>NZ_JACFOO010000008.1:0-250 GCF_016102485.1 Bartonella sp. W8122
GCAGCTGCACCCAGAATTCCTAACAATACATTCTGTGAAAAACCGCTCTTATCTTTTATTTCTTCATAAAAAACATTGGTATCAAGAATACCGTCGCCATTATCTGTAAGCGCCTGACTGAAGTCGGTCAGCCATGACGTGCCATCATCAATAAATATCAAATTACAAATCGGTTGTCCCGAACTGAAAAAATTGTTGATCCGGACAGTTTTTCCATTAACAAAGTCAATCACCAAATCATTGCCCGAAC
>NZ_JACFOO010000001.1:0-2220446 GCF_016102485.1 Bartonella sp. W8122
TAATTCATCCGTTCTTTCCAAGAGCGCAACTCACTGTCGCCAGCGGCGTACCGCCCTCGTTGTGGCGCTCATATAGACCTCACTTTCCCCCAGAGTCAACAGCCAATCCTAAAAAAATTCAATTTTTTTTCCTTTTTTTTGAAAAACCGCCCGAAACCGGCGGTTTTGGCGCAAAAATAATTCTAAGAGGCTGAAATAAGTGCGTCGGACGCTCAAAATTAGGACACAAACAGGCCGCATTTATTTTTTATGTGTTTTTCGCAGAGCTTGATGACAGCCTTTGAGCTGCCGATGCCGGTAAAGAAAATTCCTTCCTGTTTAGGTCACCACCGTTTTTTTATAATGATTATGTTTTTATGATAAACATGGAGATGCATATAATGGTTGAAGCGCATCATCGGCGTACTTTTCTTTTGATGCCCTCTATGGCAGACTCTCGCTCTATGAAAGAATTCGGAACTCATCTCGAAAAATAACAATTCATTCGAAAGGTGGATATTGCCCATTTCGGTCGTGCAAACCATTTGCTAATTTTATGATAGAAGATCGTCGCTTCAATAATGATCCGGGAGAAGAACCTGCGCTTGTCGCTGACGGGCGTCGGCAGCCGGATCGTCGTCAGATTTCTATCCGCTGGCTTGCGGGAACGATTTTGACCGGCGTTACTTCATGTACATTGATGGGAGTGGCTTTATTTGTTGCTCTGGACGGGCGCGAGCAACTGGCAACACCGCCTGAATTGATGACACAGAGTGAACTTCCGACACTTGAGGCAGAAGAATCCGACGAAAGAAAAGTCGATCGAATAGCCCAGATTGTACCGAGAAAAAATTTCGACGACAGGCAGCATTTCGATCTTTCAATCATGCAAAAGCAAGGTGAAAAAGAGGTCATCCGGACTCAACCTTTCGAACTTGTGCGTATGGCTCTTGCCGAAGATCGGCCGAATAATTTGAAATATCCGCCCTTCAACGCATTGACAATTTTTTCTGACCAAACTGTCAAACAAGGCGATAAGCCGGAAAATAACTTACAGATCTACGGTACAAAAGTAGAAACGGAAATTACACTCCATAGCATCGAGTTTGATGTGAACACCGCTACTTTTGATGATTCGGATCAATTGACTGCTGATCAGGCCGAACAGAATATTCGAGCAGCCGGTTTTGTTCTTGGTGATAATATTACGCGCGTTGCCGCACTTCATTATCTTGACCCTGCGCAATTGGGGCATTTCGGTTCGATCAAATTTTCCGAAATGCCGGATGTTAAAATTATTCAGGAGAATGTCAGCATCTCTCCACGCATAGCGCCGAACGACAATTCTGAAGAATATGCCGAAGATATTATTCCATTCAGAAAAACCCAAACCATTATCAATGCTTTGAATGATGCCAATTATGGAGGGGAAGATGCTAATAAGATAGCTGCTGCACTTTCTAAATTCAACGGATCCGATACGCTCCGTGCCGGCAACGTTTTACGTATTGGAATAGAAACCAACTCGTCCGGTAATGACCATCTGGTACGAGCCAGCATTTATCACGGTATGCATCATATCCTTTCAATCTCACTTAATGATCAGAAGCAATTCGTGAGAAGTAACGAACCGGAAATGACACCGTTACTCAAAACCGCTTTCGAGGGCGGGGTGCCGCTTACGCATATTAATGCTTCGAATCTGCCGACAATCTATGATGCAATTTACCGTTCGGTGTTAAGTTACGACATGCCTCTCACCACAGCACGTCAACTCATTCGCGTCATGGCCAACGATGTTGATCTGGAAGATCGCGTTTCACCCAATGATACACTTGAAGTTTTTTACGCCGCTCCGGAAAAAAGTTCGGAAGACACATCCGAACCGGAAATCCGTTTTATCAGCGCCACACTTGGTGGCGTAACGCGAAAATATTATCGTTTCCGCTCCAATGATGGAACAATTGATTATTATGATTCGGAAGGTCGTAGTTCAAAGCAGTTCCTTTTGCGCAAACCCGTGCCCAATGCCATTTTCCGTTCACCGTTCGGCCCAAGAAGGCATCCGGTTCTGGGCTATGTCAGGATGCATACCGGTGTTGATTGGAGCGCACCAAGAGGATCTCCGATTGTTGCGGCAGGAGACGGCGTCGTCACAAAAGCAGGTCCGGTTCGCGGCTATGGGAATCAGACCGAAATTAGACATGCCAACGGTTACGTAACGTCTTATGCACACCAGAACAGTTTTGCTCCTGGCATTAAAGCGGGAGCGAAAGTTCATCAGGGACAAATTATCGGTTATGTCGGCTCTAGCGGCCTAGCAACAGGTCCGCATTGCCACTTTGAAGTTTCCGTGAACAACACGAAAGTCGACCCGATGCGCATTCGCCTTCCGGACGCAAAATCCTTGCATGGAAAAGATCTCGAAGCGTTCAAGCGCGACCGCAACAAACTTGAAGCATTGATCAACGGGCAAGACGACCAAAAACTTGCTGCCACCACTGGTACAGATGAGAAAAATCGGACATCCCGTTCAGATATCTGATGCGATTAATCATTTCGCTGAAAAATTGATTCTATTTAAAAACAGTCTTCATTATCAACATAACAATGTTGCGGTTGACCAAATGGAAAAAGCGCATAGCCTTTTGAGAGCCTGACATAAAAAGGCATGAGGATACGAATAGAAAAAACGAATCTGTTCGGTCTGTTTACAGATTTTCTTATGCGGCGCTGAATCGGGAAGCCCCTGCTTCAGGTCTATCAATGCAATAATGATGGTCGCACAACGACCGGAAGAAACTTGATATTGCGATTTGCAATAATTCGAAACCAACCGTCATAAATTGCTGAGTCATGAAGCTGTTAGATAACATGTTACATAATGCTGAATGACCGGATAAAGAGCTAGCATACTTTGGCGGTTGATAAGTTTGAATACCGCATTTGCAAATTTCAGGAATTGGTAAAAGAACGCATTGTCGACGATGCCGAATCAGCATCCGGACCATAGTCGGATTGTCCGTTGACGCCTAAAAGTTCTTGCAAACGGGTTCTGGCGCGACTGACACGACTTTTAATCGTACCAACAGCACAACTACAAATCTCGGCAGTATCTTCATAAGAAAAACCTGATGCTCCGACCAGAATGATAGCTTCCTTCTGGTCTGCGGGCAGTTGATCGAGCGCTTTTCTGAAATCCTGCAAGTCGAGTGATCCGTATTGGGCAGGATGTACAGCCAGATTTTCGGTGAAAACGCCTTCACTATCCTGCACTTCACGCCCTTTTTTGCGCATCTGGCTAAAAAACTCGTTCCTCAGAATCGTAAACAACCAGGCTTTCATATTTGTGCCGATCTCGAAGCTTTCTTGCTTCGCCCATGCTTTCATGATTGTATCTTGTACAAGATCATCAGCTCTGTCATGTTGCCCGCTCAACGAAACTGCAAAGGCACGCAAAGCCGGCAGGTTTGACAAAAGTTCACGTTTGAAATCTGGGTTATGTGCGTTCATGGGTGTGACTTTCCCATTTCAACTCTGGCTTTCTTGTTCGGCTTTATCGAGCTTTTCAAGAAGATCGAGAAATTTTTCCGGTATTTCTTCTTCCTGAATTGCTGTATAGAATTGCCGTAACTTCACCGCTATTTCACTATTGGATCCAAGCAGATCATCTTCCGGTCCGGAAACCTCGGAACCGTTTTTTTCCTTGCTATCATCCATCTTAAGTCCCTTAAAAATGACGCCATCCGTTAATTAACAATCGTGTAAATAATTACACTTACCTTTAAGAATATAGAACTGACTAAAAAGTTCCAAGGGGCTGGAACTTTTTTATTATTCATGAATTAATATTTCACATAACCTGTCTAGGGTTACACTTTCAGGGGCAGAAGGAGTTCATATATGACTTTATCAACACGCATTGCACCACATTTACCTTATTTGAGACGATTTGCACGTGCTGTTACCGGTTCTCAGACGTCGGGCGATGCTTATGTTGCAGCTATGCTCGAAGCGCTTATTGCCGACACATCAATTTTTCCCGAGTCGACGTCCGACCGTATCAGCGTCTATCGGCTGTTCTGCGAATTGTTCGACCAAACAACGCCGAACGTTGCGGAGCCTTTACCTCAATTCGGTGTGGAACAAAAAGCCAATGCAAAACTTTCCTACCTTACTCCGAGGGCCCGTCAGGCATTTCTTCTCATTGCTGTCGAAGGGTTCAGTGACAAAGAAGTTATGGAAATCATGAATGTTGATCAACAGCAATTCAGAGCATTGCTGAACGAGGCTTCGCGTGATATTTCCGAGCAAGTTGCCACACGTATTCTTATTATCGAGGACGAGCCGTTAATTGCGATGGATATCGAGCAGCTTGTCGAATCGCTCGGTCATCAGGTTGTTGGCATCGCACGGACGCGCGACGAAGCTGTTTCATTGTTCAAAAAAGAAAAACCGGGTATGGTTCTTGCTGATATTCAACTTGCTGATAACAGTTCCGGCATAGATGCTGTGAATGATATTCTTGAAACTGATGAGGTTCCGGTCATTTTCATTACCGCATTCCCCGAACGTTTGTTGACAGGTGAACGGCCTGAACCGACATTTCTTGTAACCAAGCCGTTTAATCCGGATATGGTGAAAGCTTTGATTTCCCAAGCGCTTTTCTTTCAGGAAAATGCATCCAGAAAATCATAAAAGGTTTTCGTGAAAGAAATAAATCAGAAGGTTTTTAATTTCTTATGATATCGGCTCCCCATTCTTCACCTGCTGTTGAAAAATTGCATGTGAGTGCCTTGACGCAGGCTATCCATGGAGCCGATATTTTTGTTCTTTATCAGACCCCCGACATGGTTTATCGCTGGGCAGAAAACTTGCCGGAAATTATCGCCGAAAAGTGGTTTGCCGGATGTCGCGACAGCGATTTTTTATCCGAAAAACTTTCCAAAAATATGATGGATATCAAATTGCAGGTTTTGGAAACCGGCAAAATGCACACGTTGGAAGCCCGATTTGAAAACAGTAACAATCGTATTTTCTGGTTCAAGTTTTCGATTGATTGTCACCGTGACGAGCGGGGAGAAATCGTCGGTTTATTAACGACCGGCGTTAATATAACCGAATTGCGCCGGCGTGAACAGGTCCTGAAAGCTTTACTGAGGGAAGTAAGTCATCGTTCAAAAAATCTTCTTGCCATTATTCAAAGCGTGGCCGGTCAAACCGCCCGTTATACCGATTCCTTGCAAACTTTTTTAAAAAAATTTCAGGGACGCATACAATCATTATCCCATTCACAAGATCTTGTGACTGATTCCGATTGGCGTGGTGCTCATTTTCGTGAGCTGTTTTTAAGCCAGACATCAAATTATCTGGAAAAAGAACACCGGCGTTTTACGATTGATGGTGATGACCCCTATCTTTTTCCTGGTGCGGCATTGCATATCGGTTTGGCATTTCATGAGCTCATCATCAATTCCCTCTCTTATGGAGCGCTTTCCAAACCGGATGGTATGATCCATGTAACGAGCCGAATTGAAAAAGATGAGGGCAAGCCATCACAATTATGCATTTCCTGGTATGAAGTCTTTTCACCCGGACACACACTCGACAATGATCGGAGAGCCTGCTTTGGCAGTGCAGTCCTTGAAAAGATTGTTCCGGTTTCTGTGAACGGCACGGCAAGTCTCGAATTTACCAATGACGGCGTGGTTTATCACCTTACACTTCCCGATACTTATTTCGATTTTTACGTCTGAAAATTTTGAAAGATTTTCTTTGTACAATAAGCGTTCGAGATTTTCATCCGTCAGAAAACATATCCCGATCAGCAATGAAGTAAAAAATAAATTCTCTATTCCACTAAATTTGTGACGTATGTTTTATTTTGGAACAAATAACCACTATGCTCGTTATTGAAGTATAAAAGAAATAAATTCATCCGCTCAATATTAAAATGTTCCTGAAGGGGTCAATCATGAATTCCGTCATCGCTGTAATGTTGCTTGTTTCCTGCACAGATGGTTTTTCTGCATGCAATGCCGCTGACGATATGGTCAAGGATTATCCCACCCACGAAGCCTGCGAGGCAGCCTTGATACCGGCAGTCAATCATATCGGACAGTCCAACGAGATGGTGTTCGGTCAATGTATCAAAGCAGATCCCGACTTCATTAACGGGGATTTGAGCATTTATTGGCGGGTTGACCAGAATGGCGATTTCATTGTCGAACTTACCAATGAAGATAGCGAAGAAGAAGAATTGACTGTACCGTTACAAAAGATTGAAAAGCCGGTTGCCGGCGCAACACAAATCAATACAAAACCCGCAGCATAAAGTTATCTTCTTTGCATTATTCTTGGCCATTAATCTTGGCACTTGTCGGGATTTTCTGATTAAAAGATTATTCACCAAAGCTTAAAATATTTATTTTCCATTGAAACATTGCTGTGAAACTCGTAAATGCGGGGCACTATCAATGGAGAATGTTCGATGCGCGACGATTATCAATCCGGTTATGAAGATATGGATTATCAGGATCCCTATAATCAGCAACCCATGCAGCCACAAGCGCCGCTGGATCCCGCAGTTGAAAAAGTAAGGCGGAAGCTGATGAGGCTGATGATCGTTTCTATTGGAATAACAATCGTTCTCATTCTGATTATTCTGGCCGCCGTTATCTATAAGGTTACATCTTCGCCGTCCGATAAAGTACCGGCAAGCACTACGAAAACCGAAACAAGCCCGATACCCGGTGATAGCGCCGATCTATCAAATCAAGCGGTTAATGCAAAAACACCGGCTCCTGCTGTTCCGGAATTTATCAAACGTTCCATTGCTCTTCCTCAAGGAACACGCATTCTCTCGCAAAGTCTTTCGAACGACATGATTGCGCTTGAAACATTGACGCCGGAAGGCAATACGGAGCTTGTTATTTACGATTATCGGCAAGGACATCTGGTTGCCGGTATTACAGTTGATACCTCACCGGTTGCAAAACAGCCTGTTGAAGAACCGGCTAACGCATCGCCCGCCCAATAAGCTTAAGTAAAAAAATTGAAATAAAAAGGCCGCTTGAAAGCGGCCTTTTTGATAAGCTTGAAATATTATTTTTTAGGTTTATTCGGCTTTGTGTCCGACTTTTTTTCGTCAGCCTTTTCCCCGGCAGTTTCGGTACCCTTTTCCTCGACTTTCGATTCATCGACAGGATGAGTAGGCGTCGGTGTAAAGATCAGGCGATCGGAACCGCGTGAAATATTGACAGTCGAACCATCAAGAATATCACCGATGAGCAGCCTTTCAGCGAGAGGATCCTGAACTTCTCTCTGGATAACCCGTTTAAGAGGCCGTGCACCATAAGCAGGGTCATACCCCTTGTCGGCAAGAAATTCGCGAGCACTATCATCAATAACAAGTTTGATCTTCCGGTCTGACAACAATGATTGCAAACGTTGCAACTGGATGTCGACAATGGCGCCCATTTCTTTCCGGTGCAACCTGTGGAACAGGATGATTTCGTCAACACGGTTGAGAAATTCCGGTCTGAATGCCGCTTTAACCACCGCCATAACGTCGTCACGAGCTTTTTCAGCTTCGTCATTATCGTCAAGTGCTGTCAAATATTCGGCACCGAGATTCGATGTCATAATGATAAGCGTATTGCGGAAGTCGACAGTGCGCCCCTGACCATCGGTCAAACGACCGTCATCAAGAACCTGCAAGAGAACATTGAAAACATCCGGATGGGCTTTTTCAATTTCATCAAACAAGATGACCTGATATGGCCGACGACGAACCGCTTCTGTCAAAGCACCGCCTTCTTCATAACCGACATATCCCGGAGGAGCGCCGATCAAACGGGCAACCGAATGCTTTTCCATATATTCCGACATGTCGATACGAACCATTGCGGTCTCGTCCTGAAACAGGAACTTTGCCAGAGCCTTGGTGAGCTCGGTTTTACCAACACCTGTTGGCCCTAGGAAAATGAACGAACCGATCGGCCTGTTCGGGTCTTGTAAGCCCGCACGTGCACGACGTACCGCGCGGGAAACAGCCTGAATTGCTTCGCCTTGTCCGACAACGCGTTTGGCAAGCTCGTCTTCCATTCTCAGAAGTTTCTCGCGTTCGCCTTCCAGCATGCTATCAACTGGAATACCGGTCCAGCGCGATACCACTTGCGCAATGTGATCAGGTGTGACGGTTTCTTCCAGAATCGAACCGTGGTTTTCCTGACTTTCAGCCTCTTCCAATTGTTTAGCCAATTGCGGAATGATGCTGTAGGAAAGTTCACCAGCTTTCTGATATTCACCGTTACGCTGGGCAATAGCCAAATTGTTGCGTGCTGCTTCCAATTGTTTCTTCAACTCGGCAGCATGACCCAATTTCTGTTTTTCAGATTGCCATTTTGCAGTGATTTCATGTGATTGTTCTTCAAGCTCGACCAATTCGTCTTCGAGTTTTTCCAAACGATCTTTCGAAGCAGGATCGGTTTCGGCTTTCAAAGCTTCCCGCTCAATCTTCAACTGCATGACACGGCGGTCAATTTCGTCAAGTTCTTCCGGCTTCGAATCAACCTGCATACGCAACCGTGAAGCTGCTTCATCAATAAGGTCAATTGCTTTATCGGGCAAAAACCGGTCAGTAATATAACGATTCGACAAAGTTGCAGCAGCAACGAGAGCGGAATCGGAAATCCGGACTTTATGGTGTTGCTCGTATTTTTCTTTAATACCACGCAGAATCGAAATGGTGTCTTCAACTGTCGGTTCATCAACAAAGACCGGTTGGAAACGACGGGCAAGGGCCGCGTCCTTTTCAACATATTTGCGATATTCTTCGAGAGTCGTTGCACCAACACAGTGAAGTTCACCACGGGCAAGAGCCGGTTTCAACAAATTGGACGCATCCATTGCGCCATCCGATTTACCGGCACCGACCAATGTATGCATTTCATCAATAAACAGGATGATTTCGCCATTTGCTGCCTGAACTTCGGTCAAAACAGCTTTCAGGCGCTCTTCAAACTCGCCACGATATTTTGCACCGGCAATCAATGCCCCCATATCAAGGGCAAGAAGCGATTTGTCCCGTAATGTTTCGGGAACATCGCCGTTCACAATACGCAAAGCCAGCCCTTCAACAATAGCCGTTTTACCAACGCCCGGTTCACCGATCAGCACCGGATTATTTTTGGTGCGCCGCGACAATACCTGAATTGTCCGGCGGATTTCTTCATCACGGCCGATAACAGGATCAAGTTTCCCCTCGCGCGCATCTTTCGTCAAATCACGCGCATATTTCTTCAATGCGTCATACTGTGCTTCGGCATTGGCCGAATCAGCTGTGCGTCCTTTTCTCATTTCATTGATCGCCTTGTTTAACGCTGTTGGCGTAACCCCGCTTTTGGAAAGTATTTCTGCTGTTTTGGCTTTCGGTTCCATCAACAGAGCTTGCAAAAGGCGCTCGACAGTCACAAAGCTGTCTCCTGCTTTTTCGGCCAATTCTTCTGCTTTGGTAAAAACCTTGGCCATAGCTTCCGACATATAAAGCTGGCCATTGCCACCACTTACTTTTGGCAATGCCGAAAGTGCCGTTGCCAACGCCTCTTTTGCCGCTTTTACGTTGCCGCCAGCCTTCTCGATCAATGAAGAGCAAAGGCCCTCATTGTCATCCAATAGCACTTTTAACAAATGCTCGGGAACGAACTGCTGATTGTCCGATGACAAGGCAAAGTTTTGTGCAGACTGTAAGAACCCCTGCACGCGCTCGGTATATTTTTCTAAATTCATTCTCGTCTCCTTTTCCCATAATCCATAAATGGCATTATGGGCTTGAAGTGACAGGCTCCCGTTAAGGCAAGCCGTACTCGTTACCTGATATGGTATTGACGATGAAATTCCACAAGATCAAAAATAATCAAGGCATTAAACAAAATCCATTGTTTAAAAAAACAATGAAGTTAAGCCTTGGAAATCAACAAAGACCGGATTTCTATTCGTCTGCAATCACGTCGAGTGGAATTGTAATATCGAGTTTACGCAGCATTTTTTTGAAGTCTTGTAACCTGTATTCGGCACTTTCGGTTACCAGACCTTGAATAAGGCCGCTTCCTGAATAATTTTTTTCAAGTTTTCCGATAATGCTTTCGGCGGGATCAAGAAAACAGCATTGTGGCGCTGCTTTTTCAAAGAAGTTTTTAAGCCAAGGCAGATGGGTACTTGAAAGCGTACATGTGTCAACCGAAGGATGTTCTGTAAGCAAATCTTCCATGAAACGGTTGACTTCGGCTTGCGTTTTTTCCGGATCAAACAAGAAAGTCCCGCTTTCGACCAGTTCAACCATCGGCGAGGCATTGACGAGAGCGACATTTTCCGGCTTTTTGCTGTGATTTTTGACAAATGCCTTCCCCATCTCGCTTTTCACCATCGAGGCTACCCCCATAATTGCCACGTGACCACTCCGACTTTTTCTTTCCGCTTCTTCAAGCGGCGGAAATACGCCATAAAGCGGCGCGGGCGAACTGTCTTTGACGCGGTCAAACACCATAATAGACGGCGCGTTGGAAGCGATAATGATGGCCGAGGGGTCGTAACGCATCAACCGTTTGAAGGTCAGCTTCATAATATCGGCAAGCTCGTCAGCCGTCTTTTTTCCATATGGGAAATGAGCCCGATCGGCAAAATAGATAATGTCGCGTTGCGGTTGTTTCCTATGTAACAGATCAACAATGGCATAAGAGCCGATACCGGCATCAAAAATGGCAACGGGCTTTACGAGTTTCATTCTTCTTCATCCGCATTGTTAAAGGGTTTACCTGGCAAAATATATGAACCTTTTAGCCAACGATTGAGATCAATTGCACGACAACGGTCAGAACAAAATGGATAAGCTTCGCGAGTTGAAGGTTTGCCACATTCCGGACATGGCCTGGGTGAACGCAGCGGATAAACTTTAGCGGTTGATCGGGATTGGTCTTTAACTGATGCTGCCATTTCAGACCTCATCTTTCTGCCAATGTTCAAATACGGGGTAATTCTGTGTTGTTAACAATTCGACAGTTTCAGCGAGTGGCAAGCCTACAATCCCGCTATAGGAACCGCTAATTTGCAAGGCAAAACAACCGGCCCGCCCCTGAATGGCGTAACCTCCGGCTTTTCCCTGCCATTCGCCCGACAAGAGATAGGCTTCGATAACCTCGCGCCCCAATCGTTCAAAACGTACACGGCTTTCAACAAGCTTATGGTGACTCTTTCCCTTGGCGTTAATGAGACAGACACCGGTATAAACTTTATGCGTCCGGCCAGACAAAAGTCGCAAACATTCACGTGCTTCATCTTCATCGACGGGTTTCGGTAGAATTCTGCGCCCGACGGCAACAACCGTATCGGCAGCAAGAACAAGCGCATGCTCGAATTCCGGCATAACACAAACGAGTTCTGCACCTCTTTGGGCTTTTTCCTTTGCCAAACGTCTTGCGAGAAAACGCGGATGTTCGAGACGCCTTGGCGTTTCGTCAATATCGGCAGGATGCAAATGATCGGGATAAACACCAATCTGCCGGAGCAATGCCAAGCGTCTTGGCGAAGCTGAAGCAAGAACAAGCTTGGTTTTCACCTGCGGGTCTTCTTCCGGCATAACAGAATTTGTCGTCATAATTATTTATAACGGTAGGTGATCCTACCCTTGGTCAGGTCATAAGGTGTCATTTCCACCATAACCTTGTCTCCAGCGAGAACTCTGATGCGGTTCTTGCGCATACGCCCTGCTGTATGAGCGATAATTTCGTGATCATTGTCGAGCTTTACGCGAAACATCGCATTGGGTAAAAGCTCCGTAATCACGCCGGAAAATTCCAATACTTCTTCTTTGGCCATAAATTACCTGTTTCTAGACTGTTTATTTTGATCAAAATTTGACAAACGGCAGGTGCCGCCCGTCCAGTTGGGGGGAACCTACCCTATTCTCGGCCATTTGTGAACATCTGAATCAAAAGAGCGCAATAGTTTATGCGGTTTTTAAGCGAAACTTTATGCTGTTTTTAAGCGAATGGGCATCATTTATTGGCAAAGCGCGCCATTATCCGCTTTTTCAAGTTTTCCCTGATATCCCGATAGGCATCAAGAATTTGTTCGCGCGAACCCGTTGCAAGTGCCGGATCGGGCGTTGGCCAATATTCGACATCGACCGAAAACCCGCGCATCTGTTCGAGCACTGCATGATGAGCTTGCGGCGTAAGGGTGATGGCAAGATCGAAATAGCCATCCGACAATTCTTCCAGCCCGCGCGGATTGTGCCCTTCCATGGAAAGCCCGTCTTCGGCAATAACCGCCGCCGCAAAGGGGTCACGATTGCCTTTGACGACACCGGCGGATGCAACATAAATATCCGGAAACATTTTGCGTGTCAGTGCCTCGGCTATTGGCGAGCGTATAGAATTTTGCCCGCAAACAAAAAGCACTGATGAAGGGCGTCTTGATGTTGATTTATGATTTTCAGCCATCGTCACCCTTTCCAGTATAGAACACAAAGAAGAGTGAAAAGCCGCCGCGCCGTTTTGAAATCCATGTCTATTTTTCCGCGTAAGCGATCTTGCAGAGTGGTCGAACCTTCATTGTGCAGACCGCGACGCCCCATATCGATGGCCTCGATTTTTGTAGGCGTTGCAGACCGGATAGCCTCGTAATAACTGTCACAAATCAGATAATAATCTTTAACAATGCGCCGAAACGGCCCAAGCGAAAGTATATGGGTGGTTACCCATTCGCCATTTTCACGGGAAATATCGAAGACCAGACGCCTGTCAACAAGCGACAATTTCAGTTTATAGGGACCGGTTCCGGTGTCTCCCACGGGCATAAAACTATTTTCCTCTATGAGATCGAAAATAGCAACTGCACGCTCATGCTCGACCTCGGGCGTCGAGCGCCCGATGGTTTCATCAAGTTCGACATCAATGAGCCGCGCCTTCTCCACACTCCCCCTCCCTTTTAAACTAGAGATTCAATCTTATGGCAACAGACCTTCCATGGGCTTCCAGTCCTTCTGCATTGGCAAGTTCTATCGCCGATGGTCCAAGCTTGCGCAATTCGTCTGCACCAAGTTTTAAAATCGAGCTGCGTTTCATATAATCAAGTACCGAAAGACCGGATGAAAATCTTGCCGAACGGGCAGTTGGCAAAACGTGGTTGGAACCACCAACATAATCACCAATCACTTCCGGTGTATAACGCCCGACAAATATGGCTCCGGCATTGCGTATCAAGGGTAAAAAGCGTTCAGGGTCTTCCACCGCCAGTTCGAGGTGTTCCGGCGCAACACGATTGGCAAGTGGAAAGGCTTGTTCGAGATCATTGACAAGAATGACCGCGCCAAAGTCCTGCCAGCTCGAAGAAGCGGTTTTACCGCGTTTCAATGTTGTCAATTGTGTTTGAACCGCCTTCATAACGTCGTTTGCAAAAGCTTCGTTATCTGTCATGAGAATGGATTGGGCGGCTGTATCATGTTCGGCTTGAGCGAGAAGATCGGCAGCAATCCAGTCGGCATCGTTAAGCTTATCGGCAATGACCAGAACTTCCGACGGTCCGGCAATCATATCAATGCCGACTTTGCCGAAAACCTGTCTTTTGGCAGCCGCAACAAAAGCATTACCGGGGCCGACAATTTTTGCCACCGGCTTTATGGTTTTTGTACCATAGGCAAGGGCTGCCACCGCTTGCGCCCCGCCAACGCGATAGATCTCGCTGACACCGCCAAGTTTGGCTGCCGCAAGAACCAGCGGATTGAGATGTCCATCCGGTGTCGGAACAACCATAACAATACGCTCGACGCCCGCAACTTTGGCTGGAACAGCATTCATCAGCACCGAGCTCGGGTAACTTGCCGTACCACCCGGTACATAAAGCCCGACTGATTGAACAGCCGTCCAGCGCCAACCGAGTTCGACACCCAGCGGATCGACAAAGCGTTCATCCTTTGGCAGTTGTTTCTGGTGGTAGACAACAATACGATCATGGGCAAGCTTCAAAGCATCAAGCGTTTTTGGCGAAACGTGCTTCATCGCTTCATCAATTTCACTCTCGCTAATTTTCAAACCTTTTTCTTTAAGGTCCACACGATCGAATTTTGCCGATAAGTCGATCAAAGCCTGATCACCCTCATCGCGAACCGTTTTGATAATGTCGCGCACAGTGTCATCAACACTCTGGGAAACTTCACGCTTTGAATCGAGAAATTTACGAAACTCGTTTTCAAAATTTGCCGATGATTGACGAAGAATTTGAACCATTCTTTTTCCTGTCGAAAAAATTATCTGTGATGCGGGTTGGCCTTGGCCTGCCAGACAGGACCAAGGTCGGTCAATTGCGCTTCAATACATTCCACTTCAAGGCGGATTGCTGCTTCACCGGAAAAAATCAGCGTCACAATACCGGCGGGAGGAACTGTCGGCTGGAATTGCATTGTCAAAAGAGACAAGACATTGTCTTTTTTTTCACGATCGAAACCACGTGTTTTGACACTTAGAACCCGATCGAAGCGGAGAGCCGTACGATGCCGTTCACCGGTTTTTGCACGCGAAAACAATCCCCCCTTCATCTGTTCTTCCCAGGCAAAACGGTTAAGTGCCGCTATAAAACGCTTCTCGGTACTGCGCCAGTCGAGATCGGCAACTTTAACGACAGCATCTTGTAAATGCGCCGACAAGATCTCCAGATCCTCGTCATCCATGGCCATCAATTTCAAAAGCGGCATCTTACCACTCCATTCTCTTTCAATAATATCCTGTTTGCGACAGGAAAGATATTGTCATTATCCGCTTATACGTTCAATCTGTGCACCACAATTTGAAAGCTTCTCTTCAAGCCGCTCGAAACCGCGGTCGAGGTGATAAACACGATTGACGGTTGTTTCTCCTTCTGCCGCAAGCCCCGCTATAACGAGAGAAACCGAGGCACGCAAATCGGTTGCCATAACCTGTGCGCCCAATAGCCGCTCGACACCTTCAACTGTAGCCGTTTGGCCAACTAGCGAAATATGGGCACCAAGGCGGGCAAGTTCCTGAACATGCATGAAACGGTTTTCAAAAATTGTTTCGGTGATGTGCGAAACACCTTTTGCCCTTGTCATCAGCCCCATAAATTGCGCCTGCAAATCTGTCGGAAAACCCGGAAATGGTTGTGTTTCAATATCGGTCGGAACAATATCGAGACCGTTTCTTGCAACCCGGATACCCTCTTCACTTTCTTTTATTTCCAATCCGGTTTTGGAAAGTGTATCGAGAACAGAACGCAAGTAATCGGGACGTGCGTCTTTCAGCAGGACATCACCCCCTGTCATGGCAACCGCCATGGCATAGGTGCCTGCTTCAATACGATCGGAAATAACCTTGACGCGTGCGCCCGAAAGCCCCTCGACGCCCTCAATATAAATTGTGGGTGTACCGGCACCCTTTATTTTTGCCCCCATGGCATTGAGACATTCGGCAAGATTGACAACTTCCGGCTCGCAAGCAGCATTGTGTAAAACAGTATCACCTCTTGCCAGACATGCTGCCATTAACATGGTGTGCGTACCACCGACCGTCACTTTCGGAAAAGTAAATTCGGCGCCTCTCAGCCCTTTTGGAGCTTTGGCATGGACATAACCATTTTCGATATTGATTTCTGTGCCCAATGCCTCAAGCCCTTGAAGAATAAAATCAACAGGACGGGTGCCGATTGCGCAGCCACCGGGAAGTGAAACGCAAGCTTCTCCCATGCGGGCAACCAAAGGCGCGATAACCCAGAAACTCGCCCGCATTTTTGACACAAGCTCATAGGGTGCACGTGTTGTAACAATTTGGCGGGCTGTAAAATGCACCGTTCGGGAATAGGCGCCATCCTGATGCTGACGACGGCCATTCACCGAATAGTCGACACCGTGATTGCCGAGAATCCTGATAAGTTGTTCGACATCGGCCAAGTGGGGTACATTATCAAGTGTTAATGTATCATCGGTAAGCAAAGAGGCAATCATCAACGGTAATGCTGCATTTTTTGCACCTGAAATAGGAATAACCCCGTTCAAACGATTCCCGCCAATAATTTTTATACGATCCATCCGTTAAGACCTTTCTTTGTTTTGCGATTGGTAGCAATCGTCCGGTTTATCCATTCGCCCTGTAAGGACAAAAGGTGGCACAAACAGGACTTAAAATTAAAAAATTAAAAAAAACCGGATTATTTTGCCGGTACACCTTGCGGATGTTCTGCCTCGTCGTGGCCTGTCTTTTCGCGCATTTCTTCGCGCTCACGCGCTTGTTGTTTGCGCCGGACAAGATTGGCGCGCAATTGTTGCGCCAAACGTTTTTGGCGACGTTCCTCAGCGATTGAATCTGCCATCCTTCAAACCTGTTGAATATTTAAAAAAAAACGGTTCCGGTCATAACACCATGTTAAAAAAATTGCCAGCCAAAGAATATTGCCTTGATTTTTCTTATGAGAAACGTGAATGTCCGCTTGCCTATTTCTTTACAATGTGGCAGAACGCCGCCCGAAAACTATTTTTCTTAGCTGCGGTAGCTCAGTGGTAGAGCACTCCCTTGGTAAGGGAGAGGTCGAGAGTTCAATCCTCTCTCGCAGCACCAGAATCCATTTCCACTTGCAATCCGTGATATTCACTGCCAAAACCAGCCCAATAAACGGTAGGCCGATTGCATCAGTACTTTCAAAAATCAATACGGCAACCGGAACTTACGCGAAAACCGGCTCGTTCTGTTGTTCTCTATTCTCGTTCTGTTGTTCCCCATTCATTGCCAATAATCGCCACAATTAATGATCATAAAAGACAATAAAGATGAAGAAGACAAGCAATGGAACCTCGAAGCGGGGTCACTCTCCAATTCTGACGAATTGCAAGACATTTGTGATTTTATAAGTTTTTGATCACCGGACTTTTTTGATCACCTGATTATCGCCCAAAAGCTTGGTCTTGTCAGAAACGGCTTTTGTTAAAATAATTTAACGGAAGAGAGAATGGAACATGCCTTTTTCCTGCCGTCAAATTGGTCTAGAGATGGCACTTTCTCTATTCAACCGAATTTTGCCAATATAAGTTCGTACGGTTCGTAATGTTTCATATTTCTTCAGTTTCCAATTTGACAATTGCCCTTGTCATGGCATCGCTCCCTTCTGTTTATGCAAACGGAACGAGCACAACACAAAGTGACGAACCAATCGAACTGGCACAACTTTATGACCCCTCCGATTTGCCGCGTCATCGCCAGCAATTGCGCGTTTATCGCGATCAATATGGTCGGCGCATCTATGTCGATGAAAATGGACAGGTTGTTCGTGTGGAAGAGCCGGAAAACTATCCCCAAGGTGTGACGCCGCCACCCTATGGAACGAACAATCAGGGGCCGATAGAAGGTGGCGTGCCTTATGATCAGGATGTACCTGAAGCACCCGATGCCAAGCCTTATCGTGGTGGTGGCGAGGCTAATCAACCTTCTTATAGAAAAACCACTCCCCGTTATCAGGCTGGCGAAATGCCGAGCGAACATACCCCCGCGATCAATGTTCCGAAAGGTCGTGAAACAGTTGCTGCTGTTCAGATTTTGATGGACCGACTGGGCTCCTCACCAGGAGCAATAGATGGTTTGGCCGGTAGCAATTTCGATAAGGCTGCCGCTGCCGCAAGTGAAATCAGTGGCCGTTTTATTGATCCCAATGACAAACAACGTCTGGATTCGGCTCTACAATCAACCGGCGGTCCTGCCTTTACGCAATATACTATTACCGAAAGCGATTTGAACCGCCAATATGTCTCTTCTATTCCTGCCGATTATGCTATGAAAGCACAGATGCCTGCCATGGCCTATACATCGGTTAGAGAAATGTTGGCAGAGCGTTTTCATATTGATGAGACATTCTTGCAGGAACTCAATCCGCAAGCCCATTTCTCCCGTGCCGGCGAAACAATCAAGGTTCCCAATCTGGTTTTGCCCAAACGCGAAAGTATCGACCGGATTGTTGCCGACAAGGCCCGCAAACAGGTGCGCGGCTATAATGCGGAAGGCAGGCTTGTTGTTGCTTATCCGGCAACAATCGGCTCGTCTGACAACCCCTCGCCATCGGGCACGGTACAAGTCGAGCGCATCGCATTTAATCCGAACTATACTTATAACCCGAAGGTCAATTTCAAACAGGGAAGCAATAATGAAATATTGACTATTCCCCCCGGCCCCAACGGACCTGTCGGAACGGTCTGGATAGCTCTTTCAAAACCGACCTATGGTATTCACGGCACACCCGATCCTTCACGAATCGGAAAAACGTCAAGCCATGGTTGTATCCGTCTGACAAATTGGGATGCCGAAGAATTGGCAAAATTGGTAAAGCCCGGTGTGGTTGTCCACTTTACCGATTAATGTTTTGATCATTGATCAGTTGATCGGAAATTTGAAAAAAATAAAGAGCGGTTTTATATCCGGTTAAACGGCCAGAAATTGAAAAACCGCTTTTTTGCCAAAGCATGAATTCCTGATTGAATATCTGCCAAAGCATCATCGCATCGTTTAAGTGCTTTTTTATCATCATCGGCAAGCGCCACGACACGGAGTTCGTTGACCAGTCCGGCTGCTTTTTCCAGTAATGGTTTTGCCGCCTTTTTTGGCACTTTTTGTGCCCAGTCTTTGAGCATCAACGCATAGCTGCGCTTGATATTCGAGAGCTTGTTCGGCTTGTTTTTCAACACTGGCGAGAGGAGCAGCTTTTCATAAATTGCTCGTGATTTGGCAAAAGCTTCAACCACATTGCCGAATGACCCCAAACGCCACAAAACAAGTGCGTGATGGGAATGGGCTTCCAATTGTTCATCCACATTATCGAAAGGTTCATTCCCTATGCTGATAAATGCTGTTTCAATGGCGCTATTGGCCGCTTTGAGCAAATCGACAGGAGTTGTCGAATCTTTGCGCCTTGCCATGGAATAGAGAACATGAGCCAAATTGCTATAAAGCCGAAAAAGCTCGTTTTTATCCCTATCGGGATCAAGCTTGGCAATTGCCAAGCGGAAGTCCAGTTCGGACTGTTTGAGCCATATCAAACCTTGATGACCTTTTTCGTCTTCACCAAGACGGGCACGGGCAAGAGCACGCCATTGCAAAATCCGGTTAAAGAGTTTGGCGTTTTGCTGGCCTTTTATCGTTTCCAGAACTTCATTATAAAGTTTTACAGCTTCCCGTAACAGTTCACCGCGCCTTTCCGGTACTTCTATATTGGACGCCGCCTGAAGGGCCGCGCCCAATTCGATAAAATAGGAAAGCCAATCAAGTGGGCGAGCCAATTTTATTTCTTTGCCAATAGCGTTACGCAAGGCAGCAATTGCTTCATATCTTTTTTCTAGTTCCCGAGAGGGAACGGATGCAAAATTGGCAAGCTGGGTCAGATCTTTTCCCAAATTGCCATAGGTCATTGCCAGTCCCAGCGTTTCACTCTTATCTTTGAGAAGATCAATATTGGAACGATAAAGTGCGACCGATTTTTCGAGAAGTTCAATAGCACTGTCCCGATCTTTCTGCTGGGCGAAAAGCGCAAGAGCCAATGCCGTCTCGTTTTGAAGACGACTCAATGCGTGTACACTCCCGTCGTCTTTAAATGTCGCACTGGAATTTTCGAAAGCTTTCAATGCTTTTTCCATAAGCCCGAGATTGGCTGGCGTGTCCATTGTTGCCCTTTGCATCAAGGCACGACCCATCTCGAAATAAACATAGGAAATATCTTGCGGTTGGTCATCCTCATCAAAGTAGTTCAGCGCCGTTTCAAAACGTTCAATAGCAAGGTCGAGATCATCCCTTGCTTTTTCGACCGGTTCGATTCGTGCCAATTGGGCCGCAACCAGCGCACTTGCCGAAACGGCAAGCGACCAGTAATGGAAATTTTCTTTTGCGCGTAAAATAGCAATGGCTTCATCAAATGCATCCAATGCCAATTTCAGTCTTTCTTCACGCGGTCTTGAAAAATCAATATCCGAAAGTGCGCGATAGACATGGCCTTTCTCCGTTAAGATAAGCGCCCGATCAAACGCACCCTTCTTTTTTGGCAGCGCTCTACAGACTTCATCAAGTAAAGAAAGTCCGCGTTTAAGCCGTAAAATAGCAATTTCCCCCTCTTCGCGCAGCGCATAATTGCGTAAACACCGCACATAAGAAACAATAATCCCGCCCCAACGACTAAAATTACGTTTGCGGGTGAAAACCTGTAAAGCTTTTTCGAAGCCCGATGCTGCCTCGTTATAGTGGGAAAGCGCATCATCATCACTGTCTTCGGCATCTGCAAGTGCCAACAAGGCTTCGGAAAGTTCTATATGCGCTTCTGCCCATGCGGTATTGTTATCGGCACGCTTTTTAAGAGACAATGCCAAATCTGCATCCTCAACCTTCTGGCGAAGTGTTTTTTTGCTGTCACTATCCAAGGCCAAGTGAACGATTCCTTTTATAAATTTAATCTTTGTAACATACGCGTTTCTGGTAAAAGAGAAATAACCTTGTCACGAGTGAGTAACAAATGAATATAACTCCAAATATTGTCATTTTAACAGGTGCAGGCATATCGGCTGAATCGGGGCTCGAAACCTTTCGTGGTAGCGATGGTACATGGAATAAATATAAAGTTGAAGACGTAGCAACACCCGAAGGTTTTGCACGCTCGCCGGATCTCGTCAATAATTTCTATAACAAGCGCCGTCATGATGCTGCAAATGCACGCCCCAACAAGGCTCACCTTGCTCTTGCAAAACTGGAAAAGAATTTTCAGCACTCTTTTCTCCTCGTGACACAGAATGTCGACGATTTGCATGAACGGGCGGGATCAAAAAATGTTCTTCATATGCATGGCACCCTCAACCATGTTCTATGTCTTACATGTCACAAAAGAGCCGAATGGAAAGGCGATGTAACGGCGGAAAGCATCTGTCCGCATTGTTATGCGAAAGCGAGTCTCAGACCCGATATCGTCTGGTTCGGTGAAATTCCTTTTTATATGGAAAAAATCGAAAAAGCATTGTCTCAAGCCGATATTTTTGCGGCTATCGGAACATCCGGCCTCGTCTATCCGGCAGCCGGTTTTGTTGGCCTTGCACGACAAGCCGGTGCAGAATGTTTCGAAATTAACCTTGCTACCAATCCGGCCACTTATGAATTATTCGACGACGTTATTTCCGGACCTGCAACAAAAACAGTTCCGGATTTTGTAGACAATCTCATCGCGAAATACAGTCAAGTGACAGATTGAAGAAAGCTGAATTAGCTGAAACCTGCCCGCCCTTCTCTGAGATCCGGATGTTTTGTTCAAAAGAAATGTCTTCAATTCGACAGTTTTCCAATCTGTCATCCTGTTTGCATGAAACACGCAAAACCTGTTTTTCAATCCAAGCCTACCCGATCGGTAAAGTCCAGAATTGAATAACTTTAACCTCATGGAAGGAAATTCATCACCCGGTTTCAATCCAATCCCGTTTGAAAAAACAATATTACATCACGAAAAACAAAAGCCTCCGCTCACGGCTTTCTTGTCCGCAACACAAAGATGGAAAGACCGAAAACTTCATTCTTCCGGTAAAATCAGCAGATTTGTCACTGTTTCGGCCGGCCTACAAAGTTGAACACCTTTCGGGCAAACAACAATCGGCCGATTGATGAGTTCCGGATGATCATGCATTTTTTTGGCGATGACATCGTCGGGCAATGATTCATCATCCAGGCCTGACTTTTTATAGGCCGGTTCTTTTGTCCGCAAAAAATCCCGTATGGAAACATTGGCACGGTTGGCTAGCCAAAGAAGCATTTCCGGTGTCGGTGGTGTTTTCAGATATTCGATAATATGGGGTTCATAACCCATAGCCCGCACAAGACCGACCACGCTTCGCGAAGTTGCACAACGCGGGTTATGATAAATAATAACATCGGTATTTTGCATGAATTGGCCCTTTATTGCCGTAATTGTCGGGAAAAACTTGGTTGGTACGAGAGGACGAGAGTGGTTAAGAATATTCTATCTGCCCTCTTTCCAATAAACTGTTTTGAATTCCCGTTTTGTTGTTTTTGACGTTCGCAATAAACTTTGTCGAACAGTTTTATAGTCCTTGTCAATAGAACGCGTGACTGATGATTTTCACACACTATCAAAATAAATTCGCCAAAAGCGCTCCACCATTGCCGCCAATTAAAAATGTTTCCGCAACATTCATGCACATTTTCCGTCCGGAGTTACTTTATGAAGGAAGGGGCAAACAAAATAATTTCGTTGTTGCAATGGGCTCACCGAATAAAAACAATTGACCGACACAAGCGACAGGAAACAAAAATACAAAGCTCGAAACAAAAATAGAAAGAAAGGTTGAGCTTGATTGGTGCGGGTGGTCGGAATCGAACCGACACTCCTTTTGGGAACCAGATTTTGAGTCTGGCGCGTCTACCAGTTCCACCACACCCGCATCGATGAAGTGAGGACACAAACCATGTGTCACGGATTTGTTGGTTATATTAAGAACCGAGGTCTCGTCAACTGCCTTACACACAATTATCTTAAAAAATTTTGTTCAAGCTACTGGATTAACGCTTTAACCATCTTTAGAGATAGCTTGATTGACGAGGAATAACAAAATGCTCAAAAAGCTCGGAGAGTGGACTTTATCTCTGGCAGGCCGCAGATCAGCCGAATACTGGCTGGCCTTTATCGCTTTTGTAGAGAGTTCTGTTTTCCTTATTCCGGCAGATGTCCTGTTCATCCCGATGTCACTTATCAATAAAGAAAAAACCTATCGCTATGCATTTATTGCATCACTTTTTTCTGTTCTCGGCGGAATATTAGGATGGCTTATCGGCCATTTTGCATATGAAGCGATAGCAAAACCGGTATTGGAATTTTACGGAAAATTCGAGACTTTCGAGGCGTTGCGCAGCAATACCAGTATGGAAATCATCCTGTTATTGCTGATCACATCAGGCATATCCCATCTTCCGCCCATCAAGGTTGTTACGATTCTTGCCGGTGTTGTCGGTATGAACATCTGGGTTTTCATAATTTCAGCAATCGTCGCACGCGGCGCACGATTCTATTTTCTGGCCTGGCTCATTAAAAAATATGGTGCAACCATGCTGGACTATATCCTGCCAAGATTAAAATGGATTATCGCCATTGCTTGCACCGTTCTGATAATTGGCTATATTTTATATAAAATACTGGTCTAAGGGGATTTGTTTTGATTGGTTTTGCTTCGCCCATTTATCTGTCCGGACGGCTTCAAACAATTCTTTCCTGTTTGATACTGGCCTTGATGGTGATTGCTATTGGAACCGCACTCGGTTTCGAACATATAGGCGGCTATATGCCTTGTAAACTTTGCCTTGAAGAACGTATTCCCTATTATACCGGTATACCTTTAATGATCATAACTTTGGCTTTGTCGCTCACAGGAAAACCGGGATTTCTTATCCGTTTGCTGTTTTTGATTACCTCTTTTCTTATGATTTATAATCTCGGTCTATCAATCTATCATGCCGGTGCGGAATATAAATTCTGGCCAGGTCCAACAGATTGTTCGGCGGCCGCTACAGCCATTACTTCCGATGCAAATGATCTACTGGCAAATCTGAACAAAAAACGACCACCTTCCTGTGATACTGCGGCCGGTTATTTTCTAGGGCTTTCATTTGCCGGTTGGAATGCTGTATCGAGCCTTTTTCTAGCCTTTCTTGCTCTTGTCGGCACTTTTTGTGCATACAAAAAAAATGGTGAACATTAAGCCCGTCCGGTTACGTTTCGCACCTAGCCCTAACGGCTATCTCCATCTCGGGCACGCCTATTCGGCGCTGGTCAACAAACATATCGCTCGAATATTAAAGGGCGAACTTGTTTTGCGCATGGAAAACATTGATACAACACGCTGCAAAACACACTATGAAAATGCGATTGTGGAAGACCTATCATGGCTAGGGGTCGATTTCCGAAAACCTTTCCGGCGACAATCGGAACATTTTTCAGACTATCAAAAAGCACTTGATGAACTTGAAAAACTCGGTCTTGTCTATCCCGCATTTTTGACCCGTGGAGACGTAAAAGAAATCATTGCCGAAGCCGAGCGAAAGGGCAAAAATTGGCCGCGTGACCCCGATGGCACACCGCTTTATCCGACGGATGAACGTTCGCTTTCAAAGTCAAAAGCACGCGAAATGATTGCCGAAGGTGTGCCTTATTCATGGCGGCTTAATATGGATCTTGCATTGCGGTTTTCAGGCAAAGATCTCTTCTGGCACGAATTTCATGGCAATGAAACAAAGAAAGTAATTGCTCATCCCGAACTTTGGGGCGATGTCATTATCGCACGTAAAGACATGCCGACAAGCTATCATCTATCGGTCGTTGTTGATGATGCTCTTCAGCACATCACCCATGTTGTCAGAGGCAATGATCTGTTCCAGGCCACTTCGGTTCACCGGCTCTTGCAGACGATTCTCGGTTATGAACCACCGCTTTATTACCACCATCCGCTCGTTCTCGGTCATGACGGACACAAATTGTCAAAATCCAACAAGGACACAAGTTTGCGGTCGCTCAGAGAGAAAGGATTGACGGCGAACGATATTTTTGCCCTTTTGCCGAAAATTTGACCATTGCTATCATGCGCCCTCTTTCCACGCTTTTAAAAAGCGACTAGGGTTTCCAATCATAATATTCGATGGGTTTTAAAAATGATTACCATTAGACCGGCTGAAGAACGTGATCTTAAAGCCATCACTGATATTTATAACGATGCGGTAGAGAATACGCTCGCTATCTGGAATGAAAAAACCGTCGATATTGATAATCGTCGGGAATGGTTGAAAACACGAAATGCTGCCGGATATCCGGTATTGGTTGCTGTGGATGATGGCAAAACAGTAGGCTATGCAAGCTACGGACCGTTCAGACCTTTCGAAGGCTACCGCTATTCGGCTGAAATATCCATTTATATTGAAAAGACCGAACGCGGAAAAGGAATTGGCAAAAAACTTCTGGCGGCTTTAATCACACATGCCGAACAAAACCATATCCATGTTCTTATTGCCGGTATTGAAGCGGGTAACAAAGCTTCTATCGCCATCCATAAGGCATTCGGCTTCACAATAACCGGACACATGCCGGAAGTTGGTACAAAAGCCGGACAGTGGCTCAACCTTGTATTGATGCAACGGATTCTTTGACACGTTACCAGCCGGTCGGGAACGTTTCAAACAAATCTCTTGTACCATTGAAGATATCAAGATCGATAAAAAATTCTTGGCCCCTATACCCTTGAAGACGACCCACGGGATTATATTGCCAGAAGGCCCATTGGTGTTTGTCCGGCAAATCCGGTCGGCTAAAAATCGAACGGTACCACAACAGATAACCGGAAAACCGGCCGGCGATATAATTTTTATAGTTTTCTTCATCTGTATAAATAATTGGCTTTGAACCATAATAGCTTTCGACATGTTGAAGAAGATTGCCAAGTCTCTCTAAAATGACTTGTCGGTCAGGGCTTTTCGTTTGATCGATTTCGACATCTATTGCCGGAGGTAACATGTTTTTATATTCGGGCACCGAACTGATAAAGTTTTCTGCCTGCAACACACCGTCTGTTTCAGGCCTGAAAAAATGATAAGCACCAACTCTCAAACCGGCCTCTAATGCATGGTCCCAATTTTTCTTGAATTGAGGATCCTTGAAATCACCACCTTCTGTCGCTTTGATATAGGCAAAACTGATATTCTGGCTTTTTATTTTATGCCAATCGATTTCGCCTTGATGATGCGATACATCAATCCCGCGAACCGGATAGTTATCAAGTGATAACCGCGCCAAGAAAAAGTAGAAAACCGCAATCAATGCAAAGACAAAAAGCAAAAAAACAAGAATGCGCTTGCCCATGTGATTTTTCCTGAAGAGCAAATATCCGACGCTGTCAAACACCAATTTTAATATGGTTAAATTATAGTTTTTATCTGCTTTTGACAAAAACGATTTTCATATAAATTTTATAGCTCTTTCGTGTCGTCTATCGATTGTGGCAATTGGTAAAACCGTTCGGGGTAATTTGTTTCCAGTGGTGAAAAATCACAAAAATAAGAAGCTGATAAATCAATATCACCATGTTCAATTCAATCTGTTCAATAAAGCCTGTTTTGTTCAGGCAAACATAAAAAACCGGTCGTCAATTTAAAAAACATATTTCAACATGATTGATTGGCAAATGCATTTTCCGGATGACCGTTCTTTCCAAAAAACACGGTGCGAACTTTCTGGTCACACCGGAAAAACAGAAATTTAATTTTTCTTTTTTCAAAAATCAAAGGATGACATTCATCGCTATTTTTGTAACAACCGAACGGGGGAAATTTTGGGTCGAAAAATCGGAAATCAATGAATGGAAACAGCGTTTAGCTTACTATGCCGGTGACACATAAAAAATACGGCATCCGCAATCAACGGGAGCTTATACATAGCCGGTTGTCGCGAATAACCGGTTTGTTCAGGCTTTACCTGATCTCATTGTCGTAAATTTTCGTTGCAACCGAGCTGAGAAGTCACATTTACGGAAATTAACCATTCACAATCGAGTGCATGCAATATTTTCCGGTTGAATTTCCGTCCAACTCAACTAATTTAGAATAATTCTAATTTATAGGTCTCCAATGTTTTCAAAACTCTTTGCATCATCCTATCGGAAACCGTTTTCTTCGCTTAGCGAAAAGGAAATTCTCGCTCTTGCCATTTCTTCGGAGGAAGATGACGAGCGCATTTATCTCAACTATGCTGATGGTTTACGTGACGAATTTCCGGCAACTGCCAAAATTTTTGAAAAAATGGCAGATGAGGAACATAGCCACCGCGACAGGCTGATAAAGATTTTTGAAAAACGCTTTGGCAAAATGATTCCGCTTATCCGGCGCGAACATGTGAGCGGCTTTTATGATCGGAAACCGGATTGGTTGGTCCGCCCGCTCGGCATTGATAAAGTGCGTGATTCGGTTGCACAAATGGAAGACCAATCGGCGCGCTTTTATGAACAAGCTGCCGACCATGCCAAGGATGCGGAAATCCGCAAACTCTTGGGCGATCTTGCTCTTGAAGAAAAACACCATGAAGATGTTGCTATCGAGCTTGAAAAAAAATACGCGCCGAAATCTGTTGCCGATGAAGAACGTGCAAAAGAACGCAAGCAAACGCTTCTCACATGGATCCAGCCGGGTCTTGCCGGTTTGATGGATGGTTCTGTTTCAACTTTGGCACCGATTTTTGCGGCTGCCTTTGCAACTGGTGACACAAGACAGACTTTTCTGGTCGGTTTATCGGCGTCACTCGGCGCCGGTATATCAATGGGCTTTACCGAAGCCGCCCATGATGACGGAAAGCTATCCGGCCGCGGCTCGCCAATCAAACGCGGCATTGCCAATGGTGTTATGACCTCTCTCGGCGGTCTCGGCCACGCGCTTCCGTTTCTCATACCCGATTTCCATATTGCGATTGCCATTGCATTTGCGGTTGTGTTCGTTGAATTATGGGCAATTGCATGGATTCAGAACAAATTTATGGAAACACCCTTCTGGCGTGCTGCTTTGCAGGTTGTTGTCGGCGGAGCGCTGGTTTTTGCAACCGGTATTCTTATCGGTAGCGCTTGAAAAAGACCGGCCCTAAGGTAACTTGTAACTTCTCGTCATCCCCTTTAAAAGGATTGGCAGTGATTATATCGTCCTGAAGGCTTTTCATGTCGCAAAGAGATGCTTCCGTTAAACTTGCTATCCGTCGTCTCCCTCATTCGGAAGGGCTGAAATTGCCTGCTTATGAAACTGCCGGATCAGCGGGAATGGACTTGAGAGCGGCATTGGAAGAGGGAAAAGAACTCATCCTTTCCCCCGGTGAACGTGTCCTTGTCCCTACCGGTTTGATATTCGAATTACCGGAAGGTTACGAAGCGCAAATTCGTCCGCGTTCCGGTCTGGCCTTCAAAAATGGCGTTACCTGTTTGAATACGCCCGGTACAATCGACAGCGATTATCGTGGGGAAATAAAAGTTTTACTCATCAATCTCGGTCAGGAACCATTTACAATTACCCGCGGCATGAGAATCGCGCAAACTGTCATTTCTCCGGCTCCCCAAATTGCCGTTGTGGAAACCACAACAACTTCGGATACAATTCGTGGCACCAAGGGGTTCGGTTCAACCGGACACAACTAGACAATCAACACCCAAAGAAATTTTTTAAGATAATAATTGTGAAGAAAGGTGCAATCGGCTGATTCGCTTTAGCTCATGAGCGGCCTCAAACGGCATTTTCGCCTCTGCCCGTATAGCCTTTGTCTTATCAACGGGAAACGACAGATAAAAATAAAACCGCAATGTTTTGGAAAAACATTGCGGTTAAATTGATTGAAACCTCAACCCCAAGACTTAGCGGTCTTTAATGCGGTTTGCGCGCAAAAGCGCGATATACCATTTGCGATGGTGAGCCCATGCAAAGCCGCCCGAAATTTTGCCCTTTATCATTGCACCGATTGAACCGGCAACCCAATAACCGGCATAGACGTGGAAAATCCATACCGCGATAATGCAGGCGGCAACCAGTGAATGGGTAAGCAGTGCATAACGCTGCCATTCGATAGGAACAAAAGGTGCGAAATAGGCTTGCCAAACCATAAAGCCGCTCACAATGAGGATAATGAGCCCTATAGACATCGACCAGAAAATACATTTTTGACCAAAATTATATTTTCCGATCATAGGCAGTCTTTCTTCATCGCCTTCCAGAACATCCTTGATATCGACAATCCATTTCAAATCCGAATTTTCCCAGATATTGAGGCGCCAGAAGCGGAAGAAAAGTCCGGCAAAACTGATAACCATGACAACACCGATATAGGGGTGAATGGTACGCACCACTTGCCCGCCTCCAATGAGATTTGATAGCGGGAAAAGTGGTGGCCAATACATCATCAGACCGGTCAATGCCAAAAGAATCATCGAAACAGCGCCAATCCAGTGATTGATGCGTGCGCCTTTTGTATAGCGGTCGACCATAACCGGATGACCTTCATGGACATAATCGTATTTTTCATAAAGCTTATGCGTCATGTTCGACATCCTTCAAGGTTTTCTCGGCACGTTCTTCGTCGTGCTTGGTTACTCTCGTACGCCCGATGAAGATACCATGTGCAGCCGCCCCAAGGATAGCTGCAGCAATAGCACCAAGTCCGAAATATTTGGAAATACCCTTCCACGTTTTCACAATCGGTGAAATATGCGGGTCTTCCGGCAGGTTTGCATAAATGCTTGGTTGATCGGCATGGTGAAGAACATACATGACGTGCGTTCCGCCAACGCCTTGTGGGTCATAGAGACCGGCGTTCTTGTAACCACGGGATTTAAGATCGGCAATGCGTTCCTTGGCGTGTTCTTTAAGCTCGGCTTTTGTCCCGAACATAATCGCTTCAGTCGGGCAGGTCTTCGCACAGGCAGGCTTTTGCCCGACGGCAACACGGTCGGAGCACAAAGTACATTTATAGGCTCTGTGGGTTACTTGCGAGACACGCGGAATATTGAACGGACAGCCTTTTATGCAATAACCGCAACCGATGCATTTATCGTGAATAAAATCCACAATACCGTTTGAATATTGCACAATAGCGCCCGGTGACGGACAAGCAGCAAGACATCCCGGTTCCGAACAATGCATACAACCATCCTTGCGGATGAGCCATTCCAGTGCATCGGTTTCCGGATTAACCCATTCTGTGAAACGCATAATTGTAAAAGCGTCCGGAGAAAGATCCCTCGGATTATCATAAACACCAACATTGTCACCAATTTCGGGATTTAACTCATTCCATTCAGAGCAGGCCGACTGGCACGCTTTGCAACCAATGCAGCGTGAAACATCAATCAGCTTGGCTATTTCTTCCAATTTTCGCTTTGGTTTCGGCGCTGGCGAAGCGGAAATCCGGATGTAGTCATCCGGACCGATCTGCGGTTCGATTTTATCCTGTGTTGGAGGATTAATATTAATCATTGTTCCGCCTTTCCATTCTCATCGACTGGCGCTTTCGATTTTTCCATATTCACCAGAAATGCCTTGAATTCAGGCGTCTGGGAATTGGCATCGCCAACAAATGGTGTGAGCGAATTTGGACCGAAGCCTTTCTTCGCCTCACCGATAAAGCCCCAATGCAGTGGAATGCCGATAACATGAACCGGCTTGCCGTCACAAATGATCGGACGGATACGTTTGGTAACCAGTGCTTTGGCAAAAACCTGCCCGCGTTTGTTCCAAACTCTTACCCAATCACCTTTCACAACACCTTTCTCTGCTGCCAGTTCTTCCGAAATTTCAACAAAGAATTGCGGCTGCAAAGCAGCGTTAATCCGGTTGTTTTTCGTCCAGTAGTGGAAGTGCTCGGTCAACCGATAAGAGGTTGCCGCATATGGGAATTCATCACTTGTTCCCAATTGTGCAAGATCTTCATCAAAGATACGAGCAGCCGGATTACCACGGACATTCGGAGCAATCGGGTTGACGATCGGCGATTCGAACGGTTCGTAGTGAACCGGGAACGGTCCATCACGAAGACCGGCAAGTGTAAAGAGCCGACCTGTGCCTTCCGCATTCATGATAAACGGACCGACAGCGTGCGGATCGGATGCAGGCGGAATATCCGGAACATCAAATCCCGTCCATTTCTCGCCATTCCATTCGATAACTTTACGCTCCGGATCCCAAGCCTTACCGTCAAAATCGGCAGATGCACGATTATAGAGAATACGACGGTTTGCAGGCCATGCGAATGTCCACTTCGGATAAAGTCCGGCACCATCATAGTCGGTGTTATCACGCCGTGCCATCATGTTTCCGTCTTCGGTAAAGCTACCTGAATAAATCCAGCAGCCCGAAGCGGTACTTCCATCGGCCTTCAACGAAGCAAAGCCTGGAACCTGTTTGCCTTTTTCAAGGATTTTCTTGGTCGGGTCTTTCGGATCATAAAGATCTTCAACAGCATAACCGTTCATTTCCTTGGCAAGTTCTGCCGGTTGAGGTTCGCTTGCGTCCTTATATGGCCAATGCAAATTGACGATAGGATCGGGGAACACGCCACCTTCTTTTTCATAAAGCTTCTTCAGCCTTAACCAAAGTTGCGCCATGATCCAAGTGTCGTGCTTTGCATCCCCCGGCGGGTTTTGCCCTGCCCAGTGCCACTGCAACCAGCGGCCGGAGTTCACAACAGCTCCCTCGTCTTCGGCAAAGCAACTTGTTGGCAACTGGAAAACTTCCGTTTTGATTTCGGATGTATTGACATCATTGAAATCGCCATGGTTTTCCCAGAAACGTGCAGTCTCTGTTTCCAACGGATCCATCACGACAAGGAATTTCAATTTGCTCAAGCCGCGCTCGACCTTTTTACGGTTCGGGAAAGCAAGAACAGGATTGAACCCTTGGCAGAAATAGCCGTTCATCTGGTTATGATCCATCATGTCGACAGCTTTAAGAATATCGTAATTGGCGATATCAAGCTTCGGCAGATAATCATAGGCGAAGTCGTTTTCTTTTGTTGCGGCTTTGCCCCACATTGCCTTCATGAACGAAATGAAGAACTTGTCATAATTCTGCCAGTAGCTGACCTGATTCGGCCGCGTAGGTGTGAACTTGCGTTTTCCGAGATAGGTCTTGAGATCTGTCTCGTTTTCCATCGGAATATTCATATAGCCCGGAATGAGGTTGGACATCAGTCCGACATCTGTAAGGCCTTGAATATTGGAGTGGCCACGAAGGGCATTCACACCGCCACCACGTACACCAATATCACCAAGAATAAGCTGCAACATACACATTGTGCGAATGTTCTGCGCACCCTTGGAGTGTTGCGTCCAACCGAGAGCATACATGGATGTCATCGCCTTTGTCGGGCTTGAACATTCTGCAATCATCTCGCAGATTTTAAGGAACTTATCCTTCGGTGTTCCGCAAATTCTTTCAACCATTTCAGGTGTGTAAACCGAAACATGTTTTTTAAGAAGCTGCCAGACCGAACGCGGATGCGTCAAAGTCTCGTCATTCTTGGCATAACCGTTCTCGTCCATTTCATAGGACCAGGTCGAGCGGTCATAATCACGTTTGGCTTCGTCATATCCGGTAAACAGACCATCTTTGAAACCGAAACCTTTATTGACGATCAAACCGGCATTGGTGAAATGTTTGACATATTCATACTGAACTTTGTCATGCGTTATGCAGTAGTTGATGACACCGGACAAAAAGGCAATATCGGTTCCCTGACGGATCGGTGCATAAAAATCGGCAACCGAAGCCGAACGGGTAAAGCGTGGATCAACAACGATCAGCTTTGCACCGCGATGCTCTTTTGCATAAGTAACCCACTTGAAGCCACAAGGATGTGCTTCGGCAGCATTACCACCCATAATGATGACGAGATCCGTCGACCGGATATCCGTCCATGGATTTGTCATCGCGCCACGACCAAATGTTGGGCCCAGACTGGACACCGTGGGGCCGTGTCAAACGCGTGCTTGGTTATCGAATGCCAGCATACCGCATGAACGTACGACCTTATAAGTCGCAAATGCGGTTTCGTTTGTGGCTGCAGAAGCAGCAAGAAATCCTGTTGTTAACCACCGATTGACTGTCTGGCCTTTTTCATTTTTCTGAACAAAATTGGCGTCGCGATCATCTTTCATGTAGCGGGCGATTTTATCAAGTGCCTCGTCCCATGTGATTTCTTCAAAATGATCGGAACCGGGGCGACGAACCTTCGGTTTTGTCAAACGGTTCTTTGAATGGATTGTATCAAGAAGGGCTGCACCTTTCGGGCACAGTGTACCATGATTGGTCGGATGATCGACATCCCCCTCGACGTGGACAACTTTCGCTGTGCCGTCTTTCATTGATCCTTTTGAATAAAGGATAATACCACAAGCAACCGAACAATAAGTACAGGTCTGTCGGGTCTGGGTTGTTGAAGCTAACCTGAAAGGTTTTATTGCTGAAACAACTGTTGCTTCAGCCTCGCTAAAACCAAGCGCACCCAATGCTGTTGCGCCGACACCCGCACCAGCACCCTTTAAAAAGGCGCGACGCGAAATCTCTATATTCATACGGGCATTCCTCTTGTATTTTTTGATCATCCCACAAGCTCACAATTGTAAATCAACAATTGTTTCAAAGCAACCAATCAAGCTTCAAACAAGTCTGCTTGATGCCCTGTTGTTACAAAAGCGGATTCTATTGATCGGGGAAGATCATTCGCAGTTTTTTCATATGGATCCTGAAAGACAATAATGCAATCGCTTTCCCGATGGCGTTGACGTTTTTGTGAACACAGGCGATTGATCGTGATGAAGATGAGCTACATTGCACGCATGTTTGACAAATGCTAATATTGTCAAACTGTCGGATATCTTTGATACCCACACAAAATTGAATATTTAAAAAGGAAACTTCGATGACACCCTTCCGTTTGACAAGTCTTGCTCACGGTGGGGGTTGCGGTTGTAAACTGGCACCCTCCGTTTTGCAGAAAATGCTGAAAAACCAGCCGGAATATGGACCATTTGAACATCTATTGGTGGGAACCGAAACAAGTGATGACGCTGCCATTTACGAACTTGACGATGGCACTTGTGTCATCGCTACGACAGACTTTTTCATGCCGATGGTGGATGACCCTGTCACATTTGGCCAAATTGCTGCGACAAATGCTATTTCCGACGTTTATGCTATGGGCGGAAAGCCGATTATGTCGCTGGCAATTCTCGGAATGCCGGTTGACAAAATTGATCCGGCAATTGTCGGAGAGATTTTAAAAGGTGGACGGCAAAAAGCCGCAGAAGCCGGCATTGCTGTCGCCGGTGGTCATTCGATCGACAATCCCGAACCGGTCTATGGTTTGGCCGTTATCGGCATTTGCAAAAAAGACGAGATCAAATTGAATGCCCGTGCCCATGTAGGCGACAAACTGGTACTCATGAAAGGTATCGGCGTTGGCGTTTATTCGCATGCATTCAAAACCGGAAAACTCTCCGATGAAGCCTATCAGGAAATGATAGCGTCAATGACGCTTCTCAATAAAATTGGCACCGAACTTGGAAGGAATCCCGATGTTCACGCCTTAACCGATGTGACCGGTTTTGGAATTTTGGGACACAGTCTCGAAATGGCACAAGGTTCCAATGTCGAGATTGCTATAAATTATTCGAAAATTCCATTTCTCAAGCAAGCGGAAGCACTTGCCAAAGATGGATGCTTTACCGGTGCTTCGCGCCGTAATTGGGACAGCTATGGCGAACATATTGTATTGCCGCAAAATTATCCCGATTATAAACGATTTCTACTGACCGATCCGCAAACATCCGGCGGATTGTTCGCTTCCGTCTCACCTGAAAAAGCCGACTCTGTCGTCGCTTACGCGAAAAGCCAGGGTTATCCGCTTTCGACTATTGTCGGTGAAGTACGTTCTGGTACTCCGAAAGTTATTATAGAAGAGTGATTCGAACAATTTCTAGTTGTTTCGGGTGGGCAAGAAATCAAATCTTACCTGCCCGAATAAACACGTACATAACCATATAGCCAATTTTTACGAGATATTATGGCTTTTCGTTCCAATAAGATGTCGAATTTTGAAAAAAGTGCTTGGCAATTGGGATGAACAACGCTAGTTTCCACTATATCAGATAAATCGTCATGGAACATAGCTGTTGGAGTCGTTTCCATAGGCTTTTTGAGATTTTCAAAAAATTGATTTGAGCTTGATGGCTTGTCAACAAGCATAATCAAAAACGGGTATTGGCGCTAAAGCCATTATATTCTTGTCTGAAAATCGACTGAATACAAATAGATAAAACATATTCTTAAAGAGATCATTATGAGGCCACAACAAAATAGGCGCATCCGTGGACGCAACAATAATAATAACAACAGACGCGGTCCAAATCCTCTTTCACGCAATTATGAAAGTAACGGTCCGGATGTAAAAATTCGTGGTAATGCACAACATATAGCAGATAAATACACAGCTTTGGCACGGGATGCCCAAGCTGCCGGTGACAGGGTGATGGCAGAAAATTACCTCCAACATGCCGAACACTATGTCCGCATCATTCTGGCAGCACAGGCACAAATGCCGCAACCGATCCAGCGTGAAGAACTGATTGATGACGATGAAGAGGATGAGAACACACCGGTCGTTTCTTTGGAATTGAATGAAGAGCATGAAGCGGCTGGAAGCGGCCCGCAACCGGAAATTCAAGGGGTACCGGCCGAAGTCGCTCTTGCCGAGGATACGGGCGAAGTCGGTAAAGTTGTTGAACTCAAGAAACCCCGTCGTGCACCACGCCGTCGGAACACTCCGGCAAGTCGTTCTGATGCCGGTGAAAACGAAGCTGAAGAACAACCCAAAAAGAAAGCAGAAGCTCCTGAAGAAGCAGTTGAGAAGGCAGAAAAGCCGGCTGAAACTGAAGAAGTGGTTGAAAAGAAACCGCGTCGTAGACGTACAACAAAACCGAAAGTGGTCAAGGCTGAAGAAGAAGCCTGATTTTCTGCTTGATAGTCATCAAAAAAGACGGGTTATGACCCGTCTTTTTTGTTTTCCCGCCTCTTTGTTTATTGCGTGCTTTTGTGGTTGTTATCTGTTTTTGTCCATCGATAGTGAAGCAATTTTCCTGGTTAAAACTTTCCAGAACTTTGCACACGTCCATCCTGCTGATTTCAAAAAACTGTCGTGATGAATTCTACCTTGAAGAAGACAAACTTGGCCGAACACGTTTCTGACGCTGGTAATATTGTTCCAACACTCACTAGTTTATGCCCTAGTTTATGCGTTTTCCGGCACGTGATGTATCATGGCAATAAAAAACAGTTCGGGAAAAGTGATAAGCAATGTGCTTCAACCGAACATAATTTAATTGAAAATAATTGGCGGAAGAGCATGGGAGTCGAACCCATAAAAGACCGTCTCACGGCCCCTTACGGCTTTGAAGGCCGCATCCATCACCGGATGAAAAGCCCTTCCGAATGTCTTATGCGGCTTTTAGGCAAAAACTGCAAGTCTAACTATCGGCAAACAGGTCAAGCCGATGCGGATTTAGTCTCCTGATATCGCCTTTTCTGATTGTCACGCCATGGCGGTCAAAAAATTCCAGCAGAAAAATTGAAACCTTGCGACCATTATTTAACCGGTCACGCAAATCAGCCGCGACAAATTCGTGCTTTTCTTTTTTTTCAGCAATGTCCCGCATAATCATAATAATTTCAGCCAGCACTTCACGCGGGAAAAAATAGTCTTGTGCCACTTCATAGACACGCCCCATCCGTGCACATGATTTGAGGATTTGCCGCATATGATTTTCGTCAATTCCAAGTTCTTGCGCAAAATCACGCGTGCGTGGGGGGCGGAAACGTTCTTCACCCTTCAAAACTTTATAGACACCTTGCCAGATCGCTTCATCTTCGGGCGATAATTTGGCTTCATGACCGGCAAGGCCAACCCAGGCGCCACGAATCTTCAACCGGCCTTTATCAATTTCGTTTTGTAACAGATCACGAAAATAAGGAGCGCGAATTTCGCGGGCAACGTCACGACGCAATTTTTCAAGACCAACGCCGAAAAGATCAGGCTCGTTTTTATGAAATTCGACAAGATAATCGACAATCGCCTTTTGCAGGCGTTGTTCCTGCTGTTGTTCCATAACAAACCGGTCTTGACCATGTTCGAGAACAACAAAATGACCGCTCGAAAGAAGTTTGCCCGCCTCGACTTCAGACAAGTTACGCGCACGACAAAAATAGAGCCAGTCAATGCCATAAGGTGGTAATGCCAGAATTGCCGACAAAGCCTGAAGGTTATCTTCTTTTTCCATTGCGGCAAGAAATTTGAACCGCTCCGGCGCGCGGCGGTGCCGCTCTGGTGCCAGCGGATCAAGAATAATGCCGCCACCAATTGTACGGCTTGCCGATGTATCACGAATGACAAAGCGGTCGCCGCTTGCAGCAATCACAGCTTTATCGGAAATAATCTGAACATAAGCGGTTTCACCGGCTTTCATGGTGTCTTGCGACAAAAATACAAGACGGGCATTGGTTTCCAAAGAGCCATGGTGCAAGTGAACAGGAAACCATTGTTTCAAAGGCTTTGGTTCGGAGGTGAGAATTGTGAGACGGACATCGAACCTTTGACTTGGCTTATCAAGAAACGGGTCAATGACCATCATACCCCGTTTGACTGTATCCTTGTTGATTGCTTCACCCACAATATTGAGTGCCGCCCTGTCGCCCGTTCTTGCTTTATTCGAAACCTCATCCTGCACATGGATAGACCGTAATCGCGCTTGCAGATGATTGGGCGCAATCACCATAAGATCATTGGCCGATGCTTCACCGGAAAGCACGGTTCCGGTCACCACTGTGCCGGCTCCGGAAAGCACAAAACAGCGGTCGATGGCATGGCGGAAACGCCCATGGGAAACACGTTTTTTCAAATGCAGGGCAGCGTTTTCTATTTCTTTTCTAAGAGCAGGAATCCCCTCGCCGGTTAATGACGACACAGGAAAAATCGGCGCATTTTCCAGAAACGAACCTTTCAGAAATTGGTGTAATTCCGCTTGCAATGCATTAACACGCTCTTTATCGACTAGGTCGATGCGGGTAATGACAACAACCCCTTGCTTTAACCCCATAAGCTTCAATATTTCGAAATGTTCGCGCGTTTGCGGCATAATGCCGTCATCGGCTGCCACGACCAGCATGACATAGTCAATGCTACTGGCACCTGTCAGCATGGTATGAATGAGTTTTTCGTGTCCCGGAACATCCACAAAACCGATACGCTCGCCATTTTTCAAAGTCTTATAGGCAAAACCCAGCTCAATCGTGATACCACGTTGTTTTTCCTGTGGCAGACGATCTGTATCAATGCCTGTCAGTGCTCTGACGAGAGCCGTTTTTCCATGGTCAATATGACCGGCAGTACCAATAATCATGATAGTTTTTCGAGATTGTTAACAAAACCGTTTGTATCATCCAGACAACGCAAATCAAAAACCAGCCGGTTGGCATGCATGCGTCCGATAACGGGCTTTGGCAATTGGCGCAAACGATAAGCCAATTCTGTCAATGAAACGGCCGGATCAACAGGGCTTATCGATACGCCATAGCTTGGCAAAGTTTCCATCGGCATTGCGCCCGAGCCGACCTGACTATTACAGGCACAAATTTCAACATGAAAAGCCGGTTGAAAAAATTCGCTTATTTTTGCGCATAAATCGGCGGCCTGATGGGCAATATCACTTTGGCTGCGCGAAAGATAACGCAAGGTCGGAATTGTTGAGTTCCTCTTTTCTTCATTCCGATAGGCGCGCAAAACCGCTTCCAGAGCGGCAAGGCGTACCTTGTCGACACGAAGCGAACGTTTCATGGGGTTTTTATTGACCCGCGCAATCAATTCCTGCTTGCCGATAATAAAACCGGCTTGGACACCGCCCAATAATTTATCGCCGGAAAAAGTGACAATATCCGCTCCCGCTTTGATGACATCCTGAACAGTCGGCTCATAAGGAAGCCCGAAACTAACGAGATTGACGAGCGTTCCCGAACCAAGATCTTCCATAAAAGGTACTCTTTTCGTTGCAGCCAATGCCGCGAGTTCTTTTGTGGTGACTGACGAAGAAAATCCTTCAATACGATAGTTCGATGTGTGCACTTTCAATAAAAGCGCGGTCTCTTCATTGATTGCTTTTTCATAATCGGCAAGGTGGGTGCGATTGGTTGTTCCGACTTCCACCAGTTTGCAACCGGCACTTTCCATAATATCGGGCATACGGAAAGCACCGCCGATTTCGATAAGTTCGCCACGCGAAATAATGCTTTCACCCTGTTTTCCCGCAAGCGTATTCAACACCAGAAGAACGGCTGCCGCATTATTATTGACAAGGGTTGCATCTTCCGCACCGGTAAGCTCGCAAATCAATTCGCGCAAATGGTCGTCGCGCTCTCCTCGCTCGCCACTTTCAAGATCATATTCCAGCGAAACCGCGTTGCGCATAGCATTAACGGCATTCTCAATTGCAACTTCCGGCAGTTGTGCACGTCCGAAATTGGTGTGCAAAATTGTACCGGTCAGGTTGAACACGGCACGCATGGTCGATTGGGCATCCACCTCCAGCCGTTCAAGCGCCATCATTGCCAGCACATCGCTCGTTCGCGGTGTGCGTCCTGCTTTGATGAGAATGCGCTCGTCAGCAAGGGCTGCCCTGATAGCATCAACCGTTGCACTATGCCCGAATTTGGCCGCCGCTTCTTTTGCCGCTTGTTCGGCAAGAATTGCGTTGACCGGAGGTAGGAGAGAAAAATCTGCGACCATCAATAACCCGCCAGAAATGGATTGAATGCACCTCTTTTAAATGTACCATCCTCTTTCATCAAAAGATCAAGTGCCAGCGAGCCTATATCATCGGCAAACACATCAAAATGGCTATCTTTTTGATGATTCATCTGTTTGCAATAGCGTTTGCAGGTATCACATGTCTCGGCAAGGATGGTACCCGGCCCGCCATCGATCTCGCGGAAACTGATTCCCTTGGTCTCTTCGCAAAATGTACATTTGATGCGGACATAACGCCACATGGAACCACAATAAAGGCATGAACAGAACCGGATACCTTCCGAAGATGGCCAACCGACAATCATCGAAGCCGAATGGGTACCACCGCAACAGGGGCAAAGATTGCCTTCGATAGGCTGCAATTTTTTGGGGTCAAGTTTTGCAGCAGCCAATGTCAACACAATTTGCAAGGCGCCTGTTACATAAATATGCTGAGCCAGATTTTCCTGCGGCAATTTATGCGCAATAATATCGGAAGCCCAGTTTTGCCATTTTGCCTTGTTGGCTCTTGTATCCTCCAGAGCAACAAGACTTGAACTCTTCAGCTTTCTGTTGCCGAGAACCTTGAAAAAACTATTGGCAATTTCTTCAAAAACAGGGGCGGATATAATAGCCTGCCGGTCGATCGGCGGCATAATGAATTTTTGCGCCTGATCCTGATCGGCTGTCGGAATATCGCTTGCCGCAAATTCGTTACAGACGAATTGCTGGGCTCCGGTAAATTCCACCAAAAAATCTATATAGTCTTTAACCGGACTTGTGGGAGCAAGTTCTTCAAAACGTTTGCTCCGTTCCTCGAATAACGTATTGATATCGGGAAGCCGGACGAAAGGAGGCGTGCGCATATGACCAACTTCGGTCATATCTCCTTCGAATTTTTTATTACGCGGCATATTTGATTGAACTCCATTTTAAACTCGGTCAATTTTATAACCGGAAAAGGGAACTTGTCCAACCAACTCTGCTTAAAAGTCGCTCCACGTATTTAAAAAATCTTTCTATTGGGCGTTTTATTTCTCTGTAGTTTTTCTTCTATTTCGATGGATGCTATTTTATGGAGACGCACTTGTCGAATGAGCCCAAGCTTTTTGACTGCTTAAACAACCAAATCATTTTTTAATTACGTCAAGCAGTCACACTATCTGGCCAGCAATGACACTATTTGGCAGCCGGAGCTTTTTCCAAACCGACAAGGCCTATTTTTGTGTAGCCTGCCGCGCGCAATTCATTAAGTAGCGCAATAATTCCGCTATATTCCACGCCTGCATCACCACGAATAAAGATTTTTTCTTCATGATTGTTTGACGTGAGCCGATCAAGAGTTGTCTTGAGATCTTCCAGTGACGCTTTCTCTTCTCCCACATAAAGTGATTTATCCTGCTGTAATGTTACATAGACAGGTTTATCGGGCTTTGGTTGCGCGGGTGTCGAAGATGTCGGCAGTTGCACCGGAATATCGCTTGTTGCCAAAGGTGCGGCAACCATAAAAATGATGAGCAAAACCAGAATAACATCAATGAACGGTGTTACATTGATTTCATGGCTGACATCAAGTTCTTCATTGTCAAGATCTGCAAGCTTGGTAGCCATTCTGTCCTACTCCGCTGCGATCGACAAATTAGGCCGCTTTGCTGCTTCGACCTTGACTTTACGAAAATCGAGATCACGACTGACAAGACGTTCAATTCCGGCAGAGACATCGATGAGTTGTTGACGATAGCCGGTAATCAAACGGGCAAAGACATTGTAGATGATGACGGCCGGTACGGCTGCAACAAGTCCGATAGCTGTTGCAAGAAGTGCTTCGGCAATACCAGGAGCAACAACGGCAAGATTGGTTGTTTGCGCTTGAGAAATGCCGATGAACGAGTTCATAATGCCCCATACAGTTCCAAAAAGCCCGACAAACGGACCAATGGCACCAATTGTTGCCAGAATACCTGTTCCGAAGGCTACATGGCGACCGGAAGCAGAAATAAGGCGTGAAAGGACAGAGCTCAATCTTTCTTTCAAGCCTTCTGTACCGACACTATCGACCGCTGCAATGGAAGCTTGCACTTCATCTTGTGCTGCCTGAACCAGAACAGGACAAACACCCTTTTGTTTTTTAACAGTCAAAGCGAGTTCGGAAAGATTCTGGGCACGGTAAACTTCGAGCAGCGTTGCTTTCGCACGACGTTTTACAATAGAAACTTCCGTGAGCTTCACAATAAAGATAACCCATGTCAAAACCGATGCAAGCGCAAGGCCGACCATAACAACTTTGACCACCCAGTCCGCGTTCAGGAACATTCCTACCGGCGATAAATCATGCGGGATAGAGGCCATAAAATGGTCAGCAGCCTGATTAGCCGTGTCGGCAGCAGCTTTGGCTGTGTTTGCAGTCTCCGAGGCGGCCGATTCCAAAGCCTGTTTGCCTGCTTTCAAAGTATTTTCACCAGCCTGAACAGCGTTTTCACCGGCCTGAACAGCATTTTCGCCGGTTTGTAAGGCTTTCTCGCCAGCTTGTTCGCCAGCTTGCAACACCTCATTCCCGATCGGTTGCGGTGTCTCGGTCTGTGCCGATGCATAGCCACCAGCCAAGCATAGAAATGCTGTAGCAGCTACAAGCCTTGTAAAATATCTCGTCATCGCTCTCGTTCCTGAACTTCAATTCGATGGCGATTAATTAACAAAATTTAATATGATAAATCAAGTCATGTTTAAACAAATATCGAACTTATTTTCCGGGAGTAAAGAAATTCTACCGCCAACGCTGTTTTAACGGATAAGGATAGCGCGGAAATCATTGACATTGGTTCCCGTCGGGCCGGTTACAAGCAGGTCATCAAGTATATCGAATGCAGTCCATGCATCGTGGCGGACAAGAAAAGTTGCGGGGTCGAGGCCCTGCTGTTTGAGATGCGAACAACTATTTCCGTCACAAAATGCACCGGCATTATCTTCGCTACCGTCGCGACCATCCGTATCCGCTGCAAGTGCAATGATAGAACTTTCCCCCTCGATGGCTATTGAAAATGACAGCAAAAATTCGCTGTTTCTTCCGCCTTTTCCAATCTCACCCTTGCTGTAATCGCCTTTTATTGTCACACTTGTTTCGCCGCCCGAAAGCAGGACGACAGGCTTTCCAAAGGGGCGGTTTTTCAAGGCAACTTCACGAGCAATGGCGGCATGCATCAAGGCGATATCTCTGGCTTCACCCTCAATTGAATCCGAAAGGATAACAGCGTTCCATCCTCGTTTCCGTGCATGAGCGGCGGCGGCTTCCAATGATGTTGCCGCCGATGCAACAATATAGGCAGCGTTTTTGTCAAAAGCGGGATTATCAGGAGTCGGAGCCTTGGCAAGCTCGCTATTTAAAACTTCAACGGCTTTTTGAGGTAAAGCAATATGGTATTGGCTTACAAATTTTAACGCATCCTCTCGTGTTGACCAATCCGCAATTGTAGGGCCCGACGCAACTTGCGAGGCAATGTCTCCTGGAATATCCGACACAATAAAACTGACGACGCGGGCGGGCGCTGCATAATAGGCAAGCCGCCCCCCTTTGATTTGTGACAAATGCTTTCTGATCGTATTCATCGCACCGATGGGTGCACCGCTTTTTAACAATGCTTCATTGATCGCGATTTCGTCTTCAAGTGACAAAGGCTCAAGCGGCAATGGCAACAAGGCCGAGCCGCCACCACAAATAAGAGCAATGACAAGATCGTCGGGCGATAATCCTTGAACAAGTTTGACAAGCTTTTTTGCAGCCCTCAGCCCGTTTTCGTCCGGCAAAGGGTGGGAAGCTTCCATAACTTCAATTGAATGAAGCTCCACGCCACAACCGTAGCAAGTGACGACAGCACCTTCGAGCTTGCCATAACCGGCCTTGGCCCAAAGTTTTTCAAGTGCCAAAGCCATGTGGGCAGAGCCTTTTCCGGCTCCCACAACAATTGTCCTGCCCTTCGGCTTTTTCGGTAAAAACTGTTCCATCAAATGTTCCGGATTGGCAGCCATAACCGCACAATCAAAGAGTTCTTTTAGAAAACTGCGATCTGTGGAATTTATCAATTGTTCTCCTCCCGAAAAACTATCGTTCGTTTTGTTGCTTCGGATTTTCGATTATAGTTTATTACTGACAGAGTTTTTAGAAAAAAGTGGAAAAACTGAATGCGATAACTATGTAATTAAAGTACATCGACGAAAATTATTCGTACGATCATTCATTCGCAAAAGCAGGAGAAACCGTTATGCCAAAAGAAAATGCAACGCCAACCGAAAAAAATCTTCAAGAACAATTCGAACAGTTGAAGAAAGAAGTGTCCAATATCCATTCGACGCTCAATGATCTTGGCTCCGAAAAACTGACGGCCGCCAAAGGCAAAGCCGAAAAACTTTATGCTTCTGCCAAAGAAAATGGTGAAGAGGCCATTTCCCAGGCAAAAGAAAAAATTGATGATGTGCAGAGCCAGTTATGCAATTGCATCCGCGAAAAGCCGGTTGCAAGCCTTGTTGCGGCAGCAGGTGTCGGCTTTGTTCTTGCTCTGTTGATGCGGCGTTAAGATATGTGGCGGCTTATCGCGCCGCTCATGAGCGGTTTGGCAAATGGCAGCGTAAAGACGGCAGTCAAATCAACGCGCAATCAGGCAATTTGTTATTTTCTGATTGGATTATCGCTGTTTTTCGCGATGATATTCTTATGCGTTATTGCATTTATTGCGTTGAGCTGGATTGTCTCGCCCATCTTATCGGCAACAATTATTTTTGCCTTTTGGCTTATCGTCGCGCTCGTGGTGTTTTTTATCGGCCGCATCATTTCGGCAAAGAGACGTAAAATCTATCAGCAACAGATGGACGATGAACGTTTCAATCTGGTCGCTGCTTCTCTTGTTGCCGCTGTTCCGGCCATTTTGAAAAATAAAAAAACGCTTGTGCTTGCTGTTCCTCTCATCGGACTTGCGGCTTTGATGTTCTGGAACAAAGACAAGAACTCCAAGTCCTGAGGGGCATGAAGGAATGATCTCATTAAAAAACCGGTTGTAAAACAGCCGGTTTTTTTATGGCGCTATTTTTGGCAAATTCTATTTGAACGCGTATCTTATTCCGACTTTGACATCGTGCGATGTCAAATGATCAAGCTTGAGCGTAGCTTCTTTTGAAAAATCGCCGGTGTTTGCATCTCCGAGGTCGCTGTAGCTATATCCGATATCAAGAATAACATTTCGCGATAGTTTAACACCAACGCCCGCATGAATGGCCCAAGCGATATCCCAATTCGTTTTTGATGAGGCCTCATAGTGATCACTGCCAGCATCAACTTCAAAATCGTCAATGCGATTGGCACTCGCGCCAATTCCTGCCCCGATATAGGGCGTGACATTGTGATAGGTTACAAGGTCCGCATAAGCATTGGCCATCAGTACAATTGACGAGGCATTGCCTTCATATTTTCGTATGTTTGAAAAATTTTGATCACGTGCGCTCATTTTATTTTTTGCACGATATTCGACTGTTCCATCAAGACGGACAATATCATTCATACGATAGCCCAAACCCACTCCGCCAAGGAATGCGTCGTCCATGTCACTTTTATTTTTCCAGTGATAATCGCTATCCACACCAAAAGTCGGAAATTTATCGAGGTGATCAGCATCTGCCATACTGACCCCGACATAGCCTTTCAGATAAAAAGGAACTGTTTCGGACGCAATAGCAACTTCCGGCACCTTGTCCAGATCAATATTCCCGGCGAGTGCAGGCATTGAACCAAGAACCGATATCGCCCCGCCAACAAGTGCAACGCAAAATTTCATGTAAAGCCTCTAAACAAGGCATTGAAGCCTCTCTCATTTCAAGAAGCTTTTTAAACATGATTGGTTAAGACGTTCTTAACCATAATTCTTAACCTCCTATTTTCTATAATTTGAAACGTCATCACGTCATAAATAAAAAAGCAGCCCGACAAAGACTGCTTTTAAAAAAACTCATAAATTTAATATGGGAAAGCAAAAACTACCGGTCAAACAGCGTCTCTTACTTTTTTAAGCGCCTCGACAATCTCGTCAACCACATTTCCGATCAAACGTTCATCATCCCCTTCCGCCATAACGCGGATAAGTGGTTCGGTTCCCGACGGACGTATAACCAGTCGACCGTTTTTCCCCAGACGTTTTTCAGCGTTTTTGATAACATCTTTAACGTGAGCGTCTTCAAGCGGTTTGCCTTCGGAAAAGCGGACATTCTTCAAAACTTGCGGCACCGGTTCGAAGCGATGACACAATTCGCTCATCGGTTTTTGTGATTCTTTTGCGCAACCCAATATTTGCAGCGATGTCACCAGACCATCTCCTGTTGTGCCATAGTCGGAAAGAACAATGTGACCCGATTGTTCACCACCAACATTGAACCCGTGTTGGCGCATATATTCGACAACATACCGGTCGCCAACCTTGGTTCTTGCCATAGTCAGTCCTTTTTGGGCAAGAAACCGTTCAAGCCCGAGATTGGACATGACTGTCGCGACAATACCGCCACCCCGTAAAAGACCATTTTCCAGCCAACGTTCGGCGACAACCGCCATCAACTGGTCACCATCGATAATGGCACCGGTTTCATCAACCATCACCACGCGGTCACCATCGCCATCAAGTGCAATTCCCGCATCTGCCCTTACTTCATGAACCTTCCGCATCAAAGCAATCGGGTGGGTCGAACCGCATTCTTCATTGATATTTGTGCCTGTCGGCTTGTCACTTAGTGTCACAACTTCCGCACCAAGCTCCCACAGAGCAAGTGGCGCGGCTTTATAGGCTGCACCATTGGCACAATCGACAACAATCCGCATACCGTCGAGCCGGACATCGCGCGGCAATGTACGTTTGGCAAACTCGATATAACGATAAATGTCACCTTCGACACGCTTTGCCCGACCGATTTGCGATTGGCCGGCAAGCTGGTTTGTCATATCGGTTTCAATGAGCTTTTCGATTTTCAACTCGATTTCGTCGGAAAGTTTGAAACCGTCCGGACCGAACAATTTTATACCATTATCGAAAAAAGGATTGTGTGAAGCCGAAATCATAACGCCGACATCGGCACGCAGCGAACGGCAAAGCATTGCCACGGCAGGTGTCGGAATTGGCCCTAAAAGAAACACTTCCATGCCACTTGCCGTAAAGCCTGCAACCATTGCATTTTCCAGCATATAACCTGACAGGCGTGTATCTTTACCGATAACAACGCGTCCCGGCCGACCTTGGCTGCGAAAAAGAATCCCAACCGCCATACCGACTTTCATAGCCACATCTGCGGTCATCGGAAATGTATTGGCTTTTCCTCTTATTCCATCGGTACCGAAATATTTAAACGCCATTATATTTTCCTTTTTCGACAAAATTGAAAATCGATAAAATTCTGCCCGCTACCCATACACCTGTGTCTTTTGTTTCGATTACCAATTTTTAAGCCAAAAACCAATGATTTCCTCTATCAACAAAGCTGGTAAAGGCCGGAATTATCAAGACAAGGTTAACATAGCGGCACTTGAATAAAATAAAAGCGACTTGAGTTTATCAAGCCGCTTTGACGTTTTTTAAAATAAAGTTCAGTCCTTTTTATTATCCGGATTATCAGTACCGGTTTCTGTTTCTGCCGATTTTTTAGTCGGCTTATCAATTTTTTTTACCGGCTTTTCGGACTTTTCCGACTTTGACGTTTTTGTTGTCCCCGTCGTCTTTGCCGTCTTTGTTGCCTTGGTCGTCTTTCTGGTCCTTGTCGGCTTTTTCTCAGCCGCAGCTTTTGCTGTTTCGGACTTGTCGGAAGCCTCTGTCTTTTCATCGACTTTATCGGTCGAGTGAAAAACCGCTTTTGCCCTTACGACAACCGACTTCGCATGATCGGATTTGGATTTTTCAGGCGTTTTTCCGGCTTTCGGAACACTTGAAACGTGCGGGGTCGGCGAATCCTTGCCCATATCGCGTGATGGCGGTTTGCCGTTGATGACTTCCTGAATTTCGGCTCCCGTAAGAGTCTCGTATTCAAGCAAACCTTCGGCAAGAGCAACCCATTGTTTCTTCTTCGACGTCAAGGTTTGTTTTGCTGTCTGATAGGCTTCGTCGATAAGACGACGAATTTCGGCATCAATAACCCTTGCTGTCTCTTCCGAAACCTGCTGGTTACGCCCGCCTCCCTGATACATATCTTCCTGACTTTCTCCATAAGTAACCTTGCCGAGTTCGTCGGAAAAGCCCCAGCGTGTGACCATCGCACGGGCAAGTTTTGTTGCCTGTTCGATGTCGGAGGAAGCACCGGAAGTGATGTTATCCCTGCCGAACTTCAATTCTTCGGCAACACGGCCACCCATCATGATTGCCAGCCGCGAAATCATGTAGCGGTAACTCATCGAATATTTGTCACCTTCCGGCAATTGCATAACCATACCGAGTGCACGACCACGCGGGACAATTGTTGCTTTGTGCACCGGATCGGCTGCCGGCATATTGATAGCGATAATGGCGTGTCCGGCTTCATGAAAAGCTGTCAGCTCTTTTTCTGCCGGTGTCATGGCGGAATGGCGTTCGGCCCCCATCATGACCTTATCTTTGGCATCCTCGAATTCCTGCATGGTGACCAGGCGTTTGTCGCGCCGGGCTGCCATAAGTGCTGCTTCATTGACAAGGTTCATCAAATCGGCACCGGAAAATCCGGGTGTACCGCGCGCTACAATCTTCAAGTCGACATTCGGAGCCAAAGGCACATTGCGAACATGGACTTTAAGAATTTCCTCACGTCCTGCAACGTCGGGATTGGGAACAACCACCTGCCGGTCAAAACGACCCGGACGCAACAATGCCGGATCAAGAACATCGGGGCGGTTGGTTGCGGCAATCAGAATAATGCTTTCATTCGGCTCGAACCCGTCCATTTCGACAAGAAGCTGGTTCAATGTCTGTTCACGTTCATCATTGCCACCGCCGAAACCGGCTCCACGATGACGACCGACGGCATCGATTTCATCAATGAAAATGATACATGGCGCATTCTTTTTCGCCTGCTCGAACATGTCGCGAACACGGCTTGCACCAACACCGACAAACATTTCGACAAAATCAGAACCGGAAATTGTGAAGAACGGCACATTGGCTTCACCGGCAACGGAACGGGCGAGCAATGTTTTACCGGTTCCGGGAGGACCAACAAGCAAAACACCACGCGGAATACGACCGCCAAGACGCTGGAACTTTTGCGGTTCACGCAAAAATTCGACAATTTCCTGTAAGTCCTGTTTGGCTTCGTCGACGCCAGCGACATCCTTGAATGTCACACGACCATGCGCTTCGGTGAGCAATTTTGCCTTGGATTTACCAAAGCCCATCGCTCCGCGTGCACCCCCTTGCATCTGACGCATAAAGAAAATCCACACGCCGATAAGAATGACAACCGGCAGAAGCGTGATGAGCAAATTCATGAAGGTGCTATTGCCCGTGCTTTCCGGTTGGGCTCTGACATTGACATTTTTGCTTTCAAGACGAGTGACAAGACCGGGATCATTGGGTGCAAAGGAAAGAACCGTTCTGTTATCGTTTGTGATGCCGGTCAAACGTTGACCTTGAATGGTAACAGTTTTGATTTCTTTATTATCGACCCGTTTCAGAAAATCTGAATACGTTATCTCTCCTGTGCCACCCTGCTGACTATTTCCGTTAAAAAACGAAAATAAAGTAATCAATAAGAGTGCGATGATCCCCCATATCAGGAAGGAACGATAATTTGGATTCATATTAGGTCCACTCAATCTATTTCGCTCTATTGGCTATTACGCTCTATCGGATAAATTTTATTGTAACATATGTGCTTGAAGTTGCCTTGCCAAGGCTGAACATGAGCTTTTCATAATGTTTCATCCAGCTTTTTGGTCATTTTCTTGCGATGTCGACAATGTCATTTCAAAAAAACGGCTTAATATTTTAAAAAGCGGGTAATCATCAGAAGAGATCAGCCAACCGAACGGGCGCATGAATCTCTTGCAGGTGAGATTTTCGGCATGAACAAGTTTTCCCGTAAGAGCCGGAATATCAATTCCCGAACGGCTGAAAATTGCCAATGCTGTCTGTAGTGACAAAAAATGGATCGAACGGGGGTTAATATCTTCTTCCCGCGCTACAGACTTTATATCGCAAAGAGAGGGAACATTTACCCGCACAGCATTGTCCGACCGGTTATCAATACGATAACGGCCATCCCAAATGATCGAAGATTGGGCAGCGGCGACACTTGCTGTCTGGTTTCTCGCCTCGCGCCACAATCTGATATTTTTACCGTTAAGCTCGATCACCGTTCCAAGCAACGTAAAATGATAAAGAGCCGTCCGTTTCTTCATGAGCTGGGTTTTCAGAAATTCAACCTGCGAATCGCTCGCGAGAACCTGCGCTCCCCCAATAATGGAAGCGAGAGCCCCCATGACAAAAGGAAACTCCGGGTCATTCAACTGCTCGTCCGTGACCGCGCTTATCGTACATAAGGCATGTTGCATTGTTATGTCGAGTTTATCGATGAGATCGGCTGCGGCTTTACTTTGTGTGCGCCTGAAAATTGCCGCTTCGTCAACTTTTTTTGCAATGGCATCAACATCCTCGTCTTTGAGGCGTTTGCGAATGCGTACCCGTTCATAATGCGGATTTTCATTTGTCGGGTCGTCAATCCAATCCTGTTTAATGGAGCGTAAATATTCACGCAACTCTTGCCGTTTCACTCCGAGGAGAGGCCGGATCAAGCGTATTTTGCGCATAAGAAGTGATTCACGCGGCATACAGGCAAGGCCGCGATGGCTACCGCGATGCAACCGCATTTCATAAGTTTCTGCCTGATCATTCAGGGTATGACCGGTCATAATGACGCTCGCCCCGACTTTTTCCGCAACAGAAAAGAGCAAACCATAACGTGCTATTCTCGCTTCATGGGACAAAGCTGTCTGAGGTTTCGCATCTGCCCAGCAAACCGTTTCGTGTCTCACGTTAAGACGCTCACATAATTTTCCGACTTCTTCGGCCTCAGCGGCTGATTCAGGCCGTAAACGGTGGTCAACTGTGACAGCGAGAAGTTCGGGGGGATTTCCAAGACCTTTCAAATAGTCACGCAGAAGAAACAGAAGAGACGTTGAGTCCCCGCCCCCGGAAACCGCAGCAATGACTATTTTACAGTTTTCGAAATCTGAAGGCTGAAAGAGTTTTTTGAAATCTATTATTGACACTTGTTGCGACTTTGCTCGTCCTTGACACGTTTCAAAACTGCCGGATCTACAGTTTTGTAACGTTTTGTCACTTCGGCAAAGGTTGCGCAAGCCACTTTCTGTTCATCAAGATGAGCCATGCTCATACCAAGTTTCAACAGATTTTCCGGTCCACGCGGTGAATCTTTGTAATTACGCTGCACATCAATATAGGCTTGTGCCGCTTCACGATAGCGCTTCTGGCCGAAAAGAGATTCGCCAAGCCAGAAACTTGCGTCCGCAATTTGCGGGTCGGTGGAATAGCGCTCCTGAAAAGCACGGAAATCGGCTTCGGCTGAACGGTAATCACCGGCAAGGATATTTTTATAACCGATGTCATAAAGCTCTTTTGCACTGGTTGTTTGTGGAACCGTGGGCAATGCTGTTGCGGTTTGTGTGCCCGACTGACCTTGAGCACCGGTGTCTACTGCATCCTTATTGATACTTCCATTAAGAACATTGCCATTCTTGTCAAATTCAATCGAGCCGAGATCTTTAGGCGCTTCTTGCGGATTTATTTTTTGTCCATTTTCGCTGTTTTGAGGAACACTGTTTCCTGTAGCCCCTTCAACGGAGCTTCCGGCAATAGACTTGCCAGTAGTTTCTTTTGCTGCAGATGACTGCGATGACGATGGCAGTGACTGGGCTTGTTGCGGCGATGACGGCTGTTGGGTCGAACCAGAAGAGCTCGCCGAGCCTCCCTGCAATTGACGCAATTGTTCCTGCATTTGCAGAACCATAAAGTTGAGCTCTTCTACTTTTCCTGTAAGTTCACGCACCTGTTGTTGAAGATCGGTAACGCGGCTATCGGGTTGCGGAGACATTTGTACGGTTTGGCTTTCAACTGTTTTTTTCTTGCCAAAAGGAAAAAGCCCGTTTGCAAATGACGATCCGCCTTGCTCTGACGACGCGCTATAACAAGGCACCAGCACCGACCACGATAAAGCCTGAGCGAGTATAACCGTTGTAGCCAAACGTTTTACCGAACATGCCAATAAATGCGGGGAAGAAAGAAAACCCATAGCTTTGTCCTTTTATGTTCGTATCAATTTTGGTTATCAACCAACTTCGGCGGAAGTTTGACAAAAAAAACGGCCCTTGACAGGGCCGTTTTTGACATTGGAATAAAAATGTAAATTAGCGTGCGTTGTTCAAGACTGTAACAGCGCGACGGTTCTGGTTCCAGCACTGCGGAGCATCGCAAACTGCAACCGGACGTTCCTTACCATAGGAAATGGTCCGCATGCGGTTCGCGGCAACACCTTGTGAAATCAAATAATCGCGGGCGGCAACAGCACGACGCTGACCAAGAGCGATATTGTATTCGCGTGTACCACGTTCATCGGCATGACCTTCAACGGTAATGGTGTATTGCGGATAACGCTGCAACCATTGTGCCTGACGTGTCAATGTCTGCTGGGCATCGGCACGAATACTGGATGAATCAAGATCAAAGAATACGCGGTCACCAACGTTGACTGTAAAGTCCTGCGCTGATCCCGGTTTTGCGTTGTTCAGTCCCAGCGCATTCGGGTCATTCAGGCCGTGTTTGGCGCAGCCAGCGAGAGTTAGCGATAGGACAAATGCTATAGCAAGCGGATTGCGAGCAAGTTTTTGGAAACGGCCCATGTGCCGAGACTCCTTAAAAGTTAGCGGTTGATTTTCAAGGCTTTTAGCTTGATTTGCTTAAAAAGCTCTCAACACGCATGGTTAATGAATACTTACGCATCACTTTTTTATAAAAAATACAAATCCACCGGTTGCTCGCTGATTGAGGCGGAAAGACGGCAGATGTGATTTTCCTTAGCGCGAAATGAGTAAAAAGTCCAATAGCAAGTTGTTCAAGAAAGCCGGTAAATAAAAACACCGTTTCAATTCTTTGAAACGGTGTTCGGTATTTTGAAAAAACCTTCTTGTAGCAAGCCGGAAAAGTCAATTGATGCCATCAAGAAATTGAAAGCTTATGGCCTTTCAGCTTGATAAGGTTGATATAAAATTCCTAATCGAGCAATGGCGACCAGGCCGGATCGGATGCACCATTCGGGGTTGGCAACACACGTTCATTGCGTCCGGTTATATCAATCGTATAGAGCTTTGGCTGCTGCCCCTGATTTTGCCGGAAGAACATGATAACGCGACCGTTCGGTGCCCATGTCGGACCTTCATTATGGAAACCGGAAGTCAACAAGCGTTCACCCTGCCCGTCAGGCTTCATGACACCGATTGAAAACTGCCCCTGTGACTGTTTGGTGAAGGCAATATAATCGCCACGAGGTGACCAGACCGGCGTTGAATAGCTGCCATCGCCGAACGAGATGCGGTGCTGGTTGCTGCCATCGGTATTCATGACATAGATTTGCGGTTTTCCTCCACGGTCGGACTCAAAAACGATCTGGGTTCCATCGGGTGAATAGGAAGCCGATGTATCGATCGCCGGCGTTGTCGTAAGCCGTGTTGTCGAACGCGAACGCAAATCCATTGTGTAAAGATTGGCACTGCCATTATCTTGCAACAAACTCATAATCACCTTTTGACCATCCGGTGAAAAACGCGGTGCAATGGTCATGTTCGGAAAAGTACCGACAAGTTCACGCTGACCGGTTTCGATTTGTTGCAAATAAACCTTCGGGACATTGTTACCGGCATAAGCCATATAGGTAATTTCCTGACGGCTTGGTGAAAAACGTGGCGTTAGAACGAGCTCGCGACCGTTCGAGATATAGGTAAGATTTGCCCCGTCCTGATCCATAATAGCAAGACGTTTGACACGTGCATTTGCTGCACCTGTTTCATCAACGAATACAATGCGCGTATCAAAATAACCTTTTTCACCGGTCATTTTCGTGTAAATGGCATCGGCTATAATATGGGCAACGCGACGCCAGGTTTGCGGTGTTGCATAGAACTGGCGGCCTTCAAGCTGTTTGCCACCATAAACATCCCAGAGACGGAATTCGACCCGTAAACGCCCGTCTGCTTCTTTTGTAACACGGCCGGTTACCAAACCTTGTGCGTTGATTTGTTGCCAATCGGGGAACCGCGGTTGTACATCCGGATTGGAAATACGTTCCAGAAATGACGATTTGTCAATCGGCTTGAAAAGCCCCGAGCGTTCAAGATCGGCGGTCACCACCGAAGAAATCTGTACACCCATCTGGTCACCGGCAATAAAATCGGTCACTGCGATGGGAATCGGGTTAAAATCGGCCGACGAGACAGTTCCTTTCAATTGCGCAAAAGAGGCTTGCCACCCTAGAAATGGCAAAACCATTGACAAAAAAACAAAAATATAAAGGCGCTTATTTTTCTTAATCATCGAAGAAACCATTTTCTTTCCGTTGCCTTAAAGCATTCCACTTTACGTCTTTTTTGTATCGGAATCGTAAAAATTCCGGATGTTTATTCCAATTGCATGAACAGCTTTTCAATCATGACTAAACTGTTTTGAAAAACCGTTTCCAAGCCCTTTCACATCAGATCCTTGCCGACCTATCCAATACCTTCTAACTATTTTCGAGCAACGTCTTGTTTTCTGCCGCTATCATCATTGCGATGAGATAATTTTGCCAAGCCGGAAACCGGATATGCAATCGAAAACAAGATGAACATCGAAAACTGTTTTCCGCCATTATGAAAAAATTATCTCATCAACACCATTGGCGAATAGCAAAGTCGGTTATCTCTCCTATAGTTGTTTACTTTGTTTAATCCCGTCACAAAAATACGTCGCCACAATCAGAACGAATTGAACGGGTCGATTTTCAAATCAAATCCCTGACCCCATTTGTCATATTGGTCACGTGGCAAATCCTCGAACGGCTGACAGGCAAATATGGCCGCGCGTGTCTGGTTAATCAGCAAGTCCACTTTATTGGGGTTGCCACTCATTCCGGTAATGATCGGTTCACCGACAACTTTACCCTCTATGCTCAAATTGAACTTGGCTTCGGCAACCGGATTTTCTCCCGCGACCCCGCCACCGAGGGCGGCCAATTTCAAGTTTTTGGTGATACAGCTTGTTGCCGCATTAACGAGTGTCTGACCAACATCCTGACCATTGCCGATATTTTTCTTGGCACCAAAACCCGCAGGCCCTTGCGAACGGGCAGCACCACCGCCGGATGTGCGCGTTTTATCAATCAAGGCCTTTTCATTCATTGCCAGAATATCATCGACACTTTCACCTTTGGCTTTTACAGCAGGCTTAGGCTCCGCCGGTTTCGGTTTTGCTGTCGGCAAAGGTGCTTTTTCCGGTAAATTCGGGAAAGGATCCTTCTTCGGCTCGCTAGCTGGTTCGGTCGCATCGGCCGATTCTTCCGGCTTCGGCTCTGCCTTATCCGGCTTGGAACTTTCTTCCGGCTTTTGTTCTTCTACCTTCGGTTTTTCTTCAGGTTTCGGAGTATTGTCCGGCTTTGTTTCGGGCGTTTTTGTAGGTGGAACGGGATTCGGATCCGCGTCGGGTGTGCCCGAAGGCGGCGGTGTTGCATCGACATCGCGATCTTTTTCCTTGGGCTTTAATGGCGCTTCATTATCAACCTTGCCATCACCGACATGCTCGGCATCAGGCTTTTCAACCGGTTTTGTGGTCGGTTTCGGTGCGGCTTTATTCTCTTTGGATGCTGTCAACTCGCCCTTTTGTATCGAAGTCGTTTCGGCAATCGGCACCAGAGAAACCGGCAAAGCTTCGGTTACCTCCGCATTAAAATCGGCCGGCGAGGAAAGGCTGATAAGCCCCCAGGTAAGAATCAGGGCATGTGCCGCTACCGATGTTGCCAGACCTGCTTTCATAATATCAGTTTATCGCCAATTTTACTGTTGTGGCAGACTTGCCAATGCAACATTGGTAAAGCCCGCTTTCTGAATGATTGCGAGAAGGTCAAGAACCTTCTGGTATTCTACTGTTTTTGCTCCGCGAACAAAAATACGTTGCTTGGAAGCATCACCGCCTGATGATTCTGTAACAGCATTCAATTTTGCAACAACTTCATCCGGCGTATCATAATATTCCTCATTGACGGCAAGGCGCCCCTGATCGTTAATGGAAACCGTCAAAGGTTTTGTTTCGGTGTTGACGGGGCCGGCTTGCGTTTTCGGTAAATCAAGCGGCACACCATTAACAAGCAATGGTGCCGAAACCATAAAAATAATTAACAGAACCAGCATCACATCAACGAATGGTGTCACGTTGATTTCACTCATCAAGCCACGACGCGGCGCACCGCCACGGCGACCACGCCGTTTTGAACCACCGGAACTTCCTACAGCCATACCCATCTCAGAATTCCTTTTAGTAAGACTGGCGAGAAGTCAATTTCTCATCGATTTGGCGGGAAAGAATGGCTGAAAATTCGTCGGCAAAGCCTTCAAGACGACCGGTGATTTTTCCCGCATCTCCCGACAATTTATTGAAAGCAATAACCGCCGGAATAGCAGCAAGAAGACCGATAGCCGTTGCCAACAAGGCTTCCGCAATACCGGGTGCGACGACAGCAAGAGATGTATTCTTCGAGGCTGCAATGGACTGGAAAGAACTCATAATACCAACAACCGTTCCGAAGAGGCCAATGAACGGACCTGCCGAGCCGACTGTTGCCAGAAACCCTAAACGCGATTCCATGCGGTCGCTTTCGCGGGCAAGTGCAACATCCATAGCTTTATCAATACGGCTTTGCAAACCCATCGGCGAGCGCGCACCCTTTTCAAGTGACTTTTTCCACTCGCGCATAGCCGCCATAAAAATGGCTCCCATGCCAAAGACCCGCCTTTCGCTCAAATTTCTATACAAGTCCTCAAGCGATTGGCCGGACCAGAAAATCTGCTCGAAACGGTTCATCGCATGACGAATGCGACTATAAGCAATCAATTTATCAATAATAATTGCCCAGCTCCAGATAGATGCCAATAGCAAGCCGATCATGACAGCTTTTACAACCCAATTGGCCTGCATGAACAGGCTCCAGATTCCTACCGACGCTGGACTCGCTAATTCTATTCCCGGCATAATGTGTTAATCCCTGAATCCAAACGCCCGGCATCTTTTCACCGGGCGGTCTTAAGCAAAATTCTTTACTTCCCGTCAAAACAACTGAAGCATCAGATTTACCGATAGACCTGCTTCACGATATTTCCCTGCTTCACGTTATTTCTATGACGTTTAAATTTGTTGAAACAAAGGCCAAAACTTGAATATTCCGGCGCGTTTGCTTCGACGATATCAATAGATAAGGATGGTTAATTTTTAGTAATAATAAGTCGGCTAATTAAAAACAAACCTGAACGGGGCAACTTTTAATGGTCTAGGAGTTCAACTTTGGAGGATTAAAAAATCTGCCTTTGCGGGCACAATGATGACAAAGAAACAATATTTCATATGTTAAAAAGCAATTTAATGAATTTATCATTTTAAAATTTAACTTATAACTTCTTATAATTAGTTATAGATAATAAAAATATTATAACAAAAACGTAAAAAATTGTCGTTATTTGACCGACAGAGCTAAGTTTTCGATAAACAAAACCCGCAATTTTTTCAAATTGCGGGGTGAAACGACTAGTTAATTTCCCAACCAATCAAGTCTGACAGCTTGACTGGTAAAAAACTCAGTTATCGTCGTGATTATCACTTTTAAGAGATGAAAGCTTTGCGAAAACCTTATCGGCATCAAGCTCTTCATCCTTGTTATCATTGATTTCAAGATTCTCGGTAGCCGAAGCCGGCAATAATGTGCCGTCTTCCGGTGTCACTGCCGGACGGTTCTTGGCGGCTTTCTCAACTTCTATATCAAGTTCGATTTGCGAGCAGAGCCCGAGTGTTACCGGATCCATCGGCGTCAAATTTGCCGAATTCCAGTGCGTACGATTGCGGATTTGCTCAATTGTCGATTTGGTCGTGCCGATCAAACGGGCAATCTGCGCGTCTTTCAATTCGGAATGATTGCGCACCAGCCACAAAATAGCATTCGGACGGTCCTGACGCTTTGAGAGCGGTGTATAGCGCGGTCCTTTACGTTTGTTTTCCGGAAGGCGAACTTTTGGTTCGGAAATTTTCAGGCGGTAATCATTATTCTTTTCGCCGCGTTCAATTTCATCACGCGTCAATTGACCGGTAATAATCGGATCAAGCCCTTTGATGCCTTGTGCTGATTCTCCATCGGCAATCGCTTTGACTTCCAATGGATGCAACTTGCAAAAAGCGGCGATCTGGTCAAAAGAAAGCGCCGTATTATCAACCAGCCAAACGGCTGTAGCTTTGGGCATCAATAGTTGTGTTGCCATAACATTATCCTCTCGTTCGCCCGCTCCGGTGAGGCGGGACGTGGAATAGACCACATTTTCCGGGAATTCGCCAAGCCTTATAAACCGAATTTTATAAAACGACAAGACATGAGATGAAACTCGCAATTCCCCTCAATCGATTTCGAGAATAATTTTGCCAATATGGGCGCTTGATTCCATGCGTTCATGGGCTTTGGCGGCTTCTGCAAGCGGAAAAACCTTATCAATAACCGGATGAACTTTTTGCGTTTCGAGGAGCGGCCAGACTTTTTCCTTTAATTGCGCGGCAATGGCAGCTTTGAAGGCTGTGTCACGTGCCCGCAACGTCGAGCCGGTATGAATAAGCCGCTTTACATAAATATAGTTGAGATTGACTGTTGCCATAGAGCCGGAAAGATTGGCAATCTGCACAATGCGCCCTTCAGGAGCAGCAATTTTGTAATTCTTGTTGACATAGTCTCCCCCGACCATATCAAGAATGACATTGACACCTTTTTTATTGGTAAATTCCTGAGCCTTGCTCACAAAGTCCTCTGTCCGGTAATTGATTGCAAGATCGGCCCCGAGTTTCAAACAGGCTTCGCATTTTTCCGCTGTTCCTGCTGTGGCAAGCACCTTGGCACCGAAAGCTTTTGCCAATTGGATAGCTGTCGTGCCAATGCCCGAAGTGCCACCGTGAACAAGAAAAACTTCACCCGATTTCAAATGTGCGCGATCAAACACATTGCTCCAGACGGTAAAGAAAGTTTCAGGCAGCGCCGCCGCTTTTATAAAATCATAGCCATGTGGAACAGGCAAAACATTATCGGCAGCAACAGCCGCATATTCGGCATAACCTCCACCGGCAATCAGCGCCGTGACTTTGTCGCCAACCTTCCATTGTTTGACTGCAACACCAAGCTCGACAATTTCACCGGCAACCTCCAAGCCCGGTAGTGGCGAGGCTCCTTCCGGCGGCGGATAACTCCCCATCCGCTGGAAAACATCCGGACGGTTCACACCGGCTGCACGAACACGCACAAGAACTTCATTGTTCTTTATGTCCGGAATGTTGACATCAACGAGTTTGAGCACTTCGGGCCCGCCTTTACCGGCAATTTCAATAGCCTTCATTGTCTTTTTCGAGACAGTCATTGTAAACCCTTTCTTCAAACTTCCGACATTCGTGCCAATCTTGCCCTGACATAACAGTCTTGCTCTGGCATTTTATGTGTAAATGTCTTTCATGACATATGGTCTTTGCCCCCGCAAAGTCTATTTCCGTGCAATTTCCTTTTATCCAGAACCATTTTTGCGCAACAAAAACTTTATGCCCCCCTGTGATACGGGAAATTCATGTTCAATGAAGTAATAGCAAGAAATAAGGCTTAAGCCAAAAGAGTGATTGTCAAAAAACTTATACATTATTTTTAACGGCACATTGTACAAGTAGCCAGCGACACTTTTGTAAACAATTTACAAAACCGTGTTATAAAAAACGCCTCGTTTGGTGTGAAAATACACCTTGTCCGGAAAGGGAAGATCTCCCCCTTTCCTTCATGCAAGTTTCATTCAGGACAAAATAATTTTGTAACCTGTTTCAAACAATCGATAAAACTTTAAATAATCAATTAAAACTAAAGCGTTTTGAGTTTTTCGATCTCGTCCTTGAGAGCAAGCTTCTTCCGTTTGAGTTCATTAATGGCAAGATCATCAGCCGAAGGCGAAGCCATGGCTTTGTCGATTTCTGTTTCAAGCTCCTGGTGTTTACGTTCCAAAGATGCCAGATGTGCTTCAGTTGCCATAACTATGCTCCTTATTTCTTTGATATTAACTTCATAATTCTTGCGAAGCCTTTTCCAATCGGCAAAGAATAGCTTTGCATCTTTAACATGAATTGTCGACTTTAAAATGAATTACCACAGATTTTGGCAATTAAACATTTTCGCAATTTTTCTTTCGTGGTATAGGCGAAAAAATGACGATGGGCGACAACAATGCCCGATGAACAAGCCCCATGCAAAATAGGACGGCCGCTAAATGTCTGAACAGGAACAGGTTGATGTCAAATTGGCTGTTGCAAAATTGAAGCAGGAACATGCAGATTATGATGCAGCAATTGACGCAATGATAAAAACAGGCTGTGACCAGTTACAAATCCAGCGGATGAAAAAAAAGAAATTGGCGATTAAAGATCAACTGCAAAAACTTGAAGATCGTATTATTCCCGACATTATTGCATAAAAACTATGACAGGAAAAAATATGGGCACGAAAACACATGATGTTGCCATTATTATGGGCAGCCAATCCGATTGGGAAACAATGTGTCATGCTGCCGAAACACTGGAAAGTCTTTCCATAAGCTATGAAGCAAGAATCGTTTCGGCTCATCGCACTCCTGATCGCTTGTATAATTTTGCCAAAGGCGCCAAAAAGGCCGGTTTCAAGATTATTATTGCCGGTGCCGGAGGCGCTGCCCATTTGCCGGGAATGACTGCCGCAATGACCAGTTTGCCTGTCTTTGGTGTTCCTGTTCAATCACGTGCATTATCGGGGCAGGATTCGCTTCTTTCGATTGTGCAAATGCCGGCGGGTGTGCCAGTTGGAACACTTGCCATCGGAAAATCGGGGGCCATTAACGCGGCACTTCTTGCCGCTTCTGTTCTTGCCCTTTCTGACAAAGCCCTTGCCGGTCGGCTTGATGAATGGCGTGCCAATCAAACGGCCAATGTTTCAGAATTTCCCATCGATGAGGTGAAAAAATGAAAAGTCTTGAACCAGGAGATACAATCGGCATTATCGGTGGTGGGCAGCTTGCCCGTATGATGGCAAGTGCCGCTGCACGGCTTGGATTTCATACAATTATTCTTGAGCCGACGCCGGATTGCCCCGCCGCACAAACAGCCAATCGTCAAATTGTTGCAGATTATGATGATGAAAAAGCATTGGATGAACTCGCCAATTTATCCGATGTGATCACTTACGAATTCGAGAATGTTCCGGCACGTGCCGTTGACCGGCTTGCTAAAAAAGCCACTGTTTTGCCAAAACCGGCAGCACTCGAAGTTTCTCAGGATCGCTTTACCGAAAAGAAATTTCTGAATGATAGCGGAATTAAAACGGCTCCGTGGTTTCTTGTCGACAATCGTCAAATGCTGATTGCCGGTCTCGGCAATGTTGGCGGCAAAGGCATTCTGAAGTCACGCCGATTCGGTTATGATGGCAAAGGACAGGTGCGGCTTGATAATCCGACCGAAGAAGAAATTGATCAAGCGCTTGCCGATATCGGCAATGTGCCTGCCATTCTTGAAGGATTTGTTCCGTTCAAAAAAGAAATATCGGTGATTGCCGCACGTGACTTTAATGGCAATATTGCCTTTTATGACTGCCCTGAAAATGTTCACCGTGATGGAATTTTAAGGACATCGACCGTTCCGGCCTCTATCGACAAAAAAACCGTCGAGGCAGCGCAAAAGGCTGCAAAAACAGTTCTTCACGAACTTGATTATATCGGTGTGATCGGAGTGGAATTTTTTGTTCTCAAAGATGGCTCGGTCTTGGCCAATGAATTGGCACCACGCGTTCACAATTCCGGCCACTGGACCGAGGCTGCCTGCCTTATCTCGCAATTCGAGCAGCATATACGTGCAGTCGCCGGTCTTCCTTTGGGGAAAACAACGCGGCATAGCAATTGTGTGATGGAAAATCTGATCGGCGAAGATGTGAAACGCTTGCCCGATCTATTGGCGGAACCGCAAACTTTCATCGACCTTTACGGGAAAGCGGACATAAGAGCGGGAAGAAAAATGGGGCACATTATAAGACTGACCGGTCGTGCCGAATAACAGCAAAACGACAGGCTTGAACGTCTCCAAAGCGTGATTCTTGATAGAGTTTGACAATGGAAACACTATTTTTGCGTGATTTAGAGTTGACAAACCCTCTATCGTCAGGCTATTTGACCGACGAAATTCAAGCCCGATTATGGGTCCAATCCTTTTACCCGGCGACGGGTTATACAAACGGTGATTGAAATGAAAATTAAAAATTCGCTCAGAGCGCTCAAGGGTCGTCACCGCGACAACCGCATGGTTCGCCGCAAAGGTCGTATTTATATTATCAATAAGACCAACCCGCGCTTTAAAGCCCGTCAGGGTTGATTATTCGATATATGATTTAAAAAGGCTCCATTATGGGGCCTTTTTTATTTTGCACTATATTCCACCATTGCTTCAATTCCCTCATCATTATAATATTGCTGCCATAATATGTGGCGGGCGTTGAAAAACAAAATCATCTGTCGCGCACTTCATGTGACAAAGAAAAACGGCCCTGACAGAGGAAATCATGATGAATAAATGGAAAATTCGTTTTTTCATAATTTCTCTGTCTATTATAACGGCTGTGTCGCCTTCTTTAGTGTTTTCTCAAGGCTTGCCGGAACTTCCACCACAAGAAGACCCTGATTCTCCGCCATTATCACCGGAAGATATGATTCCCGACAAACCGTCACGGGAAGAAGCATTGCCCGATCTTGGAAAAAATCAGAATGCAGCACAAAAAAAGCAGGCTGAACTTGACCACTTGCTTGCTGTTTTGAAAAGAACCGCCAATCAAAAGGAAGCGGCAAAAATCAGTCGCCAGATTCAAGGCCTATGGTCGCAATCGGGAAGTGATACGATTGATCTTCTTATGCAATGGGCTGAAGATGGTATTAACCAGCAAGACTATGCCAGGGCGCTTGATTTTCTTGATAATGTGGTGGCCTTGCAGCCCGATTATGCTGAAGGATGGGCGCGTCGTGCAGCAGTTCATGTGCAATTGAATGACCTGAAACTTGCAATGAGCGATCTACAACGTTCCCTTGAGCTGGAACCCAGAAATTATAATGCCCTGTTTCTCGTCGGGTCGATTCTGGAAATGACAGGGCGCAATAAGCTTGCGCTACACGCCTATGAAGATGCATTGCAAATTTATCCGCAAATGCAACGCGCGCAAAAACGTGTTGGCGACATTCTTGAAGAACAAACCGGACGGGCTATCTGATTTCTTCAAAGATTTCGGGATTTAAATAAAACTTGCAAATTAAGTTTCAAAAACCTGATTGTGGACTGGTAACAAGTCGGGACTTCACCTATATTGGCCGAGGCGTTCTGCTCTTCTCGACAGGAATAACTGCATCCCCGGGGCCTTATTGATCTCTAAGGGAGCTGTCCCTGATTAGGCTCGTGGGCCTTTTCATATGGCGCCCACCTACGTTGTAGGTTTCCCGGGATCAAATACATTCCACCGGTTGCTGCGGATCGCCACTTTCATGTCTCAAATTGTATGACGCATAAACGATAATCAGTTCGTCCTTTTAAGCCATAAACCATTTCGATTTCGAGCTGCCCTTCTCTTCCTGCTTCAAATTTATCCTCTTCACATTGACCTTACAATCATCTTCAAATTGTTTCGATTAATGACCGTAATTTCTGCCCCTTGCCGATCTTTGTGAGGATTTGTGATGATTAAAGAAGCCATGGCGGTTATCGTCACGATTTAAAGGTTTCCACTGTTCTCTTGATACGATTTTTCAAAACAGCTTTGACAAAACCGGATGATCGTCCATTATCGTTAAAGTTAATCCGGATTTTAACAATAAATTGCAGAGCAGCTTTGAAGAAATAAACGGAAGTGGAAGACGTTTCTCGCAAGATGACCAACAACAAAAAAACGCTTCGACAGGAAGCACTGGCAAGACGTGACCGGATGCGGCAAGAACAGCGCGTTATCATTTCGCAAAAACTCGTCGATGAGCTTCAAAAGCTGCTTGCCATTTTAAAAGGCAAAACTGTTGCAGGTTTCTGGCCGATCAAAAGCGAAATTGACCCGCGCCCGATTATGTTGGCACTGAAAGAACATGGATTTAAACTGGCTCTACCTGCCATTATCAATAAAACAAAAATGGTTTTCAGAATTTTTGAAGATGAGGGAAAACTCGTTGATATGGGCTTTGGTACCGTAGGGCCATCCGAAGAAGCGAAAATTGTTACGCCGGAAACACTCCTCGTTCCGCTTTCGGCTTTTGACAACAAAGGAAACAGAATTGGTTATGGTGCCGGTTACTATGATCGGGCAATTGCAAGCTTGAGAGAAAACGGGCATAACCCTTTATTGATAGGACTTGCTTTTGATTGTCAGGAAGTTCCATCAATACCGGCCGAACCTCACGATCAAAAATTGGCAATGATACTCACCGAAAGTGGTTTAAGATCGTTTTGAAGAGATGTTTAGAGTAGAATTATGAGATTTTTATTTTTAGGTGACATGGTTGGCAAATCCGGCCGCACAGCAGTGTTCCAGAAGCTTCCGGGCTTGATATCAAGTCTTAAACTCGACTTTGTTGTCGTTAACGGCGAAAATGCAGCTTCGGGCTTCGGCATTACCGAAAAAATCTATAATGAAACACTGGAAGCTGGTGCAAATGTTGTAACCACCGGTAACCATGCTTTCGACCAGAAAGAAACTTTAAATTATGCCGATCATGCCGACCGGTTTTTAAGACCTGCAAATTTCCCGAAAGGAACGGCAGGCAAAGGTTCGGGTGTCTATATAGCAAAAAACGGTGCGCGTGTGCTTGTTGCCAATGTTATGGGACGGGTATTCATGCATCCTGATCTTGACGATCCGTTCGAGGCAGCCGAACGCATTGTGGGAGAGTGTCCGCTCGGCGAGCAGGCCGATGCCGTGATTTTTGATTTCCATGCCGAAGCCACAAGCGAAAAACAATGTTTTGGCCATTTTCTTGATGGTCGCGCCAGTGTGGTGGTGGGCACCCATACCCATGTTCCGACAGCCGATTATCAGATTTTTAGTGGCGGTACGGCGTTTATGTCGGATGCCGGTATGTGTGGCGATTATGATTCGTCACTCGGTATGGATATAGAAGAGCCGCTTAACCGTTTTGTTACAAAAATATCGCGTGGCCGCTATGAACCGGCAAGTGGGCCTGCAACCATTTGTGGGCTTGCGGTTGAAATTTCCGACCGCACAGGGCTTGCAGAAAAAGTATCCGCCTTGCGGCTTGGACCGCGATTGGAAGAATGCTTGCCGGATTTTTGGTGAAAGATGCGCAACTCTTTACCTTTTCACTCGTTTTCCGTATAAGGCGCTCATTCAGATTTTTATTAGAACATTGTCCGACAGGATACTTCGATCATTCCAAGGCTCGCTGTCGGTGAAAACCGAAAGGTGATCTATGTCAGGCCATTCACAGTTTAAGAATATTATGCATCGCAAAGGTCGTCAGGATGCGATGCGCTCGAAGATGTTTTCCAAACTCGCCCGCGAAATAACCGTTGCGGCCAAGCTTGGTGTGCCGGATCCTGCGATGAATGCCCGTCTACGCTTGGCTGTGCAAAATGCGAGAGCCCAGTCCATGCCGAAAGACAATATCGAACGGGCAATTAAAAAGGCTGCCGGTAACGATAGCGAAAATTATGAAGAAGTCCGCTACGAAGGTTACGGTCCGGCCGGCGTTGCTGTTATTGTCGAAGCTTTGACAGATAATCGTAACCGTACAGCCTCCAATGTCCGTGCCGCTTTCACCAAAGCAGGTGGTGCATTGGGTGAAACTGGTTCGGTCGGCTTCATGTTCAATCGTGTTGGCGAAATTGTTTATAAACCGGACGCCGGTGACGCAGACAAAGTTATGGAAGCAGCTATTGAAGCCGGTGCCGATGATGTCCAGTCTGATGAAGATGGCCACGTCATTACCTGTGCTTTTGAAAATGTCGGCGAAGTTTCCAAAGCACTTGAAGCCGCACTTGGCGAAGCCGAATCGGTCAAAGTCGTCTGGAAGCCGACAACAACAACACCGATTGATGAAGAAAAAGCCGAATCGGTTCTTCGTCTGATTTCTACCTTGGAAGAAGATGATGACGTTCAAAACGTCTATGCCAATTTCGAAGTCAGTGACGAAGTCATGGCAAAGCTTGCCGCCGAATAAGTTTATTCTTGAAGTTTCCAATTGAATTGTTCCGGCTTTCGGGTGTTTTTTAAACCTCCCGAAGGCCGGTTTTTTATTGAGGCGGCGAATTTATTTTCCGTTCTCCGGATTTATTCACCTCTTCAAAAACCATTTGTTTGTTGAAAAGTAGGTTTTTCAGGAACGGGCTTTTTATCGGACTTTCTGTTATTTTTTCGTGCTTTTATCTTCTTCTCTACCATTTGAACAAAAGCTTTCGGCTAAGGTTCAAGACGGGCAGTTGGAAAATTGTCACTATCCCGATAACTGCGATGTTTTAAAAAATAAAAAACCCGCCGGATTGGCGGGTTTTAAAGGGAAATAGAAACTGATTAAAGGCCGAGATTGCCAAAACGGTTTTTGAACTTGGAAACACGACCACCACGATCAACGAGGGTCTGTGAACCACCAGTCCAAGCCGGATGTGTTCTCGGATCAATATCAAGATTCATAGTATCACCCTCTTTGCCCCATGTGGAGCGGGTGAAATACTCGGTGCCATCTGTCATCACAACCTTGATGGTGTGGTAATCGGGATGAATATCAGCTTTCATGACGCAAACTTCCTGCTTCTAACGGTAACGAACGGTTACATGGTGTATTTTCATGATGCCATCCGTTCATCAATTTGATAAACAAAGCCCGGGTGTGGCCGGACTTTGATAAAAATCTGGTGTTGCCTATACAACAGCACGAACGATAGCACAAGGGCACAATAGAATATGGATAAGAAGAACAGCATGGAAAATGGCGAAAAAAGACTATCTGCCCCGAAAAAACATAGCTTGCGTCCCTTATCAGCACTGCAACCTTATGTATTCCGTTATAAAAAACTTGCCTTTTCGGCTGCTGTTTCTTTGATTGTTGCAGCCCTTGTTATGTTGGCGCTTCCTATTGCAATCCGCCGTATGCTCGATCATGGCTTTAGTTTAAGCAACGGCACCATGATCAATTCCTATTTTGCGGTGCTGTTTTTGCTTGCTGCAATTCTGGCTCTTGCTTCAGCCGGACGTTATTATTCGGTGATTACTTTGGGAGAACATGTGGTGGCGGATCTCCGGCGTGATGTTTTTTCCCATATTATCAGTCTGTCACCGGAATTTTTTGATAAATCCCGTTCCGGTGAAATTATCTCGCGCTTGTCTGCCGATACAACACAAGTAAAATCGGCAGTCGGTGCTACAGCTTCAGTTTTCTTGCGTAACATCATTATGGCCGTCGGCGCCATTATCATGATGATTGTGACCAGTCCGAAACTGTCGGCAATGGTGCTTGTGGCAATTCCCATTGTTGTTATTCCGCTCATTGTTTTCGGACGCAAAGTGCGCAAAAGAACCCGCCTCGCACAAGACCGTCTTGCCGATGCGACAGCACTTGCTTCCGAACAGGTGAGCGCTATCCGCACCATTCAGGCTTTTACGGCGGAACAAAATGTCAATAAACGGTTTTCCCAATTGATCGAACGGGCTTTCCAATCGGCACGTGGATCGATTTTATCGCGTGCGTTTTTAACCGCTTTTGCTATTTTCCTTGTCTTTGGCAGCGTTGTAGCGGTGTTATGGATTGGCTCGAACGATGTCTTGAATAAAACCATGACAGCCGGAACATTGGGGCAATTCGTTCTTTATGCGGTTTTCGGTGCTAGCGCATTCGGCCAATTATCGGAAGTTGGCGCCGAGCTTGCACAGGCAACAGGCGCGGCCGAAAGACTTGCCGAACTGCTTGTTGAAAAAACGACCATTACTGTTCCCGCCACTCCGTTGAAACTGCCTGAACCGGCACGGGGTGCAATCAACTTCAATCATGTCGATTTTGCCTATCCGACCAGAAAATCACAACCTGTCTTGCACAATTTGACATTTTCGATCAAAGCCGGAGAGACGGTTGCCTTTGTCGGCCCCTCCGGCGGCGGCAAAAGTACAATTTTTTCATTGATCTTGCGCTTTTATGATCCCGATAGCGGCAATCTTACTTTCGATGGTACGGAAATTTCCAGAGTCAAGCTTGAGGATTTACGCTCGCGTATTGCCTATGTACCGCAGGATGTCGCCATTTTTGATGGAACTTTGCGGGAAAATATCGCCTTTGGTAATCCTTTGGCCGACAATAAAGCTATTGAAGAAGCGGCCGAGGCTGCCCATGCGCTCGACTTCATTCATAATTTGAAAGACGGTTTTGAAACTGAGGTTGGCGAGCGCGGCATTACCCTTTCAGGCGGACAGAAGCAACGTATAGCCATTGCACGTGCAATTTTGCGCAATGCGCCGCTTCTTTTGCTTGACGAAGCAACATCCGCACTCGACGCAGAAAACGAGATGCTTGTACAAAGAGCGCTTGAAGGATTAATGAAAAATCGCACAACACTGGTTATCGCCCACCGTTTGGCAACAGTTTTGAAAGCCGACAGAATTGTTGTTCTCGATAAAGGTGCTATTGTCGAAGAAGGTACACATGACGAACTGGTTGCTCAAAACGGCCTTTATGCGCGTTTGGCAAAACTACAATTCTCGCATTAACGACAATACGGCAAAAGAAAATACAGGGATTAGAAAACAGGCCATATTATGGTTCAAATTCGCGTGGAGCCCAAAATTGATGGCGTTTCGGGTTGGTTTGCCACATCGCCCGATCACGACGAGACGATTGGCAAAAGCTTTGAAGAAAATAAAGACTTTGATTTTGTGATTATCGGAGCGGGCTTTATCGGCCTTTCATTGGCTCATCGGCTCTCCGAACGGCAACCGGATGCCAAGATAGCCGTTATTGATGCACTTAAAGTTGGCGAAGGCACTTCGGGGCGGAATGCCGGCTTTATCATTGATGTTCCGCACAATGTGGATGGCGGCAAAACAACTCCCGATCATGACCGGCACCTTTATGCATTGAATAAATTTGCCATAAAGCGCTTGCGTGATTTTAAAGACCATTATGCTATTTCCTGTGATTGGCAGGAGAGCGGTAAATATATGGCCGCCCACGAAACAAGAAACCTCGGCAATCTTGACCATTTTGCCCAACAACTGAAAAATGACGGGTTTGATTATCAGGATATTGCCGGAGACGATTTAGCAAAACGATTGGGAACTACCTATTATCAACGGGCAATCTATACAAAGGGCAATGTTCTTGTTAACCCTGCCGCACTTATCCGTGGTATTGCAAAAGCCTTGCCACCATCTGTCAGCCTTTTTGAACAAACACCTGTTACAGAAATCACTTATGGTTCCAAGCATGTGATTAGAACCGTCCGCGGGCGTATTACGGCAAAATTTATCTTCGAGGCAGGCAATATTTTCAACAGTGAATTCGGCTATGAAAAGCACCGCCTTGCGCCTGTTTACACTTATGCCAGCCTGACAAAACCGCTCGAGGCTGATGATTTGGAAAAGTATTTTTCCAATGTAAAACCTTGGGGCATTACCTCGGCTCATCCGGCAGGCACAACAGTGCGCTATACCCCCGACCACCGCATCTTTATTCGTAATGTGTTGCGTTTTGCCCCGACATTGACAACTTCCAAAGATGATCTCGATTATGCCTTGGCCCATCACAGGCGTTCGTTCGAAAACCGTTTTCCCGAGCTTTCCCATATCCCGTTCGAATTCACCTGGGGCGGAATGATTGCCGTTACGCTCAACCAGAATTATGTTTTCCATAAACCTGCCGAAAACATCATGGTTTTGAATGGCTGTAACGGCGTTGGCGTAGCAAAAGGCACATATCTCGGTGTTTGCGCGGCCGATTTTATTTCAGGTGATGATAATGAAGAAATCCGCTTCATTCGCGAGAACAGCCATCCGAGCTTTATTATTCCCGATCCTATCCGTTCGCTTGTTGCCCGATACAGGTTAAGAAAGGAACAGGCTGCGGCTGGCGGTGATTTATGAAGTGAGAACATCTCAAGCGAAACAAGTATGTGCAGGATTTAACTCAAAAAAATTCCCGCTTTCAAAAAAGCGGGAATGGAATTTGATAGAAATTTTTGACCAGAGCTTAGCCATCAAATCGGTTTTTTGATCGTCTTCATCAATGCTTTATGAATAAGCTCGTTTCCGGCAACAATATTCTTTTTCCCGAAGATATTCTGCCCGCCATCCTTGTCACTGACAAAACCGCCAGCTTCCCGAACCATCAAAAGGCCAGCCGCCATATCCCATGGCTGTAGATTATCTTCCCAAAAACCGTCAAGACGACCGGCTGCAACATAGGCAAGATCGACCGCAGCCGCACCCATGCGCCGGATGCCTGCCACTTCGGCCATCACATTGCGCAGTTCAACAAGATATTCGCCATGATGACCACGACCAAGATGGGGAATACCTGTGCCGATAACGCAATCTTCAAGCTTGCGACGATTGGCAACCCGCATGCGCCTGTCATTTAAAAACACGCCACCACCGCGCTCGGCAGTAAAGAGTTCATCCATTGCGGGATTATAAATCACACCGGCAACAATCTGGCCCTGACGCTCCAATGCAATCGAAACGCCGAAAAAAGGTATGCCGTGAAGGAAATTGGTTGTCCCGTCGAGCGGGTCGACAATAAAACGATGTTGGGTGTCGCTACCGTTGATCTCGCCCGATTCTTCCATGAGAAAACAATAATCCGGACGCGCTTTTAAAAGCTCTGTCCGGACAATATCTTCTGCGCGTCGATCGGCCTGGCTGACATAATCGGCCGGACCTTTCAAAGACACCTGAAGATTTTGTACCTCGCCATAGTCACGGGCAAGCGACCGCCCCGCTTTCATTGCCGCTTGTACCATGACATTCATTATCGCTGAACGCGCCATCAAACCAATCCTTAATCTGCACGACGCAGATAAATAAGCTCGTTTGTATCGACAACCACTTTCTCGCCTGAAGAAATAAACGGCGGCACAAGAATGCGGATGCCATTTTCGAGAACCGCCGGCTTATAGGAAGAAGCAGCAGTTTGCCCCTTAACAACCGGATCGGCTTCGGTAATCGTCAATGTGACCTGATCTGGCAAATCAATGCCGATCGGCTTTTCTTCATAAAGTTCAACCGTGACCTTCATGCCATCCTGAAGGAAAGCAGCACGCTCGCCAACAAAATCTTTCTGCAATTCAAGTTGCTCGAAAGTTTCCGAATCCATGAAAACAAGTGCGTCACCCTGCTCGTAAAGGAACGTATAGTCCTTCTGTTCAAGTCTTACTTTTTCAACAGTTTCAGCTGCACGGAAACGTTCATTCAATTTGGTTCCATCAAGCAGGTTTTTCAATTCGACCTGATTGAATGCACCACCTTTTCCCGGTTTGACTGCATTGCATTTGACTGCAACCCAGAGGCTGCCATTATGTTCAATCACATTACCCGGGCGGATTTCATTACCATTGATCTTCATCTTTTTTATCCGACATTAGATTATTGTGGAATAAGGACATTTGAAAATGTTCTTGATTAATCTGTTCAAGACCATAAAAAAAGTCTTTAAGCAAGGGGCGCGGCTTCAAATTTAAGGACATGCTTGAACTTTAAAGTGTCGGCATAAGCTGTTCTGCTTTTTGGCGGGCTGTTGCCAATTGCTCATCTGACATGCCTTCCAACATATTTTCGAGATCGGGGGCTTCCATTTTAGCCTGTTTGGCTACCATATACCAAGCGGCGGCTTTTACAATATCCCCCTCGGTTCCGATACCATCGCGATAAAGCCTCGCAAGATTGATCTGGGCCGGAGCAATCATCTTGCTTGCATCCATTAACAGCAAATTGAATGCTGCTTCATAATCCCGCGGACCACCGCGCCCTTCAACCATCCATTTGGCCAAAGTAATTTGCGCCGGAACATGGTCTTTTGCAGAAGCTGCCTCCAGCAATTTGCGTGCATTATTGTCATCACGCGGACGTTTTGGCGTACCACGTGCCAATATCTGGCTTGCGGCAAATGCCGAATCCGGATTGCCCCGTGCAGCCCCCTTCAAAAAATAGCTGAGACTGGTCTCCAAAGCGTCATCGCTATCGGATTTGCTCAATAATAATTGGCCGTAATAAAAATAGGCTTCAGGGACACCGGCATCCACGGCTTTTTTTATATATTCCTCGCCTAATGACGGGTCTTTGGGAACATAGGTTCCATTGAAAACCAACAGCCCGTAACGCAATTCCGCTTGCGGGTCGCCCTGCTTGGCAGCGCGGCCAAACCATAGAGCTGCCCGTGCCCCGTCAATTGCAACGGCATAGCCTTCCATATACATACGCCCCAACAGCGTTTGAGCTGTCGCATCCCCTTCTTCGCCTCTTTTCAAGGCTTCCAGAAATGCGGTTTTATAATTTCCTGCCATATAATTATCATAGGCACTGTCATATTGACCGGCTTTTAAATTATTTTCTCCCGTTTGTTGCGGTGTTACAGGCTTTGCACCTTTATCCGAACGGGCGTCCTCGGCATTGCCCCATGAACTACCGGCGAAGAGCATCACAAAAAACGCACCCAATAGTTTGCTTGTGAATGTTTTCATTCAGCAAGCTCCCCGTCGAGAACGTCGCACTCTTCAATCAACTGCATAATTTGACGCACTGATTGTTGCGGGTTTTCGTGACTAAAAATAATGTCTTCAACAGCAATAAACTCGGCTTTCGTTGCAATCACGTCGCCAAATGTCGCAATGTCGGAACCCGCCTGAACAATTGCCGGAATTTCCATAACTTCAGCCCACCACGATGAAAGTGCAATATTGCGCGGGTGAGGAGCCGGTTTTTTATCGGCTCCAAGTTTACCGAACATCAAATAGTCCGGCTCACATTCGCCGCTCAACATAGAGCTGTGTTTGTCGCGCAAATTGCCGAAGCCGATAATCATTGAATCATGACGGCGTTCAAGCAATGTGTGGAGGTCTTCAATCGTGCCTTCAAGATGAATTCCATCTGCGTGAATACGACCGGCAATGCGGCTATCATTGGAAACAAGAAAAGCTATAGATTTTGCCTCGGTTGCATTTACGAGCAATTCGGCCTGTTGCTGTAGAAATGTCGTATCATTTTGCGAATCATAGACAATGAGGCTAGCAAAATCACCTTTATCGAGAACATCCATCAACAGATCGGCCTTTATGTTGCGACGCATGTCAAGTGTCATCACAAGTCTTTGGCGTAGGTGATTTATCTCTTTACTCATGGCATTATCATTTAGGTCTATAAAAAGGACGAATTAGGGCGAATCTATCATTTCCACACTAATCATTTCTTACAATGATTTCACCTTGGAAAGAAATGTGATTATGCATTGTCATATTTCGACTTCAAATTGCCGGCAAATCAGATAATGACGCATTGAACAAATTTTATTTGATCGGCCGTTTGGTCAACAGGGATTAGAATTCTATGAAGCAAATGACAATGTCTAAAAGGGACACCCGAATTGATGTGTTTCGCGCATTGGCATTGCTGACCATTTTCATAAACCATGTTCCCGGCACTATTTACGAATGGCTTACCCACAAGCATTTCGGCTTTTCCGATTCGGCAGAGGCTTTTGTTCTTATTTCCGGAATAGCTGTCGGCTTGGCCTATGGCAGCAAATTTTTCGGACAAAACCGGTTGCTCATTTCTTTAAAACTTTTACGCCGCTCGGCTACTCTTTATTCAGCCCACATACTGACAACATTGATGAGTCTGGCAATTTTTGTCGCCGCAGCATTATTTTTTCAACGACCGGAATTTTTGCATCTCAACAATATACAGCCTTTGTTAAAGGACCCTGCATCATCGTTGCTTGGTCTCGTCACACTTGGTCACCAGCTCGGCTACAACAATATATTGTCGCTTTACCTTGTTCTGGTTCTGGCGACACCTTTTATACTTTACCTTGCGATAAAATCGCTCAAGCTTCTGCTCGCCCTGTCCTTTATAATATATCTCGTAGCAGGGTTTTATGGCATTGCACCGCATAACTTCCCGACCAAGGGTGTATGGTTTCTCAATCCGCTTTCATGGCAATTTTTGTTTGTTATCGGCTGTGCAACAACAATTTATATCAAAAAGGGTGGTAAACTTCCTCGCCATCCTCTTCTGGTGATTGTCGCAGCAAGCTATCTCGTCATCTCGTGTCTGTGGGTGCGTCTTGGCTGGTGGTGGATAAATCCGACAATGGGACTTCCCGCAACTCTTGCCGGTTTTAACAAGACTTTTCTTTCTCTGCCGCGTCTTCTCCATATTCTGGCGTTGGCCTATCTCATTGCCACAATCACACCGCTAAACAAATTGGCTACGGTCAGAAGCAATCATCCCCTTGCCATACTGGGTAAACACAGTCTTGCTGTCTTTGTCGCCGGTACGATTCTAGCCATGGCAAGTCAGGTTCTTAAAATAGTAAATCCCGGTGGGCTTTATTACGACACATTGCTTTTGACCACAGGAATCGTCATACAATTTGCCGTAGCCTATTATTTCGAATGGATAAAAATCGCTACAAAAGAACTTGCAACGAAAGGACTCACAACCACGGGGCAAACCTACTATGTGGCGCGCAGCTCCCAAGTGATGGGACAACAGGAAAAGCTCTCATCAACGAAACTTGCTGATAAACATTGGCAAAAAGCATGAAATCAGGGCCAATTGACCTCGTCAAAGCTCGTTGCAGAAACGATTTCCAAGTCTCTTGTTCAATAGAAAAACCGCAATGATAAAAATCCGGTTGAAACAAAAGCCGGTTGAACCAAAAAATTGTCCGGCCAAACCGATATAAGGCACTATAGACTCAACGCTTTGAAGCCGTTAACCTTGCATTAAGGATTTCATTGCGAAAAGATCCAAAAAAGTGCAGTTTTTGTTTCTGCAAAATCTTGATGGAACAATTACCGAAAAGATTTCTGTCTTTCGAATTGTTGAAATCGGGAAAAAGAGTTGGAGTAAAACGGTTGCATCCGCAAGGTTTTCATAACGACAATATGATTGTCATGTTTGAACATGGTGCATTCGACAATGCATTTTCGCGTCTTTATGACGAAGGAATGTCATTGATCGAAAAAACCGCCGCCTATATTGATGGTGATGGAAAAATTGCTTCGCGAAACCTTTCGGGAGAAGCTTCTTCACTTTATGCAGCCGAAGCTATGCGTATGAGTACACGGCTTATGCAAGTTGCTTCATGGCTATTGTTATTTCGCGCAGCACGCGAAAAAGAAATGACGAAAGACCAAATTGCCCAGGAAAAAGCAAAAGTCTGTCTTAACACTCCTTCATTGATCGACGAAAATCCGAATTGGAAAGAGCTGCCCGAAGAATTCAAACATCTTGTCGAACTTTCGTTGCGGATAGAAGAACGCGTCCGCCATATGGATCGTGATGTTGAAAGCGCCTTGAACCATGATGAAAACGGGTTGAACCCTGTCAACAAACAAATCAATATGATCAAAGCAGCCTTTCAGCATAATTAACTTGCTGTTCATTTTGTTTCCCTTTTGTTCACAATCTGCTACAAAACAGAGCATAAAAGCTTTATGCTCCGGATTATGGCTGAAGCGATTCGTATTATAGGTATCGATCCCGGTTTAAGACGTACTGGATATGGCATCATAGACGTTCTGGGAAATAATCTGAAATTTGTTACATCCGGTACAATACGTTCGGATGATAAATTAAGTCTGGCTTCAAGGCTGTCTACGCTTTACGACGGCCTTTCTAAGATCATCCATTCTTTTATGCCGGAGGAAGCAGCTGTCGAGCAAACTTTTGTCAATAAGGACGCAACAGCCACATTGAAGCTCGGACAAGCGCGCGGCATCGCATTATTGGCACCCGCACAGGCCGGTTTGCCGGTTGCCGAATATGCACCTAATTCCATCAAAAAAGCTGTCATTGGCGTCGGACATGGCGAAAAACAACAAATTCATATGATGGTGAAAGTTTTGATGCCACGGGCCAGTTTTGATTCAAGCGATGCGGCTGATGCTTTGGCCATTGCTATTTGTCACGCCCATAACCGCAATAGTCTGGAAAACCGTTTGAGAGCTTTGGTATGATAGGAAAACTGAAAGGCATTATTGACGAAATCAATGTTGATCACCTAATCGTCGATGTTCATGGCGTTGGCTATATTGTCTTTGCAAGCCCGCGTGTTCTGGGAAGCCTTCCGGGCATTGGTGAAGCTGTAACGCTCTTCATTGAAACACAAGTGCGAGAAGACGCTATAAAGCTTTTCGGCTTTACCACAAAGGCCGAAAAACAATGGTTCGCGCTGTTGCAGACCGTGCAAGGTGTTGGCGCAAAAGTGGCTCTTGCACTGGTCGGTACATTGTCCCCTTCCGAAATTGGCAATGCCATTGCCTTGAAAGATATTGCGATGGTTTGCCGCGCACCCGGAATTGGTAAAAAAGTAGCCGAACGCATTGTGACAGAATTGAAAAACAAAGTTCCCGAGTTTGCCGGTAATGACAACAATTTGGCCCTGAAACAGGACCTCGGCGAAGGAGCCACATCGCAGGCCATATCGGACGCCGTTTCGGCATTGGAAAATTTGGGTTATTCGCGCGATCAGGCGGCCAATGCTATTGCCAGTGCATTGCGTGAAGCGGGTAATGACGCAGATTCGGCAAAGCTGATACGGCTTGGTCTAAAAGAAATTTCAAGGTAAAATGTTTTCATGGAAAATAATGAACGCCTGATCTCTGCCAATAAACGTGATGAAGATGGTGACGTTTCTCTGCGTCCCCAATGTCTTGATGATTTTGTCGGTCAGGAAGCTCAAAGAGCAAATCTGAAGGTTTTCATCGAAGCTGCAAAAAATCGTAATGAAGCTTTGGATCACGTTTTGTTTGTCGGTCCTCCCGGGCTCGGCAAAACAACGCTTGCGCAAATTCTCGCAAAAGAGCTCGGTGTCAATTTTCATTCCACTTCCGGACCTGTCATCGCCAAAGCGGGTGATCTTGCCGCGCTTTTGACAAATCTTGAGGAGCGCGATGTTCTTTTCATTGATGAAATTCATCGTTTAAGTCCGGCGGTTGAAGAAATCCTCTATCCGGCTATGGAAGATTTCCAGCTTGACCTGATTATTGGCGAAGGTCCTGCTGCACGTTCCGTCAAAATCGATCTTTCAAAATTTACCCTTGTTGCAGCAACAACAAGACTTGGCTTGCTGACCACCCCTTTGCGTGATCGTTTCGGTATTCCGATAAGACTGAATTTTTATACCGTTGACGAGCTTGAGCATATCGTCAAACGCAATGCCCATATTCTCAATATGCCTATTGCCGAAGACGGCGCGCGGGAAATTGCACGTCGTGCACGTGGTACACCGCGTATTGCCGGCCGGCTTTTGCGCCGGGTCAGAGATTTTGCCTCCGTTTCCGGGGCTACAACAATTAACCGCGATATTGCCAATGAGGCATTGTTGCGTTTGGAAGTTGACCAACTTGGACTTGACCAGCTTGATCGACGCTATCTTGGTATGATTGCCGAAAATTTCGGCGGTGGACCTGTAGGGATCGAGACGATTGCAGCCGGTTTGTCAGAGCCGCGTGATGCGATTGAAGATATTATAGAGCCTTATCTCATCCAACAAGGGTTTATACAAAGAACCCCCAGAGGTCGGGTTATGACTGCAAAAGCCTGGACCCATATGGGGTTAAATCCACCGAAAGCGGTTGATCAGGCCCAATTTAATATGTTTGGCGGTTCAGATGATTGAAAATGTTCCTTTTTGCGGCGAATTTATTGGTAATGTGCACCATCTTTTCGCCCGAGTTTATTATGCTGATACCGATTTTACCGGCGTCGTCTACCATGCCCGTTATCTGGAATTTTTTGAACGCGGAAGATCGGAATTTATAAGATTGAGCATGGCTCAACACCAACAACCGCACGACACCGAAGAAAACGAAAAATTAGGTTGGGTTGTCCATAAATTAACCGTCAACTACCATAAATCTGCCCGGTTTGACGATATACTTGATATACGAACGAAGATAACAAAAGTGACAGGCGCACGAATTGTCATGGCGCAGGAAATTATTTGCAACGACTTATTACTTGTCTCGGCAGATGTTCAACTGGCTTTGGTCAATTCCGAAGGCCGGCCTAGAAGGCTGCCCGATCAATTCATCACGAGCTGGGAAAATGCGCTCTCACAAAAATAAATAGCCTGATTTAACGAATTTTAAGGAAGAAATGGTAAATTTTTACTATTTATGAATAAAAGCTCATGTAAATATTTTTATCTTAGAGAATTTTTTATTGGTCATTAATTTTGGAATAGCCATATCTGTAACGGCGGGGGTTTGGCTGACAAGAAAGGATGCGATTATCGGACGTGATTTCAAGTTCGTTAATAAAGGGGGTGGGTAATGATTTTTAAATTTATTTGTAAAGCCATCATCGTGGTGGTGGCTTTAGGTTTTGTGCACGTTACGAATGCACAAGAAGTGAAATTTGCGACTGATAATTCCAATATTCCTTTCAGTTATATGGAAAATGGCAAGCTCGTTGGCTTCGATGTAGAATTGTGGGATGCCATCGCAAAAGAAATGGGTGTTAAATATACCACGACACCGATGGATTTTTCGACGGTTATTTCGGACGTGCATATCGGCCAGATCGATGTTGCTATGGCCGGTCTGATTATTACCCGCACACGCTCCAATGTGGTCGATTTTTCCAAACCATATTATGAAGGTGGGCTTGTATTATTGGTTCGCAGTGACAGCACTATAAAATCCGTTGATGATCTCAAAGGCAAAACAGTTGCGATAAAAAACGGTACAAGTGCTTTTCCCTATGCAATTGAACACTTACCGAATACCCAGCGTCGCCTCTTTCCGGAAATCGATGCAGCATTTAACGACCTCGTTAATGGCGGAGTAGATGCTGTGTTGTTTGATGCTCCGGTTGTTATGCATTATGCAGCAACTGAAGGCAAAGATAAGGTAAAAGTCGTGGGAGGCGTATTGGAGCAACAGACCTATGGTGCAGCCTTCCCGCAAGGTAGCGAGTGGCTTAATCGCTACAACCTTGCACTCAAACATCTGCAAGATAATGGAACATATGCAGCAATCTACAAGAAATGGTTTGGTGTCAACCCGAGCTAAAGTTTCGATTTTGTATTAGAAATTCAGCACAGCTTTTGAGATTTCTTTTGCTTTTCCCTTTTACCGCTGCTTGATCGGCAAAATTGCCCGAGTTCGAGAGTGCGCTTCCTCCAATAATCGGGCAAGGTTGAAAAATATTGAACTATATTCGATGACCACTATCCGAGGGGTGGGTCCTCTCATTTCACTTGGTTCATGAATGTTTGTACATTTATGATTGATATTTTCCTTATCGACACCATAAGACTTAAGGTCTTGTCTTTGTTTCAAGACAATCCTCTTTCATAAAACTATAAAAGAAAAATTGATTGTATATCCTTAGTCGTATTTCGGAATCCGGAATCTGTAATATTTCTGGCTTTCTTATTGTCTTTTTTATAACGCTTCAACATTCGTAAATTTACTCTGCACAATCGCAATTAGGACAACCAATTCTTTAAAATTTTATGCGCCTATATTGGAGCGGCCCCGCGAGAGTCGATATTCTATATTTTTTATATTGACGACAATGAAGGGTTATTTGAAAGCCCCGTTACAAGTAGATATAGGGTTAATGCCCATGGAAAGACAACGTTCTTTCAAATCTTCGAACGCAACGGGCAAGGTTCTATGAAATTTGTTCCTCCGCGACTAAAAGCTTCGTTACAAAACATTTTACTTAGCATTATAGTGCGGCAGAAGAGACATATTTAGTAGAAAATCCGTTGGGCAGCATGGATATAAAGGACCGGCTGATTTTGGATATGAGTTTGCGTTGATCGCAGCAAAACAGAACTTGCAAAGAATGATTTCATATCAATAATATCCGAATTCTACTAGAATTGACGAATTTCTGAATTGTAAAATTCAAGACATAAGCGCTTGAAAGGCATTCATTTTCTTATAAGAAATATTAATGTCTCTTCTTACAAAAAATTCTGTCAATAAAAATAATTATTTATAATATATTTTAATACACGCTTTAACATAATTCACATAGTGCCAATCAATTCGGATAAACATTATTTAAAAATTTAACTGTTTAATTTTTATTTTATTGATACTGACCGGTTGCGTTATGAAATTTCAGAGAGCGTTAGAATTTTTGGATAGCAATATATTTTGAAATTGAAAAATCTAAACTCAATATTGTTTTGAACAAATGATGCTGCATATTTTCGGCTGAACCATTTTTCGCTAGTTTTCCCATCTATAAATTCTATCAGTCGTATTATTTCCGCGAACTCGAAAAAATATCCAACCCGAACTGGTTCGAGTGAAAGGGTCAGTCATATTTATTCATGGTTTGATTATCACGATAAAAATGGATTTTCTCTCCTCCCCCTCGCAATTTGCGGAATTTAGCCAGTCCGGAAGTTTGGTTCCGAATGAATGGAGCGAAAGATACCCAATAAAAAAGCCCCAAAAGGGGCTTTTAATGAGTTACGCCAAATATCTTAGAAATCGCGTTGGATACGAATGGCACCGCCTATAGCATCCTGATCATACAAATCGGAATGGACATCGTTCCATTTACGATAGTTGACTTCCGGCATAACAGTAAGACCGGGAAGCATTTCATAAGCAACATTGACAGCCGTGTAGGTGTTGCCTACGCCTTCATAAGTCAACTGCAAGTTACCAGTTGTTTTCGGTGTGAATTTATAAGAGGCGCCGAGCCAGCCAACCCATTTTCCGCCCCATGTACCGTAGAAACTGTCGACAGCACGGATACCGCGACGACCATCACGGATGAGAGTGTCCTCGTCATCAATATCTTCATAATATTTGTCTTTGAGGTCTTTATAAGCCCCCATGACCCAGACATTGAATGCATCGGTAATTTTCAGATTGACTTTTGCCTTGCCAATCCAGGCTTCATTGACAGCATCATAGGCACCGGCACCTGTAATTGATCCCCAACCTTGTTCAAATTTCAAACCGGCAACAACATCGGGAGTATAATCTTCTATCGTTCCGTTGAAGTCGGTATCTTCGTTACCGCCTTGTTCGATTGAAACCAATGCCGTCAAACCATTGCTGAATGCATATTGGTACTGGATCATATTGGTACGATAGGCACCGCCCAGGACAACATCGTCATTGATGAAGTCTCCATAGTAATCGAAAAATGTATTCAATGCCGATTCATCAACACCGATATGCAAACCACCGAGTTCGATATAACCGAAACGCAATTGGGACGAAGAGGAATCCGTTCCATCATCAAAATCGGAACGTAACTCGATATGTGTTTTCAGGGTTCCAAGTTCGGTTTCGGAAGCTGTAGCAACGAGCAAATGGGCACGGACTTCATCGCGCCAGGTTTTCATATTACGTTCGTCACGCGAACGGGCATAAACATCGTCACCACCCTTCGCCTGTGCATAAATAAAACCACCCAGTTTCAGACATGTATCTGTGCCGGGAATATAGAAATATCCCTCGCCATAAGCATCACAGACGCGCACATATTCAACCGGCTCGGCTTCCGGCAAGGCGACATCAGCTGCCTTTGCCGCTGTTGTTTGAATTGCGATAACCGCGGAAGTTACCATGAATGCTTGAAATAATTTTTTCATCATTGCCCCGAAAAGTTACTGATCGATTATCTCGACAGCATTAGGTGTGAACTGCTTGACATGGACATCTGAATTCCCTCGCCCGTCATGTCCATGCAAATTGAAACGAGCACATATAAGCTCTGAAGCATCTATACAAACTTGAAGAATTTATTCAAGTTTTTAATGGCCTTTTTATTTCTAAGTTGTTTTTAAGAGATAATCTGTAACAAATATGATACACTTTTATAATAAAAGCCCGAAACAGGTGCTTCGGGCTTTTTGAAAATTTTATAATTCCAATTCCAAATCAGGCGGCTTGTTCGTCCTTTTTGGTCCATTTGCCAAGTGCTGCAAGATAGTTCATCTTTGCACGGTGGGCAAAAGCCTTTTGTCCGGCTGCAACATTCTGCTTTTTACCGCCCCATGCCGCGATAGCAGCAGCTTGAAGAGCACGTCCGTAAGAGAATGTTACCTTCCACGGCAGGTTGCCGATTGCGTTGATTGCCGAAAGATGAGCTGTTGCTTCTTCGTCCGACTGGCCACCGGAAAGGAATGCGATACCGGGAACAGTTGCCGGAACAGTTGATTTCAAAACACGAACGGTTTTTTCAGCGACCTCCTCGACAGAAGCCTTGCGGGCATTTTTACCGTCAATAACCATATTCGGCTTTAAAACCATGCCTTCCAATTTGACGCGGGCAGAAAAAAGCTCGTCAAAAACGGTTCTCAACACATGTTCGGTTACTTCATAGCAACGATCAATCGAGTGATTTCCGGGTTTGCCATCCATGAGAATTTCCGGTTCAACGATCGGAACAATCTGTGCTTCCTGACAAAGTGCAGCGTAACGTGCCAAGGCTTGAGCATTTTGCCTTACAGCACCCCATGTCGGGAATTTATTGCTATCAATAGCAATAACACCGCGCCATTTGGCAAAACGGGCACCCAGTTCGTAATATTCTTTCAAGCGTCCCCGTAAACCATCAAGCCCTTCTGTAATCGTTTCATCCGGAAAACCAGCGAGCGGCTTTGCCCCTTCGTCGACCTTGATACCGGGTATCGAACCGGCCTGTCTGATAATGTCGGTCAACATGCGACCATCCGAGGCTTTTTGACGAATTGTTTCATCAAAAAGAATGACACCGGAAATGTATTTTTCCATAGCTTCTTTGGTCGTGAACAACATCTCACGATAGTCGCGACGGTTTTCTTCGGTCGATTCAAGATGGATCGTATCAAACCGCTTTTTTATGGTGCTTGTGCTTTCATCAGCAGCAAGCAGACCTTTTCCTCCTGCCGTCATAGCAATTGCAATATCCTCAAGACGTTCACTCATTGGGGTGGCTCCTCTTTTTTAATAGCCAGACAATAACAATTTGTATCCAAAGTGAAACGGACAAACCCCCGTTCCAATCATTTCAATATGCAAGCGGGGAAATCTGAAAAGAATTTTCCCCACTTCATTATTTTATTTCTCCAAGGCGACAATACCAGGCAATGGTTTGCCTTCCATCCATTCGAGAAATGCTCCGCCCGCTGTTGAAATATAGGTAAAATCGGCAGCAACACCGGCATGATGAAGCGCCGAAACCGTATCACCACCACCAGCAATGGAGGTGAGCTTTTTCTGTTTTGTGCGGGCAGCAACACGTTTGGCAACAGCAACTGTACCTGCATCAAAGGGATGCAATTCAAAAGCGCCAAGCGGTCCGTTCCAGACCAGCGTTGCAGCGTCATCTATGGCCGCGTTGATACGTTCGACAGAATTTTCACCAATATCGAGAATCATACCATCGGCGGGAATTGAATCGATACCATAACGATGGTTAGGCGAATTTGCTTCAAAACTTTCGGCAACAATAGCGTCAACCGGCAAAATAATTGAACAATTTTCGGTCTTTGCCTTGGTCAAAATAGCACGGGCAGTCTCTCCGAGTTCATGCTCGCATAACGACTTTCCGACACTTAAACCTCTCGCCGCCAGAAATGTATTGGCCATGCCGCCGCCGATAATAAGTGCATCGACCTTTTCAATCAGATTGTTCAAAAGATCAATCTTCGTCGAAACTTTGGCACCACCAACGATGGCTACCACCGGATGAGCCGGATGACCGAGCCCTTTTTCCAGTGCCTCGAGTTCCATCTGCATGGAGCGGCCGGCATAGGCTGGCAAAACATGGGCAAGCCCTTCCGTCGAAGCATGGGCACGGTGAGCGGCGGAAAACGCATCATTCACATAAATATCGCCATTTTCAGCCAATGCTTTGGCAAATGCCGGATCGTTCTTTTCTTCGCCTTCGTGGAAGCGTGTATTTTCCAAAAGAACGATATCCCCGTCTTGCAGGGCATCGACAGCGGCTTTTGCTTTTTCGCCAATGCAGTCCTCGGCAAAAGCAACTGTTTTCCCTAAAACTTTTTCGACTGTCGGGACAATTTGCTTTAATGAAAATTCGGCAACAACTTTGCCTTTCGGACGCCCGAAATGGGCAAGCAAAATAACTTTTGCACCTTTTCTGCTCAGTTCGGTGATGGTTGGTTTAACCCGCTCGATGCGAGTGGCATCCGTTACTTTTCCGTCAGCGACTGGCACATTGAGATCAACGCGCAGAAGCACGCGCTTCGATTTTACATCAACATCATCAAGGGTGCGAAAAGCCATATTTTTCTCCAGATTTTCAAGGAACGGGCTTTTATTTCAATGTGGCCCATTCAAGTCCGTTTTATTGAAAGTCTTTGGACAAACAACTCAACAAGACCTTCATTTTTAATAAGAAAATGGGGGCTGATGCCCCCATTATTATTGTCAGATCGTCTTTGCAAATGCGACAGCAACATCAGCCATACGGTTGGAGAAGCCCCATTCATTGTCGTACCAGGAAAGAATACGAACGAATGTTCCATCCATAACGCGTGTTTGCTCGGTATGGAAAATAGAAGAATGTGGATCATGGTTGAAATCGTGGCTGACGAGTTTTTCATCGGTATAGCCGAGGATACCCTTCAAAGGACCATTTGCAGCTTTACGGATTTCTTCATTGATTTCTTCCGGTGTAACCGAACGCTTTGCAATAAAGGTAAAGTCGACAACCGAAACATTCGGAGTCGGAACACGGATAGCAACGCCATCAAGCTTGCCTGCAAGTTCCGGCAAAACCAGACCAACAGCCTTGGCAGCACCGGTAGATGTCGGAATCATCGACAAAGCTGCAGCGCGTGCACGGTAGAGATCTTTATGCAATTTATCCAAAGTCGGTTGATCGCCTGTATAAGAGTGAATAGTTGTCATGAAGCCTTTTTCAATGCCGACAGTTTTGTTGAGGACATGGGCAACCGGAGCAAGGCAGTTGGTTGTGCAGGATCCGTTCGAAATGACTTTGTGCTCTTTTGTGAGCTTGTCATGATTAACGCCATAGACAACTGTCAGGTCAGCGCCTTTTGACGGTGCGGAAACGATAACGCGCTTGGCTCCTGCATCAAGATGGGCAGCAGCTTTTTCACGGGCGGTAAAAATGCCGGTGCATTCCAAAGCAATATCAATGCCGAGTTCTTTCCACGGCAATTGTTCCGGATCACGTGCAGCCGTAACCTTGATCGGCCCGCGGCCAGCGTCAATGGTATCACCCGATACCTTTACTTCATGAGGGAAACGTCCATGGACCGAATCATAGCGCAACAGATGGGCATTTGTTTCAACCGGCCCCAAATCGTTAACTGCAACAATGTCAATATCTTTGCGACCGCTTTCAATGATTGCACGCACAACATTGCGTCCAATACGTCCAAATCCGTTGATTGCTACACGTACTGCCATATTATCTCTCCCTTTAATTGAGATATTTGAATATTAAAGCTTTGCTTCCGCCGCTGCAACGACGGCTTCGGGGGTTATCCCGAAATGTTTGTAAAGTGCGTCGATAGGACCACTCGCACCAAAACTATGCATTCCTATAAATACACCATCTCGACCAATAAAACGATCCCATCCTTGGCGAATTGCTGCTTCAATAGCAATTTTCACAGGCGCTGTACCTATCAAAGCCGTTTGATAGGACTCTACTTGGTGCTCGAAAAGTTCAAAACAAGGGACCGACACAACTCTTGTAGGAATTCCTTTGTTTTCAAGTTCGTTGCGTGCCTTCACCGCTATTTCAACTTCCGAACCGGATGCAAAAATCGTAACTTTTGCTTCATCACTCGCCGTCATCAATTCATAAGCACCCAAGGCACAAAGATTGTCTTCGTCATAGTTTTTGCGCAAAGTGGGCAAACCTTGACGGGTCAATGCCAAAGTCGAAGGCGTTGTTTTTGATTTCAATGCCAATTGCCAACATTCGGCGGTCTCGACCACATCGGCCGGACGGAAAACAAGATGATTGGGAATTGCCCGCAAACTTGCCAGATGTTCAACCGGTTGATGGGTGGGGCCATCTTCACCAAGGCCGATGGAATCATGTGTCATCACATAGATGACACGAATACCCATCAATGATGAAAGCCGCATTGCCGGACGGGCATAATCGGAAAAGCACAAGAAAGTTCCCGAATAGGGAATGATACCACCATAAAGTGACAAGCCGTTCATAATCGCAGCCATGGCATGTTCGCGAATACCATAATGAATATAACGACCGGAAAAATCTTCCGGTGTAATATCATTGGTCTGGCTTGTTTTGGTGTTATTGGAGCCTGTCAAATCGGCCGATCCACCGATTGTTTCGTCAACTGCCCCATTGATAACTTCAAGTGCCATCTGCGAGGCAACACGCGTCGCAACTTTCGGCTGGTCAGCAGCAAGTTTCTTTTTGTAGTCATTAATGACGCTATCGAAATTGCCGGGCAGGTCACCACGCATTAAACGTTCGAATTCGGCACGTTTTTGTGGATCAAGAGCTTCAAGCTTTTTATCCCATTCCTGACGCTTTTTTGCAGCATTGAGACCGGCAAGCCGCCAGTTGTCGAGAATCTCGGCAGGAATAACGAAAGGCTCGCTTTCCCAGCCCAGCGATTTACGTGTCTCGGCAACTTCTTCCTTGCCGAGCGGCGACCCATGAGCCTTATTGGTTCCCGCTTTGTGCGGAGAGCCGAAACCGATTGTTGTCCGGCACGAAATCAATGTCGGTTTGTCAGAGGTTTTGGCTTTTTCGATTGCTTTGGCGATTGCATCCTGATCGTGCCCGTCAACCTTGATTGTATTCCACTGACAAGCTTCAAAACGTGCACACTGGTCGGTATTATCCGAAATCGTAATCGCACCATCAATCGATATCTGGTTATTGTCCCAGAAGACAATAAGCTTGTTGAGCTTCATGTGTCCGGCAAAAGCAATGGCTTCTTGCGAGATACCTTCCATCAGACAGCCATCACCGGCAAGCACGTAAGTATAATGATCGATGAGATCTCCCCAACGTGCATTCATGATGCGCTCGCCAAGTGCCATTCCAACGGCATTGGCTATGCCCTGACCCAACGGACCGGTTGTCGTTTCAATGCCATTGATATGACGATATTCCGGATGACCGGCAGTTTTTGCGCCAAGCTGACGGAAATTCTTTATCTCGTCTATCGTAACGTCTTCATATCCGGAAAGATACATGACTGAATAAAGCAACATGGAACCGTGTCCAGCCGAGAGAACAAAACGGTCCCGATTAGGCCAATTCGGCTTTTTCGGATCGTGGGCTAAAAATTTTGTATAAAGCACTGTCGCAATGTCGGCGGCACCCATCGGAAGACCAGGATGCCCCGAATTTGCTTTCTCGATTGCATCGATGGAAAGAAAACGGATAGCATTGGCCATCTGGTTCTGCTTGTCATTATTTTTCATGAAAATTGGCTACTCTTTGATCGCTAGTAAATTCGGTCTAATGCTTCTTTTGACAAATATCACTTAAACCGTGTGAGTCAATAAAATCCCACTGTCACCAGCTTTGATACGGTGGATTTCTTGCCACAAGCCGAGAAGACATTTAAGAATAGTAAAACTCGGATAAAATTTGTCGGAATGATTCGTTTTTGGATTTATCTTTTACACAAAGGATCTGGAACTCGATGCCACAAGATACATCAATTCTCGATCAAGCGATCAATCGTCTGGAAAACGCTCTTAAGACGCTTGAAAATGCCGTTGTCAATGACAATAAAGATACATATGACACCAGTGAGCTCGAGGAAGAAATCCAGCGCATGAATGCAGATCGCAGCCGTCTGGCGCAAGCACTCGATACATCTGAATCGCGCGCTGAACGCCTTGAACAAGCCAATAAGGAAGTATCGCGCCGTCTTATTACCGCAATGGAAACGATACGAACAGTGGTTGACCGGTAAAGGGCAATAAATATGGCAACTGTATCAGTCACGATTGATGGAAAAACCTACCGCATGGCTTGCGATGAAGGCGAAGAAGACCATCTTGCCGGTCTTGCCCATCAGCTTGACCAATATATCAGCCATTTGAAATCGAATTTCGGCGAGATCGGAGATCATCGCCTTTCTGTTATGGCAGGCATAATGGTTATGGACGAGCTTGATGAAGCGCGTCGTCAGCTAAATAGCCTGAAACAGGAAAACGACATGTTGCGACAGGAAAATACACAGCTTACCGATGCCTGTGAACGCTACGAAACAGTCGCAGCCAAAGCAATTGATCGGGCGGCCAGTCATATTGATGCGCTTGCCCGTGAGCTTGTGAAAAACCAGTAAAAGAGATACGGCCGGATATATCTTGATGTCTTTCCCGTTGTCTCTAAATTGAAAAATTTTCCATAAAAGGGAAATAAAAACTGTTTATCAAAATATCAGGATTAAAAAAGTCCGCTTTGTTTAAAAAAAACCGTAAATAACGGTTATATAGATTAACGTGCACATAAATAATTAACGAGCACTTAAATAGTGTGTTTTGCAACACTCCGTAAGTCATTTCTATAGTCTGATATTACACTTATTCCGGATGGTTCTTTATCAGGAGCTTTTTTTGGGCTCCCTTTACCAGAATAGTTTTATATGCAACCGAAGCTTCAGTTGACGGCTTTTTGTGTAAGCCTAACCGACATCCTGTTCAAAAAAAATCTGAACCGCTTACTTTCAATGTTGGAAACTCTGCCCCTCGAAAACTCGTCCCCTCGTAAGCGAGGTGAAAGAGACCCTGAAAAATCATCAGCGAAAATAGATTTCGGCAGAACCCAAGGAATCCGGTTCTGCCGATGAATATCAGGATTTACCAATAATTATCTGCGTTTGCCATCTTGTTTGGCAACATAGGCAATGCGCAGCATATTGGTTGCACCCGGTGTTCCAAGCGGTACACCGGCGGTTACGATAATTCTGTCACCCGGGACGCTATAGCCTTCCCGCAGTGCAATGGCAGCGGCTCTTTCGACCATATCATCAAGATTGTGCGCATCTTCAGTGACAACACAATGAAGCCCCCAAACAAGAGCAAGACGCCGCGCCGTTTCGGTAATCGGTGAAAGAGCAATGATTGAAGGCATTGGCCGCTCGCGAGACGCACGAATACCTGTCGCACCGGAAGCCGTATAAGCGACAATGGCCGAAAGATTGAGCGTTTCAGCAATTTGCCTTGCGGCAAGCGAAATGGCATCGGCACCGGTTGGTTCGGGAGCCGGATGTTGCGCATCAATCATCGGTTCGTAATTGGAATCCCGTTCGATCTTGCAGGCAATTTTATCCATTGTGCGAACAGCTTCTTCCGGATAGGCACCGGCAGCCGATTCAGCCGAAAGCATGATAGCATCAGCCCCTTCATAAACGGCTGTTGCAACATCCGAGACTTCAGCACGGGTGGGAACCGGTGAGGTGATCATCGATTCAAGCATCTGGGTTGCAACCACAACCGGCTTACCAGCGCGCCGACAGAGTTTGATAATATCCATCTGGATACCGGGCACCGTTTCCAACGGCATTTCAACGCCAAGATCGCCACGCGCCACCATAACAGCGTCGGATAAATCGACAATCTCGTTAATTCTGCGAACAGCTTGCGGCTTTTCGATTTTTGAAAGAATGGCGACTTTGCCTTTGGCAATTTTACGAGCTTCGGCAATATCTTCAGGGCGCTGGATAAAGGAAAGTGCAATCCAGTCGATCGGCTGTTCAAGAACAGCAAGAAGATCTTTATGGTCTTTTTCCGTCATTGCACCGACACCGAGCAGCGTATCCGGCAGGCTCACGCCCTTGCGATCGGAAATGTGCGTTCCGGCAACGACCTTGCATTCAATAGCGGTATGTGTGCATTTCTGAGCCAAAAGCTCGAGTTTACCGTCATCAATCAACAAACGTTCGCCCGGCTTGACCGCGTCGAAAATTTCCTTGTGAGGCAAATAGACACGGGTATTGTCACCCGGAATATCTTTATTGTCGAGCGTGAAAGTTTGTCCGGCAACAAGATCAACCTTGCCGTTTGCAAATTCTCCCACACGTAATTTCGGTCCCTGCAAATCGGCAAGTATACCAATCGGGCGCCCTTGTTTTTTCTCGATGTGACGTATGATTTTAACCAAAGAGCGCATTGTGTCATGATCGGCATGACTCATATTGATGCGAAAAACGTCAACCCCCGCTAAAAAAAGCTTTTCGATCATTTTTTCGTCGGACGAAGCAGGTCCGAGCGTAGCAACAATCTTTACTTTACGGTTACGTTTCATTTTGTGGGAGCTCCTGTAACAAGCGGCGTATTTAACGCCGGATTATTGGACACGGGTTCTGTAAGCTGAACCATCCAGCTTGTTTGCGTACCCGTATCGATTTCTTGAAAACCGGCTTTCTGAAAGCCTCGTGCAAAGCAGTCGTTGACACCATTAATGGTAAATTCGGAATCTTTCACGCACATATTGATGGGGCCATCCCAACGCCCGTGATTTTTGGCGTCTTCCGCATGAAGATAATAAAAACGCGAGGATAAAGGCCCGTCAATAATCGTCTTGCAACGGGTTGGACCGACGACCCACCAACCTTCGGACATCCATCCGGCTTTTGCACGGTAGCCAATGGAAACGCCGATGGCTTCCTGAGTTGTGTTGCAAACACGGAAATCCGCACGAGCCGCACATGAAAGAGCGAGCAAGATCGCCACACCGAAGAGAATAATCCTGGTCTTTTTCAACAACATTTCTGGCACCTTCGGTTTTATTTTGTCCTGACCGCTATTCTTTTGCACTTCATTTGTGTTTTGTGTAGTTTCTTAAAATTTGTCAATGTCAGAGATTTTCAAAACAGCCATATTATAAAGTGATGATAAAAAAATGAAACAGAAAGAAAATTTCTATCCCTTTGAAGAAATTCCCGGCAATATGGAAGCGGGGCTCGTCCTCATCTGTGACCATGCAAGCAACGCTTTGCCTGATGAATATGGCTCGCTCGGACTTCAATCTTCCGAGCTTTTCCGTCACATCGCCTATGATATAGGTGCTGAAATGCTTACAAAAGAGCTTGCAAAACGCCTTGAAGTACCTGCGGTTGTCAGCCATTTCTCAAGACTTTTGATCGACCCCAACCGTGGAGAAGATGATCCGACATTGATTATGCAATTGTCTGACGGTTCGGTTATTCCCGATAATTATCCGATGAGCGAAACCGAAAGACAACGCCGAATCGAAAACTATTATAAACCCTACGATCTGGCTGTCGGGCGGTTAATCGCCGGTGTCGAAGAGGCAAGTGGCAAAAATCCATTTGTGGTTTCAGTACATTCTTTTACACCCGTCTGGCATGGTCAAGCACGTCCTTGGCATATTGGTCTTTTATGGGACAATGACAGACGTGCTTTCGACCCGTTATTTACCGGTTTGAACGAAATTGCCGGGCTTGAAGTTGGCGATAACGAACCCTATGACGGTGCCTTGAAAGGCGATACAATGTACCGTCATTGTACAAAAAAGGGTATTGCCCACATCCTTATTGAAGTCCGACAGGATTTGATAGCAAACGAAGAGGGTGTGATCAAATGGGCAGATTATCTGCAACCGCTATTTCATAAAATAAACGGAATGCCGATGATTCACATGAAACAGATTTTCCCGTCACGTGCCGACTGGTAACTTCCAGAACTGGGCACTTGGCTAAAATATCGGGGGTAAAAATTAAACCCGCCATCTTGACTCCGAGGGCAGGACTCGGACATCAACAGGAAACTGAACGATCGACTTAACGACTCGTTTGAACACGATTTATCTGGAGGCCATTTCCATGAGTGAAGTGACAGACGAAAAACAAGCAGTGGCCGTTGGCCAGTTGCGTTCTTTTATCGAGCGTATCGAACGCCTTGAAGAAGAAAAGAAAACAATTTCCGACGACATAAAAGAAGTTTATGCCGAGCTTAAGGGAAGTGGTTTCGACAGCAAGGCTGTACGCACAATTATCCGTTTGCGTAAAAAAGAAGACCATGAGCGTCAGGAAGAGGAAGCCATGATCCAGCTCTATAAAGACGCACTCGGAATGAGCTGATTTTTAAAATTTTTGAAAACTCGAAAGCCTTCCGTTTCCGGAAGGCTTTTTGTTATCTCTTACGAATTACCGGTGATTATGCGGGGGTGTGACCATGCCATCCACATCCGCCGGTTCAACATTTTTCAATGCCAAAAAATTCGCGTTGGCGGACACCCTATAGTTTCCAAAAAATGAAACTATTTTTCGAGTTCTTCTTTCAGCATTTCAAGCTCGAGCCACTCGTTTTCCTTTATTTCAAGGTCTTTTCGCTTTTGTTCGAGAAGGCGCGAAAGTTCCTCGAACCTTTTGGCATTTTTTGAATAAAGGTCGGGATCGGAAAACTCTTTTTCCATCTTTGCAATCTCGTCATGAAGCGCATCAATTTCCGAAGGCAATTTTTCCAAAGCATATTTCTGTTTATAGGATAGCTTCTGTTTTGTTTCCCGTTTTCCCCGTTCGGCTGGAGCTGATGTTTGTGGCGAAGATGATTTCGCAACGTTTTTCTGTTCGATTTCCCGACCTTTCCGTTGCGCTATCATATCGCTATAGCCACCGGCATATTCGAGCCAACGACCATTACCTTCTGGAGCGATGATACTGGTAACTGTGCGATCAAGAAAATCGCGATCGTGGCTAACAAGCAGAACAGTTCCCGGGAAATTGCTGACAAGTTCCTGCAAAAGATCAAGTGTTTCCATATCAAGGTCATTTGTAGGTTCGTCGAGTATCAAGAGATTTGCAGGACGAGACAAGACGCGCGCCAGCATCAACCGCGCTCTTTCGCCGCCCGACAATTCTTTGATCGGCGTCCTCGCCTGTTCAGGCGAAAACAGAAAGTCCTTCATATAGGAGACAACATGACGTTGTTCACCATTGACGATAACACTGTCGCCGCGCCCGTCGGTCAAATAATGGGCAAGCGTTTCATTTTCATCAAGCGAGCGTTTTTGATCAAGCGTTGCAATTTCAAGATTGACGCCAAGTTTCACTGTTCCGCTATCAGGTGTCAAAACCCCGCTCAGCATGGATAACAATGTTGTTTTGCCAATGCCATTGGGACCCACCAGTCCCACCCTGTCACCACGGTGGATACGTGTGGAAAAATGATCGACAAGAACCTGTTCGCCATAAGCTTTGCTGATATTTTTGGCTTCAATCACCAGTTTTCCGGATTCCTGTGAATCGCTCAACTCCATGACAGCATTGCCTTGCGGCCCGCGATAACTCTTGTATTTTTGCCGCAATTTCTGCAATTCGTCGAGACGGCGAACATTGCGTTTGCGCCGCGCTGTCACGCCATAACGCAGCCAATGCTCTTCACGCACAATCTGGCGGCCGAGTTTTTGTTGCTCCATTTCTTCTTCTTCAAGAAGTTTGTCACGCCATTCCTCGAAAAAAGCAAATCCCTTACCAAGGCGCTTTGTTTGCCCCCGATCAAGCCAGATTGTCGATTGCGAGACGTTTTCCAGAAAACGCCGGTCATGCGAAATCAGGACAATGCTTGACCTTATTGTTTTAAGTTCCCCTTCGAGCCATTCGATTGTGGTAAGATCAAGATGGTTGGTCGGTTCATCAAGAAGCAGAATATCGGGAGCCGGTGCAATAACGCGCGCCAATGCGGCGCGGCGCGCCTCGCCGCCCGAAAGCTGGTCGGGTTTTTCTTCACCGCTCAATCCCAGATGATCAAGCATATAGCTGACACGGTGGACATCATCCAAAGGCCCCAGTCCCGCTTCGACATAGGCACGCACATTTTCAAAACCGTCAAGATCGGGTGATTGCGGCAAATAGCGTATTGTTGCCGAGGGATGCCGGAAAATCTCGCCATCCGTCGGCTCGACAAGACCGGCTGCAATTTTAAGAAGTGTCGACTTACCCGAACCGTTACGCCCGACAAGCGCAATACGGTCGCCGCTTGAGACCGATAAAGCAGCATCGGTCAGCAATGGTGTACCGCCAAAGGTGAGTGAAATGTGGTCGAGACGTAAAAGAGGAGGCGCCATTATGATTCCGTTTAGTTATTTTTTCCGATTAATAGCAAAATATATTTTTTAAACACATAAAATAAAAAAGGGCCAGCAGAACCGACCCCTTCATTTTTCAGGTCTTTAAAACCTTATTGGTATTGGTTGCAAGGTGCCTGATACATTTGCCCATAGGCATCGCGGTAGTTACAATACTGAACGCCATTACGCTTTGTTGCAACACCAACAAGCGTACCTGCCGCAGCACCGATTGCAGCGCCTCTCAAAGCACCCTTGCCATTCCCCTTGATAGCACCGCCTGCGAGTGCGCCCAAAGCCGCACCACCAACGCCATATCCGGCAGTACGCTGTTCATTCGGCGAACAGGCAACAGTTGCAAGTCCCAAAGCCGAAACCATGGCAATTACAGAAATACGTTTAAACATGTCCTCACTCTTTCTCTTTTTAATCTTGTCGACACTGTGTCTTAATAATAAGGCAAAACCAAGATAAGGCCAAAGCACTGAATTTATCCTTATCTTGATATAACATATGGATAAAACGGATATTTTCTAAAGAGCTATCCGCAAAATTTATGCTCTTCAAACCAATGTTGCCAACAAGATTGCACGACCTTGCGACAGGGTCACGTTTAATTGGCCGTTTACTTCATTGGAAAGGGTCAATGATGAACCAAAGGGCACATTTTTTTTCAAAAGCGGCCATCTGGCGCCCTCGATTGTGAGACCATCGAGGTCATCAAAGCCGATAAGACTGAAAATTGTGCCGGCGGGCAAATCGAATGAATAAGCTCCCGGAAGAAGAGCATATCCTTCCTCCTTGCCACTCGTTAGAAGAACATCAATGCCGTTTTCTTTCATCGCCAATGCATGGGCGAAGTGGAAAAAAGCGTGGTCGGAACGTTTGCCACCAAGAGCACCACACAAAATAATGCGTTCGGCTCCTCGTTCCAAAGCAAAATCGATAGCGAGCTCTCCATCGGTCTTATCCTTTGCCACGGGAAAAGACTTCTTCTCGATATCTTTATAACGTTCCTTCAAGTCGGCTTTCGTTGAATCGAAATCTCCTACCCACAATTCCGGCTTCACATGAAGCATTTCGACAAAGCGGATTGCCCCGTCAGCAACGATAATATGGCCATGTCCGATCTGCTTCATAAGCCGTTCGGTCACATAAAGATCGCCATCAAGAAGAACAGTAAAGCTTTTCACTCAAACGCCTATTTTTGTTTTGTCAGTTTTCCCGATTTTTCTTTTTTCAAATTTTCTATGCCAGTTATCAGTTCGCCCTCTATTTAAATTGTCTGATCGTCCTCCATATGTCATAACAATTCAATTCTACTTGTTGTAATATAGATGAAATTTCCAAAAAGCATGTTATTTTCAACTTTTTCGACATAGTGGAAATCATTGTTCTCCCTGTGAACTAGGGAAAGTGCCTGCCAAGATGAATAAACACAAACGATTGGGAAAAATGAAGTCGCATTTATTGCCACGCATTTTTACGCTTGCGCCAAAGAAAATTGGCTTTGCCATTTTTATCGGTTTGGGTTTATCGGGATTATCAGCCTGCCAGCTTGTTGATTATAACAAACCGGATGGCGGTCTTATGCCTTCAGGCACACCGGTTACAGTCGACAAAGTAAGCAAAGGCGATTCTCTTGCACAATTGGGGGCCTCGCAACATCCGCGAATCTTACAAACTTATGGCGGTGAATATAGCGACCCGAAACTCGAACGGATGGTTGCAAAAATCGTCGGTAAGCTCACTGCAGTTTCGGACAAACCTGACCAGACCTACCGGATTACTATTTTGAATTCACCCAATGTCAATGCTTTTGCGCTTCCCGGTGGCTATGTCTATGTCACACGCGGTCTTCTTGCACTTGCCAATGATTCATCGGAAGTAGCAGCCGTTCTTGCCCATGAAATGGCACATGTCACCGCCAATCACGGTATTTTACGCCAGCAAAAAGAAGCCGAAGTGGAGCTTACAAATCAGGTTGTCAGTGAAGTTCTGGAAGACCATTCGGCCGAACGTGAAACAGCCATTCGCGGAAAATTGCGGCTTGCACAATTTTCGCGCAATCAGGAATTGCAGGCGGATGCAATCGGCATAAAAATGTTGGGCCAAGCCGGCTATGATCCGTTTGCTTCGCCACGTTTCCTCCAAGCCATGGAAGCCTATGCTGCCTATCGGAATGTTTCCGGTGCAACCGATGCAACACTCGACTTTCTGGCAAGTCACCCGTCAACGCCCCAACGTATCCAGCTTGCAACCGATCAAGCCCGCAAAGTAGGAGCGCCCGGTGTTGGTAAAACCGACCGGGACGATTTCCTGAACGGCATTGACGGAATGATTTTTGGCGATACCGCCGATGAAGGATATATTCGCGGAAACCAGTTTATCCACCCCAAATTGGGTATTACTTTCACGGTGCCTGAAGGATTTACAATAGATAATTCTTCCGCCGCTGTCATTGCCAGCGGAAATAACGACATTGCTGTGCGTTTCGACGGTGTTGCACTCCCGCGCGGCTCCTCGCCGGTCGATTATATCAAAAGTGGTTGGGTAAGCGGTCTTGATCCATCTACTATACAGGCCATTACTATTAATGGTTTAGAAGCGGCACGTGCCCATGCTGCCAATGATCGCTGGCAATTCGATGTCGTTGTGATCTTTGTCAAGGATCATGTCTTCCGGTTCTTGACGGCTGCTCCGAAAAATTCGTCCGGGCTCAATTCGGTGGCGAATGCCACAACATCTTCCTTTAAAGCGCTTTCGTCACGCGAGGTTTCTGCCCTTAAACCGTTGCGTATCCATGTCCTGACAATTAAAGGCGGAGAAACTGTTGCATCCGTTGCGGCTCGCATGCAGGGGACCAATGCCAAAGAAAAACTGCTGCGCATCATCAACGCATTACCGGCAACAGCCAATTTATCAGCGGGTGACCGAATCAAAATTATTTCCGAATAGATTTCGACGAGGTCGCGAAAAATCCGTATCTTGATAAGCTCTGTTCTCTTAATAAGCCCATTGCGGACTTGACGTAAAAGACACTGTCAGCCACCGATCCGGCCCCGCATGACCTATCTTTTCGCCGATTTCGGTACGGATTTTATCGAGCTCTTCAACTTCGGCAATTTTATAATGATGTGGCAAGATGAGATGAATCTCGATCATTGTCGACCGCCCTACCTTGGCGAGATAATTCTGGGAACCGACAAAACCATATTTTTCTACAATGGCATCGACAACATTATTGACATGTTCATCAAGATCAACCGGCGTGATCATCAGGATATCGCGCATGGCGCGTAAAACAGTTCTAACCGGCATTGGTAACATGATGAGCGCGATGAGCGCCAGAATAACCGGATCAATATAGGGTAAAATCCATTCGTAGCCGGTACCTTCTATCAGATTGGCAAAGGTAAAAGCACATAGAAGAGCCAAGCCTATGCCACCCGATACAATCCAGCTCTTTACATCAATTGTTATGAAAGCCGACTTTATCCGACGATTGAAATATTGTTCGTAAAACGCCATTGCAAAGCAAAGGATGACAGCAAAGATCGAAAACCCAATAGCGGCATCAAAATGCGGAAGTTTCCCGCCATTCAAAATTTTACCAACGGCTTCAAACAAAGCATAAATAATGGCGATCATTAAAGATAAGCCATTAATTGCAAGCAGCATTGGTTCGAGATGCCAAAAACCATATTGAAAGCGCTCGACAAATTTGGGTGCTTTGCGGCTCCTCCGGTTTACGTCAATCTCGATGAGCCGGACAACAAGAAGCGCAGCAATACTGAACAGACAATCAATCGACGAATACATCCCGTCGAAAATGATAGAGGAGGCACCCGAAAGAATGCCCGTGATGATCGCTGCAATTGCCAGAACTATTGTTGCCAGAATAGAATATGCGAGTAATTTTTGTTCAATATGCGCGTTTTTGTCAAACGGTGACAAACCGGTTCTCCTGGCCAATTCTACCCTGTGATCCTGTCAGGTATTTACCCTTTTAGCAGGATCGCCTTGAGGGGACGAAACGCGTTCTTTTGGCAATTAAACCTGATAAGCATCGACAGTGTTAACAGAAAGAAGGCAATTACGCAATTTTTCCAATGCCCTTGCTTCGATCTGACGGACACGTTCCTTGGAAATGCCCATTTCTTCACCCAAGGCTTCAAGAGTTGCGCCTTCATCATTCAAACGTCGATAACGGATAATTTGAAGTTCTCTTTCATTCAAAATCTGCAGTGCATCATGAAGCCATTTCGAGCGACGTTGTCCATCAATTTCGTCCTCGACAAGTTCGTCTTGCAACGGGTGATTATCAACGAGCGAATCCATTTTGCTGCCCGAATTTTCATCATCCCCGATCATTGGAGCACTTAACGAATTGTCAGTTGTCGAAAACCGGAAATCCATTGTTTCGACATCGGAAACGGAAACGCCGAGCTTTTCCGATATATTGCGATAGATATCCTGTTTTGTCATGGTTCTATCTTCATTTGCAAGCTTGGTACGCAAACGTCGTAAATTGAAAAACAGTGCCTTTTGGGCCGAACTTGTACCACCACGAACAATCGACCAGTTACGCAAAATGTAGTCCTGAATGGAGGCTCTTATCCACCATGTTGCATAGGTGGAAAAGCGCACTTCGCGCTCGGGATCAAAACGTGCGGCTGCTTCAAGAAGCCCGACATAGCCCTCCTGAACCATATCTCCCAAAGGTAATTTGAAATGTTTGAACTTGCCCGCTATTGAAATGACCAATCTCATATGGGAAACGGCAATCTTATGCATGGCAACGCTGTCCTGATCATCCCTCCAGCGCAATGCGAGCATGTGTTCATCTTCTCGTTCGAGGTAGGGAGCTTTCATAGCCGAACGCATCATGTTCCGACCAAGCATATTGTCGGTACCCGAATTGAAATTTGTCGTCACTTGCGTTGACGTGGAGATGTTGGACATGATTGCCCCCTCGGTAGGAAAAGTGTTAGCAGGAAAATAAAAAGCTATTTTCCTTTCAGGCTGCTAACGTCTGCCGAAAGAGTTGGTTCCATAAAAAAACAACTAAAAGTTAAAATAATTTAATTTTTGATAGTTTTTTTACAATTTTTACGTGTTCTCTTGATAAATTTAAATCGTTGAAAATTAAAAAGCCCGCTTTAAAAGCGGGCTTTTAAAAATATCGAAGACTATATTGTTGGCTGTCTTGCCAATTATGGTCAAGCAGCGACGTTCTCGCTGTCTTCACCATCGACATCAATATCGACATCACCGTCAGCATCACTTTTAGCACTGCGCTTCGGGCTCTTGGCGAGATTGATTTCAATTGCGCGAACGGCTTCTGTTTCCGAAATCTTGTTGACGACAGCAATTTCACGCGCCATGCGATCAAGCGCTGCTTCATAAAGCTGACGCTCCGAATAGGATTGTTCAGGCTGATTTTCAGCACGGAAAAGATCCCGCACCACTTCGGCAATCGAAATCAAATCACCCGAATTGATTTTTGCGTCATATTCCTGTGCACGACGAGACCACATTGTCCGCTTGATACGTGCCCGCCCCTGTAGCACTTTCAACGCGCGGTCAACAAAATCGGTCTCAGACAATTTGCGCATGCCAATCGATAAAGCTTTGGCAACCGGAACTTTGACATGCATTTTATCTTTTTCAAAATGGATGACAAACAGTTCAAGCTTGATACCTGCAACTTCCTGTTCTTCAATAGCAACAATCTGGCCAACACCGTGGGCAGGATAAACGATGTATTCTTGAGCCTTAAACCCGTGCCGTGCCGGGGATTTTTTCTTGGGGGATGACATATTTTTAACCAACTCCATTTGTGCTCGGCACTGCTGCCGACAAACACAGGTTGAAGGCTCCAAAAACATAGAGCCTTATCCGATCCCCGAATTTTCAACATTACTTCCGACTTATCCCGCACAATAAGCTTTTGCACATTTGCAAAGCAAATGTTCCGATAAGTCCACCCAATCTTGCATCATTCAACTGCACGTGATGAAAACATCCACGATACGACGCGAACTATGCCTGATTAAAACACCTTTCGATGAGAAAAAGAAACGTCAAAGACATTCAGTATCGGCTTAACGGCAAAACCTTAACACAAAAATCCAACGAAATCAATCATCCGGCAGTCAAGTTCAACTATTTGTATGCCTAATCACCGCTTCCAGGCTTGGGCGAGAAATATTTTTCAAGTTTTCCGGTAACGCCGTCCATTTCGGTTGCCTCGGGCAACTGATCTTTCTTAACCGTTATATTCGGCCATTTTGCCGAATATTCCATGTTGAGCTCCAGCCATTTTTCCAGCCCCGGCTCGGTATCCGGCTTGATTGCTTCAGCCGGACATTCCGGTTCACAGACACCACAATCGATGCATTCGTCAGGGTGGATAACAAGCATGTTTTCCCCTTCATAGAAACAGTCAACGGGGCAAACCTCGACACAATCAGTGTATTTGCAGCGAATGCAATTGTCGGTCACAACATAGGTCATTGTTCAATCTCCAGTGTTCACGTCAAGCGCATTCCGACAAAAGCCTGTCACACTTTTAAACGGAAATGAAACGATAACAGCACTGAGTTAACGTTTTTGTCTCATCGTTTCAACCCCGCATATGAACCAATTTGTTCACATTTCCTGTTTTAAAAAACGCAATAATTGCCTTCTGTCACGTTTTGTCGGTCGGGGACCTGATGAAATGATATTCTGTCTGTCTGCTACAACTTCGATGGGTGTCAAATCTTCATAAAGCAATCGGGCTTCCACTGCAGGTCCCCGACGTTCGCCAAGTCCTGCAACCTTATAAACGACCACCGAACGTTCGAGCCGGATAGTCAAAACATCTCCGACTTTTATCGAATAGCCCGGCTTGTCAATTTTCACACGATTAACTCTGACCTTGCTGCCCTCAACGAGTTTGGCAGCAAGGCTACGCGTTTTGACCGTCCGTGAGAAAAACAGCCACTTGTCCAAGCGCTGTCTCGAAACGGTCTCTTCGCTCATTTTTTCAATTGGTCGCGCAAGGCTGCGAGTTTTGCAAAAGGCGAATCAGGGTCAACCGGTTTCGATTGCGACTTTGATTTATGCTGTTTGTAAGAAGCATCCGCTTTCGGATTGTTAAAAGACGAATTTTTACGCGGACGTTGTTTGTCACGACGTGATTCGCCCGACTTTTCCGGTCTGTCACCTGTTTTTTCAAAGCGCTGTGCGGAACGTTTCTTTTTGTCGCTATTCTGCCTTGACTGACGGTAATCATGCCGCCCCTGATAATGCCAGAGCAATACAGGTTTTTCCTCTTCTTCCGTAGTCTTCTTTGTGAAATGAGGACCGACTGGCTCAGCTTCCGGTGTGTTGACCTCTTCTGTTGTTGCAGTTTCCTGAACTGCAGGGGTCGTCGCAAAATCGCCTACCGGTTCGGCAGGGCGTTCGACAATTGAAGCAGGCTTTGCTTCCTCCGGTGTTGCATCAAGCTCCTGAAGCTTGGCTGCAATTTCCGCCTTGTCTTTTTTATCAAAACGGTAGCCCAGACTTTTAAGAATTTCTTCCATATCCTCGGCTGTTGCACCAAGTATCGACATCATTGCCGGAGTAACCAGAAAATGACGCCCGTCATAAGCACCGTCCGGACGCGGCCCGCTACCGGGCTTCCAGTTCACTGCATTGCGAATGAGATCAGCGAGACGTTCCAGAATATCGACACGTACGGCACGGCGCCCCAAAATCCGATAACCGGCAAGTTGATAAAAGGTCGGGTCGAAAGTCGGGTCGACAACAACCGAGGTACGGCCGGCTGCCAGTACTTGCAGAACATCGCCATAACCCGGCAAATCGCGCGCATGGTTTTTCAATGCCCATAGAAGCGTAATGGCTTGCGCCGGTGCCGGCTTCAACATCATTGGCAGAAAAATATGAAAAGCGCCAAAACGTGTTCCGAGTCTTCTCAAGGCTGCACGTGAAATCTGGTCAAGGCTTTTGACCTCTTCTGCAACGTCACGGCGCGGCAAAACGCCCAGATGTTCAACCAGACGGAATGCCAGTCCACGTGTCATACCGACCAGCGCATCCGCATTGATAAGATCAAAAAGCGGCTTCAATGCTGTTTCAAAATGGAAGCTCACAAAACGATCGACCCGTTCGGCAACTTTTTCACGCGCCTGCCCCGTCAATTGTTCATCGGCGAGCAGTACCGCTCTCGGCTTCAAAATATCATCGGTTGCAGCAAGGCTTGCCAAAGGTTGGCCAATCCAGCGAACCACACCATCCGAACCGACCGCAAAATCGCCATTGGCCGAAGCGGCCAAACGATCTGCTTTTTTTTCGAATTCACCGGCCAATATTTTATCTGCAGCAGCCCTTAGAGCTTTTGCATCGGCACCTTCGCCATTGACATCGGCAATAAAACGAAACCCATCAAGTTTTCCAACATGATGCCCCTCTACGAGAACATCGCCAGTTTGAACTATTTCGGCATCCATCATCACATTCTCTCTAAGCCGCTTCATAAGTACGCTTGTTCTGCGGTCTACAAATCGTTTCGTCAACCTCTCATGTAACGCATCTGACAATCTATCTTCAATTTCCCGCGTCTTTTCTTGCCAGTGTTGCGGATTGGTAAGCCATCCGGGTCTGTGAGACACAAATGTCCAGGTTCTAATCTGGGCAATCCGATGCGATAAAGTGTCAATATTACCATCGACTCGATCAGCTTGTGAGACCTGCTCGGCCAAATAGTTTTCATTGACGCTGCCGCGTTTTACAAGATCACGATAGATGTTGGCAATAATTTCCGCGTGTTGCGCGGGTGCAATTTTGCGATAGTCGGGAAGTGCACATGCGTCCCAAAGCAATGCCACGCGCTCGGGCCTGTCAGCCAATCGGGCGATATCATAATCATGCGAGAGATTATCAAGAGCTTGCGCATCCACAGCCGGCAATGCACGGGCCAGTCCTTCTACGGGGGCTGCCGCTTCCAGTGATTTTCTCAAACTGTCAAGCGTTGTAAAATCGAGATCTTCGCTACGCCACTGCAAAACTTTGACCGGATCAAAATGATGTGATTCGATTCGTTCAACAAGATCTTTATCCAGATCGGCAATCCGTCCGGTCACGCCAAAGGTGCCATCACGCATATGACGGCCGGCACGTCCTGCAATTTGCGCCATCTCCGCTGCGGTCAAATCGCGAAACTGGTAGCCATCGAATTTTCTTGTCTGGGCAAAAGCCACATGATCGACATCAAGATTAAGTCCCATACCGATTGCATCGGTTGCCACGAGAAAATCCACGTCTCCCGATTGATAAAGGGCTACCTGTGCATTTCTCGTACGTGGCGAGAGCGCCCCCATGACCACGGCTGCCCCACCGCGCTGGCGCTTGATCAATTCGGCAATTGCATAAACATCATCGGCAGAAAAGGCGACAATTGCTGTGCGGCTTGGCAAACGGGTCAACTTTTTCGAGCCTGCATAGAGCAATTGCGAAAACCGCGGCCGACTGACAACATTAAGACCGGGCAAAAGTTTTTGCAGAATGCCTTGCATCGTCGAAGCACCGAGCAGCATCGTTTCCTGTGTGCCACGCAAATGTAAAATCCGATCGGTAAAAATATGGCCGCGAGCGAGATCACCGGCAAGTTGCACTTCATCTATCGCGACAAAAGAAGCCTTGGTTTCCCTTGGTAAAGCTTCCACCGTGCAAACAGAATAAGGGGCACCGAGAGGAATAATCTTTTCTTCCCCCGTAATGAGAGAAACCCTGTTCGGGCCGATCTTTTCGCTAATACGGTTATAAACTTCACGTGCAAGAAGTCGTAACGGCAGTCCGATCATTCCGCTATCATGGGCAAGCATCCGCTCGATTGCCAAATGGGTTTTGCCGGTATTTGTCGGCCCCAGAACGGCTGTTACATCACGCCCCGAAAGGATGAGAGGGGCTTTAGCCATCGTCTACTCCAAATAATCAGATTTTGCCGGACATAGCCGCCAAAATACGCCTTAACGCCTTATCAAACGACAAGCAAGCTTTGTCATTTACGAAACGTTAACCATAATTCTTAACCTTTGGAACAGTACCGGAACGAATCAGCGACGAATCGCTGACATTACCATGTTCTTGATATGTTCTCACCAGATACTGTGTTCTTACTAGGAGAGAAACCAAAATATAGCAATAAGGTCAAGGAATAATCCGGAAAACAGAGCAAACCCGATTAACCATAATCGGGGCACATATTGAAGCTTCGACGGGTATAATTCTTTCATGCCGGAAAATATTTTTTGTGATTAAAAATAGCCTCGCATGGCACAAGATATTCTTTTGTGAAAAGCGCTCCTCGACAAACCGGAAATTTGCCTGCCGGATCATTCATAACTTTTGACTATTCTTAAGCTTACAATGTTCTTGAAGCACAGTGTCCACCGCTTCTATTTCCTTATAAACGGGCATTTTTCACCAAACCGTTTTTGCCAATGTGTTTCCGCTATAGATAATAAAGTTTTCCCAACACAGTTTGCGCAAGGGTTTTTGAAGCCGCTGTTTCTGATAAGGTAAAAACAAGCACCAACCGATTCCGAATTTTTATCAATAAACCGGTTTGATTGTGAAGCGTGAAGGAAGAAAAATTGATGAGAAAAATTACATTCGCGATCGACGAGATTGGCTTCTCGTCAAAACTGGAGCAAGACGGGGCAAAAACAGGAAATCACTTACCGGATTTGAGCGACAGAAACCATTTATAGCCAATCCGGACAGGCATGGTTTTCCGATTCTATCAACGTGTTGCCAAGTCAACCGGACAATAAAATTCTACAAAACAAGTTGTAGAAATTTTTCACCAAACCGGCGCACCAAATACATCAAAAATTCGTCGAATAATTTGGACATAAAAAAACCGGCCAATAGACCGGTTTTTCTTTAAATTCAAAAAGACCTCAGTCTTTCGGTGTTAGAACCTGACGGCCACGATACATACCGGTTTTAAGATCGATATGGTGCGGGCGACGAAGCTCGCCGGAAGTTTTGTCTTCAACATAGGTCGGAGCCTTGAGGGCATCGGCAGAACGACGCATACCGCGCTTTGACGGGGTCGTTTTTCGTTTAGGTACAGCCATGGAATTATACTCCAAATTTGCTTAAAACGTATCTGCCACCATAACCCGAAGCTATATCGGCAGACAAAATTATAGAAGGTTTGGCGAGCCTATACACCGATTATCGGACTTTGACCAGACTGAAATCAGCATTTTTTATGAAATAGGCCGATATTGTGCCTATTATAAGCGGAAAAATTTTAAAATCACCTTTTTGCTTAAAATCTTCCAAAACTGCCGGCATGTTTTTGCTGCTCTTGCGAAATTGTCCAGCCGGTCAAAACCGACTCAATTTCATTACTGCTCTGAACCCGTCTCTCGCAAACATTGGGTATAAGCAGACGATTGACGTACGCGTTTTTCTATCAGACGTTCAAGCCTTGTCAAATTCACGGATGGACGGGAAGGATTACGCAATTTCGGATTGGGTAAAGTGACTGCGAGATAGGCTGCTTGCCTTGGATTGAGATTTTTTGCCGAACGTTTGAAAAAATGTTGTGAAGCAGCTTCCGCTCCGTAGATTCCGGGCCCCCATTCGGCAATATTGAGATAAATTTCCATAATACGTCGTTTGGACAAAACAGCATCGGCGACCGTCGCATAAGGAATTTCAAGACCTTTTCTCAAATACGACCGGTCATGCCATAAAAACAGGTTTTTCACCATTTGCATCGTAATTGTCGACGCTCCTCTGTTAGGGCCTCCATCACGCGAAATAACAGTTTTCATTGCGTTCCAGTCAACACCGCTATGAAAACAAAATTGACCATCTTCCGACATGACAACTGCATAAACGAGATGAGGAGAAATATCGTCAATACTGCGCCACTCCCGTTCATAAGGAGTAAAAGTAATCTGGTCACGCAGCATCAAGGTCGAAACCGGATGAATAAATGGCAGATTATAAAGAAGCATCAGCAAAAACGGGAAAGACAGCAAAATTGCCAACGCGTAGAGAACCAAGCGAAGTCTTTTCGAATGCCCTTTACCAGATCGGTCTAGAGATTTCCTGTCTTCAGCAAACAATTAAGCCTCGTTCAATCTTCATTCCCTGTTTATAATCGTCTCGCAATTTATCTCTTTTTTATATCTTTATTGTCTAACTCATAAGTGTTGACGGCAAGGTTGGAATGTTTCATGTCCATCTTGCAAAGATTAAAGGAATTCTCAATGGAAGATTTTACCAATTTACTTGCAAAAAATGCCCGCCAGATTGGTGAAATGCTGGATGCAAAACTCTCTAGCCATATCGAGACGGGAGAAATTGCCCGCCCGTCCCGTCTTCTCGCCGCAATGCGCCATGGTGTTTTGAATGGTGGCAAGAGATTACGGCCTTTTCTTGTTATCGAGACTGCCCGACTTTTTGATGCCAATATCGAAGCGGCACAATGTGTTGGCGCAGCCCTTGAAGCAATCCATTGCTATTCACTGATACATGACGATTTGCCGGCCATGGATAATGATGATTTGCGGCGCGGCAAGCCCACTGTCCATAAAGCGTTCGACGAAGCGACGGCCATTCTCGCCGGTGACGCATTATTGACAATTGCTTTTGATTTTCTCTCCGATGACAAACTTGAACTTGATGCAAAAATCCGGCTCAAACTGATCAATGGTCTTGCCCGCAGTGCCGGTCTTGGCGGCATGGTAGGCGGGCAGGTGCTGGATCTCGAAGCAGAAACAAAAAAACCTGACGAAAGCGGCATTATCACATTGGAAGCGATGAAAACCGGTGCACTTATCCGCTATGCCTGTGAAGCCGGTGCTATTCTTTCCAACGCCACCCGCGAAGACCGCGAAAGACTTTCCGAATTCGGCTCGGCGATCGGCCTTGCTTTCCAGCTTGCCGATGATGTCCTTGACGTGACGTCCGATACCAAAGCGCTCGGCAAAACTGCCGGTAAAGACATAGCCGCCAATAAAGCAACTTTGGTTGCCCTCCATGGTGTCGCATGGGCCAAGCACCAACTGGAAGGGCTGATGAAACAGGCTGATGACTTACTCGAACCATTTGGCAACAAGGCCGATATTCTAAAGGCGACAGCAAGATTTATTATAGAAAGAAAAAACTGAACAACAAAAACTGAAACAGCGAAAAAACTTTATGCATTCATAGGCCATTCGCGGTGAATGTCATGCGTTCACCAGAAGAAAAAGCGACGCATTCAACTTACGCTAAAGCCAAGTGATTGTCTTTTGCGATAAAGAAAAATGTCTTGGCGTTTGTTTCGCAAAATAAATAAAGCTTTTTTAGGATAATGTTTTTTATGTTCATGAAGAAGCCACTCTTGGTTTTGGGCGCTTGCTCTTTTCACAAGATAATTGCTTCGGTAATGATGGTTGGCATTTTCGGTTAACATTGCTTTCTTTCGCCCCTTCAAGAACTTATCATTAACAAAGCAAAAGACATTTAAAAGAAGACTTCGGAAAATACTCATGGCCTTTACTCTTGCTTCTGCAACAGAGCTTATGGAAGAAATTAAAAAAAGCCGTTTTTTAACGCGTGCTTTTCCGATCAATTCGGTAACCGAAGCCGAAGAGATTATTGAAACAATCCGCAAAGAAGAGGCGACACATCATTGCTATGCATGGAAATTCCATTCAAATTACCGCTTCAATGATGATGGTGAACCGACAGGAACTGCCGGTAAACCGATCCTCAATGCCATTGAAGGCAAAAACTGCGATTGTGTTCTCGTCATTGTCACACGTTGGTTCGGAGGGGTTAAACTCGGCACCGGTGGGCTGGTTCGTGCCTATGGGGGCGGTGCGTCAAGAACACTCCAAAAGGCCGAACTTGTCGAACTTGTGGACTGGCAAATTTTGACTTTTCACTGCCCTTTCAATCTCTTACCAATTGTCGAAAACGAGGTTCAAAATTTTCTTGCACAGATTGATAACCGGCATTTTGACGATTCCGGATGTGAAGTGACACTCCGTTTGCCAAAAGATGAACAAGAAAACTTTATTGACTGGATAAAAGACATAAGCAGCGGGAAAATCCTGATTGATAGAGAAAACCCCCGCTCCGACATGTCTTTATAGAAGTTTTCTCCAAATTTATAGCAGCTCTTGTCAAACAAAGATGGCTATCAATTTGGCTGCGATTTTTTCTCGATTCTACTTGATTGAAGAGCGCCCGATGGGCGACACGTTCAAAAACAATTGCTTCCGCTTAAAAGTCAACCGTTCCAGCTCTTCCGTGATCTGCCATGCTTAAAGTTTTATCGGGCGCAGCACATTTTTAGTTTTCCAACAAAGCTTTTAACATTTTGGATTTTTAAACGCGTTCAAGCTCTTTTAATTCTGCAATAAGTGAACCGGGCTTTTCATCGTTTTTGATGACGAAAAAAGCAAATGCACCTTTTTGCCATTTGAAAACCTCAGAGAAAAACGTGCTATTCAAAGTTGGACACTCTTTTCAAATGTCCACTTCATGGTTTTTAAATTGACGATCACAGCTCTATTTGAAACGCTCTTCGATATATTCGGCTACCATCTGCTCGAATTCAGCCGCAATATTTGCCCCGCGCAGTGTCTTGACCTTTTTACCATCAATGAAAACGGGGGCAGCCGGCATTTCTCCGGTACCGGGAAGTGAAATACCGACATTGGCATGTTTCGATTCCCCTGGCCCATTGACGATGCATCCCATGACCGCAACATTGAGTGTTTCGACACCGGGATATTTTTTCCGCCAGACCGGCATATTTTTGCGGATATCACCCTGAATTTTCTGTGCGAGTTCCTGAAACACCGTCGAGGTGGTGCGTCCACAGCCGGGGCAAGCGGCAACAGTGGGTATAAATTGCCTGAATCCCATAACCTGCAAAAGCTCTTGTGCAACCTGCACTTCACGCCGACGATCGCCGCCCGGTTCAGGTGTCAAAGAAATACGTATGGTATCGCCAATTCCCTGTTCCAATAAAATGCCCAGAGCTGCCGAAGAGGCGACAACACCTTTGGTTCCCATACCTGCTTCGGTAAGCCCCAGATGCAAAGCATAATCGCAGCGCTTGGCCAACATGGTATAGACAGCGACAAGGTCCTGTACCTGACTGACCTTTGCCGACAGAATAATTTTATCCTTCCCAAGGCCGATTTCTTCCGCAAGATGTGCCGAAATAAGTGCAGACTGCACCACCGCTTCATGCATGACCTCATCGGTCGAAAGCGGCCCGCCTTTTGCAGCATTCTCATCCATCAGCCGTGTCAGCAATTCCTGATCGAGCGAACCCCAGTTCACGCCGATACGAACCGGTTTGTCATATTGAATCGCAAATTCGATTATTTCACTGAATTGTTTGTCACGTTTTTCGCGAAAACCGACATTTCCGGGATTGATGCGATATTTTGCCAAGGCCTTTGCGCAATCAGGATATTCGGCGAGTAATTTGTGACCGATATAATGAAAGTCACCGATGAGCGGAACTGTAATTCCAAGATTGTCCAGCCGTTCTCTAATTCTTGGTACAGCGGCTGCCGATTCATCCCTATCGACAGTAATGCGTACAAGTTCCGAACCTGCCTTGGCGAGTGCTGCAACCTGAGCCACGGTTGCATCCACATCGGCTGTGTCCGTATTGGTCATTGATTGCACGACAATAGGATTATCGCCTCCCACCATAACGCCGCCAACATTGACAGCAACAGATTTGCGACGCGGAAAAGGTTTGGAAAAATATTCGTGCGTGTTCATTTTCGGATGATGTCTCTTTTATTGCCTGATCATCATAATCATATCGTTTTGTTATAACTGTTTTAAACCCATTTTCCCAATCGGAATTTTGAAAAAGATTTTCACTTTTCCGATTATCGGAATGTCTTTTTTCAGAAATTACGTGAGGTCAGTGATGAATTAAAACCGTCCCGTGCTTTTTATGTTTTTCATGGCATCTTTCCGGTTTTAGAAAATTTCCCGATTTGAATATACCGTTTTCGAGAAAAAATAACGGCCCGAGGTTTTTCATTTCCACTGGAAGGAACTTTTTTACGCATTATCTATTGTAATAGATAGTAGTTACAGCCTTGTGTTCGATTTATACGGGGCTTCAGCGCAAGGGAAAAACAATGTTTAATGTTCTTAACGGCAGTGATACGAAAGAAAAAGTCGAAAAACGTATTCAGGATCTTAAAGCCGAGCTCCAATCGCTCACCCATTCACTGACCAAAGGCGACGGTTTCATGAGCAATACAGGCGAAATCGCCGAAACAATAAAGGATAAAGGTCGCCAAGCGCTTGATGTTGTTGGTGAACAAGCCCACTATATTACCAAGCAAACCAAAAATTATCCCAAAACTGCTCTAGCGGTTGTCGGTGTCTTGGGGGTTGCAGCTTATTTTCTCCTCCGCCGCAAATAATCGGAACGATAAAAACAAGATTGCATTTGTGTTCGAATAAAGTTTGTCTCACTAAGAGTTGAGAAACAAATTTTTTAAAATGAGCAGCACATCCAAAAGGTCCGCTTGGTCATATCTGACCTGATAAGGAAAAGAGAAGCAAATAAAAAAGCGCGTTAAACGCGCTTTTTTATCTTCCAGTCGTTTTCAGCTCTTTTAGCTTACTTCAGTTTTTTCCGACTTTATTTTTCAATCCTTGACCTCGGAATAATTATAGCTTCCGTCCGGAGCTTTATACCAACGGTTCATAACAAAACCACCTTCCTTTGGATCGCCTTTCTCGGTGAAATCCAAAGGTCCGAGCACTGTTTTGAAAGGCCCTTTTGTTTTCAGATATTGCGCCACTTTTTGCGGGTTTTGCCCTTCGGCAGTAATACCTTCGGCCATAAGCTGCACAACCGCATAGGAATAAAGTGTGAATGCTTCCGGTTCAAATCCGTTCGCCCGGAAAGATTTTACCAATTCCTCATTGTCCTTATTGCCACGAGGATCGGCGTTAAACGTATTCATAACACCAACAACTGCATCTTGCGCCGTTGCGGCAAGCTCATTGCTGGCAAAGGCATCACCACCGATATAGACAGGTTTGACCTTCTGTTCCGCCATTTGGCGCAACATCAATCCGGCCGGCGTATAAAGCCCGCCAAAATAGACAACATTTGCGCCACTCTGCTTCATTTTTGCAATAATGGCCGAAAAATCCTTATCCTCGACATTGACACCATCGAAACTCAATTCGGTCACGCCAAGCTTGTTCAGTGTTTTTTTGACTTCTTCGGCAATACCAATTCCATAAGCGGTTTTGTCGTGAATAATCATGACCTTCGGATCAGGAACATGCTTTTTTATGAATTCAGCGGCAAATGACCCTTGCTGGTCATCACGTCCGCAAACACGAAACTGCATCGGATAGCCCGATTCCGTCAATTTAGGATTGGTAACACCGGCTGAAATTGCCAGCATGCCATTTTCATCATAAACAGTTGCTGCCGGAAGCGCTGCACCCGAATTATAATGGGCTACGACAAATTGCACACCATCGCCGGCAAGCTTGTTGGCACCCGAAACGGCCTGTTTGGGGTCCGATGCATCGTCGACAATCTCGATAACGAGCTTTTCGCCTTTGATGCCCCCCTTGTCATTGATATTTTTAACGGCCATTTCGGCGCCATGCTGAATTTGCGCACCAATCGCCGCGCTCGGTCCCGTAGCAGGAATTGCAACACCGATTTTGATATCTGCCCAAGCACTATTCATGAACGTGCCAAAAGCAATTGCTGCAACGGTTGCCAATAATGCTTTCTTCATTTCAGTTCTCCTCTTTTTTCTTCATAAGTTGTAAAACATCCAAAGTAATTTTTCCAGACAACATCAAAGAAAAGCTTATTTCTTGTGCCAGGTAAAAGGCGACGATTTCTTGTAAAGCCAACTATATTGGCGAACCATCTGGTTTGTCCGCGTAAATTGAAAACCGAGACCTGCAAAAATCAGCAAGACAACAAGATCGACAAGATAATAATGAAGCGATAACAGAGTGCCGTTGAAGGGCGGTATATAATGGATGAAGCGGATAGCTGCGGCGAGCGGAACCATCGAAATCAGCGCCACTTTCAGCCCATGCCAGGTCAGTGCACAAGCGCGCCCCGTCATCCACGCGGCCCAGCCACCAAGAATGATAGTCACCAGTACAAAGACAAATAGTGAAGACTCTTGATAAAGGATACCTTGCATTTTTTCTCCCTAAAGATTCAAACACCAGTGGTGATTTTGAATATCCTGATTAATGTCGACCACCTTCAAGATAGGCTGCCCTGACTTTCGGGTTCGATAAAAGTTCTGCACCGGTTCCGCTCATTGTAACAACACCATTCACAAGGACATAACCGCGATGGGCGAGTTTTAACGCCCCGAAAGCGTTCTGCTCGACCAGAAAAACAGTGAGACCGGTTTCCTTGTTTAGTACTTTGATTGCATCGAATATCTGTTTAACAATGAGCGGTGCGAGCCCCAATGAAGGTTCATCAAGCAATAATAGTCTCGGACGCGACATAAGCGCACGCGCAATTGCCAGCATCTGCTGTTCGCCACCGGACAATGTTCCGCCGCGTTGCTGCAAGCGTTCTTTCAGGCGTGGAAATAAAGCAAACATTTTCTCGACATCCTCGTCAAAATATTTGAGGTTGTCGATGCTTGCACCCATTTGCAGGTTTTCGAGCACGGTCATGCGCGGAAAAATGCGCCGCCCTTCCGGCGACTGCGCAATACGTAATCGCGCAATTTCATGCGTTTCCATATAGGTAATGTCATGACCATCAAACCAAATACGACCTGACCGTACACGCGGCTTGCCGAATATCGTCATCATCAAAGTTGACTTACCGGCACCATTGGCCCCGATGAGTGTAACAATCTCGCCTTGCCGGACTTCAACACTGACGCCCCGTAGAGCTTGAATAGCACCGTAATAGGTTTCAATATTTTCGACTTTAAGAAGTGCTGGTGCATCGCTACTCATGAACGCTTTCCCTCTTGTTCTTTCGAGTCGGCAGTAATGATTTCCGTTTCCGATATTTCAACAGAAGCCGCGACATCCTCAACTGCTGTTTCAGGAGATGCCTCTTCATCCTCGTCAACGCCAAGATAAGCTGCAATCACTTTCGGATCATTTTTGACGACCTCCGGCGTACCATCAGCAATTTTTGACCCATATTCGAGAACAACAACATGATCGGATATTTCCATCACCACCGACATATCATGTTCGATCAGCAATACGGAGGTATGCTCGACATCCCTGATATCCAAAAGGAGATCGTTCAGTTCAAGCGATTCTTTAGGGTTAAGACCTGCCGCCGGTTCATCAAGACATAAAAGTTGCGGCTCAGTGCACATCGCACGTGCAATCTCGAGACGCCGCTGATCACCATAAGGAAGATCTCCCGCAGGATCATCGGCACGATGGACAAGATTTATTTTTTCAAGCCAAAGCTCGGCTTTTTTGATCGCCTCTTTGGCGGCACGCTTATATGAAGGAAAACCGAACAGGCCAAGCACGGTCATGCCGGAAGCACGCATCAACTCGTTATGTTGCGCAACGAGCAGATTTTCGAGAACCGTCAAGCCGGTAAACAAGCGGATATTCTGGAAGGTGCGAGCAACTTTCGCTTTCTTGGTAATTTCATAATCGGCAAGCCGCTCCAATAGAAAAGTTTTTCCTTCATTGGTGTGGAGAGACAACATCCCGCCAGTCGGCCGATAAAAGCCGGTAATACAGTTAAAAACAGTTGTTTTACCTGCACCATTCGGCCCGATCAAAGCCGTAATCTTGCCCCGCTCGACATTGAAACTCAAATCGTCAACGGCAACGAGACCACCAAATTGCATCCTGAGGTGCTCGATTTGGAGAAGGGTATTATCGTCAGCCATTAGCCGTTTCCTTCTTTTGTAAAATCACCCGAAACAGCTTTCTTCACTTTCAGGAAGGCACTCGGCTCCCGTTTACCGACAAAGCCGCGCGGTTTCCACACCATGACGAACACCATCGCCAGACCAAACCAAAGCATACGATATTGTGGCGGGTCAAAATCGGGACCGAATATCATCTGTAGCGCCGGAACATCGCGCAATAGCTCTGTGCCACCAATCATGACTGCAGCAGCCACAGCAATTCCACCTAGTGACCCCATACCCCCCAGAACAACAATTGCCAGAATAATTGCCGATTCGTCGAAAATGAAACTCGTGTAATCGGCGCGCCCCTGTCTTGCTGCAAAAAATGCTCCGGCAAAACCGCCGAACATTGCGCCGATGGAAAAGGCCGTCAATTTTGTTGTTACTGTGTTGATTCCAAGCGAGCGGCAGGCAATTTCATCTTCGCGTAAAGCTTCCCATGCCCGTCCGATTGGCAGTCGACGCAACCTCATCACGACCCAGGCGGTAATCACCACCATGACAAGAATGACATAATAGAGGAATATCTTATAATGGGCAGCCTGAAAATTTAATCCGAAGAGCTCGGCAAATCCGCCTTCGCCCCTTGTGAAGGGAACACCGAAGAATGTTGCTTTTTGAACCGACAGCCCAGCAGCGCCGCCGGTAACCGGCGTCCAGTTTTGCAAAATTGTGCGGATAATCTCGCCGAAAGCCAAAGTAACAATGGCAAGATAATCACCACGCAATCTTAATACCGGAAATCCCAGCATCATTCCCCAAAGGGCTGCAAAAATACCGGCCAAAGGCAGGCACAGCCAGAATGAAAAGCCGAAATGATTGCCGAGAAGGGCAACCGTATAGGCTCCCACGGCATAAAAAGCGACATATCCCAAATCAAGCAAGCCGGCAAGGCCAACCACAATATTGAGCCCCCAGGCAAGCATGATATAAATCAATATCTGGATTGCATAATTGTCGATCCACTTTTGCGATTGGGCGAGATTATCAACCAGAAAAGTCGTGACAAAAAACGGATATACAAGCAACAGCGCCAAAATACATCCCGGAGCATATTTCTGGAACCCCGGTGTGACTTCCCTGACCGTTATCCTGATTGCCTGTTGAATACCTTTGGCATAGAGAAAAACAATGGCAAGCAGCACAAAAGCGACGACGACAATTCCGGCAATGAAAAGCTGATGGGCTTGTGCAGACAAATTATAAGTGGATTGGGCAGAGGCATCTTCATAATAAAGCCATGCCCGATAGGCGATGAACAATATGACAGAAGGGACAAGTGCAAAAACTGCTCCCTTTGTACCACCGCCAAAAAGACACCACGTAAAACGCCCGACACCGGCAATAATCACATAATTGAGAAGATAACCGATTTGCGGTGTCAGTGTCATCTCGTTCCGCAAATTGAGATCAGCCCTGAAACCCACGATAAAGGCAAACAGCAATAATGCGATAAAAGCTGTCACAATGCCTTCGCGACAAGCGCGTTTAAAGTCGATTCTTCCGGCATTTGGCAAAGATGTTATCTGGTTCATGGCCGCCGTCTAAACCTTTTCAACTTCTGGCCGTCCAAGGATACCGGATGGCATAAATACGAGAACAATTGCAAGAATAAGAAAGACTGCAACGTCTTTATATTCCGGCGGAAAATAGGTTTGCCACAAAGCTTCTGTCAAGCCGATCAGAAGACCGCCAAGAACTGCACCGGGCAACGACCCGATTCCCCCGAGAACAGCGGCGGTAAAAGCTTTGATTCCAGGAATAAAACCATCGGCAAAATGAATTTGTCCATAATTCATCAGGTAAAGTGTTCCGGCTATTGCTGCAAGCGCTGCCCCCATAATGAAGGTCACCGAAATAATCCGGTCCACATTGATTCCCAAAAGAGCTGCCATTTTGCCATCCTGTTCGACGGCGCGTTGGGCGCGGCCGAGCGGTGTTTTGCTGACAATATGGGAAAAGATAAAAAGCAGAACGGCCGTAACCACGACGACCAGAAGTTGCTTGTTCAAAATAAAAACATCGGTTCCCGGAATGACAAAACCACCACTGATCATTTCCGGAATAGGCTTGTTACGCGGGCCCTGCTCGACCTGAACGAAATTGCGCAAAACAAACGACATCCCGATTGCTGTGATCAATGGAGCAAGACGAAAGGAGCCGCGCAATGGCCGATAAGCAACCCGTTCGATAACCCAAGCCCAGACAGATGTGAAAACCATTGAAACGATGAGCATTATAAGCAGTGCCAGGGCAATAGGCACGGCTGCCGGCAATGTCAGCAGCATCATAAAAACGATCATCGCAATGAAGGCACCGATCATGAACACATCACCATGGGCAAAATTGATCATGCCCAATATGCCATAGACCATCGTGTAGCCAATAGCGATAAGCCCATAAATAGCCCCCAAAGCAACTCCGTTTATTAGTTGCTGAAAAAAATAATCCATTGAGTGTATGTCCCCTATGTTATTTTTCTAAATTTACAATACCAACTGTCAAGCCGAAAGCAAATGGCCGGAATAGGGATTAACGCAATCGAACGCGGTTTCATAGTATTTTTTAAATTTTCTAAATCTGCCTTGAGATAAAACAGTTTAAATCAGTTCAACCTGGAATTTAATTTTGTAATTTTTCCGGATTTACCGATGTATCAACATGAGGAATAACCGACATACCGGGTATTAATCGATCAACATATTTCTGGTCAGGGTCGATCTCGATGCGAACCGGAATGCGCTGGGCAACTTTGGTGAAATTTCCGGTTGCGTTATCGGGCTTCAAAACAGCAAATTCCGAACCGGCCGCCGGCGAAAAGCGGGCAACATGCCCTTTGAGCTTATACCCGTCCAACGCATCGACAGAAAATACTACCGGTTGTCCGGCTTTCATATTGGCACATTGTGTTTCTTTATAATTGGCGACAATCCAGACATCATCGGGTACAACGGCAAGGAGTTGCGTTCCCGCTGTGACATATTGGCCGAGTTTGGCACCGACTTCACCGACACGCCCGTCGCGTGGGGAATAAATTTTGGTATGATCAAGATCTATTTTTGCAAGTTCAACCGCTGCTTCGGCACTTTCGACATCGGCCTTCAAGCCTTCCCGATCAACAAGAATTTTCTTTAACGCCTGTATTCTGACTTCAAGTTCTGCACTTTTTTGATCGCGATCGGCACGGGCGGAATCTTCACTGCTTTGCGATGACACACCGCGTTGCGTCAATGGTTCAACACGTTTCCAGTTAAGCTCCGCCTTGGTGAAGGCAGCCTCTGCGGAGCGAATATCGGCTTTCGCTGATTCCTCCTGCTGGTAGGAACTCGCCAATGCGGCCTTTTTTGAATCGAGTGTGGCTACTGCCTGTTCCACCCTTTGCTTGAAAATGCGATCTTCTATTTCAATCAGAAGCTCACCTTCTTTGACGCGCTCGTAATCTTTGACCTTTACGCTCGAAATATTCCCCGCCACTTGCGGACTAATCATCGTCACAAAGCCTTTAACATAAGCATTGTCTGTGGTTTCGATACTGCTGATAAAAGGAGGCAGTTGCCACGCCCATAATATCAATAATATCCCGCAAATACCGGCGATAATGGAAACAGCCGTTGCTTTTGAACGTAAAAACCTTATCATTCTCTTTCATCCGCATTTTAACGCCTGTTTTCAGGCTGTTTGTGTCGATAACTGGACTTGTTTGTCACGAAAATTTTTATATCCACGCAAAGCCATTCTGATGAGCAAGATCACCAGAACAATAAGAGCGATACATGAATAAAGGCGGAACACATCATTATAAGCCAGAACATTGGCCTCGAGTGTCGACCTTTTTGCTAATACTGCAAGACCCTCGCTATGTCGCAATACCGGATCGCTGATCACGTGGGCGTAGACCTCGGAGAGCTGATTGACATCATTTGCGACAATCGGATTACTCATAACAATTTGCTGGGTGAGGATATTTGAATGATATTTTTCAAATACAATTTGTAAACTGCCGAAAAACGCCGAGCTCATCAGTCCGCCCGTATTTTGTGTAAACAGAAAGACTGCAATAAAGCTCAGAATATAATTCGGCCCTCTGGCAATTGCGGTTGCGAGCCCCTTCGACATGGAAGGCGGTAAAAACAACGCATAGCCAACGCCAATCATTGATTGACTTAATATCATCTGATCGGGTCTTGTGAGATTGGTTGCATGACTATCTATGAAGGACCCGCCAGCAAGCAGGATAAGCGCAATGACGTGGAACAAATCCTCGCGGCCAGGCTTGAAAAATATAGCACATGAAAGGCCCCCGAGAACGGTGCCAACAACCACGCCTGCATGCATAACTTCCATTTCACGGTTGAGCAGACCGAACAAATTAAAAAAATTGGATGCTAAAGTTGCCTGCTCCGACAGCAAAATTCTGAACATCATAAGAACGATTGCGATATGAAGCATTTCTTTGCTGAATAGCCAGCGCAAATCTATCAACGGATTTTTCCGGTTCAGTTCTATGACTGACGCGGCCATAAGGCAGAAAACCGCTATAGCGAGCCACCACCCCATCCACGATACCTCACGCCACCAATATAATCGACCAACCGGCATAATTGCTGCGTTAATTCCAAGACCAACAGCGATAAGACCGTAGCTCACATAGTCCAACTTCTCGATAACTTTTGCCCGTTTGATCGGCGTTAAAGGCAAATAGAAAATGCAAGCAAAGCCGATGAGTGCAAGCCCCATTTCCAATGCAAACAATGCGTGAAAGCCGGCATGATCAATCAATGCGGGCGAAACCAGCCTTGATAAAGGAACAGCAAGAGCAATGTTCATCAAGTTGAGACTTAAACCCACAGTGCGCTTTTTGGCGGGTGCGAATGCTTCAATCATATAGAAAAAAGCAAGTGACGACATGGGAGCAGCCGCAATACCTGCGAAAAACCGGATAATAATTGCCGACTGCAAGCTTGTGACAAACAAATGCAATATGCATGTCAATAAAAAGCCGATAATCGACAATTCGGCAAAAAGTCTCAAACCATATTGGTTTCTTATCTTGATAAGGAAAATAGACAGGCTGACATTGGGCGCCATATAAGCACCGACAAGCCATGTCGTTTCCTCGACAGTTGCATGGAAAAAACCCGTGAGTTGAGTAATATTGGATTGGACCATATTGGCCCCGAGGCCATAGACCCATTGTAAAAGACTGGCCGCAAAAATATAAAGCAGACAGCGATGGATGGGACCGGCAAATATTTTGCCGGGATTGGGAAAAGGTGGTTCCCGTTCATCATCGGGCAGTGGGAGAACGCCTGCGCTCATGAGCGGCCCTCTCTTTCCACCGCATCGGCAATATGTTCAAGAACACCCATAGCATTTGTGATATTTTTGCCGTCAATGCCGGACATCACCTCGTGACTGAGATGTGCAGCATAAGTTTCTATTTCCTCGACTGTTTTTCTCCCCTCCGACGTTAAAGTAACGCGCTTGGCTCGCCGGTCATCTTCCGCAACATTTCGTATAACCAGACCCTGTTCTTCCAATGCATCAATAAGCCGAACCAAAGTTGCATGTTCAATGCCCAATTCTTCAGCCAAATTTTTCTGGAAAAAATCGTCCTGATCTTTCAGGGCCGACAAGGTGAGTGCGCGGGCCAAGGTCAAACCGTGCTGGCGAATGCGCGCGTCCAGCAAATTTCTCAGTTTACGGCTGACTTTGAATAACAAATCGATAAACAGCACTGATTGAGTGGCGTTTTTCATGAACTCGTCCAGAGGATTTATGTAGTATGCTAATAATTATGATGCGACATATATAAGGCTAAAATGCCATTCGCAATTCACTTCCTTATTGCTCACAAAGGGTTGAACCGGTTTTGAAAAGCGGATTGCAACCGCAATTCACATGAAACGCAGAGGTTCTCATTTATCGGCTATGGATTTTTATTCGTTCGATGCCGAAAACCGGCTTTCTTTATTCAAGCACTGATTGTTGCACTTGTCGGTCAATAATGGAAAACGAAAAGATAAATAATCTTACGCCGTTTTTGTCACATAATAAGCTGCTGTTTTCACAATCCGGATTAAGGTGCTCTGCCTTTCCCTAATATTGGCGGAGCGAATGAACAATCGTTAGCGGAAGTCAACAGCATCGATAACTGGAATTATAAATCACGCGTTCTCGCGATTCAGACGGCAGCGCGTTTTGAAATGGCATTTCGTCAATTCATTAATGAAGTTCGGCTTGAATTATCGATCGGAGGGCAACGCACAATTTACGGTTTTTGCTTATTCCAATAGGCAATCAACAATCTTGAGCGGCATTCGAAAAATTCCGATAAAAACCTTATTGCTCCGGTTCGAGATTGGATTCCGCTTGGAAACTGCAAAATTATTTTCGAAGTGAATTTTATTTAAGCAAAATGAGCAGGCAGTTGTCGATAAGCCGAGCTGCTTGCGATTTTTCAAGGCACTTCCTGCTTTTCCGGCAAGTCCCCTCGCCGAACTCAACTGGATTTGCGCTTGTTTTTAAGTCAAAAACCGGTGATGTTTTGGCTTTCCAATAACAGTTTGTGTCACAATCGCAATTTGTCGATTGACGGTTTTCTTTGTCTCCATGGGTATTGCGCTTCCACCCTTAAAAAGAACCAAGAAGGTCTTGAAAGCCGAGGAGTAGTGCCAAACAAAAACGGAATTTTTCCGGCGAGATAGGCGGCTGTCATTGGGGAGACATCGCAAAAAGCAAGATAGGTTTGGAAATAGAATTTGATTCCGGAAATATTATCTGCTCACCAAAATCGTGAGCTTTTTATGCGCAAGGGAGCATGATCAGTAAATGCCGAAGACAGGAAAACGCCAATTTGCAAATAGTGGCGTTTGATCAAATTGTCGAAATGACGTTTTGTATAGATGTCAATTGATGAAGAAAATCTTCCGCCTTATTGCGTGCTTCATCATTCTCGGCGCCTTCAAAGACTTCACGTGCTTCACTAATACGGCGTTCCAGATCGCTTTCATCGAATTTTTCAACGGAAACGGCTGATTCAGCTAATAAAGAACAACCGTGACGATTAATATCGGCGAAGCCGCCATAAACAACAAATGACATTTGGCCGGTTGCCGATTTTACTGTGATAATTCCCGGAGTAACCGCGGTCATAACAGGAGAGTGATCAGGAAGAATGGTCATATAGCCTTCACTTCCCGGCAAGACAACTTCAGTTGCTTTTTCCGAAAGTAGCAATTGTTCTGGAGAAACCAGCTCAAATAAAAATGATTTAGCCATATCTTTCGTCACCTTACCCTAAAGACAATCAGTAAAATCTGCAAAAGTCTAAAAAGACCTGAAGATTTCAAACTCTTTGCAGTGCAAAAATAGATTTTTCCCCAATGGGCAAGCCACTGCAAATGGCTCTGTCGCCACTATAAAAGGCGACAGAACCCTTTTAATTACGAGACTTGTTCAGCAAGACGCTGTGCTTTTTCAACAGCTTCCTCGATCGAGCCTACCATATAGAAGGCAGATTCTGGCAAATAGTCGTATTCACCGGCGCAAAGACCTTTAAAGCCTTTGATCGTATCTTCAAGAGCAACCAATTTTCCCGGAGAACCCGTAAAAACTTCCGCAACATGGAAAGGCTGCGACAAGAAACGTTCGATCTTGCGGGCACGAGCAACAACAAGTTTATCTTCTTCCGAAAGCTCGTCCATACCGAGAATGGCGATGATATCCTGCAACGACTTATAGCGTTGAAGAATTGTTTGAACCTGACGGGCAACACTATAGTGTTCTTCGCCAACAACAAGCGGATCAAGCATACGCGAGGAAGAATCAAGCGGATCCACAGCCGGATAAATACCCTTTTCAGCAATGGAACGCGACAAAACAGTCGTTGCATCAAGGTGGGCAAACGATGTTGCCGGAGCCGGGTCGGTCAAGTCATCGGCAGGAACGTAAATTGCCTGAACGGACGTGATAGACCCTTTGTTGGTGGTTGTAATACGTTCCTGCAAAGCACCCATATCGGTGGCCAAAGTCGGCTGATAGCCCACAGCCGAAGGAATACGACCGAGCAGAGCCGAAACTTCCGAACCGGCCTGGGTGAAACGGAAAATATTATCCACGAAGAATAGAACGTCCTGACCATCATCACGGAAGCTTTCGGCAACCGTGAGACCCGACAACGCTACACGGGCGCGAGCACCCGGTGATTCGTTCATCTGTCCATAAACCAAAGCACATTTTGAGCCTTTTGCAGAACCGTTATGTTCTTTCGGATCAACATTCACGTGGCTTTCGATCATTTCGTGATAAAGGTCATTACCTTCACGGGTACGTTCACCAACGCCGGCAAAAACCGAATAGCCACCATGCGCCTTGGCGATGTTGTTGATGAGCTCCATAATCAGAACTGTTTTACCAACACCGGCACCGCCGAACAAACCGACCTTGCCGCCTTTGGAATATGGCGCAAGCAGGTCAACCACTTTGATGCCGGTAACCAGAATTTCCGATTCTGTCGATTGATCGACATAGGCCGGAGCAGGCTGGTGGATCGCACGAATCTTGTCGGATTTTATTGGCCCGACTTCATCAACAGGTTCGCCGATAACATTCATGATACGACCAAGCGTTGCTTCGCCAACGGGAACCGAAATAGGAGCGCCGGTATCGACAACTTCCTGACCGCGAACCAAACCGTCGGTCGTATCCATCGCAATTGTGCGAACTGTATTCTCGCCAAGGTGCTGTGCAACTTCAAGAACCAGCCTATGGCCAAGATTTTCAGTTTCCAAAGCATTCAAAATTTTTGGCAGATGTCCGTCAAATTGCACATCAACAACAGCACCGATAATCTGTGTTATATGGCCTAAAACGCCTTTAGTCTTATCAAGCTTGTAATTACCTTTGGTTTCGGTAACAGATGCCGATGCTTTCTTGGCCTTGCCAGATTGCTCTTGAGCTTCCGCTTTGACTGAAGCTTTAGAAGCTGCCGGTTTGGCAGCAGCTTTTGCTGTTACTTTCTTTTCCGCAGCCTTTGTGGTTGCCGTCTTTGGGGTCGCCGCTTTTGCCATCGATCCTTACCTTCCATATTAGAGCGCTTCTGCGCCCGCAATAATTTCAATCAGTTCTGTCGTGATCTGAGCCTGACGTTGACGGTTATAAGTGACCGACAGTTTATTGATCATCTCACCCGCATTACGCGTTGCATTATCCATTGCACTCATCTTGGCACCCATTTCTCCGGCACCATTTTCCAGTAGCGCCCGAAAAACTTGTACGCCAATATTGCGCGGGATAAGTGTATTCAGGATTGTTGCGGCGTCAGGTTCATACGAATAAACGGCAGGAACAACTGCTTTCTCCTGTATATCTTCGTTCTCATCTTCTTTCGGAGCGGGGATAAGTTGCAGGGAAGTCGGTTGCTGATTGATGACTGACACGAAGTCGGAATAAAACAATGTGCAGACATCAAATTCGTCTTTTTTGAACAATTCAATTATTTTATCCGCAATGTTTTTAGCATGCGAATAATTGAGGTGCTTGGCTTCTCTCAGGCTGACATGGTCGATGATATATTGACCGAAATCGCGATGCAAAATATCGAAGCCTTTTTTCCCTACAGTGAGTATTTTTATCTTTTTGCCCTGAACTTGCAGTGCCTTGATATGCTCGATTGCATGGCGGGCAATTTGCGAATTGAAACCGCCACACAGTCCACGCTCTGCTGTACAGACCACGAGAAGATGAACATCATCTTTCCCGTTGCCGACCATCAATTTCGGTGCGTCTTCTGCACCGATATGAGAAGCCAGATCGGTAAGCACCGCGGCCATACGTTGCGCATACGGACGCGCTGCTTCTGCTGCCTCTTCTGCACGACGCAGCTTTGCCGCAGCGACCATTTGCATCGCACGGGTTATTTTCTGCGTCGCCTTAACCGAGGCGATACGATCTCTAAGATCTTTTAGCGAAGCCATTAAACCGTCCCATCATAAGATCAAGAAAAGTTCTTGGAATAAGCTTGTAGAACTGTGGTCAACTTGTTCTTCAGCTCATCAGTCAACTTCTGTTCGTTGCGGATACCATCAAGAATATCCGTATGGTCGGTGCGCATCAATGCCAGAAATCCTTGTTCGAATTTGCTAACCTGATTAACAGCAATCTTGTCGAGATAACCATTTACACCGGCAAAGATAACAACAACCTGTTCCTCTGTCTTCAACGGCGAAAATTGTGGCTGTTTCAGCAGTTCGGTCAACCGCGCACCGCGATTAAGCAAACGCTGGGTCGATGCATCAAGATCAGAGCCGAATTGGGCAAAAGCGGCCATTTCACGATATTGGGCAAGTTCACCCTTGATCGAACCGGCTACCTGCTTCATTGCTTTAATTTGTGCAGCGGAACCAACACGGGAAACCGATAGACCAACATTCACTGCCGGACGGATACCTTGATAGAACAAGTTCGTTTCAAGGAAAATCTGACCATCGGTAATCGAAATCACATTGGTCGGAATATAGGCTGATACGTCATTTGCCTGCGTTTCAATAACAGGAAGCGCTGTCAGCGAACCGGCACCATGAGCATCATTCATCTTGGCTGCGCGTTCAAGCAAACGGGAGTGCAAGTAAAAAACGTCGCCAGGATAAGCTTCACGCCCCGGCGGGCGACGCAGCAACAAAGACATCTGGCGATAAGCCACAGCCTGTTTTGACAAATCGTCGTAACCAATCAAAGCATGCTTGCCGTTATCACGGAAATATTCACCAATCGCACAACCGGCAAATGGCGCAATAAATTGCATCGGAGCCGGCTCGGAAGCAGTCGCCGCAACAATGATCGAATATTCCAGTGCGCCACGTTCTTCCAGTGCTTTCACAAAACGGGCAACAGTCGAACGTTTCTGACCGACAGCAACATAAACACAATAAAGTTTATCTTTTTCGATATTCTTGTCATGTGCCGGCTTCTGGTTAAGAAATGTATCAAGTAAAATTGCCGTTTTACCGGTTTGACGGTCACCGATCACCAACTCGCGCTGGCCACGCCCAATCGGAATAAGTGCATCAATCGCCTTAAGACCAGTCGACATCGGCTCATGAACCGATTTACGCGGGATGATTCCGGGAGCCTTGACGTCAACACGACGACGTTCTTTGGCATTGATTGGACCTTTACCGTCAATCGGGTTTCCCAAAGCGTCCACAACGCGTCCAAGAAGCTCCGGACCAACAGGAACATCAACGATAGTTTTCGTGCGCTTGACCGTATCACCTTCACAAATGTCACGATCCGAACCGAAAATAACAACACCGACATTATCACTTTCAAGGTTAAGCGCCATACCACGTATGCCACCGGGAAACTCGACCATTTCACCGGCCTGAACATTATCCAAGCCATAAACACGGGCGATACCGTCACCCACAGACAGAACCTGACCAACTTCGGAAACTTCGGCTTCTTTACCGAAATTTTCGATTTGACTTTTCAGGATTTTAGATATTTCCGACGGTTTAATATCCATCAGCCGACCTCTTTCAGTGCAAGCTTAAGCGAAAACAATTTCGATGACAGTGACGTATCAATCTGACGCGAACCGAGTCGGACGATAAGACCACCCAATATATCCGGATTAACGGTTTTATGCAGGTTCACATCTTTACCTGCCACGGTTTTTAATGTTGCTTTCAACTCTTTTTCCTGAGCTGAAGTCAATTCCTGCGCCGAAACAACTTCTGCCGAAATTTCGCCGCGGAAGTTGGCAGCCAGATTATGGAAAGCAGAAACAATGGCCGGCAACACAAAAAGCCGTCTATTGGATGCGACGACACATAAAAAATTGGCAACATAACGACTGGTGGCGTTTTTATCCATGCCGGCTTCTTTACAAAGAGAAGCAACCGCCTTTTCCTGTTCAACCGATGAAAAAACCGGACTGAAGACCAGACGTTTTAAATCACTATTTGATTCGATCAATGAAAGGCATGAAGATAGTTCTTTTTCTACAGCATCGACACATTTGGCTTCTCGTGCGAGATCAAAAAGTGATGCAGCATAACGCTCGGCTACTGCAGATGTTAGCGAAGACGACTTTGACACTCTATCCTGTCTTTCCCCTTAGCAGAGAGTTGACCTTAATAACTGCCAACTCGGTAATGCCAGATAACTTTTCCCGTTGTCGGTATGTGACCGCTATTCAAATATTAAAAGTTGATAGGCATCTAGCATACACAATTGAGACTCGCAACACCGCAACAGGCTGCTTTTTAAAACTATGCCTTATTTTTTTTAATATTTAAGCTACAAAACCGAAAGCATAAACAAAACTCGCTATTGCAAACACTATTTCGATCAATAGCGCAATGACATTAAAGCCAGAAAAGCTTTTGTCAATTATAAATGAGACAAGCCGTCCGACAATGCAGAAAAATACCGCCAAAAATAGCGCAACCGCTAAAAAAGGTTGTGCAAACAATAAATAGCCAATTCCCAAGCCGAGCGGTAGCCCGCCCATATTGCCGCGCACCGCAGCAAGGAGTGAAGCTGATTCTTGTTGCGGATAAGTCCAGAACATCCGCATCGCAATTTTCGGCCAGATTAAATAGAACAGACCTACCAGAACAAAACCCCACGCTACGAACCATGCAAGCCACTCTCCGCAACTTTGGGGAAAGTAAAGTTCAATCATCGTTACCTACCTTCAAATCCTCTCAAGGCCGATCCTCTCAAGGCCGAATTTTTTAACCATTTAAGCAATAAGTTCTATATGCACGCTTTTTTAAAAAAAGAAACGGGTAGCAATATTATTGTGCCGGACCCGAAAGAAAATTTTCTTCTCCGGTCGGATCTTTCAGGCAATTGTCCTGCAATATTTTTTCAATGTCCTGAGGTACCAATTTGATCTTTGCTGTATTTGTTTCCTTGAATGTATCAAAGGCTGATGAGGCTACCGTGTCACCTGTCTCGATCAATGCTTTATCCAACAAAGCATCATTATTTTCCATACGCACCTCGACAACTTCAGCAGAAAGATCGAGAGCGCGTGCCGTTTCTATCATATCGCGACGCTGGCTTAAGGTAGTTATCATGCGTGTCGCCACCGGCCCCGGTTCAACCTTTCCGTTAATACTCAATCCTTTTTCGAGTTGATAAATTTCCTTCAGAATATGATCATATTGCTGGACAATATTCATATAGACCCATTGTCTGGCTTTGGATGAAGGTTTTTTACATGATTTCATCATGCTGTTTGCCGGTTCGTCAATCATTGGCATAAATACTTTGTCCGATTCTTTGAGCATACTATAAGCAAAGACAAAAACGGTAACATCGGCACTTTTCTTATTATTCTGGCTATCGTGCCCGATGACATCAGAAACAGATTGGGAAAAAACCGGACTTATTGAAAACAGTAACGTCGACAATATCAATAAAAAACGCATCATTCCAAACCTCTGAAACGATTGATCTATGCCAAACAGACCACCTGCCACATTGTTACTGTTTGTCCCATTCAGCGAGAAGCACGGACATTAAATGAAACTTTGCGGATCAATGTCAACCTGCACCCGTATTGTACCACGAATTTTGGGCCCCCGTGCAATCATTGCACGAATAAAAGATTGCATATCGGCACGACGGCTTCCCTGTAGAAGCAGTCTGAACCGATATCGTCCGCGCACCAATGCCAATGGCGCTTCGGCCGGTCCCAATACCGATATTTCATTTGCCGATGGCGCTGCCTGACGCAAAGCGCGCGCATGTGCTTCGGCGTCACTGCGGCTTTCAGATGAAACAATAAGCGCTGCGAGACGCCCGAAAGGCGGGAGATTGTGGCGTGCCCGCTCGTCAATTTCTCTTTTATAAAATGCTTCGCTGTCGCCCGAGACAATTGCCTGCATGACCGGATGTTCCGGCTGATAAGTCTGTATCAACCCCTGACTTTTTAGCCCCGTGCGACCAGCGCGACCGGTAACCTGAGACAACAACTGGAATGTGCGTTCTGCCGCGCGCGGGTCCCCATTGGAAAGCCCCAGATCCGCGTCAACTACACCGACGAGTGAAATACCCGGAAAATGGTGGCCTTTGGCAACCAGTTGTGTTCCGATGACAATATCGACCTCGCCTTTTGAAATGGCTTCAAGCTCCAGCCTTAATCTTTTGACACCCCCTATCAGGTCGGTCGACAATACAAGAATGCGCGCTTCCGGAAACAGCTTCAATGTTTCCTCGGCTATCCTTTCGACACCCGGCCCACAGGCAACGAGATGATCAAGTGTTCCGCATTCCGGACAAGCTTCGGGGATCGGTTCGTGATAGCCGCAATGGTGGCACATAAGTTGCCCGCGAAAGCGGTGTTCAACGAGCCAGCTCGAACAATTCGGGCATTGGAAACGGTGACCGCATACGCGGCATAACGTCAGAGGTGCATAGCCGCGACGATTGAGAAATATGAGCGCCTGTTCTTTGCGATCAAGCGCCTCGCGCATGGCAAGTTCAAGTGGCGGTGACAAAAACCGCCCTGAGGGAGGAGCATTCTTGCGCATGTCGATAGCGCGCAAATCCGGCAGTGCGGCCTTTCTGAAACGCGACGGAAGATGAACCGCCTGATAGCGTCCCTGAAGGGCATTGACCTTGCTTTCTACCGATGGGGTAGCAGAAGATAAAATGACCGGAAAACCGCCGAAAGAGCCACGCGCCACAGCCATATCACGCGCATTATAAAAGACACGGTCTTCCTGTTTATAGGCTGTATCATGTTCTTCGTCGACGATAATCAGTCCGAGATTTTCGAAAGGTAGAAAAAGTGCGGAACGTGCACCGGCAACGACTCTTATCCGCCCTTCAATGACTTGCCGCCAGACCCGTTCACGTTGTTTGGGGGTGAGATCGGAATGCCATTCGGCAGGCGGCGCACCGAAACGGCTTTCAAATCGATCGAGAAATTGCTGCGTTAATGCTATTTCCGGCAAAAGAATCAAAATCTGTTTGCCTTTTTCAAGCGCCTGCGCAACAGCTTCAAAATAGACTTCTGTTTTGCCTGACCCCGTAACACCGTCAAGCAGCAAGACTTTAAAACAATCCCCGTCGACGGCCTCTATCAGCTTATCGGCGGCAAGTTTTTGCGCTTTTTCAAGTGTCGGGCTTGAATAGTCGGGATCAGGGAGCGCCACAACCGGAGGGGGCGGCATTTCGATTTCCTCGAATATACCGGAATTTTTCAATCCTTCGACAACGCTTGTCGATGTTCCGGCGGCATGGGCAAGCCCCGGTTTTGTCCAGGCGAGGCCATTTTGCGCAAGCTCGAGAACGCGTTTTCGTGCAGCTGTCATTTTCTCGACTTTGCCACCACAATAGCGCAATCCGGCAATTGCCGGCTCGGGGTCAAATGCCGCAGGAACCCGCAAAGCCATACGTGCAACCATTCCCGGCGGGGAAAGAGTATAGTCGGAAACAAAATGGATAAAACGCATCATATCGGCCGGCAATGGCGGACAATCGAACACTTCGGAAATTGGCCGCAATTTTTTTGCCGCCACTTTGTTATTGCTGTTTGCCTCATTGGTAACGAGACCGGCCACTTCTCTTGGCCCCAAAGGCACGCGCACAATCGAACCGACTTTGACATTCATATCGTCCGGCACAGAATAGCTATAAGCCGTTTCCGCCGGCATAGGCACCAGAATTGAAACAGTTTTTTGGGGTTTTGATTCGATATTTGTCATTATCGGTGTCATGTTGGTCTTGCTTTTGCATAAAACAATGGATCATAACAAGCAAATCGTAAAAGATCACCGGATATTGGACAAAGCAAAAGCACTCAGGAGCTGGAATATGAAATTTTTTGTTGATACTGCCATTATTGAAGAAATTTCGGAGCTCAATAATCTAGGACTTGTTGATGGTGTTACGACCAATCCTTCACTGATCTTGAAATCCGGACGGGATATCATCGAAGTAACAAAAGAGATTTGCGCCCTGATAGACGGCCCTGTATCAGCAGAAGTCACCGCAGCAGACTTCGACGGAATGATGAAGCAAGCCCAGATCTTGGCAAAAATTGCCGATAATATCTGTATCAAACTTCCTATGACATTTGACGGATTGAAGGCTTGTAAAGCACTTTCTTCGAAGGGCTTGAAAACCAATATGACCTTATGTTTCTCGGCCAATCAGGCATTGCTTGCAGCCAAAGCCGGTGCAACCTACGTTTCTCCTTTTATCGGACGGCTTGATGATCTCGGATTGAACGGGATGGATCTTATTGGTGAAATCCGGACAATTTTCGACAATTACGACTTTAAAACCCAAATCCTTGCCGCATCTATCCGCACAGTCAACCATGTCAAGGAAGCTGCACTTATTGGTGCCGATGTCGCGACAATCCCGCCTGCCGTTTTGAAATTGTTGATAAAACATCCTCTCACCGACAAAGGTCTGGATGTATTCATGAAAGATTGGGCAAAGACCGGACAAACTATTGGCTAAAAAAATAACAGCCCTAATTGGAAAGCAGCAGTTCATGATTTGAAGACGAGCGGGTAAGATATCAAGAACAGCATTAGCCATTTTTTGCCATGGCTTTGCTGTTTTAAAACGATCAAAGGCTTGAAAGAAAGTCATTCTGACAGAGGGGGTTAAAGAGTGCTAGTTATTTGGGAAGCTGTAAAATCGGCATTTTCAAATATGACAGTTTTCGACGGACGGGCAAATCGAAAAGAATTCAGCCTGTTTTTGTTATTTGACGTTTTCGCTTTTACTGTTTTGTTTCTTATCGCTTTTTTTGACACTAACAGTATTTTTAGTCAAATCCTCAACTTTCCCATAACCGCTCTTGGTATTTTTTTGTATATCCCGAGCGTCTCGCTCATCATCCGCCGGTTTCACGACGTAGAATGGCATGGCTTATGGCTGATTTTTCCATTCATAGGGATAATTTTTCTTTTACCACTTATAATTTTATGGCTGGTTTTTTCAATTTTTTATCATTTAACCGGCCTGTTCGGTCTCGTTATATGGATATTTTTGGTCGGATTATTGCCGATACAACTTTTCCATTTGAAAACCGGAGAGCCGATGTTTTACCTGCTTTTGGGTGTACCGGCCGCAATCTATATTCTTTTCGCTCTGATACTTTGCCCGATGAGAAGCCAAAAAGGCCAAAACAAATATGGCGAACCAAGTTTAAATCTATATTCCGAACAATATTTCTTCGATAAAGCGCATAACCACTCACCGGATAATGAGCCCCCATCGGAACAAGAGAAATAGTATCGCACCAAATCTTGCCACGACGGGATTTGAATAAATAATTGGCAGAACCGTCATAAAATTAAACGTCGGTCAGGCGGTCAAATCGCCTGACCAAAACGAATCATTTCAATTTCGACATATCCTGAGCCAAAGACAGGAAGATCTGCTCGGCCAATTCTTCTGCGGCACGTTTCTTGGCATCCTCTTCAGCTTGCAAGTTTGCATATTCCTGACGAGGACGGTCAAACGAAGCGCTGACAGTCCGTGTGCGTTTGGCAACCGGTTTATTTTTCATATCTTTCAAAACATAAGCCGAACGACCATCAACAGCACCGGCAGATGCACGGCCCGTACGATCGGTCGAATCGCCTATATCCATCTGGACTGCAGTCCGGATACTATAGCTTGTGCCAAGCGATAGTTGATAGGTTGGATCAGAAGGCTCTCCTGCACCACCATTCAACAAGAAAATCAATCGGTTACGAACTAACTGGTTAAACCGGTCGGTTGGCTCGTCAATAATAACGCCAGACAATTTCGAACGGATGGACGGTGAAACATTCAGTTGCGCCGTCCCGTTCGAGTCTCCATGATAGAGAGGTTGAACGGTGCAGGCCGATATGGCGAGCGTTGTCCCCAATAGTACAGCAGTTGTTATGGGTCTGATGCTATTCAGAATATGGTCAGGCAACAACATTGACGATCCTCTGTGGAACTACGATAATTTTCTTCGGCTTCTTGCCTGCCAGATTTGATTGCACAAAATCGAGGGCAAGAACAGCCTTTTCGATAGTAGATTGATCCGCATTGCGTGCAATTGTCAAATCACCACGCTTTTTCCCGTTAATCTGGATAGGGATAGTAATCTCGTTATCCACAATTAAAGCAGGATCATAATGTGGCCAAGACATTTGGGCAACCAGATTTGTCTCTCCCAAAGCTGCATGACATTCTTCCGCCAGATGTGGAGTCATTGGCGATATCATGACGATAAAGAAATCCAGTGCCTGTCTCAAAGCGGCCTTCATTTCGTCGTCGGCTTGTTCCAGATTTTGCAATTCCGGAGCGAGCTTGTTAACAAGTTCATAAAGGCGTGCCACAGCGCGGTTGAAAGCAAGCTTTTCAATATCATCTGCCACTTTCGCAAGTGTGCGGTGAGCCGCTTTGGAAATATCGAGCGCTGCACCCTTTGTTCCGGCTTGCGGTTTGACATGTGCCAATATTTCGGCACTTGACGAAATCAACCGCCAGACGCGTTGCACAAAACGGTGGGCACCTTCCGCACCCGCTTCGGTCCAGATAACATCACGTTCGGGCGGTGAATCGGAAAGCATGAAAAGCCGTGCGGTATCAGCGCCATAGGAAGAAATAATATCATCAGGGTCGACGACATTTTTCTTCGACTTCGACATTTTTTCGATCGAACCGATTTCTACCGGACTGCCATCGGAAAGGAGGGTCGCACGACGCACACCATCCTTTTCTTCTATCCGGATATCGGCTGGTGCCACCCAACCTTCCTTGTTATGATAGGTTTCGTGAACCACCATACCTTGAGTGAAAAGCCCCTTGAACGGTTCGTCGACATTGACGTGGCCGGTCAATTTCATTGCCCGCATGAAAAAGCGCGAATACAACAAATGCAGAATCGCGTGTTCGATGCCACCAATATATTGGTCGACCGGCAACCATTTCCGGATTGCATCCTTGTTGGTCGGCTCATTTTCCCAAGGGGCAGTAAAGCGGGCATAATACCACGAGGAATCGACAAAGGTATCCATCGTATCGGTTTCCCGCCGTGCGGGTTTGCCACAACGCGGACATTTAACGAATTTCCATGTCGGGTGGCGGTCAAGCGGATTGCCGGGTTTGTCGAATGTAACATCATCAGGTAATTTTACCGGCAAATCGGCACGTGGAACCGGTACATCCCCGCAATCATCACAATGGATAATCGGAATCGGGCAGCCCCAATAGCGTTGCCGCGAAATACCCCAGTCACGCAGGCGAAATTGAACTTTGCGCTCGGCTTGCGGGCGACCGTTCAACATCTGGCCGGACAAGTGTTTGAGAACTTCTTCAAATGCGGCTTTCGGCGTCAAGCCGTCAAGAAAGCCGGAATTGATCATAATACCGTCTTCGGTGTGGGCTTCTTCGGTCACAACAAAACTGTCGCGATCCGCACCTTCGGGCAAAACAACCGGACGCACCGGCAATTCATATTTATTGGCAAAATCAAGATCGCGTTGATCGTGAGCAGGACAGCCGAAAACTGCACCCGTTCCATATTCCATCAAAACGAAATTGGCGACATAAACAGGTATTTCCCATTTATCATCGAATGGATGGACGACTTTCAAGCCGGTGTCGAAACCTTTTTTCTCGGCTGTTTCAATCTCGGCTGTCGACGTTCCCTTGCGGTGACATTCGTCGATAAAATCTTTCAGTTTTGCATTCTTTTCGGCAAGTTTGCGGGCAACCGGATGATCGGCAGCAATAGCGATAAAGGAAGCACCGAATATTGTATCGGGGCGGGTTGAAAAACACTCGATTTCACTGAAACCGTCTATCGGCGTTTCCTTGGCAATTTCCCAGCGCAAAAGCGCACCTTCGGATTTGCCAATCCAGTTGCGTTGCATAACGCGCACTTTTTCCGGCCATTCATCAAGGCCGTTCAAACCATCCAGAAGTTCCTGACTGAATTTGGTGATTTTGAAAAACCATTGCGTAAGCTCCCGCTGTTCAACGAGCGCACCCGAACGCCAGCCGCGCCCGTCAATGACCTGCTCGTTTGCAAGCACTGTATGATCGACCGGATCCCAGTTGACCTTGGAGGTTTTACGATCAACAAGCCCTTTTTCATACATATCAAGAAAAAGCATCTGCTGGCGATGATAATATTCAACATCGCAGGTTGCAAATTCGCGCGACCAATCAAGAGAAAGCCCCATGGACTTCAGCTGCTTTTTCATGGAAGCGATATTCTGGTAAGTCCAGTCTTTCGGGTGAACTTTGTGTTGCATAGCGGCATTTTCTGCCGGCATGCCGAAAGCATCCCACCCCATCGGGTGCAAAACATTGAATCCGCGGGCGCGTTTATAACGGGCAACCACATCCCCCATCGCATAATTGCGCACATGCCCCATGTGAATGCGTCCCGAAGGATAGGGAAACATTTCCAACACATAATATTTCTCGCGCGGGTCATTATTATCGGTTTTGAAAACTTCTTTTTCACCCCAGATTGACTGCCATTTCTGTTCAGTCGCGCGTGGATTGTAGCGTTCGGTTGCCATTACAATTATACTCTTGCAAAATGTGGTCAAAAAACTCAATACGTGCTTCACCACGGATTAAGGAAAGCGTCAACCATTTCTATGCGCTTTTATTCATTAAAATTGATGAAGAAGGGAAAATGACTATGGATGCGGTTATTGCACAATGGCAAAAAGTCAAAGAGAATATCGTCAAAGCGTGCAATGATGCAAAACGTAGAGCTGATGACGTTCAGCTCATCGCTGTGTCGAAAACTTTCGGAGTTGAAGATATTCACCCGCTTCTTGAAGCAGGACAACGAGTTTTCGGTGAAAACCGTGTTCAGGAAGCTGAAAGCAAATGGCCGCAATTGCGCGAAGAATTTCCTGATCTCAAGCTCCATCTCATCGGGCCATTGCAATCAAATAAAACAAAAGAAGCAGTCCAGCTTTTTGACGTGATCGAAACGGTTGACAGAGAAAAAATTGCAAAATTTCTTGAAGAAGAAATGTTAAAACAAAATCGCAAGCTCCCTTGCTATGTGCAAGTCAATATCGGAGAAGAGCCACAAAAAGCCGGCATAGCGCCAAATGAGGCAGTCGAGTTTGTCAAACACTGCCAAAACGACCATCATCTCGATATTATCGGCTTGATGTGTATTCCGCCGGTTGGTGAAAATCCCGGCCCCTATTTTGCTCTTCTTGCAAAATTGGCTAAAGAGGCGGAAGTGAAAAAACTGTCAATGGGAATGTCGGCGGACTATGAAACAGCCATTGCCTTCGGTGCCACGAGTGTGCGCGTCGGTTCGGCAATATTCGGTCATCGTCCGCCGGTTACTCACCAATAATCAGCTATCCATGCCAATTCCGCCGGCCGCACCAAAGACCTGGCCTGAACAATAGCTTGCTTCTTCTGATGCCAGCAAAACATAAAGGGGGGCAATTTCAACCGGCTGGCCTGCACGCTTCAAAGGTGTTTCGGAACCGAATTGCGGCATGGCTTTCATGAGCTGGCCACCGGCGGGTTGCAATGGTGTCCAGAAGGGGCCTGGAGCAACCGCATTAACACGAATGCCTTTCGGAGCGAGTTGCTTTGCCAGCGATTTGGCAAAAGCAACATTGGCAGCTTTGGTTTGTGAATAGTCGAACAAGGTTGCAGACGGGTCAAATGCCTGTACCGAAGACGTGATAATGATGGAACCACCCGCAGGAATGTGTGGCAATGCAGCTTTTGTTACACGGAACGGTGCATAAATGTTGGTTTTCATCGTCTGGTCAAAAGATTCGTCTGTGAGATCGGCAAGAGCTTCCACCGCCTGTTGACGGCCGGCATTATTCACCAGAATATCAAGTCCGCCCAGTTTTTTGACTGCTTCCCCGACCAATTTTTCGCAAAAATGCCGATCGGTCAAATCACCGGGAATAGCAAATCCTTTGCGCCCTGCCTGTTCGATGAGCTTGATAACCTCTTGCGCGTCGGACTCTTCTTCCTTCAGATAGTTGATTGCAACATCGGCACCTTCACGTGCAAATGCTATCGCGACGGCTCGCCCGATGCCGCTGTCACCACCGGTAATCAGCGCTTTTCTGCCTAAAAGTTTACCGGAGCCTTTGTAACTTTTTTCTCCGTGATCGGCCTTTGGCGTCAACTTTGATGCAAGTCCCGGAGCTTGTTGTTTTTCTGTCGAATAGGGAGGCTTCGGATAAGCATCCACCGGATTTTTCAACGAAGCTGTTTGCGCCGCCATCCGGTGACCTGACTTCTTTGACGTCACATCAGCTCCATTTTTCAACGCTTCTTCACGCGAGACTATCAGCTTTCCGTCCAACATAGCATTTTCCTTTCAAATACCGGACACAACACGAAGTGGTATCACTTCGCTATTTTAACTACTGCTCGCTGTTTTAAAATCGATGCCTCGCTGGCCTTTTTCAGTAAAAAAGAAACAAAAATTGACAATTTATAATTATTTTACTTCGGTTTTTTCTAGTCATTCACGATAAGTTTTTTAAAAAAATTATTTTAAGACTTCCAAGAAACCGATGATACCATTTAATGTAAATATCAAATATCCATCACAAATGGATATTTTATAAAGAACGTGTTGCGTGAGGAGAATAGCAACACAAAAAGGAGGAGAAGATGACGGATAAAGTCTATCCTGTATCTAATAATATCAAGAAAAATGCCTTGATTGATCGTGAAACATATCTTCAATGGTATGATGAAAGTATCAAGGATCCGGATGCATTCTGGTCGAAACATGGCCGGCGCATTGACTGGTTCAAACCGTTTACAAAAGTTAAAAATACCAGTTTTCGAGGCCGTGTATCCATAAAATGGTATGAAGACGGCATCACAAATGTAACCTATAATTGCATCGACAGACATTTGAAAAGTCGCGGTGACCAGGTTGCGATGATCTGGGAAGGTGACAACCCCTATATTGATAAAAAAGTCACCTATAAGGAACTTTACGAAAACGTCTGCCGGTTTGCCAATATCCTAAAAAAACGGGGCGTCAAAAAAGGCGATCGGGTTACCATTTATCTTCCCATGATTCTGGAAGCCGCTTATGCAATGCTTGCCTGTGCACGTATCGGCGCAGTCCATTCAGTCGTATTTGCAGGCTTTTCACCGGAAGCCCTTGCAGGGCGTATTGTCGACTGCGAATCGACCTTTATCATTACAGCCGACCAAGGTGTACGTGGCGGCAAGCCCATCCCTTTGAAAGAAAATGTCGATCATGCAATTGACATTGCCGCACGCCAATATGTTCTGGTCAATCAGGTGATGGTTGTGCGTAGAACCGGCGGCAAAATCGGCTGGGCCCCCGGTCGTGACTTCTGGTATCATGAAGAAATGGCCAATGCGAAAACCGAATGCCCGCCAGCGCGCATGAAAGCCGAAGACCCGCTTTTTATTCTTTATACGTCAGGTTCTACGGGTAAACCGAAAGGCGTTCTTCATACAACCGGCGGCTATCTTGTTTATGCTTCCATGACGCATGAATATGTATTCGATTATCATGTAGGCGACGTTTATTGGTGTACCGCCGATGTCGGCTGGGTGACCGGACATTCCTACCTGGTTTACGGGCCATTATGTAATGGCGCGACAACGCTTATGTTTGAAGGTGTCCCGAACTTCCCCGATCAGGCGCGCTTTTGGGAAGTTGTCGACAAGCATAAGGTCAATATTCTTTATACCGCACCAACAGCTATTCGTGCATTAATGGGAGCCGGTGACGAATATGTCGAACGCTCGAAACGGACATCATTACGTATTCTTGGTTCGGTTGGCGAGCCGATCAATCCGGAAGCATGGAACTGGTTTTATCATAAAGTCGGTGATGATCGCTGCCCGATTGTCGACACATGGTGGCAGACCGAAACCGGTGGCCATATGATCACCCCGCTACCCGGTGCAACCGATCTGAAACCCGGTTCGGCAACACTTCCTTTCTTCGGCATCAAGCCCGAGCTTGTCGACACTGAAGGAGAAGTCCTCGAAGGTGAAAATGATGGAAACTTATGCATTACCGACTCATGGCCGGGGCAAATGCGCACAATTTATGGCGATCATAACCGTTTTGTAGAAACCTATTTTTCGACCTATAAGGGCAAATATTTTACCGGTGATGGCTGTCGTCGTGATCATGACGGATATTACTGGATTACCGGCCGCGTCGATGACGTCTTGAATGTTTCAGGCCATCGTCTTGGCACGGCAGAAGTTGAATCGGCGCTCGTCTCCGATCACAATGTTTCCGAAGCAGCGGTTGTAGGTTACCCGCATCCGATCAAGGGACAGGGTATCTATTGTTATGTGACATTGATGGAAGGTATCGAACCGACAGAAGAATTGCGTCAACACCTTATCAAACATGTCAGAAACGAGATTGGACCGATTGCCACACCCGACAAGATCCAGTTTGCTCCGAGTCTGCCAAAAACACGTTCGGGCAAAATCATGCGGCGAATTTTGCGTAAAATTGCCGAAGACGAATTTGAAAATCTGGGCGATATATCAACACTTGCAGAACCGCAGGTTGTTGAAGACCTGATTGCTAACCGTTTGAACAAACGTTAAGCACCAAAATAATATCGGCGGAATATTCCGCCGATATTGCTGCGACCTATTGTCGAATTCCTGTTAGCCTGAATTTTTTAGTAATTCGAATGTCTTCGTTATAGGTGCATCTGCCAATATTTACGGGTATCCGCCAATATTTGGCGCAAACTTTACGCCCTGTCTTGGAAACACATAATCTTGCCAGCACATACTTCACCAAGAAGAAGCGACGAGTGAAAACAACTTGACCATTCACTTCGTCAGTCGAAACATACAATCGGACAGGCTTCACTTGGGTAAATATGTAAAACGGCAGACATACTTCATTGATTTAAAAATTGTGCTTACAAAGCTTATGAAAAATCCCTTAAAGAGCTATAAAAATCTCTAATAAAGAATGGATTTAAAGAACGGATTCGAGCGTTAGATTTTTAGTTTCAATGTTCTGTCGACTAAAGGCAAGATGAAAGCATTATAGTCTAGACCTGTTGGCGCTGCGCCGATGCTGCCTCCGTTTTCTTCGGGGCCTCATGGCGATATAACAAGCGCAATTGCATATTCCTGTTTATCTTTTCAGCTATTTCAACTATGTTAGCTATAATTGAACAATAAGCTTTTCCCCGCGATACAATTAAGCAATTTATGCCCCGCAACCTGTTATTTTAAAAATTCAATGAGCTGTTTTTTCATTTTCGGTCAAAAGAAGGGCAGCGTCATCAGCAATACGTTGTTCTTCGTCCGTCGGAATAATAAATGCGGCAATAGGACTATTAAGCGTTGTCAGCCGTGATTGATTGGCATTATTGGCTTCATAGTCAATCTCGATCCCCATCCAACGCAATTGTTCCAATACAGCCTCGCGAATCTCCGGTTGGTGTTCACCGATACCGGCAGTGAAAATAATGGTATCAAGCCCTTCCAGAGTGACTGCCAAACGCGCGATTTCCTGCGCAATACGAAGAGTAAAAACATCAAGAGCCTGTTTTGCCTGTTCCAATTTGGATGCCACCAGATCACGACAATCGGCGCTGATGCCAGACATACCAAGGAGGCCGCTCGAATGATAAAGCATATATTCCATGTCACTGACACTATGGCGCTTGTTTCGCAACAGATGGATGAGAACTCCCGCATCAAGTGACCCGCAACGCGTTGCCATAGGCACACCGTCAAGTGTGGTAAAGCTCATGGTTGTTTCAGCACTTTGCTGATCTTTCAATGCGCAGAGACTGGCGCCACTGCCAAGGTGGGCAACAACGACATTCTTTATACGGACATCTTTCGGCAATTTGGGTAATTGTTCCGAAATATAGTGATAGGAAAGCCCATGGAAACCGTATTTTTTGATACCGCGGTTGTGCAGAATTCGGGGAATGGCGAAACGTCTCACTCTATCGCTCTGGCCCTGATGAAAAGCTGTGTCAAAAGAGGCTGTTTGCATGAGCGACGGATAAAGTTTTTTGACCAGATAAATCAATCGGAGATTGGCCGGTTGATGGAGTGGTGCAAGCGGTATAAGCGATTCCATATAATCCAATGTTTTATCATTGACGATACACGCATTTCTGAAGATATCTGCGCCGTGTACTATTCTATGACCAACCGCTTTGATTTCTCCGATATCCATTCGCTCAACAAGCCAGCCAAACACTTGCTTGAGCATTTCTTTATCATCGGCTTTTTCTGGGAGCGGTGCAGCCGCTATCTGCTCGCCGGTTTGTTCAATCCGGAAAGAAAAACAATTACGCCTGAGATCAATCGAACCTTTTCCAAGACGCTCTGCGCGGGAGCCCTTTATTTCATAAAGTCCGACCTTTAATGATGAAGAGCCGGAATTGAACGTTACAATCCGGTTATGCATGATGCGCCTTCTCCAGTTTGAACCGCCGCTCGACCATGATTTTTGCGAGTGCTGCGGAGGCAAGACGCACTGACACTTTATCCGATCGGCTGGTGAGAATAATCGGCACACGCGCACCGAGAACCAGTCCGGCAGCACCGGCATCGGCAAAATACATCAATTGCTTGGCAAGCATATTGCCTGCTTCAAGATCCGGCACCAGAAGAATATCGGCTTTTCCTGCGACCGGTGAAACAATACCCTTTATTTCGGCCGCCTTCAAATTGATCGCATTATCAAAAGCCAACGGTCCATCCACAACAGCACCGGTAATTTGCCCGCGCATCGACATGACAGTCAAAGCTGCTGCATCAAGGGTGGCCGGCATTTTCGAATTAACGGTTTCTACCGCCGCAAGCACCGCTACAAGCGGTTTTTCACGCCCCAGAATGCGCATAAGATCAACCGCGTTTTGAACAATATCGCGCTTGTCATCAAGATCCGGACGGATATTGATTGCCGCATCGGTAATGAAAAGCGGCTTTGAATAGGCCGGAATATCCATTGCATAAACGTGGCTGATGCGTCGTTCTGTTCGCAACCCCGATTGTGCGTTGACCACGGCGCTTAAAAGCTCGTCGGTATGGAGCGACCCTTTCATTAACGCCTGAACTTTTCCACTTGCTGCCATTTCGACCGCTGTCCGGGCAGCCGCATGGCTATGTTCTGTCGGTATGATTTCGAGATCATCTATTTTGACGCCTGCTTCTTTTGCAGCTTTCCTGATTTTTAATTCCGGCCCGACCAGAACCGGTTGCAAAAATTTTTCTTGCCAGGCTTCAATAGCCGCCACCATGGCTTCTTTTGAACAGGGGTGGACAATTGCCGTTTTGATGGGAGGAAGATCGCGTGCTTGTTCGAGATAAGCATCATAACGTCCGTGTTTTTTTGCTGCCATCGTCATTTCCTTCCAACAACAATTTTAACTAGAACATTGGCCGCATTATTTTTTCGCCTGATTCTGCGAGACGGGCGATTGTACCCATCAATTCTTTCTTTTCGGCCTCGGTTAAATCAACATGATCGAGTTTTTGATCAAATACAATAGCGAAATTGCATCCTTCAGGTATAGCGCCAAGAACATATCCCCTTGACTGATCGACAAAGACCAACGGATCTTTGCGTTTTACTTTGAGCAAACGTTTTTGAATTTTGCCATCAGGCAAATGAATTCGGTAAAAACAATAACCGAAAAATAATTTTGTCAAAGCAACAATTGTCGGCATCATCTTACGTTGGCTTCCGACAACTCTCCATTGCCTATATTGCTGTATAAAATCGGCAAAACTTTTTATCGCAATTAGAAATGCAATTATCAAAACAATAAAAAACACAAACAACCGTTGCCATATGTGCTCTATTTCAAGGTTAAGCACCATTTTTTCCGGATTGTCGCGCTGATAAACAATATATACCGGATAAGAATTCCTTGTTAAACCTAAAAAGCGCACTGAAAAATGTTTTATAAAACTCTGATTTCCGAGCGTTATTTTCGCGTCTGTCCGGCATTCTCGAAAAACCAGTAGTGTTGCACGGCAAAGATTATTTTCCAAAGTAAAATTCTGGACATATTCCGGCTTATCCATAATTTTGAAATCTTCAATAAAATGTGGCTTCCAGAAAAAACAGAACCCTAAAAAAATAACATTGAACAATAAAAAATAGATTAGTCCGCGCTTAAGATAGGAGTAATCACAGCGTTTTATTTTGAGCGGTCTTGTCGGGAAAGATTGACTGAGATTTTTCATAACTCATCCGGTAAAATCCTCGATAAGTTAAATAATATAATTTTATGCGTTAATTTTACAATAAACCGATATGATAAACAGTTAACAAGGTGGTTATTAAATGATATAAGTTTCCGTGGGAAATGCGGGATGACGCTAAAAGCCTGTTTGTACATGAAAGTATTTATGGGTTATTGAAACGGAGTCTGTATAACCACGATGAAACGTGTTGAAAAACAGGAGTGGCGTAACCAGCTTATTCTCGATAATGCCCTGGATTATGCAATATTAACGGCTGACATGAACGGGCTTATTGTCAGCTGGAGTCCGGGCGCCGAAAAATTGTTCGGCTGGAAACCGGAAGAAATAATCGGTCAACCGCTTGATGTTCTTTTCACAGAAGAAGACAGGATGAACAGGCTTCCCGAAACGCGCCAACAAATGGCAAGTTTGCACCGGATAGACGTTGTCGAGCGGTTTCACCAAAGAAAAGATGGTACCACATTCTGGGCATCGGGAGATCTTCAAGCCCTCTATAGCGATGATGGGAAGCAGCAGGGATTCTTAAAAATTGTCCGCGATCGTACAGACGAACAACGTCATTCCGAAACATTAAGGTTGAGTGAAGAACGGTTGCGGCTCGCCCAGCAGGCTGCCGGCATCGGTGCTTTCGAAATTGACCGTGATCGCAAAATAATTGAAGCGACACCGCAATTTTTAAAACTTCTGGGATTCGAGGAAAGCGAGGAACTTCCCTTGAATGACTTTTATTCCGTCATCGTCGATAATCCGGAACAGATTGCAAAACAAATGTTGCAAACGAGACAAGATGAAAGTCTGATTACACATTTGGAATTCCAGATCAAAAGGGCTGATACCAAACAATTACGCTGGATCGGTTATTGGGCGGAAGCTGCTCCAAAAGACGTTGGCAAGTTGATGAAACATCGAATCCTGGGTGTTTTACAGGATGTGACCGAGCGGCGCGACGCACAAGAAAAACAGGCACTGCTTTCAGGTGAACTTGCCCATCGTGTCAAAAATATTTTGGCAATTGTTCAGAGCATTGCCAATCAAACTCTCACCGAATCGACATCGGTGACAAAAGCATTACAGGATTTTTCGGTACGGCTGAATGCACTTGCCCATGCACAGGATATTTTGACACAAGGTGCAACCAACAGTGCCAACCTCAAACAAATTGTCGAAAGCAGTCTTGATATCCATGACAAAACCAAAAAAAGGTTCATCATATCGGGTCCGCCCGTATCACTCTCGCCACAAACAGCGTTGTCCATGGCTTTAGCACTTCATGAATTGAGCACCAATGCTGTCAAATATGGTGCTTTGTCCTCAAAAAGCGGAATCGTTGAAATTAACTGGACTCTCGATAAGGATGAATTCCATTTTTCGTGGTGTGAAAAAGGTGGCCCGACAGTTAGTCAGCCAACAAAGCTCAGTTTCGGCAGCAAACTGATAAAGCGTCTTTTGCCAGCCCGTTTCAACGGACATGCCGAATTGAAATATGCGCCGGAAGGTTTCTCCTTTGAACTAAAAGCGCCTCGAACAGCAGAGAATTTTCCTGGTTGATAAATCAACGTGACCTTTGGAAAAAATGCAACAGATTCATTTCGGAGTAGCGATTTTGAACAATATTTGCTGGCACAAATTATTTTGTTGAATGGACGGGAAACGCAAATCGGCCAACATTCCCTATTTCCGGAGCTTGGCACATAGGACAGCCGACTTTGGCAGTGCACCTCAAAAAAATCCGGACAAGCATTTTATCATTGCTGACAAACTGACCGGTTATCAGATATTCCTGCCTATCCGGTGATTTCAATGATCAGATAAACACAAAAAAACAAAATGGGATTTGGCAGCAATGTCGGTCTCGCGCCAGTGTTTTATCAGAAAAATTTGTGAGACGCGCTATCGGACATTTCATTATGATGGTTACCGGAAAGATTATCCGGTGTTATGAAATTTTATGCATTTATTTATGAATGACACCGACGAAAGGAAGCTGGCGGAATGCGTGGCCCGCATCCATTCCGTAGCCCACAACAAATTGATCAGGACAGGGAAAACCGACGAAATCCGCTTCAATGTCGGCCTGACGGCGCATCGCCTTATCAAGGAGGGCCGCGATAAAAATGCGTCCGGCTCCACGCGTTTTCAAAAGATCGCGAACAAATTTCAGTGTCTTTCCCGATTCCAGAATATCGTCGATTAAAAGAATGTCGCGTCCTGTAATATCGCTGTCAAAATCATGAAGAAGTCTGATCTCTCCGCTTTCTTGGCCCGCGCCATAGCTTGAAATTGTTATGAACTCGACAGTCGAGGTGACACCAGCGCGATGGAGCTCTCTGATAAGATCGGCAGCAAAGATAAATGACCCTTTCAAAATCGGTAAAACCAGCAAGTTTTGGGGTTTTTTAGCTGCAATTTCAGTTGCTATTATACGATTGCGTTTGGCAATGTCTTGTTCCGAAAACAGAACATCAATCGACTTTCCATCTATCAAGGGCATATTATTATCCATATAAATTTTTAAGGCCGTGGCCTAACACAGACAATCGCGTTAAGAAAGCAATTGTCACCGCCAAATTTTAACCGCGACTTAACCATATTCATCAAGGATAGGAAAAATTGGGTCCTCCGGTCAAGGACCTTTCAAGAGTTGGCAATGAATGCCTCTGAAGGACAATAGCGGCTCACAGGGCAAAACCGAATAAAATTTCTGCGGTTAGAATAGGTAAATTAACAGTGATTCGTTTTGAAAATGTAGGCTTGCGTTATGGCATGGGGCCGGAAGTCCTCCGTGATATAAGCTTTTATATTCCGCACGGATCATTCCAGTTTTTGACTGGTCCTTCGGGTGCCGGCAAAACAACATTGTTGCGGTTGATGTTTCTGGCATTAAAACCGACGCGCGGCCTTATCAATATATTCGGCCATGATACTGCCCTTTTGAAACGGCAGGATATGCCGAAATTGCGCCAGAGAATTGGTATTGTTTTTCAGGATTTCCGCCTGCTTGATCACATGACAACATATGAAAATGTTTCGCTTCCCTTACGTGTGAGGGGGCGTGAAGAAGCAACCTATCGGGCCGAGGTAGAAGAGCTTCTGCAATGGGTAGGACTTGGTGAACGCATGGACGTATTGCCTCCTGTTCTATCCGGCGGAGAAAAACAACGCGCCGCGATTGCCCGTGCTTTGATTGACCAGCCCGAAATTTTATTGGCAGATGAACCGACCGGTAATGTCGACCCTGTCCTTGCCCGCAGACTATTGCGGCTTTTTATCGAGCTTAACCGTTCGGGAACTGCTGTGATTATTGCAACCCACGATGTCAATCTGATGGAGCAGGTCGATGCGCGTCGCATGATTCTTAACGATGGAAGGCTGGAACTTTATGACTAAGCTTTCCTCAACTGAACCGCTCAAAAAATTCTGGTTCCGGAAAAGCCCAACCGCTCAAACATCGATTGTTCCGGCGGGTGATGTTTCGGGACAAGCCTTGGTCGTTGTGATTGCTATCATGACGTTTCTCGCATCTCTGGCTATTGGCGGCGTGGATCTTATCGGTCATTCGGCGCATAATTGGGAAAATCAGGTTTCAAGAGAAGCCACTATTCAAATCCGTCCGACTGATGGCCTTGATATAGAAAAAACTTTAAAATATGCTGTAGAACTCGCCAAAAGCTTTCGGGGTGTAAAATCTGCCGAAATCGTCGACCGCACCCAAACAGAACGTCTTCTCGAACCGTGGCTTGGAACCGGACTGGAATTGAACGAGCTTCCTATTCCGCGTCTTATTGTCGTGACGCTTGATGATTCTGTGCCGGTCGATTTCGGTATGATAAGCGATGCCATTGCAACACAAATACCCGGTGGAAGTTTTGACGATCATCGCAACGCAATCAGCCGGCTCGTCACAATGGCACATGCAACCATTATTATCGGACTGGTCATATTGGCGCTCGTCATTTCGGCATTGACCCTTACGATTATATTTGCAACGCGCAGCGCCCTTTCAGCCAATCAGCACATTGTCGAAGTGCTGCATTTCATCGGTGCGGAATCAAGCTTTATCGCCCGTCAGTTCGACTTGCATTTTTTCAAGACCGGTTTCAAAGGAGCTTGTTACGGCGGCCTCTCCGCCATTATCGTCTTTATTGCTTTTTCGTTCTGGTCAGGCTTTGTTTCCGGTACACCTGGCGGCGACCAGACATCGGCCTTGTTCGGCCATTTCAGTCTTGGCCTGTCGAGTTATATCAAGATATTTATTCTTGTGAGCTTCGTCTCTTTACTGACGATGATGACGAGCCGCCTCACCATTTTAAGCCAGTTAAAATCTATTGACCGTAGCGAAAGCGAGTTATTTTAACGATGAGCGAATACACCTTATATGCGCAATTGGCAGATCCAGTGCAGAAGCGGAAAAAGCTTCGCCAGATCAGATTATTGCGTTGGAAAAGGCGTTTTTTCAAACATTTGCCACCGGTCAGTATTTTTATTCTCGTCTGCATTATTCTGTTCGGCAGCGGTTTTTTCTATTTCAGTGAAAAAATATCCCGTCTCGCTCCACCGGATCCGCTTCCGGTTGCTGACGCAATTATTGTGCTGACTGGCGGTGAAAGCCGGATGGAAGCCGGTCTTGATCTGCTCGGCAAAGGACTTGGCAAAAGACTGTTGATCAGCGGTGTCAATCCATCCACCAATAGTCAGGCCTTAATACGTGTGACCCATAGTGACCCGCAATTATTCGAGTGTTGTGTGGATCTCGGGCACGAAGCTGTCAATACAATCGGAAACGCCGAAGAGGCGACCGACTGGATAAGAAAAAATCACTATCAAAAGGTCTATATCGTCACCAACGATTATCATATGCCGCGTTCGTTACGCGAATTGAACCGCTTGATGCCTGAGATAGACTTCATCGCCTATCCGATTAGCGACGGAACAGGAGAACAAAGCCTGCTCCGTCAATTAGGCGAATTGAGATTGCTTGCAAGCGAATATATCAAATTCATCGGTGCGGAGCTTAGAGCCTATTTCTGATAAAGACGCAATTTTTTAAACCGGTTCTTTCAAAGCCACATGTTCGACAATTGGCAAAATGATAACGGAATGACAATCAGTTTTGAGTGTTCAGCGCTTGAAATCGGCAACTTTGGCCGAAAGAACAGCAATGGCATCTTTCGAATGCATCTTGACCTGAAAACCGCGTCCACCGCCATTGATATAGATTTTATCGAACAATTCAGCTGTTTTTTCGAAAATTGTTGGTAAATGCCGTCTTTGTCCGAAAGGCGAGATACCACCCACCTTGTAGCCGGTAAGTTTTTCGGCTTCTTCGACGCTTAACATTTCGGCATGTTTTCCACCAAAAGCGGCGGCGAGTTTTTTCATATTGGCTTCCTGATCGGATGGCAAAACCGCAACATGGGGTTTACCGTCAACGCTGACCATCAATGTTTTGAAAACGGTTTCCGGATCAGCCCCAACAGCTTCTGCTGCCTGCAGGCCGACACGATCAGCATGCTGGTCATAGTGATAGGTGATAAACTCGTATTCGATATGGTTATGATCAAGAAAGGCGGTTGCCGGAGTGGTTTTTGACACTTTAGACTTCCTTCAAATTCAATATTTATCAACGCGTCAATTCAAATCGATGCGGCTAGTCGCGCGATAAAGCGGCAACAGGGTCAAGTTTAGAGGCATTGCGTGCAGGCAGAAAACCGAAGCCGATGCCGATAAGCGTGGAAAAAACAAAAGCTATAATAATTGAACCCATCGAGTAAACAAGTTTAAACGGTGCGCCGCTCACGGCAAAAATCCACCCGACAGAAAGACCGAGCAAAATACCCAAGGCACCGCCGATCAAACAAACAAGGACAGATTCTATCAGAAATTGCTGGAGAATGTCACTCTGACGTGCGCCCACAGCCATCCGCACACCAATTTCATTGATTCGCTCGGATACGGTAACTAACATGATATTCATCACACCTATGCCCCCCACCAGAAGCGAAATCAACGCAATGGAGGCAACCAGCAAAGTCAGAACTTGCGTGCTTGCAATGACCTGTTCACGAAATTCTTCGGAATTGCGAATGAAAAAGTCTTCTGTGCCATGCCGCATAATGAGAAAACGTTTAACCGCAGCCTCGGCCAACCGGGAATCGACATTGTCGGCAACTTTCAATGTAATGGAGCGTACGGTCTTGTTGCCGAGAAAGCGTGTCTGCACAGTTGTATATGGCAAATAAAGTTGCAAAGTATCGGAAGGCGGTCCCATTTGTTGCAACTCTATGACACCAACAATACGGGTGGGAACTTTTCCAACCAGAACCACCTGTCCGATCGGACTTTCGTGACTATCGGGAAAAAGCGTTGGCACAGCCTGTTTTTCAACCACGAGATCGGTTGCACGTGAAAGCACACTTTCGGAATCGAATAATCGTCCCTCAACCAGTTTTGCGCCTTGTGCTTTGAAATATTGGTCGCTTACACCATAAACCGTCACATTCGATTCGATCGACCCGTAGCGGACAGTAGACGATGTCGTGACAGTCGGTGTTACAGCATCGGCATAAGGTTGTTCGGAAAGTGCTATTGCATCGGAATCGACCAATGTCGTAACCTTGCCCGATCGCATATCGGCAAAGCTCTTTCCGGCAAAGATATTCAAGGTATTGCTTCCCAGACTATTGATGTTTTCAAGAATCTGTTTTTGCGTACCATTTCCCAAAGCAACCATGGAAACCACGGCAGCAATACCGATAATCACCCCCAGCATGGTCAAAAATGTGCGCATACGATGCGCATTCATTGACAACAAAGCCATGCGGAAAGCTTCATGGAAGCGGTCAAGAAATGATCTCAACATTCCGATTTTTTTGTTGCTCACGACTTCTGTTGCAACTTCGTCGGCATGGCCAGTGGCTACTTCTGTCGGGCGGTTGGGTTTATCCGACAAAATCTCCCCGTCGCTGATTTCGATAATCCGTTCGGCTTTTTTTGCGACCGACATATCGTGCGTTACGATAATGATTGTGCGCCCTTCTGCGTGGATTTCCTCCAGAATGCGCAAGACTTCTTCACCGCTATGACTATCAAGTGCTCCCGTCGGCTCGTCGGCAAGGATAACCTCGCCATTATTCATCAATGCACGCGCAATCGAAACACGTTGCTGTTGACCACCGGAAAGTTGTCCCGGACGATGGGTGATGCGCTCGCCCATACCGAGACGTTGTAAAAGCGCTGTTGCACGCCTTTCTCTTTCGTGTGGAGAACGCCCCGCATAAATTGCCGGAATTTCAACATTATCAAGTGCTGTCAACTCGCCAAGCAAGTGATAGCGCTGGAAAATGAAACCGAAATGATCGCGACGAAGAGACGAAAGTTCATCAGCGGAAAGTTGCGAGGTTTCTTTACCGGAAACTTTGTAACTTCCCGAACTCGGCCGATCGAGACAGCCGAGAATATTCATCAATGTCGATTTTCCCGACCCCGATGCGCCGACAATGGCCACCATTTCTCCGCGTCGGATAGTCAGATTGATACCTTTCAAGACCCGTACTTTGCTTTCACCTGCCGGAAATTCACGTACGACATCTTCAAGAACAATGACCGCGTCTTTGTGAGTGTTTTCCATCAATCAGAACGGCCCCACGCGATGATGGCTTCCGGAAGTCGAAGGCATGGTGCCGTTGCTGACACCGGTTACAACGGTTTCACCTTCTTTAAGTCCGGAAACAACTTCGACCATAACTTTATTATTCAATCCGGTTTCAATATCGCGGGCTTCAAGCCTGCCGTTTTGATCAAGAACATTGACCACCGCTTGTTTACCCGAAACATCGTTCAATGCATCACTCGGTATAAGCAGCACCTTTTCAGCGCGTCCCAGAATTATATGAACTTCGGCAGTCATATAAGTGCGCAAAACGCCATCATCATTCGGCACATTGAATGTGCCATTATAATAAATGGCCTGTGAAGTCGACGAGCTCGAAGAAGCCGTCGAGGATGAATTGAAACTGATATCATTGCGGATGGATTCAGGTGCCGGTTCGATTTTTTCCAAGCGGCTTTCATAGCGCCGCGTACGATTGCCTAAAACATTGAAATAAAGATCCTGACCGGGTTTGACATTGATGACATCGGCTTCGGATATTTCGGCACGAACAGTCATGACCGACAAATCGCCGAGAATAACAATCGTCGGTGCCGACTGAACGGCGTTAACGTTCTGACCTTCCTGAACAACCGTGGCAAGAACTGTACCATCGGACGGCGCCGTTACACGCGTATAACCGAGATTGACTTTGGCGGTCTCGACATCAACTTCCGCCTGCACAATCTGGGCTTTCAACTGGTCGATCTGTGCGGCACGGATTTTGACTTGCGCATCGGCATCATCGAAATCGGCTTTGGAAACCGCATGCGAAGAGATCATCGTTTGCTGGCGGGTCATATTCTGTTTGGCAAGAACAAGTTGTGCTTCCTGCTCGGCAAGTTTTCCACGGTAATTGGCAAGAGCTGCTTCCTTGCTTTTCAAATCATTTGTCTGGGTTGTCGGATCGATTTCGGCAAGTAAATCACCTTGCTTGACAATGCTTCCGGGCTTTACTTTCATCGAAACGATACGACCCGTTGCGCGCGCACCAACAGCCACCAGCCGGTGCGGCTTGATTGTACCATTGGCAAGAACGCTGACTTCAATATCTCCCCTTTTGACCTTCGACGTCATATAGGTTGGCGCAGTCGTCGAAAAAAACGCCGAGTGGACAAATATCAAAAGCACGATCAGTGCAATCACAGCAATGATAATGGTGACTGTTTTTTTTGCTTTCATCGCGTTTTGCTCTCTGTTTCAACTTTTCTGATGTGAGGCCCTGTATAGCCGTCGACAATTTCCGGCTTTGTGTCGTCTACCGCACCATTCCAACCGCCACCTAAAGCTTTCATGAGCAAGATATAGTCTTTGGTAATCGAAACCCGACTTTCAATCAGTGATTGTTCGGATGAATAATGGGAACGTTCTGCATTCAACAGTTCAAGAAAACTGGTATTACCGCTTTGATAAAGCGAACGCGACAGGCTCAGTGCTTTGGCATAAGAATTGGCAGCAATGGCAAGTTTTGCCGAACGCTGTCTTTCTTTGCTCATCGACACAATTGCATTTTCGACATCTTCCAATGCGGTCAATACGCTGCTTCGATAATTGACAAAAGATTGGTCACGCTGGGCACGGGCTACCTCGACAGCAGCCATTCTCTGGCCACCTTCAAAAATCGGTATACTTAAACCCGGACCGGCCGACCAACTTATTGAAGAACTTTTTCCAAGTTCACCCGGCTGGGTAGCAGCGGTAGAAATATTGCCGGTTAACGTCAAAGACGGATAACGGTCTGCTTCCTTCTGGCCGATGCGGGCGGTGGCTTGCGCATATTGGCGTTCTGCCAGACGAACATCCGGACGTGTCAGCAGAATATCGGCAGGAACGCCCGCCGGTATCGGCCATTTCGGTTCAGGAATTTTACCTGTTTTTGCCATGATATCATTAAGAGCGGTCGGGCTTTGGCCGGTTAAAACAGACAAACGGTGGATTGTTGTTGCGAGATTGGCCTGCATTTGTGGAATGCCGGCTTCCGTGGTGGCAGCTTGACCTTCGGCATTGGATACATCAAGCTGGGAAACTGCGCCGGCGGCAAATTTATCTTTGGTCAATTGTGCGGTGCGCCGTTGCGCAATTGCGGTGCGTTGAGCCAGTGCTATCTGCTGTTGTAGCCCGCGTATTTCCGCGTAATTGGTTGCAACATCTCCAATCAGGGTCAGCATTGTTGCGCGCATATCTTCTTTGGCACCATCAAGACCGTATTTTGCCGCTTCAACAGCGCGCCGGTTGGCACCGAAAAGATCAATCTCCCAACTTGAATCAAGCCCACCACGATACTGGCTGCGCTCGGGCCCCCCTGCCGATTTATTCCGGTTGGCCGAAGCAGAACCATCAATGCTTGGCAATAATGTTCCGGTTGTTTGCCACAAAGTCGCTCTTGCTTCACGCACCCTTGCTTTTGCCGACTGGACATCATTGTTACCGGCAATCGCGTCAGACACCAGTTTATCAAGCATGGGATCATTCAGTCTTTGCCACCAGTTTGCAAGTTCCGGCGGTGTTGACGGTGTTTCATGTGAAGAGCCGCTCCATTTGGAATCGAGCTTGAAAATCGGCTTTTGATAATCGGGGCCGACAAGGCAGCCCGAAAGCATCAAAACTGAAGTCAGTGCAATCAAGGAAAAAGTTGATCGGCCGACAGTTTTGAAACAGCCTTTCTGCATTATTTTCCTGCTCCGATCACAAATTATAAAACGGCAAAGGTTTTAATTTTGCTTCTTATTTCATAAACAGAAGCGAAAATCTCGTGAAATTTTGTTCATGTTTTGTCAAAAGCAATAGATCAATACCAACGAATTTCACTTTTTGTTATGCAAGGTCGAAATGCATGATGACGGGAACATGATCAGACGGCTTTTCCATTCCTCTTGCCTCGGTCAAAATTTCCATTTCCTGCATATGTGGTACAAGATCCGGAGATGACCAGATGTGGTCGAGTCTGCGTCCACGGTTGGACGAGGCCCAATCTTTGGCCCGATAGCTCCACCATGTAAAAATTTTTTCCGGTTCGGGAATTTTCTTGCGCATAAGATCAACCCAACCACCTTGCGAACAAAGATCAATCAATGTTTTTGTCTCTATCGGCGTATGGCTGACAATTTTCAAAAGTTGTTTATGCGACCAGACATCATTTTCATAAGGAGCAATATTGAGGTCGCCTACGAGAATGCTTGAAAGCCCGTCGCCCATATCGGCTTTGATTGCTTTCATTTCTTCCAGAAAATCGAGCTTATGACGGAATTTCGGATTGATTTCCGGGTCCGGCTCATCACCACCGGCAGGAATATAGAAATTGTGAATACGGATATGTTTATCGCCAGCTTTGATTGTTACTGCAATATGCCTGCAATCATGCTTGTTGCAAAATTCCTTTTTTTCAACATTTTCAAAAGGCCGCAACGATAAGGTTGCCACACCGTGATAACCTTTTTGTCCGTGAATAGCGATATGTTCATAGCCTGCCGCACGCAAAGCTTTATATGGAAATTTATCATCAGGACATTTGGTTTCCTGCAAACACAAAATATCCGGTTTTTCTTTTTCTATAACTTTAAGAATAAGAGGTAAACGTAAACGAACCGAATTGATATTCCACGTTGCAACTGAAAAACTCATCAAACTTTAACCTTGATTGAAAATATGCGGTTACCGGTTCTTTAAGCGCAAAAACGGAGAAAATCCAGTTTTAGCAACACCGGTACACTGATGTCCTCATTTCAATCAGGAATGAGATCAATAAAACGCAAAGTTTCTGAAAACCCGATCTGTTGAAAAAGCATCCGTTTTCCTTCTGAACTGTCGGCGATCAATATCAATCCCGAAAGACAGTTCTGTCGTTTGCGAATGTTTATCAAAACCGATCGTGTCTTTTATAAAATATAAAAATACGTTCTTAATGAGAGAAATATCAATATAAACCGATTTTAAAATCAATAAATTCGTATAACCATAAGAACAAATATTATAAATCTATTTAAAATTCGATATGATAAATTGTATATAAAAGAAAATAGAACTTTAACAAGCCGTTAAATACAAGATTTCCGGTTTAATATATAAAAACGAAGCTCTATTCAGTATCGGAATAATTTGGCAAACATCAATTGCCATTCCGTTTCATCGAAATACGCTGGTAGGGAATATCGAACATTCCTTTTGCAAATCTCACACCAGTGCGAACATTGGTAATCTGCACAGTGGTCTCAAGATTTTGTTTGTCGACAATGGTCCATTGCAAAAGTTCGTAAGTCTTGGAGTCAAAAATCATACGAATTTGACCTTTACCCAATGTCTTATCGGCAAGAACAATTGTCGTTGACCCTTGATCCTGACTGACGTTTAGAAGCTTACCGTCCGAAAGATCAATTTTTGTATCCAGCAACATTTTCATGGGCGTCTGCGACAATTGGTATAGATCCCAAGTGTCAAGTTTGCGATTGTTGATCGCAACAGATTTGCCGTCGGTAATGACACGTACCGGTGAATTTTTATAACTGAAACGGATTTTACCCGGTCTTTCAAGGTAAAACGTTCCTTCGGTCATTTCGCCTTTCGGGCTAAACTGGATGAAATCACCCGTCATTGTTTGTATTGCAGCAAAATGATTGGCAATATCCTGTGCGTGTGCTGCCAAATTGGTATTCTGCGCAAAAGCCGGAGGAAGTATCATTGTCGATGCCGTCACACCGGAGGTTGCAAAAGCAAAAGCGGCAAACATAATTTTGAAAGCGGGTGCACATTTCTTTGTCATTCATAATCTCCTGCATTCATCTTTGCAGTAACCTGTGGCATCACTGTGACAGAACGCGCCCCGAAAGCAGCGATCCGACAATGACATGAAATTCAGTCTTTAAAAATTTTCGCCTTCTTCGGGAACAAGAATTTCACGCTTTCCGGCGTGATTGGCAGGGCTTATCAAACCTTCTTCTTCCATCCGTTCAACAATCGTTGCAGCACGATTATAGCCGATACCGAGCCGACGTTGAATGTAGGAGGTTGAAACACGGCGATCCCGCAAGACAACGGCAACCGCCTGATCATAAGGGTCTTGCGAATCTTCAAAATGGCTGGAGCCACCTGAAATGTCATTATCGCCATCATCATTTTCTTGTGTAACGGCATCAAGATAGTCCGGAACACCCTGACTCTTGAGATGCTGGACAATCTGTTCAACCTCTTCATCTCCGACAAATGGTCCGTGAACACGCTGGATACGGCCACCCCCCATCATGAAAAGCATGTCGCCCTGCCCCAACAAATGTTCGGCACCCTGTTCTCCGAGAATCGTACGGCTATCAATTTTGGAGGTTACCTGAAATGAAATACGAGTCGGGAAATTCGCCTTGATTGTACCGGTAATCACATCGACAGAAGGACGTTGCGTTGCCATAATTACGTGGATACCGGCAGCACGTGCCATTTGTGCCAAACGTTGGACAGCTCCCTCGATATCTTTTCCGGCAACCATCATCAAATCCGCCATTTCATCAATAATGACGACGATATAAGGCATCGTTGTCAGATCAAGAGTTTCGGTCTCGTAGATCGGCTCGCCGGTTTCATGATCAAAACCGGTTTGAACAGTTCTTGAAAGCTGTTCACCTTTACGTTCGGCTTCTTTGACCCGTTCATTAAAACCGTCAATATTCCTGACGCCGACTTTCGCCATTTTACGGTAGCGTTCTTCCATTTCGCGAACTGCCCATTTCAACGCAACAACGGCTTTTTTAGGGTCGGTAACAACCGGTGTTAAAAGATGGGGAATTCCATCATAAACAGACAATTCCAGCATTTTCGGATCGACCATGATCATCCGGCATTGTTCCGGTGTCATCCGGTAAAGGAGTGAAAGAATCATGGTGTTGATTGCAACCGATTTACCCGAACCTGTTGTACCCGCAACAAGCAGATGCGGCATTTTCGCAAGATCGGCAATGACAGCCTCGCCACCTATTGTCTTGCCGAGAGCAAGACCGAGTTTGGCTTTATTCTTATAGAAGTCCTGGGTCGCGATAATTTCACGAAGATAGACAATCTGGCGTTTCGGGTTGGGCAGTTCAATACCGATAACATTACGCCCCGGAACAACAGCAACACGAGAGGAAATAGCGCTCATCGAACGGGCAATATCATCTGCCAATCCGATAACACGAGAGGATTTTATACCCGGTGCAGGCTCGAACTCGTAAAGCGTTACAACCGGTCCCGAACGCGCATTGATAATCTGCCCTTTGACGCCAAAATCTTCCAATACACTCTCTAACTGGCCTGCTCTTTCTTTCAAAGCTTCGGGAGTGAGAAGATCACTTTTTTCGATAGGCTTCGGTTCGGCCAGAAAGTCGACACTGGGTAACTCGAATCCATCGGCAAGCCGCGACTTCGCTTTGCTTGCTGTTTCTCTTGGAAGGACAGTTTCCTGTTCCGGTTCGGCCCATGGCATTTCATCCGGTGCGGTGTCGGAGGAAGTTGAAAATTCGGGTTCGACCCGTTCATGATAGAGCGCATTCGTCCCTTCAAAATTCGGAACCGGAGGAAACATCGGTTCCTTGCGATGAAAAAGGCGGCCGATTTCTGCTCTCAACAGATAGAAAAGATGCATTGTTCCGCCAAGAACAGTAACCATCAAAGATGCGCGTGCCGGACCGTCATCTTCCTCTGTTCCCATACGGTTTTCCGCTTTCCGTCTGGAATTTGCTTTTTTCTTGGGGCTACGGCGCCCGACAACGCCCCCCGCTATGGCGGCGGTCCAAAATGCCAAGGGTCCTAAAATGGCAGCAATGATTGATGTTGAAACCACCGCCGGCACGGATCCGAGAAAAAGATTGGCAAAATTGAGGATTTTATCGCCAAAGACACCACCAAGTCCGATTGGCATGGGCCAATGCGCGAAAGGCGGCACCAGCGCGATAAGACCTGAAAAACAGAATGCCGAAATTAGCCAGAAAAAAAGCCGGTGTAATGGTCTTCCTATATCTTTTTGGGCAATCAGAAGAACCGACCAAAAGAAAGGAGGAAGAAGGGCCGCGACACTGGCAAGCCCGAAAAATTGCATGGCAATATCTGCAAAGACGGCTCCCGGCCACCCCATGATATTTGTAACCGGATTATTATTGGCATAACTCAGGCACGGATCTGCAACATTCCATGTTGCCAAGGCGGCGGCGGCAAGGCCTATCAATACCAATATGCCGATACCGACAAACGAGCCAAGTTGTCGGGAAAACATCTCCACCAGATGCGGGCTTTGATAAGCACCATCTGTTGTCAAATCATAAGGGGATGAATCCTGACGCATAACCTAACCTGAAAACCCGATAATAGTCGAAAGAGATTTTTTATGATCGACTATAAAGCGAGAGAGTTAACGGGTTATTAACCAATAAAAAAAGCCTGAAAAATAAAAAGCCCGTTTTGTGGAAAACGGGCTTTCTTTTTTTATACTACTGAAAATCTACTGGACTGTTTCTCCGTGCAAGGAAATGTCGAGTCCTTCAATTTCTTGCTGTTTTGTCGGACGCAAGCCAATGACGGCCTTCACAACATAAAGAATGATGGTTGTGACAACCGCAGTGTATATCATGGCGACGACGAGACCGAATCCCTGATTGAGTACAGAAACTTTTGCGTAAGCTTCCGGATCGGAAAAGAAAATATCGGAAGCAAAATAACCGGTCAAAAGTGCACCAATAATACCGCCTACGCCATGAACTCCGAACGCATCAAGCGAATCGTCATAGCCCAATGCACGTTTGACAAAAACGGAAGCAAAATAGCAAACCGGTCCGGCGATGATGCCGATTATGATTGCGCCGGATGGCTCGACAAAACCTGCTGCCGGAGTAATGGCCACAAGGCCGGCAACAGCACCCGAAATAATGCCGAGAACCGACGGCTTTTTGGATACAGCCCATTCGGCAATCATCCAGCACAAAGCACCGGCAGCAGTGGCAATTTGCGTATTCAACATTGCAACGGCAGCAACTTTGTTTGCAGCACCGGCAGAACCGGCATTGAAACCGAACCAGCCGATCCACAACAGAGAAGCACCGATCATCGACAGTGTGAGATTATGCGGAGCCATGTTAACGGTGCGATAACCCTGCCGTTTCCCAAGAACAAGCGCAGTAATCAAACCGGCGACACCGGCATTGACGTGAATGACCGTCCCGCCAGCAAAGTCGAGGACACCATCTTGTCCGAGAAAACCGCCGCCCCAGACCCAATGGCAAATGGGCGCATAAACAAGAAGCGACCACAATCCCATAAACCACAACATTGCGGAAAATTTCATACGCTCGGCAAATGCACCGGTAATAAGTGCCGGTGTGATAACGGCAAAGGCCATCTGGAACGTGACCCAAAGATAGGTAGGAAATGTTCCATTCAGGTCATCAATAGATATGCCTTTTAAAAACAACAATGAAAAATCGCCATAATACGGATTTTTTCCGGAAAACGCGAAAGAATAGCCCGCAACAAACCAGATAACGCTGATAAGACAGCAAATTGCAAAGCTTTGCATCATTGTTGCCAGAACATTTTTCTTGCGCACCATGCCACCGTAAAAAAGGGCAAGCCCCGGTATGGTCATGAGCAGAACAAATGCCGTTGAAACCAGCATCCATGCAGTATCACCAGAATCTATTTTAGCCGGAATTTCATTAACGACTTCGGTGACTGTTTCTACCTCCTGCGCATAGCCTGCATCCGTCCCGATTAATGCAAACGCCCCGATAGCCACAGGAATCAATTTTTTCAAACTCGCCATCAAACCTCTCCATTTGGAAAAGAACGCGCTTTACGTTCACTCATTTACTTACCTAACAAGTTTCATGCCAACCGTTCTGCCCCGCGATATAGCTCAATAAAAAAAGCTTATATGATAACCATTTTCACATTTTGCCTATTTTTTTGGCATTTTGCCTTTGGCAGAAGATTTTCTAAAGCGCATTTTCGTCGGTTTCGCCGGTTCTAATCCTCAAAGTTCTATCAAGAGACCAGACGAATATTTTACCATCGCCAATTTGGCCGGTGCGAGCGGCCTCGGTCACGACTTCCAGTACCCGGTCAAGTTGATCGGTTGGAACCGCGACTTCGATTTTTATTTTAGGCAAAAAACTGATGGCATATTCTGCACCGCGATAGATTTCGGTATGCCCTTTCTGACGGCCATATCCTTTGACTTCGGTAATGGTAAGGCCATCTATGCCAATATTTAGAAGAGCATCTTTCACATCATCCAATTTGAATGGCTTTATAATTGCGGAAATAAACTTCATGTCTCCTACAACTCCTCGATTTATGTTGACCAAAAAAGGATTTAAAAATTTCAACAACACAGAAAGCCATTCAAGCTTCATGCCAATTGGCACCAAACATTGAAAAAATTTCGCTTCTGGAAGGGGAACAAACCGGACAAGGAGTCTGCAAGAAGTTTGTCTGTCGCTAGCTTGATAATAAATTGGTTGAAATTGATAAAGTTATGACACCGCTTCCGGTCTATCCATTGTCCTTACAATTTCGTTTCACATAATAATAATTTTATGTGAATAATATTATTTACTTGATAAATTATTTTATTGATCGAATTGTTTATTTTAAAATATAATTTTTTATAAATGTAACTCTATACAGAAATATGATTAATTTTTATTATAATAAAACTGGCTAAATCCGGTTTGATTAATTAGATATGTCTTACTTTTTCTTCTTAATCGTCATGGTTTGGGGCTGACAAGCCTGATGAGGCCTTCCTGAGCCACACTTGCAATCAATGTTCCGTCGCGCGTGTAGATATATCCCTGACTAAATCCACGTGCGCCATGGGTGTTGGGGCTTTCAATGTCGTAGAGCATCCAGTCATCAAGACTGAACGGACGATGAAACCACATAGAATGATCGAGGCTCGCGGGAATGAGACCGGGGGTCAAAACCGATAAGCCATGCACAATCAGCGATGTATCAAGCAAGGTCATGTCTGAAAGATAGGCAAGAAGAGCTGAATTCAGGCTTCTGGCAGGGGCGACTTTGCCATTCAGTTTGAACCAGCAGCGTTGCACCGGCCGGTGTTTGTCGCGATTGAGATAATCATCAAGATCGACAGGGCGAATCAAAAACGGACGCTGCTCGTTCCAGTAATCACGAATATTATCAGGTGCAGATTCAAGAATCGCTTTGTCTATTGCCTGTTCACCGGACAATGTCTCGGGCTGAGGCAAATTTTCCGGCATAGGGCGCTGGTAATCAAGCCCCGGTTCATCAACCTGAAAGGATGATGAAAACGAAAGAATAGCAACGCCATTCTGCTTGGCAACAACCCGCCGCACAGAAAAGCTTCTTCCGTCGCGAAGTGGTTCGACTTCATAAATAATCGGATGATCAGGATCCCCGGGACGGATAAAATAAGCATGGAGGGAATGGATAAATCTGTCCGGTGCAACACTGCGATGGGCAGCAACCAAGGCCTGCGCAATAACGTGACCGCCAAAAACACGCTGCCAATGCGAATTTCCGCTTTGACCACGAAACAAATTCTGGTCTATTTTTTCTAAATCCAGTATGGATAATAGATGTTGAAGTCGATCGGTCATGAGCCATATTCACTTGGATAGTTGAACGAAACCGATTAGGTGAAACAGGAAAGCAGATGATTGTCAACAACCATCCCGCCCAATCAATACTTACGAAAGGAAGCTCTATGTCTTCTTCGGCAATCCACCCCCATAAAGTTCTGGATCTCGTCATTGCAGGAGGTGCCTATGTCGGTCTTTCACTCGCCGTTGCGATTAAACAGGCTGTGCCGTCCCTCAAGATTGCAGTAATTGATGCTGCCCCGAAGGATAGTTGGAAAACCGATCCGCGTGCATCGGCAATTGCGGCAGCGGCCATTCGTATGTTGAGACAACTTCAATGTTGGGATGAAATCGAGCCGCTCTCACAACCGATCAATGACATGATTATTACCGACTCACGTAATAGTGATCCGGTGAGACCGGTTTTCCTCACCTTTGATGGCGACGTCGCTCCCGGAGAACCTTTTGCCTATATGGTGGAAAACAAATATCTGAACGCCTCGCTTCACCGTCGTGCGGAAGAATTGGAAATACCTGTTTTAGAAGCTTTGAGCGTCAGTAATTTTACTAATAACGGTAACGAAATGCATATCGATTTGAGCAATGGTGAGACATTGCAGGCCCGACTTCTTGTCGCTGCCGATGGTGTGCGCTCGAAGCTTCGTGACATTGCCGATATCAAAACAATTTATTGGCCTTATGGGCAAATGGGTATTGTTTGTACTGTCGAGCATGAGCGCCCGCATAATGGACGTGCCGAAGAACATTTTCTGCCTGCGGGACCTTTTGCCATTTTGCCGCTTAAAGGCAACCGTTCATCGCTTGTCTGGAACGAACGCAATAAAGACGCCGAACGCCTGATGGCTGCCGATGATATTGTTTTTGAATCCGAACTTGAAGCCCGCTTCGGACATCATCTTGGTGCGTTGAAAGTGGTGGGAGAAAAACGTGCTTTCCCCTTCGGCCTCACTTTGGCGAGAAGTTTTGTCAAACCGCGTTTCGCACTTGCAGGAGACGCGGCCCATGGCATTCATCCGATTTCAGGGCAGGGATTGAATCTCGGGTTTAGGGATGTTGCGGCACTTGCACAAATTATCGTCGAAACGGCTCGCCTTGGCCTTGATATTGGCTCCATTGTCGGGCTCGAACGCTATCAGGCTTGGCGCAGATTCGAGACGGTGCGTATGGGGATAACAACAGATGTGCTTAACAGACTGTTTTCCAATGACATTTCGCCAATCCGTTTGTTGCGCGATGTCGGTCTTGGTCTCGTTGAACGAATGCCGAAAATGAAAAATTATTTCATTCAGGAGGCGGCCGGAATTACTGACGGTTCTCCCAAACTTCTTTTAGGTGAAGCGCTCTAAGATTGAGCTCGATCAAGGAAAAGCAAATTCCCTGAAAGAGAAGACGACTCCAACAATCAGACCCGTACCAAGCGAGTATCCCTCGAATCGGGTCTGATAACAAAATGAAAAATTCGTGCCCCTAATATTAATTCGGGTTCTCAATAATTCAAAAACCGGATTGGAGAGCGTTGGCGGCCGGTCAATCCGCGCTTTGCACTTTTCGCATGACGACTTTCCCGTTTTTTGCATGACGACTTCCCTGCTTTTATTCCACCGGTCATTCCCTTGTTCTCCTTTCCGGCCCGCTTTTTGTAATTTCGTCAAGACCACATCAGTCAAGCAACTGGCAAAGACTAGATCTTGCAATTCAACAATTATGAACCCCATGCCCTTTGGCACATAATAAAGTGCTGTCCGGTTTTTTTAAGCCAAGAAACCGGATTATGTTCATTCCGGATTTTAAGCTTTTTAAAAATCAAGGATTTTTACCGTTTCCGAATCACGATTGCGAAAGCCATTGAAAACGGAACATAAACTTCCATCATCATCCGGCTTAATAAAGTCAGCCCGTTGACCACTTGGAAAATTGTATCCGAAGAAAAAAGCCTTGAAGCGGGTTGGCTAAAAATGAGCGAAACTTCATCAACATGGATAGTTCCACTTATCCCGCTCGGCAAAACAACAAAAAACATCTCCAACCGTTCAATAAAAATCATTCTCAATCGTTCAATAAAAATTATCCCTAAGAGTTAAATGAAGCCTCCGGAATTGGAATGAAAATTATGCTTGATCATATGGATTGCGACGCGCCCATTTCCTTTTGAAGAAATACAATTCAGTCGGCACTCAAAAAATTGGTGGAAGCGCGGTAATTTACATCTGGTCATGATGTAACAAAGCTCTAAACCGGTGAGCCAATATTATTGATATACCGGAAAACATAGCCTCTTAACGGTTAGGCAATCCACATAATTGCCTTTCGCAGGTTTCGGCTTTTCACCTACAAACATAACTGTTTTTTAAGCCGCACCTCTCGTATTTTTATGAACCCGCGTATTTTACGACCTTGTCGTGTTTCAAGAACACTCGAAAATGTCGAGGACTAATTAAAAAAGCCGCGTGAAAATTCACGCGGCTTTTAAATGAAATAGACTTGAACCTAGTCGTTAAACGCGCCGTTCAATCATCAATTTCTTGATTTCGGCAATAGCCTTTGCAGGGTTCAACCCCTTCGGGCATGTTTGCGCACAATTCATGATTGTGTGGCAACGATAGAGCCGGAACGGATCTTCCAGATTATCAAGACGTTCACCCTTTGCTTCATCTCGCGAATCGGCAATCCAACGATAGGCCTGCAACAATACAGCCGGTCCCAGATAGCGATCACCATTCCACCAATAGCTCGGGCAGGATGTCTGGCAACATGCACAAAGAATGCATTCATAAAGCCCATCCAGTTTCTGGCGGTCTTCATGGCTTTGCAACCATTCTTTCTGCGGTTCAGGTGAAACTGTATGCAACCAGGGCTCGATCGAGCGGTGTTGAGCATAGAACCGGTTGAGATCAGGAACCAGATCTTTTACCACCGGCATAGATGGCAAAGGATAAATCTTGATCGGATGTTTAACGTCATCCATGCCTGTAATACAGGCAAGGGTGTTGGACCCGTCAATATTCATGGCACAAGAGCCGCAAATACCTTCACGACAGGAACGCCGCAATGTCAAAGTCGGATCAACGTGATTCTTGATATATAAAAGGCCATCAAGAATCATAGGACCGCAAGAATTACGATCGACATAATAAGTGTCGAGACGCGGGTTCTGGTCGTCATCCGGCGACCAGCGGTAGATGTGGAACTCGGTCAGTTTCGACGTATCAGCCGGCTTTGGCCAAACCTTACCCGGCTTGATTTGCGAATTCTTGGGAAGCGTCATATGAACCATTATCAGTATCTCCCCTTAGTAAACGCGCTTCTTAGGCGCAATTTTCTTGAGCGAAATGCCACCGTCTTCCTCTTTGGTTAACGGGTTGAGGTGGACACCACGATAGGATAGTGAAACTTTCCCATCTTCAGACAAGCGCGAAACCGTATGCTTACGCCAGTTTTTGTCGTCACGCTCAGGGTAGTCCTCACGTGCATGAGCACCACGGCTTTCATGACGGGCTTCAGCCGAATAAACCGTCGAAATCGCATTGGCCATCAGGTTTTCCAACTCCAATGTTTCCATCAGATCGGAATTCCATATGAGTGAGCGATCGGTTACCTTCACATCCGGCAATTCATTCCAGATTTCCGAAATGCGTTTGCAACCTTGCTGAAGCGTTTCTTCCGTACGGAAAACCGCCGCATCTTCCTGCATGGCGCGCTGCATCTTTTCACGCAACTCGGCTGTAGGTTTGGCTCCATTGGCATAACGGATACGATCGAACCGATCCATAATCTTATCAACTGCCTGTTCGTTTATTGGCGGAATTTCCGACTTGCGATCAATAACTTCGCCAGCCCGGATAGCCGCCGCGCGACCAAACACCACAAGATCAATCAACGAGTTCGAACCGAGACGGTTGGCACCGTGCACAGATGCGCACCCTGCTTCACCGACGGCCATCAGGCCTGGTTGAACACGATCGGGTTCATCTTCCGTCGGGTTTAATACCTCGCCAAAATAATTGGTCGGTATGCCGCCCATATTATAGTGAACCGTCGGAATAACCGGTATCGGATCTTTCGTGACATCAACACCGGCAAAAATGCGGGCTGATTCGGAAATACCCGGTAGACGCTCATGCAAAATGGCCGGATCAATGTGGCTCAAGACCAGATAGATGTGATCTTTTTTAGGACCAACACCGCGTCCTTCCCTGATTTCAATCGTCATACAACGCGAAACAACGTCACGCGAAGCAAGATCCTTGAACGAGGGAGCATAGCGTTCCATGAAACGCTCGCCTTCCGAATTGATGAGATAGCCACCTTCGCCGCGTGCACCTTCGGTGATCAGGCATCCCGAACCATAGATACCAGTCGGATGGAATTGGACAAATTCCATATCCTGCAACGGTAGACCGGCACGGGAAATCATACCACCGCCATCACCTGTACAGGTGTGGGCAGATGTTGCCGAGAAATAGGCACGGCCATAACCACCTGTCGCCAGCACAACCATTTTTGCCGAAAAGCGGTGAATGCTGCCATCATCAAGATTCCAGGCCACAACACCTGTGCAAACGCCATCGGTCATAATGAGGTCGAGTGCATAATATTCGACAAAGAATTGCGCATTATGCTTCAGACTTTGACCATAAAGTGTGTGCAAAATAGCGTGACCTGTACGGTCGGCAGCAGCACATGTACGCTGAACGGGCGGACCGGCTCCGAAATCTGTTGTATGTCCGCCAAACGGGCGTTGATAGATTTTACCGTCTTCGGTACGCGAAAACGGAACACCATAATGTTCAAGCTCATAGACGGCCGCCGGTGCATTGCGCACCAGATATTCCATGGCATCCATATCGCCTAGCCAGTCGGACCCTTTGATCGTGTCATACATATGCCACTGCCAATTATCCGGCCCCATATTGGATAGAGATGCTGCAATACCACCTTGTGCTGCCACGGTATGGGAACGTGTCGGGAAAACCTTGGTAATACAGGCGGTTTTTAACCCCTGTTCGGCCATTCCCAACGTTGCACGTAGCCCCGAACCACCGGCACCAATAATAACGACGTCAAATTTGTGATCGACAAAATGGTAGGCTTTTCCACTTTTTGTTGTGGAACTAGTTGAAGAAGTGGTGACCATAGAGATCAACCTCCCAATGTAATTTTTAGAAGGGCAAGAAGCAGACCCGCACCAATAATGTAACAAAAGAACGTATTGAGTGCCAACATCAAGATGCGTGTTGCTTCATTCGGAAAATAATCTTCCAAAATGACCTGCATCCCGAGTTTCATGTGATAGACACCGGAAAGAACCATCAAAGCCATCACAACGGCTACAATCGGATTTGCCAATGTTGCATGCACCGTCGCATAATCCTTGCCAACAAGGGAGACAACAAGCACGATGAAAAAGATAAATAACGGGACATTGGCAAGTGCTGTCATACGTTGCGCCCAAAAATGGCTCGTTCCTGTATGGGCAGCTCCCCAGCCCCGAACTTTTCCAAGTTCTGTTCTGAAATCTTTTTTCATGAATATCTTCTCCCTGCCATTAACGAACGCAATAACCGACGATCCAGATAAGAAGCGTCACGATAATGGAAATAAAGACTGTTGCCCAAGCCGTTTTGGTCGCGCAATGTTTTTCAAGGAGATACGTTCTTGTATCCCAGAAAAAATGCCGCACACCGCCAACAAGGTGATGGACAAGAGCCAATGTATATAGAAACAGAATGCAGCGCCCGATAAATGAATTGAACAAACCGTTCACTGCTTCAAATGCCCCACCACCGGAAGCTACTGCCATCAACCATGCTGCAAGGAACAAGGTTCCGACATAGAGAGCACCTCCCGTAATACGGTGAGCGATAGACATCGCCATCGTAATCGGCCAGCGATAAATGCTGACATGCGGTGAAATAGGACGCGGTTTTGTTGTTGTCGTATCTGTCATAGGCTTTCCTGACCTGGTTTTGACTGCGGTTATGGAATAACCACCCCCGCCATTCCTCCCGTCTGTTTTGCTTTGCAAACAGGTTGGAAATAACTTTCAATGCACCGGAACAATATTTTTCATCCAATGCTACAGGCCGGCCATTTCAGTTGGCGGATTAAAGGTCACACCCAAAAACAACCGAATGCTCCATAGTCAAAACTAAAGAACATTATTCTTCTAATGCGGATTTTGCTCCACGTCAAAGCAGTAAAGCATATTCTTGTCATCAAATCATTGGGATTGGGTAGAGTTTTTATTACAAATCGCGTTTTAATCGTTTAAAAACATGATAAAATCAATCATATTTTTCCTTTTGCGAGGCCTTAGAAGCGACGGTAGGCACATAAACTGATTCTCGGTTACCGCCCCTATTTACTCAAATATTGCTCGAATAGCAGAAAACCGTTTTGCGTTTTCAAACAAAACGGTTTTCCTGATTTTATTTTGAATAATTAAGCTATAGGAGCAAACGAGCTTCAGTGATTTTAGTCGAACCGTATAATATAGCCGGTCCAATCCCCTTTTACGGCAATTTGCTCATAAAGTTTGCGCCCGTCCTCGGGAATACGGGGAGCATTCAAAATCAACTTTGTCCAGCCACGCTCCTCGGCTTTATCACAAAGAAGATCGATCATAGCTTTGGCGATGCCCTTACCCTGATACTCATGATGTACATGAATATGATCTACCTGCCCTGCACGCAATCCGGAAACCGGTTCGGGATGATCATAAAAAATGACAAATCCGACGAGTTCACCGTTAACGTGAGCGCCAAGTACTTCGGCCGTACGATCCTTTAGCAGTTGCTCGGCGTAATACTCGTCGGGCCGACGCGGGGCACCCCGTTTCAACGCCTGGGTATAACTTGCAAGAAGAGGAGCAAGTAAACGTGCATCCTTCAAATGTAAAAGGCTGATTGCCACATCATGCTGGTCTTCTTTATTAGTCGTCATCATACCCGAACTCCCTTTGTTGGGTTTTTCACTTAATCTATGTTTAAAGTGACCAGATCAAAACGTAAAGAGTTCTTGCTTCAGGAAATACAATTTGCCGCAGTTTCTATTTCCAGTCTCTGATATCGACAAAATGACCGGCAATTGCAGCCGCCGCAGCCATAGCGGGCGAAACAAGGTGTGTACGGCCCTTATAACCCTGTCTGCTCTCGAAATTACGATTGGAGGTTGAAGCACAGCGTTCTCCCGGCTCCAGCCTGTCATCGTTCATCGCAAGACACATGGAGCATCCGGGTTCCCGCCAATCAAAACCGGCATCCTTGAAGATTTTATCAAGCCCTTCTTTTTCTGCCTGTTCTTTAACGAGACCCGAGCCTGGAACAACCATTGCCGAAACGGTGGGAGAAACCTTTTTTCCTTTAACCATTGCAGCCGCGGCTCTCATATCTTCAATGCGTCCATTGGTGCAAGAACCGATAAAAACCCGATCAATCTTGATATCCGTCATTTTTGTGCCGGCCTTCAAACCCATATATTCGAGCGCCCGCATTTTGGAAGCACGTTTGGTTTCATCGGCAATTTCTTCCGGATCCGGCACAACGCCGGTAACCGGCACGACATCTTCCGGCGATGATCCCCACGTAACCGATGGCACAAGCTCGCTCGCATCAAGTGTGACGACAGTATCGTAATGTGCCCCTTCATCCGATTTCAGTGTTTTCCAATAGGCAATTGCTTTTTCCAGCATCTCGCCTTTCGGCGCGCGCGGACGGCTCCGGATATAATCGAAAGTGGTTTCGTCCGGTGCAATCATTCCGGCTCGTGCACCTGCTTCAATCGACATATTGCAAACGGTCATCCGGCCTTCCATAGAAAGGCCACGAATTGCCTCGCCGGCAAATTCGATCACATGGCCGGTTCCACCGGCTGTACCGATTTTTCCGATAATGGCCAGAACAAGATCTTTTGCGGTCACGCCTTTTGGTAGACTACCATTGACCTGAACCAGCATATTTTTCGATTTTTTCTGGATCAGTGTCTGGGTCGCCAGAACATGCTCGACCTCGGAGGTGCCGATACCATGAGCTAGGGCACCGAAAGCGCCATGTGTCGAGGTATGGCTATCGCCACACACAATGGTCATGCCGGGCAGAGTAAAGCCTTGCTCGGGTCCTATAATATGGACAATACCCTGACGTTTATCGTTCTGGTTAAAATATTCTATGCCAAATTCGGAGGTATTTTTTGCCAAAGCCTCGACTTGCGTGCGGCTTTGCTCGTTCTTGATACCTTTTGCTCGATCTGGCGATGTCGGAATATTATGATCGACAACAGCCAATGTTTTTTCCGGATGGCGCACAGGACGATGAGCGATACGCAAACCTTCAAAAGCTTGAGGGCTGGTCACTTCATGAACAAGATGACGATCAATATAGAGTAGGCAAGTACCGTCTTCCTGACGGTCTACAATATGATCTTCAAAAATCTTGTCATAAAGTGTACGCGGGGCACTCATTTTTTTGTCCTTGAATATTAAAAATTAAGCGTTTTCAACTTTCAAATCGGCCATTATTCGGCGATTGTTCCAAAAGTCAATCAACATGACATGAGATAAGAACGATCGGACGATTTTGCAAAGCCCGCATCAAATTCCATAAAGAAACCGATGCAATAAAAAAGCGGCTTAAAAGCCGCTTTTATCTCAAATAAAACCAATCGGCTTTTATTCTGATTTCTGTTCAGCTTCCGGTAGTGGTGCAGCCACTGTTTCAACAGTGACAGTTTCAGCCACACCGGTGCTTGGAACATCAACCGCCTTCTTGCGGTAGTCTCTTTTCTCGGAAATGCGGGCAGCTTTACCGGTAAGGCCACGCAAATAATAGAGTTTGGCACGACGCACATTACCACGACGAACGACTTCAACGCCCTCGACAAGTGGTGAATAAACCGGAAATACGCGTTCTACACCCTCGCCATAGGAAATTTTACGAACGGTAAATGTCTCGTTAAGACCACCACCCGAACGGGCAATGCAAACACCTTCATAAGCTTGAACACGGGTACGTGTACCTTCAGTCACACGAACCGAAACGCGAAGTGTATCACCGGCCTGAAAGGCAGGGAGTTTGCGCTTTTCTTCAATTTTTGCGCGCTGCTCGGCGTCGAGCTGTTGTATAATATTCATCTCATCAATCCTTCATGTTCTTCTCGAACAGTCAGAGCGCTCGACTCTTGCCCTCGAAACCTTGTTCCTTCGGCTATGCCTTGCGGCAGGAGCGGGTTCACCATCCATTAATTTCCGGATGCAGATGACGTACCATCTGAAAACGTGGTTTGCCCATTACACTATCGCGCAAACTGAATCAAGCTTTCCTGTTATTTTTCTCGTAAATCGAATAAAGATCCGGCCGTCTTGCTCTGGTTATTTCTTCCGACCGGTTTTTGCGCCATTTTTCAATTTCCTGATGGTTTCCCGAGGTCAAAACTTCGGGAATTGATCTGCCTTCAAATATTTGTGGCCTTGTATATTGCGGATATTCAAGAAGTCCGGCCTCAAAACTTTCCTGTTCGCCCGATTGATTGTTCCCCATCACACCGGGCAAAAGCCGCACAATCGAATCAAGTATAATGAGTGCCGCCCCCTCGCCACCGGAAAGAACGTAATCACCGATCGAAACCTCGATAAGATTTCTGGCTTCAATCACCCTCTCGTCCACACCTTCAAAACGGCCGCAGACGAGCGTTACGCCCCCGCCATCTATCAATTCATGAGCCATTTTCTGGTTGAAACTGCGCCCGCGCGGACTCATCAACAAACGGGGATAATGATTGTCAACACTGTCAATGGCTTTTGCGAGCACATCGGGCTTCATGACCATTCCGGCACCACCGCCGGAGGGTGTGTCATCCACACTATGATGACGGTCAGACGCGAAATCTCTTATCTGGACTTTATCAAGGGACCAGATGCCGTTTTCCAATGCACGCCCCGCCATTGAGTGGCCGAGGAACCCCGGAAACATTTCCGGATAAAGAGTAAGTACTTGAGCCTTGAAACTCATTGTTCCTCCTCGTGACCCAAATCCAGATCATCGTCAACAAGACCTGCTGCAACCCGATCAATGGAGATATATCCCTCACCGATATCGATTTCAGGGACGGCAGCTTTTGAAAAGGGAATGAGCTTGAGCCCCTCGCCTTCAATCTTCAGTTCAAGAATATCACCACCACCGAAATCAAAGACGGCATTGACCTTGCCGATCACTTGACCATTTTCGTCTCTGACACGCAAACCGATAAGATCGGTCTGATAAAACTCGTCTTCTTCGAGATCATCCGGCAATTGTTGGCGATCGACATAAAGCGCTATTCCATTGAGTGCCTCGGCGTGACTGCGATCATCAATACCTGAAAAATGCGCAATGACAGCGTTGCCCGTTTTTCTGATATGGTCAATCTTGAAAGATCGGCCATTTTCGTCGAATAGCTTACCATAAGACGAAAGTCCGATAGGATCGGCGGTAAATACTACAAGTTTTACATCGCCTTTAATACCGTGGGCTGCCGCGATGGTTGCAAGGCGAACAAAATTATCTTTGCTTTTTCCCATATGGTTCTACTTTTGCTCCAATTTACGGCTTTCGGCTCTTAAAAATCGGCTTTTGTTAAAAATTTACTTCAAGCTTGAGACTTTTTTAATAATACCCGCTCAAAATTCAAGCCGTTCGCTTTAATATGGTTCATTTACTATATTCAATAGGGATCGAGAGAAAACCGTTCTATCCCGATTGAAAAGCAACAATGGCGGCTTTGGGGTCAAAACATTGCAAAACGTAGCCATTTTAAAAACACTTCAGGAGAGTTTCTATGCCAACAGTTATGCTTTTTTATAAAAACATCGTCCCCATTTCACGCGAAACACACAAAAAACTGAAATTCAGTGCTCCGAAAAATCTCGACTTTGCAGCAAATACCCACTGGGTTCCATTGGCAGGTGAAGAATTCTATCAGGCCGCTTTGAACTACCCGATTTTGTTTATGGGTGCCGAAGATAAAGAAGGTAAAATTACCTATACTGCCGTTGCCATGCTCGGTTTGGCAAATGATGAAAACGATTATCTTGACAAGGATAAAAAGTGGCGCCCCGACACATATATTCCGGCGTTCGTCCGCCGTTATCCATTTGTGTTGGCAGGTGCACCTGACCAGAAAGAATTGACTGTCTGTTTCGATTCCGAATCAGGCATGTTCAACGAAGTTGAAGGAATTGATCTCTTTAACAGCGATGGCAGTGTTTCACCTTTTATGGAAGATCGTATCAATTTCCTGAACGCTTTCAAAAACAGCATGGAACAGACAAACAAATTTCTGGAAACGATTGCCAAAATGGGCCTGTTCAAAAAACAGTCGATCGACATACGCTCGCAAAGCGGACAGACGGCAAGGCTCGAAAATTTCTGGATTATCGACACCGAGAAATTCAACAAGCTTTCCGGCGACCAACTGGCAAAACTCCACAAACAAGGCTTTCTTGGCTGGATCTTTGCCCAATTAATGTCGATGAACAACTTGCCTGGCTTAATGAATCTCCACATTGCCCATATGAAAAATGCAATAGCTGCACCGAAAGCGGCCATATCCGATAAAACCGGCGAAGCCACTAAAAAAAATAAACCTGTCTCGACAAAAATCAATTAAGGTCGCTCGAACAGAGAAACCCGATGTTAAACTCTGTCATGGTAAATTGATGCCATGACAGAGATCTCCACCTCCGATCTTCCATTATTGGAAGCAACGCCAAAGCTTTTGTCCGCGCGCAAAGACTGGCTCGAGCAGCTTGAAAAAACGCGCCGCGTTGCGAAACTCACCGTTGAAGCTTATGAACGGGATAGCCGACAATTTCTAAGTTTTCTTTGTGAGCATCTCGGACATCGTCCCGACATTTCCGATCTTTCCGAACTTCGCGTTGCCGATATAAGATCATTTCTTGCCTATCGGCGCAATGAAGGCGTTGGCTCGCGTTCACTTGGCCGCGGTCTTGCCGGTATACGCTCGTTTTTCAACTTTTTGACACGTGCCGGACTTGCCGATGTGCCGGCAGCGCGCGTTGTGCGCACACCGAAACAACCGAAATCTTTGCCAAAACCGCTCAATATCGCCGATGCACTGCATATTGTTGACAAGAAAACCCAGCTTGATGACGAGCCTTGGGTTGCTTCGAGAAACGCCGCCATTCTCACTCTTTGTTATGGATGTGGCTTGAGAATTTCGGAAGCTTTATCACTAACGCCTGCAGATTTTAGCGACAAAAATGCTACCAGCATTTATGTAACCGGCAAAGGAGGAAAAACCCGTCTCGTTCCGGTTATTCCGGCTGTCCATGAGGCAATAGATGATTATCTTTCCTGTTGCCCATTCATTTTACCACCCGATCAACCTTTGTTCCGTGGTGTGCGTGGTGGAAAATTGCAAAGGGCAATTGTCGAACGCGCTGTTCAACAATTGCGCTCGAGCCTCGGCCTTCCCGATAGTGTTACACCGCATGCCCTCAGGCATTCTTTTGCAACACATTTATTGTCGCGTGGCGGGGATCTTCGCACTATTCAGGAATTGCTCGGTCACGCAAGTCTTTCGACCACACAAATCTACACCGGTGTTGATACCGACCGCCTCATGGAAGTTTATAAAAAAGCCCATCCACGTTGAGGATTGCCTCTAGATTAAAAACATGCTTGCAGAATTACCGTTGATAAACGGTCATTGACTTTACCATTTAAAATTGTGGAATATTTGAAATCCGGAATTTTGTTCGACAATCAGTCTGAAGCACAAGATTGATCCGGTATGATTTAAAAGGCTTTATTGTTTTGTAAAATGAAACCGGATGATCTTACATCCGGTTACTCGGCCTTGGCTTCAATCGCCAAAGCATGGATACCGCTTTCAAGTTCATGCTTGAGAACATGATTGATTGCACGATGGATATCCACCCGTTTCATACCTTTAAAAGCCTTTGCAGTAATTTTGACCCGAAAATGCGTTTCACCTTTACCATCGAAGCTACGGCCATCATCGTGTTGGTGACCGGCGTGAAGATGACTTTCATCAATAATTTCAATAACAGATGGAGAAAAGGCAGCTTGAAGCTTTTTCTTGATAGTTTCTGCAACTGTGCTGGACATTTTCTTCTTTTAACCCCATATGTGAGCGGTAAGTTTCACCCGATTCTTGATATTCAGGAAATCGGCAACTCACATGTGGGAACAAAAATCCCGAAAGTCAATTCTTGCCAAACATGTATATTGTGTTTTAAGTCGGAAACATGACGACCACATCGAAATTATTTGACTCAATCCGCATCAGTTCCAACAGAAAAAAGAAGGTGGAACCTCAGGTTCCCCAATGTCAGTGGGAAGGATGCACAAAACCCGGCACTCATCGGGCTCCAGCAGGGCGCGATCATGAGGGAGAATATCTTCATTTCTGCCTCGAACATGTGCGCGAATATAACAAGAATTTCAATTATTTCACCGGTTTGAAAGATGAAGAAATCGCGAAATTCCAGAAAGATGCACTGACCGGCCATCGCCCGACCTGGAAATCGGGTGTCAATGCCGCTGCTGCCAAGCCTGCAGCCGATTTTTCGAGAATCCGTTCCGGTTCAGCCGCTTATCAGAACCGGGTAAACGATCCGCTTCATATGTTCAATCAACAAAGCCGGGCAACCAACGCACCACGAAAATTGAAAACACTGGAAGCGCGGGCTTTCATGACATTGGGCCTTGACGCCAATGCAACCAGCCGTGACATAAAGGCGAAATACAAGGCTCTGGTAAAACTTCATCACCCTGATGCAAATGGGGGTGACCGGTCTTCCGAAGATCGCTTGCGCGAAGTATTACAGGCATATAACCTGCTGAAAAATGCCGGCTTTTGCTAACGTCAAATTGAAGACCAAAAGGCAATTCTTTTCAATGGAACATTGAAATTCTTGTCTGACTGTCTGATAACAGATCGAGAGCTTGTAGCTCTTCAATTTAAAACACATTATAGCTATAAGGTGTGTTCATATTTAATTCGGACAGCGGTTTTATCCCGTATGGAGGCATGATGACAAAGGACGATCTGGGTATTGATAATGTGCCGGATATAACGGTTTCGGCACGCGAACTTTTCGGTATTGATACCGATATGCAGGTTCCAGCGTTCAGCGAAACAGATCCTAATGTGCCCGAGCTTGATCCGGATTATCTATTCGATCGGGAAACAACTTTAGCCATCCTTGCCGGTTTTGCCTTCAATCGTCGTGTGATGGTTTCAGGCTATCACGGTACCGGTAAATCTACCCATATCGAGCAGATTGCCGCGCGTTTGAACTGGCCTTGTATCCGCGTCAATCTTGATAGCCACGTCAGTCGTATCGACCTTGTCGGAAAGGATGCGATTGTTATCAAAAACGGTATGCAGGTGACAGAATTTCAGGATGGTATTCTGCCATGGGCATATCAAAGAAATGTTGCACTGGTTTTTGATGAATATGATGCCGGTCGTCCTGATGTTATGTTTGTTATCCAGCGCGTATTGGAATCGTCCGGACGTTTGACCTTGCTTGATCAGAGTCGCGTTATTTCACCGCATCCTGCTTTTCGTCTGTTTGCTACAGCAAACACAATCGGTCTGGGTGACACAACCGGCCTTTACCATGGCACACAGCAAATCAACCAGGCGCAAATGGACCGCTGGTCGATTGTGACAACTTTGAACTATTTGCCGCATGACAATGAAGTCAATATTGTTCTGGCAAAGGCAAAATCCTTCCGCACCAAAGAAGGCCGCGAGACGGTTTCACAAATGGTTCATGTTGCCGATATGACGAGGCAAGCCTTCATCAATGGCGATCTTTCGACAGTCATGAGCCCGCGTACCGTTATTACCTGGGCTGAAAACACCGAAATTTTCAAGGATTTGGGATTTGCATTCCGCCTTACATTTTTAAACAAGTGCGACGAATTGGAACGCCCGATCGTTGCCGAATTCTATCAGCGGGCTTTTGGCAAGGAATTGCCTGAATCCCTTGCCAACTCGGTTTTGTCATAAGGAAAACAGCTTTGGCAGCACAATCAGGAGACAATTCACGCGAACGTCCTTCGGGACTGATTGACAGTGAACCGTTTAAACGGGCGACAACTGTATGCATGCGTGCAGTCTCGGGTGATCATGAGCTGGATGTGGTCTTCGGTGAAGACCGCCCCTCTATAGTGGGAGGACATGCAAGACTTCCCGAAATACCGCGTCACCCGACATATAATGATTTTGCTGTTACCCGTGGACTTGCCGATTCCATGGCCTTGCGTCAGGCTTGGCATGATAGTGAAATCCATTCCAATCTTGCTCCGCAAGTGCCCGAAGCACGTGCCGTCTATGATGCGGTCGAACAGGCCCGTGTTGAAGCAATCGGCACACTTGCCATGGAAGGCATGGCAGAAAACCTTGATGCGATGCTTGCCGATAAATACAAGCGGGCAAATTATCAGGCTATCACCACAAAGGATGAAGCACCGCTTGAAGAAGCCTTGGCACTAATGGTGCGCGAGAAGATTACCGGCCGTAAACCACCTGAAGAAGCTGGTCCCGTCGTTGATTTATGGCGTGACTGGATTGAGGAAAAAGCCGGAACAGACCTCGATCATCTGGCAAAAAATGTCAATAATCAGGACAAATTTGCCCGCATCGTGCGTAATATGTTGGCATCCATGCAACTTGCTGACAGTCTTGAAGATAACGAGACTGATAGTGAGGGTGAGAACGAGGATGAAAACAACGAGCCTCAGGAAAACGAGGACGGCGATTCAAAAGAACAGGAAGGCTCCGACAAAACCGAAAGCGAGCCATCTGATGATGTTGATGAAAATGCCGAAGACGGAGACATGGAAGCATCCGATTCGGCCGATGATGATGGCAGCGATTCCGAAGAGATAGACACCGAACAGACCCCTGGTCAAACCAAACGCCCGCAACCGCCATTTTCCGATATGGACGAGCTTGGCGATTACAAAGTCTATACGCGCGAATTTGACGAGGAAGTCGAAGCATCCGAACTTTGTGACATTGAAGAACTCACAAAATTACGTGCGTTTCTTGATAAGCAGCTAACCAATTTGCAAGGTGCTGTCGGCAAGCTCGCCAACCGCTTGCAACGGCGCTTGATGGCGCAACAGAACAGGTCATGGAATTTCGACCTTGAAGAAGGCTATCTCGATTCGGCACGGCTGCCGCGTGTCGTTATCGACCCGACACAACCGCTTTCTTTCAAACAGGAGCGCGATACCGATTTTCGCGATACCGTTGTCTCGCTGGTCATCGATAATTCCGGCTCCATGAGAGGGCGCCCCATTACTGTTGCTGCAACCTGTGTTGATATTCTGGCAAGAACACTTGAACGCTGCGGCGTGAAGGTTGAAATTCTGGGCTTTACGACAAAAGCATGGAAAGGTGGCCAATCCCGCGAAAAATGGCTCGCCAACGGGAAGCCTGCCAATCCGGGTCGCCTGAACGATCTCCGCCACATTATTTATAAAAGTGCCGACACACCTTGGCGGCGCGCGAAGCGCAATCTTGGCCTGATGATGCGCGAAGGGCTGCTTAAAGAAAATATCGATGGCGAAGCTTTGATATGGGCGCACCAACGGTTACTTGGCCGGCGCGAATACCGGCGCATTCTGATGATGATTTCCGACGGCGCTCCGGTTGATGATTCCACACTTTCTGTCAATCCGGGTAATTATCTGGAAAAGCATTTGCGCGCTGTTATTGAAGAAATAGAAGCTCACTCGCCGGTCGAGTTGATTGCAATCGGCATTGGACATGATGTCACCCGCTATTATCAGCGTGCTGTGACAATTGTCGATGCGGAAGAACTTGCCGGCGCCATGACAGAACAACTTGCAAGCCTGTTTGACGAAGAAAAATCCCGTTAGTTCTGCATGTGCTTTTGCGGTCAAACAGGTTGATCGCACCTCAATCCGGATAAGTTGAATAACAATCAAATCATTACCGGAACAAATAGCCTTTTGTCAAAAAATCCTGCTCATGAAGTGATCTTCGCTATCCCGAATTTCATTCTATATTGCGATATATTTCTTTATAGAAAGACGTTCGTCAAAAGGCTGTCAAAACCGGTTTTCCGGCACAAATTTCGCCACCGCTCAAAAAGCCTCAACAGATAGGTTTTTTGCAATTTAAAAAACCTGTTATCTGCCCCGCTCCCGTTAAATAATTTTATTGATTTTTACATCAGATATATCAATAATCGACCAATTTCTAACTTGAATATCTGTCTTTCATTTATCAATCAATCCGTTTTTATCGGGGAAGTTTTTCGAGGGGAAGAAGAACGGGGAGGAGAACAACCATGACGGAATCACGCGCCACACCTAAAGTCCGCAGAAGACAAAATACAACGCTTCTAATGCTGGTTCTGATCGGAACCATCAACTATATCGACCGTTCGACGCTTTCAATAGGTAACACATTGATCCGTCAGGACCTTGGCTTATCCCTGACCCAAATGGGATGGCTGCTTTCCGCGTTTTTATGGGCTTATGCAATTTCACAATTACCTTGTGGACTTCTCGTCGATAGATTCGGAGCGCGCCGCGTATTAGGAATAGGCTTATTTATCTGGTCACTTGCCCAGGCATTGTGTGGTATGGTTTTCAACTTCTTCCAATTCATCATTGCCAGAGTATGTCTGGGCATGGGTGAATCACCAATGTTTGTTTCAAATGCACGCGCTGTACGTGACTGGTTCCCTCTCAGTCAGCGGGGAAAACCGACAGGTATCTATAATTGTGTTTCAACATTGGGACCGACTGTGGCACCGCCTCTATTAACAGCATTGATGTTGAATTTCGGCTGGCGTTGGATGTTCATCATCATGGGTATTGTCGGTATTATTGTTTCAATAATCTGGTTCATCATTTATCGGGATCCTCACCACACGGATCTCATAGAAGAAGAAAGAAACTACCTTGTAGCGGGCGAAGAAAATGAACCTGAAAGCACCACCGATTTTGCCGAATGGATAGGTCTATTCCGCTTTCGTGTAACATGGGGACTGATGTTGGGGTATTTCGGCACCATCTACCTCATGTGGCTATTTATGACATGGCTTCCGAGTTATCTCGAAATGGAACGCGGCATGAGCTTGCAAAAAACCGGTTGGGTCGCGGCCATTCCCTATGCTTTCGGCATAATCGGCAGCATTGGAACAGGTTATATTGTTGATTGGGCTTCCTCGAAAGGCATAACTCCGGTTGAAGCCCGCCGGTATATTGTATCATTCAGTCTTGTCATAATGTCGGTTTTCACCTTTTTATGTGCATTAACAGCGAGCAATGTTTTAGCCGTTATTTTTATTTGCATTGTTATGTTCGGTGTGGGTTCGGCTACAGCAATGGCTTGGGCTATGGTCTCTGTTTTGGCAGCCCGAAGTGTTACCGGTTCGCTGGGCGGCATAATGAGTGCCTTCGGTTATGTGGGGGGTGCACTGGCACCTACTGTAACCGGTTATATTGCACAATTTACAGGAAGTTTTATTCCGGCGCTTTTGGTTGGTTCATGCATCGGCATTCTGTCAGCCATGATCTACCTTTTCTTCCTGCCAAAAACCGCTTTGACGGAGGAAGATATCGGGCGCAAACACTGACCGGTTGATCAGATAATTCCAATTTTTCTTTTCTTTGGTTCGGAATTATTTGGTTTTGAACGATTTCGCTTATTTGAAATCGAATCTCATACAGAAATATTATTTTTCGGAAAATTGACCGGGATATTCTATTTATGAAACAATTCTACTCGTATATCACAGTAGTACAAACAGAAGCGATAGCTGATTGATGGGGAGGATAATAAGATGACAAAAAGCATTAAAACGATTGTTAAAGAAAAGGGTCATGTTTTTTCGGCATGGAGTAATTTTACCGATCCTGTTGCAATATCCGCATTGGCCGAAACAGATTTTGATGCAATCGTTTTTGATATGCAGCATGGCGCACATGATGAAACAAGCATCATTACAGCTATCGATCGCGCAAAATCCCGTGATAAAACGACAATTGTGCGCATTCCCGTCAATCGTTTCGATACGGCAAGCCGTGCCTTGGACTTCGGCGCCGATGCAATTATTGCACCAATGATAAACTCTGCCGAACAAGCGCGTAAATTGATCGAATTTGTAAAATACCCACCCCTTGGTCAACGTTCGTTCGGAGCGTTACGACCAAATACCAGTTTTGGTGCTGTTGGCAGTAGCAATTATTTCAGCGGCTGTAATCAACATGTCACAATTTTCGCCATGATCGAAACGCGTGAGGCTTTCGCAAATCTCGACGAGATCTTGACCGTTCAGGGATTGGATGGTGTTTTCGTTGGTCCTTTTGATTTTTCGGTCGGCTGGAGTGGAGGAAAAGAGGCTAACCCTTCAAGTCCTGAAATAATAGAGCCATTGACAACGATTGCAGAAAAAGCCCGTGATGCGCATCTAATTGCCGGAGTTTATTGCCCGAACAGCACATTTGCCAAACGGTATCAGTCACTCGGTTACCAGTTCATGACATTGAGCAATGACAAAGCAATGATTGGCGAAGCCGCCCGAACCATTCTTAATCAAATGGCTTGATCGCCTTTTTCGTGAACTTTTCCATGATAGATGTCCGGCATGAAGATTGCCAGAATGGCACCATATGGCAAAAGCATAAACACGCCCATAAACAGTTTCACGCAAAAATCGCCACATGACAATGAAAGCCAGACCGGTACCTCAAGCCCCATCAGATTTGTCATAGTCGGGATCGAGCTATCGCTGTACCCGGTCAATTTATCGATAAACGAAAAATGGCTGGAAAAAGCGACCGCGAAGAACCACACGGTATCAAGTGCAGAGCCGGTAATTGCAGCCGCAAGCGGCGCAATCCACCAGGTTTTGCGCCGCAATGGATTGAACACCAGAATATCCAGCAATTGTGCAAAAAGAAAAGCCGTTCCCGAGGCAATTGCCAATCGGGGGCTTGCAAGAATCCACGAAACAGCAAGACCGGCAATAAAACCGGCATAAACAATACGTCTTGCAGCATGGGGGCCGTAACGACGATTCGTCAGATCGTTGATGAGAAAAGCAAATGGATAGGTAAACGCGCCATAGGTCAGAAGGTGTTCTAATCCGAACCAGTGAAACGGATATTGCACCAGAACATTGGATGCCGTCACCGCGAGGCACATTGCAAAAACTGCAAAAATAAGATGCTGGGTCTGTTTCATTTTTTTACCCTGGGTGATGGAACCAGAAAAAAGGGCCGAAAATCGGCCCTCAAGACGAATCGTTTATTGAAAAAAATCAGGCTGCTGTTTCAGCGAGCTTCTTTTCAATCTGACGCTTCAACAAGCGGGCCCGTTGCGACAATTCCTTGTCACCGGACTTCAAAAGAAAAGCATCAAGACCACCGCGATGTTCAACCGAACGTAAAGCATTTGCTGAAATGCGCAAACGATAACTTTGTTCGAGAGCATCCGAGATCAATGTAACATTGCAGAGATTTGGCAAAAAACGGCGACGCGATTTGTTATTTGCGTGGCTGACATTATTGCCATATTGGACTGTTTTTCCAGTCAATTCGCAGGCGCGGGACATAGGTTTCACCTTTAAATTCTAATAGAAGCAACCGACAAGCATGTTAAATTTCCAATGAACACGCGCATAGATTGGCTTCCCAAAAATTGGTAAGTTGCGTTTCTATAGGGGGCTTGGATGAAAAGGTCAAGGGTTTTCATGTGACAGACGAAAGTTAAAACGTAAGAAATCTGTTTTTTTAATCGGGATATGCTAAAAGCAATACCATGATGAGTGATATAAAAACCGATACTCCCCGTTCCCGTGGCCGTTCCCCTATATTTCTGGGCATTTTCGGCTTCCTGTGTCTATTCTTTTTTTGTGCCTTTTCAGCATTGGGCGTCTGGCAGGTCGAGAGACTCGGCTGGAAAGAAAATCTGATTAAAAATGCCAATGAACGCATCCACCTTGCGCCAATTGCTGCACCAGCAAAAAGTGAATGGGGAAAGGTAACATATGATAATGACGAATACCGCCCTGTCACACTCACCGGCCGTTTTTTGAATGATAAAGAAGTTCTGGTAACTGCTGTCGCCGATGAAGACACCGGTTATTGGGTGCTGACCCCCATAGAAACAGAAGACGGGGCAATTACTTTCATCAATCGGGGATTTGTCCCCATGGATAAGCGCGATCAACGATCGCGTAAAGCCGGCATAATTGACGGGGAAACAACTGTAACGGGTCTTTTACGCATGAGTGAAGGTGGCGGTTTTTTCCCGCGCAAAAATAATCCGGATAGTAATTTGTGGTATACGAGGCAATTGCCCGCTATGGCAAAGAAAGTCGGGCTTGATGAAGTTGCCCCATATTTCATCGATGCCGACAGAACACCCAATAAAGGCGGTTTACCAATTGGTGGTTTAACTGTAGTCAGCTTTCCGAATAATCACTTGAGCTATGCTATTACTTGGTTTACTTTGGCCGCCGGTGTATTTGCAGCATCAATATTTTTAATTATTTCTGAAAAGCGGCGGCGGCGCGGTATCGTTTATGAATAAAGCAACAGGAATCGGTTTTCTGGCAATCCTCATGTGGTCGCTTCTTGCGACCTTGACCGCTTTTTCCGGAAAAGTTCCGTCTCTCCTGTTGACATCCATGACATTTCTCATCGGCACAATACCGGGGGTGGTGATCTGGATCAAACATCCTCAAACATTGAAAGATTTAAAACAACCCCTCGTCGTCTGGGTGGTGGGCATCGGTGGCCTGTTCGGCTACCACTTCCTTTATTTCACAGCGTTGAGAAATGCGCCGCCTGTTGATGCAGCATTGATCAATTATTTATGGCCTTTGCTGATTGTGCTCGGTTCTGCACTCATGCCCGGTGAAAAATTGCGCTGGTTCCATGTTCTCGGTGCTTTATTGGGCTTTTCCGGAATGGTGCTGGTCTTCGCCGGAAAAGGCGGATTTGTTATTGATGAAAAAAACATCTATGGCTATCTCGTTGCATTGGGAAGTGCTTTTGCATGGGCGGCCTATTCACTTCTTTCACGTCGATTGTCAAAAGTTCCAACAACAGTCGTGGCAGCCTTTTGCCTTGTAACATCTATTTTGGCATTTCTTTGCCACTTCATTTTTTCAGAACCCTTCATTTTGCCGGAGACCGGCACACAATGGCTATCCGTTCTGTTATTAGGTCTCTTTCCTGTCGGACTGGCTTTTTACTGTTGGGATTTTGGTGTCAAAAGGGGCAATATCCAGCTTTTAGGCGTTGCAAGTTATAGTGCACCTTTGCTTTCCACGCTTATCATGGTGGCAACGGGGCTTGGAGAGCCGTCATGGCGTTTGTTGGCGGCATGTCTACTCATCACCGGCGGTGCTGTCCTTGCTTCGAAAAATCTGATTTTCAAATCGAAACTGCAACCGGTTTCCGAATAGAAGAAAACGATCTTCATCAATCATCATCATTCCTTTTTTGGGGAGATCATTTCACTATTATCGAAATCAAATTTTATAGTTCTCGAAAAAATTCCTGCATACGATAAATAATCGAACTATCCTGTAAAAATCGTTTTCTAATAATCTCTTACAAATTTACATACACAAAATTATAAACATCATTTTTAACGCCATAAAAACCGGTTTTGGCTTTGCTATTTTATTTTAAAATTTCTAAATATATTTCTTGAAGAAACTGTTTTTCGCCCCTTTTCTTTTTTTGATCTTTTATCATATTGATATTTTTGAATTGGAACACAGCCACTTCGCGAAATTACCGGAACGAAGCTGATAAACGGGTGCTAATAATTTTATGTGCTCAATTGTTTGCTGGAAAATCTTTTTCGGGTATTCGAATTCAGTGAGGCGAATTTGATCAAGCGAATGCGGTGGTGCGAACACAAACAAGCAGATAACACAGGTAAAAGCGAACGGAAGGAATAAACATGGTTTATGGAGTTTTCCTTTCCTTTGCATCTTATGCCGCATATGCGATCAGTGATGCTTGTGTCAAATTTATTGATGGTGCACTTCCCCCTTATGAAACGGCTTTTTTCGGAGCTTTAATCAGCATTATTGTCATTCCGTTTTTGAAAAACCGTGACAATAAATGGATAGACATTATCCGCTCGCAGAACTGGCCAATGTGGTTTTTGCGCACAATATCGGGTGCATTTGGCGTTATTGGCAGTGTTACGGCCTTTACACATTTATCAATGGCAGAGGCATTTACACTCATATTTTTACAGCCTTTGTTTGTCAGTATTCTTTCCATGATATTTTTAAAAGAAGCCATCGGGTGGCGACGTTGGTCTGCCATCATTATCGGCTTTATCGGTGTACTTGTCGTTTTGCGACCAGGTTTTCGCGAGCTCAATATCGGCCATGTGGGAGCTGTTTTTGCCGGTTTGAGCGGTGCTATTTCCATTATTATTGTCCGCCATATGGGAGGACGTGAAAAACGCATCACACTCTATTCCAGCGGAATTATCGGTTCGATTGTTATCTGTGGTTTATTGAGTTTACCGGGCTATATCGAACCGCATAACTTCGAATGGCTTTATCTTGCCGGTTATGGATTATTTGCAGCTCTTGGCGCGCTTTTCCTCATGGCTGCGGCTCGTCGCGTTCCCGCCATTGCAATTGCTACCCCGCAATATAGCCAGATGATCTGGGCTATCTTATTCGGCTATTTCATTTTCAACGATCATCTCGATCTTCCTATGATCATTGGCATTATCCTGATCATGGCTTCGAGTCTGTTAACTTTCCTGCGTGAAAAACATCACAGTACTCAAACCACGCCGCAAAAAGCCACGCCATAAAATACTTAAATCCATAAAATCAGTTCCTTTCCCCTGCCCGATTGATTTTTCATTGATCGAAAAAGAACCCTTGAAAAAATAAAAAAGCCTAATGTGAAGAAAACTTCGCTGGCAAGCCCGAGAAGAAATCTCGCAAGCTTTTGGCATCTATGCAGCGAGCAATCGCCGCAATCAATGAACCGGTACCGAGGCACGTCTTTTAATATAGAGATGCATTAAGACCTGATTGCTGCATTGTTCTAAAAGACAGATATAGAGCTTTGAAATAAAACGCCTTGTTTGCGGGGGGTGGGCAGCAGAGATTACAAAAGAAAAGCCCCAAAGGAAGAAAATAAAAAACGCTTGGCTTAAGGGAGCAGGCAGCAGACGTTACAAAGGGAGGAAATAAAAAACGCCTGCTGCGGGAGGGAGCAGCAGACGTTACAAAGGGAAAGCCTCAAGGGAAGGAAAGGCTTTCCACACAGAGCCCGAGGGGGAAGGCTCTGTGAGCTTTTAGCGTGCTGTACGGCGAGCAATCGCCGCAATCTCTGAACGGGTAATGCCTAGATCGTTTAGCTCATGAGCAGAAAGACGGCTCAATTCATTATAAGTTGTACGATAACGGCGCCATTTATTAAAACTACGAAGAAGATTCATGACACTCACCTGATTTATATTATTATGTTTGAATTTGTTGAGGCGTATATAAGCCTGACTTTATTGATTGAGGAGTGACAAGATTGCATAGCTGCTGTGCAACGTTTAAGCAATTTGCGTATTTTTTAGTCACAATTCATTAAGAATTGTCCGCCTTTTGCCTCATTCCATGACATTTCGCCTTATTTACGAAATAAATCTTCGTTTTTTGCCATAATTCCTGTCAAAAATTTCATGAGAATTGTTTTAAATTAAACCAAATTACAAATTTGAAAGAACGAAATTCTAGTTACCTGTGCAAAATAACTTGTAAGTTAACGATATTTTCTACAAAATTTCATAAATCATGGTTAATTTTTCGTTTAGAGTAATTCCTATCACGAACTTGAAATATATTGTCGGCGTAAGCAAATAATTTTTTGACGAGCGCTATTGTTTATTCCCGCTATCGTTTGCGATCTCGAAACTGTCTTGGCCAAGAAACCTCTGATCTGTTTCAATCAATCGCGGCATATCGATTGCAATTGTGAAACAAGAATTTGCTGTGTAACACGCCTCATAGACATAATGTTGTTTGAGAAAAGTGGACAGTTTTGTAGAAATCTCCGGTAAATCTATCAAAACATCGCTTAGCCGGTTTTAAAAATATTTTCGCTGAAATAATCGCTATTTTTCTCCGATGCCTCCGTTTTGAAGCTTGATCAACGTGGCCTCTGATCACTTCCGGAAAGTATCGGAAACAATGATAGCTTTAAAAAAGCTGCCGGAACTCATCCGGCAGCTTTTGATTAAAATTGCACTTTTTATTTTTTAACCACTTATTCAGTGACGGAAATGCCGCATGCCGGTAAAGACCATAGCGATGTTGTTTTCGTCAGCGGCTGCAATCACCTCGTCGTCGCGGATAGAACCGCCGGGCTGGATGACCGCTGTTGCACCCGCTTCAACCGCCGACAATAATCCGTCAGCAAACGGGAAGAAAGCGTCGGAGGCAACAACCGAACCTTTGGTCAAAGGCTCGCTTATCCCTGCAATTTTAGCTGCATCAAGCGCTTTATGCGCAGCAATACGGGCTGAATCCACACGGCTCATCTGACCGGCACCAATGCCGACTGTTGCATTATCCTTCACATAGACAATGGCATTTGATTTGACGTGTTTGGCAACCTGAAACGCAAATTTGAGATCGCGCATTTCCGCTTCGGTCGGTTGGCGTTTTGTGACTACCTTCAATTCGAGATCGTCAATTACACCATTGTCGCGCGTCTGAACCAACATGCCACCAGATACGGTTCTCATTGTCAAACCGGGAGCGCGCGGGTCAGGCAGACCACCGGTAATCAGAAGACGCAGATTCTTCTTCTTGGCAATAATTTCGCGGGCTGTTTCTGTAGCGTCCGGTGCGATAATAACTTCGGTAAAAATTTTGGTAATTTCGGTAGCGCAATCTTCGTCAAGCGGACGGTTAAGCGCGATAATACCACCAAAAGCCGAAACAGAATCACAAGCCAAGGCTTTGAGATAGGCTTCTTTCAACGTTTTGCCTTTGGCAACCCCGCAAGGATTGGCATGTTTGATGATAGCGACTGCAGCAGTCTTTTCCGGATCGAATTCGGCCACCGTTTCAAAGGCTGCGTCCGTATCATTGATATTATTATAGGAAAGCTGTTTTCCCTGTAAAACCTGCGCGGTTGATACACCAAAGCGCTTTTCACCGGTCAGATAAAAACCCGCCTTTTGATGCGGATTTTCACCATAGCGCATGATTGTTTCGAGCTCGCCGCCAATTGCGCGCCATTTCGGCGTATCAATTTCAAGCTTCTCGGCAAACCAGTTCGATATTGCTGCATCATATGAAGCTGTACGGGCAAAAGCACGGGCAGCCAACATACGGCGGAAAGAAAGCTTCAAACTGCCTTCATTTTTATCAAGCTCGGCCAATACCAGATTATAGTCATCCGAATCTGTCACAACTGTAACATAGGCATGGTTTTTTGCAGCCGCACGAATCATTGCCGGTCCGCCAATGTCGATATTTTCGACAATGGTTTCATTATCGGCACCGGAAAGTCTTGTTTCCTCGAACGGATAAAGATTGACAGCAACAAGATCAATGCCGACAATTCCGTGTTTTTTCATTGCGGCCTGATGTTCGGGATCATCACGGATTGCAAGTATGCCTCCATGAATTGCCGGATGCAGAGTTTTGACCCGACCATCCATGATTTCCGGAAAACCGGTAACTTCGGAGACATCTTTGACAGGCAAACCGGCTTCAGCCAAAGCCTTTGCAGTACCGCCTGTCGAAATAAGCTCGACGCCATATTCATGAAGTCGCGTCGCAAAGTCGATAAGACCGGTTTTATCCGATACGGAAATAAGAGCCCGACGCACCCGAAGCAAATCGGGCGCGGGAATGTGTTTCGATGTCACAGTCATAGTATTGTTCCTGAAATTTACGCAGAAGAAATAACCTTAACTGCCATAGCACAGGAAGTTGGAAAAAACACGCTGTGAATAGAAAAGTGAACGGTTTTGACTTGAAACTTTTAGATAAGCTCTTTTCGAACTATCTTCATTTTCAGGTCAAATACTTAGCTTGCACCGGTAATACGTGTAAAACGCCAACGGACTTTTTCGGTGAGAACCGGCCGAAAATTCAAGACAATCTGCCGTGTCCTTTTGGGGCCGCTTGCATCTGCAAAGTCGATTGAATCTTCAAGCTGGATATCGGCATCGGGAGAAATAAAATTCCACACGTCTCCCTTCAAAACTTCCAGACGCAAGCTGTTCCCATCATGGCTCACCTCGACATGCGGATGAAGATGGAAACGCACCGCTACATTATCACGGCCATCGCTCTTGATGGATTTGCCGGCAGGAGCATAGAAGGAATCGTAACCGTCAATAATATTGCCATTGGATGTAAGCAGCAATCCACGTTCGTGAATCATATTGAATGATCCGACGTAACCGTTATGACTTGCGACAAAACCGATACGATCCGGTTCTTCAACCCGCTTTATATTGACAATTGTCGGGCCGCTTATGAGGGCTGCGCGGTCATTGCCTTTCCGCTTATAGAATTTACCGGAAGAGGTATCATTCAATGTTGCAGTCGAATGGGCTGCGGTTGTCCGCGCCATCAAAGCATAATCGGCCGGTCCATAAGGGTCGATTCCTGCATTGATAATAAACCGGTCAGCACCGGATGACATTTCGAATGAAAGACAGCCTGCGGCCGCCTGATAGGAAACCTGACGCGGCGGTATAGTTCCGGTATCGGCAATGATGGTTGTGTTATTGGCATAAAGTCTTTGATAGCCGGAATAAGGAGCGTGTGAAAAAGGCATACCGGCTGTCTCGTCGAGTTTTAAAACAACTGCCAGCCGCTCCGGCAAAACCGGTCCGACACCGTTAAAATGGGCAAGTGTCTGATCTTGATGAACAAAAAACCGCAAAGCCGGTAACATGCGTTCAACCGAATCAACCAATATTCTCGGTGCAGTCTCTTTGCTATGGGCATAAACGTGACGCAGTGCGATAAGATCGGTCAAAAGCGAAAGCAATGTTGCAGGATTGCGCGAAATATGCCCGCCATCCGGCAATATTTGTCGGGTCAAAGAGCGGGTAAGCTGTGCTTGTGCTGCCTTCTTCATGGAAGGAGAAACCGGCAAACAAATGGACGCAAAGCATAACGCCGTTGCCGCCTGAAGACGGTTTTCATCCTCGTCCATATTGCGGATAGCCGTTCTTAAAAACCGTGCATGAAAACCTAATGCACGCATGAAGCGACGTTCGAAATTTTCATTTGCTCCATCAAGCAACATTCGTGCATGGCAAAGCCAGGAAATCAGTCTTCGTGCCGCAACATCGGGATACCAAGCAGGCCCTTTGATATGTTTTCCGGATTGTTCAAGCCAATCATTGAGCAAAGAACGGGCATGGGCATTGGCAAGAGGAGTGCGTGCCGCATCAAGATGCCGGAGCCAACTGAAATCGTTAAGTGCCGCTTCCCAAGCCGGTGTTGGCGGTTCGATTGCAAAAGGCGAGATTGACCCTGTTTGCACAATCCGTCCGGCAAGTGCGAACCGGCCATGATAGAATTCATGCGCCATTTCCGGATCGGCCAAATGAAGATCAACCGGTTCGGCCAGAATGCGCTGCGGACGAAAGCCGGAAAAACGCCAACGGAACAACGGCCCCACACACACACGCCGCAACACACGCATCGCAGCATAAAGCGCCGGCGATGTTTTATATTGCTGATCAACTGTAGTGGACACGATCGGAACTCCAAGAAAACAAACTTGAGTGTATTTTCTTTGATTAAGGTGAATGATTGGTTAATTTTGGTAAAAAACTCGCAATAGACCATCGCGATCAAATGAAATTATTATCATCTATTTTTGGAAAAAAGCTGAATTACTCTCCCCGTTTCAAACGTTCAGCCTTGAAATATCGGCATTAAAAATTCCGGATTCTGCCCATCAGCAATTTAAAATTCACAAAACAAATTTTCAAAAAATTGAAGGTGTCATAGCCCCATTTCTCTTTTGTCAGAATATACCGGAGAAGCCGAAAAAATAGCGAGGTTGCGAAAAGCTTAAGCAATACGTTTGAATCTCGCAGCAAAAAAGCCGTCCATACCCGATAATGAAGGTGTTTGTCCTTCAAGATCGGCAGGAGTTGTCCGCAAAACTCCGTTTGATAAAAGCTCTTTTCTTCCCTCCACTTCCTCGTCACGAATTGGCACGAGCTTGATGTCATTGCGGCTTGAAAGGATGTTATTGACCAGCTCTTCACCTTCCTGTCTTGCAATCGAACAATTTGCAAAGACAATCAAACCGCCAATTTTGACAAGCGAAATGGAAGCGACAAGAAGTTCAAGCTGTAATTTCGCAAGTTTTTCAACGTCACGAATATCTTTTGTCCATAAAATATCAGGGTGTCTTCTGATTGTTCCGGTCGACGAACAGGGCGCATCAAGTAAAACAGCATCGAAAAGCTCTTGCGGTTTGAAATCTTTGAGGTTGCCTGCCCATGTCGCAACCTTCAAATTAAGCCGTTCCATATTGCGTTGTAAACGTTTCAAGCGGTTTTCAGAAAGATCGATTGCTGTCACATGGGCGCCCTGAATGGCAAGTTCTGCCGTTTTTCCGCCGGGTGCCGCACATAAATCTGCAACAGCTTTATCTTTAATATTGCCGAGCAAACGGGCGGGAAGAGAGGCGGCGACATCTTGCACCCACCAGTCCCCTTGCTGATAGCCTTCAAGATCGCTTACCGCCCCATCGACATGTTCAAGCCGGACTGTGCCATTAAAGAGAACATGACCACCGAGTTTTTCGGCCCAAATTTCTGGGGTGCTTTTGACGGTAATATCAATTGCTGGTTCATTTGCCTGTGCGGCCAATATTTTTGCCGCCTTTTCGCGACCATAGTTTTCAACAAGCATTTCCGAAAACCATGCCGGAATATTTTCCGTGGCCGGGCTTTGCGCCCGTTCCTTATCGGCATTGCGGGCAAGTTTTCGCAAAATCGCATTGACAAGGCCGGAAAAGCGTTGATTGCGCGGATCGCTTTTGGCGGCCGTGACTGCAAGATCAATTGCCGCATGGTCGGGAACATCAAGATAGAGCACTTGTGCTGCCGCAACATGGAGAAGATGCCTTAAGGACAGAGCATTTTGCGGCAAAGGCCGATCAAGATAAGACTTAAAGATTCTTTCAATATCGGCACGATGGCGAAGTGCTGCCCCCAAAATGGCGCGCACCAGCATACGATCGCGCATTTCCAGTGCCAAATATTGGGGATGCCCGTGCTCATTATCAGTGAGACCATCAAGCGAAGTCTTTTTGTCAACCACTGCCGAAAGAAGGCGGGCTGCGGCCTGTCTTGCCGGAAGTCCCGGAACAGGCACTGCGGATTTTTTTTCTGACAAACCGGATTGATCTATTTTACGTTTAGTTGCCAATATCGACTCGTTATGACCATGGACCTTTCGGCGTGTTATTGCGCATCCATGACGGACGTTCAACAGTGCGGCGCAGATTTTCCCATGGCGAACCGCTTGTTGTCGTAATATTCATTTCTTCGGCCTGTTTGCGCAAGGCTGCAATACGATTTTCTGTCGAGGGATGGGTCGAAAAAAGATTATCCGCCCCGCTGCCATTCAGGGGATTGATGATAAACAAATGTGCCGTTGCCGGATTATGCTCTGCTTCCTCATTGGGGATAGTTTCAACACCTCGGGCAATTTTGTTCAAAGCCGAAGCAAGCCATAGCGGATTTCCGCATATTTGCCCACCGCGTTTGTCGGCCGCATATTCACGTGTTCTGCTGATCGCCATTTGCACAAGCATTGCAGCAAAAGGCGCCACGAACATCGCAATAATTGTACCGATAATACCCGATGAATTGGAGTTGCCATTGGAATCACGGTTACTGCTGCCGAAAAACAACGCGAAATTACCAAGCATCGAAATGGCACCGGCAATCGAAGCGGTAATCGTCATTGTCAGCGTATCATGGTTTTGCACATGTGACAGCTCGTGCGCCATAACACCGGCCAGTTCTTCCGGACTAAGAGCGTTCAACAGACCGGCTGTAGCGGCAACAGAAGCATGTTCGGGGTTGCGGCCGGTTGCAAAAGCATTGGGCTGGGCATCATCAATCACAAAGACTTTCGGCTGGGGGAGACCGGCTTTTTTGGCAAGGTCACTGACAATCCGGTAATATTGGGGGGCACTGCGCTCATCAACCTGATGCGCGCCATACATATTCAAAACCATTTTATCCGAATTCCAATAGGAAAACAGATTCATTCCGGCTGAAACGAGAAATGCGATCATTGCGCCATTACTGCCGCCAATCAGGTAACCGACGCCCATTAATAGTGCCGTCATGAAAGCAAGAAGCATGGCGGTACGCATAAAATTCATTGTCAACAACTCCGATATAACGCATATTTGTCCTTATATGATGGTGAATATTTCCGTTTTCTTCAATGGAAGACCTATGAAAAATGACTGACAAACAACAAGAACAAAATATAGAGAATAAAAATTCCGTAAAAAAAGAACTTCCCCCTGCTGCACAAAGAGCACTGAAAGAAGCTGAAGAGCGGCGTAAAAAAGCCAAAAAAACCGATGCGCCGAAGGAAATTGGTGGCCGTGGTGGCAACGATCCTTCACGCTATGGCGACTGGGAAATAAAGGGGCGGGCTATCGACTTCTGATTTTTGAAAGCTCGTTCAAATAAAACTGGTTTTATTGAACTCCTAAGCTTGTTTCGCACGACCTTGGCTGATCTCGCGCGATATTGCTCTTTTAACAAGACTGCTCTTTTAATATGTATCCAAATAATTTGTTAAACCAATTTTCAAAACCGGCTTTTACAAGCTGTTGTTTTGCGTTTCGCCAATTTTTATTTTCAAGCTTGAATTCATCAGAAAAACATTTTCCCGTAATGATGTTCCTGTCATTATTTCCATTCTATAATGGACAATATAAAAAGCTTTGCCGCCTTTTTCGTCTTGATCGGACAGGCTCTGGCACTTTTCTAAAACGCTTTTCTCATTGCTTGCCGCAGATGGTTGTTCATTAACCGGGCACCTGCCGGATGAAAATCATTGCTGCACTGAATTTCAGTTATAAAGTTATACCCCACGATAAAGATGAAGAATACGAAAAAATCCTATTCTACGTTTATGCGTCACACAAAAATTCCAACAAAAAACGGGCATCAAATGCCCGTTTATTGCTTTCTTTTCCTGACTTATCAAAAGTCTCGAAAATTTGTGTTTTTAAAATCTTATTCTGTCGGTTGGGCTGCTTCTTCAGCAGGAGCAGCAGCGGCAGCTTTTGCTTCTTCTTCAGCCTGTTTGGCAGCAGCAATACGTTCCTGAGCTTTTTTGCCGGGCTGCGCTTTATTCGGATTGTTGCGGGGCTTGCGTTTGAAAAGACCGGCAGCATCAAGGAAACGTGCAACACGATCTGTCGGCAAAGCGCCATGTCCGAGCCAATATTGAATGCGCTCGTTATCCATCTTTACGCGATCATTCTCGTCGGCAAGCATCGGATTCCAGAAACCGACACGTTCGATAAACCGGCCATCGCGCGGGCTGCGGATATCAGCGATAACGATATGATAGTAAGGACGCTTTTTTGAACCTGCGCGTGACAGACGAATTTTCAACGACATATTTTATCTCCTATTGTCGGTTTTGGCTTTTTACCAATGGGGTTGCCGCCGGCCTTTTCCTGTTCCGGCAGAATTGTTTCCTTATTTCGAATTCAGTTTCAAAGCCGTCGCTTCGTGGTGACGAATGACTTCCTTGACGATGAAATTTAAAAATTTTTCCGCAAAATCGGGATCAAGATGGCTTTCTTCAGCAAGCTTGCGCAGACGAGCTACCTGACGTTTTTCGCGTGATGGATCGGCGGGCGGAAGGCCATATTTTGCCTTTAATACTCCCACAGCTTTGGTGCAGCGAAACCGTTCGGCAAGGATATGCACAAGTGCGGCATCAAAATTGTCGATTGATTCGCGAAGTTGCAAAAGCTCTTCAGGAATTTTCGTATCACTCATAATCTTCAACGTTTCTTCGTTTTTCAATGCTTCTTCGGCAGACCGGGAAGCCCCGGAAATTTGGTTCCACTTGAAGGCAGTCCGGGCAATGCCCCGCCACCAAGACCGGGAAGCTTGTTTCCAAGGCCTGCACTTTCAGCCTGTTTCTGAATTTTTTCCAATTGTTTGGGATCCATTGACGAAAGGTCGGGAAGTCCGCCGCCCAAGCCGCCAAATCCCAATTTGGCGCCAATGCCGCCCATCATCTTCTGCATCAGACCGCCTTTGCCTTTGCCGCCCATCATTTTCATCATGTCAGCCATCTGGCGATGCATTTTAAGAAGTTTGTTGATGTCGGCCGCATTGGTACCCGAACCTTTGGCAATGCGTTGCTTGCGGCTATGTTTCAAAAGATCGGGATTGGCACGTTCTTCTTTGGTCATGGAAGAAATAATGGCCAATTGGCGGTTAAAAAGATTGTCGTCAAGACCGGCAGCAGCAATCTGATCTTTCATTTTTCCGATGCCCGGCATCATGCCGAGAATGCCGCCCATGCCGCCCAATTTTTTCATTTGCTTGAGCTGTTCGGCCAAATCGCTCAGGTCGAATTTGCCCTTCTGCATTTTTTTGGCAAGTGCGGCGGCTTTTTCCTGATCTATCGTTTCGGCAGCTTTTTCAACCAGCGAAACAATGTCGCCCATGCCCAGAATACGATCGGCAATGCGGCGCGGATGGAATTCTTCCAGCGCTTCCATTTTTTCGCCGGTTGCAATGGCCTTGATCGGCTTGCCGGTTACAGCGCGCATTGAAAGGGCAGCACCACCGCGCCCGTCACCATCCATACGTGTCAATATGATACCGGTAATGCCCACACGCTCGTCAAATGAACGGGCAAGGTTGACAGCATCCTGACCGGTCAGACTATCGGCAACAAGCAATATTTCATGTGGTGCGGATTTGGCCTTGATGTCGGCCATTTCGACCATAAGCGGCTCATCAATATGGGTACGACCGGCAGTATCGAGAATAACAACATCCTGACCGCCAAGTTTTGCAGCCTGAATAGCACGGGCAGCTATTTCAACCGGTGTCTGGCCGGCGATGATCGGCAATGTCGGCACATGAATCTGTTCGCCGAGCTGGCGCAATTGTTCCTGAGCTGCCGGACGACGTGTATCAAGAGAAGCCATCAGAACTTTTTTGTTCTGCTTTTCAGTGAGACGTTTGGCAATTTTTGCCGAAGTTGTCGTTTTACCTGAACCTTGCAGGCCGACCATCATGATAACAACCGGCGAGGGTGCATTGAGGTCTATTGAAATGCCTTCTGTGCCAAGCATTTCCACCAACTCGTCATGAACGAGTTTGACAACCATTTGCCCCGGTTTGATTGATTTCAAGAGATTGGCACCAACCGCCTTTTCACGGACACGGTCGGTAAAGGAGCGCACAACATCAAGCGCAACATCGGCTTCGATCAGCGCACGACGAACCTCACGCAGAGCGGTTGCAACATCCTGCTCCGACAAGCTTCCCCGCCCTGTCAGATTGTTCAGAATAGTGCCCAGACGTTCCTGTAAGGAATCAAACATTGTCTACCTCTTTAATAAGCCAACAAACCCGAACCAAACGAAACACCCACCCGAGGGCGCATCGCGCTGTCGGATGTTGACCTCCGGGATCTCTTTATACCGTTACGGGTCCCGGTCGGTGGCTCCAAGTCTGATAAGCTTGTCGCAGATTTAAAGCGTCTTAAAACAGCAAAAAGAACCTTTTGTCAAGGTTGAAGCGTCAAGGCCAAAGCATATTCTGTAACTATAATATATAATAATGTGTAATCCCACTTGGTTTCGGGGGCAACTTGTTATAAGCGATAAACAACATTTTACCCGCAAAAGGTCAGGTTTTTGAGAAGGAACAGCTCGAATGTTTTGTAAAAGCGCGATAAAGGCCGGTTTTATCGGCTTGGTATTTGCCGCAACCACAGGAGTTGCCCTTGCAGCTCCAAAATGCGGAAGTACTTCGGCCGGTTTTGAAAACTGGGTAGAGGCAACCAAGCAGGAAGCAGCAGCAAACGGAATTGGCAAACGTGGCATAGCCGCTTTGAACAATGTGCATTATGCCCAAGCAACCATCAATGCAGACCGTGGTCAGAAGAGTTTCAAATTGAGCCTTGACCAATTCATGAAAAAACGCGGCTCCTCAACCATTGTTGCCCGTGGCAGAGTGATGAAAAAGCAGAATGCGGCACTGTTTGACCGGCTCGAGAAAAAATATGGTGTTGCATCCGGTCCGGTGATTGCCATTTGGGGCATGGAAACAAGTTTCGGTTCTTATATGGGAAAACAACATACCTTATCGGCGGTTGCAACCCTTGCCTATGATTGTCGTCGTAGCGCATTTTTTACCGACCAACTCTATGCCGCTTTAAAGCTGATTGACCGCGGAGATTTTGACCCGAATTCTATTGGTGCCATGCATGGCGAAATCGGGCAAACCCAATTCTTGCCGAAAAACGTTCTGCTTTATGGCGCCGATGGTGATGGGAACGGTCATATCGACATGATCAATTCTAAGGCTGATGCTCTTGCTTCAACATTCAATTTCCTGCGCAATCACGGTTGGCAACCGGGACAGGGCTATCAACCCGGAGAGCCCAATTTTGCCGCCATCCAAGGTTGGAATGATGCAAGCGTTTACCAGCAGTCAATTGCCATTATGGGCAAACAAATAGACGGTAATTGATAAAACAACCGGCCGTGAAATTGCGGCCGGAATTTTTCTCCGCCGATAACAAGTGGAAGTTATTGACCCGTTATTGCTTCAATATTTTAAAAAACCGGAAAAGCCTGCCAGTCTGGCGGGCTTTTTATTTAACTGAATTTTGTTGGACGATAAACACTATGTCGACGGATTAATCGTCAGCCCGAATAAAGTCGCCGGTACGGCGGTCCATAATCCATAATTCGCCTGTCGCAATATCGAACCACGCTCCATGGAGAGCAAGCTTTCCTTGATCTTCTCGCCGTTTTATCCATGGAAACGTGCGCAAATTATTTATGGAATAGCGGATGGAAATGCGCTCCAATGCTGTTTGACGTTCACTTGACGTCATCAATGTATTGGTTGCAACAGCTTCGGCAGCCGGCGTCAAAAGCCCCATCCACTTACCGATAAAATCGACAGAAGAAAGCGGCTTGCCATTAAGATCAAGTGCACTCCTGATTCCTCCGCAACGGGCATGACCGAGTACAACAATGTTTTTGACTTTTAATGACTGGACAGCAAACTCCAACGCTGCCGATGTTGCATGATATTCTTTATCGGGATGAAATGGCGGAACAAGATTGGCCACATTGCGCATAACAAATATTTCGCCTGGATCCGTATCGAAAATTGTCTCGGGCGCAGCGCGTGAATCGCAGCAGGCTATAACCATTGTCTCAGGTTTTTGGCCTTCATAAGCCAATTGCTTATAGCGCTCGCGTTCCTGAACAAGCCGCGTGTTCATGAACACATGATAGCCTTTTAAAAGCTTTTCGGGAAAATCTAACATAAAATGATCACTTGACAATTACTTGGGCAGCTTTCGCGTATTCCACGCTTTTTATTTGTTTTTTGCCACTTCCGCCATATCTTTGAGATAACGCAGCGTAACGCGCTCGTCGAGCGTGCCAAGACGATGAAGCCCGCTTTCAAGCATCAGTTCATAACTATTGTGCCTGGTTGTTTCCATGAGCATAGTGTAAACAGAAGCGGTAGCAAAACGGAGAGCATCTTCTTCATTGTCACCATCAAGAATACGGGCAAGAAAAAGTGCAGCCGTCAGATCACCGAGACCATTGACCGGATCTTTCACCAAAGGGTGTTCGGCAAGCAGAATGGATTTATCTGTTACAAGCAGATTGCCAGTAGCATTTTTTAAAAGTGGCCAGGCAGAAGTAACAAGAGTTGTCTTGCAACCCGTTTTTCGTGCGGCTTCAATAATCTCGTGATTGGTCTCAAGTTTTTTCGATACAATCCACTCGAGTTCCGAGCGATTGGGTTTCAAAATATCGGCAAGCGGCAACAGTTGTTCGACTGTTTCTTTGGCAATGTCTTCCCCGACATAAAGCCCGCCTTCGTCCCCCAGAACAGGATCGCAAAAATAGATTAGATTCGGGTTTTTCTGCTTGAGCGTTTTGATGAGATCGGCGGTAATTTTGATCTGTTCGGCACTTCCGAAATAACCGGTCATAACGGCTGCAATCTCTCCCACCCACTTCGAGCGGATAATATCATCAGCCCACGCCTTGAAATCCGCAACCGGAACAATGAGACGATGGGATGGCCCATGGCGTGGTTGCCATGTCATGCTGACGGTCAGCATATCCCATACAGCATATCCCATTTGTTCAAGAGCATTGACACTCACGCGTGTTCCAACCGAACCGCGAATAACGTGGCTTGAAATAACAAGAACAGATTTTCCAGAATTGCTCATCAACAATGCCTTTTCCATAAAACAAGTTATTATGTAAAACCTGTCGCCCCTCCTCACAAGTGCGAAAGTGATGATTGATGCCAAGAATATTCTGCCCGATAGAACCGGAGTGAAATCCTTGGGCAAGTTAAAGACACGTCTTAAATAGCATTAGTCGAGTGTCGTCGGATTTATTCGTTTCTTTTTCACAAACTATTGTTTTTAATTGAAAAAATAATTTCAAATAAAATTTTCAAGCTCATTTTAAAACGAATAATTCCGGTTTAAAGCGCGAAAGCTGTGAAGAAAACTCGTCTTCAATGATAACGAATTTTTGCGGCTTAAATGCACCTGTCAAAAATCTTAAAATTCAAATCGGATTGACGTGACCGATTTTGAAAAAGCCTAATCGGACTTCTCCGTTTTTCACTGATAGTTGCAGCACGGGATCTCCTTTGTCGTTTTTTGGCATGGCGCTTAACGCAAAAAAGATTGTTTTGAGATTGTCGGCCTGAGAAGGAAATGCATTGCGTGCTGTTTGTAACAGCTTGTTCTGGTCAATGATCGTGATATCCAGTTTTGCATTGAGATAACCGTCATCGTTAAACGAAAATGGTCCCGCGACGGTCATCGCCCCACCTGATGCAAATTGCACGGTCGACGGCTTCAAATTGCCTTTATGTCCGCGCAACCGTTCGACAAGATTATTTGCCCTTTCATCCGCCTCGAAAAGTGAAAAAGCCTCCTCGAGTAACCATTTGATATCCCCGCTCATTTCCGGCATTGGTGTATTTTCATGCGGAATTTTCAATGGCAGATTAAGTTCTTCGAAAGTCAGTCGTCCATTGAGATTACTGTTCAGTCCATGGGCATCAAGTCGCAAGAATTTCGCGGTCGCTTTGTCAAACATGCCACGGGGGTCGACACCGAGTTCGATATTTTCCGTTCGCAAACTCAAGGCATCGGGAATAGTCCGGCTGATATCCGTTTCGAGCTTCATATCGCTCCAATTGGCGCCAATCGGGACAAAACCCGGCAATTCGAGAGAAACGGGCGCAGCGAGTGATAGTTCAAGCCAGTTTGGTGCATAAATGGGCGCACCGGCGATTATTTTTTCACTCGAAAACGCAAAGCCTTTCATCAATTGTTGTAAATTAACCTTATCACAGGAAACACCAATTCTGAGCGGATAGCCTATTTTATGCATGTTTTCACATGAAACAACAAACCCGTTTTCATTATAGGCTGCCAAGTGCTCGAAGACGCGTCTTTCGACTTTTTGCGCCAGATAATACCAGATGACCGAATAAAGGATAATGATCAGAACAACTATAAAAATACTCCATTTGAGACATTTATGATTGCCTGATTTGGAGTGGGACACAAAGTCGGATGAGGTCATCTTTCGGTTTTCTCGCATTTTCCACAAAGACCGGTGCACTGATCATAGAGAATAAAGCTTTATATCTCCATAGACATTTATGCTTTTTTTAGTGCATATAATCAAATCCATGGAAAAGTGCATGAAATGAGGATGAGCGACAAATGCACGACTTTTGGGTATTCGGCTATGGCTCGTTGATGTGGAATCCCGGCTTTCACTATGATTTTATGTCGCCCGCCCGACTTTATGGCTATCATCGGTCTTTATGTATCTATTCCAACCACTATCGTGGAACCGTCGAAAATCCTGGCCTTGTTCTGGGGTTAGACCGCGGTGGGTGTTGTGACGGGCTGGCATTTCATGTTCCGGTAGAAGACACAAAAAAAACCTACGATTACCTGATTGAACGTGAACAGGTAAACAGTGTCTATATCGAAAAACTGAAACCTATCCACCTGAAAAATGGACGCATCGTCAACGGATTATTTTTTGTTGCCGATCAATCACACGAACAATATGCTAAAAAAATGGATCAGGAAAATATGGCGATGATTATCCGTCAAAGTCATGGGCTTGCCGGCTCCAACATTGATTACGTGGTCAATACTGCAGCAAGTTTAAGAAAAATGGGCATTCCCGACAAGTCTTTGGAAAAGCTTGCAAAACTTCTTCAAGACTGATGGCTTCCAATAATCGACAAGTTTTAAAACTGCATCGGATATTACCGGTCAGGACCGGATGGTTTTTTGCGGCTTGCCAAACATTTTGACAAGTGCCTGTTCAATCCAGCGGCGCAACGCCGGATCATAGACAAAACGTCCTTCGAGTTGCGATTTTGCACATTGGGCACCTTTCAACTCTAACCGTTCGGCACCATGCACCACCCAACGCTGCATCATTGCACGCGTCAATTCGGAATGGAATTGCAAACCCCACGCATTGTCACCATAACGGAAGGCTTGAGTAGGATAGGTGTTCCCCTTGGCCAGAAGTTCCGCACCTTGCGGCAAATCGTAAATGCCTTCGCTATGGAAATGATAAACCATTTTCGGCCAATCCATAACACGCTTGCCAGATCCGGTCGCTTCGATTGGATACCAGCCGATTTCGACTTCACCATCGCTACGCGGTTTGACCACCCCACCAAGGTTTCTGGCCAGCAATTGCGCTCCAAGACAAATTCCGAGAAATGGTTTATTTTCTTTAAGCGCAACCGATATCCAGTCCATCTCGCGATTGATAAAGGGTTCATTGTCATTAGCGCTCATCGGGCCACCGAAAATGATTGCGCCCGCATAATCTTTCAATGTTGTCGGAAGACAATCCCCCAATACCGGCCGATAAATGCTGAGTTCAAACCCGTTTTTTTGCAAGATTTGGCCGATGCGTCCGGTACTTGAAGATGCCTGATGCAAGACAATCGCTATTTTTTGCTTTTTCTCTTCCGTGAAAAATTTTTCGTCTGCCAATGACATTTTATTTCAACGACCTACTTATTCAATGGCGAGCTTTTCGGCATTTCCAAAACCTGTTTTCTCTGCGCCGCCATTTCCTTCAATTCCAAACGATTCTTACGATCAACACCGATCATTTCGGCGATCCGCCAGATCAGCGTATCTTCCAATTCGTAAATATAACCATCGGCATAAGCAATTTCCCACAATAATCCAATAAAGTTGATACATTCTTCTTTTGTAAGATGGCGTTTTAATGTCGAGGTAAATTTGAAAATATCAAGACTGTCACGGTTGGCCGCTTTGCCAGCTTCAATCAGAGCTTTCACCTCCGGTCCGGCAAGTTCGAATTCGTGGGAGACAATGTCATAGAGGACTTTTTTCTCGACCCCCTGTTCCTGACCATCAGCATCAACAATGTGAAAAGCCAGGGCGATCGCCGCCACGCGAGGATCATCTTCGCCAAACTCGGGACCGGTTTGTCCGAGTGATTGTAAAAAGTCTGCAAATTTCTGTAATATCAATCTCTGTCCTCGCCATTCAGATTAAATTAGACGTTCGAAATCACAGACTATCCTGAACACATATTAAGTGTTTGACCCGTCTTTTCATTGGCCTTTAAAAAGCATGCCCCTATAGTCCTGATAAACCCTTTAACGACCAATTATTCGCAATAAACCAATTATTCGCACTAAAATTGCAAACTATTGCCCAATTTCCAATGTTTTTTAAACATTATTTTTTGCGTACGCCCGGATCATCAACATTAATCCTTGTGACATCAACAGGAATATCCGGCTTTGAAGGGTCAACGGCATCAACAACAACAACCGGTTTGGTATGAAAGATTTGTGTTGCTTTGCTATTGTCTTCTCGGTCTTTTATCATTGTTGAAGTGCTGTCGGTTTTCGTTGTGTTGCCATGATCTGTACCGGCAGTTTTTTTGCTTTTTACCGGCATTTGTTCGATCGTAGCGGGAATGACTTCATCAGGACTTAAAGTCAATCCGGGAGTGCGTGAGGGAGCCTGCCAATGCACAGCATCCAATTTGCCGCTGATCGGCGAGACCGGTTGCCATTTGTCAAAAGTTTTGCCATCTGCCATCCAAACCGGATCACGATCGGCACGCACCGCCAGCGACAACCATTGACGTACCCGCCCCTGATCACCGCTTTGCGCTTCTTCAATATCGGCAAGCAAAAGATAGGCACTCTCGCGGGGTGCAATCTTCACCGCTTTTTCTGCCTGATCGCGCGCAAGCTGAAGTTCGCCTGCATCGAAAGCCGAGCGCGCAACAATGAAGCATGATTCAAAGCTTTGCGGATTTTTTTGCGCAAGAAATTTTGCTTTCTTCAAGCGGTCGACGGCACGCTCTTCGCCATTCAAATAAAGGCTTGCGAGATCAGCATGGGGTGACTTTTTCCATAAATTTTCAATGAGCCTGTCAGCTTTACCGGTTTCGTGCTGACGATAGAGAATATCGGCTGCCACAAGTGTCGCAGGCACAAAAGACGGGTCGAGCTTTTGGGCTTTCAGTGCGGTTTTGCGCGCGTCATCAGGGTAATATTCGAACATATCTCTCGCCTGACCTGTCAAAAGAACCACCCGCTTATGTGTGAGTTTCTTGTTGGACCGTTCGGCGCGTGGCAAAGATTTAACTTCCCGATCAAAAAGCTCGAGCGCCTTGTCCCATGAGCCTTCGGCGCATAACCGGTCAAGCATTGCCTGATTGGCCCAATTTACAGATGGCGCTATCAAACTTGCTTTTTCAGCATATTGACCGGCGGCTTCATAAGCACCCGATCTCATCGCTTCACGATAAAGCCCGTGGAGCCCCGCCAATTGTGTTTTCGGAGATTTGCTCATCTCTTCATAAACGCGAAGTGCATTGGGAACATCATTTTCAATAAGCAATGTTTTTGCTTCGAGAAATTTGGCGAGAGGTTCATTTTCGCTATCAAGATAACGGGCAACACGTTTATTCATCCGTTTGGCCGTATCGACATCGCCCGAGAGAACTGCCAAAAGTCCGCTTGACAATGCATCACGACCTTTTTTCTGCCGTTGTTCCTCGAAGTGACGGGAAAGTTTGCGCGGCGCTAAAAAAACCGATTTCAGGACAAAGAGCAAAAGCAAAACGACGACAACAAGAAGAACAAAAGCAATCACTGCTGTCAAAACAGAAACAGTGACCCTGCTTGAGCCGAAGTCCATAACCAGATCGCCGGGATTATTGGCAAGCCAGGCAAAACCGGCTCCAAGAATTGCTATCACAAGAACGTAAAAGAGGACGCGAACCATTTTTCTTCATACTCCTCTAATTCAAGTCTTGTGGCGTGGACGGAGACATAAGGCTGTTCAATATCTCCGATAAAACCGCATCGGCATCACGCCTTATTTTCAACTTCGAGATAAAACCGGATGAAACATCCTTGGCACTTTGTGGCAGGTTTTGCCATTCGCTCAAAGCACGTTCATTGTCCCCTTTCTTGATTGCTACTTCCATTCTCGCAGCAATTGCGCCGGCGCTATTTCCCTCGACATTGCCGACAGGGCGGGAGGTGACGAGACCTTTTGCGCCAGCCCATAATTTTTCACCAAAACCTGCATCATCTGCCGGTTGATTGTCTGTTTTCGAAATCCGATCGGCAACACGCGCGAAATCTTCTGAAAGCTCGGCCTGATTGGGGACACCTTTGTCGGCATATTGCTTGAGATCATCTAGGACTGTCAAATCGGGAGCAATATTTTGAAGGAGGCCAAGTTCGTTTGCAAAGGAACCACCGCGATCAATAGCATTTTTAAGCGCATTAGCCGCCGTTATTGCAGCAACATCCTTGCCCTGAACGGGCGTTTTGAGCGCAGTTTCTATCTCTTCTACCTGCTTCTTCAATTGATCTATATTTTGAGCATTTCCTTGAGCGAGATCGAGAGCCTTAACCGATTTTTCCGAAATCGCGGGAAGAGTTTGCAACCGGTTTTGAATGTCGGTAAATTTGTTTGTCAGAATTTCTGCTGCCTGCGGATTGGCGTTATCGCGGACGGAAGAATTGACAACATTGTTCAATGTCTCAACATTATCAATCACGCCCGACAACTGGTCGCCCATAGAATTTGTTTTACTGTCGAGTTCACTGACATGAGCCACAACGTTATCAAGGGCTTGCCGATCGGCAGAAGAAAGCTCTGCTGTTACCGTGGCGCCATCCACCGCATTCTGTTTGAGGCTCGCAATTTCGGTTTCCAGATTTGCCAGTTTACTTTGCGTGGAACGATCCTGTTCTGAAAAACCTGGCAACAAACCGCTCCATTGCAAGCCTGCTCCGATGATAAGAGCGATGACACCTCCGGCAACACCCGAAACAAAGTGGCTGAGGCTGCTCCCCCCTTTTGTTCCACTCACGCTTTCTTGTCCGGAAGATGGTGAGCCATTATTATTCTTTCCACCTTTATGGGAGGTCTGGTCACTTGCCATTTTTACCCCACTTTTTTCTCTATCAGCTGCCTCTGCAGTTTTCGCATCCGCAGGCTTTAATCCTGCGTCTTCACCGGCAGATTTTTTGTTTTCGGTCTTTACCTCGGGCGAGATTTTAGCACCGGAGGTTTTGTCACTCTGCCGTTGAGCTTCTGTCACGGAACTTTTCTGATTGTTGTCAATAACCACAGGTTCGGCTTCCGGAATTCCGGTCTTTTCTGCGTGAAGAGTCTTTTCTGCATGAAGATCGACCAATGGGGGCTTACGGGCTTTCCCTGAATGTTGAGATTTCGCCTTTGGTTTTTGAGGCTCTGCCATAGCTCCTCGCTTTCCTTGTTTAATCCGTGACCAGAATACCGGCGTGAAATGAAAGAATGGTTTATATCATTCGAAAAGGGTAAAAACAGTTTTAAGCCAATATTGCCTTCACCCCATCCAACATCGCATCTTCATTCGGTTCATATGCTATAACTATTGCATTCAAAAATGTTTTTGGAACAGCATTTGCTATGCGCGTCGAAAGACATAAAAATACTGTCGAGTGTTTAATATAGCTGCTAATTTGCGCAAGACCAGCGGCAGCCATAGCTGAATAGAGCATAACGATATCGATTTTTTGCGGAATCTTCAGTTTTTGTTCGTCGTCAAGCTTTATCGGTATTGTATCATATAGTTCAATCGTCTCGAAATATTTGTATTTCTGGTGCAATTGTTCTTCAAGATCGGGTCGGCGCACATGACCGGCAAGATAAAGAATGCGATCGCCTGGTGCTCTTTCTATTTTGTGTGCAAGTGTTTTCGCATTGGGTGCGGCAAGGACGATATCGGAAAAACCGGCTTTTTTTGCTGCCTCTGCTGTATGTTTTCCAACGACATAGAGCGGTTTCTCGCGCAATTTTTCAATAAGGTCTAAATTTCCATATAAAAATGCCGATTCACTTGTTGCAATAACCGCATCACAGGAAAAATCCTGCCGGAGAACTGGTAATTGAACGGTTTTCGACAAAGACAAAATATACGGAGATAACTTCAAATGACGCAAATGCTCCGCGGTTCGCGTTGCTCCGGGTTCAGGGCGCGTCACCAGAATGACCATAAAGGAAAACTCCCTCTCTTTAAAACGAACGGTGGAATCCAAGCTTTATCGCTTTTCTTCAAGACTTCACAGATTCTATTTGATAGAACTGGCTATTTGGTAAAACCGGTTTTAAAGTTGTGCTTTCAATAATAGCGAAAAAAGATAAAACTGACAATAAAAGGCCTTGCCAACAATGAGGGTAAAGCCCCTTGGCGACAGATCGAACCTTGCCTGAAATGGCTTATAGAAAGGAACTTGAGGCGCAAAATGCGTGTTTTGGGAATTGAAACGAGTTGTGATGAAACGGCTGCCGCTATCGTCGAACGCGACGAGGGTGATAAAGCCCATATCGTAAGCAATATCGTTTGGAGCCAGATTGAAGACCACGTTCCTTATGGTGGTGTTGTTCCTGAAATTGCCGCACGTGCCCATGTTGAAATTCTGGACGGACTCGTCAAACGCGCCCTTGAAGAATCAAAACTGGAACTCGAGGATATTGATGCCATTGCCGCAACAGGTGGCCCCGGTCTGATCGGCGGATTGATTGTCGGTTTGATGACGGCAAAAGCACTGGCGCTTGCCGCAAACAAGCCATTTATCGCCATCAATCATCTGGAAGGCCATGCGCTGACGGCAAAACTCACCAATAATCTTGACTATCCCTATCTTCTGCTTCTTGTTTCAGGCGGTCACACACAAGTTATTCTCGTCAAAGGATTGGGAGATTACAAACGCCTTGGCACAACAATTGACGATGCTCTTGGCGAAGCTTTTGACAAAACGGCAAAGCTTCTTGGCCTTCCCTATCCCGGCGGGCCGATTATCGAAAAACTGGCCGCTCAAGGCGATAATCAAAGAATTGAACTGCCAAGACCGTTGAAAGGTGAAAAACGGCTCGATTTCTCGTTTTCCGGCCTTAAAACCGCAGTTCGGCAAGCCGCTATGGAAATGGCACCTTTGAGCGACAAGGATATTGCCGATATTGCAGCCTCTTTCGAACTTGCCGTGACCGATACATTGAGCGACCGCGTCGAACGTTCGCTTGCTGTTTTCAAAAACGAATATCCTGATAAAGAGGCATGCCTTGTTGTTGCGGGTGGTGTTGCATCAAACAAAGCCATTCGCAATTCATTGCAGAAATTATGCGACGCACATGGCTTTAAATTTATCGCGCCGCCAATCGGCCTTTGCACCGATAATGCCGCCATGATTGCTTATGCCGGACTTCAACATTTTATTCATGGTGACCGTTCATCCTTCGATATTGCGCCGCGTTCGCGCTGGCCACTTGATGAACAGTCATCACCATTGATCGGTGCCGGACGACGGGGAGCCAAAGCTTGAACAAAACGGGTAAAAAAATTGCTGTCATGGGAAGCGGTGCGTGGGGGACAGCGCTTGCCGTTCTTTCTCATAATCTCGGGCATGATGTCGCACTTTACGGGCGCAATCCTGAAACCGTCGAACAAATCAATAAAAATCATATCAACCCGTATTATCTGCCGGATGTCGTTTTGCCTTCGGGGCTTCTAGCTACAACCGATGCAGCTTATGCACTCGGCGGTGCCGATTTTGTTCTTGCTGTCATTCCGGCTCAGGTTTTTTCCTCTGCATTGAATAGTTTTGCCCGCTTTATTCCTGAAAAAGCCCCGATTATTCTTTGTGCAAAAGGCATAGAGCAGAAAACCGGACGCTTCATGTCCGACATTGTTTCGGATATTTTACCAAATCATCATATAGCAACACTTTCCGGCCCGAGTTTTGCCGAAGATGTTGCCCGTGGCCTGCCAACAGCCGTAACAATTGCTGCAAAAAACATCGAACTCTCCAAAGAAATTGCCAATCTGTTTTCGGGACCGGTTTTTCGTTGTTATGCGAGTGATGATATTGTCGGCGTAGAAATTGGCGGCTCGTTAAAAAATGTTCTTGCTATTGCCGCCGGTGCTGCAGCAGGACGTGGCCTTGGTGCCAGTGCACAAGCCGCTCTTGTAACACGTGGTTTTGCCGAATTACGCCGCATTGGAAAGGCCATGGGTGCGAAAGCAGAAACCATGACCGGCCTTTCCGTTTTGGGAGATCTTATCCTTACCTGTTCATCAGCAAAATCGCGCAATTTCACTTATGGTTTTGCGCTGGGCCAAGAAAAATCGACCGATGGTTTGAAATTGGCGGAAGGTGTTGCCACCGCCCCCGGTGCTGCCGACCTTTGCCACAAAAAAAATATCGTTGCACCGGTTATTGATGCCGTTGCCGATTTGCTTGACAGGCGTATCACCATTGACGAAGCTGTCACTGCGCTTATTACCCGCCCTTTGAAATCGGAGGATTAGACAATGCTTTATGCCATTATCTGCAATGATAAAAAAGACCATTTGCATGTTCGTCTCGACATACGCCCGAAACATCTCGACTATCTGAAAAGCCTTGGCAAAACCCTTAAATTTGCCGGCCCCTTTCTTGATGATAACGACAAGCCTAACGGCACTTTGATCGTTGTGGAAGCAAAATCACTCGAAGAAGCCAAGAGTTTTGCCGAAAACGACCCTTATGCAAAAGCCGGACTCTTCAGTGATATGAAAATCCGTCGGTGGCGCTGGAGTGTCAATAATCCCGAGGAAGCTTGAAATGGCTTATTGGTTATTCAAATCCGAGCCATTCAAATGGTCGTGGGACATGCAAAAAAACAAAGGTGCCGAAGGCGAACAGTGGGATGGTGTGCGCAATTATCAGGCTCGCAACAATATGCGGGCTATGAAAATTGGTGACAAGGGTTTCTTTTACCACTCCAATGAAGGACTGGAAATCGTTGGAATCGTTGAAGTTTGCAAAACTGCGCATCACGATTCGACAACCGATGACCCGCGTTGGGAATGTGTCGATATCCGCGCTGTTTGTGATATGCCGAAGCCTGTTACTTTGAAAGCCGTCAAAGCCAATCCGAAGCTTGCCAATATGTCTTTGGTGACCTCCATGCGCCTTTCGGTACAGCCTGTGCGCGAAGATGAATGGCAAGAAGTCTGCCAGATGGGTGGACTTTCACCGGCTCCCTGAAAATTTTGGCAGGGGTTGATAATTTTGGCAAAATATTTAATTCGCGACCGCGATGGATAAAAAAACATTCATTCTCGAAAACACCTCTCCGCTTGCCTGTCTCAACATCCCGTTGATAAAACTTTATCAGGCCGATGAAGTCCACAAACTCTGGCACATGACCGAAGCCGAGATGGGCAAAATAGATCTTCCTCCACCCTTCTGGGCTTTTCCATGGGCAGGTGGCGAGGCATTGGCGCTCTATATTCTGGAAAACCCTGAAATAGTGAAGGGCAAAAAAGTGCTCGATTTTGCTTCCGGCTCGGGACTGGTTGGCATTGCTGCAAAACAGGCGGGCGCTTTATCGGTTCTTTCCAATGATATTGATGCTTTTGCATGTGAAGCAATCCGGCTTAATGCCCGCCTCAACAATGTGTCCGTGACGATCGAGAATGACAATCTTGTCAATAAAGGCGGGGCGTTACAAAACGCTTTCGATGTTATCCTTGCCGGTGATGTCTTTTATGACAAAATAATGAGTGAAACTATCATTGACTGGTTTCAACATTTCGACCCGTCAAAAACTGTTATACTTGTCGGTGATCCTGCACGCGCTTATCTTCCGGTAAAATTGCTGGAAAGAAAAGCAACGTTCAAGCTTCGTGTTTCCAAAGCAATCGAAGATAATAACTGCAAGCAAGTAACAATCTGGCAAATAACAAAGTGCCAATCCGGCAAATAATCATTCGGGCAATCATTACCGGTTTTTGGTCGGTTCTTGGCAGGTTTTTGCGCTATTTTTTGCGAATTTCGCTCAAAAAACCGGTTTTATAATAAATTTTTTGAATTTATTTAATGCTGCATTTACCGCTTACCCCTTAGAACCCATCCACCTAATCACTATATTATAGGTGCTATCCGTCATAATTTTGATTTCATCCTTTTTGATAATGACCTGTCGGGGAGAACAAGAGGGATGGGCAAATGAACGCAAGACGGAAATGAAGAGGTATGAACAGATATGTGGTTGATGCGCATTATCCGGGCTGTTCTTTCGCTCGCTATTACATTGGGCGTTATTATTGTTGTGATGAACAATGCTAACAGCCAAAGCTTGAATGTTCTATCGCCGGTTTGTCCTGCAGTTCTTCAAAGTTCCTGTCTTTAAAATATTATAACAGGCCATAGACAGGAATTGAGAAACGACTTCGGTTAGCTTTTTGGTGCCCAATCAGAAGAACAATCGCTGGAAATAAAAAATAACGCGCATTCATACAAAATAACACGCATTCAAGGGCTGATATCATCCGGACTTATGAATACAAAAAAGACCCGAATTTCGTTTAACGCCCACTTTCGTTCGATATAAGAAAACCCGAGATTTTTAGGGGAAGTTTAATTTTTTTAATATTATGATATGGTAAATGGGATTGGTCCGAGTTCAATTTTTCTCAAAATGAAATTCGGCCAAGTGAACAATTGGGATTTGGTGAGTGCCTGCTCATCCGGAGCTTAGTGAATGAAAATTGGAACCGCACTTCTTGCTTCTTTTTTCCTTACAGCAACTTTTTTAAGTGGTTGCCAGCAATCATCGAATTTGCCGCAAATCGGCAAAGCAACACAGGAATTGCCCAAAAAATTGCAAGACAAGATGGCCGCCAAGAATATGGAAAAATATTCGCCTATTCTTGTTAGAGTTTTCAAGGAAGAAAGTGTCGTCGAGATTTGGAAGCAGACACGCACCGGAAAATATGACCTCATTTCCACTTATAATATATGCAAATGGTCAGGAAAACTTGGACCGAAATATATGGAAGGTGACAGGCAGGCACCGGAAGGTTTTTACACAATTCGTCCAAGCCAGATGAATCCGAATTCGAACTATTATCTCGCTTTCAATATCGGCTTTCCCAATGCCTATGATCAGGTAAACGGCCGCACCGGTCAACATTTGATGGTGCATGGAGCCTGTTCCTCATCCGGCTGCTATTCGATGAGCGACGAAAACATTGCGCAGATCTATGCTTTCGGGCGGGACTCATTCAAAGGTGGTCAGCGCGAATTCCAGCTTGAAGCCTTTCCGTTCCGTATGACCGCCGAAAATATGGCTCGTTATCGCAATGACCCGAACTATAAATTCTGGACAATGCTTAAAGAAGGCTATGATATTTTTGAAGTAACAAAACGCCCGCCGAAGGTAGACGTTTGTGAAAAACGCTATGTCTTCAACCGCAATACCGACGGGAAAGCTTTGACACCGGCTGGCATGTGCCCTGCTGCGGCGCCCGATTCATCGTTGCAAACAGCTTTTGCCTCATATCAAAAGAAATATGATGATGCCTTTTCATCTGCCCGTGAAAAGAAAATGAAAGCACCGGCACCGACAATTCAAGGTGTGGAAGAGGCTTCTCTTGTTGCCGATTGGAGCCGCAAACGTGCTGCTGGCGTTCAGGTTTCCCGCGAGCCGCCGTCATTGACACCGGCATCGAAAGAAACACCTGATGCGCCGGATATAGTAAAAGAAAATGCGGTTGCATCAAAAGCTGCCAACCCGGCAGAGAAAACGGCAAGCACCGTTATCCCCACTCCGAAGCCCGAAGCCGCCGGTCAATCGCTTGCCGAAGAAGAGGCGCAAAATTCCGGAGCACCGGTCACACCGGCAGCCAATGAACCACAAGAAAAGAAAAGCCTCTGGAAATTATTTGGTGGCTGAAAAAAGTTTTATCTATGACTTGTGCGGGCTTAAATGCCCGCTCGTTCTTTTAAAGACAAGAAAAAAGCAATCCACATTACCGGATGATATGACGCTCGTTATATTAAGCGATGATCCTCTGGCACCGCTGGATATTGCCAATTATTGCCGCCAGAATAATTACGACTTTGAAAAAAGCATCAAAAACGGCATTCATCACCTTGCCATCATACCACACGGAAAATCCTGAAAACCGGTACCTCTTCAAAAGAGAAAAAGAGTAATTTCTTTGCCCGCTTCTTGAAGGCGAGCCATTCTGCTCATTCCGATAGCCTCACGACAGTCCGGCTTTATCCCGTGGCAGGTAATTTTTCTTTTGCGTTTCGTCAGGAAAATATTTCCGGTTATGTGCACATGACGCTACGCGCTTTTATCGGAATTGCGGACAGCGTCTATTTGATTTTCCTGCTTTTTACCTCGCGTCAAACCTTTCCGGCACGGGCAATGTTTCGTTTTCTTGGAGAGCTTCCGGTCAAAAATTGGCAACGCCTATAGCAACAACAACCGCACTATTTTCCATTATCAGCTTTTAAAAAGGGGTAACGATTCAACACCGCGTGCCTTGGCGCCGCGTTTCATGACGCCCCATTTCACGAAAAAAAATTAAAACATAGACTGAAAAAAAACGAACGGCCAGTTGAATAGGAGCAAAAATCTTCGGGGGCGAAAAACGTCGGACTAGAATTTGAATCCCGGTATTGCGAGCGGATTATCTGTCATTGCTGCCCGGTCAGCCTTATCGAGCACAGGTTTTCCCAAAAAAGCATCAAACATTTCCCGCACTGTCGTTTCATCTATCCCGTCGGTAATCATAACAAGCCGCGTTTCATGACGGCCTTCCGGCCATTTGGACAGACGAACCGGAGGATGGAATAAGGTCTGGACACCGTGGATAACAACCGGACGTGACGGATCTTCCTCAAGCTCGACAATGCCTTTCATGCGCAGCATTTTCGCCCCGTGATTGGCGCGCAAAAGATCTATAAAAGCTTCCAGCGCAAAATAGGGAATGGGTTTGTCATGCGTGAGAGAAAAAGCATGAATCGTATCGGAATGACGATTGACATCATTATGGTGGTGATGATGCTCGTGGTCTTCTTCTTTGCCAAGCCAGTTTCTGATATCTGGCGCCTTGTTGCTCAAATCGAAAACGCCGATATTGACGAGCGCCGATGGTGGGCAATGGGCAGCATCGGAATAGAGAATTTCGGCTGTGGGATTAAGTTTGCCGAGCTCGCTCATCAATGGTTCGAGAGATTTTTTATCTTTTATAAGATCGGTTTTGGTAAGAACAATTCGATCGGCAAATGCAACCTGATTGCGTGCCTCTTTATGTCGTGCCAGAGTTTCCAGTCCATTGACCGCATCGACAGTGGTAATAACCCCGTCTATGACAAATGCCTGAACCATTGCCGGATGGCCTAACAAAGCTTGCAGAATGGGTGCCGGATCGGCAAGACCGGTTGTTTCAATAACCACATGCTTCAAACGTTTGATACGACCTGTTTGAAGCCGGTCGACGAGACTTGCAAGACTATCGACAAGCTGGCCGCGCATCGTACAGCAAAGGCAGCCATTGGATAATTCGATAACGCCGTCATCGGCTTGTTCAACGAGAAGGTTATCAATTCCTACCTCGCCAAATTCATTGACAATAACGGCTGTATCGGCGAGCATCGGGTCTTTGAGAACGCGGTTAAGCAAAGTGGTTTTTCCCGACCCCAGAAAACCGGTAAAAATTGTAACAGCAATACGGTTCATCGAATTCGTCATTGCGCATCCATTGATTGGGGACGAGGTGTGGGAACCGGAATTTTCCAAGCCGGTATTTCACCCGGTTTTGCAGGCGCCGGTGCCGAAATCAGCCGCACTTGCAACGGCGTTACATTAAGCGGTTGAGCCGAAATATAAGGTGAGTCAAAAATGACTTTTCCTTTTTCATCGCGATGTTGCATACGTGCTTTCCATGCGTCGTCATTGCATATTCTGTCTTTGATATCGCTCACCTGTGTGAGTTTCGTTCCATAAGGCTGCAAAGTTGCAAGTGTCTTTTGTGACGAGCCTTGATTGGCAAAACCGTCATTCAAAAGTTTGGCGGCGAGCGCTTCACGTTGATCAATCCGATCGGCACCAAGAACAACGGCTATGATAGTGCGCTTGTTGCGGGTTGCCGATGCAACAAGATTAAATCCGGATGCGCAGATGAAACCGGTTTTCATGCCATCGGCGCCGGAAAAACGACCAATCAGATTATTCGAATTTTGTTCAACTTTGCGTCCGCCCCCGAAATCGATCGCAGGAATAGAAAAATAATGGGCATATTCGGGAAACTCCCGACGGATCTGTACCGCCAGAACGGCAAGGTCACGGGCTGTTGAATAATTGTCCGGATTTGGAAGGCCATTGGCATTGGCAAAATGTGTTCCGAACATGCCAAGACGCTGTGCCTCTTCATTCATACGAACAACAAAAGCTTGTTCCGAACCACCCACTGTTTCGGCAATTGCCGTTGCAAGATCATTGGTGGATTTTACCAGAGTGATCGACAAGGCTGTGTCGAGATCAAGAACGGAACCGGGCTTATATCCCGAATGGCTGGGCGGAAGTTTTGCAGCCGCAGCACTCACGGTTACTCTTGTGTCAGGCGTAACGTCACCATTGTGAAGAGCACGGAAAGTGACATAGGCTGTCATCATCTTTGTGAGTGAAGCAGGATACCATCGGTCGAATGCATCATTTTGAGCAAGGATACGGCCGGTTGCAACATCAACGGATATATAAGGGTTGGCCTGAGCAGACGTCAGGCTTATAAAAAACATTACAAAAAGGGTGGATATACCCAATATCTTATGCATATCAAATGATCCAAATCGGACTTGTCTTTTTGTTTGCGGTTCCTTTAGAACCTGTCTCTTACCAAATGAGCGATAAAGCTTCCTCACTCTATAGCTTAAAAAATTCAAAATCGCATAAAAATATAACCGATAACATATAAGTTGATACGAAAAACCCTAACCGAATTGGAATTAAAAAACGATTTGCCTGTGAACAAATGTTTTTTTGCCGATCATGATGCATGCTCTATAGAAATATAGTATATATTGGTTAAACTACAGCTCCAAGAATATTGAAGCGGAGTGGGTTAGTTCTTATCTGCGTGTCAGGGCATAAGTCCGAATTGAAGAGGGAAGGAAACAGATATGTATGAACGTATTCTTGTAGCAACGGATGGTTCAGAACTTGCTGACCGTGGTGTTGATGCAGCCGTCGAGCTTGCGAAAAAAACCGGTGGCGAGCTTTTCGTTGTAACTGTCACAAGTTTAATGCCATCTTACGGCATTGTTGTTGGTGCCGAATGGGCTTCAAGCCCGGGAGCCTTTGACGAATTCCGTAAAGAAATGGAAGACGGTGCCCGCAAAATTCTTGAGGGAGCGCTCAACAAAGCAGAAAAGCAAGGGGTTAAAGCCAAAGGCGTTCATGCAGAAAATCAACTTGCTGCTGCCGGCATTGTCGACGCGGCAAATGAACATAACGCCGATCTTATTATTATTGCTTCGCATGGGCGTCGCGGTGTTAACCGGCTCATTCTCGGCAGTCAGGCTTCGGAAGTTCTGGCAATGAGTGAACGTCCGGTCATGGTGATCAAATAATTATTTCATTCAACGTGCTATTAAAAGCGGACTTTACGTCCGCTTTTTTTATGAAACATATATTTTCCTATTAATTTTTTCCCGATGAATTTTGTTTTTTAACGATTTCCGTCCATCACGTCCGGCAAAGCTTTGCGTAGCCTGCTCGCAATCAAATAGGCGAGAACAATTTTTACCATATCTCCGGGAATAAAAATAAGATCCCCTAAAAAAGCTTTGGAAAAATCAATTCCGCCAATAAATACGAGACCGATAATGCCGAAGAGGTGATTAATACAAAAAACGCCGACCATCATGATCAGTATTTCTTTTGCGGGTGTCAGGCTGTTGCGAAAGAGCGAATAGAAATAGCCGATAAAGCCTGCTGTAAAAGGAAAACTGATGAGATACCCGCTTGTGGGCGCAAAAAATACCGATATGCCGCCACGCCCGCCGGATAAAAGCGGGAGCCCCGCTGCAACCAGTATCAGAAACAGAAGACAGGCGGCAAAACCCCTTTTTGCGCCCAGAATTGCACCGGACAGGATAATTCCTAAAAGTTGGGCTGTTATAGGTACCGGTATGACCGGCACCGGAATGGCCGGAAATAATCCCAAAACAGCTATAAAAGCCGCCAAAAGTGCCACTGCTACAATATCACGAACAGACATTTTCTCCCCCGCTCAATTTTTCCCGTTTTTATTGTTCACGTCTTCATCAAAACAACGTGCCTCGATTGCGGCTGCAACATCGGCCTGAACTTTAAGACTTCTTATCAGAACCGGCATAATGACTGCAAATACACTTTTTTCCAACCCCCGCGCTTTTTGTGCCTCACGCACTTCTTGAGAAATATCGGAAAACACTGCAATAAATCGTAAAGTCAGCGAAAGCCCTAGCGATATTTTTGCCGGATTGACGCCGAAAACCCGCATAAATGAAAACAGTTTTTCAAAACAGGCCATCATTTTGGAAAACGGCGTCGTCAAGGTTACGAGCGTTGCAAGCAGAAGAAGACTTGATAACCTTATGACAATAAGCGCGGCACTTTCAAAATTCACCGAAAAATATTGGACGATGAATAGAGCAACAAGAAGCCACGAAATTTTCTTAAGTTCTAAAACGGGTTTGAAAAATGGAAATCCGGCAAGAACAAAAAGACACCAGACGACAATGAGAGAAACAATCGCCAATGGAAGCGACGCAAAATAAAAAAGCCCGATGCTCACGAAAAAAACAATAAAAAGCTTCAACCCTGCCGGAAGCCGATGAACAAATGTCGTCCCATAGCTCGGATCGGTCATGCCATCTTCTCCACATAATAGCTGATCGATTTTTGCGGTATGTCGTCAAAGACGACTTTACCATGATCAATGACAATTGCCCGATCGAAGTTTTCGAGCATTTCAAGATCGTGAGAGACGACAATGACCTGTTGGGAAAGTCCGAAAATTGTTTCTGTCATTTTACGCTTGTTTAATAGATCAAGCTGCGTAGTGGGTTCATCAAAAACGATGACTTCCGGCTCCATGACAATAACACCGCAAAGTGCAACCAATTGCCTTTGGCCGCCACTCAAACTTTGCACAGATTGTAACCGCGCAGCTCGAAGGTTGAAGCGGTCAAGCACATAGTCGATCCGTCGCGCGATTTCGGCTTTTTCAACCCCGATATTTTTCAAACCGAAAGCAAGGTCTTCTTCAACAACCGGCATGACAATCTGGTTATCGGGATTTTGAAAGACAAACCCCACTTTGCGTCGGATTTCTTTGCCATATTTGCGACTATCAAGCGAATCTACCAACACTTCACCCGATGTCGGCAATCGCAAACCGTTGAGCAATCGCACAAAAGTACTTTTGCCTGAACCATTGGCTCCGATAATAGCAATCCGTTTCTCGGAAAGTTTCAAATTCAAATTATCGAGTATCTTATGGCCGCCCGCCTCGACACAAACATTTCTAAGCTCAATCATTGCAAATGAATTCCCGATTATAAAGGATTTTTCCCGACTGATTGGACCGGAACAACCGGAGATACGAAGCCTAGTTACGGGTTGGCCCTGTCCAGTCAATGCCCAACTCTTTCAGTCTTTTGACTGCTGTCGGTGGCATAGCCGGAGGATTCGGATCAAGCGCGGCTTTCACGAGCAGTTCGTCACAAGCACTTTCGGTATCTTTTATCAAACGTGGTAAAAATTCGCGTTTATTAAGGTTCGCTTCAATAGGTGGCAATACACGGACACGGATTTTTCCCGGATAACGGCGGAAATTGCCGCGTGGCCAATAAAGTCCGGCATTGTGGGCAATGGGCACAACCAGCAAACCGAGTTCATTATAAATGGCAACAATGCCAGGTTTATAAGCGGGTTCTGCTCCCGGTTGACGGCGCGTACCTTCCGGAAAAATCAGAATCTGGCGACCTTCTGCCGCTTTTTCTTTGGCTCCTGTCAGAACCGCCTTCATGGCTTTCAAAGGTGAACCGCGATCAATAGGAATAATGCCGGTTTTCAACATATACCAGCCGAAGATCGGTATCCACGTCAATTCGCGCTTCATAATAAGCGAGGGGTCATCAAGAAAAGGAACAAGACCGAACGTTTCCCATGCCGATTGATGTTTGGGCGCAATGATATAGGCACCCTTTGGCAGGTTCTCGAGCCCTTCGATTTCAAAATCCGTTCCGGCAATATGTTTTTGCAGAAATAAATTTACCCGCGCCCATGTTTTGGGAACAATCCATGCTTTTTTGCGCGGGAGGAAAAAATAGAACGGCGCATACAAAATCATCTGGACAAAAGTTGTCACATAGAATGCTGCCGTAAACAGGATTGACCGGATTGCAAGAACCATAATGTTTCCATTTCAAGCTATTCAAATCAATCTTGCTTATAGAGCAAAATCTTTCGAGAAAACACCTCAATAAAAAACGGCCCGTAGGCCGTTTTCAAATTTGTTTGCAATTTTCACACTTTATTATTTCGTGCGAACCTTGGCGACATCTGCCGCAGTGACTGCCGGAGCATCATTGGTCCAGCTCGAACGCAAGAAATTGGCAAGTGCTGCAACTTCGTCGTCATTCATGCGCCAGCCGAAGCCCGGCATTGCAAGATCGGCAGGACGTTTTTCGGTTGATGGCATACGCGAACCGTTAACGATCACGCGTAGCAACCCGCTTGCATCCTTCGCATTGACGATTTTTGCACCGTCAAGTTCAGGGAACACGCCTTTCGCACCTTTACCATTTACAAAGTGACAAGCATTGCAATTGTCCATGTAAAGGCGGGCACCAAGTGCCATATCCGGTTTTGCTTCAGTCAACATATCTGTTGTCTTTTTCGGATCGCGTACCTGTTTTGGTGCGTCACCAGGAAGAGCAATATGTTTGAGATATGCAACAATTGAATCAAGATCGTCTTCGGTTGCAAATTGCATTGATTCTTCAACAACGAGCTTCATCGGACCGACAACAGCAGAATGACTGTTGCGACCTGTCTGCAAATAGGTCTTCAAATCATCTGCCGTCCAATTTGCAACGGACGAATTCGGGCTACGCAAATTCGGCCCATAGAAACCGTCAATTGTTTCACCGGTCAGGAATTTGTTGCTGTCGCTATTCGTTCCCGATTGACGGAACATGAAATCACGCGGCGTATGGCAAGCACCACAGTGGCCTAAGCTTTCAATAAGATAGGCACCGCGATCAAGTTTCGCATCGTTGAAGCGCGGCTCGAAACCACCTTTGCCGGAAATGGCAAACAAGTTCCAAAGACGGATTCCCCAACGCTGGTTGAATGGAAATGACAGATTGGTTTCTTTGACCTTGGCACTAACCGGTTTTACGCCATGCATGAAATAATCATAAAGCGCAACAATGTCGGGCTCGCTGATCTTGCGATAGTTTTCATAAGGCATTGCCGGATAAAGAAGCTCGCCATTCTTGCCGATACCGTCACGCAAAGCATCACGGAATTGGTCAAGCGTCATATTCTTTATACCGTTTTCATCCGGTGTGATGTTGGATGAATAGATAATGCCGAATGGACTTTTGACTTCGCGACCACCCGCATAAGGTTGGCCACCGGGCGCAGTATGGCAGGCTGCACAATCAGCCATTCTGGCAAGATATTCGCCCCGTCCCTGTTCCGGTTTGAAGTCCGGAGAAAGAGCTTCTGTCGGGCCGGTTCGTTTGATTGGCACAAACATGATTGCCAGAATGACAATGATTGCAAGGATTACCAATCCAATAATAATTTGTACTAAACGTTTCATCGGATGTTTCTCCTATGCCAAAGGCCGCGGGTTTTTGAGGTAATCGGATTTGATATTTTCAAGCATCCAATAGGTCAAAGCGCCGAGCGTTCCTGTAGGATTATGCTGGATGTTCTGCGGGAATGCATTGGCACCCGGAATAAACAGATTGTGGTAATCCCAGTGTTGGAGATAACGGTTCAATGCCGAACGTTTGGGGTCTGTACCCATAATCGCACCACCCACAGTGTGGGTTGTTTGATAAATACGGGTATCATATTGCTGGCCCTCTTTCATCGCCGGTTTCTGACGATATTCATCAGGACCGATTGCCTCGGCAATCTTGTTGATCTTGTCTGTGATGAATTGCGACATTTTGATTTCATTATTGTGCCAGTTGAACGTCATACGCATCAACGGACGGCCGAATTTATCTTTATAAGTCGGGTCAAGATCAAGATAGGCATCACGATAGGACATAACCGAACCGTGCTGGCCGATTGACATCGCATGTCCATACCAATCACCAACAGCCTTCTTCCATTCCGCACCCCATGCCGGTGTGCCAGCTGGCAACGGCATATTGCGAATTGGCTGGCCGTTGGTTTGGCCTGATGAAATACGGCTGCCACCGATAAAGCCTTCTTTTGCCATATCGATCTGGTTGAAGCTGTAATCGTCAAGATAAGAACCGTTACAACCGGTACCGACAAATGGATTGAACACTTTGTCCTTGAAGAACAATGTGCCACCGCCAATAGCAGTCTGGTAGGCATAGTTACGGCCGATAACACCTTCACCGGTAATCGGGTCATAGGGTTGACCAAGACCGGAAAGCAACAACAGGTGAACATTGTTGATCATGAAACCGCCAAGAATAACGAGATCTGCCGGCTGGAAGAATTCTTCATTCTTTTCATTGACATAAGTAACACCGGTTACAGTCTTGCCATCTGCAGATTTTTCAATACGCAAGACTTCCGACTTAACCCGATATTCAAAATTCTTATAACGTTTCAAGGCAGCCAGAACACTGACTTGCGGTGAAGCTTTCGAATAATTGAGGCAGCCATAACGTTCGCAGAAACCGCAATAGTTACAAGGCCCCATCTGCATACCGTAAGGGTTTGTATAAGCCTCGGAAGCAATAGCCGACGGGCACGGAAACGGATGAAGCCCGATTTTCTTTGCACCTGCTGCAAAGAGCCGCCCATTATAAGTATAAGGCAAAGCCGGCATAGGATAGGGGTTCTTGCGCGGGCCTTCGAATGGATCGCCACCTTCCTGAATTTTACCGTTCAGATTGCCGGCAGTACCCGAAACGCCTACGACCTTTTCAAACATATCGAAATGTTTTTCCAGTTCGTCATAGGTAACGCCCCAGTCCTGAATGGTCATATCTTCCGGAATGATATTGCCGAAAGTTTCTTCGATATAGGAACGGGCTCTGAGCTCTTCCGGCTGTGCACGCCATGTCATGCCGTTCCAGTGGATACCGGCTCCGCCAACGCCGATGCCGGGAAGAAAAGAACCCAATTGGCGATAGGGAAGAGCGACCTGATCAAGGCCTCTACGAATCGTTAACGTATGATCGCGCGGGCGGACAGCGGTACCGAGACGAACACCGTATTTCAATTCGTCAGCAGGCTTCGGATAAGCAAAACTCGGAACGGTATCGCGGTCTTCACCACGTTCGAGTGCGACAATTTCCAAACCTTCTTTTGCAAGTTCGATGCCACTGATTGCGCCGGTCCATCCGAGGCCGATGATGACAACGTCTTTCTTCTTCATTGTTTGCGTCATGATTTAAGCCCTTTGACCTGAGAGTGAAACGGGCCCGAGTTTATAAGGAACATTGTCCTTTTCGACCCATTCGAGGAAGCTTGCACGTGCACCGGGGAACCCGATGTAAACCCATGCAGCCATGTCATAATTGCCACCATATTGGGGATCTGCGAAATAACCTTCCTTGGTGTTTTGCAAAAGGAACGAGAAGAAATCGCCAGAACGCAATTCAGCAATTTCGACTTCATCCTTTTCGATACGCTTCAAAGCTTCATCCTGTTTTTCAGCGGGAAGCTCGGCAAAAATCGCACCATATTGGGCTTTGCACCATTCATTGATCTTCGGAATAGCAATGCGATAGGCTTCGGCAGGTGAAGGTTCTGCCTGATAACCTGTGTAACGCGGTGCATCACGATTGAAAGGTGCCTGTCTATACCAGTGGTCCCCTTGCCCCCATGGATCAGCCATTTGCTTGTCAATGAAAACCGGAACACGTGCTTCCAAAGCACCGGGTCCTTTTCCGTCTGAAGGGATGATTCGGGCAGTAGCGGCCATCACAAAAGCCCACTCTTCAGCGTTAAAGAAAGACCGCTGATAGTTTTGTAAAGGAACCGGCCCTTGTGGCTGTGCCATAACGTGACGGGCCGATAATGCGGCGGCTGCACATGCTGCTGCCCCAATAAGAAGGCCCCGCCGCGTAATGGACAGGTTGGTTGCGTTCAAATTTTTTCGTGTCATAAATACCTCCACGAGCGAAATACTGTGCCCTCGTTACACGAATTATGGCAAGATTTAAGCAACAAGACCGTGAGCTCCGAAAAAGTGATAAACCTTCAGTTGATTGTCACATTTTTAAACGTTGATATCTTTATCCATTTTCTATTTTTTTGTTTTCGTTTATGCTTCGTTAAAAGTTTGAAAAAGGGGGAGAGATTCTCGTGAAACAGAATCACTTGATAGTTTTCGTGCTCGCCCCTTTATGGATAGCAGGCTCGCTCGTCTTTTCTTCTGCCAGAACCCCGTCCTTCGAACCTGAAGGTCGCTATTGCGGTTTCGTCTATAATGCCGGTTATATTGTCCGTTCTGAGGTCGTGCTCGGCAAAACGGAAGACGGTCGCCTGATCGGTACCATGACTTATCGTGATGGTGATGATGTCACCAAGGGGACCGTCGAAGAACTTGTAAAAAAGCAGGGCCGTGAACGATCGGTCGAATGGAAAGATAAATATGGTTCCGGACTTGCTATCTGGAAATTTGATGAAAAATTTGATGAATTTGAAGGCCTTTGGGGAACAGGTATGAACATTCCCCGATATACTTGGACAGGAAAACGCTGCAATGACGTCACCAGTTAAGAAAAACGGAACTGTGATTCCCCGCATTCTTTCAATTGCCGGAACCGACCCTTCCGGAGGTGCGGGAATGCATGCCGATATCAAAACCTTTTCGGCAATGAAAACCTACGCCATGAGTGTTGTCACAGCCGTTGTCGCACAAAATACGCAAGGTGTTCGGGCATTCAAAGCCATGGATGCCGATTTCGTCGCTGACCAGATTGATGCTGTTTTCGAGGACATCAAAGTCGATGCGGTGAAAATCGGCATGGTGGCCAATGCCGCAATTGCCGAAGTTATTGCCGATAAGCTTATCCATTATGGCGCAAGCAATATTGTTCTTGATCCGGTCATGGTGGCCAAAAGCGGCGATTTATTGCTTGAAAACGATGCCATAGAAATTATTCGTAATGTACTTGTACCAATGGCTGCCATTATCACTCCCAATCTGCCGGAAGCAGCAGTCCTTCTTAAAACAAAACCGGAATGGTCACTTGAAGAAATGCGAAAATGCGCACCCGATATTCTTGAACTCAAATGTCGTTCTGTGCTGCTAAAAGGCGGGCATCTCAAAACCCCGACAAGCCCTGATATTTTTTGTGATCGGCACGGTGTTATCGAACTTGAAGCGCCACGCATTGCAACGAAAAATGATCATGGCACAGGGTGCACAATTTCGGCAGCCATTGCCGCTTTATTACCGACAACGCCACTTGTTGATTCGGTGCGTTTCGCCAAACGTTATCTGACCGGTGCACTTGCCGCTTCAAATAAACTCGAAGTCGGACACGGGCATGGGCCTGTTCACCATTTTTATGAATTATGGCAAGACGGGATGATCGGCGATTAAACTGTTATTCGTCCGGAAGTTTTGAAAACCGGTCGCGATAATTTTGCGGCGAAACGTGAAAGTGACGTTGAAAAACCCGTCTTAAAGTTTCTTCGCTGCCAAAACCACATTGGCGGGCTGTCTTTTTTATCGACCAGTTCTGTTCAAGATATTGTCGTGCGGCCTCAAGCCGGAAAAGCTCAATGGCTTTGGCCGGTGATGATCCGGTATTACGCGTATAAAGGCGGGAAAAATTCCGTTCGCTCATACCGCATTTTTCGGCAAGAATTGCAACTGACAAGGGACGGGAGAGATTTTTCATAACCCATTGATTGAGGAGATTGAATCGTTCATCTTCGCAATAAAAATCGAGAAGTTCGCTGAACTGGCTTTGCCCACCCGGACGACGAAGATAAACAACCAATTGACGAGCAACGGATTTTGCAAGATCAAACCCCAAATCTTCTTCCACCATTGCCAAAGCCATATCTATTCCGGAGGTGATTCCGGCAGATGTCCAGATTTTGCCATTGCGGATAAAGATTGCTTCGTTTGTCCATAAAACATCGGGATAATCTTTTTCGAATTCGCCTATCCTGCTCCAATGCGTTGCTGCTTTTTTCCCGTCAAGTAGTCCGAGCTTTGCCAATGCTAGAGAACCGCTACAGACCGATGCTGTACGCCGCGTTTTCCGGTTCATCATATCAAGCCACTCAAGGAACTTCGTGTTTGCGGCAAAGCGGTTGATGCCGCGACCACCGCTTATAATAAGCGTGTCAAGGTGATCGGGAGCCAAGGACAAAGGTCCAACTGCCAATTCCAGCCCGCTTGTCGTTCTGATTTTGTCATTCTCAGCAATTGTCAAAAGTTGGTAGGGCTTCACGTTACCTTCATAAAGGTCATTGGCACTGGCATAAAGGTCATTGGCGCTCGAAAAAACCTGCATTGGGCCAGTAATGTCAAGCAGTTGCGCATCGTCAAAGCAGACAATAGCAATCGTTTTTGGCGCAATGGTTTCCGGTGCAATAGTTGCCGGATAACCAAACGGATTTTGTTTTTTTGGCTTAAATTGTGGGGTCTTTGTCATGACTGCCAATCTAGCGTGCTCTATGGTTTTTAAAAACATATTTTTAAAAAGGGATGATCAATGACCATAAAAGCCGGATTTTTTATTTTTGATGAAATGCAACTTTTGGATTTTGCTGCACCCTACGATGAATTTTGTTCAACTCCTGAAATAGAGGTTTCTCTCATTGGAGAAACCTTGAAGCCGATTACAACGACGAGCGGTTTATCCTTTGCGCCCGATCATGATATCAGCACAATCCTTCCGCTTGATGTTCTGTGCATTCCCGGAGGAGATGGCGTCAATCAATTTATCAATAATGAACCGGTACTCGATTTTATCCGTAAAGAAGCAAAAGAAACCCGCTTTGTCACATCGGTTTGCACCGGTTCGCTTATATTGGGTGCAAGCGGCCTTCTCAAAGGTCGCAAAGCCACAACCCACTGGAGCGCCATGGAATTTCTACCGCTTTTCGGAGCAATTCCTGTTCAGGAACGTGTCGTTGTTGATGGTCATATCATAACCGCCGGCGGGATTACTGCAGGTATGGATTTCGGCTTGGTCATTATCGCAAAACTTCTAGGCCAGGAAACGGCCGAAAAAACGCAATTGCTCATGCAATATGATCCCGAACCGCCATTTGATTGTGGAGCACCTGAGAAAGCCCCGAATGCACTGGTGGAGCAACTTCAACAGGAAAATAATACTGACGAACGGAAAAAAATTATCCGGAAATGGCAGGAAAAACACGGGTTCTGACAAGCCGTTGCGCATCTTGATTTTCAATACGATAAAGTTTCTCAAAAAAAATGCCGGTATAAACCGGCATTTCTAGCATAATTGAATCTCCGCTGTTTTTTAACGGATCGGAGGAAACCACCGATAAACGATGGTTTCAGAGGCTTACCAATAGCCCAATATTTTCCACCAGATACCGCCAACAATTGCGAAGACCAGAAGATTGACGACACTCATCACAAAGCCCACGCCCCACCAGCGGCCAAGAGTGACGTAACCCGAACCGAAAATAATCGGTGATGTACCGGTGGCATAGTGGGTCAAGCACATCATGATTGCCGAGGCGGCAGCCATCAGCAACATGAACAGATTAATATAATCACCGGGAATGAGGTTAACACCAACCATCAGGAAGGCCAGCATCATTGCACTGATGTGAGCTGTCGTACTTGCAAATACATAGTGGGTATACATGAATGTCAGGATCAATACAGCCATCGCTGCAGGCCAGCTCATGCCGCTTGATTCAATAGCAAAGCGCAGTCCGTCAGAGAACCAGGCAATAACACCAAGTTTGTTAAGCTGTCCGGCAAGCATAACCAGCGCACCGAACCAGATGAGAGTATCCCAAGCACTTTTTTCCTTGAGCACATCATCCCAGGTCAGTGTTCCGCATAACAACAGGATGACCAGACCAACGAATGCAACTGCCGTCGGATCAACCGAAAAAGACGGGCCGAACAATGCTGCCGGAAGACCTGCCCACAACAAAAGCATAATGACGAATGTGAGCAGCATAATAATTTCCGGCGCTTTGATCTTACCCAGTTTCTGCAACTCATCATGGGCAAAAGTGACAGCATTCGGAGTGATTTTGAGTTCTGGCGGAGAAATCAGATAAATGACGAAAGGCATGAGCAACATGGCAACAATGCCCGGTACCAACATGCACAGTGCCCAGGTGCTCCACGAAAGCGTGAAACCTTGATGGGTTGCTTCGGCAATATAATTGACAACCAGCGGATTCGGAGCTGTCGCTGTAATAAACATGGCCGAGCTGATCGGATTTGCGTGATAATTGACTAGCGCAAGATAAGTACCAACTTTGCCTTGCGTTCCTTTCTGGGGAACAGAATCATAGGCAAGGGCAATCGAGCGCATGATCGGGTGAATAATACCACCGCAGCGCGCTGTGTTGCTTGGGGTAAAAGGAGCAAGTAATAATTCGCAAAGTGCGAGCCCGTATCCGATACCGATGGTTCGTTTACCGAGAAGACGAATGAAATAATAGCCAATCCGTGCACCCAAACCTGTTTTAATCAGGCCGCGCGAAACAATGACCGAAATAACAATGAGCCAGATTAGCGCATTGTCCATTGAGCCCAGCGCATCGGCGACAGCTTTCGGTGATGTCGGTGATGTCACTTTTGACAACATGACCACCGCAATCGTGATCATCGACATGACGCCAAGAGGCATAACTTTAAGAATGATGCCAAGAATAGCTGCCACAAAAATGGCTACAAAATGCCAGGCTTCTGCAGTCAAACCGGCAGGCTTCGGCGACATATATAAAGCCCAGTAAATGAGCACACAAATAATACCGGGAATAATACGAAAAGGTACATATTCCGATAGTTTCTGGTTTAATTTGCTTAGGGATTGCATCAATATAATCCTTTATGAAGGCTTCTCCAGTAAGGGTTTTATATAGAAGATTTCAGTTTATAGACCAGTCAAAAGAAGCCTTGGTCTCATGAAACATCCACATCTTAATATCACTTTGAATGAAACTGGCAATAATATGATTTCTCTTGCCACATTATCCAGATTTGAAACGAAAAACGATAAAATCTCATATTGATAGAAATAACGTTATAGGCAATTTTCGTTTAATTGATACTTTTACCACCGTTGTTCATATAATCGACAAACTTGGTTTCCGCTTTATAGGTAATTTAGTACTTCAATAATTACCTCCGCATATTGTTCTCAAAACTGGAAATCTCTTCTCCGAAGGCCCCGAACAATTCTCGTATAATGCCATTTGGTAAAAACACCCTGATTGGCGAGGTATTCTGCCCGTACTATAATTGTTTTTCTGTTCATTCTTAAAGTTCAACCAGCCCTTTATTAAGATACGGTCTTTCAAAAAATCTGCTTCGCATAGTGCCTTTGTCTTCAAATGACCGGTTACCATATTCGAAATTATATCCTGTTAGTGTCAGATTACCGGCCGTATGCAACCATGTTTCCTGAACGCATTGCCGATAATTGCCAAGCAATCTTGACCGGTCTTTCGGCAATGTCATTATCGGTATATCGTGACTGGAAACATAGAAAAACAGAAGACCATTTTGTATAGAAGGGGAAAACTTCGATAGAAATTCGGGTAAAAAAATTCTTCCGACTTACTCACCCTCTATCAAAAAAACTCTAGGAATTTAACGTTCTCCGACCATTCTGACAAAACGAAGAGCACAAGCCTCAGTTTTCAAACTGCTTGATGATTTTATCCATATCGGCAACTTTCAAATCATGATCAAGATAGGCCTTTTTATCGGATAATTCGATATCCAAACCGTATTTGGTTTCGTATGACAAAGTACCTTGTTCAATCGAAAAATCGATCACATGGCCACCCGTTGTCCGGTTTTTGTCAACGAGATGAACATGAAAGCCGGCAACCGAAACATTCTGGAAAAATTCCGGCGTCCAAAACCCGATAAGCTCCCCTTCAATGTCTTTGATATCTTCAACAATTTGGTGTTCAGCCACTTCCATTGCGTTTTTAAAACGCTGATGAAGCTCCCTCGGTCTTCTCACCTTCAAATAGTCGAATTTGCCTTCCAATTTTATCGCAAGAAACACATTATCGAATTTCAAATGTTTCGAGAGTTCCTCATATAGTGTCGCTTTCGAAACGTGTGAAATCGCAAAACTCGCCTCGGGGGCAAATGTCGTAATTTGCGCAAATGGCATTCTTTCTTTGTCATCCATTATTCGTAACGGTCTGTTACCTTTGGCATCCCAAAAATGACAACAATCAATAATGACTTCTCCAGTCAAACCTTCCGAACATCCCAAACCGAAATTTCCATGTTTTTTAATTTCCGATATCGGAAATAAACCATCAAAAACTCCCATCATAAGAGCATTAACGCCTGAAAATTGGGTTATCTTTTTTGTCATTACGTATTGTTCCTGTTTTTCAACCTGCCAAAGCTATTTCGGCAAAATTCATTCTTTGAAAATAACTGCTTTCTACATAGCAATCACACTCAAAAGTTCAATAATAGGTTGTTTTGATAGTTGAAAATGTCTCGAGGAGAGAAGCGATCTGTCAGACAAAACATGTGTTCTTCGACAGTTTTAATCGTTCGACACAGTTTATCTACTATGAGGAAAATCGAACTGTCAGACTTGATTATCGATTGACAAGTCGTTTTAAGGTCTTTCACTTAATAAAAAAATTCGAAGGGGGGGTGAAATTCGCAAACAGGCTTTTCAGAGAAATTACATCTTTGACATCTTTTACGAACCCGATTTCGTTTTAAAAATTTCTTATTTAACCGGAACACGAAATGTCTTTTCAATGTCTATCGAATCTGAAAGCATATTAGATCGATTTCGCATGAAAATTTCTATGAAGATTCGTCTGCTGACGAGTTTCCGCTTCAATCTGACGCTTTTAATGCGGAAGACAGAAAATCTCGATAAACGCTATCTTAGATAAGACACGAAAGCTCACATATTGAAATGGGCTCTTCAAGCTTGTCACAAGGCCTCATGCACGCAAAATATCTTTATATTCATATTTCGGGGAAAATTGGAGCGGGCGATGGGATTCGAACCCACGACCCCAACCTTGGCAAGGTTGTGCTCTACCCCTGAGCTACACCCGCTCACAAACCGGAAGTGCTTCGTTTCGGTCGTGCCTATATGACCCAACCTTGCGACGATTGCAACATAAAAAATAAAATTCTTTCAATATTCGTTTTTCATGCTTTAAAAATCGTTGAAAATGTTGATTTCCGGCCAAGGCTCCAATAAAGCTTTTAAGAGGTTTTAGAGGGAGAAGTGATTATGCGACGTTTGGTTCTGGCAGCCGCAGCAATTTTGGCATTGGGAAATTTTTCATTTGCAGCCGAAAAAGTGAAAGTCGATATTACGCAGATTGTTGCCCATCCGGCTTTGGATGCCGTGCGCAAAGGCGTAGAGGACGTCCTCGCACAAGAGGGCTACAAGAATGGCGAGAATCTCATTCTCAACTTCCAGTCGGCGCAGGGAAACATTTCCACAGCAACACAGATTGCACGCCAATTTGTTGGCGACAAGCCGGATGTGATTGTTTCCATTGCAACGCCTTCGGCACAAACCATGCTTGCAGCGACCAAAAACATACCGATTGTTTTTTCGGCTGTTTCAGACCCCGTTGAAGCAAAGCTCGTACCGGATATGAAAAAACCCGGTGGAAATATTACCGGTGTATGCGACCGTTCGCCGGTTGAAGAACATATAAAGCTCTTGAAAGAAATCAAACCTGATCTGAAAAAACTCGGCTACCTTTATAATGCTGCCGAGGCCAATTCGGTTTCGACCTTGAATGTTTTGAAAAAGCTTGCAGAAAAAGAAGGAATCGAGATTATTCCCTCGGCTGCACCGAAATCATCCGACGTGCAGGCAGCAACCCGCGCCCTTATCGGCAAGGTGGATATGATTTATGTACCGACAGACAATACAATTATCTCGGTGCTTGAAGGTGCAACGAAAGTAGCAGCCGAATCAAAAACACCGCTTTTTACGGCTGATCCGAGTTCGATCGGGCATGGTGCCTTTGCAGCCCAGGGAATCGATTATTATGATTCGGGGCTCGAGACCGGTAAACTCGTTGTCCGTATTTTAAAAGGTGAAAAACCCGGAGACATTGATGTTGTCACACCGGAAGGAAAAAATGTGGCGATTGATCTTCAAGCTGCGGAAAAAATGGGGGTTGCGATTCCCCAACCGGTCCTTGATCGGGCGGCAAAAATTATCAACAAATAAGGTATCCTGACGGTGGAATTTTTCGATACTGACATAATTGCAAGCGGGGCTATTGCCTCATGAGTATGTTTGCCTTTACCGGTGCTGTCGAACTCGGGCTTGTTTATGCGTTTGTCGCTATCGGAGTCTATTTATCCTTCAGGATTCTCGATTTTCCGGATTTGACGGTGGACGGTTCGTTTCTGTTAGGCTCGACCGTCTGCGGTGTTATGATTCTGTGCGGTTTCAATCCGTGGTTTAGCATGTTTTCGGCTTTGATTGCAGGAATGATTGCAGGACTTGTTACCGCACTTTTGAATTTGAAGTTCGGCATTTTGAACCTCCTTGCATCCATTTTGACAATGTCGGCGCTCTACACCATCAATCTTCGGATTATGGGAATTATGGGGGTATCGAATGTCAATCTCGGTTTGGCAGATACCGCACTCACACCGTTTTATAATCTGTTCGGATTGCCGGATATGATTATCCGCCCGCTTTTTGTTGGCATACTCGTCATCATTGTTGCTTTTCTTGTCTGGCGTTTTCTGGAAAGTGAAATCGGCCTTGCCATGAGGGCAACCGGAACGAATCAGCGTATGGCGAAAGCTCAGGGAATCAAAACCGCGCTTCTCATTTATGCCGGTATGGGGTTATCCAATGCTCTGGTTGCTCTTGGCGGCTCGCTTTATATCCAGACCGCTATTGCGACCGATATAACGGGAGGTGCAGGAACCATTGTCTTCGGGCTTGCTGCCGTTATTATCGGCGAGACATTGTTTAGAACCCGAAATATTTTACTGATTATCATAAGCTGCATTGTCGGTTCTGTGCTTTATCGTGTTGCTGTGCAATTTGCATTTGAAGGCAGTAACCTTGGTATTGATACATCGACAGACTTGCAGCTTATTACCGCTTTGATTGTGGTATTGACTCTTGTTTTGCCGCATTATCTGGGGGCAAAAAAGCATGATTGAACTGCAACATATCGGCGTAACATTCAAAGCCGGAACGCCCTTGGAAAAACAGGCGCTTATTGATCTCAACCTTAAAATAGAGCGTGGCAGCTTTGTAACCATTATCGGGTCCAACGGTGCTGGCAAATCGACCATGCTTGGGGTTCTTGCCGGAGATATCTTGCCCAATGAAGGCAAAGTCATTATCAACAATATTGATGTTTCGAGAAAATCGACTGCCGAACGGGCGGGTATGATCGCACGGGTTTTTCAGGATCCGCTAGCAGGAAGTTGCGGGTCACTCACCATTGAAGAAAATCTCGCCCTTGCCGCCCGTCGCGGAAAACGACGGGGGTTGCGATCGGCTCTGACAAAAGAAAATCGCGAAATATTCCGCGCCCGTATTGCCGCTCTCGGTCTTGGACTTGAAGACCGTATCCAGAACCGGATGGACAGTCTTTCGGGCGGGCAGCGTCAGGCTTTGGCGTTGATTATGGCCACTCTTTCAGATGCCGATGTTTTGCTGCTTGACGAACATACGGCCGCACTTGATCCGGGAATGGCCGAATTTGTCATGAAACTTACAGAAAAAGTTATCAAGGAAAACAATCTGACCACTTTGATGGTTACCCACTCTATGCGGCAGGCACTTGATTATGGTGATCGTACCTTTATGCTGCATGGTGGAAAGGTAATACTTGATGTGCACGAAGAAGAACGCAAAGGTCTTGATGTGAGCGACCTTGTCGGCATGTTCCAGAAGGTCAGAGGTGAAGCGCTCGACGATGACAAGCTGCTGATGGATTAACATGGCGCAGAAAAAAGCACATGAGGTCGACGGTTTCCTTTCACGTTTACAAGCGCAATACCCCATTGTTCTGATTTACGGTCCCGATAAAGGGCTCGTTTCCGAACGGGCTTCGAAATTTGCCAAGCTCACCGGTGTCAAACTTGATGACCCGTTTTCCAATATCAGGCTTGAAGCGGCCGATCTTGAACGTGACCCGACGCGCCTTCTTGACGAAGCCCATACGGTTTCGCTGTTTGGCGGAAAGCGGCTCATCTCGATAAAAAACGCCGGCAATGGACGAAATCTCACCGAAGTCGTCAAAAAACTTGCAAAAACCGGCCTTGAAAATGTTTATCTGATGATAGAGGCCGGAGACCTTAAAAAAGGTGCGAGCTTGCGATCGGCTGTGGAAACGGCAGCATCAGCCATGGCACTTCCCTGTTATGCCGATGATGCACGCTCGCTTGAAGGACTGATTGATCAGGTGCTCGGTGAATATCACCTTTCTATTTCGCTTGAAGCAAGAAAATGGCTTAAAGAAAGCCTCGGGGGAGACCGGCTTATTTCGCGCAGTGAATTGGACAAGCTTTGCCTTTATGCAATGGACAAGAGCGAGATTACGCTTGATGATGTAAAAGCTGCCGTGAGTGATGTAAGCGGCCTCACTTACGATGAAATTATCGATGCTGTACTCATTGGTGATCTTGTCGGCTTTAACAACCGTTTCGACCGTCAGGTTGCAACCGGTAACGCACTTTTTTTGATATTAAGCGCAGCCGAGAGACCATTCCAACAATTGCAAATTTTACGCCAACAAGTGGAAATCGAGGGGAAAACGCCCTCTTCTGCTATTGCTTCGGCGCGTCCGCCTATTTTCTTTCGCCGACAAAAGGTTATGGAACAGGCACTCAACCGCTGGACATTGAAGCGGATTGCGGAAGCGATGGAGCGGTTACAAAAAGCTGTTCTTGAAAGCAGAGAAAATACAGCTCTTGCCGAACCGATTATCCGGCAGGCACTTTTGGCGCTTGCTGTTCAATCCAAGCGCTAGAACTAGTTTCCGATATTAAACAAAAGCTCTAACTGCGTTTGACGTGTTCGATATAAAGCTCACGTAAGCGCAATGTTACTTTTCCGGGGTTACCATCGCCAATTTTACGCCCGTCAACGCTCAAAACAGGAGCTGCAAAATTGGTGGTCGAGGTAATCAGTGCTTCACTGGCGGCATAGGTTTCTTCCAATGTAAAAAGCCGTTCTTCGACATTAATACCGTTTTTGCGGGCAAGTTCGAGAATCGTACCGCGGGTAATACCGGGCAAAATGGAGTGATCCAACTGACGGGTTATGAGTGTTCCCTGACCATCGACAATGAAGAAATTGGAAGAGGTTGCTTCGGTCAAATAGCCATCCTCGACATAGACTGCATCGTCAACGCCCTCGGCATGGGCATGAGTCTTGGTCAGAGACGAATAAAGAAGCTGCGTCGTCTTGATGTCGCGGCGGCACCAGCGTCCTTCTTTCACCGATATCATTTTCAACTGCGGCATTTTTTGAAGATTTTTGACAAAGCCTGTCTGGGTGAACATGAAAAGGCAGGGCTTCAATTCGCTATTGTCATAAACAAAATTACGATCCCCCGCACCACGCGAAACCTGAAGATAGACAGTGCCGTTGTCAAGACCGTTTCGCTTGATAAGCTCGCGATGAATATCGAGCAATTCATCTCTATCCACGTTGAATTCTATCTCCAGCGCTTTCAGAGAATTTTTCAGCCTTTTGATATGTCCGTCAAAGTCGAGAAATTTTCCGTCAAGAAAAGAGGTGACTTCATAAACGGAATCGGCAAACATGACAGACCTGTCAAAAATTGAAATCCGGGCATTTGTTTCATCAAACCAATCGCCGTTGACATAAACGGTGCGTGTCATCTTATTTTAACCTCTTCAACATAATTCACCAGCGGAAAAGATTTATCCTGCCGGAAAGAATCCGGATATTCCGGTTTTAGAAAACGGGAGCCTTCCAATTTTCCGGACGATCATTTTCCGCGTTTTAAAATCACTATGGAATTTTGGCTAAACTTAAGGCAGATTTGGCAGAGCAGCAATAGCCGAGATGTCGCGGCCGATCATTTCGTGCCGCTTTTTTCATAAGGAAAATATCCGATGGCAGAACCGATTGCTTTTGTCAGCCGTAGTGAACAAACCGAAAGGGATAACTGGTTAAAAATCCTGTCCGAAAATTTGGGCGATGAAAAGATTGTTGATTTCAACGATTTGAAACCGGAAGATTATGGCGCAATCGAACTTGCCATTGTTGCAAACCCCGATCCCACCCAATTGAAAAAACTCACAAATCTGAAATGGATACAAAGCCTGTGGGCAGGTGTCGAACGGATGGTGAAGGAATTACCCGAAAATGCACCGCCGATTGTACGGCTCGTTGATCCCGCTTTGACCGAAGCCATGGCCGAAGCTGTTCTTGCATGGACACTTTATTTAACCCGCGATATGCCGCGCTATCATCGCCAGCAACAGGTGCGGCTCTGGCAAGCTCATAGCTATAAGCCCGCCTCACAATGGAAAATCGGCCTTCTCGGTTTAGGTCAATTGGGAAGAGCTGCAGCGAAATTGCTGACACTTACCGGATTTCAGGTAAACGGTTGGTCAAGAAGCCAAAAGACACTTGATAATGTCACATGTTTGAGCGGAAAAGCCGGTTTTATGCGACTGATTGAAACAAGCGATATTGTCGTTCTCCTTATACCGCTCACCAATGAAACAACGGGGCTTCTTGGACAAAATGAATTTGCCCATATGAAAAAGGGAGCAAACCTTATCAATTTTTCCAGAGGGCCTGTTATTGATACAGATGCTCTTGTTGACGCTCTTAATAAACATGAGCTCGATCATGCGGTTCTTGACGTTTTCGATCAGGAACCTTTGCCGCCCGATTCGCCCTTATGGCTGAATGAAAATATAACCGTGCTTCCCCATATTTCGGCGCCTACAAACAAAGAAAGTGCCGCAAAAATTGTGGCGAAAAATATAGCAAATTGGCGAAAAACCGGAAAATTGCCGTCTGTCGTCAACCGGATGCGCGGCTATTAAAATAATATCTAGACAAAGCCAAAGAAAAACCACCAAAAACCGGCTTTAGAAAAATTGGTGCGGAAACCTTGCTTTCGTCATAATCGTTATATAGGTAAACTATATAACAGAATGGTATATCTATGTCGGTCAAAGCAACCTTATCTTTCACAGAAGATCATATCGGCTCGGTCGGGCGCGAGCGCATCAAGCTTCTTGAGGCTGTCGGCCGCGAAGGTTCGATTTCTGCGGCTGCCCGTTCTGTCGGGCTTAGCTACAAGGCTGCATGGGATGGCATTAGCGCCATGCAAAACCTCGTTGCAAAACCGCTCTTGAAAAAGAATATCGGCGGGAAAAATGGTGGTGGTGCCACCCTGACACCGGAAGCGTTAAAACTCATCGAAACTTTCCACCATCTTGAAACCGGACTTGCCACAATGATGAAGCAGGCCTCAGATAATTTGTCGGAAATAGGTTTAAGTTCGACAGGGCTTTTACAAGGTTTCATGATGAGAACCTCGGCACGCAATGTTGTATCAGGCCACATTTTATCCATCGAAAGTGCAGTACCAGCCGCATTTGTGACCATCGGTATTTCCGATAAAATCGCTATCAAAGCCGAGATTACCGAAAAAAGTGTCGAGCGGCTTGGACTTGTCAAGGGGCGTGAGGTTGCAGCTCTTATCAAAGCACCCTTTGTCAGGGTCGTACCTTTTGAAGACAAGGACAATTTTTCTGAACAAAATCGGATTCCGGGAATTTTACAATCAATCACTGTCGGCAAAAAAAGCGTCGAGCTTAACGTTGAAATTGGTGAAGACAAAACACTCATCGCAACAATGAGACCGGACGACCCCTCACTTAAAGGACTTATGACCAATCAACCTGTTCTTGCACTTATCAAGGCTGAAAACATCATTATTGCAACATGTTAGGAGAAGGCAATGAAATCCAAACTCGCTTTATCGGTCGGTCTGTTGCTGGCAAGTGTAACCTTTACCCATGCCGGTGAAACCGTTGTTGCAGTGGCTGCCAATTTTACCGAACCCGTCAAGGAAATTGCCGAACAATTCAAAGAAAAGACCGGACACACGGCAACACTTTCATTCGGTGCCACCGGTAATTTCTATACACAGATAAAGAATGGTGCTCCTTTCGAGGTATTTCTTGCAGCCGATACCGAAAGGCCAACCAAAGCCGTTGAAGAAGGCTATGGTGTCAAGGGAACAGAATTTACCTATGCAATCGGCACATTGGTGTTGTGGAGTGCAAAAGATGACCTTGTAAAGGGTCCTGAAACTTTGACAGATAGCAAAATTACCCATATTTCCTTCTGTAATCCCGATGCTGCCCCTTATGGCAAGGCGGCTGTCGAAACCATGGATGCGCTAAAAGTCCACGACAAAATCAAGGACAAACTTGTCGAAGGGCAAAACATTTCGCAAGCCTACCAGTTTGTCAAAACCGGAAATGCCGAAATCGGTTTTGTTGCTCTATCCCAAATTATCAATGAAAAAGGCGGCTCGAAATGGATTGTTCCTCAAACCGACTATAACCCGATCCGTCAGGATGCCGTGCTTTTGAAAACCGGTGAAAATAACGAAGCGGCAAAGGCTTTTGTGAGCTTCCTTAAAGGTCCGGAAGCAGCAACCATTATCAAAAAATATGGCTACGCCCTGCCGGAAACAAAGTAGAAAGCATGATGCTTCTTTCCAATGAGACCTGGACCGCGATCAAGCTTACGGCCGAATTGGCGACGGTAACCACGTTTTTTCTGATGGCTATCGGAACGCCGATTGCTTTGTGGCTGTCGCGATCCAAAACTTATGGAAAAGAAATCGTCGCATCCATTATCTCCATACCTTTGGTTTTGCCACCAACAGTTCTGGGCTTTTATCTTCTGGTGTTTCTGGGACCTAATGGACCGGGTGGCTTTATTGCACCATGGTTCGGCATGGGTAAATTTGCCTTCACTTTTGAAGGGCTGGTCATCGGCTCGGTCATTTATTCCATGCCTTTTGTTGTTCAACCCATCCGCAATTCATTCGAGGCTATGGGAAAGCGGCCGATGGAAGTTGCAGCAACATTGCGTGCTTCGCCATGGAAAGCATTCTGGAAAGTCGCGCTTCCGATTGCGAGCCCCGGTTTTATGACTGCCGCTGTTTTGGGGTTTGCCCATACAGTGGGCGAATTCGGTGTTGTGCAGATGATTGGTGGAAACCTGCCGGGAAAAACGGCCGTGATCTCGACCACTATTATGAGCTATGTCGAAGCCGGTCAGATGCATGAAGCCAATGTTTTATCAATCATTATGGTTATCTTTTCATTCTGCATCATTCTGACTGTTTCACTCTTGCAAAAATTCATTGAGGCGCGAACATTATGAGTGAAACCATTTCCGTTGATCTTAAAGGGACGCTGGGCAATTTTACGCTTGATTGTTCCTTTCATGCACCGCTTCGCGGTGTCATTGCGCTTTACGGCCCTTCCGGATGCGGAAAAACTTCTGTTTTGCGCGGTATTGCCGGACTTAATCGTTTTTCGGGAAAAGTCGAGATCGGCAATGAATGCTGGCAAAACGAAACCGGTTTCGTTCCTGTTTATAAACGTCCCCTCGGTTATGTTTTTCAGGAAGCCAGTTTGTTTCCGCATTTATCCGTCAGAAAGAACCTTACCTTTGCTATGGCGAAAGGCGAAAACAATCTCTCGCCGACATTCGACGAAGTGGTGGAATTTTTGAATATTGCCCACCTTATCGATCGTGCGCCGCACAATCTCTCCGGTGGTGAGCGTCAACGTGTGGCAATTGGCCGCGCGCTCTTGTCGCATCCCAAGATTCTCCTTATGGATGAACCGCTATCGGCGCTCGACAAACGGTCGAGAGATGAAATCCTTCCCTTTCTGATTGGTCTGCGTGACCGTCTTTCAATGCCGATCATTTATATCACCCACGATATTTATGAAGTCGAACGGTTGGCCGACACATTGGTGTTGATGGATAGTGGCAAAGTTATTGCCTCCGGCAGTTTGAGAGAAATTGAAGCAAATCCTGATCTGCCACTTGCCCATACCCGTGAAGCTGCTGTCAATCTTGACGGCTATGTCAAATCCTATAATGAACATACCGGCCTTGTCGAAGTGGATGTACCGGGCGGCACGTTCGTTGCCCCGTCTGCACCTTTGGTAGGGGGGAAAAAAATGCGCATTCGCATTGCTGCCAATGATGTGAGCCTTGCTGTCGAAAAACCGCTAAAAAGCTCGATCCTCAATGTGATGCCGGCACGCATTCTGACAATGCGGGAACAGGGGCATTTTGAAGTTCTGGTCAAACTGGAATTGGGTGATAATGGAAAGGGAGCGCATTTTCTTGCACGCCTCACACGTCATTCATGGCAAATATTGGGGCTTAAAGAAGGAATGAATGTTTATGCCCAGATTAAAGGCGTTGCCCTGATCGACCAGCAAGAGGGCTAACTTTTTCAAGATAGGCCTTCGCGAGTTCAACCGTGCCTTTCAAAAAAGTTTTGCGAAGCTTTTTAGCTGTTGGCGTTTGATTGTGCGTTTCAAGCCATGCTGTCAATTGCAAACGGCGCATCATGACGAGATGGACAATCATATCTGCCATTTCCCGATTTACCGGCATCACTTCTCCATAACCTTCAAGCCATGCACTGATATAGCTTGGCACAAATGGGCTATCTTCAATAAAACTCAGAGAGTTGGCAAGATCCAATCCGAACCATGAAAAGCCGCAATCATCAAAATCGATCGCCGCAAGGTTTTCGCCATCAATCAACAGATTTGCAAGCCGCAAATCGCCATGGATAAGACCGTAATGGGCTTTATCTTTTGGGAAAGTTGAAGAAAAAAATTCAAGCGTTTTATCGCAGTTTTCAAGAATTTCACGATCGGCAGGTTGAAGATTTTCGGCCTTTCGCCAATCTCCCCAGACAGCATTCGGGCCGATCATTGTTTCATAAGTCCAATGTTTACGAATGAAGCTTTCCGGCCTCACCCAATTCATGGATTGGCGATGCAGTTTGGCGGAAATTTTGCCAAGTTCAAAAAACCGGCGCACAAGCGCCTTATCAGCTTGAGGTTCTTGTCCCCGTATAAACGAAAAACAGGCAAGCCTGAAAATGCCCGCTTCGACAAACAATTGACCGGAACGGGAAGTGAAAAGATGTGGAACCGTTACAATGCCGGATTGCTCGATTGCCTGAAGCCAAAGGAGTTCGGATAAAATTTCATCATTTTGATGATAGGAAGGCCGATAAACTCGTATAATTCTTGTCTCGTCCCCGAAAGTCACCCGAAAAGTCGCATTTTCCGATATGGTGAGAAGGTCGATGCGGGCGCTCTCGGGAATATCCCAACAAGCAAGATGATCCCTTACCAAAGTCGGAAGATCGGTTTCGGCTTTATTGATCATCGATGTAACAGAAACACTGCCTGTTGCCCGAACAAATTCCAGGCTCCCAACGGCAATTTGCCTTTGACGGGTTTTCCCTGCCGATTCAACACCACCGCTTCTTCGATTTTTGCCCCTATTTCATTGACCAGATCGATAAAATCCTCAATCGTGCAAAAATGGATATTCGGCGTATCATACCAGCTATAGGGAAGCTCTTTGGTAACCGGCATACGGCCGAGAAAAAGCAGATGTGCGCGGGCGCGCCAATAACCGAAATTGGGAATGGAGACAACGGCCCTCTCGCCAATGCGTAAAAGTTGTTCGAGCACGACCTTCGGATTGTGTGTTGCCTGCAAGGTTTGCGAGAGAATAACATAATCGAAACACGAATCCGGATAATAAACGAGATCGCTATCGGCATCTCCCTGAATGACCGAGAGTCCTTTAAGCAAACATTGGTCAACACCTTGTTGCGACAATTCGACACCGCGCCCATCAACATTGCGCCGCGTTTGCAACAGATAAAGCAGACTACCATCGCCGCAACCGACATCAAGAACACGGGCACCCGATCTTATAAAATTGGCGATCACTTCAAAATCGGTACGGGATTTTAGTGCCGACAATAATTCTTCATTCTCGCTCATGCCGTCAATCCCCTCTGTTCTGCGGCCGCTGTCAGGAAACTGTGAATGGCAGAAAACATCACCGGTTCATCAAGCAGAAAAGCGTCATGACCTTTATCGGTTTTGATTTCAACAAAAGAAACCCGCGCTCCGGCAGCGTTGAGTGCGTGGACAAAGGTGCGACATTGTGCGGTGGTAAACAGCCAGTCACTGGAAAATGAAGCGACAAAGAACCGCCCGCGCGAGCCCCTGAAGGCATCGGCCAAATGGCCCCCATATTCGGCTTGAAGATCAAAATAATCCATGGCACGCGTCAAATAAAGATAGCTATTGGCATCAAAGCGCTCGACAAATGTCATACCCTGATGACGCAAATAACTTTCTATCTGGAAATCGGCATCAAAGCCGAACGTTATCTGGTCTCTATTTTGTAAATTCCGCCCGAATTTGCGATGAAGTGCCGCTTCCGAAAGATAAGTGATATGGGCTGTCATTCTGGCAACAGCCAAACCTTTTGTCGGGCGTTTTCCTGCTTCGAGATACCGCCCGCCCAACCAGTTGGGATCGGCCATAACGGCTTGTCTGCCAATTTCATCAAAAGCGATATTTTGTGCCGAATGGCGCGCACCGGTCGCAAGAATAACAGATGAAAAAACTTTTTCCTTATAGGCTGCAGCCCATTGCAATGCCTGCATTCCGCCCATGGAACCACCAACCACACAAAACAACGTTTTGATTCCCAGTTTTTCAACAAGCATTGCCTGTGCGCGCACCATATCTCCTATCGTGATAACAGGAAAATCGAGTGCATAGGGCTTTCCCGTTTTCGGATTTTTCGATGCCGGACCGGTTGAACCGAGGCACCCTCCTAACACATTGGAACAGATCACATAATAGCGTTCGGTATCAATAATTTTACCGGGCCCTACCAATATATCCCACCAACCGGGCTTTCCGGTTACCGGATGGGTGTTGGCAACATGTTGGTCGCCAGTCAAAGCATGGCAGATCAAAATGGCGTTGCTTTTGTCTTCATTCAATGTGCCATAGTCCTGATAGGCAATCTGGAAAGGCGATAAAACAACGCCGCTATCAAGCTTTAACGGCTCGTCTTGTCCGAACAGCGCTACTTTACTGTCAGGAAAATCAGCTTGGGAATTTTTCGCGCCGGAAGATTTTCCGGACGATTTTATTTGTGTCATGTCGGTTGCACCGTCTTGAAAGAAAAAGAATAGCTAGTCGCCTCCTCTGACAAATGTCAAGATTTTCTCTCGACTTCGGATGAAAGCAAGGGTATTTCGTAAAATATTAAACTACCAGACCGGATAAATATCGATGAAAAAAGATGTTCTTGTTGACCGTCCACAGCCTAGGAAAGGTATTCTGGATATTGCAGCTTACGTTCCCGGATCAAGCGAGACCAAAAATACAGGGAAAGTTTTCAAACTTTCTTCGAACGAGTCGCCGCTTGGCCCCTGTCCTGCAGCGATTGACGCCTATCGGCAGGCCGCAGCACATCTTGAACTCTATCCGGATGGTTCGGCCACACCGCTTCTTGAAGCCATTTCGGAAGTGACAGGACTTGCAAGAAGCAATCTGATGGCGGGAAACGGTTCTGATGATTTGTTAGGACTTTTATCCAATACCTATCTTACAGCCGGTGATGAAGGAATCATGACCGAACACGGCTTTAGCGTTTACGAGATACAAATCAGAGGGACCGGCGCAAAACCTGTTATTGTGAAAGAAAAAGACTGCCGCATCGATATTGATGCCATTCTTGCCGCAGTAACGGAAAGAACAAAAATCGTATTTATCGCCAATCCCGGTAATCCGACGGGTACCTATCTGACAGCAACCGAGGTCAAAAGGCTTCATGCAGGGCTCCCTAAAAATGTGCTTTTAGTCCTTGACGGTGCCTATGCCGAATTTGTCACCGAGGATGATTACGATACCGGCGTCGAACTTGTTTCGGCGAACGAAAATGTTGTCATGACACGCACATTTTCAAAAATTTACGGACTTGCCGGTTTGCGTGTGGGATGGATGTATGCGCCTCTTCATGTCATTGATGCGGTTAACCGTATTCGTGGGGCTTTCAATGTCAGTGTACCGGCACAAGCTGCTGCAAGTGTTGCTTTTCGCGACCGTGCCTATATCAAGAATGCTATAGCCTATAATTCAAAATGGCGTTTATGGCTCACACATGAAATCGAGGCATTGGGGCTTAAGGTTACGCCTTCTGTCACCAATTTTCTGCTCATCCATTTTCCGGCAGACAAAGAAAAATCGGCCGCTCAGGCTGATGATTATCTGAAAGCCAACGGGTATATTTTGCGCCGCGTTACCGGATACGGATTTCCGAACGCGTTGCGCCTTTCCATTGGATCCGAAGAAGCAAATCGCGGCGTTGTCGCCACATTGAAAAATTTTTTGAAGTAGAAAAATGTCTGAAGTCAAATTTAAAAAAGTCGCCCTTATCGGTATCGGTCTTATCGGTTCGTCCCTTGCCCGTGTTATCCGACAAAAAAAGTTGGCCGATCATATTGCCATTTCCACCCGCACAGGAACGACACTTGAACGGGCACGCGAACTTAAACTCGGTGACAGCTATACAACCGACAATGGCAAAGCGGTTGAAGATGCCGATCTCGTTATTGTTTCGGTTCCGGTCGGTTCATCCGGTCAGGTTGCTAAGGAAATTGCACCACATCTAAAACCCGGTGCCATTGTTACCGATGTCGGTTCTACCAAAGCATCGGTTATCCGCCAGATGAAACCGGAATTGCCCGATAATGTCATTTTTATCCCTGGTCACCCCATTGCCGGTACCGAATTTTCCGGTCCTGACGCCGGTTTTGCTGATCTTTTCATCAATCGTTGGTGCATTTTGACCCCGCTTCCCGGAACAGATGAAAAAGCAATCGCCAAATTGACGCAATTCTGGGAAGCCTGTGGTGCAAAAGTTGACAGAATGGATCCCGAACATCACGATCTGGTTCTGGCAATCACATCGCATCTGCCACATCTTATTGCCTATAACATTGTCGGCACGGCCAGCGACCTTGAAAAAGTCACTAATTCCGAAGTCATTGCCTATTCGGCTTCCGGTTTTCGCGATTTCACCCGCCTTGCCTCTTCCGACCCGACAATGTGGCGCGACATTTGCCTGAACAATAAAGACGCTATCATTGAAATGCTCGGACGGTTCAGTGAAGACCTCGCGTCGCTCCAACGTGCAATCCGCTGGGGGGATGGACAGGCTCTGTTTGACCTTTTCACGCGCACACGTGCCGTAAGACGCGGCATTATTGATGCGGGGCAGGAAGTTGATGCACCCGATTTTGGTCGTCAGGTTGCTCGCAAACACCCCGAAGATCTAAAAAAATAACCGGACTTCACAAAGAAGCGTGTTTGCCAAAATTAAACGCGCTTCTTTTAACTATCTCTTATAACCGGATTTGTCTGAGACGATCGGTTCATGTCCGTGTAGCTCAACAGGCTTTCAAAACAAAAAGCAACAAGCGATAAGCAATGATTGCCCATATTTGACGAAGAAAATAGGGCGCCTTCTTGTTAATCCGGATTTCTTTTATGCCAGCGTCGGCTCGGTTATATCGGCTTAATCAATGTGCCGTTTCGCCTCTACAGTCGGTGAGTCATTTCACCATTTGTCATTATTTGAAATCATCAAGGCTCGGCGTTTTTTCAAGAAGCTCTTGCGGCGTCGGCAAAGTATCGTCGATCTTTTGATAGCGCATTTTCTCCGGCAATTCGGTTGAATTGGAAGATTGATCGCGCTGCATGGCTGCCCGCGATAACAACATGAGTGTGACAGGTGTCGTCACGATAATGAATATGGCAAGCAATATAGAATGGGAAATGAGTTTGTGGCCGCTCACCGTTGAATAGATGATCGAGGCAATGATAATGCCACTGACACCCCAGCTTGTTCCGAGCGTTGGCATATGTAAACGGTCATAAAAGCTTTTTGCACGATTAAGACCGATGGCGCCGATCAATGTCAGCCCCGAGCCTAAAAGCAGGAAAAACACAATGACGATAGAAAGCCAAAGAGGAAAGTCTTCAATCATTCGATCACTTCCCCGCGCATGAGAAATTTCGCCAAAGCCGAACTTGAAACAAAACCCAAAAGGCCAATCACCAATGCGGAATCGTAATAGATTGTTGTGCCGGAACGCATGCCGAAGGTGACAAATAACATCAGTGTTGCTGTATAGAGTGCATCAAGACCTAAAATTCTGTCCTGTGCGCGTGGTCCACGGATCAGGCGAATAAACGCCAATATCATCGCAAGTCCCAGAAACAGTTGCGCAATATTGATGCCCCAATAAAGAATAACAATACTCATTGGAATATCTCCAGAAGCAGACTTTCATAACGATTTTTAATGAAATCTCTCCAATAATTTTCATTATCCATATCAAGATCAAGAATATGGACAAGAAGACTGCTATCCTTGCTATGATAGGCAATCCAGGCAGTCCCGGGTGTTGCTGTCATAATACAGGATAAAACAGCAAGTGCTGTATGGTTTTTAAGTTCAAGCGGAACCGTGATGAAGCCGGATTGTTTCTGTTTTGCCCCGCCGAAAAGCACATAGAGGGCAACCTCATAATTCGACTTTACAATATCGATCGTAACACGAAAAAACAGCCTGATAACCGAGCCCCAATTATGGATATGCACCTTCTGCGGTTTTAATAGCCGCATTAAAAACCCGCCTGCAAGTCCAACGACAATGCCGATGATCCCCTGCCCCAAGGTAAAGCCGTTCAAAATCATCCACATGAGAAGAAGCGACAAGGTCAACAATGGATAGGGGATTATGCGTTTCATTTCCCACCCCTTTCAACATCAACCTTATCAATAAGTCCCGCCGTTATTTCTTGTGACGGGTTGGGGCTTACGGCTACGTTTGCCTGCGGCAAAACACTGTCGATATAATTTTGCGGATGATGCAGTTCTTCAGCAGCTTTTCCCAGATAGCCTGCTACCGGACCGGCAGCGATGGTCAATAGAAGACACAAGCCGAGCAAGCCTGCAACGGGAGCAAATTCTATCACTTGCACGCGTGGCACTTTACCTTCAATCGACGCCCAGAAAGTGCGGATGCCGGTTCTCGTCATGGCGATAAGTGCGGCAAAACCGGAAAAGATGAGAAGAGCGACAAAAGTCCAATCCCTCGCGCTTGGTTGGTAACCATCGCCATTTAGTCCATCCGGATTGAAAATACCGGTAATCATCATGAATTTTGCGACAAACCCCGAAAATGGCGGCATACCGATAATGAGAATCGCTGTTATTCCGAAACACGCTCCAAGAATTGCAAGCGTTGCCGGAATATAAGTGCCGACCTCATCCTCTTCATCTTCCTCGTCTTCGCCATAAACTTCCATTGTTACCGCAAGAACATTGGCGGCGGTATCCTGACTACGTTCGACGAGTTCGACGAGGAGAAAAAAAGCCGCAAGCGACAAAGTGGAGGAAACAATATAAAAAAGTGCGCCAGCGGTGAGCGAAGCATTGCCGGTTCCGATAGCGGCAAGCAGCGTTCCCGATGACACCAGAACGCTATAGGAGGCAAGCCGTCCCAGAGCCTGACTTGCGAGCACTCCGATAAAACCGAATATCAAAGTTGCGAGCCCGCCATAAAACAATATGTCATTACCAAAACCGGTTAACGTTCCGCCATTAGTCCCGAAGACCAGTAATGTAAGCCGCAAAACAACGTAAATTCCGACCTTGCTCAAAATAGCAAATGTTGCTCCAACCGGTGCGGCAGCAGAACTATAAGTCGGTGTCAGCCAGAAGTTGAGTGGCCACATGCCGGCTTTGACCAGAAAGGCAATTCCGAGAATTGCCGCGCCAGACTCGAAAATAATACGATCGGCCGATTTGAGCGTTTGGAGCTTCAACGCAAGATCGGCCATATTCAATGTTCCGCAAACACCGTAAATGAGAGCTGCGCCTATCAGAAAAAACGAAGAAGCAATAAGATTGATCACCACATAGTGCATACCAGCACGCACCTTTGCCTGCCCGCTACCGTGGAGGGCAAGCCCGTAGGATGCTGTCAACATAACTTCAAAAAACACAAAGAGATTGAACAGATCACCGGTCAGGAATGCGCCGTTTACACCGGCAATCATGAATTGCATGAGAGAATGGAAGTGTGGACCGGCTTTATGCCAATGGGCAGCCGAAAACACCAATGAAGCAGCCGCAAGAATGCTTGCCAGAAAAACCATGACCGCACTTAACCGGTCGAGCACCAGAACAATTCCGAAAGGCGCTTGCCAATTTCCAAGGCTATAAACCTCCGCATGTGGCGAAACATCGACAGCCCGTTCGATCAATCCGATAGAAACAAGAATGAGAAGTCCTATCGACGAAAGGCTTATCCATAATTTGAGTTTGCGGCGTCTTTCATCATAAAAAAGCAGAAGTGCCGCAGTCGCAATGGGCAGAAGAATAGGCAGAATAACGAGATGGTAGAGAAAATTTTCGGTCATTTATTTTCCCTTCCATCGACATGGTCCGAACCGGTCAGCCCTCGTGAAACCAGCAGAATAACAAGGAATAATGCGGTTGTCGCAAAACCGATTACAATGGCTGTAAGAACCAGCGCTTGCGGTATCGGGTCAGCATAATTTGCCGGATTGACAGGATTGGAGGGGTCAACAATCGGTGCTGCGTTCGAGCGGGGACGCGCCATTGAAAAAATAAACAGATTGACAGCATAGGAAATAAGCGAAAGCCCTAGAATGACCTGATAGGTTCTTGGCCGCAAAAGGAGCCAGATTCCTGAACCGGCAAGCACACCGATACCGAGAGAAAGAACAATTTCCATCAGCGTCCCTCCTCTTTTTTAGCAGTTCTTTTACCAACACGATAATGCCGGATTGATTGGTGCGCTATCGCAATGAGCATCAGCACGGTTGCGCCGACAACAAGTGAAAAAACACCGAGGTCGAACGCCATAGCACTGGCTGTCGGCATTTTTCCGATAAAAGGAACCTTCGTATATTGAAAATAGGAGGTAAGAAAGGGGTAGCCGAAAAACCACGAACCGATACCGGTTACCAATGCCAGAAGAATACCGAAACCGATCCAGCGCAGCGGTAAAACTGTCAGATGACTTTCCACCCACCGCGTTCCCGATGCCACATATTGCAGAATAAATCCGATAGCCATAGTGACACCGCTGGCAAAACCGCCGCCCGGCAAATCATGCCCGCGCATGAATAAATAGACGGCAAAGGCCATAATAACCGGAAACAGCCAATGCATGATAATGCGCGGAATAACAAGATAGTCGGAAACTGTGTCACCAACCTCCCGATCGGGCCTTGCTTCGTCAAAAGCCGACTGAACGCGTTGTTGTGTTGGTGCCTCGATACTTTCAACTGCCGGACGGAAACGCCGCAACAGGGCAAAAACGGTGAGCGCTACAATACCGAGCACGGTTATCTCGCCCATTGTATCAAAGCCACGAAAATCCACGAGAAGCACATTGACGACATTGCGACCACCCGCATCGGAATAGGAATGGGTGAGGAAAAAGTCTGAAATTGTTTCGCCTTGCGGACGGGTCATCACACAATAGGAAAGCCACGCCAAACCGCCCCCGCCGGCAATAGCAATGAGCAAATCGCGGCCTCTTCGCAACCATGGCGTAAAACCGTCCGGCATAGGGTCAGGTGCTTGCAAGCGTTTGGGCAGCCATCTCAGCCCCAAAAGCAGAAGAACGGTTGTAACAACTTCCACAACCAATTGTGTCAATGCAAGATCGGGGGCGGAAAGCCACAAGAATGTGGCACAGGTCATAAGCCCCGTTACACCTAAAAGTATCAAAGAAGCGAAACGGTGGAATTTTGCCTGCCATGCAACCAATATTGCGCACACACCACCGATCAGCCAGATAATTAAAAACGGTAGATCAAGCGGAAAAAGCGGCAATGCACCCGCATCTATCCATTGATTGCCGGCAATCAACAACAAGAGTGCAACGATGGGCGCAAGGATAATCCAGCGTGCTTCCACTTGCAGACGACGGGTCGAAAGAAAAGCCTCGGCCGAACGCGCCCATTTCCATGATATTGTTACCAATACACGTTCAAAAATACGCTGCCCTTTCAAATGTCTGAAAAATGGCGGGCCACCTTCACATGATTTCAGATATTTGCGCGTGAGAATATAAAGGATAAGCCCGCCGATCAAAGCAATGAGGCTCATGACAAGCGGCGTATTGAAGCCATGCCATAAAGCCAGATCATAATGCGGTGTTTCAGCCCCCAATACAGAATGGACGGCTGTTCCCAAAACGCCACCAATTGCAAATTTCGGAAATATGCCGATGAGAAGGCATAAAAACACCAACAGCTCGATGGGAAAACGCATGAAATGCGGTGGTTCATGCGGCGTTTTTGGCAAATCATGCGGTTTTCCGCCAAAAAATACTCCGTGGATAAAACGCACCGAATAGGTAACACTCAACAATCCCGCGAGCGTAGCAAGATAAGGTGTACTCTTGTCGAGCCATGATTCCATGTGAACTTCAACTGCTTCGGCAAAAAACATTTCCTTCGATATGAAGCCATTGAGAAGCGGCACACCTGCCATGGCAGCACTTGCAACCAGCGCCAGCGTACCGGTAAACGGCATATAGCGGAAAAGCCCCGACAATTTGCGCATATCGCGGGTTCCCGTTTCGTGGTCGATAATGCCCGCTGCCATGAATAATGATGCCTTGAAAATGGCATGGTTGACGATATGAAAGATTGCTGCAACGCAAGCAAGCGGACTTGCAAGACTTAAGAGCGTGGTTATCAACCCCAGATGACTGATTGTCGAATAGGCAAGCAGACCTTTAAGGTCCTGTTGGAACATGGCAAAATAGGCGCCGATCAAAAGCGTGATCAAGCCGCAAAGCCCGATAATCCAGAACCATTCTTCTGTTCCCGACAATACCGGCCAGAACCGCACCATAAGAAATACGCCGGCTTTGACCATTGTTGCCGAATGAAGATAGGCAGAAACCGGTGTTGGTGCGGCCATTGCATTAGGGAGCCAGAAATGGAACGGAAATTGTGCGCTTTTTGTCAATGCTCCGAGAAGCACACAGACAAGTGCCGGAATATAGAGCGGACTTCTTTTGATGAGTGAACCCGAATTCAACACCACATCCAAATCATAACTGCCGACAATATGGCCGATAATCAACATGCCGACAAGAAGCGCAAAGCCGCCGAACCCTGTCACCGTCAGGGCCATGCGTGCGCCGTCACGTGCACTTGCATTATGGTACCAGTAGCCGATCAAAAGAAACGAGAAAATACTGGTGAGTTCCCAAAAGATAACGAGGAGAACAATGTTGCCTGACAACACCATTCCGAGCATCGAGCCCATAAAGGCAAGCAGGAATGAAAAAAAACGTGGAACCGGATCCGCCGGATTCATATAATAACGGGCATAGACAACAACGAGCAGGCCGATACCCGTTATCAGAAGTGCAAACAACCAGGAAAAACCATCTATCCGCAAGGTGAAATTCAATCCCCATTGCGGTAACCATGAAATATCAAGTCTTATAACATTGTCGGCTGAAATGGCCGGATAAAGCATAATGGTGCAAAACAGTGCCATAAGCGCAATCGCACCGACAAACCATGCCTCATTATTTTTTGCTGTGGAACGAAAAAAACCGATAATGGCACTACCAACAAAGGGAAGTATTACCAGCAATATCAAGATTGCTTCCCGTGTTGTCATTATCTGTACACCATCCTGTTTTTCGGGGCCTTGTTTCTATATAGGTCACCGGAAATGAATCGGTTTTACCTCAATCCCATATTGGATTTTTTCAAGCATATAACGCAAGCCTTTTCAAAAGTTTAATGGAGAAAATTTTGCCGTTTTTTCCAAATTTTCCTCATTTCACCTGAATGGGGCGTTTATGAAGTCCGATTGTCATCAATCGGACGATGTTCATTTCGGACTATAATAACGCGATACACATTGTTTTCGCGGACCGTCAAAAGGCTGGTAGCTGTTATCGGACCTTGTATAGGACTTATATTTTGATGAACAAAAATCGACATGGTTTTTGATAAGCCATGGCTTGTCGTCGTCTTTTTTGGCTTTTTGTGACGCTTTTTTAGGTTTCACACTGGTGCTATCGACGTGTGCGCCCGGTTGAAACGCTGCTTCCGGATACCACCAGCCATCTGTATGCTTTCTATAACCGGTACGGTGATGGCGATAGCCTTTGAAACCGTTCAATTCGCCTCGGCTCGTACTGGTAATGGCTGACGATCCGGTCGTTCTGGTGTTTTGCGCAACGACGAGATTCTCATCAAGATCGGAAGCAAGTGATGAAAATGTCGCAACCAAACCGATCACTGGCAGTCCGACAAACAAGTAAAAAGATTTATTGAATTTACGCATTAAGAATCCTTCCCGGAACGAGACAAGAAAATTATAGCAGACATCAAATCGAGAAAACTGCACTCTTTTTTGCTATAGTTAATGAAGAACATATTTGCGCTTATAGAAATGTGTTTCTATATGTGGTCGAGGCTTTAAGAGCCATCGGAAAAAACCGGATATTGCAGGATTTAAAAATGCTTCAAACGCCCTATTACCTTGTCGACAAATCGAAGTTGCTGCACAATATGGAAAAAATTGCACGTCTTCGTGAACTGTCGGGCGCCAAATCGCTTTTGGCATTGAAATGTTTTGCAACATGGGGCGTTTTCGATTTTATGGCGCGCTATATGGATGGCACCACATCGTCATCGCTTTATGAACTTCGCTTGGGAAAAGAAAAATTCGGCAAAGAAACCCATGCCTATTCGGTTGCCTGGGCCGATTACGAGATTGATGAGGCGATCACTTATGCCGATACAATCATATTCAATTCCATCAACCAGCTTCACCGATTTGAAAAAAAATCCGAAAATATTGAAAGAGGGTTGCGACTGAATCCGGGGGTCAGTTGTTCCGGCTTCGACCTTGCCGACCCTGCCCGCCCTTTCAGCCGTCTTGGCGAAACAAGTTACGAAAAAATCGAAGCGGTTTTGCCGCTCGTCAACGGTTTTATGATTCATTATAACTGCGAGAATGGCGACTTCGCTTTGTTTGACCGGATGCTTTCCGATATAGAACAAAAATTCGGCCAACTTTTTCACCATGTAGAATGGGTGAGCCTTGGAGGTGGCATCTATTTTACCGGTAAAGATTATCCGCTTGAAGCTTTTGCCGACAGGCTCAAGCGTTTTTCCGATAAATATGGTGTTACGGTTTATCTTGAACCGGGAGAAGCTTCGATTACCAATAGCGCAACACTTGAAGTTACGGTTCTTGACACCATGCATAATGGCAAGGATCTCGCTATTGTTGACAGTTCCATCGAAGCCCATATGCTTGATCTTCTCGTTTATCGGGAAAAAGCGAAAATTTCGCCAAATCAGGGGGCGCATGAAATTATGATTTGTGGCAAATCATGCCTTGCCGGCGATATTTTTGGAACCTTCCGTTTTCCTGAAAAGTTGAAAATAGGCGACCATTTATCGATAGAAGATGCCGCCGGCTATACAATGGTGAAAAAAAATTGGTTTAATGGTCTTAATATGCCCGCTATTGCGATAAAAGAATTGGATGGAACCATTCGTGTTCAACGTGAATTCGGGTATAAAGACTATTGTGAAAGCCTTTCGTGAAAAAGGCGCCAAGTTTAACAAAGATTTTGAAAGCAGAATTTAGGAGACAAACCGGGAATGAAAAAGAATATCCTGATTATTGGCGCAGGTGGGGTAGCTCAGGTGGTTGCTCATAAATGCGCCCAACATAACGATATTCTCGGTGATCTTCATATCGCATCACGAACACTACAAAAATGCGAATCGATCATTGCATCCGTCAAAGAGAAAAAATCCATGAAGGTGAAGGGTGTGTTCGAAACGCACCACCTCGATGCGATGGATGTAAAATCGACGGCAGATCTTATTCGCAAAACAAAAAGCCGGATTGTTATCAATGTCGGCTCGGCTTTTCTCAATATGTCGGTTCTTTCGGCCTGTATCGAGACGGGCGCAGCCTATATTGATACGGCTATTCACGAGGACCCGCTAAAAATATGCGAGACACCACCCTGGTATGGCAATTATGAATGGCCGCGCCGCGAAGAATGTGAAGCACATAAAGTAACGGCCATTCTCGGAGCAGGATTTGACCCCGGTGTGGTCAATGCTTATGCGGCGCTTGCCCATCAGGACTATTTCGACAAAATCAGCGACATTGATATTATTGATATTAATGCCGGTAGTCACGGGCGCTGGTTTGCCACCAATTTCGATCCGGAAATCAATTTTCGCGAATTTACCGGTCAGGTCTGGTCGTGGCAGGACAGCAAATGGGTTTCAAACAAAATGTTTGAAATCGGCCACGAATGGGACTTGCCTGTTGTCGGCAGGCGCAACACCTATATGACCGGTCATGACGAAATCCATTCTTTGTCAAAGAATCTTGATGTACCGAATATCCGCTTCTGGATGGGTTTTGGTGAACGGTACATTACTGTGTTCAATGTATTGAAAAATCTTGGACTTCTATCCGAACAGCCCATAAAAACCGCCGAGGGTTTGGAAGTTGTTCCGCTTAAAGTGGTCAAAGCTGTTTTGCCGGACCCATCTTCGCTCGCACCGGATTATACCGGCAAGACCTGTATTGGCGACCTTATCAAAGGTGAAAAAGACGGTAAACACCGTGAACTGTTCATCTATAATATTGCCGACCACAAAGAAGCCTATCTTGAAACAGGTTCACAAGCTATTTCTTACACGGCCGGTGTTCCGGCCGTGGCAGCGGCTATATTGGTGGCGCTTGGTGACTGGGATGTAAAGACCATGGCCAATGTGGAAGAATTGCCACCGGAACCATTTCTGAAGAAGCTTGACGAAATGGGACTACCCACCCGAATTCGGGAAGGAAAAGAAGACAAAAAGCTCGATTTATAGCTTGAATGACTGACAAGTGCCGGCATACCGGAAGGTTGTGATGCAAAAGAAAAGCCGAATATATTTCAAAACAATCTCGAGATTATCGAGACATTTCGCTTTTCTTTTGGCTTTGTTTGCCGGCACTTTTTGCTTTTCTTCACCGGCATTGAGTGAAGACGAGACAGCACCACAACCAAAACTGTTTGAAAAATTTTTACCGAAGGCACTGCTCGAACAAAAAAATCAGGCAGAGCCGGCCGTCTGTTCGGGTGAGGATTTAACTAAAAAATTTTCAAAAGAAGAAAACCGGAAATTCTTGGAACGTGCCAAGAAAATAAAAAATGGCAATGCCCGATTCTGGAGGGTTGAAAAAAAAGGAACCGAACCATCCTATCTTTTCGGTACAATGCACGTGACCGATCCGGAAATCGTCAATCTCGCTCCTAGAGTCAAAACAGCACTTGAAAATGCAGATCGTGTCGCCCTCGAATTGAGTGAAGCAGCAGACGATAACGGTAAAGCAATGACAACAAAGCTTCTTGCCTCTCCTGATTTTCTGACTGCCAAGAAAGGTGAACGTTTCAAGGATGGACTTTCGCGGCAGGAATTCAATAAACTCAAAGCTACATTTGAAAACCACAACTTACCTTTTGATCTTATCTCCAACAACAAACCATGGTTCGTCTGGATGACATTGAGCCTACCAGCCTGCGAGGCGCGTCGGGAAACCTATGGATACCATGCACTTGATGTAGAAATCGGGCAAAACGCCAAAAAACTCGGAAAACCGGTTATTGGTCTTGAAACATTTGATGAACAACTCTCTGCAATTGAAAAACTGCCTTTAAGTTTTCAGGCAAGATCAATTGAAGACTACCTCGAAAACCCCAAATTTTACGTCAATATGTTTTATACCGAAACACAACTTTATAAACAAAGTCGCATTGGAGAAATTCTGGTTCTTGATACTATGTTTAAAACAACGATCAGCAAAAAAGATCAGGAAATTTTCAAAGATATTTTAATGACTAAACGCAATCTACGCATGTCTGAACGCGCACTTCCTTTGATTGAACAAGGAAACAGCTTTATAGCGGTTGGTGCAGCGCATATGGTTGGCGATAGCGGGCTTGTCGAACAATTACGCAAACATGGCTATAAAGTCAGCCCCATCAAATTCTGACAATTTTAAAAGCAACAAGACGGCCGAAGGTTTTCTTTTGCTGCCAATATTGAAGGCTCATTAAGGCGGGAAATTACGACCTCATGCGGCCCGATTGCGACCGGTACCGGATAAACGCGTTTCTCTTTTTCAGTCCGGTCATTTTCTATTAAATCAATAATGATTTCTTTAAATGGGAAAGCTTGAAGAGAATCCCTATCACGGCTTTCGTCGATACGAATATTATCGTCGTGTTTTCCTTAATTTAAAAGCGGGAAGCACTGAATAGAAGCCACTCCTATTCCAAGCTGACACCGGAATTCCGGAGTGACCTTATCAATCCGGTTTGATTTAAATAAAAAGGCCGCCCGAAGGCAGCCTTTTTGAATGATATGTCAAATTCACTTACATATTGATCGGTTTTGAAAAAGCGGCCAATGCAGCCTCTTTTACAGCTTCCGACATTGTCGGGTGAGCATGGCAAGTCCGTGCCAGATCTTCCGATGAGCCGCCAAATTCCATCAAGACAGCAATTTCGTGAATCATTTCACCGGCACCGAAGCCAAGAATATGGCCGCCCAGAACCTTGTCGGTCTTGGCACAAGCAAGGATTTTAACAAATCCGTCAGTCTTCAACATAGCGCGGGCACGACCATTGGCCGAGAAGGGGAATTTGCCAACGCGATATTCGATACCGGCAGCTTTAAGCTCTTCTTCGGTTTTGCCAACAGATGCAACTTCCGGCTCTGTATAAACGACACTCGGGATCACATCATAATTGACATGGCCTTTCTGACCGGCAAGAATTTCAGCCAGAGCAACACCTTCGTCTTCCGCTTTATGGGCAAGCATCGGACCTTTGACAACATCGCCAATCGCGTAAATTCCGGCAATATTCGTTTGCCAATGTGAATCGATATTTACTCGACCACGTTCATCCAGTACTACACCGGCCTCTTTGAGACCGAGCCCTTCCGTGTAAGGACGACGACCAGTAGCAACGAGAACAATATCAGCTTCGAGAGTTTCAGCCGAACCACCTTTGACAGGCTCAAAAGTAACTTTTGCACCGGATGCGGTTTTTTCAACGCCGGTTACTTTTGCTCCAAGTTTATATTCAATGCCCTGTTTTTCCATGAGTTTCTGGAACTGCTTGGAAACTTCTCCATCCATTGGCCCCAAAACCTTGTCGAGAAATTCGACGACTGTGACTTTTGCACCAAGCCGGCTCCAGACCGAACCAAGCTCGGAACCGATCACACCGGCGCCGACCACAACCATGTGATGAGGTACTTTGGAAAGTGACAAAGCACCGGTTGAGGAAACGATAACTTTTTCGTCAATATCGATCTTGAGACCGGGAATACCGGCAACGTCGGAACCTGTTGCGATAATGATATTTTTGGTTTCAAGAGTCTGTTTCGAGCCATCTTTGGCAGCAACTTCGACTTTGCCTGCACCAAGAATTTTTGCCGTGCCGTAAACGGTGTCAATCTTGTTTTTCTTCATCAAAAACGCGACACCGCTTGTGTTACCATCAACAGTTTTCTGCTTGTGGGCCATCATGCCGGCAAGGTCGAGTTTGGGTTTGGAAACCGAAACACCCAAAGCCTCGAAACCATGTTGGGCTTCGGCAAAAATTTCGGAAGCATAGAGCAAAGCTTTGGAAGGAATACAACCGACATTAAGACATGTACCACCCAATGTATCGCGCTTTTCCACGATTGCTGTTTTTAGCCCGAGTTGCGCTGCCTTGATTGCCGCAACATATCCACCGGGACCTGCTCCAATTACCACAACATCATAAGACATTCTTTTTCCTTTCGTTACGGCCGCTGAGACCTGAAAATTCTAAAACTTAAGAGGCTTTCTGAAACATAAGCCTGATACTGAATGCGATGAAAACGGCTCCGCAAAGGCGATCAATCCATTTGGCAGCGCGTTGATATAATGAGCGAATGGCAGGGGTTGTCATAAAAATGCCAACCAGAACAAACCATCCAATAAGAAGTGCCGACATCGACAGGCCATAGCAAAACTTGACTGCCATAGGCGTTATCGGTGCGACAAATGTCGAGAAAATAGAAAGAAAGAAAAACACCGCTTTGGGATTAAGAGCATTGACGGTAAATCCGGCAAAAAATGCTTTTTTCAAACTCTGCCGTGTTTTTTTACTTTTCATATTTTCGTTTTTTTCACCCGCAATACCACGCGAGGTAATGCTTTTAATGCCGATATAGAGAAGATAGAGAACACCGAGCCATTTAACGACATTAAACAGAATAAGGGATTTCGAGATGAGCAACCCAAGTCCCAGAATTGTGTAACTCACGTGAAAGAGCAAAGCCGCGCCGATGCCGAAAGCGGTTGCAAAAGCGGCCTCACGCCCATGAACCAGAGATTGGCGCAAAATCAATGCGAAATCGGCTCCCGGCGTTATTGCCGCAATTGCGAATACTGCCATCAATGTTGACCATTCGACAAAATAAGGAGCCATCAATTATCTCCAGAAAGCAGCAAAAAGCATGATGACCAATCCGAAAATGGAAACCAGCCAGACGATGCTGCGAATATAGGGGATACCCAAGAGGTAAAGCGGAATATAGATAATTCTTGCTACGACCCATATGGAACCACCGGCCACGGTTAACATGATGTTATTGGGTGCAAAATCACCAAGCAACATCAATGCCAGAAATGCCGGATAAGTTTCGCGGAAATTGGCACTCGCACGCATTGCCCGACCGGCATAAACAGATTTTGGCGCCTCACCGCCATCTCTTGGTCCGGCGTTCCAGCTTCGTCCCAATTCACGTGTTGCGAGATAAGCCTGCAAAAAAATATGCACCAACAACAATATGACACTTATGGCCAATAATGCTGCTGGTGCATTCATTTACGACTATCCTATTTTAAAGATCGATAACGAGACGTTCCGGATCTTCAAGGCATTCTTTAACACGAACGAGGAATGTAACAGCTTCCTGACCATCAACGATACGGTGGTCATAAGAGAGAGCCAGATACATCATCGGACGGGCAACAACTTCGCCATTGACAACGACAGCACGCTCCTTGATGGCGTGCATACCCAGAATGCCCGATTGAGGAGCATTGAGGATAGGTGTCGACATCAATGAACCATAAACGCCACCATTGGTGATGGTGAATGTGCCACCCTGCATATCGGCGACAGCAAGCTTGCCATCACGTGCGAGACGTCCAAGACGACCGATTTCTTTTTCGATTCCTGCAATTGAAAGCTGGTCTGCGTCACGGACAACAGGAACAACAAGGCCTTTGGCTGTACCAACAGCAATACCGGCATTGACATAATTTTTGTAAATAATGTCGGTGCCGTCGATTTCGGCATTAACAGCAGGAACTTCTTTCAAAGCGTGGCAAACAGCCTTGGTGAAGAAGCCCATGAAGCCGAGCTTGACGCCATGTTTCTTCTCGAACATTTCCTTGTAGCGTTTACGCAAGTCCATAATAGCCGACATATCCACTTCGTTGAAAGTGGTGAGCATCGCCATGGTGTTTTGTGCGTCTTTCAAACGACGGGCAATGGTCTGGCGCAATTTTGTCATGCGGACGCGTTCTTCACGTGCAGCATCTTGCGGCTGGGATGCCGCGCGCGGTGCAGCAACAGGAGCTGCGGCCGAAATACCTTTTGCAAGAGCATCAAGAACATCGCCTTTGAGAACCTGTCCACGCTTGCCCGAACCATCAACCTGACCGGCTGACAAATTGTTTTCAGCCATGAGCTTGGCTGCCGAAGGAGCAGGCTGCATCGAGCCGGAAGCGGCTGCAGGTGCACTTGCTGCCGGTTGTGGTGCAGGAGCGCTTGGTGCCGGTTGGGCAGGCTTTGGCTGCGGAGCAACATTGCCGGCAGCACCCGCCTCGATCGAGCCAAGAAGCGCGCCAACTTCTACATTGTCACCTTCTTTGGCAACAATTTCTGTCAATTTTCCTGCAACAGGCGAGGGAACCTCGACTGTTACTTTATCAGTTTCAAGTTCAACCAAGGGCTCGTCCATAGCGACAGCATCGCCAACTTTTTTGAACCATTTCCCAATGGTTGCTTCAGTAACGGACTCGCCCAGAGTAGGAACACGGATTTCATTAGCCATAATTTTTTTCCATACGTCAGAGTGATTTGAGAATTAAGCCAACGCGTCTTCAAGGAACGCGGCAAGCTGTTGAAGATGTTGCGACATAAGCCCGGTTGCAGGCGAAGCACTTGCAGGACGACCGGCATAACGGGCGCGAGGATATTTCGCACCGATATGAGCCAGTACCCATTCAAGATACGGTTCGATAAATGACCAGGCACCCATATTTTTCGGCTCTTCCTGACACCAGACGATTTCCGCCTGCAAGAAGCGGGAAAGAACAGTGATCAAGGCTTTTGCCGGGAACGGGTAAAGCTGTTCAACACGCAACAGATAGACATCATCGATTCCGCGTTTCTCGCGCTCTTCGTAAAGGTCATAATAGACCTTGCCGGAGCAGAGAACAACGCGACGGATCTTGTTGTCTTTCTGCAACTTGATTGCCTGATCCTTGAGCTGTTGGGCGTCATCAAGCAACAAGCGATGGAACGTTGTATCGGCTCCCATATCGCTCAACGAAGAAATGGCGCGTTTGTGACGCAACAAGGATTTCGGTGTCATCAAGATCAAGGGTTTACGGAAATCGCGTTTGATCTGACGGCGCAAAATGTGGAAGTAATTTGCCGGTGTCGTACAATTGGCAACTTGCATATTATCTTCTGCACATAGTTGCAGATAACGTTCAAGGCGGGCTGAAGAGTGCTCAGGACCCTGACCTTCAAATCCGTGTGGCAACAGGCAGACAAGGCCGCTCATACGCAACCATTTGCGTTCGCCCGAGGAAATGAACTGGTCGAAAAGAACCTGCGCACCATTGGCGAAGTCACCAAATTGGGCTTCCCACAAGTTCAAGCCGAGCGGTTGTGCCAGTGAATATCCATATTCAAATCCCAATACACCTTCTTCCGAAAGCATCGAGTTGACAGGCTCATAAATGGCCTGACCTTTTTTGAGATTATTTAACGGGATATAGCGGTTTTCGTTTTCCTGATCATAGAGAACAGAATGACGCTGGCTGAATGTACCACGTTCGACATCTTCACCGGAAAGACGAACCGGTGCACCTTCGATAACGAGTGAACCGAAAGCCAAAGCTTCACCGGTTGCCCAATCGATTCCTTCACCTGTTTCAAACATTTTTGCACGGTTATCAAGGAAACGCTTAATGGTCTTGTGAACATGAAAATCGGCCGGAATGTCAACAAGACGTTCACCGATTTCTTTCAGTGTCTTGATCGGCACACCGGTTGCGCCACGACGTTGATCGTCGGCATTGTCGGCGGCTTTCAAGCCCGTCCATGTCCCATCAAGCCAATCGGCCTTGTTGGGCTTATAGGAAGTGGCGGCTTCAAATTCCTTTTCAAGTTTGTCGTGCCACTCACGCTTTTGCTGGTCGAGTTCTTCCGCCTTGATAAGGCCTTCTTTTTCCAGCTTCTCGCCATAAAGTTCCAAAGTGGTTTTATGACCACGAATGGCTTTATACATCAATGGCTGCGTGAAGGACGGTTCATCACCTTCATTGTGACCAAACCGGCGATAGCAGAACATGTCGATAACAACCGGTTTATGGAAAATCATGCGGAATTCTGTTGCAACTTTGGCAACATAAACAACCGCTTCTGGATCATCGCCATTGACGTGGAAAATCGGTGCGTCGATCATCTTGGCAATATCTGATGGATAAGGCGTCGAGCGACCGAAACGCGGATTGGTTGTAAAGCCGATCTGGTTGTTGATGATGAAGTGGATCGAGCCGGCAACACGGAAACCTTTCAGCCCCGAAAGACCCAATGTTTCCTGAATAACACCTTGGCCTGCAAAAGCTGCATCACCATGGATAAGAACCGGCATAACTTTTGCGCGTTCACTGAGCGGAACAAGATCACTGCGGCTCGGACCGGCAAGCAAATCCTGTTTTGCACGGGTTTTACCGATAACAACCGGGTCGACAATTTCGAGGTGGGACGGGTTGGCAAGAAGTGACAAATGCACCTTGTTGCCATCGAACTCGCGATCGGAAGACGTACCCAGATGGTATTTCACATCGCCCGAACCTTCAACATCATCAGGCTTATAAGAGCCACCCTTGAATTCATGGAAAATTGCGCGATGGGGCTTGGAGAGCACCTGCGAGAGAACGTTAAGACGTCCGCGGTGAGCCATGCCGAAAACGATTTCTTCAACACCGAGAGCACCACCGCGCTTGATGATCTGTTCAAGAGCCGGAATAAGCGATTCACCGCCATCAAGGCCGAAACGCTTTGTGCCCTTATATTTTGTATCCAGAAACTTTTCGAAACCCTCGGCTTCTACGAGTTTATGGACAATAGCCTTTTTACCTTCAGGCGTGAACGATACCCAATTGTTCGGGCCCTCGATTCGTTCCTGAATCCAGCTTTTTTCTGCCGGATCGGATATATGCATGAATTCGACACCGATTGTGTTGCAATAGGTGTTTTTCAATATTTCCAACATCTGCGGGATTGTTGCATATTCAAGCCCGAGAACATTGTCGATAAATATCTTGCGATCATAGTCAGCCGTTGTGAAACCATAGGTCTCAGGCGACAATTCGTTATAATCTTCCGGTGCTTCACGCAATTGTAACGGATCGAGTTTCGCATGAAGATGGCCGCGTATACGATAGGCGCGGATCATCATAATTGCGCGCACTGAATCGCGTGTAGCCTGAATAATATCGGCATCGCTTACAGCCGAACCGCCTTTTTTGGCTGCTTCTGCTGCTTTGCCTTTGAGCTTGTCGCCCATATGTTTTTCAACAGCCGACCAATCACCGTCCAGAGCCGATACCAGCTCGCCAACCGGTTTTACCGGCCAGTTGTCACGCTGCCAGGATGCGCCTTCAGCATTTTTCAGCACATCTTCCTTATTATCTTTTAAATTATCGAAAAATTCACGCCATTGCGGATCTACGCCAGCGGGATTTTTCTCATATTCGGCATAAAGCTGATCTATATAGTCAGCATTGCCACCATATAAAAACGAAGTTTGTTCAAAAAGATCGTTTGTCTGGTCCTGCCTTGCCATATATTCTGCCGGAACACCTGTTCCGTCTCCTTAATATCCGCGGGAACACCCTACGAATTGGTGTTGAAGAAGCATTCGCTTCTGTTAAAAAAATCGAGCCACCCGAACCAGTCGCCCGGGTGGCTTTTACTATCAATCTTTGAGAACCTCGACGAGGGTCTTGCCGATTTGCGCGGGCGAGGGAGAAACACGAATACCGGCTGCTTCCATAGCAGCGATCTTGTCTTCTGCTCCACCTTTGCCACCGGAAATCACCGCACCGGCATGGCCCATTGTACGGCCCTTGGGCGCTGTACGACCGGCGATAAAACCGACAACCGGTTTTTTGCGCCCTTTCTTGGCTTCATCAATCAGGAATTGGGAAGCGTCTTCCTCGGCAGAACCGCCAATTTCACCGATCATAACGATCGACTTGGTTTCGTCATCTGCAAGGAACATCTCGAGTACGTCGATAAATTCAGTACCCTTGACCGGATCGCCACCAATGCCAACAGCTGTTGTCTGACCCAAACCTTCGACCGTTGTCTGATAAACAGCTTCATAGGTCAAAGTTCCCGAGCGCGATACAACACCGACCGAACCTTTCTTGAAGATCGATCCCGGCATAATGCCGATTTTGCATTCATCAGGTGTGAGTACACCGGGGCAGTTCGGACCGATAAGGCGCGATTTCGATTTTCTCAATTTTGCCTTGACCTTGACCATATCGAGAACCGGAATACCTTCCGTGATACAGACAATAAGGCCAATTTCGGCATCAATTGCTTCCATGATTGCAGCCGCAGCACCTGCCGGCGGAACATAGATCACCGATGCGTCGGCACCGGTCTTGTCCTTACCTTCGGCAACAGTTGCAAAAATAGGCAGTTCTTCACCATTGGCACCATGCCAGGTCTCGCCACCTTTTTTCGGGTTAACGCCACCCACCATTTTGGTTCCATGGTAGGCAAGTGCCTGCTCGGTATGGAAGGTACCTGTTTTGCCGGTCAAACCCTGTACGAGAACTTTTGTATCCTTGTTGATAAGAATCGACATGACTTCAAGCTCCCTTCACGGCTGCAACAATTTTCTTGGCGGCATCGTCAAGATCATCCGCCGAGATGACATTCAGACCACTTTCATTAATAAGAGCTTTGCCCTTATCAACATTCGTGCCTTCAAGACGAATAACCAGAGGCACTTTCAAACCGACTTCCTTGACCGCAGCCAGAACACCTTCGGCGATAACATCGCAACGCATAATACCACCGAAAATATTCACCAATATGCCCTGAACGTGCGGGTCGGCTGTAATAATCTTGAAAGCGGCAGTTACGCGTTCCTTGGAAGCACCACCACCAACATCAAGAAAGTTTGCCGGCTCGCCGCCATAAAGCTTGATGATATCCATCGTTGCCATAGCAAGGCCGGCACCGTTGACCATACAACCGATATTGCCATCAAGAGCGATATAGGCAAGATCGTGTTTGGAAGCTTCGATTTCCTTCGGATCTTCCTCTGAAGGATCCCGCAACTCGACAATGTCGGGGTGACGGAAAAGTGCATTATTGTCGAACGACACCTTCGAGTCGAGCAAGCGCAGATGACCGTTTTTCATGACGATCAGCGGGTTGATTTCAAGAAGGCTCATGTCTTTTTCGACAAAAGCTTTGTAAAGAATCGGGAAGAGTTTCAATCCGTCTTCACGAGCAACACCGTCAAGCTTCAGAGCATCGCAAAGTTTTGTGCTGTCTTCAGCGGTAACACCCTTATCCGGATCAATCGGAAGGGTGAGAATTTTTTCCGGTGTGTCATGAGCAACGGTTTCGATATCCATACCGCCTTCTGTCGAAACGACAAAGGCGATCTGTCCGACCGTACGGTCAACGAGGATCGACAGATAAAGTTCGCGTTCAATATCGGCACCATCTTCGATATAAAGACGATTTACCTGTTTTCCGGCCGGACCTGTCTGCTTGGTGACGAGTGTTTTGCCAAGCATTTCTTTGACATTGGCAACAACTTCTTCAACCGATTTTGCAAGACGGACCCCACCTTTAGCATCGGGACCAAGTTCTTTAAACTTACCCTTGCCGCGACCACCAGCGTGAATCTGGCTTTTAACGACATAAAGAGGTCCAGGCAATTTTTTTGCCCATTCCTCTGCCTGCTCTACAGAATAGACAGCAACACCATTTGCAATCGGTGCGCCATATTCATGAAGCAGACGCTTGGCCTGATATTCATGGATATTCATTCATTTTTCCTTTTCTATTATGGGCCGAAAGTCCGGTCCCGGAAAATCGGTGTATCCGACTTAAGTGAATGAAAAAGTGGGGCCACCCCCACTTATTTCAAGTTTGGTGCTAGTTTTAAGCAAGCTTCACAAAGGCCATGAACAGCATGAACAGATTTATCGAAAGCTTCCTTTTCTTTCTTATCAAGTTCAATTTCGATAACGCGTTCAACACCACCAGCGCCCAAAACAACAGGAACACCGACATATGTGTCTTTAACGCCGTACTGGCCAGAAAGATGCGCAGCAACCGGTACAACACGCTTTTTATCTTTCAGATAAGCTTCTGCCATCGAAATGGCCGATGCTGCCGGAGCATAATAAGCCGAACCGGTTTTCAACAAACCAACGATTTCTGCACCGCCATCGCGGGTACGCTGAATAATTTTTTCGAGCTTTGCTTCGGTTGTCCAACCCATTTTGACAAGATCAGGTAAAGGAATACCGGCAACTGTCGAATAACGGGCAAGCGGCACCATCGAGTCACCGTGGCCACCCAGAACAAAAGCCGTCACATCGTCGACCGAAACCTTGAATTCTTCGGCGAGGAAATAACGGAACCGTGCAGAGTCGAGAACGCCAGCCATGCCAACAACCTTATTAGCCGGCAAGCCTGAAAATTTCTGCAAAGCCCAAACCATTGCATCAAGCGGATTGGTGATGCAGATAACAAATGCGTCGGGAGCGTATTTCTTAATTCCGGCGCCAACCTGTTCCATAACTTTGAGGTTGATCCCGAGAAGATCATCGCGGCTCATTCCGGGTTTACGGGGAACACCTGCGGTGACGATTATAACGTCGGCGCCCTCGATAGCCGCATAGCTATTGGCGCCGGTATATTTGGCGTCGAAACCTTCAACCGGTGAAGATTCGGCAATATCAAGACCTTTACCCTGCGGCACACCCTCGGCAATATCGAACAAGACAACGTCGCCAAGTTCTTTTAATCCGATCAAGTGTGCCAATGTGCCCCCAATCATCCCTGAACCGATGAGAGCTATTTTATTGCGTGCCATTCTGGTTTCTTCCCTAAAAATACTGTCGGAAAAATAAAGCAGATCTGCTCCTCGCCGACATGATCAAAACTCCCCTCATTTTTATCCGGCTTGAAAGCCCGAATAAAAAATCGGGTTTGTTAATACTCCCGTATAGATTCAACCTGCGACAAAAGCACAGCCGTAAAACCTACACCTCTTACGTCGATAGGCTGAATCGCCGAAAATTACAATAGATTTATCTAAAGCTAATAAAATCAAACGGTTATATTGACTTCACTTTACGTAAACGTCAATTTTTCTTCACTTTTGTGCGTCAAATTGACACAATTTAAACGTGTTTACCGGTTTTTTGGCTTTACTGACCCTGTTTTTCGGTCCAATTGGCCAAATATTCCTGACTTTGCATTTCAAAAAGACGTGATGCAGTGCGTTCGAACTCGAATGTCTCGGTCGTCTGGTTCTTTCCCTGATAAAGTTTGTCAGGGGTTGCAGCCGCCGAAATAAACAATCTGATATGCCGATCGTAAAGCGTATCAATCAGTAGAATGAAACGTTTTGTCTCGTTGCGATGCTCGTCGTCCATAATTGGGACATTGTCGATGAAAAATGTATGATAGCGTTCTGACAAAGCGAGATAGTCGGACGCTGCCAACGGGATGTCACACAGATCAATATAGTCGAAACGGGCAGCATCATTCACAACGCGCGGTACATGGACCGGATGTCCTCGCACTTCGACAATTTCGGATTTTGCGGTTTTTCCCTGTTCGATCAAAGCCCATGCAGCATCCATCTTTTCCTGTGCAACATGGCCGAGAGGTGTAATGTAGACAGGTTTTCGGTCAGCCTTTTCCAACCGGTAATCGGTATCGGCATCCAGATTGAAAACCTCGACATTTTCTTCGAGAATTTTGATAAAAGGCAAAAATAGCTGCCGATTGAGACCATCTTTATAAAGATTATCAGGTGCGACATTAGAAGTAGCAATAAGTGTTACACCGTCCTTGAATAAAGCTGTAAAAAGCCTTGATAGCACCATTGCGTCGGCAATATCGGTAACCGTAAACTCGTCAAAACAAAGGACTTTGGCTTCTTTGGCAAGGCTTGCTGCAACCGGAGGGATAGGGTCGTTCTGTTTGGTTTCGCCCCGCGTCAATGCCTGCCGGTGACGGTTAATCCGGTCATGGACATCTGCCATAAAATCATTGAAATGGGCGCGCCTTTTATCACCATCAGGGAGACACGAAAAAAACAAATCCATGAGCATGGTTTTTCCACGCCCGACTTCCCCATAGACATAAAGACCACGGACACCACTGTGGTTATCTTTATTTTTACCGAAAAGCCAGCCGAGCGGCGAGCTTTTCTGTGATATCCGTTTTACCGATAGTTCATCAAGAAGACGGTCAAAATGGGAAATCAACGCAATTTGCGCTTCATCACGGCTAATTTCGCCGTTTTCAACCAGCGCATCATAGCGCTCACGCATCAATCCCATCAACAAGCCCCTTCTTGTATCAAAAACGAAGAGGCCGGACATTAACGGCCTCTACAAAAAATTCTTCTTAACGACTCAGTATAACAGATTGACCGTTTACTGTATTGCCCTCGAACCGGCTTGGACCAGCTGAATAAAGCGTGGCAACCGAACTTCCAGCACCATCATAGAAATTCAGTTGCTTGCCGCTCACTGCCCATGAAGCAACTTTCGAGAAGGCTTCCGGACAATGCAAAGGACCGGCGCGATAGCCTTGACCATATTTTGTTTGCGGTGTCGCAATCTGACAATTGAGCCCGCCAACCGAGGCTTTCCATACACCGGCAATTGCTCCCGGTGTCAAATCGGCAGCGTTTGAAGGTGGCTGAAGGCTGGCAACATCCGTTTGCGACTGCGGGGCACTGCTACTTACGCTATTATTGGGCGCTGACGGAAAATTATCCGGCGGCGGCAACTCGGATTGGCTGACACCACCCGAACTTGCCGGACCCGGCATAACCACTTGCGGCGGCTCACCACCGCCATTGTTGCCGAATCGTGAATTCGCACAACCGGCAAGCATTGTTGCCATAACGGTCAATACCAGAAGTGAATTCTTCGAGACTGTCATATTCCTACTTTCTTCATCGCATGATTGCGCAGTAAAAATCCGTACAAAGGAAAGGCACGATGGTTAAATTTTATTTAAAGACTATACATAGCAAAAAAGTGTCAGAAAAAAAGAAAAACCTCCACTTCTCTTCATGATTCACAAAGAAACCGGACAATGAACGGGACTTTGTTACGACCAGAAAAATTGATATTATTGATAGATTTTTTATAACATATTGTTTTTATTAATATTTTTTAAAACCGATCTATTCCGCAATGCTGTTTACCTTAAATCGAGAAATTATCAGAAAGTGCAATAAAATATGACCGGAAACCGGCTTTGAACAACGGGAACCGCAATCATTTACAAAATCCAGACAATATTTTTAACATTTCCGGGTTTATATATCTCTGGTCTATTCCGACTGTTAAAGGTACTTGTGCTGGAATTTTTTTAAAGTTTCAGTCATATTATCGCAATAAAGATCAGGTAGATGGCAAAATATGATCCCTTTTGAAAAAATGAATGGCCTCGGCAATGAAATAATTGTTGCCGATATGCGTGAGGCCAAAACCGATATGACACCAAAAGCTGCTATCGCTTTGGCAAAGAAAAGCGATACGGCGTTCGACCAAATAATGGCGGTCCACAAGCCGACAAAATCCGGTAGTGATTACCACATTGTCATATGGAACTCGGATGGATCCAAGGCTCAGGCCTGTGGAAACGGTACACGTTGCGTCGTTGAATGGCTCTATAAACAAAATCTGGGCGATAATTTCAAACTGGATACGGCTGCCGGTATAGTCAGAGCAAAGCGTCGTGAAAACGGTTTGGTGTCGGTCGATATGGGGATTCCGCATCTTGAGTGGCAAGAAATACCTGTGTCACATGCTATTGCCGACACCAATCATGCCGATATTGGTCGCGGGCTACTTCGTGATGCCTCGCTGGTTTCCATGGGAAATCCGCACGCAATTTTCTTTGTTGGCGATGATATTGAGAACATAGCTCTTGATAAATATGGTCCCGAACTTGAACATGACCCGTTTTTTCCCGAACGTTGCAATATTTCGATTGCCCACGTCACATCGCCCACTTCGTTGACTTTGCGGACATGGGAAAGAGGAGCAGGCCTTACGCGCGCTTGTGGTACGGCTTCCTGTGCCGCAACTGTTGCCGCATCAAGACGTTCACTTACAAAACGGCATGTGACTGTAACTCTACCGGGTGGAAAACTCGACATTTTATGGGATAAAGACAACCATATCATCATGACGGGACCAACGGAATTCGAGTTTAGCGGTGAGTTCGATCCGGTTTCGGGTGAACATCAAAGGATTTCGTAATGGCAACTGAAATTGTCACCTTCGGCTGTCGGCTTAATGCATTTGAATCGGAGGTTATGCGAAAAGAAAGTGCTGCAGCCGGCCTTGATAAATTGGAAAACGGCGCTGTCATCTTCAATACATGTGCTGTTACGGCCGAAGCAGTCCGTCAGGCAAAACAGGCAATTCGCAAAGCAAGGCGCGAAAACCCGCTTGCACGTATCATTGTGACAGGCTGTGCAGCCCAAACTCTGGGGCAGGATTTTGCCGATATGGATGAAGTTGATCTGGTTTTGGGAAATGAAGAAAAACTGCATGCCCATTCCTATCGTCAGCTTCCGGATTTTGGTGTCAACAATTACGAAAAACTCAAAGTTAACGACATCATGGACGTGAAAGAAAATGCGCCCCATATGGTTGACTCGATCGAAGGTCATTCGCGGGCTTTCGTGCAAGTGCAAAACGGCTGCGACCATCGCTGCACATTCTGCATTATTCCTTATGGAAGGGGGCCGTCACGCTCCGTTCCAATGGGTGCGGTTGTCGAACAGATAAAACGCCTTAACGGAAACGGCTATCAGGAAGTTGTCCTTACCGGTGTTGATCTTACGAGCTATGGACCTGATCTTCCCGGAAAGGCAACGCTTGGAAAACTTGTCGGTTCGATTTTGAGAAACGTTCCCGATCTTGCGCGTTTGCGCCTCTCTTCAATAGACTCGGTAGAAGTCGATGATGAATTGATGGAATTACTGGCTTATGAACCACGGTTGATGCCGCATTTGCACCTTTCACTTCAGGCTGGCGACAATATGATTTTGAAACGCATGAAGCGGCGCCATTTACGCGATCAATCTATCCGGTTTTGCAACGATTTACGCGACAAGCGTCCCGAAATGGTTTATGGTGCCGATCTTATTGCCGGTTTTCCGACAGAAACCGATGAGATGTTCGAAAACACATTGGCGCTCGTTGATGATTGTAAACTGACCCATCTTCATGTCTTTCCCTATAGCCCGCGGGAAGGCACACCGGCTGCCCGTATGCCACAGGTTGATCGCCATATTGTTAAACTGAGAGCGGAAAAACTGCGGCAAAAGGGGCAAAAAGCCTATAAGAAGCATCTCGAGCATTTACAAAACACCGAACACATGATTCTTGTCGAACATGATGGAATCGGCCGCACGGAAGATTTCACACTGACTAAAATCGACGGTGCAATTGCCGGAACCATCGTTAAAGGCCATATTGTCGGCCAGGATGGCGACAAGCTTATTGCCAAGCTCACCGAACGTAACGCTGCCTGACCGGGGATTTTTATGGCTAAAGGTTTATTTAAAAAAGTTTTTTCTTTTGGCTCGAACCCGAAAACGGATTCTGAACCCGAAGGGACAAAAGACACGGCAACACCCGCTTTGTCACCTTTTGAAGCCTATAAGGCAGCTCAGGCAAAAGAACAAAACAAAACCGCTAGCACTGAAAAACCAGCCGGACCGAAACAGGAGCGGCCGAATACTCCATCGGAAAATCCAAAACCTGCTTTAGCCGAAAAGAAAAAGAAAGAAAATCAACCGGCAAAAAAACCGACAGTTCCGGAAGCGGAATTTGTTGGTTCACAAACTGTAGAGACAGCGGAGACTCCAAGTAACCACGCGAGTGAAAAAACCGTAACAATTACCGACAAGGTGACGAGGAACGAAAACAAGGTCATCAAACCGGATTTGCCGCTCCATGAACCCAAAAAAATGTCATGGTTTGAACGGTTGAAAACCGGTTTGGCCCGTTCATCGCGCCAACTTGGTGATTCGATCAGTTCCATTTTTACCAAGCGCAAGCTTGATGAAGCGACATTGCAAGATCTGGAAGATGTGCTCATTCAGGCCGATCTTGGTCTTGAAACCGCTATCCGCATTACGGATACCCTAGCATCAAGCCGCTATGGCAAGGATATATCAACCGACGAAGTACGCACGATCATGAGTGACGAGATCAAGAAAGTACTTGAACCGGTTGCCCGCCCGCTTGAACTCGACTTGAGCCATAAGCCACATGTCATATTGGTTGTCGGTGTGAACGGAACCGGAAAAACCACAACTATCGGAAAATTGGCAGCCAAACTTACCGCCGGCGGATTAAAGGTGATGCTGGCCGCTGGCGATACTTTTCGTGCTGCTGCTATCGAACAACTCCATATTTGGGGAGACAGGGTCAATGCACCGGTTGTTTCGACAAAACTTGGTGCCGATGCAGCAAGCCTTGCCTATGATGCTTATGAAAAAGCCAAAGCTGCCGGAAGTGATGTTCTTATCATTGACACGGCAGGACGATTGCAGAATAAAACCGAACTTATGGACGAGCTTGCCAAAATTGTGCGTGTTTTAAGCAAGCATGATCCGGATGCCCCACACACTGTTTTGCAAACACTTGATGCTACAACCGGCCAGAATGCACTCAATCAAGTGGAAATATTCCGCAACATTGCCGGCGTAAATGGCCTTGTCATGACAAAGCTTGATGGAACAGCGCGCGGTGGTATTCTCGTTGCAATTGCAGCAAAATACAAATTGCCGGTATATTTTATCGGGGTAGGAGAGGGTATTGATGACCTCGAGCCCTTTGCAGCTTCGGATTTTGCCGAAGCAATAGCAGGAAAACACGAATGACCAATTCACTTTTTGAACCCGATCCCGAAGATACCAAAGCGGTAAAAGAGCTCCATATGTCACCGGCGCTCAAACTCATTCTGGAAATGGGGCCGTTGGTGGTGTTTTTCTTTGCCAATTACAAGGGCGAATGGCTTATCAAACATGTTGGTCTGTTTCAGGGATTTGAAAAACCGATTTTTCCTGCCACAGCAATTTTCATGGTTGCCATTGTTATTGCACTCGTGGCCTCCTGGATTATTGCACGAAAACTCCCGATTATGCCGCTTATCTCGGGCGTATTCGTATTGATTTTCGGAGCTTTAACGCTTTGGCTTCATAATGATACCTTCATCAAGATGAAGCCGACAATTATCAACACACTCTTCGGTCTTATCCTTTTCGGTGGTCTCGCTTTCAATAAATCGCTTCTCGGCTATGTGCTTGATTCTGCCTTTCAACTTGATGATGAAGGTTGGAAAATTCTAACACGCCGCTGGGCATGGTTTTTTATTTTTCTTGCTGTGTTGAACGAATTGATATGGCGTAATTTCAGCAATGATTTCTGGACGACATTCAAGGTCTTCGGTGTCATGCCGATCACCATTATCTTTATGATTGCACAAATGCCGATTGTCATGAAACATGCAACCTCGCCGATAGGTGTGAAACAGACAAAGCTCGACGAATAAGTCGAGAATTTTAAAACCGATGGGATTGAAACAATGGAAATTACACAGTTCATCTGCCGCAGTGATAATTTCGGAGTGCTGCTTCATGACGAGGCAAGCGGGCTAACTGCGGCGATTGATGCGCCGGATGCCAAGGCAATCCGTGAAAAGCTTGACCAAAAAGGTTATAAGCTTGATGTTCTTTTCATAACCCATCATCACATGGACCACATCGAGGGAATTGCAGCCCTTAAAGCCGTTTATGGCACAAAGATCATCGGGCCGGAACGTGAAGCCGACAAAATTGGTGGGCTTGATGAAGCGGTGAATGAAAAATCTGGCTGTAAATTTGCAAAATTCGATGTCAAAGTGCTTGAAACCCCCGGTCATACGCTTGGCTCCGTTTGCTATTATTTTCCTGAAGACAAACTGGTTTTTACCGGTGATACGTTGTTTTCTCTGGGCTGCGGGAGACTGTTTGAAGGATCAGCCGAGATGATGTTTTCTTCACTTGAAAAGCTCAAAGCTCTTCCTGACGATACAAAGCTTTATTGTGGCCATGAATATACCAAAGAAAATGCACGGTTTGCTCGCTCGGTCGATCCTGACAATGTCGCGCTCATCAATCGGGCTGCTGCTGTTGACAGGCTCATCGCAGTCGGGGAAACCTCACTCCCGAGTTCGATTAAAGTCGAGAAAGCGGCAAATCCCTTTTTGCGCTGTAATGACCCAGATATACGCCGCACATTAAAAATGCAAAATGCTTCGGATGTCGCTGTTTTTGCCGAATTGAGAAAACGCAAGGATCATTTCTGAATGTTTATCAAGCGATTTGTCATTGCCCTTTGTCTGATAGTTTTTCCAGTTGCCGCTTTTGGCGACGACGCCTCGAAACAGGATAATAAGCAGAACGAGTTCTATCTTTCACCAACCGGTAATCCCAAGGTTGTTGCCGAATATCCTCTCAATGAGGAGTTTTTGGTAAAAATGGAGAATGTACAAAAAGAGCTGTCCGATGCATCCATCAAGCTTTCTCAATCCGAAACCGGTAATGACGCGAGCGTTGATGGCCTTGTCAAAACGATTTCCAAAAATGAACGTATAATGAACATTTTGAAAAAAAATACACTTGAACCGAAAGATTACGTCCTCGGTTATCTGGCCCTGCAAGCCTCTCTTGCTGCTGCATCGTCTCTGGACGATCAGGATGCACTTTTTGATGATAGCGCAACAGTTTCAAAAGAGAATCTCGAATTCGGAAAACAATTTGCCGACCGCATCCGCAAACTGCTTGATCAATAAATTCGGTTTAAAAACAATAGGTTAGTATATACCCGACAGAATACCATGTGCTTTGCGGCATAACCGGATAGTAACAATTGTGGCTAACGTCTCGTCACACTTTGAGGAGTAATCGGATCCGCCGTGAAAAATAGCAAAAGGCGGAGTCATTTTCCGCTATTTTCTAATGAATATTCGGTTTCAATGAAAACAACGTCTATGGTGAAACTATAATAAAGTTTCTGACAAGACAAAGTCTTCAGAAAATATCTCGGAATACCTGTACTCAAGAAGAGAAATGCCTAGGTTATTTAATAGAAAAGCCTGTTCTGCAAAAGTATTTTATAGAAAAACATTCGGTTTTTTCCCGAAGAACCGTTTTAGCAGTGCAACGCCAAGTCTTTCATCGGATTCTTTTAGCGAACCCGAAGTAAAGCCGGTTTAATCATAAGTTCTGAAATTTTATTCAGTTCTGAAACTCTCGAAATTTCTAGTTTTGTAAACGCCGGCAAATATCGTCGAGCTGTTCCAGAGAAGAATAATGAATTTTTACATCCCCACCTTTTTTCCCGTGTTTGATGGCGACTTTCATACCGATAACATCGGCAAGAAGTTTTTCCAGTGACTTGGTATCGGCATCTTTTTCGGTCGGTGTGCGCCTTTTTGATTTTGCATTTGATTGTCCATTTGCCAGAGCTTCAGCCTGACGAACAGACAAGCCGTCACGGATAATTTTCTCGGCAAGTGCCAAAGGGTCTTCAACTGTTATCAGGCAACGGGCATGACCGGCCGACAATTGTCCCTCGTTGATGAATTGCTGAACTTTAGCAGGTAATTTTAGCAATCGGAGTGTATTGGCAACGTGGCTGCGGCTCTTGCCAATCACTTGAGCGAGGTCAGCCTGCGTATAATCATGTTCGTCAATGAGTTGTTGGTACCCCATCCCCTCTTCCAGAGGATTAAGATCGCTTCTTTGAACATTTTCAATAATGGCAAGTTCCAAAGCGGTACGATCGTCAACATCGCGGATAATGACCGGTATTTCGGTGAGGTTAGCACGCTGTGCAGCACGCCAACGACGTTCCCCTGCAATCAATTCGAAGCGGTTCGGATGGTCGGGTGAAGGACGAACGACGACCGGCTGCACAACTCCATGCTCACGAATAGACTGGGCAAGATCATCAAGCTCTGTTTCCGTAAAATTACGTCTGGGATTTTGCGGATTACGAGAAATAAATTCAATAGGCACCTGCCGTTCCGACGAGGTATTTGGAGCTGCGAGCGGCTTATCAAGACCAAGATCAATATCGCCAATAAGAGCAGCAAGACCACGTCCAAGCCGTTTTTTCGATTGATCGTCACTCATATCTATTTCCTCGTTTTTTTCTAAATTAATATCTTAAGCTGCACGTAATTGGCGTTCGCGTTGAATGACTTCCGAAGCAAGTTGCAAATAGGCCTGACTGCCGGCACATTTCAAATCGTAAAGAAGAGCCGGTTTACCGAATGACGGCGCTTCCGATACACGAACATTGCGCGGTATGACGGTTTGATAAACTTTGTCTCCCATAAAGGATCGCACATCCTCTACAACCTGATTGGAAAGATTATTACGGCCATCATACATGGTAAGCACAATACCTTGTATTTCCAACGAAGGATTGAGAGAGCCACGAACCTGTTTTACTGTTTCCAACAGTTGACTTAGTCCTTCAAGAGCCAGAAACTCGCATTGCAAAGGTACGAGAACAGAATTGGCTGCCCCCATAGCATTGAGCGTCAAAAGATTGAGAGAAGGGGGGCAATCAATCAATATATATGAAAATTTTTCAGTCACCCTCGGATTTTTTCGCAAGGCATTTTGTAGCCTCTGAATACGGTCATTTGCCGGTGCAATTTCCATTTCTATTCCAAGAAGATCAAGGGTCGAAGGGACCACATAAAGATTGGGAACTTCCGTCTCCAGTGCAGCGTCATTAACCGATGTACCCGAAACAATAACATCATAGGAAGAAAGGAGACGTTGATCACGATCAATCCCGAGACCTGTGCTGGCATTTCCCTGAGGATCAATATCCATCACCAGAACAGTTTCTCCAATTGCCGCAAGTGCTGTAGCGAGGTTAATGGCTGTCGTTGTTTTACCAACACCACCTTTCTGATTTGCAATGGCGATAATGCGTGTTTCGCTCATTTTTCTCACCCCTTACGTGGATTGATCTTGCTAATTTCAAGAATAACGGATTGACTATCAATTTTACTTTGATGAATTATCGAATTGAATGTCCAGTTTTGTTCGGCTTCGGCCATTTCTTTTTTATAATCACGCCCCTTCTGGAATAGGGCGGTTGCACCTTGTTCAAACCATGGAAGCGTTAGTTCAACGAGCTTCCCGAGCGATGCCAAAGCGCGTGACGTGATAATTTCCGGTTTTTTAATATGAATGTAACTGGTTTCAATGCGACATGTATGAACTGTGGCAGGCAAATTGAATTCAGCACTGACACTTCTTAAAAATGCCGCCTTTTTGCTGTTACTTTCGACGAGATCAATGTGAAAACCGCTTTTTTCTTTCAAGAGAATCGCCGTTACAATTCCGGGAAAGCCACCACCCGAACCAATGTCGCACCAGTTTTTTGCATCTGGTTGAAGTGCTGCTATTTGTGCACTATCCAATATATGTCTGGTCCAGAGCTCGGGCAAAGTAGCATTCGCAATCAAATTGATATGTGATTGCCACTTTTTGACAGCTTCCTCGAAGGCCATCAAACTGGCCGCTGTTTCACGTGAAACAGAATGCACGATTTCCTTCAACGTCAGATATTTTTCTTCAACCCATTCTGTCATCAGGCGCTTCTCCTGTTTTCGCGGTTCAAGCGCTGGATATGGGTAATGATGAGGGACAAAGCTGCCGGAGTCATTCCGTCAATTTTTTGAGCTTCTGCGATGGATTGCGGTGCGCGCTGACGAATTTTTCCTTTAAGTTCATTGGAAAGGCCGGAAATCACATCAATGTCCAGTTCCGCCGGAATGCGCAGCCGTTCATCCCGTCGAAGATTGGCAATATCCTGAGCTTGTCGATCAAGATAAACTGCGTATTGAGCCTCTATTTCCAATGTTTCCGCCGTTTTTTTATCAATCTCGCCAAGAATAGGCCAAATATTGATTAAGCGAGACAGTGACATTTCCGGATAAGCCAGCAAATCATATGCACTACGGCGAATTCCATCATGTTTTATCTGCAATCCTTTTTCCGTAGCCTCGTTCGGCGTGATCGCTACCGATTGACAAAGGTCACGCGCTTTAGTCAATAAGTCTTGCTTATATTGAAAATGCTGATGACGCAGCGAGCCTACAATACCCCATTCCAATCCCAACGGTGTCAACCGTTCATCCGCATTATCCGCCCTTAAAGACAAGCGAAACTCTGCACGCGAGGTAAACATCCGATATGGTTCACTGACACCGCGCGTAATCAAATCATCCACCATAACACCAATATAGGCAGTTGAACGGCTGATGGTCATTTGATCTTTGCCGGAAGCTTTGTTCGCGGCGTTCAGCCCTGCAAGTAAGCCTTGTGCGCCGGCTTCTTCATAACCGGTTGTTCCGTTTATCTGACCGGCGAGAAAGAGACCTGAAAGCGCTTTCAATTCCAATGTTGCATAAAGCTGGCGTGGGTCGACGAAATCATATTCGATTGCATAACCCGGTTGCAACACCTTGGCGTGTTCCAAGCCTTCGATGGTCTTGATAAAGTCGAGCTGGACCTCTTCCGGCAATGACGTTGATATACCGTTTGGATAGACCGTATCGTTATCCAGTCCTTCCGGTTCCAGAAATATCTGATGACCGTCACGCTCTCCGAATTTGACAATTTTGTCTTCAATCGAAGGACAATATCTCGGACCTATACCTTTAATAGCGCCGGAATACATTGCCGAACGATGAATATTATCTTTTATGATCTGATGGGTTTTGTGATTCGTTCGGGTAACCGCACAGTCAATTTGTGGTTGGCGAATTGTTTCGGTTAAAAATGAAAATGGTACAGGATCGTCGTCAGCAGTCTGCTTCGGAAGATTGTCCCAATCAATTGTCTTTTTACTTAACCTTGAAGGGGTACCGGTTTTCAATCGCCCTAACCGGATACCATATTGTCCAAGCCGTTCACCAAGGAGATTGCTCGGTTCTTCGCCCATTCTCCCCGCAGGCCATGTCTTTTCGCCAATATGTATAAGCCCACGCAAAAATGTACCCGTCGTCAAGACCACAGCACCGGCTTCAAGCTGCCCATGAGCCTTACAGATAACGCCCGTTACAGCGTTATTTTTTACAATAATATCAATGACTTCGTCTTCTATGACCGTGAGATTTGGCTGTTCCGAAATCAATGTCTGCATAGCTTTTTTGTATAATTTTCGGTCTGCCTGTGTACGCGGTCCCCTAACGGCTGGTCCTTTTCTCCGGTTAAGCAAACGAAACTGGATTCCGGCTTCATCTGCTGCACGCCCCATCAATCCGTCGAGTGCATCAATTTCTCTCACAAGATGTCCTTTTCCGAGGCCACCAATTGCGGGATTACAAGACATTGTTCCAATTGAAGCAAAATGGTGGGTAACAAGTGCCGTTTTTGCACCGGTACGTGCAGCCGCACCAGCTGCTTCACATCCGGCATGTCCGCCCCCAACAACAATTACGTCAAATTTATCAGTCAATTTAATATCAACACCGTTATTTTAATCACGTTTCACGTGAAACAATAGAAGAAACACCTTTTTCGGAGAACTTCTAACCAATTAATAGTTCTCTAACATATGAGATGTTTCACGTGAATCATTATTTTCGAAGATTGAACATCTAATTTCCAAAATGTTTCACGTGAATCACCAATTTACTGTTTCACGTGAATCAATTCAGACGAAAAATAGCTTCTGATTTGTTTGAGCGACTCATTTACCAATACAAAATTGCGAAAAAATCACGTCCAAAATATCTTCCACATCAATATCGCCGGTAATACGACCCAGTGAGTCTGCAGCAAGTCGTAAATGTTCCGCTCTTAGAGATAAATCGCGGTCTTCATATCGAATCGCGTGATCAATTTCGGAGATCGCCGTTTTCAAAAGCATTAATTGCCTTTTGCGGGCAGTGACGACTTCTCCGACATCATATGAAAAACTCGAGCAGAAAGAAGCAATCGCTTTTACAAAAGAATCAAATCCTTCACCAGTTTTTGTCGAAAACTGGATCGGCCATTTTTCTAATGACCCTTTTGCCAAATCAACTTTATTCCCGACATGCCAGATTTCCGCACTTGTTTCTGGAAGTTTAATTGCAACCGGATTTGACAAGTCATCAACCAGCAAAACAAGATCGGCGTCTTTTAGCCGATTATAGGCAACCTCTATACCGAGTTTTTCAACTTTGTTCTCTGTCTCTCGCAATCCGGCTGTATCGGTCAATAGAATTTGATATCCATCAATTACAATACGGGTTTCCAAAGCATCGCGTGTTGTGCCGGCTTCATCTGTAACAATTGCAACATCAAAACCTGATAACTTATTGATAATACTAGATTTTCCTGCGTTTGGTGCACCTGCGATGACAATTTTTATACCATCACGCATGGAGGCTACACGTTCGCTTTTCTCGACAAATTTGGAAATTGACCGGCTTAAATTTCGTAAATTATTCCAAACAATCTCGCTCACAGAACCCGGAACATCTTCCTCATCGGAAAAATCAAGCTCCGCTTCTATCATGGCGCGGGCTTTGATAAGATCGTTTCGCCATTCTCTATAAAGCGCTGCAAGTTTGCCCGTCGCTCCCATTATGGCCAGTCTTCTTTGGCTTTCGGTTTCCGCTTCGATTAAATCAGCCAGCCCTTCTGCTTCTGTCAAATCGAGCTTGCCATTGATAAATGCCCGCCTTGAAAACTCACCCGGTTCTGCCAAACGACATGAATCGAACTTCTCAAGCTCGTTCAAAAACCGGTCCACAACGGCTTTGCCGCCATGAAGATGAAATTCCACGCTATCGTCACCGGTAAAACTATGTGGTGAGGAAAAAAACACTGTTAATGCATTGTCCAGAAATTCGCCTTCTCGAGACGTAAGTTTGCCATATGTCATTAAACGCGGTGCCGGAACCTTACCGAGCAATGTCTTGACGATCGTTTTGGTCATATCTCCCGAAACGCGAATGACTGCGACCCCAGAGGGAAGTTTTCCGCTTGATAAAGCAAAAATAGTATCCACTGTTGTTATCCTCGTTCGTCAAAATGTCTTATTCCGGCTCGGCCACGCGTCTAGCAATAAAAAACGAATTATAAAAAGCCGGAAAATGATCTACACATCATTTGAAGCAGAACTTTATAACCATTTTTGACAAAAACTTTGTTCGGCTTTGCCATACCCAATTATGCTACCGCAGATATATAAAAACCGCCCGAAAAATTTTCCGGACGGAAAAAGCTACATATGTATGTTTTGAAAAACAGCTGTCAGACACATTCCCGATCGGGTGATCGGAGATCAGCAGTTCTCCGATCATGTATTTCCAAATCAGGTATTCCCGAATTACGTATTCCCGAATTACGTATTCATTGAGTCGAAAAATTCGGCATTGGTTTTTGTCTGCTTCAATTTATCAATCAAAAATTCGATCGCGTCGGTTGTGCCCATCGGAGCCAAAATACGACGCAAAACAAATATTTTCTGCAAATCTTGACGGGAAACCAACAAATCTTCCTTGCGGGTTCCGGATTTCAAAATATCCATTGCCGGGAAAATTCTCTTATCGGCCACTTTCCGGTCGAGCACAATTTCAGAGTTACCGGTTCCCTTGAACTCTTCGAAAATGACTTCATCCATACGGCTACCCGTATCAATCAGCGCTGTAGCGATAATTGTGAGCGAACCGCCTTCTTCAATATTGCGGGCTGCACCGAAAAAGCGCTTGGGGCGCTGCAGAGCATTGGCGTCAACACCACCGGTCAATACCTTACCTGATGAAGGAACGACAGTATTATAAGCGCGACCAAGACGGGTGATCGAATCGAGAAGAATGACAACATCGCGACCCTGTTCAACAAGGCGCTTTGCCTTTTCAATGACCATTTCAGCGACCTGAACGTGGCGGGATGCCGGCTCGTCGAATGTTGACGAAACAACCTCACCTTTGACAGAACGTTGCATATCCGTCACTTCTTCCGGACGTTCGTCAATAAGCAACACAATCAGAAAACATTCCGGATGATTGGCCGTAATCGAATGGGCAATGTTTTGAAGAAGAACTGTCTTACCGGTTCTTGGCGGTGCAACAATCAGTGCACGTTGTCCTTTACCTAAAGGCGAAATGAGGTCAATGACCCTTGCCGACATATCCTTGTTTGTCGGGTCACTCAACTCCATTTTCAACCTCTCGTTCGGATAGAGAGGTGTCAAATTATCAAAATGGATTTTGTGACGGATTTTCTCCGGATCTTCAAAATTGATCGTATTGATTTTTAATAGTGCAAAATAACGCTCGCCTTCTTTAGGACTGCGTATCGGTCCTTCGACTGTATCGCCGGTTTTTAATGAAAACCGCCGGATTTGGGAGGGTGACAGATAAATGTCATCGGGGCCCGGAAGATAATTGGCATCGGCCGAACGTAAAAATCCGAAGCCGTCCAGCAAAACTTCCAGAACACCTTCACCGATAATTTCAACATCCTGAAGGGCAAGCTTCTTCAAAATGGCAAACATCAATTCCTGTTTGCGCATTAACGAAGCATTTTCGACTTCCAGTGTTTCGGCAAAAGCTACAAGTTCAACCGGCGTTTTGCTTTTCAGCTCTTGTAGTTTCATCTGTTGAATATTCTGCATCCAATATAAACTCTTGTGATTATGGAAAAATATTTTCCTTGAAAAAGTGCCTTATTCAGAAACTTTGGAAAATAAAAAAGGAGGGTAAATTCCATCTACCCCCCTTGCCTTAAGAAATCAAGCCATTTTCACTCAGAACGGTTTTACAATGACATCAATCACAGCGATGATCATGAGCACTGTGGGAACTTCATTCAAAATCCGCCATGTCTTTTCGGAAAAGTTATTTCTATCCTCGGCAAAATGGCGAACTCCGCGGGATAACAATCCGTGATAGCCGGAAAGAATAACCACAACGAGAAGTTTCAGATGCAGCCAACCACCCTGAAGTGCATAAACTTCCCATGCCAACCAGAGCCCCGTAACCCACGATGCAATCATCGCAGGATTGATAATTGCCCGCAACAGGCGCCGTTCCATAACTTTGAACGTTTCGGATTGTTTGGATCCCGCTTCTGCCTGACAATGGTAGACAAACAAACGCGGCAGATAAAACATACCGGCCATCCAGCAGATGATAGAAATCACATGAAAAGATTTAATCCATAACGTCGATTCCGGATATTTATCAGGATTCACGTGAAACAATGCCCATAAAACAACCACGACAATCAATAGCGAAACGATGGCGCGAAGCCAGATTGTCCCCGTTGTCATATGCGTTTTAGAATTCGTCATTTGTTAAAATTCCTCACCAGTTTGACCAGTCTTTCGACGTTTTTGATAGGCGTTTGTGGTGTTATTCCATGCCCCAAATTAAAAACCAAGGGTCCATTCCCGAGATTTTCCAGAATAGTCTCTATTCCTTTTTCAAGAGCAGTACCACCCGAAACCAGCCGCAATGGATCAAGATTTCCTTGTACGGGTGTTATTTCTTGTAGTTTTTTGGCAAAGGAAAGCGGTATAGACCAATCAAGTCCGATGGCCGTTACCCCTGTTTTTCGAGCAAAATTTTCGTAAAGTGCACCGGCACCTTTTGGAAAACCGATTATCGGAACTTCCGGAAAAACTTTTCTAATCCGCCGGACCATCCGGTTTATCGGATAAATAACATATTCATCAAAACTCTGTTCATCCAGAACACCTGCCCAGGAATCAAAAATCTGTAAAACCTCAGCTCCGGACTTGACCTGATTGACAAGATAGTCAGCCGAAACATCGGCAAGAAGTTCAAGAAGAGTTTTCATTGCTTCCGGATGATTGAAGCCGAACAATCTGGCAGGAGCCTGATCCGGAGTGCTATGTCCGGCAATCATATAGGTTGCAACAGTCCATGGAGCTCCACAAAATCCGATCAGTGTTGTGTCATGAGGTAAAGCATTTTTGAGAAGAGAGAGAGTTTCAAAACTCGGGATTAGTTTTTCCTGAGCCTTTTCGACATTTAAATTTTCAATTTCGTTTACCGATAGAGGATCAAGAATTGGTCCCTTTTTTTCTTCAAAACGTAAATTCCTTCCTAAAGCATGGGGTACAACGAGTATATCCGAAAAGAGAATTGCTGCATCAAAACCGAATCGTCTGATCGGTTGCATTGTGACTTCAAAAGCAAGTTGAGGGTTATAGCAAAGATCAAGAAAGCTTCCCGCTTTTTCCCTAACTTCTCGGTATTCCGGCAGGAATCTTCCAGCTTGCCTCATCAACCAGATTGGTGGGGGAGATATTGTTTTACCACTTAGGACTTCAAGAACTTTTTTTGTCATGGCTTATGTTGGCTTTTCCAAAGGAGGGTTTCAATAAAGAAATCATTTTGAATCTTGGATTCTGATTCTTAGAGTCTGTGTTTTCTGTTAATTATTTATTAACCTTTTTTTATCCACAGAATTGGCGAGATTTTTGTAAGCCGGAAAAACCTGCTCACAGCAACCTTATATTTACCCGATTAATTTTAATTTGATACATAAAAACAACGACTTTCTTAAAATTGTGAAATAAAAATCGTAAAGCCGTTGAATTTCCAAAACAGAAGGTTTTCCCCGTAATTCAATTGCCCGCTTTTGAATTTCCCACAATGGCTTGGCTTGTGTATAACATCATGGAGTTATCCTCACATTTTTTTGGTGTGCACAAAATGATTGTTCATTTGCACATCTATCAACAAGGGCCTGTGAATCCTGTGACAAAAGAAAAATTGGACTTTCATTTATATATGATTTCTGATGCGACCGGAGAGACTCTCCTCTCGGCAGGTCGCGCAGTGGCCTCCCAATATGTAGAAGCAAACGCTATTGAACATGTTTATCCGCTTATTCGCAATGAAGCCCAGTTGCAGGAAGTAATCGGCCAGATCAATCGTGAGCCGGGAATTGTGCTTTATACAATTGTGGACGAAAAAATCGCACATTTACTGCATTCGGCATGTGAAAAAATGGGTGTGCCTTCGGTTTCTGTTCTTGATCCGGTTTTCAAAGCATTCCATTCCTATTTGCGGTTGCCGGCAAACAGGCGCGCCAGTGCCCAGCACGAGCTTAATGCAAATTATTTCAAACGAATCGAGGCGCTCGATTACACAATGGATCATGATGACGGCCAATTGCCGGATGGCTTACAAAATGCCGATGTGATTCTTGTAGGAATTTCGAGAACGTCAAAAACGCCGACGAGTATTTATCTTGCCAATCGTGGCATCAAAACAGCCAATGTTCCATTGGTTCCCGGTGTTGAACCACCCAATCAGCTCTTTTTGTCGAAAAAACCTATGATCGTCGGTCTTATCGCTTCTGCCGACCGGATAAGTCAGGTGCGGCAAAGTCGTAACATTGGTGGCGGGCTTTCAACAGAAAGCTATATTGACCGGGCAAATATCGCCCAGGAACTCAATAATGCCAAACAGATTTGTATGCGTAACAATTGGCCGGTTATCGATGTTACACGCCGTTCTATCGAAGAAACAGCAACTGCGATTCTCGAACTTTACCTGCGCGATCATCAAATCTGAATTTTAATAAAAAGAAAAACCATGTCTCATAAACCGCTTATTCTCGCATCTTTAAGCCCGTTCAGAAAATCGATTTTGGAAAATGCTGGTCTCGAATTTGATGTTGAAGGAGCAAAAATAGATGAGCGTCAGCTCGAAAAAACTCTAGGTAAAATCACACCGGAGGAGCTTGCCAAAGAATTGGCAATAAAAAAGGCAGAAGATGTTTCTCGCCGGTTTCCAAATGCACTTGTTATCGGATGCGATCAAACACTGGAGCTTGAAGGAAATGCACTTCATAAAGTGGCAAATCTTGAGGAAGTGCGTCAGCGTCTTGCCGCCTTATCAGGTAAAACACATTATCTTCATAGCGGCATCGCTTTGGCAAAAGCCGGTAAAGCCGATTGGGTCGGGCTTTCAACGGCGAAAATGATTGTCCGTTCATTATCGCCCGAATTTATTGATTATTATATCGATAAAACAGGAGATGACGTTCAATCAAGTGTCGGTGCCTATCAGGTTGAAGGCTTGGGTATCCAGCTATTTGATAAAATAGAGGGTGATTATTTTACCATTATCGGTTTACCCCTCTTATTATTGTTGCAGAAATTACGCGAGACAGGAATCATCATTCGATAAGATGACAAATTTAATACCAGAAATACCCCATGCTTTTGTAACCGGCTATCCGGTCGGACACTCCCTTTCACCGCAAATTCATCGCTTTTGGCTCAAAAAATATAACTTGGCCGGAACTTATGATGCAGTCGAGGTTAAGCCGGAAAATTTTGAAACATTTATCAATTCGTTGCAAAAAAAAGGTTTTTGCGGTGGCAATGTTACGCTGCCTCATAAAGAAGAAGCCTTTCGCCTTTCCGAAAAAAAAGATCAGGCTGCAACAAGGATAGGAGCCGCCAATACATTATGGTTCGAGAATAACATACTTTGTGCAAGCAATACCGATGGTTATGGTTTTGAAGCCAATCTTGACGATTTTGCTCCCGGCTGGGGTGGAAATGCGGCGCTTGTCATCGGCGCTGGTGGAGCGGCGCGCGCAATTATCTATACGCTTGAACAACGTGGGTTCGAGAACATTTATCTTGTAAACCGGACGAGATCACGTGCCGACAAGCTTGCCGGTTATTTTGGTCATCAGGTAAAAGCACGCAATTGGAACGAAATTGATGATCTCGTTCCTCTGGCAGATCTAATCGTTAATACGACCTCTCTGGGGATGACAAATAATCTTATTAAAAAAGACAGCGAACCGTTTATTCACCTTGATCAGGCAAAGCCGTCGGTTCTCGTGACAGATATTGTTTACACGCCTTTGATGACGCCAATTCTCTTACAGGCCAAAGCTAGAAACCTCAATTATGTTGACGGAATCGGAATGTTGCTTCATCAGGCTGTACCGGGGTTTGAACGGTGGTTTGGAATAAGACCTGTTGTTGATAATGAATTACGACAAGAAATACTGGGTAAAATGGGCCAATAAATGATTATCCTCGGGCTTACAGGTTCTATCGGCATGGGAAAAACGACGACAGCCGGCTTTTTTGAAGAAGCCGGTGTTCCCGTTTATAATGCTGACAGGGCTGTTCATGAACTTTATGAAAGTAAGCCGGTTATTGAAGATTTAAGCCGTATTTTCCCTGATTGTTTGACAGATGGCCGGATAGACCGGTCAAAATTATCAAAAACAATTGTGAAGAATCCGTCAAAACTTGCCATTTTGGAAAAGTTCATTCACCCGCTGGTGCGAAAAAAGGAAAAAGACTTTGTAAAAATGCACCGCGATCGGGGTGACCCGCTTGTGGTTCTCGATATTCCTTTATTATTTGAAACAGGGCCTGAAGGGCGGGTTGACAAAATAGCGGTTGTTTCGGCACCAACCGAAATTCAGCGGCAACGTGTACTAGCCCGCAGCGGCTGGGATGACGAGAAACTCGACCGTATCTTGTCGCGTCAGATATCGGACGAAGAAAAGCGAAGGCGTGCCGATTTTGTTATTGATACTGGCAAAAGCCTTGATGACGCGAGAGAACAGGTAAAACATCTGATTTCCCGTTTGACATTGAAATAAACCGCCCGCCCATGAGAATGTGGATATTTTCGGCGCTGTTTTTGTAAAATTGAAATGACGGCTCAATCGCGAATTTTAGCAACGTTATATCCGGATTATCCATAGTTTCTTTCAAAGATATATAAATGTAAAAATCGTCAAAATGATTTTGCGTCGACTATTTTTGATAGCTAACCTTCCGGTCGTATTCACGCGAATATAGGCGCCAACAGTACCGGAAACAGGATTTGTTGTTTATTGCATCTTCAAAACGCAAGAAAGATGGGAAATAATCCATTATGAAGGTACAATTCGTGCAAAAATGCCGGAGCAATTTAAAGGGCTGATGAGAGCAGATTTTTATGAGAGAAATTATTTTTGATACTGAAACAACAGGCCTTCACAAAGAAACAGACCGTATTGTCGAAATCGGCTGTGTGGAGATGGTTGATCGCTATCTCACTGATAAAACTTTTCACGTCTATCTCAATCCGCAAGGGGTGATTATTCCCGACGAAGTTGTAGCAGTCCACGGTCTTACCAATGAGCGCCTCAAGGACGAGCCGAAATTTGAAGAAATAGCCGATGATTTTCTTTCCTTTATCGAAGGCGCGACATTGATTGCCCATAATGCAAACTTCGACCTTGGATTTTTGAATGCAGAATTGGAGCGTATCCATAAGCCCCTCATCAGTGTTGATCGTATTATTGATACATTGGCAATGGCGCGACGGAAATTTCCGATGGGGCCTAATTCTCTCGATGCATTGTGCAAACGTTTCGGTATTGATAATTCACGCCGGACGCTACACGGTGCTTTGCTCGACTCTGAAATTCTCGCCGATGTTTATATCGAACTGATTGGCGGCAAACAGGGAGCTTTGGGATTTGATGGAGCAAATTCAGATAGCAAATCCAACGAAAATGATGATCAGAATAAAATTGTTCTGAAAACGCGCCCCAAACCTTTGCCAAGCCGTTTGAGCGAAGAGGATAAGGCGGCCCATGACGCATTGCTTGCAAAAATCGGCGAAAAAGCCATGTGGAGCCACATAAAAAATTGAAGTGTCGGGAAAACCGGCAATCGGAGAAACCGGAAATATCCTGATGCCAGCCAAGTTGGTTTTCATAAAATCTCCAATGAAGATTATATCGGCATCCGGACTATCCGGAGTTTATGATAGCGGGATATAGCACTTGAAAATTTAAGGAAAAAGCGGACTTTGATTTTAACGCCCGCATTCAAATCTGTATGATTATTCAAACTTCAATAATAATTTTTTTCGCATCCCTTCGTAAAACCGCGCTTCAAATCGATCTGATCAATATCTTCAGGGGCTATTTTCGGAAAATCAGTTTAAAAAAATAGACCGTTGCGGAGAGGGGGAACCACAACGGTCTTTTTTACTGCACTCACTCAACAGTCCGGAGAGGGAAAGTAGACTGTTGTATCCGGTAAACGGCGGGGGACAAAGCCGGACAACCGGACATATCGACGCAGTGTCGATAGGTCATATAAAAGAATTTAAAAATGGCTTTTCAAGGGCAACTATATTAACATTTTGTAACAAATGCGTGAAAAATGTTTAAAAAGGCTAACGATAAATTTTGCCTGCACCACATTTTCTATCGTTTGCTCATGGGCTTTTCGGGTTCAATGTGCTTTTAAACTTATATAATGTTTTTAAAATTCAATGTCAGGATTGACGATGCAAAAAAATGATCACCTTTTTCTCGTTGACGGTTCAAGTTATATCTTTCGCGCCTATCATGCCTTGCCGCCATTAACACGGAAAAAAGACGGTTTGCCGGTTGGCGCGCTGGCCGGTTTTTGCAATATGCTGTGGAAATTGCTGTGCGATGCGCGTGATACTGCAGTTGGCGTGGTGCCAACGCATTTTGCTGTCATTTTTGATTATTCGTCGGAAACATTCCGTAAAAAGATATATCCCGAATATAAAGCGAACCGCCCTACTCCGCCCGACGATCTTATTCCCCAATTCAGCCTTATCAGACAGGCAACCCGCGCTTTCAACCTGCCATGCATTGAAAAAGAAGGTTATGAGGCAGACGACATTATTGCAACTTATGCGTCTGAGGCCACCCGAAGTGGTGCGAAAACCACAATCATTTCTTCCGACAAAGACCTCATGCAACTCGTCAATCAACAGGTCGGGATGTATGACGGCATGAAAGACCGTCCGATCGGCGTTGCGGAAGTGATCGAAAAATGGGGCGTTCCGCCGGAAAAGATGATTGATTTGCAATCGCTTACCGGTGATTCCACCGATAATGTTCCAGGTGTGCCGGGTATTGGCCCGAAAACGGCAGCCCAGCTTCTTGACGAATTCGGCGATCTTGATACGCTTTTGGCTCATGCCGGCGACATTAAACAACAAAAACGTCGTGAAAATATTATTGAATTTGCCGATCAGGCAAGATTGGCACGTCAGCTTGTAACATTAAAAACCGATGTTCCGCTTGAAACCGGTCTTGATGGCCTCCTGTTGGAACCAACCGACGGGCCGCGGCTTATCGGCTTTTTGAAAGCAATGGAATTCAATTCCTTGACGCGTCGTGTTGCAGAAGCGACCAATTGTGATGCGGCTTTAATCGAGCCGGTGGAGCTTGATGTCGAATGGGGCAAAAGTGCCCATGGGCCTGATCTTGAGGAAGGTTCCGATGTTGGCGGAGCGCCGGAAGTTGGTGGTAATGCTCGACAAGAACAAGAAAGTGATTCTGATTATTCACAAGCGGAAAACACCCCGCAGCTTCTGGCAGAAAAACGTAAAAAAGAAGCACTCACAGAAAAAATAGATACGACCGCTTATCACACTATAACGGACGAAGCCGAATTGAAACAATGGCTTGATCGGGCGCTCGATCAGGGGTTCTTTGCATTTGATACCGAAACGACCTCGCTTGACCCTATGCAAGCGGAACTTATCGGCTTTTCTATAGGTCTTAAACCCGGTGAAGCGGCCTACGTGCCACTTAACCATGTCGATGGTAGCAATGATTTGCTGGGCGGTGGACGCGTGAAAGGACAACTTGATACACAAAAAGCGGTCGCTTTATTGAAGCCGGTATTGGAAAATCCCGCGATTCTTAAAATTGCGCAAAATATGAAATATGATTGGCTGGTGATGCGACAGTATCATGTCACAATCCGGTCTTTCGACGATACGATGTTGCTTTCCTATGTTCTGGATGCCGGAACATTGACCCATGGAATGGACGCATTGTCCGAGCGCTGGTTGGGGCATAAGCCGATAACATTCAAAGAGGTTGCCGGAAGTGGAAAAACGGCAACCGGTTTTGCTGCCGTTGATTTGAAGCGGGCAACACAGTATGCAGCCGAGGATGCGGATGTTACGTTGCGACTTTGGCGGGTTTTAAAACCACAAATTGTCGCCCGCGGTGTTACCCGCGTTTATGAGCGTCTGGAGCGGCCTTTGGTGACCGTTCTTGCCCGCATGGAAGAACGCGGCGTTCTGGTTGACCGGCAATTATTGTCACGATTATCCGGTGAGCTTGCCCAATCGGCAGCCGCTTTGGAAGATGAAATCTATCAACTTGCCGGAGAAAAATTCAATATCGGGTCGCCCAAGCAACTGGGAGAAATTTTATTCGGCAAAATGGGTTTGCCCGGAGGCTCGAAAACCAAAACCGGCCAATGGTCAACATCGGCTCAGGTTCTTGAAGATCTGGCAGCAGAGGGGCATGAATTACCCCGCAAGATTGTTGATTGGCGCCAGCTCACAAAATTGAAATCGACTTATACCGATGCACTACCGAATTATATTTTACCTGAAACGGGGCGCGTTCATACGAATTATTCAATGGCTGCAACGTCAACCGGACGGCTTGCTTCGTCAGACCCGAATTTGCAAAATATACCGGTTCGCACACCGGAGGGAAGAAAAATCCGTGCTGCTTTCATAGCCGGTCCCGGTAATCTGCTTTTGTCTGCCGATTACAGCCAGATTGAACTGCGTGTTCTTGCCCATGTCGCCGATATCAAAGCTTTGAAAAAAGCATTTGCAGACGGCCTTGATATTCATGCAATGACCGCATCGGAAATGTTCGGTGTACCGATCGAGGGTATGCCACCGGAAGTTCGTCGTCGTGCCAAAGCGATCAATTTCGGCATTATTTATGGCATTTCCGCTTTCGGACTTGCCAATCAATTGTCGATTCCGCGCGAGGAAGCAGCCCAATATATCCGCACCTATTTCGAACGTTTTCCGGGCATTAAAGACTATATGGAAAAGACCAAGGCTTTTGCGCATGAGCATGGTTTTGTCGAGACAATTTTCGGACGGCGTGCACATTATCCGGATATCAATTCCAAAAGCGCACAAGTGCGGGCTTTTAACGAGAGGGCTGCAATCAACGCACCAATTCAGGGGGCCGCCGCCGATATTATCCGTCGTGCCATGATAAAAATGGATGATGTGCTGAAGGAAGCCGGCTTATCGGCTAAAATGTTGTTGCAGGTTCATGATGAACTGATTTTTGAATTGCCTGAAAATGAAGTTGAAAAAACCACCGCACTTGTAAAAAATGTGATGGAGAATGCGACAATGCCGGCTCTATCCTTATCTGTGCCACTTAAAGTCGATGCACGCGCAGCTAAAAATTGGGATGAAGCCCATTAAAATGAGCCATATCGAAAGTATTATTCTGCTTATTGTGACTTGAAAACCGGATGATGCTGCACTTGAAATAGAAAATAATGCTCCATATTGCTCCCTATTACTTTCACTAGGGAGCAATTTGATGAACCGGAATTTTCTTTTTCTTATTATCGGCGTTCTTATCGTTGTTGTTGCGGGCTTGGGTTATAAATTTTACCAACAGAAACAACAGCAAAAACCATCCGGCATCGAAATGACAATCGATAAAAATGGTGTTTCGGTCGATCGTCACTAGTGTTCCGATAAAACAATATTTAAAGAATGATAACAGCTAAAGGCGACGTGTTTTTCACTCGTCATTAATCTTGTAATTGCATTGTTGTTCACACCCCCGTCCCGATCAAGATATAATATAGCTCGATTGGGTTAAGGATACTATTCTCTAAAAGAGAGAAGTCTGGTATCTTAAAAAAGCTTTTTGAAAAGGCGGAATTATTCACAGAAGTTTTGTAATTACTCGAACAGCAATTTAGGGAAGAAGTAATAGAAATGTTAAGTTACATTTTTTCTATTAAAGGTTTTGTTCTTTCACTGGATGGACTTCTACTTTCGTTCCTGATTGGTGCTGTGCTTGCCTATTTTACCAATATCAGTTTGAAGACGCTTTATCGCATTCCCTATATGTTCATGCTTGCCGTTGCGTTTTTGGGCTATGTTTTATTAACTTATGCAATCAATTTGCTAGTGTTCAGATTAATTGGCACATTGCCACTGGCATTTCTGGTATTGCTCGCAGCTGTCCCGCCATTTCTGTTCGGTTATATCGCCATGTACCTTTCTGTTTCCCGTGCGCGGGACGGATTCGGTAAAAAAGGCGCTGCCTGGCTTCTGATCATACCACTTCTCAATCTTGGCTTATTCATTGTCACGCTTGATGATGATCCGGAAGACAAAGAAGAAAAGGCGATCAACCGGAACCCGATTGGAACACCGGCTTTTATGAATGGTGCAACCGGTGTCATCGTCGCAACAATTATTTTCACATTGAGTTTCACAGGCGGAATGATGTTGGTGACTTATCCGAGCATCTACCGAATTCCGGAACTACTGTACATGGGAACCCGCTAACGGAATGATGTTTTTGGGTCAATGTACCAAAGCGGCGAATATTTTTATCAGTGTTTCAACGGGCAGCTTGACAAGCCGAATATTTTGTAAAGCGGGCAAAAACCGATAATTGCGGTGAGAAGTGGTATAAGGCCGATCAAGCCAAACCAGCGCGCACCACCATCAAGAAAGAAAATAAGAGAAAGTAGAACAATACCGATAATGATACGGATAATGCGATCAACGCTACCAAGATTTTGTGTCATCCAAGAAGCCTTTCCAATCTATTTCTTTTTTATATTTAGTCCTGCATAAGAGAAAAAACAATCCTTCAACAGGTATTCGGGGTTCTTCACCTTGGCACTTGGGACGAAACGCGCTTGGTGATCGTTACCGTTATCGGCATTTTTTTGGTGTTTTGTAGAAATGTTTTAGCGACGTAACTTGCCAGATGTGGGCCGGATTTGGAGACAACAAAAAGGCAATAAAAAGCTCCGGAAGATTCATTCCGGAGCTTTTGTAAAATATGGATAAAATCTGCTTATTTGCGGTCGCGCGCAGCAAGAGTGCGAAGACGCAAAGCATTCAATTTGATGAAGCCGGCGGCATCTTTCTGGTTATAGGCACCGTGGTCATCTTCAAATGTCACAAGCGAACTCGAATAAAGCGATTTGTCACTCTTGCGACCTTCAATGATGACATTGCCCTTATAGAGTTTCAGCTTGACTTCCCCTTCAACATTTTCTTGCGACAGATCTATTGCTGCCTGCAACATTTTGCGTTCCGGAGAGAACCAGAAACCGTTGTAAATCAACTCGGCATAACGCGGCATCAATTCGTCTTTCAGATGCGCTGCACCGCGATCAAGCGTGATCGATTCAATAGCGCGGTGGGCTGCGAGCAGAATTGTACCACCGGGAGTCTCGTAGACGCCGCGTGACTTCATGCCAACAAAGCGGTTTTCAACCAGATCGACACGACCAATTCCGTTATCATGACCATATTTATTAAGTTCGGTCAGCAATGTTGCCGGCGACATTTGTTTGCCATTGATTGAAACAGCGTCGCCTTTCTTGAAGCCGATGGTGATAATGGTCGGTTTATCGGGTGCATTTTCAGGAGAGACAGTGCGCAAATGCACATATTCTGGAGCCGGAAGTGACGGGTCTTCCAACACTTTGCCCTCTGAAGACGAATGTAGCAAATTGGCGTCGACCGAAAACGGTGCTTCGCCCTGTTTATCTTTTGTCACAGGAATCTGATGTTTCTGGGCAAAATCCAGAAGTTCTGTACGGCTTTTGAAATTCCAGTCACGCCATGGCGCAATGATCTTGATATCGGGGTTCAAAGCATAAGCTGAAAGTTCGAAACGAACCTGATCATTGCCTTTGCCTGTCGCACCATGAGCAATCGCATCGGCACCGGTTTTTTTGGCAATTTCAATCAGATGTTTTGAAATGAGCGGGCGGGCAATCGATGTTCCAAGAAGGTAGACACCTTCATAAACTGCATTGGCGCGAAACATCGGAAATACGAAATCGCGAACAAATTCTTCGCGCAGGTCTTCCATGAAAATCTGTTTGGCACCAAGCATTTCGGCTTTGCGGCGTGCCGGCTCAAGCTCCTCTCCCTGCCCCAGATCGGCTGTAAAGGTGATGACTTCAGCACCAAGCTCGGTTTGCAACCATTTTAATATGATTGAAGTATCAAGGCCGCCTGAATAGGCCAGTACAACTTTTTTAACGTCTTTCCACTTTTCCATTTTTTCTGTCCGATAATTAATGGCCCCAATTGATTGACCCGATTGAATTGATATGAGCTGTTTTATCAGGAGATAGCAACCATGCAAGCAATCAAAAATTTTTTCTTACATAAAACTTATAAAAACAGATTGAAATGGTTTGATAAAACAATAAGACAAAGATGATTAACGAGAGATCATGATCATGTCTTTCTTGCCAGACGCCCATGTGTTTTTGGAATTTGCCGGTGCAGCAATCATTTTGACACTCATTCCGGGGCCGGATATGGCGCTTTTTGTCGGCCGTGCTATATCGCAGGGAAAAGCGGCTGGCCTTGCCTGCATTGCCGGTTGTACAACAGGCATTATTATTCAGGTTTTTGCGGTCTCTGTCGGCCTCTCGGCGTTGATAATAGCCTCGCCAATGGCGTTTTTTATTCTCAAAGTGGCCGGTTCCGTCTATCTCTTATGGCTTGCACTACAAGCGCTTTTGAACCGGTCGAATTTTTTGGTCGAAGGAAAAAAGCAGAAGAAACTCAGCGTAAAACGGAATTACCTTACCGGCCTTGCGATCAATTTGTTAAATCCGAAAGTTCTTCTCTTCAATTTGACCTTTTTGCCGCAATTTGTCGACGCGCTCGACCCGCATGCACCTGAAAAAATATTTTTTCTCGGAGCTTCTTTCATTCCGATATCCCTTCCTTTCACGGTTTCGATGGTTTTAGCTGCCGACAAATTTGCCAAAGCCTTAAAAGAAAATCCCCATTTTATAAGAATACTTGATTTTTTAATGGCCGGAATTTTCACAGCCTTTGCAGTCCGGCTGATCGTGACCGAAGTTAAATAAATATCGGCTTCATCTCATCGGTGAAAATGGTTATAAATTTGAAGGTTGCAAAAATTTGTATTCGGAAAAACGGTTAAAAACTTTATAAAATTCAATTTTCCATTGAATCCCGTCATCCGGCTTTTCCGGCCTCGAAAATTTCTTTTAAACGAGAGGATAAAGAAATGAGTGATTTCATATTTACGCCACCTGCAATTGTCGGTATCCCGATCAAAGGGAGCAGTAAAGTTTTTCCGGTTCACAGGATTTATTGCGTTGGTCGCAATTATGCAAATCATGCGATAGAAATGGGGCATGACCCGTCAAAGGAAGCACCGTTCTTTTTCCAGAAAAATCCCGATAATCTGGTATTTGATGGTGTTTTCCCTTATCCGCCGAAAAGCCATGATGTCGAACATGAGATAGAGCTCGTTGTTGCTCTTCAAAAAGGTGGACAAAATCTGACAACGAAAGAGGCGCAGGATTGTGTGTTCGGTTTTGCTGTCGGCCTTGATATGACAAGGCGTGATTTGCAGGCAGAACTTAAAAAAGCGGGGCGTTCATGGGAAACGGCAAAAGCTTTTGAACATTCGGCTCCCTGTTCTCATTTGATTGAAAAATCTGAAACCAAAGACATGAACGAAGGTTCGATTACCCTTTCGGTAAACGGAAAAGGTCGCCAATCGGGCAATTTGAACGAGATGATCTGGAAAATTCCTGAAATGATTGCCTATTTGTCGCAATTATTTGTGCTGCAGGCAGGTGATATTATCATGACGGGAACGCCGGCTGGCGTGGGGCCGGTGCAAAAAGGTGACGAATTGATAGGTCATATTGACGGGCTGGATGATCTGGTCGTGAAAGTGAGTTGAGGGGTGAGACACGCACATCCCAAAAAGTGTGAAACGGTTTTTGGACAAGATGTGCGTGCACTTAAAAAACTACATCCCAAAAAGTGTGAAACGGTTTTTGGACAGGATATGCGTGCACTTAAAAAGCCACATCCCAAAAAGTGTGAAACGGTTTTTGGATAAGATGTGCGTGCACTTAAAAAGCCACATCCCAAAAAGTGTGAAGCGGTTTTTGGGGAGGATGTGCATATATTTTAAAAGCTGCATCCCGAAAAGCCGGTATGGTTTTTTTTGAAAACTGTGAGCGTTAAACCGACTTCCTGATAGATTAAGGATGCGACGGACATCAAAACTTGATGATTCTGGCGGGCGCAATTTGAAAGCCGCTATCAGTGGCGGAACATCAGTTCTTGACGGTCTCTCCGGGATAGGCACCCCAAAGTTGATCTTGGGCAACATAGCCGCGTGTATGGTTGACATCAAGTTCGCACCATTTACCGTCACATTTATGAATTGTGGCGATAACACCTGGCTCGAGTTCGGCAGCGAGCGGTGCATTTTCACTCGGTTCCCGACGCATGGGGGCAAGCTTGGATTTGTCTTTTTGCCAAGGCGTTATCATTGCTGTGCGATGGCCCGATAAAAGGGACTGATAGACCCAACCTTCATCGCCATCCGAGTCGCGAATTTTACGCCACTGGTCATATTCCTGTGTAATTTCCACAGGCAATCCCTGTTTTTGATAAGAGAACACAACCGTATAATTACGTCCGGGACCAACGCGTACATTGACACGCGCCGGTTTGATAGAAACAAAACGCGGCAATGGCAAACCGCTAGGCCCCACATTTTGGGAAGCTTCTTGAGCCGCTTCTTCTTCTGCAAAGCCGGAAGCGGGAAAAAATAACAAAGACAAACCCGTCAAAACCGAACAAATGCTTGCCAGGCAAAACATTCTTCCGAGGTTCGAAAAACGGAATTTGCTGAAACTGTCCACCGTATGTGCCTCTCTTCTCTTGTGTTCAATCAATTCTTTTCTGCTATAAGCAGACCAGACTCATGACAGCCTGTTGATCCTATGCCATAGTGCTGGTTAAAGAGGTCTCAATAATCGCGAAAAATATTGGAAATATTTCGAGGTTTTCTATGCAGGGGAAAAAATTACCGTTGGTCATTTTGACACGCAAGCTTCCGGAACAGGTTGAAAGACGCATGTGCGAGCTTTTCAATACCGAGGTTGTCAAACAAGATCGGCCAATGTCACGACAGGAACTGGTTGATGCGGTAAAACGCGCAGATGTTCTCGTGCCGACAATTTCCGATATTATCGACAAGGACCTTATCGATCAGGCGGGAGATAATCTCCGGATGATTGCCAATTTCGGCAATGGTACCGATAATATCGACATTAACGCGGCAACCGGTCGTAGTATCCTTGTGACCAACACCCCGAATGTTCAAACAGAAGATACTGCCGATATGGCAATGGCACTGATACTGGCGGTGCCGCGTCGCCTTGTCGAGGGTGCCAATGTATTGAATGAAAGCGGTATCTGGCCGGGTTGGTCGCCGGACTGGATGTTGGGACGACGCATCTACGGAAGAAAACTCGGCATTATCGGTCTCGGGCGCATTGGTACAGCGGTTGCGCGCCGCGCCAAAGCATTCGGGCTTTCGATCCACTATCATAATCGCACCCGCGTCAGCGAAAAAATCGAAGAACAGCTTGAAGCGACCTATTGGGCCGATCTTGATGATATGTTGAAGACGATTGATATTCTTTCAATCAATTGCCCGCTTACCGAGAAGACCTATCATCTCCTTTCAGCCGAACGTCTCGCTTTGATGCAGGAAACAGCCTACGTCGTTAACACGGCTCGTGGTGAAATTATTGATGAAAATGCCCTCGCCCGAAAGATAGAAAATGGCAAACTTGCCGGCGCAGGTCTTGATGTTTTCGAAAAAGAACCGAACTTCAGTCCATCGCTCGCAAAATTGGCAAAGCAAGGCAAGGTGGTGCTTTTGCCGCATATGGCATCGGCGACGGTCGAAAGCCGGATCAATATGGGGGAAAAAGTCATCATCAATATCAGAGCTTTTATCGACCACCATCGTCCACCCGATCGCATTATCCCTGAAAAATTGCGTAGCTGATTCGTTTTTTAGCGAGTGTTCGACCTTTATAAAAAGCGGTGTGGCTAAAAATTTAAGGCACGCGGTTTGACACATCTTACCAAGCGTTATGACTTGAAAGCACTTGAGTTCGGTGACCTATGTTTTGTTGCCAGCCGGTTTTAAACTGACCGTGTTTGCTTTGGTCGTTAAGCAAAATTGAAAGACCATTTGGAAAAGGCTTTTTCGATAAGTCTTGTTGTTTTTCATGAACCGGTCATTGAAGGATTTTGTCCGGAAACCGGAAAAGAGTTGCCTTAACTCTTTTCCAAGGTGCAATGGTTTATTTCATTATGAGTCGTGAGATTTCTGAAGTCCAAAGCCGTAATTTTATCGTCTTTGGTTTTTGATAGCGCTTTATGCCTTCTTGCTTTTCCAGAAAACTCAACGTGTGGGGACGGGTATCTCACCGCTATAGTCGTAAAAACCGCGGCCACTTTTGCGCCCCAACCAGCCGGCTTCGACATATTTTATCAATAACGGGCAGGGACGGTATTTCGAGTCTGACAATCCTTGATGCAAAACATGCATAATAGCAAGACAGACATCAAGCCCGATAAAATCAGCAAGTTCCAATGGACCCATCGGATGATTGGCACCGAGTTTCAAAGCTGTATCGATCGCATTGACATCCCCCACGCCTTCATAAAGAGCGTAGATCGCCTCGTTAATCATCGGCACCAAGACACGATTGACGATGAAGGCCGGAAAATCTTCGGTAACAGTAAAAGTTTTTCCGATTGAAGTGACAAAATCGCAAATTGTCGAGAAGGTCTCTTCGCTGGTTGCAATGCCGCGCACCACTTCAACAAGCTTCATTTGTGGCACCGGATTCATAAAATGTGTGCCAATGAATTTTTCCGGACGGTTTGTGGTTGCAGCGAGACGGGTAATCGAAATGGTAGAGGTATTGGTCGCAAGAATTGTTGAAGGTGAAAGATTCTCGCATAGACTGATGAAAATATCTCTTTTGATATTCTCGTCCTCGCTTGCTGCTTCAATGATAAGATCGGCATTTTTCAACTCATCCAAAGTCAGTCGGGTTGAAAACCTTTTGATTGTATCAAGGCGGCTTTGCTCGCTCATTTTTCCGGCTTTGACGAGATGGGCAAGGTTTGATTTTATCGTCGAAATGGCATGTTCAATCTGTTCGGACGAAATATCGTAAAGAAGAACCTCGAAACCGGCAGTCGCAACAGCTTGGGCAATTCCTCCCCCCATTTGTCCTGCTCCGACAATAGCGACCGTCTTTATCATGCGCTGATTCCTCCTCTAGCGATTCTTTCCCGGCACCCATAATACATCATTTTTACCACAATCATTAGCATAACGGGCAGCAACAAACAGAAAATCCGAAAGCCGGTTGATATAGCCCAGAACATCTTTGCTGACATTTTCCTGTTTACTCAATGCAACAATAGTCCGTTCGGTACGTCTTGCGACAGTGCGGGCGAGGTGTAGATAGGCGGATGCTTTGGACCCGCCAGGTAAAACAAAGGATTTCAAGGGCGAGAGTTTTTCATTCAACCTGTCGATTTCATCTTCAAGCCGTTTTGTCTGGGTGGAGAGAACGCGCAAATCTGTTTTATTTTCGCTCTGTTCAGGAGTTGCCAGATCGGCCCCAAGATCAAACAGGTCATTTTGTATTTCTTCGAGCATTTTGTCGAGATCGCTTACCGTCTCGAGACGGGCAAGTCCGATCGTCGCATTGGTTTCATCAATCAGGCCATAAGCATCAACGCGCAAATCGGCTTTCGAGCGTCTGGGGCCATTAACGAGGCCGGTTGTACCATCATCACCTGTACGCGTGTAGATTTTATTGATTTTGACCATTTTGGACTCCTCGGAAAATCATCTGTCTCATTTAAAAATATAGATAGATTGGCTTGTGGCAAAGTCCATTAAAGCTCTGTGATGTGATCAAATGACGGGAAAACATTGAATTAGCTATTGTAACGCTTGTATAGATTGCGTTCTCAATTAAAATAATTTTATACGGTAGTCTGTGCGTTTAGCCCGTTAGTACGGGTTGATTAACGGGAAAGACATTGATTTGACGCTGAGACCCTTACGCTTTTGTTGGCGCATTTTATATAACGCTGTCAGCCACTATTTCCGTGACTCTGGCAGCGCTTTTGCCAGTCATATAGCTTTGTCCGGTTTGATGGCGCTGTTTCCTTTCCTGATTTTTGCAACATCACTCGCAAGTTTTATTGGTGCACGTGCCTATACCCAGCAAAGTGTCAATGCGCTTTTGAAAATGCTGCCTGATGCAATTGCCGGTCCGATTGTCAAGGAAGTCGTCAATGTCATGACCATTCAGCGCGGTGGTCTGTTGACCATTTCGGTTATCGGGACAGCCTATTTTGCTTCAAACGGCGTGGAAGCATTGAGAACTGCACTTAATCGTGCCTATCGCGTGGTCGATCGACGCAGCCTGTTTTTTTGCCGGTTTCAAAGTCTGTTTTTCGTTATCGTCGGCACGATAGGGTTGATGGTTATCAGCTTTCTTCTGGTGCTGGCACCGCTTGTTATCAATATTCTTCAACATGATTATCCGGTTATTGGCCAATATGTCGGCACAATCCGCTTCTGGCGTTATGCCATTGCCGTGGTTGTTCTGTTAATCAGTCTGTTGATTGCCCATAAATGGCTTCCTGCCGGAAAGCGGAAATTGGCCGATATTTTGCCCGGTATCGGTGTAACCATGGTGGTTTGGGTCTTGGCCTCGATGCTCTTTGCACAATATCTGGCAACATTTGCCAATTATGTTTCCACTTATGCAGGGCTCGCTTCGATCATGGTGGCAATCATCTTTCTCTATATGTTGAGTGCCATTTTTATTCTTGGTGGAGAAATCAACGCAGCCATTATGTTTTATCGCAACCGTCAGCAACAGCCTGGCCAATTGGTGCGCGCCATTGAACAAAAAGAGGAAAAAGAAGAAGGGCTAAAGCAGCAAAACAATGACGGACAACAAAATAATGACGGACAAAATGATCATACAGTTGTTTCTTGATGGTGATGCCTGTCCCGTCAAAACCGAAGCCTATCGGGTAGCCGAACGTTATCATATCAAGACTTTTATCGTCTCGAACAGTTTCATGAGGATACCGAACGAGGATTTTCTCGAAGCTGTCATTGTTGATCAAGGGTTGAACAAAGCAGACGACTGGATTGCAGAAAAGGCCAATGAGGCGAGTATTGTTGTTACCAATGATGTGCCATTGGCCGATCGTGTGGTCAAAAAGGGTGGAGTGGCGATTTCCCCATCCGGCCGGCTCTTTGATGCGGCCACAATCGGTGCGGCATTGGCCACCCGCAATCTCTTTGAAAATCTCAGGGAAAGTGGTGTTGTAACCGGTGGACCGCGCCCGTTTTCCGGCCGTGACCGCTCGGCATTTCTGGGGGCACTCGATTTGGCTGTGCAACGCAAAAAACGTCAAGGTTTTGAGCCTGATTTTAGCAAAAACCGGCTTTGACCGGTTTGCAACCGGTCAATTTTACATTTTAATTAATTTAAAAGTGCTGTTCCGGATAGAGAACCGATGATCAGTCTTTTTTATCGGCTTCCATGGCAGCTTTCATCAGTTTTTCCGAATCGGTATTGCTCCATGGAGCCGAACCGTTATAGGATCCGAGCAGGCAGCCATTTTTGTCAATCAACATGGTGACAGGAAGCCCCATAGCGAGACCCTGTTTGCGCACTTCATTAAAAACATCCATCGACTGGTCGCGATAGAAAACAATATTGTCGGCTTTGATGCTTTTTAGAAAATTTTTTACTTTTTCATTGCTTGCTGTTTTATCAATATTGATTGCTATGACATCGAATGCGTCATTACCAAGAGAACGTTTGAGATTGGCAAGTTCCGGCATTTCGGTGCGGCAGGGTACACACCAGCTTGCCCATAGGTTCACAAGTAAGGTTTTGCCGGAAAATTCTGCCAATCTATGATCTTTGCCGGTTTCATCTTTGAAGGTGAGTTTGGTTGCATCATAAGGCTCTTCGGCAAAACGCATATTCTTGAAAAACCCGTCTGCCGACTGCTTCAATTTATCGATTTTTCCGGAATTTGCTGTGCACCCCGAACCGGTTTCGGCTTGAGCCACAGAAATCAGTGATGGAAAAGAGTAAACTTGGTTGTCAGACGCTGTCATTATCGCGTATATGCTCAGTGTGCCAAGTGCAATCTTGGAAATTATTTTCCGGAATTTTCTAGAAAATTTTACGTTTTCGGGAATTCTTGCAACCATTTTTTCGTCCTTTCGATGGGGGCTAACATATATGAATAACAGTGGATCAAGCAACCAGATGTGGGGTGGACGTTTTGCCTCGGGTCCGGCAGCCATTATGGAAGAGATCAATGCTTCGATCGATTTCGATAAAAAGCTTTATAAAGAAGACATAAAAGGTTCATCGGCCCATGCGGCTATGTTGGCCGCACAAGGCATTATATCGGCAGCCGATTATGACGAGATAGAAAAAGGTCTGAAAACGATCCTTTCCGAAATTGAAAGCGGCAAATTTGCTTTTTCCCGAAAGCTTGAAGATATTCATATGAATATCGAAGCGCGCCTTGCCGAACTTATCGGTTCCGCCGCCGGAAGGCTCCACACAGCCCGGTCGCGAAACGATCAGGTCGCGTTGGATTTTCGCCTTTGGGTGAGAACGGAAACAGACAAGACCATTCAGTCCATCAGGCATTTAATCGAGACCTTTCTGCAGCGGGCCGAACAGGAAGTTGAGACGATTATGCCGGGATTTACCCATTTGCAGGTTGCTCAACCGATAACTCTGGGTCATCATCTAATGGCCTATGTCGAAATGTTCGGGCGGGATTTATCCCGCATGTATGATGCCCGCGAAAGAATGAACGAATCACCTTTGGGTGCAGCGGCTTTGGCCGGTACCAGTTTCCCGACAGACCGTTTTATGACCGCTAAAGCACTCGGTTTCAGAGAACCTACCAGAAATTCGATCGACAGTGTTTCCGACCGCGATTTTGCATTGGAATTTCTGAGTGCTTCGGCAATTTGCGCAGTCCATCTTTCGCGCCTTGCCGAGGAAATTGTCATTTGGTCAACGGCACAGTTCAATTTTATTCATTTGCCTGATTCTTTTTCGACCGGTTCGTCTATTATGCCGCAAAAGAAAAATCCCGATGCGGCAGAACTGGTCCGTGCGAAAACCGGACGGATCAATGGGTCACTGATTGCTTTATTGACCATTATGAAAGGCCTTCCGCTTGCCTATTCGAAAGATATGCAAGAAGATAAAGAACAGGTTTTCGATGCAGCCCAATCGTTGGAACTTTCGCTTGCTGCAATGGCCGGTATGATTGCTGATATAGAAATCAACAAAAACATAATGAAAAAGGCGGCCGGTACCGGCTATTCGACGGCAACCGATCTTGCTGATTGGCTTGTTAGGAAATTGGGAATACCCTTCAGAGAGGCTCATCATATAACCGGTCACGCTGTGGCTTTGGCAGAAAAGAAGAAGTGCGATCTTGCTGACCTCACCCTTGAAGATCTGAAGACAATTAATCCCGATATTACGGCAGATGTGTTTGACGTTCTGAGCGTTGAAAAATCGGTTCAGAGCCGCAAGAGTTATGGCGGTACAGCCCCTCAGGAAGTACGTCGCCAAATCGACTATTGGAAAAAACGCCTTGCCAAAGCTTGAATTTGACCATTACACAAAGAGTAGATTAAATAGAGAATAGATCAGATAGAGCGTAAAGCTTGCTATTTTTGAAAGAGACGCGATCATGAAAAAAACTCTGACCGGTTTGGTGGTTGTCACAATCTGTGGCGTGGCTTTGGCCGGTTGCGGACGTAAAGGTCCGCTTGAACCGCCGCCGTCCACGATGATTGAGGACTCTAACGGCAAAATGGTTCAAAAACCGAAAGTAGAAAAACCGTTTATTCTTGATCCATTGATTAAGCAGAGGCACTAATTGCAGGCTTTTCAATATTCTAACGGTCATCTTTATGCCGAAAAAATTGCTGTTGCCGATTTGGCAAAAAAGGTGGAAACGCCTTTTTATTGCTATTCGGCTAAAGCCATTCAGCAACAATTTGAACAGTATCGTCAGGCCTTTGCCGACACCAATGCGCTTGTCGCCTTTGCACTGAAAGCCAATTCCAATCAGGCTGTTCTGACCCTTCTTGCAAAACAGGGCGCCGGTGCTGATGTTGTGTCTGGTGGAGAAATGCGTCGTGCGCTCAAAGCCGGTATTTCTGCTGACAAGATAGTTTATTCCGGTGTTGGCAAAACCGTTGAAGAAATCGACTTTGCTCTTGGTCATGATATCCACTGTTTCAATGCCGAATCGGAACCGGAATTACAACAATTGTCTGCGCGCGCCGTAGCTATTGGGAAAAAAGCACGTGTTTCTTTGCGCATAAATCCGAATGTTGACGCAAAAACACATAAGAAAATTGCTACCGGCAAATCCGAAAACAAGTTCGGCATTCCTATTGCGGTCGCACGCGAGGTTTATGAGCAGGCAGCAAAACTCCCTGGTCTTGATGTTCATGGGGTTGATGTTCATATCGGTAGCCAGATTTGCGAATTGCAGCCGTTCGAGGATGCTTTTTCACTCGTTGCGGATTTTGTCCATGTTCTGCGGGGCGAGGGGCACGACATCCGTCATGTTGATGTCGGCGGTGGGCTTGGCATTGTTTATCGCAAGGATAACTTGCCCCCGCCCTCGCCGGCCGAATACGCAAATGTTGTCAAAAAACATTTCGCACCGCTTAATGTCCAGATCATCATGGAACCGGGTCGTAATATTGTCGGTAATGCAGGCATTCTGGTTACATCCATCATCTATATAAAACACGGAGCCGGAAAAAATTTCGTTATTGTCGATGCAGCAATGAATGATCTTATCCGCCCGACTTTATATGATGCCTGGCACGACATCGTGCCTGTAAAAGAGCCAAAGCAGAGTGATGAACCGATGATGGCCGATATTGTCGGTCCGGTTTGCGAAACCGGCGATTATATGGGGCTTGCGCGCTATCTTCCCCGCCCAAAAGCCGGAGATTTATTGGCTGTTTGGAGTGCGGGAGCATATGGTGCGGATATGGCAAGTACCTATAATACACGTCTGTTGGTACCGGAAGTGTTGGTGAGTGATAACCATTTTGACATTGTTCGTCCGCGTATTTCATATGAAGAGCTGATAGGGTTTGACCATGTACCGGAATGGGTGAAAAACTCTTGAGGTTTGAAACAGATATTTTCGAGTGAAGGTGGTATAAAATATTTGCAAAGGGTCTCGCCTTTGTTTGTTTCATTGCTATGATGTGGCAAAACCGGTGCGAAGGGAAGAACATATATCTTGCGGAGTGATAAAGGCCCTTTTCATGGAACTATGGCAGCGCTTGTAAGAGCACGGGCTTCGGCGTGGTGTATCCTGACATTCGAACGGTTGTGGCCACGCATTCTTCCAAGCATTCTTGCTTTGTTGATATTGTTTTCTTTGGCATGGCTCGGCATTTTCGATCGCCTCTCCTATTGGCCGCATGTTATCCTGTTATGGATTTTGCTTTTTATCGCTGTCGGTTCCCTTTTCTTTGTTTCCGGTTTCCGTTTTCCCTCTTTAAGCGAAATCGATCGGCGGATAGAAAAAGCGAGCGGACTGCAAAATCAGCCACTCGAAGCGCTTTATGATGCACCGGCAAATAGCGAGGCGAATGATTTTGTAAAAGTTCTATGGAAAGAACATCAGCGGCGTATGGCTGCCGAACTGCAAAATCTCGAAGCAGGTGTGCCCGACACCGGAATTACCCGTGCCGACCCGTTGGCGCTGCGGGCATTGGTTGTCCTTTTTGCTGTTACAGCTTTTGCCTATTCATTTGGTCCTTCCGGAGGGCAAATGGGTGATCTCTTGGATTTTTCGCAACCGGTCGATTTATCAAAAATGCGCGTGGATGCTTGGGTCACTCCTCCCACCTATACCGGCGAAGCCCCTGTTTATTTGACCGAAGCCAATATCCGGAACGCCAAAGTGCCGGAAGGTAGCAAACTGACTATTCGTGTGGTCGAGGGTGGCGATGCAACATTGAAGTCGACCGAAAGCCAATCTGGCAAGACTGTCAATATTACTGCACAAGGTAGCTTTGACACTATAAAGCAGAATAGCAAAACATTCGAGACTGTGCTCGCCAAGTCGAGCAATGTGACATTGAGAACGCGCCATTATGACAGAAATTGGCATTTTGATGTTGTTGCCGACCGTGCCCCCACTATCAAATTGACCAAGGAACCGGGACGTATTCTCAATGGGTCACTGGAACTCAATTATTTTCTTGATGATGATTATGGTGTCGAGAAAGCTTACGTCGAAATAACGCCCACATCCACTATCAAGGAAACCGGACACCCTCTTTATGATGCACCGGAAATCAAATTGATGATTCCGCGTGGTGGTAAAGGGGATGCGCGTACCGTGCAGGATGTCAGTATCCATCCTTGGGCAGGTTCGGAAGTGCGTTTGACACTGGTTGCAGAAGATGGCGCCGGTCATCAGGGAAGAAGTGAAACGCGCACCATGACATTGCCGCAAAGAAATTTCGGCAATCCGCTTGCCCGTGCCGTGGTTGAACAACGTCGACTTCTGGCTCTTGATACACTTTCCCGCGATCGGGTTCTTGATATGTTGTCGGCCTTAACGTTGCGGCCGGAAGAAACGATCGACAATTTTACGCATTATCTGGCATTGCGGAGCATATGGACGCGACTCCATCTCGCAGAAACCGACGAAAACTTGAAAAATGTAGCCGATTTTATGTGGCAGACAGCCATCGGTATTGAGGGAGACAATGTCAATCAGGTTGAAAAAAACTTGAAAGCGGCTCAAGCAGCCTTGCGTGATGCTTTGAGAAATGGTGCTTCGCCAGAGGAAATCGAACGTCTGACGGACGCATTGCGTCAGGCGATGAATGACTATATTGCCGCCCTTGCCGAACAACAACAAAACGGCGGTCTTGGACAAAAGCCTTCTCAACAGGCACAAAATCTTTCACCTAACGAACTCGCCGAGAAACTGAAGCAACTTGAAGATATGGCCAAATTGGGTAACCGCGCTGGTGCCGAGCAGCTTTTGTCCGAGCTCGAACAACTCATGGACAATCTTCAGGTAAGTCGTGGCGGATCAGGAGAAGGGGGAAGCCAAACAAGCGAAATGCAAAAGCAGCTTGATGAGCTTGGTAATTTGATGAGGAAACAACAAGAAACCCTCAATGATACCCATAAGCTTGAAGCTGATCGTGAACGCGGCGAAAAAACACCGGAGGAATATCGCAAAGATCTTGATGACCTGAAAAAGAGACAAGATGAACTGCAGCAGGAATTGAAAAAATTCGGCAAGGATTTATCCGATAAAGGGTTCAAGTCGGGCGATGGATTAAAAGAGGCTGAAAAAAAGATGGACAAATCCGGTGAGGCTCTTCAACAGGGAGATGCTGCCGGATCCGAAGGTCAGCAATCGCAGGCTTTGGATGCGATGCGCGATGGCGCAAAAGAACTTATGCAAGAAATGCAGGAAGCCATGAAAAAAAATGGCGAAACAGGAAAAGACGGAGACGGCTCGTCCAAAGATCCACTCGGACGAAATCTTGGTTCAGCCGGACACCAGTCGGAAAAAGATGGACTTTCTCAAGAAAGTGATATGCAACGGGCAAGACGCATTCTTGATGAAATCCGGAAAAAGTTGGGACAATCCGCGCTGCCTGATAGTGAAAAAGACTATCTTGAAAGATTACTGAAATTTTATTGAGCTTTTGACCGCCCGTCGCCACAGCATGTTGTTTTAAAACAGGCTTTTATCTACTCCCGCCGTTCGGTTTCTATCGTAATTTCAGTTTCTTAAAGCGGAAAGACGCGCTGGTTTCATCAAGCGACGCAAAATTAAACAAAAATTCAAGCGACAATTTCAATCCGGTTTCGATAGATTGGGTAAAGCTCTTAAAGAATAGTTATGTTTGCGTGAGCGCTCGAGAAAATCATTTTGTTATCCGTAGTTCTAAAGAAGAAAACAAAATTACATAAATTTTTTTAAGAAGTTTATTTGAATGGACGACTTTTAAAGCACTTATCGGTATTCGCATTGATAAATAGATAGAACAGCTAAACATTATATTAAAAGACTATATCTGGTATTTTGCTTATATATGAAATAGCCGTTCGACAGTGATTTTAATGGATTCCGATACTCACGTACCCAAAGAAGACGTGCGATAATGACTGTAAAAAAGTCATTATAAAATTCGTGCGGCATTTCCGGTAAAATCGATATGTTTTTTTTAAAAGCTTAATGAACGCGGATCTTACAAAAAATAGATGACCTGTTGAAACCATAAATCCATGTTGGATACTGCATGAGAAAAAGTTTAGGCAGTTCAGAATGTGACACGTTTAAAAACAGCCCAAGAAAACACAAGAAAAAGGGCATTTTTTTAAAATTGATCTTCAATTCGATTTTGTTCAAAACGTTAATACAAATCTGAAATGAATATGAATGGACAAATAAATTGCACTATTCCGTTCTAAACATGGAACTATATTCTATTTAATGCGTTTCAATAAAAAGAGGATTTGAAAATGAAAAAATTTATCGCAACCTTATGCATTTGTTGTGCGTCAGTCAGCTATGCAGCAGCACAAAGTGAGAACAGTAACATGATGGATATGGCAAAAGGCGCAGCTTCGACCGCATCTCAGGCTTTATCGGCTTCCTCGTCGGCTTTGGATAAAGTCAATGAAACGATGATGAAAAATATGTCGATCAAGATGAGCGGTAATGCCGATGTTGATTTTATAAAGATGATGTTGGCTCACCACCAAGGTGCTGTCGATATGGCAGAGGTCGAATTGAAATATGGCAAAGACCCGGAAGCCAGAAAGCTCGCCGAGACAATTATTGCCGCTCAACAAAAAGAAATTGCGCAAATGCAAGATTGGTTGAAAGCGAACGAAAAGAAATAATTTTCCTGAACAAGCCTACATGCTGGGGAGGCTTTTTAAAATGACAATGCGTCAAGCTTCTCCAACTATGATAGGCCACGTTTCATGGACGATAAAACACGCTCCTCACAATTACGCCCCGAACAACAAGCGCAACGCCAGGACCTGGCCACTTTCTCGAGGGGAAGTGCAAGGCACTTCCGTCCGAGGCGTGCGTTTTCGACAAATCGTATTGCTTCGTCCATTCCGGCAAAGTCTTTTGTTGGCCGATCAGGACGGATCAATGGCCGTAAGCGGTTGAAATCCGCTCGCGAAGTTTGACTGGCAAAGTTTTAATCGAGTCCTTCAAACAATTGGGTTGAAAGATAGCGCTCGGCAAAATCCGGAATAATGATCACTATATTTTTTCCGGCATTTTCGGGGCGCTTTCCTATTTCGATTGCTGCTGTTAAAGCGGCACCTGCTGAAATTCCGACAGGAATACCTTCAATATGTGATAGATCGCGGGAATTTTGAAAAGCATCATCACTTGAAACTGTAACAATTTCATCAATGATTTTAGTATTCAGTATCTTTGGAACAAATCCTGCACCGATGCCCTGAATTTTATGGGGTCCCGGTTGCCCACCCGACAATACCGGCGAATCTTTAGGCTCTACCGCCACAACTTTGAAATCGGGTTTGCGTTGCTTGATGACTTCTCCGATACCGGTGATGGTGCCACCTGTACCGAATCCGGCTACGAGAAAATCGACATTGCCATCGGTATCATTCCAGATTTCCTCGGCCGTTGTCTGGCGATGAATTTCAGGATTTGCCGGATTTTCAAACTGTTGCGGAATGACTGCATCCGGATTATTGGCGGCCAGTTCTTCGGCTTTGGCGATAGCGCCTTTCATGCCTTTTGCACCTTCGGTCAATACCAGTTCGGCACCGAGAAACTTCAATAATTTGCGGCGCTCGACGGACATGGTTTCCGGCATTGTCAAAATCAGTTTATAACCTTTTGCTGCGGCCACAAATGCGAGCGCAATTCCGGTATTGCCCGATGTCGGTTCAATCAATACAGTTTTTCCCGGTTTTGCTTTTCCTTGTTTTTCAAGGGCTTCGATCAGAGCAAGGCCGATACGGTCCTTGACACTGGCCAAAGGGTTAAAAAATTCAAGCTTTGCAAGAAGATTGGCCTTAACACCTTTCTTTTTGGCGAACTTGTCAATCCGGACGAGTGGTGTATTACCAATTGTCTCCAAAACAGAGCTATAAATAACGCCGCGTCCTTTTCGAGATGAATTTTTATCAGTCATGACCGGTCTCCCTGGTGAAATTATCCGGATTAATCAGATAGGCTCCGAATTGCGATAGCCCTTGTTTTGATAAATACGTGTCTTGATAAATATCAGGATAGAACCAATTCCTAGAATGATATAGCGATTATATACTTTAGGAGCGATTAAAATAAAAATTTTTCCTTCAAAAATAGGAAAAGATAGAAAAATAACCCTGATTGAAAGAACGGAGAACCTGCCCGGGTATTTTCTCCGTCCTTTCCGATTTGATGTTTGGCAGAGCTTTAATAGCTGCTTGCCTCATTAAGAGCGTCAATATCCTCTTTACTCAAATTTATCATTGTTGCTTTGACGAGGCTATAAAGTTGGTCAAGCTTTGTGGCACTCGCTATTGGCGCCGTTACGGCAGGTTGTGCAATGAGCCACGCCAAGGCAATCTCGGCTTGTGTTACATTATGTTTTTCACTGATTGTATCAAGCGCGTTCAGAATGCGCATCCCGCGTGGATTGATGTATTGTTCAACTCTCGAGCCGCGTTTATGTCCGGCAAGATCGGCTTTTGAACGATATTTGCCCGAGAGAAATCCGGAAGCAAGACTATAATAGGTGATCACACCGAGACCGTATTTTTGTGCAGTATCGGCCAATTTTCCTTCGAATGTGTTCCGGTCATAAAGGTTATATTGGGGTTGCAATGTTTGATAGCTGGGAAGATTGTTCTTCTTGGCTGTTTGCATTGCATTTTCAAGTTGCTCTGCCGTTATATTGGAGCAGCCGATAGCGCGGATTTTTCCTGCTTTCAAAAGCTTGCCATAGGCCTCGAGAGTTTCTTCAAATGGTGTATGAGGATCGAACCAGTGTGACTGATAGAGATCAATGACATCGATATTCAAACGGCGTAAAGAATCTTCTACAGCCTGTTCTATCCAGCGGGCGGAAAGGCCCTTATGGCCAGCTACGCCCATATCCGAACCGACTTTGGTGAAAATATAGAATTTGTCTCGCTTGGACGGATTTTGTTTTAACCACTTCCCGATGATGGTTTCCGATTCACCGCCTTTATTGCCTTCAACCCATGTCGAATAGGCGTCGGCTGTATCAATAGCGTTCAATCCGCTTTCGGCAATTGCATCAAGCATCGTGAAGGATTGCTTCTCATCCAGTGTCCAACCAAAGACATTGCCTCCAAAAACAAGGGGAACAATATTAAAACCTGTATTTCCTAAAGCGCGATGTTTCATAAAACGTCCTTTCATTGTTTGTTGGATTTAACCGAACGCAAATTAATCGCGAGCAACGGCGTCTTTTAAAAGTAGTCACGGTTTTGGCTTGAGGGAAAGTGTTTCACAGTGTTTTGATAGTTTTCATGGTTTTGTCAGAATTTAACCTTAAATTCACGATTATTTTCTTTTTCGAATAAAGTTTGGTATGGTCACACGAGTAAAATGCATGAAAGTCGAATGATTGGATTAAATTTCATGGGCAGACTGGATAGTTTTATGTCTGTTAAAACATTGGTTCTTCCGTGCCTTTTGATGTTTGCCGGTTGCGCAACACAAGCCACGGCATGGACCGAGAAAATTACCACTCAAAAAGTTGAACTGCCAACAGAATGTGCCGGCTGGCAGAAAATCGAAGTAAAGACAAGGACGCGCTATTTTATGATGAAAGAAGATCAGCGTGCTCTGGTCGATATTGATGCGCATAATTTACGAGGGAAAAATCTGGGCTGTTGGGACAGAAATGTACAATCGTCTTCGGCACAGCCTTTGATACAAAGCCCTCAGCCCCAGTCAGGTGCGTTGACTTCAAGTCAGGCACAATAACGCTTTAGGGTTGCTATTTGGACATATTGACGTTCAGATCATTTTACGAAACACCACTTGGCGAAAAGGTTTTTTCGACCATTACCAATAAACTTGGATTAAAAGACCGTGATGTTTCCGGCGAGCGGGTGATGGGACTGGGTTATGTTACCCCCTATCTTCAATGGCTTAAACCACGGGCTGAGAGGTGTTTTGCTTTTATGCCGGCGCGTCAAGGAGCCTGTGTGTGGCCTTCTGCAGAAAAAGTTGCAACGGCTTTGGTATTTGAAGAAGATTTGCCTTTGCCGGATTCTGCTGTTGACCGGATTATGCTCGTCCATTCACTGGAATTTGCCGAAAATGCCCGCGAAATGCTCAGTGAAATGTGGCGTGTATTGGCACCGAACGGGCGCGTTATCATCGTTGTTCCCAATAGACGCGGTCTTTGGGCCAGAAATGATCATACACCCTTTGGCAGTGGCCAACCTTATAGCCGTCAGCAATTGTTATTATTGTTACACGAAACCAATTTTAGCGTCGTCAATATTAGCGAAGCGCTCTATTTTTCCCCATCCGGTCGTGCATTGGCTCGCGGTTTTTCAGCAATTTATGAGCCATTGGCGAGGAACTTTTTTCCGTATTTTGGCGGAATTATCGTCTGTGAAGCCCAAAAACGCCTGTTTCAGGGATTGCCGGTACATCGTCGCCAGTCGCGGCGGGTATTTATACCGGCTCTGTCGCCCCAGATTACCAATCGTAAACCTTCTCATGCTGTCGAAATCAGAAGCGACCACGAGAGTTCGGATTGGTAAAGCCTTGCTTGATTTGTCGCACCGATAGGCAGTACCTAGTTTATTGATTTTGCCGGTGCGAGATAGGAAACGACAATGAAGTTCCTCTATTTCTGATGGGACTTTCCTGATTCTCTCGGGAAGACCTGCTTTTAACCAAAGGCTTGCCTTTAAAAGGTGCGTCGCTTTCCAAATTTGTTGGTATTTCCCGTTTCACAACCATGTTGCGTCCGGTCTTTTCTGGCTCGAAAAGCGGGTTTTAGCCCTATTTCAGTTCGGGCATCCGGTTGATATTGTTGGCAAGCTCGTGAATCCGTTCGTTCACATAGTCATAAATATAACGGGTAATGTCAGGAAACTCCTTGATTAACCGGAGGAATACTGTGCGTTCGATTTCCAAAACTTTTGAATTGGATTGTGCGATCGCTGTAAACGGACGATTGATCTCGGTTACCAAAGCAAGCTCGTTGATGAGCGCATTTCGGTTGATGATGTCGATCGGTTGTCCGGAATTGTTGTTTTGCCGGTAAAGATTGACAGTTCCTGAAAGAACGACATAGGCACTTTCGGCAAGTTCGCCTTCTTTGAAAATCATTTCCCCCGAGGCAAATTCCTGTCGCTCGGCTCCGAATATCAACAAGCGCAGTTGTTCCGGTGTCATTTTGTTGAAAAAGTCGAACTTTTTCAATAAAATAATGTCATCATTAATTGCCACCGAAAACTCCCGACTTTCATAAATTGGCCTTTTATTGCGGCCAATCCATTTCATGAGATTTCTTTGGAGCGTAAGCTTAGGTGAATAAACTGTTTGACAGTATTCACCAATGTTTACGGATTCAATCTATAGCCACCGCTATCGGTTATCAAGATTTGCGCATTGGCGGGATCTTTCTCGATTTTTTGGCGGAGGCGATAAACGTGAGTTTCCAAAGTATGGGTTGTTACCCCTGAATTATAACCCCAAACTTCCTCCAGCAAAGTATCCCGGCTTACAACACTGTCTCCTGCACGATAAAGGAATTTTATGATGGCGGCTTCTTTTTCGGTCAAGCGGATCTTGCTACCCTTTTCGTCAATAAGCAATTTTTGTCCGGGCTTGAATGTATAAGGCCCTACCTGGAAGGTTGCATCTTCGCTCTGTTCATGTTGGCGCAATTGTGCACGGATACGAGCCAGCAAAACAGCAAATCTGAACGGCTTTGTTACATAGTCATTGGCACCGGCTTCAAGACCGAGAATCGTATCCGAATCGGTATCATGACCCGTTAACATGATGATCGGTGCGCGGAATCCCTCCTGACGCAATTTCTTTACAGCTTCACGGCCATCAAGATCGGGTAGACCGATATCCATAATAATAAGATCTACATTTTCGTTTCTGGCGGTTTCAAGACCTTTTGCAGCCGTACTTTCCTGAAGAACATTGAATTCTTCATGCATTTGTAGTTGCTCTACCAGAATAGAGCGCAGATCCTCGTCATCATCTACAATCAAAAGGGTGCGATCGGTCATTTTCTGTCCTTATAAAAAACGCTATCGGGCGTTATGTAATAATTGCAGTCACAATCACGAAAAACTGAACATCATGCAAGTGCCTTTAATCAGAAATCCGTTAAAAACACCAAAAATTGTTTCGTTTATCGCTGTGCGCAAGAAATGCGGTACAACAACAAAAGGAATTTTGGCAATCGGCCAATATCGTTTTTTGTGCGCCTTGGGCAGAAACGGTTTTTCAGCCCGAAAACGCGAAGGTGACGGGGCAACACCCATTGCTGTTATGCCAATTCTTGGCGGTTTTCGAAAGAATAGTTTCCGTAGTCTACCACATCATCCGTTAATGCTCCAACGTGTAAAATCATCTGATGGATGGTGCGATCAGCCATGGGATGCCAATTATAACCGTCCGGTAAAGTTGCCTTACAGAAATAGCGCTGAAAAACTTTGTCGCAGAGATGAGCTTTATGACATGGTATTGATACCGGATTGGAATATCCGTTGCAGAATTCAAAACAATGGCAGTGCCATTTTTTTTCATCTGGCAAGGCCGGGGTTTGCTCCGACAGAGGGGTGTATTGCTGTCTCGCGGCGCACAATGGAGCGAATCCTGCCTTTTATATCGCGCAAAACAAAAATAATGACATTGGGAACCATAACGAGATCAAAACCTGCAAGTGTACGCGCGAGAAGTCGCAAACGATAATATTCGTTGCTTGATTTGGGCAAGAGCTCCCTCTCCGTTATTGGCCGCGATATTTGACCAGAATGATGTGACCGGCCCTTTCTGTTCATTTCACAATCCACATTGGAAAGTAACAATAATTTCGGTGAGATTGAGTGACCAATTCGCAAGATTATTATAGATATTTTGGATAAGTCTATTTTTGAATCGGAAATTCAAAAGATAAATGAATATTCAAAATAGAGTAAATTCCTGAAAATTCTTAGTGCATTTTCGCGTATAAAATAGGTGAGTGAGAAAACTAGTCTATGAAAATACTAATGTTGAATTATCGATATTTTATAGATAAAATTCATCAATAAAATTGATATTTTACATGACAATTTTTCTATCGGGAAAACAGAATTGAACAGAATGCTGGAGTCACACTCTGCCGGTTCAGTAATCGGATATCTTTGAAAACAAATCACCCTCTGGATAAAGTGCTGGTCAGGAAGCTCCCACCCCGATGTTTTCACGTGAAACACAAGAACAATAATCCTCAATCGGGATTATAAGGGATAGATGTCGGCTTATCCGACGTAGAAATAGTCGCTTCGATTATTACAGGCTAATTAATATTATTTGGCAAGCGAGCGGCCAATTTCCAGATATTTATCCCAGCGTTCTCTTTTCAGAGTGTCACCATCTTTTTCGGCCATGCCCTTCAATGCCGCTTCGATTACCTGACCGGCTGCGTCAATGGCTTCTTTCTTATTGCGGTGTGCACCGCCCAGAGGTTCAGGAATAATACCGTCAATAATTTTCAATTTATAGAGATCTTGAGCGGTAATGTGCATAGATGTCGCTGCATCTTTTGCCCGTGTAGCATCGCGCCACAAAATGGAAGCCGCTCCTTCGGGAGAGATAACAGAATAGATTGCGTGTTCAAGCATATAAACTTTGTTGGCAGCCGCAATTGCAATAGCACCGCCAGAACCGCCTTCGCCAATAATTACAGAAACGACAGGCACTTTTAACCGCAAGGTTTCTGCTGTTGATTGGGCAATAGCTTCAGCTTGTCCGCGTTCTTCTGCACTTACTCCCGGATAGGCACCGGCGGTATCGACAAGGGTAATAACAGGAAGCGAAAAACGATCGGCCAATTCCATGATGCGCACAGCCTTGCGGTAGCCTTCCGGACGGGCAGAGCCGAAATTGTAGCGCAATCTCGATTGGGTGTCGTAACCTTTTTCTTGTCCGAGATAAGCTATTGCCTGACCATTGAAACGGGCAAAACCTGCTTGAATTGCTTCATCTTCGCCATATTTCCGGTCACCGGCCAGAGGTGTCACATCGGTAAAGAGTTCTTTTGAATAATCCAGAAAATGCGGCCTATCCGGATGGCGCGCAACTTGCGCCTTTTGCCAGGGCGTAAGTTTTTTATAAAGATCACGCAAGGCCGCTTGTGAGCGTTCTTCAAGACGGGATATTTCATCCCCCATATCGACGCTACCTTTTTCCTGGGCTATTTTCTTCAGTTCGAAGATTTGCCCTTCCAGATCAGCAACCGGCTTTTCGAAATCAAGATAATTATACATCGGCTCCAACTTTTTATGATACCATTTTTGTGGTTTGTTTTAAGCTTTAACGGTGTCTTATAAATAACATAACATTTTCTTTACTCTGCATGAGAGCGCTCGGCAAGCGGGTGATGCTCATTTACAAGACTTTGCAGCTTTTCTTCAAGAACGTGGGTATAGATTTGTGTCGTAGATATATCCGAATGTCCCAGCAATTGTTGGACAACACGCAAATCGGCACCATGCTGCAACAAATGGCTGGCAAAAGCATGGCGGATAACATGTGGCGAAATATTATGGGCATTGATTCCGGCATCTATCGCAAGGATTTTAAGTTCACGCGCAACAACTTGTCGCGCAATATAACCCTGTTCGCTATGGGCAGGAAAAAGATAGGGACTGTTGCTATCCGTTGATTTATCCCGCAATTCAAGCCATTTCCTGATTGCTTCTTTGGCTTTTCCGGACAAGGGCACCATTCGTTCTTTTGACCCTTTACCGCGGATCAAAATAAAATCCGGCGCACCGCGAACAATCCGGACCGGCATAGTGACAAGCTCGCTGATACGTAAACCTGTCGCGTAAAGCAGTTCGACAATGGTATGAAGCCGCATCACTTTTTTATGCTCGGCTGCAGTGAAATCGGCACGTTGAGCATTTTTTTCAGCAAGATCACGCAGAGTGTCCACCTGTTTTTCGCTGATAATCTTTGGCAAATTCGGGTGTTTGCGCGGGGATAGAAGGTCGCCTGAAGGGTCGTCATTGCGTAAACCTTCTGCGTAGAGAAACTGGAAAAACTGACGCAATGTCGACAAACGCCTTGCTTGGGAGGTAGCAGCAAAACCGTCTTTTTGCATGGATGCCAATATTTTTGCAAGTTGGTACCTGCCTGTATCGATAAGAGACGTTCCCGCTCCTGCCAGTTCTTCATTAGCCCATAAAAGATCGCGTCGATAGGCTTCGAGTGTATTTTTCGAGGCGCCACGTTCGGCGCTCATCATTTCAAGAAAATTGTCGATTGTTGCAGAGAGGTTCATTTATTATCCATCTTGGTATTTGAAGGCGCGGACATGTCATGAGTTTCCGGACGGGAAGGCGAATTTCCGGTAGTCTGCCGAGTATTCCGGAGATTAACACCATGTGTACTCTTGTCCGTTACCTCATTCGGCTTTGTGTTGGCCTCTTTGCTATCCTGGTCACCGGACAAGTGCCTTTTGTTTTCCTGATCAGTTGTGTTTTCCTCGCCATTTGCGGGATTTTGACTGCCTGAAACTTGAGACAGTGCCGAGCGATCACGCAAATGCAGATTTTCCGGTTGAATTTCGATTGTTATATCGGTGGTTACCGGTTTTACGATATAAACAAGTCCGACCATTGCAGCATAAACGAGTGCAACCAGAATGGCAAAAGCGATGAATAAACGAGTAAGAGTGGGCATACCAGCGCAAAATTATCCAAAATTGAAAAAGTTTTAAACACTATCATGCCTTATAAAGATTAACAGGGATTGACTTATTCCGAGATAAATGTCGAAACGAAATTATGAAAAGCAGATTTTCAAAAACTGGTCCAATGGCAAAAACCGCGCATCGACTGTTGTCTCATCTCGATGGTCGCTCGCTTGTTCTTGTCGGGCTCATGGGCGCGGGTAAATCCACAATTGGCAAACGTGTTGCGACCATGTTGGAGCTTCCTTTTCACGATGCGGATTACGAGATCGAGCAAGCAGCACGTATGACAATACCGGAATTGTTCGAAAGTTATGGCGAGCCTGCTTTTCGGGATCTCGAACGGCGGGTGATTCTCCGTTTGCTGAAAGAGGGGCCCATGGTGCTGGCTACCGGTGGCGGAGCCTATATGAACGGGGAGACACGTAAAGCCATTGCCGAGAAGGGTATTTCTATCTGGCTTCACGCCGAGCTTGACGTATTGATGGAGCGGGTATCGCACCGTCAAAATCGCCCCTTATTGCAAAGACCTGATCCGCGTGCCTTTATGGAAAAATTGATGGCGGAGCGTTATCCCGTCTATGCTTTATCAGACATTCGTGTAAGCAGTCGGAAGACGCGTCGTGACGTGGTTGCCCGTTCTGTTATACGCTCTGTCGAAAGTTATCTTTCAAAACCCGAAAAACCGCAATAAAAGGCAGCTAAAAATGGAAAATCAGACAGTTCAAGTAACACTGGGGAAACGTAGTTACGATATTCTGATAGGCCCCGGTCTGGTTGTCTCGGCAGGTCACGAGATTGCCCGCCGTTTTCCGGGAATACGTGTTGTTGTTGTGACAGATGAAAATGTTGCAGCACTGCATTTGGGAATGTTGACACAAAGTTTGCGTGATGGCGGAATTGATGTGGTTCCGGTAGTGGTTAAAGCCGGTGAAAAATCGAAATGTTTCGAAACACTGCAAAATGTAACAAATGATATTCTTGATAATCGTCTGGAGCGTGGCGATTTTGTTATTGCGTTCGGCGGTGGTGTTGTTGGTGATCTTGCAGGATTTGCTGCCGGAATAGTGCGCCGTGGAATGAATTTTATCCAGATTCCAACGTCCCTTCTGGCGCAGGTTGATTCGTCGGTGGGTGGCAAAACCGGTATCGACACACGTCAGGGAAAAAATCTGATTGGTGTATTTTATCAGCCGAAACTTGTCATTGCCGATACCGAGATTCTCGACACTCTCCCCGAACGGGAATTCAGAGCCGGTTATGCCGAAGTTGCCAAATACGGATTGATCAATCAACCGGACTTTTTTTCGTGGCTTGAAAAAAATTGGCAAAAGATTTTTCTCGGGGGGCACGAACGGATCGAGGCGATAGCCCGCTCCTGTCGTTCAAAAGCCGAAGTGGTCGCCCATGATGAACATGAGGCGGGAGAACGTGCATTATTGAATTTGGGGCACACTTTCGGTCATGCCTTGGAAACGGTTACAAATTATGATTCGAATCGCCTTGTCCATGGAGAAGGGGTCTCTATCGGCATGGTTCTCGCACACCAGTTTTCAAATTATCTGGGACTTTGTCCTGCCGATGTTGCAACGCGGGTGGAAACCCATTTGAGTTCTGTCGGTCTTCCTGTGGCTTTGCAGGATGTTCCGGGCGGCGTGCCGGATGCCGCAACATTGATGAAAATTATTGCTCAGGACAAGAAGGTCGAACATGGCAGTCTGACCTTTATATTAACACGCGGGTTGGGCCAGTCATTCATTGCCAAAAATGTGCCGCCGGAAAAAGTATTGGCATTTCTTAAACAGAAACTTGGCGAAAAATGATTGATCGGAGCGGCTATATTGTTTAATGCTTCCACTGCGATGAAGTCTGCGTAGCTCAGCAGGATAGAGCACAGGATTCCTGAAACATTGAAATTGGGCGCCTCTCAAGGAAACTTTTGAAGCGGATCTGCTCAAAGTCGGGGAACGCTTATGACTTTTCAAAGTCATTGCCAATCCCGAGCCAAGCCCTCAAAAAGGGAAGGTGTAGAGACTGGACGGGCAGCACCTTACGGGTTAAGCCGATGGTGAAGGGACAGTCCAGACCACAAACGGTCATAGCGTGTTGACCGGCGGCGAAAGTCGAAGTGGTATGAATCCTGGGGTCGTGGGTTCGAATCCCACCGCGGACACCATCGTCATGATATTATAAAATTATTGTTTATACGAATTATCCGGAAATTTTTCCCCTTCTTTTTCCCATCTTGAAATCCGGAACACATAGCGGCAATCGCCTCTATTGCAGAGACTAAGATACAGTTATCTCAAGGATAAATTGTTGAAGGCCATTTCCTTCACAGAAGGTAAAATTTTGTTCCGATTATGAGGATTATCTCGTTTGATAGAAAATCGTTCCTTTTATGAAGAATAAATGAAAATAAGGCTTCTTCGCTTTATCTTTTAAAATATTTCCTTTTGATCACCTGCAACAAAAACCTTAATTGCCATTATGTACATAAAACAAATTGTCTATTTTTTTGAACTACGGGAAGTTTCAATATCGAATTTCAATATCTTTTATAGGCGTTCGTTTTCCGAAATCATGGTTTGAAAGCATATAATAAGGTTTATAGGCTCTATTTTTGGAAATTTTTATCAAATTGAAACTATGACATAGATCGGAAAGGTGAAATTTTAATAATTTCCTATCCGAAAAAACGATTTTTAGATAATAGTCATAAAAAATAGAATATTAATAAAAAATAAATAAGTATAATTTTCTTAAAATAATAAAAAATAAATTTTTGAGGGTTATTGCGTTATACGCGTGTAACGCAATGACAGAACGCTCAGGTTGATTATCATCTTGAATCCTGTATAACTGGTTTTAGGGGTTATGAACGTTTCAACGTTATTTACTGAAAATTAACGTTGTTACATGGCAAGCTATTAACGTTGTCATTCATATGCCGCATGATGTAACCGGTTTTGTTGTTTGCGTATATTTTTGTATTGCTTCATTTCAGGCAGGGAAGACTGATGCGTTTTTTTAAGGTTTTACGGTTTTCGGTCGCGGTACTTATTGCAGTTGCGAGTGTTCTATTTTTTGCGCTGGCGCCGGTGCAGGCCAAGTCCAATGCGGTTGAACTTCCGGCAATTGTTGTCGATGCGAATACCGGCAATGTCTTGTTTGCAAACCGTGCTGATGAAATACGCCCGCCTGCATCAATCACCAAAGTAATGACGCTTTATCTCGTTTTTGATGCAATACAAAGCGGCCGTCTGAATTGGAATACCGAAATGCCCGTCTCCCGACATGCAGCCAGCAAACCGAGGATGAAGCTCGGTATGCCTGCCGGTTCAAAGCTTTCGGTCCGTGATGCGGTCAATTCCATGATTGTTCTTTCAGCCAATGATGCGGCTGTTGTCGTGGCTGAATATCTTGGCGGGAGCGAAGAGAATTTCGCCCGTGTTATGACCTTGAAGGCAAGAAGCCTCGGTATGCGCAATACCACTTTCAAAAATCCGAACGGGCTTCCTGCACAGGGGCATGTTTCGACAGCCCGTGATATTGCTTTGATGTCGATTGCCATGCGTGAACATTTTCCGCAATATTATCATCTCTTCAGCCAACGTGAATTCAGTTACCGCGGTCAGGTCTATAAAGGCCACAACCGTGTTCTTGACAGGATTGACGGAGCAGACGGGTTGAAAACCGGCTTTACCGGTCTTGCCGGTTTTACCATTACCACCACAATTGCCAAGGACGGCAAAAAACTGGTTATTGTTGTTCTTGGTGGAACGTCGGGTCGCCAGCGTGACGATGTCGTTGTCTTGTTAGCCAATGCTTATATGGATAGTGCAAGCCGCTCGACCAAAAAACGTATTTTTGCCCAATGGAGTGTGGCGCAATCAGCCTGGCGTGGTCAGCCCCAACCGGCAATTGCGCAATCGGGTAAAAGAAACGCGGAAGTCGTAACTGCTTCTGTTAATTCACGTGGTAATCGGGCGGTCGAACCTGCAAAAACAGTTACTGAAACACGGTCTACTATATCCATTCCGGTCAAAAAAACTGTTAAAATGGAAACCGCTCCGACAACCATGGCTTATGCCGATGAAGGCAAAAAGACTGTTACCGATATTTTGAAAAATGAAATTCAGCTAAGCTACATTGTACAGGTAGCAGCACTACCGGATAAAGCTTCTGCCGACGGATTTTTGAAAACGATACAAAAGTCTTTGAAAGATTCGAAAGTCGCTTCGCTTGGACATGTCGAACCAGCCAAAATTGATGGCAAACAAGTCTATCGGGTGCGCTTTGGTTCATTCGGTAGCGAAAGTGAAGCAAATGCTGCATGTGGCAAGATAACAGCGCAAGCATATTCCTGTTTTGTTGTCGCAAACTGAACACAGCTTCCGTCCTGCTGGGTAGAAAACAAAATCGCATTGTAGTTTGCGTGTGTCCTGCGTCTAACCGGCTATTATGACACCGGTTATTATGACATTTGTCATTGTTGCAGCAGTTTTTCTCACGTGTAAAACGGGTTGCGACTGCGCTACTATGAACACATGTGCCTTGAAACCGTCAAGACTTCGGGCTTTTCTGTCGTCAATCAAAATTCGCGAAGATTCGAACCAATTGATGTGGTGAGAGGAAAGCGGACTTTCACATCAATATTTTATCGGGTTAAATATTGCGACTTCCCCCGACGTGTGAAATCGTCGCCGGATTTTTAAGCGGAAGGATTAGCCGGAATGACCTATAAAAAAGGCGGGGAAAGCCCGCCTTTTTAGAAGTAAAATGTGAATTAGGAGAAATTCTTGACTTCTATTATCGATTTTGATTGAACAAAAACCGGTTCATTCCGGCTTTTTCTCGTTCTGCGGTTCGGTTTTTGCCGTTGCTTCTTTTGGTCCGCCCTTGGAAACACCAACCATTGCGGGACGTAGTACACGGTCTCCGATAACATAGCCGGCCTGAACAACCTGTTGAACAGTGTTGTTTGGAACATCGGCATTCGGAATTTCAAACATTGCCTGATGAAAATTCGGGTCGAATTTTTGCCCTTCAGGTTCGATTTTTTTAACGCCATTGCGCTCCAGAGCAGCCATCATGGCGCGTTCTGTCATTTCCACGCCTTCTGCCAAAGCATTGAGCCCTGTATCCTTCTCGCGTGCGCCGTCGGGGATCGCCTGCAAAGCGCGGTTGAGATTGTCCGAAACCTGAAGCATATCACGTGCAAAATTGGCAACGGAATAAGCTCTCGCATCGGCAACATCACGAGCCGTACGGCGGCGTAAATTTTCCATTTCGGCAGCAAGGCGCAAAACCTGGTCTTTCAGCTCGTCATTTTCGGCTTGCATGGCTGCAACCGGATCAGCACCTTCATCGGCAACCTGATCATCTTCGACTTCGGCTTTCGCTTCTTCCTTGCGCTGTTTCAAAAAATCATCGGCTGCGCGTTTCAACGCATCTCTGTCAGCCGGATTCTTAATGTCGCGGTTATTGATATCACTTTCAGCAGATTTCTTTTTTTCCTCAGACATAGGATTCCTACTTTTCGATAATAGTTGTTAAAGTCGATATCGAAATTTTAGCGAGAAAAATCAAGAGGCAAACCGCAAAAGGGACGCTTAAATAGGTTCGCCTCCCTGCTTTTAACCGATAAATGATAACCGGATGGAAATTTCACGCAATTCAAGCTTTTAGCAGGCTTTCAACCTTTTTTTTATTGCTATTGACTGTGCAGGCTCGAAGCAACTCGCCAGCTCCCTTATCAAGGAGCCGTTCTGCCAGAACCTTGCCCATTTCTTCCACGCCATAAGTACAAGTTGCCGCGTAATCGACAATCTGCTTCAAACCGTCAACGCCCGTTACAGTGGCTTTCATGTAAAGCATTGTGTTCTTCCATGTCGAGCAAACACCCACAGGCAAGTTGCATCCGGCATTGAGATATTTCATCAATGACCGTTCTGCATCGGTTTCGGCACGCGATTTCTTGCATTCAATCGCTTTGAGAAGCCGCAAAATATCTCTGTCGCCTTGACGGCATTCTATGCCGAGCGCCCCTTGGGCAACGGCATAAGGAAACATTTGCGGATTGAGACATTCCATGCTGTCTTCAAAAAGACCAAGCCGTTTCAATCCCGCAGCCGCAAGAATTGTCGCATCAATGCCGTTTTTATCAACAGCGCGGCGCAATCTCGGCGGTACATTGCCACGAACCGGCACAATTTCGATATCCGGAAAAAATGATCTGAGCTGGGCGGCACGACGAATGGAACCGGTGCCGATTTTGTGATGATTGCCGCGAATATCGTCAAATTTCAAGCCGCATAGAACATCACGCGGGTCTTCGCGCTTTGGCACAGAGGCAAGAACAAGTCCCTCCGGCTGAACAGTCGGTAGGTCTTTTAAAGAATGGACAACAACATCGACTTCACGGTTCAACAGAGCTTCTTCACCACTTTTGGTGAAAACCCCGACATTGCCAATATCCTGAAAACTCGTGTGCTTATCTTTGTCACCTACACAGCCAAGCAAAACAGTTTCGACTGTTAATGTAGGATCAAGCTCCCGCAAAAGCTTAGCCACACTTTCCGCTTGCACGCGCGCTAACGCACTTTTCCGTGTTCCAAGCCTTATCCGCATAACTCTAAGCCTATTCCATAAATTCCAATAATCAAACTCTACACTCTTTAGAGCGTTTCTAAGAGTATCTAACTCAACTTGCGCATAAAAGAAAGTTCTCTTCGCTTAAATTGTGTTTCGGAGTGCCATTTTCAAATTTTAAGGCAATTTTTCCTTAAAATGTCGGGAAAAGGAACAAATAATTCTCTTTCTCGCGCGGCAATTATAACGTTTTTTTGAAGCGATATGTTGCAGGGCGAATACGGAAATTCCGAATTATCTTTGTCCATCCCAGAAAATGATTCTGTGTTTTGCAAAACCGACCATCAAATGCATGATAACGCCAATAAGTGCCAGAATGACAAGAATGGCAAATTGACCGGCAATGTTGAACTGCTCGTTGAATTGCATAAGCATTTTGCCCAAGCCCTTTTGGGCACCGACAAATTCGGCAACAATTGCGCCAATCAGGGCAAAGATAATGCCAAGGCCGAGACCGGCAAAAACAAAAGGCAGGGAAGCCGGCAATTTTACTTTCAGCAAAATCTGTATTTCGTTGGCACCGAATGCCTTGAGCATCTGGATTTCTTCCCGTCCTGCCGATTGTAAACCGGCAATCACGTTGATAAGCATCGGGAAAAACGAAATAAGTGCGGCCATAACAATTTTTGATGTAATGCCGTAGCCGAACCATTGCAGAAAAATCGGTGCAAGGGCAACGGTCGGTATCGTCTGGAAAGCGATAATATAGGGCAAAAACGCAAGCTGGAAAACGCGAACTTGCGAAATAGCAACGCCAAGAATTGCCGCAAGCACTATGCCGCAAATATAGCCGAGCAAAACTTCAGCCATGGTAACACCGAGATTATCCCAGAAAAGAGTCGACCTTATCAGCCGGACAAGCTGGTAGAAGATGAGACTGGGCGGTGGCAAAAGATAGGTAGGAACCTGCCATAGCCGGACCGATGTTTCCCAGAAGCCGACAACAAGAATAAAAACAACAACAACAAGCAATGCTTGAAGTGTTTTTTCATTTTTAAACATTGCCAGCCTTTCTGCGGTTTTGCCGATTTCTCAATCACAGGATTTGATGGATATGCAACAGCAGTTCAACAATTCATACTAAAATTTTTAAAATGCTGTCTTATTTGACCTAAAATTTTTCCGACCTTTTTATCAGTCAATTCCTGAAGCTCGCGCGGACGGGGCAGTATGACATCGACAATTTCTTCAATATGGCCGGGGCGCGGGCTCATCACCACCACTTTGTCGGCAAGAAATACCGCTTCGGGAATGGAATGGGTGACAAAAAGGACAGTTTTTTTGCTTTCAAGCCAGATATTTTGCAATTCGCCATTTAAAACTTCGCGGGTCATTGCATCAAGCGCCCCGAATGGCTCATCCATAAGCAGAACTTTCGGGTCACGAATAAGTGCACGGCAAATTCCCGCACGTTGTCGCATTCCGCCTGAAAGCTCGGTCGGCAATTTGTTTTCAAATCCTTTAAGTCCCACCGTTTCCATGAGCATCAAAGCACGGTCATGGTATTCTCTTTTGTCAAGATGCATCAATTCGACCGGCAAGAGGATGTTTTGCAGGATTGTACGCCACGGAAGCAGTGTAGGGTCCTGAAAAACAAATCCCACTTCCGGCGAAGGACGGGTAACGGCAACGCCGTTAAGCATTACATCACCGACAAAATTGTCCACAAGACCGGCAAGGATTTTAAGTAACGTTGTTTTGCCGCATCCGGATGGCCCCACAAGTGCAACAAAAGCGCCTTCGGCAATTTCCAGATTGACATTTTTCAATGCATCAATCGTGCCGTCTTTTTTGCTTATATAGCTTTTGTGCAATCCCTTGATAGTGATAAGGGGCTTTTTGATAGACGGCATAGACGTTTTCTCAATCCTTCAGAACGACAGCCTTCGCTTTAAACGGGTTAGTCCTTTTTAACAATTGTCTTGATATCGAAATTATAAATTTCCGGCATCAAGGAATTGCTCCAGACATCCTTTACATGAAGCAGGCGTTCGGTTGAACCTGTTTGATGCGCAAAAGACAAAACTGCTTGCCAGCGTTCATCAGGAATATCAAGCCATTTTCCCCAGCTTGCCGGATCCGGTTTGTCAGCCGGTGTCGAATCGGCAAGTGCTATGGCCATAGCTTCGGCCGTATTTTTGGCATCTTGTCCGGTCGGATTATCAGAACCTCCGAGTTCTGGGAATTCTTTAAAAGCAAGTTTCAAGGCGCTATCGGGATAAAGTTTGGTGTAGATCATGCCTTTATAGGCAGCGCGTGCAAAAGCTGAAAGTTCATGCGGCTTTTCATCGAATATCTTCTGGCTTGTGACCATAGTAACACTGAAAAGGCGGTTCATTTCTTCAGGACGTTGCAAAAGATCGAATTCGACGCCGTTCTGACGCATAACGGTAAAACTATCCGAATAGCTGTCAACTGCGTCGATATCCTTCGCATTGAGCGCGGCTGCCGCGCGCGCACCTGCACCAACGGGTACAATCGTAACGTCACTTTCTTTCAAGCCGGCAATTTTCAAATTCGCCCGTAAATCGGCATAAGAAGCCGAAGCGAGGCTAATTACGCCCACCCGTTTCCCTTTAAGATCGGCAATGGATTTGATAGTGGAGCCTTTCGGAACACCAATAAAATAAGGCCATCTGACCGTTATTCCGGCAAATGCCTTGAGTGGCACGCCTTTGTCGACAGCGGCTGCAATATTGGCAGACGATGCATAGGCAATATCGGCCGAACCGGATGCAACTGCCTGAAGAGCTGCTGTGGAGCCATCGGTAAAGAGCAATGTCGGATTGATATTTTCTTCCTCAAAATAGCCGAGTTGTTTGGGTATGGCATAGGTAAATGTCTCTTCCGCCGGCGTTGTTGTACTGCGGGCGAGCGCTAGAACAAAATGCACAGGTTCGGCAAATCCGGATATAGCGAAAAATAAAAACGCATTGAGTAGTACAACGGCATGGATGAAAGCGGCTTTCATGGGATGCTCTCCTTTGTACTTTCCGTAAAACAAATGCAGCCCATAAAACAGATGTGACTTGCGGAAAGGAACGGACAATGACAGGGCCTATCCGGAAAGTATCCCATCTCTAGCCGATAAGTGCAATAGAGGGTAAGGTTTTACGACATTTAGCGGCGTTTGATTTACATCTATTTGAGAAGTCGCGAGACAAGTTGGGCAGTATAGTCGACCATCGGAACAATACGGGCATAATTCAAGCGGGTCGGTCCAATAACGCCGAGAGCACCAAGAACATGCTGGTTTGAATCGCAATATGGTGCGACGATCAGGGACGAGCCTGATAACGAAAACAGTTTGTTTTCAGAACCGATAAAAATACGAACGCCTGAACCTTCCTCGGCAAGGTCAAGAAGCTGCATCATGCTTTCACGTGTTTCAAGATCGTCAAAAAGATGGCGCAAACGTTCAATATCTTCTGCGGCTTTCACATCTTCCAGAAGGTTGCCGCGCCCGCGCACAATAAGCTGGGTTTTACGGCCCTGATCTTCGCCGCCCCAAACGGCAAGCCCCTGATCGACGAGATGTTGCGACAATTCATCAAGAGCAGCCTTGGTCTCTTCTCTCTGCCTCGAGATTTCGGCTTTGGCTTCACTTAAAGTACGCCCCTGAATATGCGCGTTCAGAAAATTGGTGGCTTCGCTCAATTGTGACAATGTTACCCCTTCGGGTAAATTGACAATGCGATTTTCCACGTCACCGTTTTGGGTTACGAGAACTGCCATGGCGCGCGATGAATCAAGACGCACAAATTCGATATGTTTGAGTGTTCCTTCATTTTTTGTCGACAACACCAGCCCGGCACCGCGTGACAAACCGGATAGAATTTGGCTTGCACCGGTCAAGAATTGTTCAACCGATTGGCTATGCCCTGCTTCTTCAACCTGTGTTTCTATGGCTTTGCGTTCATCTTCCGGAAGGTCTCCCACTTCAATAAAAGCATCTACAAAAAACCTCAAACCAGATTGTGTCGGCATACGACCGGCAGAAATATGGGGCGAGTAGATAAGCCCTAAATGTTCCAGATCGCTCATAATCGTGCGGATGGTTGCCGGCGAGAGGCTTTGTGGCAATTGTCGGGACAGATTGGCTGACCCGACAGGGTCCCCCTCGTTCAGATAGGTTTCGACAATACGCCTGAATATATCGCGGGATCTTTCGTCGAGACTTTTTAATTCATCCGGAATGGCGGCGTGTTTCATCATATTCCTTCAATGATAGAATTTCTTTCCTTCTATATAAGTTTTGCCAAAGACGGGTCAAATGGTCTAAAGATGCTTGAAACAATACTTCACGGAAAGGAAAATTTATGCGTCCGTCCAATCGTGCCAGCAACGAGATGCGCGCCGTTTCATTTGAACGTCATGTGAACAAACATGCCGAAGGGTCATGTCTGGTCAAGTTCGGTGATACCCATGTTTTATGTACCGCAAGCCTTGAAGAACGTGTCCCCAACTGGATGCGCAATTCCGGTAAAGGATGGGTTACAGCCGAATATGGTATGTTGCCCCGTTCAACCGGTGAAAGAATGCGCCGCGAGGCTGCTTCCGGCAAACAGGGTGGGCGCACCATGGAAATTCAGCGTTTGATCGGCCGTTCATTGCGTGCGGTTGTTGATTTGAAGGCGTTGGGCGAAATGCAGATTACGATTGACTGTGATGTCATTCAGGCAGACGGCGGAACCCGCACGGCATCGATTACCGGAGCATGGGTTGCTCTTTATGATTGTCTGGGCTTTATGGAAACGCGCCAGATGGTCTTGCGCAATAAAGTGCTGAAAGACCACGTTGCGGCAATTTCTTGTGGCATTTATCAGGGAACGCCGGTGCTTGATCTTGATTATGCAGAAGATTCCAATGCCGAAACCGATGCCAATTTCGTGATGACCGGTAAAGGTGGAATTGTTGAAATACAGGGAACCGCAGAAGGTGACCCGTTCAGTGAGGAGCAGTTTTCAACTTTGATGTCACTCGCTAAAGGCGGCATTCACGATTTGATTGAATTGCAGAAGAAAGTTATCGCAGCCTGAAAGGTGGATTATCGATGAGAAAGCTTGACGGGAAAAAACTGGTTGTTGCAACCCATAATTCCGGCAAACTCAGGGAAATAGCCGATCTTATTGGTCCGTTCGGGTTTGAAACCACATCGGCGGACGAATTGGGACTGGAAGAACCGGAAGAAACCGGCACGAAATTTGAAGAAAACGCCTATATCAAGGCTTTTTTTGCTGCCAAATCGACAGGGCTGCCGGCATTGTCGGACGATTCAGGACTTGAGGCAGATGCTCTTAACAAGGCACCCGGCGTTTATACTGCCGATTGGGCAATCCAGCCTGATGGACACCGCGATTTCGACAAAGCGATGAAAAAAGTTGAAGATGCATTGGAAAAGAAGGGTGCAACAACGCCAGATAAACGGCATGGCCGTTTTGTCTCGGTGCTTTGCCTTGCCTGGCCGGATGGACATGCGGAATATTTTCGCGGTGAAATCGAAGGGACTTTGGTCTGGCCTCCGCGTGGCAAAAAGGGTTTCGGTTTCGATCCTATTTTCCAGCCGGAAGGCTATGACAAAACATTCGGTGAAATGACGGCTGAAGAAAAACATGGTTGGAAGCCGGGCGACAAACATGCTTTGTCCCACCGCGCACGGGCTTTCAAGCAATTTGCCGAAGCGTTACTGGAAAACTGATGGACGAGCCTTTCGGTATTTACGTCCATTGGCCATTTTGTGCCGCCAAATGTCCTTATTGCGACTTTAATTCCTATGTCCGGTTAAAAGGCGTGGATGAAGACCGTTTTGCCAAAGCTTTTGCAAGAGAAATGGCAACGGTGCGTGAATGGACAGGAGCCCATAACGCGACGACTGTTTTTATCGGCGGTGGTACGCCATCGTTGATGTCGCCAAAAACAGTTGAATCATTGCTAAAAAGCATTGATCGTTATTGGCCGATTGTGGACAATGCCGAAATCACAATGGAAGCCAATCCTTCAAGCGTCGAGGCCGAGCGTTTTCATGGTTACCGTTCAGCCGGCGTCAACCGGCTTTCTTTGGGTGTCCAATCGTTAAACGATGAAGAATTAAAGCGCTTGGGGCGCATTCATAATGTAGAACAGGCACGTTTTGCTATTGGTCTTGCACGCGAGATTTTCCCGCGGCTTTCCTTTGACCTCATTTATGCGCGTCCCAACCAGACATTGAAATCATGGAAACATGAACTGGAAGAAGCAATTGATCTCGCAGCCGACCATCTTTCGCTTTATCAATTGACCATTGAAGAAGGGACGGGGTTTGACAGGCTCTATAAAGCCGGAAAACTCAAATTGCCGGAGGCGGATTTGAGTGCCGATCTTTATGATCTCACACAGGAAATAACCGAAAGTCACGGGCTTCCGGCTTATGAAATATCCAATCATGCAGCCGCCAATGCGCAGTCACAACATAATCTCATTTACTGGCGCTACCAGCAATATGTCGGCATTGGTCCGGGGGCGCATGGCAGGTTTCTTCCTGTTTCAAATGGTGATTTTCCGGATAGGCGATTGGTAACGATAACCGAAAAAATTCCCGAGCGCTGGTTGGAGCTCGTTGAAAAACAAGGCCACGGTATTGTTGAAGAAGAACATTTGACAAAAAGTGAACAGGCAGAAGAAATGGTCTTGATGGGCCTGCGCCTCACCGAGGGGCTTGATCTCGCCCGTTATGAAAAACTGGCGAATCGCGGATTGAACCAGAGCAAAGTTGCCGATCTTCAACAACAAGGCCTTGTAGAAATGGTGGGCAATAGCCGCATCCGTGCAACCAAAAAAGGTCGCGTGGTGCTGAATTATATTATCAGCGAACTCGCATAAGAAATTCTATCCGGTTTCTCGCTGTGTTCAGTTTCTATTCAAAGTTAAAGAGAAAAGATCAATTCTATAAAAATTGCTTTTGAATTCATAAAGAACAATTTTTATATTCAAAAACAGTCTGTGAAAGACGTAACCGCGCCAAGTTTGCCTTTATATTATTAGTCAAATATCCGCTTTATTGAGTTGCCAGTTTATGGAATTGAATGAGATAAAGTGAGGGAATGCTTGATCTCTCCGTTCAAGTCGTTTTCTCCGAGGGTTTAGCTATCTCGCCTTTTCGATAGTCAGCATCTTTCATGTGTTAGAAAGTTTCAAGACTTCACGTGTACCTGTCTCTTTTCTCGCGAATGAAACCAATGGAGAGAAGGTGGCTGCTTTTTTCACTTTTTAAGGATTTTTATGCAAAACCGGCTCCGGCTGGCGTCACAGTTATAATTTTTGAAAAGCACGCTTCCCTTTTTCACACTCACCCTTTTTCATGAAGGGGGCATGTGAAAAAACATAGAGCTATAGAGCAAGCTTTTGAATTTCTTTCAGACAATGCAAAAGGATTTTTGTGGCAGAAAATCTAAAGCGATGGATTTGGAAGCATTTTGGCCTTAAACTTCTTCAAGCTCTACCAATGTTCCATCAAAGTCTTTCGGATGGATGAACAGAACGGGTTTCCCATGTGCGCCGGTTTTAGGATTCCCGTCGCCAAGAATTCGAATGCCTTCGGCAACAAGTTGGTCGCGCATTTTTAGAATATCATCAACTTCAAAACAGATGTGATGGAGGCCACCTTTCGGATTTTTTTCAAGAAATTTTGCGATTGGTGAATTATTTCCCAATGGGCTCATCAGTTCGAGTTTTGTATTGGGCAGTTCAACGAAAACAATTCTGACGCCATGTTCAGGCAGGTCCTGAATAGGAGAAACATCATTGTTCACGGAACGATAAAGTTCGGCAGCCTGTTCGATATCCGGTACGGCGATTGCGACATGGTTCAGTCGGCCAAAGTGGTACACTGGAAAAACTCCCTATTGAGGAAAGCAATATAAACTGGTCTCATCAGATATTACGTAATTTCCCTTGTAAAAGATCAAGGATTTTGCTGGCTGCTTCGACCACATTGGTTCCGGGGCCAAAAACAGCAGCAACACCGTTTTCTTTCAGAAATTCGTAATCCTGTCGGGGCACAACGCCGCCACAGACTACGATAATCTTGGAATTGCGATTTTGCAACGCTTTGACAAGCTGCGGCAACAGGGTTTTATGGCCGGCTGCCAGCGAAGAAACACCGATGAGTTGAACCTTGTTTTCAATAGCCATTTCGGCTGCTTCTTCCGGTGTCTGGAATAGTGGTCCGGCAATGATTTCGAATCCCATATCGCCGAATGCCGAAGCAATGACTTTTGCTCCGCGATCGTGACCATCCTGTCCGAGTTTGGCAATCATGATGCGCGGGCGCTGGTCTGTTGTATTAATTATATCGCTCAAGCGCTGTTTTAATGTTTTATATTCGGGTTCGTTCGAGAATGCTTTGCCATATATGTTTTTGACCACAACAGGTTTTGCCGAATGGTCACCGAAAACTTTTCGCATTGCATCCGATATTTCACCGACGGTTGCGCGTGCCCGTGCAGCTTCCACTGCGGCTTCAAGCAGGTTACCCTTTCCGCTTCTGGCAATATTTTCCAGATTCTTCAATGTGTCAGTGACTTTCCGGCTATTGCGGGTTTGTTTGATCTTGTTCAGTCGAGCAATTTGTTGGGCTCGGACTTTTGTATTGTCAATTTCAAGGATATCGATTTTCTTTTCCTCATCGGAGCGGAATTTATTAACCCCGACGATAATCTCTTCTCCCTTGTCAACGGCCGCCTGACGGGCGGTTGCCGCTTCTTCAATGAGGCGTTTTGGCAAGCCGTCAATCACCGCTTTGGTCATGCCGCCCATGGCTTCTATCTTGTCAATGAGAGCGGATGCTTTGTCGACGAGTTCTTTGGTGAGCGTTTCGACATAATAGGAACCGGCGAGCGGGTCGATGACCTTGGTAAGGCCCATTTCGTTTTGCAAAATCAATTGTGTATTGCGGGCAATTCGTGCCGAAAATTCGGTAGGTAATGCAATCGCCTCGTCAAAAGAATTGGTATGAAGCGATTGTGTTCCACCCAAAACAGCAGCCAATGCTTCATAAGCGGTGCGCACAATATTGTTATACGGGTCCTGTTCTTGAAGAGAAACACCGGACGTCTGACAATGGGTGCGCAGCATCAGGGAAGATGCTTTTTTAGGTGAAAATTCATGCATAATGCGCGACCATAAAAAACGTGCCGCGCGTAATTTTGCCGCTTCCATGAAAAAATTCATGCCGATGGCAAAGAAAAATGAAAGTCGGCCGGCAAATTGGTCAACATCAAGCCCTTTTTTAAGGGCTGCACGCACATATTCTCGCCCGTCTGCAAGTGTGAAGGCCAGTTCCTGTACAAGCGTGGCTCCCGCTTCCTGCATATGATAACCGGAAATGGAAATTGAATTGAAGCGCGGCATTTCATTGGCGGTATATTCGATAATATCGGCAATGATGCGCATAGATGCTTCGGGCGGATAGATATAGGTATTGCGTACCATAAATTCTTTGAGAATATCATTCTGGATTGTTCCCGAAAGATCGCGTCTTGCAACGCCCTGTTCTTCGCCAGCAACAATAAAATTGGCAAGAATTGGTATGACAGCACCATTCATCGTCATCGAGACAGACATTTTATCAAGCGGAATACCGTCAAAGAGGATTTTCATATCTTCGACTGAATCGATCGCAACACCGGCTTTTCCTACGTCTCCCACAACACGCGGGTGATCGGAGTCATATCCGCGGTGTGTGGCAAGATCAAAAGCGACCGAAAGGCCTTTTTGCCCGCTCGCAAGGGCTTTTTTATAAAAGATATTCGATTCTTCGGCGGTAGAGAAACCGGCATATTGGCGGATTGTCCACGGCCTTCCGGTATACATTGTCGCTCTGGGGCCACGCAAAAACGGGTCCAGTCCCGGCAATGTGTCCAAAAGATCGTCGTGGGCGAGATCGTCTTTAGTATAAAGTGGTTTGACATCAATGCCCTCGGCGGTGTGCCAGACAAGTGTGTCGGGAGAAGCTTTAAGCTCCTTTTCAGCAAGTTTTTTCCACTCGCTCATATCTCCTTTTCCGGTCATGTCTATTCGAACTCCATAATGGTTTCGTCAACACCGAGACTTTGTCCGACTTTCACCGAAATCTTGCCAATTTTGCTTTTCTTTTCCGACCTCAGCATATTTTCCATTTTCATCGCTTCAACGATCGCAAGAGGTTGGCCGATTTCGACTTCATCGCCTTTTTTGACAAAAATCGCGGTAATGACGCCGGGCATCGGGCATAACAACATTTTGGATGTATCAGGCGGCAATTTTTTCGGCATGAGTGCTGCAAGGGCAGCAATATTGGGTTCCCTGACATGGGCAATTGCGTCAATACCACCGTGGCGCAACCTTATGGATGTTCCTTTGACGTCGACCTTCACAACCATGTTCGACCGGTCGGAAACAGAAAATTCGCAAATAGTCATGCCGGGTAGCCAATGGCTTTCAAGGGTAATCTGTTCTCCATCGGCAAATTCCAATTTGGATCCGGCGTGATCAACCTCAATAACCAAAGGAAAAGACTGGTCGAAGATCGACACGACCCATTCATTTTTTACGATACGCCGGTGGTTGTCGAGTGTGCCGGAAATCATAGCCGCCCGTTCTTGCAATTTAAAATTGATAAACGCGGCAATAGCTGCAAAGGAACGCGCTTCATCCGGCGTTGGCGAGACGCCATGAAAGCCATCCGGAAATTCTTCCGCAATATAGGCGGTGGTTAATTTGCCTTCCTGAAAGCGTTTTTGACGCATGACAGCCGAAAGAAATGGCAAATTGTTTCCGATGCCTTCAAGTTCGAAACTGTCGAGGGCTTCTTGCATGGCTTGAATCGCCATTTGGCGATTTTTCCCCCATGTAACGAGTTTCGAAATCATCGGGTCATAATAGATCGAGATTTCTCCCCCTTCATAAACGCCGCCATCGTTACGGATTTTCACTTCATTGTTGTCGTCGGTTGCAACAGGGGGATTATAACGTGTCAGTCTTCCGGTCGAGGGGAGGAAATTGCGATAGGGATCCTCGGCATAGAGCCGGCATTCCAATGCCCAACCATTCCGTTTGACATCATTTTGGGAAAGCGGCAAAGCTTCACCGTCGGCAATACGGATCATCAGTTCGACAAGATCAAGTCCGGTAATCATTTCGGTGACCGGATGTTCAACCTGCAAGCGGGTGTTCATTTCCAGAAAATAGAAATTCCGTTTGCCATCAACAATAAATTCCACCGTACCGGCGGAGTGATAATTGACAGCACGGGCGAGCGCAACCGCTTGTTCACCCATGGCTTTGCGGGTTTTTTCGTCAAGAAATGGTGAGGGAGCTTCTTCAATCACCTTCTGGTTGCGCCGCTGGATGGAACATTCTCTTTCATTGAGATAGATAATGTCACCATGCTTGTCGCCCATGATCTGGATTTCGATATGGCGCGGTTCACTCACAAATTTTTCGATAAAAATACGGTCGTCTCCGAAGGATGATTTGGCTTCATTCTTCGACGCCTGAAATCCTTCTCTTGCTTCTTCATCATTCCATGCAATGCGCATGCCTTTACCACCACCGCCGGCAGAGGCTTTGATCATGACCGGATAGCCGATTTCACGCGCGATTTTTACCGCATGATCGGCATCATCAATCAGCCCCATATGTCCGGGAACAGTTGAAACGCCGGCTCCCGCGGCCAATTTTTTGGAAGTAATCTTGTCACCCATAGCGCGCATGGCATTTGCCGGTGGCCCGATCAATATAATCCCTTCCTCTTCCAGACGATCGGCAAAAGCAGGATTTTCCGACAAAAAGCCATAGCCCGGATGGACCGCATCGGCATTGCTCTGTTTGACCGCAGCAATGATTTTTTCAATGTCGAGATAGGATTGGGATGAAGGCGAGGCGCCAATATGGATAGCCTCATCGGCTTGGCGTACATGAAGAGCATTGGCATCGGCATCCGAATAGACCGCAACCGTTTTGATGCCCATTTGTTTTGCTGTACGAATGACGCGACAAGCGATTTCGCCACGATTGGCAATCAGGATTTTTTTAATCATTTGAAGCCTCAAAGCGGGATAGTGTCATGTTTGCGATCACGATTTTCGACTTTTTTATTGCGAAGGGCAGCAAATGCCCGCGCCACTCTTTTGCGGGTGGAATGAGGCATGATCACTTCGTCAATAAAACCGCGCTCGGCAGCAATAAAAGGATTGGCAAAACGTTTTTCATATTCTTGCGTCAGGCGGGCAATCTCCTCTTTGTCATCAAGATGTGACCGGTGGAGAATTTCAGTGGCCCCTTTTGCCCCCATGACAGCAATTTCCGCCGTTGGCCATGCATAGTTGATATCGGCACCAATGTGTTTTGATGCCATCACATCATAGGCGCCGCCATAGGCTTTCCTGGTAATGACCGTCACCATCGGAACGGTCGCCTCGCTATAGGCAAAGAGCAATTTCGAGCCGTGAATGATAACGCCGTTATATTCCTGCGAAGTGCCGGGCAGGAATCCGGGAACATCGACAAGTGTCAGGATCGGAATGTTGAAAGCGTCACAGAAGCGTACAAAACGTGCACCCTTGCGGGCAGTGTCAATATCAAGACAGCCTGCAAGCACCATTGGCTGGTTTGCAACGACACCGATTGTGCGTCCTTCGATACGGATAAAGCCGGTTATCAGATTTTTTGCAAAATTCTCTTTGATTTCGAAAAATGAGCCCTCATCGGCAACACTTAAAATAAGCTCTTTCATGTCGTAGGGCTTTGTGGATGAATCGGGAATGAGCGTATCAAGCTTCATATCGAGCCGTTCGGTATCATCGTAAAAAGGCCGCACGGGCGGCTTTTCTTTGCTGTTTAACGGCAGATAGTCGAAAAGCAGCCTGATATTTTCCAATGCTTCGATATCATTTTCAAAAGCCCCGTCAGCAACAGAAGACTTTTTTGTGTGGGTTGTTGCGCCACCCAATTCTTCGGCAGTGACAATTTCATTGGTAACAGTTTTGACCACATCGGGGCCGGTGACAAACATATAGGATGAGTCACGAACCATAAAAATAAAATCGGTCATTGCCGGTGAATAGACGGCGCCACCGGCACAAGGCCCCATGATAACGGAAATTTGTGGTATCACGCCTGAAGCTTCGACATTCCGACGGAAAACTTCGGCATAACCGGCAAGCGAGGCAACACCTTCCTGAATGCGGGCACCACCGGAATCATTAAGGCCGATAACCGGCGCACCATTGCGCGCGGCCATATCCATGATTTTGCAAATTTTTTGTGCATGCGTTTCAGAGAGCGAACCGCCAAGAACGGTAAAATCCTGAGAAAAAACGTAAACCTGTCGGCCGTTGATTGTTCCCCAGCCGGTAACCACGCCATCGCCCGCGTATTTTTGCTCTTCCATGCCGAAGTCGGTACACCGGTGATTGACGAACATGTCATATTCTTCAAAAGAACCGGCATCAAGAAGAACGTCTATGCGTTCGCGCGCTGTGAGTTTACCTTTTTTATGTTGAGCTTCTATACGACGCTCGCCGCCGCCAAGGCGGGCACTCTGGCGTCGTTCTTCCAATTGTTGCAATGTTGCAAGCATTGTTTCTCCCTCGGTTTTTAAAAACCGCTAAAGCGCATCCCTTTATGGTTTTGCGTGATGCTGTTATGCGAGGAATAGATAGCGAAAAAAAAAGAAAAGGCGCGTTTTCTCTTACCGCAGCCTTTTCTTTTCCTCCCACATGTATTCGATCAATAAAGGCGAAGCCTTTTTCCTCCACAATTCAAAGCTATCACAGCCAAAAAAATAATAAAGCTTGATCGTGTGCGAATGCATAAGTTATAAAAATGCAAATTGTAAATTGCGAAATTGTGAAAAATGGCTATCGGGAAACTTTATATCGGGCGGAGAGTACGCAAATTGCGGGAAGACCAGCAATTGACGCAAGCCCATTTTGCCGAGCGTATCGGCATTTCTACCTCTTATCTCAATCAGATTGAAAATAACCAGCGGCCGGTTTCGGCTGCGGTTCTGCTATCTCTGGCGGAAAAATTCCACATCGATATTTCCAGTCTTTCTTCCGGCGAGGATGACCGTCTGCTGTCTGCTTTGAGTGAAACTCTGAGCGATCCGCTATTTAGAAATAATCGGGCAGGCATGCAGGAATTAAGGCTTATTACGCAAAATGCGCCGGGTCTTGCGCGTGCACTTATTACGTGTCATCAGGCCTATCGGCTGGCTTCCGAACAATTGGCAAGTACCGACGGACGGTTACAGGCAAGTGGCCTCACGGAAGTTTTACCTTATGAAGAGGTGCGCGACTTTTTCCATTTTGTCGATAATTATATCGACGATCTCGACCGCAGTGCCGAACGGCTCGCCGCCGAGATCGGAATCGGTGAAAGTGACAATCATTCCGCCATTATCCAACGCCTCGAAGAACGCCATCAGGTTCTTATACGCTGGGGCACAGATGATAATGGCATGGTTCGCCAATTTGACCCCAAGAGCCGTGTTTTGACGTTAAACCCTTATGTTGCGCCACAGCAACGCACGTTCCAACTGGCGGTCCAGCTTGCACAATTTGAAGCGGATTCGCTTTGCGACGAGATTATCAAAAAAGCCTCTTTTAAATCGGAAGAAGCCAATCAGATTTGCCGCATCGGACTTTATAACTATTTCGCGGGTGCACTGGTTTTGCCCTATAAACCTTTTCTGCGCACTGCCAATTTGTTGCGGCATGACATCGAACTGCTCGCTGCCCGTTTCAGTGTGTCATTGGAACAGGTTTGCCACCGGCTTTCGACCTTGCAACGTCCCGGTGAAAAAGGCGTTCCGATTTTCTTCGCCCGCATTGACCGCGCAGGCAATATAACCAAACGGCACAGCGCCGTGAAATTGCAATTTGGCCGCTATGGTGCGGCTTGTCCCGTCTGGAATGCCCATCAGGCTTTTGAAACCCCCGGAAATATTATAAGGCAACTTGCCGAAACACCCGATGGCGTGCGTTATCTTTGTCTGGCCGTTCAGGTGGTAAAACGGAACGGCGGCTATCACAGCCCGCATCCCCATTATGCTCTGGCTTTCGGTTGCGAAATATCGAATGCTTCACAATTTGTTTATGCCGATGGTCTCAACCTCGAAAATAACGCCGCTTACGAACCGATCGGTATTTCATGCCGGATCTGTTCGCGGACGGCTTGCCCAAGTCGGGCTGCTCCACCGCTCAAGCATAAACTGTCGGTCAATTATAATCAGCGCGATGTATTACCTTATACATTGGAGCAAATCGGTTAAACCTGTTTGCCAATTAATGATGCTCTGGAAAGGTTCAGCTCATAAATGCAGGAACGACTGAACCTTTTTTGATAGCGTTAGTCGTTTCAGAAAAATTGTTTTGGAAAGATTAAAAATCCGGACGGCTTAAATGAAGTTTTCGAGGTCGCCCATAATTAGAAATGCAAGAATAAATAACTCAGGCATTCGAGCGGTTTTTGATCAATATGGATGACGGTTGCGGCAATAAGCTGGTCGATGGAAAGATTATGAAGGGAGAGATATATTTCTCCTCGTATTGTTAGCTTATATTATGCGCAAGACATTTCTTTTTCTGTACCGTACTCGGTATTTTGTTTCCTACCGCATTTCGCATTTCAGATTTTTAAAACGACACATGAAACCGGTGTTGCTGCTTGTTGACATTTTATGAGTGTATAGCCGGAAACAGCATAGTGAACTGTTAAAACCGGTCTTCAAATTTATAAAGCGAGAGTGCGAATCCCATAATTTGAATGGTCATTCACACCCTCGATCATTTTCTATTCAGTCGTCTACCGATGAAATTTTAAAAAGCCCGCTTAACCGGCTTTTAAAAACCGAAAATTGATTATTTATCAACCAGTTTCAACCGGCTGTCATCATAACGTTTTCCGGCAACTTTTTCGGGGCTGACAATATTTTCGAGCCGCTTGCAATCATCTTTTGTAAGATGAATTTCTGTGGCAGCGACATTGTCTTCCAGATGGCGGATTTTTCTTGCCCCCGGTATCGGTACGATAAAATCACCACGGCTTAGAACCCAAGCCAGTGCAAGCTGGGCAACGGTGGCATTTTTCTCTTTTGCCATTTTTTCCATTTCGCTAATGATTTGCCGGTTTTTTTCAAAAGCTTCGTCCTGAAAACGCGGTAGCAGGCGGCGAAAATCGTTAGCGCCCAAGCCTTTGGTTGTAAAACCACTGGCAAAGAAACCGCGTCCTAAAGGACTATATGGGACAAAGCCTATTCCAAGCTCACGGCATGTTGCCAAAATTTCCTTTTCGGGGTCACGTGTCCACAGTGAATATTCGCTTTGAAGTGCACTGATCGGATGAACCTTGTAAGCGCGTCTTATTGTTTCGCTGTTTGCTTCCGAAAGGCCAAGCGCACGCACTTTACCTTCTTTGACGAGATCGGCCATAGCACCGACTGTATCTTCAATCGGAACATTCGGATCAACCCGATGCTGATAAAGTAGGTCAATCACTTCAATGCCCAAACGCTTGAGCGAGGCTTCAGCAACTTCACGAACATGTTCCGGTCGTCCATCAACGCCGGTGGCATCAATGTGTCCATCAGGTTGCTTTTCGAGTTTAAAACCGAATTTTGTGGCAATGACCACTTTATCACGAAAAGGTTTTAATGCTTTACCGACAAGAATTTCATTATTGAAAGGGCCATACATTTCAGCCGTATCAAAAAGGGTAACACCCAGTTCGACTGCGCGGTGCAATGTCTTGATCGCCGATTGCTCATCATCGCCGCCATAAGCATGTGTAAAGCCCATGCATCCAAGTCCGATTTCCGAGACACTCAATACACCGAGTTTGCGTTTTTTCATGCTTCAATTCCTCTTTATTTTTGTCTGTTTGTCTATTTGTTAAAATTCTAGAGGAATATTTATTGTTTGTTTATACTATTTAATTCGCTAAATATGATCTAAAAATTAGAACAATTGAAGGGCACGGGATTTATGGACAGGCAACAACTCTCCCATTTGCTCATTTTCGAGACCGTGGTGGAAGAAGGCAGTTTCCGGACAGCGGCGAAAAGGCTGAATATTGCGCCGTCAGCGGTATCTTATGCAGTTGGAAAACTGGAAGAAAGTCTGGGTGTCCAGCTTTTCAACCGTACAACGCGCAGTCTTGGCTTGAGCGAAGCAGGCAAGGTTCTTATGCATGAAACCGCTTCTGCGCTTAGAGTGATCGAGGATGGCTTTAATGCCGCCAAAGCAACCCATAACAAGATATCGGGTTTGTTGCGCATAAATACCGGCTATTCGGCAGCCAAGTTCGTCATCGCACCCTATTTGGGGGCGTTCAGCGAAGCTTATCCCGATATTACACTTGATCTCGTCATCGACAATCGTTTTGTTGATATTGTCAAATCAGGTTATGACGCTGGAATCCGTATCCACGAACAAGTCGAAAAGGATATGGTGGCAGCAAAAATAGGTGGAGATTTGCGAAGTGTTCTTGTGGCAACGCCAAAATATTTCGAAACACATCCGGCTCCCCATGATCCTACCGATTTGAAAAATCATAAAGCAATTTTATACCGGTTTAACGAAAAGCGTACTTATGTTTGGGAATTCGAAAAGGGGCGGAAAAAATATACAGTTACGCCACCTGAACAACTTATCCTCAACAACCATCAATTGGTGGTTGATGCGGTGCTACAGAATACCGGACTTGCCTATGTTTTCGAAAATTATGTGAAGGACGCAATCAAGGAAGGTAAGCTTATCAAAGTGATGGAAGATTGGACGCCGCCTTTTCCCGGATTTTATATTTATTATCCGCAACAAAAAATGCGTGCAGCGCTGCGTGCTTTTATCGATTTTTTTATCGCGCATAATCGTTGATACGACATGTCATAAAACTCTGAGCAATTAAAAATTTAAAAGTTATAGACGTTCTGATGACAATGTTCTGTGGTGATTTAAAAATCATGGGCAACAGTTGCGATTGAAACATGATGCCCACCAAAACATCAGAAAATTTGTTCGAAAAATTCTTTCAATCAAGTATCGCTATTTGCCGGTCATTTATAATTGGAAATTTTTTAGTCATGACGATAAGGAAATGAAATGGCAAAAAGCCCATCGGTTTTGATCAATCGAGACGAGCGTATCCAAAAACGTTTTAGATAAATTCCGTTCCGGAATTTTGGCAAAATCTAACGCATGTTTGTCGTTCAAAGAGATATTGACGTTCAAAGAGATAAAAGAGAAGGTAACCGTCGGGATTACCTTCTCGTTTTTTATTTTAATGAAGCCCGTATGCTTGACGTTTAATCATCCAAAATGGCGGGTTTTCACCAGTTCCTGAATTTCTTCAAGTGTTGAAGGGTCTTCAATCGTGCTTGGTATTGACCATTCATCACCGTCAACAATTTTTCGTATGACAGCGCGCAGAATTTTACCCGAACGGGTTTTTGGCAATTTACGTACTGTCATGACGAGTTTGAATGCTGCAACCGGTCCGATAATCTCGCGGATGCGGGCAATGCATTCCTTTTCAATGATGGCGTCTTCCCGTTCGACATTATGTTTGAGGACAATAAAACCACAGGGAACCTGCCCTTTCAAATTGTCCTTAATGCCAATAACCGCACATTCGGCAATATCCTGATGTCCTGCCAGTGCTTCTTCCATGCCGCCGGTTGAAAGTCTGTGACCGGCGACATTGATGATATCATCGGTGCGGCTCATGACAAACACATAACCGTCTTCATCAATATAGCCCGCGTCCGACGAATTATAAAACCCGGGGAAACGCTCAAGATAGGTTTTTTTGAATTGTTCGTCAGCGTTCCACAAAGTTGGCAAACAACCGGGCGGGAGCGGCAGGCGAAATGCCAGATTGCCGAATGTTCCAGGCGCGACCTTGTTGCCGTCATCATCAAGAACGTCAATGATAAAGCCCGGCATCGGGAGGGTTGGGGAACCGGGTTTAATAGGCAAAAGCTCCAATCCCAGCGGATTGGCTGCAATTGGCCAACCGGTTTCGGTTTGCCACCAATTGTCGATAACCGGTACGTGAAAAAGGTTGGTTACCCATTGCAAAGTATCGGGATCTGCCCGTTCTCCTGCAACAAACATGGCTTGCAAATTGGGTAATTTATAAGGTTTTGCATAATTCCCGTTTGGGTCTTCGCGTTTGATCGAGCGAAACGCGGTCGGAGCAGAAAAAAACGAGCGCACATTATATTCTTCACATATACGCCAAAATGTTCCCGGATCGGGTGTACCGATCGGTTTTCCTTCAAAAAGTACGGTTGTTGCACCGACGATGAGCGGTGCGTAAAGGATATAGGAATGCCCCACCACCCAGCCGACATCGGAAGCGGTAAACATAACCTCGCCAGGTTTGACGTTGAATACAGCCCCCATTGTCCATGCCAGTGCTACAATATAGCCGCCAATGTCGCGCATAACCCCCTTGGGTTTTCCGGTCGTACCGGAGGTATAAAGAATATAAAGCGGGTCGGTTGCGGAAAGCTCTGCACACGGGACTTTGCGCCCCATATTTTCTTTGAGCACTTTGGCGTAATCGAAATCACGTCCTTCTTTTAAGGTAAAAAGTCCCTCGGGGGCTTTTTGGGTAATCGGCCGTTCATGAACAATGCAATGGTCGACTTCATGTTTAGCCATGTCTATCGCTTGATTAACCATTGCCTGATAGGGAACAATACGGTTCGGTTCAATTCCGCAAGAGGCAGCAATTATAAGTTTCGGTTTGCAATCGTCAATCCGGATCGCAAGTTCTTTGGCAGAAAATCCCCCGAATACAACCGAATGCACGGCTCCAATGCGTGTACAGGCAAAAACTGAAGTAAAAACCTGTGGAATCATCGGCATATAGATGAGAACGCGGTCTCCCTTCTTTATGCCGATATCCTGCATAAAGGCTGCGAGTGCCTGCACTTCTTCGTAAAGTTGCTGATAAGTGATTGCTCTTTTAGCATTGCTCACCGGACTATCATAATAGATAGCCACTTGCGCGCCACGTCCTGCTTTGACGTGCCTGTCGACAGCATTATAGCAAGCGTTTGTTTTACCCCCTGTGAACCAACGCCCATAGACTCCGGCATCTTTATCGAATACTTTGTCATATGGTTTGAACCAGTCAATCAGACGGGCAGCTTCACCCCAAAATTCGTCGGGATGTTTTAAACACTTGTCATAAATCTGTTTGTAAGACGACATTATGCAACCCTCCCAGTTTGCAAATTCCTCAGCCGCGGAATCTAGCGAGTAAAAAATTCTTGTCTAGTGCTAAATTGTACCAATAGAAAAATATCTTGCATTACGATAAGGTTATGTTGTGTTTTAACGGTTCCAGAGCATAAGATTTCTTGTTATGAAAATTGGAAGTACCTATTTTGCTGTACTTCCGAGGAGGGCGATTTTAATGGATGAACCGACTACCAACGCTGCCGATATTGCAGAAAGACAGGCTGCACTGCTTTCCGCAGCTTTGCCTTATATGCAGAAATACGAGAATAAGACCGTTGTGGTGAAATATGGCGGCCATGCAATGGGAGATCCTGAACTCGGACATGCTTTTGCGCGCGATATTGCGCTTCTCAAACAATCAGGCATCAACCCGATTGTCGTTCATGGCGGTGGTCCGCAAATTGCAAAACTGCTGGCTAAAATGGGAATTGAATCGAAGTTCGAAGGGGGACTTCGGGTAACAGATTCAAAAACTGTCGAAGTTGTCGAAATGGTGCTCGCCGGTTCGATCAACAAGGAAATTGTTGCGATGATCAATGCCGAAGGTGAATGGGCAATCGGTCTTTGCGGCAAAGATGGCAATATGGTTTTTGCCGAAAAAGCCAGGAAGACGGTTATCGATCCCGATTCCAATATCGAGCGCATTCTGGACTTGGGATTTGTCGGCGAACCGGTTGAAGTCGACCGCACACTTCTTGATTTGCTTGCCCGTTCCGAAATGATACCGGTCATTGCTCCGGTTGCGCCGGGAAGGGATGGCAATACTTATAACATCAATGCCGATGTTTTTGCCGGTGCCATTGCCGGTGCCCTTAAAGCCAAGCGCTTGCTGTTTTTGACAGATGTGCCCGGTGTTCTCGATAAAGCCGGAAAACTTTACAAAGAACTGACAGTCAAGCAATGTGAAGAGCGTATGCGTGACGGGACCATTTCCGGCGGTATGATACCAAAAGTCGAAACGTGTATTCAGGCAATCAATCGCGGTGTTGAAGGCGTTGTTATTCTGAATGGTAAAACTGCCCATTCGGTTTTGCTTGAACTTTTTACTGAACGCGGTGCAGGTACGTTGATTGTGCCATGATAAACGAAAAAATTTTGTCTAAGCTCACAACCGTGAATGTTTGGGTGTTCGATCTTGATGATACACTTTATCCGAGAGAAAGCGGGCTTTGGGCACAGATCGACAAACGTATCAGTGCCTATGTCAAAAAACAGCTCGAACTTGACGATGATGAAGAGGTCAAAAAATTTCGCCAATATTTCAGGCAAACTTATGGTGGCGCTTTACGCGGTATGATCGAAGAATATTTTGTCGATGTAAAAGACTATTTGAGGGATGTTCATAATATCGACTATTCGCCGTTAAAAAAAGATCCGCAGCTTGCCGAAGATATTAAAAGCTTGCCCGGCCGCAAATTCATATTTACCAACGGCGACCGTGCTCACGCGGAACGTGTTCTTACCCACCGTGGCTTAACCGGATGTTTTGACGGCATTTATGATGTCACATTTACCGATTTTTTGCCTAAGCCTTACCGGCAAGCCTATCACAGATTTTTAGGACATTTTTCAATCGATCCGGAAAAAACGGCAATGTTTGAAGATAATCTTGCCAATCTTTCAACCTGCAAAGAACTTGGCATGACCACGATACTTGTTGGTCACAAAGAGGATAAAGAAATTCCGGCTTTCGTTGATATTGAAGCACCGGAACTTGAAAGTTTTCTCCATAGCCTTTCGGATTACCTGAACAGGGCAAGCTGAATGGCGGGAGCGAAGGGAAACGCGTTTTATCTCTTGTCGAGACAAGAACTCGCTCTGATCGGCATAACTTTTCTATGGGGCGCAACCTTTCTTATCATCCATTTGGCAATGCGCTCCTGCGGGCCATTGTTCTTTGTCGGTTTCCGCTTCATTCTTGCCGGTATTTTTGCCGGCATCATTTTTTGGCGAAGCCTCAAAAATATCAGTATGCATGATATTTTCGCCGGTGTAGTTATCGGCATTCCTATTTTTCTGGGGTATAGTTTGCAAACTGCCGGATTAAAGACCATTGCAAGCAGCCAGTCGGCCTTTATTACCGCTGTTTATGTTCCGCTCGTACCGCTCTTGCAATGGATAATTTTACGTAAAAAACCGCGTTTGACGAGTTTCATTGGAATAAGCTTTGCGTTTATCGGTTTACTTCTGGTTTCAGGGCAAGGAATTCATGCAATAGATTTTTCAAAGGGCGAAATTCTCACACTTTTATCGGCTTTTGCAATTGCCTCGGAAATTGTCTTTATCAGCTTTTTTGCCGGTCGGGTCGATAGCCGACGTGTCACCGTTGTACAGCTTTTTGTTGCGGGCTTCCTTTCCTTTGTGGCAATGCCGGTTAATGGCGAAACTATTCCGGCATTTTCTTGGGTGTGGGTGTCGGCAGGATTGGGGTTGGCTGCGATGAGTGCTCTCATTCAGCTTACAATGAATTGGGCGCAACGCTCGGTTTCACCAACGCGTGCAACAATCATCTATACCGGTGAACCGGTTTGGGCGGGTCTCGTCGGGTGGATTGCCGGCGAACGCCTGCCTCACCTTGCAATTCTTGGAGCATTTTGCATTATCATTGGTATTCTTGTTTCCGAATTGAAGCCGAAAAGGCGGGCAATAGCTCAAGAATGATAAAAAGCGCGCGAAAAAATTCCCTTTTTAAAAACACATCCGGACTATGGAATGAACGCGGCTCGCTTGAAAAGCCATGACGTTTTTATAAGAAACCTGAAACCGTGCTATTGACGGTTTGAAGTGTTGTTTAAAGACGTTTTCTCAAAACGAAAAAAACAGTCCGAATTTCAGGTAAAAATCGGGCAATTTCAATAAGCTCATCTGTGGAATGAAGAAGATTTCTGCAAACTTGCTTCCCAACATTCATTTCGGCTTTGCGTTTCTTTGCGTTCCTTGCTAAATCGCTTTTCATGACAGTAGATCGCGACCATATTCGGAATTTTTCCATCGTGGCCCATATTGACCACGGAAAATCAACTTTGGCTGACCGGCTCATCCAGATGACGGGTGGCCTTGCCCAGCGGGAAATGAAAGAGCAAGTGCTTGATTCGATGGATATCGAGCGCGAACGCGGCATCACTATCAAAGCGCAAACAGTGCGGCTTCATTATAAGGCAAAAAATGGTGAAACCTATATTTTGAATCTGATCGACACACCGGGTCATGTCGACTTTGCCTATGAGGTCTCGCGTTCTCTTGCTGCCTGTGAAGGGTCACTTCTTGTTGTCGACGCTTCGCAAGGCGTGGAAGCGCAAACGCTCGCCAATGTTTATCAGGCAATCGACAATAATCATGAAATCGTTGTTGTTCTCAACAAGGTTGATCTGCCTGCGGCCGAGCCCGAACGTGTCAAAGAGCAAATTGAAGAAGTGATCGGCATTGATGCGAGCGACGCAATAGAAATTTCGGCAAAAACCGGTATGGGCGTCGACAAGGTTCTCGAGGCTATTGTCCACAAACTGCCAGCACCCCGCGAAGGGGATATTAACAAGCCGCTCAAAGCAATGCTGGTCGATAGCTGGTATGATGCCTATCTGGGCGTGATTGTTCTTGTGCGTGTAATCGACGGGGTTTTGAAAAAAGGCCAGACCATCCGCATGATGGGCACCGGTGCAAAATATCCGGTCGAACGGGTTGGTGTTTTCACTCCCAAAATGGCAACGATTGAAGACCTGGGGCCGGGGGAATTAGGCTTCATTACAGCTTCTATCAAGGAAGTGGCTGATACACGCGTTGGCGATACAATTACGGAAGATCATCGTCCGTGTGACCATGCTTTGCCGGGGTTCAAGCCCGCGCAACCGGTGGTTTTCTGCGGGCTCTTTCCGGTTGATGCGGATGATTTTGCCGATCTTCGTGCGGCAATGGGCAAGCTTCGTTTGAATGATGCCAGTTTTTCTTATGAAATGGAAACTTCCGCTGCTCTGGGCTTTGGTTTCCGCTGCGGTTTTTTAGGGCTTTTGCACCTTGAAATTATTGAAGAACGGCTTGAACGCGAGTTCAATCTCAACCTCATTGCCACGGCTCCTTCTGTTGTCTATCGCATCAATATGACGGACGGTTCGGTGAAAGAGCTCCATAATCCGGCCGATATGCCTGATGTTGTTAAAATTGCCTCCATTGAAGAGCCGTGGATACGCGCCACAATTATGTCACCGGATGAATATCTCGGCGCAATTTTAAAACTCTGTCAGGATCGTCGCGGGATTCAGGTTGACCTTTCCTATGTCGGTACACGTGCGATGGTTACCTATGACCTGCCGCTCAACGAGGTTGTTTTCGATTTCTATGATCGTTTGAAGTCAATTTCCAAAGGCTATGCGTCTTTCGATTATCACGTAACCGATTATCGGGAAGGTGATCTCGTTAAAATGAGTATTCTGGTCAATGGTGAACCGGTTGACGCACTTTCTATCCTCGTGCACCGGTCGGGAGCCGAGAAACGTGGTCGTTCAATGTGTGAAAAATTGAAGGAACTTATTCCTCAACACATGTTCCAGATTCCGATTCAGGCAGCTATTGGCGGCAAGATTATTGCGCGTGAAAATATCCGTGCCTTGCGTAAAGACGTCACAGCCAAATGTTATGGCGGTGATGTGAGCCGTAAACGCAAACTTCTTGAAAAACAAAAAGAAGGCAAGAAGCGTATGCGCCAATTCGGTAAGGTGGAAATCCCACAAGAAGCGTTTATCCAGGCTTTAAAAATGAATGAATAGCACTTGTGACAGTGTTCATTCTGAACGTCGGGCGATGGTGGGGCGACAATCTTACGTGTCTATCACTATCTGTGCATTCAATGTGATCTGCTTACATAAGAAATGATTTTGCAGTGATTCGATTCTCAACCATCGATTTTTTTAAAAATCGGTCGAAAAAGCCGAAACCGGTTTTGTGCAGAATAACGACGTCGGCTTGAACGACGCTCTTTTGCCATTCAATGTCAGAGGGCTATTTTCTTCAAAGGAAAAAAACACAAGTCCGAAATCTATTTTCGTTTGAAAACCGGAGTGATTCGGCATAATTTGAAAAGCATTCAATTTGATCAGGAATTGCCCGATCCAGGCCAAGAAAATTTTTTAATATTTCCAAAAATACAATTTTTCTTTTATCGAAATTCAAAACTTCAATCATAAGGTGTTAATTTGTAAGTTATTCGCATTTGTTAGCGTCTTTGGGTGTTGACGCTTATTAATAAGCCGACTAATAATCGATTTAAATTTTCAGAAGCTACTCGTTTTCCGGCTTTTCATGGGCCGAAAACCGGTTGGGCTTTGGTCATTTTAATGACCTTGGCCCGGCGCAGCAGAGTTACACCCCCGCATACTCTGCTGCACTCTATTTGCCAAGATAAGGTGAAGAAGTTTAAAACTTCTTCGCCTTCTTTTTTTGAGAATTTTCGATCATCTTGAATAGTCTGGTTCGCGGCTAATCCGGTTCTCCCCCGCTGGTTTATGATTACCGGATAAACGGATAGACTTGGAATTTTTATTCCATTTCCATTTATCCGGATTTTATAAACATGAGCGATTTTTTAACCGGATTTCCTAGTCGCGCAACAAGTCATTGACGGATGTTTTCGAGCGGGTTTTTTCATCGACCCGTTTGACAATGACTGCACAATAAAGATTAGGACCGGCTTCTCCATTCGGAAAAGGTTTTCCCGGCATAGTTCCCGCCACAACGACTGAATAGGGTGGTACTTCGCCATAAGTGATTTCACCGGTTGCACGGTCGACAATTTTGGTTGATTTGCCGATGAAAACGCCCATACCAAGCACTGCCCCTTCACGGACGATGCATCCTTCTACCACTTCGGAACGTGCACCGATAAAGCAATTGTCTTCAATAATTGTGGGACCTGCCTGTAAAGGTTCAAGAACGCCACCGATACCCGCACCACCCGACAGGTGGACATGTTTGCCAATTTGTGCACAAGAGCCGACTGTCGCCCATGTATCAACCATTGTGCCTTCACCGACATAAGCACCGATATTGACGAATGAGGGCATCAAGACAACACTCGGCGCAATATAGGCTGAACGACGCACAATGGCATTGGGGACCGCGCGGAAGCCCGCTTTTTCGAAATTATCGGTATTCCAGCCGTCAAATTTCGATGGCACTTTATCCCACCATGATGATTGGTCAGGCCCGCCCGAAATAAGTCCCATAGCATTGAGGCGAAATGACAGGAGAACCGCTTTTTTCAACCATTGATGAACTTTCCAGTTGCCATTGGTTTCGCGTTCGGCAACGCGCAGTTCTCCTTTGTCGAGCTGATCAAGCACATGGTCAACTGCGTCACGTATTTCTCCCTTTGTCAGGATATTTACTTTTTCGCGTTCATCAAACGCCTTTTCAATGATGGATTCCAGTTGGGACAGATTGGTCATGGCATTAGGTCTCCGTTAAGTAAGTCGAAAGCATCAGCATTTATTCTATCCGGCCTAATGCAAGAAACAATTGTGGTCAATGAAAAGGAAGTTTCTGAATGGCTAATGGCGAAAAAAACGGTTGGACACCTTTTCGGCACTCGAAAGAGGATGCCCGTAAGGTTCATGAAGTTCCCGATACTGCCCAAACGCGTTCACCTGCCTATCGCCTTGCCTATGTAGACGAAGATTTCATGATGCGGCGCGAATTACGTGCTGTCCGAATCGGTCTGGAATTGATGAAGCCCGAATTCAGTTTTGTTGAACACGGCATCAAGTCGACTGTTGTATTGTTTGGCGGTGCGCGCATTCCGGAACCGGGTAAAGAACCACGTGCGGCAAAAACCCCCGAACAGAAGAAAAATCTTGAAAAAGCTTCCCGTTATTATGACGAAGCGCGAAAATTTTCCCAACTTTGTTCGCAATATTCTGCTTCGACCGGTCATCATGAATTTGTCATTATAACCGGTGGCGGTCCCGGTGTGATGGAGGCGGGCAACCGCGGTGCAGCCGATGTCGGTGCTCCCAGTATCGGGCTTAATATCGTATTGCCGCATGAACAGGCACCAAATCCTTATGTAACACCCGATCTCTGTTTTGACTTCCATTATTTTGCGATGCGCAAAATGCACTTTCTCATGCGGGCAAAGGTTATAGCCATTTTTCCCGGTGGTTTCGGTACATTGGATGAATTTTTCGAATCACTCACCCTCATCCAGACAGGCCGTATGAAACGTGTGCCGATATTAATGTTCGGCCGTGAATTCTGGCAAAATGTTATCAATCTCGATTATCTTGCCGAACAAGGGACAATTTCACCTGATGATGCAAAACTCGTCAATTATGTCGAAAGTGCTGACGAGGGCTGGTCGATCATACGCCAGTTTTACCAATTGGTGTAATCGATAAAAATCCTGATTTTCCAATCTACCGACATCCGGAAAATGGAAGATTGTTGCCGAAGAATTTGTCTGTCATTGCCGGTTCGGCTTGGCAGATCGGGATGATCGTCGCCGATGAATATCCCTGCCCGTTAAACTCATCGAATAAGTATTGTTTTGAACAGTGTTCTTCGCGTTATGTTTAACCTAAATCGGGTTTATATTTAATCTGAATTGAATGAGTTTAATGAGATTTATTATAAAAAATATTGTTTCTTTAAGAGAAAATTTATAGCAAATTTTATTTCGAATGACTTTAAATTAGTTTAAATTATATTGAATGCCATTGAATGGCCGGTTTTTTTAAAAAGCGGTTAGCCGGTTTATTGGTATTTTTCAGGCAGAAGAATAAACGTGAACCAAGAATAGATTAAAATAAAAGGCGGGTAAAACCCGCCTCGCTTATTCATAAAACCGAATTACTTACGCGGTGTACCGTCGTCAGATTCGCCTTTTTCATCATCCTGAATAACAGTCTTGTCCAATGGCGAATCTTTCTTTTCACCAGGAACATAACTGTCTTCACGTGAACCATCACCAAAGTGGCGACCGGCGTTGCCACCACGATCATGATGAACCTCGCCCTCGGGGGCTTTTGCCTTTTGGCCTTCTACGTAGCTATCTTCAACCGAACCGTCACCTGAGCCATTGCGGGCTTCAGCTGCCAATATCATCGATCCTGCTGCCAAAAGGCCAGCCAAAGAGACTGCAAGAATCTTTTTCATTTTAACTTCTCCTGTTTTGAAGCGTTGATGCTCCATGTCATCACACTGCTTGGTTAAACTATCCTGAATTGAATAAACAATAAAGAAATGTTCCAGACAGTGTTTTATTCAAGTCACAAAGCTGTTCCGGGTCATTTAGTTTGTGACAATGGCATAGATACATAATCGGATTTTATTTGCAAACCGGATTTTTTAGACACCTCGTCGCAGGTGCCAGCCGGTTTTTAGCTTTATAAGTTTTGTGGGTTCTGAAAATAACTTTGGCTCCAATGAAAACAGGGGCTTGGCGGATTGTTACTCGAACCGGAAACAGTTAGAAAGACGAAAATATTGGCAAAAAACCGCTTTCTCATATGAATCTTTTCAACATCTCTTGCACGTCTACAGGGGTGCCCTTATATACGCGTCAACGAGGTTCGTTATGGTTGCCGATTTTTGAGTGGCCATTACGGGCTTTTCATATGATAAGGAGCTGTCTGATTGGAATGCTCGGTAGAGGTCCCGACAGCTTGCTGAATGGAGAGTAGATATATGGCAAAAGTAATCGGTATTGACTTAGGTACGACAAACTCTTGCGTGGCTGTCATGGATGGCAAAAACGCGAAAGTTATTGAAAATTCGGAAGGTGCCCGCACAACACCTTCTATTGTAGCATTTGCAGAGGGTGGCGAGCGTCTTGTAGGCCAGCCGGCGAAACGTCAGGCTGTTACCAATCCTGAAGGCACTATTTTTGCGGTCAAGCGTTTGATTGGCCGTCGTTTTGACGACCCGATGGTTACCAAGGACAAAGAACTTGTTCCTTATAAAATCGTCAAAGGGGAAAATGGTGACGCCTGGGTTGAAGTAGAAGGCAAGAAATATTCACCTTCCCAGGTTTCTGCAATGGTCTTGCAGAAAATGAAGGAAACAGCAGAGTCCTATTTGGGCGAAAAAGTCGAGCAGGCTGTTATTACAGTTCCTGCCTATTTTAATGATGCCCAGCGTCAGGCAACGAAAGATGCCGGTAAGATTGCCGGTCTTGATGTTTTACGTATCATTAACGAGCCTACCGCTGCTGCTTTGGCTTATGGTCTTGACAAGAAAGACGGTAAGACAATTGCTGTTTATGACTTGGGCGGTGGTACATTCGATATTTCGGTTCTCGAAATTGGTGATGGCGTTTTCGAGGTTAAATCGACCAATGGTGATACATTCCTTGGCGGTGAAGACTTTGATATGCGTCTGGTTACCTATCTTGCCGAAGAATTTGAAAAAGAAAACGGCATTGATCTGAGAAAAGACAAGCTTGCTTTGCAGCGTTTGAAAGAAGCGTCCGAAAAAGCCAAGATCGAACTGTCATCTTCGCAGCAAACAGAAATTAATTTGCCGTTCATTACCGCTGATGCAACCGGTCCTAAACACCTGACCATGAAATTGACCCGTGCAAAATTCGAGTCATTGGTTGAAGATCTGGTTCAACGCACAATCAATCCTTGTAAGGCTGCATTGAAAGATGCCGGTTTGAGCGCTGGCGATATTGATGAAGTCGTTCTCGTTGGCGGTATGACCCGTATGCCGAAGATTCAGGAAATTGTAAAAACCTTCTTTGGCAAGGATCCGCATAAGGGCGTTAACCCGGATGAGGTTGTTGCCATGGGTGCTGCCATTCAGGGCGGCGTTTTGCAGGGCGACGTCAAAGACGTTCTGTTGCTTGATGTTACACCGCTTTCTCTCGGTATCGAGACATTGGGTGGTGTGTTCACACGCTTGATCGAACGTAATACAACAATTCCGACCAAGAAGTCGCAGACCTTCTCGACGGCTGAAGATAATCAGAACGCTGTGACAATTCGTGTCTTTCAGGGTGAACGCGAGATGGCAGCCGACAACAAGTTGCTTGCCCAGTTTGACCTTGTAGGCATTCCGCCGGCACCACGTGGCGTTCCGCAGATCGAAGTTACATTCGATATTGACGCCAACGGTATTGTCAGTGTTTCGGCAAAAGATAAAGGCACCGGTAAAGAACACCAGATCCGCATTCAGGCTTCTGGCGGTTTGAGCGATGCCGATATCGACAAGATGGTCAAGGATGCTGAAGCCCATGCTGCCGATGACAAGAAGCGGCGTGAAGGCGTTGAGGCCAAGAATCAGGCAGAGGCTCTTGTTCATACAACCGAGAAATCGCTTGCCGATTATGGCGACAAAGTTTCGGCTGAAGACAAGTCGGCCATTGAAGCTGCAATTGCAGATGTCAAGAAGGCCATTGAATCGGATGATGTTGATAGTCTTCCTGAGAAAACCAAGAAATTGTCTGAAGTCAGCATGAAACTTGGTGAAGCAATGTATGCCGCTTCAAAAGCTCAGGCAGAAGCTGATGCTGCCCATGATGCAGCAAAAGAAGAGCACAAAGACGACGATGTTGTTGATGCCGATTTTGAAGAAGTCGACGACAACGACAAGAACAATAAGAAATAATTGCTCTGATGTCCTTGTAAAATTGAAAAAGCCCGACCTTTTATCAAAAGGGCGGGCTTTGTTATAAAACAGCCAATATGCTCGCAATAAAAGCCAAAATGACAACGGTTTTTTAAAACCAGCGACAATTGTTCGAGCGAATTTTGAATATGGTAAATGTCGTCTCGTCAATAAATGGCAGAGGAACTGCAGGAATAAGCGATGAAAGTTGATTATTATGAAACATTGGGCGTTTCACGAGAATGCGATGAAAAAACGCTCAAATCTGCATTTCGGAAACTTGCCATGCGATATCATCCGGACAGAAATCCCGGTGATAAAGAGGCGGAACAAAAATTCAAAGAAATAGGCGAAGCCTATGAGGTTTTAAAAGATCCTCAAAAGCGTGCCGCTTATGACCGTTTCGGCCATGCTGCTTTTGAAAATGGTGGCGGTGGTGGAAATCCGTTTGGACGTGGTGGTTTTGCTGCGGGCGGTTTTTCCGATATTTTCGAAGATTTCTTTGGCGAGATGATGGGCGGTGCACGACGCAAACGTGCCGATGGGCGCGAGCGTGGTGCCGATCTCAGCTACAATATGGAAGTCAATCTGGAAGAAGCTTATCACGGCAAAACAGCACAAATCAGGGTGCCGGGTTCTATTACCTGTGATCTTTGTTCGGGAACGGGTGCCAAGAAAGGCTCGAAGCCGCAGCCCTGTGCAACTTGTGGCGGGACCGGAAGAGTCCGTAGCGCTCAAGGTTTCTTTTCGATTGAAAGAACTTGCCCGACATGTCAGGGACGCGGCGAAACTATCAAGGATCCTTGCCCGAAATGCCACGGACAGGGGCGTATCGAAGAAGAGCGCACATTGACAGTCAATATTCCCGCAGGCATTGAAGATGGTACACGTATTCGTCTGGCGGGTGAAGGCGATGCCGGAAGCCATGGCGGACCGGCTGGCGATCTTTATATTTTCCTATCCATCAAACCACATGAATTCTTTCAGCGTGATGGTGCCGATCTTTACTGCCGCGTGCCTATTTCCATGACAACTGCAGCACTTGGCGGAGAGTTTGAAGTTTCAACGCTTGACGGGTTGAAAACACGGGTCAAAGTTCCGGAAGGCACCCAAAATGGCCGTCAATTCCGCTTGAAGGGTAAGGGAATGCCGGTTTTACGCCAACAGGCAATGGGTGATCTTTATATTCAGGTGGCAATCGAAACGCCGCAAAAATTGAGCAAAAGACAACGGGAACTTCTGGAAGAGTTCGAAAAGCTTTCTGTTGATGAAAACTCGCCTCAGTCACATGGTTTTTTTGCCCGTATGAAAGAATTTTTCGAAGGCATTGGCAATAGTGACAGCCAAACAAAAAAATAAATTCGTAAAACAGGTGATGCATCGGCGAGCTTTGTCGACAATAACAGATTGATTGTCTTTATGTCGAATCGAGCCAAAAAGGCTGGCAATTTGGCGCAAGCAAATTCTGGATGACTTGTGAACGCTAGACTTTTAGAAACTTGCTTTACAAGAATGCTTTAAAATCCGGTTTGTCGACCGGCTTTTTATAAAATAGTGGCTCATCTCAAATAGTGGCTCATCACAATGAGTCTGCCGATTTTCAAGCGTTAAAGAAAGTCGCTAAAAAATTCTCATAAATCTTTGTGAGCTTTTCAAGGTCATCTATTGCTACGCATTCATCAACCATATGCATGGTTTTTCCTACCAGCCCGAATTCGACAACGGGACAATAATCTTTAATAAAACGGGCATCCGATGTGCCCCCAGAGGTGGATAATTCCGGTGTGCGTCCCGTTACTGTTTTTATTGCGTTGCTCAAACATCCGACAAGCTCATCATTTTTCGTCAGAAAAACTCCACCGGGACTTATAACCCAGTCGATTTTGAACGTCGGAACAAGCGAACCCTTTGTTTCAAGTTTTACCGAGTCGAGCCGCTTTTTTATTTCCTGCTTTAAAGTTTCGGCAGTCCAATTGTCATTATAGCGGACATTGAACCGGATAACGCTTTGTTGCGGAATAACATTGGTGGCTGTATTGCCGGTATCTATGGTCGTTATTTCAAGGTTGCTGGGCTCGAAATTTTCGCTCCCTTTGTCAAGAACCGGATTTTTAAGCGCTTCGCATAATTTTATAACGAGATCGATCGGATTGGCCGCTCTTTTGGGATAGGCCACATGACCCTGATGTCCCGTGACAGTGATCACACCTGAAAGCGAACCGCGCCGGCCAATTTTGATCATGTCGCCTAAATTGTTCGGGTTTGTTGGTTCTCCGACAATTGTGGCGTCCCATTTTTCGCCTTTGTCGGCTGCCCATTTCAAAAGCTTTATCGTGCCATTAATACCGGGGCCCTCTTCGTCATTTGTTATCAACAGGCTGAGCGAGCCTTTAAGCGGATTTTTTTCTAAATAACGGGCAACGGCTGCAATAAAACAGGCAATTCCGCCTTTCATATCAACAGCGCCACGGCCGTAAAGTTTATCGTCTTTGATCGTACCTTCAAATGGCGGAAAGTTCCAAGCTTTTTCCTCACCAACCGGTACAACATCGGTATGACCGGCAAAAGCAAGATGCGGTCCATTTTTACCGACACGTGCATAAAGATTTTCAATATCGGGTGTGTTTTTATCTGTAAAAACTGGTCGTTCAACAGAAAAACCGAGGCTTTTTGCCCATGTTTGAACTTGCGTTAATACGCCGTTTTCATCCGGCGTAACAGATGGACAACGGATAAGTGCCTGCGCCAAAACTACAGGATCTTTGAGTGTCAACATAGCTATTGTCCTTTGTCTGAAACGGTCGACAGTTATTATTCACCAATATGATAATAATTAAGAAAATATATTGTTAATATTTTTGTCAGATTGCCAATGAAATTGCGTGCCTGAATTTCCTCGCTCGGGTTAAATTAGCAGGAAAATTATCAAGGGATAGCCGTTATGACTGAATTGGTAAATACGCCTGACAATGATACAGGGAATGTTACCCTGACACCTGTCGGTAGCAAGACGAAATTGATTGTCGCAGCAGGTGTCGGCAATTTTCTCGAAATTTTCGATTTTACGGTTTATAGTTTTTTTGCCGGAATTATCGGACATGTCTTTTTCAATTCTGAAGACAAGCTGATTTCATTGCTGATATCGGTATCGGTTTTTGGGGTCGGCTTTGTCATGCGTCCATTAGGCAGTATTGTTATCGGTGCCTATGCCGACCGCCATGGGCGTAAAGACGCAATGCTACTGACAATTATATTAATGGCCATTGGCAGTGCCTTGATAGCATTTGCACCGCCTTATAAAGCAATTGGTATTTTTGCGCCCCTGTTGATTGTTATGGGGCGTCTATGTCAAGGATTTTCAGCCGGTGGAGAAATTGGCGCGGCAACGACGCTTCTTATGGAATCGGCCGAACGTAACAAGCGCGGATTTTTCGTAAGCTGGCAGTTTTTCGGACAAGGCTTGAGTACTTTATGCGGTTCACTTCTTGCCGCCTTATTAATGTCGCGCCTTTCCAATGAAGCCATGGAAAGCTGGGGCTGGCGCGTACCATTTATCTTGTCACTCCTCATTATTCCTGTCGGGCTTTATATCCGCGCCCATATCAACGAAACACATAAGGCACCAACAGTTGAAGCACACACAATACATCCGTTCAAAGAGCTTATCAGCCAACATACGAAACAGATGATTGCCGGTATTTTTGTGATTTTTCCGGGAACTGTCATGATGTATGTTCTGGTGTTCTTTATGCCGAGTTACCTGAAGACGGTCACGGACATCGGAAGCTCCGAAGCGTTCCTTGTATCAAGCTATGCAAGTGTCATTGTTATCGTTGTGACTGTTTTTTCAGGCTTTTTATGTGACCGGTTGGAACGGCGTAAACGCACAGCTATTAACACGCTGATCATCATCTTTATCTCATCCTATTTTGCATTCCACTTTGTACAAAATATTCGCGTTTTTCTGGCTTTTTACACTGTGGCAGTGATTGGTATGTCGATTGTGTTTACCTTATGTGTGCTTTTCATTATCGAAGCATTCGAGAAAAGAATTCGCGCAACTGCAACGTCGGTTATTTATGCTTTCAGTGTTTCAATATTTGGTGGTACAGCACAAATGATTGTAACATTCCTTCTTAAAATATCCGACAGCAATATTATGGCGCCATTCTGGTATCTTGGTGTTTCTCTCGTCCTTGGTGGGGTGGCATATCTGGCTTTCGACGAAAAGCGCCATGAGATTTAATTATGAAATTTAATTATAGAAAATAGGGGAATTTGAATGAGTAATGAAAACCTTTCGCCAGAAGCGAAAAAAATTCTTCAAACCATGAAAGCCTATGTGCCGGAAATGGAAGCAGTGCGCCACGATTTGCATGCGCATCCAGAGACCGCTTATGAAGAGCATAGAACAGCAAAAATTATTGCCGACTTTTTGAAAAAATGGGGTTATGAAGTTACAACAGGCCTTGGCAAGACCGGCGTTGTAGGACGTTTAAAAGTAGGCAATGGCAAAAAATCCATTGGTTTGCGTGCCGATTTTGATGCTTTACCAATTACAGAAATGACAAATCTTGAATATTCGAGTTGTCATGAAGGCAAAATGCATGCTTGTGGGCATGACGGCCACACAACCATGTTGTTAACGGCCGCACGCTACTTTGCCGAAACAAAGAATTTCAACGGGACACTCAACCTCATTTTCCAGCCGGCAGAAGAAGGTTTTGCCGGTGCAAAAGCAATGATTGATGACGGCCTTTTTGAAAAATTCCCGTGTGATGCCGTGTTTGGTATGCACAACTGGCCGGGGTTTCCGACCGGCAAAATTTCCGCGAATACCGGGGCATTCATGCCTTCAAGCGACTTTGTCAAAATCAAAGTGATTGGCAAGGGCGGCCATGGTGCTGTTCCGGATCAGGCAATTGATCCGATAGCGGCAAGTGCGGCGATCATTTCAAGCCTGCAAACAATTGTCTCGCGCAATGTGCCACCGCTTGAAACGGCTGTTGTAACTGTTGGTAGCTTTCATGCAGGGGTTGCCCCAAATGTTATTCCCGATAGTGCGGAAATGTTGCTCACGGTCCGTTGCTTTAATCCGGACGTAAGGGATTTGCTGCAATCGCGTATCGAAAAACTCGCAAAGTTACAGGCTGAAAGCTTTGGTGCAACGGCCGAAGTTGATTATCAGCGTTCATATCCGGTGCTGGTCAACCACAAAACAGAGACGGCATTTGCTATTGATGTTGCGGCAAAAATTTTCGGATCCGATCATGTTGATGATAATACGCCGAAACGATCTGGAAGTGAAGACTTTGCCTTTATGTTGGAAAAAGTACCAGGATCCTATGTTGGCATTGGAAATGGTGACAGTGCGCCTTTGCATAGTCCCCATTATAACTTCAACGATGAATTGCTCCCTCTTGGCGGGTGTTATTGGGTTTCATTGGCTGAAACATATTTGAAATGACTTTTAAAAGCTACATTCCCGAAAAATGCAGGATATAGGACTTTTATCTATGAAACATATTCGCGAGCATATTGATAAAACGATTGATGAAATGGTGGCGATCCGCCACCAAATTCACCAAAACCCCGAATTGGGCTTTAACGAGCATAAAACCGGCGACAAAGTAGCAAGCCTACTTAAAAGTTGGGGCTTCGACGTTGTACGGGGTGTCGGTAAAACCGGTATTGTTGGCACATTGAAAGTCGGTAATGGCAAAAAGGTAATCGGTATACGTGCCGATATGGATGCTTTGCCGATCGAAGAAGAAACCAATCTCGATTATTCCAGCAAGAATAAAGGGGTCATGCATGCTTGCGGGCATGACGGGCATACAACAATTCTTCTGACTGCCGCCCGTTATCTTGCCGAAACCAAGAATTTTGATGGCACAGTCCGTGTTATCTTCCAGCCTGCCGAGGAAAGTTATGGCGGTGGCAAGAAAATGATTGATGACGGATTGTTTGAAAGATTTCCGTGCGACCGGATTTATGGATTGCATAATTGGCCGGGCTTTCCTTCAGGAACATTGCGTTTTACGAAAGGGCCGATGATGGCATCGGTTGACACCGCTTATATTACAGTTCGCGGCAAAGGCGGTCATGGTGCACGTCCGGAAACAACAATTGATCCGATTGTTGCGGCGTCATCTATCGTTATGGCCTTGCAAACCATTGTTTCCCGTAATGTCCCACCGCTCGAGGCTGCACTTATCACTGTCGGTATGTTCAAAGGTGGCAGTGTTTCCAATGTCATACCGGAAGAAGTCAAGATGGAGCTGACGATTCGGGCGTTTTCGGCAAAAGTACGGGACCTTTTGCAGGAAAGAATTTGTAAATTGGTGAAATCGCAAGCCGAAAGCTATGGAGCAAAGGCCATCATCAATTATGAACGCGGTTATCCTGTTACGGTAAATGATGCCGAATCGATCGACTTTGCTTTAGGAGTTGCCAAACAAGTTGTTGGCGACAAAAATGTCGTCGAAAATGCCGAACCTTTGACCCCGAGTGAGGATTTTTCCTACATGCTGGAAAAAGTACCGGGTGCCTATATCATTATGGGCAATGGTGACAGCACAGGTCTTCATACGCCGCATTATAATTTCAACGATGATGGTATTGCTGTTGGTGCAACCCTGTGGGGTGCGCTGGTTGAAAAATATCTGGCGAGAGCTTGAAAATTGATTTTTTCTTTAATCGAAACATAGGCAACCGCCAGTGTGGGCAATCGTCAGTGCAGGTAACCTCCAGTAATTTCATCGGCTTTCGAAATGCGACGAAAAAAATTTGAAAATTGTGATAAGGCTTGTCGGTTTCACCGATAAAAAATGACTGCCGTTTTTTTTGAAACAGGCGATTTTTCACACTTTGTGAAGCGACTTTGTGCTCGCTGGCAATTGACCGGGGCTTTGGAGGCAACACACACGAGCCAATTCGCAGAAGGTAAAAAATAGCTGCTCGGCTAGAAAAAATAGACGGATATTTCTTGATAACCACCTCTTGCAACCTCCATAATTGACCAGATCAACGATGGAAACGGGAAAGATGGCGACAAAAGCAATCAAAAATTTGATCCTCTCCTATTTGCCGGAAATGACCGAATTCCGACATGCCATGCATAATAATCCCGAATTGTCCGGAAAAGAAACGGCCACTTCGGCCAGAATAGCGACGCTTCTGCAACAATATGGATATGAAGTAACCCGCCACATTGGTGGCAATGGTATTGTTGCGAGTTTAAAAAATGGCAATGGACCAAAATCGATTGGCATCAGAGCCGATATGGATGCTCTCCCGATAAGGGAAGAAACAGATCTGGAATATGCCAGCAAAAATGAAGGTGTGATGCATGCTTGCGGTCACGACGGCCACACAACAACACTCCTTGCAGCCGCACGTGCTTTGGCGGCCACGAAAAATTTTGACGGAACAGTGCATCTTATTTTTCAACCGGCCGAAGAAATTGGTGCCGGCGCAAAAGCAATGATCAATGACGGATTGTTTGAACGATTTCCTTGTGATGCCATCTATGGACTCCATAACTGGCCAGGACTCGCACAAGGAAAAATACAATTCACCAAAAAGGCGATGATGGCTTCTGTCGATAAGGCAACAATTGTCATTCACGGTAAAGGGGGACATGGAGCCCGACCGGAATCTGCAATTGATCCTGTTATTGTTGCGTCTTCTATCGTGATGGCGCTGCAGACAATTGTATCACGCAATGTTCCGCCACTTCAATCCGCTATTATATCGACCGGCTCTATTCATGGCGGCGAAGCCTTTAATATCATCCCTGATAGCGTAACGATCTCTCTGACTGTGCGCAGCTTTTCCGCAGATATTCAAAATCTTGTTGAAGAGCGTATCAAAAAAATCGCTGAAGATCAGGCGCAAAGCTTCGGTGCAACCGCATCGGTGAATTATGAGAGGCTTGTTCCTGCGGTGGTCAATCACCCCGAGCATAGTGATTTTGCTCTTGATGTTGCCAAACGTGTTTTGGGAGCGGACAGAGTCGTCGAGACCGAGATACCAACCACTGTAAGCGAGGATTTTGCATTTATGCTGGAAGCTCGTCCGGGAGCGTTTTTTTTCCTCGGCAATGGCGAAAGTGCAAGTCTTCATAGTCCCCATTATAATTTTAATGATCAAAATATCATCGACGGTGCGGTTTTCTGGTGTGCCTTGGTCGAGGCAAGTTTAAACAACCGGAATTAACCATTCGGAAACCATCATTAGGCATCATTCATAACAAATAGCATGCATTCAATAATGGCAAGAATCGGAAACGGATTGATAAGCCAAATTCGTTTCGAACCAAAATTGGTTGCAATTGTTTGAACACGAGTTCAGGTGCTTTATGAAAAAATCACGCCTCTCTTTTACCCGCCGCAGTTTTTTAATCGGAAGTGGAACAACGTTTGTCGGGTTATTGAGCGGTTGCACGAGTGACAGCATTTTGGGAAGCGGTTACAATAATATGACAACCGGTTCAATTCCACGCCCGCTCATCGGCATTGATAAAGGTTTTACCTCGCCTGATAAAATGTATGCGGCCGTCCATGAAGGACCATACACGCTTGCAGCAATTCCTTACGACAAAGTGCCAAAACAATTTTTACGCCAGATCGTACCCAACCCGACAGGCGAAGCTCCGGGAACAATTGTTGTTAGCCTCAAAGACCATTTTCTATATTTCATCCAGCCTGACGGTGATGCATTACGCTATGGCGTAGGTATTGGTGCAGCCGGTTTCCAGTGGTCGGGGCGAGCCAATGTTCAATTCAAACGCGAATGGCCCCGTTGGACACCACCGGCAGAAATGATCGGAAGAAAACCTGAACTTGTTGAATATAAGAACGGCATGGAGCCCGGCCCCACCAATCCGCTTGGTGCACGCGCACTTTATATCTATCAAAACGGTCGCGATACAGGATATCGTATCCATGGTTCACCGGAATGGTGGTCCATCGGCCAATCAATGTCATCCGGTTGTATCAGATTGATGAATCAGGATATTATCGACCTCTACAATCGGGTTCCGGTTGGAACACCGATCGTAGTAGGTTAGTCCTCATTATATGGGAGGAGGCGTATAATGAGAAGAAAGGGGTGCCCGATTAGACAAGCGGGGGCAACTCCATCGGGCACCTAGGGGTACCAGGTTTTGTCCTGGTGCTCACTTAACGGGTGGTTGAATATAAAGTTCCAAAAAATTTTTTGTCTTTTGGTAAAGGCCTTGAAAAATGTTGAAAAAGACTTTCCTTGCAACGCTTGCTTTTGCTGCTCTTCATGGCTTTGCGGCCAATGCCGAAGAGCCTTCAGTGCATAACCAAACCTATATCTGTGAACGGGGCGTGGCATTGCAGGCGGTTTTTATAAAGGCCAAAGATGGTTCTTATGCAGTCATATCTGTCGACGGAAAACTGGTGGCATTGCGTGAGGATGTTAAAACTGCGGAAAAGCTTTTCATCGCTGTTGACGATCAGGATAATTACCGTCTTCATATAAAAGGGAATGATGCATTCCTGACCTATAAGGACAGCGATCCGTCTAAAGCGGAAAAGACGATTTTACAAGCCTGTCAGGCAGATATAGCGGAGGATTGATGGAAAAGCCCGATTTCGAGAAAGGCACTTTTGGACATTTGCGAAAAAATGCCGGTGGTTTGTGGCAAGCTTATGTTGAACATTCTTTTGTCAATCAATTGGCCGCTGGAACATTGAAAGAAAAATGTTTCAAAAAGTTTTTGACGCAGGATTATCTGTTCCTCGTTCATTTTTCCCGTGCTTATGCACTTCTTGCGGCAAAATCAACGAATATCGAAGATATTCGGGAAGCGCTTGACGGCCTAAATGATATTGCAGCAGAAATGCCGCTTCATGTAGCCTATGCAAAAATGTGGGGAATTTCGGAACAGGAAATGAGCGGGGCAGAAGAAGCTATCGAAACCATTGCCTATACCCGTTTTGTTCTGGACGTTGGATATTCAGGTGACCGGCTCGACTTGATGACAGCCTTGATTCCATGTGTTGCGGGCTATGCAGAAATCGGTCTGCGCCTTGTCGAATCACCAGACACTGTGTTTGAAGGAAATCCCTATTCACAATGGATCAAAAATTACCAAAGTGATGATTACGTTAAAGGCGTGAAAACATTTCTTGATAGCTTCAATAAACTGGCCGAACAAAGTCATGATGAAGTGCATTTCAAGCACTTGAGTAAAATTTTTAACACGGCTACCCGGCTTGAAACAGAATTCTGGAAGATGGGACTGGAAGCCCGCTAATTGCTTTTCTGCGTTTAGAGAAAACAGGATAGACTCTTGCTAAAATAACAAGCCTTTTGCAGCATTTCTGGCTTGTTATAAAGTCAGTCATTATTGTTTAAAATAATCGAATATCAGGCGATCATTTTGCTAAAATCAAGTGAATAAGCGAAGGCTCGATTATCCAAAACACCATTATTCGAAGTCAATAGCATGAAGAGTTTGGCCATTCCGTTTCAACCATGCTCTGTACTCTTTTGTGCGCGGGCACAGTTTTTCACATAAAGACCAGAATTTCGAACTGTGATTCATTTCGATAAGATGTGCGGTCTCATGTGCAACAAGATAATCGATCACGCCGATCGGAGCCATGACAATTCGCCAGGAAAACGACAAATGGCCGTCGGCTGAACAGGATCCCCAACGGCTTTTGGTATCTTTATAGCGGATTGAAACGGGCGTTCTGCCGACCACGGCACAGTGTTTTTTAACAAGAGGGGCAATAATCAGCGCAGCCTGTTTTTTTAAGGCTTCGCGAATGTGTCTTGGAAGATAGCGGCTATCGCCATAAACAATGATTTTTCCGCCTTTACCATCATCATCCGGTATAATAGTGACGTTACCACGTCCTTCTTGATGAATAATGCGATAAGGGTGACCGAGAATAGGAATCGCGGCACCGGGTTTCAACATCGGGGTATCCTGCGGGGGAGGAAAACGCGAAATCCGGCTTTCTATCCACCCCCTATAGCGCTCGATAAAATTTGTTACTTCGGTTTCCGCTGTTGTTGGTGGTACGGTCACGCGAACACCTTTGCCACCTGTTTCTATCCGTAATGTCAACCGGCTTGCCCGTGCACTTCGCACAATTGTAAGCGGCAAAGAACGATCCGACAATTGAAGTGTCAGTTGCAACTTTTTAAGGAGGGATTTGTCAGAGCTGTTTGACGCAAAAAACATGTCGGTTATTTAGGTAATAAAAATCGTTTTTGAAGAGATGGCGAAGATAAACGGAAAAACATGATAAAATCAGCTTTTGAGATGAATTCCCGAACTATTATCCGGTTTTAATTCGTTATTTTGCACGATAGCCCCGTCGGATAGTTATATTTTTTCAAAGTGTTAATTCCGATTTTATCCGACGGCAACGAAATTTCGAGAAAATACAAATCCGACCCTCACCTCTCGTTCTCTAGAGATTAGCGTAACGATCAACGATTGCTGTTTGCAATAAGAGTTTCCGCCCCATTGATAATCGTTGCAATATCTTGAGGGCGAGAAAGATGATGTTCGCCGTCCTTGATCAGCGTTAGAGTAACATTATCGAAAGGCAGATGTTCAACAAGTTCGAGCGTATGCTGATAAGGCACCTCATTATCGGCCATTCCCTGAATAATATGAACGGGACAATGAATATCGATGAGGCCTTCCATAACCAGATTTTTATCGCCGTCATCAAGAAAAATTTTGGTAAAAGGAACAGGTTCCTGCTCGTTTTCATAAGGAACTTCAAAAAAGCCGCGTTCCTCCAGTTCCCGTTTTTGTTTGCTGCTCATTTGCGGGCGAACAAGGTCACGGGTGAAATCCGGTGCAGGGGCGAGAAGTAACAGACCGGCAAGCGGTATGTTTTTCTTGGCCAATTCCTGTGCCATGCGGAGTGCAATCCAGCCTCCCATTGATGATCCGGCGATAATTTGCGGACCTTGGCAAAATTTTTCAAAAAGTGCCAGGCTTTCCTCGAGCCACAACGAAATACTGCCTTGATAGAAATCGCCTTCCGATTCGCCGGTCCCTGAATAATCGAAACGCAAAAATGGATAATTGTTTTTTTGGGCAAATTCGTTCAATGCGACGGCTTTACCACCCATCATATGTGAACGATAACCCGGTAGCCACATGAGACCGGGATGTTTGTCACCTTTCAGAGCGCGTATAGCGAGTTTTTGATGGCCTATAGTTAAAAATTCGAGAGCACCATTTTCCATGAAAAAACTCCTTATTCAGCTCATATCTTTAAACTTGATCACAACATACTTATTCTAATCATAGAAAATCGTGACTTAAACCCTTTATGCCAATTTCAAGCCAATATTCATTAAAAGCTAGGCATTTCGGTTGTTTTTGCACGTTAATTCGGTTGTTTTTGCACGTTAATTTGTATATGACGAAAAAAAGAGATAAGTTTATCCTGATCTCAAACAAGCATCTGACGAGTTTTTTTGAATGACGCAAGTCATCACGCCGGTTTTTGATTGGGTAATTTATTTCAGAACTGAATAATTGAAACTATTATAGGGAGAATCGACCATTCGCCGACCGTTTAAAACAACGCCAACCCCGAAAGATGGGCCGCGTTCCAATCAGGATATTCGCATTCCTCGTATACAGCTTATTGATCATGAGGGGCATAATCACGGAATAATACCGACACATGATGCTTTGGCTATGGCTGAAGAAGCGGGTCTTGATCTTGTCGAAATTGTTCCAAATGCCGAACCGCCTGTTTGCAAAATAATTGATCTTGGTAAGCTGAAATATCAGAATCAGAAAAAAGCATCCGAGGCTCGCAAAAAGCAGAAGACCGTGGAAATTAAAGAAATCAAGATGCGGCCAAATATTGATACCCATGATTACGGGGTCAAAATGAAGGCGATCAGCAAATTTCTTGAGGGCGGTGACAAGGTCAAAATAACCCTTCGATTCCGTGGTCGCGAGATGGCCCACCAAGAATTGGGTATGCAGCTTCTCGAACGGGTAAAGATAGATACTTCATCTATCGCGAAAGTCGAGGCTGAGCCAAAACTGGAAGGGCGACAAATGATGATGGTGGTCGCTCCAAAATAACACTTAAGATCATTTTAAAAAGCATCGTTATAAACGGTGCTTTTTTGTTAACTTCTGGTTGCAATCGCAAAACAATACATGAAATACTGGGCGCATCGTGTCACGTATTTAGTCTTGTAAGACTTAAAATACGGAAAATTTGAATTTGTGCCGTTCGGTTAAGGCTTTTTTGCATTCGGAAAACCTTATCAGGCGGAAGAGTAAGGAATGTAAAATGTCGGGATGGCTCAGACGAAAACCCGTTCTTCAACAAAATGTTCAACGGGAAAGGAAACTCGTCCCTACATTGGGGTGGCCTCATCTTGTCGCTTTGGGCGTGGGCGGAATTGTCGGCACAGGCATTTATACACTGATTGGTATCGGAGCTGACAGGGCTGGACCGGCTGTACTTTTTGCATTTGTTATCGCCGGAATAGTTTGTGCTTGTGCTGCTTTTGCTTATGCGGAACTTGCGACTCTTATTCCGCTCGCGGGAGGCGCCTACACATATTCTTATGCGGCATTGGGCGAGCTTATCGCCTGGATCGTGGGATGGAGTCTCATTCTCGAATATTCTCTGGTGGTCAGCACCGTTGCAGTCGGCTGGTCGGCTTACGCGACCGGATTTTTGCATGGCATCGGCATTCATCTGCCATTCTGGTTGACTGCCGGTTATAATGCGGTTGATCCTGCAACGGGTATTCATGGTCTTGTCAATCTTCCTGCAGTTTTCATCGTCTTTGTTATCGCTGCTATGTTGATGATCGGCACCAAAGCGAGCGCAACATTGAATCTTTTTCTGGTGGTTATCAAAATAACTGCGCTGGTTTTATTTATTATTGTTACACTTCCCCACTTTGATTTAGAAAATCTGCATCCATTCATGCCGAACGGATTTTCAAAAGTTATGTCTCCGGATGGCGTGGAGCGCGGTGTCATGGCAGCCGCGGCTATTATTTTCTTCGCTTTTTATGGTTTTGATACAATCGCGACGGCCGCCGAAGAAACCAAAGAGCCACGGCGCGATCTTTCAATCGGAATTGTCGGTTCATTGATTGCCTGTATCATTATTTATGTTCTGGTTGGTCTCGGTGCTGTCGGCTCCTTGCATTACACGGAATTTGCCCATAGCGAGGAACCTCTTGCCCATATTTTGCGTAGTCTCGGTTCCAATCATATTGCAGGTCTCATCGGTATAGCAGCGGTCGTTGCTCTACCCACTGTTTTATTGGCCTTTTTTTACGGTCAAACCCGTATATTCTTTGTCATGGGGCGGGATGGAACCCTTCCTTCTTTTCTTTCCCGCGTGAACGCAAAAACAGGCACACCTGTTGCGACAACACTTTTCACTGCCGTGATCATTGCTGCTATTGCCGGACTTTTCCGGCTTGATGAAATAGCAGCTCTCGCCAATGCAGGTACATTGGTTGCCTTTACTTCTGTTGGCATATGTCTCATTGTTTTACGCAAAACAGCACCCGACGTTCCAAGAAAATTCAAAACACCTCTGGTCTTTATTGTCGGACCGTTAAGTGCCATCGGTTGCATCTACCTGTTTTTCAGCCTGCCGTCAAAAACCCAATATTATTTTCTATTATGGAACCTTATTGGCATCGTATTCTATTTTTGTTACGGGTACCGCAAGAGCAAGCTGGCGGATCACATTACCGTGAGCAAGCAGTCTTGATGGCAAGTTATGATGAACAATCCCTACCTACAAAGCGTTGCAGGTATTATAATAATAATGTTGAAGTAGTTTGGTATGTTTTGCGAGTTTATGATACCGGAGGTTAGTTCAGTGTTTAAGTCGATGAAACTCATTTCCCTTATTATTGCTTTATGCTCGGCTCCAATGGGGGCTCGTGCAGCAGTTTACCAGAAAGTTCCCGGCACAGCAGTTTATATTAGTGTACCTGATAGTTTTACTTTAACGACCGATTTTAGCGGATTTATTGATAAAAAAACCGGTGCTGCGATTGTTGTGGCGACAATGCCTCCGGCCAGTGATCATATAAAACAGCTTTTCAGTGACGAGAGCAAGTTCAAGCCTGCTATGGCAGCCCAGCATTATGATATTGTTTCGCAGTCAGACAAAAAATCCCGCGATGGTTATGCATTGAAAATTTATCAGGGCAAACAGACGGCAGCCAATGGTATTTTTGACAAATGGTCGTCCATGTTATTTGCGCCCAATGCTTCCTATATCATTACTGTTCAGGCACCGGAGAAAGCAAAATTCTCCAATAATGATGCCATGACGATTTTTGGGTCGGTTTCACTTGCCAGTCATAATGATGAATCCGATCAGCTAAGTGCACTTCCTTTCACTTTTGGTGCTCAACCTCCGTTCGAGTTTGTCGGATCTATTATGAACAGCTCCGCAATGTTGACGATTCCGGCCTATATTAAGGAAGACGCCGAGCGTCCTGATATTATCGTGACCAAGGGGCTCGAAAATACCAAAGGGGCGCCACTTGATAAAGTCGTAGATAACTATCTCCAATCGATCAAAGGTACAGTGGATAATGTTGAAGATCGCAAAACATCAACGACAAAATTTGCCGGCCACTCGGGGCTGAAGCTTCAGGCAACCGCTCTTATGAAGGGTGATCCTGTTGATCTCGTTATTTACGCAGCCATTGGAAATGATGGGCGTCCTATTTTTATGCATGCCACCGGAGAAAAAGGTACATTGGCAGCATATAACACAGAAATTGAAAAAACAGCTGAAAGCATCAAATTACGCAATGACGTACAAAAATAGAAATGTCGAACAAAATAGATAAATAAAAATCTGTTCGGGTTTTCTGTCCATAAAACAATCGGAGCTGCCATAACATTCATCAAAAACAGTTCCGATGAATTTTTACCCGTTATTCAAGATAGAGTGGAAATTCAAAGAGCTTATCGTGTCTTATGGGGCAAATAGGTGGTCACGATGTCATAGCCCTTTTGATAGCATGTCAAAGTAAACATGCGTTCGATCGCATGTAAGAAAGTTCCATCAAGCGCCAAGGGCTCTTGAGGATAGTCGTTCCACTGCAAGTCGAGATTGACAAACGGTTTGAGCACGTCTGCCTTGGCCCAGAACATCGTCCCTGTGGGAAATACTATATATTTTGGCAATGTTTCTATTTTCAGGCGTTTGGCGAGCTCAAGGCCTGCTTGATAATTACCTGCCCAACCGACCGCATATTTATCATCAGGGAAAATCAGCGCTGTTTTTTCATGCGTTTGCATATAATGCAAAATCACATCTGCCATCTTAATCGTTTTGCCATCGCCCAAAAGATTGGTCATAAGAAAGGTGTTCCAATTCGCAACCATCTTCCGGTCGGTTTCGTGAAGACTTTGTTTCGTGTGTATATGACCGATAATCTCATAGTGCTGAACAAGCTCTTTTCCGAATTCGGTGAACAATGGTCCAATATCCCGTCCGCGATTGGGAACCACTTCTATAACGGTTTTCCCTTCATATTTGTCGACAAGAAGTTGAACAGATAATTTATCGCTTTCGTTTTTAACACTAATAAACAGGTCGGGACGTATTTTATTTGCCCTCAATTTTTCAAGTATTGCCTCTAACATATGTGGGTAATAAGCGTGGATATGGAGCGCGATTTTCAATCCAATATCGGGCGAGGAAACAATGTCAGGAGAAGTCAGTACATTCCAGTTCCATTTTCCATCGGGTTTGTCAGATTTTAGGTAATGAACAAAAGGATCGACGCGTTCCTCGCCAAGATCGTGATTTTCGGCGTAAATGCCGGGGTGAAAACCGGCTCTCGGGCGTGCTGCACTTGCACCGCTTTTATAGTTACGAACGTAATGGCGGGCGTAACGGAAGCGGTTGAACCTAGGTTTATTTTTTCCGGTCCAATAAGGAATATCAAATTCAGAGGAATTGCTTAAGAACTCAGCATCCTTGTTTTCCTGAATAAGTTGTTTTTGAGCTTTATAACCAATGTTAGTGATCCTGGAAATGTAGTTTTGTAACTCTTCGGCATTTTTGCTATCTGGAGGAACAAGATAATCGACACTGTCAGGAAAGGCCCACAAAGCGTTTGTAAGGGTTTTCATAAATGTTTCATAACGATCATAAATGACCCTTGTGGCATAAGCGATGACTCTGTTTAAAGTCTTTCCTTCAAGCGGATGATTTTCTCCAATAAGCAATAGGCTGGCAATATGTTTTTGCCATAGGTAATGCATCAGGAACCGGCCGACATTGGCGTTAATCAGGACAAAACGAATGGGGTGGGCAGATAGCAAAAACCAGGAAAAATAAAATTTGATAGGGTTTTGAAGTTCACGGGAACCGAAATAATAAACCCGCCAGCATTTTTCGATGTTTATTTCCGGAGACGATCGATAACTTTCCGGTAGAAAAAGAATAATATTAAAATTATCCGTCAAATAACCGAGATAATCGGAAAGGTGGAAATTCGGGTCATGTGAAGGGTCATAAATGATGGCAACAGAAGGGAGCCTTTTGTTAAAAGGCGCAAAACCGGCGGGTCTCTTTGCCTTTACAACAAAGAAACCGAAAGTTTTCCAGAAAAAAGTGTTTAGTTTTCCTTTGTTTAAAAAGCCCATTCCATTATTTCCGATAGTTGAAAGAATTATTTACGAAAATTCGCCTTTCCATGGACGTTTGACGGCTAATTCGAGCGCCTGTTTCCCGTCTGTTCGCTTTTGGGATATCATATTTTCCTAACTGCCATATTATCAATGAGATAATAACATTTATACTGCATAATTGCTCTCAAATCGTATTACAAAGTAGACGGGCTTCTTGCATCCCCCCATTGAAGAGGGTAGGAACGGGAGTGATTGTTGGTGAGGTTGAGAGTTATCCTTCACTAAAAGCAGTGGTTTTTAAAGGTTAAGCTGTTTATGGCCAAAAAAAAGCAGATATCATCATTTGATAAAAAACTCATTATGCGTTTGCTACATGATAATTTTCGCAAACATGCATTCTGGTATATTTGTGCCATCATATCCATGCTGGTTATCTCGGCAACAACCGGCGCAAGCGCATGGATTATGCGTGATGTGGTTAATCACATCATAGAAGCCAAGGACTTTAAAATCATTGCATTGGTTTCTGCAGCGGTTGCGGGAATTTTTATTCTGAAGGGTTTTTCCACTTTTGCCCAGACCTATTTTTTAAGTAAAGCAGGAAACAGTATTGTTGCAGAACAACAGCGCCGTATTTATTCACGATTGATGCAGCAGGGCGTTGCTTTTTATCAGAATAATTCTTCCTCCGATTTGCTTGTGCGTGTCACGCAAAATGCGAATGCCGCTCGCAGCATTATCGATACGATCGTAACCACATTTGTGCGTGATCTTTTTTCGGTTATCAGTCTTCTTGCGGTTATGCTTTATCAGAACTTTCTGCTGAGCATTGTTGCTCTGGCAGTCGGCCCTCTTGCTTTTATCGGCGTTCGTCAGGTTCTGAAACGCGTTCGGGGACTGATGGAAAAAGAACTTTCCTCTATTGCCGAAATTATTAAAGTTATGCAGGAAACCACAATCGGCATTCGCGTCATTAAGGCCTTTTCATTGGAAGAGTTGATGAAGCGGCGCATGGACAAGGCTATTACCGATGTGGAAATGCGCTCGAATGGTATAGCGATGCTTGAATCGGCAACTAATCCGATTATGGAAACGCTTGCCGGTGTTGCTATAGCCGTGGTTATTTGTTTTTCCGGTTACATGGCAACCCAAAGAGTTGGCGTTCAAGGCGAGCTGATGTCATTTATTGTCGCGCTTCTTCTGGCCTATGAACCAGCAAAACGGGTTGCCAATGTGCGTGTCAAAATTGAATCAGGCATGATCGGTGTTCGCATGATGTTCGAAATTCTTGATCATCCGCTCACCCTTATGGAAAAGGAAAATCCTGTTGATCTTGACCGCTCGAAGGGTGATGTCCGGCTTGAACATGTCGGTTTTTCCTATGTGAAGGGCCACATGGTTCTGCATGATATCAATCTTGATATTCCGGCAGGAAAGATGACTGCCTTGGTTGGACCTTCCGGATCGGGTAAATCGACAATGATCAATTTGATCATGCGTCTTTATGATCCACAAGAAGGACGTATTCTTATTGATGGACAAGATATCCGTGATGTAAGCTTCAAATCGTTGCGCGAATTGATGTCTTATGTCGGGCAAGATACGTTCCTCTTTCAAGGGTCTGTCCGCTATAATATCGGGCTCGGGCGTGAAGGGGCAACCGAAGAAGAGATCGAACAGGTCGCCAAGCTTGCCAATGCGCATGACTTTATTATGGAACTGCCGAATGGCTACGATACCGATGTCGGTGATAATGGTGGCAATCTTTCGGGTGGTCAAAAACAACGTATTGCCATTGCACGCGCCATGTTGCGCAATAGCGAAATTCTGATTCTGGATGAAGCAACCAGTGCTCTTGATTCAGAATCCGAATCCCTGATCAAGGAAGCTTTGGCACGGTTGACAACCAACCGTACAACTATTGTTATCGCCCACAGGCTTTCGACAATTTCGCGTGCTGATAAAATTGTCGTTATGAAAAATGGCAAGATTGTCGAACAAGGAACCCAACATCAATTGTTGCAGATTGAAGGTGGCCTTTATAAGCATCTCCATGATTTACAATTCAAGGATCCTGATTTTGACGATATTGATCATGTAGAAACCTCGTCGAAAAATCAGAAAAAAATTGCCAAATAATTCGGGTTCTTTGTAATTCCGGTTGCACTTTGCATGGGCTTCTCTGGCAGATGCAAAATAATGCAATCACCTATTTGTCCGGTTCAATTGGCTTTCTTTCAAAAATACTCTAAATTGGTGGATGAGGAGGCAATTGCCCCCTCATCCATGCCATTTTATAGATGTTTTATATGTTTCTTACCAAAGGAAAACCATTATGAAAGCCGTCGGATATTTCGAGAATTTGCCAATCAATGACGATCGCTCCTTGCAGGATTTAACTGTTGATGTGCCAAAAATCGGTGATTATGACCTGTTGGTTGCCGTGAAGGCTGTTTCGGTCAATCCGATTGACGTGAAAACACGTCAAACTGGCAAAGCTTTTTCCGATGGGCCGAGAATTTTGGGCTTTGATGCTTCCGGCATCGTGCAAAAACTCGGTAAAAATGTTACCGGTTTTCACGAGGGAGATGAAGTTTATTATGCGGGTGCTATCAACCGGCAAGGTTCAAACAGTGAATTTCAAGCGATAGATAGCCGTCTGGTAGCGCTAAAGCCGAAAAGTCTGGATTTCAAGACAGCCGCTGCTATGCCGCTTACCTCGCTCACCGCTTACGAAATGTTGTTTGATCGTATTGATATTTTGAAGCCGGTTCATGAAGGGAAAAATGCTCTATTGATGATTGCCGGGGCAGGCGGCGTCGGTTCGATAGCCATTCAATTGGCTCGCCACCTCTCGGATGTGGAAATCATTGCAACCGCATCCCGTCCGCAATCGCAGGAATGGGCGTTGAAAATGGGTGCTCATCACGTCATTGACCACACAAAAGATTTTGCTCCGCAACTTGAGAAAATCGGTTTTCCTCATCCTTCATTCATTTTCTCGACAGCAAATTCAGACGGTTACTTGCCGCAATATGTCAATATTATTGCACCCGAAGGACGACTTGGTCTGATCGATGGACCGAAAACATTCGATATTAATCCGCTAAAGATGAAAAGCGTGTCGGTTCATTGGGAATCCATGTTTACGCGTTCTATGTTTGGAACAGATGATATAGCGCGCCAAGGTGAAATACTCTCTCATGTAGCGCGTTTAATCGACGAAAAGAAAATTTTGCCGACACTGTCAAAAGTTATGTCACCAATCAATGCAGCCACTTTACGTGAAGCGCATCGTTTGATCGAAACGCAGCGGTCGGTTGGCAAACTCGTTGTCGAGGGATTCTGATTCTATTCGGAAAAGCTCACAGAATATTTCGGGCTTCAATGGCATTAATGATTGTTATTGAAGCCTGTTATTTCTGTTTTATCGGATAAAATAAGAATGATGATGGAAACGTTTTACAAGAAGTGGTTATTCCGGCAAAAGCGGTTATTCCAGAAAAGTAGAGCCTTTGATGAAGTTTCAGAAAATCCTAGGTTATAACCTCCGATAGCCGGTTGGAACCGAATGGTTCTTTGCAATACGTTCGATAGCGTGATCAAGATTTTCTTTTCTCACATCCATTGACGCACCATTGGCATGAATAAGTGTTCCGGAATCAACCATAATGGCTACATGCCCTTTCCAGAAGACGAGATCACCGCGTTGGAGACCATTTTCAGGTGCAATATCTTTCCCGATTGTCGCTTGCTGCATATCGGTATCGCGCAAAACTGTACGCCCCGTCATCATCAGTGCAAGTTGCACAAGGCCCGAGCAATCAATTCCCAAACCACTTTTGCCACCCCAAAGATAGGGCGTGTGAATGAAAGACTCGGCTATCGTCACATAATCATCTTCCACCGTGCTGACAGGCGTAATATGGTTGAAAACAACAAAGCTTCCATTATCAAGCCTCGCATAACGGGTGCCGCGTGTTTCGGCCTCTCCAACAACGCTGATGCGACTTCCCATGGATAAAGGGCTTATCATGGGGCTGCGCAAGTCCGCGTCACGATATTGAAAGGTGCGCGGCACGTTCACCCGATGGGTGGGGTGATTACCAATAGAACCGATTTTTGACTGCTCGATGTAACCGACATAGCCATCTTGTTGGGCTTGAACCCAGCAAAACCCGTTTTTTTCTTCAAAGACTTTTATATCTTCGCCGAAGAGACATTCGCTTTGCCGTTCAGAGAGCGTGTCCGGAATTTTGTAAAGAGCAGCAACAGGCGCGACAATGCGCTTCAAAGAGCCGCGCACAAATCGGGATGCTTCTACCTGCCCACGCAAAGCTTCGTCGGCAAGATCAGGGCGATAGGCATGAAGACGGGGATCAAGTTTATCCATCAAAGGCCTTTCAGAATTGTATAAAGAGCGCGAATCCCTTGAGCTTCACCACCAACCGGAAAGGCCGGTTTCTCGGCCGGCGTCCAGCCATAAATATCAAAATGCGCCCAGTTTACCGCTTGGTCGACGAATCTTTGTAAAAACAAGGCAGCCGTAATAGAGCCGGCAAATCCGTCTGTGGTTACATTATTAAGATCGGCGATGCGGGAGGAAAGTTTTTTCTGGTAAGGTTTCCAAAGTGGCAATTGCCATAACGGATCCTGAATTTCCAGCGATATACGGGAGATTATTTGGCCCAATTCATTGTTGTTACAATAAAAGGGCGGAACATCCGGCCCCAATGCGACACGTGCTGCACCGGTCAAGGTCGCCATGTCAAAAAGATAGTCCGGTTTTTCCTCGTCACCATAGGCAAGTGCATCAGCCAGAATAAGCCGCCCCTCTGCATCGGTATTGCCGATTTCGACAGTCAATCCTTTTCTGCTTTTTAAAACATCTCCGGGGCGAAAAGCATTTCCCGAAATCGAGTTTTCGACTGCAGGAACGATTAGTCTCAAACGGATAGGGAGTTTTGCATCCATGATGAGTTTGGCAAGCCCCATAACATTGGCAGCTCCCCCCATGTCTTTTTTCATTAGCAACATGCCGTTTGCGGATTTTATATCAAGCCCGCCGCTATCGAAAGCAACGCCTTTTCCCACCAATGTCACTTTAGGGTGGTTCTCGTCTCCCCAACGAAGATCAATAACGCGCGGGGCTACCGAGCCGGCGCGGCCGACTGCATGAACCATCGGAAAATTCTGTTTGAGAAGATCATCACCCCAGATACTGGTAACAGTCGCGCTGTAAGTTCTTCCCAATTCACGTATAGCCTCCTCAATTGTGTCGGGCTGCATGTCATTGGTCGGCGTATTGATAAGATCGCGAACGAAAAATGTTGTTTCAATAAGACGTTTCAGTTCAGTTTTATCAATATCGGCAGGAAGGGTAATTCTGATTTTCTTGTTTCCGGTTATTTCAAGATAACGTGCGAATTTATAGCTTCCCAGAGCAAGTCCCAAAAAGAGGTTGAGGGCATTTTCCGGTAAATGTTCAAAATGCCAGTCACCTTCGGGCAATTGTTTAAACAGATTTCCGATAGCAAAAACATCATTCCCGTCGCCGAAGCCCAAATAGACTTTGGAAACCGTTCCGTCATTATCAGGAACGATCAATATGTCACCGCATTTTCCAGTGAAGTGGTTGGCTTTTGCCCACGTGGCTGCAACAGTGTCTTCGGAAAAAAAAGATTGATCAGTTTCGCCGACCAGAATGATCGGGTGGCTTTGCCCCGATCGTTCGGTCATAAATTCAATCGGACAAGGCGTTATCGGGGCCAAAATTCGTGACATATTTCACCTATAATTTTCTAAGTGCGACATATTCCACCAGATGATCGCTGCCCTTTCGCAAAATGAGATCGGCGCGTGGTCTTGTTGGCAAAATATTTTCTTCAAGATTTTTCAAATTGATTGTGTTCCACAGATTTTCCGCTACATCCATAGCTTCTTTTTCTGTCATTTTTGAATAACGATGAAAATACGAATCGGGATTCTGGAATGCTGTGAGGCGGAAACGGCGGAACCGCTCCATATACCAATGATAGATAATTTCGGTTTTTGCATCGATATAGATAGAAAAATCGAAAAAGTCGGAAACGAATGGCACGGCTTTTCCATCACGCGGTAAATCCCTGACCTGAAGCACGTTGATACCCTCGACAATCAGAATATCCGGCCGGTCAACAACAATTTGCTCATTTGGCAAAACATCATAGGCCTGATGGGAATAAAGGGGTGCCACAACATCGCCCATACCTGCCTTGATAGCAGAAAGGAAACGTAAAAGTTTGCCGACATCATAAGAATCGGGAAAGCCTTTTCTATCCATTCTGTTTTCAGCTTTCAGGACTGCATTGGGATAGAGAAAACCGTCTGTTGTTATCAGGTCCACCTTGGGGCTCGAGGGCCAGCGTTTAAGGAGTTCTTGTAAAATGCGGGCGGTGGTTGATTTGCCAACGGCAACCGAACCCGCAATTCCGATAATGAACGGTGTTTTTGCGGTGTTTTGCGTGCGCAAGAAACGTTTGCGTTTTTGAAAAAGCATCTGGATTGCTTCGACATGGGTCGAAAGCAGACGGGATAGAGAAAGATAAATGCGCTGCACTTCGTGAAGATCAATCGGATCACCGATAGAGCGTAACCGTTTGACCTCGTCGAAGGTCAGGGTCAATGGAGTATCCGCACGAAAGACAGACCATTCATAGGCCGTGAAAATGCTATAGGGCGAATAACGGCCGAAAACAAAATCACCGAGATCGGCGGTCTGATTGGTGGGCTTTAGCGCGTCAACCATTCTTGCGGGATGCCTTTTCCTCTAGTCCTGATTGAGCGGTGCGTCTTGCCAATTCTTTAACCACGTCATCAAGCTTTATTCCGCGAATATGCCACATAACCAGCAAATGATAGATGAGATCGGCACTCTCGCTGATGAAATGTTTGTCATCTTCATTAAGTGCAGCGATAACAGTTTCAACAGCTTCCTCCCCCATTTTTTTGGCCGCACGCCCCATTCCCTTTTGTACGAGGCTTGCCGTATAGGAACTGCCATCGTCAACCATTGCACGTTTTGCAATAATATCTTCAAGGCTATGCAAGCTAAAATCAGTCATTCACCTTCTCCAAATTCATCCATGCGTACCGGAATGCCGGCTTTTGCCATATAGTGTTTTGCTTCACCAATGCTATAGGTTCCGAAATGGAAAATCGACGCGGCAAGCACGGCTGTTGCATGCCCGTCACGGATACCGGCCACAAGATGGTCGAGTGTTCCGACCCCGCCCGAAGCAATCACGGGGACATCCACTGCATCGGCAAGGGTACGGGTCAAAGCAATGTCATAGCCTTCTTTTGTCCCGTCACGATCCATAGAGGTGAGCAGAATTTCACCGGCACCTTTTTTTTCAACAAGACGGGCAAATTCGATTGCATCAATGCCGGTCGGGTTTCTGCCACCGTGGGTAAAAATTTCCCAATGCCGGTTTTTACCATCGCCTGCCACCTCTTTGGCATCAATGGCAACCACAATACATTGGTTGCCGAATTTATCGGCAGCTTCAGCTACAAAATCGGGGTTTTTGACAGCGGCGGTGTTTATCGACACCTTGTCGGCACCGGCAAGCAGAAGTTTGCGAATGTCGTTTACAGTGCGCACACCTCCGCCAACAGTGACAGGCATGAAACATTGGTCGGCTGTGCGGGCAACAACATCGAATAATGTTTCGCGATTGTCGCTACTTGCGGTAATATCGAGAAAACACAATTCATCGGCGCCGGCGCTATCATAGGCTTTTGCGGCTTCAACCGGATCACCCGCATCAATAAGATCAACAAAGTTGACCCCTTTGACCACACGGCCGTCTTTGACATCAAGACAAGGAATAATACGCGCTTTGAGTGTCATGATTGCCCGCTCTTTCCGGCTTTTTTATTTGCCTCGTCAATCAATGCCAATGCTTCTTTTGCATCAATATGCCCGTCATAAAGAGCGCGTCCCGAAATTGCACCGTTCAATATGGCAGCATCGGGCGAACAAAGCCGTTTGATATCCTCCATTGAAGCAAGACCACCGGAAGCAATAACCGGTATTGAAACAGAGCGGGCAAGATCAAGGGTCGAATTCCAGTTAATACCGGTGAGGATTCCATCGCGATCAATATCGGTATAGATAATGGCGGCAACGCCCGCACCTTCAAAACGCTTTGCCAGTTCAAGGGCGGAAAGTTCGGACTCTTCAGCCCATCCTTCAACGGCAACTTTGCCACCGCGAGCATCAATACCGACGGCAATCTTTCCCGGAAAAAGTTTGCAAGCTTCACGAACCAGTTGCGGATTTCTAACGGCAACAGTGCCGAGAATTACGCGGGCGAGACCCTTTTTCAGCCAGTTTTCGATATGGGCAAGGGTTCTGATACCGCCGCCAAGCTGGACGGGATTGGTTGTTGCGCGCAATATTGCATCAACGGCCGAACCATTGACTGTAACACCTTCAAATGCGCCATTGAGATCAACAACGTGAAGCCATTTGAAACCTTCCGACTGGAAGTGGTGGGCTTGTGCGGCAGGATCGGCACTATAAACTGTTGCCTTATTCATATCGCCGAGTTTTAAACGAACGCAAAACCCGTCTTTGAGATCGATTGCAGGGTAAAGAATCATGGTTTCCATTCCAGAAAATTGGCAATGAGTTGAAGGCCGAGACGCTGGCTTTTTTCCGGATGAAACTGCGTCCCGAACATATTGTCGCGGATAACTGCTGCTGTAACCGGCCCGCCATAATCGGTGACTGCCAATAATTCATCAGGATTTTGGCAATCAAGTTGGTAGGAATGGACAAAATAGGCATGAAGCCCCTGTTCACCGGTGAGGATGCCGGAAAATAGCGGATGGCTCCGTTTCAATTCGAGCGTGTTCCAGCCGATCTGGGGCACTTTCAAAGCAGCGTCTTGAGGCTTTATCAAAGTGACATCACCCTTAATCCAGTTAAGTCCGTTGGTGACTGTTTTTTCCATTCCACGGGACGCCATGAGCTGCATGCCAACGCAAATCCCCATAAAGGGATAGCCGCCTTTGAGCACCCTTTCATTCAAAGCTTCAACCATTCCCTGAACGGCATCAAGTCCCGCCCGACAATCGGCATAGGCACCGACGCCTGGCAAAACCACGCGGTCGGCTTTCATAACATCTTCTGCCCGATTGGTGAGGACAATATTTGCATTTATGCCACGGTCATGGCTTGCGCGCTCGAAAGCTTTTGTGGCCGAGCGTAAATTGCCGGAGCCGTAGTCGATAATTGCGACTTGCATTTTATCAGCCTTTCAAAGTGCCTTTGGTCGAGGGCACAGCGTTTTTCTGGCGCGGGTCTTCCTCGATTGCAGCACGTAAAACGCGGGCTACCGATTTGAATGCGGTCTCGGCGATATGGTGGCTATTCAAACCATAATGATTGACAATATGAAGCGTTATTCCGGCATGTTGGGAAAAGGCTTGAAAAAACTCTCTGACCAATTCGGTATCGAAAGAGCCGATTTTTTGTGTCGGAAATTCAACCTTGAAAATAAGAAACGGGCGCCCCGATACATCAATGGCCGCTCTCGTGCAGGTTTCATCCATAGCAAGATCAAGCGAAGCATAACGGCGAATGCCGCGCCGCTCGCCCAAAGCCTGTTTGATAGCTTCACCCAACGCAATTCCGCAATCTTCAACCGTGTGATGATCGTCAATATAGGTGTCGCCGACAGCCTTGATTTTCATATCAATCAATGAATGGCGGGAAAGTTGTTCCAACATATGATTGAAAAATCCTACACCGGTATCAATCTCGAATGTTCCTGTTCCGTCTAGGTTGACCGAAACCGAAATATCTGTCTCGTTGGTTTTGCGTTTTATCGTTGCTGAGCGCGTCATTTTGTTCCCGTTCCAAGAAGCTTGAAAGAAGCTCCACTTGTTGTCATTTTCAAAACCTGACGATGAGCACAAGGCTTAACGAAGCAGTGTTATTTATAAGCTTTGCCAGCGTCACTTTTGAGGTAGAATATGTTAAATCATTCGTGCAAAATATCCAATTGCTTTCACGTCTTTTTCATCAATCAATCGGTTTTGTGACTTTAAACAGTTTTGACTATCTCGCCGATTTGCCAGTGACCCCATTCTTTTTCAATTGCCTCTTTATCATAACCGGCTGAAAGGAGAGCCCATAATAACAGCCGCGCTTTTAAGGGCGAAAGCCACCCGCCCATCAGCACGCCGTTTTTCATCAGATCAATTTCCGAACCTTTATAGCCATAGGTTCTCTCACTCGTTGGCCCGCTATAGGCCCGTGTTGCCACAATAACCGGCAGAGTGTCCGCATAATTTTTAATAATATCGGCCTCCTCGAAGCTTACATGGCCTGAGCCGAAACCGGCAATCACAACGCCCTGATAAATGCCGCTTGAAAATAAGAGTTCAAGATGATCTCCTCCTGAAGAAAGGCAGGCTTCGACAAGCGCAACTTTTTTATCAAGCGTTTTCGGCCGGCTTAGCGGTTTTGGTCGTCTATCGATCGAGTGGAAGAAAACCGGTTTTTCCTCGACAATCACACCAAGCGGGCCGACTAAACCTGATTTGAAAGTTTCAACTTTGAGCGAATGACTTTTTCTTACAAAATAGGGGGAATGGATTTCGTCATTCATCACCACCAAAGCGCCGCGGCCAATGCTTTGTTCATCTATTGCCACGAGCAAAGAGGATAAAAGATTGGCTGGCCCGTCGGCACCGGCTGCCATTGGTGCGCGCATAGCACCGGTAATAACAAGCGGCTGTGGTTTTTGCCAATAAAGTGAAAGGAGAAATGCTGATTCTTCAAGCGTGTCGGTTCCTTGCGTCAGAATGACAGCTTTTGCACCTTCATCAATCTGGTTATTTGCCCAATCAAGAGCTTCAAACAACACTTTGAAGGAAAGCGAACCGCTTGGCAGTTTTGCCAATGTTTCGGCATATATTGTAGCAAGTTCGGAAATACCGGGAACCGATTTTGCGAGCTGGTCGGCCGAAAGTTCAGGCTCCACTCCGCCGGACTTTCCGGCAACCATGGCAATTGTGCCACCCAATGCACCAATAGCAACTGTCGGCAATGGCATTTTCTGTTTTCCTTTGAGAGTTCGAATTTGCCAAGCATTAGCAGCATTTGATCAAGTCAACAATTCGCTTTGATAACAAGTTATAATCGAGCGGTTCTGTTCAAAAATGAATGTTTTTTTAAAAATCGGGACGGTTTTTAAAATGTCTTGGTCAATATGGTTGAGTTTTAATGTGCGAATTCCTAAATATGCACTCTGTATAGCCGCTTTTCATTGCTTTTAACGAGGATGGAGCGTGTGGATAAAAGGAGTTTACTTGTGACAGAACATAAGCCCGATACAATGTATGGCACGACCATCATTACAGTTCGTAAAGGCAATAAGGTTGTCATTGCCGGCGATGGACAAGTGACATTGGGGCAGACAATCATGAAGGGTAATGCAAGAAAAGTACGCCGCATTGGCAAGAATGGATCGGTTATTGCCGGTTTTGCCGGTGCAACAGCCGACGCATTTACCTTGCTTGAACGGCTTGAAACCAAGCTCGAGCAATATCCTGACCAATTGATGCGTGCCTGTGTTGAACTTGCCAAGGATTGGCGCACCGATCGTTATTTGCGTAAATTGGAAGCGATGATGCTGGTGGCCGATAAAAATGTAACATTGGCTTTGACAGGGCTCGGCGACGTGCTTGAACCTGAGGATGGCATTATGGCAATCGGTTCGGGCGGCAACTTTGCTCTTTCGGCAGCGCGTGCACTGATCGACACCGATATGGATGCCGAAACAATTGCCCGCAAAGCCATGAAGATTGCTTCCGATATTTGCGTTTACACCAATAGCAACTTTATTGTTGAAACGCTTGATGCCGAATAATGATTGAATGTTTCCATGTCGCTTCCTGTCGAAAGAGCATTAAACCTGACAGGAAGTGCGAAAGAGAGAGCACTTTTAGATGAGTTCTGTATTTTCCCCCCGCGAAATAGTTTCCGAGCTTGATCGCTTTATTATCGGACAAAAAGATGCCAAGCGTGCCGTTGCTATAGCATTGCGTAACCGCTGGCGTCGTCAGCAGCTTCAAGGCGAAATGCGCGAAGAAGTGATGCCGAAAAATATTCTGATGATTGGGCCGACCGGTGTCGGCAAGACCGAAATTGCCCGCCGCCTTGCAAAACTTGCCGGCTCACCTTTTGTCAAGGTTGAAGCCACCAAGTTTACAGAGGTCGGCTATGTCGGCCGTGATGTCGAACAGATTATTCGTGATCTTGTTGAAGTGGCCATTAATCTTGTCCGTGAAAAAAAACGTGAAGCGGTGAAAGCCAAAGCCCATATCAACGCAGAAGAACGTGTTCTGGATGCGCTGGTTGGCAAAACCGCAAGTCCTGCAACGCGCGACAGTTTCCGCAAAAAATTGCGTGAGGGCGAGCTTGATGACAATGAAATTGAAATAGAGGTTGCCGATAACAGCCCGAATAGTGCCCCCACCTTCGACATTCCCGGTATGCCGGGCGCGCAAATGGGCATTATGAATTTGTCCGATATTTTCGGTAAGATGGGTGGACGCACCAAGACGCGGAAAACCACAGTCAAAAATGCATTCAAACCATTGATCGAAGATGAGTCTGACAAGCTTCTCGATCAGGATCAGATCATTCAGGAAGCGCTTCGTTCCACTGAAAATGACGGTATTGTCTTTATCGACGAGATCGACAAGATCGCAGCCCGTGAAGGCGGGCTCGGTGCCGGTGTTTCGCGTGAAGGTGTGCAGCGCGATCTGTTACCTTTGATTGAAGGAACAACCGTTGCCACCAAATATGGTCAAATCAAAACCGATCATATTCTGTTTATCGCTTCCGGTGCGTTTCATGTTTCGAAACCTTCCGATCTTTTGCCTGAACTTCAGGGGCGTTTGCCAATCAGGGTCGAACTTAATGCGCTCACACGGGAAGATTTCCGCCGCATTCTTACCGAAACGGAAGTCAGTCTTATCAAGCAATATATCGCTTTGATGGCGACTGAAAATGTGACGCTCGAAATTACCGATGATGCCATTGATGCTCTGGCCGATATAGCAGTGGATTTGAACTCTACTGTAGAAAATATCGGTGCCCGCCGTCTGCAAACAGTGATGGAACGTGTTCTTGACGAAATTTCCTTCACAGCTCCTGATAAATCGGGCACAACCTTCAAGGTTGATGCTGCTTATGTCAAAAAAGCAGTGGGTGACCTTGCAGCCAATGCCGATTTGTCGCGGTTTATTCTGTAATTTCAAAATAAACAGATTGCATATATTTTGTCAGAAACAGCCCTTCGGGGCTGTTTTATTTTGTCTATATCGTCGTTTAGTGCACTTCCGGCTATTTATGACAATTGAAGGAGCGAGATCATTGTCAGGCTTGCGGTCGCCAGAATGATGATGGATATGAAAGCTGTCAGGACAACTCGTGGTCCGGATTTTTTCAAAGCCTTTATATCAACACCCAGCCCTAAAGCGGCCATTGAAATAACAGTCAGGATTTTTGCCACAAAAGCCATGGCGTCGAGTGCCAATTGCGGAATGATATTGCAGGAATTGGCAAGCAAAAGAATGACGAAGCCGATAATGAACCATGGCACCATTTTGCTGAATTTGAGTTTGGTGTTGGCACCGAGCCCGTAAATGAGGCCGATCACGAATATCACCGGCCCAAGCATCAACACACGAACAAGTTTGACAAGCGTGGCTGTCTGTACACTGATAAGTGATACAGGTGCAGCCGCAGCCAAAACTTGCGGCACAGCATAAACAGTCATACCGGCAAGAACCCCGTATTGCGTAAAGCTTAAGCCTGCTAACGGGACTGCAAGTGGCAAGACCAGAATAACAACAATACCGAGTGCGGCTGTAAAAGCGATTGATGAAGCCACATCCGACCCCTCGGCTTTGATAACAGGTGCGACAGCGGCAATCGCCGAATTTCCACAAATCGAATTGCCACAGGCCACAAGCAAGGCGAGACGCGGGCTAAGGCCGAAAAACCTGCCGATTGCGTAAGTTATGGCAATCACACAGGCCACAATGACGATAATACCGACAAGCAATCCGAAACCGGCCGCGATGACCGCGCTCACACTGATACTTGCACCCAATAATAGAACCGCACATTCAAGAAGAATTTTTGCCGAAAATCCCACCCCTTCCGCATATTGGGATGGAATGCCTTTGATTGTCCTGATGATGGCGCCAATCAGTATGGCAAGAACCAGACTTTCAAGCCAGGCCTCGCCGAAGATGAGTTTTTCAAGCTTTTCCAGAACAATGGCAACAGCCGAAATAACCGCGCATAATATAATGCCCGGTGCAAAACGAAAGAAAATTGACTGAATTCGGCTAGCCATGTTGAAATATCCTTTTTTTAAAATCTGCTAGCGCTGTTTAATCATGTAATCAATTTTCAAATATGTTATGAATTGTTCGATTTGATCGAACATTGGCACGGCAATGATTACATTTGAACAGATGCGGATATTTCTGGCTGTCGCCGAACGCGAACATTTGACCGAAGCGGCCAAAGCCCTTTTATTGACACCTTCTGCCGTTTCCAGTGCCATCCACATGATTGAAGAACATTATCAGGTGCGTCTTTTCAATCGCATTGGCCGACGTATCCAGTTGAGTGATGCGGGCTCTATCTTTGTTGAAGATTGCCGCCACACATTGGCGCAAGTCAAACTTGCCGAAACAACTTTGCGTGAATTTAGCGGGCTTAAACGCGGAGCGCTCGGTCTTTATGCGAGCCAGACAATCGCCAATTATTTTTTGCCACCGGTCATTGCAAAATTTCGCAATTTATATCCGGCAATTACTGTCAAAATGTCGATCGGTAACACCGAACAGGTCGAAAATGCTGTTCTATCGGGGGTAACAGACATCGGTTTTGCCGAAGGGACTATAAAAAATGAAAGTCTTCATCGTCAAAAAGTGGCTGATGACGAATTGTTCATTATTGCCGCAAAAAACCATCCTCTTACGAATAAACCGTCGGTGAAGTATAAAGATATTTCAGCTTTTCCGTGGATTTTGCGTGAAAAGGGCTCGGGAACACGAGCCATTTTCGAGCAGGCACTTTCAAACCATGGTTATGAACTGGCAGATCTTGAGGTGATGCAGACTTTCCCCTCGAATGAAGCGGTGCTGTCGGCAGTAGCGGCATCAAATGCTCTGACTGCCATTTCAAAACGTGCGGTTTCGGCTTTGCTTGCCGCAGGACTTGTTGAAAGGTTGAATTTTTTATCCGTAAAACGGGATTTTTTACTGTTACTCAATCCGCAACGCTTCAAAACCAAAGCGGTTGGTGCTTTTATTGATTTGCTTGATGGCTGATTTTGTTAAACCGACAAGCAATAAGGTTACAATAATGTGGGAAAGAAAACAGTCAGACGAATAATGAACTGCCGGATGGGACCGATGATGAAGAAAACTCTTATGATGCTTTTTTTGGGGTGCTCTTTCTTAACACTGACACATGCCGATGCGTCGAAACTCAATGATGTCCTTGACATTAAAACATTACGCGTTTGCACCACCGGTGACTATAAACCTTATAGCTTTTTGAAAACGGATGGCACTTACGAAGGCATCGACATTTCCATGGCGCATTCTCTGGCCAAATCGCTTGGTGCCGAGGTAGAATTTGTGCAAACAAGCTGGAAAACGCTGATGGCGGATTTCCTTGATGACAAATGCGATATAGCAATGGGCGGAATTTCCATTTCGCTTGCCCGCCAACAACAGGTTTATATGTCGGAACCACTTGGAGTGGATGGTAAAATTCCGTTTGTACGCTGTGAAGATGCTAAAAAATATAATACGTTAAGTGCACTCAACCATAAGACTGTTCGTGCGATCGAACCGGCCGGCGGAACCAATGAGGCATTTGTCAGAAAATATATGCCGAATGCAAAACTCGAACTTTTTCATGACAATACGACGATTTTTAAAAATCTCGTCGACAAAAAAGCCGATGTCATGATTACCGATGCATCCGAAGCTCTTTATCAAAAACGGTATTATCCGACTTTATGTGCTGTCAATCCGGATAAACCTTTAGAATTTTTCGAGAAGGGCTACATGCTTCCGAAGGGCGATATCAGTTGGAAACTTTATGTCGATCAATGGCTGCATTTGATGCAGAAAAATGGCGAATATAATGCAATTTCCGCCCATTGGCTGAAGCTAGATGATGTTGGACATCATGATAAAAAACATGCCACAACCAAACATAGCCACTAAATATAGCTCGCCGGAATAAGATTGGTGTAAACTGACGAAGAACGATATCCCGTTCATTCACCAAAACGGTCTCATGTTGTCTAATGTGTTTTTTTAAATTTCTCGATAAATCAACAGAGTTAGCCGGTTGCAGTTGCTGCAAACAGAAGAATATTAAATAGCTCTAAAATGTCAAAAAACGGAAGCATTTTACGGCCTCCGTTTCTTGAACTTTAGTTTATGGGCAAAAAACATTTCTGTCTTTTATAGGTGTTGTTTCAACCAACAATTTTTTTGGCTGGAAATAATAAAAATACGCGTGTTTCATTGCTTGCACGGTCAACCACAGCATTATCGACAACTTTTGCTCCAACACGCAAGCAATAGCGCAGCATGGGCGGAAGCGAAGAAAATGCTTCATCGGGCTTGATGGCCTCTTCCGGCATAATATCCATGGTCACACCATGGGCAGCACGCAAATGAACGCCTGATTGCGCGCGACAAAAATGATAAAGATAGGAAAGTTCCAAAGCATGAGCGGCAGGATAGCGGCTGTCGAATGCCAGACTTCCAATGACGTAATCGACATTCCGGAGAAGGCAAAAGTTCGAAATCGCCTGCCATAAAAGCCCTTGGGCACGATGGGCCTTCGATTTGTCAAAACATTCAAAAGGAGCAATTGTCAAAAATACCGGTGCATTCTGGCCGCCTTCGACTTCAAAACTTTCGCCGAGACTTGTTCCGTCAAGATTTTGATTGGCACCGAGAACATTCGTAAGTGTCATATAGCAACGTGCAACAGGATTTTGCGGATCAGCTTTATCATTGACAACCATAACCCATTCGTCACGGTCATCCGGCACATTTTCTTTTGCCGGAACCGTTTTTTCAAGGCTGTCGGATATTCTCTGCAAGCGGGCTTCCAGAGAACCGAATGTTGCAAGCAAGAGAGAATCGCTCTTATCGCAATTTTCATTACCCGATGTTTTCAGAACTGTCCTTGCACAAGCTGTCATTTCAATGCTCCTCATTGAAGCGTTGTTGATTTAAAAGCAACCAACATCATGTCCTGCTGTCGATTTAGAACTTTCTTATTGCATGACAATGACGGGAAAGTGATTTTTTCAAGGCAATTCACAATCGGCCTGAAACAGGATTAACAATTGGTAAATATAGGCTTTTTTCTATGTTTATAAGAGCTTGAGATTGGTTAGCCAGTTAAGAACCGCAATTTTATTTCTGTCAAAAAAAAGGCAAAGACAGATGTCGGAGAGCGGATGTGCCAAAAATGGATATGATTTTTTGTCCTTTTTCGTCTCTCATAGGGGCTGTTGACCGATCAAAATCGTTTTGTCGTAACCGTTTTTTAGAAAGACAGGATTAGTGAATTTGGGAAAGACGGGTTTAACGAACCGGAAGTTTTTCAACAAGCTTTAGAGAAAAGAGCGCTCACCCGTTTCGACCTATTTTTGTCTTTCGCGAGACGTCCGGGCAGATCAAGGACGCTCGTAATATAGACTCGATATAGAATTATTCGTTGAAGTTGAAACAAGAGAGCGGATGATTTTGATAAACGCGTAATCAAAAATATTTTTCAGCTTAGACAATATGGATGAAAAGATGCTGACGGGCTTTTAAATTTTTGAGCTTATAAACGGGGAATGTTTCAAGTGGCTTGCGGTTATTCTAGTTTGCTTTTTGCTTTTCCCGTTTCCAGTGCAGCAATTCATCGAGCACGATCAGGACAGCGCCGACCGTTATGAAACTGTCAGCAAGGTTGAAAATGGCAAAGGAGAAAACACCGTCGATATGGAAAGAAATGTAATCTATGACATAGTGAAAACGTATGCGGTCAATCAGATTGCCGATGGCTCCACCGATCACCAGCAGAAAGCCAAATCGCGAGAGTGATTTTTCCGGTCCTGCATTTTTCCATAACCAGATGACGAAACAGATAATGCATAATGTCAATGCAATCAGCCCCCAATCGGAGACTGATGACAACATGGAAAACGCAATTCCGGGGTTGCGGGCATGATAAAGTGAAAGTAATGGCAAAAGGTCGATCTCTTCCCCGACTTCCAATGTATTCACCACCCAATATTTGATCAATTGGTCAAGGCCAACTGTAATAACAAGTCCCGCTATAAGTGTGATGAGGGATTTTGCCTTCATGAACGGGCCTCTCGCGGGTCAAGCGTCAGGTTATGACGGCGGATTTCATAGAGCATGACACCGGTTGCCACAGCAAGATTGAGTGAATCAGCACGTCCCGCTTGCGGAATGCGGGCAAGTTGATCGCAACTATCGGCAAGATTATCCGGAAGGCCTTGTTGTTCGTTACCCATAAAAAGAATGATAGGTCCTTTTTTATAGTCGATTGTGCGGTAGTCAACGGAACCTTTCAAGTGTGTACCAATGATTTGACCATGAAATCCGGTGCGCCATTTTAAAAACGCGTCAGCGCTCATTTTAAAAAGCGGAAGGGCAAAAATCGAGCCCATGGTTGCGCGTACCGTTTCAAGGGAATAGGGGTCGGTTGTATCGCCAACGAGTATCAGCCCCTTCGCCCCGACTGCATCGGCTGTGCGGATAATGGTTCCGAGATTGCCGGGGTCACGAATGCGGTCGAGTGCAACATAGACATCCTCTCCCTTGGCGTTAAAGGTCGACATGTCATGCCAGCGTTGTTCGAAAACACCAACCACCATTTGCGGATTGTCGCGCCGTGTTACGGATTCCATAACCTTCTGGTTTGCTTCGATGATGAGACCACCAGCGGCTTTCGTGCGGGCAGCCGTTTTTTCAATCAACGGATTGCCAAGACCGGCTTTTGAAAACAGAAGTGTGCGTATTGTCCAGCCAAGATCAAGAGCATCAATAATAAGCTTCAACCCTTCGGCCATGAAAACGCCTTCACGATCACGGTTTTTTTTAAGCGACAAGGATTTCATATCCTTGATGATCGGATTGGCAAGCGAAGTAATTTCTTTAACCTGACCGTGTTGTCTTTGTGTTGTCATATTAAAAAATCCAGCGGCTAAAAAGAGAAGTTGAAAGCGCCCTTTTTGCCTTTTCTTCACGCAAAATAAGTTCACCCGATTCGATAAGTCCGCCAAGACCGGTAAATTCGTCACGCATCAATTCGTGGATTGCAAAAAATGAGGCACGAATAGAATAGGCAGTCAATATCACGGCAATCGGATTATCAGATAAAATAGCGCGACATCGTTTGACCATTTCGGGCAAATGATCGAAAAGTTGCCAAACCTCGCCATGGGGGCCGCGCCCATAAGCCGGCGGATCAAGTAAAATAATGTCATAATGTTTGCCGCGACGCCCTTCGCGTTCGACAAATTTCATCGCATCATCACAAATCCAGCGAATGGGGCGATCTGTCAAATGTGCAACTTCCTGATTTTCTTTAGCCCATAAAATAGCTTTTTTGGAAGCGTCGACATGGGTGACTTCTGCTCCTGCTCTTGCCGCAATAAGCGAGGCAAGACCGGTATAGCCGAAAAGGTTCAATACCTTAACCGGACGGTTTGCTTTTTTAATAAGTTCTTCCATAAAACGCCAATGGGCATCTTGTTCGGGAAAGACCCCGACATGGCGAAATGACGTAAAGCGGCCGAGAAATGACATTCCATCCCATGAAAGCGGCCATGTCTCTCCAAGGGGAAGTTTCGGAAAATTCCAGCGCCCCATCCCTTCTTCATCGGTATTTCCGGTGAAAATCGCATCGACATCCTGCCAGTCTTTTTCACTTAATGCGGGTTGCCACAAAGCTTGCCCTTCAGGCCGGATAATACGCAAATTTCCGTAACGCTCGAGTTTCAGACCGTTACCGCTGTCAATCAATGCGTAATTCTCGCTTGCTGCCGTCTCAAGAATGACCGGCAATTTTTCTTCGGGGCGTTTTCCTGACGGGCGAGGTAAAAAGCGGCTTTTCACTTCTACTGTGTTTTCACCCTTGTCGTCGCGCGGCAATTCTTTAACTGATCGCACCGCGTTATCCGGTGTGTGCGCTTTGTGCAATTTTCCTGAATGATTGGCGCGCACGGCTTTCCGTCTTTCAGGCTTATCTCCTGTTTCGAGGGCCTTTTTCGGACTATAGGGAGCACCTTTGCGCGATATTTTTAATCCGCGTTTTTTTTCTTTTGGGTGTTGTGCTTTCACAATCGGGCGTTTTCCAATAAATTTCAGGATGTTCTTTGTTTATAAAACATCTTTTTTAAAAAGGTATAGTTTTCTTGCACATTCGAAAGAAGGATTTAGCTCACGGACAACGTGTGTCATTATCCGACGAACATACAATTTTAGCATGATCATTATTTTTAATTTTCGTTTATGCAGTCGTGAAAGATGCGGGAGATAAGCTGTTAATTCCAAAAATTTTTCTGAAATTTTGCTGAAACTTGAATGGCGAAAGCAATTTTTGGTGTCGCAAATATTCAAAAGCGACGGATAACGGTGACCTGAAAAAGCAAGGAAAAAAACAATAAAATATGCGCATAAACTTATTGAACCGCCAAAGGCTTTTAATCGCCGTATTTTTGTTCAAGGGCGCTGGTTAAAATTTTCAAAAAAAGTCTATGAATAGAAAAGAAAGATGCGTGAAAAAATTCTGCTTGGCCAGCGGGCTTGATATTCAGGAATGATCGACAACGGTGAGATCTGTTTTCGTCAAATCCGGTTTTTTCGACATATCCATTTTTAGCCCTTGCAGTTCGGTTTGTGTGTCTTTCAGGGCTTTACGAAAGCGATGTTGGGTAAACCAGACTGTTATTCCGCCAATAATAATGCCGATTATAAGTGCCAGAAACAGCCAGACAAACAGCGGAGCATGGTAGACAAGGCTGGTATCGGCTGTATCAAAAGGATTGAGGCTTAAAGCAACGCTCGCCCGATTGGCAATGATAAAAGCAATCAGGATAATGCCAACCGGAATCAATATAATCAGACTAACGATCTGCTTTAGGGTCATGATGTCACTCGTTGTTCAAGCGGTCCCTTAATTCTTTGCCGGTTTTGAAAAACGGAACCCATTTTTCTTCAACCGAAACAGATTCCCCCGTGCGCGGATTGCGACCGGAACGTGCCGGCCGATTTTTAACAGAAAACGCACCAAATCCGCGCAGCTCTACCCTGTTTCCTTCGGCCAGAGCCGTGGATATTTCGTCAAATACAGCACTGACAATATTCTCGATATCCCGTTGGAAAAGGTGAGGATTGCGGTTAGCGATAATCTGTACAAGTTCCGACTTAATCAAGACAGCCTCCAATTTTGATCGGCGCAGTGACGATCGCCCCTTTTTAAAATCCAAGGCCAATGACGATTCGCCGATCGATAGTCCCATGACTGGCAGGTATTTTAACTTCCCGTTTAAAAATTCTGCCAGTTGTCCTTAAACATTACAAAATATAATTGACGTGATAGTTTATTGTCTGTCTATCGCATTTCGTCAACGCTCTTTAGTTAAAAAATATGCGTAATCATATAAAAATCATAGAAATAAGTGTGTTACCAGCTTTTTCCTCCGGTTAATCATGCAAAATCGATCAAATCCGGCAAATGTTGAATAGCGTTGAGAATTGCTCTAAATATTGAACTGGTATATGGAACTTCCCCATGGCGGTTATTGTCGCGAAAATGGGCAAAAATTTTTAGGGGTATAATGGACGACAGTTCGGAAATTTTTTCAGCGAGTTATAAATCCGATGCTGTTTTCGATGCTGCTCGGCGTCATTCGGTACGTGTTCATATATTGAAATTTCTGCTGCCCGTCATTGCAATTGTTATTGCGCTGGTTTTCTCATGGTTCACATTTTTTGCAACCCCCGGCACAACTGATTTGGTTATTTTAAACAATGATCAGGGAAGCAACGGGCAGTTGACAATGACAGACCCCAAGCTTGAAGGCTATACATCGGACAATAAGCCTTATTCATTAAAAGCCAATAAGGCTATTCAAGATCCCCGTCATCCGGGCATGATAGAATTGCAGAAGATTATTGCCACACTTCCTCTCGGACAACGGGGCGAAGCTGCAGTCAATGCAATCGGCGCGTTTTATGATAATGTTAACGGACGCTTGCAATTTGATAAGCCGTTCGAAATCAAAACAAATGACGGGATGGTTGCCAAACTCGATTCAGCCGACGTGAATTTGTCGACAAGCCAATTGAGTACCGACCAGCCGGTTGATATTGTTCGCGGTGGACAACATTTGAAGGCAAACGGTTTACAAATACGTGATAATGGACAAGTGTTATTCTTTAATCGCGGTGTCAGTCTTGTCATCGACAATGCAAATGCGCAATAAGGAATAAAATGCTTGTCTTTTAAAAAAGCGGTGTCGGTTTATTTGAGGATTTTAAAATGAAGCCTTTAAAGCAGTACTTTTCTCACCTTGGTGCAGTCATGGCAACGGGATTGGCTTTCATGAGCCTCGGACAGACGCCGTCATTGGCACAACAAACAAATTTCGGTGTCAATCTTTCAGGTGGAAAAGAGCCTGTCGAACTCAATGCCGATAATCTGGAAATGCGCGATAAAGAAGGTGTCGCTATCTTCAGCGGCAATGTTTCTGTTGTTCAGGGCGATCGTATTTTGCGAACCTCAAAACTGATCGTGCATTATGCCAAGGCACCTGAAGAGGGCAAGAAAGATAAAACCGGCGAGGGGAAAGATAAAGAAACCGACGCCAACCAAAATGCTTCGGCGAAACCGGCAGCAGCAGGTGCCGGAGGTCTCGGCTCGACAGGTGTCGAAAAAATGGAAGCCTCGGGAAAGGTTTACATCAAAACAGCAACACAGGTTGCGACCGGTGATGAAGGTGTTTTCGATGGTAAATCGAAGCTGATGGTTTTGACGGGCAAACGCGTCATTTTGGCAGATGGTGATAATGTGGCGACCGGTTGTAAATTGACCGCCCATATGGATACTGGAAAAGCTTTCCTTGAAAGCTGTAAATCGTCGGGACAGAATGGTCGTGTTTCGATCATTATGAATCGTAACGAACAAAACGGAAAATGAGCGTTTTATGTCACAAAGTGATTCGCAAGTGGCTTTTGAACAGATCGCCTATGGAGAAAGTTCGGGCAACAATCTGAAGGAACGCCTCAAAGGGACACTGGCTGCTCGCGATTTAACGAAAACATATCGTGGGCGCAAAGTTGTCAAGGGTGTGTCTTTCGGGGTGCGCGCAGGAGAGATTGTCGGTATTCTCGGTCCCAACGGAGCTGGTAAAACGACATGTTTCTATATGGTGACCGGACTCGTCGAGGTTGATAGCGGTAGCATCGAGATTGACGGTTTTGATGTGACGGATATGCCGATGTACCGCCGTTCACGTTTGGGCATCGGTTATTTGCCGCAAGAAGCTTCCATTTTTCGGGGGCTTTCGGTGGAAGACAACATTAAAGCGGTTTTGGAAGTGGTCGAAAAAGACCGCAAGAAACGTGCAGAAGAGCTTGACGCGCTTCTTGATGAATTCAAGATTGCGCATTTGCGCAAAAGTCCGTCTTTAGCGCTTTCAGGCGGCGAAAGACGGCGTTTGGAAATTGCCCGTGCACTTGCTTCACGTCCCAATTTTATGCTGCTTGACGAACCTTTTGCCGGTATTGATCCGATTGCTATTGCCGACATTCAGCAATTGGTACGCCATTTGAAAAGTCGTGGTATCGGGGTCTTGGTAACCGATCATAATGTTCGTGAAACATTGGGGCTTGTCGACCGCGCCTATATTATCCACGATGGTCAGGTTTTAACCCACGGGCAGCCGGATGATATTGTCACCAACGCGGATGTACGCCGACTTTATCTAGGCGACCAATTCTCGCTATAATTTTATATCGCGTGCAACCTCAACCCGATATAAAATTTCATGCTTTTTGACAGATTGACCGGACCGGCTCTCGATTGGGTAAAGCTATTGTCGGTCTGTGGTACGTTATTTTGCGAAAATAAAAATTGTGAGCAGAGAAACACGGATATTAAGCCTGCAACACAATATAAATGGGGTGGCCGGTTTTTGTTATTTCAAAGACTATCGTAAAAAGCGCATTTTCTGGAAGGTTGACGAATTCCGGGGGGCGATTTTCCAATATAGAGCTTTTGAAACGAGGCGACCGCATATTGGAGAAACATGAAGATATAGGCGGTTGCTTCCGGCATTTGGATAAAATGATATCGGCCAAGAATTTATCTGAATTGATGATCCGGATATAGAGGGCTTTTTGCCGGTTCTTCCTAAGTAAAACAATGAAAAGCGTTTTGTTGCCGATAAAGGTTAAAAGTCGGGAGGAAAAGAATTGCCGTGGAATTTTTTTAAAAACCGCTTATTAGCTTTATCATAACGCGCTGTGTAAGTGTTTGGATAGCTTTTAAAGATAGCCATATAATGGAAGGCCAAGTGTCCCGAAAACCTCTTTATCGGGCTGTTTTTTCCTGAAAAATTGGAAAACTAGATCATCAGGAAGCGGTTCGGGAAAGCCATATAATTTTACTTTTCTGCGACGACATGGACGATTTCAAATTGCGGACAAGGATTGAAGCTTGTTATTTTTCTCATTTTTTAGTTGACAAGCAAGGATCATACCATTTTCGTTAAGGAGAAGAATTTTAACAAATTAAACGACCGAGGTTACAAAAACCGGTTCGTTTTGTGTGATGTTCATTGGCCGTTTCGCGTGGGGTCCATTGGGGAGGAATAAGGTTTATGGCACTGTCACCATCTTTTGAGCTTCGTCAGTCACAATCACTGGTGATGACTCCCCAGTTGATGCAGTCGATTAAGCTTCTTCAGATGACTGCTGCTGAACTTGAACATTTTATCGAGGAGGCGTTGGAAAAAAATCCTTTGCTCGAGCGTCAAAATGGGCAAGAGTTTACAGAAAAAACCGATAATGAAGCCATTAAAAATAGCGACGCGCAAACCAATAATGTTTTCGACAATTCCGCTGGCGCGTCTGAAAATTTCGAGAAAAATGTCGAGAGTGATCGAAATCTCTATGAGACACCTGATCCGGAAACATTATCCAATATGTTCGACGGAGGCGATGAGGCTGTCTTTTCGCAAAAATCTTCGTCCGAATATTTTGGTAAAAAAGAATATTCGTCCGATTGGACGACTTCTTTCATTGGATCTTCGCCAATCGAAGATGTGAATATTGTCGAAACGGTTGCATATAAACCTGGCTTGCAGGATTTTGTTGCCGAGCAAATCGGTTTTGCGTTCAAAAATAAAGAGGAGCACGATATTGCTTGCTACCTTTCTTCCGAACTTGATGAAGCGGGGTATTTTAACGGTTCGGTTGATAAGGTAGCTGATGAATTGTCAGTTTCAAAAACATTGGTTCACAATATTCTGAAACGTTTACAACAGCTCGACCCGCCGGGCATATTTGCTACTTCACTTTGCGAATGTTTGTCATTGCAACTTGAACGGCAAAACCGGCTTGATCCGGCAATCAGTGTCATACTTGATAATCTCCCGCTTTTGGCCAAACGTGATTTTGTCACGCTTTCCAGACTTTCCGGTCTCGAAGAAAGCGAAGTAGTCGATATATTGAACGAGATTCGCAGCCTCGATCCCAAACCGGGGACAGCTTATAGCGCATCGACACCAATCCCTGTCGTGCCTGATGTGATTATTTCCGAGAATCCGAATGGAGAATTTACCGTTGAACTCAATCGCGAGGTATTGCCAAAACTTGTTATTCATCGCGATTATGTCGTCAAAATCGGCAAGGACAATGTTGATCGCAGTTTCATCAGTAATTGCTACCAGAATGCCAACTGGTTGCTCAAAGCACTCGATCAGCGTGAACGCACACTCATCACAGTCAGTGCAGAAATTGCCCGCCACCAGCAAGAATTTTTGCGTCAGGGCATTTCTTTTTTGAAACCTCTCACGCTGGCAACAGTAGCCGAAGCGGTTCACATGCATGAATCGACTATAAGTCGGGTAACTGCCAATAAATATGTAGCAACTCCGCGAGGCATTTTCGAAATGCGCAGCTTTTTTTCAGCGGCTCTGCAAAGCACAGATGGCGGGGAACAGTATGCAACCGAAGCGGTACGTCAGCGTATTCGCAAATTGATCGACAGCGAAACTGCCGATCATGTGCTTTCCGATGATACACTTGTCCAATTGCTCAAAAAAGAGAATATCGATATAGCTCGTCGCACCGTAGCCAAATATAGAGAAATGATGAATATTTCATCTTCAGTATTGCGGCGTAGAGAAAAGAAACGCCAGATTCACACAACTACAGATTGATTTTTGCCGATTGACTTATTGTTGATAAATGACTAGAAGCCGGCTTTAAAAAGTCAGTAATCCGGTCTTTTCAGGAAAAGACACGCTTTGAGTTGCTTCCGCTTGAAGATGTCGTTAAACTGCGGAGATCACGAATTATGAACGAGGTTTATAATGAGCTTGCGCATTTCAGGAAAGCATATGGATATTGGTGAAGCTTTCCGTACGCGGATTGAAGACCGTATCAATGATGCGATTTCAAAATATTTTGCCGGTGGTGTCACAGGACATGTTACTGTTGTCAAATCCGGTTCGCGTTTTTCAGCTGAATGCGTATTGCATTTGAGTTCTGGCGCGGTGTTACAGACAACGGGTCAGGCGCAAGATCCTCAAGGCGCTTTCGATGCTGCAGCAGAACGTCTGGAGACGCGCCTTCGTCGTTATAAACGGCGTTTGAAATCACGCAGCAACAAGCAGAATGACAATACCGCTTTTGCCGAATATGCCTATCACATTATGGAGCCGGTGCCCGATGAAGATGAAGGCTTGCCGGAAGATTATGCCCCGACAATCGTTGCAGAAACGTCGATGACATTGCGCGATATGTCTGTCGCCAATGCTGTTGTCGAACTTGATTTGATGGATAATCCTGTGTTGGTGTTCCGCAATGCGGTTGATGGAAAAATCAATATTGTCTACCGGCGGGCTGATGGAAATATCGGCTGGATCGACCCCTCATCCATTACTAATAAAGCCTGAATAAGGAAATTCCTTTTCCCCGTTTTTTCAAATTATGAGGAAAAGGGATTATCCAGACCCTCGATGTTCTTGGCTCGATGTCGCGAGGTTGAGAAAGAATTCGGGATGGAAAAAAGGAAACCACATGGATCTTAGTGATTTGATTGCACCGGAAGCGGTTATTCCTGCCCTTAAGGCAAATTCCAAAAAACAGGTTTTGCAAATTATGGCGGAAAAAGCAGCCTCTCTGACAGGCCTTGACGAGCGAACAGTGCTTGATACGGTACTTCAACGTGAAAAACTCGGTTCGACCGGCGTTGGCAATGGTATTGCCATTCCTCATAGCAAGCTTGCCAATATCGACCACATTGTCGGTGTTTTTGCCCGCCTTGAAACGCCGGTCGATTTCGAAGCGCTTGACGATGAACCGGTTGATCTGGTTTTCTTGCTTCTGGTTCCTGAAAGCGCGGGTGCCGATCATTTGAAGGCACTTTCGAGAATTGCCCGCGTTTTGCGTGATAATGATATGGTACAAAAATTACGCAATACGCGTGATGCGGTTGCCATCCATACTTTTTTGACACAGCATCCGGCCGCCTCGAACGCCGCGTAATATAACGGCTTGCGCCCGCATGAACTTTTCATGCGGGCATTTTATTCTTTTTGTCTGAAAATTTTATATGCAAAGCTTTTGCCAATTATCGTGAGTTGACCGGTAAAGAAGTGGCTGATAGGCTCACATCGCCGGATTTGTGTTTTGTTGTCAGGCAATTTCAATGGCAGGATAAAATAATGACCTCTTTGGCCCATCAGAATGATGATCGCTTTCGTGAGCCGGGCATCGCCGCTCCGCTTACTTTCCTCATTATGTTTGTTTTTTTCATTTATGGCGCATTATTGGTCGGTCTCCTCGGTTTATCAAACTGGATTATTCATGCGTGGAACCTGACATTTTTCATTAATCTCGGAAATTTTGGCGTATTTCTTCTGGCCATTCTTATACCCGCCCTGTGGGCAGTTATTGTTGGCATCTGTGCCTCTATTCCCTATTATATTCTGCGCTCGCGCGGGCACTATCTTATGGCCTCTAAAGTCGCAACAATCATTGTTTTTGCAATGTTCCATATCTTTGCTTTACCTTGGATTTTATGGCCAATGGTTCGTCGTGCTTCGCCAAAATTACGGCATAAACGCATTGAAAAACTGCGCCAGATGGTCAGAGACGGAAAGATGAAAGAACGTCTTGCCGAACGCCATCAGCGGCTATTGGCTCGCGGATATCAATTTTCGTGATCCGGTTTCAAAACTTGCCTCCAGTTTCAAGGTTTTGGTAGGTCTTACGTTTTTCGCTTAGCTCCAAATAACAGAGCTTAAAAAAGCCGCTTAAAAATTTTTTGAAATGGTATCACGAAGAGATATGTTTCAATTTTTAAAGCTAAAAAGTTTTAGCCGCTTGGGGGATATGCCCGGAACATCAGGACGCAACAAAACATGGTATCGGTTGGCATTGTGTCGGGTAATCCTCAGGCTCAAAGGGTAGTTTTCAGGTTTAAAAAAGTCCATTCTTGGAAAAATATATCGAGCGTGTTTCACAAAAAATAAATTTGCCAATCGGAAAAATAAAAATTCCGGTGATATAAAGCAGGACAATCAAGACTAAAAAACCGGGTATGCATATTTTGCAAACCCGGTCACATAAGTGTATTTGCGAAGCCTAGTTGTTTTTGAGGCTTGCCAATGAGCGGCGATTATAGCGACGCGGTGTGATGCACCAGTAAACCCCGCCGGAAACAAGAGCAGCGATGAGATTGATGACAGTTTCACCGAAAGAGAGCGCCGTTCCAGTTGCCCATAGGGAAATGAAATAAAGGATAGCAGCGATAACGGCAGCCAATAGATAATAATGCATCTTATAGAAATGCCGGTGTTCGCCATAAATAATCGCCAGAATAAAGACAACGCCCACAATCATGAAATGCGGCGGAACATCGTAAAGCGGATTATTCGGTGACAATAAATCATGTAATGTTATGTCATGTTCGAGGAGTAATACCGTTAATCCGATTTGCACAATCATAAATGCGGCTTCGGCAAAGATACAACCGACTAAAATCCATGTAATGTGAAATGCAGTAATACTTTTCATGTCACTTCCTATTCGAGCCACCATTTTCAGTCGCCATGTCCGGCAATCATCATGGCTTCAAGTTTTAACCGTTCCGATTTTCTTAAACGTTCCGATTGTGATTTGAGTTGCCCGCAAGCGGCAAGAATGTCCCGTCCGCGCGGCGTCCTTATCGGTGAAGCATAACCGGCCTGATTAATCAAATCGGCAAACCGTTCAATTTGTTCCCAATCGGAGCACTGGTAATTGCTTCCCGGCCAGGGATTGAAAGGAATAAGGTTGATTTTTGCAGGTATGCCTTTCAGAAGTTTGATCAAACCTCTGGCATCGTCAAGGCTGTCATTCACATCCTTGAGCATGACATATTCAAAGGTTATCCGTTTTGCATTTGATAGTCCCGGATAAGCACGGCATGCGTCAAGCAATTCCGCCAAAGGATATTTTTTATTGATGGGAACCAATATATCGCGCAATTCGTCGCGAACTGCGTGAAGCGATATGGCAAGCATCACGCCGATTTCTTCACCGGTTTTGAAAATCCCCGGTACAACGCCGGATGTCGACAAAGTGATACGGCGTTTTGAAAGCGACAACCCTTCACCATCCGAAGCAATAAGCAGTGCCTTTTTGACGGCCTCGAAATTATAGAGCGGTTCGCCCATTCCCATCATAACGATATTGGTAATTTTGCGCCCCTCTGCCGGCACAATGGCACCGTCAGGCGTGTCTTTATCCGGAAAATCACCGAGCCGGTCGCGCGCTATCAGCAATTGGCCGAGGATTTCTTCAGCCGTGAGGTTACGAACCAGCTTTTGGGTGCCTGTATGGCAGAATGAACATGTAAGAGTGCATCCCACTTGCGAGGACATGCACAAAGTGCCACGCCCCTCTTCGGGAATGTAAACCATTTCAACCTCGACCGGTTTTCCGGCGCCACGCGAAGGAAAGCGCAACAACCATTTACGCGTACCATCGTTAGAAATCTGTTCTTCGACAATTTCCGGACGGGCAATGGAAAAATGTTTTTTCATTTTTTCACGCATGTCCTTGGAAATATTGAACATGTCGTCGAAGTTTGAAACACCGCGTACATAAAGCCAATGCCAAAGCTGGCTAACACGCATACGTGTCTGACGTTCCGGTACGCCTATCTCCTGTAACGCGCTTGCCATTTCGGCGCGCGACAAGCCGATCAGGGATGCTTTTGTTTCATCCATTCTGGCAGGGCGCAAAAGCGAAGTCGCGCCAATAGGTCTAAGATCGTAGGATACGCTCATAGTTTCCAAAGCTCTGAATAAAGTTCTGTCTTGGCGGATTTAGCATAAAAGCAAGCCAACGTCACCACACTTATGTGCCATAAAACGAGCACTGCACCATGACAATATCATGATGCAGTGCCGAAACGGGTAAAAATTGAAAAATTCGTATTATTTGCATTTCTGTGCAGCGTTGAGTGCTGCGGTAATTCCCTTCAAGGAATAGGTATAGCTTGTATTTGTTCCGCGCTGGGAAACAGCTTTGACAGAAAGATTGGAACCGCTTTTCATGGCTGCAACAAGTTGGCTCTCTGCTGCCGGTGATGCTGCCCAGGCAGAGGAATCCTTGGTAAAGAATTCGAAATTTTTGCCATCGACAGAAACCGTAACTTTGTCCTTCAGGGCATAGCCTGCCATGAATTGCGGCTCATAAGTAACCGGATTGCCTGCACGTTTGCTGACGAGGAAATAATTATCGCCATGGTTGACCGATTTGGGTTCTGCAGTAATCGGGGCGGAAAGCACATAACATACTGTACTGTTTCCTGATTTATAGGAATAGGCACCCCATGCATCAAATTGGTTGATGCGTGTAGGTGTCTGTGCCGAAGCAGTTCCGGCAACTCCCATAATCAAGACAGACGCAGCAACAAAAATTTTTCCAAACATCGTATACTCAGCTCACTTTTTGTTTTCTATTGGCAAAGCCGGATGGCTTCAAACCGGCGATTTTTCAAAAATCAGCATATCATTCTCACAACATGCTTTCAGTGTTACATGCAATTTTGACTAGTTTATGGTTACCAAAAAGTGAAGTTTTGTCCGGAAATTACAATTTTAATGAAAAACTATTTTTTTGGCGTTTCAATCGGGGCCTTTTCCAGAGCTTTTCGTGCAGCCTGATAATGTGCGTCGGTGATGTGGGCGCGCACTGCCGAGATCGCAATTGTAAGAACTGCGATATCGTCGGTGAAACCGATTACAGCCAACATATCGGGGATAAGATCGAAAGGCATTACAAAATAGGCGAGTGCCGCAAGAAGAATGCCGCGTACACGTGTCGGTGTTTGAGGGTCAAATGCACAGTAATAACTGGCAACGACATCTTCCATAAAGGGAATGTGTCCTGCCGCTTTACGAACTGTTTTCCAGAAAGCCGCCCGTACTTTTGCAGCACGACTTTTTTGCGTTTCTTCTGATTCGGGCTTCAAAATTTTTTCGATTGTTGTTTTATCCATCTTAAAATTCCGTCCGCAGAAATGTCCTCAAACTACGCTTTTTAACAATGATAGAAGTAGGAAGTCGTGATAATTTTACAAGTTTCCGGTTTCAGGAATCCTTTTCATGAGCATCCTGAAATTGATTTTTTAAAGGATATTTCAGAATTGAAGAGGCAGTTTCTTTTATAAAATCTCCCACTTGACTCTGATTTATATTCGATTCCATAATGGAACAAAACAAGAACATTGTTGTGAGTCTTTTATGCCGGATATAGCCCAATTACGTCGCCTTGTTGCCCGCATGGAAGGAAAACCTGTCGCTTTTTCTATGGATGACAATAGAAAGGGCAAGGAAAAACATTCCCTTCCTGAAGGCTATTTCTATCTCGGTCACGAAGAGGTGGATTTTGCGGCTGGTCCATTTCCCTCTTATGCCTTGCATGAAGTTATTTCCGGTCCTGCCGCCATGAATAGTGCAACCGGTTTTTCTCTCGGTCTTCTCAAACGCAATGAAAAGGCAAACTGCCCATTCATCTGGCTGGAAGAAGAAAGTACAGAAATAGAATATGGCATTCCTTATCCTGTTGGAATTTCTGCTTTCGGGCTTGATCCGGCGCGATTTATTCTGGTGCGTTGTCAAAAGGCCGAAGATGTTTTGAAAGCGGCTGATGATGCATTGGCAACGTCCAGAGTGGGCGGTTTATTATTGAGCCTTTCGGGTGCCTGTCGGGCGCTTGATTTTACAGCCACCCGACGTTTGCATCTGGCAGCAGAAAAAGCACATTCGCCGGTTGTTCTGGTGCTTGGCAAAGAAGCTTTGAAAAACAGCAATGCTGCTACACGTTGGCAAGTCAAAGCAGCGCCTTCCGAAAGTTCGGGTGCAAAAGCACCGGGGCTAACAAATTACGATGTCACACTTTTGCGAAATAGGGCCGGATATACCGGACATTGGTTGATGCAATGGAACATCCATGACCAGATTTTTACAAAACCCCAAGAAATACGGCTTAAACGACCGGCTCTATCTGGCACTCGCTTTTCCTCGCCTGCCGATAGACCGTCTGAAGACGGTTTTGCCGCCTGAAAAAGCACCGGATTTCACAAAACCTTTTGCAGTGGTTGGCCGTTCTGTCCACGGACTGAGGCTCGCTCATGTCAATGAGGCGGCGACACATGCCGGCCTTTATCCGGGGCTTTCTCTGGTTCATGCACGCAGCCTTTGTGAAAGAATAGAAACAGTCAATGAAGCAGAAGAGGCCGACAAGAACTATCTTCAATATCTCGCCCGAAATGCCGGCCGGTTTACCCCACTTGTAGCCTATAGCCTTCCCTTTGGTTTGATACTTGATGTGACAGGTTGCGATCATCTTTTCGGGGGGCCACAAAAAATGCTCGAAAAAGTGACCGCTTATTATAAGGGGTTGGGGCTTGAAACACTCTCGGCACTGACAATAACACCGGCAGCCGCGCGGGCTTTTGCCCGTTTTGGTGTCAACCGTTTTGTCACAAAAGAAGATTTTGTTTTAACATTGGATAGGTTGAAATTACCGGCACTTGAAGCAAAGCCGGATGTCCAAATGGCACTTCGCCGTGCCGGATTTTATTGTCTCAAAGATATTCAGGCGGTTTCGCCAAAAGCACTGGCTGCGCGCTTCGGCGAAGTTTTGCCTGCCCGACTTGATGCGCTTTATGGAAAAAGACAGGAGCCGCTTTCATTCATAAATCCACCCCCGTCCCTTTATTTGTCATTACGTTTGGAAGAGCCATTGATTGATGTAACAATGGTTGAAAAACAGTTTTTTGTTCTGGCAAAAGAATTTTTCAAGCGTTTAACGAAACTCGGTCTGGGGTGTCTGATGATAAACATCATCCTTTATCGGGTTGATGGACATATTGACCGGATAGGCATTGAGACCGGTCGCCCTTTGAGCGATCCTGTACAATTCCTGTCGCTTCTCGAGGAACGGCTGAAAAGCTTGAAAACACCGCTCGATGCGGGATATGGCTATGATACATTGGCACTTTCGGTAAGCCGTTCCGCTCCCCTTCGTCCCCTTCAGACAGAGCTTGTCAATGATGATCTGGAACCGGCAGAAATCGGGCAACTGGTTGATCGGCTGTCAACCCGTTTAGGGGCAGATCATGTTCTGGTTGCCGGTACAAAAGAAAGTCATATTCCCGAATATGCAGCTTTTTGGGGAATAGCCCAGCACCATAAACCGCATACTGAAGCTTTGAAAGCTTTGGATGCACAATTGAAGGCACAAGGATTTTCCTCTCTTCATCCCAATCCGCCAGAACGGCCTATCAGGCTTTTTTGCCCGCCACAGCCCATTGATGTCATTGCTGCTTTGCCGGATGATCCGCCAGCTTCTTTTCGCTGGCGACGGATTATCCATAAAATTCGCCTTGCCGAAGGGCCTGAACGTATCAGTGCCGAATGGTGGAAACAGTCAAGCCCTAATCGTGATTATTATCGCGTGGAAGATGAAAATGGCGAACGTTTCTGGATATTCCGTTATGGCGAATATCCGAAAACCAAATGGTTTCTACATGGCTTATTTGCCTGAAATCTTTCAGTTTCCAGAAGCTCTAAAGGCAAGTTTACGCATTATGCGTTGGTTTTTGTTCTCAACCAGAAAGTCCGGTTTTTTGAAAAACATGTCTTTTCGTCCGGTTGAAGAATCTACCAGCAAGGAAACGACCGGACAAAATAAGGCGACAACATGTTTGCATTGTCTGTAAGAAGCAATTTTTCCTTTTTAAAAGGGGCTTCCCATCCCGAAGAGCTGGTGGGCGAGGCGGCGTGCCTTCACTATGCCGGTATCGGCATTGCCGACGAAAACACATTGGCCGGCGTGGTTCGCGGCTTTGCCATGGCACGGGAAGTTTTAAAACTTGCCCCTTCTTTCCGCTATCTTGTCGGTTGTCGGCTGGTGTTTTCGGATGGAACGCCGGACCTTGTTGTCTATCCAAGAGACAGAAAAGCTTATGGCATGTTGTGCCGGATGCTAAGCGAAGGAAAAGCAAAATCCGGCGAAAAAGGAGCCTGCCAATTAAAGTTTGAAGATTTTTTATTTCGTGCGCGCGGTTTCCAGATCATTGTCACAGATGGCGAAAAACTGGAAGACACATTGAAAAACTTGCAACAGGTGGCAAAGGGACAAGTTTTTCTTGGTTTGCCGATGAATTTTACCGGCAAGGATGCCCGTTATAGTGAATATCTGGCAAGAATGGCCAAAAACTTTAATGTCGGTCTCATTGCTGCTGCCGATATTCTCTATCACAGTGAAGAAAGGCGCATTTTACAAGATATTCTGACAGCAATCCGTCTTCATAAAACAATTGACGAAGCAGGCTTTGCGCTTCAAGCCAATAGCGAGAAATATCTGAAGCCGGTGAAAGAAATAGAACGGCTTTATCGGAATTTTTCCGGTGCAATCAAAGCGCAACAGGATTTTGTAGCCCCCATTTCCTTTTCACTTGATGATCTTTCCTATTCCTATCCGGACGAGCCGGTTCCTGCCGGTAAAACGCCCCAATCCTATCTGGAAGAATTGACCTGGAAAGGCATGGCTGAAAGGTTTCCAAAAACAGCTTATGACAGCGTAAAACCACTTCTGGAAAAAGAATTGAAGCTTATCAAGAAGCTTCGCTATGCTCCCTATTTTCTGACTGTTTATGACATTGTCAGTTTTGCAAAATCACAAGGCATTCTTTGTCAGGGGCGCGGTTCGGCTGCCAATTCGGCAGTATGTTTCTGTTTGGGCATTACCAATGTCAATCCACAACAGATTGATCTGTTGTTCGAGCGTTTTATTTCCGAAGAACGTAATGAACCACCCGATATTGATGTCGATTTCGAGCATGAGCGGCGCGAAGAAGTGATGCAATATATCTATCGCCGTTATGGTCGCCATAGAGCTGCCATTGTTGCAACGGTCATCTGTTATCGCAGTCGCAGTGCTATTCGTGATGTCGGCAAAGCTTTGGGCTTGAGCGAAGATATTATAGGAGCGATTGCCTCGACTGTATGGGGCACATCCGGCAAAAAAGTAAGCGATGAGGAGATTGCTCAAAGAGGACTCGACCCGACAAACCGGATGATTGGTTTGACACTACGTCTTGCTCATGAATTGGTCGGCTTTCCAAGACATTTGTCACAGCATGTCGGCGGTTTTGTTTTGACCGAGCAAAGGCTTGATGAAACCGTGCCGATCGGCCCTGCTGCCATGAAAGACCGCAGCTTCATCGAGTGGGATAAAGATGATATCGACACTGTCAAATTGATGAAGGTCGATATTTTGTCTTTGGGGATGTTGACCTTGATCCGCAAAGCTTTTGATCTTTTGAAACGTCATAAAAATATCAGCCATGGCTTGCATGATGTTCCGCGGGAAGACGAGCACGTCTATAAAATGTTGTCGAAAGGTGATTCGATCGGAGTTTTTCAGGTTGAAAGCCGGGCACAAATGAACATGTTGCCGCGATTGAAACCGAAACAATTCTACGATCTGGTCATTGAAGTGGCTATTGTCCGCCCCGGCCCGATACAGGGCGATATGGTGCACCCGTATTTACGCCGTCGCAACCATATGGAAAAAGTGGTTTATCCCTCACCGTCACCACAATTCGGCCCGCCTGACGAATTGCAGCGTGTTCTGGGAAAAACCTTGGGCGTTCCGCTCTTTCAGGAACAGGCAATGCGCATTGCCATAGAAGCCGCCAAATTTACTCCCGATGAAGCCAATCTTTTGCGCCGTGCCATGGCAACATTCCGGCGGGTTGGAACCATTCATACCATGCAGGCAAAAATGGTCGAGGGAATGGTGAGGCGAGGTTACAAGCGCGATTTTGCCGAAAATTGTTTCAAGCAGATTGAAGGTTTCGGCGAATATGGTTTTCCTGAAAGCCATGCGGCAAGCTTTGCCCACCTTGTCTATGTTTCGGCTTGGCTCAAATGTCATCATCCGGAAATTTTCGCGACCGCTCTTCTTAATTCCCAACCTATGGGGTTTTATGCCCCCGCCCAGATTATTCGGGATGCCCGCAATCATGGTGTCGAGGTTTTGCCGGTCGATGTCAATCATAGCCATTATGACCATTGTCTGGAAAAAAACGGCAATGGTTTTTCATTGCGATTGGGATTTCGCCAAATCAACGGTTTTGCCATTGAATGGGGAAAAAGAATCGAACTTCAACAAGCCGAAGGGCCGTTTTCTTCTATTGAAGAATTGCATCGTCGGGTGATGTTACCAAAACGCGCCTTCGAGCTTCTTGCCGATGCCGATTGTTTCTTAAGTATCGATAAAGAGCGGCGTTCGGCTTTATGGGCGGTGCGCCGTTTGCCCGATCATGGAAACTTGCCATTATTTGCGGCAGCACAACAATCCGATCTCGGTGAAGAAGAGCCGCTTATTTTTACGCCGATGAAATTGAGCGAACATGTCATTACCGATTATGAAACAACGCGCTTGTCGCTCAAAGCCCATCCGGTCAGTTTTTTGCGAAAAGATCTGGCAAAAAAGGGAGTGCTTACCTGTCATGAAGCAATGGAAATTGCCGGTGGATCTTCTGCAACAATTGCCGGTATTGTTACAGTCCGGCAAAAGCCCGGCAGTGCCAAAGGTGTAGTCTTTTTGACAATGGAAGATGAAAGCGGCATTGCCAATATTGTTGTTTGGCCAAAAATAATGTTGCGCTTTCGCCGCGAGGTCATGGGGGGTAAACTCCTATTGATAACAGGTAAAATACAACGGGATTCTTCCGGTGTTACCCACCTTGTTGCCTCTTATATTGAAGATAGAAGTATGGACATTATCAATCTGAGCGAAATTCCCGAACATTTTGCGGCGATTGAAAGCGAACCTGTGGCCCGCCATCCCCGTCAGTTCCGTGCTTTGCCGAAATCCCGCGATTTCCATTGAAATATTTGCCATGAATGAAGACTTTTATGCCTTTCAACTTTTTATTTTGCATATCTCGAACCGTTTGATGACAAGCTGAAAAATGTAGGAGCCTGTGAAAGCTTCATCACGTGGTCGGCAGTTGTTCAGTATTTTTAAAACTGTTGTTTCAATCTTTTAAGAAAAACAAAATCCTGTCAAAAATGAATAAGGAAATAGAGGGTTGATCAAGCAAAAGAACGGGTCTGAAAGCCGAAGCTTGCCCCTGTGTCAGGGTGATCTAAAAGTCCATGAATCCATTTGCTCAGGTATATTTTTTGAAATCGGAAATTTGAAAAATATTCGTGTTTTAAAAAAGCATTTGAATGCATCGATTGTCGGTTGTTTTTGAAAATAAACAGCGACAATAAAATCCGGAAGCCTGACTTTCATAACATTCACCCGCAGGTAAAGGTGTGAGGCCGCGGATAAAACCGCATTATGTTCGATCAACCGGTTTTGAAAAAGCTTGAAGACCATTCGGAAGTTCATTTCGTTCCGACAACAAACTCCATATTTCATTTTCGCGAATTATTATAAATTGTGTGAGGTAACTATGAATTATGCGAGCTTTGTTGTGGAAATTTCGAATGGCGCAAAAAAACGCGCATAGAACGTCATTTTTCACGCTTTGAGCACTACCATTCAAGCTACGGCTTTCAGGCGTTCATTGCCCAGACGATAGGAAACCGCTTCGGCAAGATGGTGTCTGGTAAGATGCGTCTCCCCCTCAAGATCGGCAATCGTACGAGCAACTTTCAGGACACGATGGTAAGCGCGTGCTGAAAGGCGCATTTTTTCGCTTATCGTTTGTAATAATATTGTGGCAGCACCATCAAGAACGGCAACTTTTTCGATCAGATTTGCAGGACAATCACCATTGGTGCGGATTTGGGGCATTCCCAGTTCTGCATATCTTTTAACCTGAATATCTCTTGCTTTTCTAACGCGTTCGGCGACAACGCGGCTTGGTTCTGCTTCTGCCGGTTTGATGAGATCAAGTGCCGATAAGGCCGGCACATCAATTCGTAAATCTATGCGGTCAAGCAGGGGGCCGGAAATACGTGCCTGATAATCAAGCTGGCATTTCGGGCCTTTGGCACAAACATGCCCCGGTTCGCCTGCCATGCCGCAGCGACAAGGGTTCATGGCGGCAACAAGCTGGATACGTGCGGGATAACTGACATGCCGGTTGGCACGCGCAACAACGCATTCCCCGCTTTCAAGCGGTTGACGCAAAGAATCGAGAACTTGCGGTGAAAATTCTGGAAACTCGTCGAGAAACAATACCCCATTATGGGCAAGTGAAACTTCGCCGGGGCGTGCTTTAATGCCGCCGCCGACCATAGCTGCCATGGATGCCGAATGATGGGGTGCACGGAAAGGTCGATGAATGGAAACAGATCCGTTCGTTGTTTCTCCGGCAATCGAGGCAATGAGCGAAACATCAAGAAGTTCGCGGGCATCAAGCGGCGGCAATATGGAAGGTAACCGCTCGGCCAGCATGGATTTGCCAGCTCCGGGAGGGCCGACAAACAACAAATTATGACGACCCGCGGCTGCCACTTCAAGTGCCCGTTTGGCGGCACTTTGCCCCTTTATGTCGGCAAGATCGGGCAAATTATCCTGAACAATATATTGGCGTGGCTGTGGCGGCGACAAAAATTGCGAACCTTTGAAATGGTTGACGAGAGCAAGCAAACTCGAAGGGGCGAGAATGTCGATGTCGGAACCTGCCCAGGCGGCTTCAGGACCACATTGTTCCGGACAAATCAGCCCTTTATCGGAAGCAACGGCCGCCATGGCTGCGGGCAGAACACCACTTACCGGTGCAATTGAACCATCCAGTCCCAATTCACCCATAACAACGTATTTTTGCCCGATTTCAGGGGGTAAAAGCCCCATTCCGACCATAAGCCCGACAGCGATCGGTAGATCATAATGGGAACCTTCCTTGGGTAGATCGGCCGGTGCTAGATTGACCGTAATCCGTTTGATCGGCATGGACAATCCACAGGCGTGAAGTGCTGCCTGCACACGTTCGCGACTTTCTGCAACCGCCTTATCGGCAAGGCCTACAATGGACATTCCCATTTTGCCATTGGCAATCATAACCTGTACATCCACAGGTAAAGCGTCAATGCCCGAAAAGGCAACAGTCGTAATACGTGCAACCATTTGTCTTGTTCTCATGTGAGTTGTATCAAAATGAGACAATCATTATTTTTACCGAAAATCAAGAACATTTCATGAACATCAAGTATTTTTATGGTGTTCGCCACGGTAAGGCACAAATTGCCGGTTAACACTTCATTGATGAAAATGAAGCAAAATCATGTTCGTCAGTATATGATTAAACGCTGGCCTATGCTAACGCATGAACAAGCAGCAATTTTAATGAGCGCGAAGTTAAAGTGCGAAGTAAATTGTGGGTTTGGAATTTTGGAGCGTTATATTTGGTAAATAAGCAGGTAAACAAAGAGTTTGACGGTTAAGAGTTAAGTGTTTTGGTAATGTCAGTTACAAAATCGAGGTTGAAGGCAGAGAGTGCTCTTGTCGCTCTCATGACCTGCGTTGCGCTGACTTTTTATCAACCACAAGAAGCAAATGCTTTCGATCTTTTTGGTATCCATTTATGGGGTAAAAAAGATCAGAACGATAAAAATGCCGATGTTATCGGTGTTCCAAAACATTATAAGGTCAAAGTTAACAATGCTCCGAATGCACCGGAAGGGGGCGTAAAAATTGTCAAGGCAGCGTCATCTCTCGTTGAAGATGATGATAAGCCGGCCTCCGGTTCTGCAGGACTTTTGGCCAAAGCACGCGGTGATTACAGGAAAATTCTGGCTGCCCTTTATGCCGAAGGTTATTACGGCGGCACAATCAGTATTCAGGTGAACGGTGCGGAGGCAGCCAATATCCGTCCCGATACAGAATTGCCCGACCAATCCGATATCCTCATTACAATCGATACCGGACCGCAATATCATTTCGGTGTTGCAAGCGTTCATGATCTCGCTCCAAAAACCGACGACAAGAAAGACAAAGTTCCTCTTCCGGCCGATTCTGGATATGCGTCAGGGGATGTTGCAAAATCCGGTTCTGTTTTCAAGGCGGAACAACTTGCCATCGAAGGGTGGCGGCAACAAGGTTATGCCAAGGCAAGCGTAAAAAACCGTGATGTTGTTGCCGATCATGCCAGCCGCACTATCGATTCCAATATAGAGGTTCAGCCCGGTCGAAAAGCCAGTTATGGTCCCTTGACAGTTAAAAACGTCAGCGACAAGCCCCGCATGGATTCAGCCTATGTCGCCTGGATGACCGGATTAAAAGAGGGGCAGGAATATGACCCCGATGATATTGCCAAAGCCAACAAGCGCCTCGCACGGCTTGATGTATTTCGTGCGGCCAATGTGAGGGAGGCAGACAAGATCAAGGATGATGGCAGTTTGCCACTCAATCTTACAGTACAGGAACGTCCGCTTCACCGGTTTGGCGTTGGTGGAAGCTATTCGACACTTGATGGCGCCGGTCTTGAAGCTTACTGGATGCATCGCGACCTTTTCGGCCATGCGGAACGCTTGCGATTTGACGCAAAGATTAGCGGCATTGGCGGCAGTCAGGATGACTCCTATAATCCGAAAAACTTCGGCTATCTTCTGGGAACCACTTTCACCCGTCCCGGTGTTATCACGCCCGACACCGATTTTGTTGCAAGCCTTAAAGGGCAGCGTGAGGTTCTTGATAATTATACAACCACAGGCATTACCGGACAGCTCGGTTTGACACATATATTCACCGATGAGCTCTCAGGGCGGATTTATTTCAATGCCGCCCAAACCAAATCGGAAGACGACTATTTCGGCAATCGCGATTTTACACCGGTCGGTTTTTTGGGAGGATTGCTTTATGATAGTCGTGACAACAAGTCCAATCCTAAACACGGCCTTTATGGCGAAGCGGTTCTGGAGCCGATTTACGAAATTCATTATGGAAACTTTATCGGCAAGATGACATTGGAAGGCCGTTCCTATTTTTCGCTTGATGCGAAAGATCGCTATGTTATTGCAACACGTGCAAAGATCGGTTCGATTACCGGTCCGGAAGCGCGCGAAATTCCTTCCGATATGCTCTTCTTTGCCGGTGGCGGTGGTTCTGTGCGCGGTTATGGCTATCGTAATATCGGTATTAGAACCGATACCGGCGATACAATTGGCGGCCGTTCACTCGTCGAAGGTTCGGCGGAGTTGCGCACAATGGTGACCGATACAATCGGTCTCGTCGGTTTTGTCGATGCCGGTGTTGTGGGGGCTGATTCCACTCCGGATTTTTCGGAAAACACAAAAGTCGGTGCCGGTATCGGTGTCCGTTATATGACAGGGCTTGGACCATTGCGTTTTGATGTGGCAGCACCTCTCGATGGTGCAGTGGGCGACCCTGATTTAGGTTTCTATATCGGCATAGGGCAGGCGTTCTGATGATGAAAAAATTTTCACTTTCAGCTTTTATAACCGCATTGTTCCTGATCTTTACAGGTTTGACAGCAAGCTTTGCCGACACTTCTTCACCCGCCGGTCACGATATGGCTGCGGCTGAAAAGTCGTGGGTTTTGTCATTCATTGAAAGCAAAATTTCTTCGCCCAACCGGCAAATCCGTTTTGCCGGCATTGAAGGGGCTTTATCGTCGAACGCTACAATCGGCTCGATTACGATTGCCGATCGACAAGGTGTTTGGCTCAAAATCACCAATGCCAAACTTGACTGGAATCGTTTGGCACTATTGCGCGGACAAGTGTCTATTAACGAATTGTCTGCCGAGAAGATTGATATTTTCAGGAAACCTTTGCCTGATTCTTCGGCACCAAGCCCCCAATCCAAGGGTTTTTCTATACCGGACTTGCCAGTTGCGATAAGCATCAAATCACTTGATGCAAAGGAAGTCGCATTCGGGGAGCCGCTATTTAATCTTCCTTCCGAAGTTTCGTTGCAAGGCGGTATAACTCTTGCCGATGGTGATCTCGCGGCTCAACTCGTCATGAAACGTCTGGATAAAGCCGGCAATTTCGATGTGTTGGCCAATATTTCAAACAGCACCAACAAGGCAAAAATCGATATTGAAGTGTCGGAGCCGGAAAACGGCATTGTTGCCAATCTTTTAAAAATAAAGAATCGCCCCGCCGTTGCTTTGATTGCAAAAGGCGAAGGACCGCTTGATAATTTCGAGCTCGGCCTTGCGATGAAAGCCGGTGCCGATCCGGTACTGAATGGCAAATTCAAGCTTCAGGGCACAGAAAGTGGAAAATCGATAAATGTTAATCTGTCGGGACCGATTGTTCTTTTGATGCCTGACGAATATCGGGCATTTTTCGGGGCAAGAACGGAGCTTGAACTGGCAGCTTTGCTGAAAAAGGGCGGCGGCTTTCGACTGGACAAATTTTCGATCAATGGTGATGGTGTTCATATAGCTGCGAATGCAGAAACATTGTCAGACGGCTTTTTACGCCGATTGGCGGTAAAAGCATCGGTCAAAGCGCAAACCGGTCAGTCAATTATTTTGCCTGTCGCCGGAGGCAAAACACGTGCCGATAATATTGCTCTTAATATCGATTATGGACAGAATGAGAGGTCGATGTGGAGTGGCCAATTTATCGTCAATAACTTTTCAAACGAAAATTTCATTGCCCACGATATAACTGTCGATATGGGGGGCGACTCGGAAAATCTGGATGACGTCAATAATCGTCATGTCGGTTTGCAGATTACCGGCGCAATAAACGGCATGGCAACGCCGAAGAGCAAGATTTCGGATGCCTTGGGAAAATCGGTTAATTTGAAAGTCGATGCCGATATTCTCGCCCATCAGCCGGTTACACTACGCACTGTCAATCTTTCCGCTAACGGGCTCACTTTATGGCTGAAGGGGCAAATCGAGAAGTTTCAATTCAAAGGAAATCTCGGCATTCAAGCCGATACATTGGAACCTTTGGCAATGTTAAGCGGAAAACCGCTTTCGGGTGCAGCCGATATCGAGGCAAATGGCTCAATCGGCCTTGTCGGTGGTTCTTTCGATCTTGATCTTTCCGGAAAAACCGTGGCTTTGAAAACCGGTAATGAAACGCTGGATCGTTTGCTGGCTGGCAATGTAAAATTATCGGGTGGAATAAAACGCGACGAAACCGGAATTACAACACGCCAATTCCTGCTTGGTAACGACCATATCAAGCTTGAAGCGAATGGCAGCTTCTCGAGTGATGAAGCCGATATGGACTATCAGCTTGATCTTTCCGACCTTAATCTCGTCAATCCCCGTATGCATGGGGCAGTCCAATTGCAGGGTGCCGCCCGTGGCCATAACCGTCTTGTTGCTTTAAGTCTTGGCGCAAAGATAAAAGAAGCAACTTTGTCGGGTCAGAAAATGCAGGATACGGCAATTTTTGCCAATGCCATTCTCGACAATACGTCACCGATTGCGACCTATTTGAGTGGTTATGTAGACGGTAGCGGCCTCTTCGGGGGTGAAAAACTGAAACTAAGCGGAAGTTTTTCCGATAATGACCAGTTTAAAAGTCTGAACAATCTCGACATTCTCGTCGGCGAAACGCATGTGAACGGCAATCTGAAACAAAATCTGGAAGGGCTGATTGACGGCAATATCCATATTGATGCACGTGATATTTCAACATTGAGTGCGCTTTTGCTCACCGACGGTCATGGCACTATGACAGGTGACTTTAATTTAAGCGAAAGTGAAGGAAAGCAGAGCGGTCGTCTGAAAGCCCATATCGACAAACTGGTTTTTGGCGAAAATCATGTTGAAAGCCTTGATATGAATTTGACGCTCGATGACCCGAAAGGCGCTTTCCGTGTCAATGGCTTTGTCAATGCTTCCGATATTCGCGTTGCGAATTTTGTCGTCAATACCATAAAAGCAACAGCAAAAGATATGGATGGAAAAACCGCTTTTCAGGTTTCTGCCGATGTCCAGAATAATATCAAGGCCGATCTTGCCGGTCGCTTGATCTACCCTGCAACAAACGGGGATGAATCGCAAGATGGGCAAGGGGATAATCAGCGGCTGACAGTCGAGTTTGATTCTATGAACGTTTCGCAGGATACATTGCATGCGAAACTATTAAATCCGGCTTCTGTGATTTTGTTTGATAATAGCTATCACATTTCGCCTCTGACATTGGATGTGAATGGCGGGAAATTTTCGGTTAAAGGCGATGGCGGGTCAAAACTCGATTTGGATTTGCAAATGGACCATTTGCCCGTTTCACTTGCCAATCTGATAAAACCGGATCTTCGTGCAACCGGTGCTTTAACCGGTCAAGCCGATATAAAAGGAACGCCGGATAAACCTGATGTTGCCTTTGATATGAAAGGTGAAGGTCTATCAATCGGCCTTCTCAAAGACAAAAAGATCGCGCCTTTTGCACTTGATGCAAAGGGGAGAACCAATGGCAAATCGGTCAATGTTGATACAAGGATTTCCGGTTCCGGTCTTGATGTTGAAGCCAATGGCAAAGTACCGCTGGATGCAGGAAATCTCGATCTTGACATAAGCTTGAAAAATTTGCCGGTTACTCTCGCAAACGGTTTTGTGGCCAATCAGAATCTTGGCGGCACCATCTCCGGTCACGCCCACATCGGTGGACAATTGAAAGCACCGACGGCAACATTCAATCTTTCAGGCCAAGGCTTGAGAGCCGATTTATTGGCAAAAAATGGTCTTACGCCAATCAGTTTGAATGCTGAGGGCCATTATGACAATAATGTTCTTAATCTTGAACAATTTACCGCAAATGGTGCGCAAGGGCTTAATATGTCGGCAAATGGCCGCATTCCGGTAAAAGGTGATGGCATTGATCTTCATGTCAAAGGTTCGGCTCCTATGGCAATTGCCAATCAATTCCTTGCCGAACGTGGAACGCAAATTTCCGGCTCGGCAAATGTTGATGCAACAGTCAGAGGTTCCTTCACAAAACCGGAATTGAATGGTCATTTTGCTCTTGCAAATGGTACTTTTATTGATCCGCAAAGCAATTTGCGCCTGAACAATATTGTCGTTGATGCCGGTTTGAGTGGCGAGCGCATTGTGCTCAATCGTGCCAGCGCTTCATCATCTGCTGGAGGTACAATTTCCGCCAACGGTTCTATTTCGACAGATTTTTCTGCCGGAATGCCCGCCGATATGACCGTTCGCCTCAATCATACACGCTATAGCGATGGCGAAATGGTTGTTGCGACCGTTGATGGCACTTTAACAGTAACGGGCGGTCTGTTGAATAATCCGGTGATTGGCGGTGATCTTACAATCGAAAAGGCAGAAATTACCGTTCCGGATCGTTTCGGAGGGGCTGCTCTTATAGATGTCAAACACAAGAATCTTACAAAAGATATTGAAACAACGCTTGAGCGGGCGAAAATCGATACTGGCAGGAATAAAGCTGCAACGGCTCCGGCAAAACCTTCTGTCGTCCAGTTGAAATTGCATATCCGTGCACCGAACCAGATTTTTGTTCGCGGTATGGGGCTTGATGTCGAATTGGGTGGCGAAATCGGTTTGTTCGGTCCGGTGAATGAAATTCATCCCGTCGGCGGGTTCCAGATGTTGCGGGGCCGGTTTGAAATTCTTTCTCAACGCCTTACCTTCACTGAAGGAACGGTAACACTTGTCGGCAATCTCAACCCTGAAGTCAATTTTGTTGCAACCACGCAAGGAAGCGATATTACAGTAACGGTAACTGTAAGCGGTACGATCAATGCATTGAGTGTTTCCTTCACTTCGGTTCCTGTCTTGCCTCAGGACGAAGTTCTCGCCCGTTTGATTTTCAATCGTTCAATCAGCGAACTCTCGCCCTTCCAGATTGCCCAGCTTGCGTCTGCTGCTGCCGAACTTGCCGGTGTTACCAACACGTCGCTTCTCGGTTCCTTACGGTCGACCACCGGCCTTGATGATCTTGATGTTGTGACAGATAAACAGGGGAATACCGGTGTTAAAGCGGGGCGCTATATCCGCGATAATATTTATCTCGGTGTCGAAGCCGGCTCCGGTGGCAACACGAAAGGCACTGTTAATCTGGATATTTCCAAAAACTTGAAAGCCAAAGGCGCACTTGGCGCACAAGGTGATTCAAGTGTTGGTGTTTTCTATGAAAAAGATTATTAAAACGAGGAATATTGTTTTTGCCGGAAATCACCTTCCGGCGTTCATTTCATCGTCACCCACAACGCGTAAGGAATAATGATGCCCCGACTTTTTGCCGCATTGGAAGTGCCGCATGATGCCGCATTGTCCTTGTCACTTTTGCGAGGCGGTTTACCTGGTGCACGTTTCATCGAAGTCGAGGATTATCATATCACCCTGCGTTTTTTCGGTGACATGAACAACGAGATGGCTGATGAACTTGTTCACGCACTTGATCACATTGAAAGAAAGCCGTTCAATTTGCGACTGAAAGGCATTGATGTCTTCGGTTCAAAAACGCCCCATTCGATTTATGCAAGCGTAGAACCATGTGAGGAGCTGCTGCTTTTGCAAAGTGATATTGATCGTATTGCCAAAAGACTTGGCCTCAAATCGGATAAAGGGAAATATATTCCACATGTGACAGTTGCTCGCCTGAAACAGGTGAAGCTTGATGATCTATTGCCCTATCTTTCTTCACATGGCCACTTTGAAACGGGATATTTTCCGGTTAACCGCTTTGTGTTGATGTCATCGCACGAGTCAATTGGCGGTGGGCCATATATTATTGAAGACAAATGGGCACTAAAAATAAAATAATTTCGGATATGTCCTGCATATTATAGATATTAATGAATTGTTTTGGAAACTATCAATATTTCCGTAAGCGAACCATAGAGGATTGTCCGGGTACAATTTAAAGCTGAACGTGATTGCAATGCTAACTACCGCGTGTGTTAATAATCTTCGTCTAGGTATTTGGAGTTATGATATCACGTCAAAAAGGAGGTCTAACGCAATATAGCTACGAGTCATTGATCTATCGGGATATTTTTCATATTAATTGAATCAATTTTACCGGTTTTTCATGATGAGTTTGAGTGGGCAATATATTATTTGTTTCAAAGTGAGTGAGAGTTGATTAAATCCTCGTTAAACGAACATGATCGCACTGTTTCTGTTATTATTCCATATTACAATGGATCAAAATATATAGAACGAAGTGTACAAAGCGTACTTGATCAAACTGTTAAACCGAATGAATTGTTAGTCATCGATGATGGATCAATTCAAGAAGAGTCAGATTTCTTAAATATTATTGCAAAGAAAATGGGATTTTCTGTTCTTCGTAAAGAAAACGGTGGGCAGGGGTCAGCGCGAAATTTCGGTGTTGCACATACAAAATCTAAATTTATCTGTTTTCTTGATCAAGATGATTTCTTTTTGCCAAATCATATAAAGCAATTAATGGATGCGGTCGAATTGCAAGATCCGAAATTTGGTTGGGTCTACGGCGATTTATGTGAAGCGGATGAGGAAGGGAATATCGTTCAAACGAATGTTGTCGTCCGGAGTACAAAAGATTCTCATCCTAAAACAAGTATATTGACCATGCTAAGGTACGATATGTATGTTCTCCCATCAGCCTCTTTAATTAGTCGCCGGGCTTTTGAAGATGTCGGTGGGTTCGATCCACAGTTTACAGGCTATGAGGATGATGATTTTTTTCTCAGGTTATTCCGCAAAGGATGGACTAATTATTATTTACCGAAAGCTGTGACAGTGTGGTGTATCAATAATAATAGTACATCTTTTAGTATCAAAATGAGTCGTAGTCGTTTGCGTTATGTAAAGAAGATATGTGATAATTTTGACGAAGTTTCCGGCTACGGGCATCGTTATATAAGGGATTGTCTCGTACCACGTTTTATGGGTACTTTCATTAAAGAAGCGAGACAGGCCGTAAAAAAGCCAAAGACACCTCAACAAATCAAGATGTTTGAACACCGCGATGAAATTATTTCATTATTAGACCAATTCATTGACGTTATTTCACAAAAAACAAGATTAAGAGGGCCTGTCCGACGTAAGCTGAAACGCGCTGTATTAAAGATTAAAATAGAAAGAACTATTAAAAAGATATTTTTTAAATATTAATTTAGTTAATCAATTTTCCATAAAACATATTTATTGTTTGGTAATATACATAAAAAATAAAAAGTATTTTTCAGTACAGTAATTTCATAGTTTTATATTTACAATATATATGTATTTTCATTAGAAAAACAAAACGTCGTCTGTGTAGAAATAAAATATATAAATTTGTTTGGAAATTGAAATGCTCGTATCGGCGATACAATCAAAAGTGGTCGTTTGTTATATCATGCAAATGAATCAATAAATATATTTTTAATCACAAAATATAAACATATATTCAATATTTAAATAACTTAAAATTAATTAAAAATAACAATAAAGAAAAATATTTAATTGATATATATTATATTAATGAATTATTGTTTTTGCCAAAGCGAATATTAAAAAGAAAGAGGTTACGTGGTTAAGGGGTAAAATTTCTCTATCCTTGTGATAAATCTTTTTTGAGATTGTTTCGTGGTCGGTTATTGCCGCACTATTCATATTCTTTGAGATGGAGATGGAACGACTCTTCAGGGTTATAATTGGAGTGGCACAATACAATATGCCGTTTTGCTGTTAAGCTAATTTCTCAACCACATAGAGGCGATGACGTTTTCTGGCAAAAGCTTCTGAACTGTTCCTCTGTTGAGGATAAAATATTTTAAACATCAAAACGCTTTCAGACAATAGAAACAGGTTTGATTGATTGTCGTATAATGATCTGAAGCTTCAATGCCACCTTCGAGAGGTGAAAAGCGTGGATGTTTTTATTGCGTTTCATTTGCCTGAAGATGGGAAATTTTCCACCTGCACGTCTCGTTCTTTTGTCTTTTAGTTACACCGTTTGTTCTGTTTTTCTTCCGATAGGTAGCTTTTTCGCCCTAATCGTTGTCATTTGACGCAATTAACTATTTTCAAGTCTGTGTTAGCGCCGTACAAAATTGTTTGCCGAGGAAAGGTAAAAATATAATAATTCTGTTTTAAATTTTAAATAAAATTATAAATCATTATATTATTTATTTATAAATAAATTTAAAACGACGTCATATAACACAACATAACCACATATTCATAAATAAAATATGTGGTTATGAAAAATAAAGCATGTTAACTCAATTACTGTTGAACGAACTTAAGAGCGTTTCTGAGCCAAAAGGTTTTCTACAGCAGTAGACAGATTCTTTTCAAAAACATCCAATGAAAAATATTTTTTAAAGATTTTCTGCCCTTCAAGCCCGATGTTATGCCATTTATCGCTTAATTCTAATGCGTGTTGTAACGCCTTTGCGATACCTTCGGGAGTCGACTGCTCAATTATAAATCCGGATTTGTCATTTTCTAAATATTGACTTGTTCCGGTTTCCTTTGTGCACATAATAGGCACACCGGCACCTAAAGCATCTATCGAAACTATTGGCAGTGTATCGCTTCGAGATGGAACAATTACAAGATCGGAAGTTTCCGTTTCGATGACACAATCTTCGTGAGATAGTTCACCATTTACCGAGACATTCTCGTAACTTTTTGCATCAACTTCCAACTTTGCTTTGAGTTCTTTTGATAATGTTCGACCAAAAAAACGAAGTTTGAATTTTTTGCGATATTCCGGTGCGAGATATTGCATTGCTGCTAAAAGAAGGTCTTGACCTTTCCGATATTCATATGATCCGAAAGTAGATAATAGGAGTTGGTCTCCCTTATGGTTTTTGCGTTGAAGTTGAGGAAAACCGGTTTCCAATCGTCCAATCTTATTACTTCGATATTTTTTTATATGCGCAATTGCATAGTCGCTTACACCAACAATATTTTCTGCATCATGTAATATTTTTGCACAATCCGGAAATTTATCAGCCAAATCCGAGACGAGTTCCACTTCATGGATGTACCATAAAACCGGAACAACGGAATCAAGCTGTTTAACAATTGGCCATGTTACAACTGTGTTTGCAATCACGAGATCAAAATTGCGTGCGAAAGATAGTACACTTTCGTGCATTTTTAGCAACAAACTATCTATGATAACGTTGAAGCCTAATGATTGTAGTTCTTTTGCTAAAGGACCGTCCTCGGGACTGGTTATAACAACAAAATACCCCTCTTTTTCCAACGTCTTTGCCATTTCGACAACAACTCGCGGCGCACCGCTATTTGTCAGATCATGACTCACGATCAATATATCGCCCTTCGATTTTTTGTCATATCGTCTTCCTGGATAGATAGAGAAATCTTCGGGCGAGTCATGATATAATAATGATCGCATTAACGGAGTGAAATATGGGTCATTTGCGACTTGTTCGGGCCAACGTTTCAAAAGATAAATATCCGATTTATCAATTTTTGGAGAAACATTCGTTTCAGATTTACCGATTGATAGATGCCCTAAATGAGTTAATTTTGAATCTGGTTGATATATGCATGTTTGCCCTAATTCACGTATTTTAAAGCATAAATCCACGTCGGAATGAGCAATTGGTGTGTGTTTGCTGTCAAATCCACCGACTTGTGAAAATGTTTTTGCAGAAACAAGTAAACACGCTCCGCAAAGAAGCGAAACTTCCCGTATTTGATCTGCCATATTGAAGTACGGATGTTGAATGTCTGGAACTGCATGAAATGCAGTACCAACCAAACGACGCACCCCGGTGACCATGCCGGCGTGTTGAATAGTGCCATTTGAATAAAGCATTTTGGGAGCTACGGCGCCAACTCCCTTGATCAGAGCCACGTGAACGAGCTGTTTCAACCAATCATCATTTATGATTCTAACATCGTCATTGAAAAATGCCAGAAATTGGCCTTTCGCTTGCATCGCCCCTTGATTACACTTATCAGAAAAGTTGAAGGGCTTATCGTAGCTCACAAAACTTATGGTCTTATTTTCACTCTTTAACTGGTCGATAATTTTCGAGTTTGTAACGACCAAGATTTCATAATTGGTATAATCTGTATGAGTTAGGATAGAATTGAGTGAAGCACGAATATTTTCAATGTTATCCGATGGTATAATAATCGATACCATTGGTTCTTTACCGGCTTCATCCCACTCGATACGATTGCCAAAAGATAACGGCTTTGCTTTACCATTCCAATTTCTTCGATCAGCTGCAGATTGCAAAGCCAGAATGTTGGTAACCCTGGCATAATCCTTACCCCCTGCCGCCCCGGAAGTAGCAATCGCGCGCCAGCCATATAGCGGTTTTGCTATATGATAGATGTTATCGGTTTTCTCTGTCATACGTAAAGCAAGATCATAGTCCTGTGAAAAATCATATCGGCTACGAAAACCACCGATCTCTTTTACGAGAGAAGTGCGGCAAACTGTCAGATGCCCGATATACATGTTATTGGTTAGAAGCACAGGGCTCCAATCCGGCTTTGCGAAAATTTGCAACGGACAGCCATTCTCGTCAATAATGCACTCATCCGAATAGACAACATCAGCCTGAGGATGCTCCTTTATACACTCGGCGACAGATTGTAGTGCATCCCAAGTCAATTCATCGTCGTGATCGACAAATGCGATGTAATCGCCCGAGGCGATCTGCAATCCCACATTACTGGATCCGGCAATTCCTAAATTTTCATCGTTATAGATAACTTTTATGCGATTATCGATATCAGAAAATCTCGTTAGAATTTCCCGTATATAAGGTGGTTTTGAAAAATCATCGACCACTACAATTTCAAAATTTTGATAGCTTTGCAAAAGTAAAGTTTGAAAAAGACGTTCCAGAAATTGGGGAGGAGTGTCGAATACCGTTATAAGTATAGTGAATTTTATGTCGCCATTACGGATGAAATTATAATTATTTGTATAGTCAAACCTGTCAAGTATATTTTTTGCAGCAATAGAAAAATTTTTTTCAACCGGAATATCAATGAAACGAGTTGATAACTTATCTGATCCGGTGGAATTTTTCAGTGGCTTTGGCCCTAATCCCACATAGTGTAAGCGCTTTTTGATGCTCTTTTTCCATTTTTTGCAGAAGCGTTTAAACTTGCTTTTTGTTTCTTTATTTGACGTTTTTTGCTGCATAAATAAGCCGGCTTCGTTTTTTCCTTGACCGATTGGCTTGGAAGCTTGCCAGAGCTTGGTATATTTAAATAGATATGAATTATTATCTTTTAACAAGGTGAACATTGGAGGTTCTACAAGAACTTTAGACCGATAATCCGGATTAACTTCAAAAAACATGGAACGTGAAACAACAAGCGGATGTTTTGTATCATTTAGGTTGCGTTCAAGATCCTTTAAATTATTATAAATACTTTGATAATGTCCGGTCAAATATCGTTTATAATTGTGATCAGCGAAAACCTTATGAAATTTTATTACAACAATTGAATCATAAAAATGTATAGATTCGATACGTTGACTGTATAAATGAAATATCTCTCCATCTTTCAACTTAGCGATTTCATTTGCCGGTATATATTGATAATTTAATGCGTCAGTCAGGTTTTTTAAAAATTCCTGTGCTGCGCCTTTTGCACGAAAACCACCTTGATACGCTGCATCGTAACTGCAATGGAGATCTTCTATTATGAATAATCCCCCTGGTTTCATACGAAGAAAACAATTTTTGAAAGCAGCAATAATATCCTTAGATTTGTGTGACCCGTCATCAATGACAATGTCAAACTGATCATCCTTCAATTTGTCATTAAGCTGTTTTTCATTCGATGCATCGCAGCAGAAAACGTTAATGCCGCTTTCGAAATCCAATTTGGCACATTCAGGATTTATATCAAGCCCGACAAATGTTGAGCCGTCAGGAAAATATTTCTTCCAAATTTCAAGCGATCCGCCGTTCTGTACGCCGATTTCAAGTAAACTTATAGGTTTGTTCTGCTTCAAAAAAACATCAAAAAACTGAGTATATACGTCAATATAGTTTTCCCATTTATCAGACGATTTATTGTCATGATCCCAAAAAATCTTCTTTAAATCCTGCATATTTTTTCCCTATGTTCCAGAGGAATGCCATATTACACTGTAATATATGTTTTCCATCCAACGATCTGTAAGTTGAATGTTGAACGTATTTTCTCATTATTCAGCAATGAGTTTTTTGGTCTCGTGGCAGAGGTCCTGTATTCTAAAGAGCTGATAGAACGAATATTACATATTTTTTCGACTGTTTTCTTTGACAGGCTAAACACTTCACGAGCAAAATCGGCCCAATTCGTTTTTCCGTCAGGCACAAGATGAAAAATACCACGCCAGTTTTGTGGTGGAATTTTACCTGTTACTTGCTTGCTGATAGCAATGATATTGTTAGCAATAAAATCGGCACTTGTCGGAGTTCCCCACTGGTCGCACACGACGTTTATTTCATCATGCGTTTGCGCCAGCCGGATCATCGTTTTAACAAAATTATTTCCAAATCGGCTATAAACCCAGGCAGTGCGCAAAATGATGTGGTTTGGATTGGCTTCTATTATAGCCCATTCGCCTTCGAGCTTGGAAAGGCCATAAACGTTCAGTGGCCCGGGAGCATCATCTTCCTTATAGGCATTTTCTTTCTGTCCATTAAAGACATAGTCTGTCGAAATATGAATGATCGGCAAACCATTGTCTTGCGCGACTTCAGCAACATTTTTGGCACCGTCTCTGTTGACAGAAAATGCTTCCTGAATCTCGGTTTCGGCCTTATCGACAGCAGTGTAGGCAGCGGCGTTGACAACGATGTCAGGCTTATAAACTTGAACAGCCTTTGCAATTGAAGTTTTATCGGTGATATCAAGTTCAGGTCGACCAAGTGCAACAATTTCAACGTCTTCTTGTGTCGAATGCAGCATGGATTGCGCAACTTGACCGTTTCTTCCGGTAACCAGAATTTTCACAGTTGTTCCCCCTTTTCAAGCGATTTTTGCGCGTTCTTTTAACGGCTGCCACCACCATTTATTGTCAAGATACCACTGGACGGTTTTCTTCAAACCTGTGTCAAAGGTCTCCTGCGGTTTCCAATGAAGTTCTGTCATGATTTTCGTTGGATCAATCGCATAACGCCTGTCATGTCCGGCCCGGTCTTTAACAAATGTAATGAGTTCCCGATAAGATTTTCTATTTGCACGGGGCTTGAGTCCATCAAGAATGTCACAGATAGATTCGACGACCTGAAGGTTGGTTCGTTCATTATGTCCGCCAACATTATAGCTCTCGCCTATTTTGCCATGGCAGACAATTGTTTCCAAAGCCCGCGCGTGATCCTCGACATAAAGCCAGTCGCGAATATTTTTTCCCTCTCCATAAATAGGCAGTGGCTTTTCATCAAGCGCGGAGAGAATAACAAGCGGAATAAGTTTCTCGGGAAAATGGTATGGACCATAATTATTTGAACAATTGGAAATAACAGTTGGCAACCCATAGGTATGATGCCAAGCGCGCACCAGATGATCCGACGAGGCTTTCGAGGCAGAATAGGGAGAAGACGGGTTATACGGTGTTTGTTCGGTAAAAATACCGCTGTCGAAAGGCAGATCTCCGAACACTTCATCGGTAGAGATATGGTGAAAGCGGAATGTCTTTTGTTTGCTATGGTCCAATTTTTCAAAATAACGGCGCGCTGCTTCCAATAAACGAAAAGTGCCTACGATATTTGTCTCAATAAACGCTGATGGCCCAAGAATTGATCGATCTACATGACTTTCAGCTGCAAGATGCATAATGGCGTCGATTTGTTCGTTTTCCAAAATTTTAAAAACAGCATCACTGTCACAGATATCCAATTGATAGAAATGATAGTTTTGTTTACCAGCCAATGTTTTTAAAGATTGAAGATTTCCTGCATAGGTCAGCTTATCAACATTAAAAACATCATATCCCTTATTAACAAGATGTCGGCACAATGCCGACCCGATAAAACCTGCACCGCCAGTCACAAGAATTTTCACTTTGTCATCTCCGCAAAATCGAAGAGCTCCGCATCTTTCAAAAATGGTGCATTTTTGTCTTTTTCCGAAAGCTCGACATGGGCCAGGTCGATCGGCCATTTGATCGCTATGTCAGGATCATCAAAACGAATAGAACGATCGCATTCAGGAGCATAATAGTCTGTTACTTTATAGACAAATTCACAATTGTCCTCAAGCGTTAGAAACCCGTGTGCAAACCCCGCAGGAATATAGAACTCGTTCCATTTGTCGGGTGAAAGTTCAACACTTGTCCATTTGAGAAAAGTTGACGAACCGTGTCTTATATCAACTGCAACGTCAAATACACGTCCCCGTGTTACGCGAACGAGTTTTGTTTGCGCGTGTGGACTAAGTTGGTAATGCAATCCTCTTAAAGTACCGGCTTTAGCAGAATAAGATTGGTTGTCTTGAACGAAAATGTCGTTGATACCGTGAGCTGAAAAATCTTTGGCATTATAAGTTTCTGAAAAAAAACCGCGATTATCTCCGAATTTTTTAGGCTGAATTATAAAAACATCGGGAATAGGCGTTTTATTGACTTCAATCATTACCGATCTCCGTAACAAGACGTTTTAAATACTCTGCATAGCCGGTTTTGCCTAGCTGATCGGCCCGTTTTAAAACCTGATCAGCTGTCAGATAGCCGTTATTATAAGCGATTTCTTCTGGACACATCACCTTGATGCCTTGTCGTTTTTCAATTGCTCTAACATAAGACGATGCGTCGTGAAGGCTATCATGAGTGCCCGTGTCAAGCCATGCATATCCACGCCCAAGTCGGATAACTTGTAAACGCTTTTCAGCAAGATATAAGCTATTGATATCGGTTATCTCGAGTTCTCCACGAGCAGAAGGTTTTAAATCTTGTGCAAATGAAACGACATCATTGTCATAAAAATAAAGTCCGGTAACAGCCCAATTGGATCGTGGTTTTTCCGGCTTTTCAACGAGTGATTCTGCCATACCTGTTTGCTTATCAAAACTTACAACGCCATATCGCTCGGGATCATCGACACGATAGGCAAATACCGTTGCGCCGTTTTTGAATGATTTCGCTTTTTCAAGCTGGTTCGCAAGGCCGTGACCAAAAAAAATATTATCGCCAAGTACAAGTGTCACATGGTCATCACCTATGAATTCTTTGCCAATTATAAAGGCTTCGGCAAGGCCATTCGGATGGGCTTGTTCGGCATAAGAAAAATTAATTCCATAAGCGCTGCCATCACCCAGCAATTGATGGAATAACGGGAGGTCACGCGGCGTCGATATAATAAGAATATCACGGATTCCTGCCAGCATAAGAACGCCAAGCGGATAATAGATCATCGGCTTATCATAAATTGGCAAAAGTTGCTTTGAAATTCCCAAAGTTGCCGGATATAGTCTCGTTCCGCTCCCTCCAGCAAGAATAATCCCCTTCATACGCTTAACCTCACTTGAATAGCTTTTTTGAAAACAAGTAAAATGCTATTTAGGTGTGTCACGAAATAAATCCACAAAGAGTTCGAGAAAAAATCAAGTCACAAATTCCTATATCTATTGTAACAAACTTATCATAAAATGCATGAATGCGCATCTGTAAAACAAAGATATAAGAGCAATTTTTACGTCTTATGACTGTTTTTTAGTCACTTGTCAAAATTACATTGGCATAAAGATCTCTTTATATCCCTGTTGCGCCATTGTGCGACATCTGTTAAATCACCGGAAGCTAAAAATCTTCAAGGAGTGCATAATGGCTGCCAAAGAATATATTATCAAGGATATCGGCCTTGCCGACTATGGTCGCAGAGAACTCGATATTGCCGAAACTGAAATGCCGGGGCTAATGGCCTGCCGTGAGGAATTCGGCTCCTCTCAACCGTTGCGTGGCGCACGCATTTCCGGTTCGCTGCACATGACAATCCAGACAGCCGTTCTTATTGAAACGTTAAAAATGATCGGTGCAGATCTGCGCTGGGCTTCATGCAATATTTTTTCAACGCAGGACCATGCTGCCGCAGCAATTGCTGCAGGTGGTACACCTGTTTTTGCAGTCAAGGGCGAAACGCTTGAACAATATTGGAGCTATACCGATGCTATTTTCCAATGGCCGGACGGTAAGCCTTCAAATATGATTCTTGATGATGGCGGTGATGCAACAGCTTATATTCTGACCGGTGCCCGTGCCGAAGATGGAGAAGATGTTCTTTCCAAGCCGGAATCCGAAGAAGAGGCAATTTTCTTTGCCCAAATCAAGAAACGCATGAAAGAAACACCCGGTTTCTTTACCCGTCAACGTGATGCCATCAAAGGCGTGACCGAAGAGACAACGACAGGTGTTCATCGTCTCTATCATTTACAGGAACAAGGGTTGCTTCCGTTCCCCGCAATCAACGTCAATGACAGTGTAACAAAATCCAAATTCGACAACCGTTATGGCTGTAAAGAATCGCTGGTTGACGGTATCCGTCGCGGTACCGACGTGATGATGGCCGGTAAAGTTGCTATTGTTTGCGGCTATGGCGATGTTGGCAAAGGCTGTGCCGCTTCCCTTTCTGGTGCCGGTGCACGTGTCAAGGTCACCGAAGTTGACCCGATTTGCGCTTTGCAGGCAGCTATGGATGGCTATGAGGTTGTAACACTCGAGGATGCTGCACCGACTGCCGACATTATCATTACGGCAACGGGAAACCGTGACATTGTCCGCCTTGAACATATGCGGGCCGTCAAGGATATGTGCATTATCGGCAATATCGGACATTTTGATAATGAAATTCAGGTCGCTTCACTGAAAAACCTGAAATGGACGAATATCAAGCCGCAAGTCGACATGATTACATTTCCGGATGGAAAACGCATTATTCTTCTTTCGGAAGGACGTCTGCTTAATCTCGGCAATGCAACAGGGCATCCTTCTTTTGTTATGTCGGCGTCTTTCACCAACCAGACATTAGCCCAGATCGAATTGTTCACACGTGGCGAGAATTATAAAAATCAGGTCTATGTTTTGCCGAAACATCTTGATGAAAAAGTTGCCCGTTTGCATCTTGATCGTCTTGGCGTCAAACTGACAACGCTGTCGGAAGAGCAGGCTGCCTATATTGGTGTTTCGGTCGAAGGTCCGTTCAAGCCTGATCGCTATCGCTACTAAAACCGGTTTGGCTGAAAGAAGCTAATCCATATTGTTTTTAAAGGTCGGACAGAAAATGTCCGGCCTTTGTTTTTTGAAGATACTTCACCTGAAAAGCATAGACATGTATGGTTAAGCCTGATTCGGCTAAATATGATCGAGAAGTCAACTTTGCAGGCTAGAGGTGGATATAAGAGCAAATTATTGTCGGGGATTTTCTCGAGTCCGGCTGCTTTTGCCTGTTTTTCTGTAAATCCTTTGAAGAGCGATGCTGCAGTCCCTGATGTGCTTCCCGATTTCGGAAGTCTCGCACTTCAGACAGCAATTATCGGCGGGGTTATCGTTGCGGCATTGATTATTTGCCTCGCCATATTTTTCCGCCATTTTTCAAAAAGTTCTTCTGATCAGGAAAATAGCAATTCCGATAAATTTCAGGATATCGACAATTATGAGCGCTTTCTCATGCATACGGGACAATGTGCGCTTATCTGGAAAACGCCTGCTGCTCTTCCTAAGATAATCGGTCATATGGCTACTTTAGATCGGCTGCAAGTAAAGCCGAAAGATATACTGCGTTTCGGGCAGTGGCTTGATGATAATGAAGTCCGTGTCCTTGATGAAGCTCTCAATCATTTGCGACATGACGGGCAATCTTTCGATCTTTATCTGAATACCAAACAAAAAATATTGGTTGAAGCAACCGGCCTTATTGCAGGAACATCTGCAATTTTGCGTTTTCAGGATCTTTCCGGCCAACAAGAACAGCTTGCCAAGCTTGAAAAACATGCCGCTTTTACGAAGACGATGCTTGCAATGCGTAATGTTCTTCTTGAAGCGCTTGATGAACCTGTCTGGCTCGTCAATCGCGATAACAGAATTATCTATGCCAATCGTGCGTTTCAGAAGGCAAGCGGTTACGACCCCGAAAAAGCGCAAGAAACCTCTCTGTTTAATGAAGCAACACGTCAGAAACTCTTAGAAAATAAGCCGCTTTTCAAAGGGCCGGCCTATGCCATTGTCGAAGGGGATCGGAGGCTCCTTGAAGTCACACAAGTGACGTCCGAAGATGGTGTTGCAACATTTGCTCACGATATCAGCGCCATGGAAGAAATGTCGGAAGAAATGAAGCGCATGGCGCGCGGACATTCCGAAACACTTGACCAGATTTCAACGGCAGTTGCCATTTTCGGTCCCGATCAAAAACTGAAATTTGCCAATCAGGCCTTCGCAACGCTCTGGCCGTTGGATACGGTTTTTCTGGAAAGCGAACCCAGTCATACTCTTCTTCTTGATCGTTTGCGGGAAGAAGGCATTATTGCTGAAAAGCCGGATTGGAGGGGTTGGAAGGAAGAGCTTTTTTCTGCTTATCGTTCGGGTGAACCAAGCCAGCAAATCTGGAATTTGCCGGATGGGCGTACGCTCAGGGTTCTCGCAAGTCCTCATCCGCAAGGCGGCGTGACATGGCTTTTTGAAAATCTCACTGAAAAAATCGATCTTGAACGGCGTTATAACAGCCTCATTGAAATGCAAGGTGAAACGCTGGACCATCTTTCCGAAGGTGTCGCTTTGTTTGGTCCGGACGGGCGTATGCGCCTTTCCAATCCGGCACTGGCTAAATTATGGTCTTTACCCACCGAATTGACCGTTGAAGGAACGCATATTTCAAAACTTCAGGAGAATTGCGCGAAAAAGACAACAAGCAATGCTTGGGATACATTCGGTGCATTTATCACCGGTTTTAGTGAAAATCGGGATGCCATTTCGGGGCGAATGGATTTAACAAACGACGTTATTCTTGATTATGCCTTGGTGCCCCTGCCAAACGCGCAGACCATGATGACCTTTGTCAATGTAACGGATACAGTCAATATCACCCGTGCATTGCAAGAAAAGAATGATGCATTGCGCAGTGCCGACGCGTTGCGCAGCGAGTTTGTTCGCCATGTATCTTATGAATTGCGCACCCCTCTTACCAATATTATCGGCTTTTCGGATATTTTACAGAGCGGACTTTTCGGTACTCTCAATTCCCGCCAACAGGAATATCTCAAGCACATCACTTCCGAATCCGGTGCACTTCTTGATATTGTCAATGATATTCTTGACCTTGCCAAACTTGATGCCGGCATTATGGAACTTGATATTAAGGATGTCGATATTGCCGCTTCAATGGCTTTTGCCACAGAACGCACAAAAGAGCGCCTCGGCGCCCGTCCAGTACAAATTGAAGAAAAAATTGAAGACGGCCTCACGACGATTCCGGCAGATCAGGCAAGGCTACGGCAGATTTTTGTCAATGTATTGAGCAATGCCGCCAATTTTGCTCCTGACAATAGTGTCATAACCTTTTTTGCCAAAAAGGACGGAAATGACATTGTCTTTTCTGTTCACGATGACGGAGCAGGAATTCCGGAAGAAATTCTTGATACTGTTTTCAAGCGATTTTCATCCCATGCCCATCATGGTTCGCGTGCCGGAGCAGGACTTGGCCTTTCAATCGTCAAAAGCTTTGTCGAGCTTCATGGTGGCAGTGTCGCGATAGAAACCGGAAATGCAAAAGGAACAACCGTTTTTTGCCGCTTTCCAGCCAAACGCCCTTCGCCCGCAACGTTGCTTCAATCAGAGGAAACAGAATGATTTTCAGTTTATTTCTAGAAGATGAAAAGGCAACCGAACGCTTCGGCGAGGATTTTGCGCTCGCTCTTGAAAAGGGTAATCTCGTTACGCTTGAAGGGGACCTTGGAACAGGGAAAACGTCGCTTTCCCGTTCTATTGTTCGCACATTAGCAGATGATGACGGGATGGATGTTCCAAGTCCAACCTTCACACTTGTTCAAGTTTATGACTTGCCAAAATTCAACCTCACCCATGCCGATCTTTATCGCATCAACGAACCGGAAGAGATTGACGAGCTTGGCTTTGAAGAAGCGCGAGAGGCCGGAGTTGTTCTTGTCGAATGGCCGGAAAAAGCGGAAGGAGAATTGGGAAAGGCAGATTTTGCCATTTTTCTTGAGCATCAAGGAAATGGTCGAAAAATAACGATTGAGGCGGAAGGCCGTGCTGCCGACAGGCTCAAGCGTTCACTTGAAATAAGAGAATTTTTAAAATCCAATCACCGTGGCAATTTCAAACGCCGGTATTTTACCGGTGATGCTTCGGCGCGTTCCTACGAGATTATTTATGGCAAGGATGGTCATGAGATTTTGATGAATGCGCCGGCAATGGAAATGCCCGAACAAAGTGGCCAGTCTTATGGGAAAATTGCCCATCTTGCGACATCGGTTAGCCAATTTGTCGGCATTGACCGGCTAATTTTGAAAAATGGTTTTGTAGCGCCAGAAATTCTAGCGCAAGATTTAAAAAACGGTTTGCTCATTACCGACGATCTCGGGCGGGACGGCGTGCTTGATGAAGAGCGGAAGCCGATTGAAAACCGCTATATCGAATCGGGAAAATTGCTTTCTTCATTTCACCAGAAAGAGTGGCCAAAACATCAAAAATTCGATGATCTGACACTTGATATACCGGCTTATGATCGGGGTGTTTTGCAGGCTGAAGTTTCTCTTCTTCTTGACTGGTATTTTCCTTACTCTACCGGAACAGAGGTGAGTAAGTCCATAAAGAAAGAATTCTATCGGCAATGGGAGCCGTTTTTTGAAATTTTTGAACAGGCAGAACGAAGTTTTGTTATGCGCGATTATCATTCGCCAAATATTATCTGGCGGGAGAATGAGCAGGGCTTGAAAAAAATAGGTCTCATTGATTTTCAGGACGGGCAAATTGGCCCGACAGCCTATGATGTTGTGTCACTCGCCCAGGATGCGCGTGTTGCTATTAGCCGCCCGCTTGAGGAGCGTATCATCAAGGCTTATTGCGATGAACGCAAAAAGGGCGCTCGTATCTTTGATGAAGAACAGTTCAAACTCATCTATGCTATTGCCGGTGCGCAACGCGTTTCCAAAATTCTCGGCATTTTTGTTCGTCTTGACAAGCGTGATGGCAAGCCCGCTTATTTGAAACATTTGCCGCACTGCCACGATTATCTGAAGCGCAATCTTGAACATCCGGCCCTTTCATCATTGCGTCAATTCTATATTGCCTCGAAACTGGTTGAAGAGTGAAAAAATGAAAATAACACATGCTATGGTGCTTGCTGCGGGGCTTGGCACCCGCATGCGGCCATTGACTTTCAAAACACCGAAACCACTGGTAAAAATCGCCGGTCGAAGTCTTTTGAACCGCGCTCTTGACGCCCTTGAACAAGCCGGTGTCGAGGAAGCGGTGGTTAATGTCCATTATCTTGCCGATTCTATCGAAAGTCATGTCGAAAGCCGTAAAAAACCGCATGTAACCATTTCGGACGAGCGTGCGGAACTTCTCGATTCTGCCGGAGGCGTGGTGAAAGCTTTGCCACTTTTGGGAGAAAATCCGTTTTTTGTTCTTAACGCCGATACGTTCTGGGTCGACCATGGCACGCCAACGCTTGAAGCAATGGCAAATCGTTTTGACCCCGATAGAATGGATATGTTGCTTATGACGGTTAAACGCGTGCAGGCAGCAGGGCCGGAAAAAGGTGATTTCCTGATTGGTGAAGGTCAAAAACTTGTTCGCGCACCTGCAAATGCACCGGAAGCGGTTATTTATGGTGGTGCACTTATTGTAAATCCGAAAATATTTGCATTTGCAAAAATCGAACCGCAATCGCTCAACCTCTATTTTGACGAAGCAATTGCCCGTGGTCGCCTTTATGGTTTTCCTTTGGATGGCAACTGGTATACTGTCGGGACAATTGCAATGATTAGCAAGGTTGAGGAGCTGATGCGCCAAAGGGGGGAAATCGCGTGAAAGACAAGCCGAAGCTGTTTTCGATTTCGAGCGGTGCGCCGTTTTTGCCAACTTTTGTTGATGCACTTCTTTCGGGACGCCTGATTAAAGATTTCGGCAAAGGCGGCAATATCCAGAAAGCTTTGGCAGATACTCTTATTTATGTTCCGACGCGTCGTGCCGCGCGCGCACTGCGCTCCTGCTTTGTGGAGATGAGCAAGACACATTCAAGCTTCCTGCCGACAATTCGCCCTTTGGGCGATGTTGATGAAGACACCGCTTTTTTCCTTGATAATGGAGCGGCAGCTTTGTCGCTCAATCCGAAGATTGGCGATGTCGAACGGCTCTTGTTATTGGCGCGTCTCATCCGTCCGTGGCGCGAGAATTTGCCTGCCCATGTGCGCTCGCTCTTCGGTAGTGAAGATATTATCATACCGGCCAATACAGCCGATGCGATCTGGCTTGCCGAAGATCTTGCCCGTCTGATGGACGAGGTCGAGACAGAGTCCGCCGACTGGGCAAAGCTTAAAGATATTGCCCCCGATATGGTCGCCGAATGGTGGCAGGTGACACTTGATTTTCTTGAAATTGTAACAAAAACCTGGCCTGATATTCTTGCCGAACGGCAAAAAATAAATCCGGCAGAATGGCGCAATCAGGCTATTCGGGCGGAAACTGAAAGACTTTTGCGTAACAAACCGCGTGATCCGGTTATTGTGGCCGGTTCCAATGGCTCGATTCCGGCCATTGCCGATTTACTGAAAGTAGTTAGCGGATTGGAAAATGGTGCGGTCGTCCTGCCCGGTCTTGACCTTGCCATGGATGACGCCCAATGGGCAGCACTTGATGAAACGCATGATGACCCCTCCATTTTCGGCCATCCGCAATATAGCTTCAAAAAATTGTTTGACCGCATGAAACTGACAAGAAATGTCGTTGACGAGATCGGAGCGCCTTCGGAAAACAAGAAAAAACGCGCTGCAATTTTATCCGAAGCATTGCGACCGGCCGTGACCACCGACACATGGTCACAATTGAAACGTGATGGTTTTGATGAAATTTTTGCCGATGTCTCTTTGATCGAGGCCGCCAATGAGCGTGAAGAGGCTTTGGCGATTGCAGTTGCGCTAAGGCAAGCAATTGAAGACAAAAAGAAAACGGCCGCACTTGTGACGGGGGACAGAAATCTTGCCCGACGTGTTGTGGCCGAACTCAAACGTTTCGGCATCGAGGCCAATGATTCCGGCGGCGTTCCTTTAAGCGAAGTGTTACCGGCAACTTTATTGCGGCTTATTTTGCAAACTTTGTTTCAACCTGGTGATCCGGTGGCTTTTCTGTCGCTTTTGAAACACCCTTTGACATCGCTTGGATATGAACGCGGAGCTTTACGAAAAATTGCCGAACGTTTCGAGCTCTTTGCATTAAGAGGGGGAACCGGACGAATCAATATTGCAGCTTCTGAGCAGTTTGTTGAAGAGCGTCTTATTGCTCTCACAACAGATGAAAACGAAACGAGCGGTATTGATACCGATATGATCGAAGAAGCAAGAAATCTTGCGTCTTCACTGGTGAAAGCCGTTCAGCCATTGGTAACATTGATGGCAAAAAGCGAACCGCAGTCGGTGAACGAAGTTGCCCGTGCTACGACGGAAGTTTTGGAAAATTTCGGGGCAAACGAGCAAGGCTCCTTTCACGCGCTTTATGCAGGAGAAGCAGGAAAAGCCATTATATCTTTGCTGCGTGATCTTGTTGCCGATCAATCCGGCCTCACATTCGATATTTCCGAATGGCCGGCCGTTCTTGAAGCTTTAATGGCTGCACGCTCGGTGAGCCCCTCCGCCGGTGGTCATCCCCGTCTTTTTATCTGGGGTGCACTGGAATCGCGTTTGCAAACGGTTGATACAATGGTCATCGGGGGGTTGAATGAAGGGTCTTGGCCTGCAACAGCACGCAATGACCCGTTCATGTCGCGGCCAATGAAGATGACTTTGACACTTGACCCTCCCGAGCGCCGGATCGGTTTGGCTGCCCATGATTTCCAGATGGCTATGGGCATGGATAAAGTCATTATGAGCAGGGCATTGAGAGTTGATAATGCCCCTTCTGTGCCGTCGCGCTGGTTACAAAGGCTGGAAACAGTCGTGGGCGCCAAAGCGAGTGCTAATATGCGTGCTCATGGCGGGGTTTTTGTCCACTGGGCACGGGAACTCGATCGTCGCAAAAATGTCGATTTTATTGCGCGCCCATGCCCCATTCCCCCATTGAAGCAACGTCCGAAACATTTTTCTGTTACCGAAATCGAAACATTACGCCGCGACCCTTATGCAATTTACGCTAGAAAAGTTTTGCGCCTGAAGCCACTTGATGACCTAATCCACGATCCGTCGGTAGCAGAACGTGGCACACTTTATCATGCAATTGTTGCGGGCTTTTCATTGCTGAAAATTGATCCGGAAAAACCGGATGCACTGCAAAAATTTCTTGAAATTGCCCGTGCCGAATTTGACCGGATGCAACTTCCACTTGATGTTGAAGCTATATGGTGGCCGCGTTTTGAAATTCTTGCGCCATCAATTATCGCGTGGGAAAAAGGACTTTCTCCACGAGAGAGATATGTCGAAATTTCAGCCCGTCCGGTTCATATTGTGCCGGAAGGAGCGACTCTTTCAGGGCGCGCCGACCGCATTGATGTGATGAATGGACATTTCGCCGAAATTCTTGATTTCAAAACCGGTTCGACCCCTTCCGTGAAGCAGGCAGCAACACTCATGGCACCGCAATTGGCGTTGGAAGCAGCGCTTTTGTCACGCAATGCCTTTGTTCCGCTTAAAAATATCAAACCGACGGAACTTGCCTATATCCGTTTGAATGCCCACGGCGAAGTAAAAGAAGAGCGTATATCTTTCACTGCCAAAAAAACCGCAACCGAACTTTCCGAAGAAGCATGGGCAAGATTGGGTGAACTTGTGGAATATTATCAAAATCCCGCCCATGGCTATTTGTCGCGGGCAATGCCACCTTTGACCACTTATGAAGGCGATTTTGACCATTTGGCGCGGGTTCTTGAATGGTCGGCCGGTTCTGATACGGCAGGTGAAGAATGACCAAACGCGAAATTCCTGAAGATGCCATTAAAAATCAGACGGCCGCTTCAAATCCGCAAAGCAGTGCGTGGGTGTCTGCCAATGCCGGTTCCGGCAAAACCCATGTTTTGACGTTTCGGGTTATCAGACTTTTATTGAATGGCACCGAATCGGCGCGGATTTTATGCCTCACTTATACCAAAGCAGCCGCTGCTGTCATGCAAACGCGCATTTTCCAGACTCTTTCCGGCTGGACAGAGCTTGATGATGACAAATTGACAGAGGTGTTGATCGCCCTTGAGGGTAGAAAACCCGATTCAAAAAGGCTTGACGAAGCGCGCAGACTTTTTGCCCGTGCTCTTGAAACACCGGGCGGGTTAAAAATCCAGACGATCCATGCTTTTTGTGAAGGCCTGCTTCACCAATTTCCTTTGGAAGCCAATATCGCTGGCCATTTCGAGATGATGGACGATCTCAAGCGTGACGAGTTTTTCAAAAATGCGCGCCGTGACCTGCTTGAAAAAGCTTATTTGCAAAAAAATAGTTCTCTTCATGACGCATTGATGCTGGTTTTGAAAACAGCAGGAGAAAATGGACTTGTTACGCTGTTAGACGAAGCAATTGAAAAACGGCAGGCTTTAAGGGCGTTTCTCACGCGTGTGAGTGGACCGGATGGCAAGCATATTCTGGAAAAAGCATTACAAATATCTCCGGAAGATACGGAGGAAAATCTCACTGATGAAATCCGTAAAACGGCGCTTCATTCGGAGGAGACTATTGAGGCATTCAAAAGTCTCGGCCACTCTTTCGCCCAAGATTTTGTTGAAAGATTGGAGCTTGTAGAAAAGGCGGATAATAGCGAGAGCATAAAATTTATCGAACTTGCCTATTTTACCCGTGGAAATCCGCGAAAAATAAGCAATTTGGCATCAAAAAAACTTCTTGCAGCTTTGCCATGGCTTGCAGACGATTTGTTAAAGCGTCAGGAAAAGCTCGCTTCCTATCTCGACAAGTTGCGACGTGTACGACTGGTACGGCTCAATTTGGCAGCCTTCAAGCTCTGTTACCGGCTTTTGGCGCGTTATGAAAGTTTGAAGAAAGCGGAAGGTTTGCTTGATTTCGATGATTTGATCGAGCGGGCGCTTAATCTGTTAAAACGCGATGGTGCGGGCCAATGGGTGCAATATAAACTGGATAGGGGCATTGACCATATTCTGGTTGACGAAGCACAGGATACAAGTCCTTCCCAGTGGCAAATAATCCAGCTTCTTGCACAGGAATTTTTTGTCGGGGAAGGACAAAGAGAGGTCAATCGCACTGTTTTTGCCGTTGGTGACGAAAAACAGTCGATCTATTCCTTCCAAGGGGCAGTGCCGGAAGATTTTGCAACGAATGGTCGCATTATCGAAAGAAAAGCCGAAGCCGTCGGCAAATCTTTCGGCCACATACGTTTGAATTATTCCTTCCGTTCGACAGCCGATGTTTTAAAAAGTGTTGATCGGGTATTCGAAAAGCCTGAAAATTATAAAGGTCTTTCAGCCGAAAATATCAAAACCGTGCATGAGCCGGTTCGCCGCAATGACCCCGGTGAAGTTGTAATCTGGGACAATATTGCGCCGACCGATGTGGAAGAGCCGGAAGATTGGCGCAAACCTGTTGACCAGCTTCATGCACCGGCTGTTCGCCTTGCCGAAGAAATAGCAACGACGATCAGCCATTGGCTTTATCATCATGAAATGCTTCCGGGTCAGGGAAGAGAAGTCAAAGCCAGTGATATTATGGTGCTGGTGAGAAAACGGGACCAGTTTGTTCCCGCTTTGGCGCGCGCTTTGAAAAACCGCAATGTTCCGGTTGCCGGTGCCGATCGCTTGCGTCTGGCAAGCCATATTGCCGTGCGTGATTTAACGGCGCTCGCCAGATTTGTCCTGCAACCGCAGGATGACCTTTCTCTTGCATCCGTTTTGAAAAGCCCGCTTTTCGGACTTGATGAAGATGATCTTTATCATATTGCTATAAACCGTGAAGGAAGCCTGTTTAATAGCCTTGAAGCTCATAGTGAAGAGAAGCCCGAATTTGCAACTGTTCTGGCTTTACTCAAAAAATATAGAAACCTCGCCGATAAAACGCCTGTCTATGAATTTTATAGCCATATATTGAGCGAAGATCAGGGACGGGCAAAAATTCTCGCCCGATTGGGTTCGGAAGCAAGCGATGTCCTTGATGCGTTCATGGATTATACCTTATCCATCCAGAAAACCGGTTTGCCCGGTTTGCAGGCTTTTCTGGAAACAATCAAGCTTTCCGATCCGGAAATCAAACGTGAACTCGACCAGAACCGTGAAGAAGTCCGTATTATGACTGTTCATGCGGCAAAGGGGCTTGAAAGTGCGATTGTCTTTCTGGTTGATTCCGGTTCGCGTATCTGGAACGCGCAACATGAACCGAAATTCATCGAAATTGATGATCATGGCAAGAAGAGCTTTTTGTGGCAGCCCGCAAAAGAGTTCAAAACATCATTCGGTGACAATTATATCAATACGTTAAAATTGAAAGCCGAAGAAGAATATAGGCGGCTACTTTACGTTGGTATGACGCGGGCAGAAGACCGCCTCATTGTGTGTGGCTATCGGGGAAAGAATGTTGTTGGCGGCACGTGGAGTGAACTTGTCAGCGAAGCGTTGATACCGGTTTCTAAAGAAGTTGCCGGCCCTTCGCCTGACATCAAGGCATGGCGTTATTGCGTGGATGACAACCGCGCAAGTGTCGAAACAAAAACCGCTGAAGAAGAAAGAGCCGGTCCGGCTTTTCCGCTTCCTTCCTATTTTCATAAACGTATGGAACCGGAAACCGATTTACCTAAGCCTCTTACCCCTTCAGGTGCTTCACTTGATATTGACGAAAATGCACCGGCGGCAAAAAATAATGTTACGATTTCGCCGGTTCTGGGAGAAAAACCGGCAAATTCTTCATTTGCTATCGAACGCGGGACAATCATTCACCGGCTTTTGCAGTATTTGCCGCAAATAAAGGAGGAAGACCGGCAAAGGCTTGCCCGTGCCTATCTTGAAAAAGCAGCACCTGAATGGAGCGAGGAACAAAGAGAGGATGCTTTTGAACAAACCTTCAAGGTTATGGATGATGAAGCACTGCGCCCTTTGTTTACCAAAGAAGCTCGTGCCGAAGTGACATTGATGGGAACTGTCACAATAAGGGGTAAAAAATACGTCGTTTCCGGACAAATAGACCGCCTCAATGATGGCGATGACACGATTGTTCTGGGAGATTTCAAAACCGGTCGTGCGCCAAAACGCGAGCAGCAAATTCCTGACAGCTACATGTTGCAAATGGCACTTTACCGAACGCTGTTGATGAACATCCATCCGGATAAGACCGTTAGAACATTGTTGATCTATAGTGATGGACCGAAAGTTTTTGAACTCGATGGCAAAAAACTCGATTTCATTATCAATAAAGAAAAAACTAATTCACCGGAACAATAAAGGGTGAAAAAGCTTGCTCTTGACGGAATCGGTCTGGCACGCCAAATTTAGGCAAATTGGAATCACAAAGGAAAGATCAATGAGCACTGTAAAAGTCGATACAAGCAATTTTGAAAATGACGTGCTAAAGTCGGCAGAACCTGTTGTTGTAGACTTCTGGGCAGAATGGTGCGGTCCATGTAAAATGATAGCCCCCTCGCTTGAAGAAATTGCTACCGAATTACAGGGTAAGGTCAAAGTCGCCAAAATCAATATTGATGAAAATCCCGAACTTGCAACGCAGTTCGGTGTCCGTTCAATCCCCACATTATTGTTGTTCAATAATGGTGAAATCGTCTCCAATATGGTGGGTGCTGCTCCCAAAAGCCGTTTGGCAGACTGGATTAAAGACGGCGTAAAATAAGTCCTTAGAATTTATTTTAATAAAAACGGCATCCAATTCATTTGGTGCCGTTTTTGTATTTCTGCTATCCGTTTCTCGTTTATAGTTTTGGCTTGTCAATTTTCGTGTTGGCTTGTCGGCAAAAACTGTTCCGATGCAAATGATTTGGAGCAAAAAAATTGCGGTATCCCGACTTATAAAGCAGAGAGCGTAAAATAGGATTGGCCATTATCCAATCCTGTTTTTTGAGACAAATTTTATAAAAACCACCACGCAAAACCATAATCCGGCTCACTTTTAATCGTTAAAACCCTCGCAATTTCAGAAAAATCAAGAAAGTGAATCAACCGGAGATAGAAAGGCGAGGGCAAGAAAGCGGTTCAATAAGAAAATTCATGAATTTTAGGTTTATTTTCTTTCATTATTGTATTATTTCTCGTTTTTAGTATATCTCTTACTTCTATGGCTGGAGTTATTCTGCCATGAGGATAGAGACTTCAGGTGCATAATGAGCTTTGCCCGGTGAGCCTGGATTATACGGAACGATCGAATTGGGGGGCGGTCGTGTAAATTCCTTTTAATAGAATTTCGAATTTAAACAAACTTGGGCACTTATGTATGTGATAATCCGATGGATTTATCAAAATTACATAATCCCAATTTTTGCGGGATGAGTTAATGATGACTGATATGGAAATTGCCTTTAACGTTTCCTCAGATAACATTCAAACATTAAAGCAGAATGAAATACAAAGTGATCTGAAAATCGGAAGCTTGTTGCGTCATTTTCGTAAGAAAAATGGCGTTACCCAGATGCAATTGGCATCAATTGCGGGTATTAGTCCCCAACAAATACAGAAATATGAAAAAGGGGCTGACAGGATTGCTGTGTCAAGATTGATAACGCTTCTCGATTTTCTGGATATCAATTTTGAAGAATTTTTCAAAGCGATGAAGAATCTTAAACAATCTTGATCAAAATAATCAACGACGTCCGGTTGCTTTTCCCCTTTGTCGTTGATTTTCTTCGTTGAACATTATGAAGAAATAGAAATTTATCGAAATTATTATCGGGCAGCTCGAAGCAAGCTTGCACATTCCGAAATGCGAGCTATGCGAGTGCCCGAAAAATCGGAAGCGGCAGTTCTTTAAATTTTGACCATTTAGATCAGGCGCTCCGTATCTGATAATCTTTGATTGTTGCAAACTTGATTTTTGGTGATCGTTCCGCTTCATAATTGAGCGAAAAGTTGTTTTCTGCGAGAAATACCGGATCGCCGTCGAGATCGGATGCAATTGCATCGCGGTGTGTCGAAACAAATTTCTCGAGATCCTCTTTGTTATCGGCCGAAATCCAGCGGCATACAGTAAAGCGTGCCGGTTCAAAACCGACAGGAAGAGAATATTCGACTTTGAGACGCTCGGTCAGAACATCAATTTGCAAAGCACCGATCACACCGACAATCGACGGCGAACCATCGTCAGGCATAAAGAGCTGAACAACGCCTTCTTCCGCCATTTGCTGCAAAGCTTCTTTAAGTTTCTTTGCCTTCATCGGGTCACCCAGACGAACACGGCGCAAAATTTCCGGAGCAAAATTCGGAACGCCTTTGAAAAGGATGTCTTCGCCTTCCGTCAGCGTATCGCCAATGCGTAATGTTCCGTGGTTCGGAATTCCCACAACATCGCCGGCATAGGCTTCGTCGGCAATCTGGCGGGAGCGGGCAAAGAAAAATTGCGGCGTTGATAATGTCATGGGTTTACCGGTGCGCACCAGTTTTGCTTTCATGCCGCGGGATAAAATTCCCGAACAAACACGCAAAAACGCGATGCGGTCGCGGTGGTTGGGGTCCATATTGGCTTGTATTTTAAAAACAAAACCGGTCATTTTCGGCTCTGTCGCCTCGACAATGCGTGTATCGGCAACTTGCGCCCTCGGACTTGGCCCATAGGCAACAAGAGCGTCGATAAGATCACGCACACCGTAATTCTTCAGCGCCGAACCAAAATAGACAGGGGTCATTTGGCCTTCACGGAACGATTTCAGGTCAAATTTTTTACATGCGTCACGTGCAAGAACAACGCCTTCAACAAAAGCCGCACGGTCATTTTCCGGCAGCAACAGGGCTGCTTCTTCGGGGCCTTTGACAGGGCGCGGAGTTTTTTCTTCGTCTTTCTGGCGTACAAGATTGTTATGAAGGTCAAAACTTCCTGCAAAATTTTTGCCCGATCCGATTGGCCATGTCACAGGGGCTGTATCAAGTGCGAGCTTGTCTTCAATCTCGTCCAATATCTCTAATGGGTCGAGTGCCTCCCGATCCATTTTGTTAACAAATGTCACAATCGGAATGTCGCGCATGCGGCAGACCTCGAACAGTTTCAATGTTCTGGGTTCGATGCCGCGGGCTCCGTCAAGAACCATGACAGCGCTATCGACAGCCGTCAATGTGCGGTAGGTATCATCGGCAAAGTCTTCGTGGCCGGGTGTATCAAGCAAATTGAATATATGATCTTCATATTCGAACGTCATAACCGAGGTGACAACCGAAATACCGCGTTCGCGTTCGATTTTCATCCAGTCGGAACGGGTCTGGATGCGGTCTTTCTTGGCCTTGACCTCACCTGCAAGCTGGATGGCGCCGCCGAACAATAACAATTTTTCGGTCAAGGTTGTCTTACCGGCATCAGGGTGCGCGATAATAGCAAATGTGCGGCGCCGCGCGACCTCTTGTGCCTCGTTCATAACTCACTCCTGTTGCTTCGTTATCCAAGCGACCCGATTGTTTTTATAACCGGCCGGTCGATAATAAAATTCCGCTTCTTTTACCTCTTTTTTTAAAAAAGAGTGAGGAATTTGTGTCCTTTATCTAAAAATTTTCAACAAATTGGCGGCAAGCTTGAAGTTTGTCTTCGAGAACTGTACCGGATTGTTTCAAAATCATAATGAAAGGGGTGAAAAGCCCCTTTCATGGTGAGTTTCGACCTCTTTTATTCGTTGACAAGTTTTCCGGCGAGCGCGTCGGCAATCAAGCTCCGCGTTTCATCAATGCCATAAAGAGCAATGAAGGAGCCAAAACGCGGTCCCCGTTCCTGACCGATCAGAACTTCATAAAGCATTTGGAAAAATGAAACAGAAACGCCAGGCCCCCCGTCAGGGCTTTTTTTGTTGTGGTCCTGATAGCGCTCTGTCACACGACCAATGTCGAGAAGTGCATTCTGGATGGTGTGGGCATCGGCATCTGCCGGCAAGTTTGCAAGCGTTTGGTCGATTTTTTCCAAAGTTTCACGCTCGACAGCATCGGGTGCACGGAATTTTTTGGTCGGTTTGACAAAATCATTGAAATAGCGGATTGCAAAACCGACAAGACTGTCAAGTTCGGGCTGGTTTTCAGGTGTAGCACCCTTGGCATAACGCGAAATAAAGCCCCATAAGACATCGGCATTCTCGGCATTCGATGCACTCACGAGATTGAGCAACATGGCAAAAGGCACCGGTAAATCCACTTTGGGCGGATTGCCATTATGCATATGCCAGACAGGATTGTTAAGCCGGTCTTTCCAGCTTTGCTTCGGATAGGCTGAAAGAAAACTGTAATATTCGTCAACAGCTTTCGGTATCACATCGAAATAAAGCCGCTTGGCAGTTTTCGGTTTCTGATACATGTAAAGGCCAAGGCTTGACGTGGGCGCATAGGTGAGCCATTCGTCAATTGTCAGGCCATTACCTTTCGATTTTGAAATCTTTTGTCCTTTGTCATCCAGAAACAGCTCGTAGTTGAAGCCTTCCGGCGGTGTTCCGCCAAGGATACGACAAATTTTTGAAGACAAAGCCACAGAATCAATCAGATCTTTGCCAGCCATTTCATAGTCGATGCCCAAAGCTGTCCAGCGCATAGCCCAATCGGCTTTCCATTGGCATTTGACCTTGCCACCGGTAACTTCGGTTTCAATTTTTTCACCGGTTTCCGGCTCTATATAGGTAACAGTGCCCTTTTTGGCATCATGGGCAATCATCGCAACTTGCAAAACTTTACCCGAGACAGGAGAAATCGGCAAGAATGGCGAATAGGTCGCGCGCCGTTCTTCACCCAATGTGGGAACAATGACAGCCATGATCTTATCGTAATTGCCAAGCATTTTAAGGAGCGTTTCATCGAAACGCCCCGAAGTATAATAATCGGTTGCGCTGGCAAATTCGTAATTGAAGCCGAAACGGTCAAGAAAAGCGCGAAGGCGCGCATTATTGGCGGCGCCGAAAGAGGGATAATCTTTCGTAAACGGGTCGGGCACCCGCGTTAAAGGTTTCCCGAGATAGGTTTCCATCAATGCACGATTGGGGACATTTTCGGGTACTTTGCGCAATCCGTCCATGTCGTCGGAAAAACATAACAATTTGGTTTTGACTTTATTTTCCGTCAACACATGAAAAGCGTGGCGCACCATTGTTGTGCGCGCAACTTCACCAAAAGTTCCGATATGCGGCAAACCGGAGGGACCGTAACCGGTTTCGAACATCACTGTATCAGGGTAGCCCTTTTTCTCGTAACGTTTGACAATCTTGCGCGCTTCTTCGAACGGCCATGCTCTGGATTCGGCTGCCGCATCAATGACATCCTGATTAAGATTTTCTGCCACGAAATTGTCTGTTGCCATGGGGTTTTATCCTGAATTTGAATCGTTTAAGAAAGCTCTATGGCTCAAACAGCTTTTCGTCAATCATTGTAAGAAAAACATTGTAAGAAAAAACCGAAAAAACGGCAAAGGATGACTTTCAGGGAGGAACTTATGGAAAAACTGACAGCACAAGAAGCGTTAATATATATCATGGTCACAACCTCTGCCGCTGATGCGGCGGTGAGCGACGATGAACTGGAATTGATGAGCGAAATTGTTGCGCGTTTTCCGGTTTTTAAAGGGTTCGACCGGAAGCGTCTTGATCAATTGGCTGCAAAATGTTGTTCTTATCTTGCTCTTGAAGATGGAATTGAACAAATACTTGAAGTGACCGGCAAGGCACTTTCTCCAAAGCTTCGGGATACTGCTTATGCTCTCGCCGTTGAAGTTGCCGCAGGCGATCTTGATGTCAGGCAGGAAGAATTGGTGTTTTTGCAAATTTTACGCGAGCAATTCGAGCTTGAGGATTTGACTGTCGCGGCAATTGAGCGTTCAGCGAGAATCCGTTTCAGAAAAGCTTGAAGATACATAGTCGAAGAAAAAAGAGAACTGATCCCCTAAAATTCATTCCGGCCAAGACTGACCTAATTTTAATTTGGAATCGCGAAATGGGCTTTTCAATTTGTTTATTTCACTCAATCACTAAACATTATTTCACGAATGGCGAATATATCCCCGGATCCTGATCATCTTCCGGATTGCCAGTAAGGTCATCGCTCAAACGCATTTGCTTGAACTCTTTTTCTTGCGAGTTGAGAAAAGCTTTAAGAGCAGTGCTTACACGTGCAGCCGCATCGCTGTCGCTATCAATCATAGCATCAAGAAAATCTTTCAATGAAATACCGATAATGTCAAATCCGAGGTCTTTTTCAACAGTCCGAAGATCATAACTATTTCGCGGAGAATATAAAATTTCTTTCAAATAGGCTGCGGCTTCCTGAATTGGCAAACCATGCGGTTTTTCAAGGCCGAATTTTTCCGAAAGCACATAGAGAAGCTTTTCTTCTTCATCCTCAATCTCTTCGGCACTTTTCTGGTTATCCAGAGGTTTGAAGCGATTGGCAACTTGACGTGCGCCATTTTCGGCCTGTGAAGAGGTACTCGGTGTTACAGCATTGAATGTTTCTGCAAGAGTGTCGGAACTTGAATCACCATCAAGATTTTTTGCACGACGGTTGGTCAGCTCTGTGGCGGCTGCTACCGTGACATAAAGTTGCACAGGAATGGGTGGTATCATGGCAATTCCCTATCCGGCATTGGAAAGCCGAAGAATAAACGATTGTGGGAATAGGTGCAATTAATTTTAAAGATTAATGTTCAATATAAGAAATGAATAGGGAATTCAAAATCGGTTAACATAATAATATTTATATAAAATATGTCTCGTTGTAATTTTTCAATTCATTGTTCTTGAGTTCAATATTCAATTTAAAATTTAAACGTTAAATTGAATATTGGAATTTGTGTTAATTTTTAAAGGTAAAAATATTTATTTTCTCTTCCATCTAACCCAATAAAAGCCGGACGAAATCGTTTAACAAATTATCCTTTCGCAAATTGAAGCCAACACAAACGAATTTTAGAGCAGGAGACGCTTGATGAACATGTTTTCATCCCCTGAATGAAGAAACTGTGTTGATTTCTTCTCGATTTCATGTGTTTGTTTGGCTAAAGGAGAATGAACATGAAGCCAATATTTATCCAGTTGCAGTGTGCGCCGGGTACAGCTTACGATGTTGCCGACATACTTTATGAGCGCGAGATCGTTTCGGAACTCTATTCCACAAGTGGTGAATTCGAGCTTCTGGCAAAAATCTACATCGAAGAAGGCAAGGATATCGGTAAATTCATCAATGACAATATTCTTGATATACCCGGTATCACACGGTCTTTGACAACGCTCACTTTTACTGCATTCTAGACCTCTTAACCATGAAAATGGCGAGAAAACACCGGGTCAGCTGATGCAGTCGGTAAAGCATCAATTTTTTATATTTGTGCTCGTTGCTGTCATGACAATTCAATCAGTTGTCATGGCAAAAGCCGGTGTGCTTGGTGAATATGCTGTTCGCGATGCTTACGGCGGCATTATTTGCGCGTCCGCAGCCGGAAAAGGTCGTTCATCCCAAGATCATTTCCCTGTCCCTGCTTGTTGCATCGGCGGGTGTATCCTTTCTGCCGCTCTTCAAATATCCGGACCGGTTAATGTCGTTCTTGAAATATCCAAGTGTTCAAGCGAGGCAATGGCTGTCATTCGGGTTTTGTTGCTTCCCTGCGAGCGGCCATCATTTGTTTATGATGCACGCTCGCCGCCCCATATAATTTCCTGAGCCGATTTACTATCATTTGCCAATTTTCAATTCCGTTCATCAGACTGAGAAAAGATCTTTGGCAAATGGTCATAAACATCTTCAACACGAATTCATATTTTAAATATCAGGAGTTATATATGTCTTACGCTTTTCAAAAATGCTCGATTTTGATCAGGACAAGCTTTGCTGTTCTGGCAGCTTTTGCCTGTTTGTTTCTATCCTTGTCGCTCGGTAGTGCTTTTGCCAACGATTATAAAATTGGTGATATTGAAATTACCAATGTTTGGGCACGTGCTACGCCAAACGGGGCAAAAGTTGCCGGTGGTTTCTTTACCATTGTCAACCATGGTAAAGATGCTGACAGGCTGGTGTCTCTCTCATCGGAATTATCCGATAAAGCACAAATCCATTCAATGGAAATGGCTGACGGTGTCATGAAAATGCGTCATCAGGCGGATGGCGTGGTCATTCCGGCCGGTGGAACAGTTGAATTCAAACCGGGCAGTTTCCACGTCATGTTTATGGATCTCGACAAAACCTTGAACAAGGGTGACGAGTTCAAGGCAAAAATGGTTTTTGAAAAAGCCGGCACTGTCGATGTGGTCTTTACTGTTTCGGGCATTGGTGCACAAGCACCCGATTCAATGCCTGCCAATCATGAAGAACATCAACATCATTAAAAGACTACTTTTCGAATTAAAGTTTTCACGAAAAAATAAAATGCGTGGCGAAAATCTGTCACGCATTTTTGTTGATCAAGATTTTTATTCAAGTTTTTAAAAACATTACCAAGAGAAAAGTTTTCACGTGAAACGCTATTCCATGATAGGCAAGGGGCTTCTTTCAGGAAGCATGCCTTGCCAGCAATATTTCTATTTTACCCGACAGGCGTAATACGTCGCAAAGTCAGGTTGATACGGCCGGGGACTTTCAAAAGTGTAGAAGTTTCAGGATAAATCCGGTCAACCCCATGAAATGCAAGACGCATATCACCGCCAAATAGAATAACATCGCCGCTATTCAGCCGTAAGGAATGGGTTTTCCCGCCTTTGACTGGCGTTCCGACACGAAAGAGACACGTGTCGCCCAAAGAAATCGAGATAACAGGTGCAGCAAGTTCTCCTTCATCCTTGTCCTGATGCATTCCCATGCGTGCATCCGGCGAATAAAAGTTGATGAGGCAGGCTTCCGGCGGAGCGCCAAATCCGGATAATTTTTGCCATAATTCCTGGAGTTGTCGGGGAATTTCCGGCCAAGGTTTTTGCGTTTGAGGATGCGTTTCCTGATAGCGATAGCCGCGATCTTTATCGGTGACCCAGCCCAGTTTTCCGCAATTGGTTTGCCGGACACTCATCGGCTTTCCGGATTTTGGCATTCTGGGAACAAATAATGGCGCTTGCCGGACGATTTCTCTCACCTCGTCAACCAGTTTTTCCTGACCGGTGCGATCGAAATAGTTCGGGAAATAATCAAAGCCATAAAAATCCATTCTTTGAAAATAAACAGACTGTGACCGCTCTTCAAGATGCCGAGCAACATTCGCCTTGCCCGATCTTCAAGACGAATTGGTTCCTGTTTTTAAAAGCCTGCATTGGTCAATTTTTGAGAGGTGTTTCATTTCCCAATAGCATTTTCGAAAATTGCTTCAGGTCTTCCGCTGCAGCCTTCCGCTATCCTCACCGACAAGATTTACGCAGTTGTCGGGGAGGAGAAAAATACCCACGCATCTAATCCCGAAAACCGTTTCACACTTTTCGGGATAGGTTTTAGAGTACCCACGCATCTAATCCCGAAAACCGTTTCACACTTTTCGGGATAGGTTTTTGAGTGCCCACGCATCTTGGCCGAAAACCGTTTCACACTTTTCGGGATAGGTTTTTGAGTTCCCACGCATCTAATCCCGAAAACCGTTTCACACTTTTCGGGATGCGTGGGGTGTGGTGTGTGGTGTAATAAAATAATCAGGCCTGATTAAGGTCGGGAATGCGAAGCTTTTGACCGGGGAAGATTTTTTCAGGTGATTTCAACATAGGCTTGTTTGCCTCGAAAATAATCTTGTTTTTATCGCCATGACCTTTTCCATAAACTTCTTCAGCAATCTTCCACAAAGTGTCACCCTTTTTCACTTCGTAAAAATGTGGTTCTGCCGGTTGTGAACCTGACGGTTGAGAGGCCGAAGAGGTATTCGAAGTGCTCGCTTGTGCCGTTTGGTTGCTTGCCGATTTTTGGCCATTCTCTACTTTGAGATTATCGGTATTGACCGATTCAATGCTGTGAAGGTTGCCAACCGCAAGAATAGCTTTTTCCAGTGTTGCCTGATCTTTGACAGCGCCGGTCAGAATTGCTTTGCCGTTTTCGACGGCGACTTTAACATTTTCTGTTCCAAGATTAAGTCCATCCAAAGCTGTTTTAATGCTCTGTGCGTCAGGGGCTTGTTCCCCGAGCCCAAGTTTTTCACCAACCGATTTTACGAAATTAAAAAGTCCCATTGCATTCTCCTTTCAAGAAAATGCGCGTCTTGCCCTTTTGAAGAGGGAGCGGCACATTGTTAGAGCGGAAACCCGTGTTCCGTCTTTCAATGAAAGACATAGAGCAGGAATTTAAATTTCAATCAGGAGTTACTTTTGAACGAGCCTTTTTCACCTCTGAACGAATGTTTTTGGCTTTCAATCTTCGTTCAATCGAGCCTTTGGTCGGTTTTGTTTTCCGTCGCTTTGGTGGCGGTGGTTCAGCCGCTTTTTTGACGAGTGAAACAAGTCTTGCACGCGCATCTTGCCGGTTTTTTTCCTGTAAGCGGAAACGCGATGCTTCGATGAGGATTTCTCCATCTTTCGTTGCTTTTTGACCGGCCAATTTTATGAGGCGGGTGAATATATCGTGGGGAAGGCCTGCCCGATAAGCGAAATAGCGCAATTGTACAGCCGTAGCAACCTTGTTAACGTTCTGCCCGCCAGGTCCCGAAGCACGAATAAAATTTTCCGCTATATCGCTTTCGCGTATGCGGATTTTTGCGTTGATAAAAAGTTCGCCTTTTTCGCTATCCATTTTTGCAATTATAACGTGGATGCGCCAATAAAAAAGCCCGGTTACAAGGACCGGGCTTTCATTTGATTATTTTTGAACTCAGGCCTTAGGGGCTGCGTTTTTCACTTCATCGTCAACATGCGGAATGAATTTCTCGAAGTTTTTGATGAACATGCCAGCAAGTTTCTTGACCTGTTCGTCATAGGCAGCTTTGTCTTTCCAGGTCGAACGCGGGTCAAGAATTTTCGAATCCACTCCGGCAACGGCCTTCGGTACCATAAAGCCGAAATTCTCGTCTTTGCGGAATTCGACATTTTTGAGCGAACCGTCCAATGCAGCGTTCAGCAATGCGCGGGTTGCCTTGATCGGCATACGGCTGCCAACTCCGTAAGGACCACCAGTCCAACCGGTATTGATGAGCCAGCAATCAACATGGTGTTCGGCAATTTTCTTGCGTAAAAGATTGCCATAGACAGAAGGATGACGCGGCATGAATGGTGCGCCAAAGCATGTCGAGAACGTTGCCTCCGGTTCGGTTACACCTTTTTCGGTACCAGCAACCTTGGCTGTATAGCCGGACAGGAAGTGGTACATGGCTTGTGCCGGTGTCAATTTGGCAATCGGCGGAATAACGCCAAAAGCATCGGCCGTCAGCATGATGATGTTTTTAGGCTGTCCACCCTTACCGGTTTTACTTGCGTTATCAACGAAATAGATCGGATAGGCGGCACGGGTATTTTCAGTCAGAGAACCGTCATTGAAATCGGGTTCACGGTCTTTGTCGAGGACGACGTTTTCAAGAATGGTACCGAAACGCTGGGTCGTGGAATAGATAACCGGTTCCGCTTCGGCAGAGAGCCGGATGACCTTGGCATAACAACCGCCTTCAAAGTTGAAGACGCCATCATTGCCCCAGCCATGTTCGTCATCGCCGATCAATGTGCGGCTTGCATCGGCCGAAAGCGTTGTCTTGCCGGTTCCCGAAAGTCCGAAGAAAACAGCGGTATCACCTTTTGGACCTTCATTGGCTGAAGAATGCATCGGCATAACGCCTTTTTCAGGCAGAATATAGTTCAATGCGGTGAAGACCGATTTTTTCATTTCACCGGCATAGGATGTACCGCCAATCAGAACGATAAGACGGGTAAGATCGCAAGCAATCACTGTCTCGGAGCGTGTTCCATGGCGCTTCGGATCGGCACGGAAAGACGGCAGATTGATAATTGTCATCTGCGGAACATAGGATTCCAGAGCTTTGTCATCCGGACGGATGAGGAGGTTGCGGATGAAAACGGCATGCCATGCATATTCTGAGGCAACGCGCGCCCTGATGGAGTTTTCATGATCCGCACCACCAATAAGATCTTCGACAAATAGATCGCGCCCTTTTGCATGTTCGACAAAATCGGCAAACAACTGGTCGAAATGTTCCTGACTCATCGGCTTGTTGTTGTCCCACCAGATATTGGGTTCGGTCTCTTTTGTGCGAACGATGAACTTGTCTTTTGCTGATCGGCCCGTAAATTGGCCTGTATAGGCAACAAGCGCTCCTTCGGCTGTCAATTTCGCTTCATTGCGACGAATTGCTTCTTCATAAAGAAAAGGCGGTTTAAAATTATAATAAACATTGCCCAGATCTTTAAAACCGAAGCTTTTGAGTGAAGCCTTTGGATTGAATATACCAGTCTCTTTCATAGTACCTCCGCTATTGCCTTTCGAAGCAAAAATGCCCCACACGATTGTGAGTGTGCCCTCCAAAAATCAGAAAACGCATTAAATATCAAATATTTAATCGATTTAAAAAAATTTAATTTTTTTAAAAACTGGGTTAATGAAACTTCAAGCGCTGTTTGGCGTTTACAAAATTAAAAACGGAAAGGGTGTTTTTCCTCGGTAAATCAAAGACTTTCGTGAGCTTTGCCACAATTTGTACCACATTTGTTTTGCAAAAGCGTTTTCAACACCCATATAAAGAAAATGTATGTTTAATAACGAATGTGGATGTTTCGAAGCTTCTCAAAGAAACGTTCTAAAAATAAAAACCGCAAGAAAGAGTCGGAAAACTATGAAAGATATTGCAACCACGACACAGACAATTGCACTTGTCGATGACGATCGCAACATTCTGACATCAGTGTCGATAGCCCTGGAATCGGAAGGCTACCGTGTCGAGACCTATACAGATGGCGCTTCGGCCCTTGAAGGCTTGATGGCGCGTCCGCCCAATCTTGCTATCTTCGATATCAAGATGCCCCGTATGGACGGTATGGAATTGTTGCGGCGCTTACGACAGAAATCGGATTTGCCGGTGATCTTTCTTACCTCGAAGGATGACGAGATCGACGAGCTTTTCGGTTTGAAAATGGGTGCTGACGATTTCATTACCAAGCCGTTTTCACAACGCCTTCTTGTCGAGCGTGTCAAGGCGGTTCTAAGGCGTGCGGCAGCGCGCGGTGAACCTGCTAAAGCCAATGCGCAGGCCGCAACCTCTATTGAACGCGGCGACCTTGTTATGGATCAAGAGCGTCATACGTGTACATGGAAAGGCGAACCGGTTATTCTGACAGTGACCGAGTTTCTTATTTTACAAGCGCTTGCCCAGCGCCCCGGCGTTGTCAAAAGTCGTGATTCGCTGATGGATGCTGCCTATGACGATCAGGTCTATGTTGATGATCGCACCATTGACAGCCATATCAAAAGGCTGCGTAAAAAGTTCAAACAGGTTGATAACGATTTTGAAATGATTGAAACTCTTTACGGAGTTGGCTACCGGTTTCGCGAGGTATAAAGCAGGTAATAAAGTGTAACGATTATCCCGCTCATCAAAGCCGGTTATTTGGTGAATAGCGGGATAGGTCAGTTTTTTAACAGTCGGCAAAACCATATGTTCTGGCATATGGTTTTGTTCTGAAAGGTGCGGGCGACCGGATGGTTTCCGAGGAAGCAACAGCGGGCACAGAGGAAAAGACGAAAAAGGGGCAACATTCCCGCAAGACAACCCGTTTCGGGCGCTTGCGCAGGCGTGGCCACTATCTTTTCGAACAACTTCTCTTTTCAAGTCTGACACGCCGTATAGTTATTCTCAACCTTGCAGCTCTTTGTGTGCTCGTTGCCGGCATTATGTATCTCAACCAGTTTCGGGACGGTTTGATCGATGCCAAGATCGAATCATTGCGCACGCAAGGCAAGATTATTGCCGGTGCCATTGCCGCTTCGGCAACGGTTGACACCAATTCAATTCTGATTGATCCGGAAAAACTCATGGAGTTGCAAGCCGGACAGAGTATCACTCCGAAAGCGGAATCGACAGATAATTGGGATTTTCCGATTAATCCGGAACGTGTTGCGCCACTATTGCGCAATGTCATTTCGCCGGAGACAACACGTGCCCGTATTTACGATCGGGATGCCAACCTGCTTCTTGATTCAATGGTGCTCTATTCAAGTGGTCAGGTTTTAAGTTATAACCTTCCTCCTATTGCTGAAGATAAGCCCGGTCTTATCGAACGGTTCAGAAACTGGCTCACCAACACGATTTACGGCAATGATATAGCTGTTGACAAAGACCAGCTTGGTGGAAACGGTGCTGTCTATCCGGAAGTTGTCAAAGCTATGAACGGAATTCTGGCAACAGCCCAAAGGCGGAATTCACAAGGCGAGTTGGTTGTTTCTGTCGCTGTTCCGGTGCAGCGTTATCATTCTGTGGTTGGCGTTTTATTATTGTCGACAGCCGGATCCGATATCGACAATATTGTCACGGCGGAGCGGCTCGCAATTTTTAAAGTTTTTGCGGTGGTTGCGGCTGTGCTTCTCGTTCTCTCGCTGTTTCTTGCCTATACGATCGCCAATCCCTTGCGCAAATTGTCGGCTGCGGCCGATCGTGTCCGTCATGGCACCAACAAGCGCGTTGAAATTCCGGATTTTTCGGACAGGCAAGATGAAGTCGGGCATTTGTCAACATCAATCCGCGATATGACCGATGCGCTCTATACACGTATCGAGGCGATTGAACAATTTGCAGCCGACGTCAGCCATGAATTGAAAAATCCGCTAACGTCGCTCAGAAGTGCGGTGGAAACCTTGCCGCTTGCCAAAACGCATGAAGCGCGCGAACGGCTTTTTGATATTATCCAGCAGGATGTGCGCCGCCTTGATCGTCTCATTACCGATATTTCGGACGCATCACGCCTTGACGCGGAACTTGCGCGCGAGACATCCGACAAGGTGGACATGGTTGCTATGCTTGAAAATATTGTGAGAGCCTCGCGAGAGGTTCGTCGCAACAAGGTTTCGGCAACAATCGAACTCGATATAAAGCCGCGCAGTGGCGGTAAAAAATATATTGTTGCCGGTCATGATCTGCGGCTTGGCCAAGTCGTTTCCAATTTGATCGAAAATGCCCGCTCGTTTATTCCGCATGAAAACGGGAAGATAAAACTTGCCATGCATGCGGAAGGTTCTAAACTCGTATTGACGGTCGAAGATAACGGACCCGGAATCCGTGCCGAAAAGATAGACCGGATTTTCGAACGTTTTTATACTGATCGGCCAGGTGCTGAATCCTTCGGGAAAAATTCGGGCCTCGGGCTTTCGATCAGCCGCCAGATTATCGAAGCCCATAATGGTACTTTGACAGCAGAGAATATCTATTCCGACAAGGAACCGGATAAAAAGCTAGGTGCCCGTTTCATCATTGTTTTACCGCTCGAAAAATAGCAATTTGCTTTTAAAACAAGGAAGAATCTGTGTCTGAAAGCGTCGAACACTCCCTCACACTTCACGCAAACTGTTTAATCCTCGGTAATAAAGGCGTTTTGCTTAAAGGTGCGTCGGCTTCCGGTAAATCGGCGCTTACTCTGGCACTTGTTGAGCGTGCATCATCGGCCGGAAATTATGCTTGCCTCGTCAGTGATGACTATACGGAATTATTTCTAAAGCAGAAAAAACTCTATGGGCGGGCACCAGAAACACTCCGCGGTGGTATTGAGATCAGAGGGGCGGGCTTATATCGCATGGCGTTCGAGCCTGAAGTGGTAATCAACTTTGTTGTGAGCTTATCGAAAGAGGCGAAACGTTATCCCGAGGATGATAAAATAACTTATTGTGGCATTGAACTACCACTTTATGTTCTTCCTGATTTGAATACTGCTGACAGCTTGACAATTTGTCAGGCTATCGAAGCATTTGCTTTCAAAAAACCTTGGCAAAGACCGGATTCGCCTGTCAAATCATGTTGAAAAACAATATTTTTTTATATAGTGCGAAAATTTTTCTTGGCACAGAAGAAAACCCCTGCCAGAATATAAAACCCACTGTTGAGTGCCAAGGAACAAGACCGGTGGGACGCTGGTGACAGGAGCATTGTGAATGATCGGACTCGTGCTTGTAACGCACGGCAGATTGGCTGAAGAGTTTTTGCATGCGGTAGAGCATGTTGTAGGTCCTCAGGAGAAATTTGCCACTGTGTGTATTGGCCCTGAAGATGATATGGATCAACGTCGTAAGGATATTGTTGCAGCCGTCGGTTCGGTCGATGATGGACAGGGCGTCATTATCCTTACCGATATGTTCGGGGGCACACCGTCCAATCTCGCCATTTCAATCATGCAGGAAGGCAAGATCGAGGTGATCGCCGGTGTCAATTTGCCAATGCTTATCAAACTCACCTCGGTGCGACAATCGAATGATATCGAATTGGTTGACGCTTTGAAAGCTGCACAGGATGCCGGACGCAAATATATCAATGTTCCCAGTATGTTGTTGTCAGATGAATAGATAATGGGTTCTGTGCGGGAAAATGGACAGCTCCTTTAAACGACAATTGGTTATTTCTAACAAACGTGGTCTCCATGCTCGTGCATCGGCAAAGTTTGTACAAACTGTCGACGGTTTTGACGCTGTTGTCGAAGTGGAAAAAGATGGTCAGACCGTTGGTGGCAATTCGATTATGGGGCTGATGATGTTGGCAGCCTCGCAAGGGAGCACCATAGACGTGACAACACATGGGCAACAGGCAGCAGAAGTGCTTGATGCCTTGGAAAAACTTGTAAACGACAAGTTTGGCGAAGAAAGCTGAAATCCTGCTAAATTTTGTTATGGATCACTTGTGTCCTGACAATTCATTACAGTTCTCGACGTTTTGACGCCGTATAACGCATTAAAAACAGCTTTTATCAGGGCTCCGTTTCATCTCTCCCGTTATCCGCACCGGAAATTGTGTTGACCGGCGAACACGTTTATTTTTTAAAAATATTCCGGTTTTTTGTATGACCTTATTGGCAATCTTGTTCTGTTTGAAAACGTGTCTTTCATCAACAAGTTACACCGTTTTGTAAGGCGGGTTAAGAAAGTCCGGTTGTGAAGTTTGAAGAACGTCAATAAATATAATCCTGCTCGGAGCCAACAGAGATAATTTTTAGAGCCCGATCATTCAATTTGACTTTAAAAAGATTAAATGACCACAAGGCTTACGAGTGCTCGCCGGTGTTTAATTGCCACTTTCGGAGTGCTTGCACTAAAATGACAAGGTTTAAAAAACCTGCCAATAGTTGCGGAATTTGAGAAGGTAGACATATGCTTCTTCATTCGATTGACGTTATCGGGACTTTTGTGTTTGCATTAAGCGGTACCAGTGCCGGTATAAGGCGCGGTTTTGATTTTTTTGGCGTATTTGTAGTCGCAATGGCCACTGCCTGCGGTGGCGGTATCATGCGTGACCTTTGTTTGGGAGCAACGCCACCGGTAGGCCTCACCAATATCGAATATTTTATTGCAATAATAGGTGCAGTCTTGCTCGGCATTTTTTGTCAGGGATTGATTATCAGGATGGAAAAACCAACTCTTTGGCTTGATGCTTTGGGGCTTGGTTTTTTTGCTGCTTTCGGTTCGGATAAAGCTTATCAGGTAACAGATAACATCCAGATAGCAATCATTCTCGGCTGTGCAAGCGCTGTTGGTGGTGGATGCGTACGCGACATTCTGACCGGTCGCACGCCGATCATCTTCAGTAAAGAAATTTATGCAAGCGCCTCTATTGTCGGTTCCGCCATCGTTCTTTTGGGCTCGGCGCGGCTTATCTCTCCGGTTATTGCAATCTGGACGGCAATTGCGGTTTGCACCTTTATCCGCATTATCTCTATCCATTATCAGATCAATCTTCCTCCCATTACACTGAAAACGCCAAATCGTCCGAAATAGTGCGGTAACGCTTGAGGATATCGCTACTTGACGTTTGTTGACAGCCGGCTTTCTTCAGTTCATCTTTTGATTAGAAAATATGAAAGGAAAAACAGTAATGGAAGAAATCCGTTCAACACAAGTTGTACTCGCGTCCCGCCCACATGGAGTGCCTGTCAAAGAAAATTTTGCATTCGAAACAGTGAAGCTTCCGGAGCCGAAGAGTGGCGAAGTGTTGATAAAGATTCTTTATCTTTCATTGGATCCCTATATGCGTCAGCGTATGTCGGATGAGCCTTCCTATGATGAGCCGGTTGCGATCGGTGATGTTATGATCGGTGGCACTGTGGGGGAAGTCGTCAGCTCGAACCACAAAGATTTCAAGAAAGGCGATAAGGTTTTATCGGCAAGTGGCTGGCAAAGTTACAGCATTGAAAAAGGTGAAAAGCTGAAAAAACTCGACAATTTTGACGCGCCATTATCAACTGCTTTGGGTATTCTTGGTATGCCGGGTTTCACTGCCTATGCCGGAATGCGCAATATTGGTAAACCGAAAAAGGGCGAGACAGTGGTTGTTGCAGCAGCAACCGGAACTGTCGGGTCCATGGTTGGGCAACTCGCAAAAATCGCAGGTGCCAAGGCAGTCGGCATTGCTGGCGGGCCGGAAAAATGTTCCTTTGGTCGTGATGTGCTGGGATTTGATGTCATGCTTGACCATAGAAACACCGATTTTGCCGAACGCCTCGCCAAGGCCTGTCCGGAAGGTATTGACGTTTATTATGAAAATGTCGGCGGCAAGGTATGGGACGCAGTGTTTCCCCTTTTAAATCCTTTTGCCCGTATACCTGTTTGCGGTTTGATTGCCCAATATAACGGCATCAAGAATACGGGCCACGAAGTTGATCGCGTACCGCAATTGATGAGAGCGATCCTTATAAAAAGTTTGCTTGTTCGCGGTTTTATCGAACGGGAATTCGAACAGCAAAGACCCGAATTCATTGTTCAGGCACAAGAATGGTTGAAAAAGGGGCACCTTAAATATCGTGAAGATATTACCGAAGGTTTGGAAAATGCACCTGAAGCTTTTATCGGCCTTCTTCAGGGTAAAAATTTCGGTAAAGTCATCATCCGCTTATAGTGGTGCTCTAAGCTTGATAATGGTGCTGGCAAACAGCACCATTATTCGAGGACTTTTCAAAGGCTTTTCGAAGAGTTCTCAATAAAAACCTATCGGAAAATAACGTAGATAAAGTTCCGTGAGTTTTCCTTTGCGTTCCAGCGATTTCAATGCGTAATTTAGTGCGTCAACCAGTTGCGGATTATCTTTCTGAACTGCAATTCTAAGGCCACTTTGTAAGAATTGTGGAGCAATATAGGCATCTCCTACGAAGCGACAACAATTTTCCGATCGGGGATCGTTCAACCATTGCGAAAATCCCATTCCATCGCCGAATGCAAGATCAATGGTTTTGGCTTTTAACGCCGCCCGCAAGCTTTCATCATTGTCGAACGGTTGCCATTTGACATCGGGGAAATAGGCGGCAAAAAGGGCTTCATGAGCACTTTTATGGACAATGCCTATTTTGTATTTTTTCAAGTCTTTTTCGACAGGCTCGGTGAGCGCAATATTTCCCGAACTTACAAAGCGTGCCGGAAACCTCAGATAACTCTGCGTAAAAATCAGGCTTTTGGTGGTCTCCGGTGTTTCATTCATACCGGCAATAATCGCTTCACCCTGATGATTGTTCATATGTGAAACAAGTTCATCCCACGGTAGAGCTTCTACCTCACAAACCTGTTGCAGCTTCAGTTCCGTACAGATAGCTCGTAAGAGATCGATATTATATCCTGAAAGCCTTCCGGTTCGATCAACAAAATTGAACGGCGGAAAATCGACAGTGGTCAGGAATCGAAGTCTCGAAAGAGTGCCGAGATTGGGGTGGTTCAATCGTTCCTGTGCATCGAAAAAATGCGGTAGCACAGATGCTTCGTCCGCCTTTCCCGTTGCCGGCAAAAAGGTGCAGAACGAAAAGAAAACCCACGCGGTAAACGATATTTTACGAAAAAGCATAACATTTATCCGCTTAACACAAATGGTATGAAATCGACAATAAAAAGAACAGGCACGTGTTCTATTCATGCCTGTCCGGTTTGTTTATTCAGATAAGATTTTCGCTGGCATGACGCAAAAATTCCGGTCCTGTGCCAATAATTTTTTCGTCTTCCGGACCGATTGCCGAAATATTACGGTCGGCATAGGGAATAGACAAAAGTACACGGCGGATTACCGCAAGTCGTGCCCGCCTTTTATCGTTGGATTTAACAATAGTCCAAGGAGCCATGGCCGAATGGGTGCGTTCAATCATGCGGTCGGCAGCCTTGCCATAATCATCCCAAAGGGTAATTCCGGCTTCATCCATTTTGGAAAATTTCCAGTGTTTCAGCGGGCTATGGCGGCGTTCATGGAAACGTTTCAATTGCATTTCCTGCCCGATATCGAGCCAGATTTTGAAAAATCTTATGCCATCCGAAACAATCAGTTTTTCAAAAGTCGGTGCTTCGGCAAGAAATGTTTCAACTTGGGCGGGGCTCGCAAATTTCATCACCGATTCAACACCTGCGCGGTTATACCACGAACGGTCGAATGTGACGAATTCGCCATGGGTCGGAAAATGACGCACATAGCGCTGGAAGTACCACTGACCGCTTTCGGTTTCATCAGGTTTCGGCAAAGCGACATTGCGCGCAGTACGAGGGTTCATATATTGGCGAAGTGTAAAAATTGTACCACCTTTACCGGCGGCATCACGCCCTTCGAACAAAGCGACAACTCTTTCACCGGTTTCAAGCAGCCAGGATTGAAGTTTGACAAGCTCGATTTGCAGGTCCTGCAATGTTTCTTCATATTCCTTACGCGGCATTTTTTTGTCGTAAGGATAGTTTCCCGATGTCAAAGCGTTTTTCTGGATCCACTCGGGAAGTTTCGGTTCGTTAATATCAAAAACGCGTTTTTTCCCCGCAACCGTAAGTTTGATACCGACTTCATCTTTGTCATGTTTTGTTTGGTCTGATTTTTTTGATTTTTGAGCCACAATAATTCCCTTATCAATAAAACAACCGCTTTCATAAACACAGTCAAAAAGCCAATTATTGAAACCGGTTGAAAGCTATGTTCAAAATAAAATCCCTCTGAGTGCAATGTGCCAGGCACAAAAATACTACCCAATAAAATGACTATAAAACTTCATCTTCAAAAAAGAAAATGGCTTTTCGGTTCTTTTGTTGAAAAAGTTAAGACGGTTTTTTCAAATCATCAAATGACATGGAAAAAAGTTAAAAATTCAAACCGGATGAAGAGGCCAATGACCTTTCCGGTCTGTTGTCCGGTTTTCCGAATTTTTCAACTTGTCATACTTGAATCTTAAAACGGCGCGCTCAAAAAAACGGATTTGGATGGTCGGATAGATTTTTTAATTGGAATAGATTGGAGACGCGGTTTTTGCCCTTATCAAAACCGCATCTGTCGGGAATTTGTATCGTCAAATGTGGCTGTTCGGATGCGTTTTTATGGACGCTTCACTGTAGCTTAAAAGGCAAGAACATATTTATGAATATTTTATAGCTTTGCTCAAGCTTGCAATGTGAGAGGCGACGATAAACACACCGCGTCAATCGATTTTTTTTGAGCACTGCTTTAAATTTTAATCGGGCTTTCGAACTTCGCCTTCGACCGTTCCTAATAATCTACTTTTGTCAGATAAAGTCCGGATGGCGGAGCAACCATACCGCAACGCTGGCGATCTTTGGCATTCAATGCATCTTCAAGATCATCTGCACTCCAGCGACCGACGCCAACTTCCATCAAGCTTCCGGCAAAAGAGCGTATCTGGTTATGAAGAAACGAACGGGCGCTTGCATAAATATGAATTTCTTCGCCGATACGTTCAACATCAAGCTGGTCGAGGGTTTTTACCGGGCTTTTGGCTTGGCATTCGCTGGAGCGGAAAGTGGTGAAGTCATGAAGTCCCAAAAGTCGTTTTGCCGCTTCGTCCATTTTTTCGGCATCAAGTTTTTTGGGCACCCACCAGACGCGGTTTGCTTTGAGGACCGCCGGTGCTCTTCTATTCAAAATAATGAAGTGATAGTGGCGCTTTCGTGCAGAAAAACGCGCATCGAAATCGGCATCTGCTTCTTCCGATTGCAAGATAGCGACATTTTCTTTGTTAAGGGTCAAATGCGCGTTAATGGCATCCCGTAAACGGTCGGCTCGAATATTTTTTTCAAGGTCGACATGAGCAACCTGACCTGTCGCATGGACACCGGCATCGGTACGACCTGCACCGAAAATTGTCACTTTTTCACCTGAAAACGCAAAAACGGCTTCTTCAATGGCAGCTTGAACGGTTCTTAAGCCATCCTGTCTTTGCCAACCGCAATAATTTGTCCCGTCATATTCAATTGTTAATTTGAAACGCGCCATATTAATAGACTTTGGTTACATGAAAACCATGCAAGAAAGTTTCAGCATCCATGGCCTTGCCACCGGCTTTTTGTAGCCGTGTAATTTGCAAACGACCTTCGCCACAATGGATTGTCAAAGTTTCAGGGTCGACATGACCAGCACCAAGGGAAGAACCTTCAACAAGTTTTGCTTTTAATAACTTGACGCGTTCCTGTTTGCCGGAAATTTCCATCTCGCACCAGCTTCCCGGAAAAGGCGATAGCCCGCATATACGTTTTTGTAGCTCTTTTGCCGGTTTCGACCAGTCAATGCGGGTTTCATCCTTGGTGATTTTTTTTGCATAAGTTGCCCCTTCCGATTTCTGGGGGGTCAGTGTCAGATCACCTTGTTCAAGCTTCTCCATGGCTTCCACCATGAGAGGGGCGGCAATTTTTTCCAACTCGTCATAAAGTTCGCCTGCGGTCATATCGGGGGCAATGTCGATTGACTTTGAAAGTGCGATAGGGCCGGTATCAAGGCCTTCATCCATTTTCATAATCATCATACCGGTTGTTTTATCACCGGCCATAATTGCCCGCTGGATGGGAGCCGCACCACGCCAACGTGGCAACAGTGAAGCGTGACCATTAAAACAGCCAAAACGCGGAGCATCAAGAATAGCTTTTGGCAATAAAAGCCCGTAAGCCACGACAATTGCCGCATCCAAATTGAATGATGAAAAACGTTCCTGCTCATGCCGGTCTTTCAAGCTTTTCGGAGTAAAAACCGGAATTCCCAATTTTTCGGCTGCCGAGGCAACCGGTGTGGGGGTAAGCTCCAATCCGCGCCGGCCTGCCGGTCGTGGTGGCTGGCTATAGACAGCCACAATCTCGTGGCCTGCCTGATGAAGTGCTTCAAGGACGGGAACCGAAAATTCCGGCGTTCCCATAAAGGCAAGCCGCAACGGCATTATAATCGTGCTCCGCTTTGTGCTTTTTCTTTGGCCAGTTTTTTAAATTTGCGAATGACCATATCACGTTTCAGTCTGGATATATGGTCTATAAACAGAACACCATTGAGGTGGTCAATTTCGTGTTGCAAACAGGTTGCGAGCAATCCGTCTGCCTCAATTTCACTCTCTTTTCCCTCGCGATCAAGATAGCTTACGCGTACACGTTTCGGCCGCTCGACTTCTGCGTAATACTCGGGAATGGAAAGGCACCCTTCCTCATAAACATTCGGTTCGTCGGAGCGCCACAAAATTTGTGGATTGATAAAGACCCGAGGTTCTTTGGGCTCGTCTTTACCGGCAACATCAATCACCAACAGGCGTAACGGTTCTCCGATCTGGATTGCTGCCAGTCCGATGCCGGGGGCTTCATACATTGTCTCCAGCATATCATCGGCCAGTTTTTGCAACGGTTGATCAACGCGCTCGATCGGTTTTGAAACCTTGCGCAGAATAGGATCGGGAAGAATAACTAATGGTTTTATTGACATAAAGAAGAGGTAATCAATCACATTTCATACGTCAATGTGATAATGTTGATTTTCGCAGCCTTTTGATCGCTTTGTGACCGGAAAACCGCTAATCTTGAAAAATGTTTGATTCGTCTTCACATTCTTTAATCACAATTGCAGGTTTCGCTTTTAATCTGATGGATTGCATGCTTCTGATCCTTGCTGCCATTCTCGTTATTTTGGTTATTACGATTATTGGCGGTAACCGCCGTCGTTCGATTCTTGCAACTCAGGTTGCAGAGCGGGCGAGAGACGCCGAAATCCACATGAACGAGCTTTTGAAAACACAAGCCGAAATGCAAGGGCGCATGCAAACAATGGCCGAGATATTCGGTCGTCGGCAGGCCGAACTCAACCAGTCGATTCGTGAACAATTGACCGGCATGAGCAATAATCTTGGCCAGACAATCAATGCACAGACAAAATCGACGCACGAAAATCTTGCCAGATTACAGGAAAGACTGGCAATTATTGATACGGCGCAAAACAATATCCAGTCGCTTGCTGGCCAAGTTGTCCAGTTACAAGCGATTTTGAGCAACAAGCAAACCCGCGGTGCATTCGGGCAGGGCAGAATGGAAGCCATTATTTCCGATGCGTTGCCACCCAATGCTTATGCTTTTCAAGCAACGCTTTCCAATGGCACACGGCCGGATTGTCTGGTTTTTATGCCAAATCATGCCCCGTCATTGGTTATTGACGCAAAATTTCCGCTGGAAGCCTGGAATAATATGCGCGAGGCACCGACGCCTCAGGAAAAACAGGCTGCCGAACGCCAGTTCCAGACCGATATGGATACGCATATAAAAGCGATTTCCGGAAAATATATCATTCCCGGAGAAACGCAGGATACAGCTTTCATGTTTGTACCTTCCGAATCTATCTTTGCGACAATCCACGAAGATTTTGAAGGAATCGTACAAAAAGCCAATCGTGCGCGTGTCATCATTGTTTCACCATCTCTTCTCATGTTATCAATTCAGGTGGTGCAAGCCATTATGAAAGATGCCCGTATGCGCGAACAGGCGCATTTGATACAAACCGAAGTTGGCCGCTTGATGGAAGAGGTTGTGCGGCTTGATGATCGGGTAACCAAATTGCAAGGTCACTTTAAAAATGCTTGCAAAGATGTGGACGAAATTCTTACGACCACCGGAAAAATCAAAAACCGTGGAGACCGTATTGAACAACTCGATTTGAAAGAACCGGAAAAAACCAATAGGCCATCTACAGAGCCTGCTCAGCAATTGGGGCTCGATATTCAAAAATAGCTTTATCATCTTTCACGGCAATGTAGCCAAGCAAGCTGCCAGAACTTCATCAAGAGAACTGCCAGAATTCAAAAATCAACATAGAGAGTTATTTCGCCCCATTCGGCGCCGACATATCAACAGTGGCATCTATAGCGGCATATTAAAAGGTTGCATGAACATGAAAAGGTTGCGGCATAGACAACGAAATCTCTGCCGCAACCTTGTATTTATTCACGAACGCCGGATGAAAGTGTTACCAGCGGTAACCAACGCCCACTTTACCGGAAATTTCATCCCGTTTGCCGGCAACGCCTTTAACACCAGCATTGGCAACCCAGCCTTGCATACCCTGATTTTGCTCGTATTTGCCGCCAACTTCAAAGACGGCACTTGCCCCGCTGAAGTCAGGCTTGTCAACGCGATAGCTGTCGAGTTTGCCTTCGATCTCGCCATCAAGTTCCTGTTCCCAGGCGGCACCTGCATAAAGCTTTGCTTCTTGCGTTACTTTATGGTCGACACGTGCTCCCAAATGTGTGCGCACGGAGTTCGCACTGTCGAAGCCTAAATGTTCGTCAGCTTTCGTTACGGTGCTAAAATCTTCAATTCGTGTCCACAATAAACGGCCGTTCAAAGTAAGTTTGTTGTCAGGCGAAATTTCGAGTTCTTTACCACCGCCAATATGGAAACCGTAATAATTCGAGCTTTTATCGTCGAAGCGGCCATTCACGATGTCGCTGCTCTTGAAATCCCGTTTGACACGTCCACCGCGTCCCGACCCGTCGATAAACCAGCCATTATCCCAGGTTTGTTTCGCGTAAAGACCGGCACCCGTGTAGCTGAAGTCACCTTTTCCATGAATGCTTTGATGATAGGTATCATAGTCGCCGTCTCCATGCTCGACAAAGACAGTCGCAAGAAGATTGCCTTGATCTTCATGATAACGGATACCGGCGCCGCCCATCAAATGATAACCGTCATTCTTGATGTGGCTTCCGGTTTCTACTTTTTGTCTGAAACCGCTACCTTGTAAAAAAGCTACCCCTTCAACAGTTTCGCCAAATTTTTTGACATCCATCGGCAAAACATAGTCATCAATTGATGCAATCTGGTCAGCACCATAATTAAGGGCATTAAGTGCGGCAGCATTACTTTGGAAATAAGCATTGGCTTTGGCACGGTTAATGGTTACTGCACCATGGTTGTCGGTATAGATGTTGCCTTTTCCGTCATCTTTTCCGATAAGGTCAGGCTTATTGTTGTCACCATTATTTTTGGCTTTATCTTGATTATTATTGCTGTCATTTTCACTACCGGCATTGTTTGCTAAATTGTCGTCACCGGTGTTGTTCTGGTTGTTTCCGGAATTATCGGCTTTATCGGTTCCCTCGCCGTTATTTTCGGTCGCCTTGTTTCCTTTGAGAGAAGCAACCAGATTTTCTCTCTCTGTGGCAATATCAAAGTTCCAATTTTTAGCGCCGTTCGAGACACTCGCTTCTGTGTTTTTAGAATTTCCAACAACATCACCTTCAATCAATCTGATCTGATCACCCGGGCTTAAACGGCGTAAATCGGTGCCGGCAAGTCTCAGCTCGACTGCGGCATTATTGATTGCAACTTTGCCATTACCCGTCATCCTCAATAAGGAATCGCCATTTTGAACGTTTTCAGGGAGATAGAAAATTAATTTTGAATTTGGATCTTTTGGATTTAAACCTAAAGTCAGATCGTTTGTAATCGAAAATTTTGCAGGATCTATAAAATCGCCAACGTTGATATTTTCGCTATCGGGGTCGTTGACTGGATTTCCGATTGTCAATGACGAAATAGAATATTCACCATTTCCTGTGATTGTGACTTTGCGACCCATCCCGATTTTCAAATTGCCTAATTTGACGCCATCGTCATCATTGTTGGTCCAGGCTTTGGTATTGGCCAGACTGATAATGGCATCGCCTTTTGTTGCGTCAAATTCCTCAATCCTGAATATGAGTTGTCCATCATTGCGTTCCAGATTTATCTTCGCTTCTTTGTCCGCACCTACGATAATTTTATCCGTCGTAAAACGAACATTACCCCCCTTACTTTTCTGATCACCGGAACCACCGGCACGGCCACTCGTAAGGCTCACAGTGTTATTAACCGTGACCGCTTGACCGGTGCCTTCCAAACGCACATCACCACCTTGACCGCCGATGCCAAAAGTACCCGTTGTGTTTTCCTGATCTTGTCCTGGTTCGCCACCGTTCCCGGCCTCAAGGATAATGTTTTCGATGGAAATATCCTTGGTGAAATTGGCGGTAATATCTGCTCCTTTGCCGCCTATATCGCCTTGATATTGTTGACCTGACGATATATCGCCAACGTTGAAGCCATCGAGCGCATTTTTCTGATCGTCAGTCAACGTGTTTTTTCCGGCTATCTTATCACTGTTGCTTGCATCGTCTGCACCACCAGCACCACCAGCGCCACCATTCTCGCCCGAACCTTGGCCACCATGACCGCGAATATCAGGCTTTTCCGCGCTAATAAGAGCACCTGCACCATAACCACCATTTCCGGTTAGCGACCCGCCACCGCCGCCGCCACCGGACAGATAAATCGATTGTGCCATAACCGGTTGGATAGCTGTCAGGGAAAAAATGCTAATTCCTAAACTTCCTGCGAGTGCCGTGGCTCCCAACCAATTGGAACGAAATTTTCGACTTAAGCAGTACATGAGAAATGACCTCGGAATGAATAAAATTGAGTTCAATTCTCTTTTTCAAGTCTAAACAAAAGGTTGCAATCGCCGCTCGTTAACACGTAAACGGGAGAAAACTTGAAATCATGGTTAATGAACATCTTAATAATCTGTTAAGAGGAGCATTATATCTTTACCAATTAAAAAGAGGTATTGATCATGAAGCGCATAGTGTTTCTCGTGGCGCTTGTAGCGGTGCTGGCCGGTTGTGCATCAAAGGCCCCCACACATACAAATAATGTTTGCGCCGTCTTTGACCAAAAGGATGGTTTCTTCAATAATTGGGAGAAATCGGCCAAAAAAGCTGAAAGCCGTTATGGCATTCCGATGCCGATTATCATGGCAACGATGAATACCGAATCGGGCTATAAGCATAATGCACGTCCTCCCAGAAAAAAATTGTTCGGGTTTATTCCATGGAAGCGGCGTTCTTCCGCCTATGGCTATTCGCAGGCTCTTGACGGGACCTGGGAACATTATATCCGTGCGACAGGCAACCGTGGAGCAAAGCGTACCAATTTTGCCGATGCAGCCGATTTTATTGGCTGGTATCATAGTCAAAGCGTAAGGCTGAATGGCATCAACCCGAATAACGCTTATGCTCTTTATCTTAATTATTATATGGGCCATAGCGCTTATGCCCGTACCGGCGGAAGAGCAAGCAGTGCTATTTTGTCAGCAGCCGAAAGAACAGACCAGATGGCTCGCCGTTATGACCAGCAATTGCGCCGTTGCGGGCGTCGTTAAATAACAAGTGCTGTTATCTGTAAAAACGGGATTTGGCCTATTGTTATAAAATCGGGTAAAAAATGGGCGCATGACCAAACAGGATCATGCGCCTTTTCTTTGTGCTTGACGCGGGAAAAACTTTCCCGGAATCATTTATATTTTTTCATTTCAAGTTTATGACGGGCAAGAGCTGCATTGCGATATGTATCAAGCTCGTTGATCAATTTATCCCGATTGGTTTCAAGCCGGAAATTGAAACCGGAAATCATCAATTTCTTTTTTGCCTTGTCATAATAGGAGCCGCCACGACATTTTGCATTTTCTTCAGGTAAAAATCTGTCGTCTATAACAAATTCCATACCGACAGCGATGTTCATCGAATTGCTTTTTGAAGAATTGATCTGGAAATCTGTTATTCCGCGCCATGGCACAGGCGTTTTGAATACGGTGGTTTCCAATCCTTCCGGCGCCAATACCATATAGGGAATACGGCGACGCATCATTGTGCGGATCAGAATGACAAATAACAAAAGAGCCAAGGCACCAAGAATGACAGTTGTCATCATCTTTCCTATTTGAAAATTCTGATAGGCAGTGCCAGTAAGCGCGATTCCCAATACCAGAAAGGCAAGAGGAATAAACACCCCACCTTCCCAAACTGTAATTCGGCCATTCGCCTCATTGATGATAGATTTAAGGCTTTTTTCATCATTGGGAAGTTTGACATCACTGATAAGATGGGTTTCTTCGAGTTTTTTGTCGGCCAATTTTTTCTCCCAATTTTTAAAGCTGGAATCTGCCCCTTAATTTTCGATTTTCAAACGACGTGTCAGCTATTATTTCCTGACAGTCATAAGACCGTTATAAAGCGGTCTCTTCATATTTACTATAATTTTGTTATACGCGCGGGTGCAATTCTAAAACGCTATCGTCATTTTTATTGCAACCGGAGACAAATAGTAACAATTGATGATGGTATCACTATATAAAGCGCAAAAGTGTTTTACGTCTTTGCCATCTTCGGGCTTTATGGTGAAACACAACCCGATAGGGGCAACGCAAGCGGCTTAACCCACTTGGCAAAGATTTTTAAAAGGGATGGTTTTTTAAAAGGCTTGGCCGTTTTATCCGGTTAACGGTGGGCTACTTTTTATAGTGAAAGAGATTGCAATGGACAAAATTTGACTTATCTGTCAATGCTCGTTTCTGAACTGCGATTCTTTAAATAATTCGGCTTCGTGAGACTGTTTTATGAACTGGTTTAAAGCGGTAAAAATGTCTGATCATATTGTCCTCATCGGCATGTTGTTAATGCTGTTGGGTGACTTCATGTTCGCGGCCAATGACGCCATGGGTAAATGGCTGGTTGCAACATTTTCGGTTGGTCAGGTTTTGATGTTGCGTTCAATTGGTGCATTCCTCATTCTGGGGCCGATGCTTACCACCGTCACCACACAAAATTTGTTCAAGCCCAAAAAACCGTTTCTTATTTTGCTGCGAGTGATTTTCGCTACAATGGACACGGGGCTGTTTTATGCTGCGGTCGCTTATTTGCCTCTTGCAGATGTCGTGACATTTTATATGGCAGGACCGATCTATGTCGCAGCCGTTTCGCACTTTTTCCTGAACGAGCGTATTGGCTGGCGTCGTTGGCTTGCAATCTTTGTGGGCTTTATCGGTGTTATCATTGCGCTTCGTCCTTCGTCGGCTATGCTTTCATGGCCATCAATCTTTGCGCTTCTCGGCAGTTTCGGATTTTCGATGGTTATCGTTTTGAGCCGTGTTTTAAAAGATGTCACCGATACTGTCCTTGTTACGTGGCAAACAATCGGTGCACTTCTTGTCGGACTGGTTTTGACAATCAATCATTGGGTCGAACCGACAATGTTGCAGTGGGGTGCTATGGCGCTTTTGGGCATTGTGTCTTGCTGTGGCCATCTTTTAATCGCCCGCTCGTTAAAACTTTCCCCTGCATCGGTTCTTGCTCCGTTGCAATATACACTTCTACTCTGGGGCATTATTTTCGGGATCGTATTTTTCAATAATTATCCCGATCGCTACATTATTATCGGGGCGGCGATCATTATTTTTGCGGGACTTTTTATTTTCCACCGCAAACAGGTGGTCGACCACAAAATCCCCAAAGAGGATATCGCCAGAATCAAACAGTGAAAGGCATATTATTTGTTTTAGAAAAGTGGTTTTCACCGGAACATTACTAAGATTTAATAAAGTTCAGACTAAAGGCTCTTTTTTTATCGAAATTTTGCCTTATTATAAGTTCAGTTAGTTACTTGTACAAACTTGTCATAAGGACATGTTATTTTATTCATTTGTAAAGGGAGTATTAAATTGAAAAAAATACTGCTTGCGTCAGTGTTTGCTTTGTCAATGCTTGCACCGGCTTTTATTTCTTCTGCCCTGGCTGCTCCAACACCGCCGCCAGCTCATGGTGAACATCAGCCAAAGCCGCCTCATCACAAGGGGCCGGAAGCCGAAGGCCCGAAGGGGCCAAGAGGGCCGGAACATTTCAAAGGACCACACGCAGGATTGCACATGGCCGAGAAACTTTCGGCAATGGAAACGGCTTTGGGAATTCGCTCGAACCAGTTGGATGCCTGGCGCAAATATACGTCCAGTCTTGTCGATTTGGTTGATGTTACGCCTCCGCCGCCGCCCGCTCCCGATGCAAAACCTGCTCCCGATGCTGTGAAACCTATTTTTGGTGAACCCATTGCCGATAGAGCGATTGATCGGGCGGAAAAAGCCAAAAAATTCAAAACAGCAGCCGAAGAACTACGCAAAGTATTGGACGCTGATCAATTGAACAAGTTGGAACGCTATGCGTTGCCACATCCGGGACCAAAAGACGGGCCTGAAGGTCCGAAAGGTTCGGATGCTCCGGAACCTCCGGCAGAACCACATCCGTAAGCGGTATGTCAGACATCGCTGCATTCTCAGTGATGAAACTTTATTAAAGCACTAAATTTACGCCCGGTCGAAAGACCGGGTTTTTTTATCCGAAAATGTGGTTTTATAATCAAAATAGCTGCGACTTCACAGATATGTAATAATTTATTAAACTATTTCAGTTTCTGCGCTTAATACCCTATATTTGCATCGGAACTCCGTTTTGGAACTTTTTGGTTGCGAGCGAGTTAAGCGTTTTAGGAAGGAACGTGAAAGATGAAATATCAAAGAACAGTTTTAACATCTTTGGCCTTTGCGGCCACAGCATTATTGTCTTTACAAACACAAGCCGGTGCAACCGGTTTGGTTTCGGGCACCCTCACTTGCGATAGCAAGGGCGGAATCGGGCAGTTTGTAAGTTCTTCAAAAGAACTCAATTGCGAGTTTATTCCGATAAGTGGACATTCGATCAATGATCATTATGTCGGTCGTATCGAAAATTATGGTCTTGATTTGGGTGTAACGGGACGCACAAAAATGACATGGTGGGTTCTTGCAACCTCCCCGAATGCCCACTCAAACGGTTCTCTTGCCGGTAATTATGGTGGTGTCGGTTCGAGCATCAGTCTTGCAGCCGGCGCTGGCAGCCAGCTTCTCGGATTTGGTCCGGCAAACGGACTTACACTTCAACCATTGAGCGTTGATGCCCATGAAGGTTTGAACCTCGCTCTTGGTGTGTCCAAGATGTCTTTGGCACCAGCCTATACACAGCAACATGTTGTCTACCATCATAAAAAAGCGGTAGTCCATCATAAGAAAGTTAATGCTCATCACAAAAAAGCCGTTTCTCAACATAAAAAGCACTAAAAAAGTACTGTTATAGAGAAGCTGCTGTTCAGTTGCTATTGAACTGGCAGACGGTAAAATGTGATCATCGACAAAGAAAAGAGTTGTCAATGACCACATATTTATAGAATTAAAATTCGCCTATTTATTTCCAAGCGGCCGGTAGAATTACCGGCCGCTTTTTCATGTCTCCACCTTCGCGCAAGTTTGGTCGTTTAAAAAGATATTATCGATGTTGCGAGGTGAATGGAAATGGTCAAACTTGATATCTATGATAATGATAATTTTGGTCATCCGGTCATTTATGATGACCTGGATCAGGAAAATGGCCGCCGTGACAAAAAGGAAAACGTTATTTGCCTGACTGCACTCTTCGTTTGTGTTCCGCTCTTTATTATTGCAGGACTATATGGTTTGTCGGATTTTATTGTTTATGTAAAAACCGGTGTCGGACATCTGACAACCTTGGCAGAAATGTTTATGCTTTCGCAAGGCACGGTTAGCGAGACAAGCTGGCTCGGTGAAATTCTGAATTCTCTACCTGTTTGTATTGTATTCTTTCTGCTCGGTATTTTTGTACCCTTCGCTATTTTGGAAGTCTTTTTCAAACTGGAAAAATGAATGTCTGATCAGCGCAATGAAGAAGGACAGTTGGCCATAACAAATCGTGCAGCTTGTTTAAGACCCGGCATATCGGAAAACTCGACATTAGCAATTCCATCCAGAGTTTCCGGAACATTTTCGCCTTTTAGATAAGGTACATCGACATGCCAGTCTTGCAATGACGTTTTAGGGAGTTCGATCGTATAGACCACACGCCCTTCCGAAAGGTTGACCTGCATCCGGTTAATATCAACAGACATTCCCCAAATTGTTAAAGTCGAGACAGTCTGCTGGTAATTCTGGAAGTTTTCAGCAGTAAACCGCGTTGGTCCGCTTATTTCCAGAAATGTTGTTTTATGGCTATCACAATAAAGCCGCGCTGATGTTTTTTTATCATTGCTTATTGCTATTGCAACAAGTGCATCTGCTGTCGGAGCGAGTTGCCATTTTCCGATAACATCGGGAGAAAAATCGATGTTATAAATCCGGATTTCCTCGGCAGAAAAAACATGAGAATTGGCATTATCCCAGTTTAAAAAGGCAATGAGGGGATCAAAACCCATCTCTTGTGAATAATCTGCTATATAAGCAATATCGGCCAGTTGTTGCTGACGTACACTGACCTCTTGACCGGAACTTGTTCCAGCCCCGTCGAGTGGCGGCCGGTAGGTCCGCAATTCCAGTTTTCCATTTCCGACATTACGCGCTCTCCCTCCCAGAAAAGCCCATAGACAGGCTTCCCGACATATTCCTTCGATTCGTTCAGACGTGCTTTTAATGGTGTTAGCCGCTAAACCGGAATTATTGTTTTCATTTCCTTCTTTTTCGGAATTTTGATCGGGAGATTTCTCTGGATTCTGGTTTTCGACCTTTATAACATTGACCGGTTTATCAATCGTCTCGGCAATGGTTGTATCGAAATTGTGTTTTCTGATTTCCCGTCCCAGTGCAATTGCAGCAAGAATATCTCCTCCATCAGAGTGAAATGAAACCAACAATCCGTTTTTTGTCGAGAGGGGGTCATCAAGCTTGTTTTCCTCAAGAAAATGAGTGAATTGGGATGGTGTATCGGAAACAATATTACCTTCCGCACTAATCCATCTGCATGTCGGACACTGACCGTCATCGACTTTTCGAAGTGTAAAGACCATCGGTCTGCCCGGCGGTTCGCTCATTGTGTTTTTTGTTGGCGACAGATTTTCGGATGCCTGATTATTTTCAACCGGTGTTGATCCGGAAGGAGTATCGGTTGCCTTGTCGTTATTTTGGTTCTCCTGACCAAAGGCGAGAGAGCACAAAGTAAGACACATAAAAACCGCAGCCACGACAGGTTTCATAAAGAACACTCCACCCGGAAATATTAATTTTCGGTTAATTTGTACCACTGGTACCGGTGTTCTGCAATGTGTCGGGCATATGAGTCGTGTGAATTGGGCTTTGATAAACAAAAATGCGGTCAAGTTTACAACTATACATAGTTTTGCCCGAAAATTTGTACCTTAAACGGTCAATTTCGGGAAATATCTCTAGTCTTTAGCCGGAATAGACATGACTTTGGCAATTGATAAACAGGATTGAATGTGGAAACACGTCGTCAACCGTTTTTGAGGGCATCCTGATTACGGCAATTTACGAGGGAAATTTGACGACCGGACAACCTGTTTACAAAGGCTTAGAATATAATAGCCGAAAGCCGAACAAGGGGCCAGAAGCAGCATTGACCAACCGACAAAGTCGAAGAAAATGCCGAAATTCACGCCGAGATAGCTCACCGGTAGAAATAGGCTACAGAAAGCGCAAATAAGCGCGGCCAAAAATATCGAATTGAAATCGATTTCACGTTTGATAAATGCGATGATTGCGACGCATCCGGCAAAAACAATACCGGCATCGAGATAAGCAAAGGAAAGATTTGCAGTAAAAAAAGAGGCAGGTGGAAAAGAAAAAAGCAATGCCCGCCATAAAATTGTTCCTGATTGCCAAAGAGGTGGGGCAGAAATAAAAAAGATGAAAAAAACGAATAAAGCGAAATAAACTCTGCTTCCAAGATGATAACGCGGATTTGGCCGAATTGTAGTTTTAAGACTTTTGCCGTTAAAAGGAACACCCGATAAACATAACAATCCTCCACCGATCACAGTGAGGCTGATAGCAGTTAAAAGATAAACGGCCAAAATATAAAGACCGGTTTGCTGCCAATCGGATTTGGAGACAAATATACTGTCGACAATCCAGAAACTTAATGAAATTGCGATTGTTACAGCAAAGAGCCAACGCCAGGTAAGCGTACCATAGAGACGTAATTTCCGGACACCACAAAAGATGGTAAGGCTTACAAGCATAAGTCCTGCAGTGTTTATTTTTCCGGATATGACCCCGCGAGCTCCAAGATAACTCAAATCATCCCCCACCATGACCCATAATGTGACGATGATATAAAGCACTGGTCCATAAATTGCATAAATAACGGTGAGCTTCATGGCATCAACAAGCCGCGCACGTTCTTCCTCTTTGTAGCGTCTGGTAAGGCCACTCATGTTCAGTATTATCCAGAACAATCCTCCGGCAAAAAACCAGGCGGCCATCCAATAGGGAAACGATTCATTGGAAATGCCGACAGACGAAAGTAACTGAGGAAAAGACAGCTTCATAATGCGAATGGTGCCATCGAAAAAAAGTGCCATCAAAACCGAGGTAATTAACGAAAATTTGAGTGAAATACTTCCCCAGCTTGCGCTTCTCAATCCCAAAATAAATGCAATCAGACAGGCAGTGATAAAACTTGGCAAGTAGATTTGATAAGGCCTGAAAAAGGCTATGGTTAGAGAAAAACCGAATGTCTTGAACCACCCGCCAAGAAGCAGGAAAAAAAATGACCATGCCGTGGGCAAAATGACGAGAGCTGCAAGAACGACAAGTATAGCTTGGAGAAAACGGGCCTGCAGAAAACCGACCGGCCTGAATTTTTTGTCGGTTTTTTCGCGTAGCAAGATAAATATCCTTTTCTCTGTTCCGGCAAAGCAGGAATAATATAACGTTATTTTAGAATTAAAATCACTTGGTTATAAAAAACAGTGCAGCGGTTTTAATGTTTACGAAACTCTACGCTCTTTTCAGGTTTTTCCTGAATTCGGCCTTGTCTGTTCAATTGAATTTGTCTGCTGCATTGACTGGGATTCATGCCGTTTTTTAGATAAAGCGGTTAAAGCCTGCAATATTATTGCTCGACCGGTTTATCAAGTCTGAAACCGGTTGCAAGAATCCAGCAAACCCAGCCGACAAATATCCATTGGATGAAACCATAAGAGAGCCTGCGAAGAATATCTTCACTTGTTATAGGCTCTATATTTGGCTCAGAAATAACAATCTGCGACATAACAATATAGAATATTTCCACGCATAAACTGACAAGAATGGTGCGCCAAATGGATGCTGAAAGTGACAGCCCCAGTCCCCGTGAGGGGGGAAGAGAACAAAATACACCGCTTAAAAATACCGAAGGCATGTAATAGGAATAACCCGATAAAAATCTCGGACGCACTTCGTTACCGAAAACATCAAAAATCTCTACGAGCAGATTTGTGCCGCCAACCCAATGATGAAGAAGATAAACTCCGGCAATTGTCTGCACGGCCGGCCCAAGCAACAGAAAAATTGTAATAATACCGAAGCCCCGCATGGGGTAGCTATAAAGGGGTGTTTTATTATGATTTGTCATAACGCTCACAAGTCATCGAATTGTGAGATGACTTTAGGTTTTCGTTTCGGTCTGTGCAAGCCAATAAATACAATAGACGAGATAGACAAAACAGATCGGTACAATGACATAAAGGAACGGTGTGAGCAAAACATAAACCAGAATAGAGCCGAGAGGCAGCGTAACGCGAGCGAGGTTAAGATAGAAAGCTATACCGGTTGCTGCAACGAGATAGATGACACCGGCATAGGTAATAACAAAAACGAGCGGCAGCTTTTTCAACTGGTAGAGATAGACTGTCGGAAAAATTGAAAAGATTGCGGCAAACAAAAGATTTTCAGCAAGAAACAGACCGAATGCCACAAAACTGTTGAAATTTTCCATTATCGCTAAAATGAAACGGTCATTGAAAAAACGGGAATATAGAAAATAGTTCGTCAGGCAACGACACGCAAATAATGCAAGTCCCCCGAAAAATGAAAAAATAACAAAAACTATGACTGCCTGCTTTCGCAAAATTATCCCCGTTGCACTAACATTCACAAGACAAATTATAAAACTTGTTTCATTCAATTCAATAAAATTCTCAAGAATGCTGATTGTTCTGATTTAATACGAGCTTATCGAACAATTGTTTAAAAAACGTAATTTAAATAAAATTATATGAACGATGAAAAATTTGTAAAAATTCGTTATTAGCAATAAAATTATCAATAATAATATACTGAAAATTTCTAATATAATAATATTAATAAAACATATTTTCTATTTTTTCATAAAAATATAGAAAATATAGTTTAGGAAAGTCTATAAAAAGATATTGTTGACAATTGTAAATTTTTTTATCAGATTAGAATTGTTCTGTTATCCAATCATGTGAATGATAATCAACAAAGCGAAAAATCGTCACGATGATAATCTTAAATATATTTTTACAAGATAACTGGTTTTCTTTTTGGATTTTTAAAAGTCGGGAATTTGAAAACGGGTAGGTTTTGATTACAGATCTTCGGGTATTATCTGTCGCGCCTTGTTCCCTCATCTATTTCTGAAGGAAAAATGTTGATGGTCGATAATACCCGATTTTTATGACGAAGGAGTTGACTTGAAAAACAAGTTTAATTCAAGCAAACGTCCTTTTGTAGATTATTGTAAGGTTACTGTCCTTAATTCCTGATCATTTGCACCTTCCAGAGCCTTGGCACGGACATCGGAAAGAATAATCGGTTCGCCACCGGCTCCGAATAAGGCCCATAAAGAAATGCCTGGTGTCATTGGTGGCATATTCGGAAATTTCTTACTTAATTCATCGGTACGAATTTTGCGCAGATAGGCGATTTCGCCCTCACCGAGCAAAGCAAATTCCTGCATGGACAAAGATTTTTCGTTTTTCATTTTCTTCTCCTGTCGCATTACTCGTCGTCTATGGCACTGATCGTAATGCGTTTGACGCGCTTCTCGGGAGCCGGTCTTTCAAGATCTATTGAAAGTAAGCCGTTTTTGAGCTCCGCAGCCCCTACCTTTATTCCATCTGCCAGCACAAAAGCCCGCTGGAATTGGCGAGAGGCAATACCTCTGTGGAGATATTCGAACTCCTCATCGTCAGTTTGCCGACCGCGGATAATAAGCTGATTATCCTCTACCGTAACATCAAGGTCTTCCGGAGTGAAACCGGCGACTGCCAATGTAATTCGCAGTCGTTCATTTGGTTCCTCACCGGACAAACGCACAATGTTATAAGGAGGATAGCCATCGCCCGATTTATTCAAACGGTCGAGCGTCTTTTCCATTGTTTCGAAGCCTAACAGCAACGGGTTGGAAAAAGGTGTCATGCGTGTCATAAGGTAGTCCTCTTCGAAGCGACTATTGAACAGAAAACCCGTTTTGGCATTTTCTGCCTTTAGCTGTTATATGGAAATTTCAAGATCGAAGTTCAAGACGGGTTTTAAAAAGGTAATGACGGGTGTGAAGGCTGAAAGGTCAAAGGTTAGAAAAATAGCGGGAACTGCCTATAAAGCCGAGGAAATCGAAGAAATTTTTCGCCGGTTTTCGGTTCAACGACCAAATCCGAGAAGTGATCTTGTTTATGAAAGTCCGTTCACTTTGCTAGTTGCCGTGGTTTTGTCGGCACAAGCGACAGACGCAAGCGTGAACAAGGCAACAAAGCCGCTTTTTGCTGTCGCCGATACGCCCGAAAAGATGGCAGCTCTCGGAGAAGACGGCATTGCCCGCTATATTCGCACGATTGGCCTGTGGCGTGCAAAAGCCAAAAACGTCTATGCGCTTTCAAAAATATTGAACGAAAAATATGCCGGCAAAGTGCCTGATACGAGAGAAGCGTTGATGGCACTTCCAGGTGTCGGGCGCAAAACTGCAAATGTTGTGCTTAATGTTGCTTTCAACCAGCCGACCATGGCCGTCGACACCCATATTTTCCGGTTTTGTAACCGGACAGAACTGGCACCGGGAAAAACGCCTGAAGAGGTAGAAAAAAAACTTGTCAAAATAATACCCGAAAAATATATGGCCCACGCCCATCATTGGTTGATTTTACATGGTCGTTACATCTGTAAAGCCCGTAAACCGGATTGTGTGCATTGTATTATCGCCGATATTTGCAAGGCGGCTATTAAAACAAATTCTATTCCCGCACCACTTGTCGAAGTGAAAGGCAATGGCGCTCCGGTTCCGGTTTAACAATCAGAAGATTAATCCTGTTTGCGGCAATCCGGATAGCCAATGAAAAGACAAAAATTATACATTATCTCGATAGTTGATCGTGATCGTTTGAAATGCCAGTAAAATAAAAGATGGGTTTGACTGGTTCGGGGTTTTAAATTCCATAAAATGTGTGCCCGTTTTTCGGCGCACAATTGCTTTTTTTAGGCTTATATAAACTTTCATGACACTTCTAACCAATAATACAGACCAGCTTTATGAAGCTCTGATCAACCGTGATCGCTCCTATGACGGGCATGTCTTTGTTTGCGTGACAACGACAGGTATTTTTTGTCGTCTGTCATGTCCGGCGCGAAAGCCCAAGCAGGAAAACGTCTTTTTTTGTGATAGTGCGGCTGCATGTCTTGAACAGGGCTATCGGCCTTGCCAGAAATGCCACCCGCTCGAAGCAGGTGGTCACGTTGATCCGCTTTTTCGTCATTTGATGGCGAAACTTGATGAAAATCCCGATCACATATGGTCGGAAGACGATATTGTACGGATGGAAATTGACCCTTCCACGGTGCGGCGCATTTTCAAGCGCCAGATCGGCATGACATTTCTGGAATTTGCGCGCTTGAAAAGAGCAAGCCGTGGTGCAGCGCTGCTTTCCCATGGTCAGCCGGTGATTGAAGCACAACTTTCCGCCGGTTACGATTCGGGAAGCGGCTTTCGTGAGGCAATTCTCAAGCTCATCGGTCATCCACCAAAAGCCATACAAAACCGCACTCTTTTAAAAGCGGCATGGATTGAAACGCCGATAGGCGAAATGCTTGCTGTCAGTGACCAACATGTCTTGCATCTCTTGGAGTTTTTTGACCGCAAGGGGCTGTTGACAGAACTGAAAAAATTGCAAGCAGTCACGCGCTCTTCCATCAGTTTTGAACGAACCAGTGTCATCGAAAAGGTAGAAGCCGAGTTGGCCGATTATTATCAAGGAAAAAGCTGCCGTTTTGAAACACCGCTTGCCAAAGTTTCTGGTGGCTTTGCACCTCTTGTCTGGGAGGCTTTGCGCAAAATACCGGCGGGAGAAACACGCTCTTACAGTGAATTGGCGCGCGCTTTGGATAGACCGACAGCCATGCGGGCTGTGGCGCGGGCAAACGGGCAAAACCAGATTGCAATTATCATCCCCTGTCATAGGGTGATCGGTGCAGATGGGACGCTTACCGGTTATGGTGGCGGTTTATGGCGTAAAGACTGGCTTTTGCGCCATGAAAAAAAGTATTTTACATAAAAGTCTGCTTGCTATTTTTTAGGCTCTGTTTTATGAGAACCCAGTTCAAGCCGTCCGGCAGGGCATGCCGTGACGACTTTTATGCTTGTTCGTACTTTGGTCAGTACGAACATCAATCACAACAATGGAGAAGCAAAATGCCCAAAATGAAGACCAAATCGGCTGCCAAAAAGCGGTTCAAAATTACTGCTACAGGCAAAATCAAGGCAGCTGCCGCAGGCAAGCAGCATGGCATGATCAAACGTTCCAACCAGTTTTTGCGTGATGCACGTGGCACCATGGTTCTTGGTGCACCCGACGCCAAGAAAATCATCAAAAACTATTTGCCGAACGGCCTTTAAAAGTTAGCTCTTAAGGAGATTATGACATGGCACGCGTAAAACGCGGCGTAACTGCACACGCCAAACACAAAAAAGTTATTAAACTTGCTGAAGGTTTCTACGGACGTCGTAAAAATACGATCCGTACAGCCAAAGCTGCTGTCGACCGTTCACGGCAATATGCCTATCGCGATCGCAAGAATCGCAAGCGCAGTTTCCGCGCATTGTGGATCCAGCGTATCAATGCTGCTGTCCGTCTTGAGGGCTTGACCTATGGCCGTTTTATTGACGGTCTTGCCAAGGCAGGAATCGAGATCGACCGCAAGGTTCTTTCAGATATTGCTATTCATGAGCCCGCAACATTCTCCAAGCTTGTTGCTTCGGCAAAAAAGGCATTGGAATATTTGAAGAAAACCACACCGAATGCTTTTGAAGGCGCCGTCAAGTAAGCCGGTCGCGTTCCTTTAAAAAACAGAACATTCTTTCGGAACCCGCACTGGTTTAAGCCGGTTGCGGGTTTTTGTTTTTGAGGCGTTATGAGCGAGATAAATCCTTTCATATCCAAGCCACTGAGCGATACTGACAAGAAGCTTTTTCAATCTTGTGAGGGCAAGCGCATTGCCAGCGTCATGCGCGATGGCAAAAAGGTCTGGATCAAGCGGCAGGGAATCGAAAAGCGTCCGTGGGGCAAGCGGCTTCATGGCAGTTTATCGTTTTTATTACCGGCAGCTTTTATGAAATCTTCGCCATTGCGTGACGCTCTCGCCATGAACGGACAGGAAATACGCAAAATTGAAAAGTTCAGGAAGGCAGGTATCGCTGTTCCTGAAATTCTAGCTGTTGATGGACCGGCTTTGATGATTTCCGATGTTGGCCAAACGGTGCAAAAACGCCTTGATTTTTTAAAAAAGAACGATGGCGAGGCACACGAGAAATTATTGATTCAATGCGGTGAAGCTTTGGGCAAAGTACATCACGCCGGACTTGTCCACGGCAGGCCGCATCCGCGTGATATGTTTATGGCAGGAAATGAGCTGGGTTTTTTCGATTTCGAGGAAGAGCCGGAAGCCGTGATGCCAATTCCCACAGCGCAGGCGCGTGATGCGTGGTTGTTATTTTTTCAAGTGTCGGCACAATCGCTTGAAAAAAATAAAACCGATAATGCCGCTTTTGACGCGTGGAAAAAGCAGGTTTCCCCTGAAACCTTGAAACAACTTGAAAAAATTGTCCGGTTTTTTTCTATTTTTATTACTCCGTTGAAGTTGGCAAGGTTTATTTATCTTGGTGGTGATGGCAAACGTATGTTAAGCGCTACGGAGTTTCTTTCTTCCAATTTGAAAAACAGACATCCACTTTAAAGAACAGGCAAAGACATGAACGACATTGATAGTCTGGAAAAAGAAATCTGTGCGGCAATCGACGCTGCACAAGACGAGCAGGCACTGGAAGCAGTGCGTGTCAGCGCCCTCGGGAAAAAGGGCAGTGTTTCGGAAAAACTTAAAAGCCTCGGTGGTATGAGTGCCGAGGAGCGCCAGAAAGCCGGACCGGTGATAAACGGTTTGAAAAATCGGGTTTTAGAGCTTTTGGGCGAAAAACGTACGGCATTGAAGCGGGCAGCAACGGAAGCGCGGCTCAAAAACGAAACAGTCGATGTTACATTGCCGGTTCGCCTTTCCCCTGAAGCGCGTGGTCGTATCCACCCTATTTCGCAGGTGATTGACGAGATTACCGCCATTTACGCCGATATGGGCTTTTCCATTGCCGAAGGGCCGGATATCGAGACCGATTATTATAACTTTACCGCACTCAATTTTCCGGAAGGCCATCCTGCCCGCGAAATGCATGATACCTTCTTTTTCAATCCCGACGAGAAAGGTGAAAAGCGGCTTTTGCGCACGCATACATCGCCTGTTCAGGTTCGTACGATGGAAAAGCAAAAACCCCCAATTCGCATTATCATTCCGGGAAAAACCTATCGTATGGATTCGGATGCCACCCATTCGCCGATGTTCCATCAGGTAGAAGGGCTGGTTGTCGATAAAAAGTCGACCATTGCCAATATTATGTGGGTGCATGAAGAATTCTGTAAGGCGTTTTTTGAAGTACCTTCGTTGAAGATGCGTTTTCGCCCGTCGTTCTTTCCTTTCACCGAACCGTCTATGGAAGTCGATATTCAATGTGACCGCTCCGGTACAGAAGTAAAATTCGGCGAGGGCAATGACTGGCTCGAAATATTGGGCTGCGGCATGGTGCACCCGAATGTGTTGAAAAATGTCGGTTTCGATCCGGATGAATATCAGGGCTTTGCCTGGGGCATGGGAATCGACCGTATCGCTATGTTGAAATATGGCATGCCGGATTTGCGGGCATTTTTTGATGCCGATATACGCTGGATCCAACATTACGGTTTCCGTCCGCTTGATGTGCCGACGCTTTTTGGCGGTCTCAGCAATTCATAAACTCACACCCGCGTCTTGCGTTTTGAAAAGAGGTTTTGAACAATGAAATTTACTTTGTCCTGGTTGAAAGATCATCTGGAGACAGACGCATCGCTCGGCGAGATTTGTGACCGGCTTACCGATATAGGCCTTGAGGTTGATAGCGTCGATGACCGCAAAAGCTTTGAAGTTTTTGTAATTGCCAAAGTTTTGACAGCCAAAAAACATCCCGATTCCGATCATTTGCAGATTTTGACTGTCGATACGGGGGAGAATAAGCCACTTCAGGTGGTTTGTGGTGCTCCTAATGCTAAAGCGGGGTTGATCGGGGTTTTCGCTCCTCCGGGAGCTTATATTCCGGGGCTTGATGTCACATTGTCGGTCGGAAAAATCCGTGGTGTCGAAAGTTTCGGCATGATGTGTTCCGAACGCGAGCTTGAACTTTCAAATGAACATAACGGCATTATCGAACTCGGCTCCGATGCACCTGTCGGCAAATCATTTGCAGCCTTTTATGGTCTGAACGACCCGCTTATTGATGTCGGCCTCACGCCGAACCGGCCGGATTGTACAGGTGTTTATGGCATTGCCCGCGATCTTGCAGCAAGTGGCATCGGCAAATTGAAGCCGCTTCAAGTTCCTTCTATTTCCGGTGAAGGAGAGCCATCGGTCACAGTGTCGCTCGATTTTGGTGACGCCGCACCTTTGTGTCTCGGCTTTTCATGGCGTGAAATTCGCGATGTTAACAATGTCCAGTCACCCAAATGGATGCAACGCCGTCTCACTGCTATCGGGTTGCGCCCGATCAATGCACTTGTCGACATGACCAATTACATCACGGTTGATCTCGGCCGTCCGCTCCATGTTTTTGATGCCGATAAAGTAAAAGGAAAACTTGTTGTCCGTCGTGGGCGCAAGGGTGATAAACTCCTTGCCCTTAACGGCAAGGAATATAATTTGGGGCCGGATAATTGCGTTATTGCCGATGACAATGGTGTTGAATCTATCGGTGGCATAATGGGCGGCGAGGCAACAGGATGCGATGAAAACACGAAAAATGTTATCATTGAATCGGCTTTGTGGGACCCGCGCAATGTTGCGGCGACAGGGCGCTCTTTTGGCATTGTTTCGGATGCACGTTATCGTTTTGAACGCGGTGTCGATCCAAAATTTATGGAACCGGGACTTGCCTTTGCCACCGAGATGGCCATGAAACTCTGTGGTGGCAAGCCTTCAAAAGCCCATATTATCGGGGAAAAGAGCGTTGAACAAAAAGTAATTAAGTTCCCGTTTGCCGAAATCAAGCGTTTGACCGGTCTGGAATTAAGCCATGAGGCAGCAAAAACCATATTGCAGCACCTCGGCTTTGTGGTGGAAGGCAAAGGTGACGTTGTCACGGTAACAGTGCCAACATGGCGACCCGATATTGATGGCAAGGCTGATCTTGTTGAAGAAGTTATGCGTATCCATGGGCTGAACAATATCAAGCCGGAACCATTGGAACGGCCGTCTTCTGTAAGCGGGCAAATTCTCACCACAATACAGATAAGGCAGCGTTCCGCACGTCGTGCTCTGGCTTCTCGCGGATTGATGGAAGCAATCACATGGTCTTTCATTTCGGAAAAACAGGCCAAAGCATTTGGCGGCGGCAAGCCTGAATTGAAGCTATTGAACCCGATTGCTGCCGATATGTCGGATATGCGTCCTTCACTGCTTCCGGGACTGATTGCGGCTGCCCAGCGCAATGCCGATCGTGGCTTTCCCGATCTCGGCCTATTTGAGATCTCGGCAACCTTTGAAGGCAATACGCCCGAGACACAAAGGCGCGTTGCTGGTGGTATACGCCGTGGTACTTACAAGCTTGACGGTTCGGGTCGTTTTTGGGCCGGTTCTGCCAAACCGGTCGATGTTTTTGATGCCAAGGCCGATGCGCTTTGTGTGCTTGACGCTTGTGGGCTTGATTCTTCAAAGGTGCAGATAGAAGCGGGTGCGCCGGAATGGTATCATCCGGGACGCTCGGGCGTTATCAAATTGGGGCCGAAGATTATTCTTGGTACCTTTGGCGAATTCCACCCCGATACGCTTGAGGAACTCGATGTAGCCGGACCATTGTGCGGTTTTGAAGTCTATATTGACCGTATTCCCGAACCGCGCAAGAAGGCAACCAAAACACGCCCGCCTTTGGTGCTGTCGCCATATCAGATGATACGGCGCGATTTTGCCTTTGTTATGGATAAATCTGTGAATGCTGCCACGGTCATTCGTGCGGCAAGCGGTGCCGATAAAAAGCTTATCCAGTCTGTCGAGATATTTGATGTCTTCGAGGGGGCGAGCCTTGGTGAAGACAAGAAATCGATTGCGATCGAAGTGGCAATCCAGCCGCATGAACGCACTTTGACAGATGAAGATATTGAAGCTCTGGCGAAAAAAATTATCGATAATGTTGCGAAATCGACCGGAGCGACATTGCGCCAATAATTTTTCTTGATCTTAAGGGTCGAGAGAAGAATTTCTATAAAAAAAGTGAGGGGCGAAGCTTATTTGCCCCTTCATTTTATCGGTCGATGTCGAAAGAAACTAGTCGTATAAAACCGGCTATTCTCTTTCGAATTTTTGATATTCGAATATAAAAATAGCCTTTAATACTGTTATTTTTGAAATATTTTCGAGCCAAATATGCCCCTCCCGACCGAAAACAGATTTTGTCTTTTTCATAAAAATAACGAGTACTTTAAAAAACGGAACGCTTTGTCTTGATGTCGCTGGTTGAAAGCGAATAGACGTTTTCTGCGCTTCAGGTGATCGGAGCTAGAAATGGCCGAGACACGGCTCATAATCGTTCCTGATCAATATGTGTTTCTTGCGTCACTAAAAAATCGAGGCTTTTCTATCGGGGATGGTCATCCATATTCCGGATTAAAATACGATTCTCCAGAATTTTTTAGCTCTGGAATTTTTTGGCACTATAAATTTTGGCACCGGACTTTTTTGGGTCGATTTGAAAAAGCCGTTAAACCGTCATTACAGTTTTTGGGCCCTTATTTGTTGGGAGGGATTTTTCCGTTCGATAGAAAGGGAAATGCGCTTCCTTTAATTCTTTAAGGCTCATAATTTTTATTCGATAGAAGAGCAGGTTTCTCCCGAATTTGTTGACCCTTATGGAAGAAATTACAAAACCGTATAAAACCGGAAGTTGATAAAAAGCATTTTTACGACATTAAATTTTCGTTTTTTGATCCCGATCAACGATGGATTTCTTCTGACCTGGCGCATGTTGTGATTTTTTCGCTTTACAGTTGACATTTGTTTTCTTCCATATTCTATCTTTTAAAAAACAAAAACCATCCTTGTCGAAAGTCGATTAAATGAAAAAAGAAAAACACTATGATCTTTTTGTTATAGGTGGTGGCGTCAACGGTTGTGGTGTCGCTCGCGATGCTGTTGGCCGTGGCTATTCCGTCGGTTTGGCGGAAATGAATGATCTTGCTTCAGGTACGTCCAGTGCCTCTACCAAGCTTATTCATGGTGGTTTGCGCTATCTCGAACAATATGCCTTCCGTCTGGTCAGAGAAGCATTGATGGAACGCGAGGTGATCTGGCACATGGCACCGCATCTTGTTCGTCCTTTGCGCTTTATATTGCCTTATAATAAGGGGTTGCGTCCCGCATGGATGCTGCGTTTGGGCTTATTCATTTACGATCATCTGGGAAGCCGTCATCAGGAATTGTGGCGGACCAAGGTTCTTGATCTTACCAAAGAATATAGTGAATCTCTGAAACCCGGTTTCGTCAAAGGGTTCGAATATTCCGATGCCCGTGTTGATGATGCGCGTCTGGTTGTTGCCAATGCCCGTCATGCGGCAAGACTGGGCGCAGACATCATGGTGCGCACCGAAGTTGTCTCGCTTAAAGCCGATGGCAAGAAATGGAAAATCGGCCTTAAAAACAAATTGAATGGTGAAGAGTGGACAGTCACAGCCGATTATCTTGCAAATATGGCGGGCCCATGGATTAATCACGTTTTGCAGGATGCTTTGGGCTTTAAAGGCCATCCGCCGGTTCGTTTGGTTAAGGGGTCGCACATTGTTGTGCCAAAACTTTATCAACATGACCGCGCTTTCATTTTCCAGAACAAGGATGGAAGAATTGTTTTTGCCATTCCTTATCAGGAAGATTTTACGCTGATTGGAACAACCGACTGCGATTATAAAGGTGATCCGGCGAAGGTTCATATCAGTAACGAAGAGATTGATTATATCTGTTCGGCTGCAAGTGAATATTTCACCAAACCGGTTTTGCGCGATTCTATCGTCTGGGCTTATTCGGGTGTTCGCCCGCTTTATGACGATGGTGCTTCAAAAGCACAGGAAGCAACGCGCGATTATGTTTTGAAAGAAATGCGGGAAAATGATGGTGCTATCATGCTGAATGCATTTGGAGGGAAAATCACCACTTTCCGTAAATTGTCGGAAGACGCTCTGGTCTTTATCGAAAAAGCTTTGGGTAAGCGCAAACCTGCATGGACTGCCGAAGTCAGCCTTCCGGGTGGCGATTTCCCGCATGATTCGCTTTCAGTCATGGAAGCGAGAGTTGCCAGTATTTTGCCCGATCTCGATGCAAAAACCCATCGCCGTCTGGCAAGAAACTATGGCACCGAAGCCCTGGAAATTTTTGACAATGGCAAAAAAGACAAGGGGCAACATTTTGGACACGGCCTTTATGAGGCCGAGGTTCAATGGATGATGCGTGAAGAGTGGGCGAAGGATGTCGACGATGTCTTGTGGCGTCGCTCGAAACTTGGCCTCTATTTTAATGACGAAGAAAAAGAAGCTTTAAGACAATACCTTGAAAAACATAAAACCATCTAAAGGGTTCGCCGTCCAATGAAGTAAAGCGGGTCAGGCAGCAAACCACTGGAGGAAACATGTCTGATGTGAATACTTTACGTGATGAATGCGTTGCGGAATTCGCCGGCACATTTTTATTTCTGGCCCTCGGTATGGGGTGCGTTGCAGGATTAAAATTGGCCGGCGCCGCTTACGGACAATGGGAAATAAGCATTATCTGGGGGTTGGCTGTCGCACTTGCAGCCTATCTGACAGGGGGTGTTTCGGGGGCTCACCTCAATCCTTCAGTCACTTTTGCACTGGCTTTCTTTGCAAAATTTCCAAAACAAAAAATATTGCCTTATGTCATTTCGCAATTTTTGGGTGCGTTTGTCGCAGCCGCCGTTGTCTATGGACTTTACTATAATCTCTTCTCGGCAAAAACACTTGATACAGCCGGTGTTTTTACCACTTTTCCAAATCCCCACATCACTCTCTCACAAGCCTTTATGACAGAATTTTTTATCACGGCTGTTTTGGTAGCAGTGATTTTAGGTTTGAGTGATGATGGCAACGGTTTGCCGCGTGGTGCCTTGGTTGCATTTCTTGTCGGTATACTGGTTGCTGTGCTTGGCGGTGCTTTTGGTCCGCTGACAGGATTTGCAATGAATGCCGCACGTGATTTTGGACCCCGCCTCTTTGCTTATTTCGCCGGTTGGGGCAATGGCGTTATGACAGGCAATAGGGAAATTCCATATTTTCTCGTGCCGCTTATTGCTCCCGCCATCGGAGGATGTGTGGGTGCAGCCTTCTATACGAAACTGATCGGCGAGCCTCTTGCCCGCAGACAATCGAAATCATTGGCAAGATAATTAGCAAGATAATTGATCATTTTTCTATAGGACAGGGAGGCTTTCATGGCCGAAAAGAAATATATAGTCGCATTCGATCAAGGTACGACCAGTTCACGCACTTTGGTGCTTGATCACGATGCCAACATCGTCAGTGTCGCACAACGCGAATTTACCCAGATCTATCCCCATCCCGGCTGGGTCGAACATGACGCGCGCGAAATATGGGCGACACAAAGTTCAACTTTGACAGAAGCTCTGGCAAAAGCCGGCATTAGTTCAGATGAAATAGCAGCAATCGGAATTACCAATCAGAGGGAAACGACCGTTGTTTGGGAAAAAGCAACCGGCAAACCGGTTTATAATGCCATTGTCTGGCAGTGTCGGCGTACCACAGATATCTGTTCACGACTGAAAAAAGAAGGGCTTGAGGATTACATCAGAGAAAATACCGGTCTGGTTATCGACCCTTATTTCTCCGGAACAAAAATCGCCTGGATATTGGAAAATGTAGAAGGCGCGAGGCAAAAAGCCGATAATGGCGAATTGCTCTTTGGTACGATTGATACCTGGCTTATATGGAATATGACGCAAGGGCGCGTTCACGTTACCGAATATACCAATGCTTCGCGCACTATGCTCTTCAATATCCATAAACTGGACTGGGACGAAACAATGCTCAAAGCATTGAATATTCCCCGTTCCATGCTGCCGGAAGTCAAAGCATCGTCCGAAATCTACGGTCAAACCAATATTGGCGGGCGCGGTGGTACACGTATTCCGATTGCCGGAGCAGCCGGTGACCAGCAAGCCGCATTGTTCGGTCATATCTGTGTTGAAGAGGGGCAGGCCAAAAATACTTATGGAACCGGTTGTTTTATGTTGATGAATACCGGCAAAAAAGCGGTCAAATCAACCCATGGTCTGGTCACAACGCTTTGCTGTGATGCAAAAGGCAAACCTGCTTATGCTCTGGAAGGTTCGATCTTTGTGGCAGGCGCTGCCATCCAGTGGCTTCGCGACGAATTGAAGTTTTTCACTGATTCTGAAGATTCGGAATATTTTGCCGAAAAAGTTGGGACTTCGAATGGCGTTTATGTGGTGCCCGCATTTACCGGCCTTGGCGCGCCTTATTGGGACCCGTTTGCCCGTGGTGCCATTCTAGGCCTGACAAGGGGCGTCAACCGCAACCATATTACCCGCGCAACGCTCGAATCGATTGCCTATCAGACAAAAGATGTTCTTACCGCTATGTTGGCAGATGCACAGACAGATCTGAAGACATTGCGTGTTGATGGCGGCGCTGTTGCCAATAACTTTCTTATGCAGTTCCAGTCCGATATTTTGCAAAAACCGGTCGAGCGCCCGCATATATTGGAAGTGACAGCATTCGGCTCGGCTTATCTTGCCGGTCTTGCAGTTGGCTATTGGTCGAGTTTGGATGAATTGCGGAAGGTTGCAACAATAGAACGTGTCTTCAAGCCTTCCAAAGATGTGGCAAAACAGGAAAAACGCTATGCCGGTTGGCGAAAGGCTGTCGAGCGGGCATGTTCATGGGATTCGGTTCTTGAATGAAAGCCGCAGGCACTAAGAACGGATAGTTTATTAAGCTGTTTAAAGAATCGGAAAATTTGAAAAAAAGAAAGGCACGTAAAATTTTACGTGCCTTTCAAAATCAAACAAAATTGAAATTATTTGCAACGTGCTTCGAATACTTTGCCGTTACGATCGCGATAATGGCAGTAACGAACGTGATTCTTGGTGCGTGAATAGCCGATCAGGCCACCAGCAACAGCACCAATAGCTGCACCAGCGGCAACAGCTTTGCCACCGTGACCGAATGCAGCGCCACCCAAAGCACCAAGAGCAGCACCACCGGCACCCCACTTGGCAACTGTTTTTTCATTCTGCGTACAAGCAACTGTCGAGAATGCGAACATCAAAACGATAAATAATGAACACAATTTTTTCATGGTTTAACTCCAGAACCCTCAATGTGTGTTTATATAGCACAGTCCAAATCGCGCGGCTCTAAAAATAGTTAATGTTCTATTAAAAATCATTATTGAAATTGCAGATATGCAACAGATGCGACATTAGGAGAGTAACGAGGAGAGAAATACAAAAAAATTGGCAAAGAAATTTTTCAATATGACAATAAAACAACCTTACGTTTAGAAAAAGACATTTCATTTGTGCGGAAGTTTTAAGAATAATGTCATGCTTTATAGCTTAACGGTTCAATGAACAGCGTCAAAATATCCGATAAGAAAAGCGTCTTATTGAAACAACAGAACCCGTATTATTAAAACGGTAGAAAGCATATTATTAAAACGACAGAAATCCTACCATTGAAATGAAATAAATCAGAATGATAGATTGCGAGCAATTTGCAAAGTCTAGATGAATAGACGATGAAAAATAAAGGGCGCTATTTTATCAGCGCCCGTTCTATTTGCGAATTTCAAACAGAAAAATTCTGTGTTCAGATTTTTATATCTTTTTTGTAATTCTTCGTATTCTTGGCAAATTGACCATGAGGACGGAAGCGCCACAAATAGGAAGGCAAAACAGCTTCCATTGCTCTTGGTGTAATGCCGACACCTTCCAATGTGCGTCCTTCAAGCTTTGCTTCTTCCGAAACAATGCAATCTTTTTTGAGCATTTTGATCTGTTCGGAGGTTGTCACTGTCGGGATCATCGGAATTTTTCCAAGGAGCCCAAAAATTCCGCCGATAAGGCTTCCAATTCCGAAGGGCACGGAAACCAGAGCTTTTTTCCGCATGATAACTTTGAGCATTTCTTCAATAGCATGCCGATAGGTTATGACTTCTTTGCCACCCAGTTCATAAATCTTGCCTGCCGGAATATTTCCTTCAATTGCCGCAACAACGAAATTGGCAATATCACCCACATAAACCGGTTGCAGTTTTGTCTCGCCACCGCCGAACATTGGCAACATCCATGTGAAGCGCGACATATCGGCGAGTTTGTTGAAGAACGAATCTTCCTGACCAAAAATCACCGATGGCCGCATGATAATGGCACCTTTATGGGCTTTTTGAACGGCTTGTTCACCAAGTGCTTTGGTTTTCGGATAGGAAAGGTTGGAATTGATATCGGCATTCAAGGCCGACATATGAATGAGAGGAATACCGGCACTTGCTGCAAGTTCGGAAACATTTTTTGCACCTTCAACCTGCACATTTTTGTAATTGTTTTTGCCTTGCGAATAAAGAAGGCCGGGTAGAAAAACGGCTGCATCAGCGTCAATCAGTGCACGTCCGACAGATTCACGGTTACGCACATTGGTCTTCATCATTTGCGTTTGACCGACTTCACCGATTTGCAACATATAATAGGCAACTTCAGGCCGACGCACAGCAATGCGAACCCGATAGCCACGTTTTGTCAATGTTTCGACCACATGGCGACCGACAAAACCTGAACCACCAAAAACGGTAATGAGTTTCGGGTATTGATAAAGTTCGGTACTGAGCGTCATAGGGTGCACTCCTCAAAAATCTTCAATCTTTGCCTTTATATGGTTTAGCTTGTTTTGGCCCGAACGCAAGTCTTTTGAACTATTCTCATTAAATGTTGAAGAGATTAACAATCGTTTTATTCCGGTGGTGTCCCATTTTTCTTCAAAAAGTCACCGGCCATATAAAGCGAACCTGCAACAAGAATGGTTCTTTGAGGTGTGAGACCGGAAATTTTTTGGAAAGCGTCTTCAATTGATGTCGTAGTTTCGGCTTCCAGACCGGCCGAACCGACAACTTTAGCCAATTCTTGAGGCGCTACACCACTATCGCTTGATAAGACCGGTACAGTGTAAACTTTGTCGACAAGACCTTTGAGTTCTTTGAAATAATGGAAGGAATCTTTTGTGTTGATCATACCGGCAACCATGGTTACCGGTCCCGCTCCTTTTTCTTTCCAATGCCTGATTTCCTGTGCAATGACTTTCGCACCTGCCGGATTATGCCCGCCGTCAAGAAAAACTGTCATCGTTTTTGGCAAAGAATCAATGAGCTTGCCGACTTTGATGCGCTGCATTCGCGCAGGCCAGACAATATTTTCCATAGCTTTGGCAATATCCTGATCGGTCAATTTGAAACCGGCATGGATTAGAGCTTCAATGGCGCTCGCTGCATTGCTGATTTGATGGTCACCGCGAAGAGAGGGGAGCGGAAGTTCTTTAAGGCCCTCTTCGTTTTGGAAAACCATATGCCCATGATCATTATAGGCCTCAAAATCCTGACCATAAATGACGAAAGGAGCATGGCGTTTTTGCGCAATGCTTGTCAAAACGTCGATAGCACCATCGCTTTCCTGCTTGCCAATAACAAGCGGGACAGCTTCTTTGATAATGCCGCCTTTTTCGAAAGCGATCTTTTCAACCGTATTGCCGAGCAAAGCAACGTGATCGAGCGATATGGGCATAATAAGAGAAACGGCCGGCTTTTGAATGACGTTGGTTGCGTCGAAACGCCCACCCAGCCCCACTTCAAGAATGACAGCATCTGCCGGATGTTCGGAAAAAAGCAAAAAGGCAACGGCCGTCAACAATTCGAAAACTGTAATCGGTTGGTTCCGATTGGCTTTTGTTACCCGCTCTATTGCATCGGCAAGAGTATCATTATCAACAAATTTGCCACCACCTGTTCCACCCAAGCGGTAGCGCTCGTTCCAATGAACAAGATGGGGAGAGGTATGGACATGAACGCTATATCCGGCACTTTCAAGAAGCGCACGGCAAACCGCCGCCGCTGACCCTTTTCCATTGGTTCCCGCAATATGGATAATCGGCGGCAATTTCAAATGCGGATTGCCGAGATTTTCCAAAAGCCGCGAAATACGATCGAGCGAAAGGTCAAACCCTTTCGGATAGCGCTTGAGAAGGCTATTGATAAGCGTATCTACCCGATTTTCGGTCATTTCATTTCAAGCAGCTTTATTACCGTGATGTTTGCCCGAATGCTGTTCAGGTGCCGGCAATTTCATCATCAAGCGCAAAAGCTTGGCAATGGTCGACTTCAGTTCAAGTCGTGAGACCACCATATCAACCATACCATGTTTGAGAAGATATTCGGCGCTCTGGAAACCTTCCGGCAGCTTTTCGCGAATGGTTTGCTCGATCACGCGGGGACCGGCAAAACCGATCATTGCACCGGGTTCTGCTATATGGACATCACCCAGCATGGCGTAAGACGCGGTAACACCACCTGTCGTCGGATTGGTCAAAACAACAATATAAGGAAGCTTTGCATCCTTCATCATCTCGACCGCAACAGTGGTGCGTGGCATTTGCATGAGAGAAAGTGTGCCTTCCTGCATACGGGCACCGCCAGAGGCCACAAACAGAACCAAAGGCCGTTTTTCCTGTATGGCTGTTTCGAAAGCCTTGATAATGGCTTCACCTGCCGCCATGCCAAGCGAGCCACCCATAAAGGCGAAATCCTGCACGGTCGCTATAATAGGAAGGCCTTCAATAGTACCGCGTGCATTCATAATATCATCGTCAACACCGAGTTTTGAACGATAATCTTTCAAACGGTCGATATAGCGCTTTTCATCGCGGAATTTCAGCGGGTCAATGACAACTTTCGGATTTTCCAGAAGTTCATAGGCGCCATCGTCAAAAAAGCTTTCCAGACGGGCTTTTGCAGGTATGCGCATGTGATAGCCCGAGTTCGGAACGACATATTGGTTTTTTTCCAGATCCTTGTGAAAGACCATTTCACCGCTGGCAGGGTCTTTGACCCATAAATTTTCTGGCATCTCACGACGACCAAACATCGAGTTGATCTTCGGACGAACATAATTGGTAATCCAGTTCATCTATGTCACCTTATCCTGTTTGTTGGCAAAGCTTCAATTCAGCCTTTTCTGGCTTCCAATACACCTGCACTCAATTGCTTTACAAGGTCGCTTGCCGCTTTTGCCGCATCACCTTTCGGGTGGCCATTTTCATCAAGAGTAGAAGCAATGGCGTTGACAATTGCACTTCCGACCACAACACCATCAGCAGCGCGACCAATTTTTGCTGCCTGTTCTCCGGTCTTGATGCCAAAACCAACAGCAATCGGCAAAGACGTGTGTTTTTTAATATTTTCCACCGCTTTTGCTACAATATCGGTATCAGGCAGGGCTTGGCCGGTAATGCCCGTCATCGAGACATAATAGACAAAACCGGAGGTGTTTTCCAGTACTTTCGGCAAGCGTTGGTCGTCGGTTGTCGGTGTCGCCAGACGAATGAAATTGATATCCGCTTTGACTGCGGGCAAGCAAAGTTCGTTATCCATTTCCGGCGGCAAATCAACAACAATCAAACCGTCGATATCGGCTTTTTTTGCGTCAACCAGAAATTGATCCACCCCGTGCACATAGATCGGATTATAATATCCCATCAGCACAATTGGTGTGGTCTGGTCGGTTTTACGGAATTCACTAACGAGTTTTAAAGTTTTGTTGAGTGTCTGGCCTGCTTTTAGCGCGCGCAGACCTGCAGCCTGAATGGTCGGGCCATCCGCCATCGGGTCGGAAAATGGCATTCCAAGCTCGATAACATCGCTACCGGCTTTCGGAAGTGCTTTCATAATTTCAAGTGAGGTGTCAAAATCCGGATCCCCTGCCATCATATAGGTCACAAGAGCCGGACGATTGTTATTCTTGGCTTTTTGAAATGTTTCTTTGATACGTGTTGTCATAGCCGCTCTCTCAAACTCACATATTCATGCCAAGAAGTGTTCCGACAGTGTGCACATCCTTGTCGCCACGACCGGAAAGATTGACAATGATAATCTGTTCTTTATCCATCTTCGGCGCTTCCTTGATGGCTTGCGCAACAGCATGCGAAGATTCGAGCGCCGGTATAATGCCTTCAAGACGTGTCAAAAGCTGGAAGGCTTCCAATGCTTCTGTATCAAGAATCGGCACATATTCAACACGCCCCTTATCTTTGAGCCACGAATGTTCCGGCCCCACACCGGGATAATCAAGACCTGCCGAAATCGAATGGCCTTCAAGAATCTGGCCGTCATCATTCTGGATAAGATAAGTGCGATTGCCATGTAAAACCCCCGGACTTCCGGCCGTCATCGAAGCGCAATGCTCGTTCCCTTTAAGGCCACGGCCACCTGCTTCAACGCCGATAATTCTGACAGTTTTATCGTCAAGGAAGGGGTAGAACAGCCCAATCGAATTCGAACCGCCGCCAACGGCAGCAATCAACAGATCGGGAAGGCGACCTTCGCGCTCGAGGATTTGCTCTCTTGCTTCTTTGCCGATGACGGATTGGAAATCCCGAACCATTTCCGGATAGGGATGCGGGCCTGCAGCCGTGCCGATCAGATAATAGGTATCGCGTACATTGCTTACCCAATCGCGCAAAGCTTCATTCATAGCGTCTTTCAATGTGCCGTTACCGGCTTTGACCGCATTGACCTTGGCACCGAGAAGTTCCATGCGGAACACATTTGGCTTTTGCCGTTCGACATCGGTCGAGCCCATATAGACAACGCAAGGCAAACCAAAACGCGCGCAAACTGTAGCCGCAGCGACACCATGTTGTCCGGCGCCGGTTTCGGCAATGATACGGGTTTTGCCCATGCGCCGCGCAAGCAGAATTTGTCCCAGACAATTATTGATTTTATGGCTACCGGTGTGGTTCAGATCTTCCCGTTTCAAATAGATTTTCGCACCGCCAAGATGCTTGCTCAAACGCTCGGCATAATAAAGTTTCGATGGACGGCCCGCATAATTGGTGGAAAGATTTTTCAGTTCGATATTGAAAGCCGGGTCATCCTTGGCCTCGTTATATGCTTTCTCCAATTCCAGAATAAGCGGCATCAAAGTTTCGGCAACAAAACGCCCGCCATAAATGCCGAACATCCCCGCTTCATCGGGGCCTGTTTTAAAGGAATTGATTTCAGCCGACTTTTCCACGTCAGTCTCCTTAATTTTCAACGGCTTTTTTGACAGAATCAAAAAAACCTTCAATCAATTTTGTGTCCTTAACACCGGGGGCACTTTCAACGCCACTTGAAACATCAAGAATGTCGGGAGCGGCAATCCTTATCGCTTCTTCCACATTTTGCGCATTCAATCCACCGGAAAGCACGGTTTGACTATCTTCGTCAAGCGACTTTAACAGCGACCAGTCAAAAGAGACGCCATTTCCTCCCGGCAATTGTGAGCCTTTTGGAGCTTTGGCGTCAAATAAAAACATATCGGCTATACCACGATAGGCAGAAACCTGATCGAAATCCGATTGCTCACGGATGGAAAAAGCTTTGATAACCGGCAAGCCAAAAGTTTTGGCAAGCTGTTTCACGCGTTCGGGTGATTCATGTCCATGAAGCTGAAGAATATCCGGTTTGACATGAGCAACAATGTCGGAAAGCAATTCATCATCGGCATCGACCGTGACAGCAACAAGCTTAACCGGCTTTTTGACAAGCGGGCGCAATAGCTCTGCCTCTTCAATTGAAAGATGACGCGGGCTTTTGGCAAAAAAGATAAAGCCGAGATAATGCGCACCGTTGTCGATGGCAGCTTTAATTGCTTCAGGTGTTTTCAATCCGCATATTTTTACAAGAGGCTTCATGATCTCTTGTTGTCACAAAAGTCGGATAAAGTCGAGAAGATGTTGAAAATGTCGGTAATCTATCTCGTTATTGACTGATTTTTTTAGACAGACTTTTGTGGAGATAGGTCATCATTGCCGCAGCAAAAAGCGGCGTCAGCAAGTTCAACACCGGCACAGAAACAAAAAGTGCAATGATAACACCGCCACAAAATACATAAATTGCATTCTGTTTATAGAATTGGCGGGTGTCAGCCTCTGTACGGTGTCGGCAGGCGGCAAATTCAAAATATTCGCGGCCGAGAAGATAGCCATTGATTACATAGAAAGCGAAGAGATTGACGCCGGGGAAGAAATAGAGAACCAGCGCAATGATATTACCGACAATGCTCAAAGCCAGAAATTTCAGCGAGATGACAAGCGAACGGCCGAGCGGCATTGCAACGCCGACCGGATCGTCGGGATAATCTGTTTTCTCGATGATTTCGGCTGCATCATCCATAAAATAACCGCCGATCAAGGATGCAATCGGGGCAATTAAGAGTGCCATAAGCAGAGCCAACCCCACCGAAAAGACGATCACGGCAACAAATCCGAGCCAGCCCGCCCAATCGGGAAAATCAGGCATATATTGTTGTAGGAACGGCCAAACATAATAAAGGAATAATTCGCGCAAGCTGAACCATAAAATTGCCAATAACAGCAATGTTGCGCTCAATGCTTTCCATAGCATGGAACGGAAGGGCGGGGTAAAAAGGCGCGAGAAAGCGCGATAGGCTGCGTCAAAAATCATGGGGATATAGATAGAAAGCAGACAAAAAGAAACAAGAGGGGCTTTAGCTCTCTGGTCTTTTGTGTTCTGAACGAGTAATGAGCGAGGGAGAATAAAATACGGAGAGAGCGAGATGGCACATTATGATGTTTTGGCAATCGGCAATGCAATTGTCGACGTGATTGCCCGTACGGACGAAGATTTTCTGGTCAATAACGGTATCATCAAAGGGGCAATGAATTTGATTGATGCGAAACGTGCCGAACTTCTCTATTCGCGTATGGGGCAGGCAGTCGAAACATCGGGCGGCAGTGCAAGCAATACAGCCGCAGCACTTGCCAATCTTGGTGGCAAAGCTGCTTTTATGGGGAAAGTGGCAGCCGATCATTTGGGGCAGGTTTTTGCCCATGATCTTCGTGGACAAGGTGTTGTTTATGATACGCGGCCTCTGGAAGGTCGTGCACCGACTGCTCGTTGCATGATTTTCAATACACCCGACGGCGAACGCTCCATGAATACCTATCTTGGTGCTTGTGTCGAATTCGGGCCGGAAGATGTCGAAGCAACGAAAGTTGCCAATTCCAAAGTTGTTTATTTTGAAGGTTATCTGTGGGATCCGCCACGCGCAAAACAGGCTATGCGATTGGCTGCAAAAATAGCCCATGAAAATGGAAACCAGATGGCAATTACCCTTTCTGATTCCTTCTGTGTAGATCGTTATCGTGGCGAATTTCTTGAACTCATCCGCACAGGCACGGTCGATATTGTGTTTTCAAACGAATCGGAACTGCTTTCGCTTTATGAAACTTCATCATTCGATATGGCCATTACCGCTATTCGTAACGACGTTCGCGGCTTTGCCTGCGTCACGCGCAATGCCAAAGGCTCCATCATTACATCGCGGCAAGAAACATTCACGGCCGGTATTTATCCGGTTGAACGGGTTGTTGACCAGACCGGTGCCGGTGATGTTTATGCGGCCGGTTTCCTCTATGGCTATACCAATGATATGTCGTTTATAGATAGCGCACGGCTTGGCGCTCTGTGTGCCAGTACCATTATCCAGCAAACCGGACCACGTGCACAGTTTTCATTAAGAGATGTTGCAACGCAAGCGGGGCTTATTCAGGCCGGATAAGTCGGGTGACACTTATTCGGACGGTGGGTTTTTACCTTGTCTTCCGTGCGTAGCAATAGCGTTGGAGCTTAAGCTTTTTACGCGCGTAATATACCCGACAATAATTGGGTGAGTGAAAGAACACTCTCAAAAACAAGGGGGTCCTTCTTGTCGACAGGAAGGCCCCCCTTTGAATTTTTGTTCACCAATGCAAAATAGCGATTCTGGCAAAGAATAAAACAAGTGTGGGGGGGTAAAACAAGTGCGGGAATAAATCAGCTTTGCCCGCTTTTGCCGTTTTCCATGAACACTTGGTTTTCTATGAAAGCTTGGGTTTTCTATGAACACTTATTGGTTGAGACTGTTCGAAATTGCATTGAACATCAATGAAGCTTCAAGTGGCTCGGCAGAAAAAGATGGTTCGGCTTTTTCCCATGTTGACCACTGGACAATCACCATATTCTCCTGCTGGTTGACGACGAGCATCTGCCCGTAAATTCCCAAGCCCCACATTGTTTCCGAACTGCTCAGACCAAGTTTCGGCGAAACATTTTCTGCTGCTTGAGGCACGGCATTGTTCCACCATTCAAATCCGTAACTTCCTTCCGGATGATTTTCAGTAACGGAATTTGTTGCTTTGTTCCATGTGCGTGCGTCAACAACCCAATGATCAGGCAGTATCGTTTTGCCTTCAGGAAGGAACCCGTTATAAAGTACAAATTGTCCGAATTTTCCCCAATCTTCCAGCGTCGCATTGAAACCGTGAGCGCCGGTATCATGCTTTCCTTTTTGATAGCTGTGCCATACACCGTCACTGACCATACCGTAAGGTTTCCAGATTTTTTCCTGTAAATATTGGGCAAGGGGCATCTTCACAGCTTTTTCCAAAGTGTCACCTAAAAGCCAAGCACCACCTGATGAATATGACCACACTTTCCCCGGAGCAGCCTGTTTCACGCGTTTTTTGTTGATCACAAGGTCATGGACGCAAGAATAGGCATTGTCCAAAGCTTCACATTGAGTAAGTTTGGCAAAATCGGAATTGTCATCTTCATAATTTTCATCCCATTTGACACCGGATGTATGTTGCAACAATTCTCTTATGGTGACATTTGCCCACACAGTGCCTTTTACGTCGGGATTATAGCGAACGACCTTATCGTCGAGGGATTTGATCTTCCCTTCTTTAAGAGCCACGCCGACAAGGGTTGAAACGACGGATTTACCGACAGATCGGGATGTCCATAAAGTTTGGGGTGTATTGCCGCGGCCATAAAATTCCAACACTACAACGCCGTTTTTTATCACCATTAATCCGGCAATCTTGTTGCGCGCTACATATTCCTGAAGATTATAGGAATGGCCGTCAACAGTGTAGGAAACACTCGACATATCACGAATTTGTCGCATCAATGGACGAGGGGTTGCGTGTTTGAAGACATCACCGGGATAAGCGCGATAATCATTGCGAAAGCCGATCATCCGGTCTTCCATGTTCCATTTCAACATATTTTTGACATCGGGCAATTTTTCATCCACCGGTGTGGGGCATTCTGTAAGTTCCGGAACTCCGCAAGGGGAGCTCGCATAAGCATTCGGAAATAAGCCAAGCCCCGCCAATATGACGCTTAATCCAAATAATTTCGTTTTCATTCTTTCCAATATCCTTTTTAACAACTTTTAAAATATGTAAGCTTCAAATAGCGTATTGGTAGTATGCTTCCAATTATCAACACATTCTAAAAAGACAATTTTGATAAAAATTACGAAATGTAAATTTATCAGAATACAATTATTACCGCAAAAAATCTGCTTTCACGAAAAAAATGTTGCTATTTTTTCGCCAAGTTTTTTAGCAACTTCTTCTTTGTTCATTTTCGGCCACGCTTCGACAGCGTTACGGCTCACACATGAAATTCTGTTATAATCTCCCCCCATAATGCTGTTTCCATCTTTATCGACAGAAACATCATTGGCCAGAATGAAATCGGCACCTTTTTTATCGAGCTTCTTTTTCGCATTTTCGATAAGATCATTGGTTTCTGCGGCAAAACCGATAACGAGTTTCGGCCGGTTTGCAGCATGGCCGATTGTGGCAAGAATATCCGGATTTTCGACCATTTCCAATGTCGGGGCAGATTGGTCGGCTTGTTTCTTGATTTTTTGCGTAGCACTTTCGGCACTGCGCCAATCAGCAACGGCGGCAACAAATATGGCACCATCGGCAGGCAAAGCGCGTTTGACTGCATCAAGCATTTCTATTGCCGTTTCAACATGAATTGTTTCAACGCCATACGGGTCGGGAATGCTGACGGGGCCGGAAACGAGTGTGACACGGGCGCCAAGATGGTGGAGAGCTGTGGCAATTGCGTGCCCCTGTTTACCTGAAGAGCGGTTTGCAAGATAGCGCACCGGATCTATCGGCTCGTGGGTAGGGCCTGATGTAACAATGATATGTTTGCCCGAAAGCGGCTTTTCCGAAAAACCGATAATGGATTCGACAGCGGCAACAATTTCGAGCGGTTCGCTCATACGCCCCCGTCCGGCTTCACCCCGTTCGGCCATCTCTCCACGATCGGGACCAATCATTCTGATCCCGTCTGCGAGTAAACGCTCGACATTGCGTTGTGTTGCCGGATGGTTCCACATTGCCGGATTCATCGCTGGCGCAATAAGAATCGGGGAATTGGCGGCAAGAAGAATAGCTCCCGCAAGATCATCGGCAATGCCATTTGCCATTTTTGCAATCCGGTCTGCTGTCGCAGGGGCAACAACAATCAGGTCGGCAGAACGGGCGAGCCTGATATGGCCAATATCATGTTCATCCTGGCGGGAAAAAAGATCGGTAAAAACATGCCCCCCTGAAAGGCTGCCCGCAGCAAGAGGCGTCACAAATTCTGTTGCCGCTTTTGTCATCACAACAGTAACATTTGCTCCCCGCTCTTGTAATCGGCGAATGAGATCAAGCGCTTTATAAGCCGCAACTCCGCCGGTTATAATCAAAACTATCGAATTTGATTTCAATGATTGCACTTCTTTGGTGCTGGCTTTTTCCGGAAATATTTCGCCATTGTTGCCGGACATCAACAAAAGCCGCGCTTCTTCCTCCATGGAACGTTTGTTTTTTGCAGCGTTAAGACGAAGTTTTTCCTTTGCTTCATCCGGTAAATTGCGAATTGTGATGCTCGCCATAAAAACCTCTTATGCAATCAATGCAATCAAAATTTAATTAGTCTTTTAATGCGTTTTTGAACTGTCGGCAAGCTGGAGGCGTTTTTTTCGGTTCATTTTCCGAATGAAGAGTCCGCCGGGCTTTTAATAGATATTATTTGTGGAACCGGTTTTTTATCAATAGTTTTCTGGAAAAATAGTTTTTCCGCGATAAATCTGGACATGTGTCATATTTATAAAGAATAAATTTATATATTGAGGAAAAATTTATGCGTTATTCATTTTCCTTTTTTTCATGCCTTACAGTTTTTTCGTTCATAGTGTTCAATCCTGCTTACGCGCAACCGCCAGCTTCTACAGGGAGCGGTTTTGCTGTGACGAATAACGGATGGGTTTTAACAAATGCCCATGTGGTAAAAAATTGCCAATATGTGAAAATCGGTGATTTCGGAACCGGAAAGGACATCCGTATCGATTCTCATGATGATCTTGCTCTCATAAAGTTACCTGACGGTGTGAAAACAAGGCCCCTCTATCTCAGGCGGAATGTTATCAGGCTTGGCGAAGATATCATCGCACTCGGATTTCCTCTTGATGGTCTATTGTCGGACTCGATAAAAACGACGACCGGTAATGTCAATTCGCTTTCAGGCGTTGAAAATGACATCCGCTATCTCCAGATTTCAACCCCGATACAGCCCGGAAGCTCCGGTGGTCCTGTTATCGACCGGCAAGGTCATGTCATAGGCATCACCACATCCGGTTTGTCGAAAACTTTTGCCGACGAGTCGGGTTTTATCGCACAGAATGTCAATTTTGCAATCAGAGCCAGAGTAGCCGAGCTATTTTTGGAAACCGAAGGCATTGCTGTTTCCTATGCCGACGAAGATAAGGGCGGATCATTTCGTTCAACAGCCGACATTGCTGAATCAACATCTCCTTCGGTTTATAAAATTTTGTGTTATGGCGAAAAAAATAGCGGGACGGATGACGCCGTTCGCAGTGATGGAAAAGAACAGAAATAACGAGCTTCCGGTTGGCCGCTCCGAACTTTGTTTTTTGGTCTTTTCCTCTTGAACACGAAAATGACGGTGAAAATATTATCCTTTTCCGCAATCCGAAAATATTATTGTCAACTGCGTTTTTTAACCTCGCACACTGTCTGTTAAGGCCTTTAAAAGCAATTCAAAGGCAGTATGACCCGATGTTGAAATAGCGTTCGGGGCAGCGTGACGCAGAAATAATCGAGCCGAATAGAAGCTCTGAATATGTGCCAAATATATGCGCCATTTTAATGGCGCTGACATAAGCGTTGACACATTCCGGAGGAGAGAAAAACTTTTCCCGTCAAATGATGATTTTGCAGTCTATTAGATTAGTCCGGCAGGTTATATGACAAGCTTGTAAGTGATGATCACCATGCAAACAGCGATTAGAATGACAGCATATCGACCAAATCGATTTTGTTTTCCCTGCATCAGAGCAAATCTCTTCAGTGTATCATCATCAAGATGAAGGCCTTCCTGCGCCATTTTATCAGCACCTTTCTGAATGCGTTCGACGCTTCGGACAAGTTCCGGTGTTCTGCGGGCAAAAGTAAGGAGCGATTGCGCACCTTCGGTCAAATCTTTTGCCATGCCGATGGGCCCCAAATTTTTTGTAATCCACTCTTTTACAACGGGCTCGGCAGCTTTCCACATATTGAAATGAGGATTAAGTGAACGGGAAACACCTTCCACAACCACCATGGTTTTTTGTAACAGCAATAGCTCCGGCCGTGTTTGCATGTCGAAAAGTTCAGTCACTTCAAAAAGCAGGGTCAGCAGTTTTGCCATGGAAATTGTTTCGGCCGATTGACCGTGGATCGGTTCGCCGATGGCGCGGTTCGCCTGTGCAAAGCTTTCCATATTTTGGTGGGGAGGCACATAGCCGGCTTCAAAGTGCACATTGGCAACACGCCGATAATCACGGGTAATAAAGCCATATAAAATTTCAGCAAGAAAACGTTTTTCCTGTTTGCCAAGCCTTCCGGTAATGCCCAAATCGACAGCGACAATACAACCGTCTTTATCTACAAAGAGATTTCCCGGATGCATATCCGCGTGGAAAAAGCCGTCGCGCAATGTGTGTTTCAGGAAGGATTGCATGAGCGTAACGGCAAGAGCATCAAGGTCGAAACCGGCAGCTTTAAGCCCCTCGATATCCGACATTTTGATGCCGTCAATCCATTCCATGGTCAGAACATCACGCCCTGTCCGCTCCCAATCGACTGCGGGAACACGAAAACCTTTGTCATTTTGTGTGTTCTCGGCAATTTCGGAAAGTGCCGCCGCTTCAAGGCGCAAATCCATCTCGATTTTTGTGGTTTGTGCCAATGTGTCAACAACGCTTACCGGCTTTAGCCGTCGGGAAGCCGGCACATAGCGTTCCTGCATTTCGGCTGCAAGATAAAACCCCTCAAGATCTTTGGCAAACCGCCGTCTTACACCGGGGCGGATAACCTTGACGGCCACTTTACGCAGACTCCCGTCGGGGTTCCTCACCGTTGCGGGGTGAACTTGCGCCATCGAGGCGGCTGCAATTGCCGGACCGAACTCGACAAAAAGATCATCTATTTTGCGGCCGAGCGACCCTTCGATTTGGGCAACAGCCTGTTCATGAGGAAAGGTATCGACATGATCTTGTAGTCGCGACAGATCTTTTGCAACTTCCGAGCCGACAATATCAGGACGTGTTGCAAGAAACTGGCCGAGCTTGATATAGGAAGGCCCGAGTTTGTTTATTGCCCGTGACATATTTTCGGAGCGATTGGTTTGTTTACTTCTTTTTCTGGCAAACCAGCCAGCGATACGATGGAAAAACGCCATTGACGCAGGTAAGCCATCGCTTGGAAGTGCGCTCAGCACACCCTCTCGTGCCAGAATAAAACCGACACGTAAAAGACGTAAGGATGCGGCAAGTTTCGACATTCAAACCTTCCAGCCAGAGTGCATGGCAGCAATGCCACCGGTAAGGTTACGGTAGCTTACATGGGAAAAACCGGCTTCCCGTATCATTGCGGCAAAATCTTCCTGCTTGGGAAATTTGCGGATTGATTCAATAAGGTAGCGGTAAGATTCTTTGTCACCGGCAATCATTTGGCCAACGCGCGGTATGCCCTGAAACGACCAGATGTCATAGAGTTTATCAAGAATCGGCATTTGAACTTCCGAAAATTCCAGACACATAAATCGGCCACCCGGCTTCAAAACGCGATAGGCTTCCGACAAGGCTTTGGCAATGTGGGGAACGTTACGGATGCCGAATGCAATCGTATAAGCATCGAATGTATTGTCTTCAAAGGGCAGTTTTTCTGCATTCGCCTCGACAAAATCAAGATAGGGCAGGAGGCCGTTTTTCTTTGCTCTTTCGCGCCCCACTTCCAGCATGGAACTGTTAATGTCAAGAACCGTTGCATGGGCGTGGCGACCGGACGCTTCAACGATACGGAAAGCAATGTCACCCGTACCACCAGCCACATCAAGAACTTTATACCCGTTAAGATGCGAGGGGTGAAGCCATGCAACAAATGCATCTTTCCACAAGCGGTGCATGCCAACCGACATGACATCATTCATGATGTCGTATTTTTTGGCCACAGAATGGAAAACTCCGTTAACCATCGACTGTTTTTCCGATTCGTCGACCTTCTTGAAACCGAATGTTTCTTCCATCCCGCCTTTTGCGCCGACGCGCTCTGTTTCAGCAGTCATATTTGTGACCTTTCAAATTTATACCGTCTTTTTTCTAGCCTAACTTGCCCGTTTAGGGAATGGGCTCTGATGAAAAAGTAGCGCTGCAGACGCTTCGCCCTTTTCATTCCACTTTAATGGTTTTATACGACATATAGAATGCTGTAATGAGGAGAAAAGCCCATGGGTTTAACAATTGTTTCCCACCCTCTTGTCCAACACAAATTGACGATGATGCGTCGCAAAGAAACATCAACTGCCGAATTTCGCCAGCTTGTGCGGGAAACAGCATTCTTGCTCGGCTATGAAGTCACGCGTGATCTGGAGCTTGAAACTGTTCACATCGAAACACCGATGGAAGAAATGGAAGCGCCGATGCTCAAGGGTAAGAAACTCGTTCTTGCATCGATTTTGAGAGCGGGTGAGGGGCTGCTTTTCGGTATGCTCGATCTTTTACCGTCTGCACGTGTTTGTCATATCGGCCTTTACCGTGATCATAATACACTTGAAGCGGTCGAATATTATTTCAAAGCCCCCGAAGATATTTCCGAGCGTCTGGTTATTGTGGTCGACCCTATGCTTGCAACGGGAAATTCTGCTGTAAAAGCCATTGAACAACTGAAAAAACATGGTGCTAAAGAAATAAGGTTTGTGTGCATATTAAGTGTTGAACAGGGAATCAAACAGTTGCAAAAGGCCCATCCCGATGTCGATATTTTTACCGCATCGGTTGATCGGGCACTTAATCCCGCTTCTTATATTCTTCCCGGTTTGGGCGATGCGGGTGACCGTATGTTCGGGACAAAATAGCACTATTTAAGGCAATAGAGAGTGTAACAAACTCTGTCTGCAGAATATAAAAAAGCACAACAAATGCTTGTTTCATGTTCTGCCATCGCGTCTTTTAATATGCTAATTTCGGTTCTTTCGGGTTTTTCGTACGATCTCTGAGACAAAGCTTCAATCTTTTGCAAAAACAATCAAACCCGCTTTTTAAAGTAATAGCCCGAATTAAAATACAAATTTTGTTTGCATTCCCGCCAAGCATTATCAGGTAAAAAGCTGTTGCATCTATGAAAATGCTTTTTCATACATATCATTAATAAAAGCCTTGATTGTTCGGTCCGGCTGTCAGAATTCGGGCGGTGATATGCCAGACGGGACCAAGAGTTTTCTTTTTTAAAACGCGGATAAGATTATTCAAGGATTTTTATAGCCACGCGAAAATTGTTTCAGGCAACATGGCTCGGATGCAAAAGTTCTGATCGGTTAACAATTCTTTTTGCGATTTTTAATCAGTGAGCGGGACTATTGGTAGTGGGGTTGTGGTGAGGCACTACCCTTGCATCGCGTGGAATAAAAACCATATGCAATAAGCGGGTACCAAAAGTTTTATGCAATTTCTGGTGGTACAACGGGTGAACAATACGAATGGAGGATTAAAATATGACAATGAACAAAATTCGCATGATTGCACTTGCTGCTGCCACTGCGACTATTGGTCTTGCCGGTTTTTCAAGCTCGTCTTTTGCAGCAGAAAACGGGCGTATCAGCTGGTCGGCTTTAACCACAAAACTGGAGCAAAGCGGTTTTAAAATTCACGAGCTTGATGAAAAGCACGAAGGCTGGAAAGCCGAAGTTACCGACAAAAACAACCAACGTCTCAAGCTTTATATTGATCGTCAGGGGAATATAACCCGCCAAAAAGTCGATGATTGATTATCGGGCGTAAACGGCGTCTAAGTTAGTAACCGGTTTTCCTGAAACATTCGGGAAGCCGGTTTTTTTGACAAGATGAATAGCAACGTCAATATGGCTTATTTCAAAGCCTTCAGGTGGAAGCGGAAGTTTCTGGACGACCGGCTCATGTCCGTAAAGCGCAATCACCTCTCCGTTCTGATAGTAGAAAAAACTGCTGTTACGACAATTGACGATAAAGAACGATTTTTGTCCCGAAGATGCAACGGGTCGAACCAGCCCTGCTTTTGTGAAGTGGTGCAGGGTATTATATATTGTTGCAAGAGAAATATCTTCACCCGAGAAAGCAATGTCTTCATAAAGTTTGCTTGCATCAATCAACCGGTTATTTCTCCCGAAGATATGTGTTGCCACAATTAATCTTTGATGCGTTACACGAAGCCCATATTTTCCCAGTAAAGCCGACAATTGTTTTCCATTTTTCATTTGTCCGGCGTCGGATTGAATGTGCTGTACCTCACCCGTCATAAATTTTCCCCTGAAAGTGCAATGATTGGCCAAAATGCCGGCCAAATCATTTTGTTTAACTGCTAATGATTTGCAGTTGCAATTAGAACAACGGTCTGATACGCAGTAAAGTAATTGCAAATGATTTGCAATAAGAAAAAATAAGTGAGAGGAATTTTGAAAATGAAACCTGCTTTTTTGCAACAGGTTGGTCTCAAAACAATCATATTTGCGCTCATAGCGATATCTATCAGCGCTTTTTCGACAGCGAGTAGTTATGCAGCCCAGAAATTCAAAGCTGTGACAACATTTACCGTTATTGCCGATATGGCACAAAATGTTGCAGGAGATGCAGCCGAGGTTCAGTCCATAACCAAACCGGGGGCGGAAATTCATGAATATCAACCGACACCGCAAGATTTGATGCGGGCACAAGGTGCCAATCTCATTTTGTGGAACGGATTGAATCTGGAGTTATGGTTCGAGAAATTTTTTGACAATATTCACGATGTGCCGGGTGTTGTCGTTTCAACCGGCGTTGAACCTATGAGCATCAATGAGGGGCCATATAATGGCAAACCCAATCCTCATGCATGGATGTCGCCTACGTCCGCTTTGATCTATGTTGACAATATACGTGATGCATTTGTCAAATATGATCCGGAAAATGCCGAAACCTACAAGCAAAATGCAGAAATCTACAAAGCCAAGATCAGAGCAACGATTGATCCGATCAAGGAAGAACTGTCAAGTTTGCCGGAAGAGCGGCGCTGGTTGGTTACAAGTGAAGGTGCTTTCAGCTATCTTGCCCGTGATTTCAATTTGAAAGAACTTTATCTATGGCCGATCAATGCAGACCAGCAAGGCACGCCCCAACAGGTCAAACATGTTATTGACGCTGTGAAGAAACACAATATTCCGGTTGTTTTCTCGGAAAGCACAATTTCGGATGCACCGGCAAAACAGGTCGCTCGTGAAACCGGTGCCAAATATGGTGGTGTGCTCTATGTCGACTCGCTGTCCGAAGCTGACGGCATTGTCCCCACTTACATTGATCTTCTGAAAGTCACGAGTTCCACCATTGCCAAAGGACTAGCCAAATGAACACCGAGATGAACATAGTGGGGATTTCGGCATCACATATTACGGTAACCTACCGTAATGGTCATACGGCGCTTCGCGATTCAAGTTTTGAAACGCCGACCGGTTCTATTACGGCATTGGTTGGTATCAACGGTTCCGGCAAGTCGACGCTTTTCAAAGCCATCATGGGGTTTGTCCGTTTATCGCGCGGCAACATCACTATTTTCGATATGCCGGTGCGTAATGCACTGAAGAAAAATCTTGTTGCTTATGTCCCTCAAGCGGAAGATGTCGATTGGAATTTTCCGGTGCTGGTTGAAGATGTCGTTATGATGGGCCGTTACGGACACATGAATTTTTTGCGCCAGCCCAAAGATGTCGATTATGCCGCTGTGACAGACGCTTTGCAGCGGGTGAATATGCTTCCCTTTCGTAAACGCCAGATCGGGGAATTGTCCGGAGGGCAAAAGAAACGCGTTTTTCTTGCCCGCGCTATAGCGCAGGAAGCAAAGGTCATTTTACTTGACGAACCTTTTACCGGCGTTGATGTCAAAACCGAAGATCAAATCATCACATTGCTGAAAGAAATGCGAAAAAGTGGCGCTGTTATGCTTGTTTCCACGCATAATCTCGGTTCGGTGCCCGAATTTTGTGACCGCACGGTTTTGATAAAGGGCACGGTTTTGGGGTATGGTCCGACTTCGGAAATTTTTACCGAAGAAAATCTCACAAAAACCTTTGGTGGCGCATTACGACATCAGGTGGTCACCCCTCAACAAACATCCGCCGGAGTGGATATTGTCAGCGATGACGAAGATCCTCTTGTACTTTCTCCTTATCAGCAAAAAATGTAACCACAATGATAGACCAGTTTTTGGAACCTTTTTCATATGATTTCATGATAAATGCCATGTGGGTTTCCGCATTGGTGGGCTGCGTTTGCGCTTTTCTTTCCGCTTTTTTAATGCTCAAAGGCTGGTCGCTGATCGGTGATGCGCTTTCCCATTCGATTGTGCCGGGTGTTGCCGGAGCCTATATGTTGGGCTTGCCATTTTCTCTGGGGGCCTTTTTTTCAGGTGGGCTTGCTGCCGCTGCCATGCTGTTCTTCAACGAGCGAACCAAGTTGAAAGAAGACACGATCATAGGTCTTATTTTTTCATCCTTTTTCGCACTCGGACTGTTCATGAAATCGTTAAAGCCGATGGCGGTGAGCATTGATACAATCGTACTCGGCAATATTCTGGCGGTGAGCCCGACAGATATTTTTCAGCTAGCAATGATCGGTGTCGTTTCACTCATTATTCTCTCTATTAAATGGAAAGATATGATGGTGACTTTCTTTGACGAAAATCATGCCCGTTCAATCGGTATAAATACCAAGGGGTTGAAAATTTTGTTTTTTGCATTGCTTGCAGCTTCAACAGTTGCCGCCATGCAAACAGTTGGAGCCTTTCTGGTCATTAGTCTTGTGGTCACCCCCGGGGCAACTGCTTATCTGATAACCGACCGTTTCGAGCGTTTGATTGTTCTTTCGGTTATCATCGGAATTCTCACAAGTATCATCGGCGTATATGCAAGTTATCTTATCCATGCGCAGACCGGTGGCGTCATAGTATTGTTGCAGGCGACGCTTTTCGCGCTCGCTTTCATTTTCGCACCCAAACACGGTTTTATCGCTGCACGCTTGCGCGCAAGGAAAGTTCAACAATGATGGACGCACTTTTATTTCCCTTCCAATTTCCTTTTATGATCAGGGGAATGCTGATCACGATGATTGTTGCCATCCCCATGGCGATGCTCTCAAGTTTTTTGATTCTGAAAGGCTGGTCGCTATTGGGCGACGCCATTTCACATGCCGTTTTTCCCGGCGTTGTTGTCGGTTATATGATGACGCCTGCCGCTATGTTTGTTCTGGGACTTTTGCCCTTTGTCGCAATCGAGGCTGTCGACCGGTCCGATGTTACTATGGCAATGATGGCCTTCGGTGCCTTTCTTGCAGGCATGGTTTGTGCTGTTCTCACCGGTTTTTTGGGAGCAAACAGCCGTATCAAGCAAGACACAGTGATGGGGGTGGTGTTTTCCTCAATGTTCGGTTTGGGGCTCGTCTTGGCAACCAGTATAGAAAGCGAACTTCATTTGAATCATATCCTGTTCGGCCATTTGTTGGGTGTCAATTGGCTGGACATTTTGCAAACATTGATCATCTCCTTTTTGGTTGCAGCAGTGCTTGGAGCCAAATGGCGCGATTTTTTGCTGTTTTGCTTCGATCCGGTTCAGTCAAAAGCGGTTGGCCTTAATGTCGGCTTTCTTCATTATGCTTTACTCACGATGATTTCCCTTACGATCGTTGCAGCGCTCAAAGCTGTCGGAATTATTCTGGCAATCTCGCTGTTGATTGCTCCGGGGGCGATTGCCTATCTTTTGACCAAACGGTTTTCACATATGTTGGTGATTGCGATACTGATTGCCGTGACAAGCAGTTTTCTTGGCGTTTATTCAAGTGCTTTTATCGGTTCGGATGCGGCATCAACAATTGTATTGATTATGACGTTACTCTTTATAGTTGTATTTTTTGTAGTATCATTTAACATACGTAAAAAGGCACCTACTGCTTGAGTATCCTTGACATTTAATGATAGAAGCAAAGGTGAATCTTGTCACCGGAGCTCTAAACTCTATGAAACGATATGTGATTAATCTTGACCGTTCAGAGGAGCGCTTAACACATATAAAAAGCGTCTTTACCAAAGAAGGTCTCGATTTTACACGCGTTAAAGCTGTTGATGGGCACAATTTGTCGCAAGAAGACTATGACCGGTTAACACAAACGTCTATCTGGCCTAAAAAATTGACCAAAGCAGAGGTTGCCTGTTTTCTCAGTCATCGTGAATGCTGGCGGTTAATTGCGGAAGGTGATGACCCTTATGGAGCAGTGTTCGAGGATGATGTGAAACTGTCTCCACATGCACATCTGTTTTTGACAAAATTCGATTGGATTCCGGAAGGTTGCGATATCGTTAAACTCGATACAGCTGAAATCGCATGCGTATTGGGAAAATTCAATAAAGAATTGCTTGATGGATATAAGTTGGCGCCGTTACTCACCAAACATTATTGTTCTGGCGGGTATATCATTTCCAAAAGTTGCGCCAAACGACTTTATGACGAGAATAAACAGATCACAGCACCCGTCGATGAAATCATGTATAATCCGGAATGCGGTATATTCAGCACCCTTAACATTGAACAAATGTTTCCGGCTATTGTTGTTCAAATCGGCCTTTCCAGTACCATTTTGTATGAAAGAAAGACAATAAAAGGTCCCAAACATTCGCGAAGAACAATGCCGGAAAAAATGAAGCGCGAATTAAAACGGTTTAAAAAACGCTATCTCGTTCCTTGGGCTTTGAAGACTTTCCGTGGCTGTTTCTGGGGCGTTGTTCCCTTTCGTTAAAGATAACCATTTGAAAACACATACTTTTCTATATGCATAACAGCTATGCAATATTGTCTATTGTTGTTCGGGGAGCGTTGAAATATTTTACCTCTCGCTGGATTACTCCTCCTCCCAAATCCAGCAAGTTGAATGCAGCACCTCCTCCTCCCATAGCTGCATTCGGAATCAAAGGCTGCGCATCTCCTCCCGCGCGGCCTTTTTCTTTTCCGATATAATTCTGTTCGGTCCCCCGCTTTTGGGGCATTGATCAGATCTTTCCTTTATCACTTCACGTTCAAAAAGATTTCGCGCAATTGCCGTTTCGCAATAGAGTTCCGTCAATCCATAAGGCTCTTACTCTCACAATTGATACGGTTAATATGCAATCTCTAATAAATGCTACGAAGAAAGAGTATTCTGATCCAGTAAAATTGTTATTTCGAATTCACAATCAGGCGATCAATACCGGAAAAGATTTGAATCATATAATCCAAAATGGGTTTTTTATTTATGTTGAATTTAAAATAAAATATTTGATTTATCCGGATATGGTCCGAGATTTTTTGTCAAGGTAATTGAAACAGAAAAGTGGGCAAAAAATTCTGTGTCAAAAAGTTTTGTCTATCAAAATAGCGCAAACTGTATATGGTTAACATCCTGTTAATAATCGGAGATTTAATTGAGTGACACGAATGTGATTCGTGCTTGCTGCTTGAACCTGTTGAGTTGAGAGGGAATATGCGCGTGAAATCTATTTTGCTTGCCGCAAGCCTGCTGGCAAGTGCAACACTAGCCGGTTGTACGACTACAGGGGGATCGACATCGCCCCTTTCGGCCTATTCACAAGTAAATGATGGCGGGTTCGTTATACCCGCGCTCAAGGCATACGAGATCAAGCCGGAATTTCGTCGCCAGATCGTTGCTTATCCGACGGATGAGAAACCCGGTACGATTATCATCGATACGGAAGCCAAGTTTCTTTATTACATAATGCCGGATGGGAAAGCCATGCGTTATGGCATCGGGGTCGGGCGTGACGGATTCCGCTGGTCGGGAAATGCAACAATCGGTCGCAAAGCCAAATGGCCTTACTGGGTACCGCCACAGCGTATGCTGGTGCGTCAACCCGAACTGAAGGAATTTGCTGGCGGTATGGGGCCGGGATTGAAAAATCCGCTCGGTGCACGCGCACTTTATCTCTATAAGGATGGTAAAGACAGCATGTTCAGACTACATGGTACGCCTGAATGGTGGACTATAGGCACAAATGTTTCGTCGGGATGCATTCGCCTCATCAATCAGGATATAATTGATCTCTATAATCGGGCCGAAATAGGTGCCAAGGTTATTGTTAAATAAGGATTGACAAATTTTTTTTGAATAGAAGCGCGGGTTTTCCCGCGCTTTTTTATTTTTATGGTGACTTTGGTAAAGGGGCGTTGAAAAACCGGATTTGTGAAAATTTCCGTAATGGAAAAGTTTCTGGATCATTCGGAGAATGTGGCAATAGAAATCAGACGGACAAAATTCGCAGAAGCCGAAACCCATAGTTGGTATAACAGTTTTATCGCGAGTGGGAAGGAGTAAGTCATCAGTCGCAATGAACGATTTATCTTGACGGACGAGTTAAGATATAAATTGAAATCAACACCAATACGACAATAGTCGCCACAGCCAACCAAAGAACCGGTTGGGCAATGAGCATAAACGAACAAAAGCCCACAGCCATTCCGCCAACCGCGAGGAATTTGATAAACGGTGATATGACCCCCTGTTCTTCCCATTGCTTGATCGGGGGGCCAAAAACCTTATGACTGTGAAGCCAATTATGAAAACGCGGAGATGAGCGGGCAAAACACCATGACGCGACGAGCAAAAATGGCACCGTCGGCATGATCGGAAGAACAGCTCCGATAAGTCCCAGAACAATCATCAGGCAACCGATCACCAGATAGACAATCCGTAACGGGCCCGGTGTGTTGAATTCTTTCATCTTTTATCTACGCTTGTTGAAAACTCATAGTTGTATAACAAATTGCCCCAAATTAGGTCAACTAATTGATAAAAATGGCAAAAATGCCTTTTCATGGCCATGTGAACAACACAACCACAGGTTATATCGGTTTCTCGTTTAATGACCCGAAACTCTAACCAGTTAGCAGGATATGTGTTTTTTAACCGATAAAAAAAGACTTCTTCCGTTCCTGACAGCAATTTTTGTTGTCTGTTTTTTCAATCAAGGACATGCGAGCTTAAGTCATGGCCATATCAGTCATGGTAGTCAATGTGGTGGTGCATCGTGGTATGCATTGCACTCGAAAACGGCTTCAGGTGAAAAGATGAATCCGTTCGGAATGACAGCAGCACATAAAACATTACCGCTCGGAAGCAAAATTCGTGTCACCAATAAGTTCAATGGAAAATCCATTATCGTCCGTATTAATGACCGCGGCCCGTTCATTGCCGGACGTATTCTGGATTTGTCCAAGGGTGCAGCCGCCGAGCTTGGTTTTGTACAACATGGACTAGCAAATGTCTGTTATGAACGGTTAAGCTGAGATAAACGTAAAAAAGGGGAAGAGCAATCTTCCCCTTTTTTATTCGATCTTTATAGACCCGAATTTTTGAGCGAATGTAAACCGATCGCAAAACCGATCCAGCCCCATCCCTGAAAGATCAGATCGATTGACAGGAACAATCCCAAAACCCATAGCGTATTAGCCGGCCAGCCGGTGGTGATGATAAGACCGGCAATAGCTGTAATGATACCGGCAGCAATAATCCATCCGTGCCCCTTCAATTCCCGGCTCTGAAAGCCGATAATCACACGGATGACACCGGCAACAACAAGCAAAAAGCCAAGTAGAAAAGTAAACACAGCCGCAGCCAAAATCGGTTGCACGAGGCAGACAATGCCGCCAAATGTATAAAGCAGTCCAGCCAGTAGCCAGTAGAAAAAACGCCCCCAACTTTTAACACTGAAAGCGTGAATGACTTGCACAATGCCGCCTACAAGCATCATAATGCCGATATAAATTGCAACAGCTTCTGTGGCAACAGATAATGTAAATGCTGCTACAATACCGACCAGCAGAAGAATGATTCCCAGAACCAAAAACCAGCCCCATTTCGCCGATAGCTCTCGCGCGCCTTCCAGCGGATTCCAATTATTTGAACTCACGACGGTATTTCCTTTTCAAAAATGACTGTTTCAGAAGAATGCTTTTTATGGCATTGCTCTTTAATTCCGGCAATACCATTTTCGCGTCACCTTTAGCATAGAATATAAAAAAGAAATAACATAGAAATAAAGACGGTTAATCATCTTTGCGGTTATCAACCTGTATAAAGACCGGTGAAAGTACGTAACATATGCATGTGTTTATTGAAAATTATTGGCCGCATATCCTTGCCATATTATCTTTTTTGCTGGGGCTTGGTGCCGCAATCCATGCAACTATGACCAAACAGGAAGTCCGCACCGCGATCGGATGGGTCGGTGTTATCATGCTCTCTCCCATTTTAGGTGCTGTCATTTACGGTATTTTCGGTATCAACCGGATGCATAATAACGTCGTTTATAAACGGCATCGTCACGCTTGGGGAAAAGGCCGCCTGCGTTCCGGTAATTTCGATTGTTCGGATAGTTATATTCTAAACCGGTTCGGACGCCTTGCCATGCCGATGAAAAGACTGGGCGATCATGTCACTCCCGGGCGAATGACTTATGGAAATCACCTGACAGTTCTTGATAATGGCGATGAAGCTTATAGTGCAATGCTCGACGCAATCGGTGCAGCAAAACATTCCCTAATCCTTGAATGTTATATTTTTGATCGCGATAGTATGGGAGAGCTTTTCGTTAAAGCCTTGTCGGCTGCGGTGCGTCGTGGCGTCGAAGTGCGCGTTCTTATTGATGCTGTTGGCGCCCGTTATTCAATACCGTCTATCGTGCGCGATTTGCGGCGCGAAAAAGTTCCGGTTGCAGTCTTCAACGGAAATATCATTATCGGTTTAAGACTGCCTTACGCCAATTTGCGCACGCACCGAAAAATTCTTGTTGTTGACGGGAGCGTTGCTTTTACCGGAGGAATGAATATACGCGCCGGTTTTTCCCAGACATTCAGCGGCGACAAGACAGCAGATGATACCCATTTTCGTGTAGAAGGTCCTGCTGTTGCCGATATTTTTTCAGTTGCAGCCAATGACTGGGCTTTTGCAACAAAAGAAAATCTCGATACAAAAATCTGGGCTATCCAGCCTGTTCAAAAGGTTTCCGATGACGATGTCTGTATTCGCGTGGTCCCGACAGGTCCTGATCGCTTGATCGAAACCAACCAGCATATGTTGATCGGGGCATTTTCACTCGCTGAAAAGCATATCCATATCATGACACCCTATCTTTTGCCGGATCGCGAATTGATCAGCGCATTGGTCACGGCCGCCCGTCGTGGCGTGGAAGTGGATATTGTTGTTCCCGGAAATAATAATTTGAAACTCGTTGATCGGGCGATGCGTGCGCAGTTCGACCAGCTGTTGCGTGACGGGTGTCGTATTTGGCGTGCGAACGGCCCTTTTAATCATTCCAAACTCATGGCTATCGACAATCAGTGGAGTTATGTCGGCTCGTCAAATCTGGATTCTCGTTCTTTAAGACTCAATTTCGAAATCGATATGGAAATATTCGATGGGTCGCTTGCACGTTATTTGTCAGAAAAAATCATTCGCGAAAGAGAAGACGCCCGCGAGGTAAAATTGGAAAATCTCGTCAATCGTCCCTTTTTGTTGCGTCTGATTGACAAAATTATCTGGTTGGGCTCACCCTATCTTTAGCACGAGAGCGCCCGCATATTTTGTCGAATATATAAAACAAAGAGCCCGAGGCGATCAATTTGCGGGTCTCCGCCACACCTTGCATCAGGTGAAAACATTCGGCCAAAGGACAAAAACCGGAGCGCGGTAAAAACAGCGGAAAAATTCGATTGTCTTTAAAACCAGCCGTCGGTTTCTTGGCAAAATCTATCTTGTGGTTTGTGCTGTCCGCTCTTTGAGGAGTTTTGTTGCCCCTTCAAGGTCGATTTCCGCCTTGATAGGCAAATGGTCGGAAGCGAGCCTTGCCAATGGCGAATTATGGATTTCAATGTTGGAAACAAGCTCGTGTGGATAAGCAAAAACACGGTCTAGCGCCAGAACCGGAAAACGGGAGGGAAAGCTTGGCAATGTGCCGAGCCGTAAATCAAAGAACGGAGCAAGGCTTTTAAGCGAGGATGTTCTGCCCAATCGCCATTCATTTAAATCGCCAATCATAATCGTCGGCATGATTTCGCGTTTTTCCAGAATGGACAAAATGAGTTTTGCCTGTTGAATTCTAGAATGATGTAATAGCCCGAAATGGGCTGCAACAATACGGATAAGCCCGAGAGGCATGTCAAGTTCAACAATCAGTGCACCACGCGGTTCAACGCCGGGCAGTTTCAGTTGGACAATATCTTTGACTTTACCATTGCGCATGAAAAGCGCATTGCCGTGCCAGCCAAGTCCACGCGGAGACATGGTATTGATCGGCACACGTTCCAATCCGGTTTCCGACTTTAAAAGTTCCGGATCAAGCAAGCCTATTCTTTCGCCGAAACGTTTGTCAGCCTCTTGAAAAGCCATAATATCGGCATTGAGCTCGGCAACGACATGTACAATGCGTTCCGGATCAAACACATTGTCAACGCCGACACATTTATGAATATTGTAGGATCCGACAACCATATCATAAGTGTCGCGATCGGCATCTTTCGGACGATGTCCATGACGGTTGCGGACAGCCTGTAACAATCTGGTCTGGAGCGCTTTTTGATTTAATTGGCTTGGCCAATGGAATTTTTTATTTTTAAGGATATCCATCATTTTTTTCTGAAAGCAGAGTTGCCCCGCTCGAAAGCTTTAACCATAATATGAAGTGACAGCTTTGAAACTACAAGTTAGGTCGCTTGAAGTTGAAAATTAATACCATCTATTTTTTCATTAAACTATGATAAAAGATTTAATTGTTGCGAGAAAAATTGCGTAACCATTTAAAATGGGACAATATCTTCCGTAAACGGTGAAAGACAAAACTATGGCTGATATGAGCGACGATGAAGCAATAATAATCGAAGCTTTTTCACAGAATACTCACAGAAAACATTCAGGACCTGTTGCTTTCAACCGAATTGAACTGAATGCGATATTGCGTGTTTATGGTCAGATGGTTGCCGCCGGTGAATGGCGCGATTATGCGATTGACCATCTTGATGATAAAGCCGTTTTTTCCATATTTCGCCGTACTGCCGAAGTACCGCTTTATCGTGTCGAGAAAAATCCGAAATTGGCGAACCGCCAGGGTGCTTACAGCGTCATTGCGGCAAGCGGTTTGATTTTGAAACGTGGCAAAGAACTTCGCAATGTTCTGAAAGTGTTTGACAAAAAACTTTTCAAAATTGTTTGAGCTTTTTTATTGGATTTATCTTCTTTTGAAGAGCATCGGGAAATCGTTGCATTTACCGTTTAAATTCTATCGGAAGCCGCACTCGTTATCGGATAAGCAAATTCCGGCACTTTTAAATTTGCCAAAAGAAAACCCCGTCTCGAAAAAGGCGGGGTTTAAAAATTGTTTTATAGTTCAATTATCAGGAGTTGCGATTCTGACCGAGGAATTGCAACAAGAAAACGAACATATTGATGAAGTCGAGATAGAGTGTCAAAGCACCCATAACAACCTTGCGGCCGCGTGTTTCTTCTGCATCGCCTTCATAATACATAACCTTGATTGTCTGTGTGTCATAAGCGGTAAGACCGGCAAAAATAAGAACACCGATAATCGAGATTGCAAATTGCAATGCGTTCGAGCCAAGGAACAAATTGACGACCATGGCAAGTAAAAGGCCAATCAATCCCATAAACAGGAAAGACCCCATGCCTGTCAGATCGCGCTTTGTTGTGTAACCATAGAGCGAGAGGGCACCAAAAGAAGCCGCAGTGATAAAGAATGTCTGCGTAATGCTTGCAGGTGTATAACGCAAAACGATTGACGAAAGCGACAAACCGACAAGGGCTGCATAGACGAAAAACAATGCGCGCGCCGAACTTGTGCTCAACGACCCGATTTTGAAGCTTAGAAAGAAAACTGCAATGAGCGGAGCAAACATCACAACATAAGCAAACGGTGACGTATAGAAAGTAACACCGAATGATGTGAGATGGACGCCATTAGGTAATACATAAGGTGTCGGATCGCTTGTTGTTGCAAGTGAAGCAATAACAAACGCTGCAATACCTGTTATAACAAGCCCGATTGCCATCGCGTTGTAGACGCCAAGCATATAACTGCGCAGTCCCTGGTCAATGGAAGCATCGGCCTGAGTGACTGTCGTCGGGCGAAAGTTTCTAAAATCAGCCATATAAATAATCCTTTAGCTTGTGTTCCGGACGGTGTCGGAAAATGGCTGGAAAAACTGTCTTCCCCCATTTCAATCCCGGGCGCCGCTGGCGGAACCCCAGCATGCCTTACCGATATTATGGGCATTAATTCGATAAATTACAAGTCTTTCATTATTTTCAGCACATTACAATTCTTTAAGAAAACGGGATGGCTTTTCACTCAAAATGTGCCAGGTTCCAATGAGACCGAACCCGATTGTCAGGATAAGCGCGGCAAGGACGACCATGACACCCGAGCTGAAGAAAAAATGGGTATTGGTTATCTCCATTTTAAACCGGCCAATCATTGTGCCGGCTATTGTTCCGGCAACAAATGCAAAAACCGCCGTTGCAAGTCCGAGAATTGTATATTCGGCAAGGTAGGCCTTGAGGAGCATTTTGCGGGTTGCGCCCAAGGTTTTCAAGACCACTGCATCATGGATACGTGACCTGTTGGTCGACGAAAGTGTGCCGACAAGGACAAGAATTGCGGCAAGAATTGCGATTGCGGATGATGCACGGATTGCAATACCGATTTCATCAACGATTTTTCTTGCGTCATCAAGAACCTGATGAACCGGTACGACCGTAATTGAAGGGAAACGATTTGCAATGTCGCGCATCAATCCCGCTTCATTGATGCTATGGTTTTTCCCCGCTTTGAAAGTTGCAAGGTAAACATGTGGTGCAGCTTGCAAAGCTTGTGGCGAAAAAATCATCACGAAATTCATATTGAATGAATCCCAATCGACATCACGGAAACTGGTAATGCGGGCTGTTATTTCCCGCCCCGACACATTGACAGTGATGGTATCACCAAGTTTCAAAAACAGCCCGTTTGCTTCCCTTTTGGAAACAGAAACCTCGATTGCATCACTTCTGTCATTATTCCACCATTGGCCTTCCGAAAGCACGGTGTTTTCCGGCATAGCCGCCGAATAGGTAATATTCCGGTCACCGCGCAATACCCATTCACTTTCTTCTTTTACCTTTCTGTTCTTTACCGGTTCACCATTTATTTTTGTGATGCGCGCGCGCAATGTCGGCATGATCTTGAAACTACCTGACGGATCTCGCTTATGCAGAAAGCTTGAAAAATCGTCTGCATCACTTTTCAGAATATCCATAAAAAAGAAATCGGGAGCCTTTTCGGGAACCGAACCGGACAATTCCGATCTCAAATTGCTGTCGATTGTGGAAAGCGTGACAAGCAGTGTCAAACCGAGCCCGAGTGCTAGAACAACCGAAGGGGTAATGGATTGCGGCCGATAAATATTGGCTATAGCAACGCGCAAAATGGTTGAATGGACATGGGCGCATTTGCGCGCGACAAAAATAATGGACGAGGAAATCGCTCTTAAAACCAGAAAGACAATAATGACCGCGATGATAAATATAAAAGCAAGTTTTTTGTCGGATGCGGTCGAAATTGCAAGAATTGTAGTTATGAGAAGCAATATCGCTGAAATGAGCTGCGCAGATTTATCCGGTTTTTTGACTGTCGAAACGTCGAAGGGACGAAGAAGTGTGGTTACAGAAATAAAGCCGGCTCGCGATAAAGGCAGTATCGCAAAGGCAGAAACTGTCAATAATGCAAAAATGACTGCAAGGATGAGACTGGTTGGTGAAAAATGCGCATGCCCGAAAAATGGCAAATAGTGACTGATGACAAAACTTGCCACAAAAGGAATGATTGCCGCGAAAACAAGCCCTATCACAATTCCAATGAGTGCGATGAGCATGATTTGTGAAAAATAAATTTCTTCAATGAAACGCGAACGCGCACCAAGTGCTTTGAATATGGCGATTACCTTGCGTTTTTTATCCATATAGGCACTGACAGAATTGGCAATGCCGACCCCTCCGACGACGAGCGCAGTAAGCCCGATAAGAGTAAGAAAACTGGTAAAACGTTCGATATTTTTTTGTAAAACAGGAGCAGCATCAACACGGCTGCGGATTGCCCAGCCATTTTCCGAATAGTCTTTTTCTTGGTTATTCCGAAGGTTTTCTAAGCTGCTGTCAGACGGATTATCGAGTTTTATTCGATAGACAAAATTATGCAAACTTCCGGGAATGATAAGACCCGTTTCGCGTAAAGCATCAATCGACATAAAAACGCGGGGCCCAAGCTGAAAGCCTTCCGACAAGAGGTCGGGTTCATCCTCGACGACTGCGCGAATCGTAAAGTCACGATCGCCAATTCTAATTTTTTCACCAATGTGAAGCTGGAGCCGGTCAAGCAAAAGTTTCTGGATAGCAACACCAAAACCACCAGAACGTCTCTCATCTTTTCCGAACAATTCGTCGTTTGTGGCTTGAGGCGCGGTTTTCAATTTTCCATAAAGCGGGTAGAAGCTGTCGACAGCCTTAATTTCGACCAATGTGCCATCATTGGTATCCACACGTCGTGCCATAGAGCGCATGAGAATATTTTCGGAAATTTTTCCCTGCGCTTTGAAAAACGCCAATTCTTTGTCATTTGCTTCGCGCTGTGTATGGCTGAAACGAATATCTGCGGCTAGAATAACCTGCCCCTGATTTTTAATTTCATTGCTGATATTTTTTGAAACGCCATCCACCCCGCCAATGGCGGCAACCCCCAATGCAATCAGGCAAAGGAAAATATAAAATCCTTTAAGGCCGCTACGCATTTCTCTCAAACAGAAACGCCATGCCAGACAAAGTTCCTGAAATCTTTTCATGCAGGCATCACGCTTTCATTTTCGATGCGACCGTTTTTTACGTGAATTTGACGTTGACAACGTGCTGCAAGGCCAAGGTCGTGGGTAACAAGCACGGTCGTCAATCCATGTTCTTTTGCGCGTTTGAATATGAGGTCGGCAATTGTTTTACCGGTGTCGGCATCAAGATTACCTGTCGGTTCGTCGGCAACCAATATACGGGGATTGGGGGCGAGTGCGCGGGCAATGGCAACGCGCTGTTGTTCGCCACCTGATAATGTTGCCGGATAATGATGAAGCCGCCCGCCAAGTCCGACGCTCTCGAGTTCTTTTTTTGCAATATCGAAAGCTTCTCTGTTTCCCGCAAGTTCGAGCGGAACGGCCGCGTTTTCCCAAGCCGTCATATTGGGGATAAGTTGGAAGGATTGAAAAACAATGCCGATATTTTGCCCGCGAAAAATCGCTGCTTCATCTTCGCTCATCTTGTCGATGCGCGTATCCGCAATGGTTATTTCACCGCTATCGATTTTTTCAAGTCCGGCAAGCACCATAAGCAATGTCGATTTGCCGGAGCCGGAGGGGCCGACTATACCCACGGTTTCACCTTGATTTATCGTAAGTGACAATTCCTTTAAAACGTGAACGCGCGAGCTTCCTTCACCAAGAGTAAGATCGATATTTTTCAGTTTAACGAGTGAACTTGCCACAAATAACTCCTGTTCTTATGCCATAAGCTGATTTAAAATATAACTATACTTCTCGTAAAGGAATTGAGAAATAATGTTGCGATCATTCATTTGCGCATTTATCGGCCTTTCTTTTGGCTGCATTGCGAGTTTACCTCTATTTGCTGAAGAAAGCGGGCAAATACAGGAACCGGCACGGGAAGACACTGAAACAACAGTTCTTGATGATGATTTGACGCCGCCACGTCCGTTCCAGATTGTCGGCTTTGGCGATAGTCTCATGGCCGGCTATAGACTTGCCGTCGACAAATCTTTTACCGCCGCCCTTGAAGCCGCCTTGCAAGCAAAAAATTATAATGTTTCAGTCATCAATGCTGGCGTTTCCGGCGATACAACGACAGGCGGGCGTGAACGTCTTGACTGGTCGGTACCCGAACAAACGGGGCTTGTCATTCTGGAGCTTGGTGCCAATGACATGTTGCGCGGCATAGACCCGAAAGTTACGGAAGAAAATCTCGATTTCATGTTGTCACGATTGAAAGAGCGCAAAATTCCGGTCATATTTGTCGGTATGAAAAGCGCTCCCAATTATGGCAAGGAAAAAGCGCAGCAATTCGAGTCGATCTATCAACGTCTTGCCGATAAATATCATGTCACCTTCTATCCTTTCTTTCTGGACGGCGTAGCAGGGCATCCGGATCTTCAATTGGATGATGGCAAACATCCCAATGAAAAAGGCGTTGCTATCATTGTCGAAAAAATGTTGCCGATGATTGAAAAGACATTGAATGAATTGGGCGTTCATCACCAATAATTTGGCATGAGTAAACAGGCATCGATAAAATCTGGTCTCTAGCATTAGGACAAACAAGAGAATTACCGGTAAGTGTGTTTGTAAATTGTGTTATTCAAGGCTCGTATCAATCAAAAGATAAGAGCAAAACAGGAACTGGCGGGTAGAAATTCAAAAAGGAACAAGTAAACTTTCTCGTTATGCCGATTATCAATCTTCATAAGGAACATCCATTGGACGACGGACGCCAATCAGAAAAAGCCCTGATGGTTCGCCACGGCGTTCAAAGACTTTTTTTGCGACTGGGTATTCCCGTTTTGAGCGAGTTGCCACTTGCCGACGGAAGGCGGGCCGACCTTGTCGGAATCACACGTAAAGGCGAGGTGATTATTGTCGAGATCAAATCCTCGATAGGCGATTTGAAAGCCGATCACAAATGGCTGGATTATCGTAGCCATTGCGACCGCCTCTATTTCGCCAGCCACAACGAAGTCCCGATGGAACTTTTTCCTGAAGATTGCGGGTTTATTCTGGCAGATGGTTTTGACGGCTATATTATGCGGGAGGCGCCGGAACACCGTATGTCGGCAGCAACACGCAAAGCTGTTATGTTACGCTTTTCAAGGGTCGCAGCGCGAAGACTTACCCGGGCCGAACTTGAAGGGTTTGATCTTGAGGGCGATGATGACGAAAAGGCCGGATGAATTCACGGGAAATCTGAAATCCGGCCGTTTACAGCTCATAGTAATTCTATAGGATTCTCGGACAATTCCGGACATTCTTGGTGACAAGTTTTCGGCAAAAGATTACACGAGATTGCGCGCCGGAATAACCGGCATCAGAGCAGCACCGGCGCAGAAGTGCCAAGCGGCATTCCGGTTTTCGTCAATTATAATTTCAGCGCGGTGCACGCTTTGCCAGAATGCGTTGCAAGGTGCGCCGATGCATGTTGAGCCTGCGTGCCGTTTCAGAAACATTGCGGTCACACATTTCGTAGACGCGTTGAATGTGTTCCCAGCGTACCCGATCCGCAGACATAGGATTTTCGGGAACAGGAGCTTTTTCACCGGCGTGGCGGGTGAGGGCTCCGAATATGTCATCAGCATCGGCAGGCTTCGAGAGATAATCGATTGCCCCGAGTTTTACAGCATTGACAGCAGAGGCAATATTGCCATAGCCGGTCAATACAATCATATGGGTGTCGGGGCGGATTTTGCGAATTTCTTCAATGACATCAAGACCATTGCCATCGCCCAATTTCAGATCGACCACAGCATAAGCCGGTGGACTATGGCGTACATTGGCAATCCCGTCCTGCACTGATTCGGCCGTCGTCACGGTAAAACCACGTGCTTCCATAGCGCGCGCCAAACGATGAAGAAACGGCTTGTCGTCGTCAACCAGAAGCAATGAAGCGTCAGCTCCGATTGCGTCCTGATCATGTGCAGTATCAGTCATGCAGTGTCCTTTATCCGGTCGTTTTCAAAATGTACCTTCTGGTTGTCAACATTAGCCTTGACTGCGACAAAATGTCAAATCATCTAGGACTTGGTTAAGCCCTTTCTGCTCCACGCCAGATAAACCTCTGCACCAAACTGTTTTTTCGGACTATTTCTGAAACGCAAGACTGCTCCCGATCTTTCGAGAAGTGTTTTGGCAATAAATAATCCAAGCCCCAATCCTCCGCCTTGACTATCTGTATGACGGCTTGTGGTATAGGGTTCGCCGATACGATCGAGAATAGACGGGTCATAACCATGTCCATCGTCAATAATGGTGAGGGCTACATATTTTTCATTCCATTTGTATTGGATGATGACTTTGCTGCGTGCAAAATCGACGGCATTTTCCAATAGATTGCCGAGGCCATAAAGTATGCCGGGGTTTCTTGGAAAAACCGGTTCTTTGCCAATCGTCTCACCCTTTTCGATAACAATATCGATGCCGAATTCGCGAAGCGGTTCCGAAACTTCTTCTAGAAGTTCGAGAAGAGTGAGATGTGAAAGATGTTCTTCACCTTCACTGGAAAGTGTTGTCAAACGTTTCAATATATTCCGGCACCGCTCTGTCTGGCTTAACAGAAGGCTCAAATCGTCGCCGATTTCCGGATCATCCTTAAAACCGTTATACATTTCCTTGACGACAAGCTGGATCGTTGCAAGCGGGGTGCCGAGTTCGTGGGCTGCCGCAGCAGCAAGGCCATCCAGTTCGGATAGATGTTTTTCGTGCTGCATAATAAGTTCGGTCGCGCTCAGTGCATCGGCGAGACTTCGGGTTTCCTCTGCAACCCTATAGCCATAGGTCGTCGTAAATATGAGAGAGGAAACAATTGCCGTCCAGATACCGTCAACAAGAAGCCTTGGCGTTTCAATTGTTCGTCCGGAATACCAGGGCAAAGGTTCCGAATAGGTCGAGAGAAAACTTGCCAGAATGATAACGAGCAAATTGAGGAAAATAATGTGTTTTCCGGGCAAAGATGTTGCAGATATGACCGCTGGAGCAATCAATAAAACCGAGAAGGGGTTTTGCAAACCGCCTGTCAGATAAAGCAAAGCGGCATATTGCAAAATATCTACCCCCAGAATGGCTGTAGCAACATTGGAAGATAGCCGGTCATTGATCGAATAAAAGAATGTCAGAAAAATATTGAGCCAGATGGATGCACCGATCAATATTGCGCAGGGGACAATCGGGAACTTGAAACCGAGATAGACGGAAACAAAAGCAATCGTTATCGTCTGGCTGAAAATTGCAAGCCAGCGGATGCGAATAAGCGTTGTCGAACGCAAGCGGCGCGAATAGGTGGATGTGCGTCGAAAAAATTCCTTTTCCATCAATTTTGCCCTTGCCAATTTTGCCTTTGCGAAGTGAGCTTGTCTCTTTATTCGGAAAACCGGTCAAACGAAACAATGTTCTTTCATCATGTTTAAAGCCGATATTCGGCTTCATTTCAACTGCCGCGCGGTTTTGCACGCCGCTTCGGGAGCGCGGAGAGCGGGTCTTCCGGCCATGGGTGTTTGGGGTAGCGCCCGCGCATTTCAGCTCTTACATCAGCCCATGAACCGCGCCAGAAGCCCGGAAGATCACGCGTGATTTGTATTGGCCGGTGGGAAGGGGAAAGAAGTTCGAGAACAAGCGGTATATGCCCATCGGCAATGGAAGGATGTTGACTTAACCCGAATAATTCCTGAACGCGAACAGAAATGAGTGGTGCTTCCCCTTCATAATTGATCGGAATGTGAGACCCTGTCGGTACGGTAAAATGGGTGGGGGCTTTTTTGTCTATTTCGTTTTGAAGCTGATAAGGAACAAGCGATATAAGCCCATTATAAATGACTTTCCCGCTTATTGTATCAATCCGCGCTTCTCCGTGAAGAAAAGGCAACAGCCAGTCGTCGAGCTTTTTCAAAAGTTCTTCATCCGACATATCAGGCCATGGTTCGCCCAAACCGCGGTGTAACCATTGAAGACGGTGTCTTAATGCAACGGTTTCTTTTGTCCATGGGAGGAGATCAAGCCCGTAATGCCTTATAGCCTTGATCACAGCATGATCGGCTTCTTCACCCGAGGGGAGGGGAAGCGGTTTTTCGCTAAAATTGATTGCTCCAAGTTTTTGAATTTCTCGTGCTCGGAAAGAACGCGATTGCACATCGAAAGAAAGATCTCTGTGGCGTTCTATTTTATCAGCCAGAACATTGCGGATTGTTTCTTCGTCGATTTCTGCAGCGGCAAGAACACGCGCCTCTTCGGCTTTTCCCATCATATCGGCAACCACCAGATAATCCGCCTTGAAAAAGCTTGAGAATTCATCAACGGCAACACCTCTTCCATTGGCAAGCAAAAAACGTCCCTTATTGCCCCTTGCTTTTGCAACACGGTCAGGCCAAGCAAAAAGAAGGAGCCGCCCTGCTTGAGCGACAGAAAGCGCGGCCGAATTTTCAAACCCGACTTTGCTTACGGGCCGACTATCGAGTGATTGTCTGTTAACAAGGCGTTGAACGAGCAAGCGCGCTTTTTTTGCCCTGTCGGATTGATCGGTGCGGAATTTTTCAATTCTGCGCCCGATATCGTCGTCGTTTCCACCAAGTCCCCGTTCGGTCAATATAACGGCAATCTCGCTCGCCAAACGGGTCTCTTCTATGGTTTTTGTTTTGATAAGCATGGCAGATAGACGCACCGGCAAAGCCGTTTCACGCATCTTTTTGCCGATTGGTGTGATGCGGCCGGTTTCATCAATTGCATCAAGTTTTTTTAAAAGTTCGCGCGCTTCAACAATTTGAGGTTTTGGCGGCGGGTCAAGAAAGACAAGCTTTGATAAATCGGTAATTCCGAAGGCAGCACTATCAAGCACAAGGTTGGAAAGATCGGCTGAAAATATTTCAGGGGTCTGGAAATCCTGAAGCGATGAGGTTTGTCCTTCGTGCCAAAGGCGCACAGCAATGCCACGCGCCGTTCTTCCCGCACGACCGGCGCGCTGGTCGACCGAAGCGCGTGAAGCTCTCACTGTTTCAAGTCTTGTAACGCCTGTTGACGGTTCAAAAACCGGCACACGCGAAAGCCCGCTATCAATAACAACGCCGATACCGTCAATAGTAAGCGAAGTTTCGGCAATGGAGGTTGCAAGAACAACTTTACGGTGCCCCTGATCAGCGGGTTTGATTGCTATATCCTGTTCTTTGATGTCCATGGCTCCGTAAAGAGGCGCAATGATCGTATTTTTATCAACAGCATTAGCAAGTAATTGCGCCGTTTTTTTTATTTCTCTTTGTCCGGGAAGAAAGGCGAGAATACTTTCAGGCTGAGAAAACAGCCAGTGACGGATGGCTTTTTCCATAGCTTCTTCGATAGAGTCTGTGGCCTTTCGTGGTTGATAGACAATATCGACGGGAAAGCTTCGCCCTTTTGATTCAATGAGAGGTGCTCCCTGAAGGACTTTTGCAATTCTTGCTCCATCAAGTGTTGCCGACATGACAAGAATTTTTAAATCGGGGCGCAACCCCTCCATGATATCAAGCGTCAATGCCAAACCGAAATCGGCATCAAGACTGCGTTCATGAAATTCGTCAAACAAAACGGCTGCCACTGACGATAGTTCGGGATCGTCGAGAACCATGCGTGAATATACGCCCTCGGTCACCACAACAATGCGTGTGCTTTTGGAGATTTTTTTATCAAAGCGCATGAGATAGCCGACAGTCTCACCGACTTTTTCACCAAGGCGGGATGCCATTTGTCGTGCTGCAGCGCGCGCCGCCAAGCGCCTGGGCTCAAGCAGGATGAGTTTTTTGTTTTTGCACCAGTCCTGTTTTAACAGATGAAGTGGCACGAGCGTGGTTTTGCCAGCACCTGGCGGGGCAACGAGAACAGCTTTACCATGCGAACCGAGAGCTTTGTCGAGCTCGGGAAGTGCTTCGGTAACGGGAAGGCTTGTGTTGTCTGCGGTCATAAGGTGTTTGTGGATAATTGCTGGCTAATCTTGAATGTGAATAAAAGAAATAGACTTTCGCATATGAAATGCCAATAAATAAAACAGTGCCGATAGTTAAAACGTTGGAGGCGCTTAAAAAACGGTCGGGGAGTTTTAAAACATATTATGGATAGGGTGAACGCCAACAGAAACGAAACAGCAGACGCTTTGCCATTCAAAGACCTGATTGATGCATTGGACAAAGGTTTTGCTATCGGGTGTGCCAAGCCCGAGCGCCAACATCTGAAATTGGGAAAACAACAAAACAACCCGCCGATCATGTTGTTGATGCCGGCTTGGACAAACTCCGAAGTCGGACAACAATTTCTGGGCGTGAAAATTGTCAATGTTTTTCCTGACAACCGTTTGAAAAATTTACCCGGTCTCACGTCGACTTATATTCTTTATGATGGCGATACAGGCGAAGAGCTGGCAATATTTGACGGCAATACATTGACAGCCAGACGAACGGCAGCAACATCGGCTTTGGCCGCGCGTTATCTATCCTCGCCACGATCGGAAAAATTGGCTATTATCGGTGCCGGTGAAGTTGCACAATTATTGGCTGATGCATTTTCTGCTGTCCGGCCTATCAAGAAAATAAGCATTTGGAACCGGACGAAAAAATCCGCTGAAAAATTGGGAAAACAGCTTGAAGATGCAGGCTTTTCTGTAACCATAGCGGGTACTGCCGAAGAGGCTGTCAACGGGGCGGATATTATCTCGGCAGCCACACTTTCAAATGAACCGGTTATTCACAAAAATTGGGTAAAGAAGGGCGCCCATGTTGATCTTATCGGTGCTTTTACGCCGCAGATGCGAGAAGCGGATGATGATCTGGTGCGCCACGCCAAACTTTATATTGATACAGTTGAAGCCCTTGAAGAGGCAGGCGATTTATGTATTCCGATCGGCAATGGCACAATAAAAAAGGGCGATATTCTAGCGACACTAAGCGACCTTGCTTTATCAAAAGAACCGCCAGAACGAGGTGATGACGATATCACCCTGTTCAAGGCAGTAGGGTCCGCTCTTACAGATCTTTATGCGGCAAAACTTGCTTTTGAAACATTGTCTGAACGCCGTCGGGGTGAGAAAAATATTCGAGAGGAGACGATATGACTATAAAACGTATTGATGCGAATAAGAGGATGAGCGAGGCGGTCATCTATAACGGTATGGTTTTTCTTTCAGGACAGGTCGGCAGTCCCGGAAAAACCACCAAAGAACAAACAATCGAGGCGCTCGCGTCAATCGATCAATTGTTAGCAAAGGCAGGAACCGATAAATCCCGTTTATTATCTGCAACAATCTGGCTTGCCGATATGGTGGATTTCGACATTATGAACGAGGTTTGGGAAGCATGGTTGGAAAAAGGTGCAGCTCCGACAAGAGCAACCTGTGAAGCGCAACTTGCTTCTCCTCTCTATCGGGTGGAAATAATCGTCACGGCTGCATTGGAAAAAAATTAATGGAATGATTGAGTTTTAAAGCCTTGAAGACAAATATTCAGGGCAGAAAAACGCGAACGCTTTTTTCCGATATTGGCGGAAAGAGTGTTGGTGGCGCAATCTTGTTTTTCTCGGCAATAATAGGCTTCTTTCCGGAAGCTCCGGAGAGGCGCGCTTTTGCCGAACTTGAAAGAACACCATTGGAAAACAATTTTTTCAAACGTTTCCGAAACAAAGAAATCTAACAGCATGCGTCAGCAAGTTGATTTTATATGTTTTAAGATGAAATAATCATGACCGAAAATTTTTAAGCGTGAAACGATCGTTTTACATCACGATAAAAAGCAATTCGTCACGAGCCGACATGAAAGAAATTATATTTATTCGAGTCATTCTTGCAGAGATGATTTTGATAAGTTTTGGTGCTTTTCTAAAATTAAGCCACATAGACTATAAAGCTCTTCCTGTAGAGACCGGTTGAACCGTCTATCCACGGGAAAAATGCTGAAAAAACTTGGTAAATCAAGGCTCATGGCGTATAAATAAGGAGCTTATCCGCCTTGATTCGTAAGGCGGCTTAACATCTTGTTTTTAAAGCAGAAATGGACTGACTTATGAGTGATCAAACAACGCAGCATCACGAAGGCGATTATGATGCCGAATCCATTAAGGTACTTAAAGGCCTTGATGCCGTGCGCAAACGTCCGGGCATGTATATTGGCGATACTGACGACGGTTCAGGTTTGCACCATATGGTCTATGAAGTTGTTGACAATGCGATTGACGAGGCATTGGCCGGCTATGCAACCCTTATCACAGTCACACTGAATGGGGATGGCTCTTGTACAGTGACTGATAACGGGCGCGGGATTCCGACAGAAATTCACCCGACAGAGGGTGTTTCGGCTGCTGAAGTCATTATGACGCAGCTTCACGCTGGCGGTAAATTCGACCAGAATTCCTATAAAGTTTCTGGCGGTCTTCACGGTGTTGGTGTTTCGGTCGTCAACGCGCTGTCGGTCTGGTTGAAATTGCGCATCAAACGCAAGGGTAAAATTCATGAAATGAGTTTCACCCATGGCGAACCGGATGCTCCGCTGAAAGTTGTTGGCGAATGTGGTGATGAAACCGGTACGGAAGTTACTTTTCTTCCCAGTACCGAAACATTTACAATGGTCGAATTCGATTTCGATACGTTGGAACGGCGCCTTCGCGAGCTCGCTTTTTTAAATTCGGGTGTTCGTATCCGTTTGACAGATCGCAGACACGCCGATGTGCGTGAAGAAACATTGCATTATGAAGGCGGACTTGTCGAATTTGTGAAATATATCGATCAGTCCAAAAAGCCGCTCATTGCCGAACCTATTTACATCAATGGCGAAAAAGACGGCATGACTGTCGAAGTGGCCATGTGGTGGAATGATTCCTACCATGAAAAAGTTTTGTGCTTTACCAACAATATTCCCCAACGTGATGGCGGCACACATCTGGCCGGTTTCCGTGGTGCATTGACGCGTCAGGTCAACGGTTATGCAGAAACATCCGGTATTGCCAAAAAAGAAAAGGTCACTTTGACAGGGGATGATTGTCGTGAAGGTTTAACGGCAATATTGTCGGTAAAAGTACCGGATCCGAAATTTTCTTCACAAACCAAGGATAAGCTTGTTTCTTCCGAAGTGCGGCCGGTGGTTGAAAACTTGGTCAATGAAGGGCTTTCCAACTGGCTTGAAGAACATCCTACCGAGGCAAAAATTCTGATTGGCAAGGTTGTAGAAGCAGCCGCAGCCCGTGAAGCCGCGCGTAAAGCTCGTGAATTGACACGCCGTAAAGGTGCTCTGGATATATCATCACTTCCGGGTAAACTCGCCGATTGTCAGGAACGCGATCCGGAAAAATCGGAAATTTTTATCGTCGAGGGTGATTCAGCCGGTGGCTCTGCAAAAAGCGGAAGAGCACGCCAAAATCAGGCTATTTTGCCTTTGCGCGGTAAAATTTTGAATGTTGAACGCGCCCGTTTTGACCGTATGTTATCGTCGGATATGATTGGTACTTTGATTACCGCACTTGGTACATCAATCGGCAAGGACGAATTCAATCCCGATAAATTGCGTTACCATAAAATCATTATCATGACGGATGCCGATGTCGACGGCGCCCATATTCGTACGCTGTTGTTGACGTTCTTTTTCCGTCAAATGCCGGAATTGATCGAACGGGGCTATGTCTATATCGCCCAGCCGCCGCTTTACAAAGTAACGCGTGGCAAATCTTCCCAATATATCAAGAATGAAAGCGCTTTTGAGGAATCGTTGATTGAAGCTGGCCTTGAAGGCAGTGTGCTGGAACTTGCCAATGGCGAGATGCGCGCCGGTGCCGATTTGCACCAATTGGTAGAAGATGCGCGTGTGATAAGAAATATGCTTCATGGTTTAAATACCAGATATAACCGTACTGTTGTCGAACAGGCGGCAATTGCCGGTGCACTTAATCCGGAAGCTTTGTCGACAAAGGAAAAAGCGCAAGCAACGGCTGATCATGTGGCCGCCCGCCTTGATTTGATTGCCGAAGATATGGAGCGTGGCTGGACGGGACATGTAAATGACGATGGCGGCTTGCGTTTCGAGCGGGTTCTGCGCGGCGTAAAAGATGTTGTCGTTCTTGATATGGGATTGATTGCTTCGACCGATGCCAAGCGGATTGATAATATGTCCCATCATCTTGACGAAATTTACGGAAAACTTCCGGTTTTGCGTCGTAAAGACACGACAGAAACGATTTCGGGTCCGATTGCTCTTCTCGACACCATTTTTGCCAATGGCAAGAAGGGGCTTACAATGCAACGTTATAAAGGCTTGGGTGAAATGAATGCCGAGCAGCTTTGGGAAACCACACTTGATCCCAATGCACGGTCACTTTTGCAGGTCAAAATTGGCGATGCACAGGACGCCGATGCAGTTTTTGCAAAATTGATGGGCGATGAAGTGGAACCACGCCGTGAATTCATTCAGGACAACGCTCTGAACGTCTCGAATCTTGATGTCTGATCGGTGTGAAACAGGCCTGAAAAGCTTATGATGCCGGGAATGAACAACAGTTGATGAAAGTTTCCGGCACATAAACGGCAATTTTCAAATTCGGATTAAATCGCATTTCTCGTATAAAACTTTTTTCAAAAGCCGGCCTTTTCAGGGCCGGTTTTTTATTGTCTTCAAAACAGCACAAATTCATGCCCGCGAAACGGGGAAGCTTTTTTAAAGAAAAAAAGCGCTTTGAGCTATGAGACCTAAAAGTCTTTTTGCAGCCAGTCATTGGATTTTGAATGACAATTGCCAAAATGACAATTGTCAAAACGCCATGGGGTGTAATTTATGAAACGGCAAAAAGTGGTGTGGTTAAAAAATAACGTTATTTCAAATGATGATTGCACCACCCGTTATGACGCAATCCCGTTTCTAACAATTCATTTAAAAGGCACAAGATACCAGTTTCCCATCCTAATTAGCTTACTTCACTCTATCGTTCCGGATAACTGAAATAACCGGCGTCTTTGATCTAATGAGCTGAACAGAATGTTTCAATTATTATGATGAAATTATTCTTTTTCGATTTAGTTTTGTCCGGAATTTTTTTACTGGTTAACAATGTCAAAATATAAAAGCCGCGTTAGGTGAAACATACTACTCGGCCATTGTTTCCTACCTAATCAATTTTTCGGCCAACATATAGCCCGATAGAAGGCAAAATGCGTGACAGGCATAAATGGCAGAAACAGGCAGGGGGCGCGGTGGGCAAGAGGTAAAAGTCTTGGGTAGGGTAGCGAAACCTCTTTTCTACCAATGATGAGTGATCCGGAGAACTTATTCTTGGCAAGCAAGCAGAAAGTCTCGTTAGCTTTAGCGAACATAGACAAGGGGTGGCTGAGATTTTGAAATCCTGAAAGTGAAACGAAAAAGGCTGGTGAAAATCTAATGGTTATTGATGAGATATCACCATTGAAAAACAGTTTTTCGCTAAACTTTTACTCAAGCTTTTGGCTCTTACGCGCCTTGATGGCTTGATGTAAAACGGAAAATAAGAGTTGCAACAGACCGGAAACAAAAATCGGGTGTCATGTTAGTACCCCCGCTACACCATCTCCTCATCGTCGCTTATATGGGTACAAAAAACCTCCCGCCATATGAAAGTGACGGGAGGGATAAAATCAGCAGCAATGAAAAATGAACGGAAAAGAGCTTTTTAAACCCTTACCGGTTTCGACACACGTTCTTCATTGCCAAAGAACTGCAAATAACGGCGAATTTCACTCGGCTCACCAATGGCTTTTTCAGGATTATCCGAAAGTTTGACAGCCGGTCTGCCATTCGCATGGGTAACCTTGCAAACAAGCGAAATTGCATCAAGTTCCTTGATGTCATCGGGAGCACAACCGGCAAAATCATTGGTCAGATTGGTTCCCCAGCCGAAGCTCATGCGAACGCGCCCTTGAAAATGTTTGTAGGTTTCTTCGATTGTATCGACATCCAATGCATCGGAAAAAACAATAAGTTTTTCGCGCGGGTCTTTGCCGTGGTCTTTCCACCACTTGATAATGCGCTCACCCCCCTCGATTGGCGGTGCACTATCCGGACGGAAGCCGGTCCAGTCTGCCACCCATTGAGGCGCATTGCGTAAGAACGCCGCTGTGCCGAAAGCGTCAGGCAATGCAACCAGAAGATTGCCGCCATAATAACGGTTCCAATCCTGCATAACCCGATAAGGAGCTGTGCGCAGTTCCTCATCATTATTGGCAAGGGCTGCAACAACCATCGGCAGTTCATGGGCATTGGTGCCGATTGCTTCCAAATCATTGTTCATGGCCAGAAGCACATTGGAAGTACCGGTAAATGACCGCCCGATCCCTTCTTTCAAAGCTTCGACACACCAGCGTTGCCATAAAAACGAATGGCGGCGGCGCGTACCAAAATCGGATATACGAATATCAGGATATTTTTTTAACCGCTCGACCTTGCTCCACATTTTGGCTTTTGCCCGCGCATAGAGAATGTCGAGTTCAAATCGTCCGAGATTGCGCATGGCTGCACGCGAACGCAATTCATTGATGATCGAAAGCGCAGGTATTTCCCACATTGTGGTGTGGGTCCACGGCCCCTCGAAATTCAAAATATATTGCCCGTCTTTACGTGTCAGCTCGTATTCAGGCAATTGGAAACCTTGAAGCCAATGGAGAAAATCGGGTGTGAAAATCTGTTTGCGACCATAAAATGTATTACCGGCAAGCCAGATCATTTCCTTTTTGGTAAATTTCAAAGTGCGGGCATGGTCAAGCTGCGCCCGCAATTCTCCCTCATCAATTTCATCGGCAAGCCGCACCGTTTTTGTCCGGTTGATCAGTGAAAAAGTAACATCGACATCCGAATAAAGTCCCCAAATCATTTGCAACATCAGGAACTTATAGAAATCGGTATCAAGCAGTGATCTTATAATCGGATCAAGCTTCCAGGTGTGATTATATACACGTTCTGCGATATCAGTTTGCGCCATAGCACTTTCAATCTGTTTGTTGCCTCTACCCAATGGGAAGAACGTTACCTTGATAAAAGAACAAAAGGAAGTAAAGCCTTCGCGAGGAACTTCAAGGAGTTTTTAAACCCCTTGAAGTTATTTATCGATCGTCAGATTAATTTCATGATGTCCTGTCTTTTTCAGACCGATGCCGTTTTCAGGTTTGTCGACCTTCTTGTCATCAACTGTCAAGCCAAGATTTTTACCGCGATTAACTTTGATAACATAGGTTGCGCCGTCAAATTTTACGGTTGCTTCGTAACCCGGCCAATCTTTTGGCAGACATGGTTCGAGATAAAGTTTGGAACCATTGCGGTTGATGCCCAGAATAGATTCTGTAGCAGCACGGTAGAGCCATCCGGCAGAACCTGTATACCATGTCCAGCCGCCTTGGCCACGCCGTGGCTCGACCGAATATATATCGGCAGAAATCACATAAGGTTCGACGCGATAGATGTGAGGTTTTTTCCCGTGCGAAATCGGGTTGATCATCGAAAAGACCTGATAGGCCTTGTCTTTGTCTCCGAGTTTGGCAAGTGCCAGAATGCTCCAGATTGCACCATGGGTATATTGACCACCATTTTCGCGAATGCCAGCCGGATAACCCTTGATATACCCCGGTTCAAGTTCGGTCTTGTCAAAGGGAGGCCAGAACAGACGGATGAGCTCACCTTTCTCGTCAAGCAAGTGCTCAAGCATGGATTGCATGGCCTGTTTTTGATGTTCTTCCGTTCCCATGCCGGAAATAACACTCCACGATTGGGCGATCGTATCAATCTGGCATTCGTCGTTGGTGTGTGACCCCAAAGGCTCTCCATTATCGAAATAACCACGACGGTACCATTTTCCGTCCCATCCGCTCACCTCAAGCGCTTTGGTGAGCTTCTCCAGATGATGCGTCCATTTTTTGACGCGTTTTTCATCCTGGCGTTCGTCGGCAATGGGAATGAAGGCCTGCAAGGCCGTTCCAAGGAACCAGCCAAGCCAGACACTTTCGCCTTTCCCTTCAATGCCCACAAGATTCATTCCGTCATTCCAGTCGCCGCCCAGCATTAACGGTAGGCCGTGTTTGCCGGTGCGTTTGATTGCAAGATCAAGGGCGAGTGCGCAATGCTCGTAGAGTGTGGCAGTTTTTGGCGAAATGGCTGGCTGGAAATAGCTGTCATGTTGGCCTTCCTTGAGTTTGTCGCCGTCGATAAAGGCAATATCTGTATTGAGAAACTCATGATCGCCTGTGGTATTGACATAAAGAGCAGCACCATAGCCGAGCCAGGCCACGTCATCGGAAATCATCGTTCTAACGCCTGCACCGCTGTCGGGGAGCCACCAGTGTTGTACATCACCTTCAGGAAATTGGCGTGACGCGGCATTGATAACCTGTTCACGGGCAAGTTCCGGCTTGAGCAGCAAGAGTGACAATGTGTCCTGCAACTGGTCACGGAAACCGAATGCTCCGCTTGCCTGATAAAATGCGGCTCTTGCCATGATGCGGCAGGCATAGGTTTGATAGGGAAGCCAGTTATTGACCATGAGATCGAATGAACGGTCGTTTGTTTTGACCTGTAGGCCGGAAACAAAATCTGTCCATTGTTTTTTCTCTTTTTCAAGAACAGAGGTAAATGTTTCTTTCCGGACGCTATCAAGGAACTTTTCTGCTTCCAGACGATTTTTGGCATTACCGAGATAGAAGATAATCTCTTTCTTTTCACCGGCTTTCAATTCGATATCAAAAGCAAGTGCGGAGCACGGATCACGTCCTGCTTCGACCGTGTTGGACAGCGGCTCGCCTTGACGGATCGCTTGCGGATGTTTGACAGTTCCGATCGAGCCGATGAACTCCGTTCTGTCGGCCGTATAGCTTGAAGGTGTGCTGCTTGCCGCAATGAAGCTTACTTCTTCGAACTTCTCCGTATGATAAGGATTGCGAACAAAAAGCGCACCGCGTTTTTCGTCATAATCGGGAATGATGAAGGGAGCAGCTTTTGCCCTGACTGTGCCCAATACCCATTCGACATAATCGTAAAGTCTCAGGCTTCTCGGGCTCTTGTCTTCGTTTTTGATGACAAGACGCGATAGCCTTATCGGGCGTTTATTATCGACAGTGTGGGTCAATTCCAGACTTATCGTTCCGTGTTTCGATGTGAATGTCGAATAGCCAAGGCCGTGGCGCGCTTCATAGAGTGCGCTATCATCACATTCGACAACCGAAACCGGCGAGAAACGTTTTAACGAGTGACGGTCAACAATGTAGAGAGCTTCGCCCGGACGGTTGACAACAGGATCGTTCGCCCATGGTGTCAATTGGTAATCGCGGCTATTGCCCGACCAGGTAAAACTCGACCCTTCTGCCGAAACGTGGAAACCGAACTGCTCGTTGGAAATAACGTTAATCCATGGATTTGGCGTTGCATTTCTTCCTGAAAGACGAATGACATAGCTATTATCCTTGTCGAAGCCGCCATAGCCGTTCCAATAGGCAAGGTCTTTGCCATCCGGAAGCGGGCAGGATTTATGCTGGTCGCCGATGATACCGATTGATGTAAATTGGCCCTGTTCAAGCGGCATAACAATCTCTTCGTGTTTGCCGCTTTTTCGTTGCGCAGCTTTGCCATTGTTATGCGTCTTGGCAGATTGAGCAGTTTCCTCATCTTTATTGCGATGGGAAAGGTCGGAATCGATATTTTCCATGCGCTGCATCTGTTCGGACAAGGAGCCATTCTGGGCTTGTAAAACAATGCGGGCACTGGCAAGCAAAGTCTTGAAACTCTGCTCGTTCATCTGGTCACGGCGGACAGTGAAAATATGCTGGCGTCCGTCTGCTTCGGCGGTGCGGTTGCGATAACCTTCGCACATCCATTCAATGGCGCGCTGGGTATCTTGCGCATAAGAAAAAGCCCGTTCGTTCAAAATGACAATATCAACAGTCAATCCGCGCATCCGCCAATATTCATGCGCTTTTAAAAGTCCGCGCAAGACTTCGAGATCGGCTTCATTATCAAGCCTGAGCAGGAAGATCGGAAAATCGCCGGATATTGACATCGGCCACAAATCGGATTGTTTGCCAAGGTTTTCAGCGAGCGCCTCCGAAGGCAAACGCCACGTGCGATCCGGATAAATAAGGGAAGTCGCGTATTTCTGGTAAACAACGGATTCCTTTGGCTTGATACCAAGCTGGTAAAGCGACACTTGCGAACGGGTCCAGGCAAGCGAGAATTCGCGCTGGAATACATTCGGTTGACGGTAATATTCAACTTGGGATGCAAGCTTTTCTTTCGAATTTGCTGCAAATGTCCAGAAGATAAGTGCGGCTTTTTTATGTGCCGGAACCCGAACACGACATCTTATTGCTGCAATTGGATCAAGCACACAACCCTCTGTTCCGGTGAGAGTGGCACCTCGGTCGAAAGCAGCCGGACGACGGATAGAGCGCCCGCGGCCGATGAAAACACGCCTGTCGGTCTCGGCTTCCGCATCACGAACAGAACCGGATGTATCGGTGACAAAATGGGCAACATGGATTTCCGGATCTTTCGGGTCGCGTTTACGCCTTTTGGCATAAATTGTTCCGCCTTGATCGGCAATTTCCGTTTCCACAAACATGCGTGCGAAGACCGTATGGGCCGCATCTGTCTCGGGCGTTGTCAATACCAGTTCGGCATAGGACGTAATTTCAAGAATGCGATCTTTGGAAGTGGTGTTGATAAGCTCGATACGTCGACCTTCACCATCACCTTCGGATGCAACAATACATTCCACAGTCGATTTTATACCATCGACCGTTTTTGTATATTCGGCCTTTTCGTCGGTGAAAACCGCTGAAGCTTCTTCATCGGCAACGCGCGTTGGTTCACCCGTTGCCGACCACCAGCGGCCGGAAGCAGGGTCACGCAAAAAGATGAAAGTGCCTTGCTGGTCTTCGGCTGCATCGGGCATGAAACGGGTAACAGCAATATTGTTCCAGCGGCTATAGCCGGAACCTTTGCCGGTCAACATGACCGAATAATTGCCATTTGACAAAAGCACTGTCGAACGTGGTTTGGTGAGCGGGGTTTTGATAACGCGAACCGGTGCGTCTTCAAAGCCGCCAGCATCACTGCGCATCGGATTTGCTGTTTTTGCATGAACCATAGGAATTTCACGCGGAGCTTTTTCCTGTAACAGAAGCTGTGCCGCTTCAATCACCGGATCGCTATGGAAACGGTTTCTCATGCGGCCATCGAAAATGACATTGTCAATTGCGAGAATAGACATGCCGTGGTGGTGCGCATAATAATTCTTGACGACGGCATATTTTTCGCCTTCACGCACACGCGCCGGTGTGAAATCAACCGAGTCATGGAAACCGTATTCGCCGAGCGCACCGAGCTTGCGCAAACGTGCAAGATTGGCGACTGCTTCTGTCGGCATATATTGGGAAGCGAGAATGCTTGCATAAGGCGCAATAACAGCATTGCGCGAAAGGCCACGTTGAAGACCGAGACTGGGAACACCAAAGTTGGAATATTGGTAGTTCATCTGTTGGTCACGGGCATTAAACGCTGCTTCCGAAATGCCCCATGGCAACCCGCGTTCATTGGCATATTGGATTTGTCTACGAACAACAAGCCGGTTTGTCTGGTCAAGGAGCGATCCCAGAGGCTCGCGCATGACAAGCGGTGGCATTAAATATTCGAACATCGAACCCGACCAGGAAAGCAGAGCACCTTTCCAGCCGACCGGTACCAGCATACGACCAAGGCGGAACCAATGTTCAACCTTGACATCGCCTTTGGCAATGGCAAAGAGGCTCGAAAGACGGGCTTCCGAAGCGAGCAGATCGTAGCAACTTTCATCAAGCTCGTTTTCCTGAACACGATAGCCGATGGACATGAGACGACGTTCCTTTCGTTCAAGGAAATCGAATTTCATATCAAAGGCAAACTGCCGTGCTCTTGCAGAAAGATCACTTAAAGTCTTGCGTAAAGCCTCCGTATCATGATCGGCGGTCGCGTCATGTGTGTGAGCTTCGCATGTCTCGATCAAACATTCGGCCCATGAAACAGCATGACGGGATTCATCGCTTCCGATTTCACCATCAAGCTCGCTCGTGAGACGGCCTATATCGTTTGCCGCAATTGTGAGATTTGCCGTGCGGAATGTTGCCGTTTCCGGTTCATCCATAATCGAGCGGACAGCCCTGCGGAAATTGGCCATGCGTTCATCAATTCGTCTGCGAAGCGGGCGCAGGATGCGACGGTCATCGGGGATGAGGTTTAATGTTTCCTGCAAAATGTCATTAACATCAAGGAGGCCTGCGAGATCACCTTGTAGGAATACGGATGGTGCTTCAGACCACTCTTTCAAGGCCGCGGCCAGTGTTACGAGATGGCCTGCAAGATTGCCCGAGTCGACAGTCGAGACATAGCTTGGTACAAGGGGCCGCAAAGTGTCGGTTTCATACCAGTTGAAGAAATGCCCGCGGAATCTTTCCATTTTATCCATTGTATCGAGTGTGCGTTCGATGCGTTGGATAGCGTCATCAAAACTGACCCAGCCGAAATCGCGTGCAGCGACTGTCGAGAGCAAATAAACGCCGATATTGGTTGGCGAAGTTCTGCGCGCCAGAACCGGTACCGGATCTTCCTGAAAATTGTCGGGGGGAAGAAAATTGTTATCGGCGTTGGCGAATGTTTCGTAATAATGCCAGGTGCGGCGCGCAATACGCCGAAGTTCGTTTTTATCGGCTGGCCGGATTTCAAGCGAATCCTGAAAGGCAGCCGAACGGCTTACGATCCATGCAATAAGCGGTGAAAAGAACCAGGCAAGACCAAAGGGCAGGGCCACAAAGACAGCAGAATTATGAAGTGCTGCCGGAAGTGCAATGGAAATCACGCCAATTAATGTCGCCGGCCACATAGTGGTGACATAATAGGAGAGCGTGTTGGGCGAAGAACGCGTTGCTGCCGATGTTTTCCATTCGAGCAAATGTTTATGTGAAACAAACATGCGATAGAGCGTACGGATAATCGCATCAACCATATAAAATGCCGAATAGGCAAGGAAGGTCGTGCGAAGCGCAACATCTGCTGTGCTGGTTGCAATATTTGTCAACACCGATTGGAAGTGGCCACGTAACGAATTGTCCATACTCGTTGGCATAATGTTGCGCAGAACACCAAGTGTGGGGGCAATAAACATGCCCAAAAGCAGGAATAATTGCCAGAAAACAGCCGTATGAAGCGGCAAAACACACCAACCTACAAGCGAGGCGATAATCCACATGAGCGGGGTCAGAGAACGCCGCAAATTATCCTGCATTTTCCAGCGGGTAATGAGGTTGATATTGTGACGGGTGAAGAGATAGGGCAGTAATTGCCAATCACCGCGGATCCAGCGATGGTGACGGGCAACATCAACATTATAAGCCGTCGGATAATCTTCAACCACCTCGACATCGCTCACAAAACCGACGCGTGCATAACCACCTTCAAGAAGATCGTGGCTCAAAACGCTGTTTTCGCGCACTTTGTCAGCAAGCGCTATTTCGAATGCGTCAATGTCATAAAGGCCTTTACCGGTATAGGTGCCTTCGCCCAAAAGATCCTGATAGGTATCGGAGACGGCAAAAACATAAGGGTCTATGCCGCGATTGACGGAAAAGACACGCTGCAGGAATGAAGCATCATCACCGGTGGTAAGCGAGGGTGTCACGCGCGGCTGAAGAATGCCATAACCACTTTTGACAGTATGTGTTTTCGGGTCAATGACCGGACGGTTCAATGGATGATTGAGCTTTCCGACAAGGCGGGTGACTGCCTCGGTGGTGAGCTTGGTGTCGGAATCAAGTGTCATGACAAAGCGGCAATCCATTGGCAGACGTGGGTCTGTCGGGAAGAAACTGGTGTCGCGGTCACCGCGCAAAAGCAGATTCAACTCATGCAGCTTGCCGCGTTTACGCTCCCAGCCCATATAGCAATCTTCGCCGGGATTGTACAAACGGTGGCGGTGTAAAATGAAAAAAAGTGGCTGCCCGTCACCGCGATAATAACGGTTGAGATCGGCAATACCATTTTGTGCATATTCGAGGAGATCGCGATCGTCGGCTGTTTCTTCCTTTTTCGAGTCGGCCCAGTCTGTCACCAATGCAAAATAAATTGCCCCTTGCGGGTTTGAAAGATAGTGAACTTCGAGATTTCTTATCTGCTCGTCAATAGAATCGCGCGAGGTTATCATTGTCGGAACAACGACGAGCGTTTTGGCTTCTTCCGGAATGCCGTCTTTATATTCATATCCGATCAATCGCCGTGGTTCGACAGTCCAGGCAACAAGAGTATTGAAGAGCGCAAAAGCGGTATCCATTGTCGGGAAAAGCGCAAGTGCTGTGAAAGTGAGCGACAATGCATGGCTCAAGCCGGTTTCCCTCAGCAATGTATAAACTGCAATGAGAATGAGAATGGTGAGAACTGAAACCGGAATGGCAATGCTGAAAATTTTCATCGCGCGGAAGGCACGCATGAAACGGGTCGAGAACGGGCAATCATAATTGCAAGCCTGTTCGAATGCTTCTCGTCCTGGCCCCACAAGATACCATGCAACCGATGCTCCAGTCGCGACACCGTCTTTCTTTGCATTCTCGACCATGTCGATTGCTTTTTTTGTCACTTCCAGTTCGGTTAACGGTGAACGGCGGGCAATTTTTTCGATGATGACGCGATAAGTATTGCGCGATGGAAAGTCGATTTCTCCGAAATCGCTGTTTTCACGCAACATGAAATCGACATGGCTGACCGTTTCGAACCAATATGTCCAATCAACGTCATCAATCGCTTTCAGGGCACGGATGATATTGCCCATTGTCACACCACCGGTTGATTGGCGCGAATGTTCTTCGGCAGTTGCCGATTCAGGGTCGCTGCCATGACGATGTAACTGCTCTTCAAGCCAGTTCAAGGCTATCGTTGAATCAACAGATGCACCACGCAAACGATAAAGAAGATGGGCGGCAAAAGTCGGGTCGGCAACAAGCGCTTCGTAAGTTGAAAAAATGTTCTGAAGTGCATTGTCATTTTCAGCCAGAGCCATTTGGTCAGCGGCCTGGTTTGCAAATCGCCGCATCCGGCGGGCTTTTTCAATGCGCATGGAAAGTCGCCGCGCATTTTCAATGAGAACCATACGGACAGCCGACGGCAAAGCCCATAATTCGCCAATCTGGAAATCGGCAACCTGTTGGTAACCATTGACCATGGCCGTTAAAGTTTTAAGCGAAAAACTGCTGTCGGTATGGGCGACATAAAGCCAAGCCAGTGCGAAAATTCTTGGCAGTTCATTTTCGCCTTTATAAGGGGGAAGCTGTTTGACGAATGCACGCGGAAAATCACGCCGCGCCTGCTGGATGGTCTTATCAATCGTATAATGGTTGTCGAGCAGCCATTGTGCTGCCGGTGTGATGGCCTCGTTATTGCGAGCTGCGGCATCGGTCGAGCGGAAGGTGTGAAGAATGAGCTTGGAATTTTCGGTGAGCCGTTCTCTGAAATCGAATGGCGTATATTCCGGCAAAACAATTTTTTTGCCCTCGGCCATTTCATGGGCCAGTTGCTGTAGCTCGTCTTCCGACTTGAATGTCGAACGGATTGGAAAAGCTGTATCAGGAAGGTAGCGTACTTCCGTTTGCTGAGAAAGAAGCCATTTGATTGATGATGCAGTTTCCGCCATATTATTTGATCCTTGCTTTAAAAAGCTCACGCGACAGAATTTAGCCTGTTTTTTTACCGATAAACTATATCTTTTTTATTAAGCCCAATTTTCAATTTTTTTGGTAAACGCCAAACACTTTATATTACATGCCGATAAAAATAGGACATAGTGTTAAAAATTGAATTAAATTGCGCTGCTACGGGGGAAAAATCAGCAAGCCAAGGCATTTGTTTAATAAAACGCTTCCCCGCCATATCTGTGAGCCAGCTATAAAGTTCAAGAATTTATTTATAAAGCAATTAATAAAAGCCCCGTTAGAGAAAACGGGGCTTTAAAATCCGGATAGATCTATTTTGTTGTGTTATAGGCTGCCAATGCTGCCATCGTCACTATGTCGGAATCACGTGCGCCCAAGGGAACAATCTGGGCCGATTTTTCGAGACCGACGAGAATAGGTCCGATCAAGGTTGCCCCGCCGAGTTCCTGCAACATTTTGCTGGCAATTGAAGCAGAATGGTAGCCCGGCATAACCAGAACATTGGCTGGTTCGCTCAATCCCATGAATGGATATTGCTCCATCATTTTCGGATTGAGCGCAACGTCGGCACTCATTTCGCCATCAACTTCGAAATTGACATTGCGTGCGCGAAGCAATTTGACCGCTTCCTGAATACGTTGGGCGCCTTCACCCTTCATGTGACCGAAAGTAGAATATGCCAGAAGTGCAACGCGTGGCTTATAGCTCATATCACGGGCAAAATTTGCAGCTTGCTCGGCAATATCGGCTAATTCTTCCGGATTCGGGTGTTCGGAAATTGCCGTGTCGGCAATAAAAACGGTGCGCCCGCGGCAAATTGCCATAGAAATACCGACAACCCGTTCGCCGGCTTTCATGTCGATAACGCGGCGGACATCGGCAAGTCCGGTTTCATAATTTCGGGTAACACCGGTAATCATCGCATCGGCATCGCCCATTGCCAACATGCATGCGGCAAAATGGTTGCGATCATTATTGATGTAACGGTGGCAATCTCTCAATAGCCAACCTCTTCGTTGCATTTTGCTATAGAGATAATCGGCATAAGCATCTTTCCGATCGGACAGGCGGGCATTGGCAATTTTTATTCCGGATCTGTTAAGGTCGATACCGGCTATATGTGCTCTTTTTTCAATAATATCTTCATGACCAACCAGAATGGCACTACCGAGGTTCTGGTTGACGTAAGAAACGGCTGCCCGCATGACCTGTTCTTCTTCACCTTCGGCAAAGACAATCCGTTTGGGATTTTGCCGTACGCGATTATAAACACCGCGCATTGTTGCGGCTATCGGGTCACGCCGCGCAGCCAAATCCCGTGCATAAGCTTCGAGATCAGCAATAGGCTTACCGGCAACGCCGCTTTCCATTGCCGCCTTGGCAACAGCAGTCGGAATGGCAGATAACAGGCGTGAATCAAACGGTACCGGAATGATATAATTCGGACCGAATTTCAGTCGGGTGCCCCGATAGGCTTCGGCGACATCGTCAGGCACTTCTTCACGGGCAAGTTGGGCTATGGCTTTTGCCGCCGCAATTTTCATTGTTTCATTGATCGTGCTGGCGCGGACATCCAAAGCTCCGCGGAAAATATAAGGAAAGCATAAGACGTTGTTGATCTGGTTCGGATAATCCGAGCGGCCTGTTGCCATAATGGCATCGTCACGCACCTTGGCAACTTCTTCCGGCGTAATTTCAGGATCAGGATTAGCCATAGCAAAAATGATCGGTTTTGGAGCCATGGATTTGACCATTTCGGGCGTCAGAACACCCTTGGCCGAAACGCCAAAGAAAACATCTGCCCCATCAAGTGCTTCGGCGAGTGTACGTTTGTCGGTCTTGACGGCATGGGCCGCTTTCCATTGGTTCATATTTTCTTGCCGACCTTCATAAACAACGCCTTTGGTGTCGCACAATATGACATTTTCCGACTTGAACCCCATGGCCTTTATGAGTTCAATGCAGGCAATTCCTGCAGAACCGGCACCATTACAGACGAGACGTGTATGTTTCATGTCCCGACCGGTGAGGTAAAGCGCATTGATGAGACCGGCTGTAGCAATAATAGCCGTACCATGTTGGTCGTCATGGAAAACCGGAATATTCATTAACTCTCTTAAACGGCTTTCAATGATGAAACAGTCCGGAGCCTTGATATCTTCCAGATTTATGCCGCCGAAAGACGGGCCGAGATAACGGACCGAATTGATGAAAGCATCAACATCGGTCGTATCGATTTCGAGGTCAATTGAATCGACATCGGCAAAACGTTTGAACAATACGGCTTTGCCTTCCATCACCGGCTTGGAGGCGAGAGCACCAAGATGACCAAGGCCCAAAATGGCTGTGCCATTGGAAATAACAGCAACGAGGTTGCCTTTGGCTGTATAATCATAGGCAAGAGCCGGATTTTGCGCAATGGCTTTCACCGGAACTGCAACACCCGGTGAATAAGCTAAAGCCAAATCATGTTGGGTTGCCATGGGCTTTGTCGCAATAATTTCGAGCTTTCCCGGACGCCCGCGACTGTGAAAATCCAGCGCTTCCTGATCGAGAGAACTGTAACTTGTTGATTTGTCGTTGTTTTTTTGATTCTTTTTGCTCATTTTTCTATCATTTTCTGAGGTAGCGAGTTTGTTCGCTCCATTTAAGCCGGTATATATGTGATAATAAACGGAAATTATGGATTATATTTAAAAAATAGTCCAAGTTTTTTTATTGCTTTTGCATATATTGTCCGGACGTTTCGAACAACAAATTCTGATGACATTTCAATCGACAAGAGTTGGGTATTAAAACACATATTGAATGGCATGACACATAGTTTGGATGCTATAGCTTGAAATATTCCGACAAAGCATTGCGGTTTAAAAAAGCTCTTTGGTGACAAGCCGAAAGCAAAGGTTAAAAAAGGCATGGCAGAAGAAGTAACCCGGGAAATGGCGGCAGAAAAGCCGGAAAGAAAACATAATCGCTCTGATGATCGTATCACGCCGATGATGGAGCAATATATCGAGATAAAGGCGGCAAATAGCGATTATTTGCTGTTTTATCGCATGGGTGATTTTTACGAGTTATTTTTTGATGATGCCGTTGAAGCTTCCAAAGCATTGGGTATCGCTCTTACCAAACGTGGCAAACATCTTGGCGAAGATGTGCCAATGTGTGGCGTTCCTGTTCATGCCGCAGATGATTATTTACAAAAACTCATTGCCTGCGGTTACCGCGTGGCTGTCTGCGAGCAGATGGAAGATCCCGCTGAAGCAAGAAAACGGGGTGCCAAATCGGTTGTGCGGCGCAATGTTATCCGCCTTGTCACACCGGGGACTTTGACAGAAGACAAACTGCTTGATCCGGCACGCTCCAATTATCTTATGGCGCTTTCACGCATAAAGTCGGGAAAAGATCAGGAATTTGCGCTTGCATGGATTGATATTTCGACCGGAATTTTCAAAGTAAGCCGTGCCCATGCCGACCGGTTGCTTGCCGATATTATGCGCATTGACCCGCAAGAACTGATTGTTGCCGATAGTGTTTTCCATGACGAGGCATTGAAACCGTTATTCAACATTCTTGGCCGTATCGTCACACCGCAAGCAGCAAGCCTCTTTGATAGCAATATGGCCGAACGCAATATTTGCGACTATTTCAAACTGGCAACGCTAGAAGGGCTCGGACACTATGATCGTGCCGAACTTTCGGCAATTTCTGCGGCAATCGGTTATGTTGAAAAAACACAGATCAATGAACGTCCCCCCCTTATGCGTCCTTTAAGGGAAGATGAAAATGCCTCTCTGTTTATCGATCCGGCAACCCGCAACAATCTGGAATTGACACGAACACTTTCAGGCCAGCGCGATGGCAGCTTGATGAAAGCGATTGACCGGACCGTCACCGGCGGCGGTGCAAGGCTTTTGAGCGAACGCTTGATGGCGCCGTTGATTTCACCGGTAACAATCAACGAGAGGCTCGATTCGGTTGCCTATTTTCTCAATGATATGCGGTTTGCCGAAAATTTGCAGGCTATTTTGAAGAGCGCTCCTGATATGCCGCGAGCACTTTCACGCCTTGTTCTTGGTCGCGGCGGCCCGCGCGATATGGCTGCAATCCAGCGCGGCTTTGCTGTTATTTGCGATGTGAGACATCTGTTTGCGGGTAAACTTCTACCGCAAGAATTAAGTGATGCTTTTGCAACTCTTGAAAAATTGCCGGTTGATTTACACAGTCACCTTGATCGCATACTGGCCGATGATTTGCCCTTGTTGAAACGGGACGGGGGATTTGTTCGCGAGAATTATAACAAAGAGCTTGATGAATTAAGAACCTTGAGGGATGAATCCCGCCGGTTCATTGCCGAATTGCAAGGCCGTTATGCGGAAGAGACGGGCGTTAAAGCGCTTAAAATCCGCCATAACAATATTCTCGGTTATTATATCGAAGTCACCGCGCTTCAGGCACCCGCACTGACAGAAACGGCTGAAGCAAAAAGCCGTTTTATCCATCGCCAGACAATGGCGAATGCCATGCGTTTTACCACAACCGAACTTGCCGATCTTGAAAGCCGCATTGCCAATGCAGCCGATCGCGCTTTGACAATCGAACTTGAATTGTTCGAGAAGCTTGTCGCAGAAATTGCAGATCAAGCCGATTTTATCCGGCAAGCCGCTATGGCACTTGCTGTTTTTGATGTTTCCGCCTCCAATGCTTCTCTTGCCGAAGAACAGGGCTATTGCCGCCCGATTGTCGACCAGTCGCTCGATTTCGAGATTGTCGCCGGACGCCATCCGGTGGTCGAACAGGCATTGAGAAAGCAGGCCAAGGAACCGTTTGTGGCCAATAATTGTGATCTTTCTCCCAAAAATGGTGCGAAATATGGCGCCATTTGGCTTCTCACCGGCCCCAATATGGGTGGTAAATCAACGTTTTTGCGTCAAAATGCCTTGATTGCGATAATGGCGCAAATGGGGTCGTTCGTTCCTGCCGGTTCTGCCCATATCGGTGTTGTCGACAGGCTTTTTAGCCGCGTTGGTGCAGCCGATGATCTTGCCCATGGGCGGTCAACTTTTATGGTTGAAATGGTGGAAACAGCAACAATTCTCAATCAGGCAGGCGAGCGTTCATTGGTCATTCTCGACGAAATCGGCCGTGGGACGTCGACATTTGACGGGCTTTCAATTGCCTGGGCAGCCATTGAATATCTTCATGAAGTCAATCATTGCCGTGCAATTTTTGCGACCCATTTCCATGAAATGACAGCGCTCACCGAAAAACTTGATCGTCTTCATAATGTGACGATGAAAGTCAAAGAATGGAATGGCGATGTTGTTTTTCTTCACGAGGTGGGAAACGGCGCGGCAGATCGTTCTTACGGTGTGCAGGTGGCAAAACTTGCAGGCCTTCCGGCCGCTGTTTTGTCGCGGGCAAAAGATGTTCTCCACCAATTGGAAAAAGGCGAAGTCGCCGGTAAAGCCACAAAATTGATAGATGATCTTCCACTTTTTTCCGTTGCTTTGGCACGCGAAGCAGAAAACAGCCGTCAAACTTCAAAAATTGAAGAAGCCTTGAAGGCAATCAATCCGGATGAGCTTTCGCCAAGGGAAGCCTTGGAAGAACTCTATCGCCTGAAACAACTTTCATTGGCTGAAAATTAACGGCAGGGTTCAAGAAATACCGTATCAAGCAATCAACAATTGCCGCGCATGATGGCGTTTCGAACCATGCAAGGTCGCTTGCAGTCCGCCTTTGTAAGACATTTAACGACAACGGGATGATGCAGGGTGGAATGATACCGGAAAACTATCCGGATGTTTTTTAAGTGCACTATAAAATGTGATCGTTAATCGCATTTTTGTCTTGTGTTGGTTGGTGAAACCGAGAGGAGATTATTGCTGGAAACTCCGATTCTCCGGCCCAAAAAATGACACTTCGTTTTTGCTCAAGCGAAGTGATTTTTAAGCGTTGTGATATGGCCTGAATGCTGCACTTATTCCCATTCCTCCACCGATTCCCATTGTTGCAAGGCCAAGGGCATCGTCAGCCAGATTTTTCATCTGGGAAAAAAGCCGTATCGTCAAAAAAGTGCCCGACGCGCCGAAGGGATGCCCAAGGGCGATTGCGCCACCATCACGGTTGATTTGTTCTTCCGATATATCCAATTCGTCAATGGCGGCAAGCACTTGTGCTGCAAAAGCTTCATTGAATTCAATGACTTTAAAATCCGAACAATTGTCGAGCTTCATTCTTTGTAACAACTTTTTTGTCGAAGGAACCGCTCCCATACCGGCAAGATTGGGATCAACACCGCTTACAGCACTGTCAACGAATACAATCCCGTATTGAATACCCAATTGTTTGGCTTTTTCGAGAGATGTCACCAGAACAAGTGCCGCTCCGTCGTTCAAAGGGCAGGAATTTCCGGCAGTAACCGTTCCATCTGTTTCAAATACCGGTCGCAAATGCTCCAAAGTTTCAAGTTTCAAACCGGCTCTCGGGCAATCGTCAGCGGAAAATAAGCCTTTTGCTGTTTGAAGTGCTATGATTTCATCATCAAAACGATGGTCTGCCTGAGCTTTCAAAGCTCGTCGATGGCTTTGAAGCGCAAAACGATCCTGTCTTTGTCTCGATACACCAAAATGTCGGGCAATATTTTCAGCCATGTTTCCCATATCGGGGTCACCGACGCTATCCGGTGAAAACCGTGCACGGGAGAAAAATTGCGGCAATTCGCGCGGCGTTTTCGGGCGTTTTATGCGCCAAGGCGCAGTTGATACACTTTCTGCACCACCGGCAAGATAAATGTCACCCGCTCCCGCTTCAACAAGTCTGCACGCCATAACCACTGCTTCAAGACCTGAGCCGCATTGTCGGTCGAGCGTTAACCCCGAAATTTCGACAGGCAATCCGGCGGTTAAAGCGGCAAGGCGTGCGAGATTACCGCCACCGCCCGCAGCATTACCGATCATAACATCGTCAATTCCGGTTTTTTCGATCTTTGTGCTTTCGACGAGTGCCTGAATGAGCGGGCTTAGAAGATATTCCACGTCAACAGATGAAAGCGCACCATATGCGCGCGCTATAGCTGTTCTTGCGACCGCAATAATAACTGGTGTTCTGCTTTCATCCATTTTTAAAGCCTTGTGATTTCGGGGTTGCCCTCTTCAACCATTTTTTTCACGATGACACGCGCGATTTTTCCGCTCCATGTCATCGGCCAATGATTGATTAAATAGAAATCTTTCGGAATTTTGAATTTTTCCATTAACGGGCGGCAAAACTCGCGCAATTCATTTTCAGTTAAAGCAGCATCTTTGAATGAAACAACGCTGACAAGACGTTCGCCATAAACGTTATTGGCAATGCCGAACGCAATCGCTTCACTGATTTGAGGAATAGTTTTCAATGCGGTTTCTATTTCGGCAAGATAAATATTGTTGCCGCCCGAAATAATCATGCCACCGGCACGACCCATCACATAAAGCTCGCCATTTTTATCCATCATGCCGAGGTCGCCAACCGTTGCACCATATTGGTTACGGACAAATGACTTGCCATTGTCGCCCCATAAATATCCGTCCGAGATCAAATCGCTTTCGACAAAAATCGTGCCGATTTTATTAGGCGCGAGCGGTGACAAATTTTCATCGCGTATTGTGACTTTGACACCGGGAAACGGTTTTCCTACCGGCGACATGGAAGTTTCATGCGAAAGCGTTCGGGGCGTCATTTTGTTGACTGCAACAAAACTTAATTCGGAGGCGCCATAATATTGTAAAATCTCCGCATTCGGGAAAAGCGCACGGGCATCGTCATAATGCTGACGATCGAATTTTGAAGCTCCGGTCACAAGTTGCTTCACTCCTTTAAAAACCAACTTACGCTCATCTGCCCGTTGTTTCAATTCGTTGAGCATGGTTGGAACGCCGACAAAACGGGTGGCAGTTTTAAGAAGCTCCAATACTTCATCGACATTGAATTTCCTGACGCTTTCAAATGTCTGGCCGCTATCCAATGTTTCAATAAGCGCATAAAGGCTCACGCCATGCGCCATCGGCCCTGGGGCAACTGATTTATGTAATTTGTCGAGGCCGAAGAGTTTTCGTCCGGTGACGAGTGAGTTTCGCCAACTTTGGCGATTTCTGATAAAAGCTTTGGGAAGCCCTGTTGTGCCGGATGTAAAACCGATAAAAAACGGCCCGAGCGGTAAATCGGCTATTGCCCGATCAGGAACGATTCCTTCCAGAAAACGGTCATAAGTTGCCAGAAAACGGTCATAAGTTGATGGGGTGTCAGCACCTTTCTCAACATAAAGCGCTGGTAGATCAAGGTTGCGGGCAATTTCAGCGATAACACAGTCTTTATTCTCGCAAATGACAATGTCGGGACTAAGCCGACGCATGATTTCTTCAATCTGGTTCGATGGTGTGGCAACAGAAAGAACAGCAACGCAATGCGGGCTTGCCGAACCGCCGACAAAAATTTCACCAAAGCGGAAATGGTTCGGCAGTGCGAGCAGAACCAGCCGACCATCATCCGGTAAACCGAAACGGTCAGGGTGGCGTTTTTCCAGATTGAAAAGCTTGCGCCTGAAAGTTTCGGCGCGTTGGCAGAGTGTTTTATAGGTGATTTCATTTCCGGCGATCGAAATCGCAATTCTGTCAGGTGTTAAACCGGCATGTTTTGCCAATACATCAATAACCGACATTCGTTCCCCTAACGGTTCGGAAATAATTATGGAGCGACTGCTTTTTTAAGCGCCGACGTATTTTTAAAATGATCATAAAACTCTCCCGTTACAATTCAACGATCATAACGGGAGAGAAAATTTTAAAATCAGATTTGGCGAACAGCACCTTTGGCTGCCGATGTTGTCATGGCTGCATAAGCGCGTAATGCCTTGGAGACTTTGCGTTTGCGAACCTCTTCCGGCTTCCAGGCTTTGTCGCCTTTCTGTTCCATTTCCTTGCGACGTTTGGAAAGTGTAGCGTCATCGACAGCAAGATGGATTTTGCGATTTGGTATGTCGATTTCGATTGTATCGCCTTCTTCGACAAGGCCGATTGTGCCGCCTTCAGCAGCTTCCGGTGAAACATGGCCGATGGAAAGCCCTGACGAACCACCGGAAAAACGACCATCGGTAATGAGGGCACAGGCTTTTCCCAAACCTTTCGATTTCAGATAGCTTGTCGGATAAAGCATTTCCTGCATTCCGGGGCCACCGCGTGGACCTTCGTAACGGATAAGCACAATGTCCCCCGGTTTGATTTTGCCGTTCAAAATAGCAACCACGGCCGAATCCTGACTTTCAAAAATCCGTGCAGGACCTTTGAATTTCAAAATCGAGTCGTCAACACCGGCAGTTTTGACGATGCACCCATCCTTGGCAAGATTGCCGTAAAGAACGGCCAGGCCGCCATCCTTCGAATAGGCGTGGTCGACATCGCGGATAACGCCTTTTTCGCGGTCAAGGTCGACTGTTTCATAACGCCGTGACTGGCTGAATGGTATTTGTGTGGGAATACCACCCGGAGCTGCACGATAAAATTCATGGACTTCGGGATTATTTGTGTGTTTGACATCCCATTTACGCAAAGCATCCTTCAAGGTTGCTTCATGAACAGTTGCAACTTCGCTGTGAATAAGACCTGCACGGTCAAGCTCGCCCAGAATTGCCATCACGCCGCCGGCACGGTGGACATCTTCCATATGCACATTGGCAACGGCCGGAGCGACTTTACAAATAACCGGAACATGGCGTGAAAGCCGGTCGATGTCGGACATGGTAAAATCAACTTCACCTTCTTGCGCAGCGGCTAGTAAGTGAAGAACCGTATTGGTTGAACCGCCCATTGAAATATCAAGCGTCATTGCATTTTCAAAAGATTTGAATGTTGCAATCGAACGTGGAAGAACACTGTCATCATTCTGTTCATAATAACGCTTGGCCAATTCAACAATCCGGTGACCGGCTTTTTCAAAAAGATGTTTGCGGTCGGCATGGGTTGCGAGCATTGAACCATTGCCGGGAAGCGAAAGCCCCAGAGCTTCGGTCAGGCAATTCATCGAGTTTGCTGTAAACATGCCCGAACATGAACCGCATGTCGGGCAAGCTGCCCGTTCCATATTGGCAACTTCCGAGTCGCTGTTATGGTCATCGGCTGCCGCAACCATGGCATCAATAAGATCAACCGCAAGGTCTTTGCCTTTCCATTTGATCTTTCCTGCTTCCATCGGGCCGCCGGACACAAAAATCGTTGGAATATTGAGCCGCAAAGCCGCCATCAGCATTCCTGGAGTAATTTTATCGCAATTGGAAATACAGACCAGAGCATCTGCACAATGGGCATTGACCATATATTCGACCGAATCGGCAATGATCTCGCGGGAGGGAAGAGAATAGAGCATACCGTCATGCCCCATTGCGATGCCGTCATCAACAGCAATTGTATTGAACTCTTTGGCAACGCCGCCAGCTTTTTCCACTTCACGCGCGACAAGTTGGCCTAAATCTTTAAGATGGACATGGCCTGGCACAAATTGCGTAAAGGAATTGGCAATCGCAATAATCGGCTTACCAAAATCTCCGTCTTTCATTCCTGTGGCACGCCAAAGGCCACGGGCACCGGCCATATTCCGGCCATGAGTAGAAGTTCTTGAGCGATAGGGAGGCATTTCGAATTTCCTTGAATAATTCCAATGTAGTAACGGTTTTGCCGCACAGATCATATAAACGCAAGGATTTTAAACGCTTTTTTGATCAATGCTCAATCACATTTAGATTAGAATCAAAAACAATTTTAAATTTAAACGCAATATTATTGCGCACCCTTTGGCCATTCTTCATGATAAATAAGGCTTTCGAGCGGTACGCGTTTGCGCCAGCCTTTTTGCTCAAGTTCCGGACTGTCATAAAAGTGGCTGACATAACCGATACACAAATAGGCGATAATGTCTATTTCGGCGGGAATCTTTAACAATTCCTTTAGCTCGTCATCATGATAGATCGAAACCCAGCCGACGCCGATGTTTTCAGCCCGTGCCGCAAGCCATAAATTTTCCACAGCACATACGCAACTATAGGCCGACATTTGCGGATTATGAAAACGGCCAAGACCGGTGCGGCCATCGCGCGAGCGGTCACATGTGACAACCAGATTAAGAGGTGCTTTGACGATACCCTGTAATTTCAGGCGGTTATAAAGTTCTCGCCTTTCATCGTTAAAAATTTTTGCTTCCTCGGCTGCCGCCCGGTCAAAAATTTCTTTGACTTGGTTTTTTCGCTTTTTATCGCGGATAAGAAGGAAATTCCATGGTTGCTGGAAGCCTACCGAAGGCGCTGAATGAGCCGCTTCAAGGAGCCTTTTAATAACAGCCTCTTCGAGTGGTTGAGGTAAAAATTCGTCGCGCACATCGCGCCGTTCATGAATAACTTTATAGATATCTTCCAACATAAATTCTGTGCCGAACTCCTTATTGATCGTGCCGATGGTTGAATGAAAATCGTTCTCTTGGCGGCGTAAGAACGCTTTCCGAAATTTATTAGCCGTCTAACAAATGCCTTATAATTAATAATGTGAAGCAATCAAGTTTATCGCCGCTCTCGTGAGCCAATTTGAAAGCACAAAAATAGTCGAACATGTTTTTGGTTATGATTGAAGAAGGCAAAGTGCTAAAAAACCGGAATTGTTTGCCAATAGTTTCAGCCTGTCTCTCAAGGACCATAAAAACGGTGATTTTTTTAAACGGGAATTAGCGGGATAGAAAAAGCAATGAACAAGACCGGTTGGGAATGGAAAGATAAAGCCGCTTTGAAGAAACGGGTCTTCATTCAAGGAAGTTAACTGGCAAAGAAGTTAACTAGCAAAAAAGTTAGCGGGCAAAAAATTTAAACGGCAAAATTTCGGGATTAGAGCCTAGGGAAGCTCTCTTTATGAAGCGGGCGCATTTTGAAGATTGGTGGAGCTAAGCGGGATCGAACCGCTGACCTCTTGCATGCCATGCAAGCGCTCTCCCAGCTGAGCTATAGCCCCATTCAGGATGAGAAGGTCACGTTGTGACCCTCAGGGATAAAGACAAACTGTCTGGCGGCTTCTTAAATTGAGTGGCGCCAAAGATCAAGAGGGAAATTGCAATCTTTATAAAGAAAGCGACTTCCCTCTTTGTATTTCATTAAATGTCGTCGTCTTTATGAACTTTATTGCCACCGGTGATAATGCCGCTAACGTCATCATCCTCGTCGTCTTCATCATCCGGCAAGAATGCGTCGTCATCATCGTCACCAAGATCGACATCCTCGTCGTCGCCGATATCGGGTATATCTTCGCCACCTTTGTTTTCATCATCGGCATCTTCAAGCGAGATGAACTCGGGCTTTTCTAATGCCGTCTCAAGGTCTTCCGTCTCTGTCTCCTCTTCCTCATCTTCGCCCTTAGCATCGGCTGTGGCGTCGAAATAGGATCTGGGGTAGGAGATCCCAGTATAAGGCGAAATAATCGGGTCACGATTGAGATCATAGAATTTCTTGCCCGTTTCCGGGTCTATTCTTTTGGTTCCAAGTTCAGGTTTTGCCATGGACCGAGCCTCTTTTGGTTGGTCGTGCTGTTTCTATTTGCTATATGCTTATAAAAATAGCCACGCGCCTTTGTTTGAAAGCATTTTAACCGGACACGAGCATTTACGCGTCCATAAAAATGCCGTTGAGATTAATCAAAAAATCCGTTCACGGTGCTTAAGCGCAAAAATATGCTTTTGTCAAAGATAAACAATAAGAACCATGTTCAATTTCCTTGAAGCGATGTATTTTTTCATGACGTATGAAACTCGTTATGTTAGAAGCATGCTTTTCCTATATATAAAGAAGAAATACGTTTGCCATGTCTGAACCGCTTCCCGCTACCTCGAAAAAATCTGCCGATCTTTCCGGACATATCCGGATACCGGGCGATAAATCCATTTCCCACCGTTCATTGATGTTCGGTGCTCTGGCAAGTGGAGAAACCCGCATTTCCGGCCTTTTGGAAGGTGACGATGTTATTCACACTGCCAATGCCATGCGGGCAATGGGAGCAAAAATAACTAAGGATAATGATGTTTATGTTATCCACGGAACCGGAAACGGTTGCCTCTTGGAACCTGAACAACCGCTTGATTTCGGCAATGCCGGAACCGGAGCAAGATTGACGATGGGGCTTGTCGGCACTTATGCGATGAAGACGCGATTTATAGGTGACGCATCTTTGTCAAAACGGCCTATGGGGCGCATCCTTGATCCCTTGCGGTTGATGGGCGTGCAGGTTGAAGCCTCGGAAGGTGATCGGTTGCCGTTGACATTATGGGGCGCAGTAACGCCCAACCCGATTACCTATCGTGTTCCTATGGCATCGGCACAGGTGAAATCGGCCGTTTTGCTTGCCGGTCTCAACACTCCCGGCATTACCACCGTCATCGAGCCGGTCATGACACGTGACCACACCGAAAAAATGCTTGTGGGCTTTGGTGCCGATCTTGAGGTCGAGACTGATAATGACGGTGTGCGCTATATCCATTTAGAGGGGCAGGGGGAATTGCACGGGCAGGATATTATCGTTCCCGGCGATCCGTCTTCGGCAGCATTTCCGATTGTGGCGGCCTTAATTACCGAAGGTTCGGATATAACAATAGAAAATGTATTGTTAAATCCCACCCGTACCGGATTAATCACCACACTTTTGGAAATGGGAGCCGATATAAGCTTTGAAAACAAACGCCAGACCGGCGGGGAAGAGGTGGCCGATATTCGCGTGCGTTCCTCCCGATTAAAGGGCGTAAAAGTGCCAAAAGAGCGCGCACCTTCCATGATTGATGAATATCCTGTTCTGGCAGTTGCAGCCGCTTTTGCCGAGGGAAAAACAGTTATGGAAGGGCTTGCAGAACTGAGAGTCAAGGAATCGGACCGGCTTTCAGCCGTCGCCAATGGTTTGAAAAAAAATGGCGTTGACTGTGAAGAGGGAAAAGATTTCCTGATCGTGACTGGCGAGCCTTCGGCAAAAAACATTGGCGGCGGAACAGTCACAACACATCTTGACCACCGTATTGCCATGAGCTTTCTGGTCCTTGGTCTTGGAGCTGAAAAGCGTGTAACAATTGATGACAAACGCATGATTGCAACAAGTTTTCCGGAATTTATGGGGCTGATGGCCAAATTGGGAGCGCATATCGAATGAACCTGAAAAAGCCGTTTATTATTGCAATTGATGGGCCGGCCGCTTCAGGAAAGGGCACATTGGCGCGCAAACTTGCCGCCCATTACCAATTTTCCTATCTTGATACCGGTTTGACTTATCGTGCGGTTGCCGATGAGCTCTTAAAACGTCATTTGCCACTTGATGACGAGGATATTGCTGTAAAAACCGCTTCGTTGATTGACTTTTCTTCACTTGATCGGGCGCATTTATCCGAACATGAAATCGGTGAAGCGGCTTCGAAAGTGGCGGTAATGGGGCGTTTGCGCAAGACATTGGTCGACATGCAAAAAGCTTTTGCAAAACAAAGTAAAGGGGCGGTTCTTGACGGGCGCGATATTGGAACAGTCGTCTGTCCTGATGCAAATGTTAAGCTCTATATTATTGCGACACCTGAAGTTCGCGCCGAACGGCGCTATAAAGAAATGATGGAGAAAGGCGAGAAAGCCGATTATAATGCCATTCTTGCCGATCTTAAACGGCGTGACGAACGCGATATGAATCGTGCCGAAAGCCCGTTGAAACCTGCAAAAGATGCGCACTTGCTTGATACAACAAAATTGAGTATAGAAGGCGCGTTTACTGCCGCTTGTGCTATGATTGATCCAATTTTGGCAAAACGGTAAAAGACTTTAAGAGAAATGTTATTTCCGGCCATGCGCCAAACTACCCCGCAAAGAGCGGGCGGCAGGAAAATAACATCGTTTTAACACTAACCCGGCGCGCTCGTGCCTTATTTCATAATTCTATCAAAAGGCACTTCTTCAGGAGTTTCTATGTCACAATACAATCCCACAAAAGCGGATTTCGAAGCCCTTTTGGCTGAATCCCTCCAGACCCATGATCTCGTCGAGGGTTCGGTTGTCAAAGGCCGCATCATTGCAATTGAAAAAGATATGGCAATCATTGATGCCGGTCTTAAAGTAGAAGGCCGCGTTCCGTTAAAGGAATTCGGTGCCAAGGGTAAAGACGGTTCGCTCAAGCCCGGCGATGAAGTCGAGGTTTATGTTGAGCGTATCGAAAACGCTATGGGTGAAGCTGTTCTTTCACGTGAAAAAGCCCGCCGTGAAGAGAGCTGGGTTCGTCTGGAAGAAAAATTCAACGCCGGTGAACGTGTTGAAGGCGTTATCTTCAGTCAGGTCAAAGGTGGCTTCACGGTTGATCTTGACGGAGCAGTTGCTTTCTTGCCGCGCAGTCAGGTCGATATTCGTCCGATTCGCGATGTAACGCCGTTGATGCACAATCCGCAGCCTTTTGAAATTTTGAAAATGGACCGTCGTCGTGGCAATATTGTTGTTTCACGCCGTACAGTTCTTGAAGAAAGCCGCGCCGAACAGCGTTCTGAAATCGTACAGAACCTTGAAGAAGGTCAGGTTGTTGAAGGTGTCGTCAAGAACATCACCGATTACGGTGCATTCGTTGACCTTGGCGGTATTGACGGCCTCTTGCACGTTACCGATATGGCATGGCGCCGTGTCAACCATCCGTCTGAAATCCTGTCGATCGGTCAGACTGTAAAAGTACAGATCATCCGTATCAATCAGGAAACACATCGTATTTCCTTGGGCATGAAACAGCTTGAAAGCGACCCGTGGGAAGGCATCAGCGATAAATATCCGGTTGGCAAGAAGATCAAAGGTACTGTTACCAACATTACCGATTATGGTGCTTTTGTCGAAATCGAGCCGGGTATCGAAGGTCTTATCCACGTTTCAGAAATGAGCTGGACCAAGAAGAATGTTCACCCCGGAAAGATTCTTTCGACCTCTCAGGAAGTCGAAGTTGTTGTTCTGGAAGTGGATCCGGCAAAACGCCGCATTTCTTTGGGTCTCAAGCAGACATTCGAAAACCCGTGGACAGCTTTTGCCAACAAATTCCCTGTTGGTTCTGTTGTTGAAGGTGAAGTCAAGAACAAGACCGAATTCGGCCTGTTCATTGGTCTTGAAGGCGATGTTGACGGTATGGTTCACCTTTCCGATCTCGACTGGAACCGTCCTGGCGAGCAGGTTATCGAGGAATACAACAAGGGTGATGTCGTCAAGGCTGTTGTTCTTGATGTTGATGTCGACAAAGAACGTATTTCACTCGGTATCAAGCAGCTTTCCGGCGACAAGGTCGGTGAAGCCGTTGCTTCCGGTGAATTGCGCAAAGGTGCTGTTGTGACTTGCGAAGTGACTGCAATCCACGACAATGGCATTGATGTAAAACTGGTCGACCATGATCTCGAAACAACGATCCGTCGTTCGGATCTGTCGCTTGATCGTGATGAACAACGTCCGGAACGCTTTACAGTCGGCCAGAAGGTTGATGCACGCGTTACCGCATTCGACAAAAAGACCCGCAAAATCTCAGTTTCAATCAAAGCTTTGGAAATTGCCGAAGAAAAAGAAGCTGTTGCACAATATGGTTCATCAGATGCCGGTGCTTCACTCGGTGACATTCTGGGTGCCGCATTGAAGAAGCAGGAACAGGAATAATCCTTCCGATCCTGTTATCGTAGGTGACTGCGATGGCTTTGAGACAAAATCAGGAAACCCGCCTTTTGAGGCGGGTTTTTTTATAGGCAATAGCTTTTTTGCGGTTTTTAATTGAATTGCCGTTTTTCCTTTATAAAGCCTGAAAAACTGCATTATTCCTGCCTGATCAACACAACCGGTGAAGCACGTTGAATTAAGGATTTGCAAAAATAAATAATTTGCGAAAATTAGTAATTAAAAAAGCGGCTATAAGCTTATTTTTCAGCGACGAGAATAAGGAGGTTTCTTCCGTTTTTGAACAAAGCCTGGCAGGTACTTCTGGCCAATAATCACTTCATATCATTGAAGGCGGAGCCATATATAATCCCGTTTGATAAGTGCGGTGGCGATTGTCTCTCCCTATTTTATCAAAGCAAAGGGAAACGGATTTTTTATGCTTTGAAAAATCAATAAAGTTCCGTTTTGCAATTGATTGAGCGGAATGCGCTTTGGTCTGTTTTTTAAAATATTTTGTTTCAAAAATTAAATGACAAAAGATAGAGGCATTCGTTGATTTGTTTATCTTTGGCGAGCTACGTCATTCTTTTGTAAATGTTAGGCGAGGGGATAGGGAGTGACCAAAAAAATTCCCGCGAATTTCGCGGGAATAATGGAATAATCGAAGAATCTTTAAATTCTTACGAAGGATTGGACTTTTGTGCTTTTGCCTGTTCTTCGGCAATGCGCTTCTGGAATAGTCCTGCAAAGTCGATCGGGTCGATCATCAAAGGAGGAAAGCCGCCATTTCTTGTTGCGTCGGCAACGATCTGGCGTGCAAAAGGAAAAAGCAAACGCGGACATTCAATGAAAACCAACGGCATAATGTGTTCTTGCGGAATATTCTTTACGCGGAAGACACCACCATAAACGAGTTCGACGTTGAAGAGCATATCCTTGCCTTCACCGGCTTTCGCGGTAAGCGAAAGGACAACATCATAGTTACCATCTTCCATAGGATTGGCGTTGACGTTGATTCCGATATTGATTTCGGGAGCTTTGTCTCTTGGTCGTAATGCCTGTGGAGCATTCGGGCTTTCAAACGAAAAGTCTTTCAGATATTGGGTGAGGACCGTAAATACGGGAGCTTCGCCATTTTTATTTGCATCGCCTTCGGCCATAATGAAAACCTTCTATGATTAGCGCCAAAACGCGCCTTGTGTGGTTAGAGATAATATGGGCTAGCATGTCACGTGCATTGTTGCAATAAATGGGGCCCGGCCTTTCACCATTTTTCACTCAATGATCAATTTAAACGCTTGTTATCGTCATCTTTTCGCCACGGCGAATGTTCGGGGTCGGATGAATGATAATCCTCGGCATCAAGATCGATTGTTTGCGAATGGCTGTTATCGTAATTGTTTTTTGTAAAACCGGATGAAAAAGAGGTGCGGACTATCATCTTTTTCGACACCCATTTCCATAAGAGATCGCGTATTTGCGGGATAAAAAGCAAAAGGCCGATAATATCGGTTACAAAACCCGGAATGATCAACAGGATAGCGGCTATAATAACCAACGCTCCGTGGGCAAGTTCACGATCAGGCATATGACCGGCGGCAAGCTCGCTTTGCATTTTGGCGAGAAGCGTAATTCCCTGAACGCGCAAAAGAACAACTCCCGCAACCATTGATAAAATGATAAGACCTAAAGTTGCGAGAACGCCGATCTGTTTTCCGACAATGATGAAACCGGCAATCTCGATAAAAATTGCGATGAGCAAAATCACACCGGCAATATTGGGTGTGTTACGGTAGATATTTCCCACCAACGCTATCCTTTCGACGGTTTTTTATGAGTTTAATGCGCTCTATAGTACAATTCCTTCTTTAAATAGGGATTAAAAAGCCATATTTGAATGATGGCTTTTGCTGTTCTATATGTTTATGTCAATGATTATTGCCACACTCTTCGTCGTGGTGCCCCTTTAATTTTGGAGATTGGCCGCAAAGATGGATTTCGACATTGTACTGGTTATTGCCCTGGTTATTGCCGTAGTGGTGTTTTTGCAGCTACGCAGTGTGTTGGGAAAACGTACGGGCTTTGAAAGACCGCCTTTCGACCCTTATTCACGCCAGCCGGAAAATGCGGAAGAAAAGGAAAACGATACGGTTGTTGCATTGCCGAAACCGGAAGCAAAAGCAGCCGACGATTTTTCCGATATTGATAAAATCGCACCTGAAGACAGCGACCTTAATAAAGGCTTGCGCTCGATCCGCAAAGAAGACGCAACATTTTCACCAAATTCATTTCTGGATGGGGCAAGGGTCGCATATGAAATGGTTGTAACAGCCTTTGCAAAAGCGGATAAAAATACCTTGAAATCACTTTTATCCGATGATGTCTTTGCCGGATTTTCCTCCGCCATTGATGAGCGTGATAAAAAAGGTGAAACTGTCAAATTTACATTTGTCGGCATTGATAAAATTGAAATTATTGATGCGTCGAGTGAGGCAGATATTGCGCAACTGACCGTCAGGGTCGAGAGCGAGATTATCTCGGCAACTTACGATGATAGCCAGAAACTTATAGATGGTGACCCGCAAACAATAGCTGAAATCAAGGATATCTGGACGTTTGCACGCAATGTCAAATCGCGCGATCCAAACTGGAAAATTATCGGCACAGAAGATGGTGAGTAATTTTCTCTAGAAACGCTAGGTTCAGCCGATCACATCGGGCGTATAATTTGAAGGTTGAATGACCATGGCTCGTGACAATAATCGGGATGAGTTTGATCGGCTGAAACTTGAAGACCGCATTTTATGGGATAAAGTGAGAAGTACTGCAATTCCCTTGGCAAAATCGGAGCGTTTCACTCTTGAGATCAAGGATATGCCGGCCGTTTTCTCAATGGAGCTTTTACGGCAGACCAGACTGAACACTATAACCGATGATAAGAGTGATCGGAAAGAAGCTCTGCCGAAGCTTTTTCCTTTTGATAAACCGACCTATCGTAAAATATCGCGCGGGCGTGTCAATATCGAAGGACGTGTCGACCTCCACGGCCTCTATCGCGATGAAGCCTATTCGTTGCTCCTTAATTTTCTACAATCAGCGCGCCACCGAGGTTTACGACATGTCCTTGTTATAACCGGTAAAGGGTTGTCACAGGGCAGCGAAGGTGTTTTGCGGCAAGCCGTTCCCCATTGGCTGGAGACTGCACCTTTCCGCCAGATTATATCTTCCTTTGAAGATGCTCCGCGAAATCACGGTGGTAAAGGTGCGCTTTATGTGCGCTTGCGGCGGCAATCAAAAAACTGATTTGATAAAACTGTTCTGCCTGTTTTTCTGATCGTCAGGAATTATTTTCTGTACCCCATAATTTAATTGGTAGCGGATATAATTGACGTTCAAGCAGATGCGGTGTTTTCAAAACAGATAGTTTTGATTGGCTGATCAACCTATCCGCGCTTTGAAAAAAAATTGTCGTTTTCTATTTCTGACAGGAAAGAGAAAATAACCGGAAAGCTTTTGAAACAGGCAATATGAAATAAGATCTGCCGAAATTGGATCATGAAAAGAATTATCAGATCGCCGGATTATGTAACAGTGAAGATATAGAGAAAATAGCAGAGAGAGCAATAATGACGAGGTTTTTAAAACAGCTTTTCAAGATCATTGATTTTGCTGTTTACAAACCAGCCATAATAATTTTCTTGTGGCAATTTGGGCTGTTCTCCATGTGCAACGGCTTGCTTGTTATCTTCTGCCAATGCGCGCGCACGTGCTTCTGCACCACCGGTATTATAAAGCGTTGCAGTCAACCCCGGATTATCCGAAATGTCAAAACCGGCAATCTGGCGGTAAGCGTCGATGGATTGGCGAATTGTTGCAGCAATATAGGGAATGGTCTGGTCGGGGTCCATAATTGTTTTATAGACTTGTCCGCCATTTTCCGCAGAAAGCTTGGGCAAACCGGAAATCCGGTTGACACGGTCGGACATCATTAAAGCAGTGAGCGGGTTAACCTGTCCCAGTCCGAAGGTCTGTCCGGCAAAAAACGGTTGGAAAAAAACCGCGCTAAAACGGTTATCGGGATATTTTTTGCCGTCAACCGTTTTGCCACGAAAATCCTTATTCCAGATATTTTCACGGCATGTCCACAATCTATAGCTATCCGGGAGACCATTGCATGAAGAAAATTGCGGGCGTTTAACAAAATCGGTTACGTCTTCGCCGTTATAGGCAAATTGTACGCCCTGATTAAGATAGGACATGCCTTTCACATAATAGGTCTGCAAACGGTCATAGACATCGACATTATAAGTGTGTTCGCCGATGATTGCTCCAGCGATATGAATAGGGGCGATGCCGTAATCTTTTGCGGTTGCGACAATGCGTGCCCTTAGTTTTGTGTCATTTTTCAGGAGATTATAGATTTTCGTATATTTTGCAGCATAGCTTGTTGAAAGTTCACGCGTGCGTTTTGCCGAAGCACCGGGAACGGGCGGTTGTACCGTATTACGATTACCGGGAGGAACGAGTGTGACGGCCTCGGCTTCGGTGAGCAATGATAAAATCAACGGGATAATCAAACACAGCTTCTTCATGAATATTGGCATGTGCTTACCCTATCTAAGATTGCAAAGGTTTGTTCATTAAAGGTCTAGTCGTTACAAGAGCATTTTTATCGAGTCGATAGTAAATTTCTAGATATATCGGATATTTTTAGCGCCTTACGCACTACCGCCCACGTAAAAAGTCAAAAAATGAACGTTTTTTTTGTGGAGCAGGTTGTGCTTCACTCACATCGGCAGGCGGGCGGGGGGCCCAATAATCGTCATTGCTACCCGGTTCAGGCGGCGGAGCCGGATAAGGCGTTGTCGACGGTTGTTCGCTTTCAGGCAAAATATCATTGCCTCCGGGAACCGCATTTTGCAGGTTATAATTGCCCGGAAGTGGCAATACCGGCAAGGATTTTTCGGCAACCGTCATAAAGGATTTCCAAGCGCGCACGGGAAGCGAACCGCCGGAAATTGTTTTCATCGGATGACCATCGTCATTTCCGAACCATATGCCTGTCACATAATCTGTTGTATAGCCGATAAACCATGCGTCGCGAAAATCCTGACTTGTGCCGGTTTTTCCGGCAGACGGACGGTCGATTGCGGCTTTTCGTGCAGTACCGTTCTCGACAGTCTGTTCAAGCATCGCATTCATCATGCCGACAATATCTGATTGAACGACGCGATTGGCCGTAATTTCACCAAAATCATATATGGTTTTACCGTTTGTATCTTCTACTTTCGAGATAAGTCTTAATTGCGGCTTATAACCACCATTGGCAAAAGGCACAAATGCGCCGGTCAATTCAAGCAAGCTCACTTCCGACGTGCCAAGTGCGATAGAGGCATTGTCCGAAAGTGCCGAATGGATACCGAGACGGTGAGCCACTTCGATAACCTTGTCGGTACCGACCTCCATAATCAATTGGGCGGCAACAGAGTTTAGCGAATGGGATAAAGCGGTGGTCAATGTGACTTCACCCATATATTTGCCGCCGTAATTTTTTGGCGTCCAGTTGCCAATTCTGACCGGTGCGTCGTTGCGGATTGTATTGGGGGTACGACCGGCTTCAAGTGCAGCAAGATAGACAAAGGGTTTGAAGGTTGAACCGGGTTGTCTTTTTGCATCGGTCGCGCGGTTGAACTGGCTTTGCGCATAGTCGACACCGCCCACCATGGCGCGGATTGCACCGCTTTTATCAATCGATACAAGTGCGCCCTGGCTCACGTCGCGTTTTTCTCCATTTTCGGAAATTTGTGTGCGGATTGCTTCTTCGGCAGCCCTTTCAAGTGTCATATCAAGCGTGGTTTCGACCACAATATCCTTATCTGTCTCGCCGATGAGAAACGGTAATTGTTGAACAACCTGATCGGCAACATAGTTTTCCGAGCCGGTCCAATAGGATTGAGCCCTTGCCATCGGTTCGGCTTCTGCCATCGCTACCTCGGCATCACTCACCATGCCTTCTTCTTTCATGGCAGCAAGAACAAGTTTGGCACGGTCATTGGCAGCTTTCGGATCACGTGCAGGCGAAAGGCGCGAGGGTGCTTTTAACAATCCTGCCAGAGTTGCGGCTTCCATCAAATCAATATCTTTAGCCGATTTTCCGAAATACCGCCTTGAGGCTGCTTCGACACCATAAGCACCTGACCCAAGATAAACACGGTTCAAATAGATTTCCAGAATTTGATCTTTGGTATATTTATGCTCGAGCCAGAGCGCCAGCAGCGCTTCCTGCACCTTTCTTTCCAATGTCCTGTCGGGAGAAAGAAACAGATTCTTGGCCAATTGTTGGGTAAGTGTCGAGCCTCCCTGTTTGCTGCGGCTATGGATAATATTGGTTACCATTGCGCGCGCAATTCCGATCGGGTCAACGCCATAGTGGTCGTAAAAACGGCGGTCTTCAATTGCTACCACGGCCTTCGGTATCCACGGGCTCATTTCTTTCAATGAAAGTGCTTCACCACCTGTTGTTCCGCGGTTGGCAATCAGAAATCCGTTGCGATCAATAATGCGCACATTTGGCGGTCGTTGGGGGATATTCCACGTTGAAGCTTGCGGCATTTTAAGTGCGACATAGCCGACATAAGCTGCGACAGCTATCGCGCCCCAGATAGCAAGAATGAAACACCATTTGATCAGACGGAACATGAGCCCATGATTTTTTCGTTTTTCCCGCGACTTGCCCCTTTTTGCGCCGGAACCGCCTTGCGGCGGCAATGCACGGTCTTCATCAGTCAAGCGCATATCAGAAACGCTCCGATTTTTTCAAGACTAGCATTTTTATTGAATATTGCCGACATGGAAAGACTTTTAAAAAATTTCAAGAACCTGAGCGTTAAACCGGAAACCGGATTGAACATTTCGCTGTTTTGCTAGCATAGAAGAATGATTCCGGCAATTTTAAGTAAGATCGATTGCACTATCCAATCATTTCAAAAGCTTCAAGCACTTCCTCACTATTATTTATGATCTGTTATATTTTTCTCTCAAGAGAAGCGAAATATCGCGCTACCAGAGATTTCCGCAATTTAACAAACCGGTTTCCGCATGGGAGTGGTTTGATGTCTTTTGGAGGGGATCATTTTTCTCTAGAAGTGTTTTTATCGAAAAGTCCAATAATAGATCAGTTCCTGATTTCCGTTAAAATACGATAAATCAGCTTCAAGGGATTGTCCGGTTTTATTCGAGGAACGAGGTTTAAAATGGCAATGGAGCCGAATGGCGTTTTAGCCAATCGGCTGCATTGAATTTTCAATTTTGTTTTGCCTTCAGATTGGCTACATTGTCTTGAGTTTTCCGGAATTCTTCCGGATTAAAATTATATACCGTCGAACAGAATTCACATTTTACAGTAATTCTGCCATTTTCAATGCTGGAGTTTATCTCGTCCGCGGTGAAGGTATTCAAGACATTTTCAATTTTTTCACGCGAGCATGAACATTGATCAAGAATAGTTCTTGCATTGAAAACCCTGACACCATGTTCGTGGAATAATCTGAACAATAGTCTTTCCGCTCCTACCTGTGGATCCGTCATCTCGGAACTTTCGATCGTGTCGACAAGTGCCTTGACTTCGGTCCAATGGTCGAGATCGGTCTTCTTATCAATTTTCTTGGTCGTTTTGCTTTCGATGGAAGACTTTGGAAGATGTTGGACAAGCACACCGCCAGCCCGCCAGCTTTCTCTTGAATGGCCATTTTCATCACGGTCGAAAAGTGTCGCAACGCCAAGCTTGACTTCGGTCGGAATCTGTTCCGATTGTTTGAAATAGTTACGCGCTATTTCTTCAAGACTCGAACCGTCAAGTGCAACAATCCCCTGATAGCGTTGCATATGTTCGCCCTGATCGATTGTGAGTGCCAAAGTCCCTTTGCCAAGAAGTTCTTCAGGGGCATCGTGACCGGAAGCAACAGCCTCTTCAAGTTTCTTTTCATTAAATCTTGCATAAGCACGCAAACTGGACGGGGTTTTAAAATCGCACACCAGAAGGTTGACCGGCCCGTCAGAACTAGTCTGCAAAATGAATTTACCATCAAATTTCAATGATGTGCCGAGTAAAACGGTTAAAACCATTGCTTCAGCCAGCAACCGCGCTACTGGTTCTGGATAGTGGTGGCGCGACAAAATGCTGTTGACCGCGGTTCCCAATTGTACAGCGCGGCCACGTGCGTCGAGCTCTTCCACCTCGAAAGGCACAACTGCATCATCGCCAGCAAAATTGAAATCACCAAGGGAAGGGCTCTTTTTGTATTGAGCCGATTGGTCGTTTACATTCATTTCTTTTGTCAAAACCGCATTTCCTTAAAGACTGCCAGAGTATTATTGCAAAAATGGTTCTGTTTGATTTTACTTTAAAAAGCAAAGATGCTCCGGCACAATGAAGTCTCTGGACATATTGTCCAGATGAATACTTCATAATGCCTGAAGCCGGTAAATACAGTAGAACCTTTTGCAAGTAGCCTTTATAGATAGGTATTATTTTAACGCCTGCAAGCACCACTCAAGAACAGCCTTTTGGGCGTGCAAGCGGTTTTCGGCTTCGTCAAAGACAACAGAATGTGGTCCGTCAATGACCGCGTCGACAACTTCTTCGCCACGGTGGGCCGGAAGACAATGCATAAACAAGGCATCCGGTTTGGCCAAATCCATCAATGCTTCGTTAACCTGATAAGGCTGGAATACACTGTGTCCGCGGGCCCGGAATTCCTGTCCCATTGAAACCCATGTATCGGTAACAATGCAATCGGCATTTCTGGCGGCCTCTTCGGCATTATTGGTGAGAACAATGTTCGCACCATTTTGACGAGCCCAATCAATATATTTTTGCTGCGGTTCGCTGCCTTTGGGGGTTGCAATTCTCAAATTGAATTTGAAAAGTGCGGATGCTTCAATGAATGAATGTAAAACATTGTTCCCGTCACCCATCCACGCAAAAGTTTTGCCGGTGATTGGTCCGCGATGTTCTTCATAGGTCATAATGTCAGCCAAAATCTGACAAGGATGGGTATCATCTGTCAGGCCATTAATGACAGGAACACCGGCATATTCTGCAAGTTCCAGCATTCTGGTGTGAGCCGTTGTCCGTATCATGATAATGTCAACGAAGCGGGAAAGTACGCGAGCTGTATCGGCAATCGTTTCACTATGTCCAAGTTGCATTTCCGAGCCGGTGAGCATGATCGTCTCGCCGCCCAATTGATGCATCCCGACATCGAATGATACGCGTGTACGTGTTGACGGTTTCTCGAAAATCATGGCGAGTGTTTTGCCAGTAAAAGGTTTTTCCGATTGGCCTTTTTTAAGAAGTGCCTTGACCTTTTTGGCGTGCTCGATGATGTTGCGGGCAGTTTCCGGCGAGAGAATGGACAAATCAGTAAAGTGGCGAATATTCTTCGTCATAATATCAAGCCTATTTTTGTTTGTGGGCATTAGAAACGTATTGGACAGCTTTTTCAATGCGGTGAAGGCCGTCGCGAATTTCATCTTCGGTGACAGTCAATGGCGGTAAAAGACGAATAACATTGTTTCCTGCACCAACGCCTAAAAGTTTTTCATCACGCATAGCAGCAATAACTTCAGTGTTTTTAACAACACATTTAAGCCCGGTTAAAAGCCCTACTCCACGAATTGACTCTACGACATCGGGAAAACGGTCAATAATGGAAGCCAATCCCTGTTTGAACAGGTTGGCCATGGCATTGACATGGTCGAGAAAACCGTCGGCCAACATAACATCAAGTACCGCATTGGCCGCAGCCATAGCAAGAAGATTTCCACCAAATGTCGAACCATGGGTCCCCGGTGTCATGCCTTTGGCTGCCTCTTTTGTTGCGAGACAAGCACCGATTGGAAAACCGCCTCCAAGACCCTTGGCAAGCGCCATGATATCGGGTTCTATGCCCGACCACTGATAGGCAAATAATTTGCCTGTCCGCCCCATACCGGTTTGGACTTCGTCTACAATGAACAACAATCCGTTTTCATCACAGATGCGGCGCAATAATTGCATGAATTCGGTCGGAACCGGACGTAACCCGCTTTCACCCTGAATAGGTTCGATAAGAAGAGCGGCAGTCTTTTCGCCAATTGCAGCACGCAAGGCCTTTTCATCGTCGAAAGGAACCTGTACGAAACCTTGAGCTTTCGGGCCGAAGCCTTCAAGATATTTTTGTTGGCCGCCGGCTGCAAGAGTGGCCAGTGTGCGGCCATGGAAAGCACCTTCAAAAGTTATGATTTCATAACGTTCAGGGTGTCCACTGACATATTGGTAACGTCTGGCCGTCTTGATCGCGCATTCGATTGCTTCGGCGCCGGAATTGCAGAAAAACACCTTGTCGGCAAAACTATTTGCACAAAGTCTTTCTGCTACTTTCTCCTGTTCAGGAGACTGAAAGAGGTTTGATACGTGCCAGAGCTTGTTGGCCTGTTCTTCAACGGCTTTGACAAGCTTCGGGTGATTATGGCCAAGTGCATTGACTGCAATACCGGAGGTAAAATCAAGGTAGCGCTCACCATTATCGGAGATCAGCCAGGCCCCATTTCCTCGCGTGAAGCGCAAACCGATACGTGCAAAAGTATCATAAAGTGGTTGCGCATTGTTTTGGGTCATTGCCTGGTCTCCTACTCCATCGTCAATTTTCCTCTGTGACAAAATCCGGACAGTCCGGCTCTCTGTCATAGCAGGGACAATATTATCTCTGTTTTTCTGAATGAAACGTTAGGTTTTTTGAAAAACAGTTTTTATCAGAGATAAAATATCAACAGCGCCGTATTTTGCCACGACGCTGCTAAAATCTATCCATTTTCAATATCCTGCCTGTCGGGAAAAAAGTCAATTGATGCCTTTGAAAGACCATATTTAAAAAATATCTTGCAAAAATCACATTTTTCACGAGCAATTTTCGAATTTTCCAAAAAAAGTGATTCGCAAGTTGGGGAAAACGTCTCAAAACACCTATATAAGGTCATGTAGACCCTTGTCATAGAGTCAAAGCGTATAGTAGTACTTAGCGTAAAACTGGAACATTTTTGGTTCTGCCGGATAATTATCATAACAAGTATGACTGCTTTGCGCTTCTTAGCGCAGGGATGGATTCCGGCAATAAAAGAGATGATAAAGTTAATTGTCATGCCACTTATCTGATATGAGGCAATGATGGAAATTAAGGAACGGAGTGCCGGTATGAACTGGACAGATGAACGTGTTGAACTTTTGAAAAAGCTTTGGAGTGACGGGTTGAGTGCCAGCCAGATTGCTGCCCAGCTTGGCGGAGTTAGCCGTAATGCCGTTATCGGTAAGGTTCATCGATTGAAATTGTCAGGACGTGGCAAAACAACAAAAGCAACGCCACGTACAAAGAAGCCGGTCGAAACAGTTGTCAATAATGGAACACAGGCACCACGTGCTCCCCGCAATACGCCGGTCGCACCGGTTGCCGCTGCTGTTGCGGCTTCAGCCAAAAAACCACAGCCTTCAACGATCGGCGCCACAGCTTTGAAACTGGATTTTGTTGCCGATGCGGTTTCCGAAGTGGAAGAACAGCCTTCAACGGATGTTGTTGTGCCGATGTCACGACATTTGAGCCTTTTGCAATTGAGTGAAAATACATGCAAATGGCCTGTTGGCGACCCGCTGTCGGATGACTTCTATTTCTGCGGTGCCGATGCGGGAGAGTCAGGTCCCTATTGCGCTTTCCATGCAAAACTTGCTTTCCAGCCGGTTTCGGAACGCCGTCGCGTAAGAGCTTGAATGCCGAACTAGAAGAGCATAAAATACTAATAATAAGCAAAACCTTGGAATGTTTATTCCAAGGTTTTTTTATTTATTAGAAAAAACGAACTGTATTTTCTTCAAATTTAATATTCAATTCTATAATTTAAATCTCTCCAAAAGGAAGATTTAAAGTGAATAAAGTTGATTCAATCGTAAGCTATGACGCGCCGCATTCTTGCAGTCAGGAATGGCTTAAAAAAGCAATTGAAATTATCGAAGCGGAAATAAACCGTTCGGCCGATACCCATCTCATCCGTTATGATTTACCGGCTTCATGCGGGATAACGCTCTATTTGAAAGATGAATCCTGCCATCCGACAGGAAGTTTGAAACATCGTTTGGCGCGTTCGCTTTTTCTCTATTCTCTTTGCAATGGAAAAATTGGGCCCAAGACGACTATTGTCGAAGCTTCGAGCGGTTCGACAGCCGTGTCGGAAGCCTATTTTGCAAAATTGATCGGCGTTCCTTTTGTGACGGTTATTCCGAGGACAACGTCACCGCAAAAAGTCGCAGCCATAGAAGCATATGGCGGCAATGTTCATTTTATAGATGATCCGAAATCGGTTTATGTAACAGCTCAAAACCTCGCTGATGAATTGGGGGGCTATTATATAGACCAGTTTACCTTTGCCGAACGGGCAACAGATTGGCGTGGCAACAACAATATTGCCGATTCAATTTTCTGCCAGATGTCCAAAGAACCGCATCCCGTTCCGCAATGGATTGTTGCAAGTGCAGGCACTGGTGGAACATCGGCAACATTGGGGCGATACATCCGGTATCGCAAATTTTCAACGAGACTTTGTGTAGCCGATCCGGAAGCTTCGGTTTTTCACCTCCATTATGCCGACCGGTCGATAAAGGAAATAGAGTCATGTCGTTCGGTGATTGAAGGTATCGGGCGTGCACGTGTCGAGCCGTCATTCATGCCGGACGTGATAGACCGGATGATTTCGGTTCCCGATCAGGCAAGTCTTGCAGCCATGCGTGTGATAAGCCGCCTTATCGGTCGCAGTTGCGGCGGATCTACCGGTACCAATGTCTATGCAGCTGCAGAACTCATTTCCGATATGATTAAAAATCATCAGCGTGGCTCGCTCGTAACATTGATTTGTGACAGTGGGGAACGTTATCGCTCAACCTATCTTGACGATCAGTGGCTTGCTAAAAAAGGTTTTGATATTTCCGGTGATATGAAACGTCTGGAACAACTCTTTGTAGAAGGGAAACCCTTCTGATTGTTGCTTTTGCCTTTAGCCGGTTTTGATAACGAAAGCCGGTTGAACCCATTTTGCAGGAAGCCGGTTTGCCGGAAATCATTTTTCAGGCTGAAGCCATTTGAGCGTGCTTCGGGGTGCCCAACGGATGCTCTAAGAGTAAAGCCCCCATCAGTTTGAAAAATTTTGCCCGGACAAAATTTTGACCGACAAAATAATGGTGTTGAGTACTTTACCACCACCCGATCAATGATGATGATTGGTCACAATGAAATTTTATTCCGCTTGAAAAATGACAATTTCTTGGATGGGCGACAAGTTTTTAACTTTTCGGTCGTTCTAATTTATCCGGTAAACATCTTGCAAGGGACAAGACAAGTTTGACAATGGCGATGAGCACGAACACATATAGTGCATGATTGGCAGCCTGTTCCGGCACCTTTTCAGCACAAAAAGTTTTGAAAACAAATAGCCGAAGAGGTGCAAGCTCAATTGTCGAAATTAAAAATGGCAGTAAGTTGTTTTTTCAATTTCCGGTATTGTTGACCGAGCTCACAACAATATCGTCACGTTGTTCGATGCTGACCCATTTTCCGGGAGATTGTGTCGATTGACGTTTGAGATATGTATATTCGGTGTCTTTCCAGTTGAAGACTTCATCACGCAAATTGTCGAGTACAAAATCACCGCGATCTGTCCGTACAGTTAAAACAGCATGGCCTTCGCCGTCAGGTTTACGCACAACGGTAATAAGCAGACTGGCAAGCGGCATACCTTTGTCATGTAATTCTTTCTGCTTTTCAAGAACATAGTCTTCGCAATCGCCGGCGTTTACCGGATAGGTCCAATATTCTTCCCTGCCGTAAAGTTCCATGTCTGTTGCGGGAGTAATACGGGCATTAACACTATGATCGACATCCAGCATCATATCCCAGACATTTTGAGTTAACTTTACCGGTTGGAGAATGGTGTTGCGAATTTTGCATTCTTGCGGCAAGCGCTCACAAAATTCGTAGTGCCCTATGGGCTGCGACGTTTGGCCACTTACGGTCATAAATTCACCAGCCGCTTTTGCCGCGGATGTCAGTCCGACAAACGTTAAAAACGCCACTCCGAATAATCTGAACGCAAACACCATTTTTGTACTCAATTTAACTTTTCACGATAAAGATCGTTAACAAAAGGTTAAAGTCCAAACTGGCTTGCTAGTCAATGACCGGAATGCAACACTTTATTAAGATTTAAATTATGGTTAAATTTGTGAATTGTTTATTTTCAATGAGTTAGCCAATTGATATGGTTAATATAGTTTTTTATGTCGAAAAAACGTTATTACAGGATGGTTCATAAAAAGCGTGTGATAGTTTTTAGTGTTTTCTTGAAAAAGCTGAAATATAGCCTATTCATGCGTAAAAAATCACTTATATGGATGGTGTTAAGCCTTGAAGGCAAAGGCATTCGGGAATTGAGAGTGTGTGAATGGGCAATTTGATTAAACGACAAGCAACTATAGACGATATAGATGCACTTGTAGCTGTCGAAGAAGCCTGCTTTGACAGCGACAGAATATCGCGTCGTTCTTTTCGTACATTAATTGATCGTCCGACAGCAAGAACGATTGTTGCCGAAATTGATGGAACAATTATCGGCTATGCAATGATTTTGTTTCGTAAAGGCACAGCACTTGCGCGCCTTTATTCACTTGCTGTCAAACCCGGTGGCAAAATAAAAGGTGTCGGCTCCGAGTTATTAGAGTCGGCAGAGCAGGCGGCTTTTGATGAAGGGCGCGTTTATATGCGCCTCGAAGTTCGCGAAGACAATGAACGCGCAATCAAGCTTTATGAACGCTTTCATTACCGGCCGATCGGCCGTTATCTTGATTATTATGCCGATCATACGCCGGCTTTGCGTTATGAAAAAACCTTGCGTGGTGATACGCCGGTTGAAACATCAGTTCCCTATTATCAACAGACTTCGGAATTTACCTGTGGCGCTGCCTGTCTGATGATGGCGCTCAAATATTTCAATCCGCAATCGCGCCTTGATCCTGTGTTCGAGCTTAGACTGTGGCGGGGTGCAACAACGGTTTTCATGCTTTCGGGGCCGGGGGGGTGCGAGCCTTTCGGGCTTGCTGTTCTTGCCCATAATTATGGTTTGAAAGCTGAAATCATCGTCACAAGTTACGAATTTCTATTTATCAATTCGGTGCGCGATCCCAAAAAACGCGAAATTATGGAAATTGCCCAGACCGATTTTCGCGAGCAGGCTGATGCAGCACACATTCCGGTGCGGATTGCTGCTTTTACGCTGGATGATATTCGTGCTGCTTTGGCACGAGGTGCTCTGGTTCTTGTGCTCATCAGTTTCTATCACATGTTTGGTGAAAAAATTCCTCATTGGGTGCTGGTCCATGGAGATGATGGAAGCCATATCCACATCCATGATCCATGGGTGGAGGAAGATGCAGGCGAGACAATTGCTGATTCTGCAAATTTGCCTTTGAACTATCAAGTGTTTGATCATATTGCGCGCTTTGGAAAAGACGGTTTGCGCGCAGCCGTCATATTGGAGAAAAGCTAGTTTTCTATGACTATTTGTGTAATTCTTGCTGGACGAGTGTCTGACGTAGATAATGGTGCAACGACCCACAAGGTCATGACCCATCGTGATTATTTGGCCAATCCGGCATTATTTGCCGGTCAGCGTCCCCGTATTATCAACCTGTCACGTTCCTACCGTTATCAAAGCCGCGCCTATTACTGCTCGCTTCTTGCCGAAGCCCGCGGCCATCGTGTGTTGCCGTCTGTGGAAACCATGATCGACCTGTCGGAACGACGGTTATATAAAAAATCTATTCCCGAGCTTGAAGATTGTCTCAACAAAGCCCTGAAAGGAGACGGTACACGCGCACCGGAAATTATCAGGGTATTTTTTGGCATTACCGATAGTTCAAATGATATTAAAGGTGACCGATTTGAGAAATTCGGCCACCTTTTGTTTGACTGGTATCGGGCTCCGGCATTGGAAGTTCACGTTATACCGGGTGAATGGGCACGCATTCACAAAATATGTTTTGCCAATTGGCAAAAACTTGAAGGTGAAAGTCGCGATGCTTTCTATCAGGCGATGGAAACTTATACGACACGGGCCTGGAAAGAAGCCCGTCACAAAGTGCCGCCACGCTGGACATTTGCTGTGTTATGCAATCCGGAAGAAGAATTGCCACCAACAAACGTTGCCGATTTGAAGCATTGGGCAAAAATTGCCGCCCGCCTTGGTGTGGAAGTCGAACCGATCGGGGCAAGAGATCTTGCCCGTCTTGCCAATTTCGATGCGCTGTTTATTCGTGAAACAACCAATATATCCAATCATACCTATCGTTTTGCCCGTCGCGCGGAACAGGAAAATATGCCGGTTATTGACGACCCGATGTCGATGATCCGCTGTACAAACAAAGTCTATCTTGACGAGTTGATGCGCGCGAATGGTGTGCCGGTTCCCCCCACAGTGATGATCGGTGGCAATGATGATCTCGTAAGAGCGGCAGATACGCTCGGCTTCCCGATGGTGTTGAAAATTCCGGATTCTTCGTTTTCACGCGGGGTGAAACGCGTTGGCTCGATGGAAGAATTACGCCGCCTTGCCCATGAATGGCTCAAAGATAGTGATCTTTTGCTGGCACAAAAATATTTACCGACCAAATTCGATTGGCGTGTCGGTGTGTTGGGTGGCAAGCCGCTTTTTGTCTGCCAGTATGAAATGGCGCCCCACCATTGGCAAATTATCAAACATGATCCGAATGGTGGTGAACCGCTGGAAGGTGGTTTCAAAACCTATGCTATTCCCGATGCACCGCCGGCAGTTGTGGAAATCGGTTTGAAGGCGGCCCGTTGCATCGGCGATGGCCTTTACGGTGTTGATATAAAAGAAACCGATGAAGGCATTGTCGTCATTGAGGTCAACGACAACCCCAATATCGAACACGGGGTCGAGGATCTGGCGGAAAAGGATGATGTCTGGATCAATCTCACACGCTGGTTTATCGAGCGCCTTGAACGTTGATTAAAAGAACCAACGGCGATTTAAAGGCCTGATGTTGATTTATAAAGCTTTAAAGAAAAAACCGGCAATATATTGCCGGTTTTTTCATATTTCATCAGAATGATTTTTATCTCGCTGCCAAGCGTAAATGGCTCTCGGCTGTTTCTTCAAAAACATCGTTTTTGGGTGGAAAGCATGAACGGCCTTCCCGTTCCCCTTGGGGCAAAAAACAAAAATTAAAAACGCAAAGGCCGATATGATGACATTGCTATTTTGCCGAAAATGGAGCTTCTTTTATCGTGAAGGAAGCTATCGCGAAGAAGAATTATCGGCTGAAGACGTGTTAGTGTTACTATTCAGTGCCTTTTCGATTTGTGGCAATGTTTCATCTTTATAGATTTGCGGCGTTAATGGCCCGATATGTTTATATATAATTATGCCTTCACGGTTTAAAAGAAAAGTTTCCGGTGGACCGTAAACCCCCCAATCAATTGCTGCGCGACCGCTCGGGTCAAAGCCGACAAGCTTGAACGGACTCCTGAAATTATCAAGGAAACGTATGGCGTTTTCTTCTCTGTCTTTATAATTGATGCCGACAAGGTCAAAGCGTTTGTCTTTTGAAATTTCAATAAGGGTGGGATGTTCGTCACGGCATGGCGGACACCATGACCCCCAGAAATTGACAAGCGTAACGCGCCCCTTGAAATCGTCAGGGTTGAAGGAGCCGGTTTGACCAAGTAGGGGCAAAACTGTTGCAGGTGCAGGCTTGCCGGCAAGTGCATTGGGAACAAGATTGGCCGTGTCGGGATTGGTTGTTTCCATATGGCTAAACATGATAACAACCAGAACAACAAACAGGATGAATGGCCCAAAAAGGGCGATCATCACTGGAACACTCATTTTTTTCTTGGGCGCGTCCATGATCTTCACGATTTCACTTTGTTGGCACGGATGGCATTTGACTGTTCAAGTTTTTGAAGCCGGGCTTTTTGATGACGGCCATTAAGGACAATGTATAAAACCAGCAATAACAGGACAACGGCCGAGACAACATAGCTCAAGGTGACAATCTGGCTATGGTCGAAATGGCCCAGAAATATGTCAATACGATCGGAAATGCCAATTGCATTTTCAGTGGTCATTTTACGTTTTCCTTCTGACGCAGGCGCCGCGCAGCCATTCTTTGCATTGTTTCCACACGCCGACGGGTAATTTCGGTACGCATGCTCGCAAGATAAAGGGCAAAAAAGGCCAATGTGAAACCGATAGCCATAGTAAAGAGCGGCCATAACATGGCGCTATCAATAGCCGAGCCGCCTTTGCGAAGAATAGAGGCGGGTTGATGAAGTGTGTTCCACCATTCAACGGAGAATTTGATAATCGGTATGTTAATGAAGCCGACAAGTGTCAGGATAGCCGCAGCTTTTGCGCCTTTTGTTGCGTCGTCGAACGCGCGTGAAAGCGCGATAATCGCAAGATAAATCAAAAACAATACGAGCACGGAAGTAAGCCGCGCATCCCATTCCCACCATGTGCCCCATGTTGGCCGTCCCCAGAGAGAGCCGGTTATAAGGGCAAGTGCGGTAAAAGTGGCACCAATCGGAGCAGCACTTTTAAGCGATACGTCGGCAAGCGGATGGCGCCAGACCAAAGTTCCAAGCGCCGAGACACTCATCAATGTGTAACAGAACATGGAAAGCCAGGCAAAAGGCACATGAAGATACATGATGCGCACGGTCATGCCTTGTTGATAATCGTCGGGCGAACGCATGACCATGAAAAGCCCGCAGGCGAGAACAATAACAGCAACGAGGCTAAGCCACGGCAGAATTTTACCGCTCAGCCCCATGAAACGGGTCGGGTTGGCCAATGATTGCAACCAGTTTGTCTTCTTTTGTATTAATTCCATGATATCCCTTATTATCGGGTTTTGTTTTTGTCGCAATTATCTTTCTTCATAGAGACCAACATATGACACCAATCTGACAAAGATGTGATGTCTAGTCCGATAATGAAGCAAGTGTCAAAGCTGCTGCCAATGGACCGAGAATCGAAAAGAACAGTGACAGAGCGATCAAAAACAGTAACGGGTTTATAAACGAAATGCCCGGAGCGGTGGTTGCATAGGCTGCGGATACCCCGAAAATCATAACCGGCACAGCAAGCGGCAAAACAATAACCGATATTAATACGCCGCCACGCGGTAGCGAGGTTGCTAGCGCCGCACCGACTGCACCAATCAGGGTAATCGCAGGTGTACCACATAAAAGTGTGAGCATAAGACCGCCTATTGCTGTTCCACCAAGACCGAGCATCAATCCCAGCACAGGAGTAAAAAGAATAAGCGGCAGAATGGTTCCACACCAATGCGCCAGGCATTTTGTAAATACGATCAGACTCAAGCTTTTTCTGTGTCGCGATAATATCAGTTGATCAAGGCTGCCGTCATCGCGGTCGGTCTGGAACATGCGGTCTAAACCGAGCAAAATTGAAAGAAGCGCTCCAATCCACAGCATTCCCGGACCAATGCGGGACAAAATTTCCTGATCAGGTCCGACAGCAAACGGAGTTATGATAATAATTGCTGCAAAAAACAGAAGTCCCGTCAATAAAGAACTTCCCGGACCAAAAGCAATTCGTAAATCGCGCAAGAAAAGAGCTTTCATCAACTGTCCTCGAAATCGGGAAGGTAATCGTCGAGGAGAATATGACGATTTTCTTCTATGCCAAGCGGTAAATGGGTCGCGGCAATAATCATGCCCGAGCGGTTTCTATGCTCTTCCATAATCTTTGCAAAAATCGCACTTGCATGTTTGTCGAGCCCTGATGTCGGCTCGTCCAGGAGCCATAAAGGCTGATGGGATAATAACAATCGCGCAATGGCAACGCGCCTTTTCTGTCCAGTTGAAAGCACACCGAATGGAAGATGCTCGATTCCTGAAAGTTCGACTTGATCGAGTGCTTCCATCGGCGACAACAATTGCGCTGAATCGAAATTCGACCAGAATTCGAGATTTTGCAAAACGGTCAAATGCGTTTTCATGGCGTTTTGACTGCCAAGATAATGGCTGACAAGAGCAACGGGAAAGCGTTGATCACCTTCTTGTGCTGCGACTTCTCCTTCATTGGCAGGCAAGAAGCCGGCAATGATTCGCAGTAAAGTAGACTTGCCGATACCATTTGGACCGGTGATTGTGAGCAATTCTCTATCGTGGATTGTAAAGTGCAAGTGTTGAAACAACACCTCTTCACCACGTTTTGCACTCAGATCAATTGCTGTTATTTCCATGTAACCACCGGATTTTGCTTAACCTTTCTTAAGATGGCCGGAGCCTTTAAACAAGTAAACACATTTTTTTTAATGGATTACGTCTGGAACAGTTCCAGAAAAGGACTTATATCAGATTTACCATACCAGCGGTCGGTGTGGGACAATTTTTGGGCCGGTCTCCAAATCTGCTTGTTCTGGCGGTTGAGGAACGGACAGCGGAAATGACTGCACCCGCACCGTAGCTGCGATCTTGACCCGCAGTTTGTGGCGTTCGTTCCAGGAGCTAAGGCTCGCACAAATATAAGGACGAACAGTCGTGTCTCAAATAGATAGTTTTAAGTGCCGCAAAACACTCCATGTAAATGGCAAGGACTATATTTATTACAGTCTGACAGAAGCCGAAAAGAACGGTCTGCCTGACATTTCCCGCTTGCCATTTTCAATGAAGGTTCTGCTCGAGAACCTGTTGCGGTTTGAAGACGGTCGCACGGTCAAGAAAGACGACATTTTAAATATCGCCAAATGGCTAGACGACAAGGGAAAAGCAGGTGCTGAAATCGCCTATCGCCCTTCACGCGTTTTGATGCAGGATTTTACCGGCGTTCCAGCGGTTGTCGATCTTGCCGCGATGCGTGACGCAATGGTGAAACTTGGTGAAAATCCGGAAAAAATCAATCCGTTGGTTCCGGTTGACCTCGTCATTGACCACTCGGTAATCGTTGACGATTTTGGTAATCCGCTCGCTTTCCAGCATAATAAGGAACTCGAATATAAACGTAATGGCGAACGTTATCGTTTCCTGAAATGGGGGCAACAAGCCTTTCGGAATTTCCGGGTTGTTCCTCCGGGGACAGGTATTTGCCATCAGGTCAATCTTGAATATCTTGCCCAATGTGTTTGGACGAGAGAAGAAAATGGCCACACAATAGCTTATCCCGATACTTGTGTCGGTACCGATTCCCATACCACAATGGTCAACGGTCTTGGTGTTCTCGGCTGGGGCGTTGGTGGTATTGAAGCTGAAGCTGCCATGCTTGGCCAACCGGTTTCGATGTTGTTGCCGGAGGTTATCGGCTTCCGCCTGACAGGCAAACTCAAGGAAGGCATTACAGCCACCGATCTTGTTTTGACCGTAACTCAGATGTTGCGTAAAAAAGGCGTGGTCGGCAAATTTGTCGAATTCTTTGGTCCGGGTCTTGAACATATGACTTTGGCCGATCGTGCGACAATTGGCAATATGAGCCCTGAATATGGCGCGACATGCGGCTTTTTCCCGATTGATCAGGAAACCATCCGTTACCTCAATATGACAGGTCGTAAAGAAGAACGGATTGCACTTGTCGAAGCTTATACAAAAGCTCAAGGCATGTGGCATGATTCCCATACAGCCGATCCGGTATTTACCGATACAATCGAACTTGATATGGGAACGGTTGTGCCGTCTATGGCAGGGCCGAAACGTCCGGAAGGGCGCTTGCCGCTTGAAGAAGTCGGCAAAAGTTTTGCGACAGCGCTTCACAACGAATATAAGAAAACAACCGGTGAAAAAACTCGTTATCCGGTTGAAGGCGAGGATTTCGACATTGGTCACGGAGATGTTGCTATTGCAGCGATCACCTCTTGCACCAACACATCCAATCCGAGTGTTCTGATTGCGGCAGGTCTACTTGCCCGAAACGCGGTTGCCAAAGGCTTGAAATCCAAGCCGTGGGTTAAAACTTCACTGGCTCCGGGCTCGCAGGTTGTTGAAGCCTATCTGGTCAATTCCGGACTGCAAAAAGATCTTGATGCTTTGGGCTTCAATCTCGTCGGTTTCGGTTGCACAACCTGTATCGGTAACTCGGGTCCTCTGCCGCCGGCAATTTCGAAAACCATCAATGACAAGGGATTGATTGTTGCAGCGGTTCTTTCAGGAAACCGTAACTTCGAGGGACGTGTTTCTCCTGATGTTCAGGCAAACTACCTTGCTTCACCGCCACTTGTTGTTGCCCATGCTTTGGCTGGAACCATCACCAAGGATCTCACAAAAGAACCTCTTGGAACCGGCAAGGATGGCAAACCGGTTTATCTGAAGGATATCTGGCCAACTTCGCAGGAAGTTCAGGAATTCATCGAAAAGAATGTTACCCGCAAGATTTTTGAATCAAAATATGCGGATGTCTTCAAGGGCGATGAAAACTGGCAGAAAGTCAAGGTTCCTGCAGGTGAAACCTATGCTTGGGACAAAGACTCGACCTATGTTCGCAATCCTCCCTATTTTGAAAACATGCCGAAAGTACCTGCACCGCTCAAGAATATTGACGGAGCTCGTATCCTCGGACTTTTCGGGGACAAGATTACGACCGACCATATTTCGCCTGCCGGTTCTATCAAGGTTGATTCTCCGGCCGGTAAATATCTGATCGAACATGGTGTAAAACCTGCCGATTTCAACCAGTATGGTACCCGTCGTGGTAACCATGAAGTGATGATGCGTGGCACATTTGCCAATATCCGTATCCGTAACTTTATGCTTGGCGAGAATGGACGCGAAGGTGGCTACACCATTCACTATCCATCCAAGGAAGAAGAATCGATCTATGATGCTGCTATGCAGTATAAGAGCGAGCATGTGCCACTCGTTGTCTTCGCCGGCATCGAATATGGTAACGGCTCATCACGTGACTGGGCGGCCAAAGGAACCAATCTTTTGGGCGTGCGTGCGGTGATTGCTCAATCTTTCGAGCGTATTCACCGGTCCAATCTTGTTGGTATGGGAATTGTACCGTTTGTCTTCGAGGATGGACAGAGCTGGCGTTCATTGGGGCTGAAAGGCGATGAAGTCATCACGATCGATGGCATCAACGATCTGAAGCCACGGCAAAAAACTGTTGCCAAGGTCAAATTCGGTGACGGTAGCGTCAAGGAAGTTCCGCTTCTTTGCCGGGTCGATACTGTTGATGAACTTGATTACCTCCATAATGGCGGCATTTTGCAATATGTTTTGCGCAACCTTGCCAAAGAAGGCTGATTGGCAACTCATAAAACGATAGATGGGTTATAAAACACATAAACGGGTCGTAAAATTACGGCCCGTTTATTTTTAACCGACAATTTCAGAGAATCTCATTGACGTACCCAGCGAAATTACGCTATAAGCCCGCCAAGATTAAGCGGCTCTCGGCCGCAGTTTGTGTTTCTAGGCTTAAAAGCCGGTCAATAAGAAGAGAGAGATAGACTTATGGCGAATACACCTTCGTCCAGAAAAGCAGTGCGTAAGATTGCAGCACGCACAGAGGTTAGTAAATCCCGTCGTACACGTGTTCGTTCATTTGTACGCAAATTTGATGATGCAGTTGCTGCCGGCAATAAGGCGGCTGCCGAAGTTGCTTTCAAGACGGTTGAACCGGAATTGATGCGTGCTGTCACAAAAGGTGTTCTGCATAAGAATACGGCTTCGCGCAAAGTTTCACGTTTAGCCAAAAAGTTGAAATCACTTTCTGCCTGATTGTTTGAAAGAACGCTTCCGAGGAGTTTTTTCTCGGTTGAGCGGGTTTGTAGATTTTCAAAAACCGGTGCCTTTCGGGTGCCGGTTTTTTTCGTTTTTATTTTTGTTAGGGCGGTGGAATAATTAACCGTAAAAATGATTAATTTTAGAAAGAAATATCATTTTATTTTTTTGTAAAAAAACCTTTAAAAACAATTACCTAACAGCCTTATCCACAATGACAAAAAAGCCTTGGAACGCTCATATTTTGTCAAGCTTTTTTTTTTAATTTTTTTTTAAGGGATTTTGTCGACCGGCAAGCGCCATAGCCGTTTCGAAAAAGCTTATTGATTCAAAGTAATTACGCGCTGTTCCTGTTAACGAATATCGGAAAAATAGAATAGGAACGCAATTTCCAGTTGAGTTTTACCCCTTGCATTTATGGACGGCGTTTTTGTATGGTCTAACTGCAATTAATAACTTTCCAGCCTGCTGCCTTTGAGTCTTCTCTGATCGGTTGACGATAAGCGGATAACAAAGGTAGTAACGCTATCAAATGAAAATGCTCTTTGTTTTTTCTAAGGGGTTGAAGCCGTGAAACTTGATGGAACAGAACATGTTTTTGTCACCACCAGGTTTGGTACAAGTAGATGGAAAGGGAATTACGAAACAGAGCGATCTTGGTTGCCTTATGTGGTTTGGCATCGAGGTGGCGCTTGTTGTTAAGGGGAAGTTCTTGGGGTGAGTTGAGTTTTTCGTGTTGAATGGATGTGTTTTTGGTTTGTTAAGAGGGTTAACAAACGTGTCGGTCTGTTTTTCGCGGAGTAGTTTTATTTTTGGTTATTCAAGGCAAGGATGTTTGGACCGCGAGCGTGTTGTAACCGTTCGGTTTTCATTTGTCTTTGTCAGAGAGAATGTTGCGTAAGATGTCAAATTTGAATGGGATTGTTTCTGGTGAAACCAAAGTAAATGATGATGTTCATCATTTGGTTGCACAAGATGAAGGGGACGAACTTTTTGCGCGTGTTATGGCGCAGCTGAAAGTTCATGTCGGTAACGAGGCTTATACGAGCTGGTTCGGTCGTCTACAACTCGATGAATTCAGCCGGAGCCAAGTACGGCTTTCTGTTCCGACAGCTTTTTTACGTTCTTGGATTACCAACCATTATGCGACCATTCTGACCGAGCTATGGCGTCAGGAATGTCCGACGCTGTTGCGGGTTGACGTTGTTGTGCGCGGAATGAATCGTGTGGTTAAACATCATACTCCGCGAAAAGAAGAAGAGACGCATGTTCAAAACCATCAGGAAAACATGGTTGTGTCGTCTTCTCATGGCCGCGCAGAACGTTTTTCCGGAGAAGCCCAACAGAGTGTTTTTGGCTCGCCGCTTGATTCGCGCTATACCTTTGATACCTTTGTTGAAGGTCCGTCCAATCGCGTGGCTCTTGCTGCAGCCCGTTCGATTGCCGAAAGCCATAAAAGTGCTTTGCGCTTCAACCCGCTTTTTATTCATGCGGCCGTAGGCTTGGGAAAAACCCATCTTTTGCAAGCAATTGCTGCTGCCGCTTTGCAGCGTCCAACGCCTGTTCGTGTCATCTATTTGACCGCCGAATATTTTATGTGGCGTTTTGCAACGGCGATCCGCGATAACAACGCTTTGTCATTTAAAGAACAATTGCGAGATATCGACCTGCTTATTATTGACGATATGCAATTTTTACAGGGTAAATCGATTCAGCATGAATTCTGTCATTTGCTCAATATGTTGCTTGATAGTGCAAAACAGGTTGTCGTGGCAGCCGATAGGGCGCCAGCCGAGCTTGAATCATTGGATGTCAGGGTGCGCTCACGTTTGCAGGGTGGTGTTTCGCTCGAAATTGAGTCGCCTGATTATGACATGCGGCTCGAAATGTTGCGCAAGCGCTTGAAAGCAGCCCAACATGATGATCCGTCTATTTCGATCCCCGACGAGGTTCTATCCCATATTGCAAGAACTGTTTCCGGTTCGGGGCGCGATCTTGAAGGGGCATTTAACCAGCTTCTGTTCCGTCAATCTTTTGAGCCGGATCTATCGCTCAATCGTATTGACGAATTGTTGGACCATTTGACGCGCTCGGGCGAACCCAAGCGGATTCGTATCGAAGAAATCCAGCGTGTTGTGGCTCGTCATTATAATGTTTCCAAGCAGGATTTGTTGTCGAATCGCCGTACGCGGACAATTGTTAAACCGCGTCAGGTTGCGATGTATCTTGCAAAAATGATGACACCACGCTCGCTTCCGGAAATTGGCCGTCGCTTTGGCGGACGGGATCACACAACTGTCCTTCATGCCGTGCGCAAGATTGAAGATATGGTCGGTGCCGATCAGCAATTGGCCAAAGAATTGGAGCTCTTGAAGCGCCTGATTGACGAGCAATCGGCTTGAACAGGCCTTTGAGAGAACAAGTCTCGTTAGACTCTGTCAGAGAGTAGTATCTTGTATTTTATGCAAGAATATTGCCAATCCGGTTTTTATCTGTTTTTCTTGTCGGGTGATTCCTTGGCTTAAAAGGAATCACTACATCTTGTTTTATTCAGTTAGAACCCTTTTTAATTGGCAGAATAATTTAGAGAGTGTCCAATATGCGCATTACAGTCGATCGTAGCCATCTGTTAAAATCTCTCGGCCGTGTTCATCGTGTTGTCGAACGGCGCAATACGATTCCTATTCTGTCCAATGTGCTTATCAATACAGTTAATTCCGGTGTCGAATTGCAGGCAACCGACCTTGATCTTGAGGTCACTGAAACAACATCTGCAAATATCGAACAAGCAGGTTCGACAACTGTTCCTGCCCACCTTCTTTACGAGATCGTGCGCAAGCTTCCCGAAGGTGGCGAGATTATGCTTTCGGTTTCCGATGACGGCAATGCTATGCAGGTCGTTTCCGGACGCTCGAACTTCCGTTTGCAATGCTTGCCTAAAGAGGACTTTCCGGAACTTAATGCCGGAGATTTCAGCCATAGTTTTAGTTTATCGGCTGCGGCTTTAAAACGATTAATCGACTGCACACAATTTGCTATTTCCACAGAGGAAACGCGTTATTATCTCAATGGTATCTATTTTCACGTCATTGACGATAAAGGCCTGAAAATACGTACAGTTGCAACCGATGGTCACCGTTTGGCCGAAGCGGAAACAGACGCACCGTCAGGCTCTGAAGGAATGCCCGGCGTTATTATTCCTCGTAAAGCGGTAGGCGAATTGCAGAAACTGTTGGGAGAGGAAGCCGAAAGCGAAATAAAGATAGAAGTTTCCGAAACAAAAATACGTTTCACGATTGCTTCTGTTGTGCTGACGTCGAAATTGATAGACGGGACATTTCCCGATTATCAGCGTGTCATCCCCTTGGGCAATGACAAAAAGCTGACGATCAACCGTCAAAGTTTTGCTGCGGCAGTTGACCGTGTATCGACCATTTCCAGTGATCGCGGACGTGCCGTTAAATTGACAATCGAAAATGGTCAATTGACACTCACGGTTAATAATCCTGATTCGGGAAGTGCGGAAGACCAGATTGTTGCCGATTATGAAGGTGAACCGCTGGAAATCGGTTTCAATTCCAAATATCTCCTTGATATTATGGCACAACTCAACGGTGAAAACGCGGTATTCATGCTCGCTGACGCGGGCGCACCAACGCTCATTCGCGATAGTGACGATGCTGACGCACTTTACGTTTTAATGCCAATGCGTGTTTAGAGAACGAATGGTAGATGAACCAGGCAGAAGCGCTGCAAAAGTTTTTGTCCGGCAGCTCAAGCTGACCAATTATCGTAATTATCAAAATTTTTCTGCCGATTTTTCCGACCGGATTGTGATCTTTACCGGACATAACGGTGCCGGTAAAACCAATTTGCTGGAAGCCCTGTCGTTTCTTTCGCCGGGGCGAGGTTTGCGTCGGGCACCTTACAATAGTGTCATTCGTGCCGGTCAGCCATCCGGTGCAGGCGAACAAATAGCGTCGGAAGATCAGGGTTCGAACGGCTTATTGCTGACTGAACAGAAGCCTCAAAAAGATGCTGCCGGATTGGGAAATGCACCAACCGGTCATGATGCGGCTCCTGTCCAAAAAGGGGCGGATGGATTTGTCATTTTTGCCCAATTGCATTCGGCTCTTTATGGAAATGTCAATATCGGCACGGCAAGTGATACTGCTTCGAATGGTCGCAAAGTGCGAATTAATGGGGAAAGTGTTGCTTCTGAAAGACTCACCGAATATTGCAGAGTGAGCTGGCTTGTTCCATCCATGGACGGTTTGTTTACCGGTCCTGCCAGTGACCGAAGGCGTTTTCTCGATCGCATGGTTCTGGCAATTGATCCCGCGCACGCTCGCCGCGTGTCGGATTTTGAAAAGGCAATGAGAGCAAGAAACCGGCTTTTAGTGGATGGAAATCGCGACGAATACTGGTTCAATGCATTGGAAACGCAAATGGCAGAACTTGCTGTTGCCATTGCGGCAGCGCGTATGGATGTCGTGAGACTCATTACAAATATTGATAATTTTGATGCCGAAAATACATTTCCGGTACCACTGCTTGATCTTGAGGGAACTATTGAACATTCATTGATGAGGCAATCGGCTGTAGATGTCGAAGAAGACTATAAACAACGCCTCCGCGATAAGCGGGAGCTCGATCGCACGGCCGGACGAACGCTTGAAGGGCCGCATAGAAGCGATCTGCTGGTCTTTTACGCCAAAAAGAATATGCCGGCGGCGCTGTGCTCCACAGGAGAACAAAAAGCCTTATTAACCGGACTCGTTCTTTCACACGCCCGATTGACAGCAGAAATTTCTGGTATGACACCGATTCTTCTGCTTGACGAGATGGCCGCCCATCTTGACCAGAAAAGGCGGGCAATATTATTCGATAGCCTTGATAAGCTTGGTGGCCAAACTTTTATGACCGGCACCGATAGCGAGCTTTTTTCGGCATTGAAGGGGCGTGCGGAATTTTTCGAGATATCCGGTGGACAGTTTACCAAAATTTAAGAAAATATCACCGACGTTAAGTAAACTCGTTCGAATATAGAGGGAATACCGACAATGGTAAAAAAGATTACAGTACTCAATGGGCCAAATCTGAACTTTTTAGGACGACGTGAACCGGCAATCTATGGTCGTGAAACATTGAAAGACATTGAAAATATGACGCGGGAATGCGCTCGTTCCCACGGGTTTGATGTCGATTTTTTACAGAGCAATTGCGAAGGCGAATTGGTTGGCTTTATTCAGGCAGCAATCGGCGAAAGCGTCGCAATAATCATTAATCCGGCGGCCTATAGCCATACTTCAATTGCCATACTCGACGCATTGAAAATGTTTGAAGGGGTGGTTGTAGAAGTTCATTTGTCGAACATCCACAAAAGAGAAACCTATCGTCACCATTCTTTTGTATCGGAAAGAGCCGATGCTGTTATTGCAGGCTGCGGAAGTGATGGTTACCGGTTTGCTGTTGAATATATCGTTCAGCACGATTTGTGAATCAAAAATCGTCGGAAAAACCGCGCAATATTGACGCAGGGGGGGACAAAATACTTGCGAATTTTTACCCAAAGAGTAAGACGTTGCCTAGATGATGCCACAATTGTCTTTGTGGCAACGTCAGTCCAAGTCGGGCTTCTATGTCTTTTTGGGACAAATATTCTGCCTGACGGGGAAAGTTGGAGAGGTGGAAAAGTCCGCTTTTCCGTGACGAATGAATAGAAATACCCTCGTGCAATAATATGCAATGCATATAAAGAGGCAGGTAGGAATGAAGAACTTTGGTAAACTAACAGGGCTGCTGGGCGTCTTAACATCCGCTTTGCTCTTGTCGGGTTGTGAATTTGATGTTCTTGACCCGGCGGGCTATGTGGCGCGCCACGAGCTAATATTGATTACTACATGCGTTATCGTAATGGCTTGTATTGTCATTCCCGTGATGATCGCCGTTGTCGCTTTCGCAATTAAATATCGTGCTACCAACACCCAAGCAGAATATCTGCCGGATTGGGGGCACTCCAACAAAGTGGAAACCTTCATGTGGGGGATTCCGATTCTTGTTATTATTATTTTGGGTAGCTTGACAGCTTATTTCACTTATAAGCTGGAACCCTCAAAGCCGATTGATAAAGCTGTTGCTGGAGAACAAGAACCACTCCAGATCGATGCAGTCGCACTTGATTGGAAATGGTTGTTTATCTATCCGCAATATGGCGTAGCTTCAATCAACGAGATCTATGCTCCTGAGAACCGTCAGGTTCTGTTGCAGTTGACTTCGGAAAATTCGGTTAACGCTTTCTGGGTTCCGCGTCTTGGTACAGTGTTGTATGCAATGCCACAAATGAATGCGAAGTTGCATCTTATTGCTGACCGTCAAGGTGTATTCAAAGGTTCTTCCGCCAATTACAGTGGCGACGGTTTCTCGGAGATGCACTTCAAATGGAATTCTGTTGCTCAGGCAGATTTTGATAACTGGATTGCCAAAGCTCGTGAAAGCAAAGAAACGCTTGATCGTGCTGGATATCGTCAGCTTTCCTATTCGCCGAAAATGGGCGATACTGCCGGTAAGCAAAAAGACGCTGAGGTTCGCTATTTCTCGCAAGTCGAAAAAGGTCTATACTATCGCATCGTGAACCGCTGCGTAGATAAAGACACGACTTGTAACGAAGATCAGATGAAACTTGCTGCAGCGAAATCTCTGTGGGGTGAACTCTGCTCCGTATTTGATCCCGGTGTGGTTCAGAAGAAATAAAATTATCGAGGAAGGGGCATCTACCTTCTCGAAAGGTAACGTCCCCTCCAAACCGAAATTCATTTAATATGGGTTGAAAAATGTTTGGAAGACTTACAGACCCTGTAGCCGGAGCGTTTCACGCGCTAACGAATGAGCCGATCGTCCTTTACACCTGCCTTGTTGTAGTTGCATTGGCCGTCGTTATTCTTGCCGCTATTACGCTGCTCGGCTGGTGGGGAATATTGTGGCGCAATTGGATCACATCTGTTGATCACAAGCGCGTCGGCATTATGTATATTGTCCTCGCAATTGTCATGCTTGTCCGTGGCTTTGCAGATGCTATCATGATGCGTACACACCAAGCGTTCGCGCTTGGATCAGAGACTGCGGGTTATTTACCGCCTGATCACTTTGACCAGATTTTCTCGGCACACGGCACAATCATGATTTTCTTCATGGCAACGCCGCTATTGTTCGGTATTTTGAACTATGTTCTGCCGCTGCAACTTGGTGCTCGCGATGTGGCCTTTCCATTTGCCAACAACCTTGGCTTCTGGATTACATGCGCCGGTGCGATTCTGATCAACATTTCACTCGGTATCGGTAACTTTGGCCGTGGTGGTTGGTTGATGTATCCACCTTTCTCGGAATTGCTGAATAGCCCTGACACAGGTGTTGACTATTATCTGTGGTCACTACAGCTATCCGGTATTGCGACAACAATGGGTGCTGTCAACTTTGTCGCCACTATCGTCAAATGTCGCGCACCCGGAATGACAATGTGGAAAATGCCAGTATTCTGCTGGTGCGCATTGGTTTCGAACGTTCTTATCCTTATCATTTATCCGCCGTTAACAGTTGCTTATGCACTGCTCGCCGGTGACCGTTACCTCGATATGAACTTCTTCACCAATACAGCCGGCGGTAACCCAATGGTTTGGATCAACTACGTTTGGATTTTCGGTCATCCGGAAGTTTATGTTCTGGTTGTTCCTGCATTCGGTATCATTTCCGAAATCGTTCCGACATTCTCGTCAAAACGCCTCTTCGGCTACACCTCGATGGTTTGGGCCGTCCTTGTTATCTTGATCCTCTCGATCATCGTTTGGGGACACCACTTCTTCACAATGGGTGGCGGCGAAGCCGTTAATACCTTCTTCGGTACTGCAACCATGATTATTGCTATTCCGACCGGTGTTAAGGTCTTCAACTGGCTCTTCACAATGTATAAGGGACGCATCCGTTTCGAACCTCCGATGTTGTGGTGCATGGGTATGATGTTCACCTTTGTTGGTGGTGGTCTTACTGGTGTTCTGCTTTCGATCGTTCCTTCGGACTGGCAGTTCCACAACTCCTTGTTCCTGGTTGCCCACTTCCACCACACAATTCTTGGTGGTGTTGTGTTCGCTTACCTCGGTGCATTGGCGTTCTGGTTCCCGAAAGCTTTCGGTGTTAAACCGAACCGCGCATTGGGTATTGCTTCGTTCTGGTGCTGGTTCATCGGCTTCTACGTAGCATTCTTCCCGATCTACGCAGTTGGTTTGATGGGTGCAACACGTCGTTTGCAGCACTATGTCGAACCAAGCTGGCAGCCTTTGTTCATCACAGCAGCTATTGGTGCATTTATCATCCTTCTCGGTATCCTGTGCTTTGTTCTACAGGTATTGATCGCCATCTGGTATGGCATCAAGCATAGAGGCAAATTGCCGATCACACAGAACGATCCGTGGGGCGATGCACGTACTCTGGAATGGTCAATCTCTTGCCCACCTCCTGCTTACAACTTTGCTACAGTCCCTGTCGTTCAAGCAGACGATGCCTATTGGGATATGAAACAACGCGGTGAGCATCGTAAGACTTCGGGCTTCGAGAAGATCCATATGCCTTCCAACACGATTGCAGGCTTTATTTCCGGCATGTTGATGTTGGTACTTGGCTTCTCTCTCGTATGGCACATCTGGTGGCTGGCTGTAATTACGTTCGTTGGCTTCATTTTGACCATTCTGCTTCATTCGCTTAATGGAAACCATGCAGGCTATTACATCTCGGCTGAAGAAGTACAGAAGACTGAAGACGAATTCAGCGCTGTTCTTAAAGCACAAGGAGTAAAAGCATGAGCGCTACAGCAACAGTAACAACCGCTCACGCGGAAAACCACCACGACGGTAGTTCGACAATGGTCTTCGGGTTCTGGGTTTATATCCTTTCCGACCTGATCATCTTCGCAACTCTGTTCGCTACATTTGCAGTGTTCGCCTCCGCTTACGGCGGCGGACCTGCCGGTAAGGATTTCATCAGCCTCAATTACGTGCTTTGCGAAACAGCTTTGCTGTTGTTCTCGTCAATCACTTATGGCATGGCAATGGTGCAGGTTCGTAATGGTAATATCGGCGGGGTAAAAACCTGGCTTGCTATTACTTTTATTCTTGGCCTCGCATTCATTGGAATGGAATTGAATGAATTCCATGAGCTTCTCTTCGGGAAGGAAAATGTTTTCTTCTTTGATCCGAATGCTTATGCGGGTGTTGATCCTGAAACCGGTGTTCGCACATTCGGTAAAGAAGTTCTGTCGGCTTATTGGTCGTCATTCTTCATGCTGGTTGGCACACACGGTATTCACGTTACGACCGGCTTGATCTGGATGGTATTGATGTTCTTGCATCTTGGCCGTCACGGTTTGGATAAAGATAACAAGACTCGCTTGTCCTGTCTTTCTATCTTCTGGCACTTCCTTGACATTATCTGGGTTGGTGTCTTCACAGCCGTCTATCTTTTGGGAGCACTATAATGAGCGAACATGAAGAAGCACACGGTGTAACAACCGGCAAATACATGGTCGGATTCATTCTGGCTGTTATATTGACCCTCGCTTCATTCATTCCTGTTATGCAAGGAATGCTTGATAACTGGGCAGTCAGTACCAAGGTTATATACCTCATTGGCATGGCTCTCATTCAGATATTCGTCCAGATCGTTTTCTTCCTCCACCTCAACGAAGGTCCGGATGCGAAGTGGATGGTCGGCTCAATGTGGTTTGGTGCGCTCTGCGTATTCATCGTTCTCGGTGGTACATGGTGGGCGATTTCTCACCTGAACTACAATATGATGGGCGGTTCGGGCCGTATTGTTCAGCCTGATATTATTGATCAGGTTCCGGGTGGTAGTCCGGTTGCACCTTCAACAGAAGCTGCACCTGCGACAGAAGAAGCTGCTCCTGCTACACCGGCAGCACCTGCACAATAATACGATTTTGTAATATAAAGCAGTTGAAAGCCCCGCTACCAAGCGGGGCTTTTTTTCGTTTTGTTCAAGAATTGCGGTCAATGGCTGGAAGTTCAGCCAAAGGCTAATTTACACATCGCCATAAACCCGATTTTCGCACGCTATTATAATTCCGGATAAAGAGTCGCCATAAGACCGTGTAGCTGTCCGCCCGCGCACCTAACACCAATGCGAAAATCCACTGCAAATAGACCAATTGACGTTTAATGAGATGTCGGAACGTAATGCACAACGATGTTTGAAAAGGGTGCCTATTGCACAGACTGTCCGGAAAAGACCACCAAGCACAGAGTGTCCGGAAAAGTCCGCCATGCATCGACTATCCGGAAATGTGGGGGCTTTGTGCCAATAAACTTGCCCATCCCATCAGAGAAGGAAAATGATCGGCCCGAACATGAGGGCTTTTCAAAAATGTGCTCACTGGCCACCCCTACCCAAATGTTTAAGAAATGGCTGTTAATAAAATAAGACCGGACAATCTTCAGCCCACCACGAGCCTGACTTGACTGGCAGGTAGCACGCTATTGATGAAAAAGGTATTTCTTTCGAGGGCGAATATGAATGCAAACGTAAGATAAACAGTGGCAAACAGGTTCGGCACCGCTGGAACCGGCTTCTTCTTGTGAGGAACAACAGAAATAGGCTATCGTCTTGCGCGATAAGCGACATTGGTTTTCATGGGAGACGGAATTTACAATCGCCAAATCGACTATATTTTTTTCAAGCTGTTTCAAGCGGCTGATAAGAGAGCAATATTATTCACGAACGGGCAAGAGCAGCACCTTTGCCTTCGCATCGGTTTTCTCCTTGATGTTACCAACGCCGAAAAATATCATTTTAACGCAATATGGATGTCTGAAAATTTTCGCTAAAGCATTTTTTTGCTGCAGCTTGAGCTAATTAAAAATACCGGTCGTGCGTCGATTTTCCAACCCACTTAACCTGCTAATTTTTAATGTTGAATTGAGATAAACAATTTTCGGTTTTCCGAAAATATCTCAAAATAAACGGACGCGTTATCAATTAAGGTTCATGAGTATCTGTCAGAATGAGACGGTCTCAAGCCTGACAAGTTTAGTTTTCCACGCAATGAATGACTATTGGTTTAGCAAAATCATAACAATTCTAATATGCGGTTCTGATCCAAATTGTGGGAAAAGGGAAGTTACAAGTCGAAGCCATGAATAAAAAGTTATCAATCAAAGCCCCCAAATCAAAAAGGAAGCAACAGCAGTTGCTTCCTTTAAATCCTGAACTTCCGTTCTTTTGGCAGAATGGATTGAATTAAGCTTCCTGAACATGTGATTCAAGGAACCACAAGCTCTTATCAAGTTCACGTGACGCCGCGGTAAAGATATCGGCAGTGTCTGCATCCCCTGCGTCATCTGCTTCGTCAATTGCTTTACGCATATCGTTGGCAGCATCGCCATAACGTTCGATCAAGGCCAAGAGATGATCATGCACTTTATAAATATCTGTCGGGTAAGCTTTCAGCTTGGACGTACCGGCAACTGCTTGAACGGTACCCAAAGCAGTTCCACCCAATTGGGCAACGCGTTCGGCAATAATATCAACATGTTCGTCAATTGCATCTCTAAAGCCGTCCAGCATTTCGTGGACACCAATAAAGTTGGACCCCTTCAAATTCCAGTGGGCCTGTTTTGTAACGAGTGCCAAATCGATAAGCGTTGCGAGGTTCTTGTTCAACAACGCAATGGCTGTTGTTTTTGTATTTGAAGGCATATCGTTACGAGTTTTGTGTGTTTTAACCATAATAATCTCCGCTTGAATTAATTCGCGTATCTATATAACGCACCAAACGCCTGAAAGTTCCGCTTGGAATTTCTACCAGTGTCAAGCTGTTCCAGTGGTAGTGCGGTGATGCCTTTATAGAATACACCTTATAAAAAATAATCCAACAGAAAATATATACAATAAATAAGTTAATTTTGGAAATATTTTACCATTATAAATTGTATAACCTAAACTTATGGATGTTTCATAAAAAATTATAATGAACTTATATTTTTTAATTATTTTAATTCTAAAAAAGTTTGCCGATTGATAAAATGGGAAATAGCTATTATATATAAGATATATTATATCTAATATAGAAAATTATTATGAATGATATATAATTATTGATTGACCGAAAAACAAGGTTTCATTGATGATCCGTAAAAAAATTGGGAATTTTATCATTTAAAATATCCAAATAGGACGTAATTTTTTGATAAATTTTAAACACAAAACAATTTATATAAATAAATAATATTCATATAATTCTGAAAATTATAATTATTAAAATCACTTGAAAGTTATTTTTATAAAGAATTAAAAATCAATACGAAATTTTATATAAAATGCATAACATTCTAAAAACGATAACCTTTTCTAAAGTCACACCTCGAATTGTTCATTGCATATATATTTTTGGCTGACATTTTTGTTCCAAGTCCGATGCTTTTGTTCTAAACAAAAATACAAGCTCTTCGAAAATAAAATTTGTGAAATATCGCCCGGCAATTTTTGTTGATTTTTGCCATATTTCGTTCCCGTTTTGAAAAAAAATTTTTGATCGTTTTGATCTATCAGCCAAGAAAAGTTCAAAACCTATTGATTTAAGGTTATCGGTTCTTTTGTTTCGGTGAACAATGGTCTAATAGACAGAAAATGATTACGCTTGCTATAGATACAGCTTCTTTAAATTGCGCCGTTGCATTGATGCAAGACGGCAGGGTTGTTGCGCGCGTAAGCGAAAAAATCGGTAAAGGGCACGCCGAAAAGTTGATCGGACAAATCATAGAGGCGTGCAGTTTAGCAAAAATAGAGTTGTCATCTATCGACCGTATTGCCGTCAATATCGGTCCGGGGTCGTTCACAGGCGTGCGCATTGGTGTGGCAACTGCAAGAGGCCTCGCTCTGGCACTTGTAAAGCCCGCAATTGGTGTAAGTTCACTTGAAGCAATCGGTTTTGAAGCACATGGACATTTTCCAAAAAGTCATATTATTGCTTTGATAGATGCCGGCCGCGACATGGTGTATCGGCAAGATTTTGATGAAAATTTGCAACCTCTTGCTCCTGCTACAGTGCAAAATTGCGAAGAGGTTGTCGCTGGGCTTGATAATAAGGCAATTCTTGCAGGCCCCTTTTCCAAAACTATAGCGCATTTGGCGGGTTTTAAGGAAAGTTCTGTTTATTTTCTTGATGCTGCGGATGTGGCAAGCTTTGCAAAATTGTCGCAAAACAAATCGTCCGATGGTTCACCGAAACCGCTTTATTTGCGCGAGGCAGATGCAAAGCCGCAAACAAGTTTTTCCGTGCCAAGGAAAAAGGAATGAGGTCAGGACTTTTTTCAAAACCGGAATATATTGTCACTTCGATTACATCAGATGATAGTGACATCTTGCATGATATACACAAACAATCATTTTATCATGCGTGGGATGAAACAGTTTTTGCCTCATTTCTGGCTGATCCGCAAATTTCAGGTTTTATCGTGAGCCCCGAGGGCAAGCCCGGAAAGGTTTTGGGTTTTGTCCTCTGTCGGTTGGTTATCGACGAGGCAGAAATTATTACTATCGCTGTTCATCCCCGATTTCGTCAAAAAGGCTTGGGAAAAAAGCTTTTGGATGCAGTTTTCCGCTATCTCTATCAGCAGCGGGCGAAAGTGCTTTTTCTGGAGGTTGATGAAAACAATAGCGCGGCACTTGCACTCTATAAAGGTTTCGGTTTCTATGAAGTCGGTCGTAGACCCGGTTATTACAAAACAGACAAAGGTCATAGTGATGCCTTGATCATGCGTAGAACCATTCAGCAAAAAGATTGAGATTTACCAGAAAACCGGATAAAAATATCCTATGAGCGAAGCAAACAAAAAAATCGGCAATAGCCGCAAGGTCTTTATCAAGACTTATGGCTGTCAGATGAATGTCTATGATAGTGAACGCATGGGCGACAGTCTTGACAGTGAGGGGTATGTGGCAACAGAAACTCCCGACGATGCTGATCTTATATTGCTCAATACATGTCATATCCGTGAAAAAGCGGCTGAAAAACTTTATTCCGATCTCGGTCGTTTAAGAGTTATGCGCGAAGAAAGGGATCCTTCGCGGCCATTAACAATAGGTGTTACAGGTTGCGTTGCTCAAGCCGAAGGGGCCGAAATTTTGCGCCGTGCACCAACAGTCGATCTGGTTGTAGGGCCGCAAACTTACCACCGGTTGCCTGAATTGTTGCGCAAGGTCCATGAAGGACAAAAGGTTGTTGAAACCGAATATGCAGTGGAAGATAAATTTGTCCATCTTCCACACCATAATCGGCGGGCTGTCCAGAAGCGAGGGGTTACTGCATTTTTGACGGTTCAGGAAGGCTGTGACAAATTTTGTACATTCTGCGTGGTTCCTTACACGCGCGGGTCGGAAGTTTCTCGTCCGCTAGACCAGATCATGAGCGAGGCACGTGAACTTGTCGACGCCGGGGTAAAAGAAATCACCTTGCTTGGACAAAATGTCAACGCCTGGCACGGCGTTTCGGCAGACGGAGATGTTTTGCATCTGGGAGACCTTCTTTATCAGCTTGCCAAAATTGATGGGCTTAAACGCCTCCGCTATACAACAAGCCACCCGCGGGATATGGACGACAGTCTTATAGCTGCTCACAAAAATCTCGGAATGCTGATGCCTTATCTTCACCTTCCGGTTCAATCAGGCTCCGACCGGATTCTCAAAGCGATGAATCGTCAACATAAAGCGGATGATTATCTGCGTCTTATTGGTCGCATCCGTAAAGCACGTCCCGATATTGCATTTTCAGGCGATTTCATTGTCGGCTTTCCCGGAGAAACCGACGGAGATTTCGAAGCGACGATGAAGCTCGTTCAAGAAGTAGGATATAGCTCTGCCTATTCATTCAAATATTCGCCACGTCCGGGAACACCCGGGGCAACAATGAAAGGCCATATAGAGGAGAAAGTAAAAGACGAGCGCCTTCAGCGCTTACAAGCCCTTATTCTCGATCAACAACATCAATTCTTGCAATCGAAAATCGGTCAGCGGATTGAAGTCCTCGTTGAGAAAGTTGGTCGCCATGAAGGGCAGATGGTCGGTCGCTCGCCCTGGTTGCTGCCTGTTGCTGTTTCAACAAATGCAAAAATTGGCGAAATTATCGCGGTTGATGTAACAGACGCATCATCCAACAGTCTCCTCGGCCGTGCAGTCAATTGAATATTTTTTTCAAGTTCGGCGGGATTTCATGGCGGGTTCGGTGGCGGATGAGGTAACGTGAATAAAGCAGGTTTCCTTTTCACTATAATTTTATATATTCTTACCCAAATATATTTTTTCAGGAGACAAGGTTGAAGAATTCAACCGAAACAAAAAAGACGGTCAAGACAGTTAAAAACGGGCGAGCGAAAGAGCCCGATAAAAGTGGTGTCGACGATGCTTCTGTTAAAAAAGGCGCATCCGATACAGATCATATTGTCCTGGTTTTCGAGGATAACCAGCAGGCAAATATTGTTTTTGGCCAATTTGACGAAAACCTTGCCCGCATCGAACAAAAACTGGGTCTGGATATCCGTGCACAGGGAAATGAAGTATCAATCCGGGGGGACAGGCAGGATATCGAAATTGCCCGCCGGTCTCTCGACCAGCTTTATGAACTTGCAAAAACCGGTTTGCAACCGGGTTTGTCGGATGTGGATGGTGCAATAGCAATCGCCTCTTCTGTGAACGAGAAAGCCGATCGGGAAAAGTCTGAAAATAGTTCGCGGAAAGTGACGCCAGCCCATATATCAACGCGTAAAAAAACAATTTATGCACGCACACCAATGCAGGATGCCTATATGCGGGCGTTACAACGTGCCGAGCTTGTTTTCGGCGTTGGTCCGGCGGGTACCGGAAAAACCTATCTTGCAGTGGCACACGCGGCAATGTTGCTCGAACGTGGACTTGTAGAGCGTATCATCTTGTCACGTCCTGCCGTTGAAGCCGGTGAAAGATTGGGCTTTTTGCCCGGTGATATGAAGGAAAAAGTCGATCCTTACCTGCGTCCTCTTTATGATGCACTTTATGACATGATGCCGGCCGAAAAAATCGAACGTGCCATGGCGGCAGATATTATCGAAATCGCTCCGCTTGCTTTTATGCGTGGTCGGACACTTGCCCACTCTGCTGTTATTCTCGACGAGGCACAAAATACAACATCAATGCAGATGAAAATGTTTTTGACCCGTCTTGGGGAAGGGTCACGTATGATCGTGACAGGCGACCCTAGCCAGATCGATTTGCCTTTCGGACAAAAATCGGGGCTTACCGAAGCGATGCGCATTCTTGGCAGTATTGACGATATTGTGACGGTGCATTTTACCGAGGCAGATGTTGTGCGACATCCATTGGTAACAGCTATTGTTACTGCCTATGATAAGGACGCCCGTCTGCACTCGAAAAATCGTGCTCAAGATAATAATATAGCAAAGAACCTGGAAAAATGACAGTGCATTATGACATGGCAATCAATGCTGAAGGCTGGCAAAACGAGGAGACTTTAAGACGGCTCGTTGACAGTGTGTTGCAAGCGACATTGCAGGAGCTCGGCTATGACAAGATTGATAGCGAACTGAGCCTTGTTTTTACCAATGATGCCGATATCCGCGAAATAAACGGGAAATGGCGCCACATTGACAAGCCCACCAATGTTTTGTCATTTCCGGCTTTTGCTCTTCAACCCGGACAAGAGCCCGGAGACATTTTGGGTGATATTGTCATTGCGCGTGAAACGGTTGCACGTGAGGCGGCGGAAGAACACAAGAGCTTTGACGATCATCTGAGCCATCTTGTTGTTCACGGTCTCCTTCATTTGATGGGGTATGATCACCAGAATGATGAAGAAGCAGAGCAGATGGAAACGCTGGAGAGAAAAATTTTAGCCTCTCTTGGTATTTCGGATCCTTATCTATGATTAAATAAAGCCAAGTGTTGCTATTATGCGTCTATACATATATTAGAGAAATATATGTCCTAGTTTAATAACAAGAAAACTGACACAATTTACTTCGCATATTGTAATTTTAAGAAGCCATGACGGAAAAAACAGATAGTTCAATTGACGAAGAGTCCGGTAGGTCATCAACAGGGCAAAACTCTTCACGGTCGCAATCAGGTGAAAAGAAGTCTTTATTTGCCAATCTCTTTTCTTTTTTGCGCTCGCGTAACAATTCGACTTTGCGTGAAGATCTGACAGATGCCCTTTCCGAGGGAGAAGGCGAAACAAACGCTCTTTTTTCGCCTGAAGAGCGCCTTATGCTCAATAATATTTTGCGTCTTCGGGAAACGCGCGTCGAAGATGTTATGATTCCCCGTTCCGAAATCGAAGCACTTGATATTTCGACAACTTTGGCTGAAGCACTGATAGAATTTGAAAAATCGGGCCATTCGCGTATGCCGGTCTATTCGGAAAGCCTCGATGATCCTCGCGGGATGCTGCATATCCGTGATGTCTTGAATTACATCACAAGGAAAGCGCAAAACGGGGAAAAAGAAGGGGTTCTCAATTTTTCCAAAATTGATTTTTCACAAGCTGTCGGTAATCTTGAACTGATACGAAGCGTTCTTTTTGTTCCGGGATCCATGTTGGCCGGACAATTGTTGACGCGTATGCAGGCAACGCGAACGCAAATGGCGTTGATTATCGATGAATATGGAGGAACAGACGGTCTCGCTTCTATGGAAGATATTGTCGAACTGGTTGTAGGTGATATCGAAGACGAACACGACGATGTCGACATGTCCATTATCAAAGAAGCAGAAAATAGGTGGCTTGTGGATGCGAGCGCTGATCTTGATGAGGTCGGAAAAGCGTTGGGACCAGGGTTCAAAATTGGCGAACACGGAGATGACGTTGATACAATTGGCGGGCTCATCGTTTCGACTCTAGACCGGATACCGGCGAAAGGTGAAGTTATAGAAGCCGTACCCGGTTACCAGTTCCGCATTTTGGAGGCCGATAAACGACGCATTAAACGGATCAGGATTCAACCGTTACAAAATCACCCGAAACAGGAGGGTGCGGCTGTTCCATCCGATTAAGCAACTATTGTTTTCAATCTTCTTTTCTGGAAGTGGCTAAGATTCAATAGACGTTTACGAATAAGCACTTCGAAGTGGTTTGTTTATCTTGTGTCGAAATTTTAGGGATGGAAAGATACGAGGGGAGCAGGAATGCGTATTTTGGCAACAGCCATCTCTTATATGAAGACATTACGAGGGCCGAAACGACAGCTCCTGAGCTTTGTGTGTGGTGGAATTACCGCTTTTGCATTAGCGCCGTTTTATCTCTTTCCTCTGGCTTTTTTTACTTTTCCGGTCCTTGTCTTATTGCTTGATAATATCGCTTGTAAGACTTGTCGGAAGCAACGTTTCAAGCTTGCCTTTTTCACGTCTTTCAGCTTTGCCTTCGGTTATTTTGTTTTTGGTCTTTGGTGGCTTTCAAGCGCCATGCTCGTTGACCCCGTCAGTTTCGGTTGGGCTATCCCGTTAGCAATATTCGGGCTACCATTCTATCTTGCACTTTATTGGGGATTTGCCGGTGGCGTTGCTATTGTCTTTTGGCATGAAGGACTGTCGCGTATATTCGTTTTGGCACTTGCTCTGGGAGTGGCAGAGCTCTTGCGCTCCATTATGTTTACCGGTTTTCCATGGAACGCAATCGGTTACACAATAATGCCGACACCACTTTTTATGCAGTCCGATGCAGTGGTGGGTTTATATGCAATGAACGCACTTGTCGTGCTTCTTTATTCGCTGCCAGCCAGTCTGTTTGACAAGAGCGGGCAATGGCTTGCACTTGGCATAGGCCTTGTTCTTTTTTGTACCCACACAGGATTTGGTATTGTCCGCCTCCATAATGCGCCTCCTATAGAAAGTTATGAGAACGCCGATCGATGGGTAAGATTGGTACAACCGTCCATCAAACAGGATGAAAAACTTGATAACGAAGTGCGCTATAGAATGTTTGATGCCCATATGCAACTGAGCGAACAACCGCTTGCAGACGGTGCACATGAACCCGCTTATATTGTATGGCCGGAAACTGCCGTGCCCTATATTCTCAATTATGTTCCTGAAGCAAAGATGCGTATTGCATCACTGCTTCGGCCGGATCAATGGGCAATTGTCGGGGCGGTACGCAGCACTGGCCGGCCGAATGATGAAAATAATAAATATTTTAATACCATATCTGTCATTGATAGTAATGGTGATGTTCTTGCGTCCTCGGACAAGGTGCATCTCGTCCCATTTGGTGAATATTTGCCTTTCCAACAAGTGTTCGACCGGATAGGCCTTCACGCTCTGGCGGTAATGGCAGGCGGCTATAGTAATAGCACGATACGAAAAACTGTGACACTGCCTGATGGATTTGTTTATCTGCCGATGATCTGTTACGAGGTCATATTTCCGAACGGTATGGGATATGAAGGCGATAAACCGCAAGCAATTTTGAATGTTACCAATGATGCATGGTTTGGCGTTACTCCCGGTCCTTATCAACATTTCGATCAGGCACGTTTACGCGCTGTTGAATTGGGAATTCCTCTTATTCGTGCAGCTAATAACGGCTTATCGGCAGTCGTTGATCCTTATGGGCGAATCGTCAGATCATTGGACCAGAATGCAGTCGGTGTGATTGATGCGCCAATTCCTGCGGCGATTGTTCCGATATGGAACAAAGGTCCAAATTTTTTGCACGCTTTTGTAGCCTTTCTTGTTATACTGACATTTAGTATAATGTTCGGTTATGTAAAAAACGGTCGTTCGATTGACAAGTTAGAACCAATGAGATGATATGAGGAAAAATTGTGGTCCAGCGGGGGACCGATATTAAAACCCATGAACAATAATCATATAAATCGGTTTGAATTTATGAAGATGGATCAATATTGACGCGAGAAAGTTGAATTATGGCCTCACTCAAAAAAACACCCGCCCCGACAGACGTATATGTGGGTAGCCGTATAAGATTACGGCGCAACATGCTTGGGCTCAGTCAGGAAAAGTTGGGCGAGCAATTGGGTATCACCTTCCAGCAAATACAGAAATATGAAAAAGGTACCAACCGCGTTGGTGCGAGCCGTCTTCAGGCTATTTCCGAAATTCTGGACGTGCCGGTTTCCTATTTTTTTGAAGAAGCTCCCGGTACCCGTTCGGCAGAAGGGTTTCGCGAAGACGACAATAATTTTATGGACTTTTGTTCAAGTAACGAAGGCATTCAACTTCTTCGTGCGTTTACCAATATAAAAGATCCGAAAGTTCGTCGTAAGATTATCGATTTGGCAAAGGCATTATCCGAAGACGAAACTCTTAATCAGCTTTAAATGTTTTTGAAAATTGATTTAGGACACGCAGAATCGTTTTTGTTTTTTAATTTTTATTATTGATTTTGTTTGCTGCTTTGTTGTCCACAGCGATGGATTAAAGCTTGATCAGACACTGAATGATGTCGGGATATTGTGTGTTGAATGCGTTTATCACATTTATTTCGTTCTCTTGACCAAAACAGCATTGACGCAATTCAACAAGCTTGGCAAATAAAGCAACTGTCGTTTTTCTTTCCGGAGAGTCCGGCGAGAAAGTAAACGTCGTCTTTCTAGAGGGGTTTCCCGTGTCTCATCAGAATTATCTTTTTACCAGCGAATCGGTATCGGAAGGTCATCCCGACAAAGTTTGTGACCGCATTTCAGATGAAATTGTTGATATGATCTACAAAGAAGCAGCCAAAACGGGTGTGGACCCCTGGTCTGTCCGCGTTGCTTGTGAAACTTTGGCTACGACCAACCGCGTTGTTATCGCCGGTGAGGTTCGTGTGCCCGATACACTTTTGAAAAAAGATAAAAATGGCAAACTTGTTCATGACAAAAATGGAAATCCGGTTATCAATCCGTCACGTTTCCGCTCGGCAGCACGTCGCGCCATCCGTGCTATCGGTTATGAACAGGAAGGTTTTCACTGGAAGACAGTGAAGATTGATGTTTTGTTGCATTCCCAATCTGCCGATATTGCTCAAGGCGTGGATAATGCTTCCGACCGTCAGGGCGAAGAAGGTGCGGGAGATCAGGGTATCATGTTCGGTTATGCCTGCCGCGAAACACCGGATTTGATGCCGGCACCAATCTATTATGCCCATAAAATTCTCGAGACTCTTTCGATTGCCCGCCATCTTGATGAAGGCGAAGCAAGCAAGCTTGGACCGGATGCTAAAAGTCAGGTTACAGTTCGTTATGAAAACGATAAACCTGTGGAAGTGGTCTCCATTGTTCTTTCAACCCAGCACACTGATCCGACATGGGATTCAAAGAAGGTTCGCTCGGTTGTCGAGCCGTACATCCGCCAGGCATTGAGCGATATAAAAATCGCCGATAATTGTAACTGGTATATCAATCCGACAGGAAAATTCGTTATTGGCGGACCTGACGGAGATGCCGGCCTTACAGGCCGTAAAATTATTGTCGATACTTATGGCGGCGCTGCTCCTCATGGTGGTGGTGCATTCTCCGGTAAGGATACCACAAAAGTAGATCGTTCGGCTGCTTATGCAGCCCGCTATCTTGCCAAAAATGTTGTTGCCGCAGGACTTGCCGATCGCTGCACAATCCAGCTTTCATATGCAATCGGTGTGGCCCAACCTCTTTCGATCTATGTCAATTTGCATGGCACAGGTAAAGTTGATGAAAGTGCTGTCGAGGCAGCTATTCGACAACTTATGGATTTGTCGCCTTCGGGAATTCGCAAGCATCTCGAACTTAACAAGGCAATTTACGCAAAAACATCGGCTTATGGGCATTTTGGTCGCAAACCCGGACGCGATGGTTCTTTCTCGTGGGAACGGACAAATCTCGTCAAAGCGCTGAAAGACGCAATCAAGGCGTAATGAGTGAACATAAAGAAAGGGCAAGTGAAGCTTTTTTCGGGCGTCGTCGTGGCAAGACATTGCGTGCGGGCCAGACCAGACGCGAAGAAACTTTACTTCCCCTTCTTAAAGTGGATTTGAACAAGCCTGCACCTGAAAGACTTGCCGACTTATTTGCTAGTTCCGGTGCCACAAAAAACAGTTGCGAAAATATACGCATTGAAATCGGATTTGGTGGCGGAGAACATCTTGTTCATGAAATGGACAGATTTCCACAAACAGGTTTTATCGGTGTGGAGCCATTCATCAATGGAATGGCCAAAATGCTTGCAGCCTTGGAAGGGCATGAGCAGAGGCTGCAACACATCCGGCTTTATGATGATGATGCGACCAGATTGCTCGACTGGCTACCGGAATCATCAATTGCCGGAATAGATCTTTTTTATCCTGATCCGTGGCCCAAGAAAAAACATTGGAAGCGCCGCTTTGTGAATATGAAAAATTTGAACCGCTTTGCACGGGTTTTAAAACCGGGGGCGAAATTCCGGTTTGCTTCGGATATTGATACTTATGTGAATTGGACATTGTTTTATTGCATGCGCCATCCGGATTTTTATTGGACAGCCAATGGTTCGAAGGACTGGAAAACACCTTTTGAAGCTTGGCCGGGAACGCGCTATGAAGAAAAAGCATTGCGGGAGGGGCGCACGCCCGCTTATCTCACATTTGTCAGAAAATAGCAGTCACTGTAGCGGATTGTTATCGGACAAGTTTTTCGGGAATTGTTTTGACATGCCGTAATGTTGTACTTGAAAAAAACAATTATCGAGTGTATAGTATAGAAAATTCTTGATCATTTGATGAAGAGTGGGTTTTCCGAGCCCGCTCTTTTTTGTTACCAAAATGATCTGTTTGATATTTGGAATAGATAGGCATGAGCGAGAGCGGACAGGCAGTTGATTTGGATGAACCGCGCCTTTTTGAAGAAAAAGGCGTTGAGGCACGAGTGGTTGCAATTGTTGCACCGGTGCTAAAACCTCTTGGTTACCGGATTGTCAGGGTGCGGTTGTCAGGTCTCAACGGCCTTACTTTGCAAATCATGGCCGAGCGGGGTGATGGTACAATGACCATCAAGGATTGTGAGGAAGTGAGCAGCATTGTCTCACCTATTCTTGATGTGGAAGACATCATCGAACGGAAATATCATCTTGAAATTTCTTCGCCCGGAATTGACCGTCCACTGGTCAGAAAATCCGATTTTTCACGTTGGCAAGGTCATATCGCAAAAATCGAAACGTCGATAATGATTGATGGGCGAAAGAAATTTCGCGGGACAATTAGCGATGTTAATGACGATGGATTTGTTCTCAATACCGACAAGGCAGCCTATGGCGAAGCTTTGGCTGTGCAACTTCCGTTTACCGATATTGCCGATGCGCATCTGGTTTTGACCGACGATCTGATCCGTGATGCGCTGGCAAAAGACAAGGCATTGCGCCAGCAACTCATTCCCGATGATGACCTTGGGTCCGATAACGATTCTGAAAAAGCGGATAATTCGGGCAAGACACAAAAGAATTTGAAGGGCGGGGACAGTCGAAAAAAGTCCAAGCCGGAAAAGAAATAATTTAATCTATGCCGTGAAGCGGCACTAAAAAGGAGAGAATCAATGGCTATAAGCGCTAATAGGCTTGAACTTCTGCAAATTGCAGATGCCGTAGCCCGCGAAAAGTCGATTGACCGTGAAATCGTTATTTCTGCCATGGCTGACGCCATCCAGAAGGCTGCCCGGTCACGCTATGGTCAGGAAACCAATATCCGCGCAGATATCAATTCCAAAACCGGCGAAATCAAGTTGCAGCGTTTGCTGGAAGTTGTCGACACGGTTGACGATTATGCAACACAGATTTCTCTGGAAGATGCAAAAAAACGCAAACCCGATGCAGAGATTGGTGACTTTCTGTCGGATCCGCTACCGCCAATGGAATTCGGGCGCATTGCTGCCCAGTCAGCCAAACAGGTCATCGTCCAGAAAGTGCGCGAGGCCGAGCGCGATCACCAATATGAAGAATATAAAGACAAGGTTGGCGAGATCGTTTCCGGCACGGTCAAGCGCGTAGAATATGGCAATGTCATTGTCGATCTTGGACGAGGTGAGGCAATCGTCCGTCGTGACGAACTCATTCCGCGCGAGTCGTTCCGTTATGGCGATCGTATTCGCGCCTATGTCTATGATGTCCGGCGCGAACAACGCGGGCCGCAAATTTTCCTTTCGCGTACCCATCCGCAATTTATGGCCAAACTTTTCACCATGGAAGTTCCGGAAATTTATGACGGGATTATCGAGATCAAGTCGGTTGCACGCGATCCCGGTTCACGTGCGAAGATTGCTGTCGTCTCGCGCGATGGCTCGATTGATCCGGTTGGCGCCTGCGTTGGTATGCGTGGTAGCCGCGTTCAGGCTGTTGTCAACGAGCTTCAGGGTGAAAAGATCGATATTATTCCGTGGTCTCCCGATGCGGCAACATTTATTGTCAATGCATTGCAGCCGGCAGAAGTGGCCAAAGTGGTTCTTGATGAAGATGCAGAACGTATCGAAGTTGTTGTGCCTGATGACCAGCTTAGCCTTGCAATCGGACGGCGTGGTCAAAATGTCCGTCTTGCTTCGCAACTCACTGGCTGGGATATTGATATCCTCACTGAACAGGAAGAATCCGAAAATCGGCAGAAGGAATTTGCAAAACGCAGCAAATTGTTCATGGAAGCTCTGGATGTTGACGAGATGGTTGCACAAGTTCTTGCTTCCGAAGGTTTTGCTTCAATCGAAGAAATTGCCTATGTCGATCCGGACGAAATCAGCTCGATTGAAGGCTTTGATGAAGAAACCGCTTCCGAAATCCAGCAGCGTGCAAAAGATTATATCGACAAGCAGGAAGCCGAACTCGACAAGAAACGTAAAAAACTCGGTGTTTCCGATGAATTGCGTGAATTGCCGGGGATGACAACTGCGATGATGGTTGCCGTCGGTGAGGATGGTGTCAAGACAATTGAAGACTTCGCCGGTTATGCGGTTGATGATCTTGCCGGTTGGCGCGAACGTAAAGATGGCGAAACACAGAATTTTGCCGGCGTTTTTACGCCGTTCGACATAAGCCGTGCCGATGCCGAGGCTATGGTTGTCGCTGCTCGTCTGAAAGCTGGCTGGATAACTGAAGAAGATCTTCATAACCAAGATCAGGAACAGACAGAAGAACAGGCAGAAACACCGGTAGATGCCGAAAAAACTGCGGAAACAGAAACACCGGCTGAATAGGAAAGATGGGCTGATTGATGAATGATCGTACATGTATCCTGACAAGAAAAAGTGGTGATGCACAAGAGCTTATCCGCTTTGTTGCCGGACCGGACGGTCATCTTGTGCCCGATATAAAAGCCAACTTGCCGGGGCGGGGAGCATGGATTTCCGCCTCCCGATCTGTCCTTGAAGATGCAATCAGGCGTAAGGCTTTTACACATAGCCTGAAGACTGATATTATCGTAGATCAGGGGCTTGTCGAACTTGTAGACAGACTGCTGGTCAAGGCGGCACTCGGTCGTCTTGCTTTGGCTCGAAAGGCCGGTGCAGTTGTAACCGGTGCGACAAAGGTCGAACAGGCAATACGTTCGGGGGAAGCATGTCTTGTTTTACACTCGAAAGAAGCGGCTTTTGATGGTAAACGCAAGATCGAACAGGCAATCTACTCGGTCAGACGACCGGATAAGCCAGACATTCCGGTTGTAACTTTATTCAACAGTGATGAAATGGGTGTGGCTTTTGGTGATAATCCTGTGGTACATGCTGCATTATTGAATTCGAAGCTTGCACAGGGATTCATGAAAACGGTGCAAAAACTTGTCGCCTACCGCGATGGTAAGCACTAGGCCGGAAAAGAAGACGGTAGAAGCCGTGAAGGAAACGGAATGACGGAAAACAATAACGACAAGAAAACAGCCAAGAAAACGCTGACCTTAAAACGCCCCGGGGTTGAAACCAGCACAGTCAAGCAAAATTTCAGCCATGGTCGCACAAAGGCGGTCGTTGTCGAAACGAAACGGCGAAAAATCACCCGTCCGGACGAAAAGGTGGAAGTCAAGCACGTTGTGACCAAGCCACGCGTTGCCCAGACAACAAAACCGCGTACTGAAACACCGCCGAAAGTTTCTGTTCACCACCCCCATAGCAACCTTTCATCGGCTGAAATGGAAGCACGTATGCGGGCTCTTGAGGAAGCACGGCTTCACGCTGAAGAAGAACATAAACGCGAAGAAGAAGAACATAAACGCGCTGCAGAAGAAGCAAAGCGTCGTCAGGTGGAAGAAGCCAAACGCGCCAAAGAGCGCGAAGAGCTTTTACGCAAACAGGCTGAAGAAGACGCCAAAGCCCGCGCTGCCCACGAGGCTGAAAAGGCCGAAGGACACAAGCCCGAAGTTAAAAGGCACGAAGTTCATAAGGTCAAAGAAGGTTACCGTCCAAAGACCGATAAACAGGCAGCCAATCGCCCGATTGAAATTGATATTGCTCCCGTTACCAAACAACGCGCAGCCGCTCCTGCTGCAAAACGCAATATTGTTGATGATGACGAGGATGATCGTCGTTCGCGTCGTGGCGGTGGTAATAAATCCGAAGTACGCGCTCCCAAAGCAGTGAAAGGTGGTGATGAACGTCGCCGCAGCAAACTGACATTGAATAGTGCGCTTGACGAGGAAGGCAATTCGCGCGGCCGCTCGATGGCTGCTATGCGTCGGCGTCAGGAAAAATTCAAACGCTCGCAAATTCAGGAACCGCGTGAAAAGATTTCTCGCGAGGTAACAATTCCTGAAACCATTACTATTCAGGAACTCGCCCAACGTATGACCGAACGGTCTGTCGACGTCATCAAATATCTGATGAAACAGGGTCAGATGTTGAAGCCCGGTGATGTCATTGATGCCGATATGGCGCAATTGATTGCCGAAGAATTCGGCCATACGGTAAAACGCGTTGCAGAATCGGATGTTGAAGAAGGTCTCTTCAATGTTCCGGATGATCCGGCAAAACTGAAACCGCGTCCACCGGTCGTCACAATTATGGGCCACGTTGACCACGGCAAGACATCGCTTCTTGATGCCATACGCCATGCCAATGTTGTCGCCGGTGAAGCGGGTGGTATCACCCAGCATATCGGTGCCTATCAGGTTGAACAAAAGGGACAGAAGATAACCTTTATCGATACACCGGGACATGCGGCCTTTACGGCTATGCGTGCCCGTGGTGCGCAGGTGACCGATATTGCGGTTCTGGTTGTTGCAGCCGACGACAGTGTCATGCCGCAAACGATTGAATCTATTCACCATGCAAAAGCTGCCGGTGTGCCGATTATTGTTGCTATCAACAAGATTGATAAGCCGGCTGCCGACCCCCAAAAGGTTAGAACCGAACTCTTGCAACATGAAGTATTTGTCGAAAGCATGGGTGGTGATACGCTGGAAGTCGAGGTTTCGGCAAAAACCGGCAAGAATATCGACAAGCTTCTTGAAGCAATTCTGCTGCAGGCGGAAATTCTCGACTTGAAAGCCGATCCTGATCGTACTGCTGAAGGTGTTGTTATCGAAGCGCAGCTCGATCGCGGTCGCGGTGCTGTTGCAACGGTACTTATCCAGAAAGGAACATTGCATCCTTCCGATATTATCGTTGCCGGTAACGAGTGGGGTCGAGTTCGGGCCCTTATCAATGACCGTGGCGCCCATATCAAAGCGGCAACCCCGTCAATGCCGGTCGAAGTTCTCGGTATGCAAGGCACACCGCAGGCCGGTGACCGTTTTGCAGTCGTGGCCAATGAAGCACAGGCTCGCGAGATTGCCGAATATCGTCAACGTCTTGCCCGTGAGAAGGCGGTCGCGCGGCAGGCAGGCTCGCGCGGTTCTCTTGAACAGATGATGAACCGGATGCAGACAAGCGGCATGAAAGAATTTCCGCTGGTCATCAAAGGGGATGTTCAGGGCTCTGTCGAAGCGATTACGTCAGCACTTGAAAAACTCGGCAATGACGAAGTGCGCGCCCATATCGTCCATGCCGCTCCCGGCGGTATTACGGAAAGCGATGTATCATTGGCTGCAGCATCGAACGCCGCCATTATCGGCTTCAACGTTCGTGCCAATAGTCAGGCACGTGATGCAGCCGAAGCCCAAGGCATCGAAATTCGTTACTACAATATCATTTATGATCTTGTTGACGATGTGAAGGCAGCAATGTCGGGTATGTTGACGCCGGAACGCCGCGAAACTTTCCTTGGCAATGCCGAGATTATCGAAGTCTTCCACATTTCCAAGGTTGGAAAGGTCGCAGGTTGCCGTGTTACCGAAGGCAAGATGGAGCGCGGCGAGGGTGTACGCCTTATCCGTGATCATGTTGTTGTCCATGAAGGCAAGCTCAAGACCTTGAAACGCTTCAAAGACGAGGTTGCCGAAGTTCCTGCCGGTCAGGAATGCGGTATGGCCTTCGAGAATTATGATGATATACGCGTTGGAGATATTATCGAAGCGTTCCGCGTTGAAACCATTAAACGCTCGCTCTAATTCAATACATGTTTGGCCATATTATTCAATGATATGGCCAAACGGAAAATCCCGTCTGATGAACGAAAGTCGCGCCGGTTTTCAAGCGGTGGTTGACCGCTTTATTCTGTTGCAAATTGATCGTTTTGAAAGATTTCGGGATATCGATTGACAAATATGTGCCTGAAAAATCGAAGGTAATCGTTATGAAACATGCTGGTCCATCTCAAAGGCAATTGCGTGTCGGTGAACAGGTTCGCCATGCTCTTGCTTCCATATTCCAGCGGGGAGTTATTCTGGATCCGGTGCTTGATGGTGTGGTGCTCAGTGCAACCGAGGTGAGAATGTCGCCGGATTTACGCGTTGCAACCTGTTTTGTTGCGCCACTTGCCGATGCAGATCCGGAAGAGGTGGTAAAAGCGCTCAATCATCATGCAAGATTTATTCGTGGCGAGTTGGGGCCCGAGTTGCGGCAATTGAGATATATGCCGGAATTCCGTTTCAAGGTGGATACGAGTTTTGACAATTTTGCAAAAATCGATGCCTTGTTGCACTCGCCGGAAGTGGCCCGCGATCTTCATCACGATGACGAGGAAAAGGAATAGAATTTTATGGCGCGTCAGCGAAAGAAAAAGGGTCGTCCGGTTTCGGGCTGGGTTATTCTCGATAAGCCGGAGGGCATGGGGTCGACCGAGGCTGTTTCAAAGATCAAATGGCTGTTTCAGGCGGAAAAAGCCGGTCACGCCGGAACCCTTGACCCGCTTGCTTCGGGCATGTTGCCAATTGCCTTGGGAGAAGCCACGAAAACTGTTCCCTATGTTGTCGATGGTACAAAAGTTTATCGCTTTACAGTTGCCTGGGGTGAAGAACACAATACCGATGATATGGAAGGCGTCGTGACAAAAACGTCCACCAAGCGCCCGGGTAAAGACGAAATAATATCGATTTTACCTCATTATATTGGCACAATTCTTCAAACCCCGCCGCAATTTTCCGCCATCAAGATTGATGGCAATCGTGCTTATGATCTGGCACGGGAAGGTGAAAAAATCGAAATTCCGCCACGTGAAGTTGAAATCGATAGCCTCGAACTCATTGATATGACACCGGAAGGCCATGCGATTTTCGAGGTGGAGTGTGGTAAAGGGACTTATGTCCGTGCTCTTGCCCGCGATATGGGAAGAGAACTTGGATGCTATGGCTATATTGCCAATTTGCGTCGTATCGAAGTTTCGCCTTTTGTCGAAGATGATTTTGTGAGCCTTGAAGATTTGGAAGACGCCGCGCCGGAAAGAGGCGAGGCCGACGAGAATGGCATTTATCCGCCATGCGATTTTTCCGCACTTGACGAACTTCTGATCGAAACCGGTGCGGCGCTCGAATTTCTGCCGCAATATCCGTTAAGCGACGAGCAGGCTTATCGTGTGCGAATGGGAAACCCGGTTTTAATGCGTGGACGAGGTGCCCCCGTTGACGAAGATGAGGTTTGTGCGACGTATAAGGGTAAATTATTGGCAATCGGCATGATCGAAAAAGGCCAGTTCAAGCCCAAGCGCGTTTTCACAACCGGCTGATTTGAGCACTAAAAGGCCTGAAGATTGCTGTTTGCCTTTCTCCCATTCAATGAGGTTTTATAGAGAAGCTGAATTTTTTAGCGATAATACCTGATTTTGTGGGGGGCGGTGAACAGCGATTATCCAGCTTGTTGCAAGTCGCACACTCGAGTTTGTTGTAGCTTCAGTTAGTTCGGCACCCGCTTTCTATTTCACAATTGATATTGTGCTCATATATCGGCTTGCCAAACGCGATTTTACCTTCAAACAATTTCTATTTTGAAAGAATTAATAAGCTGCTCTGAAAGTGGATCAGCAAACGACCTGAACCGGAATTATCAAGCGAGTCAAAAATTTAGCACCGATAGTCAAAACATTATTTTGAAAAAATCCGGCCCGTTGACAGTTTGCTCCGTCTTTATCGGAGTATTGTTTTAAATGACGGATGGGATTGGCAAATATGTCTCCCAGTCCGACATTCCGGCGTCGGCTTTTTATGAAGCCGGATATGGAGGGTAGAATAGGTTATATGTCGCTTGAACCGTTTATTGGAAAGCGCAATTGCCTATTCTCTCACCCTATATCAGCCTAGTGCAGATGGTGGGCGGAATGCTTGACTTGTATCTGGTCAGCTTCCGGCACTGTGTGACGTTCAATCATCCTGTGCACTCGCAAGCCTTCGGGAATTTGGCTAAGCTGGCGTAATTTTTCTGTCACGTCGGCATCGGCTTTGGTGCGGCGGCGATTGTGCCGCAAATAATCCACCCATGTCGGCATATGATAGGTTTCAACCCAGCGATTAGGATGCTCGAGATCGCGCAACAGTGTCCATTGTCTGGCACCGTCACGCAATCGGATACGCCTCCTCAACGACATTGTTTTGAGAAATTCTGCTAGATCTTCGTCTTTAATCTCGTAATCGATCAGAACCATAATCGGGCCGCTTCTTGCCTGAAGATCAAGATGCAATTCCGGTTCGCGAAATTGGTCAAGTGGATCCAGATTGATGCTCGGTATTTCAAAGATGGTAAATTTCAGTCCCATCAATGCACCCACAATAAGGAATGCAGCGCATATATAAAGCGCTATGACAGGTGAATAACTGTCAGCCAAGCTTCCCCATAACCAGCTTCCGACGGCCATACCGCCAAAAGATGATGTCTGATAGAGAGCCAAAGCGCGTGAAACAACCCAACGTGGCGTTGATAATTGCACCGAAACATTGAAGAGCGAAAGCGCCAGAACCCAGCACATACCGGCCGGAAAAAGCACAATATGAGCAATGATTGACGAGTCACTCAAAGCGAGCAGAAGGCAAGACAAGGCATAACCGACAAATGAACCGGCAACGATAGCTTCCGAGGAAAAGCGCCGTCTGACCCAGGAATTGATAATGCCGGCAGCAATTGCTCCTACTCCGAAAGAACCGAGCAATGTCCCGTAAATGAGCGCTCCGCCATCAAGTTTTTCGTGGGCAATAATGGGAAGAAGAGCCAGAACCGATATGGCACCAAGGCCGAACATGAACGCCCGCGTCATGATGTTTAGAAGATGCGGCGACATCAAAACATAGCGTAATCCGTCAGACATTGCTGCAACGAGTCTTTCGCGCGGCAAACCGTTATTTGCGTAATCGGGTTTCCAGAAAAACAGGGCGCCAAGAAGCGGAATATAGCTGAAGGCATTGACGACAAAAGCGGCCGCTCCGCCAAAGGCGGCAACAATTGCACCGCCAGTTGCAGGCCCGACGCTGCGCATCAAATTGAAGCCCACACTATTTAAAGTCACTGCTGCGGAAATATCTTCGCGTGGCACGATGTCGCCAACAGTCGCTTGCCAAGGGGGATTATAAAGCGCGGAGCCACAGCCGATCAGAAATGTGAAGGCGAGCAAAAGCCAAGGCGTCAGAAGACCGAAACAGGTGAGAACCGCAAGGAGAACCGAAACCGCCATCATCAACAATTGCGCGGTAATCATGATCTGTCGACGGTTGAAATTATCGGCAAGGGCACCGGCGAGAAGCGAAAATATCACAACTGGTAAGGTGTTGGCACCCTGAACAAGTCCCACCATTGAATGGGAGGTGCTGATTAATGTCATAATCCAGCCAGCACCGACTGTCTGGATAAGCCCGCCAAGATTGGACACAAGTGTCGCCGCCCACAGGCTTCGAAAAGCATGGCTTTTGAATGGCGCAAGTGTCGAGCTTTTTTGTTGCATCGGGTTCCGGAACAAAGCTAATTTTCGTTTCAATCTAGGCGACGGCAGTAAAAGCCGCAAGCCTGATATGGGGGGTTGCGCGACTGCACTGTGAAAATCCACACATCTATTTCAGATAATATATCTGTTTTTGATAATATTCGTTGATGGGCACGGTTAAAAAGAAAAGTAGCAACCCGAGAACGTAAATGTTTGATTTTCATCAACATATTTGAATTATATTTTGTATATCCGTCATTACGGATAGCAATTTTTTAAAAGAATTAGAAAGAAATATCGTTTCATAAATAGTTTCATTACCTATTCTTGTGTTTTTAATGTTTATTGACAAAAACCTGCTGATAAAGAAAAGTTCAAGAAAAATAGTCGAAAACTTTATCAAGCGAATAGCAGGGCTGGTAATTAACGCATAATTCCTATATATGAAGCGGACGTGCAGGTGTTTTTGCATTTGCCGTTTCATCGACCCTAGCTGGACGACATCCCGGCCGGGGCGTCTTTTATGTCCCATTTTTTTGAAAGGATGAACCGATGTCGATTACTGCTGAACGTAAACAGGCTTTGATCAAAGAATATGCAACCAAGGAAGGCGATACAGGTTCGCCGGAAGTGCAGGTTGCTATTTTGTCAGAACGTATTGCCAATTTGACCGAGCATTTCAAAACCCACAAAAAGGATAACCATTCCCGCCGTGGTCTTTTGAAACTTGTTTCCCAACGTCGTCGTCTTCTCGATTACCTGAACGGTGTCGATGAAAAACGTTATCAGACGTTGATTTCCAAGCTCGGCTTGCGTCGCTAAACAATCAAGGCGGGAAATCATAAGGTTTCCCGCCTTTCAATTTCTACAACTTGAAAAAGTCGCAGAAATCGAGGAACCGTCATGGGGCAGGATTGCCAGCCGCATCGGGAAAACATCGGATGCGCCTCGTTGTCTTGCCCATGACATGACTAAAGAACTGGACCGTTGAAAGGAATTTGTCCTCTCACGGTTAATCAAGGACAAGAAATGTTTTTTAACACTCACAAAGTAGAGATTGACTGGGCAGGTCGCCCGTTAACTCTTGAAACAGGAAAAATTGCCCGTCAGGCTGATGGTGCAGTTATGGCAACCTATGGCGAAACAATCGTTCTCGCCACTGTGGTTTCCGAAAAGGAACCCAAGCCCGGACAGGATTTTTTCCCGCTCACCGTCAACTATCAGGAAAAGACTTATGCAGCCGGTAAAATACCGGGAGGCTATTTCAAGCGCGAAGGTCGTCCGAGCGAAGGTGAAACATTGATTTCACGTTTGATCGACCGTCCGATCCGCCCGCTTTTTGCAGAAGGCTACAAAAACGAAACGCAGGTCATCATCACCGTTTTGCAGCATGACCTTGAAAACAACCCCGACATTTTGTCGATGGTTGCAGCTTCTGCTGCTTTGACCCTTTCGGGTGTTCCGTTCATGGGGCCGATTGGTGGCGCACGTGTTGGCTATATTAATGGCAAATATGTGTTGAACCCGAACATTGATGAAATGCCGGAATCAAAGCTTGATCTCGTCGTTGCTGGCACATCCGACGCTGTTTTGATGGTTGAATCGGAAGCGCAGGAACTTAGCGAAGATGTGATGCTCGGCGCTGTCATTTTCGGTCATAACGGCTTCAAACCGGTCATTGATGCAATTATCAAACTCGCTGAAGTTGCCGCCAAGGAGCCGCGCGAATTTGCTCCGGAAGATTTGAGTGCTTTGGAAAAGAAGATGCTCAAATTTGCCGAAAAGGATTTGCGCAAGGCCTATCAGCTTACTGACAAACAGGAGCGTTATGCCGCTGTTGATGCAGTCAAAGCCAAGGTTGACGCAAAATTCATGCCGGAAGGCGAAGAAGAACCGGAATATAATGCGGAAGAAATCGCAACTGTCTTCAAACATTTGCAGGCAAAAATCGTTCGCTGGAATATTCTTGATAATGGTAGCCGTATTGATGGTCGCGATTTGAAAACAGTCCGCCCGATCTATACGGAAGTCGGCATTTTGCCGCGCACGCACGGTTCGGCATTGTTTACCCGTGGCGAAACACAGGCCGTCGTTGTTGCAACGTTGGGAACCGGTGAAGACGAACAATATATCGATTCGCTCACCGGAATGTACAAGGAAACCTTCCTTCTCCATTACAACTTCCCGCCATTTTCGGTTGGTGAAACCGGCCGTATCGGTTCTCCGGGACGCCGTGAAATCGGCCATGGAAAGCTCGCATGGCGCGCAATTCACCCGATGCTTCCCTCTCAGGAAAGTTTCCCTTACACAATCCGTGCCGTTTCGGAAATTACCGAGTCTAACGGCTCGTCATCCATGGCAACCGTTTGCGGTACATCCTTGGCATTGATGGATGCCGGTGTTCCGCTGCAACATCCTGTTGCCGGTATTGCTATGGGGCTTATCAAGGAAGGTGACCGTTATGCGATCCTTTCCGATATTCTCGGTGATGAAGACCATCTTGGCGATATGGATTTCAAGGTTGCCGGTACAGAAAATGGTGTCACTGCCTTGCAGATGGATATCAAGATCAACGGCATTACCGAAGACATTATGAAGGTGGCTCTCGGACAGGCCAAAGAGGGCCGTATCCACATTCTGGGTGAAATGGCCAAAGCTTTGACCGGAGCACGTGCCGAATTGGGTGAATATGCTCCGCGTATCGAGATGATGAATATTCCGGTCGACAAGATCCGCGATGTTATCGGTTCCGGCGGCAAGGTTATCCGCGAGATTACCGAGCAGACCGGTGCCAAGATCAATATCGAAGATGACGGCACGATCAAAATTGCATCTTCCGATGCCAAAACAATCGAAGCTGCAAAACGTTGGATCCATTCCATCGTCGACGAGCCGGAAGTTGGCCAGATCTATCAAGGTACTGTTGTGAAGACAGCCGATTTTGGCGCTTTCGTCAATTTCTTCGGTCCTCGTGACGGTCTGGTTCACATTTCCCAATTGGCTCCCGAACGCGTCAACAAGACGACAGATGTCGTCAAGGAAGGCCAGAAAGTTTGGGTCAAGCTCATGGGATTTGACGAACGTGGAAAAGTCCGCCTGTCGATGAAAGTTGTCGATCAGGAAACCGGACAGGAAATTCCGCGTGAAGAAGCCCCGAAGTCTGAAGATGCCGACCATGCCGAAAAACATGGAAAGCATGAAAAGGGCGAAAAGCACCACGAAGACAATGCTGAAAAGGGCGAGAAGGATGAAAAATCCGATAAGCCCGAAAAGAAACATCGTCGTAAGAAGAATGCTGATAAAGACAAAGAATAGTCTTTGAAACAATGTTTTATGGAAAAAGCCGCTCATGACGAGCGGCTTTTTTTTGGCAATAGAAAACGAATGAAATCAAGGTAAAACCAAGGAAATCAAGGGAATTAAAATGAGGCCTCTTTTCTTTTTATGACCGGTTTCAAATGAAAGAAATTGGCCCGCAAGTCCGATTATTTTTTCAAAAACGGTTCATTCAAAAGTGATCCTTGCATAAAATAGTTTTTTTGATACGAAACATCTTCAAAGGCTTCGCGGCGGAAAACAAATGTCTATTGCCGCAAATCGTGGGTCCGAATATTGTTCGGGCTTCGTTTTCAATTTTAAAATTGCGCCTTCCTCAGCATAACGATAAAGGAACAACAATGCGGGCTTGTTAAAAAGCCTCCTTAAAAAAGCGAGTTCAAAATGTCGGTTTTTTTGCCCTTTTACGAGAATGCTCTCGACCATCCACATCCGGAAAGTTTGTGGTGCGCATTCGGTTTGACAGAAAAACCGGAACAGGATTGGGTCAAATTACTCGAAATTATCCAGCCTTGGCGGGCAGATTTTTTAACGCTTCAACAGGCGGGCTTTCAATGCTTGCCTGAATTGCTCGATAAAGCAAAGAAGTTTTCCGGTGGTCTCCTTGAGCTTAACAAGCATAAAAAACTGAACCAGAACCGGTTTCTCGCCCTTTTGCGTGTGGTGAAAGCCGGTGGCACAATTATTGTCAGTGGCGATAAATTGTCCGGCGCCCAATCCTTTTTGAAATGGGTAAAGTCTATTGTTCCGGTAACACAAAAGCTTTCAAAAGCGCATGGCATTGTTTTCTGGTTGACTGTGCCGGAAGAGCTGGATGAAAAATTGCTGGAAACGCTTCAACAGCTTCCGCAGAGTTTTGAAAATACCTTCACAACACAGGCAGGCATGTTTTCAAACGGGCGCATTGACCAAGGTTCGCAAATGTTGGTCAAACATATGGAGAGAGTTGTGTTTGGCAAAACGGCCGATTTTGGTGCCGGCTGGGGCTTTCTTTCCTATGAAGCGATAAAACAGGCAAAAAAGCTTGCCGAGCTTGATCTTTATGAGGCCGATTATAATTCACTGGAAGCGGCGAAAACACATATAGGCAGCCTTCACACGTCCCTTAAGGTCGATTATTTATGGCAGGATATTACACGCGAGCCGATAGATCGGATTTATGATACAATCCTGTCGAACCCTCCATTTCATGACGGGCGCGCGGCAGATGTCTCATTGGGGCAAAAATTCATAAGTGTTGCAGCGCAAAGGTTGAAACCCGGTGGTTGCTTTCTCATGGTAGCCAATCGGCAATTACCCTATGAAACGACTTTGCAAAAATGTTTCCGAAAAGTACTACTCCTTGAAGAGCAGAGCGGCTTCAAAGTGATTGAAGCGCGCAAATGACGTTTATGAAAAGGGTTTAAAGAGGCGGGTGAAAAGACTTCGTAAACGTGTTTGATTATTTGTCGGAACTATCCGGAGTGCCGATTTGGTAATAAGTCGGGAAAAAGCAAATCCACTTCGCCACAAGACAAAATGGCAAATAGAAACGCGTATCAAAAAACGCGAATTTGCCATCATAGACATACGGTCATTGACAGATTTGAAAATGAAGCCGAACGGCATTGTCAGCTGGCGCGGGTAATCAATAGGATAGGCGATCGCGTTCTAACGGATTTTAGCTTCAAGGCTGTATTTTGATAAATTGGGGAACGGGCTCGAAGTTAAATGCGGCAATCAATGCCCGTAAATACGAGTATAAAGGTGTCTTACCGCACTGGTGTGACGGTTCTCTGCTATCAAGGAATCAATCTTGTCAAGGAGGGGCAGAAAGCCAGACCAATTAATAAAATGCAAGAACCAGCATCGACAAGAAAACGGCAGTGGCAAAAGCAAATCCCACCAATCGACCTGAAATGAAACGCGGCGAAAATTATTCGCCGCGTGATTCGTCACTGTCTTTGAGCTCTTCCAGTATCGGCATGGACATAATATTATAGCCGCAATCGACATAATGAATGTCACCGGTCACACCGGAAGCCAAATCGGATAACAGATAAAGTGCCGATTTGCCGATTTCATTAATATCAACTGTGCGACGCAAAGGTGCATTGCGCTTCTGGTAAGAGAAAATCGCACGCGCCGCTCCAATACCATTGCCGGCAAGTGTGCGAACAGGACCCGCAGAAATTGCATTGACACGGATATTCTGCGGTCCGAAATCGGCCGCCAAATAGCGCACCATGGCTTCGAGTGCGGCTTTCGCAACGCCCATAACATTGTAATTCGGAACAACATGCTGGGACGCACCATAGGTCAATGTCAGCAATGCGCCACCGTTAGGCATCAGCCTTCCTGCGCGCTGGGCAATTTCGGTAAAGGAAAATGCAGAAATAACCATTGTGCGGCTGAAATTTTCCCGTGTTGTCACATCGACATAGCGTCCTTTAAGCTGCGATTTGTCCGAGAAACCGATCGCATGAACGACAAAGTCGAGTGTGCCCCATTCTTTTTCCAGTCGATTGAAAACAGCATCGACCGAATCGATATTTTCAACATCGCATTCAAGCAAAAGCTTGGATCCGAGTTTTTCTGCCAAGGGGTGGACACGCTTTCCAAATGCATCTCCTTGATAGGTAAAAGCCAGTTCAGCCCCCGCTTTTGCGAGCTGACATGCTATTCCCCAGGCGATTGAATGGTCGTTCGCGACGCCCATTATGAGGCCGCGCTTGCCCTTCATCAAACCTTCCATCATATTCTCCGTAAGCCTGTGGCACTCTCGTAGCGAAAGTGTCCGGTTTATTCGTAACGCTGGAAAACCAGCGTTGCATTGGTTCCGCCAAAGCCGAAAGTATTTGACAGGACTGTGTTCAGTTTTTGGTTATCAAGACGTTTGCGTACAATCGGCATATCCGCAAACGCCGGATCAAGCTCATCAATATGAGCACTTTCACAGATGAAATTATTTTTCATCATAAGAAGGGAATAAATTGCTTCCTGCACACCGGCAGCTCCAAGCGAATGGCCGGTCAGCGATTTTGTTGCCGAAATCGGCGGGCACGAATCACCCGAGCCGAAAATCTTTCTGATCGCTTCTATTTCCGGTGGATCGCCAACAGGTGTGGATGTGGCATGGGGATTAATGTAGTCAATTTTATTTTTGACAGTCGATAAAGCCATGCGCATGCAGCGCTCGGCCCCTTCACCGGAGGGAGCGACCATATCGTAACCATCGGATGTTGCACCATATCCGACAATCTCGGCATATATTTTTGCACCACGTGCTTTGGCAACTTCCAGCTCTTCAAGCACCAGAACGCCGGCGCCTCCGGCAATGACAAAACCGTCACGGCCGGCATCATAGGCACGTGAAGCACTTTCAGGCGTTGCATTGCGTTTACTCGACATTGCCCCCATCGCATCAAAGAGCACCGACAATGTCCAATCAAGATCTTCGCAACCACCGGCAAAAACACGATCCTGCTTGCCAAACTGGATAAGTTCATAGGCATTACCAATGCAATGGTTGGATGTCGCGCAGGCGGATGAAATCGAATAGTTCACGCCTTTGATCTTGAAAAAAGTCGCCAATGTTGCCGATGCAGTCGAACTCATCGCTTTTGGCACAGCAAAAGGACCAACGCGTTTGGGGCCTTTTTGGCGGGCAATGTCGGCCGAGTCTACGATTGTCCGCGTTGAAGGCCCGCCGGAGCCCATAATAATACCGGTTTTCGGATTGGAAACTTCGTCGGATGAAAGCCCTGCATCGGCAATTGCCTGATCCATAGCGATATGGTTCCAAGCAGTTCCCCGCCCGTGAAAACGCATGGCACGCCGGTCAACCAGTGCCTCAATGTCAATCTGCGGCATGCCGTAGACCTGGCTGCGGAAGCCCAGATCTGCATATTCTTGCGAAAAACTGATACCGGATTTCGCTTCGCGCAAACTATTGAGGACAGCTTCAGGGTTATTCCCGATTGATGAGACAATTCCCATACCGGTTACAACTACTCGACGCATCAGTATCTCCTTGGGTTCATATAGAACTGGCCTCTATCGCCCTTCCTATTTGAAAGAATACTCACTCTTCCTTGAATAAGGCTACACGCAAATCGGCTGCCTTATAAATTATTTCACCATCAGCTTTGACAAAGCCATCGGCAATACCGAGAACGAGCCGACCACGCATGACACGCTTGAAATCAATTCCATATTCGACAAGTTTTGTCTTCGGGGTAACCATTCCGGAAAATTTCACTTCTCCTGTTGATATCGCACGTCCCTTGCCGGGTTCGCCCAGCCAACCGAGGAAAAAACCGGTGAGTTGCCATAAAGCATCAAGCCCCAAACAGCCAGGCATGACCGGATCACCAATAAAATGGCAGGCAAAAAACCATAAATCCGGTGTGATATCGAATTCGGCACGAATCAGACCTTTGTCGTGTTCACCGCCATTTTCACTGATTTCGGTAATACGGTTGAACATCAACATTGGCGGAGCCGGCAATTGTGCATTGCCTTTTCCGAACATTTCACCGCGTGCGCAGCTTAAAAGCTCTTCATACGTGTAGCTAGACTTTTGTTCAGCCATTGTTACTCCATCCGTCAGCACTTTATAACTCTTAGCGCTTTTTTACGACATACTCTTAGAGCATATTCAACAATGTTTAAACCGCTTTTCGACAGTTTTTGATGACAAATCGTGATCTCGGTCAATTTTATTTGCGATATTAATGTTAATAAGCCGGTAGAAGTGGGGAAAAACGCGGTTTTAAAGGTGATGACAATATTCAAGTATACTTGATTGCAAATGCTTTTCAGTATATATAATTTAGTCGGAATTGGTGGGAAACATCAAACAACGCGGAAAAAATAGTGATTTATCATTCGCCGGTAGAATTGGAAAAACGCTTACGCGAAAAAGGATTGCGGCCAACACGGCAACGCATGGCTTTGGCTGATCTATTATTCTCCAAAGGAAACCGTCATATTGCCGCTGAAGAATTGCATGAGGAAGCGGTGAAGGCTTCGATTCCGGTTTCTCTGGCAACAGTCTACAATACGCTTCATCAGTTTACCGAGGCAGGGCTTTTGCGGATTATCGCCGTTGAAGGTTCGAAAACTTGGTTCGACACCAATACATCCGATCACCATCACTTCTTTCTGGAAGGCGAGAACGAGATTGTGGATATTCCTTCGGGCCCCGAAGGAAAACCGATTGTCGGCAATTTGCCCGAACCACCGGAAGGCATGGAGATTTCCCATGTCGATCTTATCGTAAGATTGCGCCAGAAAGATTAAGCCGGATAGACGGTCAAAGACTATCTTTTCGAATTATATTTACTGCAGAAATTCTGGTAACATGAACCGGAACTTTCGAACTGCTAAAAGCATATTCTGGCAGCACGCGCAGGCATAAAACAGTGCGGGTTTTGTTAAGTGCCGGTTTTGTTAAAGGCGGACGGCAGCGGTTTTCACTGTTCTTTTGAATGCTCATATCCTGTTCGACAAAATAGCCGAGTATGTCGGACAGATGAGGATTATTATATTATTGAATTCATAGTAATTTTTTAAAATTTTATTTTGTCGGATTAAAACCGGAAAGATCGGCTTTGTAGAGGCGGTGGGGCTGTTTTCTACTCTTCATCGCTATCATTATTGTCTTCGTGGTTTGCTTCGATTTTTTCCCGTCTTCTCGCCCAGATACCGGCTGTTTGCGGCTTTACGAAAAAACCCACCACTTCCGGTCTTGCAATCGCCAAATTCCTTTCAATACGAAGTACGCATTCTTCTATCTTTGGTGCGGTCAGTTTGTCTTCGAATTCGAGACTGACATTGACGACCACCTGATTGGGACCCATTTGCTGGGTAATAATTCCGTTGACTTTCTGCACATCGGGGTCGGCTGATACAATGTTGAAAATTGCTTTTTGCACCTCGGGAAGGGCAGCCTCGCCAAGCAGCAATCCTTTACATTCGCGTGCAAGAAAAATTGCAGTGACAGCAAGGATGACGGAAATTCCAAGCGAAGCGATACCATCAAAAATAAAATTGCCGGTAAGAATTGAAGCGGTAATGCCGCTTAAAGCAATCGCGATACCTAAAAGTGCTGCACTATCTTCGAAAAGAATGGAAAAAACAGTCGGATCCTTGGAACGGTGAACAGCAGCAAGATAGCCAAGTTTACCTTTTGTGCGGCGGAAATGTCGCAAAGCCAAAAGCCAGGACGTTCCTTCAAAAAACACCGATAGACCCAAGACAATATAGTTGACGGTTACATTATGGATTTCCGCAGGGTTGAGAACGTGTAAAACACCTTCAAAAAAGGATACGCCGGCACCCAATGCAAAGACCAGCAAGGCAACAATAAAACTCCAGAAATAAAGCTCCCGTCCGTGGCCGAAAGGATGCACACGATCAGGTGGAATGGATGCACGCTTGAGACCGTGCAATAATAATAATTCATTGCCGGTGTCGACAATCGAATGCACACCTTCTGACAACATAGCCGAAGAACCGGTGAAAGAAGCGGCAACAAATTTGGTAAGCGCAATGAGAAGATTGCCTGCAAGCGCCGCATAGATGACTGTTTTGGAACCGGAATGTGATGCCATTTAGCGAATATCCGCAATTAAAGAACGACTCGGAAAACAGGTCGGCTTCTGTCCGTGTTTTTGCTGCCATAAGCCAATTGAACGGCGGGTTTTGAAACCTGCAAAACCATCGGCTTTGCCGATATCATATCCTTGCGATTGCAATTTTGTTTGCAAGTTCAAAACGTCCGATTGATAAAGCTCGTCAATTTTTTGCCATGGCTCGATAAAGCCACGTTTTCCCTCAATTCCGTCAGAGACTGTAGCGATAAAAAGCGCATAAAGGTCGCTCATATTATAGGATTTCAACACATAGAAATTGTCGGTTACAAGAAAGGCTGGTCCCAGACGTCCCTCCGGCATCAGGAGATAGAGCGGACGACTTTTATCAAGCGCGGGGACATTTTTATCGGACTGCGGTAACACGCCGAGCTTTTGCCATTCGCTTAACATTTTCCCCTGATCGGGCCCTTCCAGAAAACAGCCGACAGTTTCGGGAACTTTAACTTCATAGCCCCAACCGGCATTCGCCCTGTAACCGTTAAGCTTCAAGTAGTTTGCAATAGATGCGAGTGTATCGGGTGTTGATGTCCAGATATTACGATGGCCATCACCATCAAAATCGACAGCATATTTCAAATAGGATGTTGGCATGAATTGCGGTTGGCCTAACGCACCCGCCCATGAACTTTTCATGGAAGCCGCATCCATATAATGGTCCTGTACAATCGTCAAGGCAGCGATAAGCTCGGTTTTGAACATGTCTTTTCGTGTGCTCATAAACGCTTTGGTTGCGAGAACTTCAAAAGCATTATAGGGAATTTTGACACTACCATAATTGGTTTCTCGTCCCCATATGGCAAGTGCAATTGAGGCCGGAACGCCATATTGTTTTTCTATTTTTTTTAAAGCTCCACGATTTTCTGACAATTGTGTTTTGCCGTCACTAACAAGGCGAGCAAGTGTTTTTGCCGAAAAATAATTGGCCGGTGCGCTGAATTCCGCCTGATGTTGGCGCCTTTGCGCTTTCGGTTTTTCTCCCGGAATCACAAGGTCGGGTAATGCGAGATTGGGCACGACTGTGGAGAGGGCTTCAGAAAATGTTCCTGCCGAAATTCCTGATTTGAGAGCCTCTTTATAAAAGTCCTTGTTAAGCCAATCGGTAAATTGCCCGTTGATCGCGTCCCGATCAATGGCTACGGCATTTGCCACCAAAGCAGCAAAGAGAAGGATAAATGCTGTAAAAAAACGGAGCGTTTTCAACATTCTTCAAAGACTCGTCCTTGCTCGTAACGCCGCAGCCAAAGTACCGTCATCAAGATAATCAAGTTCACCGCCAACAGGAACGCCATGTGCCAAACGCGTAATTTTTACCGGATAGGGATGAAGCTGGTCAGTGAGATAATGGGCTGTTGTCTGGCCTTCAATTGTCGCATTGACCGCAAGTATCACTTCCTTGACATTGCCTTCGGCCACACGGTTGACAAGACCTGCAATGTTAAGATCATCCGGTCCGATGCCATCAAGAGGCGAAAGGTGCCCGCCCAGAACATGATATTTGACCTGCATGGTGCCCGCCCGTTCCAGCGCCCAAAGATCGGAGACATCTTCGACAACAATGATTGTGGATTGATCGCGCCTCGGGTCGGTGCAAACTGAACAGGGGTCGGACGTATCCACATTACCGCAGACAGAACAGATACGTATCTTTTCGGCAGCATCCTGCATGGCAAGGCCTAGCGGCTTCAATAAAGCTTCTTTTTTCTTGATCAGGAAAAGTGCAGCCCGTCTTGCCGAACGTGGCCCGAGACCGGGAACACGTGCAAGAAGTTGGATGAGCTTTTCTATTTCTGGACCCGCGAGATGTTTAGACATGGATGAACTCTTTTAAAAATATATATGCAAACTTCCGGAAAATACCAGTTGTTGAGTGAAACCGGTAAATCGGGCTCTTTTTTGATAGGAAGAGCGGGAAGGAATGGCGGAAAACAAGGAACGTTTAATTAAAGTAATTGCTTCAAGCAATTTTTCTTCACGCCATTTCTTGATTACGTTTCGACAGCATGATTATCTACTTCAATTCCCCCCTTTGTGAAAAACGCAAAAGCATTTTCATGCAAGATACACTCATTCACATATCAAGCCGCAAGACATGAAGTACAGGGTTGTAACGGAAGAATTGAAGTCTGGCAGCTATTTGACAGGCCGTTTACCGGCTATGGTTGGTTCACCGAAAACAAAAGCCGTTGTTCTTTTAATAAAACAAAGCTTTTGTGATGGCTTCTATTTGTCTTCATCTCTCGGCGAGAATCGACGCAAATATATCAGAACGGCAGTTTGAAACCGGGAGGGATTGGTAGGCCGGCAGTAATTTCTTTGGTTTTTTCAGCCATTGTATTTTCAATTTTTGCTTTGGCTTCATTATGGGCAGCCATAATCAGGTCTTCGAGAATTTCAACCTCATCAGCTTTTACCAGTGAAGGATCAATCTTGATTGCAGAAATGGTTCCCTGACCGGTCAAAGTCACGCTGACCAGACCACCGCCGGATGTTCCCGTTTCCTGAATATTTGCCATTTCATCCTGCATGGCCTGCATTTTTGCCTGCATTTCTTTGGCTTTTTTCATCATACCCATCATGTCACGCATGGGATTTACTCTCCTTGGTCATTTTCGTCGTCTTCACCAGTCATATCGTCATTATTGGTCAAATCAAGGCCATCGTCGGATTTGTTGACACGCACATCGACAATTTTTGAACCGGGGAAATATCTCAAAATCTTGGCAATATCGGGGTCGGCTTCGGCATCGGATAGAAGTGCCTGATGGGCTTTCTCGTCCTCTTCACGCAAAGTTAATCCGCCGCCTTCGTTGACGACCGTTACTGTCCAGCGTTCGCCTGTCCATTCTCGGAGCATTTTTGCTATGTCATGAGCAAAAAAACGTGGCATACCTTCGGCAGGTTCAAACTCGATACGGCCTTGGCGGAACGAAACTGGACGCACAAATTCCTTGACCAGCAGTTTGAACTGCATGTCATTATGTTTGTCGGCAAGATCGACAACATCCTGCAAGGAATGAAGAATAACCTTGTTTACTTCCGGCTCGCTGTTCTTTTCGGCTGTTTCGTTATTTTTTGCGGTGTCTTGTAAAGCCTGTTCGTCCGGCTCCAAAGCGGCCGAAGACGTGCTCACCAATTGCATGGTTGGCGCTTTTTGCGGGGAAGAACTTTGCAAATTCCCCTGTTCCGTCCGCGTATTATTGTGAGCGCTATTGTCACTCTCTGCACGGGCAGTTTCATGACTTTCGGTTTGGTTGGCATTGCTATGGCTAGTTGAATTATCCGCCAAGGTATTTTCTTGTGCGGATTTTTGTTCAGAAATGTTTTTTCCAGAATTGGCACTACTTTTTCCAGAATCAACATTCACACCATGCGAATCATCTGCAGCTTTTCCTACATCGGAACTTTGCGGAAGCTTGATGGCAGGCTTTCCCTCGCCAAGGGCTTTCAGCGCCTCGTCAAGCGTTGGCAAATCGGCAGCATGTGTGAGGCGGATCAGAAGCATTTCTGCAGCGTCAATCGGGCTTGCAGCCGAATCGACCTCTTGTGTGCCTTTGAGAAGCATTTGCCAAGTGCTCGAGAGAACGCGCACGGACAGTTTTTTGGAAAAATCAAGTCCGCGTTCCCGCTCTTCCTCGACAAGCGAAATATCATCGGCAATTTCGGGTGTAAAACGCAGTCTCGTCACCAGATGGTTGAAATCGGCAAGCTCGTTCAAAATGACAAGCGGGTCGGCACCACCGTCATATTGATCACGAAATTCTTTCAAAGCGCCGGCAACATCGCCTTTCATAATCATTTCAAAAAGGTCGATAATGCGGGTGCGATCGGCAAGCCCCAACATAGTGCGGACAGATTCGGCATCAACCTTGCCACCACCATGGGCAATGGCCTGATCAAGAATCGAAAGCGCATCGCGAACGGAACCTTCTCCGGCACGGGCAATCATGGCAAGAGCACTGTCTTCGGCCTCGATTTTTTCAAGATCGGAGATTTTTCTCAAATGTGCCGCCAGAACATTCGAATCAACCCGCCGCAAATTATAGCGTTGGCAACGCGACAAGACAGTCACCGGAACTTTGCGGATTTCTGTTGTGGCAAAAATAAATTTTACATGCGGCGGTGGTTCTTCCAATGTTTTTAACAGACCATTGAAGGCCTGTGTCGAAAGCATATGGACTTCGTCGATAATATAGACTTTGAAACGGGCAGCAACCGGACGATAGCGAACCTGTTCGATGATTTCTCTTATGTCATCAATGCCGGTATGGGATGCCGCATCCATTTCGATCACGTCGACGTGCCGGCCTTCCATAATGGCTTTACAATGCTCGCCAAGCTTATCCATATGGATTGTCGGTTTATCGATTGTGTCGGTCTTGTAATTGAGTGCACGTGCAAGAATGCGGGCTGTCGTGGTTTTTCCTACACCACGAACGCCTGTCAACATCCATGCCTGCGGTATCCGTCCACTATCGAATGCGTTTGTAAGTGTGCGCACCATCGGCTCCTGACCGATAAGGTCGGAAAAATTTTGCGGCCGATATTTTCGGGCGAGAACGCGATAACCTGTCTCTGCCTCAGTGCTTTCCATGTGTTCTTCCAGTTTCCGAAATGTGATTTTCCTGAATGTGAACTTTGACGACGTCTGCGTCAACCAATTGTGTTGAATATAGGATTTCAGGTGGGGATTTTCGACAGTTCAGGCAATTTTTCACAATGCCATTGCCCGAATTTTCCAATAAACAAGACGTGACCTGAATAAGATGTGATTGGTATAATGAGTGGGAGGCTGGCACTGTGACCCGTGCCGAAGCTCGTTAGGGCTGCTTCCTTCCGGACCTGACCCGGTTGGCGAGTGGCTCGTCCACCACCAACCTCCCGGCGTTGATATCGCTAATTTGAAACAAAAAAGCAAGTCGTGAAACGAAAAACATGGAGATAAATACGTTGCAACAGCCATTTAAACTTGATCCACGTTTGGAAAAAGACAGTTTTTTCATTGTCGAGCTTGCCTTATCCGATGTCCGGCTCATGAATGATTCCCGTTGGCCATGGCTCGTCGTCGTCCCCCGCATTGCCGGAGCAGAAGAAATACATCATCTTTCCGTTGATGATGAACAGGTCCTTGTTGCCGAAATGAACGAGGTTGCCGTAGCACTTGAAGCCATCACCGGATGCGATAAAGTTAACACAGCCGCTATCGGCAATATCGTGCGACAACTCCATGTGCATATTATTGCCCGTAACGAAGGCGATATAAATTGGCCGAAAACGGTCTGGGGATACGGAGAACCCGTTCCCTATAGCGATGAAGCCGCTCGCAAGCTTATTCGTAAGCTGCAACTGAGGCTCGATTGAATTAAGGCTGGATTGAATATGACATCTTCTGCAATTGCATTTATCGGAAACCCTATCAACCGTCAGCTTGAAAAGCGTACGGATACAATCGTGGCCGAGCAAAGAAACCATCATGCGCGTTTTATTGTGCTCAACGGTTTTTCAATCGTCTATCGGAATGTTAGCGGGATAGCCGATCTCTATCTTGATGAAAAATCATTAGAGCTTTTTAAGCCGCAATGGGAAGAAGCCTGCCTTCTTGGTTGGGAAGATGAAAATCCGGTTATTGCTTTACCGGTTGAAGAATTTGCCGGTCAACCCCCTTCACCATTCAATCAGGTGGGATTGAGGGAAGCTTATAGCCGCGCACTTTTCAGCCAGACGCAATCGGGCGTTCTCGCGCAAGCCTATTCATTGCTCATGTGGCACAAAAATAACCGTTTTTGTTCGCGTTGTGGCAAGCCCAGCCGGATTGCGGCAGGTGGTGCAAAGCGCATCTGCACGGCTTGCGGGACCGAGCATTTTCCACGAACAGATCCGGTTGCCATCATGCTTGTCCATTTTGAAGATAAGTGCCTGCTTGCCCGCACACCGAGTTTTGAAAAGGGGCGTTATTCCTGCCTTGCCGGTTTTGTCGAACAGGGCGAGACATTGGAAATGGCAGTGCGTCGGGAAACACGCGAGGAAATGGGAATACCGGTGGGCAAGGTGGTCTATATTGCGTCCCAACCTTGGCCGTTTCCGCATTCTTTGATGCTCGGTTGTCATGCCGAAGCGCTCGACGACAAGATTACCATCGGCTATGACGAGATGGAAGACGGGCGCTGGTTTACCCGTCAGGAAGTCGCACTCATGATGGCCGGTCGCCATGAACAAGGCTTGCATTTGCCACCTCGCGCGGCAATTGCCAATTTTTTGATAAGGGAATGGCTGGAAAAGAAGTTTATCGACTAGGATATGGCTTTGGTGGCGGTAGTTTTCGTGGGGTTAAAAAAAAGTACCGCTATCCAGATTAGCGGAATGGCCTCGAAATTCTCCGCTTGTGGTTTTTTTGAAACAGCTTGCCTCATCCGTTCGCAACCCATTGCTTCGACCGAACGGAATATACAAAAACCACTTTTGTAGATTTCAAGCTTTGAGAGCGGCTATTTCTCTAACTCTCATCATTATGGCCGAAAAATTCTCATCCGATTGTCGTCAACCCTCAAATATTATCACTTGCCAAAAGCAGGATAAAAGTCCGGCTGAAAATTCATTCTCGAAACGCACAAATAGCAATCGGCACATTTTTGCCAACTTCTATTATTTGTGAGCGCTATTTGGTTAATCCGGTAATCCTCACCCATAGATTTTCGTGTCGCGGACAGGACTTGCCGGATAGACACCGACTATTCTGACCTTGGTCGAGAAAAAGCCTAGTTCTTCCAAAGCAAGGCGAACCATTGGCTGATCGGGGTGGCCTTCAATATCGGCAAAAAATTGTGTCGCATTGAATGTGCCGCCAACCTGATAGCTTTCAAGCTTGGTCATGTTGACGCCATTGGTCGCAAAACCTCCCATGGCTTTATAAAGCGCTGCCGGAACGTTGCGCACACGGAAAAGAAAACTGGTCATGACCTTTTCGCCTTTTTCGGGTTTTGGTGCGCGTTTTTCTTCCCGCGAGAGGATAACAAAACGCGTTACATTGTTTTCCGAATCCTCGACATTTTCTTCAATAATATCCAGACCGTAAAGTTTGGCTGCAAGTTTTGGTGCAAGGGCTGCCTGTGTTCGGTCACCTGCCTGTTTGATGAATTTGGCAGCGCCCGCCGTATCGGATGAAACGACCGCCTGCCAATGATTGTCGCGGATAATTTTGCGGCATTGTCCCAGTGCATGGATGTGGCTATGAACCGATTTTATCTCTTCACGTTTGACACCCGGCAGCACCATCAATTCAAAATGAATTGGTAAAAAATATTCGCCAATGATGAAGAGTTTTGTCTGCGGCAGCAAATGGTGAATATCGGCAACACGTCCGGCAAGTGTATTTTCAATCGGAATCATGCCGAGGTCGGCTTCTCCGCTCTCGACCGCATGCAAAGCATCTTCAAACGTCGTGCAGGGTAACGGCTCCATATCCGGAAATACGTTCCGGCAAGCCGTATCGGAATTGGCGCCGTAATCACCTTGGAACGCTATTTTATTGGTTTTTGTCATTTTCCTGCCCTGATCATTTCTCTTGCGTGTTCGAGATCTTCAATTGTATCAACCCCTAAAGGCACGGTTTCGATAATTTCGGCATCAATACGCATGCCTGCTTCAAGCGCACGCAATTGTTCAAGGCTTTCCCGCTTTTCAAGATAGGAAGGCTGTAGCGAGACAAAACGCTGAAGTGCCTTGCGCTTATAGGCATAAAGGCCGATATGGTGGTAAAGCGGGCCATTGCCATAAGGTGCTGTTGCACGGGTAAAATAAAGGGCGCGCAATCTGGTTTTTCCGATCGGTGAACCAACGATCTTCACCACATTCGGATTGACCTTTTCCTCTTCAACCGAAATTTCAGCCCCTAAAGTGGCAATATCCGTTTCAGGGTTTTCAAGTGGTTCCAATGCTGCAGCAATTTCATGCGGCGCAATCGTCGGCAAATCACCTTGCACATTGACGATGACATCAAAACGGTTATCAGGATCAAGAAGCGTTAATGCCTCATAGATGCGATCGGAACCCGACTGGTGGTCGGGACGTGTCATGACAGCTTCCATTCCATGTGCTTTGACAGCATTGGCAACGTCTTCATGGTCGGTTGCAACAACCACTCTGCCGAGATTTGCCTTATTGGCGCGTTCGGCAACATGAACAATCATCGGTTTTCCGGCAATATCGGCCAGAGGCTTTCCGGGAAGTCGTGTTGAAGACATGCGGGCAGGAATAAGTATAAGAGTAGAAAAAGCCATCATCATCGTCCTGAAGATTATTATCCCAGTTTATTGTATCGATTTATAGATGTTGCGTTGATGACGCAAAAGACTTAAATTTTCAACATCTATAAAATTTAAGCGACCGAATTTTTTATGAAGGTATCCACTGTCAACGACCTTATTGCCGCCTGTCTTCTCTGGGCTGTTTTTCTATTTCTAATCGTTTATAGCAGTGACCTTGTTTATGACCACCAGCAACCGGCAAAAATTGTTTATTCAATCAACGGTGAAGAAGCACCGGTTACCGAAAAGGCAGAGCCGAAACAACAAATATCACTCATTGAAAGACTTCAACAGGCCGATATAGAAAATGGCCGCAAAGTATTCGGCCAATGCGGTTTATGTCATACACCGGCAAAAAATGGCCCTGCGCGTGTCGGCCCACCTTTATATGGAATAGTGGGAAGGCCATTTGCTTCCGTTTCCGAATATACTTATTCGCGCGTTATGCGGGCAGAAAATGGCAAGACATGGGACTTTGCAACGCTTGACGCCTATCTTGCTTCCCCGCGTAAATATATTCCTGGAACGGCCATGGCTTTCAACGGTGTGAAGGATGAGAAAGACAGAGCCGATCTTATTCTTTATTTGCGTAGTCTTTCCGATGCGCCGGTTGAATTGCCACATTTAACCCCTTAAGAATAACAATCAATAAAATCTGTTTTCTATCGGCTATATTGAAATCGATTGGGGATTTGATGAAACTCGGATTGGCTTTTTGTCTCTTTTTCGCCCTTAATAGTATAGCTATCGCCGATCCAGAGTGGCGCACAAGCCTGTCTCTCGGTGTTGAACCCAAATATGGCGACAATTTTACCCATTATGATTATGTCAATGTGAATGCGCCCAAAGGCGGCACTTTTAACGATAGTCGCACCGGCACATTCAATAGTTTCAACCCTTATATTGTTACAGGTACACCTGCTGCGGGTTTTTCTTCCCGCGGCGGCGGGGAACAATATGATACACTGATGGCACCTTCGACCGAAGAAACGTCGGTCAACTATCCCCTTATTGCCGAGGCTGCACAATATCCGGACGATTTTTCGTGGGTAAAATTCCGCTTGAATAAAAAAGCCCGATGGCATGACGGTCGCCCCATTACCGCCGGGGATGTGGTGTGGAGCTTCAATGTTTTGAAAAGCAATTCGCCATTTTTCAACAATTATTATCATTCGGTCAAAAAAGCCGAAAAAACCGGTGAACATGAAGTCACCTTTCTGTTTGAAGAAAAAGGCAATCGCGAACTCCCTTATGTGATGGGGCAAATGCCGGTTTTACCTCAACATTGGTGGGAAGGAACCGATGCAACAGGTAAAAAAAGGGATATTACTGCGCCAACTCTCGAAATACCTTTGGGGTCAGGGCCTTACGAGGTTGAAAGTTTTATAGCCGGAAAATCGATCACATGGAAAAGGGTTGAAAATTATTGGGCAGCCGATCTTCCTGTCAATCGTGGACGGTTCAATTTTGATAAAGAGCATTACAGCTATTTTCTTGATCCGAACGCCGCGTGGGAAGCTTTCAAAAAAGGTAATCTCGTCGACTGGAATTTGGAAAACCGTATCCAGCGCTGGAACCAGAGCTATAATTTTCCAGCAGTCAAAAACGGGCAAGTTATCCGGCGCAGTTTCGCCTTTCATGGCTCGGGACGTATGCAAGGGCTCTTTATCAATACCCGCCGTCCGCAATTTGCCGACCGGCGCGTGCGTCAGGCACTCAGCCTCGCTTTTGACTTCGAGTCTCTCAATAAATCGATGTTTTTCAATGATTATCATCGCATCTCGAGCTATTTTGACGGGCTTGATCTCGCCGCAAAAGGTTTGCCTCAGGGAAAGGAACTTGAAATTCTTGAAACGGTTAAAGATGAAGTGCCGGCCGAAGTCTTTACCGCCCCCTTTTCCAACCCCGTTTATGACAAGCCCGATTCATCAAGGCGCTATCTGACAGAAGCCATGCGTTTGTTGAATGAAGCCGGTTGGCATCTGGAAGAGAACCGGCTTGTGAATAAAAAGGGCGAAGTTTTCACATTGGAAGTGATGTTGAGTGACATGGCTTTCGAGCGTGCAACAGCACCTTTTATAGCCAATCTTCAACGTTTGGGAATCGATGCATCCATGCGCGTTGTTGACGCTTCACAATATCAAAATCGCGAAGCGAATTTCGATTTCGATCTTGTCATCAAGGTTATCGGCCAGAGCGATTCACCCGGCAATGAACAATTGGAATATTGGGGCTCGAAAGCTGCTAGCCGGCCGGGAAGCTATAATGTCGCAGGCATTAAAAATCCGGCTGTCGACAAACTTATCGAACGTGTCATCTATGCGAAAGATCGTGAGGAACTCGTTGCCGCAACGCGTGCTCTCGACCGGGTTTTGTTGTGGAATTATTACGTTATCCCGCAATGGTATGCCGAACATCTCAATATTGCTTATTGGGACAAATTCGGCATTCCCGAACCGCAACCGGAAGCAAGTGGCGTTGATATTCCCTCATGGTGGGTAAAGAAAGACAAAAACTAGAACTGTGGTGGGCTAGAATTGCCAAGAACCGGAATTGCTGAAAAATCAGCCGTTTGTCATTTGTTTACCATAAATGTTCCAGAATAGGGGTTCAATTGAACGCACCGGTTTGATTCGCATGTTGCGAGCCTAACAAAACTCATACCGGAAAGAGGATGAAAGAGAGATATGGCGGCCTATATAGCGCGGCGTTTGCTGCTGATTATACCGACATTGATCGGCATTTTGACGGTGACATTTGTCATTGTGCAATTTACTCCCGGTGGCCCTATCGAGAATATTATTGCACAATTGCAAGGCACCGGTGGCGATGCCATGGGGCGGGTTGCCGGCGGTGGTGGCGATCTCGGGCTTTCATCAGAGGTAACGTTACAGGGTAGCGACGCGAGTGCAAAATATCGTGGTGCACGCGGCCTTGATCCGGAATTTATAGAAAAACTCGAAAAACAGTTCGGTTTTGATAAACCTCCTCTTGAACGTTATTTTACGATGTTGTGGAATTATATCCGTTTCGATTTCGGGGATTCCTATACGCAAGGGCGTTCTGTCGTAGATCTTATCAAAGGTGCCTTGCCGGTTTCGATTTCTTTAGGGCTATGGCAATTGTTGATTTCTTACGCAATTTCCATTCCTCTCGGTATCCGCAAGGCTGTCAAGGACGGCTCTACATTCGATATATGGACAAGTGCTGTTATCATTATCGGCTATGCAATACCGAGTTTCCTGTTCGGTATTCTGTTAATGGTGCTTTTTGCCGGAGGGTCATTCTTCGACTGGTTTCCATTGAGCCATTTGACATCGGAAAATTTTGATGAATTGTCGCTTGGCGGCAAAATTCTGGATTATTTCCACCATCTTGCTTTGCCACTCACAGCAATGGTTATTTCGGCTTTCGCCACCACAACATTGCTGACCAAAAATTGTTTTCTGGAAGAAATCAGAAAGCAATATGTGGTGACGGCACGGGCAAAAGGTTTAAGCGAACACGCTGTTCTTTACGGGCATGTTTTCCGCAACGCGATGCTTGTTGTTATTGCAAGTTTTCCGGCAGCTTTCATTGCGTCATTCTTCACCGGTTCACTGCTTATCGAAATGCTATATTCGTTAAACGGAATGGGGCTTTTAAGCTATACATCCATTGTCAATCGTGATTATCCGGTCGTGTTCGGTTCGCTCTATATTTTCTCGTTGATCGGTCTTGTTGTGAGCCTTATTTCCGATCTCACCTATATGCTTGTCGATCCGCGTATCGATTTCGAGAAGAGGGACGTTTGATGAGCGAGCAAACTTCCGGACAGACAATCGGCGTGGCAAAGCCGGTAAAACCCCGCCGCAACAAAAGGCCGTTTTTGTCGCCGCTTAATGAACGGCGCTGGAGAAACTTCAAGAAAAACCGTCGCGGCTGGTGGTCGTTGTGGATTTTCCTTATTCTTTGCCTGTTTTCTTTTGGTGCCAATTTCATTGCAAATGACCGGCCGATTATCGCATCCTATAAAGGCGAACTGCTTTTTCCGGTGCTTTTCGACTATCCCGATTCCAAATTTGGCGGCGTCCTTGCAACGGTTGATTTCCGTGAAGATTATATCAAGAAAGAAATCAACGACCATGGCTGGGCCATATGGCCGCCGGTGCATTATTCCTATGATACAACAGTCGGCAACAAGCCTGTTGCGCTGGCTCCTCCATTCTGGCTTCAAAGTAAAGACGAGCGCTGCAAGAATTATGCTCTCGGCGCAAAGGATCCAGAATGCACAATCGGAAATTGGAACTGGCTTGGTACAGATGACCAGACACGTGATGTTTTTGCGCGTGTGCTTTACGGTTTTCGTGTTTCCATATTGTTTACGGTTATCTTGACGGCGGTTTCTTCGATTATTGGCATTGCTGCCGGTGCGGTGCAGGGATATTTCGGCGGTTGGGTCGATCTCATTTTCCAGCGTTTTATCGAAATCTGGTCTTCGGTTCCCGCGCTTTATCTCATCATCATTATGGCGGCGGTTCTTGCCCAAGGCTTCTGGGTTCTGTTGGGAATTATGTTGCTGTTCCAGTGGGTGGCGCTGGTGGGCGTGGTGCGTGCAGAATTTTTGCGGGCAAGAAATTTTGAATATGTCAATGCAGCAAGGGCGCTGGGTGTGCCGAATATCACGATCATGATACGCCATCTTCTTCCCAATGCCATGGTTGCAGCACTTACCTATTTGCCGTTTTTATTGACAGCCGGTATCTCGACTTTGACTGCGCTTGACTATCTCGGTTTCGGCTTGCCTCCGGGGTCGGCCTCGCTTGGAGAACTCATGCGGCAGGCGGCGACCAATCTCAATGCTCCGTGGATTGGCATTACCGGCTTTGTTGCTATTGCAGTCATGTTGTCGCTTCTGGCTTTCATCGGTGAAGCCGCCCGTGATGCTTTCGATCCGAGGAAGACATTCCAATGACAGCTTTGCTCAGTGTTCGCGATCTTTCAGTGATGTTTCGTCAGGATGGCAAGGAAACACTTGCCGTCGATCACGTCTCGTTTGACATCAATTCCGGTGAAACACTCGCGCTTGTCGGCGAATCGGGTTCGGGAAAGTCTGTAACCGCGCTTTCTATTCTGAAGCTTTTATCCTATCCGATGGCAAGCCACCCTTCAGGCGAAATCTTTTTTGACAATAAGGATTTGATAAAGCTTGATGAAAAATCTTTGCAGAAAGTTCGCGGCAAAGACATTGCAATGATTTTTCAGGAACCGATGACTTCGCTCAATCCCCTTCACACGGTCGAACGGCAGGTAAGCGAGGTGATGAAAGTTCATGAGGGCATGTCGGATAAAGACGCTCGCCAACGCACGATCGAGCTTCTCACTCAAGTGGGGATCCGCGAGCCGGAAAAACGCTTGTCGTCATTTCCCCATCAATTATCCGGCGGTCAGCGGCAACGCGTTATGATTGCAATGGCGCTTGCCAATAATCCGAAACTTCTTATCGCCGACGAGCCGACAACCGCACTTGATGTGACAGTGCAGGCGCAAATTCTCGAACTTCTTGAAAAGCTCAAGCAAGAGCGTTCGATGTCGATGCTCTTTATTACCCACAATCTCGGTATTGTGAGGAAATTTGCCGACCGCGTTTGTGTCATGACTGGGGGCAAAATTGTCGAAACAGGAAAAACCGCCGATATTTTTAATCACCCGCAACATGACTATACCAAAAAACTGCTTGCCGCAGAGCCGAAAGGAAATCCGCCGAAAGCCGATAAAAACGCTCCTGTTGTCATGGAAGGGGAAAAGGTCAGGGTCTGGTTTCCTGTTAAAAAAGGTTTTTTCCGCCGCACGGTCGATTATATCAAGGCGGTCAATGATATTGACGTGACCATACGTGAAGGACAGACATTGGGCGTTGTTGGCGAATCCGGTTCGGGAAAAACCACGCTGGGTCTCGCGCTCACACGTATGATCTCTTCACAAGGCCATATTCGTTTTAACGGGAAAAATATTGAACATTTTTCCTTCAAACAGATGCGACCTTTGCGCCGTCATATCCAGATTGTTTTTCAGGATCCGTTCGGCTCGCTGTCGCCAAGAATGTCGGTCGGTGAAATTATCGCCGAGGGGCTGCTCATTCACGAGAAAAATCTGAATTACGAAGAACGCGATGAGCGTGTTGTCCGCGCTTTAGAAGAAGTCGATCTTGATCCCGAGACGCGCAATCGTTATCCGCACGAGTTTTCCGGAGGTCAACGCCAACGCATCGCGATAGCCCGCGCCATGGTTCTCAATCCGCGTTTTGTGATGCTCGATGAACCGACATCGGCTCTTGATATGAGCGTTCAGGCACAAGTGGTCGATTTGTTGCGCACTCTTCAACAAAAGCACAATCTTGCCTATCTCTTCATCAGCCATGATCTGAAAGTTGTCAAAGCCTTGGCCAATGATCTTATTGTCATGAGAAATGGTCGAATGGTTGAACATGGACCGGCAGAAGAAGTGTTTTCATCACCCAAAACCGAATATACCAGAGCTTTGATGAATGCCGCTTTCGATTTAAGTGTCGATAAGCATAACATTGATGAAGCTTGATATTTATCAAGCGTGAATGTGGACAAGCAAAGCAAAACTGCAATTTCTGGTTATAAAAACTGATCGGCCATTTTTTAATCGGCAAACTTTTCTAGCCGGTCGAGTTTTTGCTTTCACATATTTTGAATTTTTCTTGTGTTTTCTTTGGGTGAAATAAAAATCGGAGCAATAAAACATCAGCAGAAACATCAAGGCGAAAGTGCATCACATGGCTAAAATAGCCCCGTGAAATAACAATTCTCAAAATTACTTTTTTGTTGAACAAAGCGCATAAGAGAGGATTTTTCGGGTTTCAAAACCGGCAATTGTCGGAGGTGTTTTGCAGAAGTTATGAAAGAGCGATAGAGCCTTTCAACGAAATAAAGCCTGAAGCCTTGAAAAGTTTTATCTGCGCTCAATGTCTTTTAGCTGTGAGACTTTCAGGAGAAAGACATTATGACAAAAGCACATAAAAATGGGCATAAGTCACCCGATCATAAAAACAGGTCAGAAAATAGACATGAGCGGCGTCACGAGACTATGCCGGATGGTACTGCCTATAAAACCAATGAAACGCTTCTCGATGCGGGTAATCTTGAAGATTATAACGGTCCATTATCGGATTCCGACAGTCCATTATTGGAAAAGAACATTGCTTCCGACAATTTGTCGACCGACAAACAGAAATAGTCCTTTCAGTATAGTTGATTCCGTTATTCAAAGTCGTCCGGCTTTATTAGAAAGACGGTGCTAGAATGACAGAGTTGGAAAGACGCGGCTAAAAATACTTGCTTCAAGAGGCGTTGTTTTAAAAGAACAAGGCATTGTTTTAAACAAGACAAACAGCGTTTTTATTTTTGTGTCGAGGCTCTTTTTTTATAGCGGATTGTCTCGAAACGGGCTGATAACCCGTCATAAAGGAGCAGTCTTCCGACAAGCGGCTCACCGCAACCGGTAATGATTTTTATGGCTTCCATGGCTTGTAATGAACCGATAACACCAGGCAGAGCACCGATGACGCCGGCTTCTGCACATGTCGGTACAACACCTTTGGGCGGTGGGGTCGGAAAGAGATCGCGATAGGAAGGATGTTCACCGCCAAGATAGGGCATGAGGACCGTTAAAGAGCCGTCAAAACGACCGATTGCACCGCTGACGAGCGGTTTTTTCAAATTTTCGCAACTATCGGCGAGAAGATAACGGGTGGTGAAATTATCCGAACCATCAATGACAAGATCGAATTTGCCGATAATTTCGGTAGCATTTTCTTGCGTTAGTCTTAAAGGATAAAGGTCGAGTTTGACATGCGGGTTGATCGCTTTAAGCGTTTCGGCAGCACTTTCAGTCTTTTTTTCTCCGATTGCCGAAGTTTTGTGGATAACCTGTCGTTGCAGGTTTGAAAGCGAAACCACATCATCGTCGATAATGCCGAGAGTGCCGACACCGGCGGCTGCAAGATAGGTTAAAACCGGCGTTCCAAGCCCGCCCGCACCGACAACCAGCACTTTCGCAGCTTTAAGTTTCTGTTGACCGGCACCACCGATTTCCGGCAAAAGAATGTGGCGTGCATAGCGCTCTATTTCTTCCTTGTTTAATTTTTCGTCTGGTGCTTGCGTCATGCCTTAACCCTTGTCATATTTCATCCATATCTAGTAACTTATAGTGCGATTGACCAGCCCGCTTTGATTATATGAGGCAAATCTTATGAAAATAGCTATCCAGATGGATCATATCTCGAGCATCCATATCAAGGGAGATACAACATTTGCTCTGGCATTGGAGGCGCAAAGGCGGGGACACGAGCTGTTCCATTACACACCCGACCGGCTTTCGATGCTCAATGGCGAAGTGACCGCCCGCATTGAAGCGTTAAAAGTGCGGGACGAAGAAAACAATTATTACGAATTGGGTGAGGCAAAGCGCACGCCGCTTCAACAAATGGATGTTGTGCTGCTCAGGCAGGATCCGCCATTCGACATGAATTATATCACGACCACGCATATTCTTGAACGGATAATGGATAAGACTTTGGTCGTGAATGATCCGAATTGGGTACGCAATAGTCCTGAAAAACTCTTTGTTACCGAATTTCCTGACCTAATGCCGGAAACGCTCATCACCCGTGACGCCGAAGAGGTCAATGCTTTTCGCTCCGAATTCGGCGATATCATTATCAAACCGCTTTATGGAAATGGCGGAGCAGGGGTTTTCCTGTTGAAAAAGGACGACAAGAATCTCGGCTCGCTCCTTGAAATGTTCAACGAGCTTTATCCGGAAGCTTTTGTCGTGCAGCGTTATCTGAAAGATGTGAGTGCCGGCGACAAGCGCATCATATTGATTGACGGGGTGGCCGTGGGGGCTATCAACCGCGTTGCAGCCTCGACCGATGCCCGTTCCAATATGCATATTGGTGGACGGGCAGAGAAAACCGAGCTTACTCGCCGTGACCTTGAAATTTGTGAACGGATTGGACCTGCCTTGAAAAAACGCGGTCTTCTCCTCGTCGGAATAGATGTCATCGGCAATTACATGACCGAAATCAACGTCACTTCGCCAACCGGTATCCGCGAACTGAAACGTTTCGGTGGTGCCGATGCTGCCAAAATCTTCTGGGATCATGTGGAAAACAAATTAAAAGGTTGAAAAAGCCAATATTAAGATAGTCAAAAATGGCTTTAGACTGTATGAGGTTTTTAACAGACACTGCAACAAGCATTATGAGAGAAATAACAATCCATTGTTAGCCTTGTTAAAAAAAGCTGCCGGTTGTCCAGGAGTGCATGGATGAACAGATTGCTTGCAACGGTTGTGGGGGTGGTATTGGTCACAACCAGTTTGTCGGGAACTGCCTTGGCTCGCGATTATATCCAAGTGTCCGGCTCATCGACAGTTTTACCCTATGCAAAAATAGTTGCAGAAACATTCGGAGAAATTTTTACCAATTATCGTACACCTGTTATCGAATCGGGTGGTTCGGGGGCCGGTATAAAAGAATTTTGCCGCGGTATCAGTGAAAATACCATCGATATTGCCAATGCTTCCCGACCGATGAAAAATACCGAATTGAAAGCCTGTTTTGATGCCGGTGTCACCGAAGTCGAAGAAGTCCGCATCGGCTATGACGGGATTGTATTTGCAAGCGATATTCACGGTCCTAACATCGATTTGACGCCTGTCGATGTTTATAAGGCATTGGCAGCAAAAATCGTTGTTGAGGGGAAACTTGTTGCTAACACTTTTAAAAAATGGAACGAGATTGACCCGAAATTACCCGATTGGGAGATCAACGCATATATCCCCGGTGAAAAACATGGCACAAGAGAAGTCTTCGAGGAGAAATTGATGGCTGAAGGCTGCAAAAAAAGTGGTGCAGCCGAAAGCATGAAAACTCTTTCGATGGATGACAAGGCAGTCACCGCCGCTTGTATAAGCATTCGCAAGGATGGAAGGGCTATTGATATTGATGGCGATTATTCGGAAACCCTTGCCCGTGTCATGTCGAATAAAACAGGGATAGGGGTTTTCGGACTGGCATTTTATGAAAATAATGCCGACAAGCTGAAGGTTGCTACCGTTAATGGTGTTACTCCCAATGTTGACACGATTTCGAGCGGAAAGTATCTGGTTTCCCGTCCGCTGTTTTTCTATGTCAAGAAAGCCCATTTGGGGGTTATTCCGGGCATGAGAGACTATGTCGAATTTTTCTTGTCTGACCAGATGATCGGACCGGATGGACCGCTTGCAGATTATGGCCTTATTCCCGCCCCTGATAGCGAACGGGAAGCGCAAAGGGCCGCATTCGAGAGTGGAACTGTCATGTCAATTGACAAATGAAGTGAGCAAACGCGGGAAATTCCCGCGTTATTTTTGAAATAAAACCGGAAAATGGAATGTCCATATCACTATTAGTCTTGGTTATTTTTGCTCTTGGCATAGCCGGGTTTGTCATTTCGGGAAAGCGTGCCGCTTCAATCGAGAAACAAGGTAAAAAATTGCATTCGCGGCCATATTACTTTGGCTGGTGGACATTTTTGCTGACGGTCGTTCCGGCTTTTCTCGTTCTTATATTGTGGGAATTGGGAAGTGCCATCTATCTTGAAGAACGCGCTTCGACCGAATTGACTGAAATTATAAAAAGCGGAGAGACGTTAAATCACAGTTTGGCATTAAGCACGGTTGACAGTCTTACCCGCGCTTTTTCGTCCGCCCAAACCGACATTGCAGAGCTTGATCTTGATCATCCGGCATCCCCGCTCACTTATAAAACATTAAGTGGTGATATGGCAAAGAAAGGCATTATGCTGCCGAGCGAGGGAGCAGATAGCCTTATTCCGGTTGCTATAGACTGGTATAAGGGGGCGACGAAGTCCCATTTCTATTGTTTGATTGTCACATTGGTTATTGCAATCGTCGGCCTGTTTTCTGGTATTTTGGGTGTGGGCGAGAAAAAACGCGCCCGCAACAAAGTCGAGAAGATGGTGTTTGTCGGCCTTGTTATTGCCTCTATCGTGGCCATTCTTGCAACCATCGGCATTTTCTTTTCAATGCTGTTCCAAACAATCAGTTTTTTCAAAGTTGTGCCGTTGTCGAATTTCTTTTTCGGTACTGTTTGGGACCCGCGTTTCAGCGCAAGCGGTTCGGCCGGTGCTGTCGGACAGTTCGGTTTGCTGCCGCTTCTGGCCGGTACACTTTATATTGCCTTGGTTTCAATGATTTTTGCGGTTCCGGTGGGGCTTTTTGCGGCTATATACATGTCGGAATATGCTTCCCGCCGTGTGCGTGCAATTATCAAACCGCTATTGGAGGTTCTCGCCGGTATTCCGACAATTGTTTACGGGTTTTTCGCTCTGGTTACTGTCGGGCCGTTCTTGCGGGATCTTTCAATTGCCATTGCTGGTGGACAAGGTTTCATTATGTCGCAAAGCATTTTGACTGCCGGTCTCGTTATGGGAATTATGTTGATACCTTTTGTATCCTCGCTTTCCGACGATATTATATCGGCGGTACCACAGGCTTTGCGTGATGGTTCATACGGGCTTGGAGCCACGCAGTCGGAAACCATTAAAAAGGTTGTCCTTCCGGCAGCATTGCCGGGGATTGTGGGTGCAGTGTTGCTCACCGCATCACGGGCTATCGGCGAGACGATGATTGTGGTTCTTGCAGCCGGTGTTGCTGCAAATCTGACCCTCAATCCGTTCGAGGCCATGACAACCATGACAGTCAAAATCGTCAATCAGCTCACCGGCGACCTCGAATTCAATTCGCCGCAGACATTGGTTGCATTCGCCCTCGGTATGACACTCTTTGTACTGACACTTTTGATGAATGTTTTTGCGCTTTATATTGTGCGTAAATATAGGGAACAATATGAATGAGTAACGTTGTTCAAATGCCAAGACGCGACATCGGTTTAAAGCGCCGTTATCGGGCGGAACGGCGTTTCCGCGCCTATGGGCTTTTAGCAATCGGGGTCGGGCTTTTATTTCTCGTTATTCTTTTGTGGTCAATTATCGCTCAAGGGGTGAGTGCGTTTCAACAGACAACGATGACCTTGCCTGTCTATTTCGATGAACAGATTATTGACCCGAAAGGCGAGCGGCTTACAAATCCCAAAGTCCTCATTACCGCAAATTATCCGCTGCTTGTGCGCAATACTCTCGCAGACAAGCTTGGCGTCGACAAGAATAATCATGGTGCAATGCGTGAACTCAACCGCATGATTTCAGGTGGTGTGCGTGTTGAAATACGTAAGCTTCTTATTGAACATCCCGATTATATCGGTAAAACCCGCACGATTGATGTGCTAGCTGCCGCCGATATCGATTCTGCTTTCAAAGGGCAGATCGACCTTTCTGTTCCCGAACAGAATCGTAAGGTCACTAATCGCCAGATCGGGTGGATGGAAAAACTCGCTTCCGACGGCACATTGCATAAAGCTTTCAATAAAGGGCTTTTTACGTTCGGGGCTTCAAGCCGGCCGGAAACGTCAGGACTTGGCGTTGCCATTATCGGTTCGGCTTATATGATGGCAATCGTGTTGATATTGTCTTTGCCGATTGGAGTTGCAACAGCCATTTATCTTGAAGAATTTGCCCGCCGCAGCAGATTCAATGATATAATAGAAGTCAACATCAATAATCTTGCAGCTGTGCCGTCTATTGTTTTCGGCTTGTTGGGGCTTTCCATTTTTATTAATTTTCTGCATCTGCCGCGCGCCTCGTCAATTGTCGGGGGGCTCGTATTAACGCTCATGACGCTGCCAACAATCATTATTGCAACGCGTGCCGCTTTGCGGGCGGTTCCGCCTTCAATACGGGATGCAGCGTTGGGACTTGGTGCATCAAAAACGCAAACCATTTTTGGTCATGTTTTGCCGCTTGCCTTGCCTGGAATTCTCACCGGTACAATCCTTGGTCTTGCAAGGGCTCTAGGAGAAACAGCGCCACTTTTATTGATCGGCATGGTCGCCTTTGTTGCAAATTATCCGGCAACCCCGATGGAACCCGCAACAGCCCTTCCGGTCCAAATTTACATGTGGGCAAATGAACCGGAACGTGCCTTTAATGAACGCACATTCGGAGCAATCATCATATTGATGGCGTTTCTCGCTATCATGAATATAGCCGCAGTATTGCTGCGCCGTAAATTTGAACGGCGCTGGTAGAATTGAAGTTGAACATATTGATTTAGCGAGCCCATTCTGGCTCAAGACGAAATAGGATTAGGTCGATAATGAAAATCAAGATGCGTGGTCAGGATGTCAAAGTGTTTTATGGCGCCAAAGAAGCTTTGCATGGTGTCAGCCTTGATATTCCGGAACATCAGGTTATGGCATTGATTGGTCCGTCCGGTTGCGGGAAGTCAACGTTTCTGCGCTGTCTCAATCGTATGAATGATACAATTGACGGGGCAAAAGTCACCGGCCTTATCACTCTTGACGGGCAGGATATTTATGATCCCGACATCGACGTTGTCGAATTGCGTGCACGTGTCGGCATGGTCTTTCAAAAGCCCAATCCTTTTCCGAAGTCCATATACGAGAATGTCGCTTATGGGCCGCGTATTCATGGACTTGCCAAATCACGCAAGGAACTTGATACGGTTGTTGAGCAAAGCCTTGTCAAGGCCGGTTTGTTCGATGAGGTAAAAGACCGGTTGAACGATGCCGGAACCGGTCTTTCCGGTGGACAACAACAACGCTTGTGCATTGCACGCGCTATTGCGGTCAGCCCGGAAGTTATATTGATGGATGAACCATGTTCCGCACTCGACCCGATTGCAACGGCGCGCATTGAAGAATTGATTGATGATTTGCGCGAGAATTTTACGATTGTTATCGTTACCCATTCAATGCAGCAGGCTGCACGCGTTTCGCAATATACGGCGATGTTCCATTTAGGGGATCTCGTTGAAGTAGGCGAAACCGAGATGATGTTCACATCGCCAAAAGAGCAACGTACACAAGATTATATCACCGGTCGTTTCGGTTAAATTCAGGGAGCACGCTTATGCCAATCAATCATACCGTCCGTTCATTCGATGAGGAGTTGGGCTACCTTGAAGCAAAAATTGCCAAAATGGGAACTTTTGCCAGCGAGATGATCGAAGAAGCAGTTAATGCTGTCGTGAATAATGATCTGAAGCTCGCTAAAAAAGTCATTTCCGATGATATGTTTCTTGATGAAACCGAACGCGAAATTGACGAAAAGTCGGTGGCAATCATTGCCAAACGCCAGCCAATGGCGGTGGATTTGCGCGAAATTATCGGTGCAATGCGCATTGCTGCCGATTTGGAGCGCGTTGGCGATATGGGCAAAAACATTGCAAAAAGGGCGGCCGCGATTGTCGAAAGCCGGCAACCGGCGAGCCTATATCATGGCCTGCAATCATTCGCGACATTGACACTTAATCAGCTCAAGGAAGTTTTGGACGCTTATGCAAGCCGCTCGCTTGAACGGATTGATGCCGTGCGTAACAGGGATGAAGAAATTGACGCTATGTATACGTCGCTGTTTCGCGAGCTCCTCACTTATATGATGGAAGATCCGCGCAATATTACCGCTTGCACGCATTTATTGTTTTGCGCCAAAAATATCGAGCGCATTGGCGATCACGCAACCAATATTGCCGAGGCATTGCACTATATCATGACCGGTACATATTTGAGCACAGATCGTCCGCGCGATGATACGACCTATAAGGTTGGTGCAGACGAAAAAACTGAAAAATAGCTGAAGCTGTGCCCAAAAATATCGATTATTGAAATAGCTTCCGGAAATAGATCATATCGGGCGGATAGCCATGTTCTGTTGTGGCTTTTCCCTGTTCGCTGGCTTGTTGCCTAAAATTTACTTCTCTCAATAGGAATTTACCTGTCTGAATATATGCCCAATTTTCTCATTGAGAATTTCGTAATCAACCCGCATAGGTTTCAATGACTGTTTTCATTTTCATGAGCACGCAACTTACTCATAACAACAGTCTAGCGAAATGCGTTCTTTTGTTTTGCGAACCGAACCGCAAATACCGCTCGGGATGATCCGGAGCAGGTTTTCTCCGCAATATTCACCAATGAAATTTTATTATGTTCGGCTATGGGCTTTTAAGCTCATTAATAACAGTCTTATTTTAAACGAAAGATGATCTAAAACAGTCTTCCCGGTCGTTTTTTGCCTTGTTCTTCCCGATTTTGTCGATGAAATTCATTTATCGGCTACACTTTGTGGATTTAGCGTTAATAATAAGTGAACAGGTAGTCTTCTTGAGCTGTAGCTAGGCAACTGAAAAGTCGGGAGCGGATATTTTTAAAATAGTTTATGAATTTAAAAATATATAAATAAAACAATGCTTTATAATAATTATTCAGCTTTCCTTTTATCATTCAACGACAATTTTCAAAATAATGCTCCAAGGACCCAAAAAGAGTGCCTTAAAACGCAATTAATAGTTTTTAAAAGGTTTAAAGTCATAGTGTTTTTAAAGCTTTTTGCCTCTTAAAACGCGCATTGACAAAAGAGACGCAAAAAATCTGCCTTCATTTGGCCTTTTTTTGCTTTTGTTTTTAAGCGGTCGAAAAGAAAACGAAACACAGGAATGGTATTGGAAAGATGAAAAAACTCCGTTGGGCAAGTACCGCTGCTATTATGCTCGCACCGCTCGTCGTTACTGGATGTGCATCAAACCATTTATTCGGTCACAAAAATACCAATCAACCAGCCTCGTTTCCCCTGACAGAACGCACTTGCCTGATGCGGGCAATGTATTTTGAATCAAACCGCTCAAGCCGCGACGGTATGATTGCTGTAGGAACTGTGGTCATGAACCGTGTGAATTCGACAGCCTATCCGAAGACAATTTGCGGCGTCGTCGGGCAACCCAACCAATTTGCTCCCGGTGTTTTGACAAAACCGATGAGTGAACCTGCTGCAATGGCAAGAGCAGGTGAAGCCGCTGACGCAGTTTTGCGTGGCGAGCGTGCCAAAAAAAGTAAAAACGCGATGTTTTTTCACACCGCCGGATTAACCTTCCCGTATAAAAATATCCATTATGTGCAAGTCGCTGGTGGTAACGCATTTTATGAAAAGCGCGGTCGTAACGGCGAACTGCAAGTTCCGGCAAATGATGCACCTTATGATGTAGCGTTTGCTTTTGCTCAAGAAAAGATCGGCAATGCACCGCAATTCACAACACCGGGTCGGGGTGCTCAACCGGCAGCGCCGAAAGCGGTTTCGGAACCGGCACCTGCACTACCGGTCAAGACAGCTCCGACAAGCGAACCTGTGATGATTGCTCAGGCGCAACCTGTGCCGGTTGAAGCTAAGCCTTTTTCATCACAGAAGAGCGTAGCTACGCATCAAACGAATACTATTGTAGCAGATGCAAAACCGGCAGCTTCCCATGCAAAACCGGTTGCAAAGGTTGAAGAACCCTATCTACCTTTCCAGACCGCTCCTACACCTGCGCCAAAACAGGTTGTGGTTGCCGATGCGCATTATAATTATGCCCCGAAGCCGGCGGCCCGTTCGGTGGACCATACACAGACAGGTTCGACAACTGTTGGTTATCCGACCCCGTCAAAAGAGAAGATTGATGAAATTGGCGCTCTTTTGCAAAAACAGGATAAGAACAAACGGTTTTGATGAATTTTCGTGAAATAGCCTGATTGAAAGGGTATTTTTACAAGCTACTTTATGCATCAAGCCCGCAATGAATTGCGGGCTTTTTATTGGTGGGGGTGTTTTCTGGCAGTTTTTTCCGACTTGTTTTCTAAGGCTGTTATGGTTTGCGAACTTTCTGCTTATGTTCGAAACATTTGCACTCGCTGGAGAATTTTATAGCATGCTGTTGTTTAAAGGTAACATAAAACAGTTATATTCGTCTTTGCATTGTTTTTATAGCATTTATTAAATTCAAAAATAATAAAACCGTAAAACAATAAATTATATATGATGACAATAGTATTATAAAAATTTATGTGGGTTCGATCTATTCATAATTATTTTTTATTTTAAAATAATAATATTGAATAATGTCTAAAAGCCCGCCACATGAATGCGGCGGGTCCGGTTTTAGAGGGGTCCAACATTGGGGATATTTCAAACGTTTGGGAACCGGAAAATTTTATCGTTTTATAACAGTTAATCCTTCAAAGCATAGGCAATGACATAGTCACCCCGTTTCGGATTTTGACGGGCACCGCCTGCGGTAATGACAATATATTGTTTGCCGGTTTTTGGCGAAATATAAGTCATAGGGCCGCCCTGGCTGCCGACAGGCAAACGCGACTTCCAGATTTCTTTGCCTGTGCGGCTATCGAACGCACGCAAATAGAAATCCTGCGTTCCGGCAAAGAACACAAGGCCGGATTGTGTTGCTAAAGAGGCTCCAAGTGTCGGCATTCCGATAGGAACAGGTACGCCGAGTGCGATATTGAGCGGCCCCGTATCCCTGACAGTGCCAACCGGAACCTGCCACACAATTTTGCGGGTTTTGAGATCAATTGCCGACATTGTGCCAAAAGGCGGCTTCTGACAAGGAACTCCAAGTGGCGAAAGGAAGCGCATGCGCATAGCACCGAAAGGTGTTCCGGTCATGGGGACAATACCCATTTCGATGCCGGACGCACTTTCGGGAATATCTTTGCGCTCGACAAGATAATTGGCAAGGCCAAGGCGCATATCATTGACGAAAACATAGTTCAATGTCGGATCAATCGAGACAGATCCCCAATTCATACCGCCGAGTGAACCCGGCATTTGTAATGAATAATCAAGCCCCGGAGGGGTGAACACACCCTGATGACGCATTTTGGCAAATTCGATCCGGCATAGAAGCTTGTCGAACGGTGTGGTTCCCCACATATCGGCTTCTGTTAAAGTTGCATTGCCGAATGACGGCATTCCAACGGAGAAACGCTGTGTTGGCGAATAACGTTCACCGGCAACATTCCCTTGCGGTACCGGTTTTTCTTCGACATCCGCAATCGGTTCGCCGGTTTCACGGTTAAGCAGGAAGACCTCTCCCTGTTTTGTCACCTGAACGAGTGCAGGTACGATATTGCCGTCATTATCGGGAGCGTCAAGCAGAACGGGTTGTGCGGGCGTATCAAAATCCCAGATGTCGTGATGCACAAATTGGTAATGCCAACGCACCTCGCCGGTCTTCACATCAACAGCCACAACGGAAGACGAGTATTTATCATCTTCGGCTGTGCGATAGCCGGCCCAGAAATCGGGGGTTGAATTGCCTGTCGGTAAATAGACTAGCCCGAGTTTTTCGTCATATGACATTGCCGCCCAGACATTCGGTGTTCCACGTGTATAGGTTTGCCCTTCCGGCGGAAGTCCGTGAATATCGGGATTACCCGGATCCCAGGCCCAGACGAGATGACCGTCGTTCACATCATAGGCTCTGACAACCCCCGGCGGTTCATCGGTCGAGAAATTGTCGGCCACGCGCCCGCCCACAATGACAACGTCACCGGCAACAAGTGGTGTCGATGTTTGTTGGTAATAACCGGGTTTTACTTCACCCATGCCGGTTTTAAGGTCGACAGTACCTTTATCTCCGAATTCTTCGCAAGGCTTTCCGGTTGCTGCATCAAGTGCGATGAGTCTTGCGTCTCCCGTTGGCAAAAACAGCCGCGCTTCGCAGGTATTATCAGCTTTCACAGCTTTGATTGACTGTGTCTCATGATAACCCAAGCCGCGGCAACGTTGCCAGTTGGGTCCGGTCCCGTGAGGGTCGAACATCCAGTTCTGTTTTCCGCTATCGACGTCGAATGAAAGCACCTTGCCATAGGCAGTACAAACATAAAGATTGGTGCCGATCTGTAGCGGGGTATTCTGGTCTTCTGCCCCCGAGCCGTTACTTTGGGGAATGTCACCGGTATGGGCAATCCAGGCCACATCAAGTTTTTTGATATTGGCAGGCGTTATCTGGTCAAGGGCTGCAAAGCGGCTACCATAATCGTCATTGCCCCAGTTTTTCCAGTCTTTTTGTTCATTAGCCGGTTGCACCGGTCGTGCAGGCGTGGCTTTTTCTGCCGCGTGGATGACATTTTTCGGTATAAACGAACTCACAATTGTTGCCGCCATGCCGATAAACACCAAACCAGCCAAAACAAGTGATGTGGAGCCTGCGATTTTCCCCTGTTTTTTTGCCATTGCTCTATAGGCAAGCAACACCAGAAAAAAGGCCACAGACAAAGCAAAGAGATTGGAAAATTGCTGCCAGTAATCAAGCCCTGCTTCATGATAAGACCATATTGCGCTCATCACATAGATAAAAGCGAAAATCCATACACTGAAACGGTTGAGCCGGATCATGAACAAACCCGACAGAAGCAACAGGATACCGAGCGCCAGATAATACCATGTCCGGCTGCCAAGATAAATGAGATAGCCGCCAAGAAGAGTGAAATAAAGCCCCGCTGCCAATACCAGCAAGCTTAACAGAATAACCAGACAAACGGTCATTCTCGACGGGCCATTTTTGAACTTTATCATTTGAACTTCCCACTGATTGGAAACAAATTCGGGGTTTTTCAGATTGTTGTTTTTGGAAAGCTTTTGCATAAAGTCAAAACAGCGTCAATTCGGCAGCCGTTCATATGAGTGTGATGAATGATGGTCTTTATAAGATAAATATATAACAATATTTTATACAAAAAATTTTCTCTTCAATAATTAGATAAATTTAACATAAGTTTAGATATGTTGTTTCGTATAATATATTTAAATAAAGTAAATATAGAATTATAATAATTATAAAACGCAATATAAAAATTCTGTTTTTTAAATCACGAAAATGATTATATTTTGTTTAAAATTATTATAAATTAAAAAATATAAGTAGCGAGAAAAATACGAGATAAGGGCAGCAGGAAACAGTCAAAGAGCTGGAGCGGGTAGCGGGAATCGAACCCGCGCGTTCAGCTTGGGAAGCTGACAGGCTACCATTACATCATACCCGCAAAATGCGTGACACACGGATGCAATCTTTAACGCTTTTTGTCAAGCACTCTCTACTCAAAGCGGTTTAAAATGTTCGTACGTTACGATTTTTGGTTTTTCGCTGAAAAACGTAGTTTAGATTGCTTTTTGTGCAGTAGTAGTTTAGATTGCTTTTTGTGCAGTAACTGTTTAGCATAAAATAACAAAGTTACGTTAAAATCATAAGCTGGCTTGTATGAAGAACAGGATATTATCCTGTATTAGATGAATTTAGTGTTTTGGTTTTGATAGGATTGTTTATAAAGTTAGTGATATGGAAAACTCAGTTTTATTTAACGATTTAGCTAGTTTCTCTAGCGATTTTTACCATATGCGTGAGGCTGCTGCAAAACGCGTTATCACATCGGGGTGGTGGTTGAATGGCAAGGAAACAAGTGCTTTTGCTGAAGAATTTGCAAACTATCTTAACATTGAATTTTGTCTACCTCTAGCTAACGGAACAGATGCACTAGAAATTGCAATGCGGACTATTATCGAAGTCAGAGGAGCGCAGTATGACGAAGTGGTTACTGTCGGTAATGCAGGAGGGTACAGTTCAATAGCATGTCGGTTGGTTGGTCTGAAACCGGTATATGCGGATATTGATAGTCAAAGCCTTCTGATGAATATGGATTCGGCGTTGTCCTGTGTAGGGCCCAGAACTTCATTTGTTGTAGTTACTCATCTTTATGGTGGGGTTGCAGACGTAAAAACATTGCGTAAAAAGCTTGATGGAGCAGGTTATCAAGATGTTCTTATTTTGGAAGACTGCGCTCAAGCACATGGTGCCAAACTTGGAACGCAGAAAGTAGGAACGTTGGGAGATATTGCAACGTTCAGTTTTTATCCAACGAAAAATCTCGGAGCAATCGGAGATGCTGGCGCAATTGTTAGCAATAATGAAGAATTAATGAATATAGCACGTGCTCTGAGCCAGTATGGTTGGGCTGGTAAATACTCAATTGATAGAGCTTATGGGCGAAATTCACGTATGGACGAGATTCAAGCCGCTTTTCTGCGTTTATCATTACCTAAACTTGACGGGTGGAATGCCCGTCGAATTGAAATTGTCCAGCGCTATAAAAAAGCATTACCATCTGGTATAAATCTTGTTGAAAGCCCAATTGACTACGTTGCACATTTGTGTGTTATTCAATGCAAAAGGCGTGATGAACTTAGTCGTTTTTTGAATAAAAATGGTGTTCAGTCGGCTATCCATTATCCGATTGCCGATTTTGATCAAGAAGGATGGAAAAATCTTCCAAAAGCTTTAGCTCCAAATGGAGTAAATATTACAAAAAGAGCTTGCTCAGATGTATTATCGTTGCCTTGTTATCCTTCACTGACTGATCAATCAGTTGATTTGGTAGCTGGTCTGGTCAACAATTGGGATAAAAACAAGTAGTAAAATCAATGTATTCTCTTATTATACCAGTTTATAAAAATGAAGAAAATATTCCAGATTTGCTTCAACTTCTAAATAGGTGGAGTGGCGATGTATCGTTCAAGCTGGAGGTTGTTTTTGTAATTGATGGCTCCCCCGATAGAAGTGGGCAAATGCTCTTGGAAGCTCAGACCTCTATGCTTTTTAACTCACAAATTATTTTTCACAGCAGAAATTTTGGCTCTTTCGTAGCAATTCGTACAGGGCTTGAAAAAGCGAAAGGCGAATTGTTTGCTGTTATGGCTGCCGATATGCAGGAGCCAATTTCTTTGGTTCAACAAATGTTTGAAAAGTTGGCTGTTGATGAAGCCGATATTGTTTTCGGTGTTCGAAAAAGTCGGGATGACGGAGCAGTGAAAACTTTTTTGTCCAAAACTTTTTGGTCTTTTTATCGGCGTTTCATAGTGACAGATGTTCCCAGAGGTGGCGTAGATATTTTCGGATGCAATGATAAGGTTAGACAAGCTGTACTTGAATTCAAAGAGACGAATAGTTCATTAGTTGCGCAGCTCTTTTGGGTTGGCTACCGTCGGGGATTTGTTGAGTATGACCGACAAAAGAGGCAAAAGGGATCAAGTGGCTGGAATTTTTCTCGTCGGCTACGCTATATGATGGACAGTGTCTTTTCATTTTCAGACCTTCCCATCCTTTTAATATTATGGGTAGGAGTTATTGGCAGTCTTGTTAGTTTCATGGTTGGGGTCGGGGTCATCTGTGCCAGATTGCTGGATTTTATCCATGTGCCGGGTTATACGGTCATTGTTGTGTTGATTTGTTTTTCCACATCAATCATCTTGATGGTTCAGGGGGTAATCGGCGTCTATTTGTGGCGTACCTTTGAGAATAGTAAAAAACGTCCCCTATCCCTTATCAATTACTGTGCAGAACACATTTATAAAGGGTGAAAATCTTGTCAGTTTTTAAGCATCCGCAGTCCTTATGTGAATCAATTTCTGTTGGTGAGGGAACGCGTGTATGGGCGTTTGCACATATTTTGCAGGGTGCGAAAATTGGCGTAAATTGTAATATTTGCGATGGTGTTTTTATTGAAAATGATGTTGTACTTGGTGATAATGTTACCGTAAAATGTGGCGTGCAATTATGGGATGGAACCCGCGTTGGTAATAATGTATTCATCGGTCCCAATGCTACTTTCTGTAATGATGTCTATCCACACTCCAAACAATACCCTGAGAAATATCTAGGCCCTATTATTGCAGACGGTGCTTCTATCGGTGCCAACGCAACGGTTTTACCTAATATTCATATAGGACGAGGTGCAATGGTTGGTGCTGGCGCAGTAGTTACAAGGGATGTACCGCCTTTTGCTAGAGTTGTTGGCAATCCCGCTACGATTATCGGTTATGAAAATAATACACAATTTCAGAGATTAAGTTTGTTTGTTAAAACGGGGAGATTATCGGTAGGCCAACGCCTTGATCTAGAAGTCAATGACTGTTTTGTTGAGGGGTTGCCGCATTTTTCTGATTTGCGCGGCGAACTTGTTCCATTGGAAATAAAAAAAGGCTTACCCTTCGAACCGGTTAGGGTTTTTATGGTTTATGGTGTGTCGGGTCAATATGTACGAGGTGAACATGCTCATCACAACTGTCGACAATTCTTGATTTCTGCTCACGGGAGTGTTTCCGTTATTGTCGACGATGGAAAGCAGCGCAAAGAAGTGGTGTTGGATAAGCCAAATATTGGTCTTTATCTCGCTCCAATGACATGGGGTATACAGTATAAATTTTCTAGTGACGCTGTACTCTTGGTGTTGGCATCACTTCCCTATGATGAAGCTGACTACATAAGAGATTATGACACATTTCTCAGTTTTGTTAAATGAAGAACACTTTTTATGATATAGCAAAGTTAAAGAAGAATATATTTCTTTTTTTAATTGCCGGTTCGATAAATACGATTATAACAATAGTTGTATATCAACTATTTTTATTTATTGTTTCCTCATCAGTATCTTATTGTATTTCATGGTGTGTCGGAGTTATTCTTGTTAGTGTAGTCTATCCATACTTCGTTTTTAGCGTAAAGAAAGAGAACCATTCAAAAACAAGCATTCAGTTCGCAATAATTTATATCATCTGTTTTTTTCTCGGTTTGGCTTGTAATCAGATATTAATATTTATATTTAATATCCCTCGGTTATCTATTTTCTTTACGTTGTGTTTTACCTCTTCAATATCATTCCTCCTGATGCATTTTGCTGCGAGTCACTCCTATGAAAACAAATACTAAAGCAATTAACGATGATCTGTCCAAATATTATCCGTATTTTCTTTTGTTTGGACTTTACATAGTGCTTTATCTGCCATGCCTCACAACCTATACATTAAGTGCTGATGATGAAATTGCTTTTTGGCGGACGACTCCAGAAGTTTGGTTAGCGCAAGGACGAATTGTAGGTTTTTTTCTTGAAAAATATATTATAAAACAATCAGTTATTATATTCTATAATGAATTCTTTTTTGGCATTTGTGCAACCTTGTCATATGCCTTTATTTTGCGAGCATTCCGTCATTACCAAATTGGCGTTTTTGATGTACTTGCATTTGGTATTTTTTGTGCTTTTCCAGTCTGGTATTTTCTATTGGAATTTTATTCCAATATACCGGCTGTTTCCATTGGTATTCTTTCGTGTGGACTAGGTATATTTTTTCTATCTGACTTCATTGAAACATATCGCAAAAGATATTTTATTTATACAGTATTATGTTTTTTTGTTTCGATATCAAGTTACCAAGCGTATTTTTATTGTTTAGCAGTCATAATATTTTCAATGATTTTAGTGAAATTTAATAATTTTACTAGAAAATCATTAAAGTCACTGTTAATTTGCATTTTAGCATTATTTGTATCAACCCTAATTTACGGATTGATGTTTAAAATACTTCTTATTATATATAATGTAAACGTTGGTTATATAGGGTCATTTTTAGATATAAAGTTATTTACTAACGATCCACTTGGACGACTATCAATTGTTTCTCATGATATTTATAAGTTTGCTATTAAAAATAAACAAATTTTTAACTTTTATTTTTTTGGCGTAACTATAATAGTGTTGTTGTATTTTATAAATATAACCTTAAAAAGAAAAGTTTTTAATGTAATTATTTCTATTGCTATAATAACAATCCCATTTATACAACACCTTTTTAGCTCCATATTCCTTACTCGCCTAGGACTTGCGATGCCCTTTGTGGTTTGGTTCTTTTCATTTTATCTCTATCATCATTCTAAATCGCTTGTAAAATTTGTGGTCGTACTTGCCACCTGTTTGACGCTTATACAAAGCGTCTATTTTGTCTCTTATTACACAACAAATCAGAAGCTGGCTTATCAATACGATGTTGCGTTAGCTGGAAAAATTTACGATCGACTTATTGAGAAGGGTGGTGATCTGCATACGCCGATGGTGGTAGACGTTTATGGTTCTATCGCATTTAAAACTAACTTAGAAAGAGCACCTTGGATGTCGTCGGGCGGGTCATTTTTTGATATACCGTACGGTAGTATTGAGAGAATTGTCGCTTTTATGAAGTTAATTGGTTACAACAATATTGTTCCATCAGCGGAAGATAGCGATAAAGCACGGTATTTTGAGGAATACTTAAAAATGCCAAGCTGGCCAGCAAAAGATTCGGTAAGAAAAGTTGATAATGTGTTTCTTATTAAACTTTCAAATCAGCCTAATTCAAAATACCTCAACATGAGCAATGTCATTGGTACCTTAGACAAATCCGTTTTCCATTATGATAATCGCGAGTCCATTTCGGAAAATCATCAAATGTTTGAATTAAAAGAAGTCAGTCTAGGTCATTTTGTTGCAACTGGTAATGATGCACAAATCTTTATTAATTTAGATCGTGAAAGGATTAAGGGGTGTACTACTTTTCAAGTAAAAGCAGATTTAGATCTTGAAAAAGCTTCCGTCTTTCAAGTGTACTTTCTGAAGGCGGATGATCAGCAATTTAATGAAAAAAGCACCTATATTCAGCCTCTGCTGCATCCTGGGCATCAGGATGTTACGGTTATTTTAGATTCGCAAAACGGCTTTAAAACTTCAATTCGCCTTGATCCAGTGAATAATATTCAGAACTTTAAGATCAACAAGCTTGATATCAAGTGTGTCAGATAAAGCGGTTAAACGAATATAAGCACCGGCAGATTTTAGTTATCGGTCAAACATTGCATGTATAAACACCATTGCCACGTCAGTGGGTAGCAATGGTGTTGCAGATGGTGGTTGGTTCAGGACTCTATTTTGTCTGCTCCGGTAAGTTTATTCGGCACATTTGAAATGTTTTGAGAGCTTCAGTCCTTGGGCTTGATAATTGGAACCGAGATCGCGACCGTAAAGTGAATTGGGCCGTTTGAGCATATGTTCATAGACAAGATGACCGACGATCTGTCCATGCTCGAGAATGAAGGGAACTTCATGGCTTCTTACTTCGAGAACCGCACGAGCACCTTTGCCGCCCGCTTCATTGCTGCCAAAGCCGGGGTCGAAGAAACCGGCATAGTGAACACGAAATTCGCCGATCAACGGGTCAAACGGTGTCATTTCGGCAGCATAAAGCGGCGGAACGTGAACTGCCTCACGCGAAACCAGAATATAGAATTCGTCAGGATCAAGAATAAGTGAATGCGAGCCGCGATCATAGATCGGTTCCCAAAAATCGAGCACTTCGGCGACGTTGCGTTTATCAACGTCAATAACACCGGTATGATGTTTGCCACGGTAGCCGACAAGCCCTTTATCATTACCGGTTAAATCAATCGAAAGTCCGACGCCGCTTGCCGTGATCGTGGGATGGTTGTCGGAAACCAGCATTTCCTTTTTATGAAGGGCAATAAGCTCATTTTCGTTAAGTGTGCTGTTGCCTTTGCGAAAGCGGATTTGTGACAATCGTGAACCGGTGCGCACAATCACTGGGAAAGTGCGCGGGGAAATTTCAAGGTAAAGTTTTCCGTGATAGCCGCTTGTTACTTTATCAAATTCTTGTGCATGGTCAGTAATGACGCGGGTAAAAATATCGAGCCGTCCGGTTGAACTTTTTGGATTGGCTGAGGCCGATAAATCACTTGACAGCGAAAGTGTTTCAAGCAGCGGCACGATATAGACACAACCCGTTTCAAGCACTGCACCGTTTGTAAGGTCGAATTCATGCAGTTTGAATTGTTCAAGTTTATCAATAACTTGTTTGTCAGGCCCGGGCAAAAAAGAGGCGCGGACACGATAGGCCTTTTTGCCCAATCGCAAATCGAGACTGGCCGGTTGTATCTGATCTTTGTCTAACGGGCGATCCGATTTCAAAATATTGTTTTCAAATAAACCCTGAATATCGCTATCTGCCAGAATGCCGCTTGAGCGTACCATGATGAATACCTTTTGTTATTTCCCGTTATCTCTTTAACCTGTTCATGGATTGACGCAAGCTATTGAAGAGAATATGGAAGATTTATCCCGTGGTGATTTGGCCGGCCGGCTTGCAGCCACGCTTGGGGTTTATGGAATATAAACGCGTTCGGATGACAACGTAAAGTCTTCGGTGCCGATTCCATTCAATCCTCTTGAAATGCTAAAAGGCCGTGAGATCAAGCGGACTTTTGGCATCTTGTTTTTCAATCTTTACCATGACGGCAAAGGTTTTTTTGATGAAAGCAGGTGACTTATGACACTTAATCCGCATCGTAAATACCGTACCGCTACAGAAATGGTTCATGCGGGGACTCAACGCTCTCCTTATGGAGAAGTCTGTGAAGCGATTTATTTAACCCAGGGCTTTACCTATCCGAGTGCCGAAGCGGCCGAAAGGCGTTTCGACGGAGAGGATCCGGGCTTTGTCTATTCACGTTATGCAAATCCGACCAACGATATGTTTGAAAAACGTATGTGTGCGTTGGAAGGGGCTGAAAGTGCACGCGCGCTTGCTTCGGGAATGGCTGCTGTCTCGACAGCTATTTTATGTTTTGTGAAAGCCGGCGACCATTTTGTTGCAGCCCGTTCCATGTTCGGTTCCTGCCGTTATATCATTGAAAAAGTTTTGCCCCGTTATGGTGTCGAGGTTTCAATCATTGACGGGCGCAAAATCGAAAATTGGGAAAAAGCAATTCGCCCCAATACACGCGGGATATTTTTTGAAACACCGGCCAATCCGACTTTGGAAATAGTCGACATTAAAGCGGTTTCGGAACTTGCCCACAAAGTTGGTGCAACCGTGATTGTCGATAATGTATTCGCGACGCCGCTTTATCAAAAGCCGCTCGAACTTGGTGCTGATGTCGTTGTCTATTCGACCACCAAACATATTGACGGGCATGGGCGCTGTCTCGGTGGAATGGTTTTATCTAGTGAAGAATGGATGACAGAAAATTTTCAGGACTTCTTCCGTCATACGGGGCCCGGAATGAGCCCCTATGTCGCATGGCTCATGTTGAAAAGTCTCGAAACGCTCCCGCTTCGTGTTGAAGAAATGACACGCTCGGCAGCAAAACTTGCCGATTTTATCAGTGGGCATAAGGCGGTCGCAAAATGTGTTTACCCGGGACGTGATGACCACCCACAAAGGGATATTATAAAAAAGCAGATGACAGGCGGTTCGACAATGATTGCCTTGGAATTGAAGGGTGGCAAAAAGGCCGCTTTTTCCTTCTGCGATCATCTGACAATTCCGCTTATTTCCAATAATCTTGGAGATACACGCTCCATCATGACCCATCCGGCAACCACAACCCACCAGAGCATCGGTCCCGAAGCACGTGCCGAACTTGGTATCAGTGACGGATTGTTGCGCTTTTCGGTTGGTCTCGAAGATGTTGACGATTTGCTGGAAGATGTCGAACAGGCATTGAACGCGACACTCTGATAAATCCGTTATCCGGATTGTTCAAAATATGAGCGCAAGCTTTTTTAAAAAGCTTGTGCTTTTTTAATATGGTCTCAATCAGGATTATCTATTCAAGGGGGATAATGCCGGAGCACAAATGTGCTTTTGCTATACGCCGGTTCATAAATTGGTTATAACGGCTTCATGACAATACATCATCTCAGTGAAACCGTAATTAACCAGATTGCAGCGGGCGAAGTGATCGAGCGTCCGGCAAGTGTGGTCAAGGAACTCGTCGAAAATGCTATTGATGCCGGTGCGACACGGATTGAAATTGTGACAGCCGGCGGCGGAAAAAGCATGATCCGCGTGTCCGATAACGGGTGCGGTATTGCCGAGGACGAACTTGAACTGGCAATTTCGCGCCATTGCACATCCAAACTTGACAATGATGTTCACGACATCCATTCACTTGGATTTCGTGGTGAAGCTTTGCCGTCAATCGGGTCGGTTTCAAAGTTGAAACTGGTGTCACGCACAGCTTCTTCGGAACATGCGGCTGAAATTGTTGTCAATGCCGGACATGTTGATGGGCCGCGTCCCGCAGCCGGTAACGCGGGAACAATTGTCGAAGTGCGCGATCTTTTTTATGTCACACCGGCACGTCTCAAATTCATGAAAACAGATCGTTCCGAAGCCAATGCGATAACCGATATTGTCAAACGGATTGCCATTGCATTTCCGAATGTCCGTTTTTCGCTTTCCGGTACAGATCGCTCGATGCTTGACTATCCCGCGACCGGTACAGGTGAAGAGGCGCAATTACAGCGTATTACCCAGATTATGGGAAAAGATTTTGCCCCCAACGTTATTACTCTTGACGCGGTAAGAGAAGGGGTGGAGCTTAAAGGCTTTGCAGGCATACCGTCATTCAATCGGGGTAACAGTCTTCATCAGTTTGCTTATGTGAACGGCCGACCTGTGCGCGATAAATTGATATTTGGCGCCATTCGCGGGGCTTATGCCGATGCAATGGCGCGCGACCGCTATTCGATTTGTGTGCTTTTCATCAATCTTCCTTCATCCGATGTTGATGTCAATGTCCATCCGGCAAAGGCGGATGTGCGTTTTCGTGATCAGGGGCTTGTGCGCGGGCTTATTGTTGGTGGCATTCGCGAAGCTTTAAGCCATGCCGGCATTCACCCTGCAACGACGGGGGCAGACGCTATGCTTAAAAGCTTTCGTCCTGATGGTGTTCCACCTTCATCATCTGTTCCGCCGCGCCCGACCTATTATAATAATAGAGCTTTTTCCTATAATTCTTTTTCAAGAGCGCCTGTGCCACCGGCAGCGCAAATGGTCAACCAACCGCTTTATAATGCGCCTTTATCAGGCTTCAATGAAGACTATGGAAATGTCTTGGGCGATCTCGATCAACCAACAACAGATAGCCGTCCGGCAATGGAAATTCCAAGCGTTGAGGAACAGCGTTTTCCCCTTGGTGCTGCACGCGCCCAAATTCATAAAAACTATATTATTGCCCAAACTGAAGACAGCCTCATTATCGTCGATCAACATGCAGCTCATGAGAGGCTGGTTTACGAGGCTCTGAAAAAGGCACTTTATTCCAAGCCTTTGCCATCCCAAATCTTGCTTATTCCCGAAATTGTGGAATTGCCGGAAGAAGACGCAACGCGGCTTTTGGCACATGCTGAGACACTGCAAAAATTCGGCTTGAAAATTGAACCTTTTGGCCCCGGTGCTGTCGCGGTCCGCGAAACACCTGCCATGCTTGGCGAGGTGGATGTCAAAGGCCTTATTGCCGATTTGGCTGATGAAGCTGCCGATTATGATACCACAAACGGGCTTAAAGCCATGCTCGATTATGTTGCGGCAACCATGGCCTGCCACGGTTCGGTGCGTTCCGGCCGCTTGTTGCGTGCGGAAGAGATGAATGCGCTTTTACGCCAGATGGAAGCGACCCCGGGTTCGGGAACCTGTAATCATGGACGCCCGACCTATGTCGAGTTGAAGCTTACCGATATTGAAAGATTGTTCGGCCGCCGTTGATTGTCTTTAAGAGCGTCTATCTTTCAGCAATCAAGAAGTTTGAAGATTCGATTTTAGACAAAACAAATTTGCACCTCAGGTTACAGTGAATCTATTGGTTGGAATTTACCGGCGCGTTTTCCTCTCATAACAAAAACCGTCTAGCTTCCGGTTCGGGCCGTTTGTGCCCGATAGGCGCAGAAAACTTGGATGGAAAAAATCTTGAACAGAAACGAAAATCGCCTCTATGAGATAGTAGATAGAGGAGATAGAAAGTCACTCCCTCGAAATGCATGATATGTTTGAATCGAGATCAATAGTTTCGTGAGCGAAGGATTTAAGGCTTTTATAGTTTTCGCTAACGCTTTATAATCATCGCCGATAAGCAATCTGAAAGGTTTAGAATAATGATGTTTCCCGGTGGTGAACGCGAGGCGCAACTCCATTACCTGAGTGGCGATTATGAAGTTTTAACACACGGAACCTATGTTTTATGTGCAATTACAGGCGAGAAAATTCCGCTGGACGAGCTAAGATATTGGAGTGCATCACGTCAGGAAGCTTATGCAAGTTGCGAAATTTCCTATCGCCGTGAACTTGAATGCGATCCCCGTTTGCGTAAGCTTTTGGGCACAACACTTAAAAAATAAGCGTTACTGCCGGTTTTTGCATTGCATTTAAATAAAAGCGCCCATATGAGGCGCTTTTTTATTCCTCAAAAGCGCGGTTTTTGAACGCTTCGAGTGTTTCATTTATCCGTTGCTTACAAAAATCCGGATCATCAAAAGAAACCTCGACATCGAACACAACAAGATTTTCAAGTTTCTTGTCCTGTCCATCGGTTTTCAAACGGGCAAAATCCTTTGCGGTGGTAGCAATGGAAAGGTGTTTTGCCTTGGCCGAGCCGATAATGTCATCAAGGTCGAAATCTGTATAAAAATGATGGTCGGCATAAATCCGCGTTTGTTCAACTTTGCCTTCCAATTCGCCAATCGAACGGAAAAATTTTTTCGGATTTCCTATGCCGGCAAAGGCGAGAAATTTTTTGCCCGAAACAGCATCGCTGGCAGAGGGCACAAGATGGGCAAAGTTTAAAGGTTTTGCTGCACGGGCTGCCATATGGATAACTTGGTTACCTTTGTCACCATTGCCGATCATCAGTACACTATCGGTATAGACAAGTTGGGTTACAAGCGGTGCACGGAGCGGCCCCGCCGGAAATACTGCATTGTTCCCCAAGCCACGCATGCCATCCACCACCATCAAAGCATAGTCGACGAATAGGCGGCGACTTTGAAAACCATCGTCCATCAGGATGAGATTGCATCCTTGTTTTTGTAAAAGTTTTGCGGCTTCCAATCTGTCGGTTGCTACAGCAACCGGTGCATGTCGGGCAAGAAGCAATGGTTCGTCACCGACTTCGCGAGCCTTATCAAATTCGGGGTCAACCAAATGCGGGCTATGTATTTCACCACCATAACCACGCGAAATAATTCCCGGATTAAGACCTAGTTTTTTGGCCGCTTCCGCAAGGCTGATGACGACGGGAGTTTTTCCCGTTCCACCAAGCGTAAAATTGCCGACACACAAAACCGGAAGATCAATCACCGGAATATTTTCCCGTTCCATTCTACGGCGGGCAAAAAAACCGTAAATCCACGAAACCGGCAGCAAAAGCCAACGCATCAATTTTTGGTCGTTCCACCAGAAATTGGGTGCTTCACCAACCATGATTGGTATCCTGATGATGAAGTTTTGCCTGCATGATCAACGGATCAATAAACGGGCGGAGCACTTTTAACGTGCGCTCGAGCGCTCCGCTCATATTGGTAGCCGTATCATAAGCAGCTTCGATCATTTCATAGCGTAACGGTTCGTGGGTCAAAAGTGTGTTGAGCTGGACAGCAAGTTGCGTCGCATCTTCAACGACTCTTGCAGCATTATTGGCAAAAAATACATCGAACGTATCTTTGAAATTTTCCACATGCGGGCCTGTCAGTATGGCAGATCCTAAAAGTGCGGGTTCAAGCGGATTGTGCCCGCCGGTTTCTGTTAAAGATTTGCCGATAAAGGATACTTTTGCAAGTTGCAAAAACACGCCCATCTCGCCAATCGTGTCCACGAGAACAATATCTGTATCATCGGTGGGCATTTGTTTTTCACTATGCCGGACGACATTGAGAGACTTTTTAGCAAGCTCTTCCATAATCTCGTCAGCCCGTTCAGGATGACGGGGCACAATGATTGTCAAAAGATTGGGCAATCGTGTTTTTAAAGCAAGATGAACTTCGGCAGCAATATTCTCTTCGCCTTCATGGGTGGAGATGGCCGCCCAAACCAGCCGGTTATGCAGACTTTCCCGATATTGCATTAACAGGTGTTTGTCGGCTGCCGGTGCAATGTCGGCTTTCAGATTTCCCGAAACAGCAACTGTTTTGACACCGAGCGCATGATATTGTTCGGCATCACTTTCGCTTTGTCCGATGGCCGCATCTATCTGTCTGAAAATGTGCGAAGCGAGAGCCGACCGCTTTTGCCATGAATGGAATGAACGGCCGGACATATGTGCATTGACCATAACTTGCGGAATGTGGCGGCGCGCAAGTCCGCTAATGCGCAATGGCCAGATTTCGGATTCACAAACGAGTGCCAGATCGGGTTTCCAGTGATCAAGAAATCTTCTTATCGCCGGTTTGATGTCGAGCGGCGCAAATTGATGAATAACCCGACTGCCAAACCGGTTTTCAATGAGACTTGCAGATGTAACTGTGCCGGTTGTCAAAAGCACGTTGATATGAAGCTGCAAGATGCGTTCAATGAGGGGAACGAGTGCCAGCGTTTCACCAACACTTGCGGCATGAAGCCAGATAAGCGGTCCTTCGGGACGCTTTTTATCGGTGCGCCCCATACGCTCGCGTTTTCGATGCGGGTCTTCCTTGCCGCGTGCCGCCCTTAAAGATAGATAGAAGGGAACGAAAGGTCGGATCAAGCCGCCCGCAACGCGATAAAGATATAATGCTGTTCGCGCCTTGAATTCTTTCATGATTGCCCCCCTTATTTCCCTTCCCTAAGACGTTTTTCTGCCTCGTCCGTCAGACGGTTCATAATATCGGAAAGTTCGATGCGTTTTTGCTCCATGAGGTCATCATCGGCATCTTCAGGAACATAGAATGCATCTCCCATCAGAAATATGGAATGTCCGAAAGGGAGCGGAATTACGGTTTTGTCCCATGTTTTTTCCAAAATTTTTACATGAGAAAAGGAATAGATATAAGGGACAATGGGGCGGCCGGATATTTTGGCAAGCAATATGATACCCTTACCGGCTTCGCGCGCTGTTCCATGAGCAATATCAGCAATCATTGCCGCCGTTTTACCCTCTTGCAAGGCGCGTTTTAACGTGAGAAGCGCCCTCGCACCGCCTTTATCGGTATTCTGGTGTTTGGATCGTCCGCCCGAACCGCGCACTGTTTCAAGCCCCAGTTTTTCACCGACCCGTGCATTGATCTCGGCATCAGCAGAGCGCGAAAACATGGCAATGATATGTTCTTTTTTCGGGCGCAAAAACGGCCCCATAATATGACGCCCATGCCAGAATGTAATAATGAACGGGTTATAGGCATCATGAGCCTTTTGCGGGTCATCCGAACCTTTAAGCCGTGGATTGGTCCAATAAACCAGACGCAAATAATTGGCCATAAGCGATACAACAATCGCTTTGGTTACACGGGCGTTCATCAGTGGATAGCGGATTTTACGCCACAAGCGGTTCAATATATCCGATTTTTTTTGTTTTTTCTTTTCAGTCATTCAACTGTCGAACCAATCACTTTTCACGAGGCTGGCCGCAATCCTCTTACTTGAAAATAATATAAGCCCGCGAAGGCATTTGAAAAGCCAGTCCGAGACCACGAAATGTCATTGTCATAATCTCCGGCCAAGATCAAGACATGGCAATCAAATGCTCTGCGAAGAATGCGAAAATGCTTCAAAAAGTGTTAAAACTGTATTGGTTCGTTTCAAAATTGGCAAATATCTATTTGCTACCGGAATGTTCAGGATCGAGCAGGCGATGAAGGTGCACAATATAATAACGTTGCAAAGCATTATCGACACTTGACTGGGCTTTTGCTCGCCAGGCAGCTTCGGCAGATTTGTAATCGGGGAAGATTCCAACGATATCAAGATTATCGAGATCACGAAATTCGTTGCTATCGAGATTCTTCAATTCTCCACCAAAGACCAGATGCAACAATTGTTTTGGTTCACCTGTCGCGCTCATATAGACCTCCTATTATTCTCTACCCATTCTCGAGTCGTTAAACGATTATCCCAATCGAATTTTACGGACAATATCTATCACGTTATTAAGCTCGCTGTTCATGCCTGCAATCAAAAAATCGTGTTCGAAAGGCGCTTTTCCATAAAGCGGCTCTTTGTCGTCCATATCCTTTATTGCACCGCCACATTCCTGCAAAATAAGATCGGCAGCGGCAATATCCCAATCATGGCTGTCAGGTTTGACAAGAACGATGTCGATCTTTCCTTCTGCAGCAAGTGCAATACGATAGGCAAGTGAAGGCAGGTAATGGGCAAAACTGACCTGTGATTTGAAGGTTTCCGGAAGCTTGGCTTCAAGTTTTCCGGTTGCAGAAACAACGAGTTTTCCCTCATGACCTTCTATAAGCGGAAGCTTATTGCCATTAAGGCTTGCTCCTTTACCTCTTTCAGCTTTATAGACCGAACGGGTTGCAGGACAATCAAGAACGCCAACTTGCGAAATTCCGTCTTCTATGACGGCGACAGATACACACCAATGTTTCGAACCGGAAAGAAAACCACGTGTTCCGTCAATCGGATCAACCACAAAATATCGTTTATAGTCGCTATGCGGGCGTTCATCTCTGGTTTCTTCCGATATCCAGCCATAATCGGGGCGGGATTTCAATAAAATTTCTTTGAGAACTTTATCGGCAGCAAAATCGCCTTCGCTCACCGGTGAATTTCCCGGTTTGATCCAGACTTTAGGGTCGTGTCCGAAATAGCTTAAAGCCGTCTTTCCCGCTTGATGGGCAGCATTGACGATAAGCTCCAGATCTTCCGAATTGGTTGTACTATTTGCCTGCAAGGGTCATTCCTTCAATCAACAGAGTGGGTGCTGCCGTGCCATAGCGACGGTCAATATCACTTGCCGGTGTAAGATGAGCCAACATATCAAGTAGATTGGAGCCTAGCGTTACTTCACTTACCGGATAAGCAAGCTCGCCATTTTCAATCCAGAAACCTGAAGCGCCACGGCTATATTGACCTGTCACAAGATCGACACCATGGCCAACCAATTCGGTGACGTAAAATCCGGTTTTGATTTCCTGCATGATTTGTTCCGGCGTTTTATCGCCCGGTTCAATCGCAAAATTGGTACTTGCCGGTTGCACCGATGAAGCAGACCGTACACCGTGACCGTTGGTTTCAAGATGAAGTTCGCGGGCAACAGATGAAGATAAAAACCAGTGCTTGAGGACGCCATTTTCAATGACATTGAGCGGCGTTCCCTCGACACCCTCGCCATCAAAAGGACGGGAGGCATTGCCGCGTTTTTTCAACGGTTGATCAGTGACCGTAATTGTCGGCTTCATAATTTGTTCGCCCATGCGGTTTTGCAACAGGCTGGTTTTGCGTGCAACGGCGGCGCCATTTACCATTGAGGCAATGTGGCTTGCAATACCGCGTGCCATGCGCGGTTCGAAAATAACATTGACAGTTCCGGTTTTTGGCTTTCGCGCATTTAACCGCCGAACCGCACGTTCACCGGCATTTTTCCCTATTTTAGTTGTCTCATCGAGAGCGTCGTGGTGAAGAGCTGTTGTATAATCATAGTCACGCTCCATCGCCGTGCCTTCACCGGCAAGTGCGCTACATGAATAGGAAAAGCGACTTGATTGATAACTGCCGCAAAAACCGTCACTGGTGACAAGAACCAGACCGCCGCTCCCATAAGCAGAGGTTGCACCGCCCGAATTGGTGACACCTTTTACCGACAATGCCGCGTTTTCAATCTCCAAGGCCTCTTCTGTCAGGCGTTTGCTGTCGGGTATAAAAGGATCGTAAAGATCAAGATCTTTCGGATTTTTAACAAGGAGAGAGCGATCAGCCAAACCTTCAAAAGGATTTTCAGGTGAAACTTTGGCCATGGCAACCGCCCGTTCGGCAAGGCTTATCGGGTCGGCCGAAAGGTTTGCCGAAATACTCGCTACCCTTTTGCCGACAAATACCCGTAACGAGAAATCATCATTTTCCGATGCTTCGGTTGATTCCACTTTGCCAAGACGCACCGATACGCTTACCGAACGTGAGCCGATGATGACTGCATCAGCACTATCGGCGCCGGCTTTGCGTGCTGCTTCGACCAATGCCGAAGCTTTATCAATTTGGCTATCATGGACCATAGAAGATTCCTCTCGATCATTTTGTATGAGATTTTATAAAAACTTAAGCTATAAAACTCAATTCTTTTCATTAAATGTAGGTAAAATCTCGGAGATCAGGCACTGTGATGAAGACCCTCACAATTTTTTAAACTTTATGCAGAATGAACAGCAGTTTTCAGAAATATAACGGCGACTATTTTCAAAATTATAAACCGGAGATCAATTGATTTCAGTAAAAATGGTCCGGCACTCTTCGTGAAATTTATATATTCTTATGTTTTAACGCGAACATTTGAGATTGAAGCAAAAAAATAAAACCGGATGAATGCATTTTATTAAAATGCCGACCCTTTTAGTCGAGTCGGCATTATAGAGGAGTCGATAGAGCGCCTCGCCAACAAATAGACAAAACCGGCCGCTTTCATGATTTTTAGAGAATCAAGACCCGCTTGTTCAACCTTTTGACGGACCAATGACCAATAAAGCCGGTTCCGGACGAAGTAGCTTTTCTGCGATCGCTTTGACCTGATCACGGGTTACAGCCTCGATAAGTGCGCGTCTTTGATCAATATAATCAATCGGTAATTTTTCATCCTGCAAGCCGACGAGTGTTGCTGCAATTTCCGAGGATGACCCCATATTTTGCACAGCATAAGAACCGATCACGTAACTTTTTGCATCTTCGAGTTCTTGTTCGCTCACACCTTCATCGGCCATTCTTTTCACTTCATTACGAATGGTTGCAAGGGTTTTTTGAGCTTCACTCGAACGGGTGCCGGTAGAAATAGCCAAACTTGCCGAATGGTCATAAAGCATCAAAGACGAACCGACAGTATAAGCAAGGCCGCGTTTTTCACGTACTTCCGAGAACAGGCGCGAGGTAAGACCGGGCCCACCCAGAACATAATTCATCAAATAGGCAGCAAAAAAGTCCGGATCATTACGTTTGATACCGGGGTAAACAAGCATCAAGGATGTTTGTGGCAAATCATAATTGACATTCGCCATACCACCCAGATTGAGTTTTGCTTCTTCTACTTTTTGAAGCACGGCTTTCTCTGGCAAGTCGCCAAATATTTGATCAATGATTGTTGCGGCATCATCCGGTGAAACAGGACCCACAATGCCGATATGGATATTGTCGCGGGCAAACATGTTGTGATGTGCTTTGACGAGATCATCGTGATTTATACTTGTCAGCGTTTCGGGTGTTCCTTCCCCGCGACGGGCATAAGGATGCTTACCGTAGATCAATGTCAAAAGGCGATTTTGGGCAATGGTTTTCGGGTCTTTTTCAGATGCTTTGAGTTCAGCCACCAATTGTTCACGAATACGATCAATAGCGTCATCATCAAAGCGGGGCTTCTGAACAGCAAGCGCAAGCAGGTTGAAAGCCTCTTTGCGATTATCGGCGAGCACTTTCATGCTGCCGCGCATCCGGTCACGATTGACCGAAAATGCCATTTCTGCACCGAGATCATCAAGCCGGCCTTGAAAGGACTGGGAGTCGAAATCACCGGCACCTTCATCAAAAAGTCCGGTCATCAGATTTGCCAAACCTTCTTTGCCTTCCGGATCCTGTGTTGTTCCACCACCAATAGAAAATTGGATTGCTACAACCGGCACGGTTCTATCTTCAACGAGCCAGCCATGGATCCCTTTTTTTGATGTCACATTTTCTATATTCAAGGCACTTGCGGTTGTTATTCCCAAACCGAGGCCCAAAAAAAGCGAGAATGCGAGGATTGAAGCACAATGAAAAATATTCGATTTCTTGTTCATAGCAATCCTCATTTGTTTTTCTTGCTTTGATTGATATTTGCGGATGTTCCTTCGCCAACCGGAGGTAACAAATAGCTGGTAACGCTTTTGTCGGGATCAAGATAGCGATTGGCGACCGCTTTTATATCATCTGTTGTCACTTCTTTCAGTCTATCGGGCCAATGTGTTACATCTTCTATCGTCATTCCAACCGAAAGGGAGCTACCGTAAATTTGCGCGAGACCGGAAGGGCTGTCCAGTGAAAAAATCATATTCTTGATAAAGCGGTTGCGTGCCTGATCAAGTTCGGACTTTGTCACGCCATTTTTCCGGATTTCGGCAAGTTCATGAGCAATTTGTTCTTGAACATCTTCAAGACTTGCGCCTCCCCGAGGCATTCCGTAGAGGTAAAATACACCGTCGTCGACTGCATTGCCGCTATAATTTGCGCCCACTGACGCGGCCGAACCGGTTTTCACAACCAATGACTGGTAGAGCCGTCCACGCGGTGCACCACCGAGAATCTCTCCAAGCAAATCGAGTGCTTGAGCCTCTTTTTTGTTTTTTGCATTGTGATAGGAAGGAACCACCCACATTTTTTGGAAACTTGGCTCGGTGACACGCGGGTCGTGCATTGTCACTGTGCGCAGCGTTTGCTTTTCAGGCTCCTGAGGGCGAATACGCGGACCAATCTGTGAACGGACAGGTAGTTTCCCGTAGATCTCTGTCGCGAGTTCACGCACTTTCTCGGCCGTAACATCACCGGAAATAATGAGGGTTGCATTGTTCGGGGTATAATATTTGTTATAGAAAGCGATCGCGTCATCGCGTGTCAGCTTTTCCATTTCCTGTTTCCAGCCGATCACCGGATTATGGTAGGGACTGTTCATAAATAATGTTGCCCGCGTTTCCTCGGCTAGCATTGCATCCGGATTATTATCGGTACGCATACGTCTTTCTTCAATGATCACGTTTCTTTCCGGCGCTATCACTTCGTCTGTCAAAACCAGATTTTCCATCCGGTCTGCTTCAAACTCCATAATTGTTTCGAGATAATCGGAAGCAACGCTTTGATAATAACCGGTGTAATCATAATAGGTGAAAGCGTTTTCTTCGCCGCCGATTTTGGCAATGAATTTCGAAAATTCGCCATCTTTATGATTTGCTGTGCCTTTGAACATCAAATGTTCAAGGAAATGGGCAATGCCTGTATGCCCCTTCGGTTCGTCGGCAGAACCGACATGGTACCAGATCATTTGTGTGACAACCGGTGCACGATGATTTTCAATGACGACAACTTGAAGACCATTTTTCAAGGTGAAGCTTTGTGTCGGGCCCGATTTTGCGATTTCCGGAAGATCCGGAGTGGTTGAAGTTGTCATTTGTGACTCTGTCGGGGTTTTCTCGCTCGTTTCCGCTGCATAAAGAGGAAAAAGCGCGCTCGTAGATAAAAGAACGCCAAACGTCGCTTTCAAAAACGTTTTTCTCATCAATTCAGGCACAGGCAAATCCTCTCGCGAATGTATGATCACAATTGTAACATATATATATAAATAATTGTGCCACCATAATGGCGCTCGTCGTCAAGCTTAAAAATGTCGGGTAAGCGAATTGTGGCTTCTTTTGTCTCTTCAAGCACAAAAAGCGCATTGTTTCTTACCCATTGGCCTTCGATAGCGGCAGAAAAAGCTTTTTCTCCCAGACCATGCCCATAAGGAGGGTCGGCAAAAACAACGTCGAATGGTTGCATTGTTCCGATCTGTCCTAAACGGGTTGCATCACGGCGCAATAGTCGGGTAACGCCTTGTAATCCGAAGGCTTCTATATTTTCATGAATTAGCCCGCGCCCCTCAACCGACTGTTCGACAAAAGTGCATGTCTCTGCACCGCGCGAAAGTGCTTCTATGCCGAGCGCTCCGGTTCCTGAAAAGAGATCAAGCACGCGTTTGCCATTCCAGAAATTCACTTGCCGCGATTCCAGAATATTGAACAGGCTTTCACGCGTGCGATCTGTTGTCGGACGGATGGCCTGTCCGGCGGGCGTTGCAAGATGACGACCGGAAAATTTACCGCCGACGACCCGCACCTGATCCTCCATTTGGGCGACCGGAACGTTCTCCATCGGAACGTCCGTTTCCTTTGGCGCCGCCCTTACGATCTAGAAATTTGCCTGCTTTTTCGGGCTTGCCGGTAAAAGCTTTCTTCCCGCTGCGGTCATTTTTGGAAGAAAATGGTCTTTCGGAACGGTTGCCAGAAAAACCGGATGATCTTTTCTGGTTCTGTACATCCCTATTTTTCTTCCCGTAATGACGGCGTGGAAAGTCAAATCCACCTTCGTGATGTTCAGAAGAACTGCGATAGTTTTTTCGAGGGTGATCAAACTTCCGTTCAGGGGCATCAAATTCCCGCCTTTCGGAAAATTTCCGCTCTGTATTATATTTTCTTGCCGGTCTTTCGCCAGCTCCCCCTGAATGATGCTGAAACTGTTTTTTCCCGCCTTCAAAACTACGGTCGTGACCATAGCCGGACCGCTCTTTTATTGATCCAGCATAATTTCCGGTTTTCTTATAATCCCGACTTTTTCTATCGCCCCGTGTCGCATCATCGTCTTCAAACGAGCGGTCTTTCCGGAATTTCTGTTTGAAATCCGGTTTGCGGTTCGATTTGTCGAAATGTTTCTCACGGTGGTTGAAATGTGTGTCGCTTTCACCCTGTGAAGCGCGATGAGGATGACGGCGACCGGCTCTTTCTTCAAAGCCGTTGTCGTTTCTTTCCTCTTCGTCTCTCATGCGCCAGAATTTTTTATGCGCGGTTTGAGGGCGGGCGCCGGGAGCCATCCAGACATTGGCGCTACGCAATCGTTGCGGTTCTGCTTCTGGCTTTTTCTCGAAAGCTTTTTTAAGCGGGGCAGATTTACTTGCGAATCTACCGCCCCGTTTATTGAAACTGTCCGGCCTTGTTGAAAGCTGGTCGCGGCCACGTTCGGCAAAATCGGCTTTTTTCCAGCGTCTATTAAAGCGGGGTGCTTCCGGTGTTGAAGAAATCCAGCCGTCATCCGAAACAGTAGGCTTTTCACGCGGCTTTTGTTCTCCAACAACAGGGGCATTGGAAAAAGGCTTCAAAATTGGCAAATCAAAATCGGCATTGGCTTCTTCGATAAGGCGTTCACCCAACTGGTCGCGCAGTGTGCGCCCTTTCAATTCGCGCACAGCGCCTTCTTCAAGATCTGCAAGTTGAAAGGGACCGAAGGAGATGCGGATGAGGCGTGTGACAGTCAAGCCCAGAGCGCCCAGAATATTCTTGACTTCACGGTTTTTACCCTCTCGTAAAGCCACTGTCAGCCAGACATTCGTTCCTTGTTCGCGTTCAAGGGTTGCTTCTACAGCACCATAAAAAATACCATCTATGGCAATACCATCTTTCAATTTATCAAGATCGGCTTGTGTGACTTTGCCATGTGCACGGACACGATATTTGCGCACCCAGCCGGTTGATGGCAATTCAAGAACACGGGCAAGCCCCCCGTCATTGGTGAGGAGCAACAAACCTTCGGTGTTGATATCGAGCCTTCCAACGGAAAGTACGCGCGGCATACCTTCCGGAAGACTGTCGAATACAGTTGGCCGACCTTCCGGATCGCGGTTGGTCGTCACCAGTCCGGCGCGTTTATGGTAAAGCCAGACGCGGGTGCGCTCAATGGGGGGCAAAGGTTTGCCATCAACGGTAATTGCATCGGTGCGTTTGACATTGAATGCGGGAGTATCAAGAACCTTGCCATTCACCGCAATACGACCTGCGGCAATCATGGTTTCGGCATCACGCCGCGAGGCTATTCCGGCACGCGCCAACCTTTTGGCAATGCGTTCACTGCCATCACTTTCATCACCGGTTTTGACCTTCGGGTTTTTTTTGTCTTTTTTTCCACGTGGGTCGAAATTATTTCTTGTGTCCCCCCGGTCATTTTGCGGTTTCTTATTGCCGCGATCATATGTCATCTCACATTATCCTTTAGAAGCACCGGGGCGCATTGTTCATTTTTTACCGCTCTAGCTTATTTTTTTCTGATATGGAATCTCTTTCGTCAGTTGTTTTTGATAAACTGTCATAAATGACACAAACGACGGATAAAATCCAATTGTTCCGGCGCTTCAAAATAATTGAAAGGCAAAAATGACAAAAACGCCGATGGAAATAGCACTTGAAGAGGCAATTTCGGCAAATGCCAATGACGAAGTGCCGGTTGGCGCCGTTATTGTCAAGGAGGGGCAGGTGATCGCCAAGGCTTCCAATCTCACGCATAAAAAGTTTGATCCCACCGGTCACGCGGAAATGCGGGTTATTCGTTTGGCTTGTGAGGCGCTTCAAAGCGAGCGATTGGTCGATTGCGACCTTTATGTGACATTGGAGCCCTGTACAATGTGCGCAGCTGCCATATCTTTTGCCCGTATCAGGAGACTTTATTTTGCTGCAAGCGACGAAAAAGGTGGTGCGGTTGAGCATGGTGTCCACTTCTATAGCCAGCCAACATGTCATCATCGTCCGGAAGTTTATTCGGGCTTGGGCGAAAGACAGGCTTCCAGTTTACTCAAAAATTTTTTTGCTGGAAAAAGAGAAGAATGATGAAAACAGTAACATTCCCAAATGGTTCGATCGTACCTGCTTTAGGACAGGGAACATGGGGTATGGGGGAGGGGATTTCTCCAGAAGACATTGAAGCCGATTCTCTGCGTGCCGGCCTTAATCTCGGATTGAAGCTCATTGATACGGCTGAAATGTATGGAAATGGTGGTTCCGAAAGAGTGGTTGGTAAAGCGCTTGCCGGGCGACGTGACGATGCCTTTGTTGTTTCAAAAGTTTTGCCGAGCCATGCTTCAAGAAAAGGCACAATCGAAGCATGTGAACGCAGCCTTAAAAATCTGAAAATTGAACAAATCGACCTTTATCTTCTTCATTGGCAAAGCAGCGTTCCTTTGAGCGAAACCGTGGAAGCTCTGGAAAAACTTGTTACACAAGGCAAAATCGGCGCATGGGGGGTTAGCAATTTCGATACCGCACTCATGGAAAATCTTGCACAAATAGCCGCAAAAGGACATATTGCGACCAACCAGATACTCTATAATTTGTCACGTCGCGGGCCGGAGTTCGATCTTATCCCATGGTGTGAAGACCATAATATTCCGGTCATGGCCTATGCCCCGATCGAGCAGGGCCGCATTATGAAAGACCGTGATCTTCTGGAGCTCGCGAGAAAGCTCAATGTTGCACCATCAGTTCTTGCTCTTGCTTGGGTTATCCGCAATCCGCTGATGATTGCCATTCCGAAAACCTCGTCAATTAAACATTTGCGTGAAAACACCAAAGCGCTGGCACTCACACTTGATCACGATGTCCTGCGAGCGCTCGATAAAATATTTTTGCCTCCAACACGAAAACAGCCGCTTGAGGTTATTTGATAAAATTAAAGTTTGAAAGTCGAAAGCTTGGAATGATCGGGTGGAGAACGGTGAGAAACACTGTATATTAAGAACGACTATTTTTGACCTTGTGAAGCGAAGAAGACTTAAAAATGTCGAATTTGGAGGGGGAAAGCACCTATTTTAGGAAGTTTCACCCTTTCTCGAATAATCTCTTGCCCGATCATCATTTTGAAACCTTTACCGGAAATCTCTATTGATTGAAGATTGACGTTGCTTCTGAAACAAGCAATTGCATTGAACAGAGAACACTAATTTTATCATGCATTTTACGAATAAAAATGAACGATAAGGCTTTCACCCGAGGCGGGCTTTCGGGGTGGTCGAATAGCGGCATTTATTGAGAAAAATAGATTTCATATGCACCAATCGCCATAGCCGTTTGATAGGGCGAAAGCTTTTCAATCCGGTATCGGCGCAACGATTGCGTCACCAAGTTTGGAGTTATTCACATTGTCGATTGAACATGTGATGAGTTAGGTCAATGGAACGAGTGCTGAAAGCGGCATTATAACATCAGGGTAAGACTCCATGAAAAGAATAACAGAATTAGTTTGTTCCTGCTTCGGTCAGCAAACGAACAATCTTCATGGCCTTCAAATAAATAAAATCGAACTTTCCCCTATCGGGAGCCGACCGGAGTGTCTCGACAAAAGAATAAAGATTTCAAGAACAGGGTATTGCCTTTATATTTAGAAAGGCCACCAGCTCTTTTTGCCGGAGCTTTCTTTGAGTGCTTTTTTCCTCTCACGCTCTTTTTTCGCCTCATCCTCACCTTTATCTCCAACGGGTGCGGATGCAGCCGGTTGACGATAACTCAAGGGTGGTTCGCTTAAATATTTGCGTGTGGTTGGAGAGCCGCCTTCATTTTCTTTTTTGCGGCGTAAATATTCGGCACGTTGTTCCTTATCGTTATTGACTTGCTCGTTGCGATGAATACCGTCAAGCCATTCCGTCGATCCGGTAGGTTTTGTTTCTTTGCCGCTATCAGGAACAATCGGGGAAACATAATTCGGATTGTTCTGGTTCGCCGTTGCTTCGTCGCGCAATCTCTGCCGCTTCTGTTCCGGCGATTCCGGCCAATCCGGTGTTCCGGTCTGGGCGACGTTGGTTTGCGGTTGTGGTAGCACACCTTTTGTGCCGGGAGCCGGACGGACAAGCTCCGGACGCGGCTTGGTGTCAACCTGATTTTTATTGGTGTTGGATCTGATTGATGCAATATTCGAAAAATCGTCAATCAGTTGCTTTCCGGTGGATTTATCTGTTCCATAAGTCGGACTGGAAACACCACATCCTGTCAGCATAAGACCGGCCGTAACCATACTCGATACAATAAATGCTACTTCGCGTTTCTTCACTGCTAATCCGTTTTCCCGGCTGTGCCGCCAAAAATTGCTTTCACCATTCCACCCTGAGGCGGATAACAACCATGATTTTGTGCCGTTCATTAGCACCTATAGTCCATTTCCATATCATGACATATGCCTCTACGGCAATCCCTACCAACCAGGAAGTAGTGAAGTTCACTCAAGAGACAGTCTTCACTGGCAAAGAGGAAAACTTTGCCAGTGTTTTTTATTGAGATCAGATTTTCCCGAGTGCGTGGAGTTCATGTAATGCGGCGGCATCACGTGCTGACACATCCGGATATTCAGGATCACTGCCGACATCCTGTGTATAGCGCCAGGAACGCGCACATTTTTTACCGTCAGCTTTATGAAATTCCACCGCAACGCCCTTGACATCATCGAGCTTGAAAGCATTTTCCGGGGCTTCGGCATTGGTAATAACAATATCGCTGGTGATCGCAATTTCCGCCATATCCATACCTTCGACAGCTTTCAACAAATCAAGGTCGGAAATATAGACAACGGGTGCTGCTTCCAGAGAAGAGCCAATATGTTTTTCAGCTCTTTCAAGTTCAAGTGCGCCCGTTACCACTTTACGGACCTGACGGATTTTGTGCCAGCGTTCGTTCAGTTTATTGTCGCACCAGCTATCCGGTGTTTTGCGGAATTGCTCGAAGTGAACCGATTTGCTTTCCGGATGCCGTTCAAGCCAGGCTTCTTCCATTGTGAATGGCAACATCGGTGCAAGCCATGTGACCATGCGTTCAAAAATCTCGCGGACAACATGGATCGCGGATTTGCGTTTTATAGAAGAAGGCGCATCGCAATAAAGCGAATCTTTCCGAATATCGAAATAGAAAGCCGAAAGATCAACGATTGAAAAATCGAGCAATGCACGGGTAATGCGTTTGAAATCGAAACCGTCATAAGCCTCGTTGACAAGCCTATCCAATTCATAAAGCCGATGCAGCATAAACTTTTCAAGGTCCGGCATATCTTCATAGGCGATATTTTCGCCCTCGTCATAGGCAAGCGTACCAAGCATCCAGCGAATAACATTGCGGAGTTTCCGATAGGAATCGACATTGGTCTGAATGATATTTCTTCCCAGACGCTGATCTTCCCAATAATCGGTTGTCATGACCCAAAGGCGTAAAATATCGGCACCGGAAGTGTTGATAACATCTTGAGGCGCGACGGTATTCCCCAACGATTTCGACATTTTCTTGCCTTGTTCGTCGAGCGTAAATCCGTGTGTCAAAACAGTATTATAGGGTGCTCTTCCCCGCGTTCCACAGCTTTCCAGCATCGAAGAATGGAACCATCCGCGGTGTTGATCCGAGCCTTCAAGATAAAGATCGGCCGGCCATTTCAAATCGGGGCGATCTTCAAGAGTAAACACATGTGTGCAGCCCGAATCGAACCAGACATCAAGAATGTCATGAACCGGTTGCCAGTCCTCTTTGGCATGTTCACCGAGAAAACGCTCTCTCGCACCTTCCTTGAACCAGGCATCGGCACCTTCTTTTTCGAAAGCATCGACAATGCGTTTGTTGACAGCCTCGTCTTTGAGAATTTCACCGTTTTCCTTGACGAAAATTGCAATGGGAACACCCCATGCACGTTGACGGGATAATACCCAGTCAGGGCGATCTTCCATCATGGCACCAATACGGTTCTGTCCTGCCGGTGGTACAAAACGTGTATCCTGAACGGCCTTGAGAGCGCGTTCGCGCAATGTGGTTCCGTCAGAGAGTTTCTTGTCCATGTAGACAAACCATTGCGGCGTGTTGCGGAAGATAACAGGCTTCTTCGACCGCCAGCTATGCGGGTAAGAGTGCTTGATACGCCCGCGGGCAAAGAGCATGTCTTTTTCAATCAACAGAGCGATAACGGTTTTATTGGCATCACCATATTTACCATTATCGTCAATAACACGCGAAGCACCGCCTTCGCGATCTGGGCCGAAGCCCGGAGCATCTTTGGTGTAATAACCGGCATCATCAACAGGAAATGGAATTGACGAATCAATGCCGAGACTTTCGATTTTCCCTTTATTTGCAACCCATACTTCAAAGTCTTCGCGCCCATGGCTTGGAGCTGTATGGACAAAACCGGTACCGGAATCGGCTGTTACATGGTCGCCGTCGAGCAGCGGAACTTTAAAGGCATAATCATTAGCAAAACCTTTGAGCGGATGCGAAAGCAACATCGTATCAAGCTCGGAAGGATTCAATGAGCGAAGCTTTCTGAAAGTCAATTTTGCTTTTTTTGCACTTTCTTCAGCCAGTGCTTCGGCAAAAATCAGTTTTTCACCGGGCTTCGGGCCATAATCATTTTCGGCGTCTACAACCTGATAAAGCCCATAAGGAATACGCGAAGAATAGGCAACAGCACGGTTACCGGGAATTGTCCATGGTGTCGTTGTCCAGATGACGACGAAGGCTCCCGACAAATCATCGGCCTTGGCTTTTAGTACAGGAAATTTGACCCAGATTGTGTCGGATTCAACATCGTGATATTCGACCTCCGCCTCTGCCAAAGCGGTTCTTTCAACGACCGACCACATAACGGGTTTGGAACCGCGGTAAAGCTGGTCAGACATGGCAAATTTCATCAATTCACCGGCAATACGAGCCTCCGCATGGAACGCCATGGTTGTATAGGGATTTTTGAAATCGCCGATAATTCCAAGCCGTTTGAATTCTTCCGATTGGATTTTAACCCAATGTTTGGCAAATTCCCGACATTCCTGACGGAATTCGTTGATCGGAATATCGTCTTTATTCTTGCCCTTTGCCCGATATTTTTCTTCGATCTTCCATTCAATAGGCAAACCATGGCAATCCCAGCCGGGTACATAATTGGCATTATAGCCACGCATCTGGAAAGACCGCACGATGGTATCTTTCAGGATCTTGTTCAAGGCATGCCCGATATGGATGTCACCATTTGCATAAGGAGGACCATCATGCAAAACATAAAGGGGACGATCAACTGCCTGTTTGCGTAGTGCTCCATAGAGATCCATGTCTTCCCAACGTTTGACAATTTCCGGTTCTTTTTGCGGCAGTCCCGCACGCATCGGAAAATCGGTCTTCGGCAGATAAAGGGTTTTTGAATAATCCATGGCTTGGTCTTTATTTGACATGTTTAAAAATTCCTGTCGAACGTTATTCAATCGAAATGATTATCTCTCCCGATCTTTCGAACCTTTGCACTTATCAGGCAAGAGTGAAGATCGGGCTAATAATTCGTAACGTCAACAGTTCAGAAAAATGTGCACTCATGATGCATGGCTTTATCATGAGATGAAACAGAAAGAAAACTGAAAAATCGAGAAAAAGAAAAGGCCCCGTAAAATACGGAGCCTTTCCAAAACAAAGTTCGTTTAAATTAGAACTTGTAAGCAACACCAACGCGGAAATCGTTGGTCTTGTAGTCAACACTGTACTTGACGTTGTTGCGGCTATAGTCCTCGTCACCGAAGTCGGTGTAACGATATTCAGCACGCAAGATGATGTGGTCTGTCATAGCATAGTCGAAACCAGCGCCGATTGTCCAACCGACGAGTGTGTCGCTATCGCTAGCTGAGAAACCGGGTTTAACCTTGCCAGCAGAATCCTTAACGCGGAAGTTCGAATCAACCTTGGCATAAGCAACACCACCGGCGATGTAAGGCATCCAGCGGTCAACTGCATAACCAACACGTGCACGGGTTGAACCAGCCCACTGTTCTTTCAACTTGCCGCTGAGCGTACCGGTTGTGCCGTCTCTATATGTTAAAGAACTCTTGTCGTTCTCGTCCATGTCGCCCCATACCCAGTCGGTATCGGCACCGATGACAATATTGTTGCCGAGGTCATAGTTATAACCGGCATAGATGCCACCGATGAAGCCTGACGGATCAGGTGAAAAGTTCTTTCTACCGTCGAAATTGGTAGCGCTTGTACGATATTTACCATGAAGGTCTGTATCTGACCAGGAACCACCAATCTGGGCACCAGCATAGAAGCCGGTCCAAGAGAAAGCAGGAGCTGCAACAACAGGAGCCGGCTCCTGATTTGCTACAACGTCAGCAGCTTGTGCTGAAGAAGCTGCTGTAAGAGCAGCTGCAGAAGCAGCAATAAGATATCTAATTTTCATTTTTATTCTCCAATGCAATAAAATGCCGTCTGAACTTATATAGTTTATCCGGATAAGAATTGCTGTAGCACGAAAGACACACCTCGCAAAAACTGAAACAAAAACCTCAATAAAATGCGAGGAGGGTTGAAAAATATAGAAAAAATGCAGGTCGTTTCTTTAAAAAAGTGTCGAAAACGCTTTTTGACCAGAATCAAAACCGGGCTTTACGACGTCGATTCGCAAATTTTCCGTTAATTTTTCAAGACGGCGACTTATATGCCAAATCGATTTTTGTGTCAAAGAGAAGAGACCAGAGCCGTTTCCCATGTTCCATTTTTATGGAATAGCCCTGCATTTTATTCGGTTTTGTGACGAACTTTCCATTGAATGCAGGTCTCCTGGTTCTATCAATAGGCAAAACAAGAGATAAAAAGGAGTCAAAACAAGAGATAAAAAGGTTGAACAAGATAATAAAAAAAGCCCCACAGTTTTCTGCGGGGCTTCTTTTTTAATTCTTCAAAAAGAATTAGAACTTGTAGGCAACGCCAACGCGTACATCGTTGGTCTTGTAATCTACATTATATTTGAAGTCCTTGTTGCCGAAGTCCTTGTCGCCGAAATCGGTGTAACGATATTCAGCACGAAGGATGATGTGGTCGGTCATAGCATAATCAACGCCGGCACCCAGAGTATAGCCGGTCAAAGTATCGCTATCATTGACCTTGCTGTTAAGAGCACCCGAGAACTTGGCGTCGGAATCGATCTTGGCATAAGCAACACCACCAGCAAAATAAGGCATCCAGCGATCCATCGAGTAGCCGATGCGGGCACGGGTTGATCCAGCCCATTTCTCTTTGATCTTGCCGCTGATCTTGAATTCGCCCGTTTGACCTTTTTGGTAGGTTGCGCTGTCGCTTTCGTCCATATCACCCCATACCCAGTCGGTATCGGCACCAATTACGATGTTGTTGCCAAGGTCATAGTTGTAACCGGCATAAAGACCACCGATGAAACCTGACGGATCCGGAGAGAAGGATTTACCGCGACCGGCAAAGCCCTCTACATTGCTATGGCCTCTGATCTTCTGGTCTGTGTCAGACCATGAACCACCGATTTGACCACCAGCAAAGAAGCCGGTCCAGGAGAAAGCAGGAGCGGCAACAACCGGAGCCGGTTCCTGATTCATGACAACGTCAGCAGCTTGTGCGCTAGAAGCAGCGGTTAAAGCCAAAGCCGAAGCAGCAACGAGATATTTTATTTTCATTTGTTAACTCCACGCGAAATGTATTGCGATTGAGGTCAATATAGTTTGTGTGGTCATAAAGTCTGTAACAAAAATGCCACAGCAAGTCGAATGAGCATTTTTTTAGGCCTTTCGGACCAAAAGCTCTTCAATATGGTAAACAAAGTATAAAAAAACGCCGGAAAACCGGCGCTTTTTAATTTGTAAATATGATTTGCGAATCAACTATGGGCAAAAATATCGACATCGGGAAAGCCGATAAGATCAAGTTCCGACCTTGACGGCAGGAATTCGAAACATGATTTTGCCACACTCTCGCGTCCGTCCCTGATCAACCTTGCCGAAAGTATCGCTTTTAATTGATGGAGATAGAGAACATCTGTTGCTGCATATTCAACCTGAGCCGGTGAAAGCTCGTCAGCACCCCAGTCGGAGGATTGCTGTTGTTTGGAGATATTGATCTCGAGGAGTTCGGCGACCAGATCTTTCAAACCATGCCGGTCTGTATAAGTCCGGGTGAGTTTCGAGGCTATTTTAGTGCAGAAAACCGGTCTCGGCATGACACCGAATGTCAAAGCCAATACAGCAAGGTCAAAACGTCCGAAGTGGAATATCTTGGTAATATCCGGATCTTTAAGGATTTTTACAAGATTGGGCGCTGTCTTTTGCCCTTTGGCAATTTGTATAACATCGGCTGTGCCATCTCCCGGTGAAATCTGGACGACGCAGAGCCGGTCGCGATGGGGGTGTAGTCCCAAAGTTTCAGTGTCAATGGCAACTTCCTTGACATTATAATGTTTCAGGTCAGGCAAATCGCCTTTGTGAACGCGTATTTTAGCCATTCTTATTATCCTATTTATTACTCAAGGCAGTTAGAATTCTTGCCCAGGATCGCTGTCCTTTATGGAATGATTTGAGATTATATTTTTCATTCGGCGAATGGATGCGATCGTCATCCAATCCGAAACCGACAAGCAGCGATTCCATTCCGAGGAAAGATTGGAAATCACCGACAATTGGAATCGAGCCGCCCATGGCTGCAAGAATAGCCGGTTTGTGCCATTCTTCGGTCAAAGCTTTCTTGGCGAGTTGAACAAGGGGCGAATCATAGGCCAGTTCGATTGCTGGTGAAGCTCCATGATCTTTGAATTCGACAGAGCAGTCAGCCGGAATTTGCGAGCGAACATAATCACGAAATGATTTTCTGATTTTTGTCGGATCCTGTTTGTGGACAAGTCTGAAAGAAATTTTTGCACTGGCTTTGGCAGCAATTACTGTCTTGAAGCCTTCTCCTTCATAGCCGCCGCTGATGCCATTGACCTCGGCGGTCGGTCTTGCCCATACGAGTTCAAGGACGGAACGGCCTTTTTCGCCCGCCGGAATCGATAAGCCGACAGGTCCTAAAAATTCTTTAGGACCACGATTGAGTGCATTCCAGGATTTCAAGACAGCTTCCGGTGTTTCTTCAACCCCGTCATAGAATCCTTTAAGGGTTACATGGCCGTTTTCATCGTGCAGGCCTGCAATAATTTTTGCAAGAATTTGAATAGGATTTGCTGCAGCACCGCCAAAATGACCGGAATGAAGATCGCGATCGGCACCATGGATAATGATTTCGTCACTTACCATGCCTCTTAACGCAATGGATATGGACGGTGTATCGGCATCCCACATGCTGGTATCACAAACCAGAGCATAATCGGCTTTCAACTCGTCTTTATGGGCATGTAAAAACGGTTGTAGTGAAGGAGAGCCGGATTCTTCTTCCCCCTCGAACAGAATTGTGATCGCAATCGGAAGGCTACCGGTTTCCTTCTTGAAAGCACGGCAAGCCTCGACAAAGGTCATAAGCTGTCCCTTGTCATCACCGGCGCCGCGCGCGGCAATAACCTTTTCACCGTTTAACTGTTTTATTTTCGGGTCAAAGGGATCATCTTCCCAAAGGTTAAGGGGATCAACCGGCTGCACATCATAGTGACCATAAAACAGAACATGGGGTGCATCTTTTGTCGGACCCGGATGATGGGCGACAACCATAGGATTGCCTGTGGTATCGCGGCGCGAAGCTTCAAAACCGATTGATTTCAAATCATTGACCAGCCAATCGGCAGCTTTGCGGCAATCCTCTTTATATTTGGGATCAGTGGAAATAGATGGAATACGTAAAAGTTCAAAAAGATGTTCGAGACTATTATCAAGATTTGAATCAAGACGGGATAAAACTTTGTCAAGCATGGAGTGCACCTGCGGTTTGTTGATTGGAAAACAACTTTAAGCCTCTTAAGCCGTTTTGCAAGTTGTTAACATCATTTTTGGCATGTTCACGTCGCTCTTCTTATAGTCGGTACGATATTTTCTGCTTTTACAACTTTCCGCCGTTATGTTTGACAATGGGGGCAATAAAAACTCGAACGACCGGATTGGACAATGCGTTTTATTGGGGTTCCGCATAGGAGACACGGTTCTCCTTCTCGGCCATAAACCGAAAAATGATGTTGGAAATAGCCGAGCGAACCATCTGCATGGATGTAATCGCGCAAGGAAGAGCCGCCTGCCTCTATCGCCTCGTTGATAACATCACGGATATTTTGTGCGAGCAATTCCGATTTTTGTTGCGCTGCTGCCGATTTTTTTCCGAGTGTTAATGATTTCCGTTTCGGAGAAAGGTGACTTCGCCATAAGGCCTCGCAGACATAAATATTTCCAAGTCCGGCAATGATGGTCTGGTCAAGAAGTGCGGCTTTAAGAGGGGCTGACCTGTTACGTAGAACCTCGTTAAGATAGGCACCGGAAAGACTGTTTCCGGTTGGTTCGGGGCCTAAATGGGCCAACAATTTATGGTGTTCAAGGTCAGCCGTTTTTGTCAACAGCATAAAGCCGAAACGGCGTGGATCATTATAGACGGCATGTAAAAGCTCGCCGTTTTCTGTTCTGATATCCATTTCAAAATGGTCATGTGCGGCAAGCTTGTTTTTTTCATGATAATAGGAACCGGGTGTTCTATTTTCGAGACGCCAGGAACCCGACATACCCAAATGGCTTATAATTGTTTCATCACTATCAAGATAGATAAGCAGATATTTTGCCCGCCGTCCGAGGCCGATAATTTCGCGCCCCGTAAGAAGGGATTGAAAATTTTCCGGAAATGGAAAACGTAAATCCGGCCGGTTTTGTTTTACGTTTATTATCTTTGCATGGGTGAAACTTGGTTCGAGACCACGCTTTACAGTTTCAACTTCAGGAAGTTCAGGCATATCCGATTGTTCTTGGGTTCTAAGCGGGAATTTGTTTCAGCCGCTCCGGTTCAGGTATATAACATTGTTTTTTTACAAAATAATCGTTGCGAAAGCCGATTTTAAGGTAAGACAAAAAATTTTCTCACGAAAAAAAGAATGTTGTAAATGACGGAATGTCATTTTTATTGAACAATAAATCATCAACTTTTTAAAACTGTCATCGGATCAAGGTTTACCGAATATGCACTCATTAAAGCGGTTCATGAAAAATCGGGTCATTAAATAATGTCACTTTAATATGGATGATTGAATTGGCAAATTAACCAATTGTTAACCTTTTTCTGTCAATTTCTAAGTACAAATAAATGTTATCATCTTGAAAAACAGAGATAACGACCACAGATAAGGCTTAACAACGCGATGATTGACCACGGATGTACTGGCAGTCAACGCATAACGGAAGGTCGGGTTTTCCCCGGCCTTTTTGTTGTTTTTAGTTATTTTAAAAACGGATTTCGAATTTTTAGCAAAAAACGAAATCCGTATTTTTTAAATCGGGTTGTTCAAAAAAATGGGCGCAATTATGCCCATTCGCCTTTTCTGAAAACCGGAACTTTTTTCCCGTCAGCAGTGATACCGTCAATATCGATTTCTCCGGACCCGATCATCCAGTCGATATGAATAAGGCTTTTATTGCCACCCTGTTTTTCGATTTGCTCTTTAGAAAGTGCGGCTCCTTTCAAGAAGCATTTCGAATAGCACTGCCCAAGGGCAATATGGCAGGCGGCATTTTCATCAAACAATGTGTTATAGAACAACAGACCGCTTGCAGAAATCGGCGACGAATTGGGAACGAGTGCAACTTCGCCCAAATGGCGAGCACCTTCATCGGTATCAAGGATCTGTTGCAATACTTTTTCGCCTTTCGAAGCGTGCGCTTCGACAATGCGCCCCTTTTCAAAACGGACTTTGATTTTGTCAATCAATGTGCCTTGATAGGATAGGGGCTTTGTCGAGCTTACATAACCTTCAACACGATGGGCGTGTGGCGTTGTGAAAACTTCTTCGGTGGGAATATTCGGGTTGCAGATAACGCCATTTTTTGCTTTCGAGGCGCCACCTTGCCATTCGTGGCCATCAGCAAGGCCGATGGTCAAATCTGTTCCGGGACCACTATAATGGAGAGCGGAGAAGCGTTGGTCGTTTAGCCATTTTGCATGTTTTTTCAAATTGGCATTATGGTCTTTCCATGCGCAGATTGCATCCGGTTTATCAACACGGGAAGCAGCAAATATCGCATCAGCAAGTTTTTTTGTCGCCTCGATGATTGGCAAATCGGGAAAAACCACAGCCGCCCATGACGGATTGGGATAGGAAACGATATTCCAGTTGATATCAAAGCCCGCAATTTTTTCGAGCGCCGGTTGATAGGCAAGAGATGTAGCTTTATTGACCCGTGAAACTTTGGCAGGGTCTTCGTTAGCAAGAAGCGACGGATTATCTCCAGCAATAGCAAGTCGTGCCGCACCGTTTGCATAGGCTCTTGCCATACCTTCATAAAGCCAGCTTGCTGCCTTGTCGAAACTCTTGTCATGAGCATCTTTGAAACGGCCAAGCGTCATTTCTTCATCACTGAAAATAGGGGTAACAACACCGGCACCGGCTTTATAAGCATGATGGGCAATCCGGCGTACGAGTGGAAGTGCAGCAAGCGGGCTTGTGAGAACGAGATCTTGACCTTTCTGCAGGTTGAGACCGACCTTGACAGCCACTTCTGCGAGCCGGTCAAGTTTTTGAGGATCGATAACAGATTGGTCTTCATTCATTGCGAGGTTTTCCTTTTAAAATTAAAAATCGCGAAACGACGTGTTTTTCGAGCAAATGATAATAGTTTTACCCGCTATGTCAAAGCGACTTTGGAAACATAGAGACAGGAAAAACGGCAAAATCGGAGCAATGCTTATCAGGACTTTTAAATCATTGGTGGTATTTGAATTTTTCGATAGACATTACAGTTTTTCATTCATTAATATCTTTCCTTGAAAAATATTTTAATAAAACCAGAGGGAGAATAATGTGAAACAGGATATATTGGTACTAAGTCCGCTTGAAGAGCGTCAAATGAAAGACATCGACAAGCGTTATCACTTGTTGCGCGCGGATCTTGCAAAAGATAGGGCCGATTTTATTGATAAAAATGCACAAAATTGTCGAGCAGTCATCAGCACAGGCAATATTGTTTTTGACAAAAATCTGATTTCAAAATTGCCTCAGGTCGGGCTTGTCGCCTGTGTAACCGCGGGGTTCGATCAGGTTAATCTCAAGGATTTGAAAGAGCATAAAATCCATTTAACCAATACGCCGGATGTGTTGACCGATGACGTTGCCGATGTCGCATTGATGTTGATGCTTGCCGCCCGTCGCAGGCTTGTTTTTGGCGATCATTATGTGCGCTCCGGCGAGTGGGCCAAGAAAGGCCCGATGCCGCTCACAGAAACGACTGCCGGAAAACGCGCCGGTGTCGTCGGTCTCGGGCGGATTGGACACGCTATCGCCAAGCGGTTTGAAAGTTGCGGGCTCACAATCGGTTATTACGGACGCCATAAAAAACCGGATGTCGCGTATCAGTTTTTCCCCTCGCTTGTCGAACTTGCCAAGTGGTCGGATATTCTGGTTGTTGCAGTAACCGGCGGCAAGGAAACTGAAAAGCTCATCTCCAAAGAGGTGATTGCAGCACTTGGAAACCGCGGTTCCCTTATCAATATCTCTCGCGGCACGGTTATCGACGAAGACGCCATGATTAAAGCCTTGCAAAGCAAAGAATTGGAAACGGCCGGTCTTGATGTCTATCTTAACGAGCCGAATATCAATCCGGCATTCTATAAGCTCGAGAATGTGGTTCTCTATCCCCACCATGGCAGTGGTACTGTTGAAACACGCGACAGAATGTCCGATCTTGTGGTGGAAAATATCGACGCCTTTTTTGCCGACAAACCCTTGCCTTCAGAAGTTAAACTTTGAGGTTGAATTTCTGTCGGGGAAGAGAAAAACGGTCTCTTGGCGGTTAGTTTAGGAATGCTTTTAAAAAAGCGCATTCTTTACGAAATTTATCACCGAAAAAGTTGGTAAACGGGAATATAAGCACTGTAGCCCGATACAGTGCTTATTTTATTTGATGGGAAGATTGATTGAACAAGTTTTTTGCCTGTTTAAAGCCGCTGGAAAGAGGTTTTGAAACTTTCCTGTTTGATCAGATAAAAGACAAAAAAATCTGGTTTGATCGTCTAACTCACACCGCAGAGGATGCGCTTGAAAACGGGCGCTGGTAATTTTGACCATCACCAAGAAAACGAACGAATTTTAGAGTTCGTGCCCGACGACCAATTCCGGTTACAAATAACGATGTTTTCCGTTCTGTTTAAGCGGCTCTGTCAGCTTTTATGTCGCAGGTGAACTGCAATCAACCGCCGAGCTCCGACATGTGACGGCTTAATCCGCAAATGCCATCTTTTTCGATTGAAAATTCATGCCCCTTCGGCTTGCTGTCAATTGCTTTCAGGATAAGTTCTGTCAGTTTTTCATCACTTTCGGAGCTTCTGATAGCTTCACGCAATTCGACCATGCCGGATTGCCCCATGCAAGGATAAAGTTTACCGGTCGAACCGATGCGCACACGATTGCAAGAAGCACAGAAATCACAAGAAAGCGGGGTAATAAACCCAAGTCTGCCACCCGTTTCCTTGACTGTTACATAACGGGCAGGGCCGCCTGAACAATGGGCATCCGGAACCAATGTCCAGCGTTGTTCAAGACTTTTACGCAAAGCGCCGAGTGACAGGAAGGTTTCATAACGGTCGTGACCGGTATAGCCCATTGGCATTTCTTCAATGACGGTGAGATCCATACCGCGCCCATGGGCAAAACGGATGAGATCGTCGACCTCACCGAGAAAGCCGCCACGCATGGCAACAGCGTTCAATTTAACTTTCAATCCGGCTTTTTGTGCCGCGTCAATGCCGGCAAGCACATGGGCAATGTCACCACGACGGGTCAATTGGTGATAGCGGACAGGGTCAAGTGTATCGAGAGAGACGTTGACACGTTTGACACCATTTTGAACAAGTGCCTCGGCATAACGGGCAAGCAATGTTCCATTGGTTGTCAGTGTCAATTCTTCAAGCCCATGTCCGAGATGCTTACCCAGCATTTCAAACAAAACCATAATGTTGCGCCGAACCAATGGCTCACCACCGGTAAGACGGATTTTGGTGACACCAAGATCAATCATCCGGCTCGCAACGCGGTAGAGTTCTTCGATTGTCAGAAGCTCTTTTTTGGGTAAAAACACCATTTCTTCCGCCATGCAGTAAACACAGCGTAAATCACAACGATCGGTTACAGAAAGTCGCAGATAGCTGATCTTCCTGCCAAAAGGATCAACCAACTTTGATTCTGGTGTTTTTTGCACTCTCTAAACTCCTTACTGGACAAGAGGTCCCTCACCGGATTTCAAATCAATACCCGTTATATGGGATTTTCCGGCCAAAATTGCTATATATTGTTGAACAGCTTTTGACCAGCTTGACGCCTCGAGCCAGGCAGCAATTTTTTCTTTTACCAATTCCAGCGGAAGAATTTCTCCCGGGATAATCTGGTTTATTTCGACAATATGATAACCATAACGGCTCTCGATCGGTTGCATCAATAGCCCCGTTTTTTTTGCTTTTTTCAAAGCATTTTCAAATTCCGGCACAGTCGACCCGCGTGTTATCTGACCAAGATTGCCACCTTGAGCTGCTGAAGGGCAGGAAGAAATATCTTTCGCAATTGTGGCAAAGTTTTGCGGATTTTTTTTCACCTGTTCCAAAATGGCATAAGCTTTCTCTCGTGCTTGATCGAAAGCCTTTTTGTCTTTCGGATTGGCGCTAACAAGAATGTGTCTGACCTGCCAGATCGTTTCGGTTGAAAAACGCGACGGATCACGATCATAAAAAGCTTTGCAATCTTCTTCGCTTGCTTCAGGTGTTTTTATTTCACTCTCGAGAAGGGCAGAGATTGCCGCATCAAGCTTTGTTTGCTGGCCACTGTCTTCTCCCGCGTTATTTTCCCCGACACAGTCTTCATTATCGGGAACAAGATTTTTGTCTTTTGCTTCCTGCCACAAAAGTTCACGAATAACCAATGAACGCGCAGCTTCAAGAAGCGCTTCACCCGGCGTTGGAGCCGGATGATTTTGTGCTTCTTGCAGAATATCGACTTCGGGAATGACAACGCCATTGACGCTCACCTCTTTGAATAACGGCTTCGCTTTTGGCGGAATTCTCGTGTCGATTTCCTGCTTCTTGGGGGAGGGAGGAACCACTACTTTTTTTAATCCCGAATGCTCGACTTTTACCGTTGTCGCCATAGACAATTACTCCTTTATCCGCAGTTTTACTCCGTTACTTCTCTACGGATGTGAACGGGCAGGCGGTCTTTTTTACGAACAACCTGATATCCCGTACGCCAGATATAACGCACCGGCGCACTCAGCATATGAACGAGACGTGTAAACGGGAACAAAAGCAAAATGGTAAGACCGAGGAAAAGGTGCAGTTTGAATACAAAAGCCACATCGGTGATATAGCTTGAAGCTGCAAGGTTGAAGGTGAATATTCCCTGTGCCCAGTCCATCAGCTTGACCATTTCATGACCGTCGAGATGCTGCATCGAAAAAGGTATGGTTGCAAGGCCGAGGAAAAGCTGTGCCCACAACAGAAGAATAATCAATGTATCTGTTGTGCTTGACGTTGCCCTGACCCGCGGGTCGAACAACCGCCGGTGGGCAAGCATTGTTGCGCCGATAATGGCCATGGCTCCGGCAATGCCACCGGCTGTCATGGCAACAACCTGTTTGAAGCTATGGCTGACGCCCAAGGCATCCCAAACAGCAATAGGTGTGAGAAGCCCGACAAAATGGCCTAGAAAAATAAACAACACACCGACATGGAAAAGAACAGAACCCCACATCAATTGTTTGCGACGCAACAACTGGCTGGAACTTGCCCGCCATGTATAAGGCTCGCGATCATAACGGACAATCGAGCCAAGTGCCAGAACAGTCAAAGCAATATAGGGATAGACCCCGAATATGAGTGTATGGAAAAAGTGCAACATTGTCTCTCTATCCTTAAATTTGCGTAGAAGCATCGCGGTGCTGGGCACGGATGCGACGTTGTAACCGGTCGGGCCCGCAAGCATTTTCACCTTGGTTGCCACCGAAAGTAATGGCTTCCTCTTCCCAGATACGGTCGAGAGCCTCAAGGTCATTCGGGTCATCTTCTTTACGGCTGACGATTTCGGCTGTTAATGCCTCGTCGGGTTTTTTACCAGACAGGCTTTCAAGTGCCACGAATGCAGCAACATAAACCGACCCGCGTTTTTGCAATCTTTGCCGGATTGCGGAAATGATGTGCAAGGTTTCGCCGAGAAGATGGCGTGCTTCTTCGTCACTTCTTGTTGACAGAAATTCCAGAAACATCGGCAGATAATCCGGCATTTCGTGAACGTCGATTTCAAAACCGGCCTGGTCATACATGTCCTTGAGGTCGACCATCGCCTGTCCACGATCGCGGTTTTCGCCGTAAACATGTTCAAAAAGATGGAGCGACAAAGACCGCGTTCTGTCAAAAAGCAAAACGTAGTCTTCCTGTACTTCATAAATGTCGCGATCGGAAATTGCCGAGACCAGACTTTTCAGTCCGACAATTTCTGACGCATCAAGATCGGAAAGCTGATCGAGCGTTGCTCTGATAAGATTGCCCGATTGCTGCAATTCTTCTTCCGGATAGCTTAAAAGTAAGGAAATGATTTTGAGATCGGAATTCATTACGCGCTCTCCTTCAATAAGTCTGTCGGTGTTGTGACGACTTTCTTACCCTTTGAGCCGAAAAGATCACCCTTTGAATTGCCGCCCGAACATCCATTGCCGAATGAAAAGCCGCAAGACCCGCGTAGATCATAGGCATCTTCACTCACTTCACGATGTGATGTCGGAATGACAAAACGGTCTTCATAATTGGCGATCGCCATGACCTGATACATGTGTTCGATCATTTCAGGTGTCAGGCCGACTTTTTCCGCATATTCCGGACGATATTCACCATCGACAGATTTCGCACGCATATAAGCACGCATGGCAAGCATACGTTCAAGTGCCGAAACGATCGGTGCTTCTTTTCCGGCAGTCAACAAATTGGCAAGGTAACGCACGGGTATGCGCAACGAGCGGACATTGGGAATAAAATCGTCCATTGCAAGCTTGCCGGCTTCGGCAGCCGATTGCAGCGGCGAAAGCGGCGGAATATACCAGACCATCGGCAAAGTGCGATATTCAGGATGAAGCGGAAAGGCTACTTTCCATTTCATCGCCATTTGATAGACAGGCGAATGTTGGGCAGCTTCAATCCACTCGTCACTGACACCGTCTTTACGTGCCTGTTCGATAACAGCAGGGTCATTCGGATCAAGGAAGATTTTCAATTGTTCCTCATAAAGATCCTGTTCGCCTTCTGTAGCGGCAGCATCGGAAATCTTGTCGGCATCATAAAGCATCACACCAAGATAACGGATACGCCCGACACAAGTTTCCGAACAAACTGTCGGCATACCGCTTTCAATGCGCGGATAGCAGAAAATGCATTTTTCCGATTTTCCCGAAGACCAGTTGAAATAGATCTTCTTATACGGACAGCCGGAAACACACATACGCCAGCCGCGGCATTTTTCCTGATCAATGAGAACGATGCCGTCATCCTCGCGCTTATAAATTGCACCTGAAGGGCAAACGGCCACGCAGGCAGGATTGAGGCAATGTTCGCAAAGACGCGGCAAATACATCATGAATGTATTTTCAAATTCGCCGTAAATTTCTTTTTCGACATTGGCAAAATTGTAATCTTCGGAGCGCTTGGAAAATTCGCCACCAAGGACATCTTCCCAATTCGGCCCCCATTTGATTTTATCCATGCGCTCGCCGGTAATCTTGGAACGCGGACGGGCAACCGGCATGGTTTTTGACTCTTTTGCCGTTTGCAAATGCTCATAGTCGAAATCGAACGGTTCATAATAATCGTCAATCTCCGGCAGATCGGGATTGGCAAAAATTTTGGAAAGAACACGCCACTTTGCGCCCATGCGCGGACGTATTTTGCCATTCGATTTTCTTATCCAGCCGCCATTCCAGCGTTTCTGGTTTTCCCAATCTTTGGGAAAACCGATGCCGGGTTTGGTCTCGACATTGTTGAACCAGGCGTATTCGACGCCTTCACGGTTCGTCCAGACATTTTTGCAGGTGACAGAGCAGGTATGGCAACCGATACATTTATCGAGGTTTAAAACCATACCTATTTGCGCGCGAACCTTCATTCTGCGGCCTCCTTCATTGCCGAATTTGCTTCACCATCCATCCAATCGACATGGTCAAGTTTGCGTACCACCACAAACTCGTCGCGATTGGCGCCGACAGTGCCGTAATAATTGAAACCGTATGATTGTTGGACATAGCCGCCGATCATATGGGTCGGTTTGGTAATAACGCGGGTAACCGAGTTATGGATCCCTCCGCGTTGTTTGGTTAAAGGCGAGCCCGGAACATTTACGATTTTTTCCTGGGCGTGATACATGAAGACCGTTCCGTCTTTCATGCGCTGTGAAACGATGACACGGGCAACAAGCGAGCCATTGGCATTGAAAGCTTCCACCCAGTCATTATCGACAATACCGGCCTTTCGAGCATCATTTTCAGAAATCCAGACAACCGGTCCGCCTCTGTTCAAAGTCAACATCAACAGATTGTCGGAATAGGTCGAATGGATGCCCCATTTCTGGTGCGGGGTTATGAAGTTCAAAATCAGATGCGGCTTGTCACCAGCCTTGGCTTCGATTGCCGTTGTTACCGTTTTGGTGTCGATCGGCGGGCGATAAACGCAGAAACCTTCACCAAAGGCACGCATCCACAAATGATCCTGATAAAGTTGCTGACGACCGGTGATAGTGCGCCACGGGATCAATTCGTGAACATTGGTATAACCGGCATTATAACAGACTTTTTCTGATTCAAGACCGGACCACGTGGGTGACGAAATGATTTTACGCGGTTGGGCAACAATGTCGCGATAACGGATCTTCTCGTCTTCCTTGGGCAGTGCCAGATGCGTATGGTCGCGTCCCGTATGTTCACCCAAAGCTTCCCATGCCTTGACAGCAACTTCGCCATTGGTTTCCGGTGCAAGAGTCAAAATGACTTCGGTTGCATCAATATCGGTTGCAATGCTCGGCATGCCTTTTGTGGCGCCCTCATCTTCAACAACGCCATTGATACGGCCGACGAGATCGACTTCCTCTTCGGTTTTCCAGTTGATACCTTTGCCACCATTGCCGACCTTTTTCATCAAAGGACCAAGGGCGGTAAAACGCTTGTAGATGTTCGGATAGTCGCGTTCGACCACTGCAATGGACGGCATAGTTTTGCCGGGAATGGGTTCGATTTCGCCCTTTTTCCAATCCTTGACATCGAATGGCTGACCAAGCTCGCCCGCAGTATCGTGCTGGCTCGGAGACAAAACGACATCTTTTTCAACGCCCAGAACCTCCTTAGACACTTCGGAAAATTTCTCGGCAAGGCCTTTGAAAATATCCCAGTCGCATCTTGCTTCCCAAGCCGGATCGACTGCGCTTGAAAGCGGGTGGATGAAGGGATGCATGTCCGACGTGTTAAGATCGTTCTTTTCGTACCATGTTGCAGTGGGCAACACGATATCGGAATAGACACAGGTTGTAGACATACGGAAATCGAGTGTTACCAGAAGATCAAGTTTGCCTTCCGGCGCTTCGTCATGCCAGACAGCTTCTTTGGTCTCGACACGTCCCTGATCTCCCAAATCCTTGCCCAAAACGCCATTGGCTGTGCCAAGGAAGTGTTTAAGGAAATATTCGTGCCCTTTACCCGATGAACCGAGAATGTTCGAGCGCCAGACAAACATGTTGCGTGGCCAGTTTAACGGATCATCCGGATCTTCACACGACATTTGCAGGCTGCCCGATTTCAGACCGTCAACGATATAATCTTTCGGGTCTTTACCGGCAGCTTCCGCTTCTCTAACAAGGTTGATCGGATTTGCTTTCAATTGCGGTGCCGACGGCAACCATCCCATGCGCTCGGCACGGATGTTATAGTCGATCAACGCACCATCCCACGGCCCTTCAGGGGCTGTCGGCGACAACAATTCGCTCACTTTCACAGTTTCATAGCGCCATTGATCGGTATGGGCATAGAAAAACGACGTACCGTTCATCTGGCGTGGCGGGCGTGACCAGTCAAGACCGAAAGCAAGCGGAGCCCAACCGGTTTGCGGACGCAATTTTTCCTGTCCCACATAGTGGCTCCAGCCACCGCCGGATTGACCGATACAACCGCACATAACGAGCATATTGATAATGCCGCGATAGTTCATATCCATATGGTACCAGTGATTGATACCGGCACCGAGAATAACCATCGAGCGACCTTTGGTCTTTTCGGCATTGCGGGCAAATTCCCGAGCAACTGTTATGATTTTGTCGCGCGAAACGCCCGTGATCTTTTCTGCCCATGCGGGAGTATAAGGAATATTTTCATCGTAAGAGCTTGCACAGTTTTTGTCTTTGAAACCGCGTTCCAAGCCGTAATTGGCAACAAACAGGTCAAAAACGGTAGCGACGACAACCTCGCCTTCCGGCAATTTCAATTTGCGGGCGGGGACTTTGCGCGTGAGAATGCTTTCGTGATCTGTGCCGTCATCGAAACTGTGTTCGCGACTTGCAAAATAGGGGAAATCGACATCGGCAACGGCGTCATGCTCGCCTTCAAGCATGAAACTCATTTCCAATGTGACCTCACGACCCTTGCCATCTTTCGATTCTAGGTTCCATTTGCCTTTTTCACCCCAACGGAAACCGGAAGAACCGAGTGGCGCAACATATTCACCGCTTTTCATATCAACGGCGACAGTCTTCCATTCGGGATTATTCGTTTCACCGAGCTTGTCGGCAAAGTCCGAAGCGCGGAGCAACCGGTCAGGAATGAAGTGGCCATTTCTGTTCACCAGTCTGACGAGCATCGGCATATCGGTGTAGCGTTGGCAATAATCTTCAAAATATTCGGCCTGACGCTCCAGATGAAATTCACGCAAAATAACGTGACCGAGCGCCATGGCAAGTGCTGCGTCGGTTCCTTGCTTGGGATGAAGCCAGAGATCGGCAAACTTGCTTGCTTCCGAATAATCGGGTGAAACAACCACCGATTTTGTGCCTTTATAGCGGGCTTCCGAATAAAAATGAGCGTCCGGTGTGCGGGTTTGCGGCACGTTGGAGCCCCAAAGCATAAGGAAACCGGCATTATACCAGTCGGCAGATTCAGGCACATCTGTCTGTTCGCCCCATGTCATGGGCGAGGCAGGCGGCAAATCGCAATACCAGTCATAGAAAGACATGCACACACCGCCGAGAAGTGACAGGTAACGCGAACCGGAAGCATAGGAGACCATGGACATTGCCGGAATCGGCGAAAAGCCGATAATCCGGTCGGGACCATATTTCTTGATTGTGTAAGAATTGGCAGCAGCGATAATCTCGTTGACTTCGTCCCATGTAGAACGAACAAAGCCACCAAGCCCGCGCACCTTCTGGTATTCGGACCGTTTTTCAGGATTTTCCTGAATTGCAGCCCATGCACCAACCGGTGTTTTTACCACGCGTTCCTTGCGCCACAATTTGATAAGACGCGCGCGGATAAGCGGATATTTTACACGGTTTGCCGAATACATATACCAGCTATAGCTTGCGCCTCGCGGACAGCCACGTGGTTCATGGTTGGGCAGATCAGGGCGGGTACGCGGATAATCGGTCTGCTGGGTTTCCCAAGTGACAATACCACCCTTGACATAGATTTTCCACGAGCACGAACCGGTGCAATTAACACCATGCGTCGAGCGCACGATTTTGTCATATTGCCAGCGTTTGCGATAAGCGTCTTCCCATGAACGGTTTTCATCGGTTGTAACACCATGTCCATGAGAAAACGGTTGTTTTTTTCGTGCCAGAAAATTCAGGCGGTCGAGTAGTAGACTCATCAATGGTCTCCTTAACTTACAGCGTTATTTTTGTGTCCGACGACCTTCGACATGGAGGATTGCTCCGTTACGGATGTAACAGAACCATGTGATGGCGAGGCAAATAACGTAAAAAATCATAAATCCCCAAAGAGCGGCTTGCGGGCCACCCGTTGCATCTTTGGATAGTGCAAAACTTACGGGTATAAGAAAGAAGGCATAGGCAGCAATGGCGGCGGTAAAGCCGGTGATTGCAGCCGATTCACGGTCGCTTTGATGGCGCTTTTGTTCTTCCGTGGCATTTGGCATGGTTTTGTCGATAACACGGCTCATAATAACCGGTATCATCTGGAAGGTTGAAGCATTGCCGACACCGGTTGCAAAGAAGAGCACCATGAACGCAGCAAAGAAACCGGGGAAAGCAACGGCGCTACCGGGATTTGCAACAAAATAAAGCGCGGCTCCCAGAGCAAGCATCATCAGGATAAATGCCCAGAAGGTTACACGACCACCGCCGATTTTATCGCTTACGCCACCAAAACCCGCACGTGCAAGTGCCGAAATCAGTGGTCCCAAGAATACATAGTTCACCACATTTACATCCGGAAAGGTCAACCGCATTAGAAGTGGAAATGCAGCAGAAAAACCGATGAACGAGCCAAAAGTTCCCATATAAAGAATACACATCAGCCAGTTATCTTTACGTTTGAAAATAATAGCTTGATCGGCAAATGAAGCCTTGGCATCGGCAATGTCGTTCATTCCGAACCAGCAGCATATGGCTGATAAAGCAATGAAGGGGACGAAAACAAAGGCACCGTTTTGTAGCCAGAGCTCGGAAGTGTGACCATTCGCTTCTGTTACAGTGAGCGGGTGGCCGCCCAACCAGCCGAAAGCGTTGGTGGCAATAACAAGCGGTACAACAAATTGCACAACCGACACACCGAGATTGCCTAAACCGGCATTAAGGCCGCTGGCTTTGCCTTTTTCGGCTTTCGGGTAGAAAAACGAGATATTCGACATGGAAGAAGAAAAGTTTCCGCCACCGAAGCCGCACAACAATGCTAGAAGCGCCATCACCCAATAAGGGGTATTGACGTCCTGCACAGCAAAACCGATTCCGAGTGCCGGTATCAACAATGAGGCGGTTGTCAGTGCCGTCCAGCGGCGGCCACCGAATATCGGCACCATGAAGGAATAGAAAATACGCAATGTTGCTCCGGAAAGACCCGGCAAAGCGGTAAGCCAGAACAATTGTGTCGAGCTGAATTTGAAACCGGCACGCGGCAATTCAGCCACAACCACCGACCAAACCTGCCAAACAGCAAACGCAAGAAGCAGAGCCGGAATAGACAACCAGAGATTCTTGTTGGCAATTTTGCGCCCGTAATTATTCCAGAAACTGCTATCTTCGGGATTCCATTCGGTTAATACATAACCTTTATTAATTTGATTGGACATGCGAATTACTCCTGAAATTCAGGCGTTTTTTGCCCGAGCTCTACCAATTTGCGGTGGTTCATCATAAGGATTGAAACATGCATCCAGATGAGTGCCGCGAGTGAAATGACAAATAAAATCATGAAGCAGGTTGAATAGATTCCGGTGATGTCGAGGACTTCACCGAAGAGAATGGGCAGGATAAATCCGCCAAGTCCGCCCATCATACCGACGAGGCCGCCAACGGCACCGACGCTTTTCGGGTAATAAACGGGAATATGCTTATAAACAGCCGCTTTCCCGAGAGCCATGAAGAAGCCGAGTATGGCAACGACAATCGCAAAACCGACAAGGCTGATGGCAAATGTAAAGGTGAATGGACCTTTCGCCGTTTCAACCGTGTATTGTGTCGGAGGGTAGGAGAGAATGAAACATGTAATGGTACACATTGTCAGTGTCCAATACATGACCCGGCGTGCGCCATATTTATCGGAAAGGTAACCGCCATAGGCACGGAAGAGTGACGCGGGTATCGAATAGAGTGCTGCGATAACGCCGGCAAGCCACAGGTCGATTGAATAAACATCCTGCAAATAATGCGGCAACCATGTTGCCAAAGCGATATATCCACCGAATACGAAGAAGTAATAGAAGGAAAAACGCCACACTTGCAGTTTCTTCAAAGGTGCCAGTTCAAGCAAAGCACTTTGCGGTTTTGTGCCGGTACGGCGTTGTTCGACGAGCACAGGATCATCCGACGTGAAGAGCCAGAAGATCACAGCCGTAATAACGAGCACCAGTGCCCAGATATAGGCCACGCCTTCCCAGCTTCCCCACCAGCTCATCACCCATGGAGCGCCAAGCTTGGTAACGGCTGCACCGACATTGCCTGCACCGAAAATGCCCAGTGCCAGGCCCTGTCTTTTGGCGCTGAACCAGCGTGAAACATAGGCAACGCCCACAGAAAATGTGCCGCCGGCAATGCCAATCCCGAGAGCCGCTATCAACATCCATGTGTAGGTGTGGGCAAAAGTGAGAAGAAATGTCGATAAAGCGGAAGCCAGCATCGATAAGACAAAAATAATGCGTCCACCGATCTGTTCGGTCCAGATGCCAAGTGGAATGCGCACAAGTGAACCGGTGAGTACGGGTGTCGCTATGAGGAGTCCGAGTTCAGACTGGCTCAAGCCCAATTTTTTCTGGATCGCAATGCCGATAATCGAAAAAATTGTCCATACCGCAAAACAGACGGTAAAGGCCAAAGAGCTCAGCCATAAGGCCTCTGACGAGCCTTTGATCGGGGTGTCAGTTTGTTCCATTTTTACCACCAGATAAATTCTTCCTTTTTGTTGAGGGGGTATGTAGTAATGAGTGAAATAGGGCACCTTGATCAAAATCAAATGAGTTTTATTTAAAATAAAAGAAAAGCTTATTTTAAAATAATGATGATGACGTCTTGAAATATTGCTCTACTACACTTGATAGATGCTAAGGCAAAAAATAAAAATGTTAATTAGAGGAACAATATGAGATCAGAAGATCGGTTAAAAATTCAAAATCTCGATATTTTTTCGCAAGCGAGTGACAAAACATTCGATTCTTTAATTGGCCCGGGTTTTTTCCAACGTTTTCCTCCGGGGGTGGTTCTCGTCAATGAAAACACCATGCAGGATTTTCTCTACATATTGGTCGATGGTCAGGTCGAGATGTATGCGACCAGTCATGGGCGTATAACGATTCTTGATATTATCCAGCCGGTAAGTCTCTTCATTCTCGCGGCAATTTTGAATGATGATGTTTGTCTACAGTCAGCGCGGACACTAACCGAAGCAGAGGTGCTGATGATTCCGTCAGCCCGTTTCAGGGAGGCTATCGACAATGATACTGCTTTCATGCATGCGGTTGTTCGCGAGCTTTCACGTCGCTATCGTACGACCATCAAGGAATTGAAAAACCAGAAATTGAGAAATGGTAGTGAACGGCTGGCAAACTGGATTTTGGCCGAAGCCGATACACAGGTCGAGGCCAATTATATTGATATTCCGTTCGAGAAAAAACTTCTTGCCTACAAACTTGGCATGACTCCTGAAAATCTTTCACGCGCTTTTGCAACCATCGCAAAACATGGTGTCAATGTTGACGGATCACGAATAGTCTTTACCGACAGACAAAAATTTATCGATTTTGCCCACCCCGACAAGCTTATCGACAAACGGGAGCCTGTCTGATTATAACTGACCTTATGATGAAAACCGGATTAGCCATGCTCTACGGTTTTAATGGTAATCAGATTTTGTTCGTTTGAACAAAAATCATCGTCAGTCAAGGATTATTTCTGTGCGTTTAATGCGTCGATTATTTCGTTTTGTGTCGTTTATATTTCTGGTGATAACGATTATAGCGCTTGTTATCGACGCGGCCCGTTCGGTCGGTGCATCCCAAATTGTGTTTACGCCGGCCCGGTCTGCACTATCGTTTATATTTAGTTTGAGCGCACAGGAATTTGATAACTTTATTGCGCATCTTTCACCTCCATATCTATCCATAGCTGCTAGAATGATCACTCTTTGTCCAACATGGATCATTTCTGGAGCTTTTGCGTTGGTGTTTTATAGTGTTGGATATGATCGTGAGGCCGTTTTGGAAAAGACAGGTTGTGGTGAAGAAAATGTTTGATATTTTGTCGCTTTCGGAAAAACTCACTATGCCGAAAAAAGAAAATGCACTTGTCGGCAGAAGTGAACCAATCGAAACCTCGGAAAAACATTTCGTCAACGGCCACAATCTGAATGGCCCTTATCCTGAAAATATGCATCATATTATTGTTGCAATGGGCTGTTTCTGGGGTGTTGAACGGCTGTTCTGGAAAATGCCGGGCGTTTATGTGACGGCTGCCGGTTACACCGGTGGCTTCACACCAAACCCGACTTATGAAGAAGTTTGTACTGGTAAAACCGGACATGCAGAAGCGGTACTCGTCGTCTATGATCCGAAGATACTGCCTCTCAATGAAATATTGAAAACTTTCTGGGAACAACATGATCCCACACAAGGCATGCGACAGGGAAACGACATCGGCAATAATTACCGTTCGGCTCTCTATCTTTCCAATGAACATGATCTGGAAATTGCAAAAAAAAGCAAAGCGCAATTTGAAAAGGCACTTCAATCCAAGGGATTGGGGCCGATTACAACGGAAATTGCGTTAGAAGGGCCATTCTATTTTGCCGAAGGTTATCACCAGCAATATCTCGCAAAAAACCCTAATGGCTATTGTGGACTAAAGGGAACCGGTGTTTCTTGCCCCGTTCCACGAGGCTGATTGTGCATAACCTATCGGAGCAATTCATGAATTTATCGGCGTTTGGAATATAGGACGCCGGGATATTGGCAAATATGTCCTGACATTTTCCGGTCAAAAATAGCAGGCGAAAGCTCTGTAATAATTTTTGGCAAATAACCGGATTATTCTGAACCATATTAAAAACTAAATTCACGCCAATAAAAACGTGACGGCGAATATTTAATATGGTCGGGATAAACGCGCTGTTTCCAGATTTTTCAGTATCAATATTTTTCGAGCAAGAACTGTTGAACAATTTCACCAATGCGGTGGTCGGGTGACAGGAATGTCAGGCTGGCTTTGTTCTTCAAGTTCCAGAAAGCGTTTGGTTAGTGCTTTTAATTTTTTATCCATAAGGTCGATTGTTTTCCATTGTTCAGCGAGAACAGTAGAAAGCTCGTCGACAAATCGCTCTTGTTCGGCAAGTTTGATTTCGACCTCGGTAAGACGATCTTTTTCAATCACAATGCGTGATCCTTATTTCTGATATAGCGTTCGCCGGGTTGTAAAAGAACCTTATTGTTGAAGGCAAGGCCCAACTCGAGACTGTGGGCGATCTGGGTTGCTTTTTTCATGAACAATTCGGCATCTACCCTCACGCAAAGTTCTTCAACAGTATTTTTGAAAATTTCGAGCCAATGGTCGAAATGCGCAGCATCAATCGGTAAAACGACATGCTTGGGCATAGGGCGTCCGTTATAACGGTTGGTATGCAACATGACCGAAGACCAGAAGGCGAACATATTTTGTAAATGGGGCTCCCAATCGTGAATATGCTCTTCAAAAATAGGACCCAACATATAATCTTTTCTGATCCGCGCGTAAAATGTGCGCACAACGGCTTCAATCAATGTTTCATCTACTGCTATCGGTTCTTGTGCCATAAATCTCAATCTGTTGCTTTGATTTTCATACCATAAATATCAATGCCATGACCTTCACCCATAAGGTCGCTTGTCAAATAAAGTTTTGCAGAACCTGATCCTTCGGCCGGTATTGTTAGGTCAAACAATAGGTCATTCCGATTTGTCGGAACTTCAAAACGCCGCCTTCCACAGTCGGCATTATTGCCGAGATCACACGTTATACTCATTTGGCTTGGCTCTGTTCCATCACTTTTGGCGTTGATATCAATGAGTACTTTTTTACCGCGTAAGCCGGATAAAACACCCGCGCCAATTTCGATAACGACAATATCTTGCTCGCTATTTGCCGAAATATGGGTATATGGTATTCCTGCGTCATCACGTATATCGACCGATGTGCGGCCATAGACTGTGAGCGCCGAGGCATCGCCGGGACGGAAAAATCTAATCCAACCGTCATTGGTTTCGGTTTCTTGACGGAAAGGTTGCATCAACGTGGAACGCGGGTTTTGCTCAGCCGCTTCCTTTTGACGTTCAACAAGAGCACGGCCTGAAAAACTGTTAAAAAACGACCACGCGGTGAAGCCTAAAACCATAATAATTGCAAGAATCGATGGAGCAACAATCAGCAGAATTTTGGAACGCCGTCTTGTTCTAGCCCGATGCAAACTCCGGTTATCGAAATTTGTCGCCCCGTTTACTTCTATTTTTATCTGTTCTTCAGGGCCTTCTGCAGCGAGTTCATTATAGTATTGCGTTTTTTCTTCGGGAGCCTGAACAATATAGTCCCGTTCTATGTTCCGGATAATTTGCATCAATGCATCACGCCGCTTGGTACGGCTCTCGTTGCTCAAATCATGTTGCGCCAACAATGCACGCTCGTGGGCGTTCCATGCAGATTCATAAATCTGCCGCCTTTGAGCAACATTGCTGGCGTCAATTCTAAGCAATGCATTGCGGATGGCTTGCTCGGCACTAGCCAAAAAAATTTCTCCTCAAACTAAAAATATTTAGATCTAGAATAAGCATCAGGTGAAAAATAGGCAAACCAATTCTATTGTTGATGATTTTAAAAAAAGCTTGTGTTTTGACATTGCGTTGCCGGTTAATAACGAAAATTACCGAAAGATAAAATTGGGCGCTTGCTTTCAGACGATCTTTTGGCTATCACCCGATACCGGTTCTGTCTTGAAGACAAGAATCTGTGCCGCATTAGCTCAGTTGGTAGAGCACGTCATTCGTAATGATGGGGTCGCTGGTTCGATTCCGGCATGCGGCACCAATAAAAATCATGTAAGTATTTGTTTTTATTATGTTTTTTATTTTTTAATTTTTAAGATATTGAAAAATTAGCCAAAAATGTAACACAAAATGTAACACATTTTAAAAAAAGAAAACGGAAAAATAATAATATTTACAATGCGTTATAAAGAAGTGTACTGCCAGTATGCGGCACCAGGCATATTTTTGCAACGCATTTAACTGATAATTTTAGTTTTGCTCTCAAAATCTGTTGGATGGATCAAAAATTTCTTATTTTGTGTTTATTTTATATTTCTTTTCATTCAATTTAATAAATAAAAATCTTTTACATGTAATATATTTATTTTAATATTTATTTTTTAATGATGATTAATCTTATCATTTATTAATTTTAATTAAAATAAAACATATAAATATATATTGAATATAAATTTTTTTTATAAATACTTTTTTATATTGGCCATTATTTTTCAAGTTTTATGTCGTCGATTGCTTTATCTCGACGCGTGGGTTTTATGAATGTCTATCAAGTTAAATAGCCGATATATAGGTCAGTTATTTACAGGATGTCCAAGGAGCGGCAGATATCCCCATAGCCAGAGGAAGAAAGCCAAAGACCAGAAAATAGCGGCCCATGCATAATGGTAACTGCCGATAGCGAAGAGATCGGTTATTTCCGGTAGGACGCGCATGGCGGCGGCGAGTATAATAAATGCGATAGCCGCTTTTGATTGCCAGGGGATCGGTATTAATTTTCGTCCTGAATGACGTAAACCGGCAATTGTAAAAACACCCATCACGCCAAGCCCCAATGTCGCAATGGTCAATATATGTAAGCCCGCATAAATTGGTATGCTTTCGTTAAAGCCCGAAAGACCGATAAGAAAAAAACCGATTGCCGCGCTGACATTGGCAAGCGCTAGGCATAAGACTTCTGCTTTTAATGCAGCCTTGCCGATAAACCATTCCCCAGTTCTGTCCATAAAACCGGCACTGGCAGCAAAAGCGAGATAATATTGCATTTGTGAAGACGGCAGAAAAAGCATCGAGAGAGCATATAAGACTGTCAAAAATGCAGATAGATTGCGTCTGCCCGGATGCGGGCGATAAGGGCTTGTTTCACCTGAAGGATCCAATGAAAGATTGGTGACCACAGTGTTGATGCGCGAGATTGCCAAGGAAAATAGAACAACAAAAACAGCGATAATCGTCCACAATATGCGGGACGATAGTTCCGTTTCTTCGCGCCACCATAAAATTTTCAATACAATTTCAAGTGTAAAAAGAACAATAAGCCATAGCAAAAATGACAAGCTTTTCCATTTTCTTTTCGAAAGAATTGGCAAGCCGACATATAAGATCATAAGTGCCAGAAAAGCGAAATCAAATACACTGCCGATGACCATCAGGTAATCCGAACCCAAAAAACCGACAATGCGACCGGGAAGCCATAATAAAAGCAGCAAGAAAAGTCTCATGCCATTTAACGGCTTTGTTTCTGTCCATTCGGCAACGGCGGAACATAAAAATCCGGCAAGAGCCGCCGAATAAAAGCCGAAAATCATCTCGTGCGCATGCCATTGCTGAGGGAAAATATAGCGTGTACCGGGATAGTCGAGTTGATAGACAATTACCCAGATAAACGGCATGAGTAGAGCGTAAGTGGCCGATACCGGAAAGAATAAAAATACGCCTTCGGTAAAAAAGGGATTATGAGCAATGACTGCTTTTATCTTTTTGCCAAGCCCCATTGCGTTAATCCCTGTCTCTATAAAGAAGGTCGTAAAAATCCCGATCTTTGGCGAATTGTTCGCTCATGTCGAATATTTCCCGTTCGCTTCGCTTTCCCGGTTCACCTTCGACATGTCTTTCAGCGACAATAGTTGCAGGATCGCCACCGACCAGTAACAAACGGTGAGCAATGCGCAGTGCTTCGTGAAGGTCGTGGGTAACAAACAATGATGAAAAACCCTGACCTTTTGCCTCTTCAATAACAATGTCCTGAAGGTTACGCCTGAGGCCGATATCGACTGCTGAAAACGGCTCGTCAAAAAAGATAATATCGGGATCAACAGCAAGTGCGCGCGCAACGGCTGCGCGCTGGCGCATGCCGCCCGATAAGGCGGCCGGATATTTTTCAAGATCGGTTATTTTTAAACCGACTTTTTTTGCACAATCGGAAATGAAATCTTTTTTTCCGGATGGTCGGTGTGAATTTTTCAAACCATAAGCAATATTTTCATAAGTTGTTTTCCAAGGGAGCAATCTCGGTTCCTGAAAAACAATTGCCTGTTGGCGATAAGTTTTTCTGATTTGGCCTTTGTTAGGCGTCAACAAGCCTGCAGCAATCTGCAATATTGTGGTTTTTCCGGCACCCGACGCACCGAGAATAACCAGCGTTTCGTGGTCATTGACGTGGATATTGACGTTTTCAAGAATGCGTCTTCCAAGATAAGAAAACGCGATATCCTGCATTTCAATTCTCATTTTTTAACGCCCCAAGGCTCGGATGCATGTCGCCAGCTTTCAAAAAATTCCCGTATCGGATGAATAATACCGAATTCCGTTATCAGGGCAAAACACACAATGATCATAATAATGGCCGTTACTTCAGGAACATCAAAAGTGCTGCGCGCTTCAAAAAGGAGGCCCCCAAGCCCGCCGGAATAGCTTAAAAGTTCGGCCATTACGGCGACTTTCCAGGCACTTCCGGCCGAAAGCGACAAGGCCGGAAAAATATAGGACACCATTTGCGGAAATGTGATTGTGCGAAATCGTTTGAATATGCCGATGTTAAAAGCACGCGCCATATCGTCGAGCGAGCGGTCGCGTGTGGCAATTGCCTGAACGCTATTGATAAATATGAGAGGGAAGGACGCAACAGCAATTGTCATAATAACCGAGCCGCCACCATTTTCAAACCAGATGAGCGCAAGCACAATCCAACCTATTGGCGGCACACCGAGAAGAATAATAATGATCGGCCGCATCAGGCGAATTGCGGCAAATGAAAAACCGCACAATACGCCACCGACAATTCCGATCGAAGCAGCAATGATAAAGCCTATAAATGAACGTTCGGCCGTCACTTTCGCCATCTCGACAAATTTATCCGTTTGGACAAGCAAGATCATAGCTTGCAAAGTTTGTTGCGGAGAGGGGAGCACATAACTGCCATAAAGTTCATGGGCCAATTGCCAGAAGGCAAAAAAACAGAAGCAACCGGCAAGCCCTGCAAAGCCTCCCCAGAAATAGTTTCCAAGCGACACAAGATGGGAAATGGTCTTATGGAAACGCATCAGGCATAAAATCCGTCATCAGGCAGTTTTCCGCCCATAATTGCGGAATTTTGTTCAATAAGAACATTGAAAAATGTTTCCAGCGCCGGTTTGACTTCGCTTGCGCTATGAACAACAAGATGACTGAAAGCGACGGATGCTGCAATCAGATGTGGCGGAAAATCAAGGAGACCGCTGATCTCTTCGGCTGCTTTTTCGGGGTCAGCTTTAATTTTTTCGAGTGCAGTTGAAAAACATGCATTGAGCGCTTCTATTTTCTTCTTTCCCTCATCGCCTTCGAAACCTTTGCCGACAACAAGGCCGGCTTGCGGAATGGCATCGGTTTTCGAAACTTTTTCCCAAAGCTTTTGAATATCGAGGGCACGAACAATTTTTTTCGGGGATACAGAGCTCATGGAAATCACGGTCGAGGCAGCCGGCTCCACAATAACTGCTGCATCAACCCGCCCGATCATGAGAAGCGGCATAGCTTCGGGGAGGCTCCCCGTATATTGTATGTCGATTGCATTCGGTTTGATGTCATATGCCTTTAAAATTGCTTGCATAATATAGTCGGGCATATCTTTTTTGAATGGTACAGCAAGTTTTTTGCCGACAAGATCCTGAAGTGTTTTTATATTGGATGCTTCCGGTGCGACGATATAAAGAAGCCCGTCTGTCAGAATATTTGCCAATCTTACACCAAGACCTTTATTATATAAATTCGCGCCGCTATAACTTGGCAAAATGGCCATATTGATTGAGCCGGAACCGAGTCCGGCTCTGATCTGGTCGGGATTATTCCAGACTTTGAATTGGCAACCGGGTAAGAGTTGATCAAGCATGCCGGTTTTTACTGCATAAGCAGCAACAAGAGATGGCCCGGCAGGAGGCCCCCAAATGACGGGTTTATTTTCTTCTGCAACCACATTGGCGGGAAATGCGCAAACAACGGGAAGAAGTGAAGCACCAATTAAAAAATGACGGCGTGTTTGGGTAAGCATCATCCACCTCGATTGGCAAATACCGGACCAAAAATAACACAATGGACGGTCAGGTATTTTGATTAAAATTTAAATTTTAAATAAGAGTTTATCCCTCAAATTAAAAATTTCAAAACTTTGCTTTTATTCCGGCAAAGAAACCTCTTCCCTCCCCGGGGAGGAATGCCGCCTGATCAGGGGTTGCGCGATCGGAAATAATGGTGGATGACGCATATTTTTCGTTAAAAATATTCGTTATTTCACCGAAGATACGAAGGTTTTTGTTAAGGCTATATTCGCTCCTCAAATCAACAACAACGTAATCATCCGAATAAAGTGTGTTCATATTATCAACGGGTGTTCTTGTCGGTACCCAATGGATATTACCCTGCCATATCCACGGCTCGGTCGGGTGATATTGAATCATGGTATTGATGATGTTGCGTGGTGCACCGGCAAGATAATTGTTATGACGTAACGGGTCATCATGAAATGTAAAGCGTTGATAGGTATAGGCAATACGCGCTGTTATCGAAGCGTTGATTTCCCAGCCGATTGCAGCATCAATGCCAAAATGGCGGGTTTTATCGGCGTTAACCGCACCGAGCGGCGCTCCACTGACATCACGCAAGCTCAGTAATTCGTCATTAACCCATGAATAATAGGTCGATAAATCCCAGGAATAGCCTTCAAAATTGCCTCGCCATCCGCCTTCCAGAGTGGTTGCTGTTTGATCATCAAGATCGGGTGTTGCAAACATTTTGGACTTCAAATTGGGCATAGCAGGATTTGGACGGCCGGCACTGGTGTTCGGAGTGCCGTTAACTGTTGCGAGAAGATCATCATGCGTCGGAGGCTCGAAGCTGCGGCTTAATGCAGTGTATAAAGTTTGTCTTTGGGTGAGAGCATAGGTAATGCCCAAAGCCGGACTTAATCCCGAATAAGAACGGTTATAGCTTGTATTTTCCGCAGGAACTGCACCGTTCGGCAAAAGCCGATCCGGCATACGAGGATTATATGCTATTGTTGGCCGGGTATTTTTCCGCCATTCGTCGTCATTGTCACGACGTGCATGAGCATAAGAGAGTGATGGCGAAATAGTAAAGCGTTGAAAAAGAGGAATATTCATACCGGCAAAAAATGACACTGTCGTTGACTTTAATTTATTGTCACCGAATTTGTCGCCCTTTCCGCCCGAAAAATTCAAATAATAATCGCGATCCATAGAACCGTTGGTGTAATTGCCGGCAAGTTCTACAAGTGGCAAAGGATTGCTTTTATCAGGGGTGTATGCGTAACGGAATAGTCCGGTAAAATCACCGCCATCGCTCTGTCTGACACCGGCGGATATAGGAAAACGAAACATATCTTCCGTATTTGTATAGCCCAAAGCAATATCATAAATATGGGATCCGAGCTCGATTGTTGAACGGTTGCCGATGAGATATTGGCTGGCATCCCTTCGTGGCCGATCGCGCCAAACATTGGGGCCCGGATTTACAACCCCTTGTGGAGTAACTATAGGACCCGACCAGCTCATTTCCGGATGTTTTTTTATTTCATATTTTGGAATTGGTCCTGAAACATCAAAACCCAGATCGGTGTATCCGGCAAAAAAACGCGTTGTCGTGATATCATTTACTCTAAAACCGATATTGCCGGATAGGCCTGTCCTGTCAGAGGAATTGTAATCCCGAAAGCCTTCCCGGTTATTATGTTCAAATGAAAAAAAGCCGTCACGCGTTTCGTCGGAAAAACCGACTTGCCCGCCAAAATTATATTGGCCGAAACTTCCACCACTTCCCGATAAGACTGCCCCCGGTTCGCTCGTTCCTGTAGGTGATACACTGTTAATGGCGCCTCCCAATACAGTGGCGCCGATACGGTTGGCCATATAGCCACGATAAATTTCAAGGGTTTCGGCGTCTCTCGGATTGGCTAAACCGGCTATATATGAGCCATCGGCACGGTTGAGTGGCAAGCCGTCGCGCATAACAAGGATACCTCTCTCGACCGGATTTTGCTGAAGGCCTGATCCACGAATTTGTATGCGGGGTTGATCATTTCCTCCGAAAAAATTCTGAACCACAACTCCGGGCGTTTGTTCCAAAGCACGTGCCATTGTCAAATTACCAGAAAAAGGCATTTCATTTTTGTCAATGACGCTGACGGCTCCCGCCATAGAAGCGAAACGTTTACTCAGGATTGCATGAGAGTTCTCTCTGCTATATTTCTCATAACAAACAGGTGTTGTACGAGCTTCGTATAGAACGATTTTTGTTCGTCCATAAGATTGTTATAAATTTTTACAAATTCCGGATGGCGCAAAGCGTGAAGTTGCATTTCAAGGAACAGAATTGTGTGGAAAATATTGTGATCATTGCGTTCAAACCATAAGATCATGTCATTCAGGGCTTTTTCAAAATTCCCCCCTGCATCATCAATGAGCTGTTTTCGTGAATTTGCCTCGAATGATTTATACTGATCGAGAAGCTCTAGAAGAACTTCGTCCTTATCATTGAAATTGGAATAAAAGGCTCCTTGTGAATAGCCCGCTTTATCGCAGATTCCTCTGATGGAGGTTGCCTCGTAGCCCAATTCTGTAAACAGCATGCGTGCAGCCTCCAGAAGGTTCTGGCGCGTCTCTTGCTGGCTTTCCAATCTTGTTTTGCGCGGTTTTATCTGTTTGACTATAAATTCCAGATATCATCCGACATTTCATTTGATATTTGGAATCGTTGATGAAGAAAACAGTTTTCGTAACCGGTGCCACCGGACTATTAGGCAATAATCTGGTTCGCCAATTGATCGACGAAGGCTATCATGTCAAAGCACTGGTCCGGCCGCGACAAAAGGCAAACAAGCAATTCGCCCCTCATGATGAACTTGAAATTATTCAAGGCGATATGACCAATGTCACTAGTTTTGAAATCCATCTGGATGGCTGCGACACCGTTTTCCATACCGCAGCATTTTTCCGCGATAATTATAAAGGCGGCAGCCATTGGGCCGATCTGGAAAAGATCAACATTAATGGTACAAAATGCTTATTGGAAGCGGCCTTAAAAGCGGGTGTCAAACAGTTTGTTCATGTCTCCTCAATTGCAGTTCTCGATGGTGAGGCCGGCTCATTGATTGATGAAACATGTGATAGAAATATAGAAAATTCGGATGATTACTATCGAAGCAAAATCATCAGTGAGAGAATTTGCCGCTCGGCATCCGATGATGAACTGCTATTATATTTTACCGGGGTGGATGTGGGGCCTACCTCGGCAGGACAACTTGCATTTGATGTCATGAACGGGAAGTTGCCTGCTATTGTTCCAGGGACCTTTTCGGTTGTTGATGCAAGAGATGTTGCTGCTGCCCTGATCATGGTCACCTTCAAGGGCAAGTCTGGAGAACGGTATCTCGTTGCAGGGCGTCACATTCATATGAAAGACCTTGTATCCATGATCGGTCATTATGCCAATGTCAAAACGCCAACCAAGACCATACCAATGCCGCTATTGTACTGCATTGCTGTTTTGCAGGAAATTTATGGCAAGCTTACAGGAAAGCCCATTTTATTATCATTGGCGTCGGTCCGTTTGATGGCAAGCCAATATGATAGAACGCATTTCAGCAGTGAAAGATATGAGAAAATTCTGGGGCTTCAATTCAGACCTTTAGAGCAAACTCTGGCAGATACACTGTCTGATCTGATAAATAGATAATTGGATAAATTGGAAGTTTGCCCGCAATAACGGATTTTTCTAAAATAAAGAAAATGCGCCCTCATGCTTGCTGCTGCTTTTTGATCGAAAAAGGCATTTCATTTTTGTCAATGACACTGACGGCACCCACCATCAAAGCGAACCGTTTATTCGGGATTGCATGAGAGTTCTCTCTGCTATCAAGTATAACCGGTTGTAGAATAACCGGCGCACAGGGACGAGCTGCTTGCCCCCAACTATCCTCTCTCGATAGCAGAACAAGTGTTGTTGTGATGAGTAATAGCAGCTCTGTTTGAATAACTGACGCAGTTGTTGTCTCCGATGGTTGTGAAATCCATGGCAGGAGGAAACAAGCTGCTGTGAAGCAAATGAGATTGTTTCCGAAAGATCGGATGTTGCTTTTGCTCACCAAACCATGGTAACTTTATAAAACATAAAAATACAGTGTTATTTAATAATATTTGATAGAAATTTGATTCTATTTATTAAAGGAGTATTTCTCCTTGAATTTGCTATCTAATTATTTTTGAATAAATAATAATATATATTTATTATAATTTTTTTCATTTTGAAATATTGAATATAAAAGTTATTTCATGAATTTGTTGGTTTTTCAGGAGGAAAATTTTTAGAAGGTTGTTCAACTTGAATGACATTGTTATATAGTTTGCAAGACAAAAATCAGCAACAATTCGGGGAACGAGGTTATGGGAAGATTTCTCCATTCAACATGGATATTGGCTTTATCGGCTCTTCTCTTGTCGGTCTTTCATGTGAGTAATGCGATGTCCGATACATTATGTTTATATAGCGCGACAGATAATGACGACGAGGCTACAGATAGTGCTTGCCCGCATATTGATACCACATCCGGTTTTTATTTATCGTGGGTAGGAACGATAGATAGATCCGAACAAAAACCGGCCTTAATCCAATTGGAAGGTGAATATAAAGCAAACCGGTTTTTCCCGTCAAACACAGTTCTGACATTCGCTCCAATGCCGGCTGCTAATGACACAAAAGTAAAAAGTGGAAATGCCGAACATCAGGATACACCCGAAGGGCAAAATCATAATTTGTTAAGTTGGATGGACTGGTCTTTATTTTCGCCGGAAGGACGCGTTAGAGTTCAGAAAAAAAATGGAATTCTAAGTTTGACTTGTCATTCCGGAAAAGAGCATGCCGGTGTGGCTCTGAGTGCCCCGTTCGGAAGCTTTCCGCAAACAACCAATTCATCTTTTATCATAAGTGGCAGAGCAGACGGTCGTTTCAAATTGGGGTTTGCAGACAAAACTAATTTTGTAGCGGATGATGCAAAGACTTTTCCTGTTCATTCTGAAAAGCAATCAAAGACTGATGATCGGTCGGATTTCGATTTGTTTGAACTGCCATCTTCAGAAAAAACCAGTAGCAAAATCGTAATCGAATGCCCTGAAGAGGCCGCACATTTCGATATTGCCGCTATAACGATTAAAACTGCAACGAGTGAAAATTCAATCGCTACCTGGGTTTGGCACAAACAGAATTGGCTTCACTCACCCGCCGGTTTACTTGATTGGGCGCAACAATATCATATCAACAAGCTTTTTGTTCAGGTCGATATTCAGGATAATGTCATTGTCGATGAAGAACAGCTCGTCGAGTTTCTTGGTGAGGCGCATAAAAGATCGATTGATATTTATGCAGTTGAAGGGGATGCGGATATGATTGTCGGAAAAGGTCAAGATCTCGCATTTCAAAGAACTCAATCCTTAGCGGCATTCCAGAAACGGCTTCCGGAAAATGCAAAGTTGTCGGGACTGCAATTTGACATAGAGCCTTATACCGTTCCGAAATATTCGGAAGACCCAACCAGAATGTGGGTTAACTGGGCAGCAACTCTTATAAAAATGCATGAAATCTGGGGCGGACCAATTGATGTCATCATTCCGTACTGGATACAGAATAGCAATGACGGGAAAAATGCTCTGGAAAGTATCAAGGATCTGGGAAGTTTTACGGTTATGATTTACCGCACCAAGGAAACGGAAATAAATACTATTTCTGCGCGCTGGTTAATGTGGGGGGAAAAATTCAATACAAAAATTTCTGTCGCGTTGGAAAATGGACCGGTTAACGGGCCGGCAAAACTTTATTTCACGCCTGTGAAAGAAACAAACAAACAGAATTACGGATCTGTTCTTCTTGTTCTTGCAAGGACTGCAAATGGAGGAGATAAAACAGTCTATCAACTTGGCCATATCGAACAACCGGACGCTGCCAAAATAAGCTTTCTCAAGCGGACAGAAGACTTAAGCGGCGTTGTTTTACGGCTAAGTCCGTATTTCAAAGCTTTTAGCAGTTTCAACGGATTAGCAATTCACGGTCTTCTTTGATTGAGGCAATGACTAAAGACCGAGGTTACAACGGTATGCCAGAATAATATCAACCTATGATATAGTCTTTCAGGACAATTCCGATTTGAAATCATAGCAAGTCGAAAAGTTTTTAAGAGCAATCTCTGGAAAAACAAGATAAAAGATTTATTTAGAATTAGGTCATATTTTGTGGGTCGCAATATATACAAATAAAAAATTCTTGTTAGAACACGAGTGTAATTTTTTTCTGACGAGAAGCATGGTGGTTAAGTGGCATGCCATAGAGGCGAAGATAAACTTTTTTTCAGACTGCTGATAACGATTATTTCGTCTTCAGGAGTATATTTTACCGCGTCGGCATTTGCGCAGGTGCCGTCCGGAGCACAGGCAAATGATAAGTTTTGGCCAGTTCGCAACCATCAGAAACTGGCAGATGCAAAATCCATGGCGCTTGATGGAAAGCCTTTGAATTTTGATATTCCATTGGAAAAAGCGTCACCACCCGGAGTTAAAAGCCGCTCTCTAATTAATAGTGATGTCAAAGTTCTTTTTGAACAGGGCTATCAAGCGCGACAACAGGGTCATTATAAAGAAGCAATAGAAAAACTGGAAAAAGCTTCTGCTTTATCACCCGACAATCCAGATATTTTAAGAGAATTGGGGTTATCTTTCATGGGGCTCGGCGAGCTTGACAAAGCCGAGCCGATATTTCGTCAACTCCTTGAAATGGTTCCGGATGATATCGAGGCAAAAACCGGTTTGGTAAAAATAGATTACGCTCATAACAATCTTGAAGAGGCAAAGCATTACACTGAAGAAATATTGGCACTAAAGCCGGATAATGAGGAAGTGAAGTCGCTTCAAACAGAAATATTGAATGCCATAGTTTTTCAGAAAAAGCTTGAACATACGACCAGAGCGAGTTCCGTTATCCGTTCGCCATCCATAAATGATTTGAAATCAATAAATCTGCACTTTGGCAAAAAAGATTATGACAAAGTTGAGAAAAATGCCGGATCAGACAATTTACCCGACACTATAAGTGAAAACCGGACGAGCAATTATTTTCTCGGGCTTTCTGCCGCCATCCGGTCAAATGTTCCTGATCGTAGTGTGGCTGGTGATTTGGCCAAACGCGGTTTTATATTTCTCACTATGGGCAAAGTGGAGGAAGCTCAAGCAGATTTCGAAAAAGCTCTACGTTTAGCGCCAACGCTGAGCTTGGCACAACTGGGAAAAGCCGCAATATTGTATTGGCAAGGAGATTTCTTTGCAGCCAAGGAAATGGTCAATCATGTCATAGCGATAGAGCCGGAAAATTCAATTGCGCGCGACTTCAAATTCCGCATAGACGCTGCCATAAAATTTTCACAGACGGAAGATAAAATTAAGAACGAAAACCTGTCTGGAGAACCATTGAGTGATGTTTCGGACAATGAACAGAAAACTGTGGGGCAGTTATACGAAATTGGCAGCAATGAACGGAAAGCCCAGCATTTTGACCTTGCCAAACAGCATTTTGAAGCTGCTTTAGCTCTCGAACCGGACAATGCGGATATCCTTGTTCAATTGGGGCTCACACTTCTTGCGCTAGGAGATCTGGATGCGGCAAAAGAAAATTTTAGTCGGGCTTTAATGATAGCACCAGATTACATTGATGCGAATTTGGGCTTGGCACGTATCGCCTATTGGAAAGGCGAACTTGATAAAGCAAAAGCTCTTTGCGAAATGGCATTGTCGCAGTCACCCGACAATGAAGAATTGACGAGCCTGTTAAAAGACATTGAACGCGCGATCGCTTCAAAAAACAAAATCGCCAAACATGGCGGTACCGGCAATTCGTCCAATGGAACGGGAAAAGATAACCCGCAGCTCGTCGAGAGTAATCATCTCGCTCAACAAGCAGCGCAAATTGTTGCTTCAGGAAAAAACTTCGCCCATGCGGAAGCTCTTTATCGACAGGCTTTATCCCTAACGCCTCAAAATGTTGATCTGTTAATAAAGCTCGGCAATGTTCTATCGTTTCAGAAGAAATTTGCTGAAGCCGATAAGATATTTGATCAGGCTCTCGAAATTTCGCCAGACGCTCTTGAAGCCTCGCTTGGCAAAGTGAATGTAGCGCTTTGGCAAAATGATTATGCGCTAGCCAGACATCGTATTGATGCATTGTTGCTTCGTTACCCTGAAAACGAAGAGGTGGCTTTGTCCGACGCGTCGCTTTATATGGCGGAACATCAATATAAGCGGGCAATCACAGTCTATAACCGCATTTTGGAGAAAAACAGCAAAAATCTTCAGGCATGGTTAGGCAGGGGGGATGCCAAACGTGGCCTTTTACGTGATCGGGAAGCCGTTAATGATTACGATCAGGCCCGTATAATTGCTCCTGACAATAGAGAAACTCTCGAGCGTATTCAAAGGCCTATCCGTAAACGGTGGCGTCTTGACATTGATAGTACTTATAGCGAGTTGACTGCACCTTATAAAAACTGGCGGGAAGGTGGCGTGGCGCTTTCCTATCAATTGTCAGAAGCAACGATATTGACTGGCCGGTTAGGTCTTTCCAATCGTTTCAATATGGATGACCAGCAGTTCGAGCTTGCAATTGCCCATCAATTCCGACCGGCTGTTTGGGGTTATTTGGCGGGGGTTGTCACACCGGATGCAGATTTTCTGGCACGATATATTTTACGCGCGGGTGGTAGCAGCAATATTGGTAGACTGGGAAAAGTGGGCATGCTCGGAGCGACACTCGATACCAAAAGCGAATGGTATGACAATGGCGTTGTCAAAACTATAACTCCCGGCTTGAGGCAGACTTTCTTCAAAGATCGTATGACCATATTTGCCCAATGGATTAATGTGTTTGACCAGAAGAACAAACATTCGGGAGGCTATCTTTTGCGCGCAGAGACCAATCCTGTCGACCGGTTTCACTTTAATATAGGATATTCGAGTACTCTGGAATCGTCAGGTGATGTTCTTATCCCGACAAAGACGATATTCGGAAATATCGCGTTCGATATAACAGAAGACTTAACAATTGGTGCTAACCTGTCCAAGGAACAGCGTACGAATGCTTATAATCGCTTGGTTTATGGTTTGAATTTGACGCGGCGTTTTTGATGATCAACATTAACATTCAATGGATAATGGGGGCAATTTTTATAGGCCTTTTTTATGCTTGCCTGGCAGTGTTGATGCTGGTCGTCATGATCGTCTTTCATTTCAGGATGGTCAACAACCGCAAGCAGATGATCAAACTCAGAGAAAAATTCGAGACCTTTTTGGATAGTCTGGAAGAGGGCGAAATATCTTCAAAACAGAAGAAGAAATTTTCAACGCGGCAACTTATGCGTCTTGTGCCTTACTTCCGGGCTATTCCGGATAAAAAAAAGCATCAATTGGCCATAGAATATTTTATTCAAACAGGTTTGGTTAAGGTGTTAGCCAAAAAAATGCGTTTTTCTTTACGTTCGAAGCGTGTGCAAATTATCGAAACTCTTGCATTGTTTCCGGATAAAACTGCTCAACAAGTTTTGCATGACGGGTTAAAGGATGTTTCGCAAAAAGTTCGTCTCGCTTCGGCTATCGCTTTAATGGAGAATGATGCTCCATGGTGGCTCTATGATGTTGTTTCAAGCCTGCCGAACTCCAAAACAAACGTAAGTAAATATTTAAGACCTGATGTGGAAAATGAAAGTCGTGTTGAAAAACTGACCAATGTGGCCAGTCTAACAATTATGCCACCGCTCATGCGCTGCGATGCAATTAATATCTTGGCCCAAAATGCCGGCTTTGAAAGTTTATCGCTAGCAATGACACAAAAAATTAATATTGCGAGCAATAACAATTTATCTTCTTCCAAAGAATACAGAGAACCAATTTTCAAAATACCTGAAGACGATAAGGCTGATGACCGGTATAACGAAACCGTTTCGTTGAATGACGAGGAAATCGATATCGAACAATTTAACAAGGTATTTGCAAATCTTCTGGATGATGATGCGTTACCGGTACTTTATGCGGCAGGCAAGGCATTACTCAAGACGGGAGATCGTGGGCACGAAATATTGGAACATACCAGACAGAATGGAAGCCCACGGGCAAAAAGGGTAGCTGCTTTTTTTCTGAGGAGCGAGAAAATAGAATGATTGACTCGCTAAAGTTCTGGCTTTTTACCGTAACATTTTCCATTATATTTGTTTTTTTCAGTTTGTGGGTCATTATCATGCTCGTTCAGCTGTTTTTGGCTCTTTATGCCTATTTCAGTCGTGCCTCGGTGCCGAAGAATGGTCTTCTTTGGCACCGTTATTTTGATACTGCACCGCCAATTTCGATCATCGTTCCGGCTTATAATGAGGAGAAAAACATTGTCCAGTCGGTTTATTCTCTCATCTCGCTGGACTATCCTGCTTTCGAGGTCATCATCGTTAATGACGGCTCGAAAGACAACATGCTCGACGAATTGATCAAAGAATTCGAACTGGAAGAGAGCAACAGAGAATATGAAACAATTCTGGCTTTCAATCCCATCCGTAATATTTATGTTTCGAAAAAATTTGGTCGTCTTGTCGTCGTCGACAAAGAAAATGGTGGCAAGGCAGACGCGCAAAATGCCGGAATCAGCGTTTCGCGTATGTCGCTTCTTTGCATGGTGGATGCCGATACTATTCTGGAGCCGGATGGTCTTTTGCGCATGGTCCAGCCTTTTATTGACGATCCGGCGCGCACAGTTGCAGTGGGTGGGAGCGTAATGATAGCCAATGGCTCCAAAATCAGTTCCGGCCGATTGACGCGCGTTGCCATACGCTTCAATTTTCTTGTTTATTTTCAAATTCTGGAATATTTGCGCGCGTTTTTAATGGCTCGTGTGGCGTGGAGTTACGTCAATTGTTTAACATTGATATCGGGTGCTTTCGGCGTCTTTAGCCGACGTGAGGTTATGGCTGTTGGCGGTTATACGCGGGGATCCGTCGGCGAAGATTTTGATTTGGTGATCAAGCTACATCGATATATGCTGGAAAACAAACGCGATTATCGTATTACTTTTGTGCCCGATGCTGTTTGCTGGACGGAAGCGCCGGAAAGTCTTTCTGTTCTTGCCAAACAACGCACGCGTTGGCAAAGAGGCGCTTTGGAAGTTTATTTTCGCCATCAGGACATTATGTTCAACAGACGCTATGGACGCATCGGTTTTGTCGGCATGCCGATGGTGTTTGTTATTGATGTTGTAAATCCACTGCTGGAACTATTCAGCTATATTCTTTTTCCGATTGTCTTTTATTTCAAAGCCATGACGTTCGAGTTTTTACTCTCGTTCATTTTTATGGCGTTTATGTATGGAATATTCGTCAGCTTGTTTTCAATATCGCTTGAACAAATGCATCTCGGTTTTTTGCGTAAAGCAAAATACATATTTATTCTTTTTCTATCTTCAATCATTGAATGTTTCGGCTATCGTCAAATCAATACATTCTGGCGGATAAAAGCCGCCGGAGAATATTTTTCGGGAAAAACTTCATGGGGCGAAATCAAACGCACCGGTTTTGACGAGGTTAAGAAAAAAACAGCCCAATAAATTTTTTGCTCCAGCGTATAAAGCCGCTGGAGCAACTGTTTTAAACATGGTTCTTCGTAATTATTTCTATGCTTATTTAACGACGAAACCATGCTTATATGGATCACGATCGTCGATAAATATGGTGTTGAAGCCTGTCATTCTGGCCCATCCCGCAACGGATGGAATAATGGCCGGAAGCCCCTCTACATCGGTCAATTTTTCAACACGGCCTTCAAAAATAGAACCGATGATTGATTCATGGACAAAATTATCACCGGCTTTCAGAATTCCCTTGGCTGTGAGTTGTGCCATTCGTGCCGAGGTTCCGGTCCCGCAAGGCGAGCGGTCAATGGCTTTATCGCCGTAAAACACAGCATTGCGTCCATTGGCTCCGGGCTTTGTCGGTTTTCCTGTCCACATAATATGGCTCAAGACATTGATTTCGGGTTTTTGCGGATGCTGGAAGCTGTAGAGTTCATTCAGTCTTTTCCGCAATACAGGACTCCATGCGATAAGCTGCAACGCATTATAGTCGGCCATATCGGTATAATTTTCTTGTGGTTCGACAATGGCGTAAAAATTACCACCATAAGCGACATCCACTTTAAGAAGGCCCAAGTCCGGACATTCGACCTCAAGGTCCCGTTTGTAAAGGAAAGCAGGCACATTTGTCAGGCGAACTTTTTCCACATAAGGGCCATTTTGCTCATATGTAATGTCGACTTTTCCAGCAGGAGTATCCAGACTGAGTTTTCCCGGAATGCGCGGCGTAATAAGTCCATATTCGATGGCCATTGTAACGGTTCCGATTGTGCCATGTCCGCACATGGGCAAACATCCGGAAGTTTCGATATAGAGAACGCCGATATCACAATCATCGCGTGTTGACGGATAAAGAATAGAGCCGGACATCATATCATGCCCGCGCGGTTCAAACATCAAACCGGTTCTGATCCAGTCGTATTCACGTAAAAAATGCAGGCGTTTTTCCATCATGGTGTTGCCTTGCAGAAGCGGACCGCCACCGGCAACCAGACGAACAGGATTACCACATGTATGACCATCAATACAGAAAAACGAATATTTCGCCATGTCAAAACCTCCCGGCACGAAATGGATAAATTGAAAGAGCAGGCTCTTTATGTTCAATGAGATTGTGTATGAGACGGGCGGTCGCTGCCGATTGTGTCAAGCCAAGATGGCCATGACCGAAAGCATATAATATTCGCCGGCTGTTTTTCGCATAATCGATAACCGGTAAACCATCGGGGATCGACGGCCGATACCCCATCCATTCCACCCCGTTTTCGAGCTTCAAATCGGGGAAAAATTCCTTCGCTTTTTTCAGCATGGCTTGGGAGCGTTTATAATTGGGAGGCAGATCAAGTCCGCCCATTTCAACTGCCCCGCCAACTCTTATTCCGGTACTGAGCGGAACAACAACAAAACCATGACCACCAAAGGTTACCTGATGTTGAAGCTTGAGACTATCAACCGGTAATGTCGTATTATAACCGCGTTCGGTATCAAGCGGTATATTATCGCCGAGAGACCGCGCAAATGTATTTGACCACGCACCACAAGCAACAACCACAAAATCGCTTCGGATTTTTTCAGAGTTGGTTGTCAGTGTAACGCCGCCTTCGTCTTGGGATAGATCAAGAACCGGCAATTTGATAAATTTTGCGCCCAGTCCGCTCGCATAGGACCACAGGGCTTTACCGAACAATTTCGGGTCCTTCACATTGCGCCAGGAAGGAACATAGGAAGCTTTTACAAATTGTTTCGAAAGGCCGGGAACCATATTGTGCAATTCGTCAGAATCGATATGGCGTACTTTTATGCCGAAACTTTCACGCCAATTCCAACTAGGAAGTGCTGCCTGAAATTCTTTTTCGCTTTCGTAAACCTCAAGTTCACCTTCGGTTCCGAGTTCGTTCAAAAGTTCGGCTCGGGCGAGCAAGCCCATCATTTCTTTCTCTGCAAGGCGCATGATTGCTACTTGCGCTTTGATGGTTTCCAATTGGGCTTTTTTTCGGCTTGCCTTCAAGAAACGAATGAACCAAGGCATAAGTTTTGGCAAGTATGTCGGACGGATTGTGAAAGGTCCCAAGGGATCCATCATCCATCCGGGTAGTTTTCTTAATATGCCTTTTGACGCAATCGGTAATACGTCCGTAAAGGCAAATGCCCCCGCATTTCCTGCACTTGTTTCTTCACATATCCCGCTTCTGTCGATGACGGTAACGTCATATCCGTTTTCAGAAAGAATGGCAGCCGTAGCGACGCCGACAATACCGCCTCCGATTATTGAAACCGACTTTTTCGCCTGCATCGCTTATTATCCTCCCCCGATCATTATGATTTTTGTCTTTCGGGCTGATGCAATCATGTAAATTTTTAATCTGGCCGGCGTCACAAATAAAAATTCGCTCACGTCTTATCCGGCCAGATGTTGTTCAAAGAGCTATTTATGCGACTTTGTATTTTTGAACTGCTCCCGGCAATTCACTCCATTTCTTATACCATGTATCAAACAGCTTAAGCTGCTTTTCGACAAATCCACGCTGGCTTTCTGTAAGTTCGTCGGTTTCATTGAAATGGAGCTTATAAGCTTTGTCGCCTTTCAAAACCATCATATGTTTGAAAAATAGCACGAGATCGGGACCGGCATCGAATGACGAAAGAATAGCCAAAGCCTGCTCGAGTTCTTCAGCACGTTGGCGTGCTTCGACATCTCCCTTTGCTGCGGCTTCACACAGACGGCATAGGTGGATGACTTCTTTCGGCAAGACATTACCGATGCCGGTGATCGCGCCTGTAGCGCCACAATTGACATAACCATGGACGACTGTTGTATCAACACCGATCATAAGAGAGACATTATCGTCACGGCTTGTAATGTTTTCGGCGGCGTAGAGCATATCGTCAGCCCCGCCGAATTCTTTGAAGCCGATCAGGTTTTTATGTTCTGCCCGTAAAGCGAAAAAAAGATCGGCGCGCGTAGCAAATCCATAATAAGGACTGTTATAAATCACGGCGGGAAGATCGGGTGCTGCCGATAAAATAGCTTTGAAATGGTTCTTCTGGGCAGCTAATACACTACCACGCGAGAGAACGCGCGGAATAACCATCAAACCTTTTGCACCGACCTTCTGGGCGTGAGCTGCATGTCTTACCGCGGTTTTCGTATTAACCGCACCGGTGCCGACAATGACCGGAATTCCGGCTTTAACCAGGCTTTCAACACCCTCCATACGTTCTTCATCGGTTAACAGTGGCCAGTCGCCCATTGATCCGCAATAGACTACAGCCGACATCCCTGTGGCGATAAGCTCTTTTGCTTTTGCAACAAGAGCAGAAAAATCCGGCGTCCGGTCTTGTTTGCAAGGCGTCATTAATGCAGGGATGACCCCTGAAAATATACTAGAATCCATAATATTCCCCTTGTTTGGCGCTTGCGCGGTTCCTCTTCACAAAGCGACCGTAAAATTTTATTTGTTAATATCAAAATCGACAGTGGCATTGATCGCCACAATCACAGATATATTGATAACCACCCAATATTATTGAGGTATTGATATATCAAAAAAATATCATATAAAATACGCTTGTCAAGTGATATATTAAAGGTGGATATGAAAAATATGAAAGTAATGGCGGTCAATGAAAGTCAGGCGGACATAGCTTATAGAAGTCTGGAACGCATGATTGTTACATTGGCTCTCGAGCCGGGCATGGTGGTCAATGAACGTTCGCTGATCGATGCAACCGGAATGGGGCGCACTCCTGTCAGGGAGGCTATACAGCGTTTGGCATTGGAGGGTTTTTTTGAAATTCGCCCCCGTTCAGGAGTTCGTGTTGCCGATCTTGAACCACAGGACTTTGTCCGTGTGCTTGATGTGCGGCAGGGGATAGAAGTTCTGCTTGCACGGGATGCCGCGCGTTTTGCCGGAGCCGTTGACATTGATCGAATGAAAATGGCGGCAGAGAATTTGAAAAAGTCGGCTGAAGAAAATGATCCTTATAATTTTTTGGATGCGGACAAGCTTTTTGATGAAACATTGGGCAAAGCCGCAGGCAATATATTTGCAGCTCGGGTTGTCGAACCTTTGCAAACCCATTCCCGACGTTTCTGGTTCCGTCTCTACCGCGGACAGGAAGCTATTATAAACTCTGCCAATGCACATATTTCACTGATTGAAGGGATTGTCAGCGGTAAACCGGATGTAGCTGGCAATAGAGCAATGAAACTGATGGAACATTTACGAAAAATGGTCCCGTGATTTCTAGACTATTTTGATGCTTAAATCACGTCTCTTATAAAAATCTTGTATGAAAACCGATATAGGCCAAGTGCTGATGTAGCCAAATACTGATATAGGTCAGATATGGATCAGGCTTATCCCGGCTTCCTTTTCTTATCAATTGATAAAAAGCGGGAAGCCGGCCTTGACGTTCTCCCCACCATGGAAGAGACGCAGACAGATTTTTAAAATGTACTGCCCCTTGGTCCATTTGATAGTCAAAACGGAAGCGAAATTTAAAAAATTTCGGGTTTGATACTATTTGCCTTCTATGATGGAGCGCCCCCACGCCCTTAAAAATTGTGGTGGTTTGGAAACGCTCCTTGCGATCGCCACCTTGATAAATATTTTCACTAGAGATCATCTTTTCGAAGAGGCAAAATTCATTTCATTTTTTTACAAACAATCTGCAAACGGAAGTTTCATTCCGCGAGTAATGTCAGCGTAACAGTCTGTTTCTATTGTAAAATCAAATGGTAAATGGTGATTGGGTATTGTTATTTTTTTGCTTTGAAACAAAACATAAAATTGCGTTTTTACACAAGTTGAAAATTCTTGGTTGCACTTTAAAAACAACTGTGATCTTATAGAGATATATCAGTTATAGATCAACAGACAAAACTATATAACATTAAGTGGGAACAACCATCATCAGAAATGGTCCGTCTGTAAGTCTTAATTTGATAGCGAGCAACAAGTGAGCGATGACAAAATGGGAGCATAGACATGAAAAACATCACACGCATTTCCGCTATAGGTTTAGCTTTGGCTACCGGTATCACAAGTGAAGCTTTGGCAGATAAAGTCGATGATATTATCAGTGCCGGAACGTTACGTTGTGCCGTAACGCTTGATTTTGCTCCCATGGGATCACGTGATGCAAATAATCAGCCGATCGGTTTTGATGTTGATTATTGTAACGATTTGGGCAAAGCCCTCGGCGTTAAAACCGAGATTGTGGAAACGCCTTTTCCTGATAGAGTGCCTGCTTTAATGTCGGATCGGGCCGATGTTGTTATCGCTTCGACGTCGGACACACTTGAAAGAGCAAAAGTCGTCGGTTTTTCTATACCTTATATGGTCAACCGGATGATCGTTCTTACAAGAAAGAATACGGGTATCTCTTCTTATGAGGATTTGAAGGGCAAGAAACTCGGTAATACCGCTAGCACTTATGAAGAGGGAAAACTCAAAGCCGACATTGAAAAATGGGGTGGTGGCAGCTATAGCTCCTATCAATCACAAAACGATACAATTCTTGCTGTCGCCCAAGGGCATATTGACGCAACGGTCTTGACCGAAAGCGTTGCGCAACTCGCTATCAATTCAGGTAATTACCCTGATCTCGTTATCACCGGTGTAGCCCCTTATATTCCGGACTATTACGCCATTGCGACAAAACGTGATGAATTCGGCTTCATCAATTATCTTAACCTGTTTGTTCACCAGCAGGTACGCACCGGTCGTTACGCCGAGCTTTATAAAAAGTGGTTCAAGAACGAACCTGTCGATCTTACAATACCGCTCGTCTATCGTTGAACCGCCAGTCTATCGTTGAACGGTTGGTCTATTGTTGATCGAAACGCGAAAAAGGACGAGTGGTCAAACACTCGTCCGGAAATAATCAATGAAATTTTGTGAATGAAGAGAATTGATGAGGCGTCTCATCTCTACTCCGGATTACTGTCCAGGACATTCTGATGCAAGGATCACTCCAATATCCAGACCCGACTTTTATTTCGGGAACAACCTATATTGATGGGGATGCTTGTGGCGAGGTTCTCTATACGGAAACGCCATTAAGTTTTTGGGGCGGAATAGATCCGCAGACTGGGAAAGTGATTGATAGTCATCATCCGCTTTCAGGCCAAACTATCTCGGGCAAGATATTTGTTTTGCCATCAGGGCGTGGTTCATGCACGGGGAGCAGTATTGTTCTGGAACTGCTTCTTAACGGTAAAGCACCTGCGGCACTTATTCTTTCCGAAACAGATAGTATATTATTGGCTGGCGTTCTCGTTGCCAAAATTTTCTTTGGTCGTTCTCTTCCTGTAATGGTGGTTCAAAAGTCAAAGTTTCAGCGGATTGCCGCAATGGAACGGGTTAAGCTTTGTCATAATGGATTGATGGCAGCCGGAGAGGCTGATGAGGAGAATGTTCATCCTGAAGAACTTTCGCTTACAGAATTTCCGTCACTTGATTTGACATCATATGATCAGGAATTGCTTTCGGGAAAACATGGCGAAGCTGCCCGACTTGCCATGACAGTTATTTGTAAAATGGCTGTTTTTCAAAATGCGAAATCTCTCATCAATGTGCAACAAGCACATATTGACGCCTGTATTTATACCGGCAAAGGCGCTCTCGCTTTTTCGGAAAAGCTGAAAATGCTTGATGCCAGAGTGGCCGTTCCGACAACGCTGAATGCTATTTCGATTGATCTTCAAAATAGCAGCCGTCAGCCGGTTCCAGAAAAGATTGCCCTTCCGGCGAAGCGTCTTGCCGAAAATTATTTGGCAATCGGAGCCGAAGAAAACTTTACCTGTGCTCCCTATCTGCTTTGTTCCGCCCCATTGAAAGGGCAGGAAATCGGTTGGGCGGAATCGAATGCAGTTGTTTTTGCCAATAGTATTATTGGGGCTCATAGCCAAAAAAATCCGGACTTTATGGATGCTTGTATTGCAATTACCGGACGCGCACCGAAGACAGGCTGCCATCTAAAAGCCAACAGGATGCCAACCATCCGAATTATTGTTGAAAAGCCGGACGTAATTGATGACTCTTTCTATCCTTTGCTTGGCTATCAGACAGGGCTGATTTCGGGGTCGCATATCCCTTTGATCAACGGTTTATCCGGACTTCATCCAAATCGGGATAATTTGAAAGCAATGTCTGCGGCATTCGCCACAACCTCTGCGGCTCCGATGTTTCATATTGAAGGTATAACAGCAGAAATTTCCGATAATCGCGATTGGCTTGATCTTGATTTGGAAACTTTTCGCATCGGGCGGGGAGAGCTATTAGAGGCATGGCATGTCCTTAATGGGAATGCGGGCAATAGAAATGTCAATAATGCACCAGCGTTTGACAAAATTGATCTTGTAGCACTCGGCAATCCCCATTTTTCGCTCGAAGAAGCACTTCTTCTTGCGAAACTTTGTCAAAACAAAACCAGATCTCACAATACCGGTCTTTACATTACTATGGGCCGGCATTGTTTATCAGAACTTGAAAAGCATCACTCTTTCCAAAGTCTTCAAGATTTTGGTGCCACAATCATAACAGATACATGTTGGTGCATGATTGGTGCACCAATTATCAAGAACAATCATAAAACTATTCTTACAAATTCAGGGAAATATGCCCATTACGGAGCAGGATTGACAAAATGCACTATGCGTTTTTCCGATCTTGCCAATTGCGTTCAAGCGGCAGTCGAAGGAAAATTTGAAGTAAAACCACCGTATTGGCTTACGGGTCATGGAAACGAAAGTAAAAGCCATGTTCAATTATAAATTCCAGTGGGGTACAGTTTGGCAACATATCAACCAGCTTTTGGCAGGAGCGTGGGTTAGCCTTTATACAACAGCCATTTGTATGGTCTTATCAATCCTCATAGGGTTGGTTCTGTTGGTTATGAGGCGCTCTACCAATCGTCCGCTTGCAGCAATTGCCATCACCTGGATATCGATTGCCCGTAATACGCCGGCGCTTTTACAGCTTTATTTTCTATATTTCGGTTTTGGCGCTTTCGGCATTTTTATTTCATCCTGGTGGGCCTTATTGATTGGTATAACGTTTAACAGTGCCGGATATTTGGCAGAAAATTTCCGTGGAGGTTTGCAAGCCGTTCCTGAAACGCAGACACGCGCCGCTCGTTCATTGGGAATGACGGCCTTCCAGTCCTTTCACCTTGTCGTGGTTCCCCAACTTTTGCGGGTTGTCTATTATCCATTGACCAACCAGTTGATCTGGGCCCTTCTGATGACATCGCTCGGTGTTGTTGTCGGATTGGACAAGGATTTGATGGCTGTTACCAAAACTTTGGCCGACTCTTCCTACCGCACATTCGAATATTTCTTCGCCGCTGCAGTCATTTATTACATCATGTCAAAAATGCTGCTTATCCTCGCCAGATTATCGGCATGGAAAATTCTGAGATATTGATGGAGAGGGACAGATGTTTACAACAAAACTTACCTGGAGCGATCTTGTCTATCTTTCAAATGGTGCTCTTGTCACAATAGAACTGACTGTGGCGGCAATGGCTATCGGTACGGCTTTAGGAATTATATTCGGTTTCATTCGCGCTGGAATGCCGAAAATATCCATGCCGCTAGCGTGGTTTCTGGATATTCCCCGTTGTGTACCTTTGCCAATACAATTTGTCTTGTTCAATTCTTTCAAGACCGTTATCGGCATTAAATGGAGTGCTTTTACAGTCGCCTGCTTTGTACTTGGCCTTTACACAGCTTCTTACTGTACCGAAGTTGTGCGGGGAGGCATTTTGGCGGTGCCGGGAAATTTGCGTAGAGCGAGCCGTTCTCTTGGTTTGAGCTGGTGGCAGGATGTCTTTTATATTGTCATACCGCTTGCGGTCAGAGTAGGCTTTTCCGGTTGGCTCAATCTTACCCTTTCGGTCATGAAAGATACCTCTCTGGTTTTCTGGATAGGAATTATCGAGCTGCTCCGCGCTTCCCAACAATTGAATATCAGATTGAACGAGCCATTCGTAATCTTCTTTCTGGCAGGCGTTTTTTATTACGTCATTAGTTGGGTCGTTTCCAACATTGGTTCGCGTTTTGAAAATAAATGGGTGATAAATGATTGAGATTGATAATGTTCATAAATCCTTTGGTGCCTTGAAGGTTCTCAAAGGCGTTTCAATGACTGTTAACAAGGGTGAAGTTGTTTCCGTTATCGGCGGTTCGGGATCAGGAAAGTCGACATTGTTGATGTGTATTAATGGTCTCGAAAAAATTGATAGCGGCTCGATCAAAGTCGACGGTACGGATGTATTTTCTCCATCTACCAATCTAGACAAATTAAGACAGAAAATCGGCATTGTTTTTCAACAATGGAATGCATTCCCACATTTGACTGTTATAGAGAATGTTTCTTTGGCTCCTCGTAAAGTCTTGAAAATGTCAAAAGAACAGGCAAGGGAAATTGCCATCAAACAGTTAGAACATGTCGGCTTGGGGCAAAAGCTTGATGTATATCCGAATAAATTGTCCGGTGGACAACAACAGCGTATGGCGATTGCCCGTGCACTTGCCATGTCTCCGGATTATATGCTTTTCGATGAGGCAACCTCCGCTCTTGACCCCCAACTTGTTGGCGAGGTTTTGGATACTATGCGCCTGCTTGCAGAAGAAGGAATGACAATGGTTCTTGTTACCCATGAAATTTCCTTTGCAAGAGATGTTTCGAACCGCGTGGCGTTTTTCCACCAAGGCCAAATCCACGAAATCGGTACGCCTGATGAAGTCATCAGAAATCCACAACGTCCGGAAACAGTCGCTTTTCTCCAGTCTGTTCGCTAATGATAATATAAAGATATGTTTGAAAAAACATATCTATTGTCACCGGAAAGAATTTATCTTTTACGAAAAATTTGGCTTGCGAAAAACATCAAGTCGCAAGTAAAATTTTTATTTTATGTTAAAATAATGTCTATATTCATGTGTGAACTATATTTTATTGTTTTTAAAACAATTTATATTTTTATTTTGACTAAAACCGTAAAAATTAAATTATTTTGATTAATATTTTATCTGTTGATTTTAACTTGAAAATAAACCGGAAAAATATTTTTATAATTTGAAATGTAAAGTATTTTCAGTCACCTATATTTTTCTGTAATCGTCTTCATCCTTTAATATTATCTCTTACAGTAAAAGGGAGAGACAAGCTTAGAGATGCATAGAGCATGACTTTAAGGGCAGTTGATTTAAATTTAGGAGTCTTTGATCAAAGCTCTGTCTTATAATCAGTCTATTTTCAAAGCTTTTCCTCAAAACTAGGCAGAGTTCGTCATCAAAAACTTGATGTGATGTTGAAATCGATCATGGATCAGTCAATTTCATATGTCTGCTTTTTCAAAACTGTAGTCACGTTCCACTTTTGCAACGCGAATGACGCAATGCGAGTAAAATATTTCCCGACCGAGTTTCGGGGCAAGTTTATGGTCGACATTTGCTTTCCAAGCTTTCATGCTCGCTTCATCTTTCCAGAACGAATTGGTAATGCCAAAACCATCAGCGCCACGGGCACTTTCAGCACCAAGGCACCCTGGTTGCTGTAACGCCAGTTCTTCCATTGCCTCCGCCATTTCTGCGTATCCATTGTCTCCTTCTGTTCTTTGGGGAGAAAAAGCAACAATGTAATAGGGAAGCGGGGGAGTTTTTGAAAAAGCCTTGGTCATTCAATCGAGGCTCCGAGTATAATTTCAATGCGAACAGAATAACCTAATTCATGTTTTATAACAGCGTGTTAATGTTACCAGATGAATTCTGTTGCGATTTGGTTGTTGTCGAATGATAAACTTAGAAAAGTATATAAGAACTTGCTCAGATTATTTTACAATTAAATTTGTTTTGATGTCCAAGTCCACAGCTTATAAAAAATAGTCAAACGCGGAATTTATGGTTTCGTCATTGGCGGCTTGCTCTATTCCCTCAATGTAACACTCATCCTTGAAATGTTGAGTAAGTTAAGAACAGTGTTTTCTGTTAAACTCGGATTTCCGCTGGAATATCATTAAAGCAGTACTTACGTCCCTTTGACTAATTATTAAAATTCTCAATTCCGTTTAAACAATTACATTCATCTTTAAACGATGATAGGAAAGAATTAACATTTCTTACAGCGAGAATTCACTATACCGTACAGAAAATTCGAAATTATTCTAACAATAACTGCCGTTTTTAAATTTTCCGTTATGTTTAAAGAAATTGGTTTTAACAAAGGCAGTTTAAAACGGTTTCTGCCTGTGCCAATACGTTCTTAACGGCGTCGTCGGAAAAATCTGGTGGATAGCCAAATTTCCGTAATAAGCGCTTGACGAGCACACGCATTTCAGCTCTGGCCTGTGTTCTATGGTTCCAATCAATTGTAACCTTAGCACGCATGGCTTTAACCAGCTCTATAGCAATAACCCGCAGTTTTTCATCACCCATGGCCTCCACTGCGCTATTATTCTCGGCCAGCGCATCATAAAAAGCAACTTCAGCGGGGCTTAATCCGCTTTCCATACCGGCCTGTACTTTGGCACGCATATCTTTAGCAAGATCAATAAGGGATTGCAGCATTTCAACCGTCGAGATTGCATTGGAATGATAACGTGCCACTGCTTCTTTCAAACGGTCTGAAAAAGCGCGCGCCTCGATAATGTTGGTTTTGCTGCGACTGGTAATTTCACCATTAAGGAGTTTATGCAATGCTTCCAGAGCCAGATTTTTACGCTCCATATTCTGGATTTCTATTAAAAAATCATCTGAAAGAATAGAAATTTCCGGTGTCTTCAATCCGGCGGCTTTCAGGATATCGACAACCTCGGCAGTAGCAACAGCTTTATCCAGTAATTGGTTGACAGCCGCTGTGCGTGCTTCATCACTCATTTTTCCACGCACTGTCGGTTTCGCTAATGCGGCCCTTACAGCTTCATAAAAGCCGATTTCATCACGTGTTTTTAAAGCCAATTCACTGGCACTTGCCAAAGCATTGGCTTTTTTTAGCGCCGTTACCGCATCAAAATAGCGTCGATGAGCTCGTTTCTTTTCTTTCTCGTCTTTGGCTTTTGCGGCGGATTCGTTTTGTAACTTCAAAATCCAATCCATCGCATCGGCAATAGCTTCAAGCTTTTCAGAAGGTGTACCTGTATAGCCCTTGCTTATATCAATGCCGTGATACATATCACGCACCACATCAAGACATTCTTGCAGGGCACTCACCGCTTCTTCTTCGCTTATACCGGTTTTGTCCCGGTCGGATTGGGTATATTCGGCCAATGCCTTTTTCAGATTGTTGCCAATTCCGATATAATCGACAACCAAACCACCCGGCTTATCCTTGAAAACACGATTAACACGTGCAATGGCCTGCATGAGTCCGTGACTTCGCATCGGCTTATCAATATACATTGTATGCATAGGCGGCGCATCAAAGCCTGTGAGCCACATGTCGCACACAATGACCAGCTTTAGTGGGTCTTTAGGGTCACGTGCTCTTTTTGCCAAAAGATCGCGACGTTTTTTATTGCCTATATGCTGTTGCCAGTCTAAAGGGTCGGAAGCTGAACCCGTCATTACAATTTTGACGGCACCCTTGTTGTCATCTTCAGAATGCCACTCAGGTCGCAAGCGAATGATTTGATTATAAAGATCAACACAAATGCGCCTACTCATTGTAACCACCATAGCACGCCCCGCCATTGCATGAAGGCGTGCTTCGAGATGGGCAATCATATCTTCGGCAAGTTTTGACAATCGTTTTGGCGCTCCGACCAATTTTTCAACGCTTGTCCATTTGGATTTTTGTTTTTCTTGCTCGGAAGGTTCGTCACCTTCAATCATTGCATCAACGGCATTGTCAATCTGTTCCTGTACCGCGGGATCAAGCTCGAGCCGGACAAGACGGCTTTCATAATAGATCGGCACAGTTGCCTTATCTTCAACAGCACGAGAAATATCATAAATATCAACGTAAGAGCCAAAAACCGCAGGCGTGTTGATGTCTGCACGTTCAATTGGAGTTCCCGTAAAACCTATGAAACTGGCATTCGGCAATGCCTGGCGTACATAATGTGCATAACCATAGCGTGTTTCACCGGTTTTACGATCAATTTTTGCCGCAAAGCCATACTGGCTACGGTGCGCTTCGTCAGCCATAACAATGACATTACGCCGTTCGGTCAAGACGGGGTATTCGTTCTCTTCAGGAAGAGTACTGAATTTCTGCATGGTGGTAAAGATAACTCCACCGGAAGCGCGGTCGAGCATTCTTCGTAAACTATCCCTATCTTCAGCTTGTTCCGGTGTCTGTCGTATCAGGTCCTGATACATAGAAAAGGTATGAAACAATTGGTCGTCCAGATCATTGCGATCTGTCAACACCACCAGTGTAGGATTTTCAAGTTCGGGGCTCTTGACGATAAGTCCACCGAGAAAGGCCATTAACAAGCTTTTGCCAGATCCTTGCGTATGCCAGACGACGCCGCCCTTACGGTCGCCATCGCAAGCAGCTGCTGCAATAATGCGATTGAGTGCCTTTAATGCACCATAATATTGGTGATATCCGGCAACAATCTTGAACGGCCCATTGCCTTTATTACCAAAGACGATGAAGTCCTTAATGAGGCGTAAAAATCTGTTTTTTTCAAAAACACCTTTTATCAGCGTTTCATATTCACGTGGGCCGGCTGGCGTAAAATCACCATCAGCACCTGTTACGGTGCGCCATGGCATAAATCGTTCTTCCTCCGCAGTCAGTGAACCAATGCGTGCAGAAAGCCCATCAGAAGTCACTAAAACCGCATTGGTGCGAAAGAGGGAAGGAATTTGCTTTTTATAAGTCTGCAACTGGTTAAAGGCATTGCTCAAAGTTGCCTGTTCGGAAGCAGCATTTTTTAATTCGATCACGCCTAATGGCAGGCCATTGACAAAAACAACGATATCAGGCCGCCGCGTGAAACCGTTTTCAGCAACGGTAAACTGATTTGTAACCAGAAAGTCATTGTTCTCAGGATTTTTGAAATCAATCAACCACACCTTATTGCCAATGATCACACCATCGTCATCGGGATATTCGACATCGACCCCTTCAATAATCATTTTGTGGATGCGGCGATTTTCTTCAACGAGTGAAGGCGTTTCAACTGCCAGTATTTTGCGCAAGGCATCAAGGCGTGCATCTTCCGGAATTTTCGGGTTGATGCGCGCCAAGGCATCAAGAAGTTTTTTGGTGAGAATAACTTCATCATAGGCTTTACGCAATGGCAAGATTCCATCAGGGCTTGACGCCTTGGGGTCGGCAATTTCATAGCCAAGCTCGGCGAAATATTCCAAACCTGCGCATTCAATATCGCACTCGTTCATACTCCCCCTGATCCCCCTTACGTGATTTTATGCTCGGCTGCTTTTTCAAGACCTTCTTTAATCCGCTTAGCGTCGTCAAGTGTCAATGGCGTAAATCTAATCAAATCAATATCACGAAGCTCTTTAGTCGCTTTAAGACCGGAATGGCGACCATAGAGTTTTTTGCCTGATGCATTTGTTTTTGTCCAAAGACGAGAAGCGGGGTATGGTTTTTTCTTGACGCCTTCAACATAAGCAGCGACTTTCATTGGGCACCATATATGTGCAGCCACATCGTCCACTATATGTGCTCGCCCATCGTTCTTTTCAAAAGCAAAACACAACCCGGAACCGGGTACAAAATAACGATTCATCTTTTTCTTCTGGTGCCCGTCGGGATGCTCTAACGCAAAGCTATCAAACATATCCAGCACGTCTTTCAGATCAGAGCGCTTCATCAATACCTCTTTATGAAAATTAGGTAGGTCTTTAAGTTTTACATTTTTTGTGGGATTGCAAAAGGATTATGAAGGCTCCGACAAATCATCATCGTCGCCCCCTATATCGGAAGCCTCCAGATTGCGAATGCGGTTGCGGAAAGTACGGTCAAAAGCCTCTATATATTTGATCAACCAATCTTGGTACTCATCCCAGCGTGAACGGTCCATAGGGTCAACATCGCGCAAATAAAGAATGATACGGGATGCACTCTTGTTTGGTAGCTCTTTCCATATCAGTTCATGACCAATTTCTGCTTCAATGTCATTCTTTTGTGCATAGAGTTGGTTATAAAAATCCTTGGCATTTTGATGATTGATATAAAGCTCGACGCCAATGCATTTATCACGGGTATTGTGAAGGCCACTCATATGAAAGCCGGAGCGGCCAATGCGAAAAACTGCCCAATGTTGCGGCATAGGCTTTTGCGGGCGAATATGAGAATTTTCTTTCAGCTTTTCCGCAAGTTGCGTCCAAAATTCCAGTTGTGCCGCCTTGATATCGGTCAATGTGCCCGTTTCGATTTGACGGGCAGCTTGCCCGACCGAGCGTGACCAATCATTCGGTTTGGAAACAATATTGAACTTGGGTGCAACAGGACTATCACCAATCTGCCATAGCTCTACCTCAAGGCCAAAGAACTTGAACTGGTCATCGGTAATATTGTTAAGCCAATCAAGTGCCGAGCGGTGCTCTTCGGTAAAATGCGTAGAAACCCAGATGATTGTTACCGCTTTAAGGCCAGAGGCATAGGTCAACAACTGGCCAAGATGAAGATGATCAGTGCGCTCCAATTGGTTTTCAATCAACACCCAGCTCTTATCGAGTGTATCCCTGCAGAGGATATCCGCACGAAATGGCCCCACATTCTTTTCCTGCGCTTCAATTTCAAGTTCCATATCTAGTGTTTCGGCCAATATATCCAAGTTTTGTGCAAGCCAAGGTGTGAAATGCTGCGCTTCTGTTTGCCAGATGTGGCGCACATCAACTTTTTTAAGAGAACCAAGTGAAGGTAAACTCATAAAACACCCCCCATTTTCTTTTCCAAATCATCAACAGATATTTCACCTGACATGAGCTTTGGCAACAATAAATCCCGCATTTCGGCTAGTGTATGGTTTTGATCTAGATTACTTCTGCAGTAGGAAAATAGTGGTGTCATGAGCGAAGCATATTTTTCTATAACAGTCTTATTTAAATAGGGAATCTGCAATCTATAAACATTGTTTCTATTTAAACCTGGAACAGCAGCATCGGTATTCATAGCTTTAAGATCAAACTGTTTTAGCAAGAAATATAGGTAAATAAGTGGGAATTCAGATTTGACATAAAAAACGGTATCTATAGGAAAGCTAGGTGAATTTTCCCAATAAATTGTCCCAATAGACCCTTTTCTCCCGATTATAATTGAGGGGCCATCTATTAAACATTCGTTATGGTATCCTGTAATTCCTCCTGATCCATAGACAGGAATTGATCCTTTAACTCTTCTTTTTTGGGGTAGCGATTTGCCATACGCCAATTCCAAGATATCTTGCAATTTTATGATCTCGCTGCCTAATGGTAAACCATCCTCTGCAAATTGATCTGGAAAGAGGCAAGCAATTTTCTGCGCTTGTGCGGGATTAGGAATCAAACCACCAAGAATAGCAACGGGATCATTTATGCCCTCGAGCTTGCGTTTGACCGGGCCAAAATCAACAAACCAATCCTGAAACACAGCCTGTGCCATTTGCTCCAGCGTTTCATTCATCTTTTTATTGAGTTCGATTTTCTGATCAAACAAATAAAGAGCATCAGCAATTAGCGTTTGATGTTTTACTGTAGATGGAACTTTAACAATTAAAGCGTGAACATCATTCCGGTTTATACCCGGTACACCACTTTTGTCATTAAATTGCTGCCAATCAATCGTTTTTAAAAAATAATATACAAATTTAGGGTTATTTCCTTTAAAATTGCACACATAAAGAGTTGTATTTAATGGCCAGAAATCTTCGTTGAGATAAAAAATTTCACCTATTGTTCCATATCGCCCAGTCACAACACCTGGCCCATGTACCATGGGAACATTATGAAAATCATTGATGCCGGACGAGGTCACAATAGGAATGTTTCCTTTATTGCGCTTGGTGTAAGGAAGGTCATAGCCTCTTTTGAGTTCTATAAACTCACCTAGTTCTATTTTGTCAAAAAAGTACATCATTTCTTTAAAGATAGAAAATTATTTAGCTTCCTTTGAAGTTTATTATTTTCGCCAAACAGCCCTAACAATTTCTCTTTTAAGGCAGCGAATTTTTCCTCAAAAGGTACACCATCATCTTCCTCCTCTTCCGTTCCAACATAGCGGCCGGGAGTCAGCACATAATCATTGGCTTTGATCTCTTCCAACGTTGCCGCCTTGCAAAAACCGGCTTCGTCCTCATAAGGCTCAAGCCCCGTTTCAGGTTTAGCACGGAAGCGATGATAGGTTGAAGCGATCTTGGCTATGTCATCGTCAGACAATTCACGCCGGACACGATCTACCATAAAGCCCATTTTACGGGCATCAATGAAGAGCACTTCCCCTTTTCGTTCGCGATGACCATTGGCACTTTTATTTTTGGCCAAAATCCACAAACAGGCCGGAATTTGTGTCGAGAAAAACAATTGCCCCGGCAATGCCACCATGCAGTCGATCTTATCATCTTCCAGTAATGCTTTGCGAATTTCCCCTTCGCCTGATTGCTGGCTCGACATTGAACCATTGGCCAGCACAACGCCGGCAGTACCACGTGGTGCGAGATGGTGGATGATATGCTCTAACCAGGCATAATTGGCATTTCCTTTTGGTGGAATGCCATATTTTTTCCAGCGGACATCATCAATCAGCCGCTCGCCACCCCAATCAGAAATATTAAAAGGCGGGTTTGCCAATATGTAATCGAAACGCAAATCGGGAAATTCATCTTTATGAAAGCTGCCTTCATTGTTCCAGTGAATTTCGGCATCAATGCCCTGAATCGCTAAATTCATCTTGGCGAGCCGCCATGTTGTATCGTTGATTTCTTGTCCGTAAATAGAAATGTCGCCGCCATGTTCATCAATAAATTTCTGGGATTGCACAAACATACCGCCCGAGCCGCAACAGGGGTCATAAACGCGACCTTTATAAGGTTCCAGCATCTCAACCAATGTGCGCACAACAGAACGGGGTGTAAAAAATTCGCCACCGCGTTTGCCCTCGGCACCGGCAAATTGCGACAGGAAATATTCATAGGCGCGACCAAGCAAGTCTTTCGCCTCGTCAAATTTATTATGCATGCCGACATCAGCGAACAAGTCTATCAGCTCGCCCAACATGGTTTTGTTCAGCGTCGGGCGAGCGTAGTTTTTTGGCAAAACGCCTTTCAAGCTTTTATTGGCTGGAATATTTTCAATCGCTGTCATCGCGCCATCAATTAACAAGCCGATTTCAGGACTCTTTGCGTTGGCTTGCAAATAGTTCCAGCGCGCTTCTTTCGGCACCCAGAAAACATTGTGCCCCAAATATTCATCCGGATCTTCAGGGTCGGCATATTCTTCGCCCAGCAATTCCTGATAACGTGCATCAAAGGCGTCAGAAATATATTTCAGGAAAATCAAACCAAGCGCGATATGTTTATAGTCCGACGGCTCCAGACCGCCGCGTAATTTATCAGCTGCCTTAAAAAGCTTAGCAGTAAAATTCAAATCCGGTGTTTTCTTTTTATGGTCCGCCATAGAGCGATCACCTCTTTTTTAGTGGATTGTTTGTGATTGCCAGTTCTAAAGAGCTTTAAAAAGCGAGGCAAGGCCAATTAGCTGATTCATATATTCAAACCTTGAAATAAGATAACAATATCAGCAATGTAGGTAGCAAAAAAGAAAATATGTGAACACCTATTATGCGCATATCGAAATGCGCCAACAATCGTGTTTTTGCAAAAATTTTAGTACTATGACATAGCTTACCAGCTATCTGGCGAAGTCAATTTTGGCGGCTCAAACTCATTTATCGGGAATTAATGTTTAAAATTGTTTTGTGTTTCCAGCCTCAACTAATCTGTAGCTTATCCTCTCCGAGCAGAGCGCGTATCGACAAGAAAGGTGAAAGCGACAGTAGAAAAACTGCTCCTTTTTAATCATTTATTTGATATTCGTTTAGCGATATATAAATGTATATAATTAAATTAATATATGTTCTATGGTAAATTAAAATATTATATGTTAATTATCTATTTTTAAAAAAATACCTATATATTCACAATATTAAATATAAAAATATACGTTGTAATATAAAAATTATTATTAGAAACCGATGTCATTTACGCGATAGAGAAAATAAATACCTTTTATTTTAAAATGCTCGTTAAAACCCCAGGTTTCACTACCAAAAATGCACTCAGAGCCGGAGCGCATAAAAAGCGCGGATAATAGCAGAAAATAAATCTCTTAAGAAAAAGATAGAATGCCACTCTTTGAAATCTTGTTGCATCATATAGCATACAAGAAACCATGGTAAGACCGTCGCGTCTTAATGGCGGAGGGATAGTTCCCTTTGTTATTGGTTCAGACTGTCCAAGGCCGTCCGTCACATTTATTTTTATTAGCAATATCAATTGGTTATCGTGATTTATCGTACCTTATAATACCGTTTGCTTCCAGGTTTTATTGGAGGATGAAAAAACTATAAAAAAGTTCAATTTATTGATTTAAAACTGTTTTTTGATGAAATATGGCGGAGGGGGTGGGATTCGAACCCACGGTACAGTCGCCTGCACGCCGGTTTTCAAGACCGGTGCCTTAAACCGCTCGGCCACCCCTCCAAAAAGGATGCGCAAGTCTTTACAAGGTTCTGGCTAAAGGTCAATCACTTATTTGAATTTTTTTGAGCCAAATTTAATTTGTCCGAGTTCCTTTATATATGTTCACTTTCAGATCGCGCACTTTTTTTCGCAAGGTGTTGCGATTAAGCCCCAATAATTCTGCGGCCTTGATCTGGTTGCCCTTTGTTGCCGTGAGGCAGGCGAGGATAAGCGGGTATTCGACTTCTTCCAATACGCGGTGATAAAGCCCGGCAGGGGGTAATTCTTCACCAAATGATGCAAAATATTTCTGCATATTCATTTCGACTGCTTCGGCAATTGTGACATTATCATTAACAGAAGCCGGATTATGAGAATCATGATTTCCGGTCTCGTTTTTTAATTCTGTTTCGATAACATCAACCGCGATTTCTTCTTGTGGATAAAGAGCGGCAAGTCTGCGTACAAGATTTTCCAATTCCCTGACATTGCCGGGCCATGAATAGCGGCGTAACAGATCAAGCCCTTCATTGCTGATATGTTTCAAAGGTAAACCGTCATCAGTTGCCATTTTGAAGAAATGACGCACAAGATCGGGAATATCGTCGGCTCTTTCACGTAAAGCGGGAATGCGCAACGGTACAACATTAAGTCTATAAAACAGATCCTCGCGGAATTGTCCCTGATTGATAAGCTGATGCAAATCCTTGTTGGTTGCAGCAACAATTCTGACATCGGTTTTGATCGGTGTTCGCCCGCCAACGGTCATATATTCGCCCTGTTGCAGGACACGTAAGAGGCGGGTTTGGGCGTCCATGGGCATGTCGCCAATTTCGTCAAGGAACAATGTGCCGCCGTTGGCTTGTTCAAAACGCCCGCTTGAACGCGTATTGGCACCGGTAAAGGCACCTTTTTCATGACCGAATAATTCTGATTCAATGAGATCTTTGGGAATTGCGGCCATATTGATTGCAACAAAGGGGCCTTTTCTGCGTCTGCCATATTCGTGAAGTGCGCGTGCAACAAGCTCTTTTCCTGTTCCTGACTCTCCGGTAATCATCACGGTAAGATCAGTCTGCATCATGCGGGCAAGAATACGATAGATTTCCTGCATCGCAGGTGAACGCCCGACAAGCGGCATCGTGTCGTTCGTTTCGTCGGATTTCTGTTTTTCATTTTCGGGGCGGGGTTCAACCATAGCCCGTCCGACGATATTGATGAGCTCCGACAGATCGAACGGTTTTGGCAGATAATCGTAGGCACCGGCTTCCGAAGCTTTGATTGCGGTCATAAAAGTGTTTTGTGCACTCATGACAATGACGGGAATTTCCGGACGTGCCTTTTTGATGCGGGGTATAAGATCGAATGCGTTTTCGTCCGGCATAACGACATCGGTAATGACAAGATCCCCATCGCCATTGGCAATCCAACGCCATAGCATTGCTGCATTCGGTGCCACCCGCACATCGTAGCCGGCTCGCGAGAGCGCCTGGTTGAGAACAGTGCGGATTGCCGCGTCGTCATCGGCAACAAGTATCATCCCTTTGGTCATTGGCTTTCTCCGCTTGACTTTTGTTCTGTCTCTTCCGGCCGCCACATGGGCAAGAGAACACGGAATGTCGTCTTTCCAGGCTGTGACTCGCATTCAACGACCCCGCCATGGTCGTTCACAAGTTTTGCAACAAGCGCAAGTCCGAGGCCGGATCCATTCGGTTTACTGGTGATGAACGGGTCAAAAAGATTTTCCTGAATGTCTTTGGGAACACCCGGTCCATTATCTTCCACACAGAATTCCATAGGCAATGTGACTTTATCATGCCGCCCTTGTACAGAAAGCTTGATGCCTGGCCGATAGGAGGAGGTAAGCGTAATTGTAGGATTCTCTACACCGGCCAGCGCTTCTGTCGCGTTTTTAACAAGATTAAGGAAAATCTGGATAAGCTGGTCGCGATTGGCATAGACTGGAGGCAGTGACGGATCATATTTTTCAATAAATTTGATCTTTTTTGCAAAACCGCTTTGTGCGAGCCTTTTTACGTGATCAAGCACTGTATGAATATTAACCGGAAAACGTTCGATAGGCCGTTCATCCGAAAACACTTCCATACGATCGACCAGAGCAACGATACGATCTGTTTCATCGGTAATCAAACGTGTGAGTTGCCTGTCGTCATCGCTGACAACACTTTCAAGAAGTTGCGCAGCGCCGCGAATACCCGAAAGCGGGTTTTTTATTTCATGGGCAAGCATTGAAGCAAGACCGGTCACCGAACGGGCAGCTCCTCTATGGGTCATCTGCCGGTCGAGCTTTTCGGCCATGGATTTTTCCTGAAACAACACAACCACACTTCCCGGTATTTCCGGTAGTGGTTGAACAAAAATGTCGACAAGCTTGTCATAACCGAGTTTTGGTGACGATAAATCGACATGATATTCATTGACAGGTTTGGGTTTTTCTCTGACCTGATTGATGAGCGAGAGGAGAGGGCTACCAAAGGGTAAAAATGTTTCAAGCCTGTTTCGTGCCAATACAGAAGAGCTTGCTTTGAAGAATTGTTCGGCATCGGCATTGGCATAGGCGATACTATTATCCTTGTCGACAAGAATAACCGGATGTCGGACAGCATCGAGCACCAGTCTTGCAATATTTTGTTCGCTGTTTTTTGCTTTTTGTTGCATCGTCAGGCTGCCTTTTCCGGATTACCCAAATCTCTCGAAAATATCGAATTGAGCAGCGTCAGAACGTGTTCCGGCTTGCGTGAAGTCATAATTTCCTGTCGTTCTTCGCTGCTATAGAAGCCCTTGGCGTGTTTGTTCAAATACCAGTCAAGATGTTTTCGGGCGTGACGCACGCCGGTATTTTCGCCATAGTAATCGAGCATTGTGCGATAATGGTCGCAAATATAATGGCCGAGATTCTGGCAGAAGGGGTGGCCAGCGATTTCTCCGGCCAACCACGGTGCACCATAGCTTGCCCGCCCGATCATGACGGCATCGGCTCCAGAACGACGCAGGCATTCTTCCGCTTCCTTAAGATTGCCAATATCGCCATTTGCTACCATTGGAATTGAAATGACATCGCGAACTTTTTTCAAAGCATCCCAATCGGCTTGACCGTTGTAAAATTGCATTCTTGTGCGGCCATGCACGGTAATCATGGCAATACCGGCTTCTTCAGCCTTTTTTGCAAGTTCCGGCGCGTTGATTGTTGTTTCGTCCCAACCAAGCCGCATTTTAAGAGAAACGGGAATTCTTGCTACTTTGAGAACCGCTTCGATCAAGGACATAGCAAGTTTCAAGTCACGCATAAGGGCAGCACCGGAATATCCGCCGATAACCTTTTTGGCGGGACACCCCATATTGATATCAATCATATCGGCATGGTTATCCTGAACAATTTCCGTTGCTCTTGCCATCCATTCCGGTTCGCGACCGGCAAGTTGTACAACATGCTGTGGGAGGCCCTTGCCATTTATACGCATTTGGCTTTCAACCGCGCCGGAACATAATTCCGTACTTGCCACCATTTCGGAAACCACCATGCCGGCACCGGCGCTCCAACTTCTCTGGCGGAAAGGCAAATCGCTCACACCGGACATAGGAGCAAGAAAAACGCGGTTTCTAAACTCGATATTGCCAACTTTGAGAGGTGTGGAAAGAAAGGTCAATCACTTATGCCTTTTTGTTGTGCAATTTTAAAAACGCCTAATCTTTTACCATTTTATGAATAAAAGGCAATGCTATGTGGATAATTTCGCTGTAAAAATCGGCTCTTATCTATAGAAAATAATGACATGAAAAAACGGGGTAATAAATATAAATTGAAATGCGCAAACGAATTGGACATTGTAAAATAAAAAAAGCTTATTGAAAAAATCGAAAAGCTGTATCAATTTTGGGCTATAAGATCGCAATATTTTTGAAGGGATAGAGATTATGAAATTGTATTTTGCCCCTGGTGCTTGTTCACTCTCTCCACATATCGTAGCGCTGGAAGCCGGAATTCCGGTCAAACTCGAAAAGGTTGATTTGGCCAAAAAGAAAACGGCAAGTGGCAAAGATTATTTGACGGTTACCAAAAAAGGCTATGTGCCGGCACTGGAACTTGATGACGGTCGGGTTATTACAGAAGGCACTGCTATTGTTCAATATCTGGCCGATCTTAAACCTGAAAAGAATTTGGCTGAAAAACCGGGTACTTATGAGCGGGCAAAAGTACAGGAATGGCTGAATTATATTGCGACCGAACTTCACAAAGGTTTTGGACCGCTTTTCCATCCCGGTTCAGAGGAAGAAAAAAAGGCTGCCAAAGCAAAGCTTATTGAACGTTTGACCTATGCTGAAAAACAGCTTGAAAATTCCCAGTTTATTGCAGGCGATCATTTCACTGTTGCCGATGCCTATCTGTTCACAATCCTGACATGGTGCAAGTTTGTGGGGATTGATCTTCTCGATATGCCGGCCTTGTCGTCTTATATGGAAAAGATCAATAATCGCGATAGCGTCAAAAAGGCTTTTGCTGACGAAAAGGCAGCCTGAAACGCGATTAAAATAGGCGGGAAATAATCGCAAAAGCGAATAAATATCCCGCTCAACTTATTCAAAAGTTTTCATTATTCAAAAGTTTTCAAGGGGAAGAAAAGCCTGCTTTAGACTGATCGTCTGGCAGGCTTTTCATTTGGCAAATTTGGCGTTTCCAATAATATCCTCTTTCATAAGAAATTTATGGAATCTCAACCACGCACGTTCGTCAGACTTTAAAAATTATTGAAAAACGATATTATTGCTAAATTATTGTTGCTCTGCCTTCAGCACTGGATGAGGTAGTTCCGGTTCGGCAGCGGGGACGAGTTATAACGTTTTCACGTATTAGGACATTTCATTAGGAAACTATTTGGCTGTTTGTTGCGATTATCCCTGTAGCCAATGATGAATGAGTGACTTTTTCCGGTATGAAATGAAGTTTCCTCTTGAACTCGGAGTCTTTCCCGTTATATTGCAGCCTCGCTGGAGAGGTGGCCGAGTGGTTGAAGGCGCACGCCTGGAACGCGTGTATACGGGCAACCGTATCAAGGGTTCGAATCCCTTTCTCTCCGCCATTAAGACACAATGATCTTACCGTAGTCTTTTTACCCCATTTAATACAACAAGATGTCAAAGAGCTCGATTCTATCTTTTTCTTCCATTGATTTATCTGATTGGGGTGAAGTTGACGGGAAGCAGAAATCTGCTGGATTGTCTTGTCTAGATGCAAGGTTTCCAAAGCTATCTTGGCCTAAAAAGAACTCCCGCAACGGCATCTATTTTCATTCCTTATATGAACGACACTTCAATATATAGTCCAGTTTTATAGGATCACTTCAGGAAAAATAAATGTCCGAAAGGGTTGGTAAAATATATAATTCATGTAAAAATAGTATTTTTATACGATATTAAAAACTTGTGTTTTATAATTTTATAATTAAATTATTTGAAATCTATTCTATGGGTTAAAAAAAGTAAAAATAAATTTTAACTTATAAATTATTTATTATAATGAAATTGTATTTTAATTTTTATTTTTTTAAATATAAAATTTATTTTTACAATGAGAACAACACCGTTTAAATTGACGCTTGCATAAACGCCGCTACCCTGACACTTAATGACAAGTTGGAATTAGTCTGACAATATCATTTATAACGAAAAGGGGAATTGGGATGGGAATATCAAATCGCGCTAAAAATTTTTTAGATGCGTTGCGAGAAAAGTTTACAATTGACGATGCAAAAGAACATTTGAGCCCCAAATACGAGAATATCCCGATAACTTTGCGCACAGTTACGCGCAGCTCTCCTTCTATTATCGAACGTATTTGGAGACAGCTTTTTAAAATGGGGGTAACAGCAGAAGCCAAAACAGAACTGGCTGACCCGTTTACACTCCAGTCTGCTGAAAATTACCAAGCCAATATTGAAAATATGATAGGGACAGTCAAAATACCGGTTGGTGTTATTGGACCATTACGCGTGAATGGACTTCATGCCAACGGTGATTATCTGATCCCGTTGGCAACGACAGAAGCAGCTCTTGTTGCTTCCTATAACCGTGGTGCAAAAGCTGTTAATAAAGCAGGTGGAGTAACAGTTACAACATTAGCAAATACAGTTTTGCGAAGTCCCGTTTTCCGGTTTGAAAATATATTACAATCAGGTCTTTTTATCGAGTGGCTTACGCGCCAGGAAGAAGAGCTGATAAAAGCGGCACAATCAACAACATCGCATGGAAAATTGATCGCATTAACCCCGATGATCGATGCTGAACTGGTTTATATTCTTTGCGGTTTTTCAACGGGTGATGCTTCCGGACAAAATATGGTAACATTTGCAAGTGAAGCAATGTGCCAATACATTTTGGAACATTGTCCAATAAAGCCGATTTCCTGGTTTTTGGAAGGCAACCTTTCCGGAGATAAAAAGGCGAGTTTTTTATCTGTGATGAAAGGGCGTGGGCGCAAGGCAACGGCACAGGTCGAGTTATCCCATACAATCGTAGAAAGTGTTTTGGGCGTTAGTGTCGAGCAGTTTCTTGAATATGTTCGCATCGCCAATCTCGGGGCTTTAATGTCAGGCCAGATCGGTGCTCAAGCCCATTATGCAAATGGTCTCGCGGCACTTTTTTTGGCAACAGGACAAGATGTCGCCTGTGTTTCTGAAACATCAATCGGTTTTACACGTGCGGAAGAAACAAAAAATGGTTTAAAGTTTACTGTTACACTTCCTAATTTGATCGTTGGAACTGTTGGCGGAGGTACCGGCTTACCAAGCCAAAAAGCGGGCCTCGAGCTCATGGGATTAAAAGGGAACGGGCATGCAAATGCCTTTGCAGAAGTTGCCGCGGGTCTGATCCTCTGTGGTGAATTATCCTTGACAGCTGCCGTCGCCGGTGGCCAATTCGGCATGGCGCATATGAGACTGGCACGGGGAAGAAAAACAAATGCCTCCACTAAACGCTGATACTCAAGGTTTGTTAAAACGCTTGTGGATCTATCAAAGCGAGCGTTTTCCTGTTATTAAAACAGCTATTTTACTGGTTGTTTTTTCCGCCTCATCAGTAACAGCCTCAGCACAATTGGCCGGGCGTTCGCTGCCTCCTTTTACTGCATATTTGACAGCTTTCATTCTGGTCTTTTTCTTTTTCTGGCAACTCCGCGCAGCCGATGAATACAAAGATAACGAAACAGATACACGCTACCGGCCGGAACGTCCTATACCTCGAGGACTCGTTTCCTTAAAGCTTATAATCATCTTGGGATTTTTATCCATGATCATAAGTGCGCTGGTAGCATATATTTATCTGCCATCTTTGCTATTTCTGGTTTTTATTGTCTGGTGCTGGATGGGATTAATGACGGCGGAATTTTTTGCCCCCCATGCCCTCCATGCTTCCCCGCTTTTATTACTTGTAACGCATATGCTGGTTATGCCCTTGATTGATATGGTTTTAACAGCATGTGAATGGCTTCCTCATGGAACATCAATGCCGACAGGCTTATGGACTTTTCTGTTACTTAGTTTGGCAAATGGTTGTATTTTCGAGTTTTCACGCAAAATATGGGCTCCCGTGAATGAGCGCGAAGGCGTTGAAACTTATAGTTCTGCTTGGGGCATTCCTTTTTCGTTAGCGGCACTTTTAGGGGTTTTAGCACTTGCTTACACTGCGTTATTAGGTCTTTCACTTTATCACAACCTGCTTTTCCCTTTTGCTATAGTCGGTTTTTTGGCTGCGCTGCCTTTTTTATACCAGATATGGGCGTTCTCACGTGCTCCCACCCCGCAAAGACAAAAAGCACTTGATAACAGTTCGGGTTTATGGGTTATCTCATGCTATCTTCTGGCCGCATTATTGCCTTTTCTGAAAGGATAGAACATGGTTCTTGATGAAGACCAAGCTTTCAATGAAAGTGTCAATATTGTTGGCGGGAAAGCTTACGCTTTGGCTGCTGCAAGAAAAGCCGGAGCGCCGGTTCCGGATTTTTTTGTCGTAACAGCTGAATGTGCCAATAAAAACGGTACATTGAAAGCAAGTTTCAAGCCGGATATTCTCACGCAAATCAAACGTTTAAGTAAAAACAAGACAGACCGTTTTGCTGTCCGCTCTTCCGCAGTTTCCGAAGATAGTTTACAAGCTTCCCATGCGGGGCAATTTCTAACCCTTCTTGAGCAAAAACCTGATACAATTTTAAGCGCAATTGAAGCTGTTTTTAAATCGGGCCTTGCTGATCATGTTAAAGAATATCGATCACAACGAGGGCTTGGCGGCAGTGAACTGCCTTGTGTCGTTATTCAACGTCAAATAGAAGCCCGGGCATCCGGCGTTGCCTTTAGTGCCGATCCTGTCAGTGGACGGCGCGACAGAATTGTTATTTCGGCTGTTAATGGCTTGGGGGAAAGTCTTGTTTCCGGTGAAGAAGATGGTGAAAATTGGCTTCTTGGAAAAGTAACAAATGATATTTATGCTCGCCCTCTAAATGCAAGCGTATTAAACGAAGAAGAAGTAAAAAAAATTGCTGCCCTTTGCCTCTCTGCCGAAAATCGCAAACAAGCTGCTCAGGACATTGAATGGACGATTGATAAATCCGGTAAAGTTTGGCACTTGCAAGATCGCCCGATAACATCGCCTTTATTGGCGAAAGGCCATGGTGAAACACTTTTAACGGTTCTTGATAATTCCAATATTGTTGAAAGTTATCCCGGTTTTGTATCTCCTTTAACTTTTAGTTTTGCCTCGCAAGCCTATGATCGCGTGTATCGTGCCTTTCTTGCAATGGTTGGCACAGACCAACAAACAATAAGCAACGCACGATCAATGTTGTCCAATATGTTGGTACGCTATGACGGGCGAATGTATTATAACCTTGGCAATTGGTATCGCCTTCTTTCTTTTCTTCCTTTCTTCTCGAAAAATCGCAGTAATATGGAATCGATGATGGGGATATCATCCCCTATTCCGGAAGAAGCCATAAGTGATGTTAAAGCGCCATCCTTTTTTGCGTTAATACGCATGATTGTCTCTTTGAGTGCCCGTTCATTGTTTTTCCCGATCATGCGGAAAAACTTCTATAAAAGAATGAAAAAAGCGCTGCGCGATGACGACCCCACCTATAATTTGGATACAATGTCTTTGTCGGAGCTTGGCAAAGAATATCGACGTCTTGAATCTGCCCTTCTTGATCGTTGGGATGCCCCGATTCTGAACGATGTTTTATGCATGATGGCCTATGGCGGCTCACGCAAATATCTTCAGCGTCATGCCGGTCAAGACGGAATACGGCTCCATAATGATGTCATGATCGGCCAAGGCGATATTATCTCGGCAGAACCGGCAAAACTTATTCGTGAGGCTGGCGACATTTTAAAAACAAGCTCTGATGATTTAAAAAAAGCTGTTGCCGACTTTGATATTGAAAAGGTTTATCAAGACCAAGCACTTGGAAATAAAATCAAGGATTATATCAAACGTTTCGGTGACCGACGTGTTGGTGAATTAAAGCTGGAGTCTCCAACTATTGACGAGGATCCAACGCCGCTTTTATCGGCTATTTATGCAGCCTCTATGCGTGCTGACGACAAACAGCAACAAGCCGCATCTTCTATCAATCTTGATACTTTGTTTGCGCATAAACCTATTCGTAAGCAAATCGCTTCATTAATGTTGAAATATGCCAAGGCGCGGGTCAAAGACAGAGAGAATTTACGGTTTGAACGTACCCGTATTTTTGCCCGCGCCCGGCGCATATTTTTGCGTATAGGGCAAGAATTCGAGGCGACTGCACGTCTTGACAATGCAAAGGATATTTTTTTCCTGGATGTTTCTGAAATTCTGGGTTCTATCGAAGGCTTTGCCACAAGCCACAATCTGAAAGGGCTTGTTCATTTGCGAAAAACTGAACAAGCAGATTATGAAACGCGGACTGATCCGGGGGAGCGCATTTTATTGCGTGGTGGTGTCGGAGATAAAGCAGCACGACTTATGGATAATATAGTCCATGGCTCCGAACGTAAAAATGAAACCGAGCGTCGTGGACTTGCTTGCGGTTCCGGAAAAGTTAAAGCGCGTGTTCGTGTTGTTCGTGACCCGCTTGTGACACCTCTCGAACTTGGTGAGGTTCTCGTTGCCCGCAATACGGACCCCGGCTGGATTTCACATTTCGTCAATGCATCAGCTGTTGTTGTGGAACGTGGCTCTATCCTTTCCCACTCGGCTATTGTTTCACGGGAGCTTGGTATACCTTGTGTGGTTGGTGTCAAAGGCGCATGCTCATGGCTGAAGGATGGGGACCTTGTCGAAGTTGATGGGGGTGAAGGAATTGTCAGAAAATGCGATAAGTGATCAGGCAATAGAAACACGTGCCCGTTTTGATATTATTCGTTACGCACAAGGCTGGGAAGATGCGGAAGTATTAATCAAAGCTTTAACAAGTGGATCGGATCACAAAAAAGCTGCGGGAAAACACTTTTTATCAGTCGCCGCAGCAGGCGATAATGTTTTAGCACTTTTATTGCTTGATCCCCAAAAAATCGTTGCAGCAGATTTATCACAAGCACAACTTTACTGTTTGCAAATGCGTATCGAAGCGTTCAAACACTTGTCTTATGATGACTTTATCGAGCTTATGGAGCCTACACCGTCAAACATGAGGCGCGATATAGCGCGAAACCTCATCAGTGACTTTGAAGGTGACATGCTCCTTTTTTGGCAAGAAAAACTTGATGCAATAGAAAAGCTCGGCTTGGCAGGAATAGGAAAGTTTGAAAACTATTTTTCACTCTTTCGCCGCTATATTTTACCTTTCATTGCGAGTAAAAAAACATGCAATGAATTATTTCAAAAAATGAGCGCAGCTCAGCGTGAAGAGTTTTTTAATAAAAAATGGAACAATTGGCGTTGGCGCTTGGCAACAAAGTTTTTCTTTTCGGAAAAAATGATGGGAAAGCTCGGTCGTGATCCGGCTTTTTTTGACTATGCAGAGGGAAACTTGCCAAAGCAAGTGCAAGATAAGGTTCGTCATGCGGTTATCAATATGGAACCACATGATAACCCGTATATGCAATGGATTTTGCTGGGGCACCACCAATATGCTTTACCTCTTGCATGGCGCAAAGAGCATTATCAGACGATCAAAGATCGGGTAGACCGGATTGAATTTTTCAAAGGTCCTATTCAGGAGGCATCTGGCCGATTTGATGGTTTCAATCTTTCTGATATCTTTGAATATATGTCTCCATCTCTTAGTCGGGAAGTATATGAAAAACTGTTAGATAAAGCACAACCAGATGCGCGTTTTGTCTATTGGAATATGATGGTGAAGCGTCAAATGTCTGTTCATTTCAGCCAGCGTGTAAAAATGAACGACATTGAGGCAAGTAAACTTGCTCTTGAGGATAAAGCCTTTTTCTACTCGGCTCTCATTATAGAAGATGTTTTATCATGACGTCTTTTAGTATTATTTTTGGCATATTAACAGTTTTACTACTCGTTTTGGTCGCAGGACTTGTGCGGGTTGTCGGTGATAAATATGCATTATCAGCCGAAACACAACGCAAACTTGTTCATGTAAGCGTTGGTATTTTTGCGCTAATCCTACCATTGTTTCTCGACCATAAGTCTTTTACTGTATTTGCTCTCTTTGCTTTGGCCGCCTTATTGCTTTTACGGGTTGCACCTATCAGAAAAACCTATGGAGCAGCTGTCCATTCCGTTGAGCGATCATCTTGGGGGGATATTCTCTTTCTTGTTTCTGTTAGTGTTTTATTTTTTCTTGCAGCAGGTGATCCTATTCTTTATGTCCTTCCTCTTGCAGTTGTTACTATTTCAGATGCTTGTGCAGCTGTCATTGGAACTGAATATGGCCGGCGAAAATTTGGCACAAAAGACCGTACAAAAAGTATTGAAGGGACAACCGTCTTCTTTATTGTAACGTGGATTGTCTGCGTTATCATTATGATTTTAACGCCCTCTATTGAACGCGAAAACATCATTCCATTGGCTACCATTATTGCTGCATTTTCTGCACTGGTAGAAGCAAGCAGTTGGCGTGGACTGGATAATTTATTCGTACCACTTGGTATTTTTGCTCTTCTTGCTTTCAACCCGACAAACCTCATTATGCAGCTTCTCTTGGCAGCACTTTTTATTGTCATCATGGTTGCTTCCAGCATTGGCGCTTCCTTTTTGAATTTATCAGCCCATGCCTGTCGCTCAACTGTAATTTGCCTGTTTCTGACAGTTGGTCTAACCAGTATATTTTATGCTATTTTTCCTCTTGCAGCTCTTATTGCAAATATTTCATTGCGAAATAAAACGCATCCATCTGATGACACAGACCTCCAGCTTATCGTTGTAATGACATTGGTTGGTGTTTTCTGGCTCGTTGCCGGTCGTGTCACGGGCTATATTGCAATCGAGTTTTATACCATTACATTTGCTGCTCTGTTGGCTGGATTACTCATGTTGCATTTTACGGATTCCTCTAAACGCGTGAGGTGGCTTGCTGCAATAACCGTTAGCGGGCTAGTTTTTATTCTTGAGAATATACTGATTGTTTTTGGTAACACCAATATTAGCTGGCTTAATCGTCCCTCTGCTTGGGCTATCTCTGCGCTTGCTATTCTCTCATGCGTTGGTGTTACGTTTTTTAACAGGGGTACACAACGCCATATCATTTATAAAATAACACTTGTTGCTACTCTTATCTGTACAATAGGATTGCTTCTTGCAATTCAAAATTCTCAAAAACCGGTGACCTTTGCGCAATACTTTATTCAAAAAATATGAAGGTATATTATGATTAAAGCGGCTCCATCCTTTAATGGCCTTAAAACGGCAGCAGTCAATGGACATCATTTTGCAAATATTGATGAGGGTCTGGAAATATTAAAAAGCGCCGAACAAGAAGCACGTAGAAAAGGCTATGAAACACTTATCGGCCCTATGGACAATGGCTCTTGGGGACCATATCGCCTCGTTATGTATAGCGATGGTAGTCCGTCTTTTATTGGTGAACCACAATCGGGGGTTTATGATCTAGAAGCTTATATAAAAGCCGGATTTATTATTGGCGAAATGCATTCTTCGGCAAAAGCAAATATCTCCAATAGAACGGAGCCAACCAAACACATTAAAAACCTCAAGATGACTGCGTGGGATGGTAAAAATCCGGAAAAGTTATTGAAAGATGTTCATCGCATTACAATAGCGGCTTTTGCTAAAACACCGCTTTTTTCTCCTATTCCTGCAAACGACTTTATTCAGGCTTATATTCCAATATTGAAGCGCGCAGATCCCCGTTTGCTACTCAGTGCCATGAATGAAAATGGTGAAATGGTTGCCTATCTTCTATCTTACCCTGACCCCAATTGGCCTAAAACCTTGATTGTTAAAACTTATGCAGCTACCGAGCCGGGCGCGGGCCGTTATTTGATGGAACAAATTTTATGGCGTGGCAAAAACTATGGTTTTGAACAAGCTGTTTTCGGCTTGATGCGTGATGGCAACTATTCAACATCGGCTCTCAAACGTTTTGATGCAACGATTTTCCGTCGTTATGCGCTCATGGAAAAACGACTATGACCATTATATCGTTATTATTAACGCAAGCAAAACGCATCCCTGATCAAATTGCGATCGTTGATAAAAACAAAAAGACAATAACATTTTCTGATCTCGCTAAACAATCTGCCTTAATGGCAAATGCTTTGCAGCAAAGAAATATTAATCGTGGTGATAAAGTTCTTGTGGCTGTTTGGCCGGGAATTGATCTTTATATAACACTTGCCGCCCTTTGGAGACTTGGCGTGACGGCAGTTTTTCCGGAAGCGGCGATGGGGTTAAAAGGGCTTTGTTATGCAGCAAAAACAATTGCGCCCAAAGCAATGATTGCTGCTACGTCTATCCGCGCCATACGACCATTTATGAAAGATCTACGACTTATTAAAGATACGTATTCACCTTCTTTAAGAGGAGATGAGGAGTTTCTAAACGATGATGCTTTGGAAACCGATGGTGCTTTGATTTCTTTTACCAGTGGTACCACAGGTGCACCGAAAGCAATGGAACGTAGCCACGCTTTATTGCTTGCCCAACATAATGCTTTGGCAGAGATTTTAGGTTCAAATAGGACCGAAACCGATCTTGTCGCTTTTCCAGCCGTTGCACTTAGCTGCCTTGGGCATGGACATACAATAGTCTTACCCAATTGGAACTTAAGGCGTCACGACAAGGCAAACATAGAAACGCTCCTTGAATATACAACGCAAAACAAAGTTACGCGTCTCATCGCTCCTCCAATTATAGTTGAAAATCTTGTAAAACAAAAAAATAGATTACCTTCATCATCTTCTCTTCGAACAATTATTACAGGTGGAGGGCCCCTTTACCCTGATATCATGCAAAAATTCGAGCGAGAATTTCCCAACATTCAACTTGTGGTTCTCTATGGTTCAACGGAAGCAGAACCCATCAGCCATCTTGATACGAATGATATAACAAAGGAAGAATGGGTGAGGGCCTTTCAAGGAGGCGGCTTGCCTGTCGGAAAACCAAGCCCATACGCAAATGTAAGACTAGGCGAAAACAATGAAATTATGGTTGCCGGAAAACATGTTAATGAAAGCTATCTTGATAAAAGCCGTAATGGCGAAACGAAGTGTCAGATTGATGGTAAAATCTATCATCGAACCGGTGATATTGGATACTTCGACGCTAACAACCAACTATGGCTTTTAGGGCGTCTTGGCACTCAATATAATAATCTTTTCCCTTTTGCCCTCGAAATAGAGGCACGATTGCAACCGGGCATTAAAGCCGCTGCTGCAATGATGATAGATGATAAAATGGTTTTGGCAATTAGCGGAAAAATGCCGTCGGCAATGAGTGACTTCTCGAAAAACATGATTAAAAGAGGAGTTCAATTACGATATGTAAAACATATCCCGAAAGATCGACGCCATCGTTCAAAAGTCGACTATAAGTCTTTAAGAAAAATATTAACAAAACAAAAATAAATGTAAGAATTGCGTTTTTTAATAACGTTATTTATAAATTATGACGTCATATCTTTATGTCATGAGTAAAGACATACATTTCAAATAATTTAACAGCTCACCATAAAATATCTTCTTAGCGGTTATGTGTTACGTGCGATATCCACTCCGATTTATTCAAGCTGAAGATATCCTGCGTGATCGTGGTATTGATATTCGTCACTAACCTTTTCGTTATTTGAGTGCGCGTTTTGGTTAACCGATTGCTCAATCGATACGAGTAAAGTGAAGGCACAAATATTTGGACTGGCAATGGCATTTTGATGGAGCGTGCGTCAAAATCAAAAAGCCCGGATATGGGAACTGTTTCGATGCACCTAACGAAACAAGAACGGATGAATGTTCGAAAGCTCTGCTTAACGGTTATAAGCAGCGGAAAAATTGTTATAAATAACTCGATGCAGTCAAAACAAAAAATAGATGATAGAATGAGAAAGTCAAATTAAACGAAAGCAAAATAGTGTTCCGGTTGGTATAATATTCTTTGTTTCTTTTCCGGATGATGGCGATTTAGGAGCTTGTAAAGTGCCGATCTTTGGAAAGACCTTCAAGCAGGTCATTTTACTGATCCTGAAACCGGTAAGCAGCGAGGGAAATGACTAAAATGAAACGGACTATATTATCATTTTTATGTGCAATCGTATTAATTTTCGCTCTATTTTGTTATTGTTTTAGCTTGATATTCTCTTTCTATGTACATCACAAAACAACGAAGGAGTATGGCAACGACGTTGTTTATTTTACAGATAAATCAGGTGCATTTTCGACGTCAGGTTACCCTGCTCCTCGGATATGGTGTACAAAAAATATAAAAGATATTCCATTTCTCTCAATTCTCATACGCGCAGCTTTAATTTATACAGATTTGGATTGGAATCTAGCAAATAATACAACTAATCCGATCCATTTCGGTATTGTTGACAACAATAATGAAGCATATATCTGGAGCTTTAGAAAGATGGATTATGTTAATATAGTGAAATCGCATTTTTTGGATAGAAAATTTACGTTCGTAGAGATTAATTCTTACGCAGAAAAATGTGCAAAAGAGATAAGATAGTTATCCGGGAAGACGTTATCATGCCATTGCTATTTGTTAAATTTAACTCATTTTCTAGCGGTGGATGATATTACGGGTAAAAATTATATCGATGAGGAATTTCTTAATTTAACTTATCAATTGTGGTGTTAAATTTATATATTGGTAATAATTTAAAAATATTATTAATAATAACGTTATAAAGTTAATTTCAATTAATAATATTTATAGAACAACAACAATGATTATGAGATTTTTTATTAAAAATATAGATAATGTTGATTATTTAAAAATCCTATTATCAGGGAATACAAAAATATCATCATTGTTTGTCAAAGATGAAGGCGATATGCCTTATGATATAATGAATAGAATTTGTCTCGGAGATTGATATCAATGTCCTCCAGTATACCCAAAGGTGATAGCGGTTGAGGTCATATCTGCCATTATCCGCCAACGGCAGTAACAAATGGCGGTTCGGATGTGTTTGTGAATGATATTCCTGCGGTTCAGGTGGCGGATAGTTTTGCGGTGAATGGGAGTTCCACATGTCCGGCTCGTGACCATGGACGCAAGCAATCGGCGGGGTCGAAGGATGTTTATCAATGGCCGTTCTGCTGCGCGTATTGATAAAGGCGCAATTCTCAGATCGATTGATAGATGACGGAATATCAACAATGTGGCGCTTACAGGCCAGTCGATTAATAATATGGTTAAATCGCGCGTCAAAAAAGCCGGATTGGATCCTAACGATTTTTCAGCTCTTGCTTTGCGAGCAGGTTATCTCACTGAGGCTGCGCGAAAAGGTATATCGCTTCCCGAAGCCATGCAGCAATCAGGCCATAAATCAATACAGGAGGCAGCACTTTATTATAATGACAGTGAACGTCGATCAGGCTTAATGGCGCGGCTTATCGATTGACATAGACGGTCTTGCTTTTTTACGTAGTAAACGGCAACAATGTGAATGATATGGTTGTCGTCAATCAGCTAGCGTAATTCGTACCTTTTACTAACAAGCACACGTCTTACAGGTGTTTCAGCTTGAAGTCCTTTAACGACCGGATGGCTTTCAGGAAAAATTTTTAAGTCTTCAACCGCATCAACAAGCGCATCAAGCAGTTGCTGCGCCCTTATCTGACCTGAACCGGACGCTGATTTATCAGTGTCTTTTATAAAATTGGCAATCGTATCTAGTTGGTGAAGAGCATACCCTTCCCATTGAATCGCTTTGATAACATGCATATTAAGAAATGGGATCTGGCCAAGGAAGAGGTTTATCTGTGAATTTGCTCATGATGAAGCGCCGAACATCTTCATGCCTATACCTTTTGGCACCAGGTTTTTCCATTTCTTCCAGTGCCTTGAGCGTGTCAATGTCCATCTCAGCTTCGGTCCAACCTTGTTGAGTGACTTCTTCTAAGTCAAGTTCTAAGTCAGGTGTTTTAACGCTAGCGTGAGACATCAATTACCTCTCTAAGTGAATATATCTAAATATATATGAACACATCACAACGTGTCAAATGGTTGTCATCGGATTATCATTTAGAGCTAAGACAAATCTCGCGAATATCCGGGTCGTCAATCATGTAACAGTTGCCTTCGCATACCGCGCGTTCTTCAGGGTCATCAACCATATAGCACGAGCCTTCACCGGTCTTACCAAGACACAATGCGCGTTCCTGCGGATCTTCAATATCATAACAAGAACCGACTTTTGTTTGACCGAGACATTGTTGTCGCATTTGTCGGTCATCGATTTGATAACAAGAATCCTTGCCCGACAAACCAAGACATAACGCGCGTTCATCAGGGTCATCAATCAAATAACAGTTGCGGTCTGCTTGTGCCCTTACAGCAAAGGTGAAGCTAATGAGAACGATTGATATAATGATAGAGATATTTTTGATAAGCATTTTCATAATCATATTTGCAAAAAACAAAGGCATCAAATGATGCCTTTTTGTTGTTTGAGACCGAATTATTTTAGACTAACAAACGGCACAGAGTTGTTGGACATCATTGTGTTAGGCAAAGCACCATTCCAACGTTCAGCCTTTGTAAGGTCAATCAAGTCAGGATTGTTATGAAGAGCTTCACTCTTCCTTAATAGCCTCTGCAGAGGCTTGCCCCTCGATGCCAATTGACTCGGCTTTGCTTTTTTGCTGCCGCTAATTGACTATCGGCTCTCGCTTGAGCGCGCGTTATTGTGATTTCGGCTTCAGCCTTTGTGCGTTCGAGTTCTTGTTTTTTCGTCTGAACGGCCATTTCTGCCTGTGCACGTTGTTCGGCGGCCTCTTCTACAGCCTTCGAGAAAGTGATGTTTTCAATCTGAACAGCTTCGATCTTAATGAAACCATCACCAATGCTAGAGATGGCTTTTGTAAGTTCGGTGTTCAATCGAGTACGTTCACGTATGGCTGTGTCGGCCGTAAAAGTACCAAAACCGAAGCTATTTGCTCCATAGCTGGTCGTAGAAGTGTTCTTGAAGCCAAGCTGTCAAGTGTCGCGAAGTTTCGATAGATATTTTCGACCTCACCGGGCAATGCAGAATAGTTTATCAAGAACGTAACAGTCGCGGTTTGTCGATCAGATGTATAAACAGGCGCATTCTTAATATCGACGCTCTGCAACGCTGGCGGGAGCATACCGTTCAATACGGCCCATAATCCTGGAAACTTAATTTCCGCCGAAGACCATATACAGTAATTCTGGCAATTAAATTCCTTATCGAACGGTGATCTCAATGAGAGGGAATAAGGCAGAGTCATGGTGCAGGAAATCGTCACATTCAAAACGGCATTGTTGTAAACAGGGAAAGATTTCCTGAAGGTCAACCACATTGATCCGGCGGATTGGCTGAATATGCGCTGGTCGATGGTTTTTGCGGCTGGCGAACCGGTGCTTGATGACAATCCGGTACCAATGGCTTATTCCGCTGACATCAATAAGAAGACAGACCCTTTGGGCTACGCCATTGATCTTCTTGATCTCAATGCCGTTCATATCCTGGCGGGCCGCCTGTGCTTTTTTAATATATTGGCAGAGCGTATTCACAATATAGGTTAGACATTGCCAGTCAAGCCCTTGTCTTTCGACGAGATAAAAGCCATAGCGGAATCCATCGACCAGTCATTTCGAGATGCCGGCTATGTTTTTTATCACGGCAACACCGGCATGACCGAGCAGAGCTTTGGCGAAAACCGGCTATACAAACTGGATACTTACGGCAAATGGCAATTGCCCGATAGAGGCAAATTGTTTAAATATTCATTACAGGTCGCGACATATGATTCCTATTCCAATGTCGGCTTGACCATACCGCTAAGCCCTGACGTCGGCAAGGATGCCCCCGAACCTATCTGATGGAGTTCCGTGCTTCACTTTCAGTCGATAGTGAAGTCTATAAGGAATTATCCGATCTCAGCGATGCGCGGCGCATTGCCGTGAACCACGAGATAACGATAAGCCGATACCGTTGCAGTTATGGCTTGATGCCCCCGATTGGCGGCCGGAAGGATGGCAGGGCAAATGGATCAAATGAATATGACAAGACGCAGCACCATTTTGGGCGGTCTGGCGCTTGGACTACTGATGTCCTCGCCCCGCCTTGCCCATGCATCTAAGCAGCCTGTTGCGGCCATGAGCCAAGAACAATTGTTGTCTTCTTGGGTCTATTGGTTTTATCAGAGGGGCGATCTGGCGGCAGAGCAATCCGTATATTATCGTGACGCCTATGTTAGAAGCATGACCCGGTAAAATTTTTAAAAAGAATGAAAAAGTTATATTTTGTTGTCAGACAGTTTGTCAGGCAACAAATTAATTTATTTTGTCTGTTTTTTACCGTCCCTATCAACTCGTGTTCACCAATTTGTGCATATGTTTTTGAATCCTCCTGATATCCATTGGATAAAGTGTGCACTAGAACAGCAATAATCTTCAGGTTTTGTCTCGCCTAATCATTTTGCTCATGGATATTGAAAAGAACTGTTTCGGAAGAATGAGTACCACTTTTTTGATTTAATAATGCCAATCAAGGTCGCTGGTTTCTACTGCTATGCCGAAGAAACGTGGATAGGGTGCACTCCCATGCGTGGAGCTATTTACAGTTTGGTATGAGAAGGATTTTTTGAAATACGTCCCCGTTCTGGTGCTATGGTAACGGCGTTGGAACTTCAAGATTTTGCCCGCGTCATTTGGTGCACGAGACTGGCTTGAAGCTTTATTTGCATGTAATGCTGCCACGTTACGCTGGAGCGGCTGACTTTGAATGGATGAATTTAGCGACCATCCAATTAAGAAGATTAGTTGATGATACTGGCCTTTTTTGTGATGCTGATAAAATTTGCGATGAACATTACGGACGATCTGCGGGAAATATTTTGGCTGTAAGGGGTATAGCCCCTTACAGCCTTACTCAAAACGGTTTTGGTATCGCTAACATCGTGTAGAAGACGCAATACCCAGATCTGCAACAGCTCATATCGAGCTGATTGAAAGCATTATGTCTGGCGAGCCTGATAATGCAGGCAATAAAGCAATTGAGCGAATACAGCATTTACGAAGGATGATGGCATGATCATTGTCGCGATTTGTCACACCTCCGCTTTATTCGGCACGGTAAATAGTATTAACTTTTTACTGTGCGTTTTTTTCATGTTTATTTTTTGCAACGAGATCAGACCATTGTTTCAAGAAATCGGCGCGATTATTGGCAGCATCTTTTTCGTTTGTTGCAAAGACTTTAATGTCTTTCAATTCGGGCAAACCAACATATTTTGAAACTTCAATATCATTCCGGCTCGGACGGCGGAAAGAATTTTGCAAAAGCCCGATTTGTGATTGCTGCGATAAAAGTGCATCCATTGCACGTTTTGCGTTCTCCGCGCCCGGCGCTCCTTTTATCAAGCCTGCATATTCAGGTGTTATAAAAGTACCGTCTTCAGGATAAATAAGTTTTATTTCTTTTTGACCGCCATCGACATAAGGATAAGCATTTGCTTCAAAAGCCAATCCGATAGCATATTCGCCCATGGCAACGCCATTTTGTACCGCAGAAGAAGAAGCACTAATAACAACATTATCGGCTAATTGCTTGAACTCATCCGGAGTTAGCATTTTCGATAATCCCCATAAAATCGTATAACCGGTGGAGCTATTTGCAGGGTCAGCAACGACGATTTTGCCTTTCCATGAAGGATCAAGTAAATCCTTCCAATTTTTAGGGGCAGGCATATTGCCAAGTTGATCTTCATTTACAATTATTACAACAACATGCACATTCGCAGGAATAAAGACATCGCCGGGATAACGGATATTATCAGATATCACATCAAGGACTGGTGATTTATACGCTTGAAAAGAGTTTTCAAAAGCACCGACAGTATTATAACTGGCACTCCAAAAAATGTCTGCCTGAACATTTTTTTCTTCCGCTTGAATGCGGCGCATTAATACTCCACTACCACCTGTGATAGAATTAACTTTTATATTAGGCATTTCCTTTTCTATCGTCTTTGAAACAAATTCGATAGATTGCTCGGGATTAGAGCTATAGATTGTTACACGTTTTTCTTGGGCCATTGCCAATGAACTTACAAATAGACCGAAGAAAATTGCGGTTAAAACTATCTTTAATTTTTTCATTTTTCCCCTCCAGAGTTGTTTGTTAAATTTATATTATAGCTTTTATCGAAGCCCTTAGTTATTTCGCTGCAAAAATATTAACTTTGAAAATTTTTGTAGCGATAACAATGGGAATTAAAATAATAGCAATGAGAACAAGGCCATAGGCAGACGCATAAGCCATTAAATTACTACCAATAAGTCGAAATACCTGAATGGTAAGTGTCTCTTGCCCTGCCGAATAAACAAGGATAGAGGCACTTAATTCAGCAATGCTTGTTGTCCAGGTTAAAATGGCTGCGGATGCAATTGCCGGTGCCATCATTGGTAATACAACCTTATAAAACGTCTTAAAGGGCGGAGCACCTAGGCTAATGGATGCTTCCTCCATAGAATTCGAAATATTATGTAGGGTTGCTTGCGAGTTACGCATACCGAAAGGAAGACGGCGGACTAAAAGTGCCAGCACCATAATTGCCGCAGTTCCCGTGAGAGGTAACCATCCGCTATTAAATGAAACGACAAGTCCAATACCAAGCACTGTTCCGGATAAAGCCAAAGGGACAGAGGAAATATAATCAAGCCATGGTGTAATAAAATTTCTCTTCTTGACAATGAGGTAACTTACAATTGCACTGAACGAGATACCGATAAGCGTAGCCATACCAGCATAACATATTGAATTTATGAGCGGTTGTGGCGCAGTTACGAAGACCCGCTCAATATTTGCGAATGTCCATTCTCCCCAGCGTAAAACCGGACCACGTGAAACAGTAAAGGCACCGCCGCAAACAACGATAAGCGGCAAGAGTGAAAGAATAACAATGAGACTGGCAACAAGTCCTATAATGATACCGGCTCGCCCTTTCATCCTTCTTGGGGTAGCGCCACGTCCCTGGGTAATTTGGTAACGTCCATGCGCTACTATCCAGCGGTTCGCAAAAAGTACGATCATAATCATAACAACCGAAACCGATGCAAAAGTACTTTGCATTACGGGATTGCTTCCGCCTTCGGAGACGGCCGCCTGATATGTCGCAACCGATAATAAAGGTAATTTATTGGATAAGATCGTTGAGACAGCAAAATTGCCGACAACCATAGTGAATACGAGTAAGGCACTAGCAAGAATTGCCGGCATAATCACCGGCAGCATCACTTTGAACCGTGATTTAACTGGCGAAGTTCCGAGACTTTGTGCAGCTTCTTCAAGTTGCACATCAAAGTGACTTATAGATGCAACCGTTCCGATATAGACATAAGTATAGTAAATAAATGTCAAAACGGTAATAAGTCCGAACCAGCCATAAAAACTGGGTAGTATAATACCGATATCTCTTAATAAACGGGTTATAATACCATTATTGCCGAGTATCATTAACCAGGTCTGTGCTGTTATTACCTCGGGAATGACTAATGTGATGAGCGGTAAAAGGGCTAAAATGGCCTTCCCACGAAAACTGTAACGGGCGGTTACATAAGCAAGCGGGACACCAATAAGACAACTTGTGAAAGTAACGATTGTTGCGAGAATTAATGTATTGCCAATAGCTGCGAGCCCTTTATCATTATGTAATAATTGGACCCAGCCATTTTGACCGCCACTGCCAAAGCTCGCGGTTAAAATATTAAGCAGCGGATAAAGTATAAAAGTTATTAAAACGACCAGTGCGGCTAGACTTAACCATGGCCAAGGACTACGAAAATCTATTTGTCTCATGATGCCACCAACACAGTTTTACGTGGATCAATAGCAAGCGCAATATCTTGGCCAATGGGGAAACGATCATGGTTATCGCCAGAGGATTCAACATTGACAATGAAATTGTCGGATAGAGCAACACGATAATGCGTTTTTGCACCCAGATATTGCTTTTTTACAATTTTTACAGGAAAGCATTGGTTATTATCGTCTTTATTGGTTACCAGCTTCAAATCTTCCGGCCGCATGATAAGAATGCCCTTTTGCTGGTTAGCTTCAAGGGTGCTACGAGCACGGATTGTTAAATTATGCACGTTTATTTGGGCAAATCCGTCCTCATATATATTTTGGATCGTTGCATCCACCCTGTTGGCAGCACCAATAAAGTCTGCAACATAGGAGGTACGTGGTTTGCTATAAATATCTTGCGGTGTGCCAAGTTGCTCTACTGCACCATGATTGATAACGCCGATCTGATCGGACATGGACAAAGCTTCTTCCTGGTCATGTGTCACAAATACAGTCGTAATGTTGGCTTCTCTCTGGAGATCTGAAATTGTTTCACGAATTTGTATACGCAATTTTGCGTCAAGATTTGATAAAGGCTCATCCATGAGCAATACTTGTGGCTTGATAACCATCGCACGCGCCAAGGCAACGCGCTGTCTTTGCCCCCCTGAAAGGGCAGCAGGATATCGATCCATAAATTGATCAAGCCCCATATGCTCGAGCTCGCGCTTTACCCGCTTGGTAACTTCCTCACCACGTATGCCTCGTGCAAGAAGCCCATAGGCGACATTTTGTGCCACTGTCTTGTCCGGAAAGAGCGCATAATCCTGGAAGACCATGCCTATATTACGTTTATGGGGAGGAAGCTTGGTTACGTCTTTCGATTGGAAATATATGTTGCCTTTCGAGGCATGTACAAAGCCGGCGATCGTTCTTAAAAGTGTAGTTTTTCCGCAGCCGGATGGCCCTAACAATGTAAAAAAGCACCCTTCAGGGATTTTCAGGTCAAGATCGCTAATAACATTCACGTCGCCATAACGAACACTTAAATTTTTAATATCAATTCCCATAATTTTTTCTCCTCATTGATATTTTAATTGTTTTATTTGGGAATATTGAGCTCTTTAATAAGCTGAAGGATTTCTCTGTGTTGATCGACATTACCCGCTGCTAAAATACGTTTACCGGTTTTTAAGGTGATAGCCTGTCCGTCCCAGTCGCTAATAACCCCATCAGCTCCTTCGATAATGGGGCGAAATGGAGCGAAATCATAGATTTTTAAACCGGTATCAAGGGCGATATCCGTGCCGCCTTGAGCCAACAAACCATAAGCAAGAGAGGCGCCGCCGTAAATCCGCCAACTCGTTCGTGACCTTAAACAATCAAGAGCTGGCAATTCGGCAGGCTCATAAAAATCGGGATTACTGGTTGACATTATCGCGCTGGCAAGACTGTCGCATTTGCCTACGGAACAAGCCACGCCATTTTTGGTCGTTTGTCGACCGCTTACCCCGATCCAACGCGCATCAACAGGTGGAATATCAATAATTCCTAAAACTGGCACCCCTTTAAAAGCCAAAGCAATTAACGTCCCATATACGGGCATGCCTGCGATATAGGACGCCGTCCCGTCAATCGGATCAAGAACCCAAACATAATCTGCGTCCGGCTCCACCCAGTCCAGCTCCTCGCCGATAATGCCATGTTCCGGGTATTTAGTTCGAATCATTGATCGCAATAGCTTTTCAATCGAGACATCCATCTCGGTAACATATGAGCGGTCCGGCTTCAGACTGATTGCAATATTGTTACGATTTCTATCAGTAATATGCTTCCGCGCGACATCTGCCATCTCGACGGCAAAATTTATAAGGTCATCACCAACAGTCATTATTCCCCCCATTTTTCACCTCATTTTTGAAATTTTTGGCTTATCGTTTTTTATGCATAAAGTAGTTTTTTGTTCTTACAAGAATAACAAAATATGGCATTATATGTTTTTTATGTCAATTTGTGGAATTGCCATTTTTATAAATTTTTAAAATAAGCCGGTTGCATATGATTTTAATTCACGTATTTTTGGGAAAAAAGCGAGAGACATTCATAAAAAAATTCTTAGAAGCCATATTGGGGAAAGCGTGCCTCGCAATTTGTTGAAGGACAAAAGCATATAAAATTCAAGGAGTAATCGTTAATGTGGCAGGAAGAACGGCAACAAAAAATTCGGCATTACTTATCTGCCTTTGGACAAGTGTCTATTGATAAAATCGCCGAAGATTTTGATGTATCCCGTGAAACCATCCGGCGTGATTTGCTGGAAATGGAAAAGTCAGGTGAATTACGCAGGGTTCGCGGTGGTGCTATTGCTGTTGAAGTAAAAAATTCAAGTTTTCGCATACGCCATACACAACGCTTACAGGAAAAACGCGCTATAGCTGCAACAGCACTTAAACTTATAAAAAGTGGACAAACGATATTTATTGACGCGGGTTCGACATGCGTCGTTATGGCAGAAGCAATTGCAGGTGCCAATGGTCTGAGGGATTTAACTATTATAACAAATGCTGTAGACGTTGCCCGCAAATTGAGTGATCCAACAGGAAAACCATCACCACGCTTCAAGGTTATTTTATTAACCGGTGAATTCAAACAGGACCCGATGGAAACCTTTGGCTCGTCTACAATTATTGAAATCTATCGCTATATGGCTGATTTAGCTATTTTGACACCATGGAGTATTGATGTAGTTCGTGGAGCAAGCGATTATTATTCCGATGCTGCTGATATCGCCAGAGCAATGTCGCAGAATGCCAAGCAAACCATCATCATTGCCGATTACACAAAAATAGGTGCAAACCCACAAACGAAGTTTTGTGGAATCGAGAAAATCGATCATCTTGTTACAGATTCAAAAGCTCTTTCGAAACCCGCATTCAGAGCATTACAAAAGGCTATAAAATCGACTATTATTGCTTAGTAAGAATTTTTTTATAAAAACAGGATAACTATGTTCTAATTGGTAATATAAATAGAAATTAACTCTATTAATATTTGACTTAAATAATAAAAATATTTTAAAATTAAATAAAACATAATTTTTCTTTATAAAAAGAAAAATAAATTAATACAATATCAAGGCATATTTAATAATATCCATTATTAGAAATAAGACTGTGCTTGGGGGTGGGCAAGAAAGAGGTTGAAGAAAAGGATAAATTCAATTCTTCAACCATTATGGACAAGAGAAGTACCTCTGCAAGTTTCAATTAGAACAGGAAAAACACGCCGATACAGACTAGTGTCATAGCCCCCCAAACACCTGCCCAGGATGTTGCGTGTAGTATCCACGGAATAATTGTCGGGGTCGCGAACAATATAAAGAAGGTTGCGGTATTTGCCATTGCCATAGCGGTTGCAACGCTTTTCGGGCCTGCCATTGTAGCCAATTCGGTCATGCCGACACCTTGCCATGATAATATAAAGACGCCGGCAACGAGAACAGCGGTGATGAGTGCCCACGTGAGATGTGTCGATGGAATTTCGCCATAGAAAAAGGTAAGAAGCGTAAGGATAAAAAACGCGATAGCGCTTAATATTGTTACCGTTTTTAGAAAGCCTACGCGATTGTTTTTCTTATCGGTATAATAGCCGCCGGAAATACGTGTGAAACCGGCACTTATCTGGATAAAGAATAGTATTGCGCTGATATATTCGATATTGATATGGGCAAAGTCATGTAAGAAAAGCATTGTAAAAGTCATCAAAGCAAATTGCGGTGCGCACAAAAGGCCGATTGCCACGACAATACGCCATATGGCCAACTGTTTGAAAACATGGGTAGCTGTTTCTTTCTCGGATGGTTTTGTTGTCTCGGTACGCTTTTCCTGGTCAATATCAACAACCCAAAGATAAGTTAAAAATGCAAAGAGAATGCAAAACAAGGCCGAGATATAAAGTGACCAGACAAAACTCGATTTATAGGAAATCAATGGGAAAAACACCGCTCCCAAGGCATAGCCGAGTGGAACAGCCGTCTGTCTGACACCCATGGCAAACCCACGTTCCTCTTTCTCGAACCATTGCATGATCGCGCGTCCACTCGAGCCATTCAGGCTGCCTCCGGAAAGGCCGATAATGAGTAGCCCGATGAATAATGTTACCGGTGCATAAACAATCGGAACAGCATTTATTAAAATAGCGGTTACAGCGAGAACAAATGCGGTTGTCGTCAAACCGGTTATAAGAATAGGGCGGTCGCCAAGCCGGTCGGTCAGCATTCCCCAAGGAACTTCACCAAAAGCTATGCCTATTCCGACAATTCCCATAAGCATGCCCAATACTGGTGTCGAGATCTGATAATCATCCCGTAAAAGGAGCGCTGTGGCCGGAACACCACCAATTACAAATGTAAAACAGGTATTCGCCAAAGCACATGTAAACAGCACTTTCCATTTGTGACCGTTTGAATGGACCCCGTCGTTTATGAAAGCTTTTTCACTCATTATTCAGCTCCGCTTTTTTCAGTTGTGAAATGCGTAGCATTGAATTATCTATAAATATAACAGGATTTTTTTATAAAATGATTCGGTTTTTCCGAATTATGGAAAGGCAAGCCGATGCAAAATCTGGATCCCGATCTGCTAACGACTTTTATAACGATTTTGGAAACCGGAAGCTTTCTGAAAGCATCCGAACGTCTTTACCGTTCCCAGTCGGCCTTGACAGAACAAATGCAAAAACTTGAACTTGTTTGTGGCTGTCAACTGCTGGAAAGAGGGAAAAAAGGAACACGTCCGACAATTGATGGCGAGAAGTTGCAAAAACATGCTCTCGCCATTTTGAAACTTAACCGTTTGGCGCTTGCCGATATGCATAATGTCGCCGGAAACGAAAATATCTCGATTTCGATTACAGATTACCTCACGCCTGAAAAAGTTGCACAGGCTTTGGAAATGTTGACAGCAGATCGTCCGAACATCGAATTGAGCCTTACATTTAAAAGCGGGTCAAATACGCTTGTCCACGACAATGAACTAGGTGGTTTCGATATAATAATCCTCACGCATCTTATCGGAACACCCTTACCTGCCTATCCGGATAGAGTCGTTATAAAACGGGATCCGTTATATTGGGCAGGTGCTGCAAAGAAGAGGTTTTCAACCGATGGAGTATTGCCGCTGATCGGTATGAAAAGAGGCTGTATGATACAAAAGGCAGCCCTCCAACTTCTCTCCGATAGTTCGGTTTCTTATGGATTAACACATACGGCCTCGAATGTTGCCAGTTTACAATTGGCGGTCAAAGCAGGCTTGGGTATCGGCTGTCTCAACAAAAATTCAATGGATGACAGCCTTAAAGATTATACACATTTATATAATCTCCCAAGTCTTCCGGATATTGAATATCTGCTTTTATATAAACCGGAAAAATCCGATATTGCCGACGTTTTACGGCAATCGCTTGATGCAGCTTTAATTTAGAAAATAGAAGGGGTCATCAAAGCTGTTCAATAGGACTTCTGCTATTCTTCGGGAAACCATATGCCGTTCCAATTAGATGGTAATGATGCAAAATTGTGTAATGAAGTGCCAGATGCGCAACATATGTTTTTTATCTTGAATTGCCAAATTTCGCAGCGTTTGCCTAAGGCAAAATCGGATTGTTGTTTTTGAAAAAAATAGTGGTTCAGGACTTTTTAAAAAAGGAAAGTATGTTCTATTTATCAACATACTTTCCTTTAATGTAATTAGTGAACTCAATCAAGAACGCCGGCTTCGTTCAAATTGAGGTGCTTTGTTTCTGTCGCCAAGAAATACGAGACGATCAGGCCAAAAAAAGTAACAGCCGCAGCAGCATACATCGTGTCTGAAATTCCGAATTTATCAAGCGATAATGGGACAAGATATGTGCCAATTGCTGCACCTATACGTGACAACGATGTGCCGATACCCACGGCAGTCGCGCGAATTTCTGTCGGGAAAATCTCGTTCGGGTAAACCAGTTGAAGAACCTGTGCGCCTCCGATGAATACTGCATAGGCACCGAAAAGAATGAGGATAACGATTTCCGAACTGTTATAGAACATACCCAATAAAAACAGTGCAATGCCTGATAACAGAAAGCTATATATCAACATCGGGCGGCGCCCCATGACATTGATGAGCTGGGTTGCAATAATACATCCCACTACAAATAGAAATGTAATCGCGATAGATCCGAAGGACGCCCATTCCCCCCGCAAATTCAAAGCAAGCAAAACTTTGGGAGCAAAGGCATAAACGGCAAAAACCGGAATGACAGAACATGTCCAGAATGTGGAAACAAAAAACATTCGTTTTCCGTAGCCTGAATGAAGCAAATCAAGGAACGAGACTTTTTGCTCGGCCGGTTGTTCAGGCAAATGATCGAGTGAATATTCTTCGCCATAGACTTTTTTGATGACTTTTTCAGCTTCGTCAATTTTACCCTGAGCAATCAGCCAACGGGGAGATTCAGGGGTGCCGAGGCGAACCAGAAATAATAACAGTCCGATAATTGCGGTACTTGCCAGAATATAACGCCAAGCGTCGTCGCCTCCGGCGCGCAAGATTATATCGCCGACGAGATAAGCAACCGCAGCACCGGCAAACCACATGATCGTGAGCATCGCGAGTAATGGGCCACGGGCTTTTTTGGGTAAAAATTCGACGAGCAAAGCTGTCGCCACCGGATATTCAATGCCGACGGCTACTCCGATGAAAAACCGGTAAATGAATAAGGCATAGCCTGATTGAACCCAGAACGGCCCGATCGAACAAATGATGAATAAAGTCGGCCCGATGAAATAAGGTTTTTGCCGACCGAATTTTCCGGTTATCCACCCACCGACAAAACCTCCAAAAAAAATGCCGATTAACGCTGAAGCAGCAATCATGCCTTGCCAGAAATTTGTCAGGTGTAATGCCGAAGTTATCTGTAACATTCCAACCCCGATGATGGACAGGACATAACCGTCGACGAATGAGCCACCACCGGAGCGAACACTTAAAAGACGATGAAAATTATTCAGTTTTATATCTTCGACAGATTGCACTATAGTGCTCATAAAATACCTCCCACTTTATAATCCCATTCTATGAAAGTCATCCGACCGGCATCATCTCCTGTGATGCTGCCGAAGGATTATCCCGATCGCTTCTTGCTTGAATGTCGGACGCAAAATAAAATTTTTGCGGTCATTAATGCGCCAATAATAGTCATAACCAACGTCACAACCCGTCGCTGGACCTGATATTCAATGACAGAACGGTTAGCTCCAAATGTTGAAACGGATTGTTTTGAATGACGGGCTGAACCGGAAACATTGATACTGTTGTGCTTTCCATTTCTCGCCGATCCGAAATATCGAAAAGCAATAACAAAACCGGTGTAATGGCTGAACCGCTGCCGAATAGAGATGCGATAAGCCTTCAATGTTCTATGAACACCAGGAACTGATCGCTCTGTGAAACGAATAAAAACACTGGCCGATAAAAACGCTGCAAACTTGCGGCTTATTGCTTTGACAGATGCTTTAACCGGTTTTTCAAAGAAAAACGGAATGATTGTGAAGAACGAACGGAAACACTTCAAAACATCGCTAGCTGCTGTTTTTAAAACATATGAAACAGGCGAAACCATTGCGCACCTTTCACAAAACATAAGTAAAACTTGCAAAGAGCGCGCATTTATCCTTTACGCTTCAAGCATAGCTATAAAGCGCCTCCTCCATCCTCATTTTTTTATAATACATAATAAATAATAAAAATATACAATTATTATTGACCTTGTAAAAAAATGTCGTAAATTGAAACGGTATTTGGTATCGCTTCTCTTATAGTTATTTCAGGAGAAGCAACATGAGGAACGGAAAAAGCGTTCTCTACGAAGACCTTAAGCGTCAGATACTGATTATGGAGCTTGATCCGGATGAGTATTTGGATGAATTGCAGTTAAGCAAGTCCTACGGTCTTTCGAGAACGCCCGTAAGGGAGGTGTTACAACGTTTGGCTGGCGAAGGCTATGTTGTTTTGCAAGAAAATAAAGGTGCACGTGTTGCTTCAATGAATCATTCGACAATGAGAAATTTTTTTCTTGTCGCCCCTATGATTTATGCGGCAATCGGCCGTCTGGCGGTCAATAATTATAAACAGAAACAACTTGTCGAGCTTGAAAGAGTGCAGGAGGATTTCCGAAAAGCGAATGAAGAAGGTAATGCTGTTGCCATGACAGTCAGCAATAACCGGTTTCATGAAATTATCGGAGAAATGTCGGGAAATGTTTATTTGCAGGCAAGTCTGAGACGACTTCTTATAGATCATAGTCGTATTGGCAGTATTTTCTATAACCAGAATAGTGGTGATATGAAAGCCAGAATGGATAAAGCGGTCGCCCATCATGACGGATTTATTGCTGCAATAAAAGAAAGAGATCAGGAAGCGTTTGTAGATCTTGTGTCACAACATTGGGTTTTATCCCGGGAGAGGATGGAAATGTTTGTGATCCCCCAGCCACTCACGCCTGATAACTTCAATATTTAGAACAGAAACTCAAGTCTGCTCGTCAATTAAAATACAATTTCTATTGTTTGATGTTTTTGGCACATGCCAAAAGCAGCGCTCTACTATTACGTAAAATTTCGGAGGAAAATATGCAATTCAAGGGGATTTATACACCTGTTGTTACGCCTTATAAGCAAGATTATACCATTGACAAAAAAGCTTATGCAGAGGTGTTGGAGTCATTGATTGATGCCAAAGTTCACGGCATCATTGTTGCCGGTTCTACCGGTGAATATTACGCACAAACCCAACAGGAACGGCTCGACCTTGCCGAATATGCCAAAAAGGTCATCGCTGGCAGATTACCTCTCATCATCGGTACAGGTGCAATCCGTACAGAAGAGTCCGTGACTTATGCAAAACATGCGAGAGAAATCGGTGCTGACGCAATTTTAGTGACCACGCCCCCTTATGCTGTCCCCACAGAAGAAGAAAATGCCCGCCACGCGCTCGCCATTGATAAAGCGGCCAATTTACCGATCATGCTTTATAATTATCCGGGTCGTATGTCTATGTCGATGGGGGAAACCTATCTCGATATTGTCAGTCAGTCGAAGAACGTCGTGGCAATAAAGGAAAGCTCCGGTGACATTAATCGCATCCATTTATTTGTATCGAAATATCCGAATATAAAGCTTGCATGCGGTTGGGATGACCAGGCGCTCGAATTCTTTGCATGGGGTGCACCGGCCTGGGTTTGTGCTGGATCTAACTTTATTCCTGCCGAACATATTGCGCTTTATGAAAGCTGTATTCTTGAGAATGATTTTGTCAAAGGGCGTAAAATCATGCGGGAAATGCTGCCTTTGATGAATTTCCTTGATGAAGGAAAGTTTGTGCAATCAATCAAATATGGTTGTGAGTTGCAAGGGCTGAATGTTGGCCCCGTTCGCGCGCCTTTGCAAGAGCTTGGTGAAAAGGAAAAAGAACGCATCTCGCAGATTATTGAAACTCTCAAAACAAATATAGCAGCAATACAAAAAGGTGTTAAATGACCGAGCTTAAAACCAGCCAATATTATCACGAGCTTGCCGACAAATTAAAATTTCCGACCAATGCTTTTATTGACGGTGCTTTTGTAAACTCTGTTGCAGGTGATAGATTTGTGACCCGTAATCCGGCAACAGGCAAAGAACTGGCAACGATTGCCAATTGTCATAGCGAGGATGTCGATATAGCAGTCAAAGCGGCACGAAGATCCTTTGACGAAGGTGTGTGGAGGAAACGCACGCCATTGGAACGCAAGCTGGTACTTCTAAAATTTGCCGATCTACTCGAAAAGCACAGCGAAGAATTGGCGGTGCTGGAAAGCCTTGATAGCGGCAAGCCGGTTGGCGAATGTATGAATGGCGATGTTCCCGATACGATCTATACAATTCGTTGGCACGCCGAACTGATCGACAAAATTTACGATAATACTGCCCCCACAGGGGCGGAACGCATAGCCATGGTGGTTCGCCAGCCAATCGGTGTTGTGGGGCTGGTCTTGCCGTGGAATTTCCCGCTTTTGATGGCAGCGTGGAAAATAGGTCCGGCTTTGGCTGCGGGCTGTTCAATCGTCTTGAAGCCCGCACAGGAAACAACCCTCTCGACGTTAAGACTTGCCGAAATTGCCCATGAAGCGGGCATTCCTGCCGGTGTTCTCAATATTGTGCCGGGATCGGGACGCGACGCCGGTGAACCGATAGGGCGGCATATGGATGTCGATATGGTCAGTTTTACCGGTTCAACCGCAACAGGAAGGCGCTTTTTGCATTATTCGGCAGAATCCAATCTCAAACGGATCGTGCTTGAATGTGGTGGCAAAAATCCCGCAATTGTTCTTGATGATGTCGACGATATCGACAAGGTTGCCGAACAAGTGGTGAATGGTGCTTTCTGGAATATGGGGGAAAACTGCTCGGCCACGTCACGTTTGATCGTTCATCGCAATATTAAAGAACGGTTGCTCGAAAAAATTCTGGTCCATATGAAAAACTGGAAAATGGGCGATCCGCTTGATCCGAAAAACCGCGTAGGGACATTGGTAAGCCCCGCGCATTTTAAAAAAGTATCGGATTTTCTTTCTGAAATCGACAAAGAAGGATTGCATCTTGTCGCCGGTGGCAAAACCGATCAGGAAATTTATGTCGAACCGACAGTTGTCGATCATGTGACAGATAAGAGCCGGTTTTTTCAGGAAGAAATTTTTGGCCCCGTTTTGAGCGTGACGACTTTTACGACAATCAACGAAGCGATCAAGCTTGCCAATAATACCCGCTATGGATTGGCGGCCTCGGTTTATACAAGCAATTTGCGCAATGCTTTGTCTTTATCCCAAGCGATTTTAGCCGGAATTGTTACCGTCAACTGTTTCGGGGAAGGGGATGCAACGACACCCTTCGGAGGCTTCAAGGAGTCCGGTTTTGGAGGTCGTGACAAATCCATTTGGGCACATGACCAATATACCGAATTAAAAACCATCTGGATTGATATTTCTTAATATTTCGTGGAGGAGATAGAGGCATGGAAGAAATACAAAGATTTCCGGCCAAGGCGGGCGATCTCGGTTGGTTCGAACTTTCACGTTTCAAAGATCATAAATTTACCGACATATCAAAGCTTAAAAAAGACTATGATTATGTCATTATCGGTGGCGGATTTGCCGGTGTGAATGCCGCACATAAATTGGCAGAAAACCGGACGAATGCAAAAATAGCGTTATTTGAAGCACTCAAAATCGGCATGGGTGACAGCGGGCGAAATGCCGGCTTTTTGATGGATATTCCCCATTCATTTGGTGAACCGGGAGTAACGATGGATGACCACAAATACCGGTTTCACCTGAACAAGCTTATTATCGAGCGCATGCGCAATCTGAAAAATAAATATAAGCTTCAAGTGGATTGGGTGGAATCCGGAAAATATCTCGCGGGGCATGAAACAAAATATTTGAAAAATCTTGATGCTTTGGCAAATATCGTAGCGGGTGTAGGGGGAAAAAGCCAATTTATTGACGGAGAAGAATTGGCAGCAAGGCTTGGCACACGCTATTATCAAAAAGCGGTTTATACAGCAGGAACAGTGCTGATAAATCCTTCCGAAACGGTGCGCGGTTTTGCATCTGTTTTGCCGGAAAATGTCGATATATTCGAAGAAACCCCTGTTCTAAAGATTGACGAAGGCAAGACAATCAACATTCAACTGGTGAACGGGAAAAATGTGAAGGCAGGTGATCTTCTCCTTTTATCCGGTGTTTTTATCGACTCTTTCGGGATCGAGCAAAAAGGAAGAATGACTCCGGCAGGCAGTTTCGGTGCATTCACGCGTGAATTGACAGAAGATGAACTTACGGAATTTAAAAATGTGAAACCATGGGGATGCACGTCGGCACATGCGGCCGGTACGACCGTTCGGTTCACCCCGACAAAACGTATTTATGTGCGCAATGGTCTGACATTTCCGACCCATTTAACCCTTTCTCCGGAACGTGTTTTCCGGGCACGGAAAATGTTACGCAGAGCATTTGAAAACCGTTTTCCAAAGTTGAAACATGTCAATTTTGAATTTGTTTATGGGGGTATGATACCCTTAACACTTAATGGAGCATCATTTTTCTTTCAAAAAAGCCCCCATGTTTACGCTGCTGCAGTTGGCGATGGTTCGGGGCTCACACGGAGTTCTATGCTGGGCTATTACCTTGCCGATCTTGCATGTGGAATAGATAGCGAGGAATTGCGTTATTTATTGAAGACGAGCCATCCAAAATGGTGCCCGCCCGAGCCAATCAAAACAATTGCCGCAAATATTCGTATGTCGTTGGAAGAGTTTAACGCAAAAGGCGAAATATGACTTAATCTTTATCACGCGATAAAAAAGTTAAAAATATTCATCAGCAGGAGATATAATTTTTCCGGTTGATGAATGTTTTATAATGTCCGAAAATATATTTTATAATAATGTTACATTTATTTCGTTATATTAGAGAGATTGGAGCGTTTGGCTAAAATACGTGACAGTGCTTACTGTTCCGGAAAAACCTGTAACTTCTACCCGCGGAAACACTGTTCATTTTGCCGAGATAGTTCGAGATGCGTCCAAAATATTAATCAGGAAAAGATCGGTAGTTTACGAGCAAGTCTTAACTATCCCCATTGATATCATTTGAAGCGTCGTTCTTCTATCAATCGATTTGGCTGGAAAATCCTGCTCTTCGTGTCTTTTTTCGCTTTTGCAAGCACTATTCACAAGCATCAAATAGCCGTGCGATATGATAAGAACCATGGCTGATATTGCCTTTTTGATCGCCAAATTCGACACGTAAATGTTCGGCAAACCGGTTGAATAGCTATTCACCCGCTCAGTAATAATGTTCGGGGAGGCGAGTAAAGCGTGCGTCATCAAGCTTTTTTCACCCCTCGGAGGGAGCAATAAGAAGACCGGCTTTCCTGTTCTGACAAGTTTTTGTCATTCTTATCCTTACTCCATGCTTTCGAGCTAGAGACGGCAAACAGGTCTTTTACAGCATTATAACGAAAGGCAAGATCGCCAATAAAAGCGGGCGCAGATTGTTTTTGACCAGTCGATGCCAAAGGCTTCCAATGGTCGGTCAGTCTGATCGCAAGCAGCCATTTATAAATGTTCGTTTTCATTTTTACCAATTGAGAAAAGCTTTTCAGCTTCATCCGAAGTTTTATCATGTGGGGCCGGATAAAGATGGTCTTGCGAGACGGCATGTGAACCTGAAGGATAAAATGTCGGAAAAGTTTGCGGGGCAGGGACATCCAGTATCGCAAGTTCTTCTATAGGATGATGGACTTCCTCTCTATCATATCCGGCCTATCTTGCGTTGAACACCCAATTGACATTGACAGTCTTCAAGCCACTGCCAACGCCATATATAACCAGACTTCTACAACCAGACTTTCCATCCCGTTCTGCCGCAAAAAAATAGTAGACTAACCAACTATAGGGAGATATTGCATACAAGTCGTATACCAAAAACATACAATAATAAAGGGGTCGCTGAATGGAAAGCAGTATAGAAGAGACTGAACCACCTATAGAACGGAAGAGCCTTATCAAGGCTTTTGCGGCAAGTTTAAGTGGAACATCTCTCGAATGGTATGACTTTGCTGTTTACGGTGCCTGTGCGGCTCTAGTCTTTGGCCACTTGTTTTTCCCCGATGGCGATTCGCTGGCAGGTACTTTGAAAGCGTTTGGCACTTATGCCGTGGGGTATATTTCCCGTCCTTTAGGCGGCATATTTTTCGGTCGTCTTGGAGATATTGTCGGGCGCAAAAAAGTTCTGGTTTGGACGCTGTTGCTGATTGGTATTGCAACTTTTATCATTGGCCTTTTGCCGACATTCTCGTCAGTGGGTTACCTCGCTCCGGTTCTTCTTGTTTTATTGCGTTTTGCGCAAGGCGTCGGCGTTGGTGGCGAATGGGGAGGGGCGGTTCTTCTTTCCAGCGAATTCAGCAAGCCGGAACAAAGGGGATTTTGGGCATCTGCTGCGCAAGTAGGCCCGCCACTGGGAAATTTGCTTGCAAATGGTGTTCTGGCAATCTTTTCGCAAGTCTTGACCACGGAACAGTTTATTGATTGGGGGTGGAGAGCAGCATTCCTGCTTTCGGCTCTATTGGTCATATTCGGTTTGTGGGTCCGTTTTTCACTTGAAGAAACCCCCGTTTTCAAAAAGCTTGAACAACATGATGAACGCTCTAACGCGCCGGTTTCGGAAATATTCAAACATGAAAGCAGAGCCCTTTTTGCCGGTCTATTTGCACGTATTGGACCGGATGTTCTCTATTCATGCTTTACAGTTTTTGTACTCGCTTATGCCACTCAATATTTGGGAATGCCACGCTCCGATGCAATCGAATCCGTAACAATTGCTTCCGGCATTCAGGTGTTTTTTATTCCATTTAGCGGTTGGTTGTCGGATAGAGTAGAACGGCGTCTTATCTATGCTGTCGGCACAATAGGTGCGGCAATATGGACATTTGTGTTTTTCTATATGATGCAGGAGCCGACATTTGCCCGCCTTCTGATCGGCGTTACCGGCGCCCTTATTTGCCACTCATTGATGTATGGCCCTCAGGCATCTTTGATAGCAGAACAATTCTCGGCGCGTCTGCGTTATACAGGAAGCTCGCTTGCCTATACTTTTGCCGGTATTGTTGGAGGCGCAATTGCTCCGATCCTGCTCACCTGGTTCATCTCGTTCGACCCAAGCGGTTTTTTCATTTGTCTTTATATCGGGCTATCATGTATCCTGACATTGATCGGCCTTGCAATGACGAGACACCCGCATCAATTATGAAAACACAAAACGGACTGGAGCAGCTTATTTCTGTTGCAGTCCGAATATAGTCTGGAGGAATAAAATTTCTTTTGATCAATCAAGATGCCGGCGTGTCATATCAAGATGATCAAGTATAGCTTTTTTTGCCTTTTTGATATCTTTGGTTAAAAGTGCATCCAGAATAAATTGGTGTTCTTTTAATGCCTCTATCCGCCTTATTGCATTATTATGCATTACGCGTAGACCAAAAGTAATAAAACGGGCACGAAGCAACTCATACATCTGATTTAAAAATTCATTGCCGGTGGCCCGAACCAAAGCACAATGGAAAGCGTGGTCATGTTCAACGAAGTCAGGATAGGGATCATCAAGCGCCATCGTCTTCTGGAGGTTGAGTTCCTTGATCATGTCCGGTGTCGGGTCGATATTGTGGGAGATACAATATTGTGCACTCCAGCTCTCGACAACGCCACGCGCCTGAAACAAATCATTGACTTGTTTTCCGTTCAAAGGCGAAACAAATGCTCCCCGATTGGGCTTCAGGTCAATCAGCTCTTCACTCGCGAGCATCATGAAAGCTTCTCTGACCGGCGTGCGCGAAATGCCCAAACTATCAGCAATTTCCCGCTCGTTCAGAAATGTTCCGACAGATGATGGATTTGTCAGAATTGTGTTACGGATATGAGAATAGGCCCGTTCGCGACCAGAAGATTTCTTTTCCATAATCCTACATTACTTGAATTTGATTTCAAGAATATAGGAAATTGGAATATTGGCAAGTATAGGGAGAAAATAAATGGGTGAAATAGTCAAAGTCGGGTTGGCTCAGATCCGAAGCAGCGTCAACAAAGACGAGAATAACGAACAAATTATTCAGATGGTTAAAAAGGCTGCCGGGCAAAAAGTCGACATATTGGTTTTCCCAGAAGCAGCCCAAATTTCCTTTGAAGCGGCTTTGAAGGATGAGGCAGAGCCGCTTGATGGTCCTTTCGCGACATTGATCCGCTCTTATGCAGTGAAATATGATATGATGATTGTTGCCGGTATGTTTGAACCGGCAAATGACGGGCGCATACGCAATAAGTTGATCATTACCGGAAAAAACACAGAAGCCACTTATCAGAAAGTCCATTTATATGACGCGTTCGGCTCACGTGAATCAGACCTCGTTGAAGCGGGACGTGATTTCCTTGTTCTCGATACAGTGTTCGGCAAGATCGGTTTTGCCATTTGTTATGATTTGCGGTTTGCCTACCAGTTTTCCGCAATGGGAAAAAAAGGTGCAAAATTGATTATTGTTCCGGCTTCCTGGGGAGCTGGTCCTGGAAAAGCCGAGCAGTGGGATTTGTTGGTTCGCGCCCGTGCGGCCGATTCAGAGGCCTGGTTAATTGCCTGCGATCAGGCTTGGCAACCGCCAAAAGGAACAGCACCGCTCGGCATCGGACTAAGTTCCATTGTCGATCCGACGGGCAGTGTGCGGGCACGTCTGGCGAGCGAGGCTGACCTTCTGGCCTTCGACATTGATTTGGGAAATGTGGAAGCTATTCGCGCACGGATTCCGATTTTATGATAAACAGATATTCGGGTAATAAAATATTATTTTGAAAAGATATTAAGGTGTTGCGTTGCTTCTCCGGAAGCGGTTCCGCAAAATAACAAAATCGGGCAATGATGAACGCCCATCATGCCCGATTTTTCATTTGATTTTTATTTCAATTCGGTCGCAAAACTGTCAAGCGGATATTCTTTTTTGACAATGCCTTTTTTATAAAGATAGACGCCGTAAGAAACATATTTTTCTTTGTCGAGGTGGAGCGGATTTTCGCTGAATAACGGAACCGTTTCCATCCATATCTTTTTATTGAGATCGGTATCGAGTTCCTTATATTTTTTCGCAAAATTGTCCCATGTTTCTTCCGGGTGAGCCTTCAGGTATTGCTGGCCTTCATGAACGGCTTCAAGGAATTTTTTATAAGCGTCTTGTTTTTGGAGGTTTTTTTTGGCAACAAAAATCAGTTCGTCATAAGGGGGAATGCCATAGTCCTCAACCTTCATAATAACAGGTTCTACGCCCTGTTCGCGTATTTCATTACCCTCCACATTGCGATAACCACCAATGACAGCATCAACCTGTTTTGACATCAGCCCGCTTACGAGGTTGAAATTGACGTTAATAAGCTCGACATCCTTTATCGTCAGCCCCTGATTTTCCAACATGGTCCCCAAGATCACCGGCTCGATACTGCTCACAGAAAAACCGACTTTTTTGCCTTTGAGATCGGCCGGTGTTTTAATCCCGCTATCGGGGAGCGCCAAAACGGTATTGAGCGGCGTTTCAATGAGTGTTCCTATGCGTATGAGCGGCAAGTCTTCATCCATGAACACATAGAGCTGTTCTTGATAGGATAAAGCAATATCGGCTTTGTCGGATGCAACCAGACGCGGTCCGATATTGGGATCGGAGGGGGTGACGATTTCGACATCAAGTCCGCGTTTTTCAAAACTGCCAATCTGTTCGGCAACAATTAAAGGTGCATGATCGGGATTAAGATACCAGTCAAGAACAACTGTAAGTTTATCATTTGCTTTGGCACCGAAAACGCCGAGAAAAATGATGAGGATCGAAAAGAATATTTTTTTAAACACGTTTCCTCCGGAAATATAATGAAAAGAAAAATCAATTTTGTTCAGATTTTTTATCCCAGTAGATAACATATTTCAATATGATATCGGTGATATACCATAAAATCATTGCAATAACAGAAAGTATAAATATTGCGGCAAAACATGTCGGCGTCTGCATGCGGGCATTGGCGTTCAACATGATATAGCCGAGCCCGCCGGAAGACCCCACCCATTCGCCGATAATTGCACCAATCGGGGCAATGGCGGCAGCAACACGCACACCGGAACCAAGTGCTGGCAGCGCTGCCACAAGCCTGATATGGACAAGTTGCGACAAGGGAGATGCTCCCATAGTTTTTGCAAGATCAAGGTACCCTTCGTTCGTTCTCCGTAAACCGTCAAAAAAGGCTGTTGTGACAGGGAAAAATATAACCAGTATTGCGGCGATGATTTTCGAGAGGATGCCATAGCCGAACCAGAGAACCAGAATGGGGGCAAGGGCGAAAACCGGTATTGACTGGCTTACAATGAGAACCGGCATTAGCCATTTTTGCAATGTCTTGGAAAACATTAAAAGAAGTGCCAGAGCAGCACCGGACATAATCCCCAAAACAAAGCCGATGACAATTTCGACAATTGTAATCAAAGAATTTTCGAAAAGATATGCCCGTCCATTCCAAAGTGATTGTGCAACAACAAGGGGAGAAGGCAATATGTATTTTTTGAGATCGAAAATAATGGCAACAGCCCACCATAATGCGAGGATGCCAAAGAAAACCACAAGACCATGAAGGAAAAATGCAAGTTTTTTATTGAAGCGGTTCGGCAAACTATATCCCCTTTAAAAAATGCATCAATTCGGTCTCGCTCTTTATGCGGTTTTTATCATCATAATTTCGGGGGGCTGTTCCCTCGACAAGGATAGCAGGTAAGAAAATTGCCGGTTGACCTTTAAGAACCAGTATACGCCGACATAATCGTGCAGCTTCGGATGGATCGTGGGTAACAAGCAATACAGTTTTAGTTTTAAGAAGATCAAATGCAAGTTCCTGTATGGTGGCGCGGGTAACCGCGTCAAGCGCCGAAAAAGGCTCGTCCATCAATACAACGGGCTTGTCTTCATATAATGTACGGGCAATAGCCACTCTTTGGCGCATACCGCCCGATAAAGTTTCGGGAAGCTGCTCTTTGACCGACAAAAGACCGACCTTTTCCAGTAGTTCTTCGGCTTTTTTGTAGTCTTTCTTCTCATGGCGCAGTCTTGCTCCAAGGCAAACATTCTCTATCACCTTGAGCCAGGGAAATAGCAAATCCTGTTGCGCCATATAGGTTATACGACCATGAAGACTGTCACCGTCGGAACCTGAAATTTTTCCGCTATCGGGGCTAACTAGCCCTGCAATGATTTTCAGAAGGGTGGTTTTGCCAATTCCGCTTTGCCCCAAAAGCCCGACAAATTCACCAGCAGGAATATCAAAATCGAGCGACCGAAAAACCGGTTTTCCTTCATAATCGAGAGAAATATTTCGCGCTTTTATACCCAATAAGGGAGAAGAACTTGTCATTGATGAATGATCCTGAAATGAAGCTTTTCCGGCATTATTTAAATTCGGGCAAAAAGCTATTTTTGACTGTTACCGGCAAAGCCGTTTAAAGCAAAAAGGCGGTTTCTTCTCCATGAGATGAAGTGGTTGTAAGGCTCGCGAAGAACATGGCCTGTTAGGCTCTGCTAATCAAGCTATTTTTAAATCAACAAGAAATATCTGACAGAAAATATGTCGGGATGTTTTGAACTGTTCAACAAAGATCGCTTGACGACAAAATGAAATGAGGTTCGTCAAATAGAATAGATAATAGTTTTCAGGTTGGAAAATTATTCGGGTTCATGCCGCCTCAAGGCTTCAATGAACAATTGGAAAGCAATCGGATGATGACGACGATTTGGATAATAAAGATAATACCCGGGAAACGGTAAACAATATTTTTCAAGAACGCGGATGAGCCTTCCCTGTCTCATAAATTCCTCGACTTCCTGTTCGGGAATATAAGCAAGTCCGAAACCGTCAAGGGCAGCTTCAAGAATATGTGGATAGGTGTTGAAAATGAGCTGTCCTTTCGGGCGCACATTGACCTCTCCGTTTTCGTCATCAAGCTCCCACGGATAAAGTCCACCGGATGTTGGAACCCGCAAATTAATGCAATTCTGCTCCATCAGATCGTGCAAGGTTTCGGGTTTTTTATGTGTTTCAAAATAACTCGGCGCCCCGACGATTGCCATTCGCATTGCTGGCCCAACCGGAAAGGCAATCATATCTTTGGCGAGGTGTTCGCCAATACGGATACCTGCATCAAAACGTTCTTCGATAATATCGGTAAGACCATAATTGATATTGATCTCCACTTCAATTTTCGGATATTTTCGTAAAAAAGGCTGCAATTTCGGCCGCAAAATATAGGAAGCGGGATAATCCACCGTGGTGATGCGGATTTTTCCTTTCGGCTCTTCGGCGGCGTTGGTGATGAGATCAAGCTTTTCATCCATTGTCTCAATAAGGGGGGAAAGTTCTTCTATCAGCCGCTCGCCTGCCGTTGTCGTTGAAACATTGCGCGTTGTCCGTGTGAGCAGACGAATTCCCAATCGTTCTTCAAGGCCGCGCATGGCATGACTTAAAGCCGATTGCGAGACACCTAGTTTGCTTGCCGCTCGGGTAAAGCTTTTTTCTCGTGCGACCACGAAAAAAGACATGAGATCATGGATGTTTTCTCTAAGCATTTTTTTATGAGATAAAATCAGTTATTGAAAAAGATCTCCATTATATCACGTTTATTTATGAATTGAATTCATAGAGACATGCACAAATATTCTCTTATTTTATGAGCGTCATGGATTTTAAATAGCAGGATGAAGTAAGGCGTTAGTTCGTCAACTGGGTACGCTTTGAACGATTGTCATTGAGACCCGTCATTCGGGCATCACTCAGGCTTGTCATCCGGATTTAGATAAAATGCCAACGGCTTAAGGGCTCTTTGCGATGAACCGGCAAGGACCGGATTGACGGGGTGATAAATCCATTATGCCGGTTCGGGAGATTTGAAAATGTGTGAAGCATGTGGAAATTCTAATCATAAAAAACACGAAACTTTGCCGCGGCGTGAATTTTTGAAAGAAGGTGGCGCGTCTGTTCTTGCCGCCGGTGCAATGATGGGGACAAGTGCAGCTTCAAAGGCAGCCCCTTCGAGAGGCAAGATGGTTATTGGCAAGGAGCCTTTTGAAACCCGTGCCTATGCTGCAAAAAGTGCAACATCCGGTTTTTCGCCGATCACCATCACACGACGTGCTTTGAGGCCGGACGATGTGCTTCTCGACATTCTTTATGTCGGCATTTGCCATTCCGATATTCATGCTGTTCATTCCGACTGGAGCGCCGCCCATTATCCAATCGTACCCGGTCATGAAATCGTCGGCCGCGTTCTTGCGGTTGGTTCAAAAGTCACGAAATTCAAAGTCGGCGATATTGGCGGGGTGGGCTGCATGGTGGATTCTTGCGGTACATGCGAGAATTGCCTTGATGATCGCGAACAGAACTGTCTGAACGGTACTACCTTTACCTATGATTCAACGGACAAGATAAGCGGTGGTTATACCTTTGGCGGCTATAGCGACCGCATGGTTGTCAACGAGCGTTTTGTTATTCATATTCCTGCCCAAGTGCATCTTGCCGCTTACGCGCCGTTGCTTTGTGCCGGTGTGACCACCTTTTCCCCCATGCGTCATTGGAAATTACAAAAAGATCAGAAAATCGCAATTGTCGGCCTTGGTGGTCTTGGACATATGGCCTTGAAACTTGCTCATTCCATGCGTGCCGATGTCACGGTATTCACGACAACGGAAGGTAAGATTGCCGATGCCAAACGTTTGGGCGCAAATGCTGCATTTTTGTGGAGTGACGAAAAAGCTTTCGAGCGCCTTGCCAATCATTTCGATTTGATGATCTCGACAGTGCCGGTTTCATATCCGATGCAGCCTTTCATGAATATGCTCAAACTTGACGCGACACTCGTTAATGTTGGTGCGCTTGGAGAATTGACAGGCGGTTTGAGTGGTATGGCCAATGGCTTTGGCCGGAAAAGTCTTGCCGGTTCGATGATTGGCGGCATTGCCGAAACACAGGAAGTGATTGATTATTGTGCGGCACGTCATATCGAGGCCGATATAGAACTTATCAAACCCGACGAAATTGATCGCGCTTATGAACGGGTTATGGCCAAAGATGTGCGCTACCGGTTTGTTATCGACTTTGCGTCGGGTAAGTCGGCTTGAAATCGACGTTCAAACTTCATCGAGGACGATTCTTTTGAGGCGAGTTTAATTTTCGCCGGTACGCCAAGTTATTTTTCACATAACGTTTTTGCAAAATTACAGGAAAAAATAATGTTGACACTTGAACAGAAAAGACTTGTTCCCGTTGCCGCTTTTGCGGCCGAAGGAAATATTGACGGATTGAGAAACGCGCTGACCGAAGCACTGGACGACAAGGTCGCTATCAATGCTATCAAGGAAGTTCTGGTTCAAACTTATGCCTATGCAGGTTTTCCAAGAAGTCTGAATGCACTTTCTGCTTTGATGGATGTGGTCAATAAAAGACGTGAAGCGGGTAAAAAGGATGAACAGGGCAAAGATGCCTCTCCCGTCCACACAGATAAAACAGTGTTGGAGGTCGGAACCGGAATCCAGACAAAACTGGTCGGTCAACCGGTGACAGGCCCGCTTTTTGAATTTGCCCCCGTAATTGACCAGTTTTTGAAAAGTCACCTTTTTGGCGATATTTTTGTGCGTGACAATCTCGACTATAAAACGAGAGAAGTTGCTACAATTGCCATGCTTGCTGCACTTCAAGGCGCGCAGTCGCAATTGAAATCACATTATCAGATGGGAACGAACACCGGCCTTGAAAAAAAGGATTTGCAGGAAATTGTTACCATTCTTGAAGCGAAGGTTTGTCCGGAAGTTGGAAAACGTGCAAGCGAGGTGCTTGATAGTTTTCTGAATGGTTGAACTTTTGATAATCGTGTTTTTCAAGAGGCTGAATGATGAGTGAATGGACAAAGAGCGAGCTTGCGGCGATTGATGCAGCCGATGATCTCAAAATGGCTCCCTACCATGAGGATTTTAAGACAACGGGTACACCTGTGTGGATATGGGAAGTGGTTGTTGATGGCGGCCTTTATGTGCGTGCCTATAGCGGCACGTCCTCGCGCTGGTATCAGGCCGCAATCAAACAAAAAAGCGGGAAAATTATTGTGGCCGGAAAGACGGAAGCGGTTCATTATGAAGCCGTCAAAGATCCTGCGGTTCTCGATAGAATTGATGAGGCTTATCACAAAAAATATGATCCAAGCCCCTATGTCGGACCAATGGTGGGCGAGAGAGCAAAAGCAGCAACAATCAAAATCATAAAAGCCTGATGGGTCATTGTTGGTTATCGTTTTTCAAAAAACAGGCGAATAAAAGTTTTAAATAAAAGGCCGACAGTTAGGGAACTGTAGGCCTTTTAATAAAGATACGGTTTTAAAAAGCGGGTGCAGACTTGATTTGAAAATATCAAAGCCGGTTGCGCTTTTTCACTTTTTTAAGTAGCAAGTGACTTAGAATTCGAGTTTGTCACCTTCAAGCGGGATAATAACCGATTGGCCGATACCTTCCTTATCGACATAAGAACGAAGTTCTTTCCGGCTTAAAACAGCATGGTTGCAGGCTTCCATATGAATAGCAACAAGCTTTGATTGTGGCGCGATCTTATGGGCGTGAACGACATCCTCCTTGCCCATAATAATGGAACCGAAGCCCTGAAGCTGTGCGTCACCTGCATGAAGAACAACAACTTCCGGCTTATAGTGTTTTAAATTATCCTCGACAGCGTCAATCCATATTGTGTCGCCCGCAAAATAAAGCGTTGGTTCATTTGGTGCTTCAAATATAAAACCGGTGGCATGGCCTAGGACTTCGCCAACCTCATGGTTTTTGAAAGCTTCATTGCTTCCATGCTGGCATAAAGTTTTGGTTACATGAATGCCGTTTTCAAAATCAAGTTTTTGCGGCAGAACAGCGAGATTTTTGAAACCTTGGCTCTGAAGAAATTCTTTGTCCTTTTCATTCTGGACGAATATTTTCTGATCTTTGTCTATAAGTCCTGTCGCAACCTCGTCCCAATGATCGGGATGGGTGTGACTTAAAAAAATGGCATCCACATTTTTGACAATGTCTCTGGCATCAAAAGGCAGTTCAACGCGCGGGAACCGCCGCTCGCTATGAACTGTACCGGGAAGTCCGGGATAGCGGTCTTTTTCTGCGAGCATCGGATCAATGAGAATGTGTTTTCCGGCGTAATCAAGAACAACCGTTGCGTTACGAATGAATGTGAATTTCATGGTTAAAACCTCTTCAATTTCTTGAAGTTTATGTAGGCATGCTTTTTTCGATTAGAAACTGGCCTGATGGTCAAAAGGCATTCATATCGGGCCAAAATTTAACGGAGTTTTTTTGGCGAAATAAAACGATTGATTAAATTGAAAACGTCTGCCGCCATTTGGTTGGTGTAACCTGAAACGCTTCAATAAAGCTGCGACGGAATGATTGGGTAGAGACAAATCCGGCAAGTTGCGCAATTTCCTCAATGGAAAGTTTTGTTGTTTCCAATGCGTGTCTCGAAAAATGCAGCCTTTCATGGGTAAGCCATTCCATTGGTGAACGGCCGGTTGCCTGATGAAAGCGGCGGGTAAATGTGCGCCGGCTCATACCGACAGTCTTGGCCATAGCATCAAGAGAATAGGATGAGGCGAGGTTTTTTCTGATTGTTTCAAGCAGTGAATTTATGCGCTGGTCGCTTGTCGAAATCGGAACAGGGGTAGCAAGATATTGGGCTTGACCCCCTTCGCGATGCGGTGGCGTCACAATCATCCGTGCGGCATGATTGGCAACAACGCCACCATAATTTTTGCGAATAAGGTGAAGACAACAATCAATACCCGCCGCAGTGCCGGCAGATGTGATGATATTACCATCTTCGACATAAAGGGCATTAAAATCGACTTCCGTATCAGGAAACTGTTCGGCAAACTGTTTTTCATAGGCCCAATGCGTTGCAGCTTTTTTCCCCTTCAAAAGCCCGCTAAAGGCCAGAACATAAGTGCCAAGACAAAGCCCCATAATGGTTTTATTTTTTCGCGCTTCATTGTTAAGACTTGTCTTCAGGGCAGAAGAGATCGGTTGTTCAGGATCCGGCCAATAAGGAATGACGATTATATCGGCGTCATCAAGGCTTTTAAGATCGTGGTCGACTTTTATCGAGAAAGTATCCTGACCTTCGATAATTCCGGTTTTTTCTGAAAACAGAATTGGCTTGTAATAGGTTTTGTCCGGCATGGCTGCACCGAAGGCCATGACCGGAACAGAAATGTGAAACGGGCTGAAATTTGCCATGACATAAATGGCTACAGTTTTCGGTGACCTGTTCAAAGTTGCATTTTGACCGGCATCCATGTTGTGCAAGCCATGTGATAACCGGTCCATTTTTTCAAACAGACCTTGCAATGATTGTTACAATCTTGTCGAACGTCTCGTCGTCAAGCCATGGACTATTCGATATGGTCAACATTCTCGCCGCAAAATCGCGGGCATTAGGGGTTGAAAAACGCTTGTTGAAATGCGGTTCAAGATAGGAATAATCGGGTAAAGCATGAACGAACAGGCGGGTGACGCCATATGGCGAAGGCCACAAGGTTTCAAGTGCTTTGTCTCTTGCTTCTTTGGTTTTAAAAAGCACCATAATAAATGGCCAAATAGCCCCTTCATCATCAAGGCCTTTAACAACTGTGATCGAGGGAATTTTTGCAAGCTTGTCGACGCGAAGTTGCGCCTGTTTTTTTATGTCCTCTAAAAAAGGTTTGAGCCTTGAAGCTGCGTTAGCACCTCTTTTCATTCTGAAACGGCTTACACGATGAACGGGAATATCGTCATCAAAAACATCGCCGACCGCTTCCTCTATATTGCCGGCGGCAAGTTCTTTACGCCTCGGCATGCCATAAGCGAGCGACAAAAGCCGCGGACGATAGGCGATAGAATATCCCAACAATTCGCTTATGCGTTTAAGTTCGAAGAAAAAACGGGGTTTTACTATTTTTCGGTGGGTTTCTTTTAATGCCAGACGGATTTCATCATTGGATGATGTCAAAAGGCCGCCTTCATAAAGGGTAAGCCCCTTTCCGACGGCAAGGCTGAAAAAAGCAATATCCCCCGTTTTGCCGGCTGCCGAACCAAGTGCCTGTGCCCCGTCTTCAATGACATAAGCGCCTTTTTTGTGAGCCATTTCAACGCATTGTTCAACATCTGCCAATTGGCCGCCAATATGGGCGGGAATAACAGCCAGTGTCTTTTCGTCGATCAGCTTGTCGAGGCAATCAAAATCGAAATCGAAACTGTTTTTTGCGGTATCACAGAGTTTTACGGTCAAATTGCAATGGGCAATGGCAAGCACAACGAGAGGGCAATTATAAGCCGGTATGATAACGTCTCTTCGCCCTTCGTTCTTGGGCATATTTGCCAGAGTCTGAAGGGCGACAATAAGTGAAGCCGTGCCTGAACATTCCAGAATGAGCGGCGGCAAATCGAACAAGTCGCTTAAATTAGGGCAAAGTTCTTTTTTTGTTGGCAACCAATCATGCCAAACCATAGGGAGACCGGCGGTTGGTGGAATTTCGCCTTGTCTCGTCATTGTCAGGATTTCTCGTTTTCTTTTTTGATGACATCACGTTCAGCAAATGCAAGGCACACAATGCCCGCAACAATAAACAGTGCACCGGCAAAATGTGCCAATGAAATTGTTTCGCCGAATATCAGAACGGAAGCAATCATGACAGTGACGACTTCAAGATGGGACGCCGCAAATGCCGGACCGACAGGCGCGCGTCTTAAAAGCGTCATCCATGTGAAGAATGCCCCGACATAGCCGAGAATGGCAAAATAGACAAAATGATGGGAAAAAATCCTGTATAACCATCCGAGGCTTGCTTCCAAGGGCAGGGCGGCGGTTGCCGAAAGCTTGAAGCTGATCTGGCCGAGCGTGTCGAACATCATCAAAAAGAAAAAGCCCAGAATATAGAAGCGACGCATTAAAAAGCTCCCACAATAGCAACACCAATGGCAACAAAGCTGATGCCGAGAACCCGCATAGAGGTGAGTTTTTCATCAAAAAACAGCCGCCCCAATACCATAATGACAATGATATTGATTGATCCGAGCAATATGCCTTCCGAAAGCGGAACCAATGTCAAAAATGCCATCCATAACAAAAATTCGGCGACATAGGAGATTATGCCGAGCCATAGAAGTGGTTGACGGAAAAGTGCTAGCCAATATTGAAAAAGCGATTGAGGTTTGTTTTCCTCGTCCGGTTCTGTGGCCGCACCTTTGAAGGCAAGCTGGCCGACAGTGTCACAAACAATATTTCCAAACCACACCAGAAAAATCAGCCAACTCATTGTCAGGCCATCTCGCGAATAAACGGGTTTACAGCAGGGGGTACCAATTGATCTTTTGTGCATAAGGCACCAAAGAAATCGGCACTTTCCTGAATGACTTTTTTACGGTCACGGTCAATTGTTATCATATGGTAGCTGTTCTCCAATGGTATCATCTTGACGGGGCCTGAAACCGAACGGGCAACACGTCCCGAATTTGTTTCCATATTGGCAATGTCATCATGGCTTGAATGCATGATAAGGCAGGGAGCTTTTATATCATGCAATTGTGTTTCGGTTTGTTTTGCAAGTTCCTGCATCTCGGCAAGTGAACCGAGCGGATTTCCGGCAAGTCCACCTTTGGCACTGTCGCCAGAAAGCATACTTTCGGAAATGGTTTTGCGTATCCGCTCGTCTTTCAAACCATAAGGCGGCCGTTCGATAAACACACTTTTCTGGAAAATGCCAAGCGCTTTGAACCATTTCAACAAAAATACAGACCGCTGGATATAGCGTGGTATCGACCAGCCGTCATAAACAAATGTCGGACCATATACGCCGACACCTTTTACATTTTCAGGGTGATCGGCCGTATATTTGAGCGCCAGAACCGCACCCATCGAAAGTCCGCCGACAAACATTGTGTCAACATGTTCCAAAAGCCGATCTGCTGCACGTATGACACTATCATACCAGTCATGCCAGCTTGTTGCCAAAAGATCATTTTCATCACCGCAATGGCCTGCAAGTTGCATACCGTAAACAGTAAAACCGTGCTTATGCAAACCTTTACCCAGAATTTGCATTTCGGCCGGTGTACCTGTCAAACCATGAATGAGAAGAACGCCAGCCCGACCACCTTTATAGAAAAAGCTGACATCGGTAATCATGAAGCCACCCTTTCGCGGGCTTTTTCCGGCCGTTGCAATTTGTGCCAGATTTGCATAATTTCGGCGAAGTTATCGACCTTGATGTGGTCAATGCTGTTTGCCGCACAATAATCGGCAAGTTTTCCTTTGGCGAGTACAAGGTCGGCTTTTCCGGCCGCGCAGAAATCCGACGTACCATCGCCGATATAGAGGGTAAATCCGTTACCCGCATTGGCAAAATGGCGGCATTTGCAATTACCTGCCGGGCAAGCAACATTTTTGTAGGGAAATTGTAACTGCCAATTATTGTTACCGGCATAAAGAAGACGGTTTGCGAAAACCTTGACGTTTTCGAGACCATAGCGTTTCAAAATCGTGCGGATGCTATAATCAAGCCCGTCGCTTAAAATGGCAATATCAACACCTTGCACGTCAAGCAAGCGGACAAAATCCGGAAAAGCCGGATCGATTTTCATTTCATCAAGACATTTTTTGAGCTCGGCAGGCGAGGCCTTGATAAGCGCGATTTGTCTCATCATGCATTCACGTGCACCGATTTTGCCTGAAAGCCAATCCTGTTCGATTGATTCCCAGTTTGGAGATGCAAATCTTTCCAAAAGAACATCTGTCACGTCATTATCGGCAATCGTGCCGTCAAAATCGACAAAGACGCGGGAAAATATGGGCCCTTGTGAGAATACGGGAGCGCTCAAAGCTTGAAAAGCATTCGGGAACGTTCTTGTCATATTCGTCTTAATCTCCAATAGAAGCCATAAACTGGAATTTGGTCAGCTTGATACATAGCGACCTTTTACCTATAAACAATAAAGACGAATATGCGTTCTTTGTTGCATTTCTGTAACCGGAAAAGAAAGACCTGCATGAACAAGAAAATTCTTATAATAGAAGATGATACAAGGCTTGCCGAGCTTGTTGCCAATTATCTGAAGCGACAAAATTATGATGTAGAGGTGCATCCTCGCGGCGATACTGCCGAAGAGGTCATCAAGCAATTGCTGCCTGATCTTGTTATTCTTGATGTCATGCTGCCTGGAAAATCCGGTTTCGATGTTTGCCGTGATGTGCGTCCCTTCTATAAAGGCCCGATATTGATTATGACGGCAAGCGAGGATGATATTGATGAAATTATCGGATTGGAACTTGGTGCCGACGATTATATGTCAAAGCCGGTCGAGCCACGCCGTTTGCTTGCCCATATAAGGGCGCTTTTAAGGCGCAAAGAAAGTGAAATTGTCGACGAAAATCATACTGAAAACGAAGCATTACCTTCGTCGCGCACCAAACTTGTTTTTGGCAATCTCGTCATAGACAAGGATAACCGCGCAGTTCTGATTGATAATAAACCAGTTGATTTAACCACGGCCGAATTTGATCTCTTGTGGCTTCTTGCAAGCCACGCCGGACAGATATTATCACGCGACGATATATTAAATGCTTTGCGTGGTATCGAGTTTGACGGGCTCGACCGGTCGATTGATGCCCGTATTTCAAGGCTTCGCCGCCGACTGGGTGATGACCTTGAAAACCCGCGTTTTATCAAAACAGTGCGCGCCAAAGGGTATCTTTTTTTGCAATGGGAAGGAGAATAAGAAAATAGGCTGAAGCAATAGGCAGGAATGAGGAGCGGATCCTGCGTAAAATTGATAGTATGAAGCTGCTGACAAAATGGCATAAAATCTGCCAATGATTTAAAAAGTGGATGTTCGGGCTATAATCTTTGGGAAAGATAAGCGGAATTACGTGAAAAATGCGAATGGCGGCAATGATTGGTGAAATGCTATGACGAACGAAGAACATGATGGGCTACAAAAAAGCCGTCGCCGCATGGTCATTTTACGCTCGATCAGTGTGCTTATCATTTTGTTCTTCTTGCAAGGTGGCGTTGCTTACGGAACATTGCAATTGTTTCTTGCTTTGCCTGCCAACTGGACCGGCATTATTGACGACGCGGATATTGAACGCGATGCCCATCAGGGCACCGTCTACATGATTGATCAGGCAATTGCGAACGAGCCGTTGAAAAAGCCATCTGATGTGCTGCAAGAATTGCAGCCGCATTTTCATTTTCGCCTCGCTTATATCGAAAAGCCCGACCATTTTTCGGATGATGTGAAAGAGCAATTGAAATCCTATGACCTCGCTTATGATGATGAAGATGATCATATCTATGCAAAACTCAATTCAGGCGGCTATCTGAAACTGGGGCCACTCGTTACAACCGACATTAATGATGCCAATGCCAGCGCAATTTTCATCCTTCTGGCACTGCTCACAATTGTCAACGCTCTGCTGTTTTTTGCCATTTTATATTTTGCTTTTTCCACATTGTGGCGTGAAGCGCGAGCAATCAGATTGACAGCCAATGCGTTAGGCGAAGGAAATTTGACAGCACGTGTTCCGAAAATTCGTAGCGAACCGTTAAAAATGATTGGCCATGTTATCAATGATATGGCAACCCGTCTTGAGCTTCTCGTCGGTCATAGCCGTACCATGATGCATGCTATGGCGCATGAATTCCGCACACCTCTCGCCCGATTGCGCTTTGGTTTAAGCATGTTGGAAGATTCCGACCCGGAAGAAAAAAAGAAGCTTTATGCAGGAATTGACAAGGATATAGACGAGCTTGAGCAATTGATAAAAATATCGCTCGATTATTTCCGTATGAACAACAAAAACATGCCGACAAAGCTTGAAAATGTCCATATCAAGCGTTGGGCAGAAAACATCATTGATGATCTGTCATTGTTGAAGCCGAAGGGATTCGAAGTCAGTTATAATATTGCCAATGTGGATAGTTTTATTGACCCGAAATTGGCTGCAATGGCGTTTCGCAATATCATTCTGAACGCTTTCAAATATGCCCGTTCAAAGGTTTACATCCATGTTTATAAACAGGATGATGCGCTGATTTTCGAATTCGATGATGATGGACCGGGGGTAGCGGAAAGCGTCAGAGAAGAAATATTCTCGCCTTTTTTCCGGCTTGATAATGATAAATCCGGCTCACATGAGGGATATGGGGTTGGTCTTTCTTTCGTGCGTGCTATTGCGGAGCTTCACCATGGTTCGGCTTTTGTCCTTTCAAGCCGCTTAGGAGGCGCACGTTTTGTCATGCGCTTCGGGCTTTAGAGAGAGCGCCTGAAAAATACGCGCTTTCTTGAAAAATACGCTTTTTAAAGATAAGCGGAAAGCGTTTCAATGAGTTTGCTATTCAACTCATGCTGTTCTTTTTGCCACTTTGTAACCAGTTCGTTGGAAAGGCTTGTTTGCCCGTCAAGTTTACTTAAAAGACTTTTCCAGAAACTGTGATAAGTGTAATTGGAAACTTCTCCGGTAATATCACAGGCTCTAAGTCTGGAACCGATATTGGTGATAAGGTCGGTCAAATGCCGCGGCTCCATCTCGCCCTGATCCCAATTTGTATGGATAAATTGCGGCGAGAGCGCATCCTTGTCGATCGAGAGATAAACGGGAAGATTTTCTTTATAAATGCTGCTGATAAAGGCTGACATCATGTCATCGACATTGGCAAATGTCTGGAAAGCATTTTTCAAGCCCAGAATATTTGCCCAGCTCACATCCACTTTTGTCGACCAATAGGTCAATTTGTTGGACATAAGCGGCTTCAAGCGGTTTTCGACAGCGTGTTTCACACCAATATCGCCAGAGGTAATGCCGACAACATGAACATGGTCGACGAACGGCAATGACGCAGCATGGCTGATCCATGAACCGCAATGGATACCGAAAGGATAACGCATATTGTCGGGATGATTATCAATCACAATGAGCGTTAAAGATTCTTGTTTTAAATGTTTGTGACAATGCTTTACCAATAATTGGCTCACATGGTGATAATCACCACTTCCAAGAAAGACCGGTCCACAAGTTTCCGGCATTTGTTTTTCAAGTTCCATTTCGAGCTTACGAAAATTGGCAAAAGTCGTGGCGTAACGGATACGGTCTTGCCATCCGCTTAAATCGATATTGATGGAACTGTCGAATGTTCCCACACTATTATCAAAATCGAGGACAACCGGATTTTTCATCAGTTTTGGTCTCCTTGAAGTTCAAGATGGGCATCACTTTCGAAATGATGCCGGAAGTGCTTCAATATCCCTCGCAACAAAGGATTGCGGATATAGACAGCATGGCGTGTATAAACGAATTTTGCGCCAAGATAGGCTTTGATTTCAGGATCGGTCCAACCGGCAACATAATATTTGAAACCGTTGAGGCGGGCATATTCAAGATTGAAAAACCAGCTTATGAAATAGAGATTATTGTCGGTTGCAAGCGGGTAATCGAAGCCGATATATTTATCGACAAGCATGTCTTTATAGGCAAAACAGATATTGTAACCGATGAGCTTGCCACTTTTATTATAGACAATAACCCGCAGGCTTTCGTCGTCCGTATGTAACAAATCGTAAAAAAACTCTTCACTCAAGAGATCGAAATGGATTTCGCTCTGTTGAAAGACCTGTAAATAAAGCTGGTAGAAGTGTTTGATCACTTCATCACTTTGAAGATAAGGCGAGTTGGCGGTTAAAACCTCAATCTCCAGATTTTCCATCGCACGCAATTTCCGACGAAAATCCTTGCGGCGATTTTTCGAAAAACGGACAAGAAAATCATCCCGTGATGAATAATCGACCGGTACATAGGCAAGCGCTTGTCCGGCAACAGAAATAAAGCCCGCCTGTTCCAATTTTTCAAGAAAATCCGCAGTTTTTTTTGCATCTTCATCGGATAATAATGGCGAAGGGGAGGGCAAATCTTTAACGATGACAAGCGGATAATTTTTGCCTTCTTTTTCTTTCAAAAAAAGCGCCACTTGAGTTGCATTAAAAGGTGTGGGCAGCGGCGAAAATTCCGATACAGTTGTGCCGACAAACAATGTTTTATATTTCAACAGCCGTGACCAGAATTTATAGAAAGGTATTTTTTTTAAACGCTTTTGATCTTCATTATCCATTGTCGTTGTGAGATCAAAGAGAGCTGCAAAAACCGGAAGTCCAGCTCGAGAAATATCGGCTTTGAAATCAACAGGCGGGTGGCGCAGAAAATCGCTTAAAAGATAATCGGGTTCAAGCTTGTTTGACCAAGCTTTAATGGCGTTGTCTGTCTCTTTTCGATTATCCATATTTCGCCCGTTTACCCATCAAATGTTTTGAAAGAAGCGGATAGAAATTCGCTTACGCGTTTTCACCTCGTACGGAACTGGTCGTCACCACGCTTTATAAAAAGCCTGGAATTTCAAAAAATGCGAAGCGAGCATTTTAGAAAACACTGTGAAGGGGAAATTTCCCCCTTCACACGAATGGTTTTCCGGACCGGAATTGAAGCCGGTCCGACGTTATTTTATTGTTCTTTCTTTGCACGCGTAATCAATTGATCAAGCAGTGAAATTGCTTTGTCAATTTCTTCTGTTGTGATGAGAAGCGACGGTGCAAGGGTGATGACGTTTTTATAATAGCCACCGACATCGAGAACCAGTCCGGTTTTTTTGCCCTGCCAGTCAAGATCGCCCGAAAGGCCGATGTCGACCATGCGGTCAAGAAGCGCTTTGTTCGGTGTGAAGCCATCTTCGGTGCAAATTTCGGCACGCAAGGCCAAGCCCAAACCGTCAACATCACCAATTTCCGGATGGCGTTTCTGAAGATCTTGCAATCCTTCCAGAAAATGTTTGCCCTTTTCCATAACCATGGTTTCATAATCGGTTTCACCAAGCATATGGAAAACTTCAACACCGAGCGCAGTTCCGAGCGGATTCGAAGCGAATGTTGAATGGGTAGACCCCGGAGGGAAAATTTTCGGGTTGATCAATTCTTCACGCGCCCAAAGGCCACCCAAAGGATTAAGACCATTGGTGAGCGATTTGGCGAAAACAAGAATATCAGGGGTTACACCGAAATGTTCAATCGACCATAATTTGCCTGTGCGATAAAATCCCATCTGGATTTCGTCAACGACAAGAAGAATGCCATGGTCGTCCAGAACTTTCTTGATGCCTTTAAAGAAGTTTCTCGGCGGAATAACGTAACCGCCAGTCCCCTGAAGAGGCTCGATATAGAAGGCAGCATATTCGGTTTCGTTTGCTCTCGGATCCCACACGCCATTATATTCTGTTTCAAACAGGCGGGCGAATTCGTTGACGCAATGTTCGCCATATTCTTCGACAGTCATTCCTTTAGGACGACGGAACGGATAAGGGAAAGGCAAGAACATGGCGCGTTCGCCAAAATGCCCGTAACGACGGCGATAGCGATAGCTTGATGTAATGGAAGAAGCGCCCAATGTGCGGCCATGATAGCCACCTTCAAAGGCAAACATCAGGCTCTTTCCGGCCTTGGCATTACGCACGACTTTCAGAGAATCTTCAATACATTGCGAGCCGCCGACATTGAAATGGATACGCCCGTCAAGGCCGAATTTCTTCTTCATATCCTCGGCAATGATTTTGGCCAATTCGATTTTTGTCGGATGCAAATATTGGCTGGCAACCTGCGGTAAAGTGTCGATCTGCTTTTTCAGAACATTATCAAGGCGGGGATTTGCGTAGCCAAAGTTACAGGCGGAATACCACATTTGCAGATCAAGGTAAGGGACACCTTCGAGATCATACATATAGGAGCCTTCACAACCGGCAAATACTTTTGGCGGATTTACGTAGTGGACAGTATCACCGAAGGAGCAATATTTTGCTTCATCGGCGAGCAGCCGAGACTCGAAAGCCTTGGCATCAGAATTTGTCATTTTTTCTGGTTTTGCCATATTTGCACTCCAAACTAAAAGATAGTCTGAATTTTAGAGCGCGAAAAAGTTAGGGCTGTTGTGTTTGTGTTTTGCTTTAGTAACAAAACTTATCTTTGCCCGAAAAGCTCATAAAAATGCGGTTACAAAGCCCTCGCCAGCATTCGAAATTCTAACTTGAAAGCTAAATAGTTCACTTTTTTAAGGCCGCGGAAGCTTTTTGTAACCTTCAGTTACAACAGGCGGCTTTTTCAAAGTTAAGGGTAAATTTTTACCGGACAATAAAAATAAAGCCGTTTTCAATCAATGAAATTTATGGCGAGATAATTTCTACAAATCCGGGGGTAAACAGGTGCAGCGATAAAATGACGTATCAATAATCCGGTTCATGGAAGTGGCATAAAAATTGAAAGTAAAGAAACGGATAAGAGAGACCGGAAATTTTTCTCAAAAAATATTTTTAAGTTGGCAGAAGATACCTCTTTCATATAGTTGACACTCGTTATTTAATATTTTTCATAATCAAAAAAGCCCGATAATGTTCTACCGGAGAATAAAATGAAAACAGCGCTTGTTTTACAACATCTCGCATTTGAAAATGCCGGTTTGATCGGGAATGTTCTTGGCAAACGTGGATATGAACTGAAAAACCTTGATGCAACGCGCGATGACATTTCGGCTTTTCCGGTCAATAAAGCAGATATTGTTGTTATTCTTGGCGGGCCTATCGGCGTTTATGATGGTGAACTCTATCCCTTTATCACTCAGGAATTAAAGCTCATAGAAAAATCCTTGAAAATCAAAAAACCGATGATCGGAGTCTGTTTAGGCGCACAATTGATTGCAAGTGCTCTCGGGGCGAAAGTACAACCGATGGGTAAAAAAGAAATCGGGTTTTCGAGCTTGCAATTAACCGATGAGGGGCAGAAAAGTCCGCTTGAATTGATCGGCACAACACCGGTTCTTCATTGGCATGGTGATGAGTTCGAAATTCCGGAAGGGGCGAAGCGTTTGGCAGAAACCGGAATTTGTCCCAATCAGGCGTTTTCTTATGAAAATATTTTGGCGTTACAATTTCATCTTGAAGCAGATCTTGATTATTTTGAACATTGGTTGGTAGGACATGCCTCAGAGCTTTCGCAAGCCGGAATTGATCCGGTTGATCTACGCAATGACGCAAAAAAATACCAAGGGGATTTGAGAACAAAAGCTGAAAAAATTTTCAATCTCTGGTGTGAAGAAGTTTTGAAAAATCTCTGATTTTTGCAAACTTCCTTCGGTCAACAAGGCAATTTCTTCAACACGGAAATTTATGTTTGAAGCTCCGCCCAAAACGACTGCTTCGCTTCATATATCGGCAATTTCATTGCTGAAGACTTTATGTTGTAAAATTTACACAAATTTCGCTGTGGTTTTTACGTAAAGCAAGAAGCGCTCTTTTTAAAACCGGTTGCGAGATGTTATCCCCCCGACATCAAGTAAATTTGTTCGATTTTATTTATAATGATATTCAAGGAAATAACTGTTCAGGTTTTTATCAATCAGAAAACAGCCGTTAAGTTATTCGATCTGCTGTTCGCCGAGCAGAATAATTCAATGAGGCGTTCTCTCCGGTTCTGTCAGCCCGAAGGCCAATTATTTCGCTAAAATATTTAGGCCTTTATCGGGAAACACAATTACATATTCGGGTAAACAGGACCTTCGCCACCTTGTGGACATGTCCATGTGATATTCCGGTTCGGGTCCTTGATGTCGCATGTCTTGCAATGTATGCAGTTTTGCGCGTTAATGACATAGGTTTCCCTGCCATCCTTTTCTATCCATTCGTAAACGCCCGCCGGACAATAGCGTGTCGAGGGACCGGCATAGATATTCAATTCCGATTTTTCCTGAACATCGAGCGAGGTTACTTTCAAATGGCAAGGCTCATTCTCTTCGTGATTTGTATTGGAAAGAAAAACACTCGAGAGGCGGTCAAAACTGACAATGCCATCAGGTTTCGGATAGTCGATCGGTTTGTGTTTTTCTGCCGGTTCAAGAGAAAGATAATCCGGTAGACCATGCGACATTGTGCCGAAAAACGAAAAGTGGAAGAGCGCCTGACACCACATGTCAAAGCCGCCCAGTTGAACACCTCTTTTCGTGCCATATTTCGATAATAACGGCTTTACGTTGCGGACCGGATAAAGATCTTTTCCGATTGCACTGTCGCGCCAGCCATTTTCAATTTCGCTGATTTCATCATGGCTGCGGCCGGCTTTTATGGCGTTTGCAATTGCGTTGGCAGCGTAAACGCCGGATAAAACCGCATTATGCGAGCCCTTTATGCGGGGAACATTCATGAAACCGGCGGAACAACCGATTAACGCACCACCCGGAAAAGTCAATTTCGGGACGGATTGCCAGCCGCCTTCGGTCAGAGCACGGGCACCATAGGCAATGCGTTTTCCGCCTTCAAATATCGGGCGAATTGCCGGATGTGTTTTGAAACGCTGGAATTCTTCAAACGGAGAAAGGTAAGGGTTTTTATAATTGAGGTGAACAACGAAACCAACCGCAATCTGGTTGTTTTCCATGTGATAGAGAAAAGAACCGCCACCCGTTTCGTCATCAAGAGGCCAGCCTAATGTATGCTGGACAAGGCCGGCGTGATGTTTTGACGGGTCGATTTCCCATAATTCTTTCAGGCCTATGCCATATTTCTGGGGTGAGCGCCCTTTATCAAGATCGAATTTGTTGATGAGCGTTTTCGCAAGTGACCCACGTGCTCCCTCACCAATCAGAACATATTTGCCAAGAAGCTCCATGCCCCGCATATAATTCGGGCCATGGCTACCATCTTTTTCAACCCCCATATCGCCTGTTGCAATGCCTGTAACAGCACCGTCTTCGTTATAAAGAACTTCCGTGGCAGCAAAACCAGGGTAGATTTCCACGCCAAGCGCTTCGGCTTTTGTGGCAAGCCACCGGCAAACATTTCCCAAAGAGACGATGTATTTTCCATGATTGGAGAGAATCTTCGGCATAATCCGGTTGGAAAGCTGCTTGGCTTTGGTCTCGTCCAACACGAAAATATGGTCTTCTTTTACCTCCGTTGTGAAAGGATGGTTTTGTTCGTTGCGCCAATCCGGCAACAGCGTGTCAATGCCGATTGGATCGACAACAGCACCGGACAGAATGTGGGCACCGACTTCGACACCTTTTTCTACAATAACAACCGAAAGATCAGGGTTGATCTGTTTCAGTCTTATAGCAGCCGAAAGGCCTGCCGGACCGGCGCCGACAATAACAACGTCAAATTCCATGCTTTCGCGCGGAGGTAATTCATTCATTTCAAAGCGCCTTTTCAAGCTCCGGAATAATGTCGAAAAGATCACCAACCAATGCATAGTCGGCAATATGCATCATCGGTGCGTCTTCATCCTTGTTGATTGCAACGATGACGCGTGAATCTTTCATGCCTGCAAGGTGCTGGATGGCACCGGAAATCGCAACAGCGATATAAAGCTCCGGTGCGACAACTTTTCCGGTCTGTCCGACCTGCCAATCATTGGGGGCATAACCGGCGTCGACGGCTGCACGGCTTGCACCCACAGCAGCACCGAGTTTGTCGGCAAGCGGAAGCAGAATGGACATGAAATTTTCTTCCGAGCCGAGGCCACGGCCACCCGAAACAATTATTTTTGCTGAAGTGAGTTCCGGCCGGTCACTCTTCTTCACCTCTTCACTGACATAGCGTGACAGGGACGGGTCTGCTGCCGGCGTGATTTTTTCAATCGGTGCTGTACCATTTCCTGCCTTTGCCTTGAATGAAGCGGTACGAACCGTAATAACCTTTTTCCCATCCGTTGATTGGACGGTTTCGATAGCATTGCCAGCATAAATCGGACGTTTGAATGTGTCGGGCGAAACAACTTCGATAATGTCGGAAATTTGCATGACATCAAGAGATGCTGCCACCCGTGGCATAATATTTTTACCGTTGGTCGTGGCAGCAGCCATGATGACATCATAATCTTTGCTTTCAGCAACAATTGTTGCAGCGACCGGTTCGGCCAATTGTTGTTCGAGATAGTCGGCTTCTGCCAGAAGAACTTTATGGACATTGTCGAGTTTTGCAGCTTGCTCAGCAACCGTTTGTGCATTTTTCCCGCAAACGAGGATATCAATGTCCCCCCCGATAGCATGGGCTGCGGTTAAAGCTTTTGCTGTCTGTTCTGACAAGGCAACATTATTATGTTCAGCCAATAAAAGAATGGTCATGAATAAATCCTTCCCTTGATGCTCAGAGGACGCCAGCGTCTTGTTTCAATTTTTCGACAAGTTCGGCAACATTTTTGACTTTTACACCGGCCTTGCGGGTTTGCGGTTCTTCCACTTTCAGGATTTTTAATCTCTGTTTGTTGGTCACACCAAGTTCAGCCAGAGTTTTCTGTTCGATCGGCTTTTTACGTGCCCGCATAATGTTAGGCAGAGAAGCGTAACGTGGTTCGTTAAGACGAAGATCGGCGGTCATTACAGCAGGAAGTTTGACGGCTACGGTTTGCAAGCCGCCGTCGACTTCACGTGTTACAACGGCTTCGCCATCTTTCAATTCGATTTTCGAAGCGAAAGTTGCTTGTCCCCAGCCTAGCAATGCTGCAAGCATTTGTCCTGTCTGGTTGGAATCATCGTCAATTGCCTGTTTGCCGAGGAAAACCATATCCGGTTTCTCATTTTCGACGACAGCTTTCAATATTTTAGCAACCGTGAGCGGTTCGACTTCTTCATCAGTCTGGACAAGAATGGCCCGATCAGCACCGACCGCCAAAGCTGTTCTCAATGTATCCTGAGCAGCTTGCGGACCAACGCTCACAGCAACAACTTCATTTGCGTGACCGGCTTCTTTTTCACGAACAGCTTGTTCAAGTGCTATTTCGTCAAACGGATTCATCGACATTTTGACATTAGCAAGTTCGACGCCTGTCCCGTCACTTTTTACGAGAGGTTTGACGTTGTAATCTATGACGCGTTTTACAGCTACCAATATTTTCATAGGCCTATCCCTTTGCTAGAACCGCTAATCGTTACCATTCCCTTATGTTATGTTATTCGGTCGACAATCAAATGTATAGAATTAACACCGGCTTAATCCAACCAATTTTTGTCGGGCTTGACAACTCCGGATAAAGTTTAATGTTCAAGTGTCGAGCTTGCCATAATTGTTGATATTTTCAAGATGCTTATCATCAAAACGAATTTTAATAGTTTGATGGGAGCAAACGGGCTTGGCCGTTATCAACGGAAAAGATAAAAAACTTTTTATCAATATGTTCAAAGTGAAAAAGATTTGACGGCGAACTTATGTGTTTGCCTAACCGCCTTACACGTCCCGTCAAACCTGTCGGCACTGCCGCCTTTCCTGATAAAGAGAGGTTGTCGGCGGTGCCGGTTTTTCTATCCGGTTTCGATAGTGATTACCAAGCATAAGCTTCGGGCGCTTCGCCTTTTGGACCCGGCCAAATTTTGTCGAGTTTATCCAGTGTTTCCTTTGACAAAGAAATATCAACAGCTTTCAAATTTGCTTCTAGCTGGGTTTTTGTTCTCGGGCCGATAATCGGAGCGCTAACAACCGGATTATTGAGACACCATGCAAGCGCCACATCAGCCGGCTTTTCATTCAATTCTTTGCATAAAGCTTCATAGGCAACGAGTTGATCGTGGTGTTCGGCAACAACATTTTCAAGATCGGCACGACGGCCACTCTCGAATTTGTCAAGCGCACCGGCGAGCAATCCGCCATCAAGTGGGCTCCATAATATCAAACCCAAACCGTGATAGCGGCAGGCTGGAATAACTTCGGTTTCAATGGCACGGTTTCTGAGATTATAGATGTCCTGTTCACTGACAAGGCCAAGCATATGCCGTGCAATGGCTTTGCCTTGAGCTGTTGCAATGTGCCAGCCGGCGAAATTCGATGAACCAACATAGGAAATCTTTCCTTGCGTGATGAGAACCTCCATTGCTTCCCATATCTCGTCCCAAGGCGTTCCACGGTCGATATGGTGCATTTGATAAAGGTCGATATGATCGGTTTTAAGCCGTTTCAGACTTGCTTCACAAGCACGCCTTATATGGTAGGCGGAAAGGTGCATGTCATTTACGCCATAATCCATCGGTTGATAGAGCTTGGTGGCAAGAACAATTTTGTCGCGTTTGCCGCTGTTTTTGATCCAGTTGCCGATAAATTCTTCCGAAATTCCGGTGCCTTTCGGAATTTCAGGATATTGACGCGTTCCATAAATATCTGCCGTGTCAAACAGATTGATGCCATTATCAACGGCAGCATCCATAATATTGAATGCTTCTTTTTCGTCCGTTAGATAGCCGAAATTCATCGCCCCCAATGCCAAACGGCTGACTTTAAGACCGGTGCGACCAAGATGAGTATATTTCATTTTATTTTCCTCTTTAAGAACAGATTGCGTGAAAATTGAGTGTGATTGATTGGATGGGCTAACTTCCGTAAAGTTCCTGACGAAACCGGTCCTCACACTTTCACGTGGTTTTCTGCACGCTTGTTCTTGCTTCTATTAACTTCACGGAAAAATCGATTGGCAAAGCGCGCCTTGTCATTTGACAAATTTGCCGATCAGATCGGACGCTTGAACGAGTTTTTGAATCGAAAAGTGTTATGCGACATTCAAGCTTTGCCAATGAAATTCCACGGGCTGTTCTTGAAGAGACTAACATAATTCATTGCGCTGTTTAGACGGGAAAAGCCGCATGTTATTATGAATGCTATTCATATATTGGATATAAGTCGGGTAACCGAAGACCCTGCGGAGAGCCGGTAATGTCGAGATAACAAATCCAAAATTCTTTCTAGCAATAGATAAGAAAGCGAAGAAAATTGTAAGACTTGGATATTAAACCAAACTTGGTCATCACCATAAAACCGGTATGAAATTAAAAATGTGACCGACAGAGAGCGGAAGATCGGCAATCTTCAGAGAACCGATCTCTTGAAAGATGCTATTTTGGAGAAGAATTTTAGTGTTCAAGCGTGAATTCGACGCTGCTTGATTGTGCAATGCCGTTTTCATTCCCCACCCAAAGGTCGGCTTTGCCGGTGCTTGTTTTTTGACCGGCCGTTATAAATTTATCCGGACAAAAAATTGGCCTTTGGCTGCGGAAGGAAAAGCTTGATAGTCTCGTATCCGGATTGGCATTTTTGAAAGCCTGAAGTGCTAAAGTTGCCAGTAATTGGCCTTGTACCAGCAAGCCGGGATAGCCTTCTTTATCGGTAACATAGGGATAATCATAATGGATGCGGTGGGCATTGAAAGTCACTGCCGAATAACGGAATAAAGTGACACTATTGGCTTCATGTGTTTCTGACCATTGGCCGTGAGGACAAGGTGTCGATTTTTTATTCACAAATTTTGTCGGTTCCCGATAAACGATATCCTGCTCTTCTTGAACTGCGGTTTCACCGTTTTGAATATGTTTATGTTCGACAGTTACAAAGAGAAGTTTTCCGCTTCTGCCTTGCTTTTCGGTAATCTTACGGATAGTCGATATACGTTTCGCAGGCTCTCCGATAATCAGAGGGTGGAAAAATTTCAGCCTTCCGCCAGCCCACATCCGGTTGAGATTTTCTGCCGGAGGCAAAAATTCTCCCCGCGAGGGATGCCCGTCTTCACCTAATGAATGAAAGGAAAGCGTTGGCTGAAAATACATCCAATGCCATAAATGTGGCAGAGGACCTGTTCTCTCGGGAAGCTTTGTGCCAAGTGTGGCGGCCATGCGGCCCACCAGCACATAATCGATCACATCCTCGATCGTTTCTGTTTTTCCTACCCAATCGATAAAATTTGCCAATTTATCTCCTCCGCCAGTTTTTCGAGATTTTTATTAAAAAATCAATTCAACAACAAGCCGGATAATAAATTATATCCGGCTTTCAAATGTTAATGGTTTTCAAGTGCTTTTTTGACAAAACGATCATCGAAAGTTTGCGACAAATCAATTTTATTTGCGTCGATTGTTTTGTCATAGGAAAGAAGCGTCAAAGTTGCTTCCTGACTTCCTCTCGAAATCATGCCGTCATGCGAATAGGAAGGAAGCGAATTTTTGACGGCTTCCAGATAAACTTCGCGATTATTACCGATATATTCTGGCGGAACAGCATTGGCGACATCATCCGGTGTTGCTGTTTGTAACCATGTCAAGGCTTTTACGAAAGCGTTGGTGATATGTTGGACAGTGTTCGGATAGTTGTCGATAAAGTCCTTTTTTGTATAAAGGACACCGGAAGACATTGTGCGTGTGCCGAATATTTTTTCCATGTCCGCTTCGGTTCTTGTGTCGACAAGAATGAAAACCGAATTGTCGTGCATCAAGGTCGAGATCACAGGGTCAAGATTGACAATGGCATCAATTTCGCCGCGTTTCATTGCTGCTATCGCTGTTGCACCGGCTCCGGTGCCGATCACTGAAACTTCATCCGGTTTGACGCCATCTTTATCGAGCAAATAATTGAGAAAATTGTTTGTTGAAGAACCAGGTGCTGTAACGCCGATTTTCATTCCTTTAAGATCGCCGACCTTTTTTACCTTGTCTTTCAGATCGGCGCGGACTGCAAGCACAATTGCCGGATAACGGTCAAGTTCCAGCACGGCACGGACATCTTGACCTTTGGAATGCATACGAATGACCTGATCGTAAGCGCCGGTCGTCACATCGGCCGACCCTCCCAGAAGTGCCTGAAGCGATTGTGAACCGCCTTTCAAATCCACCACTTTGACATCCAGTCCTTCTTCTTTGAAAAAGCCTTTTTGCGAGGCAATGGCCAAGGGCAAATAATAGAAAAGTGGTGCACCGCCCACGCTTAAAGTGATGTCTTTCTTTTCCGGTTCGTCATTGGCAAAAGCATTTCCCGTGAGTGTGACGGACAAAACGGCGAGCATTAGACCCAATCGAAAGATGAATTTTCTGAAATGGGAACGGAATTTCATAAGCTTTCTCCTCAAGATTGTTTTCTTCTCAAGATTGCTTTTTCTCAAGATTGTTTGTCACGCGGGTCTGCCCGCCAGATCAGAAGCCGTTTTTCGATCATACTGACGAGAATGTCGATCAGAATAACAAAAATGGTGAGAATTAACATACCTGAAAAAACGCCGGTGACATCAAAAACACCTTCTGCTTGCGAAATAAGATAACCAAGACCGGCAGATGCGCCAAGATATTCTCCGACAACTGCACCCACCATAGCAAAGCCGACAGATGTATGAAGCGAAGAGAACACCCATGTCATGGCAGAGGGGAGATAAACGTGGCGCAATAATTGCCGCTCGTTCATGCCGATCATACGGGCATTTGCAAGAATAGTCGGATTGACTTCTCTTACCCCTTGGTAAACGTTGAAAAACACAACGAAAAACACAAGTGTAAAGCCGAGTGCAACCTTGGACCATATGCCAAGCCCGAACCACAGCGCGAAAATCGGTGCCAGAACGACGCGCGGCAAAGCATTTGCCGCTTTGATATAAGGGTCAAAAACCGCAGCCAGCATTTTCTTTTGTGCAAACCAGAACCCCAACAGAATGCCGCCACCTGCACCGATCGCGAAAGCCAAAATTGTTTCAAGCAGCGTAATCCATAAATGATACCAGACTTTACCGCTCTGGAAATCAAGGCCAATGCGTTTGAAAATATCAATCGGTGTTGAAAAGAAGAAGGGCGGCAGAACGGGTTTTCCGTTAAAAAGCGGAACAGTTGTTCCTATTTCCCACAGAAAGAAGAAGATAATAGCAACCGAAAGCTGTAACAGAAAAATCTTCAGACGGTTCATGATTTATCTCCTTGTTCATAGGCTTTGAGCACCTCTTCTTTAAGATCGTTCCATAACGTCCGGTGGATTTCGGCAAATTCGGCCGTGAGCCGGATTTCCTGTAAATTGCGCGGGCGCGGTAAATTGATGAGATAATCACCTTTGACATGTGAAGCAGGTCCCGCCGAAATAATAATAACGCGATCGGCAAGGGTAATTGCTTCTTCCAGATCATGTGTCACAAACATCACGGCCTTGCGGTCTTTCGACCATAATTTCAAAAGGAGATCGCCCATCAGAACCCGTGTTTGTGCGTCGAGCGGTCCGAACGGCTCATCCATTAAAATAAGCTTGGGATTGAGAATTAAAACCTGTGCAAGTCCGATGCGCTTTCTTTGTCCGCCCGATAATTGGTGCGGATAGCGGTTGCCGAATGCTTGGAGTCCGACACGGGCAAGCCATTCTCTGGATTGGTTTAATGCATCCTGTCTTTTGACACCGCGGATTTCCAGACCGATTGCAATATTATCAATTGCCGTTTTCCACGGCATTAATGAATCAGACTGGAAAAGGTAACCGGCTTCGTGATTGATGCCTGAAAGAGGATGACCGAATATCTCGCATGTGCCATGTGCAGGTGGCAAGAGTCCTGCTGCAACATTGAGCAAAGTCGATTTTCCGCATCCGGTCGGGCCGACAATTGCTAAAAACTGTCCTGCCGGTACTTCAAGATCAGCCTTTTTTACAGCCGTGAAATTGTTGAAAACCACGCTTACATCATCGAGTTTGACGGCTGGTGGAAGAGTTATTGCGCCGGATTGATATTGTTCTGTTCCTTCAGGCATTCTTTTATTCCATAATTTCATTGTGATGCAGCAAATCGCATTTCCATTGGTTTTTCGTTTGCCACATCGGCTATCAGGATAAAAGAAAAATTAAAAAAACGCGTTTTTCAAGTAAAATATGAAAAATTTTGAGTTCCTTATACGAAATAAAATTACGTGGTGCCTCTTGTTGAAGAAGCATTGTAGGTGCGGTTAAAGCGGGAAACAAACCGTTGATCACCGAAACCATGATTGCATTTATAGTTAAGCCTAAATTTACCAAACTCGGGCTATGAATAACGAGGGCTTGAAGGCATCAAGCGCTTAAAGCCCGGAATGTTTCAGTCTGTCGTGTTTTGAGTAAAAGGCCGTGCAATGAATATGAATCGTTTATCGCTTATTTCAGATGAAGCGGGTGAAAAGCAGTTTGCGCGACATCAACCACAAGAAATAGATACACAGGAAATACAGCGCCGAGAGATCACACTTTCGGATATTGCCACACGGTTGCGGTCGGTTCATGAACAAATGAAAACGAAAGCCCCCGTCAAGTCGGAAAATGTTATGCCTTTTCCGCAGAAAAATAACGATGATGTAAAGGCTTATCTCGACGATATAGCACGCGCTTTGCTTAAAGAATATGAGGCAAGAAAGACCGAACAGTCCCAACTTGTTCGTCATCTTGCCAGAATCGAGCAAATTCTTGAGGCAAACAAACAGGAACTTGAACAGAGCGCGGAGAAAGACAGGCAGGCATTGACGAACGCCATTGCCGGTGAAGTGCACTCGCGCTTGAAACAGGAACTAACCGAACAAACAAAAAGTTTGGCCGACGAGAGCCGGAAAACTAATCAGGAAATTTCGCGCCAATTGCGCGAAGCCGTTGCTGCATCACGGTTTTCTGTTCAACTTGTTTCACTCCAGCGGCAAATCACAAACCTTCAGGCGACACTTGATGCCCATGATAAATCACCAACAAGTTGTGCGCATGAAGAAAAGAGCGAGCATTTGGACGAAGAGCTTCTGTCAACGACAAGCCCGCAACAATTGCCTGCATCCGATAGCGGACAAAATCATCTTGAGATAAAAAAATCTTTCGACAAGCCGGTTATTCGCATATTGGCTGAAAAAAAAACGCCGGAACAAACTTCGGAACTGAATAAAACACCTGTAGAGCTTGATAAATGCGGGCGTGAAGATGAAGTCGGTCTTCAAAAGTGCGAAATTGGTGATAGCAAGTTGAAAACAGACCTTCAAAAATGCGATTCAGAAACAGTTACGCAATTGAACAAATGTGGGCGAGCAGTCAAAATCCATGAGGAAAAAGTTAAAGTCCTGCGCGCACAAAATGGAGATAACAAAACAAAAAAGACAATCACACGTGTGAGCGCGCTTTTATTGATAGTGGCATTGGCTTACGGTTTGAAGGAGCATTTCGCTATGCTCGACAATGCATCGGTTGTTTCTTTGCTCCATTGATTGGCTTTAAAAATCGTTTTACGACATGAATTGACGAATTTTTGATATGTTTAATAGGCAGGCGGAAGTGACAATCGGTGTTCGGATTATAAGATATATATCTTAACACTTGTTGCGGCTTTTCTGGTATCAACCTTGAGAGACAAAACAAACAGCAGAAACCGGCAAAACAAAGGTTCGTTTTCCCGTTAGGTGAGAGATGTGAGTATTTATTTACCGATAGCAGAAATGTCACTCAATATGCTGATTCTTATCGGCATGGGCGGGGTTGTCGGTTTTCTTTCAGGAATGTTTGGTGTCGGTGGCGGTTTTCTGATTACGCCGCTTCTAATTTTTTACAATGTTCCACCGGCTATCGCTGTCGGAACGGGAGCAAATCAGGTTATTGCTTCGTCAGTGACTGGTGCTCTCACACATTTCAAACGCGGGACACTTGATATCAAGCTCGGAATTCTTCTGGTCGTTGGTGGCATATTGGGATCATGTCTTGGTGTCGAATTATTCACTTATCTGCGTAAACTTGGTCAGCTCGATCTCATTATTTCCCTGCTATATGTTATCCTTTTAGGCGGGGTCGGAAGCCTTATGGCCATTGAAAGTTGGCGGGCAATTGTCAATGCAAAAAAGGGGAAAACCGTTATTGTTCACCGTCCCGGACACCATAGTCTGGCGCAGCGTTTACCTTTGAAAATGCGGTTTCGCGCATCGAAAATTTATGTCAGCATTATTCCGGTTCTCGGCATCGGACTTGTTATAGGCCTACTTTCGTCCGTCATGGGTGTTGGCGGCGGCTTTATTATGGTTCCTGCGCTCATTTATATGTTGCGCGTTCCGACCAATGTTGTTGTCGGCACATCTCTGTTCCAGATTACTTTTGTTACAGCCTTCACAACAATTCTACAAAGTATAACCAACCAATCGGTTGATATTGTGCTGGCATTTCTGTTGATGGTTGGCGGCGTTATCGGTGCAACCTATGGAACAAGGATAGGTAGAAAGCTCAAGGCCGAACAATTGCGCATGCTACTTGCCATCCTTGTTTTGCTGGTTTGTGCCCGTCTTGCATTCGAACTCTTTGTTCGTCCCGACGATCTTTTTTCGCTAAGCTTTATTGGCGGGTAAAATGAAAACATTTTTAGCCGCAATAATGGTTTATCTGGCAGCCTTTCTGACATGTGAAACGACATATGCGGATACAGCGACACCATCTGCCGCACCGAAAGAAAATATACAGATCATTGTGACGACCAATGAAATTACACTTGATACCAATTTTGCCGGTCGCAACGTCTATATTGCAGGTGTTCTCGAAAATGCCGATCCTCAACTAAGGCGTCAGGGGCGTTATGATATTATCGTTGTTATGGAAGGTCCGATACGGCCGATGGTGATGCGCGAGAAAAAGCGTAAACTGGGCGTATGGGTGAATACGGATGCACTGACATTTGTAGCGGTTCCGCAATCCTATGAAATGGCAACCACACGTGAAATCAGGGATATTACCAGCCCGATCAATTATAAAAGATTGGGCGTGGGGCTTGAATATGTACCGCTGCGTGCAGAAACAGGGGACGCAGATAAACTCAAATTATTCCGTGACGAACTTATCAAGATCAAGCGCGATCAACATCTCTATAGTGAAAATATCGGAGCTGTCACCTTTGGCTCTGCTTCGCTATTTTCAGCAAATTTCAAGCTGCCTGCCAATATCCCCGTTGGTCATCATACAATTCATGCTTATCTCTTTCGTGATGGCGAGTTTGTGGAAACAGTGTCAACAGAACTTGAAATTGTTAAAGCCCACACAGCCTATGCAATTTACCGTTTTGCTCAGGATAACAGCATCTATTACGGTTTTGTTGCAGTCTTTGTAGCAATTTTCACCGGCATTCTGGGGCGGCTGATATTCCGTAAAGATTAAATGCTTTCCGGCATTCCCGCATCGCTCTTATTTCTTGATATTGACGTTATGACCTTGCCATTCATATCCACGACTTGAAAAAGCTGATAGCCATAATACCGGTAATAATAAATCGCGGACGATTTCGGCTAAAGCCTGCGAAAGAGAAAATGGCCAACCGACGATTGATGTTATGGAAAATTCGACGAAATACCAGATAAAGAAATAAAAAAGAATGAGCGAGTAGGCGGCGCCATCAAGATAACAGGCGAGAAGCAAACATAATGCCGGGAAAACAATGCCTGATAAAATTTCAAGATAAAAAAATGCGGGAAATGAGTCCCGACGCAGTTTTGCCCAGCGTATCTGACGTTGCCAGACAGCTCGCCAGCTTTTTGTCCCCAAAGGTTGGGCAAATGGCATTGGTGTGAGACGCACTTTCAACCCCTGTTCCCTCACGATCTTGGTTGACGCGGCATCTTCGGCCAGTTCGCAATTCAATGCTTCAATGCCACCGGCGCGGTTTAAAATATCCCGAAACCAGAACAATGTTTTGCCCTGTGCAAAACCGTTTCCGATTGTATCGGAAGTTAATTGCCAGCGTGCTTGATAGGAATTGAGAAATGCAGCTTCGAGATTGGCAAAGAAATTTTCCGGTTCTGTTCCAAGAGGAGGAGAGGCAACGAGGCCGGTGTTCTTTCTCCAACGGGAAAAAATATCTGCAATATAGGTTTCAGGCATCAATACATTGCTGTCGGTCATGACAACCCACGGATATTTTGCCTGATGCCAACCTTTGACCAGATTGTTCAACTTGGGATTATCGCTAATTTTATCATTACCGATCAGCAATTTTGCATCGGCATCCGGATATTCTAAAATCAGGCTTTCAATTAACGGAATGGCTTTGTCGTTTTTGTCTGCCACGCAAAAAATTATTTCATAATTTTTATGATCGAGTTCGAAAGTTGAAGCCAATGTGCGCCGCAGTCCGTATTCGAGATTTGAGACAGGGCGCAAAATAGTAACTTTTTCTTCTTCACCCTCACCGAATGTGCCTTTCGGTTTCCAGAAACGACGACACAGAATGACAATAAAACTAAAAACGTGTAGGAACATACATAAAATCGCAAGGCCAAGAAATATCATAGAAAAATATATCATTTCCTCAAACCTTCCGGACAAATAAAAACAGAAGACAGATTTAGTTTTTTTGTAACAATCGACAATAGTATCTATGTTTTAGCGCGAAAAGAAATCTCTTTGGTGAATTGGGTAAATAGTATTTTTTCCTAAAAGACATGCGATAAGTTCTGATTTTTTAAAAATATTTGAAAAAATCTTGTGAGTAAGATCCATTCCTCCGGCATAGGCACCAAAAGCCGGCAAAATCATCCGGTTTCCGTCGCTTGCAAAACAAAAGCGTCTAACCGACATCCCACGTCTGAAGATTCGAAGCGCGGGATGAAGATGTCCGGCCATTTCTCCGTTCTGTGCGCCAACGCGTGGTTCATGGCGAAATATCAACGGACCGATTTGAATTTCATGTGTCCATTGACCGGCAAACTCGGTTTTTTCATCATCATGGTTTCCGGCAATCCAGATCATCTCGCGGTTGGCTATGATGTCTTCAAGCAATTGCCGGTTTTTTCCCGACAGTTGCGTAGAAGCCTGATTATCATGGAAGCTGTCACCCAAGGCGATAATTTTTTGCGGTTGATATTTTTCAATCACATTTTTCAAACGCTTAAGTGTGCGTTCACTATCATAGGGAGGCAATAATTGCCCATGACGGGCAAAACATGAGGATTTTTCGAGGTGAAGATCGGCAACAATGAGCAAATTTTCAGCTTCCCAAAAAGCCGCACCGCTGCAATCGCAAATTATTTCAGCGCCGTTGACGACCATTGTGAAACTTTCAATTTTGCTTCTTATGTTCAATTATGCCTTCGCTTCAATTTTCAAGAACGGTATGAATAAGTTCTTCCGCTGCTTCTGTTAATATATTGTCTTCCGCACTTCCCGGAATCATTTCTTTTCCTATTTCAAGCATAACCGGAAGCGCAAGCGGCGACATCTTGTCAACCGGACGGTGGATAATATGATTTTTGATCCTCTTCAACATAACACCCAGCCGCTTGATGTCTAAAAGTCCGCGTGCCGCATCCTGCCGTGTTGCCTGAAGCAGAATATGATTTGGTTCATGCGTCCTTAAAACGTCAAAAATAAGGTCGGTCGAGACAGTGACTTGTCTTCCGGTTTTTTCTTGCCCCGGATGACGACGGTTTATCAAACCGGCGATCATGGCGCAATTACGGAAAGACCGTTTGAGCAGATAGCTTTCGTCAAGCCACGCTTCGAGATCATCGCCCAACATATCTTCGGAAAAAAGTTCTTTTAACGATAGGCTTCGGGCTTTTATAGCTTCCCCCATATCATCAAGTGCCCAAAGGCCTATGGAATAATCTGTAGCCACAAAACCGACGGGATTTAAACCGGCCCTTTCGAGGCGCCGTGTCAACAACATTCCAAGTGTTTGATGGGCAAGGCGCCCCTCGAATGGATAGGCAACAAGAAAAGACCGGTTTTTTTCATTAAATGTTTCGATCAATAATTGATTGGTGTCTGGCAGAATGGACGAGATTTTTTGTTGTTCAAGCCATTTTTGCACTTGCCCGGGCAAAACATGCCATTCTTTCGGGTTTGCGAGCATTTTGCGCAATCTCTCCGCAAGATAGGTCGAAAGCGGAAAACGTCCTCCCATATAGCTTGGAACACGTGCTTCCGGTTTTTTCGACAAGCTCACATAGCATTCGTTTTCGCGGATGCCTTCAAAACAAAGAACATGACCGGCAAAAATGAATGTGTCACCTTTTGTCAGGCTTTCAAGAAAACTTTCTTCAATGCGTCCCAGCATCCGGCCGCCCCGCATTGCGTTCATATTGCCGGATTTAACAAGCCTGACATTGAGTTCGGCCGCTTCGATAATGGTTCCCATATTGAGCCGGTATTGCTGCGCTATTCTAGGGTTGGAAACACGCCAGCGGCCATCTTTTGTGCGCCTTATTTTTGCGTATTGCTCGTAAGCTTTAAGGGCATATCCACCGGTTGCAACAAAGTTCAATGTTTCATCAAATATTTTTCTTTTGAGTGTCGAATAAGGTTCTGCCGTTTTGACTTCCTGATAAAGCTCGTCGGCATTGAAAGGTCCGGCGCAGGCCATACCGAGAATATGTTGGGCAAGAACGTCGATAGCACCTTCGCTTAAATGAGGGCTATCTTGTGCGCCGATATAATTTGCGTCAAGTGCTGCCTGACATTCGAGAACTTCAAAACAGTTTGCCGGAACAAGCACCGCTTTACTCGGCTCGTCCATGCGGTGGTTGGCGCGGCCGATACGCTGGGCAAGTCTGCTCGCGCCTTTCGGAGCACCAACATGGATAACCAGATCAATATTTCCCCAGTCTATGCCGAGATCAAGTGTCGAGGTGGCAACAACGGCGCGAAGCTTGTTCAAGGCCATTGCATCTTCTACCTTTCGTCGTTGCCCGACATCAAGTGAACCATGGTGAAGCGCAATCGGTAAACTGTCTTCGTTCATCCGCCACAATTCCTGAAACAACATTTCGGCTTGCGAGCGAGTATTCACGAAAATCAATGTTGTTTGTGCGCGTTTCACAAGGTCAAGAATGTCTTTCACGGCATAACGGGCAGAGTGTCCCGCCCAGGGAATGTGCTCTTTTGTTTGTAAAATACGAATTTCCGGTTTGGCACCACCATCGACTGTTACAAGCCCTGCCATGGCTGATTTCTGTTTCTGGCTTACCAGCCAACGCCGCAAGGAATCGGGATCGGAAACCGTGGCCGAAAGGCCGATTGTTTTCAAATCCGGCCGCAATGTCCTTAAACGGGCAAGTGCAAGAGAAAGCAATTGTCCCCGCTTCGAGGTGACAAGAGAATGGAGCTCATCCAAAATGACAGTATCAAGAAGGCCGAAAAATTTTTCTGCCTCGTGCGATGATAGAATGAGTGACACTTGCTCCGGCGTTGTTAATAATATATCAGGGGGAATGAACTTTTGTCTCTGTCTTTTATGTTGGGGGGTATCACCGGTTCTTGTTTCAATTGCAATATCAAGTCCCATTTCCTGAACGGGCGTTTTCAAATTGCGTTCAATATCTTGAGCCAATGCTTTGAGTGGAGAAATATAAAGCGTATGAAGATGCTGATGATGTTTTGTGCGAGAAAGTGCAACCATGGAAGGCAAAAAACCGGCAAGAGTTTTACCGGCACCTGTGGGGGCAATGAGCAGGGTTGATTGTCCACTTTTCGAACGTTTTAGAAGTTCAGCCTGATGCGGACGCAAGCTCCATCCTTTTTTCTGAAACCAGTTGTAAAACCGGTCAGGTAAAAGAGAAAGTTCATCTTGCTGAACTGAATTGCGTTGATCGTCGTCCATAAAACCTATTTAATATGCGTGACTATATTCGCCAAGTTCCCGGTTAAATTCATCATGAAGCTATATGTGATCAATCTTGATCGTTCACCAGACCGTTTAGACCGTCTTGAAAAAATATTTGGGAATTTGAACCTCGGCTTTACGCGCGTTGCTGCAATAGACGGGCTTCATCTTGATGAAAAATTCATTGCCGATGTCAGACGAAACCAGCTTTGGCCGGATCCGCTCACGCGCGGAGAAATCGCCTGTTTTTTAAGTCATAGGGCAGTGCTCGAAAAAGTAGCAGCCGGAGATGATGATTTTGCCGCGATTTTTGAAGATGATGTTATATTGTCGGGAGACGCGGGCGATTTTTTAAATAATGACCTTTGGATTCCGGCTGGAGCCGATATTATAAAAATCGAAACCCATAACAAAAAAGTCTGGCTCGGAAAAAGCCAAAGTCTTAAAGAAGGCTATCAAATTGCGCCGTTGAAAAGTCGTCATATCATGGCGGCCGGATATATTGTTTCACGACAGGCGGCGAAAAGACTTTGCGCAATGATGGGAAAAATTACCTTTCCCTTTGACCATTTTCTTTTTAATCCGAAATGTCATGTATTCGAACACTTCGAAATGTGGCAACTCGATCCGGCAATTGTACGTCAGGCAGGCTTGATCAGCACACTTTCCGATGACCGCATAAAAATCGATCGGGAGAATAAAAGTAAGCGTGTCGCATCCAAGACGTTAAGGCGAGAAATAAAACGTTTTTTCTCACGCGCAAAAATCGGGCTATGGGGAATTTATGTCAATTACTTGACCCACGGACATTGGAAACGGGTAAAATATAAACCTTGAGTTTATTAAACCAATCGTCAACAATATCCCGATCATTGAATACGAATATCATTCGAAAATATATTCAAAAAATTGCCCTATGAAGCCCGATGCCATAGGTCTTTTCTTTATTCAACGTTTGAATTCAATTGCCCAATAAACGTAATTCGGCCGTTTTGGAGACGTTGCTTTTGCCAGACCATAATAATGGAAACTCGGATAAAGCATATTGCTTCTGTGACCGGGGGAATTCATCCACACATTATAAGCCGCTGCAACAGTCGACCGGCCAGCACAAAGATTTTCGCCTGCCGCGCCGTGAATGCCGAATTTACGCAAACGCGTTACAAAATCATTACCGAAGCTGACCGTATGGGCAACTTTCTGGGCATCAGCCATTAAATTGGCTTGATCCTGTGCCATTTTTTCCAATTGTTTGTCGGGTTGAAGCGGTCCTTGTCCATTTTGAGATCGCAAAGCGTTGATCAGTTTCGTCGGATCTTCATCATCAGCAAAAGCGGGTATTAACCCCGTTGCACTCATGATAACAGCGCTGGAAAAGACGAAAAAATTTCTACGTGTCAGCAAAATATCACCCAACAATTTAACAGGTTCATAAAAACAACGGGTCTTTTAAAATTCGTGACTATGAAAAACAATAGTTAGCCACCACACCGTTCGCATTAATGCACCGAAAATTATAAACTCGCTAAAGTTACTATTAAGCTTTTATGGAATTTCTTGGGCAAGCTATAAAATTTTTAGCCTTTATATCGTTGATATCGAAAAACTGCGAATTTGGCCTTTGCTGAAAATATATAATTATATAATCAAAACAATGGTTTATTCTCATATAAACGCGGGCAGTTGTCAAATGGATCAAGAGCCGAAGTCATTAACGGATCAGGTTCAGGATGCGCATAATGATAAATATCGGGATCACAATTGCAGCGCCCACAATCACCACGTTGAAAAGTTTTTCGAATGCATCAAATCCCATTGACCAAAGTGAATTGAAGAAATGCACAATTTTCCAAACAACATCCATTGGCGTCCAGCCAAGAAGCGTCATAACAATGCCGACCAGGATAGAAAAAACCAGCAATTTTACGACAACGCGTCCGGGAGTATCTCCAAGAAATGAATTGAGTGGCTTTGACATTTTTTATCCTTCAAGGGTGCAAAACAAAACCATTAAATAGGTTTCAATGGTCTAAAGTTCAATCTGCGTTTTTTCAGCCTCAAGACTATAACAATCAACGTCAAACGAGCAAATTATCCAAATCCGGCTTGTTTACGTCTATCTTTCTTGAATATCGGATGAGACGATCGCTATAAATAGTGTTTCGAGACTATCGCAAATCTTGATGCAAAATTGTGATCCAACTTGCACTTTATCCGGCAAAACCGTTTTCGTCACTCAAAGTAGCCGGATAAAGGCAGCCGGATAAAACGATAAACAGCAGAGTGGAATGTAGCAAGAATCTCGGCCGCGAGGAAGGGCACAGAACTAGTAATAATTTCTGCAATCATTGCAGTTTCTGCTTGAAAAATACGGTGACACTCTTTGCCGAAGTTTTTAACGCTTTTTGTTTTTTGTCGACTTTTCTTTTTCCACTTGCTTTTCAAGTTTTCCGCCTTTCAAAGGTGGTGTTACTTCCTTTGCAACGTCACTTGCACGCTCATGATTTACAGGTAATTTTCCCATTTTTTACTCCCTGAGTTGATTAGAATTAAACGAAAAACACAAATAATTGTTCCCGACAATCGCATGGTGGCGGTTTTAAAAACGGCTTGAAGTCAGCCGAATTTGTGCCTAGTGGATTAACCGGAAGAATTGATATAATGTGCGCATATGAGTGACTTTTTTGCTGAAAATAGTGCTGCAAGCAATGCGGTCGAATATACGGTTTCCGAAATATCGGGTGCGTTGAAGCGTACGGTCGAGGACCGGTTCGGACATGTCCGTGTGCGTGGTGAAATTTCCGGTTACAGAGGCCCGCATGCTTCAGGCCACGCCTATTTTGCACTAAAAGACGATAAAGCGCGTCTTGAAGCGGTTATCTGGCGCGGCGTCATGGGCAAACTCAAATTCCTTCCCGAAGAGGGAATGGAAGTCATTGCGACAGGTAAACTCACAACCTATCCCGGTTCATCGAAATACCAGATTGTGATTGATAATCTGGAGCCAGCGGGCGTAGGGGCCTTGATGGCACTTCTGGAAGCAAGAAAAAAGAAACTTGCTGCCGAAGGGCTATTTGACGCTGCCAGCAAACAATTATTGCCCTTTATGCCCAAGGTCATCGGTGTTGTAACATCGCCGACGGGCGCCGTCATCCGCGATATTATCCATCGCATTTCCGACCGCTTTCCCCTTCATATTATTGTTTGGCCGGTGCGTGTGCAGGGAGAGACCTGCGGGTCCGAGGTTGCAGCGGCAGTTTCAGGCTTTAATGCTTTGAAAACAGGTGGCCCGATTCCGAAGCCCGATCTTATTATTGTTGCACGCGGTGGTGGCAGTTTGGAAGATTTATGGGGCTTTAATGATGAAATTGTTGTAAGGGCCGTTGCCTCTTCACTCATTCCGGTAATCTCTGCTGTCGGCCACGAGACTGATTGGACATTGGTGGATTACGCGGCGGATGTACGTGCCCCGACACCAACCGGCGCTGCAGAAATGGCAGTTCCCGTCAAAGCGGAACTTGAGGCAAGCGTTGCTTCTCTTTATGCGAGATTATTGGGAGGAATTTCTCGCCAATTCGATTTCCGCAAGCAAAAGCTCTATAGTGCGGTGCGTGCACTTCCCTCTGTAGACCAGCTCCTTGCATTGCCGCGCCGCCGTTTTGATGAAGCCGCAAGCAGATTGGAACGTTCTCTCTCGGTCAATACAGAAAAGAAAAGACAGGTTTTCAATCTGTTGGCGCGCGGGCTTTCACCGCATCTCGTTATCAATCTTGTCAACCAGAATCGGCAAAAGACAAACCATTTGGCTCTGCGACTGGAACAGGCATTTATTGCATTAACGATAAGCAAAAGACAAAAGCTCTTGTCGGTGACGAGGAGTTTAAACCCGCGACTTGCCGAAAGCATTATGGATAAGGCCAAAGAAGCAGGTTTGTTTTATTTTATGCGCCTTCAGAACGCTTTTGTGCTCATTGTTGAAAAACAACGCCAGAAAGTCGATATGGCGGCGCGGTTGTTAAACTCGGTTTCTTATGAAAAAACACTCGAGCGCGGTTTTGCACTGGTTCTTGATACAGAAGGAAAGCTTGTCAAAAATGCTCGTGAAGTTCCTGAAAACGGGTTTTTGAAAATCAGATTTTCTGATGACACGATTGACGCAACGGCAATCGGCAGAACCCACCAGCCGGCGAAAAAACAAAAACGCCATCCGACTGACGATGACAATCAGGGAGATCTCTTTTGAAAGCTCTGGCAGAAGGGCTAATGCTTGGTGCTGACGGGAAAATCCGTTGTGCATGGGCAGGCCAGGATGCTCTCTATTTAGCCTATCACGATCATGAATGGGGCAAACCTGTTTATGACGACAATCATTTGTTCGAGAAAATTTGTCTGGAAGGATTTCAGGCCGGTTTGTCATGGCTGACAATATTGAGAAAACGGGAAAATTTTCGCAATTCATTCGATGGGTTCGATTTTAACAAAATCGCTTGTTACGACGAAGAGAAAATAGATCAACTATTGAAAAATCCGGGTATCGTCCGCCATATCGGAAAAATCCGTTCGGTTGTAAACAATGCCAGATGCGCTCGTAAACTTGTTGAAGAAAAGGGAAGCCTTGCCGACTATTTCTGGTCTTTTCAACCGCCCGAATCCGAGCGGTTCGAACATGTCGACTATGCAACGCTTAAATTAAATCCGATAACGCCGACTTCAATCCGCCTTTCAAAAGATTTGAAAAAACGCGGGTGGAGCTTTGTTGGCCCCACGACCTGTTATGCTTTCATGCAATCCGTCGGTATCGTCAATGACCATATCGAAGGTTGTTTTTGCCGTTAAAATATGTGGTTCCGACTTTTTGAAAACAGCAAATTCCCTTATTAAAACGGACTTATTTTTTTGTTGCGTTTTCCGCTGTCTCTGACGTTAAACTTTTTTCGGCTTCAAAATGCGTGAATTTTATTTTTTTCGCAAGATCTGGAAAATGGCTATTCAAATAATCCTGAAAACGGGCAGATGTCGGGCTCCCTTCTGCCGTTCCAGTGTTGGAGCCGAACAGAAAGCTGTGACTGGATTGATGTCTTATGTCGAGAATACCGGCATCAACAAGTTCGTTTTTGTCGATATGGATAAAATTTGCACCGGCCACAGGTAACTTCTCGGGAGAAAATAAATCGGCGAAAAAGGTATTGTGTCCGATTTCGCCCATCGAGACACGAGCATTTGCGTCAATATTACATTCAAGGCCTGTCAATATATAATCGCCCGGAGCAATTGGAGAAAATGCTGTCGCAATTGTTTTATTGGTGAGCTTTTCCGAAATCGTGTCAAAGGTTACTTTACCGAGGAACCATTTATCCGATTTGCCAAGAAACCATTTGGTTTGCGAAATCGCTTTGTCGGGTAAACCGGCAATTGTATAATTATCTCTACCGGAATAAATATTTGTATAATTTTTCTGGTCAATCCTGTCACCAACGATTTGTCGTAAGCGTATTGTTGTGCTTTGGCAAAACCGGCCTTCATAAACGACTCTGACAGCAATGGCCGCACCTTTTTGGGAAATCGTATTCTGGAAGAAATTAACAGCTTCATCGCTATTAATGTCATTTTTCTTGGTATCCGCGCAGCTCACGGACAAAATGGATACAAAAACAAGTAATAAAATCCGGTAATTCAACATTTTTCGACTGTAAGATGATCAATTTAATTAAGTAGAATTGATAGCAATTAATTTTGACAAACAAAATGGTTTACTTGTTTATTAGTCGACAATCGACGAAAGAAAGTGTGGATAAATTCTTTTATTTGTTCGGCAAGGTAAAATCCGGAAGGGTGGTATTTACTATTAAAAGAGTATCCTGAATTTTTAAAAAAGAAATTTCCGAAATCATTCATATAAATAAACTTTTGTGAGCTTGACGCGCATGGCTTGCCGCTTTGTGTCGGATGGGTTACAAACCAGCAATCCTTCAATTGCATAGTAATTTAGCGGCAGGAATAAAATGGCAGATAGACAGGTAAAGACGATAGCGCGTGTTCCTCGTGGTTTTGTTGATCGCACGAGTGCGGAACTCCATGCCGCAGAAAAGATGATGTCGGTTATCCGCAATGTCTACGAGCTTTACGGATTTGAAGCCGTTGAAACGCCGATTTTCGAATATACAGATGCATTGGGAAAATTCCTCCCCGATCAGGATCGTCCGAATGCCGGTGTTTTTTCTATTCAGGATGATGATGAGCAGTGGATGTCATTGCGATATGACCTGACAGCGCCGCTTGCACGCTATTTCGCTGAAAATTTTGAAAGTCTGCCAAAACCCTATCGCAGTTATCGTGTCGGCTGGGTCTTCCGTAACGAAAAGCCGGGGCCGGGTCGTTTCCGTCAATTCATGCAATTTGATGCCGATACTGTGGGAACGCCGACTGTTGCTGCCGATGCCGAAATTTGCATGATGGCAGCCGATACAATGGAACGGCTCGGTATTGATCGGGGTGATTATGTCGTTCGCGTAAACAACCGTAAAATTCTTGATGGAGTGCTGGAGCTGGTCGGCCTTCAGGGCGACAATAATGCAGAAAAAAGGCTCACTGTTCTTCGCGCCATTGATAAGCTTGACAAGTTCGGTCCTGAGGGCGTGAAACTTCTTCTCGGCAAAGGTCGGCTTGATGAAAGTGGTGATTTTACCAAAGGAGCCGAGCTTTCGGATGAGGCAATTGCCAAAGTTCTTTCCTTTATCAATGCCGGTGCTGAAAATGGCCAAGCCACCCTTGATAATCTCTCCAAGGTGGTTGCTGGAAGTAACCGTGGCAAAGAAGGCGTTGACGAGCTTCTGGATATGTTGGCACTTTTTACGGCCGCCGGTTATGAAAGACGGATAAAAATTGACCCGTCTGTTGTTCGCGGGCTTGAATATTATACGGGACCGGTTTTCGAAGTCGAATTGTTATTCGATGTTGTCAATGAAGACGGGCAAAAAGTTGTTTTCGGTTCGGTCGGAGGCGGCGGGCGTTATGACGGGTTGGTATCGCGTTTTCGCAGCGAACCGGTTCCGGCCACCGGTTTTTCAATTGGTGTTTCGAGATTGATGACAGCCTTGAAAAACCTCGGCAAACTTAATCTTGATGAAGCAAAAGGACCTGTTGTCGTTTTGGTATTGGATAAAGACCGGACTTCGCTTGAACGCTATCAGAATATGGTTGCACAACTTCGTAATGCCGGTATTCGCTCCGAACTTTATGTTGGTGGTTCGGGCATGAAAGCGCAAATGAAATATGCCGATCGGCGCCATGCCCCTTGCGTTATTATTCAAGGTTCGCAAGAACGGGCAGAAAATCAGGTTCAGATCAAGGACCTTGTTGAAGGTGCAAGATTGTCGGCTGAAATTGAAGATAATAAAACGTGGCGTGAAAGCCGTCCGGCACAGATTACTGTAGACGAAAACAAAATGGTTGACGCGGTTAAAGAAATTCTCGCCGCGCAAGAACAAAATTAATAGTGTCGAGCGGGAAAAACATGACCGGATGTGAAATAACAGCCAATGCAATCAGAGAATTTTTTGGCAATAATCATCTACAAACTGTTTCAATTCCGATTTTGCAACCGGCTGAACCGTTTTTGGACATGGCAGGAGAAGATTTGCGCCGCCGCATTTTCATGACCGAAAATGAAAATGGTGACAGTCTGTGCCTGCGGCCTGAATTTACAATTCCTGTCTGCATCGAGCATATTAAAACAGGTGCAACAACGCCACGCCGCTATGCTTATATAGGCGAAGTTTTCAGGCAGAGCCGCGCGGGCGAAAACGGCTTTTATCAGGCAGGCATTGAAGATTTGGGAGATGTCGACGAGGCAAATGCCGATGCACGCACACTTCATGATGCGTCGGCCTTATTACAGCATATATCGACGAATATCGACTATACCATATTTCTGGGCGATCAGAATGTTTTTGCTTCTGTGCTTCAGGGCTTGGGGCTTGTTCCGACATGGCAAAAAAGGCTGTTGCGCAGTTTTGGTAATGCCAAGCAATTACGCGATCTTTTGCATATTCTGGCAGAACCCAAAAGCGAACAAAGCTTGCCGGACAATCTTATGAAATTGGTCGAAGCACAAGATGAGTCGGAATTGACAAATTACATAGAGGAAGAAATGCTTGATGCGGGCATTTCCCCGTCGGCAGGACGCAGTCCGACAGAAATTGCAAGAAGGCTGTTGGAAAAACAGCTTTTATCTTCAGTAAAACTCACAAAACCGGTTCACGAAGCTTTGGAAGAGTTTTTGGCAATTCGTTTGCCCCTTGATGACGCGGAAGATGCACTTTTCGATTTCGGGAAAAAATATGAATTGGTGAGCGATCAGTTTCTGATGCCGTTCAAGGCAAGAAATCGCGCTTTTTTAAATAAAGGGATCAAGCTTGAAGCTGTTGAATATGACGCAGCTTTCGGTCGCCCGCTTGACTATTATACTGGTTTTGTTTTTGAAATTCGTAAGAGTAGTGGTGATGTCGTCATTGGTGGTGGACGTTATAATCGTTTGATGACAATGCTGGGCGCCGATCGGCCGATACCGGCTGTCGGTTTTTCGGTTTGGCTTGACAGGCTCATGAAAGATGAAAAAAGCACAATCGGGTTTCAAAAGGGGCAAGGGAAATAGTTATGACAATTACACTTGCACTTCCCTCTAAAGGCCGTCTTAAAGATAAGACATTGGCAACATTGAAAGCCGCCGGTTATGAGATCGTTCTTGCCGATAATGACCGCAACTATCGGGCGGCTGTTGCCAATGACAAGAATATCGATATTCTTTTTCTATCGGCTTCCGAAATTGCCCGCGAACTTGGCTACGGGAATGTTGATCTCGGGGTTACAGGGCAAGATTTGATAAACGAAACACTGGCTCATCCGGAAACAAAAGTAAAAGTTGAAGTTCCGCTCGGTTTCGGCTTTGCCGATGTGGTGGTTGCTGTTCCTGTTGTCTGGCATGATGTTGTAACAATGGCCGACCTTGATGACGTTGCGGCCGAATTTCGTCAACGGCATGGAAGGCGGCTTCGTATTGCAACAAAATTCTGGCGTTTGACACAGCAGTTTTTTTCACAAAAACACGGAATACAGGTCTATCGCATTGTCGAAAGCCTCGGGGCAACTGAAGGGGCACCGGCGGCCGGTTCGGCTGATATGATTGTCGATATAACCTCTACCGGAGAGACGCTCAGGGCAAATAAGCTCAAGATATTGGAAGACGGGGTTATATTGAAGTCACAGGCATCGCTCGTTTCGGCATTGAGAAGCCGCGAGAAGACTGAAGTTCAAGAAGTTATCAAAAAATTGGGCAACATTGTTCCCGCTCAAAACTGAAATTTGAACGAGATTGATTGCGGAAACTTGTTTTTTTAAATCAAACGATAGCATCCAAAGCGTCGATGCCTGCCATATCGAAAAATATAAATGTCATGAAGACAAGTAATATCACAAGGATGACAGCTGCAACCAGCAAAACAAAAAAACGCGATCTAATGCGGCGTTTTTCTATTGAAGCCGGATCAGAATTATCGGCTTTGAGATTAGTCGTCATTGCTGGAGTTTAAACGGTCCGGACTCGTCCCGACACCCGGTTCTCGACCCAAATAGCCCAATTCCTGAAGCGATTTTTTTAAAAAAAACTCGACAGCTTGAGCTTCGCTTTTAATCTTATGATTATCACGCAGGAAATTTTGCAAAGCTGTCAATGTTTGTGCGTCAAGATTGAACGAAATACCCATATAGACCTCTTGAATAAAAAAGGCTCCTGCCAAGATATGCAGGAGCCTTGATTGATATTACTTTTCGCCCTTGAGGACTTTCAAAATGTTCTGTGGTGAAGATTCACCATAAGGATCAGTCTCGCAGTTATCCGAGAAACCTTTTTCCTCAAACCATTTTTCAACAACACCATCTTTGACAACAGCAGCATAACGCCATGAACGCATGCCGAAACCCAAGTTGGATTTGTTGACGAGCATACCCATTTTACGAGTGAATTCGCCATTGCCATCAGGAATAAGCTTGATGTGCTGCAATTTGTTGTGTCTGCCCCAAGCATTCATAACGAAGGCATCATTGACAGCAAGGCAGTAAACTTCGTCAATGCCAAGCTTTTTGAATTCCGGATAAAGTTTTTCAAAATCCGGCAACTGATAAGTCGAGCATGTTGGGGTAAATGCGCCCGGCAAGGAGAACAATACTACGCGCTTGCCCTTGAAATATTCGTCTGTGTTGACATCTTGCCAACGGAACGGGTTTGAACCCCCAATAGATTCATCACGTACACGCGTATGAAATGTTACATTTGGAACTTTTTGTCCGATCATTAATTTGCTCCTGTATTTTTATATCCTTCGGCCTGTCCGATAAGGCAGGCAGTGTGAGCCGGAATTCACATAAGAAAGGTAAGAGATCGGTCGTTAACTTGCAAGCTCGCCCCCGAAAGATTGATAATTTTACACTCGATATTTTTGGTTAATCGCTTTAAATTGATCACAGTAAAGAACATATGGTGATGAATATGGCGATTTTGACAATTTCTACGACTGCCTTCGATGATCAAAATCCTGGAACTTCCGGATTGCGGAAGAAGGTGAAAGTTTTCCAAAAGCCGAATTACGTCGAAAATTTCATCCAATCTATTTTCAATAGCGTTGGTGATGTTTCCGGGAAACTTTTTATTCTTGGAGGCGACGGGCGTTTTTTTAATAAAGAAGTTATCCAGAAAATTTTAAAAATGGCTGCCGGCAACAAAGTCGGCCATATCAAAGTTGGTCTGAACGGCATTTTGTCAACACCAGCCGCTTCCCATCTTATCCGCAAATACAAAGCATTTGGTGGCATTATTCTGTCGGCAAGTCATAATCCGGGCGGTCCATCCGGCGATTTCGGTATCAAATACAATATTTCCAATGGCGGTCCTGCACCGGAAAAAGTAACAAAAGCAATTTTTGAATCTTCAAAAAAAATTACGTCTTATAAAATAGAAGATTGTGGCGATATCGACATTACAAAACTGGGAAAAACGCAAGTCGGTTCAATGGTTGTCGAAGTCATTGATCCGGTTGTCGATTATGCAAATCTGATGGGAGAATTGTTCGATTTCGACCTCATCCGCAAAGCAATTGCCGGCGGTTTGACATTCCGCTTTGACGCATTGAATGCTGTGACCGGTCCATATGCCCATGAAATTTTCGAGAAACGTCTGGGCATGAAGGAAGGAACAGTTGTGAATGGTACACCGCTTCCCGATTTCGGCGGGCGCCATCCCGACCCCAATCTCGTTCATGCCCATGATCTTTATGAATTGATGATGTCTGAAGACGGGCCTGATCTTGGAGCTGCATCCGATGGCGATGGTGACCGTAATATGATTGTCGGCTGGAAACGGTTTGTCACACCATCCGATTCTCTTGCTATTCTTGCTGCCAATGCAAAGCTCGTTAAGGGCTATCGCAATGGTATTGCCGGCATTGCACGCTCTATGCCGACAAGTGCTGCAGCCGATTATGTGGCCAAAAAACTCGGTCTCAACATTTATGAAACACCGACAGGCTGGAAATTTTTCGGCAATTTGCTTGATGCCGGAAAGGTAACATTTTGCGGTGAGGAAAGCTTTGGCACGGGTTCCAATCACGTGCGTGAAAAAGACGGTTTGTGGGCAATATTGTTCTGGCTCAATCTGCTTGCAGCAACCGGTAAAAGTGTAAGTGAAATTGTCGAGCAACATTGGCAACAATTCGGGCGTTCCTATTATACACGTCATGATTACGAGGAAGTCGACCAGACCGCGGCAAAAGCTCTTATGGAAGATTTGCGCTCACGTCTTGGAAAACTTGCCGGAACCGACGTTGCAGGGCTAACGATCGCCAAGGCAGATGATTTTTCATACCATGATCCGATTGATGGCTCGGTAAGCGAGCATCAGGGAATCCGGATTTTCTTTGAAGGTGGCGGACGCATCGTCTACCGTCTGTCAGGGACCGGAACATCGGGCGCAACAGTTCGCGTTTATATGGAACATTATGTTGCGGATCCGCTGAAGCAGGATGACAACACACAAGAAGCACTTGCTGCCTTGATTGTTGCCGCCGACGAGCTTGTTGACCTCAAAAAACGGCTTCAGCGTGATAAGCCGTCCGTTATTACGTGATGATAAAAGCCTAGCGTTGTCCAACATCGTGAACCAGCCGCGACGTATAAGCATATCGTCCGGCTGGATAAAAACTGACTGAAAACTGTATCAGTTCTTTGGGTGTGAAATAATAACGGCGCTGTATCTTGAGAGCAGGAGAATTGGGTTTTACCCCGAATATACCGGTCAAGCTTTCAGGCATGAAATCGGCTTCGATGATCTGCTCGATCTCGCTCACTCTGCGTCCAGCGTGGGTTTCAATCAGGTTGGATAGTGCACCATCGTAATTTTGTAAATTGTCACGTATGATTTTGCTATATCGCCCGTCAATATAAACATCTGTCCAGCAAAACGGCGTGGCTTGTGGATCCTCTTTGGTGCGCCGTAAATGGGCAATGTGAATCCAGCGTGAGCCCGGGGGCCTGCCTATCAGGTCTGCCAGCGTATTGTCTGCCACGACATCATCAATTTTTAAAATCTCGCGTGGCATGGCTGATGCATAGGCAATAAGTGCCTCGATCGAGTCGATGCGGTAGGCATATCCCGCATTCGTCTGTCTGGGATCGGTGGCCTCTACACGGGTTCCTGTTGAAGGGCGGCGCGTTACGAGGCCAAGTTTTTGTAGCTCGCTCAAGGCATTACGTATAGTGGATCTGCTAACCCCCATTCTCTTTGCAAGTTCAGGTTCGCTCGGCAAAGTCGTACCAAGAGGATACACGCCCTCACGAATACTGGCGGCGATCTTTTCGAGAATTTCCTCGTATCGTTTCAAGCAGAACCCCTTTGGCGTCTATAGCTATGCATTGGATATAGTGCAATTTCCGAAGAGTTTGAAGCACATAAGCAGCATAATCGCTCCGCCGGCTCAATCCTGTAACCGTCTCATATCCTATAATAATCTATATTAAACAAAGCGTTGTAGCAATTTTACGCCCGACGTGAACCGGATAGGCTCCGGAAGGTTCTTAACACCTTTGTAACAATATTCCGGAGATTGCATAGATTCACTTGACATTGTACGAACAATATTTATTGTACGAACAAAGTGAGGAGGAAACCATGGCAAGCAGCGTTATTGATTCAATCTTGTTTCGCGACATGTTCTGTACCGGGTCTATGAGAACAATTTTTTCCGACGAAAAACTCGTCGGCTATTATTTGCAGGCTGAAGCCGCTTTGGCGCGGGCACAGGCAACGCTTGGTATTATTCCGACGGAAGCCGGTAAGGCCATTGATGTAGCGGCCAAAACCATTCGGATAGATTTTGAACGGTTGCGCAAAGAAACAGACATTGTCGGATATCCGATTTTGCCTTTGGTTCATCAGTTAAGCGAGGCGGCAGGCGCCGCCGGCGGCTACGTTCATTGGGGCGCAACGACTCAGGACATTATGGATACCGCCAATGTTTTGCAGATTCGTGATGCGCTGGAGATCGTTGAAACGGATCTGACAAATATCTGCAAGGTTTTAGAAAATCTGGCATTGCGCTATCGTGATACACCGATGGCAGGACGTACCCATTTGCAGCAGGCTTTGCCTATCACCTTTGGTTATAAGGTTGCTGTTTGGCTTAGTCCGTTTTACCGTCATCTGGAGCGTTTGCAGCAATTAAAAAAACGTGTCCTGTTCGGGGAATTTGCCGGAGCTGCCGGTACACTTGCATCAGTTGGCAAGGATGGTTTCAAAATTCAGGCGGAATTTTGCCATGAGCTCGGTTTGGCTCAGCCGGAGATGACTTGGCATGTTGCCCGTGACGGTATTGCCGAAACACTGACGTTTTTAGGTCTGATCACCGGTTCGCTTGCTAAAATTGCTACTGACGTCATGTTGATGACGTCGACCGAATTTGGCGAATTATCGGAACCGTTTGTACGTGGTCGCGGCGCCTCTTCAACTATGCCGCAAAAGCGCAACCCCATTGCATGCGAGTTGATGCTTGCCGTGGCCAAATCTGTGCGTCAGCATGTTGCGGCCGGGCTTGACGGTATGATTCAGGATTTTGAACGCGCGACAGGCCCTTGGCATTTGGAATGGATTTCGTTGCCGGAAAGTTTCATTTTGTCTTCTTCAGCGCTCGCCCAAGCCCATTATATGCTCAATGGCCTTGTTGTGCATGACGAACGCATGCATGAAAACCTTTATCGTACGCATGGCCTGATTGTCGGTGAAGCGGTGATGATGGCGCTTGCCCCCAAGATTGGCAGGCAGAAGGCCCATGATGTCGTCTATGATGCCTGTCGGGTGGCGATAGAGGAAAGGCGCCGTTTGGTGGATGTCTTAAAAGAGAATAAGAAGCTTGTCGCAGACATCGGTGGTGCAGCCGTTATCGAACAGGCCTGTGATCCAAAGAATTATTTGGGACTGAGCGGCGAAATGGTTGACCGGCTGCTGAAGCTTAAAAAAATCTAGATCAGATCATTTCACATCAAATTATGGTTTTGCTCTCATTGTTTGTTTTATGCGGTTTCGATCTGCAACCCGTTTCACACTTTTTAGAAACGCTTGTGAGAAACCCCGCTTGATATGAGCTGATAATTGGCACCGGTTTCATCACCTGACAGTATTCTTCGAAAAAAAGCCGATTGAGCTTTTGTTGGAAATGCTATCAGGGGCAAATGCCGATACCTCAAGACGTTTTCTAAATCGTTATTCGTAATTTACACACATATCGGAGGAGATATGTTTCATGGTTGAGGATATGAGTACAATTGTACTCCATAAAAGCAAAAAGCCATTGTGGACAGGCTTGGGCTTTCAAGTCATTGTTGCCATGGTTCTCGGAGCTGTGGCAGGTTTCATTTTTCCGGAATGGGCTGTTTCACTCAAAATACTTGGCGATATTTTCCTGCGTCTCATCAAGACCGCTGTTGCGCCGCTGGTATTTTTGACCATTGTTGCGGGCATTGCTTCTGCGGGAGATTTCAAAAGGGTGGGGAAAGTCGGTTTGACGGCGTTGATCTATTTTGAAATCGTTTCAACCATCGCCATCGTGTTTGGTTTGGCCTGTGCTTATCTTTCGGGTGTCGGCCTCGGTGTTGGTGAAATCACGGCTTCAGAAACTGCGACGAAAGCTGCATTGGCAGCAGCCCAAAAGGCTGCACAATCCCATACCGGATTCATGCATTTTTTCCTGAACATATTTCCTGAAAATTTTGTGGGAGCTTTTGCGCAAGGCGAGCTATTGCAAGTGCTCGTCATCTCGATCATTTTTGGTGCGGCATTGCTATCCCTCAGGGAAGAAAAACGGGCACCTATCGAGCGTGGTCTAGCGGCAATCTCCGATGCATTTTTCGAGTTTATCCATCTGATTATGCGGTTAGCCCCCGTCGGAACCTTCGGTGCCGTCGCCTATGCCGTGGGGGCGAATGGTACGGATATTCTGATTGCTTTGGCTTGGTTGGTCATTGCTTTCTATCTTGCAATAATAGCCTTTGTCATCATTGTTATGGGTTCTATTTGCGCGCTGTTCAAGATCAACCTCTTCGGCCTATTGCGCTATATCAAAGATGAATTGATTGTGGTTCTGGGAACAGCCTCATCAGAGAGTGTCTTGCCAAAATTTCTGGAAAAATTACCTGGCTATGGGGCGTCGAAACAAACTGTCGGTTTGGTCATGCCTACGGGATATGCCTTTAATCTTGATGGCACATCCATCTTTATGAGCATGGGTGTTGTCTTTATCAGCCACCTTTATCATGCACCCATGACATGGGAACAATTGGCAGGTTTAATGGCCATTATGCTTCTCACCTCCAAAGGTGCAGCAACCGTGTCAGGCGGAACGTTTGTTGTTTTTGCAGCCACAGTGACGGCCTCGGGCTTTTTGCCCATAGAAGGTTTGGCACTCGTTTTTGGTGTCTATCGGTTCATGTCCATGGCTGTTGCCGCATGTAACGTAACAGGCAACTGTGTAGCGGCGATCGTCACGGCTAAAATATGTGGCGAGTTTGATTCGAAGCAGGCCGAGCGTGCCAATCGTGATCCCAAAGGAGTAGAAGCAGAGATCTATCAAAAGTTTGAGGAACACTAGGAAGTAAACATAAGCGGTCTCTCTTCAATAATCACTTTGCTAAGAGTTAGGCTTAAGGTTTACAAGAATTTTTGCTGTTGAAGGTATCAATAGACTCCCAGAAACAGGAAGTCCTCAGTTTCTATGGCGCATTTTTTCTGCATTTCGTTTCTTGAAACGCTATTGACTTCGAGAAAAGATACTATCTTCAAAGATTGAGGCATTTATACATAAAAAGTAACAAATGAACCTGCCTTCAATGTTGCTTGATCCGGCATGATGTATATTTTATGAAAAAACCGTGCGGGAAAAATCCTGCACGGTTCCGGTTAAACAAAATCAAACCAGCCTGGTTCATTTCGGATGGATCATATTTTCCGGTTTGACCAGACGATTATAATCAGCCTCGGATACACCGGCCTTTAAAGCTTCTTCGCGCAGTGTTGTACCGTTTTTATGAGCAGTTTTCGCAATTTTTGCAGCTTTGTCATATCCGATTGCCGGAGCAAGTGCTGTAACCAGCATCAAGGATTTTTCGAGAAGATCATGGATGCGTGCTTCATTGGCCTTGATGCCTTTGACGCAATTATCTGCGAAAGAAACCATGCATTCCGACAAAATCTTGATGGATTGCAAAACATTGAATGCGATAACCGGTTTATAGACATTGAGCTCGAAATGTCCCTGACTTGCCGCAACTGTAACCGTGGTTTCATTGCCAAAAACCTGACAAGCAACCATAGTCATCGCTTCGCACTGGGTCGGGTTGACTTTGCCAGGCATAATCGAAGAGCCGGGCTCGTTTTCCGGCAAACTCAATTCACCAAGTCCGCAGCGCGGGCCGGAGCCTAAAAAGCGGATATCATTGGCAATTTTGAAGAGATCGGTCGCCAAGGCGTTGAGACTGCCGTGGAAATTGGTAATTGCGCCGTGGCTTGCCAGAGCTTCGAATTTGTTATCGGCGGTTTCGAATGCAACACCTGTAATGTCGGTCACTGCTTCGACGAAATCCTTGTCGAAACCAATCGGAGCATTCAAACCGGTACCGACTGCCGTACCACCTTGTGCAAGTTTGAGAACATCTTGCAGTGCCGCTTCAATGCGTTTTCTATTATGTTCGAGCGCTGCACGGTAACCTGAAAATTCCTGTCCCAGCGTAATCGGGGTGGCATCCTGTGTGTGGGTGCGACCGATTTTGATAATTTTGGAAAATTCTTTTTCCTTATCCTTCAACGCGATCGTAAGATGGTCGATTGCCGGAAAAAGTTTATTGATGGTCTCTAAAGCTGTCGAGATATGAATGGCTGTCGGAAATGAGTCGTTTGATGACTGGCTCATATTGACGTGGTCATTGGGGTGAACAGGCTTTTTTGATCCCATTTCCCCGCCGAGCATCTCGATAGCACGGTTGGCAATGACTTCATTGACATTCATATTAGTTTGCGTACCCGAACCGGTCTGCCAGACGACGAGTGGAAAGTTGTCGTCGAGTTTGCCGTCAATGACTTCATCGGCTGCTGCAATAATTGCTTTTCCCAACTCTGGCGAAAGCTTTTTAGCTTTCATATTGGCCGTAGCTGCGGCTTTTTTGATAAGCCCCAAGGCGTGAATGAGCGGGAGAGGCTGCCTTTCGCCGCCGATTTTGAAATTGTGCAAAGAGCGTTCTGTTTGTGCCCCCCAATAATGGTCAGCAGGAACCTCGATCGGACCGAATGTATCCGTTTCTGTGCGGGTCTTTACCATGATAAAACTCCTCTGTGGTTGACGTGACGATAGACCAAGAGAGCCAATGAGAAAAGGCCTTAAACAGGATCAGATCTATTTCTTGAACGTGTTTTTAAACATATTTTGGTGAGGAAAAAACGAAGTTTGGAATAAAACATAGATGACCATAACGGGATTGTTAAAATCCGGCGGATTTTTTTCCGATATTTTGACTTCCGGCGGCAAAAACCGCCGCTAAAACAAATTATCGAGATAAAAACGGATTTTTAGAGGGGGAAGATAAATGGACGGGAACCATCTCCGGTTAAAAGAATAATTTTTAAATCAGCTTGTCGAATATCCGCGTCCAATGAATTGTTTTGTCGCGTTTTAAAATCCGGAAATGCTGAAAACTTGGCCGCTGATAGAATAATGGCGAATTTGTTATTCGCGCGTTTTATTATGATTTAAAATAAAAACGGGCCCGAAGGCCCGTTCATTAATGTTGTCTAGGACTTTATTAGAAGTCCATGCCGCCCATGCCGCCGCCCGGCATTGCAGGCATTGGAGCCTCTTTCTTCGGCAATTCTGCAATCATGGCTTCAGTTGTGATCAACAATCCGGCAACGGAAGCAGCGTTTTGCAGAGCAGAACGGACAACCTTGACAGGGTCAACAATGCCCAGAGCAATCAAATCGCCATATTGGCCATTGGCTGTGTTGTAGCCGAATGTTTCGCTCCTGTTTTCAAGAATTTTACCAACAACGATAGAAGCTTCATCGCCAGCGTTGGTAGCAATTTGACGGGCAGGAGCCTGCAAAGCGCGACGAACAATATTGATACCGGCTTCCTGATCGGAATTGGTCCCTTTAACCTTGATGTCGGCTGCTGCGCGCAACAGGGCAGTGCCACCACCGGCAACAATGCCTTCTTCAACAGCGGCGCGGGTTGCATTCAAAGCATCGTCAACGCGGTCTTTTTTCTCTTTAACTTCAACTTCTGTAGCACCGCCAACGCGGATAACAGCAACACCGCCTGCCAATTTTGCAAGACGTTCCTGAAGTTTTTCACGGTCATAATCGGAAGTTGTTTCTTCGATCTGGGCCTTGATCTGGTTAACACGTGCATTGATTTCAGGCTTCTTGCCAGCACCGTCAACAATCGTTGTGTTTTCTTTCGAAACGGTAACTTTCTTTGCACGACCGAGCATGTCGAGTGTGACATTTTCAAGCTTGATGCCGAGATCGTCGGAAATAACCTGACCGGATGTCAGAATGGCGATATCTTCCAACATTGCCTTACGACGATCACCAAAGCCCGGAGCCTTGACAGCAGCAATTTTCAAGCCGCCGCGCAACTTGTTGACAACGAGAGTTGCCAAAGCTTCACCTTCAACATCCTCGGCAATGATAAGCAAAGGCTTGCTTGACTGGACAACAGCTTCAAGAACCGGAAGCAGAGCCTGCAAGTTTGAAAGTTTCTTTTCGTGGATCAGGATGTAAGGGTCATCAAGATCGGCAATCATCTTTTCTGTATTGGTTACGAAGTAAGGTGAAAGGTAACCGCGGTCGAACTGCATACCTTCAACAACTTCAAGCTCTGTATCGGCAGTCTTTGCTTCTTCGACTGTGATAACGCCTTCATTGCCAACTTTCTGCATGGCTTCGGAAATCATTTTACCGATTTCGGTCTCGCCATTTGCTGAAATGGTACCAACTTGAGCAACTTCTGCAGAAGTTTTGATCTTCTTTGCTTTTTTCAGAAGATTTTCGACAACTTCATTAACAGCAGCATCAATACCGCGCTTCAAATCCATCGGGTTCATGCCGGCAGCAACAGCTTTTGCGCCTTCCTGAACAATTGCCTGCCCCAGAACAGTTGCTGTTGTGGTACCGTCACCGGCAATATCGTTGGTTTTGGAAGCAACTTCGCGCAACATCTGTGCGCCCATATTTTCAAACTTGTCTTCAAGTTCGATTTCTTTCGCAACCGAAACACCGTCTTTGGTAATTCGTGGAGCACCAAAAGATTTGTCGATGACAACGTTACGACCCTTAGGACCAAGTGTTACTTTCACGGCATTGGCGAGAATATCGACACCACGCAACATACGTTCACGCGCGTCGCGGCCAAATTTGACTTCTTTTGCAGCCATTTAATATATCTCCTTGGGAATTATCCCGGAATTGTTTTTAAAATTTATGGGAAAATGGCTATCAGCCGAGAATACCCATAATGTCGGATTCTTTCATAATCAGAACGTCTTCGCCATCAAGCTTGACTTCCGTTCCTGACCATTTGCCAAAGAGAACGCGGTCGCCTGCTTTAACGTCAAGAGCAACGAGCTTGCCGCTTTCATCACGTGCACCCGGACCTACAGCGAGAACTTCGCCTTCCTGTGGCTTTTCTTTGGCTGTATCTGGGATGATGATCCCACCTGCGGTTTTTTCTTCTGATTCAACCCGACGAACGACTACGCGATCGTGTAATGGGCGGAATTTGGTTTTTGCCATGTCTTGAACCCTTAAAATGTTTAACTTTAATTAAACTCGATTTCGTTGAGGTATTTCCTCGATTAGCACTCTCGATGTCCGAGTGCTAACTCATGAGAACAGATAAAAATTGCCCCCTATAATGTCAAGAAGGTGGTTTTAATTTTTTAGTGAATTGGCTTCTAGGAACTTTTTGCCTTCAAGGCAAAAAGACGCGCGCAAAAAGCCGCATGTTGTTGAAAATCGACTTAAAAAAGATCGGGCAACGTTTGAAGAATGCGGCCCGATCAAGTTTGTTTCGTGGAGCAAAAAATGTGAAACAAATATATAAGAATCAATGTGTTAAAGAGATGAGGCGTAAAATCGTTCACCTCACGTTTTAATGTTTTATCTCTGCGTCAAGAAAGAAACAGGCTTTTTCATTATGAGCCAGAATAGCCGCTTGAATGAGGCGAAAACAGCCATTGATAGAATTTGTTTTCTCCCCGTGCGAAAGATTCAAAAACTGTGCGAAAGGTTAAAAAAACAAATTATTCACAAGAACAGTTGATCCGATGGTTATATTTTCGACTTTCTACTGTCAGGATTCGCTTTAATCTGGATCCGTCAGGTGGGATATTCCTCGACGCCTGCAACTTCCGGAACAAAATGGCGAAGAAGATTTTCTATCCCGTGTTTGAGGGTTGCTGTTGAAGCCGGACAACCGGAACAGGCACCCCGCATGTTCAGATAAACAACACCATGCTCGAAACCGCGGAACGTGATATCACCACCATCATTGGCCACAGCAGGGCGAACCCGCGTTTCGATAAGTTCCTTGATTGTGTCGACGAGATCTTTATCTTCTTCCGAGAAAAATTCTTCCCCGACCGGTACGTCGGGCACATCATTGACATGCGCTGCCATGATTGGACTATTGGACATGAAATGTTCCATAATAGTTCCCAATATTGCAGGTTTCAGATGCTGCCATTCCGTGTTGTCTTTTGTGACTGTGATGAAATCATAGCCGAAGAAAACACCGGTAACACCGGGAATAGCGAAAAGTTTGGAAGCAAGAGGCGAACGTTCGGATGCGTCTTCTTTGTCACGGAATTCGGCGACGCCTTCTTCCAATACAACCCGACCCGGCAGGAATTTTAGTGTTGCGGGATTGGGCGTGGTTTCTGTCTGGATGAACATATAATTTCCTTTTCATGGTCAAGGCATGCAAGGTGCATTATTCAATTACCTTTATATGCTGCTTTAAGGAACAAAAATTCAAGAGGCAAGTCAGGCCTTCAAGATGATATTACAGTGAAGAGCTTCTTTTTACGAAAAGTTTTGTTTCTAATCGTGCGGAAAAAATGGTCAGGCGACGGAATCGATGTCTTCCGCACTCAAACCATCGGGAATAATTGTAACAGGAATGGGAAACGCGCTTCCCTTCGCCGCAATGGACTGCACAAGAGGCCCTGGTCCTTCAGCACCTGAGCCGGCCGCAAGCACAAGAACCGCAATATCCTGATCGCTTTCAATAAGCTTTACGATTTCAGCAGCCTTTTGCCCCTCGCAAATTTTGGTTTCCGTCTCTATTCCGAGATTTTCCCTTACCTCTGCAGAAATCGCCGATAAGGTCTGGCGCGCCTGCTCATGGGATTCAGCGCGCATAATATCACCAACACCAAGGAAATGCTGGAATTCCGAACTGTCGATCACATAAAGCAAAATCAACCTTCCGCCGGTGTTTTTTGCCCGCCTTGATGCATAGGCGACAGCACGGCGGCATTCCGGTGTCTCATCAATAATTGCCAGAAATTTTCGCTTATGACCGTATTGGCGACTTAATCGTTTTGATAACATGTCTGTTCACCTGCTGGCAGCATTATCGGGAGCAAGCTGAATATGGCATATCAGCCCCTTAGGCGCATAATCAATTTTCACGTCATTATGCGGATTATAGCTCAAACTCCGTTCAATCAGTGTTGAACCGAACCCCTTTTTATGATGGGAGGAAATTTCCGGCCCGTCGCTTTCACTCCACTTCAGATTGATAATTCCGTCTTTCGAGAGAGACCAATTCACCGAAACATGACCGGAGGCAACCGAAAGCGCTCCATATTTGATCGCATTGGTCATAAGCTCGTGAAGCGTTAAAGCAAGCGCCAGCGCCGCCTTTTCCGATACATTGACCTTGGGGCCATCGATTTTGATATTGCCATAAGTTTCCATGGCAACTGCCATAGTATTTTCAACAAGTATCTTGAGGTCGCTTTTTTTCCCGCTATCCTCTTTCAAAGTGCTTTGCGCCTCGGCAATTGCTCTGAGTCTTGCCCCCACTTTTTCGCTCGCACTTTCAAGATCGGAGCTGCTCTTGAGCGTTTGGGAAACCACAGCATTGACCATGGCCAGAATATTTTTAACGCGGTGAGCCGATTCGCCGGCGAGGATGTGTAACTGGTTTTCGAAATTGATGCGTTCTGTGATATCAATGCCCTGAACATAGATACCGATAACCTCACCATCGCTATTCTTGATCGGTTGATGAATGAAATCGACATAATGCAAAACCGGTTCTTCGCTGCCCGGTCGTTCAATGAGAAGCGGGACACTTGCCCCCCGGAACGGCTCTTTCGTTTCCCAAACCTGATCAAGCAGAGCAATGAAGCCTTGTCGGGGAATTTCCGGCATGGCTTCCGCGACGGTACGCCCGATTAATTCTCTGCTACCGACAAGTTCCATAAAAGCATTGTTGACAAGATAAAAACGATGATCCCGGTTGAGCAAAACTATGACAAAGCCCGGTGCCTGCTGGACAAGGTCTTTTAAAAAATCGATTTCGGCAATAAAGCGGGAACGCTCGCCTTCAAGCTTATCGTGGAACTCCGGTTTGGTAGTCTTGTTATTGTCTGTTTTTCTATTTTCGGTTTTTAAAGAAAACGTCACACAATATTCCAATCGAAAATTGACACTATTTTCAAATTTAGTGCAATTCGCTTTTTGTGCAAACTATTTTTGGCGGCGGACTTCAAGATGAAGGTGCTTTTATTTAAAGCACCTTCATCATCATTGTTTTGAAACTCATCCTTGAAGGAAACCCACAATATCGCGCACATGTTTCATTGTATCTTCGGCAAGAACGCTCGCACGTTCCGCACCTTCTCTCAAGACTTGATCAATATAGGAAGGCTCGTTATTGAGACGGCGCAATTCTTCGGTGACCGGTGACAATTTGCTGACAGCCAAATCTGCAAGTGCAGGTTTGAATTCGGAAAACTGTTTACCGGCAAATTCTTTTATGACGGCTTTTTTGTCACAACCGGAAAGAGCTGCATAAATGCCTACGAGGTTATCGGCTTCCGGCCGGTCGTTCAGGCCCTCAACAGTGTCAGGCAATGGCTCCGAATCGGTTTTTGCCTTTTTGATTTTTTTGGAAATATCGTCAGCCGTGTCGATGAGGTTGATACGCGACAAATCGGATGGGTCGGATTTCGACATTTTTTTCGTTCCGTCACGCAGTGACATGACACGTGTGGCGGAGCCGCCAATCAAACCTTCAGTGAGCGGAAAGAAACCGTTGACGGTCTCGTCACCGACCTGCATTTCAACACCTACGCCAAGTTCGGCAATGCGTTCGGAATAATCATTATTGAATTTTTGTGCGATGTCGCGTGTCAATTCGATGTGCTGTTTCTGGTCTTCCCCGACAGGGACTTTTGTGGCGCGATAAACCAGAATGTCGGCAGCCATCAAACTCGGATAGGCAAAGAGGCCGAGAGACGCATTTTCACGATCTTTTCCCGCTTTGTCTTTAAACTGGGTCATGCGGTTCATCCAGCCGATGCGGGCAACGCAATTGAAAATCCATGCAAGTTCGGCATGTTGATGAACGCGGGACTGGTTGAACACAATGTGGTGTTTCGGGTCAATTCCGGCTGCCAGAAATGCTGCTGTTACTTCGCGCGTTGAACGCATCAAATCATGCGGATCGGGGTTGACAGTGAGTGCATGCATATCAACAACGCAATAGATACATTCATAGTCTTTTTGCAATTCAACCCAACGCTTGATCGCACCGAGATAATTTCCCAGATGAAGATTTCCGGTCGCTTGAACTCCAGAAAAAACACGTTGTTTGAATGTGCTCATAATAGACAATCCGATCTTTCAAAAAAATTATAGCTGTTTTTGTCAAAGCTTTCTGTTGAAAGCAATTGAAAACCTTTACCGCTTGCGCAGCAACCCTCTTTTGATCAACGATATATTTGTTGCACCGAAAAGAAATGCAGAACCGAAATAGACTATTATGGCTCCAAATACCAGAGCAAGTACGCCGCTTGCACGATAAGCTAACGGAGCCTTTGCCGACAGCGGATAATCAAGATAGCCGACAGCATAATGGAGGGCGATTGCCATGACTAATGTCGCGAGCAATATTCTTGGAATACGCTTTAAAAGAACTTTATCGCTTCCCCATTGGCGCCTTCTGACAAGAGTGATGAACAGTAAAACGGCATTGACCCAGCCGGCCGATATTTCGGCTATGGCTATTCCACGGGCCGATAAGACCGGAAACAGAGTTAATGCAAGCGAAATATTAACGACCACCGAAATTCCGGCAAAAATCATTGGTGTTTTTGTGTCTTCACGGGCGAAGAAACCCGGAATGAATGCTTTTATCAATACAAAAGCCGGAAGACCCAAGCCATATATGCCTAAAATTCCCGCAACAATTGTCGTTGATTGGGAAGAAAAATGCCCGCGTTCGAACAATAGGCGCACAATCGGTTCTGCCATAACCAAAAAAGCGGCAGCAGCAGGTAAGGTCAAAAGCAGAGTGAATTCGACAGACCGGTTTTGCAAGTTATCGGCTTCTTTCAGATTGCCACTTCTGAGTGCACGGGAAAGTTCGGGTAAAAGTACTGTGGCAACGGCAATGCCGACAACACCCAATGGAAGTTGATAAAGCCGGTCGGCATAAACAAGCGAGGAGACAGCGCCCGATTGTGCAGAAGCAATATTGGTATTGATGAGGAGGTTAATCTGTGTGATGCCGCCGGTAATCGCTGCCGGTAATGCAAGCCAGAGGAGGCGGCGAACATTTTCGGTGAATTTCGGGAGGCGAAAACCGATTTTCATACCGGCATTGGCAACAGCAATCCACACAATAATAAGTTGCACAATACCGGAGGCCATAACGCCCCATGAAAGATCAATACCGACATGCCAGGGGTCAAGCTTATAGACCCATGCGTAAAAGAGAACGCCGATCAGAATAATATTGAGAAAAACCGGTGCGATTGCCGCAGCAAAATAGCGGTGAAGAGAATTGAGCATTCCGCCCATCATTGCCGCCAGTGACATGCAGGCAAGATAGGGAAACATGATCACCGCAAAACGGACGGTAGCATTGAATTTTGTTGCATCATCGGTAAAGCCCGGTGCGATGACATAGCGCACCAGAAAAGGCATGGATAACTCCATGATGATGGTGAGGATCAATAATATTGAAAACAGCACGCCGAAGACTTCTTCGGAAAAACGCCGTGCACTGTCGACACCGTCTTCTTCTATCTGCTTGGCAAACAAGGGCACAAAGGCAGAATTGAATGCACCTTCTGCAAAGAGGCGCCGGAATGTGTTGGGGAAACGGAAGGCCGCGTTGAACGCGTCGGCCACAGGCCCTGTGCCAACAGCCGCTGCCATAAGCATTTCTCTGACAAAGCCGAACAGACGACTCATCAACGTGCCGGATGCAACGGTCGCGAATTGTTTGATGAGGCTCATGTTCTTTTTATATTTTCCATTTGTTCAGCAGCAATAAGAGCCAGTAATTTGCGGCGTATAGCAGCCTGTTTTTGCGGGTTGATAATTTGATGACGGAAAAGATCATTGACATAAAAATTGTCGATAACCTTTTCTCCGAAGGTCGTAATATGTGCAGAAGCAATGTCAAGCGAAAGATCGGATAGCGTTTTTGTAATTTCAAAAAGTAGCCCTGGTCTGTCGAGACCTTCGATTTCTATGACACTGAATTTGTCCGACAGCGTATTATTGATCTCCACACTTGGTGTAACGTCAAAGGCCTTGGCTGCACGGCGCGGTTTGGCGCGTTGTGCAATCACTTCCGGCAGGCGGATGGTTCCCTTCAAGGCATCTTCTATCATTTTACCGACACGTTTTGCCCGCCTTGTTTCATCATCATCAAGCTCGAATTCGCGGGTGATCAGAATGATATCAAGAGCGCGGCCATCTGTGGTGGTAAAAATTTGGGCGTCGACAATATTGCCGCCAGCAGCAGCGCAGGCTCCTGTAACAATGGAGAGAACCCGCGGATGATCGGGCGCAAGAATTGTAAGCTCTGTGACACCGGCAAAACGGTGCGGGTCCGACATTGTTGCAAGCGGGGCGTTGCGTTTATCGGCATCGCGGATAAAATTGGCTTGCCGGACCTGATCTTCCGGTGAAACCGTTAACCAGTAGTTCGGGTATTGCAGGCCGATATAATGTTGTTTTTCAGCTTCGCTCCAATTTTCAAGTGCATTATAAAGGCGTTCTTTCGAGGCGTTGATGCGGTCGGTCCTTGGAACTTGTGAAAAACCTCCGGTCAGAACAATTTCAGTCTCGTGATAAAGTGTGCGTAACAATTGCCCTTTCCAGCCATTCCATACACCGGGACCAACAGCTTTGATATCACATATGGTCAAAACCAGCAGTAATTTGAGCCTGTCGGTTGTCTGAACAATATTGGCAAAGTCTTCGATTGTTTTACGGTCATTGAGATCACGTGACTGGGCAACCATACTCATGGTGAGATGTTCTTTGATGAGCCATGCAACAAGCTCTGTATCAGCTCGCGACAGTCCGAAACGCGGGCAAAGCTTGCGGGCAATTTTTGCGCCCGCAGTCGAATGGTCTTCCGGCCTTCCTTTGGCAATGTCGTGTAAAAATAAAGCAACAAAAAGAATCGTCCGCTCTTTTTTGAACGTTGGCACAATTGCCGAAGCAAGTGGATGATCCTGATAAACTTCGCCATGATCGATCTCGCTAAGATAGGCGATACAGCGCAACAAATGTTCGTCTACAGTGTAATGGTGATACATGTTGAATTGCATCATCGCGACAATCTTGCCGAAATCGGGGATGAATTTACCCAAAACGCCGGATTCATTCATTCGCCGCAAGATGAGTGACGGATTGCGGGGCGAGGTCAGAATGGCAATAAAAAGCCGGTTTGCTTCTTTGTCGTCACGCACTTTCTGGGTGATGAGCCCGAGCGAACGGGAGGCTTCCTGCACAGCATGGGGATGGCATTCCAGCCCGTGAATATCGGATAAATAAAAAAGGCGGATAAGATTGACCGGATCGCGGATAAAAACATCATCATCATCGATATTGATGCGTTTTGTGTCAACAACAAAACCCGGATAATCGGCAATTTTTTTCTTGCGGCGCGAAAATGTCAAAAACACCCGATTTAATCCCGGAACCGGTTTTGCATATTCTTCTTCGAGTGCCGCTGAAACAATTCGCGTCAAATCACCAACCTGTTTGGCAACAAGAAAATAATGCTTCATAAAGCGTTCGACATCTTCCATTCCGGGGTGGGCGGTATAGCCCAGACGATGGGCAATATCGCGCTGGATATCAAAAGACAACCGCTCCTGTGCCTTGCCGGTTAGAAAATGCATATGACAACGAACGGCCCATAAAAAATCGTCGGCTTTTTTGAAAATACGAAGCTCGGCTTTGGATAACACGCCAAGTGTTACAAGTTTGTCGGTCGAGGTGATACGATAATGGTATTTGGCAATCCACATCAGGGTTTGTAAATCGCGCTGACCGCCTTTGCTTTCTTTAACATTCGGTTCGACCAGATAACGTGTTTCACCGGCTTTTTTGTGACGAAGGTCGCGTTCCAGAAGTTTTGCCCGAATAAAAGCCGGAGAAGTTCCTTTGACAACTTCGTCTTCGAAGCGGCGCATCAATTCGGTGAAAATCCCCCGATTACCGATCAGAAAACGCGCTTCAAGGAGGGCGGTTCTCGCGGTCATATCCTCTTTTGCCATGCGGATTGAATCGTCGATATTTCTTGTTGCATGGCCGACTTTAAGGCCAACATCCCATAGCATATAGAGAATATATTCCATCACCTGTTCGCCCCATGGTGTCTGTTTCCATGGCAGCAAAAAATGAAGATCTATATCGGAATGCGGCGCTAAGGTTCCGCGTCCATAACCACCAACTGCGACAAGAGCAATGCGTTCACCGCTTGAAGGGTTGGGAAGGGGATAAACTCTTTCGATAACAAAATTATAAAGTGTTGTGATGACGGTATCGATGAGCAAACTTAACCGGCGGGCGCATTGGCGCCCTTTACCATTCTGTTGAAGAATATTTTCCGCTTCTTTTTGTCCATCAGCAATAGTCGCCTTTAAAAGTGAAACAATTTTCGGTTTGATTTTCAAACCTATGTCTGCACCCTCTTCATTTTTGATGAGTTCTTCCATTTTTTGACGAAGATCTTTTTCTTCAATCAGAACAAGATTTTTAGTTGAAGCGCTCATTATTGACCAATCTGTTGCAGAGACATTTTTGTAACTGGAAACGAATCTAGACTATATTTGGATATGTTGGAATAGCCTATATTTGTGAGCCCACGAGAAAGAGGATGACATCATCCGCGTCTTGCGTTAGGTGTCTAGGCAATATTTCTGCGAAGGTCTGAAATTCCGACAGATGGCGAGTTTCTAATAGGGTATGGTAGCAAGATGGAAGAACCTGAAAATTTACAGGAAATAATCGACCGTTATGATGCTGTTTTTTGTGATGTGTGGGGTGTTATTCATAATGGCGTTCACGCTTTTAAAGAAGCTGTTGCAGCTTTGATCAAAGTCAGACAATCCGGAAAATCGGTCATATTGCTCACCAATTCGCCCCGTCCGCATGACGGTGTGGCGAAGCAGTTGGCTTCCTTGAAAATCGGCTCCGATGTTTATGATGACATTGTTACTTCCGGTGATGCGACACGTCACCTCATCAAGGAAGCACCGAGGAAAGTTTTCCATATCGGGCCAGAGCGTGACCTTGCCTTGTTTGACGGGCTTGACGTCGAGCTTGTTGAAGAATTCGAGGCGACATCAATCGTCTGTACGGGACTTTTCGACGACGAGCATGAAGAGCCGGATGATTATCATGATCTTTTGCTCAGATTAAGATCGAAGAATTTGCCTTTTATATGTGCCAATCCCGACATTACGGTTCATCACGGCGACAAGATATTATGGTGTGCTGGTGCACTTGCGCGCGCTTATGAACAATTGGGCGGGCGCACATTGATTGCCGGCAAGCCGCATCGCCCGATTTATGATTTGGCTATGGACAAACTCGCCGAACGAAAAGGCAGAATAGCCAAAGACCGAATTCTCGCGATTGGTGACGGCATATTGACCGACATGAAAGGCGGACAACAATACGGACTTGATACGCTTTATATCTCTGGTGGCATCCATCAGAATGAATATGCGAAAGATGGCGACATCAACCGTTCATTTCTGACCGAATTTTTAAACAAATATGGCAGTCAGCCCATTGCCACTATGTGGACGCTTAAATGACCAATAAATTTTTGCGGTTGAAAAATCTCGCTGCATTGCCGGAAAGTCATAGGAATTCGGTTGTAGCAATTGGTAATTTTGATGGTGTCCATAGGGGCCATCAGGCAGTTTTGGAAAAGGCTCTCAATATTGGCAAACGAACCGGCCGTCCGGCAATTGTTTATACATTCGAACCGCATCCCAAAAGCTTTTTCAAGCCGGAAAAGCCGGTTGATCGGCTCACACCGGCAGCAGAAAAAGCCAGAATATTGGAATTGATGGGATTTGATGGTGTTGTCGAACAACACTTTGATGCAAAATTTGCTCACCTTACTGCCGAAGAATTTGTCAAACATATTTTATGCGAAAATTTTCATGCTTCGGCAGTGGTTACCGGAAGCGATTTCCATTTCGGAAGCAAGCGTGTCGGTACGCCTGATTATCTTGCCGATTGTGGAAAAAAACTGGGCTTTGCTGTTGTTAAAGTTCCGCCTTTTTGTGACGAAAACGGTCAAGTCATTTCTTCAAGCCGCATTCGTGCACTATTGGCTGACGGAAAAGTGGAGGAAGCAGCAGGCCTCCTCGGCTACCACTATACTGTTTGCGCGAAAGTTATTCATGGAGCAAAGCTCGGTCGGACATTAGGTTTTCCGACTGCCAATATGGCGCTTCCCGAAGAAACAGGTCTTGCTTTCGGAATCTATGCAATCCGCTTTCGCCGGAGTGACGGAACACTTTATGACGGGGTCGCAAGTTTCGGGAAACGGCCGACAGTAGAAGGCGATGGTGTGCCATTGCTTGAAAGCTTTCTGTTTTCATTTGATGGCAATTTATATGATGAAACGGCATCTGTTTCCTTTTATTCATATTTGCGTGGAGAAAAGAAATTTGACGGTTTACAACCATTGATTGCCCAAATGAATAAAGATAAAGAAGAAGCCAAAGCAGCACTTACGGCGGCTTCACCGCTGTCGGCATTGGACAGAAATTTTACATTTACCAATCGGTAACGATAGGCCAACAACATTTCTGAGAAAATAAAGTTTTAAGACATTCTTAAAATGTTGATTGAATATTTATGATTGGCCAGTTTGCAAAGAGTTGGTGTTTGGCAGTGTTTAATCAGCTGCTTTGTCAAAGCGTCTGGAGTGTATAGGTGTCGGATAATATATTGAAAGTAGTTTTCGCAGGCATGACCGGCTTGATGACGATTTCATGTTTTCAGGCAAATGCAGAAGAGCTATACGATTACCAGACGGGAAAAGTTACCAATGTTTCGGCTGAACAACGTGCGGTCGACGACCAAAATTATCGTTCGACAGCACCGGCCAAAAAACATTTCTACAGCGGAAACTGGTCGCTAACCCTTGGCGCATCGGTTTATGAAGCACCAAAATTCGAAGGAGATGACACCTACGACATCGCTGTTGACCCGATTTTTTCCATAGGCAAAAGGGGTGGTGACGATCGTTTCTCTTCGCGCAACGATAATATGTCTTTTGCTTTGTTGGAAAAGAGCCTTATTCGTCTTGGTGTTGTGGGAAAAATTTTGCAAGAGCGTGACAGTGACACGTCAGGCGATCTCAAGGGGTTGAACCGGGTGAAATGGGGTGGCGAGGTCGGCGGTTTTGCCGAAATCTATCCGCTCGATTGGCTGCGGGCGAGAGCAGAAGTGCGTAAAGGTATACGCAGTCATAATGGTGTTACGTCCGACATTGCTGTTGACGCCTATAAAAATTTGACACCTTCTGTACAGGTTTCCGGCGGGCCGCGCGCTTTTTACGCGACACAAGACTATTTCAAAACCTATTACGGAGTTGATGCAGAAGAATCTCTTCGTTCGGGGTTGAAAGAATTTCATCCCGATAGTGGCTGGGGGTCCTTTGGTGCCGGTGGTGCAATTACCTGGAAAGCCACAAACAAAATTACAACCAGTGTGTTTGGCGAATATAAGCGGTTAACTGGCGATGCCGGTGATTCATCTCTCGTTTTCCAGCGTGGGGACAAGAACCAGTTTACCATGGGTATTTCGGCGTCTTATCGTTTTGATTTTACATTGCGCTGAAAAAGCGGGTTAAAGATAGATAAAGCTGCAAACGCAGAGCAATGCTTTATGTGAAAGTTTATTGCCAGCGTTTTGGCACAAACGCTTGAAAAGCAGTGTTACCGGTTATCAACTGCAGTGTTTATCAACGGGCTATTGCCGTTCATTTCAATCAATTTGGAAAATTCGTCAACACAAATGGCAGAGATGACAACGGTTGCTGCCAGTGTAACTATAATAACCAGAAAATATTCGAATACGCTATAAACGAAATGCGACCTTCTTGTGTAAGTCGACAGTTGCAATGCATCCGAACTGTGTTTGAGCATTGTGCTTCACCTTTCAACAGACTCTGGTAGTGTCTTTCATAGTGCCCCAAAAGGAAGCTTTATCGAAATTAAAATTAAGGTCGGGAAGTGCTTTTCAGATTCATGGTTAAAAAACAATAAATTTTATTGTCAATAAAATGATGACAGTCTGTCGAACGATCTTCGTTTTGAAACATGATAAAAAAAGCCTATTTAATTAGAGAGTGCAGAACACCTAAAAAATGATAGAGGAAAAAATGACCAAACAATTCAAAGTAGCCATATTGATTGGCAGTTTGCGCAAAGAATCTTATAGCCGGAAGCTGGGCAAGGCATTTATTGCTCTTGCACCGGAAAATTTGTCTCTCGATTTTATCGAAATAGGTGATTTGCCACTTTATAATGAAGATCTGGAAACAGAGACTCCTCCGGCTGCCTGGCAAAATTTCAGAAACGCGCTGAAGAAAGTTGATGCGGTTATTTTTATAACGCCGGAATATAATCGGGCTATTCCCGGAGTATTGAAAAATGTAATTGATGTTGCTTCTCGTCCTTATGGTAAAGGCGTCTGGAATGGCAAGCCCGGTGCAGTTGTTTCCATTTCCCAAGGTGCATTGGGCGGATTTGGTGCCAACCATCAATTGCGACAGGCTTTGGTGTTCAATGACGTTCCGACGATGCAACAGCCTGAAGCCTATATCGGGAGAATTCAGGATTTGGTCACCGATGACGGGAAACCGGCCAATGATGATGCAGCCAAGTTCTTTTCAACTATAGTGCAATCATTTGGAAAATGGGTCGAGAAGATATTGCATTAATATAATAAAACATGAAACTACTATTATAAAATATAGTAGTTTCAGATAATCATAATATTATAATGAATTGTATTAATTTTTATATCATATCAAAATTAATACAATTTTTCATGAAATGTGATCAGTGATTTTTTTACAAGCCTTTATATTGACCGATTTAATCCCCATATATTAATTAGACATTGGGGAGTGAAAAATGGATAATATAAATACTTTAATTGAGTGGCAACCTTATCAACTGATGAATGCCGCGTTATTGGTGATTATTGTTAATATTTCTTTAGGTTTTTCTTTATGGAAGTCACTATCAGATAGTGAATGGGCAAGATTTTTTGACATCTCGTCCATATTGACGATTGCAGGTGCTGTGTCGCTTGCAATAACAATGACGCGCGTCAAAGTGGTGGACTCTCTTGTCAATATTTCCACTTTATTGCTGGCCTTTGGTATCGTGTTGACTATTTTTGGCGCTATTTGCGATGTTGCCCATCGGATTAGTCTTTATCGCGACACACATTACAATAAAGAAGCGTAATGCTTTGCTTTTCTCATGAGGTTAGGCCAATCGGTTTTAGACGCTGAAATATATGCTATCGCAGGAATTATGCTATTGTTAGTATTATTTTATCGGCTGTTATCGTTGGATTGATGATTTCCAAAATGTCGGAAAAACCGAAAAACATGAGGGGGAGAAGCAGGCTCAGTCCTTTGCAAGGTGATAAAGTGTTTGAGCCCGGTGTCCGGATTTACAATAAGCAAGAACCGGATATTCGCATGTCTTTAAAGCGTCTCTCATAGAGGCAATGCTTTTCTGTTCTATATTCGGGGGTGTCACGGGAATGTAATAGCTTGTGAGGCCTTGAGCTTTGGCAACTTTTTCAATAGAGGCAAAAGTTGGCTGATTTTGCTGTTCATTATCGGGGCGGTTACAAATGATTGTCTTGAAGCCGGCTTTGGCAAGTTCTTCAACAAAGTCCTCCGTAATCTGTCCGCAGACGAAAACGCCATCATCAATTTCGGTCAAGTCCATCAGAAATTCACTCTCTAAAATATATTCATTGTCACGTATTCATGAAAATATTCTGTTGCCGGAACCTTGGCAAGCACATCTCCAACTTATAAAACATCAAAATTGAAAGCGGACCCACGGTTTTGGTAATAGATGAATATGACCGATAAGGCTGAACGGAATGGCGTTATATGGCGGGTCAAGCAATTTTATTCGAAATGAATGACGGTTAAATGACTATTTTGAAAAAGGCATGTTCTGTCGAAGAAAAGACGGATTCAAAATTCAGTGATACAGTGCTTGTTGATGCGGAGGTCGTTTCAGCAAGCGACGGGAAAAGACAACAGATCGAGAAGACTGTTGCCGAAGAAGTGCCGATTGCGCTTTCTTACGATGGTACAACGCAAGCAGTTTTGATGGCGTCCCCCGATGATCTTAGAGACTTTGCCTATGGCTTCAGTCGGACCGAAGAATTCATTAGTGATCCGGATGAGATTGAAAATATCGATATTGTCCCACTATCGCGCGGAATAGATGTACAAATCGCTTTACGCGTTGACCGGCGTGATGCGTTTCGCAAACGCCGCCGTTCTATGGCAGGCCCTGTCGGTTGCGGTCTTTGCGGCATCGAATCAATTGACGCGGCAATGCGTGAAATAGACAAGGTAAAACGGACAGATATCCATTTTGATCGGGATGAAATTTTTAACGCAGCACGTGAAATTTGCGGAAAACAGATTCTGAACAATGCAACAAGAGCAGTTCATGCCGCCGCTTTTTATGAAAAAAATAAAGGGATAATTGCAATTCGTGAAGATGTTGGCAGGCACAATGCGCTGGATAAACTTTGCGGTCATCTGTTTTTAAATCGCAAGGATGTCAGTTCCGGTTTTGTTGTGGTAACCAGCCGCCTGTCAGTTGAAATGGTACAAAAAGCTGCAGTTTTGGGCGTTTCTATACTGGTTGCTGTATCGGCAGCAACGGCCGAAGCCATCCGAATAGGTCAAAAATGTAATATGACTTTAATTGGTCGCACGAGAGAAAACGACTTCGAGATTTATTGCGGCAAAGAATGGATCATCTAATCCATCTCCCGTCGCAACTTGTCATGCACCGACCCGAATTGGCCGTATGCGAAATACTATGGCGCACATATCATTCATGCACGCAAAAACTGGTAATCTCAGTTCAAACCCATTACCGCAAAAGCGATTGCAACATTCGTGCTAACAATCATCATGGAATAGAATACTGCGATTTTCATCATATCAGCCATAACTTCACCTCGATTATTTCTGTCTATCACGATACATTACAACACGTAATATAACAATGTGTTACAATTCGGGCAATTGCACAAAGTTCCCAAAAATTTTTTTATTTTTCGGTTTTTCCCGATATTTCCGGCAGTTTTTGGGGAACTGTCTTTAACTTTATCTAGGACAATTGCCTTTTTTCTATCACTTTTAGGCCTCGTTGGTTACTAATTTGTAAAATTTCGTGAGCAAGACAAAATTTTTGACCACCACCTTCGCGCAAGCTTCGTTTTCTATTTTTGTCGCAAGAGTAAAAAGCCACGACAATTGTGATCACATTGTCACGCTTTTTTTGCGTTAAGGAGATCAACGTGCAGCAAAGTGCCGTAAACGCGATTGGTAAAAGCAGTAAATTTTCCGGTAGTGATATTGGTTTCGCTGCCGGTATTGTCATTATTCTGACCGTTTTGTTTTTGCCAGTTCCTTCATTCGTGCTGGATATGGGGCTGTCATTTTCGATAGCTTTTTCGGTTTTGATTTTGATGGTGGCGTTATGGATTCAACGCCCTCTCGATTTTTCGGCCTTTCCGACTGTGTTGCTGATTGCAACCATGCTGCGTTTGTCTCTCAATATTGCAACAACACGTGTTATTCTTACTCACGGTGATGAGGGGTACACGGCTGCCGGCCACGTTATTCACGGTTTTTCACAATTTGTGATGGGCGGCGACTTTGTCATCGGTCTCGTTGTTTTCGCAATTCTGATTATCGTAAATTTTCTGGTTATTACCAAAGGTGCAACACGTATTGCTGAAGTTGGTGCACGTTTCACTTTGGATGCTATTCCAGGTAAACAGATGGCAATTGACGCCGATCTTTCTTCCGGTTTGATAGATGAGAAGCAGGCTCAGGTTCGCCGTCGCGAGCTGGAGGAAGAAAGTTCCTTCTTCGGTTCCATGGATGGTGCTTCCAAATTCGTTCGTGGTGATGCCGTTGCCGGTCTTATCATTACGGCAGTCAATATTTTTGGTGGCATTGTCATTGGCGTTACCCGTCATGGCATGGATATTTCACAGGCTGCCGATGTTTTTACCAAGCTTTCGGTTGGTGATGGTCTGGTAACCCAGATTCCTGCTCTTATCGTTTCTCTTGCTGCCGGTTTGCTGGTTTCCAAGGGAGGAACACGCGGGTCAACAGAAAAAGCGGTTTTTGGCCAGTTGGGTGGTTATCCGAAGGCCTTGTTTGTGGCTTCAGTGCTGCTTGCTGTTTTGGGCTTGATGCCGGGTTTACCTGCTTTTCCATTTTTGACCATTGCAGCACTTCTTGCCGGAATCGGCTTTTCGATACCGCGGCGTCTGCAACGTCAGGCTGAAGAAGAACAAGCTTTGAAGGCTCAAGCCGATGCAATTGCTGAAAAAGAGGAAAGCCAGTCTGTCAAAGCTTCTCTTGAAAAACCGGCAATTGAACTTACTTTGGGTAAACAATTGGCAACCCGTCTTTTGCCTCACCAGACAGAGCTTGCCAACCGCGTTGCCAAAATGCGTCGGAAATTTGCAACCGATTTCGGTTTTGTTATTCCTGAAATCGAAGTGACCGACGACTATAAAACACCGCCGAAATCCTATCAGATCAAATTACACGGGACAGTTGTTGCTTCCTATGAAATGCGCATTGGCGATGTGTTGGTTATGCTTGGCGAAAAACCGGCACCGAATCTTCCCGGTGAGGAAGTCCGTGAACCGGCTTTCGGAATGCGTGCTTTTGCAACGTCTGAAACTTTCCGTTCCGAACTTGCACGCGAAGGATATATGGCCGTTGATAATCTTTCGGTCTTGCTCACCCATTTAAGTGAAGTATTACGGAATAATCTTGCACAATTATTATCTTATAAAGATATGCGCATTCTTCTTGAACGTCTGGGACCGGAATACCGCAAACTCCTTGAAGAAATTTGTCCTGCACATCTTTCTTATTCCGGTTTACAATCGGTTTTGAAATTATTGTTGGCTGAACGTGTTTCGATTTGTAACCTTGACCAGATACTTGAAGCGATTGCCGAAATTGCTCCTCATGTCCGTCGTGCCGAACTGATTGTCGAACATGTCCGGATGCGTATGTCGCAACAGATTTGTGGCGATCTGTCGGATAATGGTGTATTGAATGTTTTACGTCTCGGCAGTCATTGGGATCTGGTTTTCCATCAGGCCTTGAAACGGGATTCAAAAGGCGAAATTGTCGAATTCGATATCGATCCGAGGGAACTTGAAAAATTTGGTACAGAGGCTACAAATGCTATTCGCAAACATATGGAGAAGGGCGAAAGATTTGTTCTTATCACTTCGCCGGAAGCCCGTCCTTATGTTCGCATGATTATTGAACGGTTGTTTGCGACCCTGCCAGTTCTTTCGCACGCGGAAATTGCCCGCGGTGTCGAAGTCAAGACTTTGGGGACGATCTCCGATTAAAAGGAATAGGACATGTCCTTTGCACTTTTGCCCATTGATCAGCTGGTGCCCATTGATCAGCTGGTGATTGTCGCCATGCTGATCTTTGCGCGTGTGGGGGCATGTCTGATGTTGATGCCGGGCATATCGAGTGCCCGTATTCCGATGAATTTCAGATTGTTTTTAGCCATCGCCTTTTCCTTGATCATGGTACCGCTTTCAGGTTCCAATTTTACAAACATTGCGCAAAATCCGACTTTGGCAACTTTGCTGAGCGGCATAATCAGTGAATCGCTCATAGGCGCTACATTCGGCGTTATTGCTCAGGCCTATATGTGGGCTTTGCAATTTATGGCCAATATTATTGGCATGTCGATCGGCTATTCCGGACAACCGGGTACGAGTGTGATTGAATCCATGCCCGAAACACAGGTTGCCAATATGATCACAATCGGTGCGTTGATGTTGTTTTTCGCGGCCGATCTTCATATGGTTGTCATTCGCGGGTTAATGACATCCTATCAAATTATCCCGCCTTCGTTAACGCCGGAACCGCAATCGGCTTTAATCGATTTTCAGGATGCATTATCGCAAACATTTCTGACAACATTGCGTATTGCCTCGCCGTTCATTATCTATTCCATATTGGTCAATATCGCTGTCGGGCTGATCAATAAACTGACGCCGACAATTCCGGTTTATTTTATTTCCATGCCATTTGTTATGTTCGGTGGTCTTTTGCTTATTTATTATCTATTGCCGGAAATATTAACATTTTTCGGGGCAGAATATGCTTCATGGTTGAACAGGGGGCCCTGATGCCGACATCAAGCCAACGATATGCAAGATTATTAAAAGCACAAAAACTGGTGAAGGCACGAGATGAAGCCGAACTCGAGGGGACACAGAACCAACGTTCGGCGTTATCCGATGAAGACAAATTTCTGTTTTCTCTCATGGAAAATGGCTCTGCTTCCAGTTTGTTCGATCCGATGATGGTTGCCAAACGCCTTGATAAAAATGCACGAAAAGAAGCCATTCTTGATAATCTCATTGCCCAACAAAGAAAAACACTGTTGCAGTCGTCGCGCCGGTGCGACGTAATCGACGAGAAACGTAAAGCTGCCGAAGAAGCAGAAGAGCGCAAAGAAATGGCCAAAATGCTTGAAGAATATGTTGCGGCAAAAATCGTCAAAGACACCAGTTTGGGATAAGCTTTGTTCAATATAGTAAATCATGAGGAAAAACGGTCCGGATCATTTTTAAGGAAGGGACGGTTTTCCGGCAATTGAGGTGCCTGATTTATCGGGCATATGCTATAAGAGGACAAATAATGGCCATTCAACCACCTTCAGACTTGGTACTTGATGTGTCAAGAGCGGCTGATCCTCTCGAATATAGAGCTTCGGTCGAAAAGTTGCGTAACGCGCAAAGTGCGGTGCGTGCTGCAAATCAGCAAATAGCGGACGGCGGTTTTTCCGAGTTGGCAAGAACGAATGATAACACAAGTACGGTTTCCCAATCCGGCCAATCTGTCAATCAGCTAAAGATAAAAGAAAAATCGGCAAATGCCGATCATACCGAGGCATACAAAAAGTTTGAAGCTTTTATGTTGCAATCCTTTATCCAGAATATGTTTACGACAGATACACCGTCGGTTTTTGGTAAGGGACAAGCCGGGGAATATTGGAAATCCATGATGGCTGAATCAATGGCCAAGGAAGTGGCTGACCGCGGTGGAATTGGCGTTGCGAAAATGCTCGCTCGCGATGAAGAGATCAAGCAAGGTAAAGTTCCGGAAGTTGGCAATCAGGAAATGGGAGCTGCTTTTGGTCAACTTGCCCGCTCCGACCAAAATACACAAGCCACAGTCGATAATATTGTTCACAACCACGATATTAACTTCGTGCGTAAACAAATGACTAAAAATACTTAAACGTTTTATAACAATTTATGATAACATGCTCGATCAAAGGAGTTTCACATGTCTTTAGCTGAGCAATCGGGTGAACAGAATCCGGCCGTGGTTCCGGCGAAAGTGCACATTGATGATCCCGCCGCGCGGGATGTCGCTTTGGCGAGGTTTGCAGCCGTTGTCAACTCTCTTGAAGAGGTTGTCGATTATGAAACAGATGCACTCGAAAAGCATCAAAATCCGGACTATAACGACATTAATGCCCGTAAAGCTCGCGGTTTGCGTGATTTGAACCAGTCCATGGCAGATGTTGCCCGTTATTTCGATAATGTGGTGGAAAGTAAAGTAGAGACATTGCTGGGTGGTTTGAAAAAGAAACTCGAGCGGAACAGTGAATTATTGAAAATTCACCTCGAAGCTGTGACTGAACTTTCGCAAATGATGCAGGAAGCGGCGCGCGAACAGGAAACAGACGGGACTTACGATCCTTTCACAGTCAATAGCGGGCAGTACAAATGATAAAAACCGTTGCCATTGGCTTATGGGTTTGCATTATCGCTTTGGGCTCATTGATGCTGGCTATCAAGATAGGGTCAGAACCTAAAGCCGTGGCAGCAACAGAAGATACAGCTCCTACCATCGACTATGACCGCACAGACGTTATGAGTGTCCCTATACTGGCCGATGGCAAAGTAAACGGATATATTATCGCGCAACTTGTTTATACAGTTGATTCAAAAGTCAAAAATAAGTTGACTGTTCCTTTGGGGCTATTTGTGAATGACGAAGTCTTCAATGCTTTTTTCGGTTCCTATTCGGATACAAAACAAATAGAACGTATAAAATTCGAGGATGTGAAACAAAAAATTATTGACGGCGTCAATCAACGCTTTCCGGAACCTGTTATTAAAGATCTCATGGTCGAACAGTTCAATTATATACCTGCCGATCAGGTTAGAGATATGAATAAAGTAAAATAAAAAATAATTGTATCGTATAGTTTATATTTTTGTAAAAACAAATTTTAAAAACGTATATATTATATTCAATAAACTTGGTTAAATGAATTTTTAATTCATAAAAATATTGGTTAATATAGAAATTAATATTGAAGAGTAATATTATAAAGAGATATTTTATTGATATAAAAATTCATAAGAACATACCCGATTTTAGCAGTATTTTCCCGATATATCCAATTTTTTGTGATGCAAATTATTTTTTTACTCCGTTCGAAATGAATGAGTGGAGAGGGCGTTAACATTTCAAAAAAATGAAATATCAGGGCATTAATAGTAATGCCATTAGTCTGATTAACTAGCAAAGAAAACTGAAATCCGATTGCAATGCATCGGTATTCAATCTCATCAATATTCTTTTGGCACTTTGATTGGTTTCTCATCAATGCGACAACCAATCTCTGATCTCTTTTACGTTCTTTTCTCTTGTTAATATTTTTTATTCTGTTAGCCGGCTGACAAAAGCAATCGCAAAGAAGGTACTCAGTTTATCATAGAAGTTTGTAGACAGCATCAATATTCGACAATGAATGACATTAAAAATGGAATGGGAATCCGAAAAATCTGGAACGAAAAAGCAAGCCCGCAATTGGCAATTGCGGACGGCGGAAATGTGAACGTGATGTTATTTGCTATGTTAGCATAAGTCATTTTTGATAGAGGGAGACTAAAAGGGCATGAACGGCGCCTTTTAGTCACGTAAAAAAATTAGACTTATTTGTTTGCAGATTTTCTCAGCCGTGCATTGTTCAAAGCATCGATCAACTGTCTTGTATCGGCTTCATCATCCTGCGGGTTTTCGAAGACAACATTGTCAAGCTCTATGCCGAAGCCTTCGGGCGACATAATAATGTGGAAATATGCTGTTACACCATCATTTGAAAATTCCATGTCCAGCGTAATCGTCGGCGGAGTATTCCAATCAAGTTGATAATTGCCACCATTGGCAAAGCGCACTGTATGTGGATAGAAATGAAGTTCTGTTGCAGCGTCGATGATGTCGCTGATATTGGCAAAATGTTCGTCATGGATAAAAACGATAAAATCGGCCGGATCGACCAGTTTCAGTTCGGGAATAATTCGCGCGACTTGTTTTGCGATCATCATTTCGCGCATTTCGTGTACGTCATCTTGATTCATTTTATTTCACAACAACTATAAAAGATAAGGGCTGCATTAGTTTGTTTAATGTATTTTCTGACTGTTAATATAGCGGATCAATTCCGCTACGGCTTGATAAAACTCTTGCGGTATAACCTGATTGACTTCAACCTGTTTATAAAGGGCGCGGGCAAGCGGTATGTTTTCAATAACGGGTATGTCGTGTTCGACAGCAATCTCCCTGATGCGCAAAGCCAGAATATCCTGTCCCTTGGCGATGACCACAGGAGCAAAATCGACCGGTGGCTTATAGCGTAGCGCAACGGAAAAATGGGTCGGGTTGGCAACGATAACTGTGGCTTTTGGAACATTCGCCATCATTTGTCGACGAATGCGATCGCGTGCGAGTGAACGCATACGCGCTTTGACCATCGGGTTACCTTCGATTTCTTTTTGTTCATCTTTCAGTTCCTGTTTTGTCATACGCAATTGACGCCGCCAGTTAAACCGCGACCACGCAAAGTCAAACGCGGCAATTGCGACAACAGCTACAGAAAAAGAGATTAAAAGTCGGGCAACTTCCGAACGTATATATTCCGGCAAAGCCGAGGCAACGGTTCCTAAAGCGTCCGTAAAGACCGTATTGCCTTTGAAAAATGACAGATAGACTATGAGGCTCACACCTATCAGCTTTGCCAACGATTTTAAAAATTCGACAAAACCGGATTTACCAAAAATACGGCTGAATCCGGCAGCCGGAGAAATGCGGGAAAATTGTGGTCGAATTCTTTCGCCAACAATGCGCGGTGTATTCTGCACCATCGAGGCTGCAATGCCGATAACGGGAATGATCACAAGTATCGGGACGAGAGCAAGTCCGACATGGCCTCCCACCAAAAGCAGTAAATGTTTAACGTCTTCGGCACCATTGAGACGCCAGCTTTCGGGCCGCTCAATCCATTGTACGAGGAAATTCGAAAGCTTGGACATTGCAGGAAAAGCGATAAAAATGGCAATCATGCTATAGCCGACAAGGCCGGCAAAAGTGGGCAATTCCCGGGAAAAAGGAAGATTACCTTTTTCTTCGGCCTTGCTTATTTTGTGCTCGGTCGGTTCTTCGGTCTGACTTTCCTTGTCGGGTTTGTCCTCAGCCATTTATTATCATTCTTTCGGCTTTTCCTCCCCCTTGGCTTCATCAGCCGGAGGAGTGGCATTATTTTCCGATTTTGCATCACCACCAGCCTGATCTGCCGACTCATCGGCTGCCAGGCTGATTTTGCCTTCCCCTGCAAGTTTGATTGCCTGTTGCGCAATCGTGCGACGGGCATTTGTAATGTCGGCTTGTGTTATCATGTCGTTCGGTGATTTCAGTTCGGCTTCCACCATGCGGCGGCTACGCTGCGATAACGAACTGAGAATAGTTTCGACCGTTGCATTATCGGCGTTTCGCAAAGCAGTGATGATAACATCCGACGGAATGTCATCGAAAAGCAACAAACGTGCGCGCGACGAAAGACGAGGAATATCTTCGAAGACAAAAAGTTTCGATTTGATTTTTTCGAGATCTTCCGGATCAAGACCGTCAAGACTTGCCAACATCTCGTCGATTTCGCTCTTGTCGAGCTGATTGAGAATGTTGGCTACCTCGCCATAATGTGACTGTTCGGCAGCTTCGTTTTTCTTCATCAGAACGGGTCGTAAAGCTTTATCGAGAAGTTCGTCGACAACCGGTAGAACGGCACGTAAATGTAGCGTGCGGTAAATAATATCTCCGCGTTCGGCCATGGTCTGGAGAAGCAGCAATTTTGCAGAAAGATCGGAAGGAAGTTTCGAAACAATATAGGCGATGACTTGCGGATGTTCCTGCGAGATGTGGTCCTGCAATTCTTCTGCAGACATTTTGCCCATGATCTCCCATAGGCTTTCCTCGGGAATAGCGGGAGTTGCATTCGGATCAAGCACAGCCGCAGCTTCGTCTTCGGGAAGTGTTTCCTGAACGAGATTGTCAAAACGCTCGCCGGCTTGCGAAAAAGATACACCTTCGGCAAAGGCATCTTCGAACTGGTGCACCAGAACATCGAAATCGGCAAGACTGATATTGGGAAGCGTATGGGCTTGCCCACTCAAACGGCGAAGATCATCAGGCGAAAAATGCTTGAGTATTTTTGCCGCTGCAGGTTTACCCATAGCGACGAGAAGGGCAGCAACTTTCTGTTGTCCGGTCAGGCCGTCGATAATCGAGGACGAAGTTTTCCTTGCTGCCACCGTTGGGGCGGCAGGTCCCTCTTTTGCTGATGGATTTTCCTGTTCCGATGACGCCATAACTGTCTTTCAAATATATTTAAAAAGTTATTTGCCGATGATTTCCGTCAAGCTTACCCCAAAACGGGATGAATCATCTTCCATGACGATGACTTCACCGCGCGCGATGACCCGTCCATTGACGACAATGTCGACTGGGTCGCCGATTTGTTTGTCAAGTGTGATAACCGCTCCACGTCCGAGATCCATCAATGTTGCAACCGGCATTGTGGTACCGCCCAGAACAACCTGAACCTCGACGGGAATACTCATGATAAGATCGGCATTACTTGCGGAACTTGCAGATTCGCTTGGCTGTGCCTGGGTATTGTGTTTGGCGGCGTTTGCGCCAAAGGCGGCGCCTCCACCAAAACCGGCTCCTGCCGGCTTTTGTGGATTGGCTCCGAATTGACCTGTATTGCCCGGATTGGCACCACCAAATGGTGCTGCGCCGCCTGCCGGAGCGTTCGGTTTGAAACCGCCTGGCATTGCAGTGCCCGTTGTTCCCGGACGTGGTGGCATAGTCGGCTTGGCTCCCATCGGAGGCGGGGTCGTTGTCGGTTTCGTATCGTCTGCCATTATTTCACCGTTTCATTACGGCCCAAGGCCGTTTGCGATTAAAATTGTACTCTGTTGCCAAGATCCGATTTATGAACTCTGCGTTGGACAAAAACCGGCAGACCGTTATTCTGCATTGTTTGCTGATTAACCGAATGGGTTGTCGGGGCAGAATTTGTTGTGGGTCCATGCGACTGGGCAGTCAATATACCACGAAGACGGTTAAAATCTCCTTGCAACTGATTGCGGATTGTTTCCATATGGGCAACCGAACGGTCAACTTCGCGGCGGATCCGTGATGACTCGGTGATGCGTGCATCGAGTTTCTTGTTCTCGTCCCGAAAATCCTGATGTTCTTCTCTGAGCGCCCTGACAGCGCGATCAAGGCTTGATGTTGCAGCATGAACCTGTTCGGCCAATTGACGCCCGAGACGAATGGTACTGGCCAATTTGCGTGATGTAATGACAAATACACCGACAGATGTCATCGCAAGGACGGCACCTATAATATTAATTATGAACCAGTTCATCATACATTTCCTCTTCTTCATCAATCGGGTCGGTAACCCGTACAGAAAAATTCGATCCCACTTTGCCCAAAGAGCATTTGTAAAGCGGTTTGTCGCCGCTGCGCAATCTTACCTGCTTAACGGCATTTGCCGGTAATGGCAGGACTTGTCCTACTTCGATATGCATCAAATCATTCAAGGTCATCGAGCCTTCAATGATATAAGCTTCAATCGCTACATGAGCCCGGCTGACTTCCTGACGCAAACGCTTGGCCCATAATGGATCGGTTCGCGTTGAAGGTGCCCGCAAAACTCTGGTAACGGCCTCCTGGATCGGCCGGTGACAACTTCTCGGCATAAGCAGAGTAAGGGTTGTTTCGACCTCTCCGGATTTGAACGAAAGGACACAGGAAAACATCCTTAATTGCTGGAACTCTTCCATGTCGAATTGTTGCGCATCCGTCGTTTCTTTATAGTTAAAAAGCGTCCCGTCACCCTTCCCGAAAACATCATCCATTGCCAGAGATAAAACTTTGGCCAATGTCTGTCCTGTTCGCGTTTCAACGGCACTGAACGGCCGACCATTGCGGTTGAGAATCGCCGGTTCGGGTGCTCCGAAAAAGGCGTCTGTTACAACGCTTACAAGATTTGCATCCAGAACAAACAATACGTCACCACCCCACTGGTCTGCTTCGAACCTGACAACCAGCGTATCCCCCGAGATAATTTGGGGTAATGCGTCGGCTTTCAAAGTGTCGAGCGATTTAACTTCTATGGTGAATGTAGCAGACGTATATTGCGCCAACCTTGCGCTTAAATTTGTTGCTGCATCGCCAAATACATGTTGAAACGACATAAGGTCGTCGCTCGACAGCCCGGCAGCACGCAAAATATGCTCGGCCAAAACATCTTTTTTCTTTTCTTCCACTGTTTCGCCGGCAGCGTTGCTTGCGGCAGAAGCAGCGGGTTTTTGGTCACTTGTTCCGGCATTTTCAGTCGTGTTGCCAGGGGTTGCTTCCGACATTGTTATGCAGCCTCTTTACTTGAAGGTTGACCGGAAATGGCTTCCTGCTCGACCACGTCAATTGTCGGACGGTCTTTTGCAGAAATCGTTTTGCGTCCATATTCAAGAGCAATTTGTGGCATTGCACCATTCATGTAAGCCAGAAGTGTCTGTTTTATCACGGTATAAATACGGGTTTTTTTGCCACGAACAAGTTTGATTTTCGACGCAATCGGAGCAAACACGGCATAAGCAAAGAAAATACCGCCAAAAGTACCGACCAAAGCTGCACCGATATAGTGCCCCAAAACCTCCGGTGATTCATTAAGATGGCCCATCGCTTTAACAACACCGAGAACGGCCGCAACAATACCAAGAGCAGGCAAAGCATCGGCTACTGTTTGTAAAGCCGAAGCGGATTTGAGCGCATCCTGTGAAATGGTATGGATTTCCTCATCCATCAAAGCCTCGATTTCGAAAGGACGGGCATTTCCGACAAGTATAAGACGGCAGTAATCACAAATAAAATTGGTGATTGAGTCATCTTTCAATATTGTCGGATATTGTTGAAAAATGGCAGATTCTTTCGGATTATCGAAATGGCCTTCAACTTCCGAACGTGATTTTGAACGCATTTCGCGCATCAAGGCATAGAGAAGGCCGAGTAATGAAAGATAGTCCTTTTGTTTGGGAACAGCTTCTTTCATTGCCTCCAAGGTGGCTTTCATCGTGTCTTTTATAACAGAAAAAGGGTTGGCAATAATAAATGTGCCGAATGCAGCACCTAGAATAATCACAAATTCCCAAGGCTGCATAAGAACAGATACATGCCCCCCCATTGCCATAAAGCTTCCGAGGATACAGCCAAGTGCAATCGCTAATCCGAGAATAACACCCAACGCAAACGCTCCTATGTCTTAAGTCAACTAATCTATAGAATGATGGCCTTGCGTGAAACTTGCCAGATCAAAATCTATAATTCAGTCATGACATTATCGCAAGTTTCTTGCCAGAACGCTAAAAAACAGACATTCTTGATATTATATTATATTTATAATGACTGTTATGCTATTATCCATAATAAATATGATGACGACAACAAAACAGTCATGAGCTGTTGTAACGGTGAATTCAGTTTCGGGCAAGTTTCATCCGCTACATAACAATTACTGAGGAAAGGTAATCCTATGATTGGCACTTATGTCAGCTATAGAAGTACAATTGATAATATGTCAAAGACGCTTGACAGGGTTATGAGTGAACCCAATGTCAAGCGCGAAACAGACTATTACACTCAGAACATAAAAAGTGTAAAAACAGTTGACGATTTTCTTGGTGATACGCGCCTTTTCAATTATGCGATGAAGGCTTATGGCCTTGAAGATATGATCTATGCCAAAGGCATGATGCGCAAGGTTCTAACCGATCCCAAGTATGCCGCAGATCTGACGGATAAACGTTATCAACAATTCGCCGCTGCTTTCAACTTCAACGCATATGGAGATAAGGCCACTTCTCAGGACAGTGCAACAAAAGCTGCAGTCAATAAATACATGCAGCAGACACTGGAAACAGAAGTGGGTGACCAGAATGAAGGTACGCGTCTTGCACTTTATTTTACGCGTACTGTTGGTGGCATGGCTAAAAATGGCAGCTTGTCAAAAGATGAGTGGGCTTACCAGATCATTGCGGATAAAGCACTTGCAGAGGTTGTCTATACGGCTCTTGGTATTCCCGACAGCGTGCGCGGTTCCGATGTCGACGCGCAAAAACGACTTCTCGAACAGAAAATGAGCTTTGATGATCTGGCTGACGCGACAAAATTGGAAAAATTCATTGGTCGGTTTTCGGCGATGTATGACGCCAAAAACCAACCGCAGGTAAGTCCTGCATTAACTCTTCTGCAGAGCACAAATACGGGGAGCACATTCGGTTTTTCGAATGCCTCGATGATTGCAATGCAGTCGCTTAAACCGGGTGGCAATTGATCATAGCGCTTTTTGCGTTGATCTTTTGTCCGCCTCATTGGAAGCCAGACGTCGTGACACTGTCTGGGCAAGAAAGGACAAAGATTGATGCAAAATCCGATCTATGTTGGTGTTTCGGGGCAAATCAGTTTAGAAAGGCGCATGGAAACCATTGCGCGTAATATGGCCAATGTAAACACAACAGGTTTCCGGTCGGAAGAGATGAAGTTTGAATCTCTTGTTTCCCCTGTTGCCCGCGACAATAACCAGAACGTTAATTTTAGTAGCGCCGGAAAAACTTATATCTCGACCAATCGTGGGCCGGTTACGCAAACCGGCAATCCTCTTGATGTCGCCGTTAATGGCGATTCCTATTTTTCACTACAAACGCCGAATGGTCAGGTCTATACCCGTGACGGGCGTATGGTTATGACCCAGGAAGGTGGGCTCGTATCGGTTCAGGGATATCCGTTTCTGGATAATGGTGGTGCACCCATACAGATTGATCCGGCAAACGGCACCCCGCGCATTGCTGCCGACGGTGCAATTTATCAGAATAATTTGCAGGTAGCAGCTATCGGTCTTTATCAATTCCAGCCCGACAGCAAATTGCATTATGGCCCCAATGCTTCCGTAATTCCCGACAAGGCACCTATTCCGGTTCAAGGTGATGCGGCAAACGGCGTTGTACAGGGCTTTCTGGAAAACTCCAATGTCAATGGTGTTGTCGAGATGACCCGTCTTATCGAAGTTTCAAGAGCTTTCGAACGTGTTGAAGCTATGATGCGTCAGCAGGAAGAAAGAAGTTCGCAGGCAATTCAGACTTTGGGTGGTAAAAACCAATAACAGTTCATCAGAACTGAAATTTTAGCCGCTTGAGATTATCATTTTTGTGGAAAAATTTTATGGAACAGAGCCCGGAAGAAAATAGTGATCTTGGTATATCTCGTACGAATGCCTTGTCTTTGCTCGTTGCTTTTGCCGAACATGAAAAACGTCAACAGTCGCCTTTGGTCAGCAAAGGCGGTTTGGTGAGTGATGTTTCGCGCGTTGCTGTCGAAGCACGCGGGCTTTCCGATGATGTTGCGCTTGGTGATAGTGTCCTGATCGATTGCGGACACAACATGGCGCGCGGAGAAATCATTCGTGTGAATGAAGATCATGTGTTGATCAAGCCTTACGATGAAACTCTTGTTCCGGCGCTTAATGCATCTGTATTTGCAAACGGGCCTTTGCTCGTTTCTCCCGACAAATCATGGAAAGGTCGGGTGGTCAATGCATTGGGAGAGGCCATTGATGATTTGGGTCCCATTGCCACAGGGCCAAGAAAGATGCCGGTTGAAACACAGGCTGTACCAGCCCTTAAAAGGGCACGGGTCGGTAAAGGATTGCGCACAGGCGTTAAAGTTATTGATATATTTACGCCGCTCTGTTTCGGCCAGCGTATCGGTATTTTTGCCGGTTCCGGTGTTGGTAAATCAACATTATTGGCAATGATGACCTCAACCGATGATTTCGACACAGTGGTCTTGGCATTGACCGGAGAACGTGGTCGTGAAGTTCGCGATATGCTTGACGATACGATGAAGGGAAAGCTATCCAAAGTTGTCACAGTCGTTGCGACAGGAGACGAGAGTCCGATGATGCGCCGGTTAGCGCCGGCAATGGCTACGACAATTGCCGAATATTTTTGTTCCTTGGGTGACAATGTATTATTGATGGTCGATTCCATTACCCGTTATGCGCTCGCTGCCCGCGAGGTGGCAATTGCGGCTGGTGAACCACCGGTTTCCCGCGGTTTCCCGCCAAGTGTGTTCAGCGATCTGCCGCGTTTGTTGGAACGTGCCGGTCCGGGGCCGGAAGGAAAAGGGTCAATTACCGGCGTTTACGCGGTTCTTGTTGATGGTGACGACCATAATGATCCGATCGCTGATGCTATTCGCGGTATTCTTGACGGACACATTGTGCTCGACAGAGCAATAGCAGCACAGGGCCGCTATCCGGCAATTGATATTCCGGCTTCAATTTCCCGTTTGGCACCGCATAGCTGGACTCCCGAACAAAAAAAGCTCGTAAGAAGTTTGAAAGAGATGATTTCACGCTATGAAGAAACGCGCGATCTACGTGCTATGGGTGCCTACCGTCCCGGATCGGATCCGGTTCTTGATCAGGCGGTGGTTATGGTGCCGAGAATTTACGATGCTATGAACCAGTCACCGGATACGCCGGTTCCCCGCGATCCTTATGATGATCTTGCCAAAGCCCTGAAAAATCAGTCGGCCTAAAAACGGCGCAGGAGAATTTCAATCATGACTGATATTACAAATTTTGGTTCATCCTTTCCGGGCTTTGGTAGCGAAACCTATCAAAAGTTCAGTGGTTTCAGGATGAAAAATCTGGCCAATAAAAAACGCAGCGATGCCACGGAACAAGAATTGGCAAAACTGTTGTCTGATCTCGAAAATATTGAAACTGATCGAGTAAACCAGAATAATAGGGAAAAAAATAAAGGCCAGTGGTTTTTATCCTGGCGTAATCCCGACGAGCTTTCGCCAATCGGCGCCAGCACAAATGGAGTTGCTGAAGACAAAAAGCATATTGGTGTTTTCAAGAGAGTGATTGCGGCAATATCTGCCGGTGTAGCAGGGCTGCAGGCATTCACATTTGCAAATTCGGCAGCAAGTTCATCGACAGGTGTGTTTTTTGGAATTTTCAGTTCTGTTGATTCCATGTTGCGCGCCATGGGGGTTGCTATGGCAATCGGCTGCGGCAGTTTGCCTTTTGTTGTCTATGCGTTCCAGATTGGTGGACAGGGCGGGGCAGGTGCATCCGACAATAAGCCGGCAGCGGTAGGTACATTCAAACCTCATGATGGCTGGTACAAGCGCTCGCATTTCGAACTTGTCGATCGCGTCGATCCTTATGCCACGCGTGACTATGATTCAAAGAAAGCGATTATGTCAAACGGACGGGGGCTTCCAAAAAGCGAAAATCCTGACAAGACAGACGGAAGCTTGAAACCGACAGCTCCAAAGTCGAAACCCTATGTTGTCAAAGACGTTGTCAATGGAATGGCAATGATAGAATATGATCAGGGGTATTGGTTCGCAAGACCCGGCAGCAAACTTCCTGATGGAAGTTATTATGTCCGTGTTATGAAAGATAGCGAAACCGGTAAAGTTGCTCTCAAGACCTCGAAAGGAATAATTCCGGTCAATCAATAAGTTGCCGGTCAATCAATAAATTGCCGGTCAATCAATAAATTGAATGTGAAGCCTTGAGAAGCACAAATTATCACAAAAGCCATATTTTGCCGAAACTGTTAGGTAAGTCATTTGAAGGGAAGACCTTTTCGGTAAGATGGCGCTGGTTCTTCCGTTTTGTTCTATTCTTGGGTTTCCTTTCAGAATTTAAAATGCGCTTGAGGGCGCTATCCGATATATGAAGAGAGCGATCCGGTAAATGAAATGTGTTAGATGAAGTTTTTGGGTGAAGATTGACAAAATTCATTGCTTTAGCGCCACCGGATTCTTAAAAACAGGTTTTGTTTTTATGATAACTCATTGAAATATTTTATATATTTATATTTTTTAAAAAACATTTCAAACGCAAGTCTCGCGCAAGTTTAAGGGCCTATTGTTTATTCTGTTCAATAGAGTATACGACAATGGGTCCGGTAAATCTTTTCGATATAGCAAATAAACAAGCAGACTGGTTGGCAACGCGCCAAAAGACTGTCGCGAGTAACGTTGCTAACGTTAATACTCCCGGATACAAAGCGCGTGACGTAAAAGACTTCGCTGCAATTCTCAACAATGATACCATGGCAATGGCTGTAACAAACAGTAAGCACATGGATGTCACGGATAATGGCATGGAATCCCATGCAATGCGGCCTGAAGATACGATTGAAACCACCCATTCCGGAAATAATGTCAATCTGGAAGAAGAAATGCGTAAAGGTGGTGAAATCGGCCAGCAAATGTCACTCAATACCGTTATCGTAAAAGCCTTTCATCGAATGATGATGGCTACCGTTAAAGGAGGATCGTGATCATGTCTGATCCACTCGTTGCAGCCGGCCGGGTCGCAACAACAGGGCTTGCAGCCCAATCAACCCGCCTTCGTATTATTGCTGAAAATATGGCCAATGCGAATTCGACAGGAGATACTGCCGCAGCAAATCCCTATCAACGCAAGACAGTCAGTTTCGAGGCCGCTCTTAATCCTTATGCCGAAGCTCAAGGCGTAGAAATTGCCCGTATTTCCACGGATAAATCACCTTACATTGTCAAATATGAACCGGGTCATCCGGCCGCCGATGCCAATGGTTATGTGAAATATCCGAATGTGAATGCAATCGTTGAAATGGCAGATATGCGTGAAGCAAACCGGTCTTATGAAGCAAATCTACAAGTTATTCGTCAGGCCCGGGATCTCGTATCCCAGACAATTGACCTGCTGAGAGGTTAATAAGTTGAAAACCATAATTATAAATAAAGATGAAAATCTTTCGAAGCTTGAAGAACAATTGAGTAATAATGAGATCAATATCAAAGGCCAGACTATAAAGATTAGCGATGAAAGTAGCTATAAAGCCAATCTCGAAGTTATCTGCCGCTCTGCACATTTGCTTGCAAGTGCACTGAAAATGACGGGGATTTGATGATGATACAGTCGTTAACATCAGCAACAACACGTGCCGCTCTTGAAAGGTTGGGGCAATCATACGGCTCTAATGCCAGCCAGACAACTTCATTAGACACGCAAGCTACAGGTCAGGCTCAGGGTGTAAAAAGTCCTAGTTTCGATCAGGTACTCGCTGAAGTTAGCGGCGCCGTCGGAAACAATCTTGAAAAGGCCGAAAGCCTTTCAATGCAAAAAATGGAAGGTGGCGACGTGTCGGTTCGTGAAGTTGTCAATTCGGTAATGGATGCCGAACGTTCATTGAACACAGCAATTGCCATCAGAGACAAGATCGTTCAGGCCTATCTCGAAGTTAGTCGTATGCAAATTTAACCGGTTGGTTCGGGTAACACTTGAGCAAATGAAAGAAATAAAGGGAAAAGTCCAATGGTTATGAGATCTTTATCAATTGCGGCCACCGGTATGAACGCCCAGCAGACCAATCTTGATGTGATTGCAAACAACATCGCAAACATCAACACCACTGGTTATAAACGCTCCCGCGCCGAATTCAGCGATCTTATGTACACGACCGATCGCGCTGTTGGCGTCCCGAATATGATGAATGAAGCAACTATTCCGGAAGGTGCCATTGTCGGTCTTGGTGTTCGTACTGCTGCCGTTCGCAAAAACAATATGCAGGGTTCATTCGTCCAGACAACCAACTCGCTTGATTTGGCAATCCGTGGACGAGGTTATTTTGAAATTCAGGATCCGAATGGCAACACGTTTTATACCCGTTCGGGTGCATTCAACCTGAACGAAAACGGACAGGTTGTTACCCTTGATGGCAATCTCGTCCAGCCGGTTATTACTGTTCCGAACGAACTCGGCAAAAACGGCATTATTACAGTGAGTGCAGATGGTCGCGTAACCTATCAGCCGGATGCCGATGCTGCTCCGGTTGAAGCCGGTCGTCTCAACATGATCAATTTTACCAATGAAGCAGGCCTCGAGCCGGTTGGTGACAATCTTTTTCGTGAGACACAGGCTTCGGGTGCACCTATTGCGGGTAATCCGGGTGAAGAAAACTATGGAACGATCATGCAGGGCTATCTTGAAGCTTCGAACGTTGATCCGGTGAAAGAAATTACCGAATTGATCGCGGCTCAACGTGCTTATGAAATGAATTCGAAAGTTATTCAGGCCGCAGATGAAATGTCGGCAGTTGTTTCGAAGAACTTAAGGTAATTTAAAATGAAAAAGCTTTCTCTCCTTATTGCAGGTTTATTGTTGTCGACAGCGTCGATAACGCAAGCCTATGCGGATAGGATAGGCTTTCTCGTTCCGACCACGACAGTCTATGCCGGACAGCCTGTAAGCAATGTCGGTCTTAGCGAAAGGATGTTTTACATCAAGGTTGATGCGGCTCCTTTATATGTAACCGATGTCAAGCAGGCTTTAAACAAGGTTGCTAAACGTACATTGCCAGCCGGCCGGCCGATCTCGTTATCTTCTTTGGGAGATCCGGTTCTGATTGAACGTGGTCAATCTACAAAACTGGTTTTCAATGCCGGTGATTTGGTAATAACCGCTTCGGGCGTTTCGATGGAACCCGGCAGTGCAGGTGATTTTATCAAGGTTCGCAATGTCGATTCCGGTCGTATTGTAAGCGGTACGGTCTTGTCTGACGGCAGCGTCAGGGTAGGTGGGCAATGATTGGTTGTTCGTTTGGGATTGGTCGTTCGTTAAGGATTGGTCGTTCGTTAGGAATTGTTGCGGCTTTATTGATGGGTGTTATGCCCGCATTTGCCGATGAAGGTGGCCGCAATGTACGCCATTTCAATTCCGAAGCAGCATCCGATGCTTCATGGCTCGGCTCGGGCGGTGATCCGGCAAAGATGCGCTATTCCGACCTTTCACGCCCCGGAGTTGTTGCAAGATTGAAAGACATTGCTGAAATTCAGGGCGTCCGTGAAAACCAGCTCGTCGGCTACGGTTTGGTTATCGGTCTTAACGGCACAGGCGATTCGTTACGTAATTCACCTTTTACAGAACAATCTTTACGTGCCATGTTGGATAATCTCGGAATTAGCCCGCCGGCTGGTGCTTCGCGTGCAAATAACATTGCCGCGGTTATTGTTACCGCCGATATTCCACCTTTTGCAACGCCGGGTTCAAGAATTGATGTCAGTGTTTCATCACTGGGTGACGCAAAGTCCTTACAGGGTGGTACGCTGGTTATGACACCGCTTCTCGGTGCAGATGGCGAAACCTATGCTGTTGCACAAGGTAATATGATCATTTCCGGTTTTGCAGCACAAGGTGCCGCAGAAACTGTAACACAAGGGGTTCCGACCTCCGGTCGTATTCCGAATGGTGCGTTGGTTGAACGTAAAGTTGAAGGCAATTTCAACCGCGATGCCGATATTGTTCTGGAATTGCATAATCCGGATTTTTCGACAGCTATCCGCGTTGCTGACCTGGTCAATGTTTTTGCCAATAAACGCTATCATCAAAGTGTTGCAAAAGAACGCGATGCCAAAACGGTTGTTTTGAAAAAACCGGCAAGTATTTCGGCGGCCCGTTTCATTGCCGAAATCGAGGGGCTTCCCATTCCGACAGATGAAGTTGCCCGTGTTGTTGTCGACGAACGTACAGGTACGGTTGTTATCGGTGAAAAGGTCCGTGTCTCGCGTGTTGCTATTTCGCATGGCAGTTTGACTGTTCGCGTTACCGAAACGCCTTATGCGTCACAACCCGAGCCGTTCAGTGAAACGGGTGACACGGTCGTTTTGCCGCAAACAGCCGTCGATGCTAATGAACAAACGTCCAATATTGGTATTCTTGGCGGTACCAATCTCGATAATCTGGTTAAAGGTTTGAACCAGATCGGTGTCAAGCCCACCGGCATCATCGCCATTTTGCAGGCGATTAAAACGTCCGGTGCACTTCATGCGGAGCTTGTGGTTCAATGATCGGATCTCGGCGTAAAGTTCTGGCAATTCTGGGATTGGTTCCGCTGTGCGGGCTCATGAATAACGCTTTGGCACAAAAAGGTGCTGCGACTTCAAGCCCGAACAAATCATCTACCATTCCTTCGGCTCCGTCGCCGCAGCGTACACTTCCCTCTGCCAATGCCTCGCAGGATGAAATTGAAAAATTCTGCGGCAATATTGACAGTCAGGCGGCAGATGCCCGCTTCGAACTACAGAGTCAGCAATTGCAGCAATTACGCATGCAGATCGATGATCGCATCAAGGTTCTGGAAGAAAAACGTCAGGAATACGAGAACTGGCTGAACAAACGTAACGAATTTTTGGCAAAAGCTCAGGATTCATTGGTCAATATCATTTCCAAAATGCGCCCTGATGCTGCTGCTGCCCAATTGGCGCTGGTTGATGATTTTGCCGCAGCCGCCATTATGTTGAAACTGACGCCGCGTATCTCAAGTGCCATTATGAATGAATTGCCACCGGAAAAATCGGCTAACCTCACCAAAGTTCTGGTGAGTGCACAAAAACTTCCGCCGGAAAACAAGCAGGCACCCAAGTCTGTAAAAGCAGGCCAATGATGAAAGTTAAACAAATGAAAAACGTTTTAGACGCCCGTAAATCAAGAGTCGCGCTTATCAGTGTCGTTCTGGCAACGGTTGCGCTTTCTGGCTGTTCTTACAACACAAAAGATTTTAACTCGGTGCCGGATTTTTCGCCGGTTCGGGCAGATCTCGGCTATGCTCCCTCGATGAACCCCGATATTTATCCGACAAAACCGAAAGAAAGCAAATATTCGCTTTACCGTTCATCGTCAAACAGCTTTTACCGCGACCCGCGTGCGATGAAACCGGGGGACGTATTAACTGTCCAGATTTCGATCAATGACCGCGCCAATTTGAATAACAAGAGTGATCTGAAACGTGATGCCAATGGCAAATATACGTTAGGCGCAACTTACCCGCTGATAGGTAAAAACAGTGGTAGCGTGAATGGTGATTCAACCGCCCACTCGAAGGGTGATGCGAAGGTTGAGCGTAAGGAAGACATCAAATTGTCGGTTGCAGCAGTTGTTACAGATGTATTGCCGAATGGCAATCTGGTTATCAACGGTTCGCAGGAAGTTCGCGTCAACTACGAATTGCGTGTTCTGAATGTTGCTGGCGTTGTACGCCCGCGTGATATTACCGGTAACAACACGATCGAATACAATAAAATCGCTGAAGCCCGCATTTCCTATGGTGGGCGTGGTCGCATGAGCGAGATCCAGCAACCGCCTTATGGCCAGCAGATTATGAACCAGATATCGCCATTCTGATAGAATTTATAGATATGATAATAAAGGGAGCTTCATCTTCAACAGGCTCCCTTTGTTCAAGTTCTGTATAAGGACTTGAAAGCTTGCCACTTTAAGGTTTATTCATCTATTCTCTGATAGAATACTGATAAAACGGAAAAAAGGGCATAAATGCCTTGAACTTTAACTTAAGAGGTTTTTATGGCAGGAGAGCCTGAAAAAGGTGACGGAAAAGGAAAAAAGGCTGGCGGTTTCAAAGCACTGCTTCTTGCCGGTGTTATTTTAACTTTGGTTGCTGCTGGCGGCGGCTGGTTTTTGGGAACACAAATCGGTAAGGAAATTGCTCCTCCTCCGGAGCCGGTAAAAACCGAGGCCCAGAAAAATGCCGACACGATCGCGTCAAATAGCAGTGTTACCATTTTAAATCCTATTCTTACCAATATGGCTGCGCCCAATAACGCCTGGATCCGTATTGAATGTTCTCTCGTATCACAACCGGGTGAAGTGCTTTCTCCTTCTGTTGCTGCTGAAATTTCAAATGATTTTTTGGCTTATTTGCGAAATAGCACGATTGCGCAAATCAAAGGAGCTTCCGGACTTATGAATCTGCGGGAAGATCTAGTTGATCGGGCGCGTACCCGTTCACAGGGCAAAGTGACCAATGTTCTGATTTCTAGTCTGGTGGTCGAGCAATGAAACGCCTTTTCCTGCTGGCATTTTTTATATTGCTTTTTGGCGTTGACAGTGCCTTTGCGCAGGAAACCAATGCCGCAGCAGCACAAGCATCAGGCGGCGGGGCGCTGTCAAATCTGCTGCCGCAGGCGGGGGGTTCGATAAGCGGGCGGATTGTCCAACTTTTCGGTTTGTTGACGGTACTTTCCGTGGCTCCGGGGTTGCTCATAATGGTAACAAGCTTCACCCGCTTTGCCATTGCGTTTTCCCTCTTGCGTTCCGGCCTCGGTTTGCAAACAGCTCCCTCCAATCTGGTCATGATTTCGCTCGCATTGTTCATGACATTCTATGTTATGGCTCCGACCTTCAATCAGGCGTGGACCGGCGGCGTTCAACCGCTTATGAATAACGAGATTAGCGAACAACAAGCGGCAGAACGCATTGGCCAGCCATTTCGTGAATTCATGCTCAGTCAGGTGCGGGAAAAGGATCTTGATCTTTTTGTCGATCTGGCAGACCCCTCGTTTCAGGTTGGCTCCGGTGAACAGGTCGATTACCGTGTTCTTGTGCCTGCCTTTATGATTTCCGAATTGCGGCGCGGTTTCGAAATCGGTTTTCTCATTGTTTTGCCCTTTCTGGTTATCGACCTTGTCGTTGCAACTTTGACAATGTCTATGGGCATGATGATGCTGCCGCCAACCGTTATATCCCTGCCTTTCAAAATTTTGTTCTTTGTTTTGATCGACGGGTGGAATTTGCTGGTAGGAAGTTTGATACGCTCATTTAATTAGACGAAAAAACTAATTAACATATTTTTGAAAAAATTTTTTTCTAAAAAACCTTTACATACGTTAGTAAGCCGACTAAATAAGAGTCGTGAAAGGTTAGCGAGGGATTCACAAGAAAACCGCTTGTAGCTAATAGGCATGATGCCGTTCTTTCACCCGCTGGTTGGCCAGCATGTCCCTGTTAAATTCTAATCCGAAGGGACAATTATTATGGGTACAAGTCTACTTACCAACCAATCCGCTATGAATGCTTTGCAAACATTGCGTTCAATTGGTGATAGTATGGACACAACGCAGCGCCGTGTTTCAACGGGCCTGCGTATTAACGAAGCATCCGACAACACCGCTTATTGGTCAATTTCATCCATGATGAAATCCGACCGTAATGCATTAAGTTCTGTTTCCGATGCGATGGCTTTGGGTAAAAGCCAGATTGATGTTGCTAACGCAACCATTGATAAATCGAAAGATTATCTTGATAACATCCAGAAATCTTTAACCACTGCCTATGAAAAAGGTTCAGGCGATGTTGCAAAGATTCAGGCTGATATCAAAGCCAATATGAATGATATTCAGTCCGCTGTTTATTCGGCATCTTTGGCTGAAAAGAACATTCTCGGTAATGGCGGCGAGTCAGTCCGTATTGCCGGTTCCTATCGTCGTGAAGGCTCGAATGTTTATGTCGATATGATCGACGTTGGTGGTGCCGACCTTAACTTTGCAACAAAACAAGCTGATGGCACATTCGATTTGACCAAAGGCGTCTTGAAAGACGTTTTTGGGAAAGCAGAAACTGCACCGGATTTTGCGAAATTGGACGATGATCTTCAAAAAGCTCAGGCTGCTCTTGCAGCAAAAGGTGATACTGCCACTGACGAAGATAAGAAAGGCGTAACAGATGCTCAAGACGCCATTACTAATGCTGTCAAGGATATGACCGTTCAGGATTTTGTTGATACCGATTTCAGTAAAGTTTCCTCGGCAACGATGGAACAGGTTCTGAAAACTGTTCAGGGCAAAGTTACGAATGCAACATCTAATGTTGTTACTGCCGGTGCAGCTCTTGGTGCTGCGAAAGCTCAGGTTACAGGCCAGATCGACTATGTCAGCAAGTTGATGGATGCCGTTGATAAAGGTGTCGGTTCACTGGTTGATGCCGATATGAATGCAGAATCTGCCCGCCTTGCTTCTTTGCAGGTTCAACAGCAATTGGGCATTCAGGCTTTGTCAATTGCAAACCAGAACAGCCAGAACATCTTGTCGCTGTTCCGTCAATAATAGTAATCATGCTCTTCCGGTTGCAAATGCAACTGGAGTTGCTCTATCAATTTAAAAAGGCCGCGTTTCCGACGCGGCCTTTTCTTTTGCCTTATATTTTTGTGCCCTTTTGTCGAATAATTGGATATTCTTGAAAAGAATATAACAAGATTTATTGTAAAAACATGAATAAAAACAATAATGTAAAGGTTCAGCAGTTGATCGTGAGAACGGTATTTTTTTTATTAATAAAATATTATTTACAAAAAAGCATAAATATAGTATAGATGAGTTGTGACAGGTTAGGGGGGTGAAGAAAACCTGAAATTCTAATAGGCATGATGCCGCTCTGTCACCCGCTGGTTGGCCAGCATGTCCCTGTTAAATTCTAACCCGAAGGGACAACTATTATGGGTACAAGTCTACTTACCAACCAATCCGCTATGAATGCATTGCAAACTCTGCGTTCTATTGGCGATAGTATGGACATAACGCAGCGCCGTGTTTCAACTGGCTTGCGCATTAACGAAGCATCAGACAACACTGCTTATTGGTCAATTTCATCCATGATGAAATCCGACCGTAATGCATTAAGTTCTGTATCCGATGCAATGGCTTTGGGTAAAAGCCAGATTGATGTTGCTAACGCAACCATTGATAAATCGAAAGAATATCTTGATAACATCCAGAAATCTTTGACCACCGCCTACGAAAAAGGTTCAGGCGATATCAAGAAGATTCAGGCTGATATCAAAGCCAATATGAATGATATTCAGTCCGCTGTTTATTCGGCCTCTTTGGCTGAAAAGAACATTCTTGGTAATAATGGTGAGTCAGTCCGTATTGCCGGTTCCTATCGTCGTGAAGGCTCGGCTGTCTATGTCGATATGATTGATGTTGGTGGCAATGAACTCAACTTTGCAACCAAGGGCACTGACGGCACATTCGATTTGAGCCAAGGCCAACTGAAGGACATTTTTGGGCAAGCAGCAACCAAACCGGATTTTGCAGATTTGGAAAGTAAACTTAAAGCGGCTCAGGATGCTGTTACAACTGCAGGTGAGAGTGCCACTCAGGAGCAGAAGGACAAAATAACTGAGGCTCAAAAAAACTTGGATGGTGCTGTCAAGAATATGACAGTAAAGGATTTTGTTGATGCCGATTTCAGTAAAGTTTCCTCGGCAACGATGGAACAGATTTTGAAATCTGTTCAGAGCAAAGTCACGAATGCAACATCTAATGTTGTTACTGCCGGTGCAACACTTGGTGCTGCGAAAGCACAGGTTACAGGCCAGATCGACTATGTCAGCAAGTTGATGGATGCCGTTGATAAAGGTGTCGGTTCACTGGTTGATGCCGATATGAATGCAGAATCTGCCCGCCTTGCTTCTTTGCAGGTTCAACAGCAATTGGGCATTCAGGCTTTGTCAATTGCAAACCAGAACAGCCAGAACATCTTGTCGCTGTTCCGCCAATAATAGTAATCATGCTCTTCCGGTTGCAAATGCAACCGGAGTTGCTCTATTAAATAAACAGGCCGCGTTAGAAACGCGGCCATTTTTATATTTGCCTCATATGTTTTTATGTTTATTGTCGAATAATCAGATATTCTTGAAAAGAATATAACAAAATTTAGTGTAAAAATATGAATAAAAACAATAACGTAAAGGTTCAGCAGTTGATCGTGAGAACGGTATTGTTTTTAATTGGAAAATATTATTTACAACCAGACATATATATAGTATATATAAGACGTGACAGGTTAGGGGGTGAAGAAAACCTGAAATTCTAATAGGCATGATGCCGCTCTGTCACCCGCTGGATGGCCAGCATGTCCCCGTTAAATTCTAACCCCAAGGGACAACTATTATGGGTACAAGTCTACTTACCAACCAATCCGCCATGAATGCTTTGCAAACTCTGCGTTCAATTGGCGATAGTATGGATCAAACGCAGCGCCGTGTTTCAACTGGCTTGCGCATTAACGAAGCATCCGACAACACCGCTTATTGGTCAATTTCATCTATGATGAAATCCGACCGTAATGCATTAAGTTCTGTTTCCGATGCGATGGCTTTGGGTAAAAGCCAGATTGATGTTGCTAACGCAACCATTGATAAATCGAAAGAATATCTTGATAACATTCAGAAATCTTTGACCACTGCCTATCAAAAAGGTTCAGGCGATGTTGCAAAGATTCAGGCTGATATCAAAGCCAATATGAATGATATTGAATCCGCTGTTTATTCGGCCTCTTTGGCTGAAAAGAACATTCTTGGTAATGGCGGTCAGTCGGTACGTATTGCCGGTTCCTATCGTCGTGAAGGTTCGGCTGTTTATGTTGATATGATTGATGTTGGTGGCAATGAACTCAACTTTGCAACCAAGGGCGCTAACGGCACATTCGATTTGTCCGGCGGTGTTTTGAAAGATGTTTTTGGCTCGTATGACACCGGCGCAGCGGATGGTTCCAAGATTTCGGATTTATTAGGCACTATCAAGGACAAGAAAGCGGAGTTAGACGCTGCTAAACCGTCTGATACCGATTATGGTAGTAAAAAAGATGCTTATAACAACGCCGTAACAGCCTTAACTAACGTAGCAGACAAATTGACAGTGAAGGATTTTGCTAACGCTGATTTTAGCAATGTTTCTGCGTCAGGTATGGAGACAATTATCAAAGCTATTCAGAGCAAAGTCACAGGTGCAACGTCTGCTGTTGTTACTGCCGGTGCAACACTTGGTGCTGCGAAAGCACAGGTTACAGGCCAGATCGACTATGTCAGCAAGTTGATGGATGCCGTTGATAAAGGTGTCGGTTCGCTGGTTGATGCCGATATGAATGCAGAATCTGCCCGCCTTGCTTCTTTGCAGGTTCAACAGCAATTGGGCATTCAGGCTTTGTCGATTGCCAACCAGAACAGCCAGAACATCTTGTCGCTGTTCCGTCAATAATAGCAATCATGCTCTTCCGGTTGCAAATTCAACCGGAGTTGCTCTATCAATTAAAAAAGGCCGCGTTTCTAACGCGGCCTTTTTCTTGAATACAATTCTTGCATTCTATTTTTTCTTCCCGGCTATTCTTTGCCGGTGGCATAAGCACTGATTGATTAAAAATTTCTCATCTATTCCGGAATGTAATATCGAGCCTGTTTTGCGATCTATTCATCGTTAAGCTTCAAAAAGAACAGGTAGATCGGAAAACGCAGTCAGAATGACAGGCCTGAATTATTGTGCAACATTGATTTGAGTAATCATCGCATCGACACTTTTAAAACTGTAAGGCATAGAAACAGTTTTTTCCACGGGTTGTGGATAGCGTACATTCGTTTTAGGGTCGACATAGTGGGTCAATTTCATTGCTACAGAACAACGAATAACGTCACCACTCGGGCCAATAGTACGCGGGTCGGTCAAAGTAATTTTTGCCTTCTGCCCATTATAATAGTCGTCAACTCCGATTTCATAGTTCATCCCAATGACCAATTTGTCGTGAAGAGCGTCCAACACGGCTGTTGAACTACAGGTCTTTTTTGAGCCGCCACAGGCAACAAGCGGCAAACACAAAATTGCTGTGAAAAATAAACGGTACATCGATTATCCTTTTTATTTGCAACAATTAACCATCCCCCGATGAAACAACATTACAGTTGCGGCATTGTTTACACTTTTATTGATAGCTGTTTTACACAGGTCAACAAGGTTGACACGTTGTGGGTATCACGTCAATCGGACAGAGACAATAATATTAACCATAAAGTCGCTTTCGAAAAATTGTCGCTTGAACCTTGCCGGATTGATCACCCTCGCGCAAGCTTCAGCTTTTATTGTGCAAAGTAAAGTTAGGGATATATCAGCTTTTGAAGGCTATATCTTTAACGAAAACCAACGGGTTTTTGCCCAATAAATACGGTAAAGATAGATGGATAGAATACTGGCTCTGTTTTCTTCGATTGGCTCGGCTCTTGGCAAATTGGGCGCCAAACGCCTGATTGCGCTTGGTCTCGTCGGAGTTGCATTATTCGGAACGATTCTGTTTTCAAGCTTTTATCTCACCCGCCCGACTTATGAAACACTCTATGTCGGACTAACACGGGATGATGTGAACCGTATGGGCATGGCTTTGGGTGAAGCAGGCATTGCTTTCGACGTTTCTTCTGATGGAACATCCGTTCAGGTGCCGGTTGGACAGGCTGAAAAAGCACGTATGTTTTTGGCTGAAAAAGGTCTGCCGACATCCAACAATGCCGGCTACGAACTTTTTGATAATATGGGTTCGCTTGGCCTTACTTCCTTCATGCAGGAAATCACCCGTCAACGTGCTCTGGAAGGCGAAATTGCTCGCACAATTCAGGCTGTTCAAGGCGTAAAGGCTGCACGTGTCCACATTGTTTTACCCGATAAAGGCTCTTTCCGTCGTGCCAATCAGAAACCTTCTGCTTCTGTTGTTATCCGCACTGATGGCAATTTTGCTACCGAGTCGGCACAATCTATTCGTCAGTTGGTAGCGGCAGCCATTCCGTCCTTGGAAGCAAGTTCGGTTACAGTGCTCGATACCAGTGGCAAATTGTTGGCTTCAGGGACAGATGCCATGAATGGCGCTCCTGTCATGATGGCATCTCTTGAACGTCAGGTTGCTGCCCAGATTGACGAAAATATTCGCAAACAATTGGCTCCTTACCTCGGCATGGATCACTTCCAGACCAGCGTTCAGGTTGCATTGGATACCGACCGCCGCCAGACGAATGAAACGATTTATAATCCGGATTCGCAGGTTGCTCGTTCGGTCCGCAGTGTTCGCGATCAGGGCGACTCCCAGAACAATCGTAATAACGGCGCTGTCGGTGTTGAACAGAATATTCCGCAAGAAGAAATCGGAGGCGGCTCGGGTGAAAACTCTTCCGATAAAAAGGACCGCCGTGAAGAAACAACCAATTACGAAATCAACTCGAAAACAATTTCTACAGTCAGCGACGGTTTCAACGTCAAAAAGCTTGCTGTTGCTGTTGTTATCGACCGGTCACGCTTGAAACCAAGCGACAAAGAAGCTCCCGCACCGGCCAACTATGTTGATGATCAGGTCAACCGCATTCGTCAAATGGTGGCAACAGCTTCGGGGCTCGATCCTGACCGTGGTGATATAATCAATGTAACGGCTGTCGATTTTGTCGCAAATGATGATGAAAATATGCAACCTGTTGCAACACCGATCTGGCAATCTATTTCGAAATATACATCGGGTCTGGTCAATGGAGCAGCCCTTGTCATTGCGGTTTTGCTTATCATGTTCTTAGGTGTACGTCCGCTTATGCGGGAAATGCATGGCAATCAGCTTGCTCTTGCCGGCAGTAACGAAAGTGCATTGGCAGGCCCCGAGAATATGCCTGCTTTGCCGAATGAGGCTAGCAAAAATGAAGGGTTTGATGGTAATATGATACCGGATGAAGATGGCCTACAAGATTTACGCAACCGTATGCGTGTTCCGCCGCAAAATCGGCTTGATCAGATGATTTCTATGGATGAAGACCGTTTTGCAAATGTCTTACGTGAATGGGTACAGGAAGATAATAATAAAGGAACGCCTGCACAAGCAGCTTGATAAAAAAGATACTCTGGTGAAAGACGATGAGTGTAATGGATAACAGCGATACAAAAATGGAAAATAAGAAAGCGACTACGCTTTCCCATTTTTTGAGCGACTTTGCACCACGCCAAATTCCCGACACCGAAGTTGAAGTTTTACCAATGGATGCGGAGGTTCCGTTTCACGAGGAAGCAACGGTTGAAGAAGCCGATCCGATGGTCGATTTCCATCAGGCTGAAAACAATCCGGAAGATACATTTGACGAAGCATCTCTGGTAGCTCAAACCAAAGTCAATGCGGAAGAACTCAGGCAACAAGCAATTGACGAAGCTGTAGAGAAAACCAAGACCGAGCTTGAAACCCGATTTGCTCGGGAAAAAGACGCACTCATACAAGAACATGAAAAGGCTATGAGTGAACTTAAAGACAAGACAATAGCGGAAGTTGCCGCCAATCTTGACGAGAATTTAAAGAACGGCCTTGATAAAATAGTTGAAGATATCAGTAAAGATGTCGCAAAAATTCTGGCAGTCTTTATTGGCGAAAAAATGCATGACGATGCTCTTGCCGATTTTGCCAAACGCATTGCCCGGGAAGCTTTGTCGGCGAAACAACCACTTGTCATTGAAGGTAACAGCGACCTGTTGAAGGCTTTGGAAAAGCGTCCTGATTTCAATAAGATGAAATTTGTTTTAAAGCCGACAGACTCTTCCGATATCCGGCTCGAGCTTGGAGATCAGGTTATTGCGACGCGTCTTGAACCGGTCATGAAAGAATTGAAGGGGCTGGTACAATGAACTCCGACGAGCCCGAAGAACACAATGAAATTATTATAGTCCGTCGCGGTGGACAGGGCGAGGGCGAGCACCATGGCGGCGCCTGGGAAGTTGCCTATGCCGATTTTATGACATCGATGATGGCATTCTTTCTGGTTATGTGGCTGATCAATGCTGCAAATGAAGAAACCAAAGCAGCCGTCGCGAGCTATTTCAATCCTATCAAACTGGTTGACCGTCGTACCAATCCGAAAGGCATTCAGGACAATGATGCGGTGGGCGACAATGACAAGAAATCGGGCAATGAAGCCCACGGCGAACCCGGTGCCAAGGAAAGCAGTGACGACCAATCCAGTGCCGACCAGCAAAAAATGATGAGCGAGCCTTATGAAGAGCTCGACAAGATAGCACAAAAATCGGCAGCAGAAGGCTCTCAAGGGGATGGGGCAGGTGGAAATGCCGAAGGCGGCTCACAAAAAGGAGCAAGCGAAGGAACAGCTTATCGCGATCCATTTTCACCGGATTACTGGACCAAAAATGCTTCGCATGAAATAGCCGAGACCGATGGAGGTCCAAGTCAGAACTCGGGTGGGCGTGATCCAAATCAGCCGAGCCAGCCTGGAGTTGCAATACCGCAACAAGCGGCTAGCGAACCCACTGTTCCCGGAAATGAAGGTAAGCCGGTACAGGCTGCTCAGGAAACCCAGCAAACACCGAAAGATCAGTCTTCCAATGAGAACAAGCCTGAAAATGCTGAAAATGCCGAAGCTCAAAAGAACGGTGAGCAACAGACGGAGACAAATAAAAATGAGCAGACAGGGGAAACAAGCGGCGATTCGGCGCAGGTAGCCGAACCGCAAGTCAATTTCAGCAAGGCCGAAACACCGCAAGACGCTGCCAAGGATAAATCATTGCCGCAGGTTGTTCGTGAAATTTCGGGCGAGTTGAGCAAACTGATCAAGGATACGAAAAGTACGCAACAACCGATGGTTCGGGTTGTCTCGGTCAAGGATGGCGTCGCTATTGAATTGATGGATCAGGCGCATTACGGAATGTTTTCTGTCGGTTCTGCGAAACCGGATAAGAAAGTGGTCGATCTTTTGGCCGGCGTTGCAAAAATTCTGCAAGATAAAAAAGGCGATGTTATTATTGCAGGCCATACAGATTCCCGCCCTTATAGAAATGCCACTTATGACAACTGGCAGTTATCAAGTTCGCGTGCCCAAATGGCTTATTACATGCTGGTGCGTGGCGGGCTTGATGAAAAACGTATTCTCCGCGTTGAGGGCTACGCAGATCGTCAATTGAAAAACAAAGCTGATCCTTATGCGGCAGAAAACCGTCGCATAGAAATATTCATGCGCTTGCCACAAAGTGGAACGGAAGGGAAAGGCGGCGAAGCCAATACGGATAAGGCAGATGACGCAACTAAAGTGGAGAAGAAACAATGACAAATCGTTTCTTTAAAATGATATGTCTTGCCGGTGTGGCATTGCCACTCCTGACATCGACTCCGCTACAAGCCCAGCTTGCCGAATCTTCTTTGGGACCGGTTCAACTTATCCGCTCTCTGGAAAGCCTGCAGGATGACATTGCCAGCGGACAGCCCGGTGCGTTGCAAATGCAGCCGCGTGTTCTTGCCGATATCGGACAAAAATTTTTAAAAGAGGATCCATCGACCTGGGAAAATGCGCAAAATATTTTTGCAGCATTGACCTATCTATTTAATGGTGGAAACCCCGATGTCGTAGAAACTATTCTCAAGAATGCACCGGACGGGATTATTCCGAAGAATTATATTGATGGTGCCCGTGCCTATGCCCACCACAAAAAAAATAGATTTCTAAAAGCTTTTGACGATTTGCCGGAAGATGATTCAGAAATTCCTGCGGCATTGTTACTTTCCATTACTTTAAGCACTGTTGCCGATATGGCCGAGGCGAGTCCGGAAAAAGCATCCGAACGTCTCAACTGGGTAAGATTGGCAGCACCCGGTTCATTGTTTGAAGAAGCAGCGATAAGGCGCCAGATCAAAGTTGCTTCCATGACCGGAGATATCAAGCTTTTACGGCTTCTTACCAGAAATTATGTTACACGTTTCTCAAGATCTCCCTATGCAAATGAATTCTGGCGTGATTTTGCGACAACTTTACCTTCGCTGGATAATCATCTTAATGATCAACAATTAACCGAGTTTGTCAATTTTGCTCCTAAAACAATCCAGTTGGTTATCTATTTGAAGATTAGCCGTACCGCTTTGATAGATGCGCGTATGGCACGCGCCCATTTCGGAGCTGAAAAGGCAATTGATATTGCCCACAGCCTGAATGTCTCGGACGCGTCGGCGCGCCTTTATTATGCAGCAAGTTCGGTAGGTTCGACAGCGGCAGAAGATGCCGGAGCAATGTTGAAAACAATTTCCGTAAACGAATTGCCGGAAAAAGACCGGCCATTGCTGATGGCTGCACAGGCTGTAGCAAAAGGTGTTGTTCTTGATACAAGCATTTTGCCAAAGCAAACTGATAATGATGAAGAAGATGACGATCAATCGGCACTGAAAGAAGCGGTGGGCGTGCCTGTTGATCAGGTCGGTACGAAAACAAATGAGCCTTTACCGACGCCAACAAATACCACTTCGGGGAAAAAAGACGAACAAAAGATTTCAGGCGAAATTGATCAATTTATGCAGCAGACACAAAAGAAAATAGATGATGTAGACAAATTATTGGAGAAAAAATGATGGTAATATCGGGGGAATTTACGAGCATTAATACAAACTTCAATCAAATCAGGACTGATAATAAAAAGTCCCAGCAAATCCCACAGTCGTCACACGAAAGCTTCGGTGACGTCTTGAATAAGGCTGGAGACAATAACAAGTCCGGCTCTTCAAGAGAAGCAGACCGCCAATCGGCAAAGTCAAATTCGGACAAAGCCTTTGCTGATAAGTCTGCAAATGACAAGATTTTAAACGACAAGGCTGCAAACGATAAGATTGCAAACGACAAGCTCGGCTCTTCGAGAGAAGCAGACCGTCAATCGGCAAAGTCAAATTCGGATAAAGCCTTTGCGGATAAAGCTGCAAACGACAAGATTGTAAATGACAAGATTGCAAGCGACAAGGCTGCTGTTGACAAAGCTCTAAACAACAAAACGCATTCTGACCAAAATAAAGTCGTTGATGAAGGTGGCAAGAAAAAGGAAAATGCCAAGCCCTCCGTTCCTGATGGTCATGACGAGTTGAATGATCAGTCGGCTTCATCTGTTCATGACATTCTCGAACAACTGGATACACATAAAAATTTGGCATCGAACGAAAAAAATGGTGCCAAATCCGGTTCAACTGAAGGGGCAGACGACAATCTGGCTTTGACAGTCGGGACAGACTCCCCGAATAAACCGCATTCGCTCAAGCCGAAGGATGGAAAAACAGTCGATGCCGACGGTGAGGAAGATGGTAACGAAAATAATGTCAAAGTGGCATTCGGCCCGTTGCCGACATTGAACCATTCTACCGTCAATCCGGATAATAGTGTCAAAAACGGTGACTCTTTGAATGGTGATAAAAACAATGACGGCAAGCATCAGATAGATGTCAATATCGGGATTGCAGGTTCTTCTGATAAGGCTGGCGATGCTGCTTTGAAAAATACTCGCGACGCTTCGGCTCCGGCTTTAGAGACGAACGAAACTGTTAAAGCCAATGCCGCAATAGAGACCGGTGTCCTTGCAACTGCGGGAACCGGTAAAGTAGCTGGCGCACATAATGGAAATGCCGAACCTTCTGATAACAATAACGTTTCGGTGGCAGATGATGATTTTGTGGACAAATCCGGTCTTACGTTGGAAGATGAAACCGCACCACTTGGCGACAAGAATGCCAACGACTTCAAAACCACTGATGACAAGTCCGGTAATACTATATCGGGCCGCAAACAAAGTAACGCCAAACGCACGCAAGACATTGCAAGCCAGCTATCCAATAATTCGCAACAATTAAATTTCGACGACGCGGCAGATAAAATGCAGGCCGGTCAAACATTGAATATCGGAGATAAAATTGCAACCAACACTGCGAGGGCCGAAAACCAGAATGTACTCGGCCGTATTGCCGGCGTTGAAGTCACCGAAAACAAACAGGTCGGGGATATGCGTGTATTGCGCATACAGTTGAATCCTGAAAATCTTGGTATGGTCGAAGCAAGGTTGCGCAAAACAAATGATGGTCTCCAGATTGAAATTCATGCCGAACGTCAGGAAACGGCACGCCTCCTTGCAGCCGATAATCATGCTCTGCATAAAGCTCTGGAAAAGTCGGGGGTCAGTGATAATGGCCAGCTGTCAATCATGATTGTTGATAAAAGTTCACAAACTGTCCAGCAAGGACAATCAGCCAATTCCGGCCAATCCAACTCTCAGGATAATAGTGGTCAGAATTTTAATGGTCAGCGGCAGTCTGCAGGTCAGCAAGGTCAAGGTGGACATAATGCTTCAAGGCAAACATTCAGCGAGTTTCCTTTCACTGACACGCCTTTGCAGGAAGAAGATTTACGTGTCGAAAATACTCGTCGCGATCCTCGCCGTCTGGTGGTCTAGTCTGACAGTTGTTTTCGAGGCTTCTGCAGGCAATGCCTGTGAAGGAGAAATGATTGAAGCATCCAAACGTTACGATATTCCGCTCGGTATATTGTATGCCGTTGGATTGACTGAAACAGGCAACAAAGACTCACTCCAGCCTTATGCGCTCAATATTGATGGAAAGGCAGTATTTGCACAAAGTGAGTCGCAGGCTCTGAAGATTTTTTACGAGGCAAAACGTCGCGGAGCGAAACTCATTGACGTTGGTTGCATGCAAATTAACCACTATTATCACGGAGAGCGTTTTCCATCTGTGGCAGCAATGTTCCAGCCACATCTCAACGTAGATTATGCCGCGCGTTTCCTTAAAGAACTGAAGGAACGGGAAGGTAGCTGGACCATGGCAGTGGCACGTTACCATGCCGGCCCGAATAATAATCCGGCACAAAAACGATATGTCTGTCAGGTCATCGCCAATATGATCGCTTCCGGGTTCGGTAAATGGACGCAAGCTTCGCGCCAGTTTTGTCGTGGAGAACTGTAGGTGACGTTTTAATAAGCATGGTTAAATTTTATAGTTAACATGCTGGTATCTGACTAACTGTTTGAAAATCAATGATTTTCATACGAAAAATGACGGTTTGAAATAAGAATTTATTAAAAAAATCGTCTATTTTTGGGAAAGTATGGCGGATTCTTGGCAGAAAAAGTTAAAAACAACTTGTAATTTCTGCCGCGAAAGATATCTTAAAGAAAAGTCCTCATTAAGGATAAGTTCTTGAGTTTTAGGACTTAGTGAGGAAGTTCATAGGAATAGGAACATGATAATAGTTGTAGACGAACGCAAGCTGGTGACTGATGGTTATTCTGCCTTGTTCGCACGGGAAGGGATCTCGGCAACAGGTTTATCATCTGCCGATTTTGATGATTGGGTAGAAACCGCCCCGAAATCGGAAATGTCAGCAGTCGAAGCGATTCTTCTTGGTGATTGCAAAGACCGTATCGAGCTGCCAAAGAAAATTCGCGCTCATTGTGATGCTCCTGTATTGGCCGTCACAGAAACCAATTCGCTTGAACAGACACTGGCACTGTTTCAGGCCGGAATTGACGATGTATTGCGCAAACCTATTCATGTTCGTGAAATACTGGCTCGTGTTGCAGCAATACGCCGTCGCATGGGTGGCGAAATCCGCCAATCGGATGCTGCCGTTGTTCTTGGGCCGATCAGCGTGTTTAATGACGGTCGTGACCCGAAAATCAATGGTGTCGATTTTGTTCTTCCCCGTCGCGAACGTCGCATTCTTGAATATCTCGTAGCCAATCATGGCCGTCGTGTTAACAAAACACAGATTTTTAATGCGATATATGGCGTGTTTGATGCTGAAGTAGAAGAAAATGTCGTTGAAAGTCACATCAGCAAATTGCGTAAAAAACTGAAAGCCAAACTTGGAACCGATGTTATTGATTCAAAACGGTTTCTGGGCTATAGCTTGAATATTGATTAAACATTTTCGTAACTCCATACGATTTTTTGAAGCCTGCATTTTTTGCAGGCTTTTTTTTATCTTTTGAAAACAGCTTTTTTTGAAAAATACCGGATTTATCTTCATTATAGAAAGGGCTCTGATCATAGTTTTTCTTGGGGTATGTTACCTTGATCAAAGCTCAATAGGGAAAGTTTCGCAGCCAATTAAACGGACATATATTCGTTATTTTTAGTTTGGCCTTGAAAGCTAAGTCCGTAAATATGTTTTGGAAAAAACAGTTTCGAATGCGGCCAATTGTCTCCTTATGCGAGCATTTTTCCTTTCTGAACTGTGACAACGCCAGCTTCGCACAAGGAAGCGCCTCTATGGTGCAACTATGGTTCTCAACTCAAGGAGATAACAATGGGTATTTACGGTATGATGCGTACCGGCGTTGCAGGAATGAACGCACAGGCAAACAGACTTACAGGCGTTGCAGATAACGTCGCTAACGTTAGTACGGCAGGTTACAAACGGACGGATACCCAGTTTTCCGATCTGGTTATGCCATCAACGCGTAACGCTTATCAGTCCGGTGGTGTCACGACAACTGTTCGCCATGATATTTCAATGCAGGGTGCAGGGCGCGGAACGGGAAAGCCGGGCGACATTATGCTTGAAGGCAACGGCTTTTTCCGTGTGCAAGATGAAGCCGGAACCGAATATCTGACCCGTGCCGGTTCTTTCCAGAGAAACGGTCAAGGTTATCTACAAAATGCAGCAGGATTTTATCTGCTGGATGAAACCGGCAAACGCGTCATAATTAAAGGTGGCGCGGGTGAATTGATGCAAGGTAAAGTGACCGAGAATATCAACCTTACCGCCAACCTACAGGCTGATAAAAAAGCTATCAAAAGAACAGGTGATGATAAGGTAGATTTTGATATTAAAAACGAAAAATCTTATCATTTTAAAAAATCTAAAACAATTTACGATGAACAAGGTACAGCTGTTGATGTTGATTTTTATTTTACCAAAACAGATGATAACACATGGGAAATAAAAACCTATGTTGGAGATCAAAATATAGCCTTGGCAACTAAAGATCAAGACGGGAAAACAATATTAAAACCAGGCACTAACCCGGATGATAAAATTCCGAACACTGTGATAACTGGCCTTAAATTTGATAAAGAAGGAAATCTGGCAGGCCTTGTTGACTCCGAAGGTCATACCCTTCTTGGCGCCGATCTCAACACAAAAATTGGTCTTGACGTTCCTAATGTTAACAAAGAGGCAGGTACTAATAAGGTAACAACTTTTTCTACAATGGTTAATCTTTATAATCCGGATAAAGATGGGAAAACAAGTCTGACACAGATTGGTGCCAACTTCACATTCGATGCGGAAGCTGACGGTTATGCACCAGGGACCTATAAAGGGTTCAGTTTTGGTACTAACGGCGAAATACAGGTCAGCTATAGTAACAGTCAGGTAAGAACAATCGGTACCGTTGGTCTTTCCACAGTGACAGCGCCTGATTCGCTTATTCCTCTTACCGGAACAGTGTTCCAGGCCGTACCGGAAGCCGGTGGTCAGACATTCGGACATCCGGGTGAAGGTACATTCGGCGTTTTAAGAAGCGGTATGTTGGAAGAGTCAAACGCCGATATCGGTGATGAATTGACAGACATGATCGAAGCACAGCGCAATTATACTGCGAACTCGAAAGTGTTCCAGACGGGTTCGGAAGTAATGGATGTTATTGTCAATTTGAAACGATAGGACTAACCTTACTTGAAACCGGCTCAACTGCCGATTACATGAGATAAAAGAAGGCTAAAATGACACTAGGTACAGCACTCTCTACAGCAAGAAATTCACTCAAGACATCGTCTGGTCAGATGAGTGTTGTATCCCAGAATATTGGTGGTGCGCGTGACACAAACTATACCCATCGCACCACCCATGTCCAATCGGGTGCCTACGGAATGGTGGGCTCCAAGGTCATCCGCGATGACAATCCGGAACTTCTTGGAAACTACCTTCTCAAGTCAAGTCAATCGGCTGCGGCTGCGGCTATAAATGACGGAGCAACACAGCTCTCGAACATTTATGGTACAAACGACTTTCAAAATTCGCCGTCGCGTTTGCTTGATGATTTCAAAAAAGCTTTGCAGTTCTATGCCAATAATCCAAGCCAAAGAACAGCCGGTGACGCTGCTATTGACAAGGCAAAAGATCTTGCCAACAGTTTGAATGCCGGTTCCAAGGCAATTGATAAATTACGTACCGATACCGATAGTGAAATCAAGGATTCTGTCGATCACATCAATGATCTTTTAAAGCAATTTCAGCAAGTCGAGAAAGAAATTGTCAATGAAAAAGGGTCGGGGCGCGATGGCTATGCCTATATGGATCAACGCGATGCAATTCTTAAGGAATTGTCTCAGGAAATTGGTATAACCACTGTTACTCATCCCGACGGGACAATGTCGATCTACGGGATGGATGACAGCACGCTTTATGACAAGGTACCGCGTCAGGTTTCATATTCTCCAAGCGCACCATTAGTGGCAGGAAAAGCGGGTAACCCTGTCCTTGTTGATGGCGTTCCTCTTTCGCATGATGCTTTCAATTCTCCTAATGGCTCTGGCAAGCTTGGTGGTTTGTTGAAGGTTCGTGATGATATAGCGCCGCAATATCAAAAACAACTTGATGAAATAGCAAATGCACTGACCGATATTTTTAAAGGGCCTCCCGCTTTGTTCGAGGGAGGTGACGAAACGAACGTTACCGGAACGGCAGGTAGAATTAGTGTTAATCCGGAATTTGATAGCAATACGGTTGACGGTGGTCCGGAAAAGCTCGGTAAAGATCTTCAGAAACTGGTCGACAATCTCGATAAGCCTCGTAATTTCGCTAATGATACAGGGCTTGATAATACTCAAAGCATCGCGTCTTACACCAAGCAATCTTTGTCATGGATGGAAGGCGTACGCAAGTCCGCAACTTCGGATAACGAATATAAAAGCACAATGTTCAGCCGCGCGGGCGAAGCTTTGTCTAATGAAACCGGTGTAAATACTGATGATGAAATGGCTCTTATGCTTCAATTAGAGCAGACTTATTCAGCAACTGCGCGTATAATAACGACAGTCGGCAAAATGTTGGATGACTTGATGAGTGCGGTAAGATAGGTGTGAAATGAAAATTAACCCGATTTCTACTTATGTATTGAATAATTCACAACGCTCGATTGTCTCGCAAGCGCAGTCAGAACTTGATGAAGCAAGCTATGAGGCCGCAACACAACGGATCAGGGATCCCGGCTTGAAACTTGGTCGTCAGACGGGTCGTTTTGTTGAAAATGAAAATCAGATTTCGACATTGCAAGGATTGAGAGATAGCAACAATTTGGCAGCGCAACGTATGGCTTCGGCACAAACGGCACTGCAAAGTCTGGTGGAAGCAAGCAGCAAGGATAAACCCGGTGGTAGTCTTATACAGTTTAATAAAGCGCTGATGGGCGACAATGTTGCTGCAACTCCGGCGACTATGCAATCTGCTGCACAAACAGCACTCGACTCCTTTGTCTCGGCAATGAATACGAGCTATAATGGTGAATATGTCTTTGGCGGCACCAATACCAGTCAGCCACCGTTCGATTATTATAGGGCGGGGAGTAATACCGGCACGAGTAAAATTGTGCAGGATACGTTCAGAGATTATTTCGGCTTTAATGTGGATGACCCTCAGGTGGCCAATATTTCTGCCGATGACATGAAATCTTTCATCGATGGACCATTCAGTAAACTTTTTGATGATCCGAGTTGGGGTACAAATTTTTCACGTGCCAAAGACGGTGAAGTCGCAAGACGCATTTCGCCCAGCGGTGAAAATGCTGATATTTCCGCAAGCGCCAATGATGCGGGCTTCCGTCAGGCCATGAAAAATATGATCCTTGTGGCCGAATTCGGTAATATCGGGTTATCTTCGAACGCTCAGGGGGCAATTGCTGATCGCGCACGGGCTTCTTCGGACAACAAATCGACGGGTAGTGCTATTAACGAGATTATTACGTCGGCGTCCAATCTTGGTAATTCGCAAAGTCGCGTCACCAATGCCACTAATCATATTAATGCACAGCTCGGTATTTTGAACCAGACACGCAATGACATGATTGGTGCTGATCCAACCGAAGCAAGTGCAAAGATGATCCAGCTTCAGAACGTATTACAAATTTCATACACTATGACAGCTCGTATCAGTAAGATGACATTGGCCAATTATATTTAAATTAATCCTTTTGGGTTAAATAATACGGATATGATATCTGGGGAATTTTGATGTATCAGATGCGGTACGAAGATGTAATGGAAGACGATCAGATGGGCGCTCGCGAACGCGAGAGTATTTTGTTCGATCGTTGTATAAAAATGCTGCGTGCTGCCCAGAAGGCCGGGCCAAGCACTCGCGAGACATATGAAGCGGTAGCATTTACACGTAAATTATGGATTATTTTAATTGAAGACTTGGGGCTGGCGGAAAATGCACTGCCGACAGAACTGAAGGCATCTCTGATTTCTATCGGTTTCTTTATTTTGAAAGAAATCCAGAGATTGGAGAATGGGGAAACAGCAGACTTTGATGCTTTGGTGGAAATCTCTGAATCCATCAGAGACGGTCTTGCTACAAATCCGGAGAAAAGTGAAAATGACTGATAAGACGATGCATATAACATTACGGCCAAATGAAAAGTTTTACCTGAACGGCGCTGTGTTACGCCCCGATCGTAAGGTAACTTTAGAGCTCTTGAATGATGCGACCTTTCTTCTTGAAGCTCATGTAATGCAAGCGGAAGACACAAACACACCGCTAAAGCAGCTTTATTTCACTGCACAAGTGATGCTGATCGATCCCGATACAGCCGACAAGACAGTAATGATTTTCATTGAAATGCTTGGCAAAATGCTCCGCACTTACAATGACCCGATTATTCTGGAAGGTCTACGCAAATGCATTGATTTGACCGAACAAGATAAGATTTTTGACGTTTTAAAAGTCATCCGCGGATTGTTCGATAGAGAAGCAACCATAATGGGCAAAAAGCCTGCGGTTGAAAAGGAACAAAAAACCGCCTGATTAGGAGAAAGTTCATGACCATAAGTGCTGTAGACAACAATACATCAAGCCTTATGAAATATACTCCGGCAACCAATGCGGCTGCCGGAAAGTCCGCTGCAGCAACATCCAACTTCGCTTCGGAAACGCAAGCTGCATCCGACAAGGATAATACGTCGAAGACAAATACAAATGCTTCGGCAAATACAAATAGTTCGACACCGTCAACAACGCCTTCAACTTCTGGTACGAGTAGTACACCCTCTTCCAATAATACCACTGGAAGCACCAGCTCAGATTCCAAGACGGCGAATGCAGATTATAATACTTTCATCAAGTTGCTTATTGCCCAGATGAAAAATCAGGATCCGACCAAACCAATGGATTCGACCGAATTTGTTTCACAATTGGCAAGCTTTTCGGCTGTCGAGCAGCAACAGCAGACAAATACCAAACTTGATTCAATGGCGCAGTCGCTCAAGAACATTATGGTTGATGGGCCAATTTCCCGTGCTGAAGGTTATGTCGGCAAATATCTCTCGTTTACTGACGAAAAAGGTGCTGTAACTGCCGGTACTGTCCAGTCGGTTACAATTTATAGCGACGGTTTGATCGCAAAACTTGATAATGGAAAAGACTTGCTTATCGGGCCCGGCGTTACAGTCATGAATAGTCAACCGAAACAAGCTTGAGTTTTGTTGCGGGAGCTTGAGAATGAATGAAGCCGATGCCGTCGATATGGTAACTGCTGCGATTTGGACCGTTTTGGTAGCAAGCGGTCCGGCCGTTGGCGCTGCTATGGCAATAGGCATTATCATCGCTCTTTTTCAAGCTCTTACCCAGATACAGGAAATGACATTAACATTTATACCTAAAATAGTTGTCATTTTCGTTGTCCTCGCATTAACTGCTTCTTTTGTTGGCGGGCAAATCTATTCTTTCACGCAATTGGTTTACGGGCGAATTGAATCGAGCTTTTAAATAGAAATGGCCCGGCATTGATAGCGAGAAATAGCTTTTGGTGCCCTGTCATTAGCCTCGTCAAAAACCACATAGAAAAGTAAAATTAAATAAACGCATCACTTATTGTGTTTTCCGCTCATCAGCGCTTTTGGCTGGTATTTATGCATGCTTAAATCGGAATGCGATAACGCTTTCCTTTCATAAATTATATTCACGCGCTGCCAAAGGCTACTGTTTAACTTGAACAAGAAAAGCGCGAATTGATGAGCCGTAAATTCAAACTTGGTAAAAGTTGTATTCGGTGGTGTGCATAGGGGAAGAGGAGAACGTGGGGGAGGTGGAACAAATCCTCTCTTCGGGCTATTAAAATACGCTGCTTTCCGTTCATTAGTTATTTTTATGTGCTGCCAAAGGCCATTGCTTGGCTTGAACAAGAAAAGCGCGAATTGAAGCGCCGTAAAATCGAACTTGCTGAAAACTATTGTCGGTTGTGTGCATTGGGGCAAAAGGAACGTGGAAGAGGTAGAATAACTCCTCTCTTAGGACTATTGAGACGCTTTACTTTTCTTTCATAAGTTATTTTTTGTATTGCTAAAAGCCATTGCTTGGCCTGAACAAGAAAAGCGCGAATTGATAAACGGTGAAATCGAAATTTGTAAAAGCTATTTTTGCTGGCGTGGCTAAAGGCAAAAGGAACGTGGAGGAGGAGGTTAAACAAACCCTCTCTTCGTGTCGTTGAAACGCAGTGGAATAGCCTTCAGCCTTTTCTGTCCCGAATGACTGGACTGAAACGTTTTTGCGATGATTGTCCGGTCAATCAAAAGCCGTTCTTCAATCAGATTTCATTCTGTTTTATAGAAAAAACTTTTGCCACTTATGATAAATTGGTTGTTTACGGATTCTTTCATGGGGCTATTGATCAATCGGATGTTTTTGCTCAAGAACGAAATTATATCAATGGAAGCCGAAAATTCAGGTAACCAGTAAAACGGCATATGTGCCGCTTTAACGGCAATCCTGCAGAGCATTTTATCTCTATCCCAAAGCCTGTGAATGGCGCTTCAATGACGGGGCAATTGACAAACTCATAAAACCATTGTCAGCAGGGGCAAAATGGTTATCTTTCATCCCTTATCCATGTTCTCCTCAACACAATTACATAATAAAAAATGGAAATAGCTATAGAGCTATTTCCACACTTATTCGATTAATTTAACAACACTTCAATCAGGAAGATCAGATATCTTCCTTCTCGTTGGGTGTCGAGACATTTGTGTCGCGTTGTATATTTTCCCGCGAGCCAATATCTACATCCCCTGCCGGCATAGTTGTAGCCTTCCCCGTCTTGATGGGTGAAGTTTCATTGTGTGTATTGTCAGCTTTAGCGGCATCAACTTTTTTATCAGTGTGCTTACCGTCAGAAGGCAAGGGCGGCAAATCGGAATTTGTCTTTGTTGCCGTTTTCAGACTGGTCTTGGTCATATTGTCGCTATTGACAGAATCTGAACTGCGACCATCGACCCCATCAGCATTTTCAGCATCAGAAGAACTATCCGACAAAGTACTTTTATCAGTAATATTGTCTGAAACTTTCAATGTTTCATTGTTAATTCCGTTGACTTTCTCATGCGGATCCAAGCCATTATTATTATCCGCTTTTCCATCAACATTATTATCAGACCGTCCTTGGACTGCTTCAAAGAGCTTTTCCATTTCAGCGCGCGCTTCATCAAGATTTTTTTGATGAAAAGCTTCTTCGGAAGCAGTTTGTTGTTCTTTTATGAGCTCGGTAATGTGAGCCATTATTTCTGCGACGCTTGCAGATATCGGATAATGTGGCCTCGGTTCTACGATAGGTATTTGTTCGACAACCGAGTCGGTCCGAGCCGTCTCATTAGAAGGCGTCGCTACTCGCACTGTCGTCAACGAACGGGCGCCAGATGTAGCATCAACCGGTTGCATAATTACTCTCCAAAACTCTTAACAAGCCCCAATCTTCATGATTTTCCTTGTTATGTTTCGAGCTCCTCATAAGCCTTAATGGCATAGTATTCTATTTATCCGAAAAATGCAACAATTCTCGTTATTTTTTGATTTGTTAAACAAAATATAAAGAAAGAGATAAACCTTTAAAAAAGTTTTGTTACGCTTTTTTTGTTAGAACAGATTTGCTGTTAACAATGTTCTTTTCATTCTGGAGCTTAAAAATTTTATTTTAAAACCGGATATGGAAATATAAAACATCTTTTTAATCAGATAATTATGAAAATATATTATTTTTAAAATTCAACGTAGAATTGGAAATTACGCTTAAAAAGTATTTTTTAAAATTGTATAAGTAAATAGTTTAATCAAGCAATTTTATTGAAAAAATTGATCACCCCATTCGTTCAGAAGCATAACTTCCCGGTGTCGCCGGAAAGACGACGGTCCGGTTGTCGTTGATAAAAACACGATGATGAATGTGGGCATGGATAGCACGTGCGAGAACCTGAGCTTCAACGTCCCGCCCCAGAGCAACATAATCGTCAACATTTTGAGCATGTGTCACGCGCACAATATCCTGCTCTATAATTGGTCCTTCATCAAGATCGGCAGTTACGTAATGGGCTGTTGCTCCGATAATCTTTACCCCACGCTGGAAAGCCTGCTTGTAAGGATTTGCGCCTTTGAAGCTGGGCAAAAAGGAATGATGAATATTGATAATTTGTCCCGGCATTTCTTTACAAAGCCGATCCGACAGGATTTGCATATAGCGCGCCAAGACAACAAGTTCGGTTCCTGTCTCCGAAATAATTTCGAATAATCTATCTTCGGATTCTTGCTTGCGGTCTTTGTGGACAGGGATATGGTAAAACGGCAGATCGTTATTAACGACCAATTTTTGATAATCCAAATGGTTGGAGACGATCCCGACGATATTGATTGGCAGAGCACCTATCCGCCAGCGATAGAGTAAATCGTTGAGACAATGACCGAATTTCGATACCATGACGAGAACCTTCATGCGATCTCGTGTATCAAAAAAATTGGCTTTCATAGAAAATTCTTGGGCAATTGGCCGAAATGCATCTTCAAGATCATGAATAGCTTTACCGCCTTCACTGTCAAAGCCGATACGACAGAAAAATTTTTTAGAAATGGGGTCGTCGAATTGTGAACTATTCACAATATTGCACGTATTTTTTGCCAAAAACGTGGAAATTGCAGCAATAATTCCTCTTTTTGCGGGGCATATGACGGTCAAAACGAAACTAGACATGGTCATTCAGAAAACTGTCCTATCGGTCAAATTGCGGTTATTCATTGCGCTTGCCTATTGATATAAAGTCCGCTTAAAGGACTGATTAAGCAAATATTATGAATATAAAGTTATTTTCTCTTCTTGAAACTGAGGTTTGAAATTCTTTTTTGATAATTTATGATTTACACATATTCCATTTTATAAACATGGCAATTTTCCGCATCCAGTTATAAAATGAAATGGATTTTGTGAAGAAACAAAATCGGGTTCATTAACTCTATTTGGCATGATTTAAATTGTTATCGAATAAAAAACCGGGGTGGTTTGTAGCTATTGTCGGGCCGAGTGGTGCCGGAAAAGACACAATTATAAACGCTGTTCATCATGCTCTCAAAAATAATCCGGAATTTCTCTTTGTTCGCCGTACGATTACGCGAAAGGCTGGCGTAAACAGCTTTAACGATCATGCTGAGACATCGCGAAATATTGGAAATGAAGATAATATAGGCGTTTCGCTCGAGAAGTTTTTAGAACTTTCTGAAAAAGCTTTATTTTCCTTGCAATGGTTTGCTCATGGTATCCATTATGCTTTACCGATCGGGATTGTTGACGAGGTTCATAAAGGGAAAATCGTCATTGCCAATGTTTCACGCGCAAAGCTCGGACACGCAAAAGAACTGTTTGGAAAGGTTTATGTAATTGAAATCAATGCACCAATTGGAATTTTGAAAGAACGTCTCTTAGGTCGCAAAAGAGAAAAAATAACCGATATTGAGGAACGTCTTAAAAGAGCAAATATTCCTATCCATTTGCCTGAAGGAGCAAAATATTGTTATATTGATAACTCGGGAAATGTAAATTCTGCTGTCGATAAAATGTTATCTATTCTTCAATCATTATCATCAGAAAATCAGCCTTTAACCGATCATCAAATATCCCGAGAGATGAAATAACTTCAAAACTCTTTCTAAAAAAATCTATAAAATAAAACAGGAAGTTTATTAAAACCAAAGCGGTTGAAAAGTTAAAAAAGCAGTGGGGCATTCAGCGCTTGATAGAAATGCCGACTTCAAGAAACATCGGTTAAATAATATTCTTGTATGACAGGCAAAAACCAACCGAACATGCCTGTCGGGATTGCACTGTCAGGAACAGATTGTTTCAAGTCTTTATATTTTTAAATAAAACGTGGCTATCGTCATTAGAGAAAACAAATGACATAGAACATAATTGGCGGAATAACGGACGATTGGCGAATAAATCATCGCGCCTTGCATAACGAATGCGGCCATAAATGAGGAACGGGAGGTCAGCAATAAACCTCCATTCCTTTGGTCCATCTAAGTTCTTAATGAAAACCAACCGATCAGTCGGGTTCACCTTTATCTGGTTCGCTGGTGAAGAGATTTTCCCCGACGACATCTCTATCCTCGTCACTTAACGGGTTTTCAATGTCTTCAGCTTTCTTGTTCCGGGGACGAAACACACCATTATCGTCGCCTGTAACATCATCAAAAATATCGACAGTATCGACAGGACCGTTTTTTTCGTCATCCTGCTCATCGATTTTTTCGACGTCGACGACTTTTACGTGTTTGCTTTTATCATCTTGGGTCATCATAAATTTCCTGTATTCGTTAGCCTGATTAAATGTGTGGTCAAATTGGACAGACTGCAAGATTAGATCATTTTTTTATCATTCGAGTAAAATGGGGCAATTATAAAATACGACAACTCGTCCATTATTGCACGAGTAACAGTCTCGTGCTTTCTGCCCGTTTTGTCAGTTTTTTGGTATTTCGAACATGAGAGTCTGGAATGGCCTGTTTGGTAGAAGAATAACAACAATTTAATGGCCGGTCTCAAGCTACGGGGCATGGTGAAAAAGCCTAGAATGGAAGCTCTGTAAAGTTTTAGACGGGAACTCTGTTATCACGAATGGCCCTGACAATATTCTCTGTAAAAATTTCAATTTTATATAATCGCAAATGATTATGCGGACGAAATGGGAATATTTGCCGCTTATCCGGATATGAATGCAAAAAACCGGCTGATAGCGGAAAGCCTTTCGAAAAAACATTGAGTCTTTTAAAAAGATAGCATTATGGCTCGCTATTAAATCAATCGGTGAAAGCGGTCATAAAAGCTTGGCAAAGTAGTTCGACAATTCGAACAAGAGGTAAATGAGCAAAATAAGAAATTGTCTACCCGCTGCTGAAAAAAAGTGTCTACCCTTTTCACCACAAAAAAATCAGAAAGTAAATTATATAATCATTTTCAAGAAGAAATATTGGCTGGGGAACCTGGATTCGAACCAGGACTGACGGAGTCAGAGTCCGCAGTTCTACCGTTAAACTATTCCCCAGCATTTCTGCTTCAAGCGAGAACAGGATGGCTTTTAGCATATCCATTTCAAGATACAAGCCTAAACTTCAGAAAATAATTTTTGCCTCTCCATTTCGGTTAGTGATCGGAATTCAAACAGAAAGAGCTTCGGAATGTGACGAACTTTTTATGAGCTCTCGCGAAAGATTCGCCGATTTTCTAGGCTAACTACCCAAAAAAATGAAGAACCGTGGTTCAAGCTATTGGTAAAAACGGGCAAGGCTGTTACATTAGAAACAACGAAAGATAATGAAGTGTCCATTGCGAGGAAATGTCCCCATGGCTCTTTTAAGGAAAGAAGATGATGACTCCGTTGATCGACAACTCCAAAGGGTCGGAGCGGGGAAAGCTTGGCGTAAATGATGCAAAAGGTTTGCACGAACGCCCGGAAAGGCACGAAAATGGTGGTAACGAACCGCCTTTAACAGAGTCTTTTGCTGTTCCCCCGTCTAAGAAAAAGCGCGCAAAACGGCGCCAGAAGGGAAAGCTGCGCGTTTTGCATGAAGGCACATCGGAGAGTGGAGCGGAAAAAAACAATCGCACGAAAAAACGTTCACGCAAAACGCCGACACTTACCAAACCTCATGATAACGACACTGTTCTAAAGAGTGCACATTCGGGTGCTTCCAAGGAAGAGACGAAAAGACATCACAATTCGGCTCGTCCACCAGCGCAAAGGGTGCCGCTTTACGCAGCACTTGATCTAGGAACGAATAATTGCCGTTTATTGATAGCTGCCCCTACGAAACCCGGCCATTTTCATGTTGTTGATGCATTTTCACGGATTGTACGTTTGGGGGAGGGGCTTTCTCGTACCGGTCGTCTTAACGAGAATGCAATGGAACGCGCCATAGAAGCGCTTAAAGTTTGCCGTTCGAAACTTGATCAAAGAACAATCAAACGGTGTCGGCTCATTGCAACAGAAGCATGTCGCGCGGCGGAAAATGGCCAATGGTTCATTGAACGGGCGGCTAGAGAAACCGGTATCAATCTTGAAATCATCGACCGGGAAACCGAAGCGCGTCTTGCTGTTGCCGGATGTGGTACATTGGTCGAAGCGGATACCGATGCCATTGTGGTTTTTGATATTGGCGGCGGTTCATCAGAAATTGTATTGATTGACCGCTCAAAGAAACGGTCTCCGCGTCTGGCAGAACATATCATTGCCTGGACATCGTTGCCTGTTGGTGTCATTACTTTGGCCGAGCGTTTTGGCGGTGAAAACGTTACAAAAAACGATTTCGAAAATATGAAGAATTATGTCCGCCATTTGCTCATGGGATTTAAAGGCCGTGACAAATTGGGTGCCTTGGCAAAAAGTCCGCATTTTCATTTATTGGGTACGTCGGGTACGGTAACCACTCTCGCAGGCATACATCTGGAACTAGCGAAATATGACCGCCGCCTCATCGACGGTATTTGGCTCAATAATGACGATGTTGAACGTATGACCAAACGTTTGCTTTCATGGAATTTGGCAGAACGGATTGCCAATCCCTGTATCGGGCACGATAGGGCCGATCTGGTGCTCGCCGGTTGTGCCATTCTTGATGTGATCAGAGAAGAATGGCCATCCGAACGATTACGCGTTGCCGACCGTGGCTTGCGAGAAGGAATATTGACAGAATTGATGTCACGTGATGGAGCATGGAGAAAACGCCGTCATATCAATGATCGTTTTCACTTGCGGAAAAATCGTGAAAGTGAGCGCCTATGACAATGAAAAAAACTGGAACACATGCAGGTGGAAGAGGCGGTGCCGGTACACATGAACTCCACACAAGGGTAAAAAAGAAAGCCGGAACAATCAAGGCTTCATCACGCCGGTGGCTTGAGCGACATCTGAACGACCCTTATGTGCATCAGTCAAAAATAGACGGCTACCGTTCCCGTGCGGCATATAAACTTATCGAAATCAATGAACGCTATCATCTCTTGAAAAAAGGACAAAAGATTATTGATCTTGGTGCTGCCCCCGGTGGCTGGTGTCAGGTAGCAGCCAAAATTGTCTGCTCTACAAATGATCATCCTTCTGTCGTCGGTATTGATTATCTCCACGTAGACCCGTTGCCAGGTGTTACAATGCTGGAAATGGATTTTCTTGATGATGATGCACCTCAAAAACTGATGGATGCTCTTGGCGCCAAGCCTGATCTCGTAATTTCAGACATGGCTGCACCGACAATCGGTCATAAGCAAACCGATCATATCAGAACCATTCATCTTTGTGAGGTGGCTGCCGATTTTGCCGTGTCGGTCTTGAAACCGGGTGGGCATTTTCTTGCCAAAACCTTTCAGGGCGGCGCAGAAAATGAATTGCTGACAATATTGAAGCAGAATTTCAAAAAGATTTACCACGTCAAGCCGCCGGCAAGTCGGGCAGAATCGGTCGAGCTTTATTTGCTGGCCTATGATTTTAAAGGTAAAACTGCTTGAACGGGCGATAAATGGCTGCTTGTGGAGCCACTTTATAAGGCTCCAAAGCCATGCATTTCATATGATTTTATGTTTCGGGCAGAAAAATATAAAATTGAACATGTTCTAAAACGGGCGCTAGACAAAAATCGCCCGCGAGATCAAAAGGATAGTCGCAATTTCGCCGTGTTACCTAAAATATTTTTGTGACCGGACCGATTTCGAAAACCTGTTGAAGAGACAGTGACTATCTCTCGGTTCGGATATGTTTGAAGTTAAAATGCGTTTCGTTGTCTGGCTGGATGATTTCGCGACAGAGCAGTTTTTTGCCAAAAGAGTCGATGTGATCATACTGAGAGCGTTTGCAGATCAGGCTAAAATCGGGAGGGCTTTTTCGCTTTCCAACTCTATAGCCTTGTCTGGAACTTTGCGCTATGAGAGAGGCGAAGATCAACGAAGAGTATAAAAAATGAAATTTCTCGATCAGGCGAAAGTCTATATCCGCTCCGGTGATGGCGGAGCAGGTGCAGTTTCCTTCCGGCATGAGAAGTTTCTCGAATTCGGCGGGCCTGATGGCGGTGACGGCGGTCGGGGGGGCGATGTCTGGGCCGTTGCGGTCGATGGTCTCAACACCTTGATCGATTATCGCTATCAGCAGCATTTCAAAGCAAAAACCGGTATGCATGGTATGGGGCGCAATATGACAGGTGCCAAAGGCACAGATGTTATCTTGAAAGTACCGGTCGGTACCCAAATTTTTGAAGAAGATAACGAAACGCTTATCTGTGACTTGACAGAGGTCGGACAAAAATTTTGTCTGGCGAAGGGCGGAAATGGCGGTTTTGGTAATTTGCATTTTACCACGTCGACCAATCGCGCGCCCCGTCGAGCCAATCCCGGACTTGAGGGGCTCGAGCGCACAATCTGGTTGCGTTTGAAATTGATTGCCGATTGTGGACTTGTCGGCCTTCCCAATGCTGGAAAATCCACTTTTCTTGCCTCTGTTACAGCTGCAAAACCCAAAATTGCCGATTATCCATTTACCACATTGCATCCCCATCTCGGCGTGGTGCGTATTGACGGGCGTGAATTCGTCCTTGCGGATATCCCCGGTCTTATAGAAGGTGCCCATGAGGGCGTTGGTATTGGCGACAGGTTTTTAGGCCATGTCGAGCGCTGTCAGGTTCTGCTTCATCTTGTTTCCGCACAGGAAGAAGATGTCGCAAAAGCTTATCAGATTATCCGTGACGAATTGGAAGCCTATGGTCACGGGCTTTCCGAAAAGCCGGAAGTTGTTGCTTTGAGCCAGATTGATATTCTTGATGAAGAAACAAAACAGATAAAACAAAAACAGCTCGAACAAATTTCAGGGAAAAAAATCCATCTATTGTCAGCAGTGACGCACGCAGGAATAGAGGAAACTTTGCGTTCCATTGCCCGTATTATTGAAGAAAGTCGCAAAGAGCAGGTGGTGAACGAAGCCGGAGAATAGGCATTCATGGTGCAGGAATTAAAAAAACTCGATCAATATAAACGTATTGTTGTCAAAATCGGGTCAGCTCTTCTTGTTGATCGCAAGCACGGTCTTAAAGCCGAGTGGCTTGAAAGCCTGATTAATGACGTCGCTGCATTGGAGAAAAAGGGCGTAGAGATTCTTCTGGTTTCTTCCGGTGCTATTGCCTTGGGACGGACACTCTTGAAACTTCCGTCGGGTTCACTCAAACTTGAGCAAAGTCAGGCATGTGCGGCAATCGGCCAGATCGAACTTGCCAAAGCCTATGGGGCTCAATTGTTAAAACATGGCTTGATGACGGGTCAGATTCTTCTAACACTCGTTGATACGGAAGAGCGCCGCCATTATCTCAATGCAAGGGCAACAATCAACACGTTACTTCATTTTGGCGCAGTTCCTGTCGTTAACGAGAACGATACGGTTGCAACCGGTGAAATCCGTTATGGCGATAATGATCGTCTGGCAGCACGCGTTGCAACAATGATGGGGGCGGATCTCCTCATTCTTTTATCCGATATTGATGGTCTTTATTCTGCGCCGCCGCATCTTGACGATCATTCGCAATTCATCCCCTATATCCGTTCGATTAATCCGGCTATTGAAAAAATGGCGGGTGTTGCCGCTTCCGAATTATCGAGGGGCGGAATGAAGACAAAACTTGAAGCAGGCAAAATTGCCAATCAATCCGGAACAGCAATGATTATTACATCGGGTAAGCGTCTCCATCCGTTGGCCGCTATTGATCAAGGTGAAAGAGCAAGCTTTTTTGCAGCGAGCGAAAAGCCTGTCAGTGCGTGGAAAACATGGATTTCCGGCCAGCTTGACCCGTCCGGCACATTGACGATTGACGAGGGGGCGGTTCGTGCTTTGAAAAGAGGCAAGTCGCTTCTTGCCGCCGGTGTTGTCGCCATCGAAGGGGATTTCCATCATGGCGATACAGTGGCGATTGTCGACAAAGACAAACTCGAAATTGCAAGAGGATTGGTCAGTTATGATCGCGAAGAGGCTGATCGTATTATCGGATTGAAAAATTCCGAGATCGAAGCTGTTTTAGGTTATGAACCAAGATCTGCAATGGTTCATCGCAATGACATGGTTTTGCGGAGTTAGTCAACATTCGTTATCAATAATATTTATCGGGCTTATATTATAAATATCGTTCCTTGAGCTTAACGGACTTTGCCGGTCATAATATATATTGAGTTATCGGATGTGATGTGGCTAACTGCCGGAAAACGGTGGTTAACAAGGGAAGTTTTTCATGGCTGGTTTGCACGACAATCTTTTGAAAATGGGAAAAGATGCCCGCTCGGCTTCCCGGACATTGGCACTTAGCCCCTCAAAACAGAAGACGCAAGCACTTGAAGCGATCGCCAAAAATATTCGCGACCATCAAGCTGATATATTGGCGGCCAATGCCAAAGATATAGAGAAAGCCAAAAAAAATGGCATGAGTGCAGCTCTTGTCGACCGGCTTTTGCTTGATGAAAAACGGATTTCTTCGATAGCCGATGCCGTTCATACAATTGCCGGTCTTCCCGACCCTGTCGGCGAAATTATGAGTGAATGGAAACGCCCGAACGGGTTAGAAATCCAGCGCGTTCGCACACCCCTTGGCGTTATAGGTGTCATTTACGAAAGCCGGCCTAATGTGACTGCCGATGCAGGCGCCTTATGCCTGAAAGCGGGTAACGCTGTTATTCTTCGCGGTGGCTCCGATAGTTTCCTGTCGTCCAAAGCCATTCATGAAGCAATGGTTGAAGGCTTGAAGTCTGCCGGTTTACCGGAACAGTCTATCCAGTTTGTCGACACAGTCGATCGTGACGCGGTGGGAGAATTGCTCACCGGTCTTGATGGAAATATCGATGTTCTTGTTCCGAGAGGAGGGAAAAGCCTTGTTGCGCGTGTACAAAAGGAAGCACGTGTTCCGGTGTTCTCCCACCTTGAAGGTTTGTGCCATATCTATGTTGATAAATCTGCCAATCTCGACATGGCAAAAAAGATAATTATCAATGCCAAATTGCGGCGCACAGGGATATGCGGTGCGGTGGAAACTATCCTTGTTGACAAAGCGATTGCCGATAAGATCGTTCCGGTTATTATTGCACTTCAACAGGCTGGCTGTGAAATACGTGCGAGTGAAGATCTCGTCGATAAAATTCCGGGTGCCAAGCTTGCCACAGAAGCTGACTGGTCGACCGAATATCTTGATGCCATTGTATCAATAAAGACAGTCAATGGTGTAGAGGGGGCAATCGATCACATCAACCGTTATTCATCCCACCACACAGAGTCGATTATTGCCGAAGATAAAAAGGCAGTTGACCTGTTTTTCAGAAGTCTCGATTCCGCTATTCTGATGCACAATGCGTCGACACAATTTGCTGATGGTGGAGAATTCGGTTTCGGAGGTGAAATCGGTATCGCAACGGGCAAAATGCATGCGCGTGGTCCGATCGGTGTCGAACAATTGACGACATTTCAATATCATGTCAACGGTAACGGGCAGATACGTCCTTGAATGACTTTTTCCGATATGAAAACAAAATGCCGCATTGCGAAAGCGGCAACCGGATAGGCCTTTTTGGCGGGTCGTTCAACCCGCCGCATGAAGGACATCTCCTCGTTGCAAAAATTGCGCTTCGTCGATTGAAACTTGATGAGTTGTGGTGGATGGTGACCCCCGGAAACCTTCTGAAAGACAGAAGCGGGCTTTTGCCACTTCATGAGAGAATGCGTTTAAGTGCCGAACTTGTTGACGACCCACGCATAAAAATTACCGGCTTTGAAAAGAAAATCAAATCCTATACGTCGATCACAACGCTCTCCTATATACTCGCTTGCCATCGCAATATTCGTTTCGTCTGGGTGATGGGTGCCGATAGTCTTGCGACATTTCATCAATGGCAGGAATGGAAAAAGATTGTGGCCATGATCCCGATTGTTATTATTGACCGGCCATCGGCCTCAATGTCGGCACTTTCTTCTCCCATGGCGGAAACATTCCGGAAATTCCGTGTTAAAGAATATGATGTCGGCGCTCTGCCCTATAAAAAACCTCCCGCATGGGGATATATCCATGGCCGACGCTCTTACGCATCTTCTACGGGCTTGCGGCAGAAAAACGCGAAGTAGAGAGGAAGCGGCGAGCAAGGGCAAAATAAGAAAAATACCGATTTTCCTTGAAAAAAAGCGGCAAGTCTGTAACTTTTATTAATCAAGAAACTGGTGGTAAAAACGAGAATTTATATCGGGTTGAAAGGTGAATAATCTGAAAAAAACTATTGTGACACAAAAGAAAAATAGAATTGGCAAAGACGCGGCGGCCCAAGAAAATTTACAAGCCGACAATACCGGTTTGATCGTTGAAAATAATTTGCAACGCGTTCTTTCGAGCCTTGATGATTCAAAGGCGGAGGATGTTGTTACTATTGATCTTCGTGGTCGTTCCCCGTTAGCCGATTATATGGTGATTGCTTCGGGCGGTTCGCAGCGCCATGTTTCGGCATTGGCGGACCATCTTCTCTATGCCATGAAAGATTGTAATAAAGGTCAAACCAGAGTGGAAGGCTTGAGTGAGTGCGATTGGGTGCTGATTGACCTCGGTGATATTATCGTGCACCTTTTCCGGCCGGAAACACGGGAATTCTATAATCTCGAAAAGATGTGGAACACGTCCGACGAGGGTGACCGGATTCATTTGCGAGTCGGAGAAAATTGACGTGCAGATTTCGGTATTTGCCGTCGGCCGTATGAAAAAAGGGCCCGAGCAGGAACTTGTCAGCCGTTATTTCGATCGTTTTTCAAAATTGGCTCCCTCATTGGGGTTAAATTTTCTCAATGTCCATGAAATTGTAGAAAGCCGGTCACAAAACGCCAATCAAAGGATGGAAGAAGAAGGAGAGAACCTTCTTGGCACTTTGCAAGAGGGGAGTCGTCTTATTGTTCTTGACGAACGCGGCAAGTCAATGACATCGGTTCAGTTTGCCCGTAAATTGCAAGATTGGCGTGATGCCGGCTGCAAACATCTGACGATAGCTTTGGGTGGTCCCGACGGGCATTGTGAAAAAGTACGAAAGCGGGCCGATTTATTGTTATCATTCGGGGCAATGACATGGCCTCACCAGATCGCTCGCATTTTGCTTAGCGAACAGATCTATCGCGCCGCAACTATTTTAAGTGGACACCCCTATCATCGCGTGTAAAATCGGGCTTTAGCGAAAAACTGTTAAATTACCTGTTTGTTAACACGATCTTAGTCTGATGCATTTATAACGTTTTCGTTTAGAGCAGTTCGAATTGGTAGAATGATAAAATGCATTATCATGCGTGTTGGTAAGATTTTATCCTCTTTAAGTCGGGGAGGTGTCGTTGCATGCTTGATATTGTTTTGGCCATATTGGTCTTTTGCAGATGAAAATGCGAATAAGGAAGCTGCTAATAAAGCATTAAATGACATTCGCGCGACCATGACGCTGTCACGCCAGAAAATGGCGCAATTGGCCAGTCAGGTTGATAGTCTTAAAAAAGATCAGCGAACCTTGACTTCCGAGATTGTCAAAGCAGCCAGAAGCGAGCGTGAAACTTCCGAAAAAATAGCTCAGAGTGAAGAAAAATTAACAAGACTTTATGATGAAAAGTCGAAAGTCAAACAGGATCTTGAAAGTCGCAGAGGAGAATTTTCTGAAGTTCTGGCTGCTCTTGAACGCATGGGTCTAAATCCTCCGCCGGCTATTCTGGTTGAACCGGGTGATGCCCTGAAATCTGTGCGTAGTGCTGCACTTTTGGGAACGCTTGTTCCGGAAATGCGCGAAAAAACATTGTCCTTGTCGGCTAGTCTCAAGGATATGACAGCAGTTGAAAACTCTATCAAAGCACAACATGACGAGTTGAAAAATCAGGTTCAATTACAGGCAGAACAACAAAAACGTTTAAGTTTGCTCGTTGAAGAAAAAGCAAAATTGCAAAAAACTTCGGAAAACGAATTGGCAACACAGCGTAAAAATGTTCTTGAGCTTTCCGAAAAAGCCAAATCGCTTGAAGATCTGTTAACCGAACTCGAGCGCCAGTCACGTCAGGACAAAACGGACAATAATTTCAAACTTGAAGATACCGAATTGACACGCAACCTCGATTTCGAAGGGAAAAAGGGAAGTCTTGTTCTGCCTGCAGCCGGAAAAATTGTGCAGAAATTCGGGGAAAACAACGGGGCAGTCCTTGGGGATACTGTTGAAACGCAACCGGGTGCTATTATAACGGCACCTGCCGATGGTGTGGTTGCTTATGCCGGACCTTTTCGTTCCTATGGAGAATTGGTTATTCTTGATACGGGACAAAATTATCATATATTGCTTGCGGGCATGAACAAGGTTAATGTTGTGCAAGGACAATTTTTGCTTTCAGGTGAACCGCTTGGCACGATGGGGAATCGACAAATTGCTAGCGCGGCGTCTTTGGATATAGGCAAAACTACTCCGATGCTTTACATTGAGTTCAGAAAACTAGGTAAACCTGTAAATCCGGCACCATGGTGGATGGCTGGTAAGTCGGGAAGGAACCAGAATGATTCGTAAATTGACTGTTTTAGCTGCCGGTGCATTGCTGGGCGCAAGTTCGATGATTATGATGCAATCCTTTGCAGCTAATAATGACGGTGACACCTATAAACAGCTAGCCATTTTTGGTGACGTCTTCGAGCGCGTGCGGGCACAATATGTGACAGTGCCGGATGACAAAAAGCTCATTGAAAATGCGATCAATGGTATGTTGACCTCGCTTGATCCGCATTCTTCCTATATGAATGCCGAAGAAGCAAAAGATATGCGGGTTTCCACCAAAGGCGAGTTTGGCGGCTTGGGCATTGAAGTGACAATGGAAAATGACCTTATCAAGGTTGTTTCGCCAATGGAGGATACACCTGCCTCCAAGGCCGGCGTTCTTGCTGGTGATCTTATATCCAAAATTGATGGCGAGCAGGTTCGCGGGCAAACTCTGAATGATGCTGTCAGCAAAATGCGTGGCGAAGTCGGCAAACCGATCAAACTGACAATTATCCGTAATGGTGTTGATAAACCGCTCGAAATTACTGTCATTCGCGATATTATCAAAGTCAAGGCGGTCAAATATCGGGTCGAAGGTGATGTCGGTTATTTACGTCTCATCCAGTTTACCGAACAAACCTATGATGACCTTCAGGCAGCTATTAAAGACATCCAGTCGAAAATTCCGTCAGACAAGCTCAAAGGATATGTCCTTGATCTGCGTTTGAATCCGGGCGGATTGCTGGATCAGGCTGTCAGTGTATCCGACGCATTCCTTGATAAAGGCGAAATTGTTTCAACGCGTGGGCGTGATCAGGCAGAAGTCATGCGTTTTGATGCAAAGCCGGGCGATATTTCTAATGGCAAGCCGTTAATTGTTCTCATTAATGGTGGCTCGGCCAGTGCTTCCGAAATTGTCGCTGGTGCTTTGCAGGATCACCGCCGTGCGACAGTTCTTGGTACACAGTCATTCGGAAAAGGTTCGGTACAAACAATTATTCCGCTTGGTGATAATGGTGCTTTGCGTCTGACAACGGCGCTTTATTACACACCTTCGGGCGCTTCAATTCAGGGTAAAGGGATAACGCCGGATATCAAGGTCGATCAGCCATTGCCTGATGAATATAAAGGCTATGACGTCAATTTGGGCGAATCCGAATTGAAGGGGCATATCAAGGGTAATCAGGAAGATGATAAGGGTTCGGGTTCTGCCGCCTTTGTCCCGAAAGACCAGAAAGATGATATCCAACTGAATGAAGCCTATAAATTGCTTCGTGGTGAAATGGCCAATGCTGCTTTTCCGCCAAATCCGCAAAAAGGCGTTCCGAATTGAATACAATAAAAAGCGCGTTCAACGCGCTTTTTATTTGTCAAAATCGTGCTTTGGAAGCTTGCCCTCTAAAGGAAATATCTGAAACGGAAGGTCCCGATTTTTAAAATATAACTTAGGGGTGGCAGGCTTGATCAAAGCGTTATAGAATCTTGATATGATTTCGGATTGCAACACATTTGGTAATAAAAGATGACAAAAAACGATATGGATAAACAAAAAAACAAGACAGATTTGCCTTACCGTAAGTGCGTTGGAATCGCCTTGTTTAACAAAGACAATCAGGTATGGGTCGGACGGCGAATTACCAACCGTTTAAGCGAGCTCGAAGGTGCTTCCAAAATATGGCAAATGCCGCAAGGGGGAATTGACAAGGGTGAACTCCCGATTGAAGCGGCAAAACGTGAACTTTATGAAGAAACCGGTGTCCGTTCGATAGAATTGATTGCGGAGACTGAAGGGTGGCTGACATATGATTTGCCTAAGGAGCTCGTCGGCATTGCGTTGAAGGGGAAATATCGCGGGCAAACACAAAAATGGTTTGCATTCCGCTTCACCGGTGATGACAAAGAAATTGCGATCAATCCGCCTCCCGCAAACAATACAGCAGAGTTCGATCAGTGGAAGTGGGTGGATCTGGAAGCACTTCCGATGATGGTTGTGCCGTTTAAACAAGCCGTTTACGAAAAAGTTGTTGCCGAGTTCCGGCATATCATTGCTTGATATTGTCAAGTGAATGAAATTTTTCTGGTTTTAACACGTAACTTTCTTTATACATTTTGGCTGAATTTCGAATATCGGGGAAAATACTTCCAGAAAGAATTTTAATATGAAACGTTTACTCTGTTCCTTTTTTGTGGCCGGTTTACTTTGTTCTACTTTATCAGCCGCCGCTAATGATAAGGGTGGCAGGCCCAATGCCGCGACGTTGCCGAATGGTGCATCGTCATTGACTGAAACCTATGGGCTGTGGACCGTCAATTGTGCCATACAAAATGGCGAAAAAGCTTGCGCTCTGCTCCGTCAGGAAGTTAACAACCAGAACCAGCCGGTCATCAGCATGAATGTTTCGACAAACAATAACGGCGATGTTTCCGGTGTTATTGTTGTACCTTTCGGCATTCTGGTTTCCAAACCTGTAAAGCTTCAGGTTGATGATACCAAGGCGGTTGTCGAAACCGGCGTTCGTACCTGTATGCCTGTCGGTTGCATTGTTCCTGTTGCCTTTGACAAAACGTCAACTCAGGCTTTGCGCGCTGGTAAACAACTCAATGTCAAAGCAACTTCGGCCGGAAATAATGAACAGCCGCTCGATAATCTCTTTGTGCAGCTTGATGGTTTCGGCCCGGCTCTTGATCGCTTGAATGCACTAAAAAAATAATTCGGCAACTCTATAATCATTCGCTCACTATGATTTGGAAAAATGGCTCGAACGAGCCATTTTATTTTTTGAATAATAAAAGCCGCAAAGCATTGAGTGTGACGAGAACAGTCGCTCCGGTATCGGCCATAACAGCAAGCCAAAGGCCTGTAATGCCGAAGATTGTTGTCAGAAGAAAGATCAACTTCAAACCGAGCGCTATGGCAACATTTTCCTTGATATTCAACATGGTAGCTCGGGCAAGCGAAATCAGTGTCGGTATATCGCTCACGCGGTTGCGCAATATGGCTGCATCGGCTGTTTCCAATGCCACATCGGTTCCCGAGCCCATGGCAATACCGACATTTGCCGCTGCCAGTGCCGGTGCATCATTGATACCATCGCCAACCATAGCAACAATATGATTTTTGCCTAGTTCCTTGATGGCTTCCACTTTCATGCCCGGCATCAATTCCGCTTTAACTGCAAGCCCGAGTTTTCTTGCAATGGCTTCTCCGGTCTGTTTATTGTCACCGGTCAGCATAACAGCTTCAATGTTCAACCGGCGGAGTTCTTCCAAAGCCGCGAGCGCATCGTCCCTTGGCTCGTCGCGCATTGCAATAACGCCGATTGCCTTACCATCATGATGAACAACGACGACGGTTTTTCCTTCGCTTTCGAATTTGTCAGCACTTTTTTGCAATGTTTGGCCGATAACACCGTAATCGTGCGAAAATCTCGGTGCTCCGATGAAAACCGGCTTGCCTTTCCATTCGGCAATAATACCTTTACCGGCAACGGCCTTGACATCTTTCACCGAAACGGCTTCGATTTTCCGTTTTCCGCTTTCGGTGATAATGGCAACAGCAAGCGGGTGGCTCGATTCCCGTTCCAAAGCAACGGCAAGTTGCAATACCTCGTTTTCCGAATATTCGGTTGCAACAACATCTGTGACAACAGGTGTGCCTTTGGTCAAAGTACCGGTTTTATCGAATGTTATACAATCGACCTTCGATAAAGTCTCGACCACGTTCCCGCCCTTGACAAGAAGACCATGACGGGTGCCGGTCGAAAGTCCGGATGCAATAGCTGCCGGTACAGAAATAACAAGCGCACAAGGGCAACCGATCAATAATAGAGCCAAGCCGCGATAGGTCCATTCTCTCCATTGCCCGTCAAAGAGTGGAGGGATGATGGCGACGAGGATAGCGATACCGACGATAATTGGCATATAGACTTTAGAAAAAGAATCGATAAACCGTTCTGTCGGGGCTTTCGCATCCTGTGCTTCTTCGACAAGCGAGATGATGCGTGCAATGGTATTATCGGAGGGTTTTGTTTCCACACGAATACGCAATGTTGATTCATTGTTGATGGAGCCGGCGAAAACCTTGCTGTTGATTGTCTTTGTTACGGGGATCGATTCACCCGTAATCGGCGATTCATCTACACCCGAGGTTCCCTCAATAACAACGCCGTCTGCCGGCAAACGATCACCTGGTCTTGCAAGAACAATATCTGAAATCCGAAGGCTTTCGGCAGGGACTTCTTCAAGCTTGCCATTGACTTCTTTCCAAGCGGTTTTAGGGGCAAGCTTGCTTAATGACTTGATGCCTGCACGTGCATGACCTGTTGCAACACCCTCTAGCACTTCGCCAACACAAAAGAGAAAGACAACCACGGCTGCTTCCTGGGTTGCATTAATGAAAATGGCGCCGATAGCCGCAATTGTCATCAGCATTTCAATGGTAAAAGGACTGCCATTTTTCAATGCTGCAAACGCCCGTTTTGCAACCGGAAGAAGTGCAGCGAGAGCGGCAATTGTAAAAAACCAGAATGACCAATGTGGTAAAAACGTCGATGCAATATATGCAAGAGCAAGGAGAACACCGGACAAGATCGCCGCTTGGCCTTTTTGTGTTTGATACCAGTATTTTTCTTCCTGTTGTTCACGCGGTTGATTGTTGTCGATTTTATGCAGGCGATAACCAAGCGATGCGACTGTCTTTTCTATCTCTTCCGGGCTCACACGGCTTTTATCCGCTTTTAAAGACAGTCTTTCTCTGGTGAGCGAGACATGGACATTTTCCACGCCCGACATGCGCTCCAAAGCGGTGGTAATGGTTCTTGCACAGGCTGCGCAATCCATACCTTCAACGCGCCATAAAGAATCATTTCCTGCCTCTAAGCGCGGGTCATCATCAATGATTTCTTCATCTTCGTCATCATGCTCATGGGAGTGATTATGGTGGTCGTGCGAATGATCGTGACAATGGTCATCAGAGCAATGATCATGCGTGTGTTCATGGTGGTCGTCATGATGATGTCCGGCATTTAAGTGATGTTCGTGATCATGTTCTTTTTTATTTTCGGACGCCGGTTTTGCCTCGGTTCTACAGTGTGCGGCTTCTGTTGACGAAGAGATAATTTCATGATGTTTGTCATCATATCCCGCCTCATTGGCGCTATTCTTTTGATGATCATGACCATGTGGAATAGTTTCTTTTTCTACTTCAGCCATGGGTCTGTCTCCTCTTTCGGCTTCTCCGTCATGCAGCGAAAATCTCGACACTCGAAAATTGATGAGCGTTGAATTTCGTCGTTAAAATTTGGCTCTCGAAATCCGCCAACTGAAATTTCAAAAAAGGACATTTCCGATGGTGGAATTCATTGTCGAATAATTATATAATTCCTGTAGTAACTACAGCTTCAAGAGGAAAAATGCAGAAAATTTATTTTTCAATTGGCGAACTTTCAAAACATACCGGCTGCAATATCGAAACCATCCGTTATTATGGAAAAATTGGCCTCCTAGACGAGCCTGAGCGTACAGAAGGCAATCAGCGCCGTTATGTCGAAGCTGATTACAAGCGCCTATTGTTTATTTTAAGAGCCAGAAATCTCGGCTTTTCTATTGAAGCCATCCGCCAACTTATAGCATTATCCAAACATCCGGATGATCCATGCGGGGAAGCGGATACAATAGCGCACAAGCAACTTGCAGAAACACGTGTGAAAATTGCACGATTGAAAATTCTGGAAAAAGAGCTGGAGAGGATTACAAAGCCGTGCGTCGGCCACAAAATACATGAATGCAAGGTTATTGAAAGCCTTGCGGATACAAGCTCTCTTCAAGCATGATCGCTTGAAGAGAGAATTTTATTGATTTTTACAAGGCTTGAGGCGTATAGCCTTCTTCCTTCATAATGTCGGCCAAACTTGCCTTGTCGGCCACACCTTTGACTTTGACGAGATGTTTGTCGAGCTCAATATTGACATCGGCAGACGGATATTTTTCTTTGATTGCGTTGGTGATTGTTTTTACACAATGCCCGCATGTCATATCTTCTACCTTGAACAAGCTTGTGTTTTGATCAGACATTTTTATATTCCTTTGCCTATTGACTATTTACTATAATATGAGGGGTTCCTATAGGGTAAGGTCAAGGGCGGGGAGTTGTTTATTTTTATAAAGCCCGTAAAACAACAGGAAAAAGATGAAGTCTGCACGTAATTTGAATAGTGATGACATACGCACGCTGGCGCTTGCCTCTTTGGGGGGAGCGCTCGAGTTCTATGACTTCATTATATTTGTGTTTTTTACAGCCGAAATTTCCCATACGGTTCTCCCGTCGGAAATGTCGCCTTGGCTTGCCACAACGTGGACCTATGGCATATTCGCCGCCGGTTATCTGATGCGGCCCATCGGGGGAGTCGTCATGGCGCATCTTGGCGATAAACTCGGTCGCAAGCGTATTTTTACTTTCTCGGTCCTTTTGATGTCGCTTGCAACCTTGGGCATGGCTTTTGTGCCGACCTATAACCATTTCGGTATTCTTTCTCCGCTTATTCTTTTGGCCTGCCGGATGATGCAAGGGTTGGCCGTCGGCGGCGAGGTTCCCGGTGCATGGACATTTGTAGCCGAGCATGTTCCGGAACGTCATGTCGGGCTTTCAACGGGCGTTCTCACCTCAGGTCTTTCTCTCGGCATTCTGATCGGTTCTTTTATTGCTTTTGCGATCAATCATATTGTTCATAACAATGTTTTGCCGTGGCCTGAAAATGTAACCGATTTTTGGGGGTGGAGAGTTGCCTTCGTCATTGGCGGGATTTTCGGGCTGATTGCTGTCTGGCTCAGGCGCTTTCTGGAAGAAACACCAATATTCAAAGAATTGAAAAGGAAAAAAGCCCTATCCAAAGAAATTCCTTTGAAAGTGGTTTTGACAAAATATCGGGGAAGCGTTGTTGTTGCTGTTCTTTTGACTTGGACTTTATCCGCAACGGTTATGATCAGTACCTTGCTCACGCCGAATTATATGAAGGCTGCGCCTTATAATTATTCGGGTGACATCACCCTTGCGGCCAATTCGATAACAAGTTTTTTCCTCATTCTTGGAACGCCGGTTGCAGGATTTTTGTGTGACCGCTTCGGTAGCGGCAAGTTTTTTACGTTTTCCGGAATTGTTTTCGCGGCCGTCTCCTACATTTTTTATCATTGTGCCGGCTATTCAACGGCATTGTTCTTTGTGCTTTCGGCCTTTCTCGGTTTTTTCGCCGGCTATGTCGGCTCGGTCGCTTATGTGATTGTTCGTAGTTTTCCGGCAACGGTAAGGTTTTCCGGTTTGTCTTTTTCTTATAATATTGCCTATGCAGTTTTCGGTGGCTTGACGCCCTGGGCGATTAATTTGATGCAACCGGTTTTTCCCATGTTCCATATGTGGTATCTGATTATCATTTCCCTTCTTGCCAGCCTTGTCGGGCTTTACCTGATTTTTTACGGGGAAAAGAAACAAATGCCGATAGGGATAGAAGAGCTTGAAACAAAGGATTTATGATTGCTCCGACCGAAATGTGCATCAAATTCAAAACTTTCCGGTGTTCTCGGCAGTTTTCACGAAAAGCTTGAATGCTCGTTAAAAAAAGTCTTGCCCATCAAATATTTGAATGGCAATTTTGCTGTTCATCGACTTTCGAAGGAATAGAGAATGATTTATGCTTTGCTGTATGTGATAGATCGTGTTTTTGATGTTTATATTTTCATTCTCATTGCGGGCGCTGTATTTTCATGGCTTTATGCGTTTAATATCGTCAATCCACACAACCCGCTGATAGCTGCAATAGGCAATTTTCTTTATCAGATAACCGAACCTGTACTCGCGCCAATCCGGCGTATTCTGCCGAACTTGGGATCAATCGATATTTCGCCAATTGTCGTATTGCTGATTATCTATTTTATCCGCATCTTTATGTGGCGCGCCTATGCCGGACTCTTTTTCTAAATCCGAACGGCATATGCGGGATTAAAAAAGTATCCAAAGAAGATGGTAAGGGATGTGGTTGGCATCCCTCATTGATGTGATCGTTTCTGCGGCCATTAGTGAACTTTTTTGTTCCGGCTTAAAAATACTGCACCTAAACACAAAATGTTGGTGAAGATGAGGTAGAAGGCCGGCGAGGCGGGATTGCCGGTGAGCTCCAATATCCATGTAACAACGATTTGCGCTGTTCCGCCGAAGAGCGAAATTCCCAAAGCATAAGAGATAGAAAATCCGGTGGCTCGCAATCTTTTCGGGAAACATTCACATAAGAATATAACAATTCCGGCGCCGCTGATGTTCTGCAAGGCTGTGAAAATGGTGATGACGCCGAAGAACACCCAAATGCTGTTGAATTGGTTGACGAGGTAAAGTCCCGGCCACAGGATAACGAGCAATATGATGCGGGGAGCAACGATTGTTATCCGTCGTCCGAACCGGTCGGCACAATAACCGCCAATCAATGCAAAAATAACAACTCCCAATCCGACAACAAAAGTGGCAAGCATCGCAAAGTTCTCGCCATAGTGCAGTTCGGTCAGGGCATAAGTCGTTGTGTAATTTAAAAAATATTGCGTAACGGTACTTCCTGAAAGGACGAATATCCCGATAAAAATCAGAGCACTGTGATGCTCGAATATTTCTTTTAGCAGTCCCTTTGTCGAGTTGTTTTCGGCTTTGTCTTCAAGTTTTAATGTTTCACCAAGATGGCGACGCATCAAAATTGCAATCGGTAAAATGCAAAGTCCCAGACCAAAAGCAATGCGCCATCCCCAATCGGTTTGTTGTTGGTGTGTCAGATAAAGGCTTAAGATATAGCCGACCAAACCGGCAGTTATTGCCGCGGCGCCCTGTGCCACAATCTGCCAACTCGCATAGAAAGCGCGTTTTCCTTCCGGAGCAGCCTCCATGATGAACGTTGTCGCAGGCCCTGCTTCGCCGCCCCAGGCAAGCCCTTGTGCCAATCTGGCAATCACCAGCAATATGGGTGCTGCAATTCCGATTTGCTCGTAGCCGGGCAGAAGAATAAGGCCTGCAGTGCCGATTGCCATTAACAACATTGTCAGGATCATTGCGGGTTTGCGTCCGACCTTGTCGGCATAGGTGCCGATGAGGATTGCCCCCAAGGGGCGGGCTATAAAACCTATGCCGAATGTTGAAACCGACGACATCAGGCTGACAAACTCGTTGTCAGAAGGAAAAAAAGTTTTCCCGATCATGACAGCGAATGTTGTGTAGACGATAAAATCGTAAAATTCGACAGCATTACCGATAGCAACAGCGGCAACATCACCTTTGGTGATGTTATGGCTTTTTTCAGGGGCTTTCACTGCAGCATCCATACGTCAAAAATCCCGTTGCACTCTCTTTATCGGAATTGGGCGCCCGTTTTGCACCAATTATTATCAACCTTTTAATCAAAAAGACCGGTTACGGACAGATAACAAAACAAGTTTTTTGGTGCGTAACGGCATTTTGATTAAGCCTCGCTTTAATAAGCAAAAAATATGATTTGTTCAGCAATTTGTGTGATTATCATTCCAAGCTTATAGGACATTTATACGGGTTGCCAAATCAGCAGCTTGTCAATAACAAGTTTTTGTCGGCAATTTCTTTTTTCGGGACAACGCATAAACAGTCGATCATCGGAATGCCGCTCTCCCATAAGCAGTCAATGACAATCACACCCCGTATAAATAAAACTTGTACAAGAAAACCAGGCAGGACATTGTCCCGGAAAAACCAAGCGGGACAGGCTTCAAAGTGGACAAGAGGACAACGGAAGTGTTGCTGTTAAAACCACTTGCCATGATGCTAAAAAAACAACGCCCGACAAAGTTTGACGGGCGCTTTAATCAAATATTTTTAAAGCTGATTGATAGAAGACTATCAATTATTTCCAAGGATTATTTTTTTGCGCGCTTGATTGCTTTGTTGATGAGCTCGCGGGCAAAATCTTCATCTTCCCATCCGCCAATCTTGACCCATTTGCCGGGTTCGAGATCTTTGTAATGCTGGAAGAAATGTTCGACCTGTTTCAAGGTTATTTCCGGCATATCGGCATAGTCGTGAACATCGACATAACGTTGTGTCATTTTGGGTGTCGGAACAGCAATGATTTTTTCATCTTTGCCGCCGTCATCTTCCATAATCAAAGCGCCAATCGGACGGCAATTGATAACGCATCCTGGAACAAGCGGACGGGTGTTAAGAACGAGAACATCAATCGGGTCGCCATCTTCGGACAAAGTGTGCGGAACAAAACCGTAATTGCCCGGATAGGTCATCGGGGTGTAGAGAAAACGATCAACAAACAGCGCACCCGACTTTTTATCCATTTCATATTTGATTGGTTGACCGCCGACCGGCACTTCGATGATAACATTAACATCTTCCGGCGGGTTTTTGCCGATGGGGATCAAATCAATATTCATAGAGACATCCTTTCCAGAATAAAAAGAGCCGGACACCTTCTAAAGTATCCGGCATAAATGGTCAAAAATCAGGCAGCACTGTCCGACGGACGTGGCTTTCCGTTTCTCTTACGATCAATCGGGTCAAGGTAAAGCTTGCGCAGACGAATGTTCTTTGGCGTAACCTCGACGAGCTCGTCATCCTGAATCCACGATAACGCACGTTCCAATGTCATTTTGATAGGAGGAGTGAGTTTCACAGCCTCATCCTTTCCGGCAGCACGAACATTGGTAAGCTTTTTACCCTTCAAGACGTTTACATCCAAATCATTATCACGTGAATGGATGCCGATAATCATTCCCTGATAGACTTTGACACCCGCATCAATGATCATCGGGCCGCGGTCTTCAAGATTGAACAGGGCATAGGCTACCGATTCACCATTATCATTGGAAATCATGACGCCATTGGTACGTCCGGCAATATCGCCTTTATATGGTTCATAGTCATGGAACAAGCGGTTCATGACGGCAGTGCCACGCGTATCGGTTAACAATTCCGACTGGTAGCCGATAAGGCCACGTGTGGGCGCATAAAAGACCATGCGGACACGATTTCCACCTGACGGCTTAAGCTCGATCATCTCGCCTTTACGTTCCGACATTTTCTGGACGACAATGCCGGAATATTCCTCGTCAACGTCAATGACAACTTCTTCGACCGGTTCAAGCTTGTTGCCGTTCTCGTCGGTATGCATAACAACACGCGGACGCGAAACCGAAAGTTCGAAACCTTCACGGCGCATATTTTCGATCAAAACAGCAAGCTGCAATTCGCCACGGCCGGAAACATAGAAGGAATCCTTGTCTTTTGATTCCTCGATTTTCAGAGCAACGTTCCCTTCGGCCTCTTTGAGCAAACGGTCACGAATGACACGACTTGTAACTTTGTCACCTTCTGTCCCTGCGAGCGGGCTGTCATTGACAAGGAAACTCATTGTGACCGTCGGCGGGTCAATCGGCTGGGCCTTCAAAGGCTCGGTTACTGACGGGTCACAGAAAGTATCGGCAACCGTACCTTTTTGTAGACCGGCAATTGCAACAATATCACCGGCATCACCTTCTTCGATCGGTTGACGCTCAAGCCCGCGGAAAGCAAGAATTTTTGAAATTCTGCCACTTTCGACAAGATTACCCTGCTGGTCGAGGACTTTCACTGCCTGGTTCGGTTTGATTTTACCGGAGTGGATTCTGCCGGTGATGATACGACCCAAAAACGGATCGGCTTCCAGAATGGTACCGATCATCGTAAACGGACCTGGAGCAACAGTCGGAGCCGGTACATGACGTACGACCATGTCGAACAAAGGCGCCAACCCCTGATCTTTCGGGCCATCGGGGCTTTCAGCCATCCAGCCATCACGACCGGAGCCATAAAGGATCGGGAAATCGAGTTGTTCATCTGTTGCGTCAAGTGCGGCAAACAGATCAAAAACTTCATTGATAACTTCTTCAGGACGTGCGTCGGGGCGGTCGATCTTGTTAATGGCAACAATCGGGCGCAGGCCAACTTTCAAGGCTTTGCCAACAACAAATTTTGTTTGCGGCATCGGGCCTTCGGCGGCATCCACGAGAACAATGGCTCCATCCACCATATTAAGGATACGTTCCACTTCACCGCCGAAATCGGCGTGTCCGGGTGTATCAACAATATTGATACGCGTATCTTTCCAAACGACAGAGGTAACTTTGGCAAGAATGGTAATTCCACGTTCTTTTTCAATATCGTTGGAATCCATCATACGCTCGCCAGTGCGTTGGTTTTGGCGGAAATTTCCTGATTGCTTTAGTAGCCCGTCGACAAGGGTTGTTTTACCGTGGTCAACGTGGGCAATGATTGCAATATTGCGCAATTGCATGTAAATCTTCTTTTCGTTCACTGAAATTTCGAAAATACGGCAACAACAAGCTGCCGCATGGTGTTGCATGCCTCTTACAAGTTTTTTACGGTTTTTGGAAGAGGGGGAAACCTTTTTTAGCTAAGATAAACGCATTATCATAACTTTGAACCTTCGAAGGCATTCTTCCAATTATATGAGAATAGTCGGTTGGCTAATCAATATCTCGCCATAAAATGCCTTCTCCCAATGAAAATATTTATTAAAAAAATCAAGAAAATAATTGCAAAAGAGAAGAAGCGTAATGGCATTATTCTATTCAGCCATAGTTTCTCAATGACGAGGCCGTCTATATCGGCACAAGCAGATTGTGCGCTTTAATCCGGCTTGTGTTTTTTAATCCGGCAAGTGCTTTTGAATGGTAGAGGCCGTCGTTCAATGGTGAAAAATAGAACAACGGCCTTAAACTGGGGCTTTACACTTAAAAAAGGACTCACAAAAGTGTACCACTTAAAATAAGCGCTGCGACAGAAAAATAGATAACAATACCGGTTACGTCGACCAGTGTTGCGACAAAAGGTGCCGAAGCACTTGCAGGGTCAAACCCCAGACGGTTCAAGAGAAACGGAAGCATCGAACCTGTGAGACAGCCGAACATAACAATGCCGATAAGGGCGGCCCCCACCGTTATTGCCACCAGCACCCAATGTTCGCCATAATCATAGATACCGGTTTTTTGCCACACGATAATGCGTATAACGCCAATCAGTCCGAGCATGGCTCCCAAAGACACGCCTGCCGGTATTTCCCTTAAAGCGACTTTCCACCAATCTCTGAGTTCAAGCTCTCTTAAGGCAAGTGCACGAATGATAAGAGATGTTGCCTGAGAACCGGAATTACCGCCGGAACTCATAATAAGCGGAATGAAGAGGGTGAGAACAATCGCTTTTTCAAGCTCCACCTCAAAATGCTGCATGGCGCTGGCGGTCAACATTTCGCCTAAAAACAAGACGGCAAGCCAGCCGCCGCGTTTTTTCATCATATCGAAAAAACCGATATCCATATAGGGCTTGTCGAGCGCTTCCATACCACCGAATTTATAAGCATCTTCACTCATTTCTTCGGTCATGGCATCGAGCACGTCATCGACTGTCACAATACCGATGACGTGGTCGGTCTCGTCTACAACCGGAACCGAGAGCAAATCGTGACGCCGGAACAGGCGTGCAACTTCTTCCTGATCGGTCAAAGGACCAATCTTGATCGGTTCACCATTGGTGGCGGCATTAAGAATCGTGTCATCGGGATTTGCCAGAATAAGATTCCTGAGTGATACCGCTTTGATCAGAACGCTGGTTTCCGGATCAATGACATAACTTGCGTAAACTGTCTCGCGTGTACGCTCGACATCGCGGATATGATCAAGCGTTTGACGAACCGACCAAGTGGAAGGAACAGCGATAAATTCCGTTGTCATCAACGCGCCGGCGCTGCCGTCAGGATAACTTGACAGCTTTTTCATCTCGGCACGGGTCAACGGCTTCAGGAGCGGGTAGAGTTTGGCACGGGTCGCCTCTTCCATTTCCTGAAATACATCGGCTGCCTGGTCGGCAGACATTCCGTCAAGAATTGTGACAGAACGCTCGGTCGGCAGCATTTCAAGAATCTGCCCCGGCTCGTCAAGTTCCGGCTTGTCGAACAGCTCGATAGCATATTCTATCGGCAAAAATTTGAACACATTCACCCGTTCGACAATGTCGAGATCATTAATGACATCGACAGCGTCGGCAAAATGCAGACGGCTCAAGCGCTCGGCAAGCGCTTCAGCAGACAGCGTTTTGACATCAAATGCTGAAGTCTGGTTTTCAGTCATGATGGAGCTCCTTAAGAACAGTTCTTGATGGGCATTGAACCTGTCGGGCAGGTTTGACATCCCGGCAGATCATTTGTGGGGGGAGCGTTTCCCTACGCAGATGTTTCAATTGTTATGTTTTGAACGAAAGTCAAGCACTGTTTGGTGAACTGTCACTTTTATTCTTATAACTTCAAAAAACAGTGGAAACTTGATGGATAATTTCTTTTTTTAAGGCTGGATCTGTCCCATTAAAGGAACAAGCTGTATTGAGCTATTGTAGCTGAGATATGCTGCTTGTTTTTATATAAAATTATAATATAATTATTTAAAAATAAGGTTTAATAATAAAAGTATAATATAAAACATTTATAATTTTAATATAAAAACAAATTCATATTTTTATGCAATATGATAAATTGCATAAATAAGATAATCGATGATTTTTATTTAATTAATGAAAAATATTTTAGTCGACAACGTATAATGAATTTAGTTTTTGATACCACATAACAAATAATAATCAACAACGAGTTGATTTAGCCCAATTTGATAATAATTTTCCGTTTTTGGCCTTCCGCTGCAATTATAGCATTCAATAACAAATGCGTTATGTTACATTGATTACGCCATGATAGATGAAAATTAATGACTTGTTTTGAACAAGGTTCAGAGCTCGGGGATTTTTGAAACATAAACTTGGATAGAGATCAAAGTGAGTCACTCTAAAGATTTTGCTGAAATATCCGGAGAACCCGCCTCATTGACAAGCCCAACAATGAGCACAGCAATGAGGGGGATATTGATGTGCTTGTTTTTCTTCTGTTTATTTGTTTCACCTGTCTTCGCATCATCAGCTTCCGAACTCAAAATTGCACTTCAAGACGATCCTGATAGTTTGGATCCGGCCTTATCGAAAACGTTTTCAGGACGGCTAGTTTATACGGCGATATGCGATAAACTTGTTGATATTTCCCCTGATGCCAGTTTTGTTCCCGAACTTGCTCAAAGTTGGTCTTTTTCTGAAGACGGCAAGATTTTGAAAATGAGTTTACGAAAGGATGTCGTCTTTCACGATGGCACTCCGTTTAATGCCGATGCAGCAGTCTATTCTTTAAAACGTACAATCGGTTTTTCACAATCCGTTCGGGAAAACGAACTTGATTCTGTTGCTTCTGTCGATGCAACAGGCCCCTTCGAATTGACGATCAAATTAAAATATCCCGATGCTGCACTTTTATCGCAACTCGCAGATCGGGCAGGGGTCATGGTGTCGCCCAAAGCAGCGCGTGAAATGGGCACAGATTTCGGGTTGAAGCCTATTTGTGCGGGGCCGTTCCGCTTTGTCGAGCGCGTTCCACATGACAGAATTGTTTTGGAAAAATTCGATCGCTATTGGAACAGCCAACAAATCAAACTTGACCGTCTCACTTTTTTGTCGATCGAAGATCCGTCGGTGCGTTTTTCGAATTTGCGTGCCGGAATTGTCGATATGGTTGACCGGCTTTCTTCAAGCGATTTTGCCAAAGCAAAAGCGGCATCCAGATTAGAAACGAACAGGATAGCGAGCGAAGCTTATATTGCTTTGACAATCAATATCGCAAATGGTGACAAAGCAAAGACTCCGCTCGGACAACAGAAATTGCTGCGTCAGGCATTTTCGTTTGCTACTGATCGTGCGTCTATTCGTGACACCGTTTATGACGGTGCGATGGTTGTCGGCAACCAGCCTTGGGCACCTGATACAATCTGGTACAATTCAGGTTTTCCGGTTTCCCCGCGCAATCTGGAAAAGGCCCGTCAGTTAATAGAACAAGCCGGTTTTGCCAATCAGAAAATCGATGTCCAGATTTCCCATAGTAACGACCCGACAATTGTACAGGTGATGCAGGCAATCCGGACGATGGCCAATGAAGCGGGCTTCAATGTCAGTCTTCATCCTAAAGAAGAAACCAAACTTGCTTTAGATAATAAAGGCGGCAAATTTGAAGTTTCTGCGCAAAGGTGGAGCGGCCGGATTGATCCGGATGGAAATATCTCCTGGTTTGTTACCTGTGAGGGGGCAGGCAACATAGGTAGATATTGTAATCGCGATCTCGACGACAAACTCTCTTTGGCAAGGAAGACTCCCGATCCTGCCGAACGTGCCGATCTCTATCATCATGCTATCGCTATTCTTCAAGATGATATGCCGGTAATCTATCTCGGCCATCCCGATTATATCTATGCCTATACCAAAAAACTTCACGGTTTTGAGCCTTATCCGGATGGATTGATCCGTTTTTCCAATATGTATAAAAATTGACGTTTGCCCCCTGTTTTGAAGTGTGGGCAGAAAGAAAAGTTTTGTTCCACGGTTGAAACCGGCATGATTAGAAACCGTTTTCATAAGTCGGAAAAACATCTTGGAGAAGTTAAAGAATTTGCCAAGACAATGAATTTGCCAAGCCGATGAATTTGTTAAGCCAATGAATCTTCTAGGATAGGGAATCTTCCAAAATAGCGAATTGCCTGAGGCATTGAATTTTTTAAACAAAGAATTTTTTCTTTAGCGGCAGGACCAAAATTTTTGCGGTTAAAAAAGTAATTTCGAAAATGACCTAACGAAAACGCCGCTTCATAAACGCCGTTTCTGTCTTTCTTCATCCGAAAGACAGAAGAATGGATACGCATTTAAGGGTAAAAAGAGTTTGAGAGACGCTGGCATTCATAGTTTTAATTATTACATGTGGTACACATTGATCATTGCAAACAATTTGCAGCAAAAAGATTGGAGATAAAAAATATGTCAAAAACGGCGTTGCTGGAGTGGACCGGTTTTGAAGGTCTGCCTGATTTTTCAAAAATTCATGATGAAGATTTCAAGCCAGCTTTTGAAGAAGCATTAAAAGATGCCGAAGCCGAAATTGAACAAATTTCGGCCTCTCCGGAACCTGCCACGATTGACGGTTTTTTGCAGTCGTTCGAGCTTGCAGGCAAGTCTCTTGACCATGTATGTTCGGTTTTTTTTCTCCGTTCGGGTGCCTATAGCAATGATCTGATCCAGCAATTGGAACAGGATTTTGTACCGAAGCTATCGCGTTATTCTTCAAAATTGATGATGGATCCGCGACTTTTTGCAAAAATTGATGCCCTCCATGAGGAAGCAAAAAAAGCAAAATTCGATGCCGAGACCACGCGTGTGATCGAACTCACATGGAAAGGGTTTGTCCGGAACGGTGCACTTCTTGATGAAAAGGATAAAAAAAGACTGGCAGAGATAAACGAGCGATTGGCTTTGCTTGGCGCACAGTTCGGCCAACATGTATTGAATGATGAAGCAGAGTGGGTTCTTTATCTCGAAAAGAAAGATCTGGCTGGACTTCCGGACGATCTTATTGCGACAATGAAAGAGACGGCAAAGGAAAGGGGAAAACCGGATTCCTATGCACTGACGCTTGCGCGTTCGGTTGTGGAGCCGTTTCTGACTTTTTCCGACCGGCGGGACTTGCGCCAGATTGCCTTTGAGGCCTGGGCAAAGCGTGGCGAAAATGGCAATAAAAATGACAATCGGAAGATTATCAGCGAGATTGTGGCATTGCGCGATGAAAAGGCAAAGCTTCTCGGCTTTAAATCCTTTGCCGATTTCAAACTTGACAACACAATGGCCAAAACGCCCGACAATGTTATGAAGCTTTTAATGCCTGTCTGGAAGCGGGCTGTTGCCAAGGCTGAAAAAGAAGCAGAAGAGCTGCAAAAACTAGCAGCTGAGACAGGAAGCAATGACGAATTGGCTGCTTGGGATTGGCGCTATTATGCGGAGAAACTGCGCACCAAATTATTCTCGTTTGATGAAGCATCGGTCAAAGTCTATTTTGAACTGAATAAAATGATTGAAGCCGCTTTTGCGACCGCAAAGAAGCTTTTCGGTGTCACTTTTGAAGAAAAGCATGGCGTACCGCTTTGGCATGAAGATGCACGGCTTTTCGAGGTCAAAAATCCTGATGGCAGCTTACGCGGTCTTTTCATTGGAGATTATTTTGCCCGCCCGAGCAAACGCTCCGGTGCATGGATGAGCGAATTACAAACCGAACATCATCTTAAAAAAGGGCGCAAACCGATCATCTATAATATTTGTAACTTCGCCAAGCCGCCCAAGGGAAAACCGGCACTTTTGTCATTGGATGATGCGCGAACCCTGTTTCACGAATTCGGACATGCCCTCCATGGTCTGTTATCGGAGGTTAAATGGCCATCTGTTTCGGGAACCTCTGTGGCAAGAGATTTTGTCGAACTCCCTTCGCAATTGTTCGAGCATTGGGTCACTGTTCCGGAAACATTGAAAACTTACGCAAGGAACGTCAAAACCGGTGAACCCATGCCGCAGGACTTGCTCGACAAGGTTCTCGCTGCACGCACGTTCAATGGTGGCTTTGACGCCGTCGAATTTACTGCTTCCGCGCTTGTTGACATGGCCTTCCATGAAGGCGGAAAAGTTGATGACCCGACCGAATTCGAGAGAAAAGAATTGCAAAAATTGGGTATGCCGAAGGCAATCATTATGCGCCACCGTCCGCCTCATTTTACACATGTATTTACCGGTGACGGTTATTCGGCAGGCTATTACTCCTATATGTGGGCGGAAGTTCTTGATTCAGATGCTTTCGAGGCCTTTGAAGAAACCGGCAATGCCTTTGATCCGAAAACAGCAGAAAAATTGAAAAAATATATTTATTCGGCCGGTGGCAGCCGTGATCCGGAAGAACTTTATAAAGCTTTCCGTGGCCGCTTGCCGAGCCCGGATGCATTAATGAGGAAACGCGGTATTTGAGTAGTACGGCCTTGTTAGAGGTGTGATTAACCGAAAGGAGGAAAATTCACTCCTTTCGGTTTTAAGGGTTTTATCTTGTGGCGTTTTTGGGTTAAAAATCCCGCCGGAAGATGCTTCTTTTGAAAATTCGTCATTCAAATTGCAGTTATAAACGAAAGAAGCCGACCTGAATTTGATATAAAAAGCGGGGGGAAATGGCGCATAGGATGAGGCTATCTCCATCGCTTTGACAGCTTACTCATGCAGGAGTAAGAATTATTGGAAAAACTCTAAAATTCGGATTTTGAAAAATGGAAAAGTTCACAACACTGACGGGTGTTGCAGCCCCAATGCCGGTTGTCAATATTGATACCGATATGATTATTCCAAAAAACTATTTGAAAACGATCAAACGGACGGGGCTGGGCAAAGGGCTTTTTGCAGATATGCGTTATCGTGATGACGGGTCCGAAAATCCTGATTTCGTTTTGAACAAACCCGCTTACCGTCACGCCAAAATCATTGTTGCGGGAGATAATTTCGGTTGTGGTTCATCGCGTGAACATGCGCCTTGGGCATTGGCCGATTTCGGGATACGTTGTGTTATTTCGACTTCATTTGCCGATATTTTTTATAACAATTGCTTCAAAAACGGTATTTTGCCAATTATTGTCAGTCCGGAAGATTTGCAAAAACTGATGGAGGATGCAGAACGCGGTGCTAATGCAACCATGACCATCGACCTTGAGAAAAAGGAAATCCATGGACCTGACGGTGGAACATTGAAGTTCGATCTTGACGAATTTCGCCGGCACTGCCTGTTGAACGGACTTGACGATATTGGATTGACTATGCGCAAGGTGTCCGAAATTGATTCTTTTGAAAAAAAGAATGCAAAGGAACATCCATGGGCCTGAATTAACGGGCTTTAAAAAAATAAACCGGATTTTGAATTGGCCGCTTGAGAGCGAGCTAATAAAACACGTTTTTGATAGCTGCAATGGAGCATGTAATTTAATATGGCTAGACCAGACCATAGTCATAACTGGGCCTCTCGCCTCTCTCCAAGTTTGAATGAAATAGATTCTATTGCCCGAAATTCTTTTGCCAATTTGCCGTCAAAATTTCGGGTTCTTTGTAAGGACCTTGTTATAAGAGTCACGGATTTTCCTGATGACCAGATGATGGATGATATGGGACTTGAATCTCCGTTCGAGCTTTTGGGCTTGTTTGAAGGACAAGGCATTAGCGAGCGGTTTTCTCTGAATACTGGCAATGAAACGAACCGGATTACATTGTTCAGGCGACCAATTCTTGATTATTGGTCTGAAAATGATGAAGCACTAGGCGATATTGTAACCCATGTTCTTATTCAGGAAATCGGACGTAACTTCGGTTTATCGGATGACACATTGGATGAAATAGAAGAAGCTGTCGAATAAGATCGAATTGCAAAGTTAAGATCACCGTTTGTCCGGCTTATTCGCATTTGCTGCAACAGGTTTTTCCGGTATTTCCCGATTGTTATTTTCTTTAACGCTCACTCATTTCCATATCATTACCAAGAGTAAAAATCGGGCAGAATAGTTTCGAGAACTGTTTTATTCAAAAATTTTCCCGCCAATCGCCAGAAAGTCGGGGAAACCTTTGTGATCACCAAGGTCGCTTATAATCAACCCTTTGAAATATATGATTATAAAATTAGGTGAAGGGAAGCCGATCGCTTTTATGAACAATTTTACATCGGTCTATTGAACAGTCGAAAAATTGTCGGCACGCCCTGCATGTTTACCGTTTCGTGGAACCCAGGAATCTTCATCTTTCAGAGGTTTCGGGTTGTCAGGATCACCAAGAAGACCATTATTCTGTCCCGCCATGTCATAAAAGCCGACAGGCGCAATCCGGTCGACATCGCGTGGTAAAACAGAAATAACAGGTCCGTTCGGATCGACTTTGATATTGTCCTTGTCATCCTTGGAATTCAAATTGAAAATGCCGTCCAACGGTTTTTCAAGGTAGAAAGCGAGTTTCTTTTTTCCCGCAGTGGTAAAATTTATCCCGTCATTGGCGCGCAATCGGGCTGTCTGTCCGTTTACATCATAACCGGAAAGCGCGAAATTTCCCTGTTCATCAACAAAACCTTCCCATACATCGATAAAATGTCCGCCAGCTGCTTCCACCTGTTGCTTATAAAGTCTGTTGAAAGAAGCTATTGCAATACTCAAGTCGCGATCTTTGAAAGACGGGTTGCCCAACCATAAGAACGGTTTGCCGGTTTGTTTGAGAGTATTTGTAAGTGCGGTAATCCGTTGACGATAATTGTCTTTCCATTCGCTGGCGTTGACATCAATGGTTTCGCCATTCATTTTGATAGGTTGATCATCATTGGCACCAAGTGCCATGACAATGACATCCGGCTTTTCTTTTGCTATGAGCTTCGGAATATTATCTATCCAATTATAGTGGTTGTCGCGAACGAGACCGGATGACAGATTTGTTGAAATCAAAACAACAATATCGGTGTTTTCTGCGTAAAGCTGGCTTAATCCGTCACCGGCAGCATTGGCGACGAAATCCCCCATTACCAGAATGCGTTTCGCGTTCTGTGCCTTCTGATTGGCTTTTTGCTGTGCAGGCGTTTTGGTAACGCGTTTTTTCTTCACCGGCGGTGGTGGCGGTGGATAGACCGGCTGCACTTCCTGTTTGCGCCCGAAGATAATATCAAAAATATTTCTTGCATCTGCGACTGCCGGTGCAAATGCCAATACAATGACTGGAAACAGAAAGAGGCCAAAACGTACAAGTCTTTTCATCAACAATTTTCCGGAATTAACGGCTACGAAGAATTGTCAATAATTCACGGCTCGGATTTCCATCAACGGGCAAACCATTGCGACTTTGATAAGTCTCGATCGCTTTTTTGGTTACCTCTCCGTTTTTACCGTCGATATTGCCGTGATAGTACCCCATTTTATTCAGTCTCGTTTGTAGTTCCTGACGTTCCTGGATATTGAGTGGCGAAAACGGTCTGTTCCAATCTTTGACCAATCCCGGACGGCCGGCAATGCGGTCGGAAAGTAGACCAACAGCCAAAGCATAACGGTCGGCACTATTGTACCGCTTTATGACAAAGAAATTTTTTGTAACCAGAAATACAGGTCCCTTCCGGCCATCAGGTAATTTCAGATTTGCTTTATCGGAAGGGTAGGGGAAGGGTTTGCCATTCGCCCGCTTTACACCCATTTTCGTCCATTCGGAAAGCGGCAACGAGCCCGGGGGGAATTTACCATTTTCAGGAAGGAGAACTTCATAGCCCCAAGGACGCCCCTCTTGCCAACCATTTTTCTTCAAAAGATTGGCCGCCGTTGCCAGAGCATCAGGAACCGACGTCCAGATATCGCGCTTTCCATCCCCATCCATATCAACAGCGTAGATCAGGTAACTTGTCGGAATGAATTGTGTGTGCCCGAGTGCTCCCGCCCATGAACCTTGTAAATGGGCGCGATCAATATCGCCGGACTGAAGAATTTTCATAGCAGCAATAAGCTGCGTTTGCGCATATTTTGCTCTGCGTTTGTCACCATATCCGAGGGTAGCAAGCGATCGAATGGCATCGCGCATAGCAGTGTCTCGATCCATTGCTTCACCGAAATCGGATTCAATTGACCATATTGCCAAAAGTATATTGCGATCGACGCCGAAACGTTTTTCAATTGCACCAAGCCACTTTGCCCATTTTTTCCCATGAGCACGACCGGTTGCAATCGCATTGTCCTGCACCCGATTGTCAAAATAATTCCATGTGGGATCGGTAAATTCGGGTTGATAAGCTGCTTTTTTCAAGACTTCCGGATCCGGAGAATCAACCCCCTTGAAAGCCAGATTGAAAGTTGCAGGCGTAATGCCGGCGTTCAAAGCAGTTGTTTTGAAGGCAGCAATCCAGCGTCTGAAGGCAATATCCGAACCGTTTGCCAAAACAGGCAAAGAACAAAATGCACCGATGAAACAGGCGCCGCCGAAAACTGCAAACCGTCTGGTTATCCGGCTATCGGTTATTTGAGGGAAACTATTTGTTTTTATTTTCATCTGTGCTCCGCCTGATAAAAGCAACAATTCGATTAAAAATGCCTCATCCCCATATTAAACCGATTTTCCGAATTTTTTGAATATTTTATCGTAATTTTTAATGAAGTTGATAAAATCCGGAAAATAGCATTCTTGCTGTGAAATTGACAATTTATTTAGCCTTTAGACAGTAAAATGTCATCACTTAAGATTGCAGCTTGCGAAAAAAGATGATGAGAGAAAACCTAATTTTGTCACCTTTCGCATTATACAATGAAAAACGTTGAATTAAACGGAATAAATTCGGGAGAGCAGTTTGAAAAAAATCCGTAAAGCAGTCTTCCCCGTGGCGGGACTTGGAACACGTTTCTTACCGGCAACCAAAACAGTTCCGAAGGAAATGCTCACCGTTGTTGACAAGCCTGTTATTCAATATGTAGTCGACGAAGCCCGCGAAGCCGGAATTGAACACCTGATTTTCGTAACGGGGCGCAATAAAGCGGTTATCGAGGATTATTTCGACGCGCAGGTCGAGCTTTATACAACGCTTGCCGAACGTGGAAAAAAGGAAGAGTTGGCTCATCTCAAGGATTTACAGCCACAACCGGGCACAACATCCTTTACCCGTCAACAGCAACCTTTAGGGCTCGGGCACGCAGTCTGGTGTGCACGCGAACTTGTTGGAAATGAACCCTTCGCTCTTCTCTTGCCGGATATGGTCATGCAGGCAGAAAAAGGGTGCCTTTCGGAAATGGTTCGCCTTTATGAGGCAACCGGCGGCAATATCGTTGCTGTTCAGGAATGCGATCCGGAAGAAGCGCATAAATACGGTATTGTTGGCAAAGGCAAAGCGGTCGCTCACGGCTTTGAAATAACCCAGATGGTGGAAAAACCCGCAAAAGGTACGGCTCCTTCCAACCTCTATATTAACGGGCGATATATTTTGCAGCCGGAAATTTTCGATATTCTGTCACGGCAGGAAAAAGGCGCAGGCAACGAAATCCAGTTGACGGATGGTATGCGTTCACTTGCACAAGATCAGAAGTTTTATGGGTACCGTTTTGAAGGTGCGACATATGATTGCGGTTCCAAAACCGGATTTATCGAAGCAAATGTAGCATTTGCTCTTTCGCGAGACGATATGCGTGATAAGGTTCTTGGACCCTTAACGACATTGTTGGCGAATATAAAAAAATAAAAGAGAGTAGACGTTAGACCCGATTTGCTTTATCAAATCGGGTCATGATGACAAATAAAACCCCTCATTTTTCTGCTGATGACGCAGTCAAATCTGCAAAACATACCATTTCTATCGAGAGTGCAGGGCTTGAAGCCATAAAAAAAGCTTTGGAAGATGGCCTTTCCAAGCCTTTTGCCGAAGCGGTTAAAAGCATTCTTCAATCCAAAGGTAGGGTCATTGTTACCGGACTCGGGAAGAGTGGCCATATTGGTACGAAAATCGCCGCAACTCTTGCCTCTACCGGAACACCGGCATTTTTTGTCCATGCTGCGGAAGCAAACCATGGCGATCTGGGAATGATTGAAGTGGGGGATGTCATCCTTGCAATATCATGGTCGGGCGAGACTGTTGAACTTGGCGGAATATTGAATCATGCTGCCCGCTTCCGTATCCCCCTCATTGCGCTCACTTCCGGCGCAAATTCGGCTTTGGGGCAAGCAGCAGATATTTTATTACTCTTGCCAAAAGTGGAAGAAGCTTGCCCGCATGGCCTTGCTCCGACAACGTCTACCACAATGCAACTTGCAATGGGGGATGCATTAGCCGTTGCACTTCTCGAAATGCGTGGCTTTACCGCCAGCGATTTTAAAATTTTCCACCCTGGCGGTTCTCTCGGAGCAAATTTGAAGTTTATCCGTGATATTATGCATCGTGGCGACCGTATTCCCATTGTCAAAAGCGGAACACCGATGAAAGATGCCATGCAAGTGCTTATAGAAAAACACTTTGGTTGTGTCGCGGTTGTCGATAGCGACGGCAATTTGGAAGGCATTGTCACAGACGGTGATCTTGCTCGAAATATCAATCGGGACCTTTCAAAACTTACGGTCAATGATGTTATGACAAAAGACCCCAAAACAGTCACTCCCGATATGATGGTCGGTGCAGCAACTGCTTTGATCAACGATCATAAAATTGGCGCACTTCTGGTGGTTGAAAACAAAAAACCGGTTGGTCTTGTTCATTTCCATGATTTGTTACGAATTGGCGCGATTTAAAAATATTGTCACTACTTCAACTATAATTTTGTCGACTAATGAAAAGCATTAATTGATTTTATATAATTAATAAATTTAAATTTTATTTATAACTTTACTTAGTCTGAAATATTTTTATCTATTTTGTCTTTTAATGACTTATTTTTATAAATTTTTATTTCAGAAAATTGCTTTATTTGCAAATTGAGATTATCCTTCAATCCCCATGTCGAAGTCCGGTATGGGGCTAAGCATAAAAACTATTATGTGGAGGATTTTTGATGACACCTGAACTTAATTTTATCGACGGGAAGCTTGTTGATTGCAAAGGATGCAACACGATTCCTGTTACCAATCCTTCAACTGACGAAGTTATTGGAGAAATTTATGAAACGCCGAAGGGGGAAGTTGATAGGGCAGTTGCAGCAGCCAAAAAAGCGCAACCGGCATGGGAGAAATTACCGGCAATCGAACGCGCAAAATTCTTGAAGCAGATTGCTCAAAAAGTGCGCGAGCATGCGGACGAGGTCGCAAATATTCTGGTGAGAGAACAGGGAAAAACCCAGGCACTTGCCAAGGTGGAAGCAAATTTTACCGCCGACTATATGGATTATATGGCAGGTTGGGCGCGTCGCATTGAAGGGGAAATTATCCCCTCGGACCGTCCGGGTGAAACCATTTTATTGATGCGACAGGCGATTGGTGTCGTTGGTGGTATTTTGCCGTGGAATTTTCCGTTCTTCCTGATTGCCAGAAAAATGGCGCCAGCACTTCTTGTCGGCAATACGATTGTCATCAAGCCAAGTGTCGAAACACCGCTCAATGCTTCTATTTTTGCTAAAATCGTTGCCGATACAGATTTGCCGAAAGGCGTATTCAATATGGTCTTCGGGCGTGGCTCGACCACCGGCCAGAATATTTGCGAAAATCCGGATGTCGGGCTTGTAAGCTTTACCGGTTCTGTCGATACCGGCGTTCGCATTATGTCTGCTGCAGCAAAGAACATTACCAAAGTCAATCTGGAACTCGGTGGTAAAGCACCGGCAATTGTTGCGAAAGATGCGGATCTTGACCTTGCTGTCCGTGCTATTCTTGCTTCACGTGTTATCAATACGGGACAGGTTTGTAACTGTGCAGAACGGGTTTATGTCGATAGAGCTGTCGAGGCCGAATTTCTTGAGCAAATGAGCAAAGCTATGAAAGCGGTACGCTATGGCAATCCGGAAAAAATGGCCGATGCCGATATGGGGCCGTTGATTAATAAAGCGGCCTTGTCTTCGGTTTCCGGTTTTGTTGACAGAGCACTTAAAGAAGGTGCCGAATGTCTTGTTGGTGGTGAACCTGCTGACATAAAGCAAGGTAACTTCTATGAGCCGACATTGCTTGCCCACTGCAAACAGAAAATGGAAATTGTCCAAAACGAGGTTTTCGGGCCAGTTTTGCCAGTCGTTGCATTTGATACAATTGATGACGCTATTGAAATGGCCAATGACACGATTTATGGCCTCACATCGTCGATCTATACCAAAGATCTTTCAACGGCCATGCGTGCATCAAACGAACTCCGTTTTGGAGAGACCTATATCAATCGCGAAAATTTCGAAGCTATGCAAGGTTTCCATGCAGGAACTAAAAAATCAGGTATTGGTGGAGCCGACGGCAAGCATGGCATACTTGAATATACCCATACCCATGTTGTTTATATTCAGAACTAAATAACGGATAAATTCAAGTTTTAACATCATTGGAAGCAACCCAGAGAGTTGCTTCCAATAAAAAATAATATATTTAAAAAAATATAAAATTTATTTATTATAAATATTTATCGTATTGAAAATAATTTTTCGAATAAATTTTTAATGGACGTTTATTATTATAAAACCGAATAGATATAAAACGATATTTATTTTATATTTATATAATTGAATTTAATGATGTTTTTCAAATTGATTAGGATTTTTTTCTAATTAAAATGAAAAATAGATATATATATTTTATACATTTGTTGCTAGAAGTAATAATTATCCCTGTATTTCTTTTAAAGAAAAGGGGTAAATAAAGCGACCATATAAAAAGGACAGTTCATATTGCTCAGGCCGCAACCAATTGCCGATAAAGAACGGCTAACGCGTATCCGTCGTTTGCGTGGAAAAATGGCGGCTGAAAATGTCGATGCGATATTTTTGGGAGCAACATCCAATCTACGATATTTTACCGGTCTTGAGTGGGGTATGAGCGAGCGCCTGTGCGGTGTACTGATCTCTCATGAAAAACTGACCTATATCGTTCCGGCATTCGAACATTCGAGATTGGAAGAACTGCCGCATTTGTCGGGAGATATTGTCGTCTGGCAGGAAGACGAAAGCCCGTTTGACAAAATAACCAGACTTTTGAATCCGAAAGGCATATTGGCTGTCGATGAAGCAATTCCTACGAATTTCTTTCTTGCGCTGGTATCGTTGATCGGTCAATCCCGTTTAACCGGTGCCAGTCAATTCACGACAAGTTTGCGGATGGAAAAATCCGAAAACGAAATTGCGCTTATCCAATATGCGATGGATGTTACTTTGGAAGTGCAAAAACATGTGCGTGATTTTTTGCGTCCGGGAATTTCTTCATACGAGGTTATAAAGTTTATTGATGAAGCCCATCGCAAGCTTTGCGGAAACGGTTCGAGCTTTTCAATTGTCTCATTTGGAAAGGCCACTTCGATACCTCATGGCGTTGAAAGTGAACAAATATTGCAAAAACAGGATCCGGTGCTGATTGATATAGGCACAACGGTAGAAGGATATAATTCCGATATTACACGAACCTATATGATTGGTGATGTGACGGAAGATTTCGCTAAAAAGTGGGATATAGAAAAGCAATTGCAAAATATTGTTTTCAATGCCTGCAAAATTGGTGGTCGTGCGGCAGATGTGGACAATGCCGGACGAAAAGCGTTGGAAATGTTCGATCTGGGGCCGAATTATCGACTGCCGGGGATACCTCATCGCATTGGACATGGTCTTGGCCTTGATATTCATGAAGAGCCTTATGTTTCCCGTCATGACAACACCATTTTGAAGCCGGGTATGTGCTTTTCCGACGAGCCGACCCTTATCTTCCCGGGTAAGCTCGGTATCCGTCTGGAAGACGCGATCTATATGACAAAAGACGGGCCGAAGTGGTTTACGCAACCGGCACTTAGCCCTGTCGCTGTTTAATGCCGGTATTGGATTTCGATAGTAGAACGAACACGCGAAAAGAGAGAGGAACCATTATGAAAATATTACGGACAATTGCGCTGGCAAGCGTATCAGTGGCAAGCCTTGCCACACTTTCTTTGTCGGCAAATGCAAAAACGCTCGTCTACTGTTCCGAGGCTTCGCCTGAGGGATTTGATCCGGCTGCATATACAACCGGAACAACATTCGATGCCAGTGCGCATACAGTTTATAACGGCCTCGTCGATTTCAAAAAAGGAACAACCGAAGTTATACCGGCTCTGGCCGAGAGCTGGGATATTTCACCGGATGGTTTGGAATATACATTTCATTTGAGAAAGGGGGTGCATTTCCACAAAACCTCCTATTTTTCGCCATCGCGCGACTTCAATGCTGACGATGTCGTCTTTTCGATTGAACGACAGTGGAAGAAAGATCATCCTTGGTACAGCTATGCTCCGGGGCTATCATGGCAATATTTTAATAGCATGGGATTTGGCAAACTTCTCAAAGATGTCAAAAAGGTTGACGATCACACAGTCAAAATCACATTGAACCAGCCGGAAGCACCGTTTTTGGCCGATTTGGCAATGAACTTTATTTCGATCATGTCAAAGGAATATGCGGACAAGCTGCAGGCAGACGGAAAAATGGTCGAGCTCAATGCAAAACCTGTGGGAACGGGACCATTTATCTTTGTTTCCTATCAAAAGGATGCGGTGATCCGTTATAAGGCAAATCCTGATTATTTTGAAGGCAAACAACCGCTTGATAATTTGGTTTTTGCCATCACAACAGACCCGTCAGTGCGTGCACAAAAGCTGAAAGCCGGCGAATGTCAGGTGATATCAAATCCGGCACCGGCTGATGTCGCAGGATTGAAGGCAAATCCGGATTTGGTTGTAAAAGAGCAACCGGGTCTTAATGTTGCTTATCTTGCTTATAATACTCTTCAACCACCTTTTGATAAGGTTGAAGTGCGTCAGGCTTTGAATATGGCCATCAATAAGAAGACTATTCTCGAAGCCGTTTACGAAGGGGCAGGCACTCCTGCCAAGACACCGATACCACCCACAATGTGGTCCTATAACAAATCCATTGAAGAAGATAATTATAATCCTGAAGCGGCCAAAGCACTGCTCGACAAAGCAGGTGTAAAAGACCTGAAAATGAAAATTTGGGCAATGCCGGTCAGCCGTCCCTATATGCCAAATGCCCGACGCGCCGCAGAGTTGATGCAGGCCGATTTGGGAAAAATTGGTGTCAAAGTCGAGATTGCCACAATGGAATGGGGTGAATATGTCAAACAGTTGCGTGAAAAAAAGCGCGACGGGGCTGTTATAATGGGGTGGACAGGCGATAATGGTGATCCGGATAACTTCCTGAGTGTTCTAGCTTCGTGCGCTTCTATTGGGAGCAATAATTATGCAAATTGGTGTTACGAGCCATTTGACAAAATAATTTCGGAAGCAAAAAAATCGGCAGATCATGAAAAACGCATAGAACTTTATGAACAGGCTCAGGCTATTTTCAAACAGCAGGCTCCTTGGTTTGTCATCGCCAACTCAACGGTGGCTATGCCAATGTCAAAAAAAGTAAAAAACTATGTTATTGATCCGGTTGGTGCCCATCGCTTCGTTAATGTAGATATAGATGAGTAATAGAAGCTTTATATTGGCCATAGACATAAAAACTATGGTCAATATAAACTTGAATATAACAAAGGTTTGTCTTTTTGTTCCAATATTTTAAACATGTGTAACAATCAGACTCAAATAAACGTTTTTATAGAATGATATAGGGGAAACCATGAAATTACTGAAAGAGTTCGTATTCTCTGTTGGAGTAGCAACAGCATTTTTTGCAATTTCCAATGAAGCATCCGCAAAAAATCTGGTTTATTGTTCGGAAGCATCTCCGGAGGGGTTCGACCCCGCGCTTTATTCAAACGGAACAGCATTTGATGCATCTGCATGGGCTGTCTATAACCGGCTGGTAGAATTTGATCCGGATAAACCGGGCGTTTTCCCGGGGCTTGCTGAAAGCTGGCAAATATCCGATGACGGGAAAGAATACACTTTCCACTTGCGGAAAAATGTAAAATTCCAAAAGACTGCTTTTTTCACTCCCACGCGACCATTGAATGCGGATGATGTGATTTTTACTTTCGAGCGCGCTAAAAATCCGGACAGTCCTTGGCATGCCTATACGTCCGGCATTCGCTATCAGTTTTTTGAAAGTATGGGGTTTAGAACGCTCATCAAGGATATCGTGAAAGTCGATGACCAAACAGTCAAATTCATTCTTGACCGACCGGATGCTCCCTTTCTTGCCGATCTCGCTATGCCATTTTTGTCGATTAATTCGCTAGAATATGCGCAACAATTGGAAAAGCAGGGAAAACAGGAACAGTTCAATCTTCAACCGGTTGGAACTGGCCCATTTACTTTTGTCACATATCAAAAAGATGCACTGATACGCTATAAGGCAAATAGTGATTATTATGCGGGAAAGCCGAAGATAGACAATCTTGTTTTTTCGATCACGACAGATCCGGCCGTTCGCGCACAAAAGCTGAAGGCCGGCGAATGTGATATCATGTCTTATCCGGCTCCTGCCGATATTGGTGAATTGAAATCGAATCCGGATTTGAAAGTTGTCGAGCGACCGGGATTGAATATCGGCTATATGGCTTACAATACGACAGTGCCTCCCTTTGACAATGTTAATGTAAGACGCGCACTCAATATGGCGGTCAATAAAAAGGCCATTATTGATGCTGTTTTTGATGGTTCGGCAACAGTCGCAAAAAATCCGATGCCACCGACAATGTGGGGTTACAATGACAATGTCAAGGATGATGCATATGATCCGGAGAAAGCCAAACAGATGTTGGAAGCTGCCGGTATCAAGAACTTCAAAATGAAGATTTGGGCAATGCCGATAAGTCGGCCTTATATGCCTAACGCACGACGCGCTGCCGAGCTTATTCAATCCGATTTCAAAAAAGTTGGTGTAGAGGCCGAAATTGTCTCTATGGAATGGGGTGAATATATGAAAGCGGGTAAAGCAAGGGATCGAGACGGTGCCATTATTATCGGCTGGACAGGCGATAATGGTGATCCTGATAACTTCCTTGGTGTTCTGCTTTCATGCATTGGAATAGGGACTACGAATTATGCGAATTGGTGCAGTAAGCCGTTCGATGATCTCATTGAAAAGGGTAGGACTGTCACCGACCAGCAAGAGCGGACGAAACTTTACGAACAAGCCCAACTGATATTCAAAGAACAGGCTCCCTGGCTGACGCTCGATCATTCAACCGTATTTATGCCAATGAGAAAGAACGTAACCGGCTTCAAACTCTATTCGGTAGCGGGCTATCGTTTCGAACATGTCGATATCGAAAAATAACTTTCGGTTGATGCGTGAATGATGGCAGCCATTAGACCCGGCAGTATGGGTGCGGAGGCAATATGCTTCAATATTTGTTGAAAAAAATAGGTTATATCATTCCTACTTTTCTAGGAATTACGCTTGTTTCTTTCATTTTTGTACATACCTTGCCGGGTGATCCTGTGCTTTTGTTGGCAGGTGACCGTGGCATCTCAGAAGAACGCCATGCCGAACTGATGACCGAATTCGGCTTCGATCGTCCTTATTGGCAACAATATCTCGATTATTTGTGGGGTGTTCTTCATGGCAATCTGGGCACTTCTTTCGTTTCCAAACAAAGCGTAGCCGAAGAGTTCTTTACACTTTTTCCGGCGACGCTGGAATTGACATTTTGTGCCATCATCATTGCTATATTTCTTGGAATTGTTGTTGGCGTTATTGCTTCCGTCAAACGTGGCTCGTGGTTTGACCAGACTTCAATGGGATTGGCTCTTACAGGCTATTCCATGCCAATTTTCTGGTGGGGCCTTTTGCTGATCATGCTCTTTAGTGGAAAATTGGGTTGGACGCCGGTTTCAGGGCGGATTTCTCTACTCTATTATTTCGATCAACCCACCGGTTTTATGCTGATTGATAGCTGGCTATCGGGCGAGGAGGGGGCTTTTGCCTCTGCCGTTTCCCACCTGATTTTACCGACATTGGTTTTGGCAACGGTTCCTCTCGCAGTGATCGCTCGCCAAACGCGTTCGGCCATGCTCGAAGTTTTGAATGAAGACTATGTTCGCACAGCAAAAGCAAAAGGCTTGAGCACTTTTCGTGTCGTTGCAATTCATGCATTGCGTAACGCCTTTATTCCAATTGTAACAACAATCGGTTTGCAGATCGGAATGTTGATGGGCGGGGCAATTCTTACCGAGACAATTTTCTCCTGGCCGGGAATTGGAAAGTGGATGATCGATTCAATTTCGAGAAGAGATTACGAAGCTGTACAGGGTGGATTACTCATAGTTGCTATGCTCGTGATGGTGGTCAATCTCGTCGTCGATTTGCTTTATGGATTTATCAATCCGAGGGTCAGACATAGCCAGGGTGTATCGTAATGAATAGTAAAGCTGACAGAAATATATCGGCCGATATCCGACGTCAGGCTTGGCGCGAATTCTGGTTCTCTTTCAGTATGAATCGTGGCGCTGTGATCGGTCTTGTCGTCTTTTGTGCTATTGTCCTTCTTGCAGTCCTTGCGCCGTTGATTGCTCCTTATGGATATGACGAGCAGTTTCGTGATGCAATGCAAAGACCACCGGCTTGGCAAACAGGCGGAACATGGAATTTCGTTCTGGGAACTGATGCGGTTGGACGTGATATTTTATCTCGCCTTCTCCATGGTGCGCGCTATTCACTGCTTGTGGGAGTAGTTGTTTCCCTTGCGGCTATGATCGTCGGTATCGTCGTCGGCGTTATTGCCGGTTATATAGGAGGCATGATTGAAGTCATCATCATGCGTATTATGGATATTATCCTTGCATTTCCTTCGCTCCTTCTGGCTTTGGTGCTCGTGAGTATCGTTGGTTATGGTTTGCAAGGTGCAATCATTGCAACGGCGGTTGCGCTCCAGCCGCATTTTGTCCGCCTTGCACGCGCCGCAGTCCTTTCGGAAAAAAATCGTGAATATGTCATTGCCGCAAAACTTGCAGGTGCTGGCCGCGGTCGTTTGATGTTCAAGACCATTCTCCCGAATTGTATGGCTCCCATTATCGTACAGGGGACGTTTTCTTTTTCCAATGCCATTCTTGATGTGGCTGCCTTGGGGTTCCTTGGTATGGGGGCGCAAGCGCCCACACCGGAATGGGGAACAATGTTGGCCGATGCGCGTGAATTTATTTCAAGCGCATGGTGGATTGTTACATTTCCCGGCCTTGCAATATTGGTACTTGTTTTGGCAATCAACCTCATGGGGGATGGCTTACGTGACGCACTCGATCCGAAATTGAAAAGGAGCTGAAGATGGCGTTACTCGAAATCCGCAATCTTAGTGTATATTTCGAAACCGCAAGCGGGCCTTTTTATGCAGTCAAAGGCATAGACATCACCGTAAATGATGGCGAAATACTCGCAATTGTTGGTGAATCCGGCTCCGGTAAATCGGTAAGTATGCTGGCTGTCATGGGGCTATTGCCAAAAAGTGCCAAGATTAGTGCCGACAAGATGATGTTTGGAAATATCGATCTTATGAAGCTTACCGATCATGAAAGACGCCGGATCATCGGCAATGAAATTTCAATGATTTTTCAGGAACCGATAGCAAGCCTCAATCCCTGTTTTACAGTAGGTTATCAGCTTGAAGAAGTACTGAAAGCCCATCTTAAGCTCGGTCGTAAACAACGGATTGAGAAAATTATCGAACTGTTCCACCTTGTCGGTTTAACCGAGCCCGAACGCAGATTGAAGAGTTTTCCTCATCAATTATCCGGCGGTCAATGCCAACGAATTATGATTGCCATGGCAATTGCATGTAACCCGAAATTACTGATTGCCGACGAGCCGACAACTGCACTTGACGTTACTATACAGAAGCAGATTCTTGATCTTATTTTGGATCTCCAAAAAAGCCAGAATATGGGCGTTATTCTTATCACCCATGATATGGGTGTTGTTGCTGAAACGGCAGATCGCGTTGTGGTGCAGTATAAGGGAGAAAAAATGGAAGAGGCCGACGTGCTTTCCTTGTTCGAAACGCCAAAAAATGCCTATACCAAAGCTCTTCTGGCAGCCCTTCCGGAAAATGCCCATGGCAATCGACTTGTAACGGTTGCAGATTTTATGCACACGCACGGAGATGCTTTATGAGCGATTTCATAATAGAGGCTAAAGATATCGTACGTGATTATTCCATTTCCGGCGGTTTGTTCGGAAAAAGAAAAATTTTACATGCCGTCAACCATGTTTCTTTCGGTGTCGAACGTGGCAAAACCTTGGCTGTCGTCGGCGAATCCGGATGCGGAAAATCGACTTTGGCCCGGATTCTCAGCCTGATTGATCCGCAAACGAGCGGCGAGCTGGTCATTGACGGAGAAAATATTGATATTGCGCAAAAAAAGTAACAACAGCAATGCGCCGGAAGGTGCAGATTGTATTTCAAAATCCTTATGGATCACTCAATCCCAGACAAAAAATAGGCGATGCCCTCACCGAACCTTTATTGCTGAACACCACATTATCGGCCAAAGAACGGGAGCAGCAAGCAAAACAAATGCTCGAGAGAGTGGGGCTTTCGGAAATACATTACTATCGATATCCTCATATGTTTTCAGGCGGTCAGAGGCAGCGTATTGCAATTGCACGTTCTTTAATGCTTCGCCCGAAAATAGTTGTTCTTGACGAGCCGGTTTCAGCGCTTGATTTGTCGGTTCAGGCTCAGGTGCTCAATTTGCTTGCCGATTTACAGGAGGAATTCGGCCTTACATATGTTTTTATCAGTCACGATCTGTCGGTCGTGCGCTATATCGCCAACACTGTCATGGTCATGTATTTTGGGGAAATTGTCGAATATGGAACAAGAGACAGAATTTTTTCCCATCCCGAGCATGATTATACTAAAAAACTTTTTTCCGCGACACCAGTAGCCAGTGTAGAGGCTATTCGTGCACGTATTGAAAAGAAAAATAATGCTAAAAACGCTATTAATTCATTTTGATAATTCATTTATACTATTTTAAAAATATATTATATTTATATAATTTAGAATATTATTTAGTTAAAAATAATTGTACTTGTAATATGAAAACGGTGAGATCAATTCACAAATAATATATTTGAAAATAATTTTTCAATTTTATAATTATAATAATTATAAAAAATCTAAAATCGTTAAATAATTTAAAAATATAATTTAAATTTTCTAAAAAATTTAGTATAATCTCCACGTTAGAAGGTTCTGTAATTGAAGCTGAAAGGTGGTGCGTTATGGCAAAAATGAAAGCAGCAGTATTTGTAGAAAAAAACCGGATTGTTCTGGAAGATAAACCCGTTCCCGATATTGGTCCGTTGGACGCATTGATCCGTATTACAACAACGACGATTTGTGGAACCGATATCCACATTTTGAAAGGCGAATATCCGGTCGAAAAAGGCCTGACGATTGGTCATGAACCGGTTGGTATTATTGAAAAGCTCGGTTCGGAAGTCAAAGGTTTTCGTGAGGGGCAACGTGTTATTGCCGGTGCCATTACACCGAGCGGCATTTCGAATGCATGTATGTGCGGATGCGGTTCGCAAGATGGCCCGCATACGAAACATGGCTTTGAAGCGATGGGCGGTTGGAAATTCGGTAACACTATTGACGGTGCACAAGCCGAATTTTTACGCGTCAATGATGCGGCAGCAAATCTGTGCGCCATTCCCGACAATCTTACAGATGAACAGGTATTGATGTGCCCTGACATTATGTCGACCGGTTTTTCCGGTGCCGAACGTGGGGGAGTTAAAATCGGTGATATTGTTGTTGTCTGGGCATTGGGACCGATCGGCTTGTGTGCTGTTGCCGGTGCAAAATTATGCGGTGCAACAACAATTATTGGCGTAGATACTGTGTCGACACGTATGGAAATGGCTAAAAAACTCGGCGCAACCCATGTTGTTGATTTCAAAGCGTGCAATGCAGTTGAAGAAATCATGCGCCTGACAGATGGGCGTGGCGTTGATGTCGCTATCGAAGCTTTGGGGACACAACCGACTTTCGAGTCTTGCCTTAATGTTCTTCGCCCCGGTGGCACATTGTCCAGTCTCGGAGTTTATTCCAATGACCTGAAAATACCGCTCGCAGGTTATCGCGCAGGTCTCGGAGATATTGATATTGTGAGTGGTCTTTGCCCCGGTGGTAAAGAACGTATGCGCCGTTTAATGAATGTTGTTGAAAATGGCAGCGTTGATTTGCGTTCGCTCGTGACACATACTTTTAAACTGGATGATATAGAAAAGGCTTATGATCTGTTTGCCCATCAGCGCGACGGGGTCATGAAAATCGCTATCAAAACAGGCGCCTGAACAAGTTCGGGATAAGTTATAAAAAGCGGGCTGAAAAGCCCGCTTTTTCAATGCATGGAAATTATTTGCTTTCTTTTTTACGCTTTATGGCAGCACGTACGCCTGCTGCATAGTCAGGATGGACTTTTTCAAAGTGTCCAAGTTGACGCTCGATGATGAAATCGGGAACGCCTTCCATTGCATCGGCAATGTTGGAGAAAAGCCGGTTTTTCTGGTCCTGATCGAACAGATTGAACAGTGCCGTTACCTGACTGTAATCGTCATTACCAGCCCGATGATCGTAACGATAAGCGTCACCGGTAATTTTTAACGGCGGCTCTTGTGCCGATTTATCTTCAACCGGTCCATTAAAGGAATTCGGTTCGTAATAAGCGTCGACATTATTGGTTGAATGGCCGCCATAAGTGTTCATTTGCCCGTCACGATGGTAGTTATGAACAGGGCAAACGGGTTTGTTTACCGGAATTTGTTCATAATGCGTGCCTAAACGATAACGATGCGCATCTGCGTAAGAAAAGATACGGGCCTGCAACATTTTATCGGGAGAATAACCGATGCCGGGAACGATGTTGGAAGGCGAGAAAGCGGCCTCTTCGATTTCTGCAAAATAATCGTCAGGATTACGGTTTAATTCCATAATACCGATATCCATTGGCGGATAATCTTTATGAGGCCAGACTTTTGTCAGATCGAACGGGTTATAAGGTGTTTTGTCTGCATCTGCTTCAGGCATAATCTGAACCTGAACTTTCCAGCGCGGGAAGTTGCCACTTTCGATAGCATTGTAGAGTGCCTCTTGTGAGCTTTCACGCGTCTTTCCTACGAGTTCCGTGGCTTCGGCATTGGTATAGAACTTATGCCCCTGCATCGTCTTGAAGTGGAACTTGACCCAGAAGCGTTCGCCTTTGTCGTTCCACAATGAATAAGTATGCGAGCCATAGCCGTTCATATGCATGGTATCAATCGGTAATCCGCGGTCGGACATCAGAATAGTGACCTGATGCAGACTTTCCGGCGAAAGCGACCAGAAATCCCATTGGGCAGTGTTCGAACGCAAGTTTGTCCGCGGATGGCGCTTTTGCGTATGAATGAAATCGGGAAACTTATAGGCATCTCGAACGAAAAACACCGGAGTGTTATTGCCAACGAGATCCCAGTTTCCTTCGGACGTATAGAATTTCAATGCAAAACCGCGAACGTCGCGTTCCGCATCTGCTGCGCCGCGCTCTCCGGCAACAGTAGAAAAACGGCCGAGCATCGGCGTTTCCGTTCCAGGTTTGAAAACGGCGGCTTTTGTATAGCGGGTAATGTCGCCGGTAATCTTCAATACACCATGTGCACCGACACCCTTGGCATGGACAGTGCGCTCCGGGATACGTTCGCGATTTTGATGCGCCAATTTTTCCAATAATTGATAATCCTGAATCAATACCGGGCCACGAGGACCAGCCGTAATAGAATTCTGATTATCAGGTACAGCGGCACCTGCTGTTGTCGTTAATGTAATCCGCTCACTCATGAAAGCCTCCAGTCTGTGAATGTTCAAATCGTCTCACCAAAGAAGATAGGGCAAATTTAAATTAATTCTAATTTTAATTTGTTTAAATTCCTATTAGAAAAAATTATGACAGGACGCATCGTTATTGGCGTAATTTATGGATGCGTTGACAACGTTCAATTTCATGTACTTGCAAAAGACGAGGGGGGACGCTTTTTTACGAGGGAAAAAAGCGGTTAGTTCATATATTTACAGGAGATAGCAGTGTTTCACGACGCGTGTTTCGAAAGATCGCGCTTTCTCGATAACAGTTTTTACAAGTATAGACAGTACGTTCAACTATCAATTGGAATTGATAAAACGATTAATAATAATTTTTTCAAAAAAATATGATTTTACAATAATTTAAAATTAATATATCATAATAAAATATATATTTTTGATTTGTTTTTACAATAAAATTTTAATTTTATTGTACGAATAATATCATTGCTGATAACAATAGATAGTTGGAAAAACGGTAATTTGATAGCTATCTACATGATTTATTTTCATAAAATTTATTCTATATTCGATTGACAAGAAAACGGGAAACTTTATGGAACAGCCGATACTTGCCCTGGTTGACTCTTCAATTTATTGGAAATCGGTTTGCGACCTCGCAATCTGGGCTTCCCGGACATTCAATGTGCCTGTCCGATTGCTGAATGTTCTTGATAAAATGTCTGATGATGTTTTAGTTCCGGACGAGATTGCCAAGGATATTGATAATCGTTTTCTATCCGATTTTGCCGATAAAGTTCGGGACGAGACGGCGAGCTATGCTCGATTGATGCAGGAATTGGGGCAAACCGTACTTGATAATGCGAAATCCTACATTGAAAGACGTGAGAAAGTTATTGTTGATACCAGATTGCGCTATGACAGCCTTGCTGATGCAATCGGCTTTTACGGCAAAACGTCTTCATTGATTATCATCGGCAAGCAAGGTCAGCAAACGTCTATCAATGACGGATATAGCAAAGTAGGCAATAATTTCGAAACAATCGTACGCGCTGCTCGAAAGCCGGTTTTGGCGGCGTCAATAGAGGTAAGGCCGATCAAAAAAGCGCTGTTGCTTTATGATGAAAATTTCGGTCTCAATTTGGTTGTTGATTATCTTAAACGTTATCATAGTATTTTTGATAAACCGGTTATGATCGCGGTTTCACAAAACAATTTCCAATTGGTAGAGAAAGATATCGATTATATCGAAAAAGTATCAAAACAAGAAAATATTGCCTTGTCATTATTGGCGGTTAATGAAGACTTCAATGAAGAAATTCTAAATAATATTGCTTATGAAAATAACATAGATCTACTTATCATTAATGCGTTTACGGAATCAAAAATTAAAAATATGTTATTCGGTTCGGTGCATAAAATACTTATACAGAAAATAAAAGTTCCAATACTTATTGTTAGATAAATGAATCCAAGAATAACATTAGCTTGAAAAATACTCCTAACGAACGCTGTTTTGCCTTAGGTAGGGAGCACATGAACCAGTGACCACATGGTATTTGGAGCAGCAGTTCATAAAAAGACAGGAAGCCGAAACATAGGGGGAAATGTTTCGGCCTCCAAAGATCATCTCTCTTACAAGACGATCAAAGAAAAAATGACACAGTTACAGATTGAGCGCTCGCTATATTCCCTAACCGAAAAAATTCGGTACGAAAATTAGACAGCAAGCTCTCAATCTCTGTAATTGGCAGTCAACCCTCCGGCAAGGCACTGCCCGGTTCTTTTTCAGAACATTAGTATTATTATGCAATGAATAGAATAAAATCCAATTGCTTTTTGTTTTAAATTGTATAAGAAAAAATTATCATGTTTACCATAAGACAGCTTCGTTATTTTCAGATTTTAGCCAATACGGGTCATTTCGGAGAGGCATCCGAAAAATTGGGCATTTCACAACCCGCACTCTCCGTGCAAATTGCTGAAATGGAAAAATTAGCGGGATCGCCGCTTTTTGAACGGACATCCAAGCGCATTATATTAACGCCACTTGGTTGCAATTTTCTCCCGATCATCAATGATATTCTGGCAAGATTATCTGTCTTGGGGGATATTGTTGCGGCGCATGAATCGCCGCTAAGCTATCCGATCAAACTTGGTATTATTCCGACGGTCGCACCTTATATATTGCCGTCGGTTCTGCCGAAAGTGCGTCATTTATATCCTTCTTTGGCACTTCAAATTCAGGAAGCAAAGACCGAGAGGCTTGTTGAATTGCTGCGCAATGGTCATATAGACGCGATCGTGGCGGCAACGCCAGTTGAAGATGGAGAATTTATCTCCGAACCGATTTTCGACGATAATTTTTATTATGCTTTGCCGCGGGACGACCCGCAATCTGTCTATAAAAATGTTCGGGAAGGTGATGTCGATACCGGGAAATTGTTGTTACTTGAAGAAGGGCACTGTCTGCGCGATCAGACGCTCGAAGCGTGCCAGACCAAAAAATATCGACATGATATCACAGCCTCATCCTTGACGACTTTGATGCAACTTGTTGCCAATGGTATTGGTATAACGATTATTCCCCAAATTGCTGTTTCGACGGAAGCACGGTTGGATAATATCAGCGTTGTCGCTTTCGAAGGCGAGACGCCGCAGCGCCACATTTGCCTCTTCTGGAGAAGACGTTCGCGCCGGAGCAAGGACTTCAAGTTGTTGGCTGATATTCTAAAGTCAATGGCTATCCCGATTCTTGATCAGGCAAGAAATTTTATCTTGTGATGCTCACGGGAAAAGTTGTTTGATTATGAAAAACCTCTCCTTTTCAAAGTGAAAACTTGAGGGCGTTGCAGCATAACCGCTTTTGTCTGTTAGAAAGTAATCACAAATTAAATTGAAACGGGAATTTTCCTGTTAAAAGGGAGCGAGCCCGATTAGCAAAATAAATCCGCTTTTTTTGAACGGCGTCTGGTGCAACGGACTTCTGCCATCAGATCAGGCTAAAACGGTCAAACGGCTTTGTCCGGAACACCTCGAAGACAAAGACTATCCGTTTCAAGGTTCGAATATATTCCGGTCAAGCTGAACATGCCGAAAGCTTAGCTCATGTTTTGTCGATTGAATTCGAAATAGCTGTCTGTGCGGGATGATCGCTCAAAATCAATCTCCCGTAATTCCGTTCTGTGTCTCATGAACGATCAAGCTCGTAGCCTTCAACCATCAGCCGATTTTTAAGAAGATGAGAAGAAATCAGAGGAAGTGGTCAGACAGATTGCTCGGCCGAACCGAAGTTGAAATCCCCCTTGTCGGCATTTCAGACAGACAAGGGGGATTACATTTTAAAAAACGTCAATTACAAAATCGCACTTGGATAATTCGGGCTTTCACGAGTAATCGACACATTATGGGTGTGGCTTTCGTTAAGACCCGCATTGGTAATGCGAACAAATGTCGCTTTTTTGCGGAATTCTTCGAGGTTAGGCGCACCGAGATATCCCATTGATGCGCGCAGGCCGCCAGCCAATTGGTGAAGAACAGAGGCGGCCGGACCTTTATAAGCAACCTGACCTTCAATACCTTCGGGTACAAGTTTTAATTCGTCTTTCACATCTGCCTGAAAATAACGGTCGGCCGAACCGCGAGCCATTGCGCCAACGGATCCCATGCCACGATATGCTTTGAACGAACGACCTTTATAAAGATAAACTTCACCGGGGCTTTCTTCCGTGCCGGCAAGGAGCGAACCAATCATGACAGCGCGGGCACCTGCTGCCAAAGCTTTGGCAAGGTCGCCCGAATATTTGATACCGCCATCGGCAATGATCGGAATGCCGGCTTTATCGGCAACTTCGACAGCTCCCATAATAGCGGAAAGTTGCGGAACGCCGACACCGGCTACAATACGGGTTGTGCAAATGGAACCTGGCCCAATGCCGACTTTCACTGCATCAGCTCCGCAATCGATAAGCGCTTGCGTTGCTTCCGGTGTTGCGACATTACCGGCCATAATAGCTGTTGAACCGGCAATCTTTTTGATTTCTTTAACAGCATCAAGTACACGCTGTGAATGACCATGAGCAGTATCAATCACCAGAATATCGACACCGGCATCGATAAGCCGCTCTGCGCGTTCCATACCATCGTGACCAACGGTACTTGCTGCCCCGACACGCAAACGCCCGTGCGCATCTTTCGCTGCATTCGGGTTAAGGCGTGACTTTTCAATGTCTTTTACGGTGATCAAACCAACGCAACGCCCTTCATTATCAACAACCAGAAGCTTTTCAATGCGGTTTTGATGAAGGAGTCTTTTAGCTTCATCATGTTGAACATTTTCACGCACAGTCACGAGATTTTCCCGTGTCATCAATTCGTAAATTTTCTGTTTTGGATCGGAAGCAAAACGAACATCACGATTGGTCAGAATACCGACAAGGCGGCCGGGGCCTTTCTCGCCATTTTCAACAACAGGAATGCCGGAAATGCCGTGTGCTGCCATAAGCGCTTTGGCTTCTTCCAAGGTGGCTTCGGGCCCGATGGTGACGGGGTTGACAACCATACCGGATTCGAATTTCTTGACCTGACGGACCTCTTCAGCCTGTTCTGACGGTGTCATATTGCGGTGGATAACGCCCATCCCGCCAGATTGTGCCATGGCGATCGCCAATCTCGACTCGGTTACCGTATCCATTGCCGCCGATAAAAGCGGCATGTTCAAGACTATGTCGGTTGCAACGGTCGTTTTAAGATCGACCTGTCCCGGCATAACTTCAGAATGGGCAGGCTGTAAAAGCACATCGTCAAATGTCAGTGCTTCTCTACCTGTAGCTGTTTCGATGATTTTTGCCATGTCCAATATTCCTTTAAAAACGAACGCGCCGCTGGAACAAAAGTACCGCGGCATATTCGTATTGCTTCTTATGGATTGGCGCTGGTTTGTACCACGCGGGATTAAAATTGAAAAGAGTAATCATATTTTTTTTAACGTTTATTTATAAATTTCCCGAATTTTATCAGTCAGACCGGCATATTACCTCACGAAAAAAAGTTGTGATCTATCGGGCTTCTCTTTTCATTTTTAAGGTTATCATAGCGAGCTTATCGACGTTGTTGAACAAAAGCAGTTTATTGATGAAGCACGCGTGAACTCGACAAAGTTGAGGGTGGAAGACCATATTGAGGCGCTTAACTCCCGTCACCATAAGGTTGTTTATGCGGTGGGCGCCAAGAGACGTGAAGGCTGGTTTTTGGGAAAAAGGTCAAGATCAAACGCTCCCCATATAATGGAAGGACTGGCAAAATATTTTGCACATGAATAGCGTGATGCGCACCTCATTAAAGCGCAAGATTTCCCGAAAATTATTGGAAGACTGTTATCCGTTTGTGATGCTTTTTGTGGCAATTATCGAAGTGTCAACGTTCAAGCAAGACGAGCTTGTCGTTTTCAAGCCTTGTTTAATAAATCAGAAATTTTTCGCGCAGATTATTTTTCTTACAATTGGGACTGGATAGGCAACCAACTAATCAATTTTGCAAAAGCGCGCCGCCATATGGGGCTTTCCGGTTCACGCTTCGCAGTACATGGCTTTTCATCTTCAACATAATTCCAGTAAATCCGGTTTTTGCTATCAAGATGAAGATGATAGCTCATTTCCTCTGTTGTTTCTTCGGCAAAAAGTTTGTTCAACCTTTCGGAAATAGGAGGGCATTCAAACAATATTCCCATCTCAGTGTTCAGCGAAGCCGAACGCGGGTCAAAATTGAAAGAACCGATAAAAGCTGTTTTACCGTCGATCAGAAACGCTTTGGTGTGAAGGCTTGCGCGACGTGAACCGAACAGACGCAAGCGATGCGGGCCACCATTGGGTTTCAGCTCGTAGAGTTTTGCGCCGCCTTTAAGAAGTGGCTTGCGATAAGGTGCATATCCGCCATGGACCGCTGCGACATCGGTTGCTGCCAATGAATTGGTAAGTATCCGAACATCGGCACCATTTTTTACGAGCGTGCAAAGCCGTTCGGTTCCGGCTTTTCCGGGAACAAAATAGGGCGATGTTATCTGCAACTCGGTTTTTGCACTATCAATTAATGGCGAAAATACCGTCATCAGCCAGTTTTCCGGTCTATGCCCCAGAGCTTTTTCAGGAGGATCGGAAACAACATCAACCGCGACAACCGGAAAAAGCTTATGCTGCGGTTTGATAAAATGCTCGAAATTCATATGGGCGCGGACATAGTCAAGATAAGGTTTTGCGTTTTCCGAGTCATGAAATTGCGTGAGTTTGTTTTTCCAATAATTGATATCGCGGGCTTTTTTGGGCACAGCCAAAGCATGGATGGGCAATGCCACGGCACTGTTCCAGAAAGAATCGAAAATCGTTTCAACTTTTTTGACCGAAGGGCCGACAAGCATCAAATCAAGGTCGCGAAAATTGGAGGCCTTGCCTGCACCAAAATAGGCATCGGCAATATTACGCCCGCCTACAAAAGCGATGCGGCCATCAATGATAAAAGCTTTGTTGTGCATTCTGCGGGTGACGGTCAATGCACGTAACATCATTTCAAGACCGCGTCTCAAACCACCGTTTCTCGCCCGTCCGGGATTGAACATGCGTATTTCTATATTAGGATGTTTATCAAGCGCCACATAGGCAGGATCACGCCCCTGTGCATTAATATCGTCAAGCAGCATACGAACGCGCACACCTCTATCGGCAGCATCCATCACTTCTTTCAAAAGAAGGCGGCCTGTCAGGTCATCATCCCAGATATAATACATGAGATCGAGACTGCGACCAGCAAGTTCGGTTCCGACAGCGCGACCGGCAAAAGCATCAAGATTACTGATGAAAAGCGACAAACCGTCTTTTTCAACGCCTAATCCATTTTCCCGTTTAGCCAAATCTTCAATTTTCAAATCTATTTTTGTGCGATCTTCACCTATCTTCAACGCAAAGGAATTTTCGCCGCGCGCACTTTGGGCAAAGCGCCCATAAGCATAGACAGCCAGCATAGAGGCTAACGCAAAGACGATAACAATGACGATTGCGAAATGTAGAATACTCAAAGAAAAGGCTCTCTTATGTCAGAAAACAAGGTAATCTAATATAATCGCTCAAAGTCGTCTATTCATTTCCTGAATTGGCAATTTTAAAAAAATGGTGAAGTGCTTCGAAGCGTTGTAAAAGACAAACAGAAACGCATAACAATCTCGCAATCTTCTTGGAGGAGAAATGTGGGTGGTGACCTTCCGATTTTTCATTTGTTCGTTGTTTAAAGAAGTTTGACCAAGTGAGTAAAACCCTTTTTGTCAATAAATGAAAAATCGGAATGATATGTCCATTTCGACATCATGGTCTTCAAAACATGTTGTGCAATCTGAAAGCAAAAACAGCTATTGATCTGAAGAAATAAATCGTTCTTCCTTTTTCCATAAAATAATGGATAAAAATAAAGGAGCCGGCAAACGGTGGATGAACGACAGGAATGGATGACAAAACGGAAATGAATTCCCCGATATTGCCAATTGTTCTTACCTTATAAAAGTTGCAAAACATATCGGTATAAAAATATTCTATGGGTGGTCAAATGGTTGAACAAACGGAAGAATTGTCGCCTTATTGGCGGCGAAATCTCGTTATATCGGCTTTTGGCGCTTTTACGACTATTGTCGGAATGACTGTCCTTTTGCCCTTTTTGCCACTTTTTGTTGAAGAAATCGGGGTGAGCGATCCTGAGGCCGTTTCGGAATGGTCAGGCATTGCTTATGCAGCGACGTTTTTTTCCGCGGCTCTTGTTGCGCCTTTGTGGGGGCGTTTGGGCGACCGTTACGGACGTAAGCTCATGTTGGTTCGTGCAAGTTTCGGAATGGCAATCTCGATCGGATTGATGGGCTTTGTTACAAGCATTTCACAATTGGTTTTATTGCGATTGTTGACGGGGCTCGCTGGAGGTTACGCTTCGGGAGCGGCTATTCTTGCGGCCACACAAACGCCGAAAGATAAAACCGGATGGGCATTGGGCGTTATTTCGTCTGGCGTTATGGCGGGCAATTTTATTGGTCCTTTGATTGGTGGTATTTTGCCGAATTATATTGGCATAAGAACATGTTTTGTCGCTATCGGTGTTCTGATTTTTATAACTTTTATCGTTACGACATTTGCGATCAGTGAAAATCATAAGGTTTTTGTTGACCGGCGTCGTAAAAAAGACAAGGGCATGCTCACGCGAAGTCTCTTTAATCACAGTGTTTGTGCAATGTTGCTAACCGGAGCGCTTCTAACATTTGCCAATCTGTCAATCGAGCCGATTATAACAATTTACGTTAATACTCTGTCGAGAGGAGGAGCGAGTTTAACTTTCTGGGCAGGTCTTGTTATGTCAATGACAGCATTAGGAAGCGCATTATCGGCAAGTTTGGTCGGGCGGCTTGCAGATCGTGTCGGTCATTGGAAAATATTGGTCGGGGCGATGATTTTGTCCACAATTCTCGTCTTGCCGCAAGCATTTGTTGAATCCGCATGGATGTTGGTTGTGCTGCGGTTTCTGCTCGGTCTGGCACTTGGTGGTCTAATTCCCTGTGTCACTGCTATTTTGCGTCATATCGTACCGGATTATGCTGTGGGGACAGTTCTAGGGCTTTCAGTTTCGTCGCAATATGTGGGGCAGGTTCTGGGGCCTGTTTGCGGTGGTTTTATTGGCGGGTGGTTCGGCGTTCGACCGGTCTTTTTTGTGACCGCCCTGGTTATTTTTGTTGCTGTTGTCATAGACCTGAAACTTTATCGACATTACGAAGGAAATTGAGAACTGGAACATAAAACCGGCATCATACTCATGTTCAAGTTTGACACTTCGCCAAGACCCGCCGCAAATTCAAATGGGAGTTATATGAAAAAGGCGGTTCGGGACCGCCTTTTTCTTGAGTACAGGATATTCTTCTAAACCGGATTCTATTTATACAATCCGGTTAAACAGAAACCGTTTTAATGGTCGGAGGCAACTGACGCTCCGATGCCGGTTTCAGAACGGATTTGCTGGGCAGGAAAACCGGCGCGATCTACCTGTGCCCGATTGGAGTTGTCGGTTATTGAAAATAACCAAACGCCGCCAAAGCCTAAGATCATGGAAAAGAGCGCTGGCGAGGTGTAAGGGAAGAGTACTGACTCCGGCGAGAAACCGAATGTTGAAACCCACACGGCCGGCGAGACAATTGTCAATCCCACGGAAGATATCAAACCAAGAAAACCCCCGATGACCGCACCTCGTGTTGTGCATTTTTTCCACATAATGGAAAGCAAAAGAACAGGGAAATTTGCCGAGGCGGCAATAGCAAAAGCAAGAGCCACCATAAATGCCACGTTCTGTTGTTCAAACACAATGCCAAGCAGGATAGCGACGATGCCGATGATGACCGTAGCAATACGGGAGATACGTAGTTCCACGTCACTCGTTGCAGCTCCTTTTTTCAAAACCATATTGAAAATGTCATGGGATATTGCTGTTGCACCGGAAAGGGTGAGACCGGCAACGACAGCCAGAATAGTCGCAAAAGCAACTGCCGAGATAAAACCGTAGAACATATTTCCGCCGACCGCCTTTCCGACCATGACTGCGGCCATATTTGCGGCTCCTGCACCACTTGAAAGGGGCGCTGAAAGTATCGGATCGGAGAGGACAAGTGCAATAGCACCAAAACCGATGATAAAGATAACGATATAGAAATATCCGTTCCAGATCGTTGCCCACAAAACCGACTTTCTTGCCTCTTTTGCATTCGGAACAGTGAAAAAACGCATCAGAATATGGGGAAGGCCGGCGGTACCGAACATTAATGCCATACCGAAGGAAATAGCCGAAATCGGGTCCTTTATAAAACCACCAGGAGCCATAATGGATTGTCCGGCAGCAATCGCTTCAGGCGAAGTGGCGTCAACAGCGTTTTTTTGGGCAAACAATGTCGCTTTGACATTGACGGCCGCCTGAAAGAAATTTTCAAAGCTGAAATTGAATTTCAACAAGATCATAAACGCCATGAAGGTGACACCGATAAGAAGCAATACGGCTTTGATAATCTGCACCCATGTTGTCGCCGTCATGCCACCAAAAAGCACATAGATCATCATCAAAACACCGACGAGAACAACGGCGTAAAGATAATCCAGCCCGAACAGGAGTTTGATAAGCTGGCCGGCACCAACCATTTGTGCAATCAGATAAAAAGCAACAACAGCGAGTGTCCCGCAGGCCGCAAAGATACGTATAGGAACAGTGGCAAAACGGAACCCCGCAACATCGGCAAAATTGAAGCGACCAAGGTTACGTAGCCTTTCTGCGATAAGAAACATGACGATAGGCCAACCAACAAGAAAGCCGACAGCATAGATCAAACCGTCATAACCGACGCTCATGACCATAGCCGAAATCCCGAGAAAGGAAGCGGCAGACATAAAGTCACCGGCAATGGCTAAACCGTTCTGGAAGCCGGTTATACCTCCGCCCGCTGTATAAAAATCGGCTCGTGACCGGGTTCTGTTTGCAGCCCATTTGGTAATCCAGAGGGTCAGGGCAACAAACACAAAAAACATGATGATTGCCGACCAGTTGGTGGCTTGTTTGGGAAGTTGTCCACCAATGGCATCGGCTTTGGCACTAATGCTGTTGGAGAGAAAAACGAGACAGGCACCTATCCCGAAGACACGCTGTTTTTTAAAAAAATAAAAGAGGTTCATTTCTTGACCTCCTTTTTAATCTCGTCGGTATAATGGTCATAACTGCTATTGGCGATCAGAATGTATATCGCGGTCAACAGAACCATGACCACAATCACACCGATGCCAATCGGAATGGCAATCGTTGTAACGCCGGTACCAATGCGTAAACTCAGAAATTGCTTGTCAAAGGCGATGAGTGCAATCCAGCCATAATAAACAATCAGCGCAATAACAGTAAGAACGCCGCCAAGTCTATTACGCTTTTTTCTCAACGTTATATAAGCGGGGTTCGCCTCAATTCGGGCAATAGTTTCTTTATCCATAACGGCTCCTCCTCCGTGACAGGAAAGTTTTTCAAGGTCAGGTAGACATTGTTACTCGTCATAGCTGTTACTTGCTATAACTGTTACTCGCCATAGCACTTACTCGCTATGGCTATTAATGAATATTCAAAACGAAAACTGAATGCTTTATCCGCAACCGTCCACGTTCTAGATAAATAAATACTATCTCTATTTTTAATAGAGACAGTGAACCATTATAATTTTTACAAAAATATTTTAAGATCAGGTAACAAAATCTCCCATTTTTTCACGTATACCTGTTTTTTACGTATATAAGTGAAACGAACTTAAGGCCTCCTCTTAATCCCTTTCGTTCTATTAAAAAGAATTATTCAAATATGCTCTTATGTCAATATAGGCGGTAACGTATTTCAGTTTTTTATTAGTATTCATTATTCAACTTTTCGTATAACTGTTTTAACACATTGTTTTTATTAGTGAAAATGATCTTTTAAAAAAGCGGTCAAAGTCATCCGTCGTTCTATAAAAAGAGGAAAATACCGCAGTTTCAAAGACCATCCCAAACCTAAAAGAATTGTCATTATCAATTGATCTATTTTTAAGAAATATGCATAGCGTGAAACGATGTAAAATGTTCTATAGAAAAAATGACATTTATAGAAAATGACATTTGCCATTGGAAATGTACTGGTTTGAACTTCCGGATTTATAAAACGACTGGGATGACACAGAATGAAGATAGCAATCAAACGGGTTTATGAACCATATTCGGGAGATGACGGGTGGCGGGTTCTAAGCGATCGTCTTTGGCCAAGAGGGCTTTCTAAAGAGAAAGCCCATATTGATGATTGGCAAAAGGAATTGGCTCCGAGCAATGATTTACGTCATTGGTTCAACCATGATGTCAGAAAATGGGAAGAATTCAAAAGCCGCTATATTGCAGAACTCAATACACAATCGGATGCAATAGAACTTTTTCTTTCTTCCCTGAAGAAACACGCGCATGTAACTTTATTATATGCAGCGCATGACGAAGAACATAACAATGCGGTTGTACTTCTCAATTATCTGGAAAACCGTATTTCCCAGGATTAAGAATATTGTCAGGGTCGAGAGCCTGTTTGATTGTCCACATGAAATCGACAGCATCTCCAAGTTCCATACGCAAATATTTTATCTTGCGTTGTCCTATACCATGTTCACCTGTGCAAGTGCCGCCCATTGATATGGCCCGTTCCGACAGCCTTTCGGTAAATTCATAGATGCGTTTTTCTTCCCTCTCGTTATCTTTCGGGTAACCGACAAAAACATGGAAATTACCGTCACCGACATGGCCGATGATTGGACCGATCAGATTGTGTTCCTTCAAGTCTTTTTGCGTTTCCGTAACGCAATCGGCAAGACGTGAAATAGGCACACAGGCATCTGTAGAAAACACGTCGCAGTCAGGCAAGCTTGCCTCGGCAGCCCATAACGCGCTATGACGGGCTTTCCAAAGTTGAGCACGTTTTTCCGGATCGGTCGATTGCTGGAAATTGTTCGAACCATGGGCCGCAGCGATCTCGCTGAAAGTGGCGGCCTGGCTTGCAACGCCTGCCTCATCGCCATGGAACTCGACGCAAAGCGTCGGGCGTGGCTCCAAGCTCAAACCGGAATAGGCGTTACATGCCTTGACCATAAATTCATCCATCAATTCGACACGTGCAAAGGGTATAGCACACTGGATGGACTCGATGACTGTATTACATGCGTCTCCAATTGTTGCAAAAGTGCAAATGCCGCTCGAAACGACTTCAGGTATCGGATGCAGCCTTATTGTGAGTTCGGTAAAAAGCCCGAGTGTGCCTTCCGAGCCAACGAGGAGCCGTGTCAGATCATAACCGGCGGCAGATTTTTTGGCTCTACTTGCTGTGCGGATGAGGCGGCCGTCGGCCATGACAGCCTCTGCACATAAAACCGCCTCTCTCATTGTTCCGTAACGAACAGCGCTGGTACCTGATGCGCGTGTAGCCGCCATCCCCCCGATCGATGCGTTTGCACCGGGGTCTATCGGAAAAAACAAACCGCTATCACGCAACCAACTGTTCAATTTTTCTCGCGTAATACCCGGTTGTACTGTAATTGTCATATCTTCCGGTGAAAAAGATACGACCTGATCCATTTTTGAAAAATCGATACTGATACCACCTACGGGAGCATTCAATTGCCCTTCAAGCGAGCTTCCCACACCAAAACCGATAATCGGCATTTTATGACGGGCGCAAATTTTGACCGTCTTGACAACATCATCTTTTGACAAAGCATAAACAACGCCATCAGGCACTTCGTGTCGTAATTTTGTTTCATTGTGCGAGTGGGTATCACGAACTGAAAGATTGTTGCTGAAACGATTGCCAAAGGCCGTTTCCAATTCTTTACACACTTGATCTACGGTCTTCTGATCTAATCTAGCCATTCTCTACACTCCTCTCCCTGTATTGGATAGCTGATTTAAAATGTTGGCACGATTGAGAGTTATTTTTCAATAAAAATATTCGTAAAATAAATGTATTATGTCAATTCATTATAATATATTTGTTGTTTTTAATTTTTATATTAGAATGATTTTATAAAAAAACGAAAAATGTGGAATACCAATATTCCAGAAAAATACACATGTTAAGGGAAACGGACATCAACGGGTCTCGATTATCGCATTTTCACCAATGGCGGGTCGAAACATGTTCATCTGAAAAAAATCGTTTTGTTATCATTCAAGAAATTAAAAGCAGAGATTACTTGAGCAATTAAACGCAGGAACGCGTTTTAAAAGCGGTTTAGATATTGCGTTATGCGGATTGTAAGTTTCAAGAAAATAAACAAACCGGAATAAAATCCGAAAAACAAAAATAACCTCAGGAAATAAAAAAGCTGCCCATTTGATTAAAACAGGCAGCCGATGACAGATCAATTTGTAACAGATATATCGGAGTGAAGTGACGCTATAACGATCGTTTCAAAGTTATTGGTTGGACAGCCGCTTCACCATTTATTTTCAATAGTCTTCAAATCCATATTTTCCGGGGTTGAGAATATTGTCAGGGTCGAGAGCTTTTTTGATAGCCCGCATGTAATCGACAGCATCGCCAAGTTCGAGACGCAAATATTTTGCTTTTCTTTGCCCGATGCCATGTTCACCTGTGCATGTTCCATCCATCGAAATTGCCCGTTCGGACAATCTTTCGGAAAATTCATAGACCTTCTTTTCTTCTTCTTTATTGCCTTTGTGATAGCCGAGAAGAACATGGAAGTTTCCATCACCGACATGACCGACCATTGGCCCGATAAGGTGGTGCTCCTGAAGATCTTTTTGTGTCTCACCCACACAATCGGCAAGCCTTGAAATAGGCACACAGGCGTCAGTGGAAAATACATCGCAATCCGGCAGGCTTGCCTGCGCTGCCCAAAAGGCTTCGTGGCGTGCTTTCCAGAGTTCGGCGCGTTTATCCGGATCGGTCGAATGTTTGAAATCTTTTGATCCATGGCTTGCTGCTATTTCACCAAACAGTGAAACTTGTGCGGCAACGCTGGTTTTATCGCCATGAAATTCGACACAAAGCGTTGGAAGGGGATCAAGTTTCAATCCCGAATAGGCATTGCAGGCTTTTGTCATGAATTCATCAAGAAGTTCGACACGTGCGAAGGGAATGGCACATTGAATTGATTCTATAACCGCATTGCAGGCATCGGTTACAGTCGGGAAAGTGCAAGCGCCGCACGAAACCACTTCCGGAACCGGATGCAGACGCAAAGTAATTTCGGTAAAAATGCCGAGTGTTCCTTCAGAACCGACAAGAAGACGGGTCATGTCATAGCCGGCGGCCGATTTTTTTGCGCGGCTTGCCGTACGGATAATTCTCCCGTCTGCCATAACCGCTTCGGCACTTAAAACAGCTTCTCTCATCGTGCCATAGCGCACGGCATTGGTTCCGGATGCACGTGTCGAGGCCATGCCACCAATAGATGCATCGGCACCGGGGTCGATCGGGAAGAACAGACCACTGTCGCGCAACCAGCTATTTAAAGTTTCGCGGGTAATTCCGGGCTGGACAGTTATCGTCATATCTTCAGGTGAAAAAGAAACAACCTGATCCATTTTTGAAAAATCGATGCTGATGCCACCTTTAGGCGCATTAAGCTGCCCCTCAATGGAACTTCCGGCACCGAAGGGAATAATCGGCATTTTGTGCTTGGCGCAAATCTTTACGATTTTTACAACATCGTCTTTGTTGGTCGCATAGACAACGCCATCAGGAGTTTGTTGATAAAGTGCGGTCACATTATGGGAATGAGCCTGACGGACAGAAAGATTGCGGCTGAACCGGTCTCCGAAAGCCGCTTTCAATTCTTCACAAACACGATCTATTGTCGCTTCATCGCAGTGTTTTGCCATTCTTTTTACTTTCTCTTTGGGTGGGCAATTTTCTTTTGCCACTTTCGCGCCAAGCGCAAGAAATTGCAATGTTATTTCAAAATATTATGATTGATTTCGGTCTTCTGCGAAAATTTTTTCAAAGGATTGAAAATTTATTCAAATTCAATGAGCGCATTTGTTTATCCATTGTGAAATCGTTTCCGGTAATGAACACCGGTTCGATGACAAAATGTTTTGGTGAATGTCAACTTCACCCGTCTTTCCGGCATGATTATTTTGGCTATTTGAACAGAATGTGGGTGACAGACTTAATTCACATCTATCTCCATGCTTTTTGTGAATGCTCCCACCTCTGATCAATCCACTTTAAAACTCTTCATTCAATATGATGAGCGGCGAAGATTGACCTGATCTAATAAGGTTGCCGAAAACACCGTTAGCCTACAAACGGGGTTTGAAACGTTTCAAACGCAATGCATTGGAAAGCACAAAGACACTTGAAATTGCCATTGCTGCGGCAGATAGCATTGGCGACAATTGTACGCCCCAGACCGGATAGAAAATTCCGGCAGCAACAGGAATGAGCAAAACATTATAACCGAATGCCCAGAACAAATTCTGCTTGATGTTGCGGATTGTTGCTTTTGAAATGGCAATTGCATTGACAACGCCTGTCGGATCCCCCGACATCAATACAACATCCGCACTTTCAATAGCGACATCGGCACCGGTTCCAATGGCAATACCGGTATCGGCAGCCGCAAGTGCCGGCGCATCATTGATGCCATCACCAACAAAGGCGACCCGCCGTTCGCCCCCACGTATTTTTTTCACAGCATCCACTTTTCCTGCCGGAAGCACTTCTGCGACGATTTCTGAAATACCGAGTTTTGAGCCGATTGTCTTTGCTGTGTTACGGTTATCGCCTGTGACAAGCGCTGTTGCGATGCCCATGTTTTGAAGTTCGGCAATCGTTTTCCCCGAATTTTGTTTGACGGGATCTTCAACGGCAAAAATTGCAACCGCCTTATTGTCTATTGCCGCATAAAATGGCGTCATGCCTTCATTGCCGAAAATCTCGGCATCTTTGGCAAAGCCCGAAATATCAACATTTATCTCGTTCATATAACGGTCGGCTCCGATAATGACGTCTCGTCCATTAACTTTGCCGGAAATACCAAATCCGGGTTTGGAATTGAATCCTTCAACAGTCGAAAGGGATATTCCGGCTTTTTTTGCAGCTTCATTCAAAGCCTCGCCAATCGGGTGTTCGGAGCGAAGTTCTACCGCTGCAACATCTGCCAATGTTTGTTTTTCATCAAATCCCTTGGCTGTGATTATTTTATGCAAAACCGGTTTACCGACCGTCAGTGTGCCGGTTTTGTCAAAAGCAACAATATCGGTATCACGTAATGTTTGTAACGCATCACCGCGACGGAACAGAATACCGAGAGTGGCTGCCCGACCTGTGCCCACCATAATAGATGTCGGCGTTGCAAGACCCATTGCACAAGGGCAAGCGATGATGAGGACCGACACACCGGCAATAAGAGCATGTGGAAATTGCGGAGCAGGGCCGACAAAAAGCCAGATAAAAAACGTAACAATTGCGGCTGCAAAAACCGCAGGGACAAACCAGCCTGTTACCTTATCGACCAAAGCCTGAATGGGTAGTTTTGCACTTTGGGCGTCTTCGACCATTTTCTGGATTTGTGCAATAAGTGTATCGCCACCGATCTTTTCAGCACGAAATGTCAAGGAGCCATTGCCATTGACAGTTCCGCCATAAACATTGTCGCCTTCTTTCTTGGCAACAGGCAGAGGTTCGCCCGTCATCATGGATTCATCAACATTCGAGTTGCCACTTGTGACAGAACCGTCAACAGGGAATTTTTCTCCCGGCCGCATCACAATAATGTCGCCGACGGCAACATCATCAAGTGCAACATCTTTTTCTTCATTGTTTCTTAAAACGCGGGCTGTTTTCGGTTTCAAACCGGCAAGCATACGGATGGCTTCACTGGTGCGTCCACGTGCACCTGCTTCAAGATAACGGCCGAGCAGAATTAAAGTAACAATAACGGCTGCCGCCTCGAAATAAACATTATTGGTTCCTTCCGGCATATAAGCGCCGGCGAAGGTCGCAACGGTAGAATAGGACCATGCAGCAAAGGAGCCGACAGCAACAAGCGAATTCATATCCGGTGTCGCACGAAAGAGATTGGGGATGCCGGATTTGAAAAACCTCCAACCGGGGCCGAAAAGCACAAGTGTTGTCAAAATAAATTCGACGAGGCGGGAGGGGAACATACCAATCGTCGTCATGACAAAATGATGGAACGGCGGTATGATATGGCCGCCCATTTCAAGGACAAAAACCGGAATGGTGAGGATAAGAGCTATAACCAGAGAGCGGCCAAGTTTATGCGCTTCAATGGCTTGTCTGTCGACTTGCTTATGATTATTTACGGGCTTTGCACCATAACCGGCTTTTGCAACAGCTTTCTCCAGCGCATCAATTGTCGCAACATTTTTAAGCATCTCGACATGGGCACGGTTTGTTGCGAGATTAACAACAGCAGTCTTTACCCCGTCTACCGAAAGTAGTGCCTTTTCAACGCGCCGCACACAAGAAGCGCAACTCATACCTTCAATATCAAGGTCAACCGGCTGGTAACCTACTTCATAACCGGCTTTCTCGACCGCTTGCACAAGCTCGTCGATACCGAGTTTATTTTTGCTCGTAACGTCCGCTTTTTCTGTTGCCAGATTGACGACAACATTGTCTACGCCTTCAACTTTTTTGAGCGCTTTTTCGACGTGGCGAACACAAGATGCACAAGTCATCCCTTCAATATCAAGCTTGATATGAAAATTATCATTTGCCGGAGATTGACCGGTTTTTTCCGTTTGTGAAGTTGTTGTCATGAAACGCACCTTTCACATCAAGAGATAATGGTTCCCCTTATGGGAAGGTCAAGAGAAAAAATAGATGAAAAAACCTTATCCGGAGCGAACCGGATAAGGCCTTGATAAAAGATCAAATATTTACGACGACTAAAATCAATATGTGTCGTTGATACGTGCTACAGCGTGGAAGTCGATTGCACGACCTCTGAGTTCTGCAACCCGCGAAACTTCCTGCTTTTTCTCCAGACCGGAAACAAAGACTACATTCGGCACTTTGCGCAATTCCTCGTCGGGAGCGAGCATATCCGAATTTGTTAAAGAAGCCGGTGCTCTATTTTCGTTTTCCGAAATAATGTTTTTCACGTCTTCTTCATCAGGGCGGTCGACTTTCGGAGCAGTTTTGGGTGCTTCTGCAGATTTATTTGTTTCAAGCGCTGCAACAGTTGACTCGTCCGGAGATTGGGCATCATCTGCATCGGCATAATCATCGTCTTCTTCATAATCGTCATCCGGTACAGCGATGATTTCATTTGCTTCGATCAATGCCGTCAAATCGTCACCCGGAACTTTGTCAGACAACTTTCCGGTCTCGCCCCCATTATTGGCAATAGCAAGGGCAACTTTATCAGCCTCATCCTGCCGCAAAGGTCTTGATTCCGGCAAAGGAACCGATGCCAATTTGACTGTCGTCTCATTATCTTCACCTTCATCCGGTTTGAAGGTCGGTACCGGTACATTAGCATAAGCCATAACCGGTGCTTCGTTGGTCTCTTCCTCGTCTTCGTCTGTCGGTTTCATGCCCTTGCCGCGCAAAGGCGAAGTTTCGGGAAGCGGTGCGTCCTTTTTGGGTAATGAAACCACTGTGGTTGTCTTTGGCTCTTCGGCTACGACCGGAGCACTCGGTTGAACACGCACAGGTTGTTCGGTTGACTGTTCTTGCGAATTTTTACGCCCGAAAAGACTGCTGAGAAACCCGCGTTTTTGAGGGGCAGGTGATGCACTGGCATAGACAACCGGTGCCCCGCGACGGGCGAGCCACTCGGCTTTCGCCTCATTATATCCAGAAAGCGGTTTGCCGTCACTTGGTATATACATAGTCTTGCCATCAGGAAATAATGCCATCAACTCGCTGCGGCTCATACGCGGCCAATGGCGTACATTGCCCACATCCATGTGGACGAAAGGCGACCCCGAACGCGGATAATAGCCGACACCGCCAACCTGCTGCTTTAATCCGATAGCACGCAATTTGGCGAGATTGACATCAGGTAGATAGAAGTCCATGGCGTGGCCAAGCGTATGCTGACTGTTTTTGGCAACGCCACTATTGGGCGAACGTGAACGCAACATATTGTTGGTTGCCGGTGAACGATAGGCTGAAACAACATTGATATATTCGCGCGACCCGCTGGTGCGATAAACAGACCAGATGAGATCAAACAGACGCGGATCCATATTCGTTGGTTCATTGCGCCGCCAATCACGCAAGAACACATTCAGCCGCTTCAAACCGGCCTGATCATATTTGCCATCGCGTTTGAAAACAATTTCGGCTTTTTCACCGGTATGGACGTAATAGAGCTTCAAAGACCTTGTTTCAGCCTTTGCTGCTACCGGTGTCAACATAAAGGACAAAGCTGTACCCATTGCCATGAAGGCCAATGACAAACGACGAAATGTCCAAAATGATTTTTTCAAACCGTCAACCACCATTCGTAAAACCTGCCCTGTTACCCGCGGATGAGACGCGATAATCAAAACGTGGTGTTCAATTAACTCGCTCCCCGACCATCTGAAATCGGCTTTATAGTTAGTAAAGCCTAACCCAGAATGGTTAACAGCAGCTTTATATGTGAGCCAGCAAAACAATGATGCTGATCAAATACGACTATACCATGGCAAAAATGCCACAGAAGAGAACAAATATCAAAAACTCAGTAACATTTTGTTACGATGGTTAATTTTTTCTTTTTATTGACATATTCCTGCGCAGCATCTCTGCCGGTTCATTTTTAATATTGGGTTTGACACTACTTAAAACAAGTCAAAATGGCTGTTTTTTGATCTATGTGAAGACAATGAGAGGTCATGACGGGGTTGGAAAAGCAATGGTAATCGCGATATGTCCTGACAATATCGTGCAAATAATATCCCGGAAAGCAGCCAATACAAAATAGACGATTATTGCAAATGCGCCCTAACGGAAAGTCCAGCCAGAACTGGCAAATGAAATTTTAAATTTATCTCTTTTGGTTGTTTTCTGGAGCACAAATAATAGAGAATTCGTCCAATAGAAAAATCGTCAATCCATATCCATCAATCGGCACATTCAACAGTCGGCCAGTTTTAACAATCGGCTGTGTGAAAAGCGGATTTTATTTTGCATTTAAACACAGCATGAGGGAAAAGTGCCGAATTCGGGTGCTTTCGAAATGGAAATCGAAAACGTAGTTTCGTTTTGATTAAAAAGGCAGTTTCGTTTTGCTATATAAGCGGGAGAACGAAGGGAAGGGCGGTTCTTGCCTTCTATAAAGAAAACAGAATGAAGTTATAGAAGTTCATTAATTACGATTGCAATTTAGGCTATTGCAGTTTTTCCTCAAGAAAAACAAATAAAAAGTGGTGACAAAGATATTTGTCACCACCAAATCATCATGCCGCATTAAAATTATGCGGTGCCGACCTTTTTCGGCCAGTCTTATTTAGTCTTATTTTCAGCTTGCCCGTTTTCAACTTGCTCGGCGCAATGTCTCGGTCTCTTTCCGACTTTCAGCATGATATTCATCAAGCTTGCGGTAAAGTGTTGAACGACCGATCCCGAGACGACGGGCCGCTTCGCTCATGCGTCCACGATAGTGGTTCACTGTGCGTTCAATGATTTCCCGTTCAAGTTCATTATAAGCACGCACCTGACCGTTATCATCAATTAGATGAACGGAATAACGATCATTTTTTTCGGCTATTTCTACCGGTGCATTGCTTCTGAAATCGGCAAGCTGATTTCCGGTTAGTTGCGGGAAGTCACGAATTGTCAAAAGTGGCCCTTGGCTCAGCAATACAGCGCGAAAAAGCACATTTTCCAGTTCACCAACATTCCCTGGCCAATCATGCTGCAATAAAAGCGAAAGTGCAGAACCTGCCACCCCGTGAACATGCGGCTGCCCACTTTCAACGACAATATGTTCAATGGCACGCTGCGCAATATCGGCAAAATCGTCACGCCGTTCGCGAAGCGGGGGAATAATTACGTGACATTCTCTCAACAGATCATAGAATTCCTTCAAAAACAGACCGTCTTCGACAAGCCCCTGAAGCCGTGACGTTGAAATAGTTGTCAAACGGAACTTGGGCTCTTCACCTTTTTCAGATTCTTTGCGTTTCTTGAGAAAATCAACCCAGCGTCTCTGCTGATTAATTTCAAGCCGGTCGATCTCGCAAAGACAAATTGTTCCATGGTCAATCGCGTTGATATGCGGCAGAATCTTGGTTTCCCACTTTTTTGCGTCCTGCAGGGGATCAGAAATCGGCACACATTGGATACGGACAAATTTACCTGTTGCGTAAGGACTTTCGTGGTGGATAACGCGGGCAAGTGTCTCTCTACCGGTTCCTTTTTCTCCTTCGATGAGAAGATTTTTGGTTGACAAAGCAGCTTGTTTTGCCCGTTCGAAAGGCTCTTTCATTGCTTCACTATTTGCGTAAAGGTCGGAGAACCGCAAGTGGTTTTCCTGCTGGCGACGAATGTAATGCACTTCACGCTCATAGGTATTGTTGATCGAGAGATTGCCCAGTGTCACACTCAATCTTAGTGATGTAATCGGATAGACGAGGTAATCAACGGCACCCGCCTTCAGACTTTTCTGGAGGAGTTCCTCATTTTCTACATCGGACATGACAACGAGCGGGGCGGCAAATCCGGTAACACGGATTGTTGAAATGAGATCGGTTCCGCCAAGGTCACTCATCATCAAATCGACCAATGCAAATGAAATATTACGGCGTTTACGCAACAAATCGAGTGTGCGTAATCCATTTTCTGCTTCAATTACACGATATCCGAGAGCACGAAGAATGGAAGAAGTGTTGGCTCGTTTACCATAGTCTTCGGCTGCTACTAGTATAGGACCCATCATTGCTTTCATCATCTCCTTTGTGAGGACGAAAACGCATAGATAGGCGTTTGGTTGCAAAACATAGGTGTACCTCGTTTGCCCCGCAAGCGTCAGACTACTATCAATCTGATGATTACATGCAACAGAAAAGAGAATTTTTTCCAAAAAAAAGCTTTTCCGTTGATTTCCATCAAAAGCGACATATTGATTGAGCTATAACATGTTGATACAGCTGTTATCAGTTGTTTTTTGCCGCTTGATGTCGGTTTTTTGGAGCAAACCTGATGAAACCTATTGCGTCCACTCTTTGTCTTACTGCAATGGCTTTTGCCCTTGCAGCTTGTAATCTTTCACAAAATTATGGCCAGCGTCCTTCGGTGCAGAATATTCCGACAGGAATTGATGGCCAGTGGGTCGATAAAAATGGTATCGTATCGTCGTTCAGAAACGGTATCTTCGAGACGCGTTCGTCCGATACAAAAGAAAAGCTTTCAGAAGGAAATTATCGTTTCAGTAATCCGCAACTTGTCGAAATCGAGATGCGCTCGATTGTTCGCGGAACTGTTTCACGCGTCAATTGCGCAATATCGAATAACTCGATGCAGCTCTTGTGCACCTCGAGCAGCGGTTCGCAATTTTCTTTAAACAGAAAAATCTAATAAAAAACGGAAAGATCAGACTGGAATTTTATGGCAGATCAAAAAAGTAAGGTTGGCGTTCTCCTGATCAATCTGGGAACGCCGGAAGGTACCGATTCAAAAAATGTTCGCAAATATTTGCGTGAATTTTTGTCAGATCGACGGGTAATAGAATGGCCACGCATTTTATGGTACCCGATTCTTTATGGAATAGTTCTCAACGTACGCCCGAAAAAGTCCGGTGCACTTTATAAGCGTATCTGGAATTATGAATTGAACGAGTCGCCTTTGCGCACTTATACACGTGCTCAGGCTGAAAAGCTCGGTCCGCTCCTTGATGAGACGAATGTCGAGGTCTATTGGGCCATGCGCTATGGCAAGCCTTCAATTGACGAGGTACTCGGCACTATGATCGAAAAGGGGTGCGAAAAAGTTCTGTTTTTCCCTCTTTACCCTCAATATTCTGCGACAACAACGGCAACGGTACTCGACGCAGTATTCGCAAGCCTTGAAAAACGTCGTTATCAACCGGCCATACGCTCTGTTCCTCCTTATAGTGATGATCCGGTTTATATTGACGCGCTCGCCCATTCGGTCGAGAGACATTTGAAGACACTCGAATTTGTTCCGGAAAAGATCATTGCGTCCTATCACGGTATTCCTCAATCCTACGCAAAAAGGGGTGACCCTTATCCGGAAGAGTGCGTGCGCACAACCGAAGCTTTGCGTAAACGCCTTGGAATGGACGAGAACAAGCTCGTTATGTCCTTCCAATCACGCTTTGGGCCCGAGGAATGGTTGCAGCCTTATACAGCCGCGACCGTTGAAAAACTTGCGAAAGAAGGCGTCAAATCTATCGCAGTCTTCAATCCGGGTTTTGTCGTTGATTGTTTGGAAACCGTCGACGAAATGGGCCATGAAGCGCAAAAAACCTTCAAAGAAAATGGTGGAGTGAATTTTGTCCATATTCCCTGCCTGAATGACAGTGAAGACGGAATGAAAGTCATCGCCCATCTTGTAAAAAGAGAGCTTCAGGGCTGGATTTGAACTATTGCTGACATTTTGAAACACTTGCATTGATCATTAAACGGGGGAAAGCTGCCTACCATCGCTGTTTGCAGCTTTCCGCAGGCAAATAAAACTGTAACGATACGAATACTGATCTCGATATTTTTTAAGGGAGAAGAATGTGTTCGGTTTTAATATCGCCTTATTGTTGTTGGTCGTGCTAGTTGTTGCAACATTGTTTGCAGGAATCAAGCAGGTTCCCCAAGGCTATCAATATACAGTTGAACGTTTCGGCCGCTATACCAAAACCTTGATGCCGGGACTTAATTTGATTGTTCCGTTTTTTGACCGTATAGGCGCGCGCGTCAATATGAAGGAGCAGGTGCTTGATATTCCCACTCAGGAAGTCATTACCCGCGATAACGCAACTGTTTCGGTTGACGCAGTGGCGTTTTTCCAAGTGCTGAATGCTGCCCAATCCGCCTATCAGGTATCGGATTTGAATTATGCGGTCTTAAACCTCAATATGACGAATATTCGTACTGTTGTCGGTTCAATGGATCTTGACGAGCTTTTATCCAACCGCAATACGATCAATGAAAAGCTTTTGCATGTGGTTGATGAAGCAGCCCATCCATGGGGCTTGAAGATGACCCGAATTGAAATAAAAGATATCCAGCCGCCGCGTGATCTGGTCGACGCTATGGGCCGGCAGATGAAAGCCGAACGCGACAAGCGCGCACAAGTTCTTGAAGCCGAAGGGGACCGCAATGCCAATATTTTGCGGGCGGAAGGTTTCAAACAGGCACAGATTCTGGAAGCAGAGGGAAAGCGGGAAGCCGCCTATCGGCAGGCAGAAGCACGTGAACGTCTGGCAGAAGCAGAGGCAAAAGCAACATTGGTTTTGTCCGAAGCCATTGCGAAGGGAAATGTTCAGGCAATCAATTATTTTGTTGCGCAAAAATATACCGATGCCCTTGCCTCTATTGGTACAGCCAATAACCAGAAGGTTGTGTTGATGCCAATGGAAGCTTCATCGCTTATCGGCTCTCTTGGTGGCATCGGTGCCATTGCAAAAGAAGTTTTCGGTTCCTCACAAGAGAAAAAATAAAGTTGAAAGCAGGACAGGAGACGATGTTTTCTCTCGTGGTTGTTATATGAGGCTTAAGCAAGCGGTTTTGACCAGTTGGAATAGGTAAATCCCTAAGGAGCTTCACCGCTTGTAAAAGGTTGAATTTTTAGACAAGCTGCCAAGCTTCATAGAGTGAGCATTACTTCATAGAACGAGCGTTAAAAGCTGGCCTTCAGAAGGAACAAGCATGTTTGATTTATTGATGACCTTGGGAGCATGGAACTGGGTGGTTTTAGGATTTATCCTGCTCCTTCTTGAACTCATTTTCCCAGGCGTATTTTTTGTCTGGTTCGGTCTCGGGGCTCTGTTGACGGCACTTGTTTCTTTGCTTTTTTACAACCTGCCTTGGATTGCACACTGGAAAGTGGAAGTCATCTTTTTCCTGATATTTTCTATCATCATGGTGTTGATAGGTCGTAATTTGTTTCGCCGCGACCGCGAAACCGACGAGCCATTATTAAACAGGAGAACCGACCAGATTATTGGCAAAAAAGTTGTTCTTGAGGAACCCGTTCGGGATGGCAAAGGGCGCATTCGCGTTGACGATACAATATGGCGCATCAAAGGGCCTGATCTTCCTGAAGGCACGGAAGTCAAAGTGGTTGCCTTCGATAATGGTGTTTTCACAATTGAAAAGGCCTGAATTCAAGGCCACGTTGTGATCCGCCTGTCTTTGATGTGTTTTTCTGATAAAACCTTGTCAATGCCGAACATTTTTTGATGTGCTTCATTTTCGACCGGTCAGGCTCCCCTCTTTTCCGACAAAGCTTCCGGATTTCATTTTTCAAACTGTGATAAATAAAGCTATCAACGTGATCTTTTTTTTCGTGAACGGTTTTCCTTTTTAATAAATTCGTTTATTCCCTGTGCTGGAACATCAAGCAGGAATTGAAAAAACTATGCGACTGGGTGGGCGCCTTCAGGCGGCAATTGAAGTATTGCAGGATATCAAATCGCGCCGGCGACCGGCTGCGGAAGCACTTAAAGATTGGGGGCTTTCGCATAGATTTGCTGGCGCCGGTGACAGGGCTGCAATCGGCAATATTGTTTATGACGCCTTGCGGGAACGTTATTTACTTGAATGGCGCATGGATAGCGATGATCCTCATGACACAGCCTTTGGTGCATTGTTGGAAGATGGCGGGCTTTCGCTTGATGAACTTGCGCATAGTCTTGATGGAGACCGTTTTGCACCGGAACCATTGAGTGAACATAGCCGCAATATGTGGCTCACCAAAAATATTGACGAAGCGCCCGATTATATTCGGGGAAACCTGCCGCAATGGTGTGTTCCTCTATTTCAGGATATTTTCGGCTCCCATTGGCTTGATGAAGCTGTCCCATTGGCAAAACGCCCACCGCTTGATTTACGTGTGAACCGCTTGAAGGCAAACCCCGAAAAGGTTATGCGTGAACTTGCGGGAACAGGTGCCAAACCGGTCTCATGGTTCGATAACGCTTTACGCATTCCACCGATCGAGAAATTGAAACGGCACCCTAATGTGCAGGCAGAGCCGGCCTTCCAAAAAGGCTATTTTGAAGTGCAGGATCTCGGATCGCAAATCGTAGCAAGACTTGCCGGAGCAAAAGCCGGTATGCAAGTGCTTGACTATTGTGCCGGCGCTGGTGGAAAAACATTGGCTATGGCGGCGGATATGGAAAACCGTGGTCAAATCCACTGCTATGACGCCGAAAAAGCCCGTCTTGCTCCGATTTTTGAACGGCTGCGTCGCTCCGGTGTTCGCAATGTTCAACCGCACGTCAATATAAGTGAACTCGACGCATTAAAAGGTCAAATGGATATTGTTCTGCTTGATGCACCTTGCACAGGTACGGGAACATGGCGCCGCCGTCCGGATGCCAAATGGCGCTTGACAGACGGCCAGCTTGAACGCCGTATTGCAGAACAGAAAACCGTTTTGAACGCGACCTTACCTTATCTTAAAGTTGGCGGTCATCTCGTCTATATTACATGTTCGCTGCTTTCTTCCGAAAATGACAAACAAATAGCGGCTTTTCTTGCCGAGAATTCGCAATTCAAAGAAATCGACATGAAAAATTTGTGGCAGCAACATTTCGGGAAAGATGCACCAAGGCCGGTATTCCCTGAACACGGACTGGTTTTATCTCCGGCAAGTACAGATACGGACGGCTTTTTTATATCGGTCCTTGAAAAACATTAAACATAGTTATGAGGTCAAGCATGTGGGGTGGAAAATCGGTTCTTTTTCTGATGGCAACCGAACTGGAATATGGCGAGCACCTCAAAAAGCTCATTAAACCGCACATTATTGGCGTGGGGCCGATCGAGGCCGCGATCAATACGACAAAAATTTTAAGTGCTATGAAAAACGAGAACCGCTTGCCCGACCTTGTTGTCTCGCTCGGTTCGAGTGGCTCGCAAAAGCTCAAACAAACAGAAGTTTATCAGGTGTCATCTGTGAGCTGGCGCGATATGGATGCGACGGTACTGGGTGTTGAAAAGGGGGTAACGCCTTTTGTTGATCTGCCCGCAACTGTGAAAATGCCGACATTGATACCCGATTTCCCGTCTGCAAGCCTATCGACCGGCGGCAATGTTGTTTCCGGTGATGGCTATAAAAATATAAAAACCGATATGGTTGATATGGAAACCTATGCCGTATTGCGAAGCTGCCAGACATTCACTGTTCCTGTGTTCGGATTGCGGGGTATCTCCGATGGTCAAAAGGAGCTGGAACATGCAATGGATTGGCGCCAATATTTGCATATTGTTGATGAAAAACTGGCAAATGCTTTGATGCTGCTTGATAAGGTGCTGGAACAGCCGGAAAAATAACGGACGATAGGAATAACGAGCCGTTATTTTGCAAGCTTTGCGGTTTAAAAACTATTTTCTCATCTATCACCCGATTGCATTTCTCCAAAAGACTCTTTAAAGGCTTTCTATGAGCACGATACATCCTGACACAATTCTGATTATAGATTTCGGTTCGCAAGTAACCCAGCTTATTGCACGCCGTGTGCGTGAAGCCGGTGTCTATTCCGAAATCGTACCGTTCCAGTCTGCCGCAGACGCTTTCAAGCGTATCAAGCCGAAAGCGGTTATTCTCTCCGGTTCTCCCCATTCAACCGTTGATATAGGGTCTCCGAGAGCACCCCAAGAAATATTCGATGCAGGGATTCCTGTTCTTGGTATCTGTTATGGCGAACAGACAATGTGCGCACAACTTGGCGGCAAAGTCGAAGCAGGGCATGAACGCGAGTTCGGGCGCGCAGATCTTACAGTTGAAGCAGATAGTGCTCTCTTTCAAGGCGTATGGAAAAAAGGAACCCATCATCAGGTCTGGATGAGCCATGGTGACAGGGTCACTGCTTTGCCGGAAGGCTTCAAAGTTATCGGCACCTCTAAAGGTGCGCCTTTTGCTGCGATTTCTGATGAAAAACGCCATTTTTATGCCGTGCAATTCCATCCGGAAGTTGTTCATACCTTGGATGGCGCACGTCTTTTGCAGAATTTCGTCCACAATATCGCCGGTATCAAAGGCGACTGGTCTATGAAAACCTATCGCGAACAGGCCATTTCTGCCATTCGCCGGCAGGTGGGGAAGGGGCGCGTTATCTGCGGCCTTTCAGGCGGGGTTGATTCGTCCGTTGCGGCGGTGCTTATTCATGAAGCCATTGGCAATCAGTTAACATGCATTTTTGTCGATCATGGTTTGATGCGCAAAAATGAAGCGGAAGAGGTAGTCTCGATGTTTCGCGAGACCTATAATATTCCGCTTGTTCATGTTGATGCATCCGATCTTTTTATCAATGCCCTTGAAGGGGTGAGCGACCCCGAAAAGAAACGCAAGATTATCGGCCGCCTGTTTATCGAGGTTTTTGAAAAAGAAGCCAAAAAGCTTGGTGGAGCGGAATTTTTAGCACAAGGTACACTTTATCCGGATGTGATTGAGAGTGTGTCATTCTCGGGTGGTCCCTCGGTTACCATCAAAAGCCATCACAATGTTGGCGGCTTGCCGGAACGCATGAATATGAAACTGGTCGAACCGTTACGCGAACTTTTCAAAGATGAAGTTCGCGCTCTGGGGCGTGAGCTTGGTTTACCTGAAAAATTTATCGGACGTCATCCTTTCCCTGGTCCCGGCCTTGCTATTCGTTGCCCCGGAGGGGTGACGAGAGAGAAACTCGATATTTTGCGTGAGGCGGATGCGGTTTATCTTGATGAAATTCGCAAAGCCGGCCTTTATGATAAAATCTGGCAAGCTTTTGCTGTTCTCCTTCCTGTACAAACGGTAGGTGTCATGGGTGACGGGCGAACATATGAATATGTTTGCGCACTAAGAGCTGTGACCTCGGTCGACGGAATGACAGCCGACTTTTATCGTTACGATATGGATTTTCTGGCACAAGCTGCAAATCGCATTATTAACGAGGTGCGCGGCATCAATCGCGTCGTCTATGATATTACGTCCAAACCACCGGGAACCATCGAGTGGGAATAAAATAAAACGCGGATATGAGAGATATTGAATATGCCATTGAGGAACAGGTTTCATCAATGGCATTTTCTTAAGTTATATTGTTAAAGTGACTTTATTGAGCGGTTTCAGGTTTGAATGATAAATTCAGGAAGGTTGTTTTATCGGGATATTTCAAACATACCGCATCAATAAAGCATAATTCAATTGAACATCTTCAGGTATAGGAATGTAGACGATATGTCCGTCACCGGGTGCTACAGTAATGTCTTCGTTCTTTTTATTTTTCAGTAATTTTATCGTAAAATTGATATTGCCATCCGGCGTCATCATTTCCACTTTGTCATTCAATTCAAAGCGGTTTTTGACAGCGACTTCCGCAAGTCCGTTCACGCGTTTTCCTGTAAATTCGCCAACAAATTGCTGGCGACCGGGAAGTGATGAGCCGGTTGCATAATTCTGGTATTCTTTATGTTTATGGCGTTGTAAAAAGCCTTCGGTATAACCGCGGTGGGCAAGGGATTCCAGAACCACCATCAAATTGTCGTCAAAGGGGCGTCCGGCCAGAGCATCATCAATCGCCTTGCGGTAAACTTGTGCAGTACGGGCAACATAATAATGCGATTTGGTGCGCCCCTCTATTTTTAACGAATTGACACCGATGTTGATCAGTTTTTCGACATATTGGACAGCGCGAAGGTCTTTCGAATTCATGATATATGTACCATGTTCATCTTCAAACGCGGTCATTTCAGCTTCCGGCCGATTTGCTTCATGAAGCACAAATACCTTGTCGGTGGTTGGCCCTTCGCCAAGGTCGGGCTGAATTTCCCCGCTTACTGTCTCTTCAACTTTGACAATCTCGCCCAGTTCATTTTCGACGCCTTCCTCGACACCATATTTCCAGCGGCAAGCATTCGTACAAGTTCCCTGATTGGCATCGCGGTGGTTGATGTAGCCAGAAAGAAGGCAACGCCCCGAATAGGCCATGCATAATGCACCATGAACAAAGACTTCCAACTCGATGTCGGGAACATTTTCACGGATTTCTTCAATTTCCTTCAGCGACAATTCCCTTGAGAGAATGACGCGCGTCAATCCCATGCTTTTCCAGAACTTAACCGTTGCCCAATTCACAGCATTCGATTGTACCGAAAGGTGAATATCCACATCGGGAAAATTTTCCCGCACCATCATAATCAATCCGGGATCGGACATGATGAGAGCATCGGGATTCATGTCGATAACCGGTTTTAATTCGCTCACAAAGCTTTTAAGCTTGCTGTTGTGGGGGGCAATGTTGACGACAACATAGAATTTTTTGCCCTTAGAATGGGCTTCGTCAATGCCTATCTTCAAATTTTCTTCATGATTGAATTCATTATTGCGCACCCGCAAGCTGTAGCGGGGTTGGCCTGCATAAACCGCATCCGCGCCATAGGCAAAAGCGTAACGCATAGATTTCAATGTGCCCGCAGGACTTAACAATTCGGTTTTATGAAGTTTTGACATTGATTGAAAGAGCCTTGAAAATTGAGCTGTTGTTTAGCAGAACTGGCCTATCCGTTCAACCTTTCAGAAAACATAATTTCAGAAGATTAATCTTCATTACAACATCCGGTTTTACCGGAATTGAAGGTTGAAGTGGGAATAAACAGCATGCAGAATTTTGAAGAATATAATTTAAAACATGTGGGTAAAAATGCAGCTGTTAAACTGCGAGGGTAAAAATGCATGGGTAAAAGTGTGCGGGTTAAGAAAATATGCGCTATCACGATCAAACTTTTTATCCATGCAGAAATTATCATTCCATCCCATAGACGGCCACGGCTTAGGAGGCCAAGTTAGGGGTCATGGCTTAGGTGGTCAAGTTGGACGAAGCAGGATTGAAGTCAACCTTAATCACAAAAATAGGCCCATTGCAGAAGTGCCTGACGCTGGCGCGGACGACAGAAAAAATCACCGGGGTCACAGTTTTTCCTAAGCTGGGCGACATGGCGGCGCATCTGTTTCCAACGTTTGATCTGCCGCTCGTCTTCGCCTTCGATACGACGACCCGAATAATAACGGCAATACCACTGGAACCAGCCGCGCGGGTCATTGTCATAAATCCAGCCTTTAGCCTTCCAATAGCAAAGCGGTTTTCCGGCCAATACACCATAATAATTCATGTCCGCCTGTTTGCCTTCAGGCGATAATTTCGCGTTCTGAAACCAGTTTGACGGAAATTCATTTTTGCAATCGGTCATATATTTTCCGCCGAAAACCCCCATTTCCAACATTTTCTTAGGGGGTAACTGCGGTTCAAAATCTGCTGAAAAGTTTTTTCCCTCTTCACACACGCGTTCATAGCGATAGCCATGTTGCATTTTGTCGTTAACCTCTACCCATAAAGACATGGAATATTGCCCCATTGTTTGAACAAATAAACGAATAGTTATGTCGGAAGATAAAAAGTCCAGTGTTTGGATAAGAAAAGAATGAACGGGGTCGTTGCATTCACGACAATTGAGGTTTTCGGTTTTTCAACCGGAACGGGCTTCAAGGATTATTCCCCATCGCATGGATGAAGAACAATCCCTCCTCAAACTCAGAATTTAATTCTTAAACCTACTGTGCCGCCAAAGCTATAATTATCGCTGATATTTTTGAAAGCACCGCGTATATTTGTTTCGCCATAGAGTGACCAATTATCATTATTCCAATTATAACTGCCACCCAACCCAAGTCCGGCCTGAAAATCTTCATTTTCATTCCGAAACGAAGTGCCGGAAACATCCACTTTCGTTCCATCAAGAAACTCGTAGTAAAGGTTGCCTATGCCATATAGGAGTGTGCGACGCCGGTCTCCGCTATCGGATATCCACGTTTTATCTCTGCTGAAAGCGACACCGGCACGGCCTTCCAGACTGTCACCATCTTTCAGAGACACTTTTGTGCTTAAGCCATCGCGAAAACTGTCAAAATCTATTGACGAATAAGAAAGTTGGATTTGCGGTGTTATATCCCATGTTTCCGTCAATTTTAATCGATGACCGGCCTCTGCCGAAAGAGCGTAGCCGAAACCGTTTTCGTTTTTCGTATCCGAACGGGTAAAATTCTTGGAATTGAAATCGGTTTCATACCAGGTGGCTTGCGATTGTAAATCGACATAGCTGCCATTGAAGCCATACCATGTGGCTGCAGCCCCTATACCATACCCTTCCGCCTCGACTTTGCCATGCCCGTCATCGGACCGCACAGACGCTTCTGCACGACCGAAATGACCACTCAAAGATCCAATCAGGATTCCGTTGGCATTTTCGACGAGTGCACCATCAATCCCGCTTTGCATGCGCCATAGATCAAGATCATAATGTTCATCTGTCGGCGAATGTGAGGGGGTTACTTTGCCTGTGCTTCCCTCCATGCGGCCCCAAAAACCGCTATGTTCAATAAGCGTTGAGGCTTGATCGGAAAGATGAACTTCATTTACCATATTATCGGTTCCATCCGTCCAAAAGCGGTTACCAACTCGTTGCTGCAAGGTCGACAAACGATTGAGACTTGTGAGCACCTGAGGATAAGCTTCATAAAGCGGGACTGACGGGCCGTAATAAGGTTTTGAGGGCAAGGTTCCTCCACCTGTATCACCGCCGCCAGTGCCACTATTTCCTTCACCCGCGTCGTCGGTGTCTTCCGGCGAACGAAGATACCAGTCATAGGTGAATTCATCGTCCCCATAAACATCGCGGTTACCGGATTTTTTTGCCGCTCCACGCTTGAGCAAATAGGCATAAGCAGTGTCGGAACCGGCAACGGCCATGATACCGTCATCACGTTGATATCCACGTCCCCAGCCGCTACCGATAACAAAGCTGTCTTCTCCGGTTGTTGCGCCATTGATTGCGTCAACGACTTTTATGCCCTCATATGCGGTTTTTTTACTTAACCTGCCGACAATTAAATCATCGATATAAACTTTCGTTTTTCCCGAAGCGGTTCCGCCGTCAATGACAAGCCGGTCAGAAGCGGCGCCGTCGCCATTAAGATCGCTGTTAAGGCGAATTCCACCATTGTTTCCGATATAATCACCTTTGACAATCAGTTTGTCTATAATATTGTCATTACTCCTGCTTCCCATATCGATTATACCGCCATTGGTAAGACTAACCTTCGAGGAAGCTCTTAACGCGCTTTCGCTAAAGATGGTGGGAGCAGAGTTATTTCCTTGATAATCATTGTGGTTGATAGCCAATACGCTATTGTTTTCAATGATGAAATCAAGATTATCTTTACTTTTTATATCGTCGGTTAATGTGAGTTTTGCGCCGTCGGCAAGTTTTATTTTCCTCCAATTATCGCCGAAGTTGACACCCCGTGCGAGATCATCGGCAGTAAATGAACCACCTTTAATAATACTACGAGAAAGGGTAAGTTCTTTGTCGTTTCCATTGCCGGCCAATGCATGTTTGAAGTTACCGGTATCAGCTATATTGGCAATGGTCGCCTGATCACCGTCTCCTCCGCCCATATCAAATCCGCCAGACCAAGTGCCGCCCGACCATATGAGATTATCTTTTCCGTCGCCAGCATGTACAAGCCCCCGCACCTCGGACAAAGGATTTGTAAAAACAAGTGTATCGCCATTCTGACTGCCTTTGACGGCCAGCACATCATCGGCTTTTGCAAGTAAACGCCCGCTATTGATAAATTTGGTTCCGTCAGGCGAATTTGATGACCTATTCGTTAAATTGACCAACAGGGCATTTTCAGTATCGGATTGGATTGTTCCGGCATTTTCAGATAATGAAGAGGTTCCTGCCAACCAGCCGGAGCCGGTGGCATTATTATCCATCGTCACAGTTGCATAGTTTTTTACAATTCCTGTTGTATTGGTGCGTATACCGGTTGCGTTCCTGGTGACATTGATTGTGTAACCAGACCCTATAATGGCATTGGAATTTAAAATAGGGCCATTCAATTGTGCATTGCGGAAATCATAGCCAATACCGTTGGCTGCGACATTGATTGTCACCGTGGAAGCACGTAATGTTTCACTTTCATCAACGTAACCTGTTACAAGACCGACTGCTGTGCGTATACCGGAGCCGCTCCCTCCCACATTGATAACAGAGCCGTTGAAAGCTATAGCTGCCGCAAAATCAGGCTCTGTCGAACTAATATTATTCTCAACTCCGTTCCCTGTACCGGCTCCGACCGTTATCTTGTCACCGCCCAATATTATCCCTTTGGCATCCGAATTTAACAAAACACCGTGGGCGCTTCCGAAGACATTGATTTCCCCCTGATTTCCGGAAGCATTTACAAAAGCGTTTTTCTCGAGGTAAATACCGGCTATTCCATCATTAACAGTTATCTTGCCGGTGTTAACAATGTTTGCCTGCGTGTCTCTGCCGGCCAATCCTTCAATATGGAGTCCGATTCCATTGGCGACGCTAATATTTTCATAATTTTCCAGACGCCCACCTTCAATCACATGGATTCCGGTAGCATTAGTGCCGTTTGTCATGTCAATGGTGCCGCGATTGACCAGAAGGGCACTGTTGCGCGTGATGAAACCGGTCACGTTTTTGGCGTTGGTTGTGATATCCGCATAATTGGTGAGTTTTGTTGAACTATATTCTTCATTTGTATAGCTTGAATCGATCAAATGGTAACGGCCGTCCACGATGCCGCCAATTGCTCCCTCTCCGGTAAGATAAATTTTACGTTCAAGTTGATCTTCAGCACTGATTTGGCCTATGGCACCACCATTAATAAAAACAGCAGTAGCTCCCTTCTTATTAACGGTAAGATGAGCATCTCTGGTTTCGATCGTTGTTTGGCGCCCATTGATATCTGCGCCGGAACCTTCAATAATGACGCTATCTTCTCCGGATGCCGTCAAATTCTCGCCATGTCCATAAAAGCTGGCACCTCCATCCATCCGGAATAGATTGGATTGATCCGCATTCACTTCCATGTTCCTGGCGCTATTTTCAATCTGGCTTCCTGCGCCATAGACATAAAACGCGATTTGTCGCTTACCCGTTACAAAAGTCGGATTTGCATTTTCTGTTACGCTTGCATAACCGCCGTCACGAACGTAAACCCCTACAGCACCATCACCGGTAAGGTCGATGGAACCATCAATAAAAGCCCTTGCACGGTGCGTGTCATCAGGATGTCCTTCGACCCATACGCCGTAATTGCGTATCAATTTGTCAGTTTGTGCGGAGCTCGAAACAACCACATGACTGGTGCTGGTCAATGTTGCGGTTGCATCATTAATACCTGTTTGTTGCACTTTTGTTGAAAGAACGTAAACACCAACACCATTAATCCCGTTCAGTTTGATCGTTCCATTATTGATGACATTATTGATAATATTGTTGCCGTTTTTTACGATTGTACCGTTGTTTACAACCTTCATCCCGTAGTTGCGTGCCGTAGCGCTGCCATTCGTCGGGACTGCTGCACCATTTATCTCTATCGTACCATTATTGACCAGTTTGAGAGCGTGATAGTCTTCAGCTTCAATCGGGATATCGGCAGCCATAGCGGCCGCGTTTTGCATGTTTTTACCGATAATGATGGAGCCATTATTTGTCGCTGTTGCATTACTTGAAGCCATAATGCCGTAAAATTGGGTATTATTGGCGTTCGTTGTATCACTCACAATATCGGTATTGCTATATTGAGCGGCCCTGCCGATATAAATAGTTCCCGAAGAATTGTTGGTGAAACTTGAATAAAGCGAGTCTATGGCAACTCCGGCAACTTTTCCCGGCAGGCCGTCATTGTTAACGCCAACATTGATAATGCCGTCATTCGTTGCAATACCGGAGTTATGAAGATAAATTCCGTTGCTATATGCAGTTGATTGTTCATTCGAACGGCTGACAGCAACATTTATTATTCCTGCATTATGAAATGTGCCACCGTAAAATGCCTCTACAGCCGAACCTGAATAAAATTCTTTGTCATTTTGACTATTATTGACGTTTGTCTCATGTACAACCGATTCGCGAAATCCGGAATTGATGACACCGTAATTGTTGCCAGTCGTATGAGTGCTGTTCTCGTCGTTAGGGTCGCGGTTTGAACCCAGAATAACAGCAGAATTTCCGCGTGCCGAAACAATTCCGCCTTTTTCGATTAAAACTTCACTCCCCCCTTCTGCAACGAGTGCTCCCGACATTGTTGCCGGGTCAAAGCCGACATCAATTTGACCTGTCGAAGTAACAACAATTTTTCCCCCGTTACTCGCATACATAGCACGGGTATTGCCTTGATCTTCGAAAATTTTATCATTGTCAGGTATTGTGGATCCAAGACTTGTTATAGGCACTGATATGAATGTCGGTTGTGCAGCAGCGAATGCATTATCGTAAGCCTGTTGGGTTTTTAGGTCGGGAAACCTCTTATCTTGCAAAGCGTTGACGAGTTCCCGATTGTAGGCTTTTAGCTCCTCGACATTTCTAATTACACGGGTTGTTCCATCATACCCGGTGAATGAATAAGGAAAAACAGGAACTGAAATTTCACGGACAATGGCATCTTTGTTTAAAGTATAAGCGCGGGATTCAAATGAATTTTTCGATGCCCAGTTTACAACACTGCCTTCTCCATCTGCCCATGTCAAATTCGAATTCTTAAGAGCGAGATAAACAGTTTTTTTGGGGTTTAAAAAACCGTTTCCTTTAAAATTTTCCAGATCAACGGTTAACTCTCCGCCACTTTCAGCTTTGCCGAAACCGGCGCTAATATATTGATTATCATCAACTTGTTCAGGCGTCAGATATTTCGCATCCCCCCAGTCGGAAACTTCGAAAGACTGATCCGGATAAACATTTACGGTGGAAACTTGTCCGCCACTATCAGTTATCGTCGTGATTTCATTCTTGGCTCCCATTGAAAGACGGGTTTTGCCATTTGTACTGCTATCAAGATCTCCAAGCCGGTTCAGTTCTTCACTTACACCGCGTTTTCCCTGTGCAAGCGAGGAAAGATCGCCTTTGATGTCAAGTTTGTTTCCGGCTCCGGAAACCAGCGCTGCGCCTACATAGTTATCACTTTTTTGCGGATTGAATGTTTCACTTGTAACAGTGCATGTATTATCAATAGCTGCCTCTCCGCCCGACCAGTTGGAACCAACATTGCAAACCGAATTCGCATAAAGAGGAAAAGTGCCAGAATAGAATGAAAACCCAGCGGTGCCGCAAATGATGATGGCTTTAAAAGAAAAGGAGGTATATTTCTTTTTACGGCTACGAAACTTTATCATCAACAGTTCCTTCATTATACAGTCTGACTGGAACAGTGTTTTGATTGAATTTTTTATTTCCAGATACTTAGACGCTCATACTAAAGTGGGTATTGGAAATGCGTCCCGGATGGATAGATATTGAATGTTCATTACGGATTGTGAAACTTGAAATAGACGTATCACAAATTCGGCTTTTCCTAAAAAACCGTAATTTTTATATATTTTACGAATTCAATATTCAATAAAATGAACCAAAATATCAAAGTTTTAAACAAGATTAAAAGGGATAAGGTAAGAGAATTATTTTAAGAAATAACGAAAGAGCAAGCCTCAAAATTCAAAAACATAGAGTGTTTGACGTAAAAAATGCCCGTTCCACAGTGCAAAAGATAGAAGCAAAATGCCCGTCATTGATGATATACTCATCGTCAATGAAAAAACTTCGGCAACTTGTCGCCTATATCCATATTGGCAGTAGTTTTCCAATAGATTGATAGCGATGCTCCGCTATTTTTCTCAGAGATCGATTGTTACTTCGAAACCTTGTGAGCTTCCGGTTCTTGGAGACCGATAGGTAATTTTGATCGGCATAGTTTTCTCCAAAGCTTCAACAATAGACAAGCCAAGGCCGGAGCCTTCTTTATGATTGTCTCCACGGTAGAAACGTTGGCTCAACAATTTCAGTTTGGAAAGGGGAACAACAGGGCAATCATTGGATATGATAATATTGTCCCGATTGATTGTTATATCGACAGATGAACCTTCCGAACTATAATTCAATGCGTTTTCAAGTAAATTGCGCACAATAACGCCGAAAGCATCTCCATTAAGATGTTTGTCGAGAACATCGGTATTATAGTGTGTGACAAGTCTTCCCTTTGTCAGATTGGCACGGTTGAAATCCTCAACCACGGCATCAATAAAGGGGATGAGATCGACAAGTTTTTCACTCGTTCCGAGTTGGGTGTCTGCACGAGCAAGCTGAAGCAGTTTTTCACTCAAACGACGTAAACGTTGTAGAGCATTTTCCACTTCTTTTGCTCTTCTATGATAACGTTTGGGGGTTTCTTCGATAAGAACCTGTGTATGCGCCAAAGCCGCCGCTATAGGTGTTCGTATTTCATGCGCACTATTAGATGTGAAAGATCGTTCTGCCTCAAGCGCCGATTTCAATTTCTCCAAAAGACTATTGACCGAACCGATAATGGGCTGAAATTCTTCCGGCATGGATTGCGAGCGTATGGCCTGCATATTGCCCGTGTCTTTTTTGGCAATCGTTTCACTCAATTTCTTTATCGGACGCAATTGGTTGCGAACAATAAAACCGATTGCAAGCATACTGAGCGGGATGAGAAGTAAAGCAGGTATGAGCATTGCCGTCATAGCCTCGCGGGCGGCTTCCCGCCTTTCGGAAAGTCGGTCGGCAACCTGAATGAGATAATCGCCATCCTGACTGACGAGGGAATAGACCCGCCATTTTTTTGTTTTAAAAAAACCGGTTTTGAGAGGTACTCCATAGGGATTAGCAGGCGCATCTTCCGAACGCATGACCATTTTTCCATCGCGGTCAAGGACCTGATATGTTGTGTATTCCGCCGGTGTCGAGTGATTGTCTGTTCTAACGAGAAGGTCGGAATCTTTGTCATTGTCGCGCACATCTTCCAAAGCGAGAGGAAGAAGACGCTCGGCGGTTACCTGCAGTGTGCCATCGAAAGATTCCCCATATTCCTCATACATGACAAAAGCTGCCATGAGACAAGCAATAACCCAGAAAACCAGATTGGCACAGGTCGCTGAAACGATAACCCGCCGTGTGAGACTTTTCTCCTTCTGCTTGAAATTCAACATAGACTATACCCGCGACCATGATGTGTCTTGATGCGGTCTTTACCGATTTTCTTGCGTAAACGACTTATATAGACTTCAACTGTATTGCTTTCGACTTCCGAACCGAATGCATAGATTGTATCTTCAATCTGTGCTTTGGTGACAAGCATATTCGGGTGGCTCGCCATATGTTCGATAATGGCCCATTCACGGGAACTTAACTCGACTTCTTTATCGTCAATAAAAATCCGTTTATTTTCCATATCGAGGGTCATAGAGCCGATTTTTATTTCCGATTTTGAAAGACCATTTGTTCTGCGGGCGACAGCACCAATTCGGGCGGTGAGTTCATAAAGGTCGAACGGTTTGACAATATAATCATCAGCACCGCTATTCAGACCTTCTATCCGTTCGCTAATCTGGTCGTGCGCGGTCAATATTACCACAGGCGACGTTAAATTTTTCGTTCGGATATTTTTCAGAAAATCCAGTCCGCTTCCATCCGGTAGACGTAAATCAAGCAATATAAAATCATAACGCGTGGTCGAAACGGCTGCATAGGCATCTTCAAGATTTTCCGCCCAGTCGATCGCGTTGTTCTGGTTAACGAGGTGGTCACGCACCGCGCGTCCGAGCGATTTGTCATCTTCAATCAGCAATACGCGCATGTTTTATTTTTCCAAGGCTATCTGACTGGATTGGCATGATCTGAAGAGATCAAGCCGGTCATCCTTTAATGTTGTTTTAACATTCATCATGGTCAAGACGGAAGGGAAAAGATTGTCATGTGACATTTGTTTAGATTCGGCATCTTTGCGTATACATCCCAAATCGAGGTTCATCGTCTTTGCAAAGGGCGAGGACATCCACAAAATAAATGGAATATGTGTCTGCTCTTTCGGTGCAATCGAATAAGGCATACCGTGTAAATATAAACCGTTTTCGCCCAGAGATTCGCCATGGTCGGACATATAGATCATAGCAGAATCGAATTTGCCCGCGCGCTGGTTTAACGCATCGATAATCTGGCTTAAAAAATAATCGGTATAGAGAATAGTGTTGTCATAAGCATTGCGGATTTCTTCCGGCTTGCACTCGCTGAAGACAGTCTTTCTGCAGTCTGGCCGAAAATGTCTGAATTTTTCCGGATAACGTTCGAAATAGGCAGGACCGTGGCTACCTAATTGGTGGATAAACAACACGCTGTCATGGTCAATATTATCAAGCCATTGCCCGAGTTTTTCGAGCATTATGCCGTCCTGACATTCGCCTTCAATGCAGAATTCGGGATCTTTAAGCCCATAGAAAGATACGTTGTTGACGCGGTCTGCAACACCTTTGCTACCGGTGTTATTTTCCCACCATTCGACGTTAATTCCGGCGTTTTTCAAAATATCCGGAAGACTATTGGTTGATATAGCGCGAGCTATCGAGAATTCCTTGCGAGGAAAGGGTGAAAACATGCATGGAAGCGATTGTGCTGTCGCGGTACCACATGAAGTGGTGTTCGGGAAATAGATTATATCCCGCTTTTTTAATTCCGGATTGGTTTCTTTATCATAGCCTTGCAGCGAAAAATCCTCTGCCCGTGCTGTTTCGCCGGCAACCACAATGGTAACGCGCGGACGATTGTTTTGCGGTTCGAATGGCACTACTTTGGCATCAAGCCCTACTTGTTTGAAAACACGTATTTTCGCATGTTCCCTGCGGGTCACATATTTTACAGCATGACCGATAGGAAGAATAGGGTTGACAATACGCACTATTTCATTGTGCTCGCGTAATGTTGAAATCAACTGACGTGATGTAATCAACGTGCAAAAAACGGCGATCAACAAGCAGGGGACAATAATCGAGAGATTGACAAGTACCTTCTTTACGAGTGGAAAATGTTTGATTTTTATCCACAATATAAGCAAGCAAGGAACAATGCCGGTTAATACAAGATGGAGGAAAAATGCAGGTGTAAGCAGGTTGGACGCTTCTGCCGAAGTGGTCTCTACAGCATTGGCAATCATATCGCGGTCGATAATTGTTCCGAATTCATCCGTAAACCAGCTTGCGATACTTCCTACCATAATGAAAATTATAAAAACCGGCTTGATAAGATATTTAACCGAAAAAGTTACCGTGAGTGCAATAAACAAACAGGCAACACCGACAGCAATTGCCATAATCGGCGCAAAATCATAATTGAAGGCCTGTAAAACATGTTGCCAGAACGTGCGGTTAAAAATCAGAAGCATGTAAAATGCAACGATAATTGATAGAGCCACGCTACTGATTGCAGGGCGATATTTCAAAATGGTGCGAAACATGTGTCACCTCACAACATGAGCGGGATAGGAATAGGAAAAAGACGTTCTGATAGAAAACGGTTTGACATATTCGGCCGGAAATTTTTCGCATTTGCCGTTTTTGTCAGACCATTCTTTCAGTTTTTCCATTTCACTTTGTGTAATGGACAGATCATTTTGGAAGGTCTTAAGTTTTTTCAAGCGTTCGAAAAGTCTTTCCGAATAATGTTCGTCAACTTCCACGGCACTAACACTATGGACACCGCAAATGACGCGGCTTTCAGCAAAACTGCGCGCACGGGTGAAAATGGCTGCGCGTCTTTCAGGGAAAAATTCAACCAGTAAGCGTGCAACTGTCCATCCTTCCATGGCGTGACCGGACGGATAATCGTAACCTGAAGGTCTCGCGCAAGAAGCGCCTCCATAAGCGATATAAGGACGAGGAATCTTGAATTCTTTCTTGGATTGTCGTGTCAGTCTTTCTGCGTCTTCATCGATTTTGGTAAAAAGCTTGACAAAATTCGGCATATTTTTCGGGTCTAATTGGTGGCCCGTCGCGCAGCTAAAGCTTTGAATAAGCTCTGCTTGAGTTGCTTTAGCGTCGTTTATTGCCTGTTTCCAACGTGCACTGCCTGTATAGTTACGGGTTTTCAAAAAAATTTTTTCATCGCGTTGTTGCTCGGCACTTCCAAAGGGAGGAGGGGTGACGTCAAGCATCATCCGTTGCTCGCCATAACGGTTCAGATAGCCGTTCCCGCTCAAATAATAACCACTGCAAAACAATGTTGCACAGCCAAGAACGGCAATTGTCAGTTTTCGAGTTTTGCGCATTCGCAGAATCCTTGTTTGATCTGCTATCTAAGCGCTAAAACTGACAGTATCCTGAATGGCAAAAAAACTTTGGATTGAAAAAATGGAAAGGCTCGATCCCCCGAGATGGCCGTAATTCCGGATATTTTTCAAAAAAATGAGCGAAATTCGGTCATTTTATCCGATTTTATCTCTTAAAGAATTTCATTTATTTGCGAGCTTTTGTCGATTTTAGAAAAAAGACAAATTGTTAGCGAATTTCATAAGGACAAGAAAACGGCGCATTTTATGAGATTAACGAAAGTTCCAGAAAACGCCGTAGCGGTTTTCCAAGCTGTCATAGAGGCAATATTATTCGGACCGGTATTTTCATTATCTTGTTACAATCGAATAATCGTTTCCTTTCTTTCTTGAATATTCATCATCTTTTGCCTAACACATTCAATATAACGCCATGGAGAGACGGGAAATGCAGAACAGTTCACTGAAAAAAGGCCTGAGCAAGCGGCATGTGTTTTTTATAGCTCTTGGTTCTGCTATCGGCACGGGATTATTTTATGGCTCGGCCGGAGCCATTAAAGTAGCAGGTCCCAGTGTCCTTCTGGCTTATTGCATTTCAGGTGTTATGGCTTTCATGGTCATGCGGGCGCTGGGTGAAATGGTTCTTCACAATCCACTTCCCGGTTCATTTGGCCGTTATGCCTCCAATTATATGAACCCGTTTTCCGGTTTTCTTACTGGCTGGACCTATGTTTTTGAAATGGTACTCGTTTGTCTTGCTGACATTACCGCTTTTGCAACTTATATGGGGTTCTGGTTTCCCGAGGTTTCGCCTTGGTTATGGACGCTCGGTATCACTCTTGTCATAACCGGTTTGAACCTCACCGCTGTCAAAATTTATGGTGAAATGGAATTTTGGCTATCCGTCGTCAAAATCGGAGCCATTATAGCCATGATCATTGCCGGTTTCGGAATTATGTTATTCGGCTTCGGTACAGCAACACATGAAGCAACCGGTATTCATAATCTTTGGAGCAATGGCGGCTTTATGCCAAATGGCTGGGAAGGTTTTATTGCTTCTTTCAGTGTGGTTGTGTTCGCTTTCGGTGGAATTGAAATTATCGGCCTTATGGCTGTCGAAGTGAAAGATGCCGACCGGAATATTCCAAAGGCAATCAATGCTATTCCATTCCGTATCCTGTTTTTCTATGTAGCAACGCTTGCTATTTTGATGTCGCTTTATCCCTGGAACAAGATTGGCCTTGAAGGCAGCCCGTTTGTTACGATTTTTGAAAGTCTTGGCATCAAATATGCGGCCAATATCCTCAATATTGTTGTGATAACTGCTGCAATTTCTGCCATCAACAGCGACTTATACGGTGCGGGCCGCATGTTGCATGGCCTTGCCGAAGATGGTCATGCCCCCAAAAAACTCAATTTTGTTTCAAAAAACGGAATTCCGGTGTTGTCGGTTTTAGCAATGTTCTGTGTGTTGGTTATTGGCGTGGTGCTCAATTATTTTGTCCATGACAAACTGTTTTTCCTGATCGCTGCTATGGCAACATTTGCGACAGTCTTTGTCTGGCTGATGATTTTGCTTTCACAAGTTTGTATGCGACTTAAAATGTCAAAAGCCGAACAGAAAAACTTGCGTTATCAAATTCCGTTCTGGCCGGTTGGTCCAATCATTGCTATTCTTTTCATGATTTTTATCATTGTGCTTCTCGGATTTTTTGAAGATACAGCACCTGCACTCGTCGTCGGTATCATATGGATTGTGGTAATGTTTGTCTGCTATTTTGTTATGAAGCGGACAGGGAATGAAGCAAAACATGCCAATTTGAAATAACCTTCAAAACTTGAAGCAGTTTCCAAACTACCAAGAAGTCTTTTTGTAAGGTGTAAGGGCAAAGAGGAAAATTCGATGGCCAAAAGATTTATCGGGTAGAAAACGGTTTTTGGCATATTCCCTTTCGGAAAGGGGAATGGGGCTTTTGTGCGCGAAAGTGAGCGAGAGTCGCAAAAAGTCGAAATTGTGCCGTTCCATTGCTTCAAAACGTCTTGAAGATGCTTGTATGGTCGGCCCCTTGTTGAAAGTCCCTCGATTTGAAAGCCTATAGGGTAACAAAAGGACCGGCTTTGAAATAGCGGGAACCGATCATTCGAACGATTGGCGATCATCAAAACAGAGCAGAAAAGTTAAACAGACTATAGCAAACGGCTTTAGATCAAATAGACCGGTAAATCTCGGATTTATAACGCGATATTATTTGCTTCGGCATAATTCATCAGCCAGGATCGCAATGTTGCCGTTGTTGTTTTTTCCAGTTCGGCGAGCAATGCTTTTTGTAAATCTCCGATATCAAGCCTGAGCAACATGGCCTTGATTGGACCGATGGCTGACGGGGTCATGGAAATGCGGGTAAAGCCAAGTCCCAAAAGTGCCAAAGCAAGCAATGGTTTACCGGCCATTTCACCGCAGAGGGTCACCGGCGTGTTATTGCGCTCACCTGCTTCGATAATTTTGCGTAAAGCACGTAAGAACGGGGCAGAAAGTTGATCAAAACGATGGGCTATCTCAGAATTTCCCCGATCAATTGCCATCATAAATTGAAAAAGATCATTGGAGCCGACGGAAACAAAGTCAACAACACGCATGAGTTCATCAAGCTGGAACAAGAGCGCCGGTACTTCTACCATAGCCCCCAATTTCAGCCGCGTTGGCATTGCATGACCAAAACGCGTAAGATAAGCAACCTCCCGATCGATAAGTTTGCGCGTGTGGTATATTTCGCCGACCTCGGTCACCATTGGCAGCATGACACGTAATTCCCGTCCGCCGGAGGCTTTCAGCAAAGCGCGCAATTGCGTTCTCATCAATGCCGGTTTGTCAAGTGTCAGGCGGATAGCGCGCCAGCCGAGGGCAGGGTTTTCTTCTTTCCCTTTGCTGCGGAAATAGGGCAACACCTTGTCTCCACCGATATCGAGCGTCCGGAAAGTAACCGGCTTGTCGCCAATTTCCTTATAGACATTGCGATAGAGTTTTTCCTGTTCGTGGGCGCGAGGAAATGTCGAGGCAATCATGAACTGTAATTCAGTGCGGAAAAGGCCAATGCCTTCCGCTCCCGATTCATCAAGTTGTGGTAGATCGACGAGGAGACCGGCATTGATGAGCAAGGTAATGTGGCGGCCATCCTTGGTATTGGCCGGCACATCCCGCAAATCACGATAGAGTTTTTGTTTACGGGCACGAAACCGCGCTTTTTCAACAAAAGCACTTTCAACATCCGCTATAGGGCGCAGGTAAACTTTGCCATCATCACCGTCAATTATCACAGGGTCGCCATTTTCCGATAGAGACACGACCCCTTTGACTTGCCCCACAACCGGTATTGACATGGCACGCGCAACAATAGCTACGTGGCTTGTAGAGGCCCCATCTTCCAATACAAGGCCACGAATACGTTCCCGCGGATAATCCAATAATTCGGCCGCCCCCATCGAGCGGGCGACAATAATTGAATCTGTCGGTAAATCGGCATTGATTGTTTCGCGCGTGCGCCCCATCAATTGATAAAGCAGGCGATTGGCGAGATCGTCAAAGTCTGACAATCGTTCACGCAAATAGGGATCCGTCAGGTGAACCATGCGTGCACGTGTATCACTTTGAACTTTTTCAACTGCCGCTTCCGCAGTCAAACCGTTTTTGATTGCTTCTTCAAGCCGCCTTATCCAGCCGCGGTCATTGGCAAACATACGATAGGTTTCAAGAATTTCGCGGTGTTCGCCTTCACTTGCTACATCACTTCTTGAAAGCATGTCATCGATTGATAGACGTAACGAGTTGATTGCTTTTGTGAGCTTCTCGATTTCCGCATTGCTATTTTCATTGAAGAGGTTGGTCACGACAAGTCGCGGTTCATGAAGAACAATATGACCAAGGCCGATGCCCTCGTTGAGTGACTGGCCAACAAGCGTGAACGGGCGGCGCATGTCAACATCGACATTGGGACGGGTAAGCCTCGGTAGATCACCTGCTGCAACCATTTCTGCAAGAACCATGGCAACTGTTTCGAGGGCTTCGACTTCCTCGTCACTATAACCACGCTTATTGCGGTTCTGGACAACAAGAACACCCAAGGTGCGACCGGCGCGTAAGATTGGAACACCGAGAAATGACGAATAGATTTCTTCACCCGTTTCGGGAAGATAGGCGAATGCCGGATGTTTTCTTGCGTCTGTCAGATTGAGCGGACGGGCAGTGGCTGCAATGGTTCCCACCAGACCTTGCCCCAAACGTAATTCCGAAAGGTGGACAGCACCGGGATTAAGGCCTTCTGTCGCATAAAGTTCCAACATATTGTCGGAACGCAAAACATAGAACGAGCAAACCTCTGCGTCCATATTGCGCGCGATTTCACGAACAATAAGGTCAAGTCGTTCTTGTGAGTCCATGGCGCGTGCCATAAACTCGCGTAGCCGCTTCAGAATAACTTTGGGGCCTACATGGGTCTCCCGCATAATTTATCATATCTCCCGTTATGATAGTTAAGTCTCATGCTCATGATAGTTAAAGGTCAACCCGCTTTATTATTCCCAAGACAAACCGGTAGGTTCATCCCTTAGCCTTTATCCAAGCCATATACCGTATGTAAGGTTCGTACAGCCAATTCGGTATAGGCATTGTCGATCAAAATTGAAATCTTGATTTCAGATGTCGTGATCGCCCGGATATTGATACCTTTTTCAGCCAATGCTTTGAACGCTGTTGCAGCAACACCAGCATGACTACGCATACCTATGCCGATGATTGAAACCTTTGCGAGATCTGTTTCCGACTGGATAACATCAAAGCCGATTTCTTTTTTGTTGGCTTCGAGGGTTGCAACAGCTTTGTCAATGTCGGTTGCCGGTACAGTAAATGTCATGTCGGTCTTGGAACCGTCTTCCGAAATATTCTGTACGATCATATCGACATTAACATGTTCCTCGGCCAATGGTCCGAATATTGCTGCCGAAATACCCGGTCGATCTGCCAAACGGCGTAAAGAAATTTGTGCCTCTTCTTTGGCAAAAGCAATGCCTGTGACAACCTGTTGTTCCACGATTTCATCCTCGTCGCAAATGAGTGTTCCGGGTGGATTGATAGGGTCCCCCATGCCCGGAGCATCGGGATCCTCGAAACTCGAACGCACAAATGTGCGTACTTTATGAACCATTGCAAGTTCGACCGAGCGCACCTGCAAAACTTTGGCACCAAGAGAAGCCATTTCCAGCATTTCCTCGAATGCTACTTTCGGCAGACGACGCGCTTTGGGGTCAATTCGCGGGTCTGTCGTATAGACCCCGTCAACATCGGTATAGATATCGCATCTATCCGCTTTGACGGCGGCAGCTATCGCAACCGCGCTGGTATCCGACCCGCCACGGCCGAGTGTGGTAATGCGTTTATCAGGTCCGATGCCTTGAAAACCCGCAATGACAGCAACTTGTCCTTCTTTGAAACGCTGGATTAATTGCGAACCGTCGATTTTTGTAATGCGTGCAGCACCGTGAGCATTATCTGTCTCTATCGGAATTTGCCAACCGAGCCATGAGCGCGCATTGATTCCCATGGACTGCAGGGTAATAGCCAGAAGTCCGGCGGTTACCTGTTCACCCGAGGCGACAACGACATCATATTCGCGGGCGTCATGCATCGGGGAGGCTTCACGTGTCCAGCCGACGAGCTCGTTTGTTTTACCAGCCATTGCCGAGACAACGACAGCAACTTCATTGCCAGCATCAACTTCACGTTTGACGTGGCGCGCAACATTTTTGATGCGCTCGATATTGGCGACTGAAGTTCCACCGAATTTCATGACTATGCGCGCCATTTAAACAACTCTTGCCTCTAATTTTTTAAACTGTTCCAACGCCGAGCCTTGTAGGCCTTTTGGCTATGCTGACATAGCCAATATTGAGAATTTACGCAAGACTGACATATTTACTTGTTTGTCTCTTGACTTTGCCCCATTTAAGACAGAACTCATATATGTAATCTTATAGGAGAGCCCCCTATGGCAGAAGCCCAACGTACCACGATAGATCAGGCAGAAGTAGATCATTTTTCGCGCATTGCCGCAGAATGGTGGAATCCGCAAGGAAAATTCCGCCCTCTCCATAAATTCAATCCGGCACGCCTTTCCTATATCAAGGAAAAGGTTTGTGAGGCTTTCGACCGCGATCCCAAGGATGCCGAACCTTTAAAAGGAATACGTTTTCTTGATATTGGTTGTGGTGGTGGACTTCTTTGTGAACCGATGGCGCGTCTTGGTGCCGATGTCGTGGGTGCCGATGCTTCAACCACCAATATAGAAGTGGCAAAACTTCACGCGACTCAATCAGGCTTGACTATAGATTACCGTGCTACAACAGCCGAAGATTTGGCAAAAGCCGGAGAACAATTCGACGTTGTTCTCAATATGGAAGTGGTCGAACATGTTTCCGATGTTGATCTCTTCATGTCAGAAAGTGCCAGAATGGTCAAACCCCAAGGCCTTATGTTTGTTGCAACACTGAACCGAACACTAAAATCGTGGGGACTGGCTATTATCGGAGCTGAATATATTTTACGGTGGTTACCGAAAGGAACACACGATTATAACAAGTTTCTGACGCCCGACGAAATTACAGAAAAGCTGAATACTGCCGGCCTTACAGTGATAGACAAATTGGGCATTACCTATAATCCCTTCAAGGATAGCTGGAACCGGTCGAAAGATACGGATGTCAACTATATGTTGTTGGCCCGCCGGCTGAAATAAGCATAAAATTTGGAAATAACCGGATATTTGCCGGAAGATCAGTTTTCATCTTCCGGCAATGGTGCAAGCGGCATGACCGGAATGCCGTCATCGACGAGTGAAGAGACCTCTTCCGAACTTGCCTCGCCATAGATGGGGCGTTCTTTAACTTCCTTGAAATGAATGCGCCTTGCTTCCTCGGCAAAATGGTCACCGACATATTCGGCATTTTTGCGCACTTGGCGGGTAAGTTTGCGCATTTCTTCAATTATTCTTTTTTGCTCTTGATTGAGCCCCATTCCGACCTGTCCATGTTTTCTGGAAGTAGAAACTGCAGGAGCCATCAATGTTTTATCTATGACGTTTGAGTCGCAAACAGGACAGTGAATGAGGCCGGTTTTTTTCTGATATAAAAAATCATCATTATTCCGGAACCAACCGTCGAATTCATGAGCGTGATCACAATGAAGCGAAAAACGGATCATTATTTTTCGCCGGAAAGAAGTGTGTCGAGCTTGCCGCTTCTTTCAAGCTCATAAAGATCATCGCAACCGCCAATATGTCTTTCACCAATAAAAATTTGCGGGAAAGTATTGCGGCCATGTGCACGTTTCACCATTTCTGCGCGTCTTTCACCGGAACCGTCAATTTCTTCATACTGAACGTTTTTTGATTGCAACAATTCCATAGCACTCTCGCAATAAGGACAGTGAGGACGGGTGTAAATCGTTACATGCGGCATTTTCTTCTCCATTGTCGCTATATAAGTGCCTTTCGATTTTTCCTCAAGAGGTCGGATCTTCATATAATTCCGGCAATACGCGTGAAAAGGTAAGGACATCAACACTTTTGGCTTCTCCTCGCAGAAGTGCCTTTGTTGCCGAGCGGACAGTCGAACCGGTTGTAAAGACATCATCCACAAGCAGAACGTGTTTGTCTTTGATTTTCGCTTTTTCCTTTTCCGGAACAAGGAATGCGCCGATCATATTCCGTTGACGGGCTTTCCTGAGAAGTCCCACTTGCTGGCGGGTGTTCTTTCTCCGTCTGAGAAGAAATGGTTGCAACGGTTTTCCGCTTCTTTTGGCAATATGGCGGGAAAGCTCTGTAGCCTGATTATATGTACGTTTTAAAAAACGGCGGTAATGCAAAGGAATAGGCACAATGACATCGGCGTCATCAAGAAGTTCCTTGCCCGCAATGATCATCCATTCGGCCATGGACGGTGCAAGATCTGTCCGGTCTCCATATTTAAGCCGTGCAACAAGGTTGCGAGCAAGTCCGAAATGGGCAACGGCCGAGCGCGCACGTTGAAACGGGGGAGGTGACTGCAAAGCTTCCCCACTTAAAAAACCTTCTCCGGGATCGTAAGTGAATGGCGTTCCCATAACGGGGCAATAAGGCTTGGTTATAAAGTGTAATTTCTGCCAGCATTCTGCGCATATAGTACCGCTTTTTTCGACAAAAGCACCACATCCCGGACATGTTGGAGGAAACAGCACATTCATGACATGTTCCCCGAATTTTACCAAAGTTTTCCGATCAAGATATTGTGCCTTTAACAATCTTTTTGACCTTTTTAGATAAATGACTGCATTTGCAATGAAAATTCCCGGGATATTGTTAAAACGACCTGTTTGGGTTTATTCTGATCAATGATTACGGACGGGTCCGTCAATCTTTCCAGAATAATTGATGACGGCTAAAACACGCTATAGCAGATAATGACAGATTTTCTTATTTTTGACCAGAATAGAATTGAACAGTTCCGAAGCCGCGCTTTTAATCGTTACGGTAATAAAGGCGATTTTTTACTCAGACGTATTACCGAGGAATTACAGGAAAGGTTGCAGACGGTTGACCGGAAGTTCAGTCATGCTGTAGACCTTTTCGGCCATACCGGAGCAGGAGCCGAAGCACTCGTCAATTCGGGAAAAGTTTCTAGTGTCGATAGTGTTGAAAGTGACGACCGTTATACGAATGGCAAACACGCTTTTTTGCGGCGTGATCGGGAAATTATAGATTTGCCGGCCGGGGCTTATGATCTTGCTATTTCGCTTTTGTCACTTAGCATAACGAATGACGTTCCAGGAGTACTGACCCAGATTCGCAACAGTTTGAAACCGGATGGCCTTTTTCTGGGGGTTATGGCCGGAGCGGGGACATTAGGCGAATTACGGGAATCTATGCTTGAAGCTGAAAATGAACTTTACGGCGGAGCCAGTCCGAGGATTTACCCGTTCGTTGATATTAGGGATGCCGGAGCCTTGCTTCAAAGAGCCGGTTTTGCAATGCCGGTGAGCGACGTGGAAAATTTGACTGTCCGTTATGATACGGTTTTTCATCTTATTGATGATTTGCGTGCTATGGGGATGCAGAATGCGCTGATCGGTCGTTCCCATCGTCCGGTAAGCAGGGGATTTTTTCAGCGTGTTGCCGAAATTTATGCGGACCGTTTTAGCGATAATGATGGCCGTATCCGTGCAAGTTTTTCATTTATCTGGCTTTCGGGGTGGGCTCCGGATAAAAGCCAGCAAAAACCGGCTCGTCCGGGAACAGCAACAATATCTCTTGTTGATGTTCTGGGAGATAAATCGGCCCATTGATAGCGCATTCGATAAACTTTCATTTATCTTTAAAAACTGGATCAAGCGTGTACAGCTTTTCTCAGGCAATAAAGAGGAATTCGCGCGCAACCGTTTTTATGACGGGTAGTTTGCTTCCTCAACTATTGGTCAGTTCCTTATCATTGTCGGATTCAAAAACCGATTTATCGGTTTCGTGTAAAATCTGGCTGGTAATTGTTGCGGCCGTCATTGCACCATTTACATTCAAAGCCGTGCGTCCCATGTCGATCAATGGCTCGATAGAGATGAGCAATGCAACAAGTGTAACCGGCAAGCCCATTGTCGGCAAAACAATAAGGGCTGCAAAGGTTGCACCACCACCAACACCCGCAACGCCGATCGAGCTTAATGTGACGATACCGACGAGTGTCGCAATCCAGACAGGATCAAGCGGATTGATGCCGACAGTCGGTGCTACCATGGTGGCAAGCATTGCCGGATAGAGGCCGGCACAACCATTTTGACCTATTGTGGCACCGAAAGATGCTGCAAAACCGGCAATCGATTGCGGAACGCCTATGCGTTCGGTCAAAGCTTCAATGTTCAAGGGGATACTGGCGGCACTTGACCTGCTGGTAAAGGCGAATGTTAATACCGGCATAACTTTAGAAAAGAAACGCAGAGGATTAATGCCCGAAAGTCCGAGCAGCAATCCGTGTACGCAAAACATAATCGCAAGCCCCAGATAGGAAGCGACGATAAATGCCAGTAATTTCAAAATATCCTCGGCATTGGAGGTGGCTGCAACCTTTGTCATAAGAGCGAGAACGCCATAGGGGGTAAGCAGAATGACAAGGCGAACCAGTTTCATGACCCAGGCCTGCAACGTGTCGATTGCCGAAATGACGCCTTTTCCTTTTTCGGGATTGTCTTTCATCAGGCGAATAGCTGCCGCACCAAGAAATGCTGCGAAAATAACGACACTGATAATCGAAGTAGGATTGGCACCTGTGAGATCGGCAAACGGGTTTTTGGGTATGAAAGAAAGGACGAGTTGGGGAACACTCATATCGGCAACTTTGGACATGTAATTGGTCTCTATAGCACTCAATCTGGCACTTTCGGCACTTCCCTGAACAAGGCCTTCAGCCGAAAGGCCAAAGAGATTGACTATCATCACACCGACAAAAGCCGCAATCAATGTGGTAAACAAAAGAATGCCTATGGTGATCGTACTGATTTTGCCAAGTGACGAAGCCGAATGAAGACGGGCGACCGCAGAAAGAATGGACGCAAAAACCAGCGGCATAACGATCATTTGCAAAAGCAGGACATAACCGTTGCCAACGATATTAAACCATTCGATGGATTTTTTTAATTGCGCATTGTTAAGACCGTAAATGGACTGCAATATGATTCCGAAGATTACGCCAATAACAAGTCCGATCAAAACCCGACGTGAAAGACTCCAGCCTGTTCTTGCCGTTCTGGCAAGTGCAATGAGTAACAGAATGAATATGACGAGATTGGCAATAAATCCGATAAGCATGTAAAAAAACTGCCCCTTGATACGGTATAAAACACAACAGTGCAGGGACTATCCCTTTAGTGACGATATAGGGGGCAAAGGCGCTTATCTCAAAGAAAAATGTTTTAATAAAATAACTTTTTAAGCTATTTTATCCTACTTTCAGACTTTTAATTAGGATTTTTTACGTCATCTATTTGAGGAATAGGCGATTGGTTGACTGAACCTGTCATTGTAGAATAATCAACTTTATTTTGAAAAATTGATTGGGTGAATTCCGCATCCTTACGATCTGCAAGCATTGGTACAAGGATGAGACCAAGTGCGACAGCGACAGAACCGAAAAGTAATACGATACGCAAAACACCCGTCCCTGCTGATTGAGTAAGGTCATTATGATCTAATTTTGAAAACTCTTGGTGATGCATGATATTTCTCCAGAGTAACTGAGATACATGCTAAAAGTCACCTGTTAATAACCACTTAACACTGGTTCAATCCGGTACAATCCGGCTTAAACAAAGTTAATAACCGGTTAAAGCAACAAATCTTTTAAAAGTGGTATAAGCGGCTTGTCAGCAGGAGGCATTTCATAATGATCAAGATCGTCAGCCCGAACCCATTTGAGATTTTGCCCCTCAGCTCCCCTTGCTATTCCCTGATAACGCCGACAAATATAAAGCGGCATCAGTAAATGGAATTTTTCGTAAGAATAGCTTGCAAAAGTAAAGGGCGAAAGGCAATCCTCTTTCACTTTAATTGCCAATTCTTCGTCAAGTTCGCGGATAAGTGCCTGTTCAGGCGTTTCTCCGGGTTCCAATTTGCCTCCGGGAAATTCCCATAGTCCGGCGAGTGACTTACCCTTCGGCCGTTCGGCCAGCAAAACCCGATTATCTTCATCGATCAAGGCACAGGCAACCACGATGAGGAGCGTTTTCAGATTGGTCAAACGCCTGGTCTCCAATATTGATAATGGTAGATTGTTTTAAAACCGGCACCGGTGTAAAGGCGCCAGGCGGCACTATTCAAAGTCTCGACCTGTAGCCAAAGTCTTTCAATGGGAACGTCGGCAGTTTTACGCCTGATTGTACTGATCAGACTTTGTAGTGCCAAACAACCAAGCCCGCGGCCGCGCAAATTCGGCACGATTGCAAAATCGATAAGACCGACTTGACCGAAATCATTTACAGTAATGATATTGCCGATCACCTGATTATCCCGTTCAAGCTGGTAAAATGTGGGTTTGCCTTTGATGCGTTTCAGAAGCTTGAGAAAAATTTCAGCATAGCGGTTTTCATGTGTGTGGTTGCTGACAGTCAACTTGCTATAGTCTTCGATATTGATGTCTTTAAGTTTGACATCCGACCCTGAAATATGCGGGATTGGCTCAAGAACCATCACGGCCACATCTTTAAAGTTTGCCCAGCCATTTTGCTTGAGTTCGTCGAAAAGTTCGAGTGGCGCGAGCGGCGTCAATCGCAACGGCCTTTTATAGACGCCGTTATCAAAACATAGATGTTTAACCCTTTTTTCGAGATTTTTGTTATCGTCAGGATCAAGCGGGGTTACCGAATTAATGCGAGCCGAGGGAATATTTTCTGTCGAACGGCAGGCCCAAACACCATCATAAAATTCTTTTTCTGTAGGCCAGGCTCGGGCAGAGAGTGCTTCAAGTCTGCGTATCTCGGCCAGAGTTGTGCTCCGGCGTTCTCTATTATCAGCTTCTGTAGTCACCATTAATCTCGACATATTCTTTCGTCAAATCACACGACCATATTGTTGCACAGCCATTTCCCAAACCGATATCGGCTTTAATGACTATATGCGTGCCTTTCATATAGTTCGAGGCTTCTTCTTCACTATAATGGGGATCACGTTCTCCATCAACGGCCAAGCGATGGGGGCCGAACCATATTGCCAATCGGTCACGATCAGCCTCGACACCGGCTTTACCGACAGCCATGACCACTCGTCCCCAATTGGCGTCTTCCCCTGCCACCGCTGTTTTTACCAACGGCGAATTGGCGATGGAGCGGGCAATGGTTTTGGCTGCTTCATTCGTTGTTGCGCCTTCAACTCTGACTTCGATCAGGTGGTGCGCACCTTCACCATCGGTGACGACTTGCAAAGAAAGTTCGTGCAAAATTTCATAAATGCCCTCGGCAAGCACTTGATAACGAGGGTCATTTTTTTGCGTGAGAGATTTGATTTCTTTATTCGCGGTACCTGTTGCAAATAACAGAAGTGTGTCCGATGTCGATGTATCGCTATCAACCGTAATGGCATTGAATGTGTCGCGAACTTTGTCTGACAATATTTCTTGTAATATGGCAGCATCCACAGGTGCATCGGTTACGATAAAGGACAGCATAGTTCCCATATTCGGAGCGATCATGCCGGCACCTTTGGCAATGCCATTGATAATGACGGGATGCCCGTCAAAATCGATCGTCCGCGTTGCAAGCTTCGGAAAGGTATCCGTTGTCATGATTGCTTTAACGGCATCAAGCCATTTGTCTTCTTTGGCATTTTTTGCCATCTCGGGTAGCAAACCGGTAAAACGCGAAGCATCCATCGGTTCACCGATAACACCGGTGGAGGCAAGATAGATTTCCTGCGGTTTTGATCCAAGACAATCGGCTGCCGCTTTCGCCGTGGCCTCTGTTGTTGCAATACCTTTTTTGCCGGTAAAGGCATTGGCATTACCGGAATTTATGACGACACCACGCGCCACCCCATGAGAAAGAATTTTCCTGCAATGATCAACAGGTGCCGAGGGACATTTCGAACGGGTAAACACACCGGCGACATTGGCTGCTTCGTCGAATATGATAAAAAGGAGATCGGTGCGCCCTTTATATTTGATGCCGGCTTCAGTCGTTTGAAGACGCACACCTTTTATCGGAGGCAATTTAGCAAAAGTTTTTGGTGCAAGCGGCGAAATTTTAACGGTCATAGAAATGCCCCGAATGACAATGAAGAGAATAAAAATAATAATGCCGGACAAGCTGTTTGAAAAGGCATTTGTCCGGCATTATTGTCTTCAAAGTGAAACTTATTGGTCTTCTTCCTCCTGAGGCTGGTCATCTTCCTGAGACTGGTCTTCAGGCAAACCGGCGCTACCGCTTTTTGTACTCGTCATGAGCTTGGCAACGTCTTCGTCAGGATATTTGACATCCATTTTAGTGCGCAGATCGGCGATCAACTTGGTATAACGTTCACGCGCAATCATATTGCGAATAGCGTCTTTGACGTCTGCCAATGCCGGTGGCTGTTTGGTGCGGCGATCTTCCACCTTGATGACGTGCCAACCGAACGGGCTTTCAACCGGTGTTTTTGTATATTCGCCAACTTTCAAATTAAAGGCGGCATCCTCAAATGGCTTGACCATCTGTCCGCGTGTGAAGTAGCCAAGATCGCCACCTGTAGCAGCTGAACCGTCGGTGGATTTTGACTTGGCAATTTCGTCGAATTTACCGCCCTTTTCCAAGCTCTTGATAATGTCTTCAGCTTCTTTCTTGGACTTTACCAGAATATGGCGGGCATGAACCTCTTCTTCTTTCGGCAGGCTGGCAATTTCTTTTTCATAACGCGCTTTGACATCGTCATCGGTTATTTTGTCAACAATCGAGCTCTTGAAATAAAGTTGCTGGAGAACATTGTCTCGCATGACATCCATACGTTTCTCGTATTCAGGTGTCTTATCCAAACCGTCTTTAACGGCTGCATCGGACAGTGTTTTCATATCAATGTAAATTTTCAACACTGTGATCCGGCGTTGTTGGTCTTTCAAGCGGGCAAGTCCGGGATCAATATCATTTGCTATTGCATCGAGTTCGCCAGCGGTAATATTTTTCCCGTCGACAATAGCCATAACATGTGATGGATCGACCGGTTTTTCAGGGGCAGCTTGTTGTGCACTTGCCGGATCAGGGACCTTGGGTTGGGGGGCAGAGTCTGTGGCAGCCGGCTTGTCGGCCGTGGATTGGGGAGCATTTTGTGCTATTGATGTTAGGCTGGTGCTCAATAGCAGAGCCGACGACAGCAAAAATGTGGCGGGAATGAATTTCATTAACTGTCTCCTTAAGAACGCAACTACGTTCTGGACTGGAATAAAGGGTTAAACTGGGATCTGTCATATCATTTAGTTTTCACAATTGGGAAAAATGTTAGCAATTTGGCACAGCAATTCACATCTTTTCTGTTGAAAATTTGTTCTTTACGTCATTATTGGCGCTTGAACTGCAACCGAAGTTAAAAAGCCCCTTTACTTTTGTTCTATTATGCCTGATTGGCAGACAAACTGTGCTCTTACTGTTGACAGGAAATGTCTCGACACCTATCTCTGTCGTGAACATTGGGTTTAAATTTTGCAAGACTTCATCGGCACTTGTCAGCCGGTTCCGGTTGCATGGACGGCCATTGAAGATTAAAGGGTGTACGTCACTCAACGGGCGTTGATAAACGCCAACAACTAACATCGGAAAGGACCAGAAATGGTCAGTTTAGGCGGCATTGCGCGCAAAATATTCGGTTCGGCATTCGAACGTCGCATCAAGTCTCTTCGGCCAAAAGTTGCCGAGATCAATGCTCTTGAAGAGCAAATGCAGGCATTGAGTGACAGTGAATTACGGCAGAAAACCGATGAATTCCGTAAAAGATTACAAGAGGGAGAAACACTTGATTCTCTCTTGCCGGAAGCCTTTGCAACTGCAAGAGAAGCCTCTAAACGGGTTTTCGGGTTGCGCCCCTTCGATGTCCAGCTTATTGGCGGTATCGTTTTGAATAATCGCGGTATTGCGGAAATGCGTACCGGTGAAGGTAAAACCCTGATGGCGACATTGCCGGTCTATCTCAATGCTCTTGAAGGCAAAGGGGTACACGTCGTCACGGTTAACGACTATCTGGCAAAACGTGATGCCGAAACAATGGGGAAGCTTTACGGTTTTCTTGGTCTTACAACCGGCGTTATTGTTCATGACCTTGATAACGACCAGCGTCGCGCTGCTTATGCCTGCGATATCACCTATGGCACCAACAATGAACTCGGCTTCGATTATCTGCGTGACAATATGACATTTGATCGTAGCCAGATGGTTCAGCGAGGACATCACTACGCGATTGTCGACGAAGTTGATTCTATTCTGATTGACGAAGCAAGAACGCCGCTTATCATTTCCGGACCGCTTGAAGATCGTACCGATTTCTATAAACAGATTGATACTTTTATTCCGCCGCTGAAGCCCGAAGATTATGAAATCGACGAAAAGCAGAAGACGGCAACTTTTACCGAAGTCGGTACAGAAAAAGTTGAAAAAATGCTTGCCGAGGCAGGGCTGTTAAAAGGCCATGGCCTTTATGACATCGAAAATGTCAAGATTGTGCATCACATCAACAATGCGTTGAAAGCCCATAAATTGTTTACGCGCGACAAAGATTATATTGTGCGTAACGGCGAAGTCATGATCATTGACGAATTTACCGGTCGTATGATGCCGGGGCGCCGCTATTCGGAAGGGCTTCATCAGGCTTTGGAAGCCAAGGAACATGTCGCTATCCAGCCGGAAAACCAGACACTTGCTTCAATCACTTTCCAGAACTATTTCCGCATGTATGACAAATTGGCCGGTATGACCGGTACTGCGGCAACCGAAGCGGAAGAATTCGGCAATATTTATGGCCTTGAGGTTATCGAAATTCCGACCAATCTGCCGGTCAAACGTATCGACGAGAATGACGAGGTCTATCGCACTGTCGAAGAAAAATATCAGGCAATTGTTCGTGATATCCGTGCCTCCCACGAACGCGGGCAGCCTATTCTGGTTGGCACTACGTCAATCGAAAAATCCGAACATCTGGCTGATCGCCTGCGGAAAGATGGTATTACCGGTTTTAATGTATTGAATGCCCGTTATCACGAGCAGGAAGCTTATATTGTTGCCCAAGCAGGTGTGCCGGGGGCAATTACCATTGCCACCAATATGGCCGGCCGCGGTACCGATATCCAGCTTGGTGGCAATGTCGATATGCGCGTTGAACAGGAATTGAAAGATGTTCCTGAAGGTCCCGAACGCGATGCCAAGATTGCAGCAATCAAAGAAGATGTTGCGAAATTGAAAGAAAAGGCGCTTGCCGCCGGTGGCCTTTACGTTCTGGCGACAGAACGCCATGAAAGCCGACGTATTGATAACCAGTTGCGCGGTCGTTCCGGCCGTCAGGGTGACCCCGGGCGGTCAAAATTCTATCTGTCATTGCAAGACGATCTTATGCGCATTTTCGGTTCCAACCGCATGGATGGAATGTTGCAGAAACTCGGCCTGAAAGAAGGCGAGGCCATCACCCACCCGTGGATTAACAAGGCACTCGAAAAAGCGCAGAAAAAGGTTGAGGCTCGCAACTACGAAATTCGTAAAAACCTTCTGAAATATGACGATGTCATGAATGACCAGCGTAAGGTTATTTTTGAACAACGCATGGAGGTTATGGATTCCAAAGATCTTACCGATATGATCGCCGAAATGCGCGATGAAGTCATAGAGGATCTCGTCGAAAAATATGTGCCGCACGGTACCTATTCCGAACAATGGGATGCGATCGGACTACGTGACAAATTGCGTGAATTGTTCAATCTTGATTTACCCGTCGAGGATTGGGCGAAGGAAGAAGGTATTGCCGAAGAGCAGATACTGGAACGCGTCAAGAACGCCATGGAAGAGCGTGCGAAGGAACGTGCAGAACGCTTTGGCCCGGAAGTTATGGCCTATTTCCGCAAAGCCATGTTGCTTGAGAGCATTGACACATTATGGCGCGAACATTTGGTCAATCTTGACCATTTGCGTTCGGTCGTCGGATTCCGCGGTTATGGCCAGCGCGACCCGCTCAACGAATATAAGACTGAATCCTTCGAACTTTTTCAGGCAATGCTTGCCAATTTGCGGCGTGACGTTGTTTCCAAACTCATGCGGTTTGAAATAGTTGAACAACCGGCCGAGCCCGCTCCGCTTCCCGAAATGCATGCCGATCATCCGGAATTTAACGGTCAGGACGATGCGGAAGGCATGATTTCGGTAGGTACTGAAAATGATACCGTTGTTGCGCCGTCTAAACGTGATCCGAAAGATCCGACCACATGGGGCAAGGTGGGCCGCAATGAACTTTGTCCGTGCGGGTCGGGCAAAAAATACAAGCATTGTCACGGATCTTTTGTTTGACACGCCTGATTGATCTGGTGTTTGTGTCTTATGACAATTCGTGAAAATCACGATTGTTGATAATCAGCATGGCGTCATTCAAAAGATGGTTGGTTTCGAAATAAACAATGTGTTTTCGCGCGGTCATTTTGCTTTGCCATAGAGTTTTTGGCAAAACGATTTGAGCAGTGCTCAAGGTTTTTATTGATGTAGAGTTTTAACAAGTAATCTACTTTCTTGAAACTGAGGTGTGGGGTATAATCTTGAATATAAAATTCTACTTTTTCCTTGCACAAGATTGAATTATCGGTTCTAAAGATATGATGGAAGATAAACCCGATTATGAAAAAGAATTACGTAAAAGTGGCCTTAGAATAACAAGGCAACGTCGTATTATTCTTGATCTTCTCAATAATAATCTCGATCACCCCAATGCTTTCGAGCTTTTTAAACGTGCAAGTGAACAAGACCCGACAATTTCATTGTCGACTGTCTATCGTACGATGAAGGCTCTTGAGGAAGTTGGTGCAATTGAACGGCACGAGTTTGAAGGCGGTCCGTCACGCTTCGAACAGAAAAACCGCGAGCATCACGACCATCTCATTGATATCGACACCGGTGACGTCATCGAATTCCGCTCCGACCTCATTGAAAAATTACAAGAAGAAATTGCCCATTCATTGGGTTATGACATTATCCACCATCGGTTCGAACTTTATGGTAAAAAACGCAAGCACAAATAACGACCCGCGCGGGTTTCGGTCCTAGCCATCAGCCATAGGTAACGCAAAAAAGGCGCTTGTAATTTTTTTATCCATTTAACATAAGCACTTTTTAGATTGGCAAGCGGCTTGGGGTGCATTATCACACATTTGCCCGGTTCTGATCGGTGATCGGGGAAAACTGGTCCATATCAACATACAGGCTTTTAAAAATATGGTTGCATTACCGCAAGAACGTATGAATCAGCTCGAAAAGCATTTCGAGATGATCGAAAGCGAAATGGCAAATAATCCCGATGCCGAGACCTATGTTAAGCTCGCCTCGGAATATTCGGAATTGCAACATATTGTTGGTCTGATACGTGAACTCAATAAGGCTCATCACGAAGAGGACGATCTTGAGGCAATGTTGAAAGATCATTCGATCGATTCCGAAATGCGTAACCTTGCAGAAGAAGAATTACCCGAAATCAAAGCCAAAATTGCCAAACTGGAACATGATGTTCAAATCGAACTTCTGCCCAAAGATGCAGCCGATGAAAAAAGCGCCATTCTGGAAATACGTGCAGGTACCGGCGGGTCGGAAGCTGCCCTCTTTGCGGGCGATCTTTTTCGTATGTATGAACGTTATGCGAGTTTGCATGGCTGGAAAGTTGAAGTGGTTTCCGCAAGCGAAGGTGATGTTGGCGGATATAAGGAAATAATCGCTTCTGTCACGGGCAAGGGCGTGTTTTCGCGGCTGAAATTCGAGTCCGGTGTGCACCGTGTGCAACGTGTTCCGGAAACGGAAGCGGGCGGGCGCATTCATACGTCGGCAGCAACCGTCGCGGTTTTACCTGAAGCAGAAGAAATCGATGTCGAAATCAAGCCGGAAGACATAAGGATTGATACCATGCGGGCGTCAGGCGCCGGTGGCCAGCACGTCAATACAACCGATTCTGCCGTGCGTATCACCCACCTGCCGACCGGTATTATGGTCGTGCAGGCGGAAAAATCCCAACACCAGAACCGTGCGCGTGCCATGCAGATTTTGCGTGCCCGACTTTATGATATGGAACGTCAAAAAGCAGATACCGAACGCTCTGCTTCCCGTAAAAGTCAGGTTGGCTCCGGTGACCGATCCGAGCGCATAAGAACCTATAACTTTCCGCAAGGTCGTGTGACAGACCACCGGATAAATCTTACGCTCTATAAGCTTGACAGGGTCATGGAAGGCGAACTTGACGAGCTGATTGATGCGCTGATTGCCGATCATCAAGCGACCTTGCTTGCAGAACTGGGCAATAGCGGCTGATTATGGCAAGTCTTTCCGATGTTTTGAAAAAAACAAGAAAACTGTTCCGCGACAAAAAACTGGAAAATGCCGATCTTGATGCACGTCTTCTGGTCGAGTTTGTCACATCGACGACCCGCACAGATGAAATTCTCAATCCCGATCTTCAAGTGAGTGATGAAGCCTTGCAACGGCTTGATAAGGCAATTTTTGAACGGCTGAATGGTAAACCGGTCTACCGCATTATCGGAAAACGGGAATTTTACGGGATAGAGTTTCAGCTTTCTGCTGATACGCTCGAACCAAGAGACGATACAGAAGCGCTTGTCGATTTGGCGTTACCTGAAATTCAAGCCATAATCGGGCAATGTGGGAAAGCCCGAATTGTCGATATGGGAACCGGAACCGGCGCCATAGCCATTGCTCTTCTGGCAAATGTTGACGGGCTCAAGGCCACGGCTGTCGACATCAGTGACAATGCCTTAGAAACAGCTTCATTGAACGCAAAAAATGCCGGTGTAGCAGACCGTTTTACGCCTTTAAACAGTGACTGGTTTTTTAGTCTCTCAGGAAAGTTCGATATGATTATATCGAACCCGCCTTATATTCGGGAAAGTCAAATTTGTTCACTTGCAACCGAGGTAAAAAAATACGATCCCTTGAGGGCATTGTCGGGTGGGGAAGACGGGCTTCAATTTTATCGGAAGCTCGCAACAGAAGGCCGACCATTTTTGAAACCGCATGGACTGATTGCGGTTGAAATTGGCAAAGGTCAGGAAGAAGACGTGATTGCTCTTTTTTCCGAGGGTGGTTTTAAATTGAAAGAGACGCGCAAAGACCTGAATGGTATTTGGCGCGCCTTGTTATTTTCCTGAACGTGAAACTCACGCTCTCTGCATTTACTTCATATGCTCCACAGCAATGAAAAATTCAGGCCAATTCACGACGCCGTAACAAATAGCAGAATCCGAACGCGATGATGACGAGCGTACCGGTGAATGCAATGACCATGTCCCAGCCGCCATGGAACCAGAACCAGCCGCCAAATGCACCGATGAAGCTCGATCCCATATAGTAGAACAGAAGGTAAAGTGCTGTTGCATGTCCCTTTGCTCCGACGGCAATGCGGCCAACCCAACTGCTTGCCACCGCATGGGCGGCGAAAAAACCTATCGTTACGCAAATTATGCCGACAATAAACCAGAACAGGCTGTTGGTCAGCGTCAAAATTAAGCCTAAAGCCAGAATTGCAACAGCAACGAACAATAGGGAGCTGCGGTGATATTTGTTGGTCAAATTTCCGGCAATCGGTGAAACGATGATACCCGAAACATAGCTTAAGAAGATAAAGCCGATTTGCGTCGGGCTAAGGAAGAACGGTGCTCCGCTCATGCGAAAGCCCGTATAGTTCAAAATCGCAACGAAATCACCGAACACAAGAGCGATGAAGAGATAGATATAAAGCAACCGTATCGAACCGATATGGCCTACCCATGCTCTGATATGATGATGGATATTGATGCCGTGAACGGCAACAAAGTTTTTTGATGGTGGTAACAGAAAATAGAAAGCGATGGCTGCAATGAGGTCAATAATGCCGATAATAGCCAACGCCCATTGCCAATTGAACCATTCGATGAGGCTGCCCATACCAACCCGCCCCATCATGCCGCCGAATGCCGTACCGCCGACATAAAGCCCCATGATTTTTCCGAACCCTCGTGGAGCGATTTCTTCGGCAAGGTAGGCCATCGCAACCGCCGGAACGCCCCCTAAGAGAATACCCTCCAGTGCACGCGCGACAAGCAGCCAATGCCAGCTTGTTGCAAGCGCCGCGACAATGTTCAGAACAGAAGCTCCGATCATCGACGCGGTCATCAAACCGCGGCGGCCGAGCGCTTCGGAAAAGGCACTTGAAAGAAGAATGGAAAAGGCCAGAAAGCCGGTTGATATAGAAAGCGCCAACGAACTGTTCGCTGGCGTTATGTGATAATGGTTTGCAAAAGATGGTAGTAGTGGCTGAACGCAATAAAGAAGAGAAAAAGTTGCAAAGCCGGCAAAAAACATTGCCACACTTATGCGTCTATATAAAGTCGTTCCGCTTTGTACACCAGGTTCAGCCTTTGTGGCTGTTGAGGTAGTCATTTTATACTCCGAATATCTACCTCCCCCCGATTAATTCTCCGCTATAACGGCGGGTGGCTTTAATTTAATTTCATAAAAATCTAAATTCAATTTATATAATTGGACCGTCAACAAAAAGTGACATTGTAAAAGGGAAAATTGCGTGATCCCTTTTTCGCAAAACGCGCAAAAATTGTACATAATCCGATTTGATTTTTTAAAATATATTGACGCAAATCTTGTGAGTGATACTAGATATTGTGTTCAAGGTTCTTTTTGATTCGAAATCGGGTGAAAGAGCTAAGAGGGAATTCGGTAATTTATTAAAAAGCCGAAGCTGCCCCCGCAACTGTAAATGGTAAGTCAAAACCTTATGCCACTGGGGTTACCCGGGAAGGTGGTTTTGGCGCTTCAAGCCATGAGCCAGGAGACCTGCCTTGAATTGAATGTCAACAGACGGGGTGTTCTGGTTATGGCCTTTCCGGACGTGTTTTGTGCGGATGTGGGCTTTGCCATATCCCCCACATTGCTTCGGGAAGGAAGTTTTATGTCTAAGATTCTCAGTCATTTTTCCTGACCGGCTAAAGTTCGCCTTATCGACGCAACTTTAAAAAACGTCTCTCATGCTGCTTTCTCAAGGAAGAAAGCAGGCGGGATTTTGCAACCAGAAATCAGGAAAAAATCATGACAATCACAATTTACAGCAGACCATCTTGCGTACAATGCAAAGCAACATACAAGGCATTGGATAATAAACATATTTCCTACGATATTGTGGATATTTCCAAAGATGCGGAAGCCTTATCCTATATCGAAAGTTTGGGATATAAAATGTTGCCGGTAGTTGTTGCCGGAAACAATCACTGGGCAGGTTTCCAACCTGATAAAATAAACGGGCTAGAATAATGGCACTCCTTGTTTATTATTCGAGTGCGACCGGCAATACCGATTATTTTGTGCAACAAATCGGTGAACCGTCTTTAAGACTTTTCAAAAAAACAGCGATTCCGAAAGTGGTTGAACCTTATGTTCTGGTGGTACCGACTTACGCCGGTGCCAAAGGCGACGGGGCAGTGCCCAAAACCGCCATCAATTTTCTCAATGATGAAGAGAACAGGCAATTTCTTAAAGGCGTTATTGCCGGTGGCAATCGTAATTTCGGCTGGGCTTATGCACTTGCCGGAAAAGTCATTTCTCAAAAGTGTCGTGTGCCCTGGCTTTATAGTTTCGAGCTCAGGGGGACAACAGAAGATGTGAACCTTGTCAGACAAGGATTAGGAAAATTATGGAAACAGATAGCCCAGAAAAAACAGACACTTTAGATAGTGATAAAAATTATCATTCATTAAATGCAATGCTCAATCTCTTTGACGAAGATGGGCGCATCCAGTTCGATAAAGATCGTGAAGCCGTGCGGCAATATTTTTTGCAGCATGTCAATCAGAATACGGTATTTTTTCATGATCTTGAAGAAAAGATCGATTACCTCGTGCGTGAAGGATATTACGAGAAAACCGTTTTTGATTGTTATGATTTTGCTTTTATCAAAAAAGCTTTCAAACGTGCTTATGCGTTCAAATTCCGCTTTCCCACATTTTTGGGTGCCTTCAAATATTATACGAGTTACACGCTGAAGACTTTCGACGGGAAAAGATATCTCGAACGTTACGAAGATCGTGTCGTTATGGTGGCATTGACACTTGCTACAGGCGACAAAAAATTTTGCGAAAGGCTTGTCGATGAAATGATGAGCGGTCGCTTTCAACCGGCAACGCCAACATTTCTCAATTCTGGTAAAAAACAACGTGGAGAACTTGTTTCCTGTTTTCTTCTGCGGGTTGAAGACAATATGGAATCGATCGGTCGCGCAATTAATTCTTCTTTGCAATTGTCCAAGCGTGGTGGTGGGGTCGCTTTGTGCCTCACCAATATCAGAGAACAAGGCGCACCGATCAAAAAAATACAAAACCAGTCGTCCGGAATTGTGCCGGTCATGAAACTTCTTGAAGATGCATTTTCTTACGCCAATCAATTGGGCGCAAGGCAGGGGGCAGGGGCGGTTTATTTAAGTGCCCATCACCCCGATATTATGCGTTTTCTCGATACGAAACGGGAAAATGCCGACGAAAAAATCCGCATCAAAACACTTTCCCTTGGGGTGGTCATCCCCGATATTACTTTCGAGCTTGCACGCAATAACGAGGATATGTACCTTTTTTCACCTTATGATGTAGAGAAAGTCACGGGTAAAGCCTTATCCGACATATCTTTGAGCGAACATTATCGCAAATTCGTTGACGACCCGCGCATAACCAAGAAAAAAATCAATGCTCGTGATTTTTTCCAAACTCTGGCCGAAATTCAGTTTGAATCGGGTTATCCCTATATCGTGTTTGAAGATGCGGTCAATCGTGCCAATCCAATTGCCGGACGCATCAATATGAGCAATCTTTGCTCTGAAATTCTTCAGGTCAATGAGCCGAGCACATTGAATGCCGATTTGAGCTATCGTCACATCGGTAATGATATTTCGTGCAATCTCGGCTCGCTCAATGTCGCTAAAGCCTTCCAGTCCAACGATTTCGGCAAAACAGTTGAAACAGCGGTCCGGGCTTTAACAGCGGTTTCCGAAATGAGCGATATTGTTTGTGTGCCATCCATTGAAAAAGGCAATCGCGAGGCGCACGCTATCGGCCTCGGTCAAATGAATTTGCATGGCTTTCTTGCCAAGGAGCACATTTATTATGGCTCTCCGGAAGCACTCGATTTCACCAATCTCTATTTTTATACAGTTGCCTTTCATGCGTTGAGAAGCTCGAACCTTATTGCCAAAGAAAAGGGTAAAACATTTCAAGGCTTTGAACAATCAGCCTATGCTGATGGGCGTGCGTTTAAAAAATATCTCACTCAAAAGTTCGAGCCGCAAACACAACGCATCAAACAGCTTTTTGCAGATCGGCATTTCAGAATTCCAACTGTGAAAGACTGGCAGGAGCTTGAGCAATCGGTCAAAAAATGGGGGCTTTATAATCGTTATTTACAGGCGGTTCCGCCCACCGGCTCGATTTCCTATATCAATAATGCCACAGCATCCATTCACCCGATTGTTGCAAAAATAGAAATACGCAAAGAAGGCAAGATCGGTCGTGTCTATTATCCGGCACCTTATATGACCAATGATAATCTTGAATATTATCAGGACGCCTATGAAATAGGTCCGGAAAAAATCATTGATACTTATGCCGCAGCCGGACAACATGTCGATCAGGGCTTGTCATTAACGCTGTTCTTTCCGGATACCGCCACGACGCGCGACATTAATAAAGCGCAAATCTACGCGTGGAAGAAAAAACTCAAAACCATCTATTATGTGCGGCTACGCCAAAAAGCCTTGAGCGGAACCGAAGTCGAAACCTGTGTTTCCTGTAGCCTTTAAGGATAAATTTCCGATGCTAACAAACCATTTAAAAACTATTCCGGCGATCAACTGGAACAAAATTGAAGATGAAAAAGACCTTGAAGTCTGGAACAGATTGACAGGAAATTTCTGGCTTCCTGAAAAAGTACCGCTTTCCAATGATGTCTCGTCATGGGCGAGTTTGACACCAGAAGAACAGCAATTGACCATTCGCGTCTTTACCGGACTTACTCTTCTTGACACAATGCAGAATTTTGTAGGCGCCATTTCGCTTTTGCCGGATGCAATTACGCCGCACGAGGAAGCGGTGCTTACCAATATTGCTTTTATGGAAGCAGTTCACGCCCGCTCCTATTCGTCGATATTTTCGACGTTATGCCTGACAAAGGATGTCGACGAAGCCTATCGCTGGTCTGAAGAGAATGCTTTTCTTCAAAAAAAAGCGGCGCTCGTTCTTGATCATTATAATGGCAGTGACGCTTTGAAACGAAAAATTGCCTCGGTTTTTCTGGAAAGTTTTTTGTTCTATTCTGGCTTTTATTTACCGATGTATTGGTCAAGTCGGGCAAAACTCACCAATACCGCCGATCTTATCAGGCTCATCATTCGTGATGAAGCGGTGCACGGCTACTATATCGGTTACAAGTTTCAAATCGGCTTCAACAAGCTTTCTCAAAGCGAGCAGAATGAAATCAAGGATTTTACCTATGGGCTTTTGATGGATCTTTACGATATTGAAACAAAATACACCGAACAGCTTTATGACGGGGTAAATTTGAGCGAAGAAGTGAAAGTGTTTTTACACTATAACGCGAATAAGGCACTAATGAATCTGGGATTCGAGCCTCTGTTTCCTCCCGATATTTGCAAAGTTAATCCTGCTATTCTTTCAGCTCTTTCACCGAATGCAGACGAAAACCATGATTTCTTTTCAGGCTCCGGTTCGTCCTATGTGATCGGTAAAGCCGTTGCAACGGAAGATTCAGACTGGGATTTTTGAATTGACTGTTAATACATTTTTAAATCGACGGTTAAAACGAAAGAAGAGAGGGGGGAAGGCTCCCCTTTTTTTGTCATAAGGTGAGGGGGTAAAAAACGCAAACCATTTTCAATTCAAGCTTCGTTGAAAGGCACGAGGTTTCTCGGTAATGGAAGACTATTCGCCAGAAAAACAGGTGAAAAAAAAGAACCCCGCGTCATCTTCAACGAGTTTTTGCTCATGAAACGTCAGATGTGCTTCAACAATTCATGAACAGATAGGCGTTTGTTAAACGCAAGGACCATCCGCGATAAGATGACACTAAAGCCATTAACTTCCGCCGGTCATGTTTAAAGGATACCCATCTGAGCTTGTTCAAAATCAAAACGGGATAGTTATCGGTCGGGATAATGGTGAGTTTAATTCCCGGAGCGGGCAATCGGAAACCGCGAGAGGTTGACCACACAGGATTCAATAATTTCCTGACGATAACGATAGAGTTTAGCCGGCCTACCACCTGTTTGTGTTTCGCGTTCGCCTACTTCTTCGATAATTCCCTGTTGTTCGGTCAAACGACGAAAATTCGGTTTATGAAGGCGCCTTCCTATAATCGCTTCTACCGTTTTTTGTAGCTGTAATAATGTGAACTTTTCCGGCAACAGTTCAAAGATCACAGCTCTATATTTTATTTTCCTTCGGAGCCGTCCAATAGCGGTTGCTAAAATTCGACGGTCATCGGCAAACATTGGCGTTCCCGCAAAAAGATTGCCTCCAGCTTCGGCAATGAGACCCGCTTCATATAGAATTTCATATCGTTGGAGAATGAAATCTTCGTGCCACGAAAAGCCGTTACATCCGAAAAGAAAAGAAATTCTGCGTTTCTTGAAGTCACAATGGACTTTATCTTTTTCGGCCCAAACATTGAGCGCTTTTATAATTTCGTCGACACATGGATGTTTTCCACTTCGGCAATCGTCCCATGGAAAATGCTCGTACCAATCATGCCATTCGGCATTTGGAGAAAACTCGTCTTGCTCACGCACCAAGCCCAGATAGCTGACGGATATTGTTCGCGTACCGTTCTCGGCAGAGATAGGCAAACGATTGGAAAATGTGTAAAGTTGTTCGAGAAATCCGACGGGATGACCGGTTTTTGTATTTATCCAGTCACGTAAAGAAGACTCCAGGCTTTGTTGCCCGAATTCTAACGGTCCGGATGGAAGTTTTTGTTCTGGTCCTACAGTAATAACTTTTGGTTGACCGTTCGTAACTGCGGTAATAACGGCAATAAGTTCGATTTTTGAAAGCGCTGATGGGGTAGTCAAGATCGTCATTTTCGATTTTTATCTATAGTTTATTGAATGCGAAAATATAAATCGGTTTTCATATCCGAACTAATATTTCGTTTTGGATGAAATCCCTCGGGGATACCAAGGGAAAGAGTTGATCTTCATGCCCATATAGCGCAGCAATCCGATCAGCCAAGTCTAAATTCGAGAAAAAATTCAATTGAATTATAAATAAAAAATACTAATTCATACCCGTTCAAAAAAATAAAAAAGTCTTTTTAATAATTCTTATATTCGGTTAAAAATACTCCTAATTTGCTTTATCTGTTTCGGTGTTGTTGATACAATCATTAGTTAGTCGGTTAATGAAAAATCCGATTAAAAACATAAACGAAAATTTAATATTAGCAACCGGTAAGTAGAAAAATATTGTATTGCCATTCCGGAAAGCACAGTTTTTAAATGGAAATGGTCGATAAAATAGTTGGTGAGTGGCTCTGTAGAGATAACAGTGGCTTTAGAATACAGAAACAGGAAAACTTGTGGGAGAACACAAAAAAACCGGCTCAAAAGCCGGTTTTCGTAAAACATAACTTCGCGATGCTTTTAATGGTGATTTACCGGTGATCCATCGCCGAAATGGGCTTCGTTGATAGATCCACCATGCGTTGCTTCACCGGATTTTTGCGCGTGACCGATGACATAGCTATCTTCGACCGAACCATCGCCAAATCCATTTGCACGTGTATAAGCACGTGAATTGCCGGTATAACCTTTGTTCATGCCGGATTGGGCAGTAGAACCGATGACATAGGTGTTGACCGGTGAACCATCGTCAAAAGCATAACCACTGGCATAGGCGCTGCTTACACCACATAAACTTGCAAGCGCAATAAACATTAATTTTTTCATTTCATTCACCGTTTTTATGAGCCCTTAGCTTTGGCTAACGGCTTTAATTGCAATTGGATCAATCTGGATATATTTTCCAAACTCTCTAACGCTTATATCTTCATCACGGCAATCAATCTCAAATCACTTTAAAATGTATCAATCACGGAAAAGTGATAATTTAAAATATAGCAAAAACAACAAGTTAATATTTGTTAAGTCCTATTCAACAGGGGGTTATCAAGTCAGTATCACGATTTTAGTGAAGTGGCTTCAAGAAGGGCTAGATGGCGTTTTTCTGGCCTATCAAAAGTTGATTTTTGCCTTCGCAAGTTGCAAGCTTTGTTCAAACCTTGTAGTTTCTTGTTTCTTCAATTCTTCCGATTTGATCCGGAGAAGATATGACGGGTGAAAAGTGACAAGCACCGGAATTTTTTCTTCTGTCTCGATTATTTTACCCACCAAACCGCTTAACGGCTCGTTCAAATCTGTGAGTGAGAACAGGGCGGTTTTCCCCATGGCAACGATAAGCTTCGGTTTGACGATGTCGATTTCTTTCAAAAGCCACCAGCGACAATGCTCGACCTCGCTCCTGTCTGCTCTTTTATGAAGGCGCTTGCGACCTTTGAGTTCATATTTGAAATGTTTGACAGCGTTGGTGATGTAAACCTCATCCCGTTTTAGTCCTACCCTATGGGCAGCTTTGTCAAACACTTGCCCTGCAGGACCGATAAATGGCCGACCAACGAGATCTTCACGATCGCCCGGTTGTTCTCCGACAATCATTAGAGAAGCATTTTCAGGCCCTTCGCCACAGACAGCCTGCGTTGATGAACAATGCAATGGGCAACTTTTGCATGATTTGATACCTTTATTGAGATCATCCAAAGTTTTAAGCGTTGCTTGCGACTTCAAACTCGTTCGAATGACATTCTCGGCATTTCTTTCCGTTAAACGGGAATGAAAGAGCGGAGGTGGCAGAACCGGTTGTCTTTCCATCGTTTCAATGCGCGTTTCCGCATTATCAACGAGACTATCGATGATTTCCGCTTCCGGAAGGTTGCTCCAGTATTTTTTCGGCATATGACTTTGCATGGTTTTGACTTTCAGTCTTGCCGGATTGAAAATGCTGGAAAAGTAGGTTTTCCATAGCTCTTCGGTTTCATCTTTATTTTGTGGCTTTTTAAATATCGGTTCGCCAAAAAACAGTCTTTTGTTAAAATAGAATGCACTGCCTTTCGGCGTGAGAATTTGCCAATCCATGTCGCTGAAACGCCGACAGAAAAACGGTATCGCTTCCGCAATAATGAAATGTTGAGGTTCATACCAGGCGGTAAAACAACGCCTGAATGTGTCGTCGCCAAGGCTGGCAATTTCCTTGAAACGTAAAAATGCATGCATATGGTGGATGTCATGGCAAACAGCTTTTTGCCGCGATAAAGCTGTTGCAGTGTCAATGTCATAAATTCTTTCAAGAACCGTTTTATCATGCTGCAAGCGATAAAGAAGGCGATATAAAAGGGCGGCCGAATCTTCGCTTTCGTGGCAGATGACATTTTTCGCAAGATTGATGAACTGCTTTGGCACCAGAAATTCTTGGCTTCGTTGTGAAGGCTGATATTTTTCTGAAGGCGGAGAGGCGGGCTCTCTGTCAAATAATGTCGGGGCCGAATGGTAATGCCAAAAAACATCTTCCGGACGCATTGCTTCCTGCAATAGCAAACGCGCTATCGTTCGCCACTCGTCAAAATCCCCCTGCTTTTTCAAAACAATCGTTTTCATGATGAAAAAAGATCAAGTTGAGTGGGGCGGGCACGAAAACGCTCGGCAAGGTGCGAACTGTCGAGAAGGTTTTTAGGCGTCCAGCGTTCGGCAGTCACAAACGGTTTTATTTTTTCAAGGCTGATATGAAAGGTTTTCAAATCTGAAAAATCGAGCCGCTTGAACCGGCGTGCTACCAATATCCGTTTAACATTGCGCACACCAAGGCCGGGAACACGTAACAACATTTCCCTGTCGGCTTTATTGATGTCAACCGGAAAGAGGTGCCGGTTTTGTAATGCCCAGGCGAGTTTCGGGTCGAATTCAAGATCAAGCATGCCACCATTTGTTTTCGCGGTCAGCTCTTCCATTGCAAAGCCGTAAAACCGATAAAGCCAATCGGCTTGATAAAGCCGATGTTCCCTTAAAAGCGGCGGGCGCTTGACGGGAAGCAGGTTTGAAGCATCCGGAATCGGACTGAATGCCGAATAATAAACGCGTTTCAGCCGATAACCCGAATAAAGCTCGGCGCTTGATTGCAGTATTGTCGCATCATTGGCATCGTCGGCACCGATGATCATTTGGGTAGATTGCCCTGCGGGCGCGAAACGTTGCGTTTTTTTCGTCTGTAATGTCGCGTCTTTGGATGCTTCTATATCAATCCGGACATTCGCCATAGCCTGCTTGATTGTCAGGATCTTTTTTTGCGGAGCAAAGCGGTTAATGCTTTTTTCTGTTGGCAGTTCGACATTGATCGACAAGCGATCTGCGTAACGTCCGGCTTCTTTGATCAGCGCGTCCGAAGCATCCGGAATGGTTTTTAAATGGATATAGCCGCCGAAATGGTGGATGGTTCGCAAATCGCGGGCAACTTTAACCAATTCCTCCATTGTTTGGTCCGGAGAACGGATAATGCCGGACGAAAGAAACAAGCCTTCTATGTAATTTCTGCGGTAAAATTCGAGCGTCAAAAACACCACCTCGTCCGTAGTGAAACGCGCCCGCTCGACATTGCTTGAAGACCGGTTGACACAATAGGCACAATCAAAAATACAAAAATTGGTGAGCAGAATTTTTAACAGGGAAACACAGCGCCCGTCAGGTGTGAAGGAATGGCAAATTCCCATATTTGCCGTTGACCCCAAGCCGCTTTTTGTTGGCGACTGACGCGTGGAACCGCTTGATGCGCAGGAGGCATCATATTTGGCAGCATCTGCCAGAATTGCCAATTTTTGTTTGAGCGTTTTGACCATTTTTGTTCACTATTTGTTCTGTGCACCAATATAGACATGAAGTGGAGGAAGTAAAGGAAAAACAGCAAATCACGACGCGCTAAAAGTAGCAATTCTGCCAAAAAGCAAATTCAAGCTAGTTAATTTTGCTTCAATTGGTCAGATCATTCTGTAGTGTGTTTCACTTTGTAACGACATTGCGAAATATTGAACAAAAGAGACTTTGGAGAGACCGGCCCGTTTACACCGATAACAAGGCAATTTTTCGAGAGTAAAAAATTTAAAGTGCAGCATGACGGGTTTTTTATGCAGAAATCGTTCTCACAAAGAAGGTTTTAATGCAAGAAATGTTCTTTATCCGGTTTACGCGTCCTATGGTGTTTACGAAATTTCAGCCATAAACCATAGCTCAATCCGAAGATAGCGGACATCAGGGATCCACATAGAATCGCGAATTTTGCCGCTTCCAATTGTCGAGGAGCGTTGAAGGCTAAAGTGGCTGTAAAAATCGCCATGGTAAAACCGATACCCCCTAATAATCCGACGAGAACCATTCCGCGCCAGTTTACTCCCGAAGGGAGAGTGCAAAGCCCGAAACGGACAGCAAGGAAACTTATGAGGACAATGCCCAAAGGTTTACCAATAGCAAGGCCAAGTCCTGTTCCAACCATGATAATGAGGGAGAAATGATCTTTAAAGTCGACATTGGAAATATTGATACCCGCATTGGCTAGTGCAAAGAGTGGCATAATGACAAATAATACCCAAGGACTAAAGGCGGCAACAAGTCGGGATACGGGAGCGTCAATTGCAGCTTCACTCTTTCGTATTTCAAGAAGAGCAAAATGGTGCGTTGAAGCGCTGTCTTCAGGCTTTTCATTTTTCAATATTTCCAAAGCGTAAGTCAGTCGGTCAACAGGCGCAATCAATGAGCGGGGTGCAAGTGCCGGTGTCAATAATCCCAATATTACGCCCGAAAGCGAGGGGTGGACACCGCATATCATAAGTCCGAGCCAGAGGAGAGCAGCAGGAAGAACGTAAATCAGAGCCGAATTAATTCCTATCCATTGCAAAAAAACGAGAATGATAATTGCAAGACATGCAATGGGCAGGCCTGTCACGTCAAAGCCGTTAGAATAAAAAATCGCGATAATCAAAATGGCGATAATGTCGTCTATAGTGGCGAGCGCAAGCAAAACGATTCTTAAGTTGTTTGGAACCGATTTTCCGAGAAGCGCCAGAATACCGATTGCAAAGGCTATATCGGTTGCAGTGGGCACAGCCCAGCCATGACTGGTTGGCGGCATGGGATTGATGGAAAAATAAATAATCGCCGGCGCAATAACGCCGCCGATAGCTGCAACCAGAGGCAACAAAGCCTGACGGAATTTTGACAATGCGCCATCATGGATTTCCCGTCTTATTTCCATGCCTGCGACAAGGAAAAAGAGCGTCATCAAGCCGTCATTGACCAGAAAGTGCAGGTCTTTGGAAAAGGAATATCCGAAAGCTTCTATTGAAATTTTTTGCTGCCAGAATTTTTGGTAAACGGTCGCATAAGTTGAATTGGCAAGTAAGAGAGCGACCATTGTTGCAATAACGAGAGCAACGCCCGCCATAGCTTCAATATGAACTATGGTGCGACAGATTGTAAATATCTTTTCGGCAAAAACAGATGCACGGTTAGGCAAGCGGTGGTTTATATTTTTCATGGCAAGTTCCTCTGTGCTGGCGGCCCGACCAGCTTGAAACCTGCCCGTAAACAATTTACCGGACACCCGACATTTTTATATCCAAACAAGGGAGAATATACAAGCCAACAATATTATTTATGGTGTTCGAAATTTGAAGCTTTAATATGTAGATAAAATTTATAAATTGCCCAACTTAAAGAGAGAAATTCAAATATATTTTGATTCTTACAAGAGTGTGATTGATTATATGAAATAATACGACACGATATATAGAGAATTATCTGTTAGATAATTCTCTATATAATTATATTTCACCATTTAATTTTCATTTTTTACGACAAGATCGACTTTATTGAGAGCACCTGCAAGATCATTTTGCAATGCTGTTTCAAGATCAGTTGCTGTGAGTCCTTTATCGTCTTTGGCTTTGATTGATATTTTGAGTGTTCCCGGTTTTTTTGCAAAAGCACCGAAAGCAGCTGATATCTTTTGTGCTTCTTCGTGATCTTTCAAAAGCATTGCCGGACTCTTCGTCATAACCACATAAAAGTCGTCATAAAGTTCTTTCTTGAGATCGTGTTTATTGTCGTTCAAGTTCCGGGCAAGATAGGTAAACAATTTGTCGATGAAGCCGAAATCGGAATAACGCATATCCGCTTTAGTGATGCCAATTTGGTTTGCAGCATCAAGCATTGCTTGTTTGTCGCCCGAAAAGAGTTCTGAACCGGCATTGATAATTGTTGCGGACATTTCGCCTGAACCAATGCCATCTGCGTTAAATGACAGATCATTAAGGGAAAGAGTTTGACGACCGGAATTATAAGAGAAATCAAGTTTGCCCGAGATATCCAGTGTTTTGAATCCCATATTCCTGAACATTTCGAAACTTTTCTGAGGCATTTCGCTGGTGTTTAATGAAAAACCATCCAGTTTCACTAACAAACTTTCAGGAACAGCTTGTTTCCATTCTCTTGGTTGGAGTTCGAACGAATTCAGGCTTGCTTTGACTGCTGGTAAATCGATATCAGCTTTTTCAACTTCGGCATCAATAGCCGTAATTGCCGATACTATCGTTGCGAGCAACTCATTCCTTGCCGCTTTTTCACCCTTTTCATCACCACTTTTTTTAGCTTCGAGATAGGCACGTGCAAGATCTTCAGGCACGGCTTCCATCGGACGCATTTTTAGCCCGGCGGTTTTAAACTTGTTGAGCGAAAAATGGGCATTGCGGTTGGTGCCCTCGAAGACATCGATTGCAATATCGCCGAGTTCTACAGGTCCGAAGATAGTCCGGCCAATTTTGTCCGGTTTTACTTTACCGGCCAAAATTGCATAGGTGTAAGCAAGATCAATATCACTCGCTTGCAAGGCATTGCTTTTGCCAATCAGCCGAAGGTTATTGTGTTCGCTCACATTGGAATTTGGCAGACCGACATTTGTACTCATGCCTGCAATGCCGACAGAACCGATATTGCCGGCCTTCAAACTCGAAAGCCAGAAGCCCTTGATATCAAGTTTTTCTGTCTCGCCTTGAGGATTGGACAGGGATACCTCTATATCCGGCGCATTGACCGACGATATACCAACGCGCAACAAAGCTTGTAAAACGTTGGATGCAATAGATGTATCCTTATCTTTGAGGGTGATACCATTCAATGTCATTTCAGGTACAACGACATGGATATTATCCCGTTTCAAATCAATATCATAAATTGTAAATGAACCGGGGACAAAGCCAACAGGAGGGCGACCGGAAACGGCACCTATTTTGAGAGAGACACCGTCGGGTACGGGTAAGGTGACATTTTTGAGGTTGACATTACCAGCGACGGTCACTTCTGATTGTTCGGCTTTGACACCATGTTTTGTCATCTCGTCTTTGACAAAACTGTTCAGATATGGAGCGGCCATATAAAAGGCTCCGACACCCAATATGGCCAGAATGACCACGCCTCCAATGATATAAATTAACCAGCGTTTAAGTGTTGCTATTAACCAGCCACTGAAATTGGCCATTACATTCTTCCAGTCTTAATGTGTTGTATCTGCACTCACGTCTATTTTATCGACTAAAGTTGCAGGAAATTGCTTTATTGCCGCAAAATCGGCTATGCCGATACCATCTTTTGATTTAGCTACAGCATGGACATTGATAGTTCCACCGTTTTCTATAAAGTTTTGCACTGCTTCGCCAGATTTTTGGGAATTTTCCGCACCAAGGAAAAGTGCAATTGCCAATCTGGCTTTGATAGCTGCCTCTCTGCGTTTGTTGGCAAAATTTTCGCCTGTATTCGCATCATAAAATTTTGCATAACGCTCAAGAAAGCTATCAGCGTTTGCCGTCAGGTGCAGATCATTTATGTGTATAACCATAGCAGATGCTATTATCATCGCTAAATTGTTTGAAAATAATTCCGGGCTGACATTTGAAAGTGTGCCGTTGAAGGACGCAGTTGCCATGTCCTGATAACCTAGAGTGTTGTTAAAATTAATTTTTTGGCTGTCACGATCCCAGTTGGCATCAAAGGCCCCATTGAATTTGATGGTTTTATAGCCGAGGTCTTTCAAAACACTGGACTCTTTTAGCGGATCGTAAGACGGGGATAAAATAAAATTCATTGCCTTTACACGATCACTTTCAACAGGGTACTCGAAATCTTTTACTACCGCTTTCAAAGATGTCGGTATAATTCCTTTGCCGAAATCGGCAGTGGCGTCAAATGCCCCCAATGTAAAGAGATTCTCTTCACTGTTTTTGGATGAGGGGTCGGAAAATTTAACACCGGATGTATGGATATTTTTGAATTGTGGCATGAATATCGTAGAATGAGGTTCCGAAAATGATTTATAAAGAGCATTATAATCGGCATTACCCGAGCTAATGGCGTGATTCAAAACATCAATAAAGTCATTCAACTGCTCCGAACGCAGGTCTGTTATTGAAAAACTATCTACTACTAAAGCACGTAGGTCTTCTCCGCTGGCTTCATAACCATTCAGGCTAATATCCACACGTCCATTCCGGTAAGTAACAGAAAAATTTTTCTGCTTCGAAGTTAGGTCGGAAAATTTTTGAGACACTCCTTCAACATCCATATCCATAAATCCGACCGACGAAAGTATGGCGAGACGCTTGAGAAAAATTTCGTTCTCTTTTATTTCCTTGACGTTATCAATGGAAGCAGATTGGCCAAGTTCTTCCATGAAACTGCTCAATGAAAAAGGTAGATGACGCAACGACAGTTTTGTTCCCCAAATAGTTTGGGCGGTAGACAGGGAGTTGTTTCCGTCTTCGTCTGGTTGGTTGATTATAATGTCATGAATTGACCAGCCATTTGCGACATCCTTGAACGGATTTTCCGCGTTGGAGGCAGATGACGGTTCGTTAAAATAGCTAATCAGATAACCGAGATCGAGGTTGTTTATTTCACTCTTACCGAATTCTGTCTTGGCAAATTTTGTATTTACCGAGGAGGCACTTTTTTTGCTTAATGGATATTCACCGGACATACTATCGGCTGTCACCTTTTTGACGAGACCCTTCGCAATGTCATCAAAAATAACGTTGTTATAAGAATAGGTTGCTCCATTTGTTTCTTTTCCATCGGTCCAGATCACAGTCGGAGCAACAATTTTTTTCGCAGTAATATTTCGAATATCGAAAAAATATTGATTGTCAGATGTTTTTGCATCATTGAGCGCGAAGTTTTCCAAAGTCATATTCGGAATAGACAGTTCGCTTTGACCTAACGAATAGCTGATTTTTTCAAGTTCGAGTTTTTTACTGGTTTTGCCGGAAAAATTGACTTCACCCTTGATTGTCTCGACTTGTAGACTTCTATCTTTGGAAAAATTGATCTTGGCGTCATGAATAGTAAAATGACGCCGCCAATTGACATCAAGCGAACTGAAGCTGACACCGTTTTCTCTGAGAAAATTTTCAACGTGTTTTTGTGCGGAACGAGCGAGATAGAAAACAAAACCACCCGCTATAATAGCAAGAACAATGATGCTTATGATAATTTTTGTCCAAGGCGACTTTCGGGTTCCCTTGTCAATGATTTGTTCACTCATCCCGTTTCCCCTCGATTGAAAAGGTTAAAACACAACACCCGTTGTTCTGTCTTCCATAATGGAAATAAATTGCGGCTTTATTCTGAAAAACAATGCATAATATAACGAAGCCACAGAGTCTTGTTCTTTTTTTATTGCTAACAGTCAATCCGCCTGTCACCGGCTTCGGTAGATAGCAATTTTCGGGCATTCCCTATAAAATCCTTGTTGATAATATCAGTTTCGACTTATGAAAGGCCGCTTGTCTTTTAGAAGGGCCAACGCCATAGGCGGGTATATCTGATCTGCTAATATATAAGTCGGCCTCGAATTTAGGAAATGGTGGTTAGCGGGCTGATGACAGAGACAATGATAGGCCAATTTGAGGCTACAATTCCATGGCCGCACCATGTGATATTCGAAAATATCGGGAACTTTACATTATAAAACCCTTATTGGCGGTATTTCTGAAAGGAAATTACAACGGTTATTCTCTCCCGATTTTGACGTAAAAAATAAGAAATTGGCAGGGAAAAGGGGCGGGGAAATATCATTATTTGCAGCGATGCAGACAATATTTGAGCAAGCTTGTCACGCGGTCTGTCATTGTCGTGTCATCGAGCTTCTTTCTGATAGAAATGGCCTGCTCTTTAAGGATTATTATTATTGCATTAAAGCGGAACATATCCGAGCTTTGCCGGTGACCAAACTTCTTGAATTCTGTTGATGTACCAAAATCTTAAATTCCGTCGATATGATTGCTTTTGTTGCGAAAAACTTCCGATTAATCAATCCGCTCTTTTTAAAATTCTTGGGGTATTAAAACATCGTAATCTAAACACTAAAGCCGACAAAGCTCATTCTGTTTTGATACAGCATTCGATCAATTTGAAATTTAGCTTTGAAAGTTGCGGTCAGGCGGTAACAGCTTCGCGTTTTATATATTTATGAACAGCTTTTCCCAGATTTTTTTCCAGATGGACAGCAGGTGGTCTGATACCATGTGACATAAGGTCTTTCAGAACCTGTTCGGAGGCACCGCAAATGACGAGGGTGATGCCTTGTTTTTTTGCTTTTCCGGCAAGACTTTCGATCGTATTTGCACCTGTTGCATCAAGAAATGGTACCTGAGCGAAATCGAGAATCATGGTCCGGTAATTGTCGCCAATCCGGTCAAGAACCGAGCCGATAGAGGCAGCCGCACCAAAGAAAAAGGCGCCTGAAATATGGTAGATAACGGTTCGGCTGTCTTTTTGCAAGTCATTGTCGAACTGGGCATTTGACGTATTGGTACCATCGGCTCTGTCTTCTGCAACCAGCGGGCGATCAGCTGTGACACTTGCGGCTTTCGACATACGGTGGATAAATAATAAAGCACCCAAAGCAAAACCGATAATAATAGCTTCGGTTACGTTACGGAAAATCGTTAATGACAGCGATACAAGAAGGACAACAGCATCGCCCGCAGACGCCTTGAGAAGAAGTGAAATTGCGCGTTTGTCAATCATATTCCAGGAAATAATGGCAAGTATTCCCGCAAGACATGCCAGCGGAATAAAATTGGCAAGAGGCGCCAATGCGACGAGGAACAACAGCAAAAAGATTGAATGACAAATACCGGAAATAGGGCTTCTTGCTCCTGCGCGAATATTGGTGGCGGTACGTGCAATAGCACCCGTTACACAAATACCGGCAAATAGGGCAGAGGCTATATTTCCAACCCCTTGTGCGACAAGCTCGCAATTCGACCGATGGCGGCGCCCCGTCATGCCATCGGCAACAACGGCCGACAAAAGCGATTCAATTGCTCCTAGCAATGTGAATGTCATTGCGTCGGGGAAAACGGCTTTGATTTTTTCAAAAGTAAAATCGGGCAGATGCGGATAAGGTAAAGCGGATGGCATAGTGCCGAATTTCGAGCCTATGGTAACAATGTCGAGATTGAAAAAAGCTGTTATAGCGCCGCCGAAAATGATTGAAAGCACCATGCCGGGCCAATTCGGCAATAGTTTTTTTAAAACCGTAATAAAAATGATTGTCCCCGCGCAGAAAACGATAGAAAGGAAGCTGCATGTTTCGATATTTTGCCAGATGAAAGGGAGTTTTTCTAAAATTGGCCCCGGCTCTTTTTCAGTGAGACTGAGTCCTAGCATGTTGATCAGTTGGCTTGAAAAAATAATGACAGCAATACCCGCGGTAAACCCCACAGTAACAGGATAGGGGATGAACTTGATATAAGTGCCAAGCCGCAGATAACCGACAGCCATCAGCATAATTCCAGACATCACTGTCGCAAGAAATAGCCCGTCCATCCCGTGCTCGGCGACGGTTGTCGAAACGACAATGATAAAGGCGCCGGCGGGGCCACCGATTTGAAAACGGCTTCCGCCAAGAAGAGCTATAAAAAAACCACCTACAATGGAAGTATATAACCCCTGTACAGGTGAAGCCCCGGAGGCAATGGCGATAGCAATTGAAAGAGGCAAAGCAACGATCGCAACGGTAAGACCGGCGATGACATCGGCGCGGAAATCGGCAAGATGATAGCCTTCGCGGAAGACTGTTACAAGCTTTGGCTGGAAAAGCTCGCTAAAGGATAAGGTATCAACAGCCTTTTTGGATCGCGCCATGATCTAACACAAAATGATTTGGGAAAAAGTATTTCATGATGCATAGCACGGTTGTTTTTATCGATCTACTTTATTCAAACAAAAATATCTTCACTCACATAAAGTTTATGTCACGTCACGATATAAAAATGATTTGATATTCATTATTTTCGAAAAATGTGCGCAATGAAAGTGTGATGCATGCGGATATCCGAAAAACAAGCTCATGAAACCGGAATGACACATCAAGCCCGTTGGGTCGCTGTTCTCGTTGCGGCTGCGTTTTTCATGGAAAATCTTGATGCAACCGTTATTGCAACGGCATTGCCTGCAATGGGCAAAACATTTGCAACAGATCCTGTAAATATAAACACCGGCATGAGTGCCTATATGCTCACACTCGGTGTCTTTATTCCTGCAAGCGGTTGGCTGACAGACAGGTTCGGTTCGCGTTCTATGTTTTCATTAGCCGTTCTCACTTTTACCTTTGCGTCTTTATTATGCGGACTATCGCCCAATTTGACTTTTTTCATTTGTGCCCGCATCTTGCAAGGCATGGGTGGTGCACTCATGGTTCCGGTCGGTCGCCTCGTTGTTTTGCGTCAAACCCCGAAGAACAAGCTTGTCGAAGCAATTGCTCTTCTTACCTGGCCGGGATTGGTCGCACCGATTTTGGGGCCGCCGCTCGGTGGTTTTATCGCCCAATATTTTCACTGGAGCCTGATTTTTTATCTCAATATTCCGCTAGGTTTTATTATCCTTCTTTTCAGTTTGAAAATCTTTCCTGATGAAAAATTGAAAACACCGCGATCTTTCGACCTTATGGGCTTCCTGCTTACAGGCATAGGACTTGCGACCCTTCTTTTTGCTACAGAAAAAGTCGGTGATAGCCATGGTCTCACACCACTTGTTATCACTTGTTTTGTTATTGGTGTGACACTGCTTTCATGGAGTATTTTTCATCTTGAACATGCCAAGGCACCGCTTGTTTCGTTAAAAGCTCTGTCTTATCAAACATTTGCCGTCTCGATATATGGCGGGACAGGTTTCAGGATGACATCCAATGCCGTGATCTTTATCCTGCCGTTGATGGCCCAATTGGCGATGGGTTTTACATCGACCGAGGCTGGGTTTCTATTAATGCCGATTTTTGCCGGTACTCTTGCAATCAAACCATTTACAACTCCGCTTATGCGTTATTTCGGTTTCAAGCGCACACTCGTTGTCAATTGTCTTTTCAATGCGTTATTTATAGCCCTATGTGGAACCTTTTCACGCGAAATGCCGGTTTCATTGATGGTGGTCGTGCTGACGTTGAGTGGCGTGTTCCGTTCTATCCAGTTCACGGCTTTGAATACAATTGCATTTGCCGATGTTCCGGACGAAGAAATGAACGGTGCCAACACATTGTTTTCAACAATTTTCCAATTGAACATAGGTCTTGGAATTGCATTAGGCGCAATATGTTTGCGAGCCGCCTCTCAGATAACCGGTGCCGAACTTGAAATGTCCCTCCTACCATTCAAACTAGCATTTTATATCGTTGCTTTTATAAGCCTCCTGCCATTATGGGGATTGTTACGCTTGAAACACAATGCAGGAGATCTTGTCGCCGGACATGTGAAGAGCTAGATTTTAAAAAAGCCATAGGCCACTTTCTGGAACAGGTCGGCCGAGGAGATGAATAAAAGAGGTGGGTGGCATCTTATTATGACAGCAGATCAGATTATGGCTTTTTCCATCATTGGTCTCATGATGGCAGTCTTCATATGGGATCGCTTTCGCTACGATGTTGTAGCAGTCTTGACGTTATTGCTTGCCTGTGCGGTCGGTATTGTTAGTCCGAAAGAGGCCTTTAAGGGATTTAGCGACGACATCGTGATTATCGTTGCAAGTGCCTTACTTGTCAGTGCAGGGGTCGCTCGTTCCGGAATAATGGAACTTATCATCCAACGCGTATGGCCGGATGTTAAATCTGTTCGGCTGCAACTTTGTTTTCTGGTTATTGTGGTCACGGTACTTTCGGCTTTTGTCAAAAATATCGGTGCTTTGGCCATTATGCTGCCGATTGCATTCCAGTTCGCCCGCCGCTCCAATGTCTCGCCTTCGATTTTTCTTATGCCTATGTCATTTGGTGCGTTGCTCGGGGGCTTGATGACGCAGATAGGCACTTCGCCCAATGTTGTCGTTTCTGCCATGCGAGAGCATCTTGTCGGCAAAAGTTTTACTATGTTCGATTTTACACCGGTCGGTGCAACTGTTGCCGCTGTCGGTGTGCTTTATCTCGTTTTTTTCTCATGGTTGGTGCCGGCACGCGCGCGTAAATCTGCGTCGCCTGCCAATGGCTTGACAAGCCGTGATTATATCTCGGAAGCCCGTGTCGTTAGCGGCTCGACAGTGATCGGTAAACAAATCTCCGATCTCGTCAAACCGGCGGCAGGAGATGCCATGGTTTTACAAATCATCAGAAACAAGACACTGATCTCTCCATTGCCGGATTTTGCGCTTGCCGAGGGAGACACAGTTGTTCTTGAAGGCACGCATAGCGGTCTCGATTCGGTCATCAATGCTGCAAAACTTGATATTGCCAAAGGTCGTGATGTCCAGACAGGTGACAAATTGCGCCAGATAGACGTTGTCGAAGCAGTTGTCACCGACAATTCCCCCCTTATAGGGATCAATGCAAAAAGACTTAATCTCTTTGATCGTTACGATGTCAATTTGTTAGCCTTGAGTCGCCCTCAGGAACGTGTAAGACAAAGACTGGGAGATATTGTTTTCAGGCTTGGTGATGTGATTGTTTTGCAGGGACGTGATGATATTATTCCGGATCTGTTGCAGGAATTGAAATGCCTTCCGCTCGCCAAGCGTAACATCATGTTCGGCAGTTTGCGGCATGGTCTGGTGCCCTTGACTATCCTGTTTATTGCAATTGTGGCCACAGCATTGCAAATTGTTCCTGTGGCACTTGCTTTTTTTGCGGCAGCCGTTGCCATGATCGTTTTTCGGGTCATACCTGCAAGAGAGGCTTATCAGGCACTTGATGGTCAGATATTGGTCATGCTTGCAGCGCTGATACCGGTGAGCGAGACATTGGAAAAAACCGGCTGCACAAAAATTATCGGTCATTGGCTCAGTATGTTTGCATCATCGCTGCCGCCTTCCGGTGCGCTGGCGGTTATTCTCGTTGCCGCAATGCTCGTTACTCCATTTCTCAATAATGCGGCAACAGTCATGGTCATGGCACCGATTGCAACGAGCTTTGCCGAATCGCTCCAATTCAAACCGGAAGCATTTCTGATGGCTGTCGCAATCGGTGCGGGATGTGATTTTCTGACCCCCATTGGTCATCAGTGTAATATGCTCGTTATGGGGCCGGGTGGTTATCATTTCAGCGATTATCCACGGCTTGGTGCGCCTTTAAGTTTTCTCATAGCGGTGGTTTCGGTTCCGATGTTGATGTGGGTGTGGCCGCTTACATGATGACCATCGGATTCAAACTCAAGTTTAAGCAAGCACTCAATCAGGTCAGGTTGAGCTGGAAGGATGCTCTATGTGCTGGCCTTGCTGCCGGCCTTGCATGGTTTATCTCGGTCCATTTTCTTGACCATGAACACCCGATCTATGCGGCAATGACGGCGCTTATCTGCTTGGCTCCGGGGGTCCCCAGCCATGGGCGTCAGGCAATCTATGTATTGATCGGCGTGTTGACAGGTGTGGCAGTCGGAGAGTTGACATTGCTCCTTCCTCCCATGCCGACCGAAGTGCGTATTGCTATTGTGGGATTTGCGGGGATGACGATTGCATCGGCTTATTCCATTGTTCCGGCCATTATTATTCAGGCAGGCATTTCGGCAGTTATGGTTTTTGCGTTAGGAGCAGATGTTGCCGGCTGGACCCGCGCGATTGATGTCGCTGTCGGAACGTCGATAGGTCTCATTTTCAGCCAAATCCTGTTTACGCCCGATCCACTGAAAACCCTGCATTTGGCAGTGGAACGGTTTTTTAAAGAAGTGGCTTTGAATTTCACACTCGCAGCCGATGCGCTTGAGAGAAACGATGTTTCGGATGCTATCAAAGCAATGAAGAGTTGCAGCCGTACCCATTCGGCTCTGATCGGGCTAATCGGAGCAATTGACGTAGCGCGCTCGAATGCCCGTTGGACATTGCGCGGACGATTATCGTCACGCGAAGTCGTTTCACTTTCTGCCCGCTACGATCAGTCAGGCATCAGACTTTACGCTTCGTCGCTTCTTTTTTGTGAGGCCATGGTAAACGCGATACGCAAAGGGCGGGAAGCGCCACCCGAATGGCTGATAGAGGCGCTAAAACTCATTGTCGAAAATTGTCATTTTATTGCTGGCGAAGCAAAATTGGGGCAAGAATTTGTATTTCCGGATCGCTCAGGCAGAGCCGAAGCCTCATTGACATGGCGCGAATGCGTGATTGACATTGAAATGGTAGAAACGACACTTGCACGTTTCTATAAAAGCAGGACAAGGAGAAATCGTCTTGCCGCTTACCGGAAAAAGCAAATTCTTGACGCCGTGAGAGAACAAATTGCCGAACGTAAACGCGCCGAAGCTCTTCTTGCCGATGAAGAAAAAGATAAAAAGTTGTAAAAAAAGAAGGGGATGATCTTATTGTGACCTTTTTTCATGGTAAGGACTACCATCTTTGTTAAATTATGCTTAAAAGCCCTAGAACGCCGTTTTTGACAGGAAAAGATAATGTCGAATGAAAGTTTTATTCGTGAGGTGAATGAAGAGATCCGTCAGGAGAAGGCGAAAGCCTTGTGGGGGAATTATGGCCCTTATCTTATTCTGGCAGCTGTTATTCTTGTGCTCGGTACCGGCATTTATCAAATTTATGACCACTGGCAATCGTCGAAAGCCGGACGTATCGGGGATACACTGCTTATAAGCTTCGACCTTTCTGACGAGCGTAATTTTGATGAAGCATTGACAAAACTCGATGATGTCGAAAAAACCGATTTTGGCGATTATCCTTTTTTGGCGGCTTTAAGAAAAGCGGCAATATTCATGAAACAGGGCGACGCTACCAAAGCAGTTGCCGAATTTGACAAGGTTGCCGGTAATAAAAACGCTCCCGAAATTTTACAAAAAGTTGCCAAAATTCGGGCAGCCTATATTCTTGTCGACAATGGCTCGTTCGAAGATGTCGAAAAACGCGTGAAAGATCTCGCAACCGATGTTGACTCAACACGCATTATGGCTCGTGAAGCTCTCGGGCTTTCAGCTTACAAAGCCGGAAAAATGGACGATGCCCGTTATTATTTCCAGAAGATCGTCGATGAAGGCATGGACGGCTTCAAAGCCACAGAACGTTCGCGTCTTATGCTTGAACTTATGCAAAGCTCCGGTGCTATAGCCAAGGAATAGAAAATGGGTTTGACCATTGCAATTGTCGGTCGTCCCAATGTAGGCAAATCGACACTGTTTAATCGTCTTGTCGGACAAAAATTGGCTCTTGTTGACGACACACCAGGTGTGACGAGAGATCGGCGGCGCCATGCTGCTCGCCTGATGGATTTACGATTTGATGTCATTGATACCGCAGGCCTCGAAGAAGCCAAAAGCGATACACTGGAAGGGCGTATGCGTGCCCAGACCAAAGCGGCCATTGATGAAGCGGATCTTATCCTTTTTGTGCTTGATGCAAAAAGTGGCATGACATCAAGCGATTTGAATTTTGCCTCACTCGTTCGCAAGTCGGGTAAGCCGATTGTATTGGTTGCCAATAAAGCGGAGTCGAAACAGGCAACAGCAGGATTTTATGAAGCATGGTCTCTCGGCCTTGGCGAGCCATGTCCGATTTCTGCCGAACATGGGCTCGGCCTTCAGGATTTGCGCGACGCTATAGTTGAAGCTGTGGGGAAAGAAAAGGTCTTCGCTCGAACTCTCGAAGACGAAAAGCTTCGTCAGGACAAAACGACCTTTGGCGAAGATATTGACGACCCTGAAGCGGATGAACCGGCTTACGATTCGACAAAACCTTTGCGTATTGCAATTGTCGGCCGACCGAATGCCGGAAAATCAACGCTCATCAATACAATGCTTGGTCAAGACCGTTTGTTGACCGGTCCCGAAGCAGGAATTACCCGTGATTCGATTTCGGTCGATTGGCGTTGGAAAGATCGCGAGATCAAACTTTATGATACTGCCGGCTTGCGAAGGAAGTCGAAAGTCGAGGGGAAACTCGAAAAGCTCTCGGTAGCCGAAACATTGCGTGCTATCCGTTTTGCCGAGGTTGTTATCATTGTCCTTGATGCGACAATTCCCTTCGAAAAACAGGATTTGCAAATAGCCGATCTTGTAATTCGCGAAGGTCGTGCGCCGGTCATTGCTTTTAATAAATGGGATTTGATTGAAAACAGGCAGGAAACGCTAGCACGATTGCACGAGGAATGTGCGCGGCTTTTACCTCAAGTGCGGGGCTTGAGGGCTGTCCCTGTATCCGGCGAAAGAGGCGAGGGAATAGCCCGCCTCATGGAAAACGTAGAGCTGGTTCACCGTATCTGGAATCGCCGTATATCAACCGGTAAGCTCAACAGGTGGCTTGCGGAAATAACAGCCTATCATCCGGCACCGGCTGTTTCCGGACGGCGTTTAAAGGTGAAATATATTACACAGATCAAGACCCGCCCACCTGTCTTCGTGGTTTCGTGTTCGCGACCGGAGGCTATGCCTCAATCCTATCTGCGCTATCTTGTAAACGGTTTGCGTGATTCTTTTGACATGCCTGGTGTTCCGATAAGGCTGACAATGACCACTTCTGACAATCCGTTTGCCGGACGGGCTAAAAAACGCTGAGTCGTTTTTTTAAAAAAATTTCGTTTGCACATTATTCAGGAATATTAACAAATCGGCTTTGTGACTTTCAAAAACGCCGATAAACGCACAATTTTGGCGTTAACCATTTTTCCAAATTAATGAAAAATTAATCAATAAAATCAACGAATAAGGTGGTTTTTGTTAACCATAAATAAAGGTTGGTCAGGCTATCTTCACACCCACAGAAAACAAGTTTTTCTTTTTGTTTTGCGTAAGCGTATTTGCGTTGGAGTGATGTGGTGTTTGAAGTATCTTTCATACCGTCTTTGCGCCGTCATGGTAACAAAGGAAAGCGGAGTGATGTGCTTCGCACCGCATCCTCTTATTACATGCCAGAGGGGCGTTTCTACGAAGCGCCTGTCATTCTGAAGCAAGAAAAACGGAAATTCCGTGTTTTGCCGCTTTTTCTTGGAGCAAGCCTTTCGGTTTTAGCAGCATCATCCATTCACAAGCTTGATATGGATGGGGGCTTTTCATCTCAAAAATCGGTTTTGGCTCATGATTCGAGAAATAAATCGATCAATGCCTCTTCGCTTGTTGAGCCGATGAAGGCTTCCGGTATCGAATTATCCGGAAATGTCCGGCCAGATTCGTTGAGCCAGAAAAAAATTGACCTCGCTTCCGACAATGATGCTTCCAATTCTGATGTCAAACGGGAAAAGAGTAAAGCTTTAGAACATGCAGAGGACGAAAGTTACAATATATCCTATAGTGACGAACCGGAATGGCTCTTGAACAGCGGCAGAATTACGCCGTTTTCAGAAAGTTTCCAACAGGTCGGTTCATTCGAGATGGCTCAAAGAACAGCCCCTGAAAATGACGCGTCACAAAATGATGTCGAGAAGAAAGATAACGCCGATCAAAAATCCGGTGCAAAAATAGCTCTCGTTATTCCTCAAAAAAAACCGGTCGCGAAACTTCCGGTTCCGAAGATTCTCAAGAACCTTGTTACCAACGACAATCCTGACGTGATGGCTCTTGCCTATGCTCCTGCCAACGCAAAGGTCGATACCAGCGCATTCGATAGTGTGCTAACGGAAAAACATTCCCAGATCGACCGTAATGGTCGCTTTATTCCGCCGATCGGGCGTAATGATCATGCCTGGGCTGCCACACCTTTGCCGCCCGAGGCTTTTTCGGCAAAAGAGCAGAAATGTCTGGCAGAAGCGGTTTATTTCGAGTCCCGCGGAGAATCAATAAAGGGACAAGCGGCTGTGGCTCAGGTTGTTTTGAACAGAGTAAGAAATCCGGCCTACCCGAATACGATTTGTGGAGTCGTTTACCAGAACACCAACTGGATCAATCATTGCCAGTTTTCATTTGCTTGTGATGGTCGCAAGCACAGAGTAACCGAAATAGCGCAATGGACTGTTGCCCAGCAAGTTGCGCGTGCTGTTTCGGCTGGTCAGATATGGTTTCCCGAAGTCGGTTCGGCTACTCACTATCATGCCGTCTATGTTCGCCCCCGCTGGGCACGCACAATGATAAAAGTGGACAAAATCGGCTTGCATATTTTTTATCGCACCCGCTATGGCGGCTGGATTTGATATTAAACTTATTCTTTTATCATGAAAAAACATTAAAAAACAATAAGTTGTGAATATTCTTCCGATTTCGTTGCGAACAAAATGAAGTTAACGCAAGCCTTTACTTTCCCGTTTAAAGAAAATTCCTTTTGATCTTGGGGAATGGCGGCTTGACGAATGCCTCTCGTAACAATATGTTGCGCCCAAACTCTAGAGGTCAGACCTTTACTTTGCATTTGGGATTAAGGGGCCAAATATGGCGAAAGGTGATAAACCTGATAAGCCTGAGAGAGGTGCTCGAATACCGGAGCAGGGGGGTAGTCCTGAACCTTCGGATCTGGAAATACGCAGGCGAAATCTGCAAGAAAAATTGGCGCGTTATAATTCGGCCAAAAAACCGGATCATGAAGAGGGGGAATCTGGACCGCCAAAGGGGATGGCACAAGCAATCAGATTATCCAGTGAATTTTTGGCTGGTGTTGTGGTTGGTGTTATACTAGGGTTAGGTATTGATCAATTGGCAGGAACATCGCCGTGGGGATTGATTATTTTTCTTTTCCTTGGATTTTCTGCCGGAGTATTGAATATATTACGGTCGGTGGGGGCTGTGGCTCCCAGTCAAATTGGCAAAAACGGCGCATCGCGCCAAGATGAGGGGCCTAATAAGCCCGAGTAAAAGAGGTTAAGGTGTCAGCGAGCGGTCCAGATCCTATTCATCAGTTTCAGATGTCTAAGCTGATCAATATTTCTTTCGGAAATATGGATTTATCATTCACCAATGTTTCGCTCTTCATGGCAATAACAGTGGTTTTTTCCTCAATGTTCCTGTTTGCATCTTCTTCAAGTCGTGGAATTGTCCCGACCCGAATGCAATCAATTTCGGAAATTACCTATGAATTTGTTGCCAATATGTTGCGCGGTTCGGCGGGGGCACAAGGAATGCGGTTTTTCCCGCTTGTGTTTTCGATATTCATATTTGTGCTTGTAGCCAACTTTTTAGGTCTTTTCCCTTATTTCTATACCGTCACATCGCAGATCGCCATTACATTTGCTCTTGCGATGCTGGTCATTTTTACCGTGGTTATTTACGGTTTTATCAAGAACGGGTTCGGATTTTTGAGATTGTTTGTTCCGTCCGGTGTGCCGGTTATCATCTTGCCACTGGTGACAATAATCGAAGTTATTTCGTTTTTGTCTCGTCCGATTAGCCTATCCGTTCGTCTTTTTGCTAACATGTTGGCAGGACACATTACACTGAAAGTGTTTGCCGGTTTTGTTGTCTCTATGATAGGCTTGGGAGCAGCCGGCATCGGTGGCTCGATCCTGCCTCTTATAATGACTGTTGCAGTCACTGCACTCGAGGTTCTTGTGGCGTTTCTTCAAGCCTATGTTTTTACTATTCTAACCTGTATGTACCTTGCTGATGCGGTGCATCCCGGACATTGATGAAACTGGTGGGCTTCCACCGCTTTTAAATGCGATTTTGCTTCAAAGGAGAATGATATGGAATTAGCACTCGCAGCAAAATATATAGGCGCTGGTCTCGCCTGCTTTGGTATGGCAGGTACAGCTCTCGGCCTAGGTAACATTTTTGGTAGCTATCTTTCGGGTGCTCTTCGCAATCCGTCTGCTGCCGATGGTCAGTTTGCACGTTTGGTTTTCGGCTTTGCTGTTACAGAAGCTCTGGGCATTTTCTCGTTGCTCGTTGCTATTCTGCTTCTCTTCGCTGTCTGATAAGTAAATGCCTTTGGCTATTGCATTTGGCGAGGCAGGCGTAAAGCCTGCCACACGCTCTTTAGCTAGAGCCAAAAGCAAAAAGAAAAACCTTAAGCTGCCGCAAGGCTGTTACCATTTGTTTTTCAAAAGCATTGGAGCTTGTGAGAGGGTAAAACGGGATGTTTCTATCTAGCGCACTTGCGCAAACTGTCGAAACGCCAGTAGAACATGCGGGCGAAGCTGCACAACATGCAGGGCGTGTTTTTCCGCCTTTTGATTTTTCATACTACGAATCGCATATATTCTGGCTCATTATTTGTTTTGGCCTGTTTTATATATTCATATCCAGGGTCATTGTTCCGCGTATTGGTGGTACAATTGAAATCCGACGGGATAGAATTGCTTCCGACCATGATAAAGCGGAACGTATGAATATGGAGCGTGAAAGCGCCATTGCTTCCTATGAACGTGAGCTTTCTGAAGCGCGCTCTCGTGCTATTGCAATTGCACAAAGCTCCGCCGATGAAATTCGCAACAAGGTTGATGAAGAACGTAAAAAGTCGGAAGCCGAGCTTGATAAAAAGCTGGCAGAATCCGAAGAGAGAATTAAAAAAATCCGAAACAACGCTATGGGTAATGTTAACAAGATTGCCGAGACGACAGCAGCAGAGATTGTTGAAGAACTGATCGGAAAGAAGGTCAGTGCTTCGGCTGCAACGGCAGCGGTCAAGGCAGTAAGCGGTTTGGAGTAAAAAGTCATGATGACAGATACGTTCTGGGCGCTGATAGGATTGCTGCTTTTTATCGCCGTTCTTGTCTATTACAAAGTGCCTGCACTTCTTAATAGTTTTCTGGATAAACGTGCCGAACTCATTCGCAGTGAACTTGATGAAGCACGTCGCACGCGTGAAGAAGCTCAGGAACTTCTGGCTGTTTATCAGGCCAAACGCGAACAGGCGGAAAAGGAAGCAAAAGAGATTATTGCAGCCGCAAAACGTGAAGCAGAACTGCTTGCAAAAGATGCTCACCAGAAAATGGCTGATTATGTCGCCCGCCGTAACAAAATGGCAGAACAAAAAATTGCCCATGCGGAATCGGAAGCAATCGACGCCGTTAAAGCATCAGTCGTTGATATTGCTGTCGCTGCGGCAAAAGAAATGTTGGTCAAGGAAATTGACGATAAAAAATCGGCAAGTCTTATTAAGGATTCGCTTGCTGATGTCAAAGCCCACCTTAATTAAAATTCCGTCTTGAATACAGGGCGAAAAGATCACTGAAAACCACGCTTAAAGCGTGGTTTTTTTGTGCCTTTTGACAACAAAGTTTTTCAGGCTTGGAAAAATAGCTCCATCGTTATTCGTTTTAAGACGGCAGTCGTGCGAAGCGCATTTTCCGCAGTAATCCATTTTCTTGTTGAGCCCTTTCGCGTTTTCGACACGCACACCCGAACGGCTACTTGATGCCGATGATAACGCGTGACGGTTAATGCAGACAGTAAAGCGCCAAGCCTAATGCTGGTGGCGATGAAGCCCAAAGTTTAATGCTGGCGGTAAAGCGTCAAGTTTAATGCAAGCGACAGAGAGCAAGCTAAATGCCAGCGATAAAGTGTGACGCTTAATGATGCCGATAAAGCACGAAGTTTAATACCGTTGCAGAAGCATTACGTTTAATGCAGCCGATAGCTGTGAAAAACGGAAACGGGAACGGCAATATAGTTTGCGCTATAATGCCAGACCGAGGAGCCGGAAAATGATTGAAATTTTTGTTTCGAGCCTTGAAGGGGGGCTATCCAATTTTCGGTAATTGACTGCCCGTTATCAAATCTCTTTCAATTGCATTTGAAAGCTCCGGTTTGGAAACTTCAAGCTGAGATTGCTTTAGAAATGAAACGGAAAGAGAAAATGCCCGAGTGGAAGTGAAAATAGGTACAAGGAACTCTATTTTTCACGTTCCTATCATTTTCAAGTCGGGGGTAAGCAATTTCGCAATTGTGGTTGATAGTTTGTAGAACGACATCTCTCCCGATTGCTATATCTCTATTTTTCCCCAAGCTTCCGGAAATTTGCATGGCGTTTTCGAACAATTAAATATTTTTCTTTGCCTCATGGACAAATTATGGAAAGCAAAGCTAAAATATCTTCTGGTTAGAGCTTATATATAGTAAAACCTTTTTAAAAGGTTGAAGCTTTTGTGACGTTGGTTGTCAAAATTGGAGCGTTTAGAGGGATATAAAATGTTTAAAGCTGGCAATATTGTTCGGTTAAAATCCGGCGGTCCTAAAATGACTGTCGATAAAGTCAATAATAGCAAAATTTCTTGCGTATGGTTCAAAGATGAACATTTGAAGACGGCAATTTTCCGCAAAGACACGCTTGAGCTTGTGGACGAGGGAGAGAAGCGCAAATCTTCAAAGAATAAAAGCAAGATCAAAATTGAAGAAAATGGCAGGGCTATGGCCACATTCAAGGCCGCAAAAAAAGCCGATAAGAAGTCTGTCTAGATTTATGCCGATAAAAGTATCCGGTTTGTTAAAGAACCGTTTTGAATTTTTGCAAAACCGCTTTGAAACTTCTTTTGATTGAAGCAATCGTTACGTTTTAAAGCGGTATTTTTATACGCCCGTTTCTTGTGTCGGTTTACATCATTTTACATCGTTTTGCCGGTCGCAAATCAAATCCCTGTAGCCCGCGTATTACTTTTGGCCGGACTAGCCCGATTACCAATCAATAGCGTTCCGACCTCGAATAGTGTTCCTATCTTAATATGAAATCGACCGGTTCAACAGGTTTTGGAAGAGGAAGGCCTAAAGCTGCGCAAACGTCGCGCTCGATGATTGTTGCCATGGCATAAATCGGAAGGACATTATCGATATTGCTGAATGGTCTTTCCAACTCGTCGCTCAGCGCGTCAAGGCCAAATAGCGTATAAGCAACAAGGAGGCTTGCAACCGGTGTCCACCAACCGAGTATATCGGTAAAACCGAACGGAATGAGAAAACAATATATATAAGCCGTGCGATGGAGGAGAAGCGTATAAGCGAAGGGTACGCGCGTATTATTCAATCTCTCGCATGAAGTCTGGTTTTCATTAAGCTCGGTCAAGCTTTTATCAAACATTTGATATTGGATATCGCTCAGAGCTTTTTGTCGATGCAATGTTGCAAGGCGCTTCGAAATCTCGTTTAAGATGAATGAAGGCTTATTATGACTTTCCTGATAGGCTCTTATGAAGTCTTCCGGATAGTTTGAAATCAATGAGGGGAGGGATGATGTACCCTTTAAATGGTCAACAAGGCTGTGGGAAAATGCGGACGTGAGCTCCAGTAGAGTTTTCCGTTCAGTTTCATGTTTCGCCAATACAGCGGTTTGGCGAATGAGATCGCGGGAGCCGGAAATAATTTTTCCCCAAACCTTTCGCCCTTCCCACCACCGGTCATAACAGGCATTGTTGCGGAAGCCCAGAAAGGTCGACAGCGCAATGCCAAGCATCATGAACGCGGTCCCGTTATTATAGGTCGGTATGACGCGGGGATAAAAATGGTGGGCTAATACCAAGGCGGTTGAAAGAATGAGAATTGCGACAAGTTGTGGTGCAATGGCCGGAAGAATAGAGCCATGTAATACGAAAAAAAGCCGCAAAAAACCCGGCCGTTTACGGATAATCATTTCATTCTCCGCTGCCAGTAAAACAATATCCAACCACCGGCAACTCTTAAATTTTATAATATTCTTTGTGGCCGTTTGAGGGCAATAAAGTGCGGTCACCGCCCGACAAACCCGATTTTGAAAACAATTCAAATCGGGGCTTGATCAGGCGGATTCCCTTGTAACTTTCAACCGGCAAGTTTGGAAAAATCGGCCACCTTTCCAGTCACTGTTGTGATGCGTTGCAAGAGTGACAACCGGTTTGCCCTTACTGCGTCATTATTGTCATTGACGAGTACTTTTTCAAAAAATGCATCAACGGGTTGACGCAATCCGGCAAGCACAAGCAAAGCTCCCGAAAAATCATTGGAAGCAATATGGGATTTCACCTTGTTTTCGGCATCAACGATAGCCTTGAAAAGTGATTTTTCCTCTTCTTCAATGAAAAGCTCGGGATCAACATTTTCAGCAATCCGGGTTTTTTTCTTGATCTCGGCTTCCAGAATATTGAAAGCACGTTTGAAGCCGGCAATCAGATTATTTCCGTCATCGGTATTAATGAAGGAAATCAAGGCCTCGACGCGACGGGCAACCTGCAAGAGATCATCGTCATCATCTTGCATGACTGCATCGATAGCATCGTAGCGGGCACCTTCGTCTTTGAGATAAACTTTGAGGCGCTCATGGAAGAAGGATAAAAGATCGGCGAGTACCGGCTCGGTTTTTGCAGCCACTTCCTTCTCGAGCCTCTTTTCCTCCATTGAAAGTGCATTATCGACATCTTCTGCGGCATCGGTTTCTTTTGCGTTTTCATGACGCAAACCATCTTCATAGAGGCTCAATGCGCGTTCTATCGTGTGGCGTGAAATAAGACCGATTGCCTGTTCGAAAATCGGCATAAGATGGATTGTCCAATCGCGCACAAGGAGTAGGCGGATGACACCGAGACATGCACGCCGCAGCGCAAAAGGATCTTTCGAACCGGTCGGCTTTTCGTCGATAAGCCAGAAGCCTACAAGAGTGTCAATCTTGTCGGCAAGGGCAACGGCAATTGAAACAGGGGCACGCGGAACGCTGTCCGTTGGTCCTTGAGGCTTATAATGTTCTTCGATAGCTGCAGCAACGCTTTCGTCTTCGCCTTGAAGAAGAGCATATTTATGCCCCATGACGCCTTGGAGTTCGGGAAATTCGCCAACGGCTTCTGTTTGCAAATCGGCTTTTGCAAGAAGTGCGGCGCGTTTTGCGAGTTTAACATCGGCGCCAACCAGCGGAGCGATGATTGAAGAAAGAGCGGTAATGCGCTCGACTCTTGCTCCTTGTGTGCCGAGTTTTGCGTGAAAGGTTACATTCAAATGGTCAAGGCGCGCCATACGTTGGTCAAGCGGCTTCTTCAAATCAAGGCCAAGTTTTTCCGCCGACAGAGAGATCTCGGAAAGATCGGGTAGGTTGTGCTGGTCGGTATGCCAGAAATACAAGGCATCCGACAAACGCGCCCGCACAACTTTGGCATTGCCTCGTGCTATTTCTTTGCCACCATCAGGTGCAGCAATATTGGATACCAATATGAAGTGATTGGATAGTTTTTGCTCTTCCCCCTGTTTGCGGGTGACAAAGCATTTTTGATTGATGCGGATGGTGAGCCGGATGATTTCGGCAGGAATTTGCAAAAAGTTTTCCTCGAATTCACCCATAAGAACGACCGGCCATTCAACAAGGTTTGAAACTTCTTCGGCCAGTCCCTCATCCTCGACCAGATCAAGTCCCTTGGCAAAACACAGATTGCGTGCATCGGCAAGGATGATTTCCTTGCGGCGATCGCCATCCAGAATGACTTTCTCGTTTTCGAGCTTCGTCACATAATCTTCAAAACGACGAACTTCGATCGGCTTGCCATCGCTCAAGAAACGGTGGCCATAAGTTATGTTGTTGCTCTTAAGTCCTGCCACCTCGAAAGGAACGACTTCCGTTGCATCATTTTCAGGTCCGAAAACGCACAAAATATTTTTCAAAGGACGGACCCAGCGCAAGGCATCCTGTTTTGTCGATTGCTTGCCCCAGCGCATGGATTTCGGCCAAGGAAAACTGCGAATAATATCAGGCATTATATCGGCAATAATTTCTTCGGCACTGCGCCCTTTTTTGGTAATTCGGGCGATATAGAAATCCCCTTTCTTGGGATCGGTTTTGATTTCGGCTTCGCTAATATCGGAAAGACCGGCCGAGCGTAAAAAGCCGTTTATGGCTTGCTCGGGAGCTTTCACGCTCGGGCCTTTGCGCTCTTCATGAACATCCTTCGAACGGGCACTCAAACCTCTTATATCAAGTGTCAAGCGCCGTGGTGTCCAATATTCGCGCGCTGCTTCGTAAACAAGACCATTGTCAACAAGTCCGTTGGTGACCAGTTTTTTCAGGTCGCCTGCCGCTTTACGCTGCATACGGGCGGGGATTTCTTCACTAAAAAGTTCCAGAAGAAGGTCGGGCATCAGGCTTCTCCTTTGTAATTTGCGCCACCGGCGTCGGTTAACAGAAAAGCTTCACCACAACGGCGCGCAAGATCACGCACCCGCAAAATATAGCTTTGTCTTTCGGTAACAGATATGACACCGCGCGCTTGTAAAAGATTGAAGACGTGACTGGCTTTGATACATTGGTCATAAGCCGGCATGACACAAAGGTGAAGTCCGCCTTTTTCTTGAGGTTTTCCTGCTTCCAGAATAGCCGCGCATTCGCGTTCTGCATCAATGAAATGGCGGTGCAAAAGTTCGGTATCGGCAAATTCGAAATTGAAACGCGAATATTCCTGCTCGGCTTGAAGAAATATATCTCCGTAGCTTATTTTGTCTTCACCTTGGCGTCCGTTGAAATTCAAATCATAAACATTGTCAACGCCTTGGATGTACATTGCGAGCCGTTCCAGACCATAGGTGAGCTCTCCCGAAACGGGAGAACATTCAATGCCGCAAATCTGCTGAAAGTAAGTGAATTGCGATACTTCCATACCGTCGCACCAGCATTCCCAGCCAAGCCCCCATGCCCCCAAGGTCGGGCTTTCCCAGTCATCTTCAACAAATCGCACATCATGGAGATGTGTATTAAGTCCGATAGCCCGCAAAGATCCGAGATAAAGATCCTGTAAATCATCCGGTGAAGGTTTGAGCAAAACCTGGAATTGATAATAATGTTGTAAACGGTTCGGATTTTCACCATAGCGACCGTCGGTCGGACGGCGCGAAGGTTGTACATAGGCAGCTTTCCATGGACGAGGTCCCAGTGACCGCAAGGTTGTCGCCGGATGAAAAGTACCAGCTCCCACTTCCATGTCATATGGCTGCAAAACAGCGCAACCATATTGCGCCCAATAATTCTGCAACGTCAGGATAAGACCCTGAAAAGAGCATTTCGGATCAAGATATTCGGGTAGGCTCACGATATTACCCTTTTGAGATTGATAAAAACATATCCGGAAAGGGAAATTCCGGCATGAAAAATGTCTATGCTTTCACGCCCCTATGGTCAAGAGACGAGACAAATCAAAACAGTTATATAGCGACAGCTTTGCCCGTTTAATTTTGTTTGCTATCGGTTTTTTCAGCAGATTTTTCCAATGCAGGTGTTTTTAGACCGGATTTCAGCTTTTCCTGAATTTTTGTCAATTCTTCCGGTTCGGGTTTTCCGGCAATTGCATGATTCCACTGGAATGTGGCTTCAAGTTTGCGTCCGACCATCCAATAAGCGTCACCAAGGTGATCATTGATGGTTGCGTCTTCGGGGCGTAATTTGACCGCGTTTTCCAATGTTTTGACGGCCTCGTCATAGCGACCAAGTTTATAATAGGCCCATCCGAGAGAGTCGACGATATAACCATCTTGTGCCCGCAGTTCGGCTGCTTTCTTGACCATATTCAAAGCTTCATCAAGCTTTTCATTGCGATCGATTAATGAATAGCCAAGATAGTTCAATACCTGCGGCTGGTTAGGATAGAGTTCCAGCGCTTTTCGAAAGTCCGGTTCGGCCTTATCCCACTCTTTCAACCGCTCTTCCGCCATGCCGCGTTGATAGAGCATCAACCAGTTTTCTTGTTCAAGATGGGGAATGCGGGAAATTGCACGATCCATCACAGCAGCGGCCTTGTCATAAGCTTTGTCTTGCATATAGACGCCGGTCATTGCCATTGAAATGCGTTGGTCTTCCGGAAAATCTTTTTCAAGTGCCGAAAGGTGACGAATGGATTCTTCGCTCTTTCCCGTATCAGCCAGAATAAGCGCAAGTCTCAACTCCGCATCCCGATAATAAGGTGATTTAACCGGTATCTCCTGATAAATGTCGATCGCGCGGTTGTTTTCTTCCAGTTTGGAGGAAATATCGGCAAGCTGGAAAAGTGTTGCGTCATTGTGGGGACGGAGCGCTTCAGACAATTGAAGAAAAATACGTGCAAACGCCTCGGCACCCCCACGGTTAATGGCTGTGCCGAGATCATAAAGCACTTCGCTCGCACCTTCTTGCGGCGTTTTGACCACCATATCCAGAGAACTTCCGTCTTCAATCCGCTGACGGATGTTTTTCAATGCATCGCGTCCGGTAAGCATTTTCTCGCCTTCACGTAAGGTGGCGAGTGCTTCATCGCGTTTATCGTTGCGCAATTGAAACGATGCATAAGAAATAATGATGCGCTCATAGGTGTCAGGTGCGGCTGCACCACCTTGGCGGTCGTTTAACGCCTGCTTGTAATAGCGCTCTGCCTCATCTTTATGTCCGGCAAGATCGTTCATCAGCGCCATATGATAACTCAAGAACAAATCATACCAAACCGGTCCGAGAAGATCTTTGACTTCTTGAATGGCGCCTTTTGTATTTCCTCGTCCGAATGTTGCCCATGCTCCCATCAATCCGGACGAAAGTTTATCCATGTCGGAGGGATCGGAAAATTCGAGCTCACTTTTTGCGCCAATGTAATTTTTTCTGATAAAGGCATCACTTGCAAGTGTAAGCCTGACATAGCGTTCCACATCAGCATTGCCTTTGAGCCGTTTTGCCTGTTTGACAGCGTCTTTGAACTCGCCTGCAGATAAAAGGGTTAAAAGCATATCCTGCTGCATGGATACGTTATCCGGTTCAAAACCGAGGGCCTGTTTGAAATAGGAAATAGCAAGATCGACATTGTTGTCGCTCGCTGCGATGCGACCTGCCAAATAAGCTCCGGCAAACGACCCCGCTTTGACAGGTTCTTCTTTTTTTGCAAAAGCGGAGGCTGTCATCAAAATTGTGCCGGCAGTCAAAAGTGCAATCAGGCGAGTCATTTTCGCGGCTTGCATAGAAAAGATCCTTTTTCCAACATAAAACAGGTTGGCAACCTTTATAGGATATATCCAGCCAATTTGTTTAAAAATTCCATCAATTCCCCGTCATTTTTATAAGAATTTATAAGAACGCTGTTTTTGTGCGAAGTTAATTCACCCGGGAAATACAAAACTCGATCACTTCGCATAATGCTGCTTTTTCCTTGCCGGGTTTAAGCCCGTCAAGAGCCTTCAATGCCTCATTGCCATGATGGCGCGCTGCTTTGATTGTATCTTCAAGACTATGATGTTGTTTCATGAGTTTCAGCGCGTGGGCTAGCGCATCATCGTCATTTTTTCCCTCTTCGAGAGATTGTTTCCAGAAGTTTTTTTCTTCATCGTCTCCACGAATATAGGAAAGAATAACCGGCATGGTAATTTTGCCTTCGCGGAAATCATCTCCGGTATTTTTACCCAGATTTTTGGAATTGCCGCCATAGTCAAGTGCGTCATCGACAAGCTGAAAAGCAAGTCCGAGCGAAGTCCCGTAATGTCTCAAAGCCTGACGTTCTTTTTCCCCACATCCCGCAATGATAGGGCCGACTTCTGCTGCTGCAGAAAAAAGCGCGGCAGTTTTGGCATTGATAACTTTGAGATACTCGTCTTCTGTTGTCGTCAGATGCTTTGCAGCCGCAAGCTGCATAACTTCACCTTCTGCAATAATTGCCGCAGCATTGGCAAGCACCGACAAAGCGTCCATTGAATTGACTTCAACCATCATTTTGAATGCTTGTCCAAGCAAAAAGTCGCCGACGAGAACACTCGCCTCATTGCCCCAGATCATTCTGGCGGTGGATTTTCCCCGACGCATATCGCTATCATCGACAACATCGTCATGAAGAAGAGTTGCTGTGTGCATAAATTCAACCGCTGTTGCCAGCTTGATATGCCCCGACCCCTGATAACCGAACAAGCGTGCAGAAGCGAGGGTCAACATCGGTCTCAATCTCTTGCCGCCGGAAGAAATAAGATGGTTCGAAACTTCAGGAATCATTTCCACATCGGAACCGGCCATAGCAATGATAAGTTCATTTACTTTTTGCATATCATCTTTTGTAATATCGATAAGCGGCTTTATAGACGCCTGATATTTGACTTTTTGACCTGTTTTGTTCTCAGCAACCAATGCCCATTCTCCTGAAAAATCTTTTGATTTTTGCCTGCACCTTAATAAACCAAGCTCATCAACTCAAGCGTGATATTGCTTGAGATAGCGCGTTTCAAAAATTATTTAAGGAAAAATACCATTTTCTCGTGTAATTGCATGTCATGCCGATAAAAAATAGGTGACTTGACTTTATGATCGAACTATTTGCCACCAATGATATTGTGCTCATTTCATTTGTCGAAAGTCTTATGAAATCGGCAGGCATACTTTATTTTGTGACCGATCAGAATACCAGTGTCGCAGAAGGTTCGCTCGGCGCAATCCGTCGTCGATTTCTGGTGGATCAAGAAAGTGCTGAAGAAGCAAGGCAAATTATGGTAGATGCAGGCTTGGCCCATGAACTATCACAAAGACAATAAATTGGATACTTCCTCCTTGAATGAAACGATCGATGTCTTCCATCGTGGTGGATTTTATCTGGTTCAGCCCAAAAGTGGCGGGCACCGTTCAGGCATGGATGCAATGTTGCTGGGCGGGCTCGTGCCAACCGATTTCAAGGGAAAAATTGTCGATCTTGGCGCCGGTGCCGGTGCAGCAGGCTTTGCTGTTGCCTCCCGGTGTAAAAATGTCGAGGTCACTCTCGTTGAACGCGCTGCGGAAATGGTCGATTTTGCGCGAAAAAGCATTGCACTTCCGGAAAACGCGGCAATTGCGCCACGGATCAATGTTATCTTGGCCGATGTAACTTTAAGGGGCAAGCAAAGACAAGAGGCGGGACTTTCAGACAATGCTTTCGATTTTGCAATCATGAATCCGCCTTTTAATTCACCTTTTGACCGTAAAACACCCGACAATTTGAAAGCCGAAGCGCATGTTATGTCTGATCATATGTTTGAAGACTGGATTCGTACTGCTGCGGCAATCATAAGACCTTCGGGTTATTTGGGGTTGATTGCGCGGCCACAATCTTTGGCAGAAATTCTCAAAGCATTTGAGGGGCGCTTCGGTGATGTTCTGGTATTTCCGGTTCATTCGCGCAAAAACGGCGCGGCAATTCGCATTCTCGTTCACGCCAAGAGAGCAAGCAAAGCACCGCTTTCTCTGATGCCTGCACTTTACATTCATGATGATGATCTTCATGCTTTTTCGCCGCTCGTCGATGCAATCAATAATGGTAAAATGAGTATTTGGCAGAGTATTTGAGCGAAATTTTAACAAAATATTGCCTTTTGCCATTTACATCTTAAATGACAATGGTGCATTTTTTTAAGCCATTAAAGCAGATTTTTGTCAGGAGTTTAAACTTTGTCAGGCTTTTTCAAACGTTTTATTCCACGCCGCTTTCGTTCCAATGCTGTCGAGATTCCGGTTGTGCGGCTGCAAGGGATGATTATGGAAGCTTCTTCCCCTTTGCGTCAAACTTTATCACTGAGTTCTTGTGCAAACGCTCTTGAAAAAGCATTCTCAGACAAAGAAGCTCCGGCTGTCGCTATTTCGATCAATTCTCCGGGCGGCTCTCCTGTTCAATCGCGCCTGATTTATCGTCGCATTCGTGACCTTGCGGAAGAAAAGCATAAACGCGTTCTGGTTTTTGTTGAAGATGTTGCTGCATCCGGTGGCTATATGATTGCTTGTGCCGGCGACGAAATTTTTGCAGATCCGTCTTCGGTTGTGGGCTCAATTGGTGTAGTTTCCGCATCATTCGGTTTTCCTGAATTGCTCAAAAAAATCGGCGTTGAGCGCCGCGTTTATACAGCCGGCAAAAACAAAGTTTCGCTTGACCCGTTCCAGCCTGAAAAAAAGGCAGACATTGATCACTTGAAAGCTCTGCAACTCGAAATTCATGAAACATTCATCAATCTCGTAAAGGAAAGTCGGGGTTCCAAACTCGTCGATGACCCCAATTTGTTTACCGGCATGTTCTGGACGGGCAAAAAGGGTAAGGAGCTCGGTCTTGTTGATGAACTTTCCGATTTGCGTTCTTTGATCAAACAACGCTATGGACACGATGCCAAAATGCGTCTTGTTTCAGCTTCGAGAAGCTTGTTAGGGCGCAAAACTCCGGCAATTTCGGCGGGTTTGGTCTCTTCAACGGTCGATGGTCTTATCCAGTCGGCAGAAGAGAGGGCTTTGTGGCAGCGCTATGGACTTTAAAAAGACAAATTCTTAAAGGAAGATATAACAATAGTCGTTTCAAGACTTGATTTGCGCTCATTAATTATCAAATAATGACATGGGAGCTAAAGGTGAAAATGTTGAGATTAGTTATTTATGGTCTGATTTGTGCAGCAGCACTTTATGCCTATCGTGCTTTCAAGCGCGAATCTGAACGCGTCGCTTTGCGTGTAAAACATGCCGAAGATGAACGCCGCACAGGTGCAAATGGTACATTGGTGAAAGATCCCGAAACGGGTGAATATTACGTTGAACGGGATTAAACGTGCCTTTCAAGGTTGCAAAATCCGCAACAATTGTAACACCGATTAAAATCAATCTGGCGCTCCATGTGGTGGGGGAGCGCAACGATGGTTATCACCTTCTTGATAGTCTGGTCTGTTTCAGCTTTGAAGGTGATGTTCTCTCTTATAAACCTGCCAAAACAAATAGTTTTTCCATTATCGGGCCTCAATCTGTCGCGCTCACGGTAGATGCGGACAATCTGGTTTCAAGAGCGCGCGATGTTTTTGTTAAAAAGTTCCCGTCGAAGTCCGAACCTTGTCAGCTCATTCTTGAAAAAAATCTGCCTGTTGCTTCCGGTATCGGCGGTGGTTCCGGCGATGCTGCCGGTGTCTTTGCGCTTTTAAAACAGCAATGGCAAATCGAAGCATCCGATCAAGAGCTTTTTGAACTCGGTTTGACATTGGGTGCCGATGTACCGATGTGCCTTTCGGCCTTTTTAAATTGCAGGTCGCTTCGTGTTTCAGGTATCGGCGAAAAACTTCAGCCGGTTGATTGTTGTAAAATTCCAATGGTGCTTGTCAATCACGGGCAGTCCATTTCGACACCGGAAATTTTTAAACTTTTGGGTAACAGGAAAAGCGCAGCGCTCGATATTGATGTTTCAAACTTGTCCAATCTTCACTCACTTGTGAATGAGCTCAACAAAACACATAACGATCTTTATGAATGCGCGCGCTTACTTGCACCGGAGCTTGATAATGTGCTGGGAATACTTGACGAAAACGGCGCACTTCTCTCACGTATGTCGGGGTCGGGTGCAACGTGTTTCGGCATTTACGAAAATATCAAGAGAGCGGAAGAGGCGGCAAGAAAGATAAAATCACAAAAACCGGACTGGTTTGTAAAAGCAGTCGAGACAACGGGCAAAATAAACGAATAATCAGGAATGAAAATCATGAGTCATATTGATGAAAAAGCTAAGATGGAATCGCTCAACATTGCGGTTTTGTCAGTGTCGGATACACGTAATTCTAGCGATGACCGGTCGGGAGATGTTCTGGAAGAACGTATCAAAACGGCAGGCCATAATTTGGCTAAACGCGCTATTGTTCGCGATGAAATTCCTGAAATCCGCAAGAAAATTGTTGATTGGGCAGCCGATCCCGATGTTGAAATTATCATCACCACCGGTGGTACAGGTTTTACCGGACGCGATGTGACACCGGAAGCAATAGAACCGTTGTTTGACAAGCGGATGGACGGATTTTCGGCTATGTTTCATAAAGTTTCCTATGAGACAATCGGCATGGTGACGATACAATCACGCGCAACAGCAGGACTTATCAATGGAACATTCGTCTTCTGCCTACCCGGTTCAACAGGTGCCTGCAAGGATGCGTGGGATAATATATTGAAAGGTGAGCTTGATAGCCGCCAACGCCCGCATAATCTGGTGATGCTTATGCCACGCTTGACAGAACGATAAGAAAACGAACGATTTTGTTTGTAAACTATTGATGAAAAACGGCTCTTTTAAAAAACAGAAGAGCCGTTTATTTTTGTTTCGTGGGGACAGAAATCTGTATCGGTAAAACCGATGGTCTAAGACTGTTTATCGCTTTTTTTAATGCTGTTTCATTGTCGGCATTGTCAATAAGCTTTTCTTTCAACACGAGAAAACCGCATTCCATCAAACGGGTCTTTTTGAAAAATTTGGGCAGGAGTGATGTTTTTGATAAATCGACAGAGCGGAAACGTGCAGGATTTGTCTCCTTCTCGACATAACGGCTTAAAATTTCCCGCCATTGGTCGAGTAATCGTGCACCTGGTGTGAGAAAAAGCAACCATTTGCTTTTGGCCGCCATGATCGCTTCGCCTAGTGTGCTTTTGGGGAGATAGCGACAGCCGGTATCATTCGCAACAGTCTGCAAGACATTGCTGTGATTTTCAGACCAAAGAATAACCTCGCTGACAAGACCGAATACGCTCCCCGATACAAGCATTGCTAGTGTATCGGCAAGAGGATCGATATCTTCATTCGCGTGAATAATTACACTAACCATATTGTTTCAATTAAAGCATTATTCTTGCAAAAGCACGCAAATTTATGTTCTTGTTTTGTTCATGTCGGCATGATAGATCGGAAGGATGGGAAAAACAGTGATCAATCACCATCTGGTAAATGTCATGGCAAAGGCCGACCAATTGGCTTTTAACGCGATCTCGGCTGATGGTGGCAGACTGTTGCTTGATCAATCATTGCTTCGTACAGAGGCTCAACAAACAAGGGGAAGGGGAGCAGCGCTCAATCCTGCCGGAAGGTTCGAAAAGCAGTCAGGTGAACGGTTTTATGACGGTTGGGATTTGGATGAACAGCTTTCTCCGCTTCAAACAACTGTAGAAACCGAAAAAGCCCGTACGATTATTACGCACAATGATTCGCCCGATATTTTCTTCGATCGTTCGATCAATCCTTATCGCGGGTGCGAACATGGTTGTATTTATTGTTTTGCACGCCCGACCCATTCTTACATGGGGCTATCGGCAGGTGTTGATTTTGAAACAAAATTATTTGCCAAACCCGACGCGGCAAAACTTCTGGAACGGGAATTATCAAAACCTGATTATAAAGTTCGGGCAATTGCTATCGGAACCAATACAGACCCTTACCAGCCAATCGAGAAAAAATGGCAGATTATGCGGCAAATTCTTGATGTATTGGATAAATGCAACCATCCGGTTTGTATCACAACGAAATCGGCACTTATTGTAAGGGATTGCGATATTCTTGAAAGAATGACTGAGCGAAAGCTTGTCCGTGTGGCTTTATCCATCACTACATTGGACAGAAAGCTTGCTCGCCTCATGGAACCGCGTGCTGCGACACCCGAGCGACGTTTATGGGCAATCAAGGAATTGACAAAAAAGGGCGTGCCCGTAAGCGTCATGATGGCGCCGGTTATTCCCGGATTGAATGACCACGAAATAGAAAATGTTTTGACGAGAGCAAAAGAGGCCGGTGCGATTGACGCCGGTTACGTTATGCTCAGACTACCTTATGAAGTTGCTCCGCTCTTTAAAGACTGGTTATTGCGCGAATATCCCGACCGTTACAGGCGGGTTATGCAGCTTCTGCGTGATATGCGTGGTGGCAAGGATTATGATGCGGATTGGAAAACGCGTATGTCCGGCGAGGGGCCGTTTGCCAAACTCGTTGCCGACCGTTTTCGTCTGGCACGACAAAGACTGGGGTTGCATGAACGCCACCAAAAGCTCGAGACGGGGCTTTTTAGACCGCCGTTGAAAGTAGCAAAACAGTTGTCGTTTCTTTTTGACGACAAAATTTGATGAACGTTTTTCTGAACGTTTACGAATTGCCGGACTTGCGCAAAAACTCGTGTAATGCAATTAGATTGTCCATGTCTCACAAAAACAATGATTTGCCGCTATTTCACGATATTCCTTCAATGCCCGATTATTCGATCGAGGAACATCTTATTGCCAAAGGCTATCAGAATATAGCCGGAGTGGACGAGGTCGGACGGGGACCTCTGGCTGGTCCTGTGGTGACGGCTGCGGTCATTCTTGACCGGAACAATATACCCGAGGGCTTAAATGATTCCAAAAAGCTTTCGGCAAAGAAACGTGAAGCACTTTATGACAGGATTTTGCGTTCGGCATTGGCCGTATCCATTTGCAGCCTGTCGGCAATTGAAATTGATCGCACAGATATCAGAAAAGCTGCTCTTGAAGCCATGAGACGAGCAGTGTGCAGCCTGTCTGTCAAGGTAGATTATGTTCTGGTGGACGGGCGCGATATTCCCCCAAAACTTGTTTATCCCGCTCAGGCACTGATAAAAGGTGACGGGCGCTCCCAATCTATTGCGGCGGCATCCATTATAGCAAAAGTCACCCGCGACCGGCTAATGGAAAAAGTGGGAGAAGTTTACCCGGCTTACGGTTTTGAAAAACATGCCGGATATGCAACAGCGTTCCACCGCGCGGCAATAGAACATGAAGGGCCGGTCAAAAGATTGCATCGCTTCAGTTTTGCCCCGATTAAAGGCGCATTCTAGAGGGTTGATATGATGATTATTCTTGCCTCGTCAAAAGACGCTGTTTCAAAGGCTGTTTCCTATCTTGAACAAGGGGAGCTCGTGGCTCTACCGACCGAGACTGTCTACGGGCTTGCGGCCGATGCTACAAATGGAAAAGCGGTTGCCAATATATTCAAAACCAAAGGACGCCCGCAGTTCAACCCGCTGATCGCGCATGTCAGCGGTATGGATATGGCGGAAGATATTGTCGAGATTGATGATATTTCTAAAAAGCTGATGGACGCTTTCTGGCCGGGACCTTTAACATTTGTTTTGCCGCTTAAAAATAAAACTTCGATAGACCCACTTACCAGTGCAGGTTTGAAGACTTTGGCTGTTCGCAATCCTGTCGGTATATTCGCAACAATAGTAAAAGAACTCGGCCGGCCGGTTGCAGCACCAAGCGCAAATATTTCCGGCCGTTTGAGTAGCACATCTGCCAAAGATGTTGCCGATATGTTTGGCGAAAAAGTGCCGCTTATCATTGATGGTGGCCCGACACGTGTCGGTGTTGAATCCACAATTATCAAGGTCGTGGGCGACCATATTTATCTGCTTCGTCCGGGTGGGCTCGCGCCCGAGAAAATTGAAAAACAAACAGGGCTCAAGCTTGAAAGGGTAGACCAGCGAGCGGCGATTGAAGCGCCGGGCATGTTGAAATCCCATTATGCACCCAATGCATTTGTGAGACTTGACGCCAAAGACGTGAAAAACGGGGAAGCACTTTTAGCCTTTGGAAAACAACAAACCTTGAATGCCAGAAGTGCTGTGGCAACGCTCAATTTGAGCGAAGAGGGCAATCTTGAGGAGGCGGCCAGCAATCTGTTCCATTATTTGAAGGAACTTGATAGAAAAGATGTTAAATGTATAGCTGTCGAGCCGATACCTTTTACCGGCTTGGGCGAGGCTATCAATGACCGACTTCAACGCGCGGCGGCACCAAGGAAATAGAAATGATAGATAAAAAGCTGATTGAACGTTTTATAGAAATTGTCGGTGTCAATCACGCTTTGGTGGATCAGGATGTGATTTCGTCCTATCTTGTCGAACAACGCGGTCTTTATCACGGGCGTACCCCTCTTGTATTGCGCCCTTCCTCTCCAAAAGAAGTTTCGGAAATTATGAAACTTGCAAGCGAGACTGGAACGCCCATTGTTCCACAAGGGGGAAATACCGGTCTTGTCGGGGCACAACAACCGGACGAAACTGCTAACGAGATTATTGTTTCTATGGAGCGGTTGAACAGGATCCGCTCGATTGATGTCGAAGGTAATCTTGCATTGGTCGAAGCCGGAGTGGTTCTCCATACATTACAGGAAAAAGTTGACGAGAAGGGGCGCTTTTTTCCTTTGTCACTTGGTTCGGAAGGCTCTTGCCAGATTGGTGGAAATCTTTCCTCCAATGCCGGAGGCACGGATGTTCTTGCCTATGGCAACACGCGCGAACTCTGCCTCGGGCTTGAAGTTGTCTTGCCGGATGGTCGCATTCTCGACGATTTACGCTATGTCAAAAAAGATAATAGCGGCTATGATTTGAAAGATTTGTTTATCGGTGCAGAAGGAACGCTTGGTATTATCACCGCTGCCGTTATGAAGCTTTTTCCAAAACCACAAGGAAAAGCGGTTGCCTATGCGGGCATGAAAAGTCCGGAAAAAGCGTTAGAGCTTTTGCTTCTTGCCCAGAAAAAAGCCGGTTCCATGTTGACCGGTTTTGAACTTATGGCCAAGGTCGGCATGGAAATGTCTCTAAACTATGTCAAAGGAGCTCGTGCACCACTCGAACATGAAAGTGAATGGTATGTGCTTCTAGACCTTTCGTCTTCACATAGTGACGGTGAAGCGAATAATACGATGGAAGATATTCTTTCAGATGCACTTCAACAGGGCATTATCGAAGATGCATCCATTGCCCGATCGGTGGGCCAGCAGAAAGAATTTTGGCGGCTTCGCGAAGATATGTCACCCGCGCAGAAATTGGAAGGCGGTTCGATCAAACACGATATTTCGGTTCCGATTGCCTCTATTCCGGATTTTATCAGCGAGGCGGCAAAAATTATTGAAACGATTTCGCCCGGCGCCCGCATTGTCTGCTTTGGTCATATGGGCGATGGAAACCTGCATTATAACGTGTCGCAACCGGTTGGCGCCGACAAACAAGCCTATCTTTCCCTTTGGGGCGAAATGAATCACCGCGTTCATACATTAGTTATGAGTTATAATGGTTCATTCTCGGCCGAACATGGCATCGGGCAATTAAAGCGCAAGGAACTCGTTGCCTTCAAATCTCCGGTAGCGCTTTCTCTGATGCGGTCGATCAAACAGCTATTCGACCCGAAAAACATTATGAATCCGGGAAAAATGCTATAAGTTTTGGTGAATAATAACTTAAAGTGCTGTTTGTAATTCGATAACCAAAAAACAAACCAATAATTTTTTAACCTAACCTTTTAACAAACCGATTAACAAACCCCGCTATGGTGATTCCCGATTGAATTGACGAGGATATTGGGGACGAATTCTATGGCCACTCAATGGGCTAATCGGGCAAAAGCAGGACTTGAACTCAGGCTGGATCCCTGCCATCTGCCACAATATGTTTCTTTCGATGTGCAAGGCAAAACTGTTGTTTGTTCATTGAATGAGCGTGGTGCGGCATTAAAAATAGAAAATGGAAGTAGTACTTCACGTGTGTCACGTCTGGTACTCGCCCATCAATTCAGAGGGGTTGCAGCGCGCGCTGTCATGACCTCTTCAGGGCAAAAAGCAGTTTCACTTGAACTCTTGCATCGAAATCATGAAACCTGCGTACCACTTCTGGTTTCGCGTGATCTTGATGATGTGCTCCTCGATTGGCGCCTTTGGGCAGATATTTATGATCTTCCAATGTTGCTCGTTAATGATGATGGAACGGTTATCCCTGTCAAGGATCGGTCGCCGTTCGAGCATTTTTTCGGCAAAAAGCCGCATGAGAACAAGCGGAAAAACTTTCTATTGAGATGCCGCGGTTACTCTTTGGGAATAAGACTGGTTATCAATAATCAGGTTATGCTCGGATAAGGCCATTTTTGCGGAATTTTTTCCGGAAGGGTGGGCGCTTCTTGCGGTTAACGGTAACTGTTCGAGCAAGAGCGGGAAGCAATCGCCTTTTTGCTTTGATTAAACCATTTGCGGAAAACGCCGAATTCGTAATCGAAAATCACGTTTGGGAAAAAAGCTCTTTGCCTGCAAGCCTGTTCACAGAAACCGGTTATAGCTCAGAATATTCGGTTGGCTATTTCAATAAAAAATACATGGAAATTTTCCTGAATAAATTTCCCCAACGAAATTTTCTCTAACAAATTTTTTTTGCCATTTGACAATGAACCGGTGTTAAGCTTACCAGCAAGATATGTCCGGAGGATTGAATGACGCGGCAGATTGTTTTTATACTTGATAAGCAGGATGCGATCGAAGCACTCAAAGCCTATTATCGCGATCATGCGCTATCAAGACTGACATTGATCCGGCTCCTCCTGCTGTGGATTGTCGCTGTTGCTCTGATGTCGGCTGTTCTTGTGATGATTGACGGAGCCGACTGGTATCAGAATTGGGGTCATTCACTTTATCGTATTTCAGCCATTTATGCTGCGATTATCATTGCTATCTGGGCATTGAACTATTTTGTTCTGATCCCCCACCATGTCCAACAATTGGTGAAAAATGACAAGCAGATCGGGCTTGAACAAACTTGGGTATGGGATGACCATGCAGTAGCAATAAAGAGCTCGTATATCAGAGGGACATACCCGTTCCGTTTATTTTCCGGCTGGCGAGAATATCCGACTTTTATTGCCCTTTATATATCGCCCAAGAAATTTAACGTATTGCCGAAAGCTCCCATAAATGACGAGCAATTGGAAGATTTGCGCAACATTTTTAAACGCGAAATAGCGGCCGAAGAAAAATAGATTTTTGTTTTTTGATAAAAATTTTCAAGGGCCAACTGACAGATAGTATAAAATGACAGGAACCGGCGTATTAAGAGCATGTTCTGCCGATTATCGGCAAAAACGTGCCTGTCAAAAACAAATTATAAAATCTGAAAAAGTATAAAAGTCCGAAAAATTCGTTTTAAGATCTCGCCGGTCTCGGACAAATCCTCCCCCCTCGAATTTTCTGGATGTTTTTTGGAAAACGCTCCTCTCGCTGATTATAAAATGAACGTCCGGTTCGTTTTGAATTTTGAACGGATTCTGATTATCCCACAAAGCTATTCGGCACAAAACTTGACTATCGGTTTTGATGCGATGCATTCGATTTTTCGAATGCGGTTTAGGGGCGACAAAACAAATCGCTAACTACAAGGAGCGCTATTCGATTTATCGCGCTTCACGCATTGAAATTTCAGTTTGCTTTAGATTCTTCCGGTTCAATGGCACGCCAGCCGATATCATGGCGATAAAAGCCTTCCGGCCAATCAATCAATTTTATTGCCTGATAGGCTTTCTGTTGCGCCTCTTTTACCGTTTTTCCTGTTGCTGTAACATTCAAAACCCTACCGCCATTGGCGATGACTTTTCCGTCTTTTAAAGCGGTACCGGCGTGGAAAACTTTGACGTCAGGCAGTTTATCCGCTTTTTCTATGCCGGAAATAATGCTTCCTCGTTCCGGTGCTTCAGGATAACCTTTCGCTGCCATAACCACAGTCAAAGCTTTATCGGTTGTCCAGTCAAGTTTGATACCTTCGAGACGACCTTTTGCAACGGAATAGAGTACTGAGAGCAGATCGCTTTTTAGCCGCATCAGCAGAACCTGACATTCAGGGTCACCAAAGCGGACATTGAATTCGATAAGTTCGGGGCCTTTTTTTGTAATCATCAACCCCACAAACAAAACACCGCTGAATGGGCAACCAAGATCGGCCATGCCACGAATGGTGGGCTTTACGATTTCATTCATAACGCGCTTTGTCATATCGTCGGTCATGACAGGCGCCGGTGAATAGGCTCCCATGCCTCCGGTATTGGCTCCCTTATCGCCATCACCAACACGTTTATGATCTTGTGCAGAGCCAAAAGGAATGGCTGTTTTTCCGTCACAAAGGCAAAAGAAACTCGCCTCTTCACCTTCAAGAAATTCTTCTACAACAATTTCAATTCCGGCTTTTCCGAAGGCACCATCGAAACAGGCATCGACCGCATCAAGCGCTTCCTCTATTGTTGCGGCGACTGTCACACCTTTACCGGCAGCCAAACCATCGGCTTTAATGACAATCGGCGCGCCTTTCTTTTCAATGTAGTTTTTGGCTTTTTCGGCATTATCAAAGCGCTGATAGTCGCCGGTCGGAATATTGTATTTGGCGCATAGGTCTTTGGTAAAACCTTTGGAGCCTTCAAGCCGTGCGGCGAGTTTGTTTGGCCCGACAACAAGAAGCCCGACATCGCGAAGGGCATCTGCAAGGCCGTCGACGAGCGGTGCTTCCGGTCCGACGATAACGAGCTCCACAGTATTTTTCTTGCAAAATTCGACGACAGCTTTATGGTTTTTTACATCAAGCTCGATATTATTTCCCAAGGGGAGAGTTCCGGGATTTCCAGGAGCACAAAAGAGCTTGCCAAGGAGGGGAGAGGACGAAATTTTATACGCCAATGCATGTTCGCGTCCGCCTGAACCGATGAGAAGAACGTTCATTACTTGCTCCTGTTGAAGAAGATGTTAAAACCCTTATTCTTGTCATAGAAACGAAATGCTTTAGCTTCAAGGTAAAAGGTGTGCTGTCATAAATGGTAAACAACAAAAATATTGCTTCCGAAAGCTTGAGCACTCATGAAGCACTTCAGCAACAGGGCGTGAGAGGACGTGTCTTTGACGCGCCATCAGGGCATTGGGTCTATCGTTTGTTGCCGCGGTCTCTATGGCCATATGCCCAGTTATCACGGTGGGACAGACCAATCGGTTGGAAACTTCTTATGTGGCCGTGTTTCTGGTCGTTAATTCTGGCAATGGATGCAAAAGATTTTGATTCTCACCCGCATCCCTATCCGGTTGCCTTGGCAATATGGTACCTTTTCCTTTTCTTTATTGGTGCTGTAGCCATGCGCGGCGCGGGGTGCACATGGAATGATCTTGTTGACCAGAAAATCGATAATAAAGTGGAACGCACGCGCTCAAGGCCTTTGCCATCGGGGCAGGTCAGCCGTCTACAGGCGAAAATCTTTATGGGGCTGCAATGTCTTGTCGGGCTTCTCGTGCTTGTGCAATTCAATCTGTTCAGCATTATTTTAGGTGTTTCATCGCTTGTTATTGTCGCAATCTACCCCTTTATGAAACGCGTGACATACTGGCCGCAGTTTTTTTTAGGCCTTGCCTTCAATTGGGGGGCTCTGATGGGGTGGGCCACGATTTACGGCCGTCTTGATTATGCCCCTGTGTTCCTTTATTTCGGCTCGGTTTTATGGACGATAGGCTATGACACAATCTATGCCCATCAGGATAAAGAAGATGATGCAATTGTCGGTGTGCGCTCGACTGCAAGACTTTTTGGTGAAAAAACCAAAGCCGCACTCATCGTTCTTTATGGCGGATTTATTTTATTGAGCCTTGCTGCATTTCTTTTGGCCGGTGTGCCGACTTTGGCCTATCTTGGCCTGTTACTTGCGGCTATCCACATGTTTTATCAAATTATCACAATCGATATCAATAATAATAGCGAGTGCCTGAGACTGTTCAAATCGAATTCGACAGTCGGCTGTTTAATCTTCCTCGGCCTCGTTCTTGGAGCAGCGGTACGTTATTTCTAAGAATAACTATCGCCGATAAGCGAAGCAGAGCTTTTTAAAAGCCGGATTTAAACCGTCCGGCTTAACGGAAAAATTTTGCCGATTAAAGAGAATGCTTAAGGGTATAGGCGGTGTTTTTCCCACGATTTTGCATCAGGCGAAGGACGGGAAAAAACTACACGGTCATGAAGCCTGAACGGTCTGTCGTGCCAGAATTCGATTGAAAGCGGTTTGATTCTGAAGCCGGACCAGTAGGGTGGACGGGGTATATTGCCGATGGCGTATTTTGCCGTGTATTCGGCAACAGCCTTTTCCAAAGCAAAGCGGCTTTCGAGTGGCCGTGATTGTTTTGATGCCCAAGCACCGATGCGGCTGCCACGTGCACGTGATTGATAATAGGCATCAGCTTCTTCGTCGCTTACCTTTTCAACCAGTCCGCGTACTCTCACTTGCCTGCGCAACGATTTCCAGTGGAAACATAACGCTGCCTTCATAGATGAAAGAATTTCCCGTCCCTTATTGCTTTCATAATTTGTATAGAAAACAAATCCATCCGAACCGAAAGCTTTCAAAAGGACCATACGGACATCTGGAAGGCCTGTCGGGTCCACTGTAGCAACTGCCATAGCATTCGGGTCGTTAATTTCGCTTTTTGTTGCATCTTCCATCCAAATTTTAAAAAGTGCAAAAGGTTCATTTGCCTCGACAAAGTCACCACTTGTTAACGTTTCATCTGTCATAATGCACCCGAGTTATGTGTTTTCTGTATAATAGCGTGTTGTCAAACTACCTGGCCGACGCGGAAAAAAGTGGACTATGGAAGCTTTTTTTAATTTGATAAGCCGGCTTGGTCGTTTTGTCATTTTTGTCACGATCACTTGGTTATTGCAAGGCTGTATCATATCAGGTGACAAACTTGATAAAATGGGCGCCACTGCAACGCCGGAAAATTCCGTCGATTATTCGATGATGACCGGTTCGGTGGCCTCGCAAACAACATTGACGAGCGACCCGATCATTCTCTCCGACCAACTTGTTATTCGCGACGAGATCAAGGCAATTGAAAACGTGAACGCTTCTCCTAAAGAAGTAAAGTGGGATAATACCATAACGGGGAGCGAAGGAACAATCAGTTCGATTGTCGAAAGTAAAGATAAGGGCCGTAAATGCCGCAAGTTCAAGGCAACCCGTTCGGCTTATGACGGAGAAAATCTCTATCACGGTGAAATCTGTGAAATGGCTCCAGATGTCTGGACAATGACCAGCTTCGATATGGCTCATTAATGTCCTCGTCCGGCTTGTTCAAAAACCACTTAAAAAAACATGAAATGATCTGGTATTTTCGCTCTTTCATAGGCATATAGAGAATGAGGTATTTTTCTGCCCTTCGAGGTGGAACAGATTTTTATAAAGCCGTCTTGAGGGAAGGCCCTTTTTTCGGCTGGAAAGAGGATAAATATGCGTGATCCCTATACGGTTCTGGGTGTGGCGCGCACTGCCAAACCGCAAGAGATTAAATCTGCATTCAGAAAACTGGCAAAACAATATCACCCTGATCTTCACAAAGGCGACAAGACTGCTCAGGATAAATTTGCCGAAGTCAATCAAGCCTATGAAATTCTTGGCGATAAAGACAAAAAAGAAAAATTTGATCGTGGCGAGATTGATGCCGAAGGCAAGCCCGTTTTTCAAGGCTTTGCCGGTGGAGGTCAAGGGTTTGGCAATGGACAGGGCTTTGGCGGCGGACAGGGGTTTGGCGGCCGCGGCAATCCGTTCGGTAATGGCACCAGCCATTTCGAATTCAGGTCTGGTGGCGGAAAGGCGGGCTTTGATGCCGGCGATATTTTCAGAGATCTTTTCGGTGCAGGAAATGGCGCCAATAGAGGCGGAGGTTTTTCCGGTTTTGGCAGCCGCAGCCGTGCGCAAGCGCGCCAACAGGGCGCTGATATCCATGCAAGACTGGATGTAACTTTAGAGCAGCTCGTCGGAGCCGAGAAAGTCGAAGCTATTTTCCCGAATGGTAAAAAGCTTAAAATCAAACTTCCCGATTATGTCGAGGATGGCCAGACAATCCGGCTGAAAGGGCAAGGTGAAACTGTACCTTATGGTCAGGCCGGAGATGCATTGGTGACAATTCACATCAAGCCCCATCCCCACATCCACATTGAAGGAAGAGCACTGCATCTCGATTTGCCGGTCTCTCTTAAAGATGCGGTTCTGGGTGCCAAAAAACCGGTTGATACGCTTGACGGCCGCGTTATGTTGACGATACCGGCCTGGTCGAGCTCCGACAAGGTTTTGCGCTTGAAAGGAAGAGGACTACCTCTCAAAACAGGTGGTCGGGATGATCTTTATGTTCATGTCCGTATTATGCTGCCGGAAGGTGGAGATGCCGGACTTGAACAATTTATCAAAATGCAATCTTGAAGATCATAAAACGGGTTGATTGGGTAAGCTATAGGAATAAAAGCGGGAACGAGGATTGTCATGAGGTTCAATTTTTGTCTCGCTTTTTTTCTGCTGACGGTTTTTTGTTCATCAGCTTTGGCCGAAAATTTCACGAAAGGCGATATTACTGTCGAAAGCCCGTGGGTGCAGAAATCCGATACGGGTGAAAAACGTGCAGAAGGTTTCGCTCTCATTCATAACGGCGGATTTAATGCAGATCGCTTGCTGTCAATAACCTCCGACATTTCCGATCATGTGGTTATTCACGAAACAATCAAACAATATGGTAAGGTCAAGATGCAAAAGCTCAAGGAACCTCTTACCATTGAACCGAACGGCTATCTTGAATTGAAGCCCGGTGATTATCATTTCATGTTTTTCAACTGTCAGGATGAATTGCGCGATGGCGAGTTCGTTCCGGCTGTTTTGCACTTTGAAAAAAATGGCGACGTCAAAATCAATTTCGCAATCGAAATTAAAGACGATAAACCGGATAATCCCTGATTGTCGCAGTTCTGCAATTTTTTTTAAGCCATTATAATTTTTGGCGATCGGTCAGGCCATATTGATGAATAGCCCAATCCCGATGTTTGATAATGCCGTTTTACCGTAGTTCTTTCCCGCTACAATTATCTTATTTATGAGCCGGAGCCGGTTGACCAATTCATTTCTGCTGTTCTGCTAAAATGAACAGAAATGATAAGACCAACGTCAGGGAATCTTTAAAGAACGGCCACTTTCCCAGTTTGATGAACCGGCCTTCCTGTTTCTGTGTTTAACCGGAACACTTGAATTGAACGGTTCATACCGGTTTTTGCAAGGTGCCCATTCACATTTTTCAAGATCGCTTTTTCTTCAACCGAAATGGATGAAGGAATGAACGGATTTCGTTCTTCAAAAACGAAAAACAAAGCGAATTTGAACGTTTTTCTGCGTTTGCGTTGCATAATTGTCGGTTTTCACGAACAAATTGCACCAATTACTTGAAGAAAAGTGCGAGCTATGTCATAGGGCAAAAAGCGAAAACTGATATCAAGCAATTATGAGGCAATACCAATGGGTGACAGTAACGGTTTGTTGCGTGGCAAGCGCGGTTTAATTCTCGGGCTTGCAAATAATCATTCAATTGCATGGGGTATCGCAAAAGCTGCACACAAAGCGGGTGCCGAGCTTGCTTTTACCTACCAGGGGGAAGCACTGAAAAAACGTGTTGTACCGCTTGCAGAAGAGGTCGGGGGATTTGTTTGTGGCCATTGTGATGTCACAGATGCAGCGTCAATTGATGCAGCATTCGATGCGGTAAAACAGAAGTGGGGAAAAATTGATTTTCTCGTTCATGCAATCGGCTTTTCCGACAAGGACGAACTGACAGGCCGTTATGTTGATACATCGGAAAGAAATTTCAACATGACGATGAATATTTCTGTTTATTCTCTCACCGCAGTGACCCAGCGGGCAGAAAAATTGATGCCCGATGGCGGTTCGATTTTGACATTGACCTATTATGGTTCGGAAAAAGTCATGCCGAACTATAACGTTATGGGCGTTGCCAAAGCCGCTCTTGAAGCAAGTGTCAAATATCTTGCAGTTGATCTCGGACCTAAAAAAATTCGTGTCAATGCTGTTTCGGCTGGCCCGATCAAAACATTGGCTGCTTCGGGTATCGGTGATTTCCGGTACATTCTCAAATGGAATGAATACAATGCGCCCCTTCGTCGGACGGTTACGATTGATGAAGTTGGCGATTCTGCGCTTTATCTTCTTTCAGATTTGTCCCGTTCGGTAACCGGCGAAGTTCATCATGTTGATGCCGGATATCATGTTATCGGCATGAAAGCAGTCGATGCACCGGATATTTCTGTTGTAAAGGATTGATAAAGTGTCCAAGCGTCCGCTTATTTATTTTTCCCGTCACGGTCAGACGGATTGGAATATTACCAAACGCATACAAGGCCAGATAGATCGCGATATTACCGAATATGGGCGTCAACAGGCTGCCCGTAATGGCCGTTTATTAAAAGAGCTGTTGGGCGATGCCAAAGGCTTTGATTTTGTTGCAAGCCCTTTGCGTAGAACGCGCGAAACGATGGAAATTATCCGTGGTGAAATGGGGCTCGATATTCGCGGCTATCGCACCGATCCACAGTTAATGGAGATGCATTTCGGCGACTGGCAGGGAACAACCGAGGATGATATTGCCAAAGTCCACCCTGAACTCATTGCTGCCCGTGTTGCAGACAAGTGGAATTTTTTGCCTCCCGGTGAAAAGGCGGAAAGCTATGCCATGCTCGCCAAACGTGTCAAAGACTGGGTCGAAAAGGTTGAAGGCAATACGGTCTGTGTCACCCATGGTGGGTGCCTGCGTTCAATCATGCATATTTACGGCGGGTTGAGCGAACCGGAGGCCGCCAATTTTATGGTCGATCAGGATCGTATTTTACGTTTTGATGAAAACGGGCTGGAATGGCTTTAAATTATTGTCCGACCTTATAACAAAACAATATATGCACACCAAATTCGTCAAAAGGAATTGGTGTGCAACCGTGGGATTTATGCGTAACTGCGGGATTTTGTGTGCAATTGCGGGGTTTTGCGCGTTTTATTTAATAAAATAACTGCCGGTCGGGAACGATCATCAACTTTCTTGTGGTTCGATATCGGTAATGTAACGATCATTTCCCTCGGTGTCATAAAATACGATGACTTTCATGCCTTCACTCAAAACAGAATAATCGAATTCACCCGGTAAACTGTAAGTTTTCCCATTGTCGAGTTCGATTGTATTATTATCCTGATTGATAGCTGTTATTGTTCCTTTGACGTCATCGGCAAAAGCTAAGGCTGGGAAAAGAAATGTTGCTAGTATCCCCGCAAAAACCAGTTTTCTCATATTAGCCCTTTCAAAATCGTCAATTGTAAAACTGCCAGTTATTGCAAATTCAAGTCGTTGCAAGCTCAAGTCTTGGCAAAACCAAATCATTGCAAATCAATGTCAGGTGATTGTGTCGAAACCATAGCCATTGGTCAATCAAAAATAGAATATACAAAATCACATAATGGTTTTCCTGTAAAACGTGTGCATTTTTGTCCCGATATGTGGTTCTTTGAATGTAAACGGCCGGAAATGTGGAAAAAATCCGGTTATTGATCAAAATTGCTTCAATCTTGGTTTTCACTGTTTGACCACGAACCAAAAGCTCAATAGAACAAACAATGGTGAAAAGTTGGGTTGGCGTTTTATGTCATATAATACATTCGGTAAACTCTTCCGCGTTACAACATGGGGCGAAAGCCATGGGCCTGCATTGGGCTGCGTTATTGACGGTTGCCCTCCGGGGATAAAGTTCTCGGTGGCGGAGGTGCAAGCTTATCTTGATAAACGCAAACCCGGACAATCCCGTTATACGACCCAGCGCCGTGAAGCTGATGAGGTCAAAATATTGTCGGGAGTGTTACCTTGTGATGACGGGGAAAAATTGATCACAACCGGAACGCCGATTTCGATGATGATCGAGAACACCGATCAGCGGTCGAAAGATTATGGCAATCTTGCCCGCGAATATCGTCCCGGACATGCCGATTATACTTATGATGTCAAATATGGCATTCGCGATTATCGTGGTGGCGGGCGTTCTTCGGCACGTGAGACTGCAGCGCGTGTTGCTGCCGGCGCAATAGCCCGAAAAGTTGTTCCGAATCTTCGTGTGCGTGGGGCAGTGATTGCCATTGGCGCAATCGATATTGACCGCTCCCGTTGGGATTGGAATGAGGTTGATAATAATCCGTTTTTTACCCCCGATAAGATAGCCGCTGAAAAATTCGCAACTTATCTTGATGAAATTCGTAAAGAAGGTTCGTCAATCGGTGCTATAGTAGAAATTGTTGCAGACAATGTACCTGCCGGGCTTGGCGCACCGATTTACGGGAAACTTGATCAGGATATTGCATCCTTCCTTATGTCGATCAATGCAGTCAAGGCCGTTGAAATCGGTGAAGGATTTAACGCTGCCCGCTTGACAGGCGAAGAAAATGCCGACGAAATGCGGCATGGGGAAAATGGAAGACCGGTTTTTTTAAGCAATCATGCTGGCGGTATTCTGGGAGGTATTTCCAACGGCGAACCGGTCATTGCGCGTTTTGCAGTCAAACCTACATCATCGATATTGACACCGCGCCGTTCAGTGGATGTTGATGGCAATAATGTTGATGTAGTGACAAAAGGGCGGCACGATCCTTGTGTTGGAATAAGGGCTGTACCAGTTGGGGAAGCGATGGTGGCTTGTGCCATTGCCGACCATTATCTTAGACATCGCGGCCAAACAGGCCGGATCTGAAAGGACTATTATGACATTCAACCAGAAATCGGTCGTGGACGCTATAAGAGCGTTCGAGCGCGGTGAAATTGTTGCGGTTACAGATGATAATGGCCGTGAAAATGAAGGTGACCTTATTGTTGCAGCCGTTCATTGCACACCAGAAAAGATGGCCTTTATTGTGCGGAATACGTCCGGAATTATTTGCGCGCCGATGACCGGCGAGGAAGCAAAACGGCTCAATCTTGCCCCTATGGTTTCAAATAATGATTCGGCTCATCACACAGCCTTTACTGTAACGGTTGATTTTCTGCATGGTACGACAACAGGTATTTCTGCCGAGGATCGGACATTGACAGTGAGGAATCTCGCAAATCCGAACGCCAGCGCGTCCGATTTCAGTCGTCCGGGACACGTATTTCCGCTTATTGCCCGTGAAGGCGGTGTGTTGATGCGCTCCGGCCACACAGAAGCGGCTGTCGATTTGTGCAAACTTGCAAATCTTCCTCCGGTTGGCGTGATTGGCGAACTGATGAATGATGACGGAACTGTCAAACACGGTCCCGAGGTAAGAAAATTTGCTGAAGAACATAATCTTCATGTCGTGACAGTGGCTGATCTTATAGCCTATCGCCAACGTAAAGAAACGCTCATCGAACATGTTGACGAGATGAAAGTTGATACACTTGTCGGGCCCGCTGTTGCCCACAGCTATCAATTGCCTTGGGAGCCGATGCAACATGTTGCCGTTGTTTTTGGTGATATCCGTGACGGTGAAAACATTCCTGTCCGTTTGCAACGTGAAAATGTTGTCTCCGATGTTTTTGGTAAAAAACACGAAATTGAATCTGTGCTGCGACTTATGGCTGAAAAAGAAAAACGCGGTGTTTTTGTCTATCTCAGAGCCGGGTCTGTTGGCGTCGGGAGCACCGACGAGAACCGTGATCGCGAAATGGCTATGGAAGGGCTCGAGACACATGAACAGGCTGTCGAGCGTGAGGAAGAATGGCGCCAGATCGGTCTTGGAGCGCAGATTCTCAAAAGCCTTGGCATTACCTCGGTTATTCTTTATGCCTCGCGCGAGCGCCATTATGTTGGCCTTGAAGGTTTTGGTATCCATATAGAAAAAACAGATATTTTGTGAGGCTCGAATGGCAGAACAGAAAGATAATGCCGATGTTTCTCAAATGAGTTTCGAGAAAGCACTTGGCGCGTTGGAAGAAATTGTTGAAAAACTCGAGCGCGGCGATGTCGCGCTTGATGAGACAATTCGTATATATGAGCGTGGAGAAGCTTTGAAAAAACATTGTGACAAGCTTTTGAAAGAAGCTGAAAACAAGGTTGATAAAATTCGGTTGTCGCGCGAGGGAGAGCCGGAAGGACTGGAACCGCTTGATGCCGAACAATAAGCGGAATTTAGAATAAAAATTTTACAAGATAGGGGCCGCCGCCCCAAACAAGCGTCCAAGCGGCTGCCCCGATAATATTGGCGACCAGAAATTTTGGAAAAGCCATTCCTCCGGAACCGGCAATAAGACCGTTCAATTGGCGCAAAATTACAATGAAACGGGCCGTGGCAACGAAGAAAAAGCCACGTTTATCAAGCATATTTTGAAACTTTTCGAGCCGTTCCGGTGTGAGTTTTACGTAATGTCCGTAGCGCAATAAAAGTTTTTCGCCGCCGAAATGGCCTATAGCATAACCGGTGCAATCGCCAAGTACACTTCCTGTAAAAGCACAAAGCAACATGGGCAACAAATCGAGCTTTCCGGCAGCGGCAAGCAGAGAGCCGGCGATAAGGCCGCTTTCTCCCGGGACAGGAGCGCCAAATGATTCGAAATAGAGGATGAAGAAATAGGCAAACGGGCCATATTGCGAAATCCAATGTTGTAAATATTCTTCAACCATTGTCTATCATCTAACTTACGCTAATCTTATAACCACAGTGAAAAAACTGCCTGTGGTTTGGTCATATGGCGCATCTTTATTTGTTATCAAGCGCATCATAAAGCTTGAAAAATATGTCTTGTCGATAGTTTTGAGCGGATAAGAGGAGACAATCATCGCAATTTGATAAAAGCCAAGCGTTAAATAACCAAAATTTTTGAGTTTTAAGGTGCAAATTTGCGTCAAAAGCTGTAAAGCTTTGGCAAACAGGAAAATGTGTTAACAGTTGAAAACAACTAAGGAAAATAATTTGTCGCGACCATCAACACCATTGTTGGACAAGATACATCTGCCGGAGGATCTGCGCCGCTTGCCGGAAAGCGCCTTGACAGAAGTCGCTAATGAATTGCGGGCTGAAACAATTGATGCCGTATCGGTAACAGGGGGACATTTGGGCGCGGGGCTCGGCGTGGTAGAACTTACTGTCGCTTTGCATTATGTGTTTAATACACCCGAGGACCGCATCATCTGGGATGTCGGTCATCAGGCTTACCCTCATAAAATACTGACTGGCAGGCGGGATCGTATTCGTACCCTTCGTCAGGAAGGGGGGCTATCAGGTTTTACCAAACGCAGCGAAAGCATTTATGATCCGTTCGGGGCAGGGCATTCTTCAACGTCCATTTCTGCAGGCCTCGGTATGGCTGTTGCCAGTGAACTTAAGCACGAAAAAAAGCGTAATGTTGTTGCCGTTATCGGTGATGGCGCAATGTCTGCTGGCATGGCTTATGAAGCGATGAACAATGCCGGTTCGCTTGACGCACGTCTCATTGTTATACTCAACGATAACGATATGTCGATTGCTCCGCCAACCGGAGCGATGAGTGCCTATCTTGCACGGCTGGTTTCAAGCCCTTCATACCGTAATCTGCGTGAACGCGCCAAAGCTTTGAGTAAAAAGCTTCCCAAATTTTTCTGGGATAAAGCCCGTCGCGGGGAAGAATTTGCGCGTGGCTTTTTGACCGGTGGCACGCTTTTTGAGGAACTTGGTTTTTATTATGTCGGGCCGATCGACGGTCACAATATCGAGCATCTCCTGCCGGTTTTGAAAAATGTCCGCGAACATCCGAATGGTCCGGTTCTTGTTCATGTTGTTACGCGCAAGGGCAAGGGCTATGCACCGGCTGAAGCAGCAAGTGACAAATATCATGGAGTTAGCCGTTTCAATGTCGTAACCGGCGAACAAATAAAAGTTCAGAGCAAAGCTCCCTCCTACACCAAAGTATTTGCCGATTCTTTGATTAAAGAAGCAACGCTAGACGACAAGATTGTTGCGGTTACTGCTGCAATGCCTTCCGGAACAGGGCTCGACAAATTTGCCGAAAAGTTTCCTGACCGTATGTTCGATGTCGGCATTGCCGAGCAACATGCAGTCACTTTTGCAGCCGGTATGTCTTGTGAAGGTCTCAAACCTTTCGTGGCGATTTATTCCACATTTCTCCAGCGTGCTTATGACCAGATTGTGCATGATGTTTCCATACAACAATTGCCGGTGAAATTTGCAATTGACCGCGCGGGTTTTGTTGGTGCCGATGGCTCAACCCATGCAGGAAGTTATGATACGGTCTTTTTGTCGGCACTTCCGGGTTTTGTTGTCATGGCACCGTCCGACGAACTGGAATTGATGAATATGGTGCGCACGGCTGCTGCCTATGATCAGGGGCCAATTTCTTTCCGCTATCCACGCGGTGAAGGCGTTGGTCTTAAACTACCGGAACGCGGCGAATTGATCGAAATCGGAAAGGGACGCATTCTTCGCGAGGGGAATAAAGTGGCATTATTGGGTTTTGGTACCCGTTTGCAGGATGCGCTTGCTGCTGCGGATGAACTGGGAGCCGCCGGACTTTCGACAACGGTTGCAGATGCCCGTTTTGCAAAACCGCTCGACGAAGATCTCGTTCGCCGTCTTGCTCAGGAACATGAGGTTCTTGTGACGATCGAAGAAGGGGCAGCCGGAGGTTTCGGTGCGCAAGTTTTGCAATTCCTTGCAAGGGATGGATTGCTCGACAAAGGGTTAAAAATCCGCACTCTGACATTGCCGGATAAATATCTCTATCATGGCCCGCAATCAAAAATTCTTTCCGAGATTGGGCTTGATAAAACCGGTATTGTCAATACAGTCTTTGCCGCTCTCGGACGCGAAGCATTGGTGACACCACAAATTCGGGCCTGAAATGCCGGAACGGCTGAGATTGGACACACTTCTTGTTGAAAAGAATTTCTTTTCAACACGTTCACGTGCAAGGGATGCAATTGCTCGAGGCACTGTGACAATCAACGGCGTTGTTGTGAAAAAAGCAGGGCAAGCTGTTTTGGAAAGCGCCGATATCGGCGTTTTTGACCCTGCGCAACATTATGTATCCCGTGCCGCTTTGAAACTTATTGCGGCGCTTTCATATTTTCCGGTTAAAACCGAGGGTGTAACCGCGCTTGATATTGGCGCTTCAACGGGCGGGTTTACCGAAGTTTTACTCAAAAAAGGGGCAAGTCACGTTATAGCCGTTGATGTCGGGCACGGGCAACTCCATCCTTCACTTATCGGTCATCCGGCAATCACCCTTTACGAGGGGTTGAATGCCCGTGACCTTGAGAAAGCACACTTGAAAAATCGTCAAGTTCAACTCGTCGTCTCGGATGTAAGTTTCATTTCGTTAAAATTGGCTCTGCCACCGGCATTAAGTTTGGCTGAAAGCGGCGCGCAGGCTGTGCTTCTTGTCAAACCACAATTTGAAATCGGGCGCGAAGGTTTAGGACGGGGCGGCATTGTCAAAGATCCATCCCGTGCAGAAAGTGTGGCTCGCGAGCTTTTTAGTTGGCTTGACGGGCTTGATAATTGGCGGGCAAAGGGGCTGATCGCTTCACCGATTGAAGGTGGAGACGGAAATCGCGAATATTTACTTTTTGGAGAAAAAAGCAATGATTGAAGAGGTCGTAATCGACCATGTCGGTGTCGCCGGTGATGGTGTTGCAAAGACGAAACATGGCGCAGTCTATGTCCCGTTCGCGCTTCCTCAAGAAGTTGCCAATATCGCCGCCGAAAATGGTCACGGGACTATTATTGCTTTGAAAAAACGCTCGCCCGAAAGAGTTGAAGCAAAATGCAAACATTTCGAGGCCTGCGGTGGTTGTGCCTTGCAGCATTGGGCTGACGAACCCTACCAAATGTGGAAAAGATCTCTGGTCGTCGACGCATTGGAGGGGAGAAACATAACAACCGATGTGGATCCCGTTATTCCATGTGAGCCCCATACGCGTCGGCGTATGATATTAACTGCCCGTGTCACGCCAAAAGGACAAATTGTCGGGTTCAATCGCTACCAATCCCATGAAGTTGTGGCCATTGAGGAATGTCCCGTCTCGCGTCCGGAGCTTGTTGATGCACTTGGGGCAATCAGATCGGTTGCCGCATTATTGGCAAATTACGCGAAGGAAATACGGATTAATGTGACACTGGCTGAAAACGGAATTGATGTCGCCTTGGAAGGCTGTAAAATCAATGACGAAAGATTGCGCCAACGGCTTGTAGAAGAGGGCTTGAAGCAATCTTTTATTCGTTTGACGGCGGATGGCGAGATCATCATAGAGAAAGAAAGACCTGAGCTTCATTTTGGTGCGGCCGTGGTGGAACTTGCGGCAGGCGGTTTTTTGCAAGCAACCAGAGAAGCGGAAGAGTTTATGGCTAACCTCGTCATGCAAGGCTTGAAAAAAACCAAAAACGCGGCTGATCTTTTTTCCGGTGCAGGCACATTTACGTTCCGAATGGCCGAAAAAATGAAAGTTCATGCCGTTGAAAATGATGATGACGCTTTGAAAAGCCTTGATCGTGCCTATCGACAATCGGTCGGGCTGAAGACTGTAACCTATGAAAAGCGGGATTTATTCCGTCGTCCACTTTTGCCGCGTGAATTGGAAGCTTTTGATGGGCTTGTTTTTGACCCGCCGCGGGCAGGTGCCGAAGAACAAGCGCGCGAAATTGCCAAAACAAATATTCCGCATGTGGTTGCGGTTTCCTGTAATCCGGTCACAATGGCGCGTGATTTGTCTATTTTGATTGAGGGTGGCTACACAATTGAAAAGCTCGTGCCAATAGACCAGTTTTTATGGTCCCCCCATGTCGAGGCAGTTGCTTTGCTTAAAAAGCGCAAGCCCAAACCGGGCTGGCGCCTTTAAAGAAGTAAAACAGCTATAATCACTAGCACGATTTGATCTGTGGTGCAGTTTGCGGATTTTTATAAAAAACTGGTCTTAGGTAAACCCCGGCCGTATTTCCGAAGAACGCGGCCACAACCCAAAGCCAGCCATGCAAGCTGCCAGATGCGATACCTGAAAAATATGCGCCGATATTGCAGCCAAAGCCAACGCGGGCACCATAGCCGAGAAGCAGACCACCAATAACGGCAGCACATGCGGAGCCGATCGGCATACGGAATTTGAATGCAAAACGGCCAGCGAGACCAGCGGCCAACATTGCACCGGCAATAATGCCGAAATCCATCACCGAAGTGACATTGGAAAATATGCTTGAGCTCAAGTTTTTGGCGTTGCCGGGGTTTTGCCAGAACTGCCAACTTGCGACATCGACGCCAAGAGCGGTGCTGATCTTCGCTCCCCAAATCGGAAAGGCGCCGGCAATGCTCCACGGCTTACCGGAGATAACCAGTGTCAGGTAATTAAGGAGTGCCAGAGCAACGCCGCCCCAAACCATTGGCCAAGGACCACGGAAAAAACGTTGTAGACCTTTATGAGTTGTCGGCTTTTCCTGTTCAAGTGCGCCGTGGCGACGTTTTTCGATGACGACTGTTAGTGCGGCAATAATTGCAAAGAGCACGAGTGAAATAACAATGCCTAATGGTGCGCCGAGGGTTTTAACCAGCGAAACGGGTTGTAATGCCGGCATATTTGCCCAGAATGATGCATGTGCCGTTGAAACAAAACCGCCAAGAACAAAAAATGCGAGAACGAGAAGCATACGGGCATTACCGCCACCGAGAGTAAATAGTACGCCGGAAGCGCAGCCACCGGCAAGTTGCATTCCCATTCCGAACATAAATGCTCCGATGATAACGGAAAGGCTCAAAGGGGCGAGCGAGCCATTGACGGGATGTCCGAAAACTTCGCCAAGGCTTAAAGTCGGGAAAAAAAGCAGGACAGCAATTGCCAGCATCAGCATTTGCACGCGCAAACCGCGGCCGCGACCTTCTAGGATGAAATTGCGCCAGGCCGACGTAAAGCCGAATGACGCATGGTAAAGCGTTATTCCAAGGGCTGCACCGACGAGAAGCAAAAGCCCTTGCTCAACACGATAGGCAGCCGAGAGCCAAATCGCGGCAAGCACAATGAATAAAGCGCTGATAATTTTTGGAAGTGTAAAATGATGAGACAGCTTTTGAGGCTGACCAGACACGACCGTGTACATGGAAATTCCTTTCAATGATGAAAACCCTCACGGGGCAATTTCATTATTTTGCCTACAAAATTTGTTCTCCATTTTCAACGCAAACTACAGAAAAAACAAGATAATTCCGTCATGGAATCAAATTTTTCTGTCTTAATTTGTTTGTGAGATAAAAGACCGGCCTCTTTCATCGGTACGGCGGCATCTGCAATGTTATCGCAATCACTAGATATGAAAAGGAAATTATTTTGAATTGAAATCTGAAGAGCAAATAGAGCTGTAAGTTATAGATGCGGGAGCTTATTCGGGGGACGTGGAAAATAAGTGTCTCCTCTTATTGACCGGCGCCGGAAGAGGTTGCCGGTAAAAACTGCTCTGCACTATCCGGATTTCAAGCATAACGATCACGACCGGTTAAAAAGGTTTAACCGATTTCATCATCATTGAATGCCCCGCATTGGTCATTCGACCGGAATGCAGGGTAAATGTTCAGCATTTCAGAAATGCGATAGGTTATGAAACAAGCTTGCACCAAGCCGTTCAAACGGCAGTGCCACCAATCGTCATTCCATTGATACGCAAATGCGGAAGTCCAACGCCGACAGGAACACTTTGACCATTCTTGCCACAGGTACCGATACCATTATCCAGCTTGGGGTCATTACCGATCATTGTGATGCGTTTCATGGCTTCCGGACCATTGCCGATAAGCGTAGCGCCTTTGATCGGAGCAACAATTTTACCGTTTTTAACGCGGTAAGCTTCTGTACATTCAAACACAAATTTTCCCGAAGTGATGTCAACCTGACCGCCACCGAAGGAAACGGCATAAATGCCATCCTTCAAGGAGCCGAGCACTTCTTCAGGTGTGTATTGGCCGCCTAACATCATTGTATTGGTCATTCTGGGCATCGGTGCACAGGCATAGGATTCACGCCGTCCGTTGCCGGTGGGACGCATCCCCATCAAACGTGCATTAAGCCGGTCTTGCATATAGCCGACAAGCTTTCCGTCTTCGATGAGAACGTTGCGTGCGGAAGGTGTCCCTTCGTCATCAACAGTAAGCGACCCACGACGCCCTGCAATCGAGCCGTCATCAATAACGGTTACACCTTTTGCAGCAACCTGTTGCCCCATGAGACCTGAAAAAGCGGAAGTTTTTTTGCGGTTAAAATCGCCTTCAAGCCCGTGCCCAACAGCTTCATGCAACATGACACCCGGCCACCCGCTTGCAAGAACAACGTCGAATGTGCCAGCCGGAGCAGGCTCGGCCTCAAGGTTTATGAGAGCCATACGGAGCGCTTCATCGGCTGCCATTTGCCAATTGTCTTCGGTGATAAAGCGGTCGAAAGCTTCACGACCGCCACAGCCATAAAAGCCGTTTTCAAGTCTGTCACCTTTAGCTGCAACCACAGATACGGCAAGGCGCACAAGCGGGCGAACGTCGCGCACAAGCTCTCCATCGGCACGTAAAATCTCGACCTGTTGCAGAGAACCGGCAAGAGATACAGAGACTTGCCGAACGGCATCATTTTTATTGCGAATATAGGAATCGATCTTTTGGAGGAGGGCAACTTTAGTTTGAAACGAAGGTTTAGAGAGCGGGTTTAATTCGTCATAAAGCTTTTTATTGGTGCCGCGTGGCGCTGCACTGTAATTTCCTTGGTAACCGTTGGTGACAGCTTTTGCCGCATCAGACGCTCTTTTTAATGCCGCTTTTGTAAGCTCTCCGGAATGGGCGTAACCTGTTGCCTCGCCCGTGACAGCGCGTAAACCGAAGCCTTTATCCTGATCGAAAGAACCATTTTTCAATCTGCCATTATCGAAAAGGAGTGATTCACTTTCCCGATATTCAAGAAACAGTTCTCCGTCATCAGCATTTTTCAACGTGTCCTTTACAATTGATTGGACATCATTGGCTCCAACGTCGAATTGTTCGATCAGCGGTTTCATATAATTTTCCTGTCTATCAAGCTGTCATTTGCATTGTTTATATAAAAACAACAAACGCGTTTATAAAGGCTGCTTCAAGCTTTGTTGACCGGGAAAAGTTCCGGTTGAATGATATCGGCTTCATTATTCTTTGGGTAATGAATTATAGGCGTCTTTCAAACCATTGAGATCAATCATACCGCCAACGCCCTCTTCAGGTGTTGTGAATATGAAATAGGTTGCCATTTTCCCTTCAAGAAACGATTTGAGATCGTCATCTTTCAGGAATGCTTCTGCCACACAATTGTCACCAAGGCAGCGCCGATATTCCATCTTGCCCATGTCTTTATTATCAATCTTGATGCCGACACCCAGACGCAGTTCAACTCGGATCGGAACAAAGACACGCATCAGTGTCCCCTGATTCTTCGGCAGCTTATAAAGCGTTACACGAAAAGCAATATCCGGCCGGTTTTGCGCCCGCACATTTTGTACAACTTCACATTGAACATTCGGTGTCCCGGGCGGCAAAGAACAGACTTTTGTCCATGCTCCAAAAGTTTTCGGAGCAGGTACATCCTGCTGGTTTGGTGCCTGCTGGTTTTGTGCTTGTGCTAAAGCAAGACAAAGCCCCATTATGGAAACCGAATACGCGGCAACGCCACAAGCTCGTTTGAAGAATTGACGAAGTGACATGGAAACTCCTGCTCGAATCATCATGACGTTATCGCGCTTCAGCCTTTGTGAAAAGTGCCCAAGAGCTCTAGACTATAAACCATACACAACTGAAATAACATAGTGTTCAATTCTTGGGCGAGAACATGGCAAAAACGCGAAAATTTGACAAAATTGTCGTAAAGCTGTTTCTATTTGGGGCTGTTTGTCGCATTGTTTTGATAAGAAAATGTTGTTAAAGCAATGAAAAAGAGGTTCCGCAATCAACAGATTGCTTGATATTATTTGGCAAAATTGATGTCTGAACACGTAAAAAGAAGTTTTTTTTCGTCGATATTAAATCCGGATAGCAGAACTATTGGCACTCTCTATCTGGTGCTTGCTATTGTTGCCGGTGTTATCGGGGCGATATTTTCGTTTGTTTTGCGTCTGGCTTTAAACGGTACGGGTTTGGCTTTCCTTCCGGTTTCTTTTTCCAGTGACCCTGTCCTGTTGTCGTTCATGAACACCGCCCACGCGCTGATTCTCGTGTTCTTTATGGTTATGCCTGCTCTGGTTGGCGGTTTTGCCAACTGGTTTATCCCGTTAATGATCGGTACTCATAATGTCGCATTTCCCCGCGCAAATTTGTTGGCTTTTTTACTTTTGCCTCTCACAATTGTTTTGGGCTTTATGGCGCTTTTATCTATCGGCGACGAAAGCCGCTTCAAATTTTTAATGTTGGCAAGCGTTTTTGTCGGTTCGATTTCATTCATAATCAGTTTTGTCAATTTTATTACGACAATTATTACAATGCGTGCCCCCGGCCTTACACTTTCACGTTTGCCGGTATTTGTATGGTCGGTGCTTGTATCCTCTTTTCTGGGGCTGGTTTCGGTGCCGGCAATGCTTGCTGCTTTGACCGAATTGATAATGAGCGGCTCTACCACTGTCGGACAACTATCGATGATGGTGTGGTTTTTCAGCCATCCGCAAATCTATGTTCTTTTATTGCCAGCGTTCGGAATTGTCAGTGAAATACTGGTTACTTTCTGCAAGCGTCGTCTGTGGATGGAAAATGTTGTAATTGCGGCGATGATATTTATAGGTGCGATCAGTCTGGTTCTCTGGATGAACGATCTCTTTCAATTCGAAAAACCCGAGATCATGGGGCATTATTTCAAGGTTGCACTGCCTTTTGTCGTTTTGCCAACAGCGTTTATCATCTTGAGCTGGCTGGTCACATTGTTAAAAAGCCGGTTTAAATTCGAAACGCCGATGCTCTGGGCAATGGGCTTTGTCTTCATCGTCGTGATGGGGCAAATTTCAGTGCTGCAACTTGTAGCCACTGCAAATGCTGCGAACCAATGGAACCAGTCCATTTTTGTCGCCCATTTCCATTACATTCTCTCTTTAAGTGCAGTCTTTGCTATTTTTGCCGGCTGGTATTACTGGTTACCAAAAATGACGGGCTATATTTGCCGCAAATCCACAATACAAGTGCACTTCTGGTCATTGTTTATCGGCGTTAATGCTATTTTCCTGCCTCAACATCTCAACCAACTGAGCGGTGGAATTATTTTCAACCAGAATGCGCTAGGCGTTTCATCGTCTCTCGGTGCACTTCTCGCTGCCGTCTCGGTTGCTGTTTTTCTTTTTGGTTTGGCTGAAACCTTCATTATGAAACGGAAAGCACAAGATAATCCATGGGGCGAGGGGGCTTTGACATTGGAATGGCAATTGCCGTCACCGCCAAACAAAGATGTCTGGGAAAAAGTGCCGGTTATTACAAAATAACGAGATCATAATATAGCGAGATCATTAGCGAAATTTTTTTGTACGGTCTACTATCCCGACAATTGCTGCCATTCTGATATAAGGGTAGCTTTTGGTAAAGAGTGAACACTATCACCACCCCATGAGATGTCACTACTCCACGAAAGTTGTGATGCCCTCGCAATTCTGGTTGATCGTGCTGTTCATCCAGAAATTAGCAAATTACGGTAGAAGCCGCTCGTTAATACTATATTCCTAAGGTATTTTCGCGTTCAGTACCTCTCTGTCAACCAATGAATTATTTTATTGAAATGATGATTTCCAAATAAGAATTCTCGAAAATTTTTCGTATTTTCGTTATTTATCAGATTAGTTCACAAAAGTGCGAGCGAATAACGGCGTGAAGAAAATTATGCCCATATATCAATAAACAAATTTACGGTTGGTTTTTTTGCTAATATAGTTTCTATAGAATGGGTTTGTTTTGCCTGTTAAAAAACAGACGGTCTGCAACTTGATTTACAAAGTGTAGCCTGAAAAGGTGCGTAGAAGAACGGTTTATATATGTCTATATCAAAGCAAGAATCGCCTCAACCGCATATGCCGATTGCTTCTCCGGCGGATGCGAATGACTATATAATTCTGTTAAAACCGCGGGTGATGTCACTTGTGGTCTTTACAGCTCTTGTCGGCATGATGGTTGCCCCCGAACCTATCAATCCGGTTTTAGGCTTTGTTGCGATTTTATGTATTGCTGTTGGCGGCGGAGCATCCGGTGCTTTGAATATGTGGTATGATGCCGACATTGATGCCATCATGAAACGCACCAGAAAACGTCCGATACCTGCTGGCAAGGTAACTGGCGGAGAAGTGCTGGTTTTCGGGCTTGTGCTTTCTGCCTTGTCAGTATTCACAATGGGCATTTTCATCAACTGGTTTTCGGCCGCATTCCTTGCCTTTACAATATTCTTTTATGTTGTGATTTATACAATGTGGCTTAAACGTTCGACACCGCAAAACATTGTTATTGGCGGTGCCGCCGGTGCTTTTCCTCCTATGATCGGATGGGCAGCAGCAACAGGCACAATCAGTATCGAGAGCGTTATATTATTCCTCATCATATTTATGTGGACCCCGCCGCATTTCTGGGCACTTTCGCTTTTTGTCACGACCGATTACGGGGAAGCGCATATCCCTATGATGCCTAATGTGAAGGGTGAACGGTCGACCAAAAATCAGATATTGGTTTACGCAATTCTCATGGCTCTTTGCGGTATTGCGCCTTATTTTATAGGTTTTGCGGGCATCACTTATGGAATTTTGTCAACGATTTTAGGTGTTATTTTTATCTATTATTCTTACGAGCTTTGGAAAACCGGACAACGTGAGCAAACAGTAGCAAAGGCAAAGAAATTGTTTTTCTTTTCGCTAATCTATCTCGCGGCTCTCTTTGCTATATTACTCGTAGAATCGCTGGCTACTCGCCTAATATCCTATTTGGGAGCGTGACAATGGACGAGCAAAAGCATCTTGACCAGATTGCACTTACAGAAATTCAAAAAAAAGCTCAGCACCATAGGGCAAAAGGTTTGGCTATAGCACTTTTCCTATTCGTTCTTCTTGTATATGCAGCCACAATGGCGCATGTGAGTGCCTGAAAGTTTCAAGCCTTAGGTTAAGGGCGCTTCTCAAGGACAGGTTATGATATCGAAACCACCATTAACAATACGCCTCTGCGGACCGCGCGGCTTTTGTGCCGGTGTCGACAGAGCAATACAGATCGTCATTCTCGCTTTGAAAAAATATGGTGCGCCGGTCTATGTGCGTCATGAAATTGTGCATAATCGTTATGTTGTAGAAGGATTACAGGCGCGAGGTGCAATTTTTGTCGAAGAGCTTGATGAAATACCAGCCGAACATCATAACCAACCGGTTATTTTTTCAGCCCATGGTGTACCGAAATCGGTACCTGAAACCGCACGGTTGCAAAATCTTTTTTATCTTGATGCAACCTGTCCGCTGGTTTCAAAAGTGCATAAACAGGCTATGCGTCACCAGCGCAACGGGCGTCATGTCATTCTGATTGGCCATTCCGGTCATCCCGAAGTCATCGGAACTATGGGACAGGTTGATCCGGGAACTGTGACTTTGATTGAAAATGTTGAAGATGCCGAAAATTATCAGCCATTGCCCGGTCAAAAATTGGGTTTTGTTAGCCAGACGACTTTGTCTGTGGAAGATACGGCTGAAATTATCGCTGTATTAAAACGGCGGTTTCCCGATATTGAACCACCGGCTGCTGAATCGATTTGCTATGCAACGACCAATCGTCAGGAGGCTGTGAGGGCGGCCGCTCCCGGCAGTGACCTGTTTTTGATTGTCGGTGCTCCGAATTCGTCAAATTCCCGCCGTCTGGTAGAGGTTGCCGAACGCTTCGGCGCCAAACGTTCCCTGCTCGTGCAACGCGCAGCCGAAATAGATTTTGATCATTTGGATAATGTCCATACTGTAAGTCTTTCTGCCGGCGCATCGGCACCGGAAATAATTGTTGATGAAATCATTGCTGCATTCAGAAAACGTTTTGATGTCACTATAGAAATTGCAGAGACTGCGGTTGAAAATGAAACCTTTTTGGTCAACAGGGAATTGCGGGAAGTCGTGTTGACGCCGGAAGATATGGAATTTGTCAATGGCAAAGGAATTCCCGATAAAGACAAGTGACGAAAGCATGAACTTGCTCGCAAGGGGCGGATAATGGCTGTTTATACAGATATCAATGAAGACGAATTAACAGAATTTTTAAATGATTATTCGATTGGTGCGCTGCAATCCTATAGAGGTATTGCCGAAGGTGTCGAAAATTCGAATTTTATGCTCCATACGGAAGCTGGACGTTTTATCCTCACACTCTTTGAAAAACGTGTCAAGAAAGAGGAACTGCCATTCTACCTCGAACTGATGAATCATCTTGCCGGAAAAGGAATTTCCTGCCCGAAACCCGTCAAACGTAAAGACGGAAAAATGATTGGCGAACTCGTGGGAAGACCGGCCACCATTGTTTCCTTTCTCGAAGGTGTCTGGCTCAGAAAACCGAATGTCGAGCATTGTCGGGAAGTCGGAAAAGGCATGGCAAAAATGCATCTGGCAGGGCTTGATTTTCCGCTTAAACGAAAAAATAGCCTTTCGATTGAAGCCTGGCGCCCATTATGGAATTTGAGCCGCGGACGTGCGGAAGAACTGGCATCGGGTATTGTCAAGGAAATTGACAAGGAACTCGACTATCTCGAAAGCAACTGGCCGCATGATCTACCTCAAGGCGTCATCCATGCCGACCTCTTCAACGACAATGTTTTCTTTCTGAACGATCATATGTCCGGCATTATAGATTTCTATTTTGCATGTACAGATATGCTTGTCTATGATCTTGTCATTGCCCTTAACGCCTGGTGCTTCGAACGCGATTATTCGTATAATGTCACAAAAAGCGAGGCGATGCTCAAAGCATATTGTGCTGTTCGCCCGCTTCAGCAAAACGAGATTGACAATATACTGGTTCTCGCCCGTGGGGCAGCGATCAGATTTTTCCTCACCCGCCTTTATGACTGGTTCAACACACCGGCAAATAGTCTGGTTGTAAAAAAGGATCCACTCGAATATTGGCGGAAATTGAATTTTTTCAGAGATGTCATCAAACCGTCTGAAATCGGACTCTAAATCGCGGATCTTTCTTTGAAACAGGTTGAAATATTCACTGATGGTGCTTGTTCCGGTAATCCGGGCCCCGGCGGTTGGGGAGCGCTCTTGCGTTGGAACGGGGTCACAAAAGAACTTTACGGCGGCGAAGCCGATACCACGAACAATCGTATGGAATTGACGGCTGCAATAAAGGCACTCAATGCATTGAAAGAGCCTTGTGAAGTGGATCTTTATACCGATTCTGTCTATGTGCGGAATGGCATTTCAAGCTGGATAGATAGCTGGAAGGCGAATAATTGGAAAACATCTGCAAAAAAACCGGTCAAAAATGCCGAGCTTTGGCAGCAATTAGATGAGGCGCGTTCGCGTCATAAAGTAAGCTGGCATTGGGTCAAAGGCCATGCAGGCCACCCTGAAAACGAACGTTGTGACGAACTTGCCCGTAAGGGTGTTGATGAAAACCGCTAGATACTGTTCAATTTTTTTTATCAACAACCAATGTACCGGTAAAGGCTATAGGTTCTGCATCAACGATATAGGTGATAGGCATTGGGGCATTGCTATTTCTTGAAATAATATGCGCGGAAAATATCATTTCATGAGCACTTTTTTTAACAATTTTGGCAGGTCCGATTTCTTCCCTGTTTCCATCAAGAAAAATTGCTGTTATCGTCTCGCCATCTAAATGTTTCAAAGTTATGGTCATAGACTGTCCGTCTTCGCGCGCAGAAATTTCAAGATTTCGAGGCTTGCTTTTCGGTAATTTATCTGTCGCCCAAGCGAGAAGTGACGCTGGAAGCGGCGTTTTGTCACTTGCATCTGAAAAGTCGAATGGAATATTGACCGGAATACAAATTTCTTTGCATAAGCCCAGCGTGAACTGTCCTTTGAATGCTGCATTCTTCGTGTCTTTTTCAACATAAAATGGGAGCATTACCTCGCCTTTATAACCGATAGACCAATCATTACCGTCTATGAATAGCTGAGGAACAGGAAATAAAATCTGGTGATTGAGCGATGGTTGAAAGTCGAATTCTGGCGCCATGCCTGAACTCCCCGGATTTTGCCAATATGTTTTCCAACCCGGTTTGAGATCGACTTCTATTATTCCTTCAAAATGCTTGCCTTCTTTACCGTTGTTCAGCGCAACACGCACCCGCCCGCCTTCAATTTCATGCCAGGGAGTGGCTAACAATTGAACAGGTGAATTTGTTTGTGCAAATGTCGGTAAAGATACAAACGAGGTGAAGACGAAAAAGCAAACCAGCTTTAAAAAAAAACGCAATTCTCCGTCCTCGTCATCAACTAACAATTTATACAAGAGTTTTGTCAAAAAACTTCACTTTTTTCTTGCAACTCGTCAATGTACGATTACTTTTAAATTATGGATAAAATTAGCACAATGAAAAAACGCGACGGCTTTTTAAATGGCCATCTGCTTATTGCAATGCCGGGTATGGGAGATGAACGTTTTGCCCATGCGGTTATCTATATTTGTGCGCACTCTGACGAGGGCGCTATGGGGATTATGTTAAATCGGCGTAAGGACGTAAAATTTCCTGATCTTCTTTTACAACTTGGCATTATTAATGCTGCTCAGGCTATCCATCTGCCGGAACCGATAAAACTATTTCCGGTGAGAAATGGCGGACCTGTCGATCGTCAACGTGGGTTTGTCCTTCATACAGATGATTATGCATGCCGGACAACTATTCCTGTGACCCGTGATATCTGTCTGACATCGACAACGGATGTTTTGAAGGCAATGAGTTTGGGCAAAGGGCCGGAACGCGCAATTATTGCACTCGGATATGCCGGCTGGGCAGGTGGTCAACTCGAAGCGGAAATTGCTGCCAATGGCTGGCTGACAAGCCCGGTCGATGCCGATTTCCTGTTTGCTCAGGATTTCGATCATCAATATGAAAAAAGCCTGAAGAAGATGGGTATTGACCCGACATTTCTCGTCGGACAAGCAGGACATGCTTGAAAAAAGACGGGTCGCTGACGCGAAAATCTTTTTATTGCGAAGAAGCCCGTTTTAGCGAGTTTTTAAAAAAAATTGAAAAACACTTTATTTTTAAGGAAATCGGAGAGGCACTCCATAGGATTTGATTTTTTTGTGCCGATTATACTCTCCCGATAACCTCACTCTATCCTGATAAGCTGACCGGCTTTTTATCCTTTTGCTGTGGCAAACCGGCCAGATGATGGTGAACATGTATTTCAATAATTCAAGCTTTAAATTCCGGCTTTTGGATGTTTCGTGACCAGCGTGATAAGCTCTTCAACGCCCACAGGTTCGGTAAATACATTGCTTTGAACAAATTCGCAGCCTTCTTCACGCAACATAACGGCTTCGTTTTCCTTTTCGACCCCCTCGGCGATCACTTTCAGCTCGAGATCATGGGCCATTGTAATGATGGATTTCAACACCAGACGTTTCTTCGAACTATCGACTTCAAGAAGTGAACGATCGAGTTTTATCATATCGAAGGGGTAACGTAAGAGAAAAGCGAGAGAAGAATAACCGGTACCGAAATTGTCGAGTGCAAGTCCGATGCCGAGAGCCTTGATCTTTTCAAGAAGATTGGATGATTGCTCAGGATTTTCTATCAGAATGGATTCCGACATTTCCATCATCAAGCGTCCCTTGTTGACAGGATTGCGCATCAAAATTGCTTTCAATTCATTGATCAATTCCTGATGAACCATCTCTGCGCTCGGAATATTGACTGAAATAAAGAAGGATTGTTTCGGAAAACGATCCTGAATATGAGCGAGATCTTCAACAACAGTTGACATAGCAAATTTCGCAAGCGGCATGACGACTTGCTCACTTTCTGCCGTGTGAATGAAATCGACAGCCGACAAGTTGCCATGGCGGGGGTGGTGCCATTCCATCAACGCTTCAAAACCGACAATTTGTCCGTCGTTGAGGTCAAGAACCGGATGGTAAAGCACTTTGATTTCGTTGCGTTGAAGCGCATAACGAATATCATTGCCCATGCTGTTACGCTCAAGCCCCAAAGTGCGGAAATTGGGACGGAAGGGTTCTATTTTATTGCCACCGGCTTTTTTGGCGTGAATCATCGCGAGTTCTGCATCACTCAACATGTCTTCGGCATTCGAATTGCCTTCGGTCCATGTGATGAGGCCGATAGATGCGGATAATTTGACTTCGCGTTCCGAAAAAATAATGGGAGCAGCAACTGTTCTTTGCAATTGGTCGGCGAATGCTGCAATTTTGGCAGGATCGGTCTGGCTTGTCAGTACGATTGCAAAACGATCTGTCGAGAGGCGCGAAAGTGTATCTTCGGGTGTAATCAGGCGCCCCAGACGGCGCGCAATTGTCAGCAGGAATGTGTCACCGACCGACATGCCGAACTGATAATTTATATTACGAAAACCGTCAAAATCGATAACAAATACAGTCGGTCTGATCGGCCGACCTGCAACAGCGAGATTGACAAAAGTTTGCAGGTGATCAAGGAAAAGCTGCTGATTGGGCAAACCCGTCAGATTGTCATGGACCGAGTCTTGCAATAATCTTTCTTCCGCTTTCTTGTGATCGGTAACATTGACAAGTGTTCCCACCACCCGCACAATTTCTCCGTCAGAACCGATGACTGGTCTGGCTCTTAATGCAAACCAATAATAGTGTCCGTCGCCGGAACGCAAACGCAATGTTTGGTCAATCCGGCCTTTGCGGGTATCGAGAATCATATCGAGTATCGCACGAAAGCGATCCCGATCGTCGCTGTGCAAAGCTTCAACCCAGTTGCGGATTGTTCCATTCAATTCACCCGCAGTGGAACCGAGATAAATCGAAAGATCGGGATTGATGACCACACGGTCACGTCTCACATCCCAATCCCAGACAATGTCGCCAGCTCCCATAACCGCAAGAGCCTGCCTTTCAAGATCGGAAAATATGCCTTGATGGAACGCGCCGCCAGAAAACGCATGTTGCATAACCGTAAAGGCAATAAGAAGAACGATGAGAACCAGTCCGCCGGCAAGTGCAGGTTGAACAATATCATTATCAAGCTTGCCGGTTACACACACATAAGCTCCGCAAAGCCAAAAGATAATGAGAAGCCATGTCGGTATCAACATAATGGCACGGTCGTAGCCGCGGATAGAAAGATAGCCAATGAGAACGATACCGAGTAGGGCGGTCAGTCCGAAGGAAAGTCGGGCAATACCTGCTGCTCTTGTCGGGTCATAGACCGCGAAAGCTCCGAGTGCGCATAAAGCGATTATCCAGGCCGCCGCACCATAGCTGAAATGGTAATGCCAGCGGTTTAAGTGGAGATAGGTAAAGAGAAAGATAAAAAGAGATGCAGCCAGTGCCACTTCCGTTGCCGCTCGCCACATCGGTTCGGTTTGCGCCGAGATAACGAATAATTTGTTCAGAAAATTGAAATCGATGCCGATATAGGCAAGCACTGCCCAGGCAACTGCTGCTGTTGCCGGAAAAAGGCCGGTTCCTCGTACCACAAAAAGAACACTCAAGAGGAGGGCGAGAAGTCCGGAGATGCCAAGCAATATACCATGGTAGAGCGTATAAGAGTTAATTGTATCCTTATACGCTTCCGGTTCCCACAAATAGACTTGTGGCAGTTTTGATGAACCGAGTTCGGCAACAAGTGTGACAACCGCCCCCGGATTGATGGTAATTCTAAAAACATCCGAATCAGGACTGGATTGCCTATCAAGAGCAAAACCTTCAGACGGGGTGATGGATTGTATGCGCACCGACCCAAGATCGGGCCATAACAGGCCGGATCCTGCCATCCGGTAATGCGGTGTAACAATGAGGCGGTCAATCTGGTCGTCGGTTGGGTTGGCTATGGCAAAAACCGCCCAGTCACTTTCTGCGTGGTCGCCATTACCCTGCATTTCGATACGCCGAACAATACCATCCGGTCCGGCCGCCGTTGATGTTTGAAAAGTGTTTCCCTTGATGTGGTGGATTTCGACAGCGCGGGATAAATCAAGTGCCGTATCTTGCGAAGATATTTTGACGGGCTCAACAGACAATGCCGACTGGCACAACAGGGCGATCATTCCCAGTGTCCAGAATATAAAAATAGATACGGTCTTGCCTATAATCTTCACAACGCCTCACTTTCAAATTGATTTTATTGGTCTTTCGGTTTCCAGCAAAGAATAGAGGTAATGATCCTGCCATTCACCGTGAATTTTAACATAAGCCCGCATCAGCCCCTCTCTGACGAAACCACATTTCTCCAATAAAGCAATGGAACGTATATTTGTCGGAACAGAGGCAGCTTGCAGACGATGTAATTTGAGCTGTTGAAAAGAAAAATCAATCATCAGTTCCAAACTTTCATGCATAAAACCGTGGCCCGAATATTTCTCTCCGCACCAGTAACCGATTTCGCCTGATTGTACGACCCCACGTCGAATGTTTCCGAGGCTTATTCCGCCGATAAGATGGTTTGTTTCGTTTAAAAACACGAAAAATACAAAAAATTGGCCATTTTTGCGACCTTCAATATAACGGTCGAGATGAGATTTATAACGGATAAGCGTATGGGCATCAGCCGGCCAAAGTGGTTCCCACGGTTCCAGAAACGCACGGCTTTCGGTTCTCAAAGTTGCCCATTCCTGATAATCATCGAGCATAGGAAAACGCAGATAGATATGTTCCGCCTTCAAATTCGGAAGGTGGATTTTTTCCTGTTGTCTATGCGGCTGTCGCCGGAAGGGCATTTTGAACATGCCATTGCCTTTCTGGCCGAACCTTAATAAGGACGCCGTCCGGCTCCCGAGGATAGAGCCGCGACAAGATCACCATAACTCATAATTGGCCCGATTGCCCCCACTGCTGCCAATGTCGGTTTTGAATCAATAAATAAGCGTTCAGCCAAATCGGTCAATCTGTCAACAGTCAAAAGTGACAGACGCTCCAATGTCTCGGATGCCGGAATAGGACGACCATAAAGCAGCATTTGCCTTGCAATCGTTTCGGCCCGGCTTGATGGACTTTCTTGCGACATAATGAGACCGGCACGATATTGTTCTCGTGCACGATCAAGTTCTTTCTGGTCTATCTTTTCGCTGACCTTATAAAGCTGGTCCAGAATAACGGGGATAAGGTCGCTAAGGCCGTCTTCACTTGAAGCGGCATGAACGCCGAATAGGCCTATATCCGAAAATCCCCAATGAAAAGCGTAAATTGAATAACAAAGCCCACGTTTTTCACGCACTTCCTGAAATAAACGTGAAGACATCCCGCCACCAAGAATGATGGATAGAATTTGGGAAGCGTAATAATCACGAATATGATAGGCACGCCCTTCAAATCCCAAAAGCACCTGCGCATCTTTGAGATTGCGATATTCACGGAAATCACCGCCAACATAATTGGCAAGATCGGCAAGGGGAGCAGGTGAATGGGCACGATAATTGCCAAGTCGTTTTTCAACTTCTTTGACAAATGCCTGATGGTCAACGGCGCCTGTTGCCACAAAAATCATTCTGTCGGCGCTATAATGCTCGTTCATAAAATTCCGCAAATTATCGGAGGTCAATGCACGAACGGACTGGGCCGTGCCGAGAATAGGTCTGCCTATTGTTTGATGGCGGAATGCTGTTTCGGTAAAATGGTCGAACACAATATCTTCGGGCATGTCATTTGCAGCACCGATTTCTTGCAAAACAACCTGTTTTTCGCGTTCAAGCTCACCTTCGTCGAATTTCGGTGAAGTGATAATGTCGGCAAGAATATCAACAGCAAGGGGTACGTCATTTTTCAGTACACGTGCATAATATGCTGTGGTTTCAACGCTTGTTGCCGCATTGATTTCTCCGCCTACATCCTCGATCTCGGCAGCAATTTCATAGGCAGAGCGATTTGAAGTGCCTTTGAAAGCCATATGCTCAAGCATATGGGCAACGCCATGCTCGTCATATGTTTCATTACGAGAGCCGGATTTTACCCAGATGCCGAGTGCAACACTCTCGATCTGGGGCATGGTATGCGTGACGATTGTCAAACCATTGCCAAGTCGGCTGATTTCTACACACATACGTGTGAAACTCCTTCATTCAAAACTTCAATAAAAAACCACATTATGCGTTGTCTGTCTTTTAGAAAAAATGAACAGGGTTAATGGCAGGCGCGTGACTTGCTGCCAATATAATCTTTCACTATTTTTTCATCATTCTTGAGTGTTTCATAGTGCTCGGGTCTTTCCATCAGTCCGTCGAGCCAATGAGGAAGTTTCGGCGTTATGCCGCACGATGCCTTCACCGCATCGGGAAATTTTGCCGGATGAGCGGTAGAGAGAACCACCATAGGAATGGTCTCTTCCAAATGTTCACGCGCAACTTTGATAGCTATAGCTGTATGCGGGTCGGCAAGATAATGGCTTTCCTTGTAAAGTCGGTCGATCATATGGGCGGTTTCTGTTTCAGTGGAGCGACCGGCCGAAAAGAGGGTGCGTATTTTTTCAAGTGCACTTTGCTCGATCCGGAATTCGCCGGATTGTTTCAAACTTTCCATAGCATTGCGGATTGATACAGCATCGCGCCCTGAAGCTTCGAATAACAACCGTTCGAAATTGGAGGAAACCTGAATATCCATGGATGGAGAGGTGGTATGTTTCAACGAGTGGATTTTGTAGACACCTGTTGCAAGGGTACGCACCAGAATATCATTGTCGTTTGTTGCAATGACGAGATGGGCAATGGGAAGCCCCATACGGGAAGCAACAAAGGCTGCAAAAATGTCACCGAAATTACCGGTAGGAACAGTAAACGAAATTGCTCTGTCAGGAGCACCGAGTGAAATTGCCGAAGTAAAGTAATAGACAATTTGCGCCATGATGCGCGCCCAATTGATCGAATTGACGCCGGAAAGAGCCGTTTTATCGCGGAAGGCATGGTCGTTGAACATTGCTTTTACCAATGCCTGACAATCATCGAAGTTCCCTTCAATAGCCAGTGCATGGACATTGGCATTTTTATTGGTTGTCATCTGGCGTTGTTGCACCGGCGATACATGACCTTTCGGAAAAAGAATAAAAATATCGCAGCGCTCACGTCCGGCAAACGCTTCAATTGCAGCTCCGCCGGTATCACCCGATGTTGCACCGATAATTGTTGCCCGCTTGTTCTGCCGGTTTAGTATATGATCCATCAATCGGCCAAGCAATTGCATTGCAACATCTTTGAATGCCAAGGTGCGGCCATGAAAGAGTTCCAGTATGAATTCATTTGTATTGGTCTGGACAAGAGGGCAAACTGCGGGATGACGGAATGTCTGATAGGCTTCGTCAACCATAGCATCGAAATCGCCGCGCTCGATATCTCCTTCTACAAATGGCCAAAGAAGGGTTTTGGCAATTGTTGCATAGGATTTCCCTCGCAAAGCTTTTAACGAAGACGGTGAAAAATGCGGATAAGTTTCAGGCAAATAAAGCCCGCCGTCACGCGCGAGACCGGTCATAACTGTATCGGAAAAGCCGAGTACCGGCGCATTGGCTCTCGTGCTGATATATTTCATTCACATACTCCTCGGCTTATCAACAAACGTAAAATGTTTGCCTTCGCATTATTTTACAACCTTTACGGGACGGAAAACGTCCTCTATTTTACCAGACTTGCCAAAATATATAAAAAGCGAGACAACAACAAATCACTCTTTTCAAACGCTGATATAGACCAGGTTTACTAGTTGAGGAAAGTCCACTTCATGGATAAAAATTCGATTTATCGTTTTTCATTCGGCTTTGGCCTTATTATTGCTGCTTCGTCACTTTTTTCGGGATGCTTTATCCATAAGAAAGTTGACAATGTGCCGCCCGAGCCAAAAATTACCGAAGCACAATTGCGCGCCTATTGCCCCATCGTTCTCATGCGCGACAATACGGCGTTTTATGATGTTTATGAACGTGGCGGGGAGGGGGACGCCAATAAAGTCATGTATCAGGCTGCTATAAGAGACGTGACCAGAACATGTAACACCTCGGACACAACCTTATCTATGACAGTTGCAGCCTCGGGGCGGGTGGTGCCTGGCCCGATGTTTAAAAAAGGCACCGTGTCACTCCCGATCCGGGTCACAGTAATGCAAGGCGATTCTGTAATCTATTCGAAATTGCGTAACTATCCTGTTGAAATCAGCAACGGGGTTGATGCGACACAATTCATCTTTTCGGATGATCAAATTTCATTTCCAAAACCGACAGCGAAAAATATCCGGATTTTTGTCGGATATGACAGAGATCAGAAAAAATAATTGCTTGCAAGAAATGCGGGGGAGCTTCCGGCAAAACGGAACTTCCTTGCACCTTATAAAACGCCCTAAGTTACAAAGCACCTGAAGTTACAAAACGCCGGAAGACTATAACGCTTCCGGTGTTTTTTTGAGCTTTTTCGCGTTTAAACTTTTTTGGCCGGATTATCTTTTAAGCGCCTGAAGATTTTCTGATAGATGAAATGGTACTTTCAGAAATCGTCATATTGGCAAGTTCAAAATGCTGATTTCGGATATTGTAAAAGAACCATTCGCGCTTAGCCATTGTGGCCGTCAAAGGCGGTAGCTCATATATCTTTCCACTCGGACAAAGCTTTGAGTACGGCCGGTAGATCCACGTGATGTGCAATGACTGTTTCGGCTCCCGCTTCGGTTAAAACATCGGCAAGGCCGTGATAGGCGTGGGAGCCGCCGGTAAAGCCCACAACACGCATTCCGGCTTTGACGGCACCACGAACGCCATGAACCGAATCTTCGATAACAATTGTATTTTCGGGCTTTGCGTGCATTTTTTTTGCCGCATAAAGATAGACATCGGGAGCCGGCTTTACCTTTTTCGTTCCAACTTCGGGTGCAGAAAAAATCTTGTTTTCAAAAAGATCGTAGAGACCGGTAATAGTAAGCATGCGCTTAATGTCTTCTGATCGCGAATTCGAGCAGATACAATAAGGATAGAGTTTGGCAACAGCTTCGACAGCCTCTCGTGCACCATCAATGCCGAGTAATTCATCTTGCATGCGCTTTTTGAAAAGTTCGGGAACCTGTTCAATCAGACCGACGGACAGGGGAACATCCGAATGTTTTTCAATTTCTTTGAGGATATCGAGAAAAATAAGCCCTGCATAACGTTCCGATATTTCTTCGGGTGTTATTTCAACGCCTGCTTCTGCCAATAATTGCGATTCAATCTGGGCCGCCAGATATTCCGAATCAACAAGGACTCCATCACAATCAAAAATAACAAGATCTATCTGCGGCATCAGCTTTTATCCCGTAATGTGTCATAACAAGTTCCGATCTTTTAGACGTTTCGGTCGGGCATTGGCAATAGCTGAAAAATTAGCGTCGATTTCTATTTTGTTTTTCCGGCTTATCAGCTTTGAAAGATTCTGGTTTTGGTAATTCGATTGATAAAAGTTTTGAGTTTACCAGTTGTCTTTCCGGATGTGTGGCTCGAATTCCGGTCCGCTCTTTGTAAAATTTTATATTGTGACAATAACCGTTTTTAAAACCTGAGGTCTTTAACCCGATATTTACCCTATTTCGCCAATTTATGCTTGTTGAAACCGTGATTCGTTTGGTCACGGAAGTTTATGTGTTTCGAGTATTTGTAGCCGAGTATCCTATGAGTGTTGTCCGTCTTGTAAAAGATCTCGTTCAGTCTTCTCCTGAAGAAGTATGGCGTAACCAGATTTTAAAGGGTGACTGCGTCGCAGCGCTCAATAAATTGCCCAGTCAATCGGTTGATGTAATTTTTGCCGATCCTCCCTATAATCTACAACTTGCAAATACACTTCATCGTCCCGATCAATCATTGGTGGATGCTGTGGATGATGATTGGGACCAGTTCGAGAGCTTTGCAGCCTATGATGCTTTCACCCGTGCGTGGCTTCTTGCCTGCCGCAGAGTATTGAAGCCGAATGGCACAATCTGGGTGATTGGCTCCTATCATAATATTTTTCGCGTTGGTACAGCCTTGCAAGATCTCGGTTTCTGGATGCTCAACGATATTATCTGGCGTAAGACCAACCCGATGCCGAACTTCAGAGGACGCCGGTTTCAGAATGCGCATGAAACATTGATCTGGGCATCGCGCGACCAGAATGCAAAAAAATACACCTTCAATTACGAAGCGATGAAAGCAGCCAATGATGACGTGCAGATGCGTTCTGATTGGCTCTTCCCGATCTGCACCGGAGCTGAACGCTTGAAGGACGAAAACGGCCATAAAATTCATCCTACACAGAAACCGGAAGCTTTGCTTTCCCGTATCATCATGTCGTCGACAAAACCGGGCGACGTTATTCTGGATCCGTTTTTCGGGTCGGGCACGACCGGCGCGGTTGCAAGGCGCCTTGGCCGCGATTTTGTGGGTATCGAGCGTGAACAATCCTATATTGATGCGGCTTTGGAAAGAATTGCTGCGGTCGAACCGTTAGAAAAGCCTGAACTTGCAATGATCTCGGGGAAACGGTCGGAACCCCGTGTCGCCTTTGTGAGCCTTCTTGAAGCAGGATTATTGAAACCGGGCAGCGTTCTTTATGACAAAAAACGTGAGCATACTGCCATTGTCCGTGCAGATGGAACTGTCGTGGTTGATGGTGAAGCCGGTTCGATCCATATGATGGGACGAAAGGTACAAAACAGCGCGAGCTGCAATGGGTGGACGTTCTGGTATTTTGAAAAAAATGGTCAGCTCGTTTTGATTGACGAACTACGTTTAACTATTCGGGAACAAATGGCCAAGCATGGCGTTTAAACTTCAAATGGCCGGATAACCTCCAGTCTCCGGTCTTATACAAAAGGCGTGCGCATGAATTGCGCCGCCTTTTTATTTTTGCGCGTATTTTTGAATTTTATTTATTTTGAAAATTGCAATGCGTGTTTTTGTGGTGTCCGATTTTTTCTTGTTTTGGATTTAAAAATTTCCGGAAAGGCAACGGCAATTGCTTTCTTCATGACCGTTGGCAGGGCTTCATTGTTAAGATGATCCAACCGGCACCACCAACCGTTTCCGGCTCGTGTTTTTTCGACATTTTCTGCCAAATAAACATCAAGCGTGAGAGAAAAATGGGTAAAAATATGATGAGCCTGTCCTTGGAACGACCAGTTTCCGCAGAACGGCGCGTCAACAACTGAATAAGTTTGTTGATCGCCGAACTGATTGGGGATTTGCGTCATTCCACCAAGCAGCCCCGAACTATGCCGTTTCTCCAGATAGATTTCATCATTTCTGCTTAATGCTATAAAAGCAATGCCGTGACGTTGTGGTCTCTTTACTTTCGGTGGTTTGACAGGAAATGCTTCTGGCCTTGCTATTTTCTTCGCTATGCAAAGGCTTTCGACAGGGCAAATCATGCATTTTGGTTCACGCGGAGTACAGATTGATGCACCAAGATCCATCATACTCTGTGCAAAATCTCCGCAACGTGTAGATGGTGTCAGATCTTGTGTCTTGCTTTTTATAATTGCTTTTGCCTGCGGCAATGGCTCCTCAATGGCGAACAGGCGGGCAACGATCCGTTCGACATTTCCGTCAACGACAGCAGCCGGCTGATTATAGGCAATAGAAAGAATAGCTGCCGCTGTATAATCGCCAATTCCGGGAAGCTTTTTCAATTTTTCGAGCGAACGCGGGAATATGCCATCATAGTCGGTTGCAACTTGTTCAGCACATTGTTTAAGGTTTCTTGCGCGTGAATAGTAACCAAGGCCGGCCCATGTTTTTAGCACATCTTCAAGATCGGCTTTCGCAAGACTAAAAATATCAGGCCATTTGGTGACAAACTTTTTGAAATACGGTTTTACAGCCTCAACCGTGGTTTGTTGCAACATCACTTCCGAGAGCCAAACCCGATAAGGATCAGGTTTTTCACCGTTCAAAAGATCAGCCGGAGCAATTCGCCATGGTAATGTTCTATGATAGTGATCATACCAGAAAAGTAGCTTGTCGGAAAAATCGGTCATGAATTTCTCCAACCATAATTTATCTAAAAAATCAAAAGAAAAGGTAGCGGCTAATGCCGCTATCTCCGTTTTGATCCTTCCTATGTGAGAAAAATAAAGCATTTTGGTGACATCAGGTTGTGGCAGACGTCTGACGAAACAGCCCAATAAAACAATCAAACATATCGACTTTGACGTTAGCGGGAATCTTTTAAAAAATATATCCTTAGAAATTCATAATTACCCGACAAATGGAGCGGTGGTCGCAGGAGTGTTAGGTGGATATTCCAAAGCAACCTTTTAGATTGTTAAGGAGTATGAGGCTAGGACCCTTCGGTGACTGATAAACTGTTAAAACGCCCGAAAAAGTTTCTTAAAACCACGATAAAACGATAAGCAACTCCTATCTGATAAATGCGTTCTCTTTGCTAGGATATCGTTTGAAATAGATAATTCTTGATAAAAAGAGATTTTTTATATTGGTTCCACGATTAATATATGAATGCCTATAAGATATTTCCGAACCAATGTCAGGCAATCAAAATTGTTTACATCGGAGCTGCTAACGGTTAATTTGGAAGCCGCTTTTTAAAGCCAAGGTCGAGAATGGCGCTGTGTCCGTTTGACCCCGTTTTCGTAAATTCATTGTCGAGGGCACCGTGAATATTCCCGTTTATATTATCAATCTTGATCGTTCGAAAGAACGCTTCAATAAAGTTGCACAATCTGCCGAAGCGGCGGGGCTCGATTATCATCGTATACCGGCGGTTGATGGCAGCAAGATCAATTTTCAGAATATGCCGGAAATTGATGTTAAACGGTTCCAACGTTGCCACGGGAAGAATATTCTTCCCGGAGAAGCCGGGTGCTATTTAAGTCATCTTCAAGCGTTGTCGGTTATTGCAAATGGCCAGTCTCCTTATGCTGTCATCGTAGAGGACGATGTCGGATTTCATCAGGACTTTAACAAACTCATCGGAAAGCTCTCTGAAGTCGACGGGTGGGATGTCATAAAATTAGCCAATCATCGTAACCGGATTTTTCATAAAATGATGGATATTACCGATGAAGTGTCTATCGGCCGATATTTACATGGCCCGTTGGGAAGCGCCGCAGCCTATATGGTAACCCGCGAGGGAGCAAAGAAACTTCTTGATAAATTGACTCCGATGCGTCTTCCTTATGATGTTGCGCTTGAACGAGGTTGGAGCGGGTTCAAAGTTTTCTCCACAAACAAGAATATAATAAAATTTTTTGATGTTGATTATTCGACAATTCTGGAGGGAAGAAAAACCTATCATAATATGCGATTACCGAAATGGAGACGGATAGGCACCTTGTTTTTCCGGACGTCGGATTATATCCGTCGTATCATTTACGCGCTTCAGCCTTCCGGTTTGAAACTTCGAGATAGGGTGAAAAAATGAAAGCAATTGTCACAGGTGCAGCCGGTTTCATCGGTTTTGCAACGACAAAAGAATTGCTAAGGCAAGGTTTCGAGGTTATCGGGGTCGATAACCTGAACAATTATTATTCTGTGTCGCTCAAAAAAGCACGTCTTGAGGAGATAAATAAAAATTCTTCATTCCGTTTTGTTCTGGCCGACATAGCCAATAAAGAACAAGTCGAGCGGGCTATCGGAAATGAAAAAAATGTAGATGTTATTGTTCATTTGGCGGCACAGGCAGGGGTGCGTTACTCCATAGAAAATCCTTCTGCATATGTAAGTGCGAATGTCGAAGGTGAAGTCAGAATCTTCGAACAGGCGTTGAAGTTTGAGTCCTGTCCACCGGTTGTCTATGCAAGCTCGTCATCTGTATATGGTGCTAACAGAAAGATACCCTTTTCTGAAGAAGACAGAGTGGATGATCCGGTTTCGGTTTATGCTGCAACAAAAAGGGCTGGCGAGTTGCTTGCCCGCTCCTATGCCCATGTTCACAAGCTCAAAACAAGCGGATTAAGATTTTTTACCGTCTATGGCCCTTGGGGGAGACCCGATATGGCCCCCTGGCTTTTTACAGACGCTATTCTGGCTGGCCGTCCGATAAAACTTTTTAACTACGGTAAAATGCAACGTGATTTTACCTTTATTGACGATATTGTGCGCGGCGTTATGTCTGTGGTACAAAAAATTATAAATGAACCGGGAAAAGTGGCCGATATCTATAATCTTGGCAATAACCGACCGGTTCAACTACTGGAATTTGTTGCAGCTATCGAACAGGCAACAGGAAAAAAAGCGCTGACAGAACTTTGTCCTATGCCGCCAGCGGATGTTGAAAAAACCTATGCCGATATTTCAAGGGCTGAAAGGGACCTGGATTTTCATCCCACAATGTCGATCACGGAAGGCATGGCAAGATTCGTTCAATGGTTTAAACATTATCAGGGCAAATAATGGGGTGGAAACCGAAAAAACGACATTTTTCTTCACTTGCTGAAACAAGTTCAAAATTGCTTGATCCAATTTTACGTAAAAAAACGGGTCTCAGCCTTGAACTTATGACAAATTGGCCACTTCTTGTCGGTGAGGATATTGCTGATAGCACAATGCCTTTGAAAATCATATGGGCACGGCGTGCCAGCGTCGATGATCCATTTAAACCGGCAACGCTTGTTGTCGGTTGCGAAGCTTACGCGGCGATGATTTTAACCCATGAAACGCATGAGGTTCTTCAGCGGATAAATGCATTTTTTGGTTTTGTAGCAATCAATCGTATAAAAATAGAACAACATAGTATAAAAAAAGAGGAAGTCGTCCGCTCGCAGCCTCTGTTGGTTGACGACAATGATCGCAAGCGGATTGACGAACTTACCTGCCGGATAGAAAGTGATGCTCTGCGCAATTCTTTGAAAGATTTGGGGCTATCTATTTTCGCACAGAAACATTCTGTTCGTGACAAAAAATTTAATAATTAGCTCAAGACAATTATTGGTCTATGACTTATAAAAATAATAAAGCTTGCCTTCTAAATAGCGAGTTTCAAGTTTGAACGAAATAAAAAGAAAAGGTAATATTATGCTTAATACCAAAAACAGTCGACGTCTCCGTTGTTTTGCCGCCGCTTTCGGTTTAGCCGCAACGACCTGTTTTGCTGTTTTGCCTTCTTTTGGCGCGGATAATAAACCTGCCGAAACCAAAACAGTCGAGGTCAAGTCTAACGGTACAGTTGATATGGCAAAACTGCTGGAACCGGGCAAAGGCAAAGAAATGGTAGAAGGTAATGCTGATGCGCCGGTAACAATTGTGGAATATGCTTCTGTTACTTGCGGCCATTGTGCTGCTTTCTTTAATGAAACGCTGCCATCCATCCGTGATAAATACATAAAAACCGGCAAGGCACGTCTGGTATTCCGGGAATTTGCTTATGATGCAAGGGCACAAGCAGGCTATATGCTCGCGCGCTGTGTTCCGGAAGACCGTTATTTTCCGATGTTACAGGTTCTTTTTGAACGGCAAATGGAATGGGCTGCCGCCGATGATGCATTGCCTCCTTTGAAAAAGATTGCAGCCATGGCAGGACTTGACGAAAATGGCGTGGAAGCCTGTTTGAAAAACCAGTCGGTTCTGGATGAAGTGAAAAGCTCTTTCGAACGTGGAAAAGAATTCGGCGTTACTTCGACACCGACATTTTTTATCAATGGCAAGAAGTATGAAGGCGCATTGTCTGTGGACGAGATGTCTTCTGTGATAGATAGTTTTCTAAAATAAGAAAAATATGTCATAAAAAGGGTGCAGAAGATGAGCTGCATCCTTTTTTCTAATTCGTAGGTAGGTTTATGCAGTTTACGAAACTGCGACTGGTCGGTTTTAAATCCTTTGTTGAAGCCCAGGAATTCGTGATAGAACGTGGGCTAACAGGTGTCGTCGGCCCTAACGGATGTGGAAAATCGAACCTTGTTGAATCTCTTCGCTGGGTCATGGGAGAGAATTCATACAAAAACATGCGTGCTTCCGGCATGGATGACGTGATTTTTTCCGGTTCTGCAACACGCCCACCCCGTAATTTTGCTGAAGTCACACTGTTTCTTGATAACTCCGATCGCAGCGCTCCTGCGGCTTTTAATGATGCAGATGAATTACAGGTTTCTCGCCGCATCGAGAGAGATTCAGGTTCGGTATATCGGATCAATGGGAAAGAAGTGCGGGCGAAAGATGTTCAGTTATTGTTTGCTGACCAGTCAACGGGAGCGCGTTCTCCTTCCATGGTCGGTCAGGGGCGTATTGGCGAGCTTATACAGGCAAAACCTCAGGCACGCCGTGCTTTATTGGAAGAAGCGGCAGGCATTTCGGGGCTTCATTCGCGCCGTCATGAAGCAGAATTACGTCTGAAAGCGGCAGAAGGCAATCTTGATAGACTTGAAGATGTTGTAGGAGATCTTTCATCGCGGATTGAAAGTTTGAAGCGCCAGTCACGGCAGGCAAATCGCTTCAAAGCTCTTTCGGCAGAAATCAGGCAGGCCGAAGCGGGGCTTTTCTATTTGCGCTGGTCTGAAAACAAAACACAAGAAGTCGAAGCAACGACCATACTCAATCGTGCGACGATGCTTGTCGCAGAAAAAGCTCAGGCACATATGCGTGCCGAAAAAGCACAGGAAGAAAGCAAAAATAAACTTCCTCCCTTGCGAGAGGAAGCAGCCAGAGCCTCTGCTGCTCATCAAAGATTGAGTCTTGAACTGAAACAACTTGATGAGGAGAAAAATCGTAATCGTCAACGGCAATTGGATCTGATGCGCCGGCTTGAACAGCTTGACTCCGACATTGCTCGCGAAGAACAGCTTGCAAAAGATAATGAACAAAGTCTGGAAAGGCTGGTTGACGAGGAAGAGACGTTGAAGCTTGAGGCTGAAAACCAGCAGGAAACCGAAATAGAGCTTAATGTTTTTTATGAAGAGCAACAAAGCCGGTTGAATAATAGTGAAGCCGAGGCAGGCGAACTCACCAAAATTCTGGCAGAGGCGAGGGCTGAAAAAGCAAGAATTCTTGACCAGATCGCCGACTTTACGAAACGCGGCGAGCGGCTTGACGAAACGATTGCCGAGGTCAAACAGCAGATCGAAATTTTGAAGGCAGATCTTGATTCTGCAGATAAGATCGGTGCGGCTCAAGCTGCATTAACTGAAGCAGAAGCGCAACTTGCAGAAAATGAAGAACTGCTACAGACATGCGAACTTGATACTGAAAAAGCGCGGGAAGAAGAAAATGCTGCCCGTCCTGCGGTTTCGGATTGTCGCGATCAATTAAATGCCCTCACCACAGAAGCACGTACTCTCGAACAGCTCCTGAATAGCTCGATCAGCGGAGAATTTCCGCCAGTGGTTGATGAAATTACTGTAGACGACGGTTTGGAAGTTGCACTGGGGGCAGCTTTGGGCGATGACCTTGAAGGATCACTCGACGAGGGCGCCCCGCTTTTCTGGAGCGGTTATAAAGGCAAATATGATCGTCCCGCTCTTCCAAATGGTGTCAAGCCATTGGCCGATTTTGTAAAAGCTCCGGAGGAACTGACTGAAGCACTTGCCCAGATCGGTGTTGTAGACGAGGAAGAAGGCGAACGGCTACAGCCGGAATTAAAAGTCGGACAAAAACTGGTAAGCCGCCATGGAGCCGTCTGGCGTTGGGACGGCTTAAGAGCACGAGCCGATGCGCCGACAGCAAGTGCGCAACGTCTGGCTCAAAAAAATCGGCTCCAAGTTTTGTCACATCTCGTCAATGAGGCAAAAACTGCGTTGGGTAAAGCGGAAGAAAAACTAGCTGAATTGTCAAAGAAAGCAGGAGATGCACAGCTCTATGAACGTGAAATACGGGCGAAATTACGCTTCTTTCGCGACAAATGTGAGGAAGCCCGACAGCTCTATACGAGAATTGAACGCGAACATTCCGAACATCGTTTGCGTCTTTCTGCGCTGGAAGACAATGCTTTAAATCTTGGACAGGAGAAAGCCGAGAACGCCAGAAAACTTGAAGCTGTTTCGAGCGAACAAGAGAAATTGCCCGATATCTCCTCTATTGAAGAAAAACTGAAAATTTTTTCAGAAAAAATTTCTTCCGAGCGGAAAATGGTTTCGGAAGCATTGGCTAAACTTCAAAATTGGAAGCAGAACGCTAGTGCTCGTATACGCAGGCTTGAAGTTATCGGTTCTGAACGGAAAAATTGGCAGAACCGCATCGAAAACGCAAAAAATCAGATAAAGTCTTTAAAAGCCCGTCGCGAAGAAGCAATTGTTGAAGCTGAACAATTGGCCGAGACGCCGGAAGGAATAGAGGAAAAGCGCCAAAAATTGCTTGATGTGATTGCTAAAACAGAACAGGACGGACATGAGATCATGGATCGCTTGGCGGAGGCGGAGGCGATCCAGACAACGCTTGATAAACAAACTTCGGAAGCCTTTGCCAAATTGTCTACAAGCCGCGAGGAACGTGCACGCGCCGAAGAGCGGCTTAATGCGGCGGTCGATCGCCGCAAAGATATTGAAGCAAGAATTAGCGAAGCTTTGAACTGCCCACCACATGAAACGCTGCGTCTCGCTGGGTTTTCTCTGGAAGGAGAAATGCCCGACATTGAAACGCTTGACCATAAACTCGAGCGATTGCGTATCGAACGCGAACGGTTGGGAGCAGTCAATCTGCGTGCCGACGAGGAAGAAAAAGAGCTGCGTTCGCGATTTGATTCAATTACCGATGAACGCGACGATGTGGTTGAGGCAATCAAAAAGTTACGCCTTGCAATTGTCAATCTCAATCGCGAAGGACGGGAACGTCTGCTTTCGGCCTTTACCAGAGTGAATGAAGAGTTCCAGCGTCTCTATCACCATCTTTTTGGCGGTGGTACTGCCGAGCTGCAACTGATCGAGTCGGATGACCCTCTGGATGCCGGTGTGGAGATTTTGGCACGACCTCCGGGGAAAAAACCGCAAACCATGACATTATTGTCCGGGGGTGAACAAGCCTTGACGGCTATGGCTTTGATTTTTGCAGTATTTTTGACCAGTCCCGCACCGATTTGTGTCCTTGACGAGGTTGACGCACCGCTCGACGATCACAATGTCGAACGTTATTGCAATTTGATGGAGGAAATGGCGAAATCAACCGAAACGCGTTTTGTCGTTATCACCCATAACCCGATTACGATGGCGCGGATGAATCGTCTGTTCGGCGTGACAATGGGCGAGCAGGGGGTTTCTCAGCTCGTATCGGTTGATTTGCAAACTGCAGAAAAAATGCGTGATGTCAGTTAATATTCTACAGTCAAGCTTTTGTTATTCAATCGATTTGGTTGAATTGTAAAAAAAATTGATGTTGGTATTAGACTAAATGTCATTTAAGCTAGGGACGAAAGTTGAAAACTGTATTTCTTCTTTGTGGGGAAGCACGAATTTCATATTTGAATATTAGACATTCAAATCAATCGGAGGATATTTGTTTAAAATGACAAAATGGGTTTACAGCTTTGGTAATGGAAAGGCTGACGGGGCGGCATCGGAACGTAACCTTTTGGGCGGTAAAGGAGCAAATTTGGCAGAAATGAGCAATCTGGGATTGCCTGTTCCTCCCGGTTTTACAATTACCACAGAAGTCTGCACCTATTTTTATAATAATAATAAAACCTATCCGGACAAACTCGATGAAACTGTTCAAAAGTGCCTTGCAGAGGTTGGTAAACTGACAGGGCGCCGTTTCGGCGACAAAGACAAGCCTTTACTGGTTTCGGTGCGTTCGGGTGCTCGGGCTTCCATGCCCGGCATGATGGATACAGTGTTAAACCTCGGTCTCAATGATGAAACGGTCAAAGCAATCGCCAGAGAAACGGGAGATGAACGTTTCGCTTATGATAGCTATCGTCGTTTTATCCAGATGTATTCAAATGTTGTGCTAGGGCTTGATGGCGCATTATTTGAAGAAATTATTGATGATGCCAAAGCTCGTCACGGTTATGAGGTCGACACAGAGATGACAGCCAAAGATTGGCAGGATGTCATCGTTTCCTATAAGGAATGTGTCGAAAAAGAAATGGGAGAGCCATTTCCTCAAGACCCCGAGAAACAGCTCTGGGGAGCAATTAGCGCCGTTTTCCTGAGCTGGATGACACCACGAGCTGTTACCTATCGTGAACTTCATGATATTCCTGAAAGCTGGGGCACAGCCGTGAATGTTCAGGCAATGGTATTCGGCAATATGGGGGACGACTCGGCGACAGGTGTTGCTTTTACCCGCAACCCGTCAACAGGTGAAAATGCACTTTTCGGAGAATTTCTTGTCAATGCACAAGGAGAAGATGTTGTCGCCGGTATCAGAACACCACAGAATATAACCGAAGCTGCACGCATTGCTGCCGGTTCCGATAAACCGTCGCTTGAAAAGACTTTGCCACAAGCCTTTGCTGCTTTCAACGATATTGCCCATAAACTCGAAAAACATTATCGCGACATGCAAGACATGGAATTTACCATTGAAAAGGGTAAATTGTGGATGTTGCAAACCCGTATCGGTAAACGTACAGCGCGCGCCGCACTCAAAATGGCTGTCGATATGGTCGAGGAAGGGCTGATTGACCGCACCGAAGCGATCGCGCGTATTGATCCGAAGTCACTTGACCAGCTTCTCCATCCGACTCTTGACCCCAAAGCTAAAAAAATAGTCTTGGGAACAGGTCTTCCAGCTTCTCCGGGGGCGGCTACCGGTGAAATTGTTTTTTCATCCGAGGAAGCAGAAAATGCGACCAAAGAAGGACATAAGGTCGTTCTGGTCAGGGTGGAAACAAGCCCGGAAGACATTAACGGTATGCATGTGGCAGAAGGTGTTTTGACGACACGTGGCGGTATGACGAGCCATGCTGCTGTTGTTGCTCGTGGAATGGGAAAACCTTGTGTTTCGGGTGCAGGAACTATCCATATCGATTACCGCGCAGGCACACTGAAAGCGGGTGGTGAAACCTTCCAAAGAGGAGATATTATAACAATCGACGGTGGTAATGGCGAAATTTACAAAGGCAAAGTTGCTATGTTGCAACCGAAAATGTCGGGTGATTTTGCCAAACTCATGTCTTGGGCCGATGAAAAACGGCGTATGCATGTTTGCGCAAATGCCGAAACACCGCAAGACGCGCGAATGGCCCGTTCATTCGGGGCAGAAGGTATCGGGCTTTGCCGTACCGAGCACATGTTTTTTGCCGGAGACCGTATCATTTCAATGCGTGAAATGATTTTGGCCAATGACGAAGAAGGGCGTCGTAAAGCATTGGCAAAACTTTTGCCTATGCAGCGTTCGGACTTTGTCGAATTGTTCGAAATCATGCATGGTCTTCCTGTGACAATAAGACTGTTGGATCCCCCGCTTCATGAATTCTTGCCAAAAACGGATGTCGAGGTTGCCGAAGTCGCCGAAGCAATGTCAATTCCGGCCGAGGTAATCAAAGAGAGAGCCGCCGAGCTTCACGAATTCAATCCGATGCTTGGGCTACGCGGTTGCCGTCTGGCAATTACTTATCCTGAAATTGCCGAAATGCAGGCTCGGGCGATTTTTGAAGCTGCGATAGAAGCAGCAAAAGCAACAAAAGAAACAGTTATACCTGAAATCATGGTGCCATTGGTAGCACTCAAGGCGGAACTTGATTACGTCAAGGAACGCATTGATGAAACAGCCAAAGCGGTTATGAAAGAACATGGCGTAAACATAAAATATCTGGTTGGAACCATGATTGAATTGCCAAGAGCTGCGATCTGTGCTGCCGAGATCGCCAAATCGGCCGAATTTTTCTCTTTCGGTACCAATGATCTGACACAGACGACGTTCGGTATTTCACGTGATGATGCTGGCCCGTTCCTTTCAACCTATATTAAAAAAGGCTTGTTGGAACAGGACCCGTTTGTTTCGATCGATCGTGATGGCGTCGGTGAACTTGTCAAGATAGGCGCAACGCGGGGAAGAAGCCAACGGCATGATATCAAACTTGGCATTTGTGGTGAACATGGCGGAGATCCAGCGTCAATCGACTTGTGTGAAGAAAACGGATTGAACTACGTTTCCTGCTCGCCATTCCGTGTGCCAATAGCAAGGCTTGCCGCAGCACAAGCGGCAATCAGACACCAGAAGTAGGTATTGGATGTTGCAATATATTCACCGGTGCATTTTTGCCGGTATCATAAGTCTGTGCGTACCGGCTATAAGTCTGGCCGGTACGAGCGAACCATCATTGCATATAGAAAAAGGTGAAGCATCGAGTCCACAAGTTGCTTTGACACTTGATTTATGTATGGGTGATATTGATCATCGCATTTTTGACACTCTTGTTTCCCATCAGATTAAAGCCACTTTATTTGTTACGGCCCGTTGGCTGCAACGCAACAAGCAAACGGTCGAAGTCATCAAGGCGCATCCTGAACTGTTCGAACTGGAAAATCATGGCAAAAATCATATTCCCGCTATTGATAACCAGCCCGATATTTACGGCTTGAAGACGGCTGGCAATCTCAAGGCGGTGTGTGAAGAGGTCAAAGGCGGCGAAGAAAGCTTGGTAGCGGCTGGTTTTCCGAAGCCTAACTGGTATCGTGATGCATCTGCACGTTATTCAAAAGATGCAATCAAACTTGTTCATGACATGGGCTATGAGATAGGCGGTTTTTCTTTGAATGCCGATATGGGCGCATCACTACCGGCAAAAACTGTTGCCGCACGTATTTCATCTGCTAAGAATGGGGATGTCATTATCGCCCATATGAACCAACCCAAACGCGCATCGGGGCAGGGTGTTGCAACTGGTATTCTGGAGCTTCAGAAAAGGGGCTTCAAATTTGTAAGATTGTCAGATGCAATAAAACCGGTGAATAGACAGGCGAGCCTTGAGGATTGCAATGTGTTGAAACAAACCGACGCATTGCAGAAAACAGTTGTTGGACAATGAGAAAAAAATACGTTCGCTTGACATCATATGCTGCTTCATGGTCGCCTCGTTTTGGTGGCTTAAGTCTTTTGCTGCTTGTCATTTCGAGTCTTCTGCACCGGTTTTCATTTATCCGGACGAATGTATTCCTTATTCTTTCAGCACTGGCCGGAGTGTTTGCCCTGACAGCATTGGCTTTGGCGTTAAAAGGTCTTTTTGACCTCTGGAAAAACGGTGATCGTGGCGGGCTAAAATCCTTAAAAGGAATTGTCTATTCGTTCATAACGCTGACACCAATTGCGGCTTTTCTGTTAATGTGGTCTGTCATGCCGCCGCTTGCCGATATTTCGACTGATACCGATACACCACCACGTTTCATTACAGGGGCAAGACCGGTTGATGCTTTACCTGTTGCTGTTGACTTGTCCGATCAGGCTCATTTGCAATTGAAAGAATGGCCTGAACTTTCCGGCCGTCGTTATGACGGCTCTCCCGATCGTATTTTGAAATCTGTACGCAATGTTCTTGATACTGAGGGGTGGCCGATCAAGGCTCAACGGGGTGTCGATGGCGAAGATGAACAACTTTTTATAGAAACGGAAGCAAAAACTTTTTATCTGGGGTTTGCATCGGACATCGTTATCAGATTGACCGATGAAGGAGATACAACTTTCGTGGATATGCGTTCCGCTTCCCGATATTTATCGCGTGATCTCGGGGTAAATGCTGCTTTCATTCTTACATTTATGGATGCACTGGACACAGAGATGCTCTCGACGCCGGTTGATCAGGACAAGGAATAACAGCTTTGAAGCGCTATTCTCCCTTCAACTTTGACAATCCCCCTTGTGACTAAAAACTCCAAATGGGCAAGTACCGAAAGCGTTGCTGCTTTGAGAAGACGCTGGTCGAGCTTGCGGTAAATCGCGCTGACAATCTGCTCGATCGTGCGGTCACCAATGGTCAGTCGTTCTATGATTGCGCGTTCACGCATTTTCCTGTGCGCAATAATGGCACGAACATAAGTCTTCGGGTTGGTAACGGCTCCTCCATGACCGGGCAAGTAAATTTTGTCTTCACGTCGGGCAAGCTTATCAAGTGATTCCATATAATCTCTCATTGAACCATCAGGCGGTGCAACGAGTGTCGTCGACCACGCCATAACGTGATCGCCGGTAAAAACTATACCGGTTTCACCCAGTGCATAGGCTGTATGATTGGCCATGTGGCCAGGTGTTGTAATAGACGTGAGTTCCCACCCATCTCCTTTGATTGATTCACCATCTCCAAGAAAGATATCGGGAGTGAAGTTTTTGTCGCAACTCGCATCAACAGTCATTGCAGGGTCTGAAACTTGAGTGGATGCCGGACGATAACCACCTTCTGCAACAATCAGGCCGCCTGTCAGCTCGCTCAATCGTTTTGCTATCCCGCTATGATCACTATGGCTATGGGTAATAAAAATGTAATTGAGAGGCCGACCATCAATGACCCGAAGCAAGGTTGCCAATTGTTTTTCATCATCGGGACCGGGGTCGATAATCGCCAGTTCTTCATTTCCAAGGATATAACTATTCGTGCCGGTAAAGGTAAACGGAGACGGATTATGGGCTGTCAATCGCCTGACATTATTTTGAAGCAACACCGCGTGCCCATAATTTGGAGAGAACTCTTCATTAAAACTTATCGACATCGGCTTCCTTTATGAACATATGGCCTTATAAATATCCGGCTTATGAACATCCGGTCAAACTTGACAGCAAACTTCAGTGTGAACATTCTCTCGTTAAATCACTAGCGCAGTTGCAATCAAGTTCACAAATTCGAAAAAATACAATCATTAAATCTTTATGGCACTAAATCTTTATGGAAAACGGAATAGAATAATTTGTCTAGTAAATTTGAAAATATGCCAATCAAAAAAATTGGAATAGACATTTATTTTATCAGAAAATTTTTTAAATCCGAAAATAGCAATATAGTCTTGAATTTATTTCCAGAACATCCGGAATAGAATGGAAAAGGCCAAAGTAAAAATCGGAAGCCGGGGCGGTTTTCTGCTTCGTTGTTTTTTCGAATTGCTGTCAATGACCCGACTGGAAAGATCGATAGTGAACGGGTTTTATAAGCTAGAACTTTCATTTCCTGAAAAATTCGGTTTCGTAAAAATAACCTCATTAACAAAGGCGCCTTGATAGTGCATTGCAATCAATGTTTTGAAACAATGTTTGCAAGTTTTTTAGCAAAAAAAAGGTTGCACGTGCTCTCAGACATATTGCACATTCTTTTCGAACTCGTTATAAGGCGCGCAGGAAGTATGCCGTGCATACTTTTTGGGGTATAGCCAAGCGGTAAGGCACCGGTTTTTGGTACCGGCATTCCCTGGTTCGAATCCAGGTACCCCAGCCATTTATCTCCAAAAGCCGCTTATCGTTGAAAAATTGAAGCGTTAAACCGTAAAATAGGTTTGAAAAGCAACCCTTCGCCCGAAATTTACTCATCTTCCAAGCGACGCTCGGAGTATTTTCCCGATTTCAAAAAGGTTTATAATCTATTCTGAAATAGAGACTTTCGACAACCGGCCAAAGGCCAAATCATCACCGTTTCATATTAATGATTTGTGCCATGGTTTCATCGGCAATCTGGAAAACGCGGAAATTGGCTTTAAAATTATGTTCAGCGAAGTCCATATTGACCATATCGTCGCCTGCATCATATGTCTCACGACCGACAGTCGTTCCAACGGCGACATTTTGGGCAACTTGATTGAGTGTATCCACTTGCCTGTTCATACCACCGACCGAAATGCGCATTGCTGAATCAATAGACATTGAATCCACTCCTTCTGTTGAGGATAAGAAATACTTCAACAAATTAAATATAATACATCCGTCGGTTGATTTCCAGAGCGCGTAAACAACTAAAAATTAAAGCCAGCCTTTTTTTCTGAAATATAAAATCGGTATAACGGCAGAAATAATCATGAGAAAAAGGGCAAAAGGATAGCCCCATTTTTCATTGAGTTCCGGCATAAATTGGAAATTCATACCATAGATGGAGGCAACCAGCGTCGGCGGCATGAAACCGACAGCAGCGACCGAGAAAAATTTGATAATGGCATTTTGTTCTGTCGAAATCATTCCGACGACAGTATCAAGAAGGAATGTCATTTTTGCCGAAAGAAAATCGGCATAATGTTCGAGTGACTGGGTATCCTGTTCAAGCGACTTGACAGTGGTCTTCATATCTTTTTTCGGCGTTACCGTTTTGCCATCGGCTTCAATATATTTCGGTGTAACGGTTTTTCCATATGCTTCGACATAAACAAGAAGGCGGCTAACACCGGCAATGCTTTCTCTCACCATTGAAAGCAACGTCCCCTGATTGCCGATCTGGTTGAGAATTTTACGAAAATCCACTGTCGACATCGGCATGGCACCTTCATCCCGATGAAAGATATTGCGCGAGGCCTTCTCGATGCGCCCCGAGACCGCTTCAAGAAGATCGGCAAGCCGGTCTGTTGCCGCTTCCATAACAGCTGTCAAAATGGTCAAGCCTGTACATTGCTGGGTGATAACGCCATTACCTGCTTTTGTAACGCGTAAAATGAAAAGTTCGACAGCTTGCGGGTGACTATAACGCACTGTAACGAGCCGAGAACCCGTCAGAATGAAGGTGACCGGTGCAATATCGCGCTTGTCTCCATCAACGGTATAAATCAATGGAGCGGTCATATATTGCGCTCCATTTTCCATATAAAAGCGGCTCGATTCTTCAATCTCCGTCATATCATCATGAGTCGGTATAGGAATACCGAGCCACTTTTCCAGCTCTTTTTCTTCTCCCGCAGTCGGATCGGAAAGATCAATCCACAGCACGTCATTTTCAGGCGTTCCGTCTTCTTCCAAGGGGACTTCAACAAGACGGTCAGTTGCGGAACGGAAACTGCGGATCATATATTAATCCTTTGTAATTTCTACCGGAGCGATTTTTTGTACTTCCAGAAAGTCCTGATCCCAACGTCCTGATACCAACGGGTGACAGTGGGAGATACCTTCTGCCTCAAAATGCACAGGTTTAGTATCAACAATGCCAGTCACTCCATCATCGGCTTGCCGATATTCGGATGTGCCGATAATGGCGCGTTCATTTTTGTGATAACTCGCCAGTCTGAGATCGCGCGCCTCTTCAATACGCTTGGCCAAATTGCCGTCGATCAGGCTTTGCATGACGCCGCCTTCATCTTCAAGACGGGTAAATTCAACCCACGCAGCTTCGGCGAGAGCATCCGCATCACTATCGCGGCGACTCGTGCTTTTCGCAAGCGGATTAGCAAGCTCCTTGATAAAGATGAGCTGGCTATTGCGAGCAATGCGTCGTGCCGTTTGATCAGGCAGGCCGAAAACAAAACTGTATGGCAATACGGATAATGAAGAAGCACCCCCTAAAATTGCAGCATAGGCCGCAATAGAAGAACGGGAAATATTGTTAAAGGCATCCTGTCTTGTCATCATCCGCATGGAGGTCTCCACATGAATGATCGCAGGAAATGGAGACGAAACACCACGTTCGCCCTGAAGGCGTCGCCAAAGCAACCTTATGGCCCGCATTTTTGCCAGCCCCATAACGGGATCTTCATCAAGCGCTGTAGCAAAACCGATATGCGGCAAAGCATAGATGATATGGTGACGTGCTTCTTCAACCATTTTCAAATGGGCGAGAGCAACCGACAACATAGCGCCGATTTCCTGTGCCGGAGTAGCACCCGCATTATGATAGGGGCGCCCGTCTGCCTCAAGTACAACCCCCGGAATACCGGAAGAAAAGAACACCGACATTGATTGCGGCAGAGACGCTTTCAAAGCTTCAATAGACATTTTGAGCTTGCCTGTTGTCGCTAAAACAGCGGTCGGATCGGTACTGAAAGTAAGTTTCGTTCGTGTCGGATTTATGCGCCGATGCTGGAGATAATCGATAAAGCTGTCCGCAATAACGCGACCATGAGGGTGATTATCCAAACGGATATGCAAGCCATCAAGACTTACACCATCAAAAAGGGTCGGTATTGTTTCAGCTTTGGCTGGCAAACCGAATCCGTAGGCACTATTAGCGCCCTCGAAAACGAGCGAGATGCCGGTTGCACCATTGGCTATATCTTCTTTAAGTTGGAAGCGGGCGCGTTCGATATCCGGATCGTCGGCACGTTGCATGACAGACCAGCCTGCCTGACGGGATGTTACATTGTCGGATGGATGGGACTGTTTCGAGCTCATAAGCAAATCAAAATCCTACTAAATCAATTTCACACCATCTTTTAAGAGGTTAATATAACACAATCACAAAGCCCTAAATGGTGCAAGACAAACCTATTGCAATTTCCTTGAGAATTCATTTAACAAAAAATAATCGCCATGCAAAAAAATGCTTTCCACAAAAAAGACAAAAAATGAATATTGATTTTTATAGACGTCTCAAAATCAGAAAAATAAATTCAAAAATTAATAAAAAATAGTTGTATATAAATATTATTTGATTTAATACTTATGTTATTTAATTTTTAAAAATTATTATATTATATTTATTTAAAATATATTATTATGTTTATGATAAATTATTTTTTAAAATCAATGTAATATAATTTAATAATATGAAATAGATTATATATAAAATAGGAATACTTTTTATGGGATAGAAATTTTTTTAATGTGTGTTGCCTCACATAAAAGACTTATTGAATTTGTCTAATGCTGGTACATTTAAAAAATTGAGAAACATGCCGAGGGATTAATTGGGTATGATCGACAAGAGCGGAATTTTTTTGGGCGCCAGTCGCCAGAAGCAGAATAATGCGTTAAAACCCGAATATATATGGCTCAAATATGCAAACCGTCATGGCTTGATAACAGGCGCTACAGGAACAGGAAAAACTGTAACGCTACAAGTTATTGCCGAATCTTTTGCGGCTGCTGGCGTTCCGGCCTTTTGCGCAGACGTGAAAGGCGATCTGTCAGGTATAGCAAAACCCGGTATTCTGAACGACAAGGTTCGTTCGCGCGCTCAAAGTGTCGGGCTCTCGTCAATCGACATGAAAGCCCCGCCGGTCATTTTTTGGGACCTTTTCGGCGTTGACGGGCACCCGATCAGAGCGACTGTGTCTGAAATGGGACCATTGCTGCTCTCGCGGCTCATGGATTTGACGCAAGCACAAGAAGGCGTGTTGAATATTGCATTCCGTGTCGCCGATGACGAAGGACTGTTGTTGCTTGATCTGAAAGATTTGCAGGCAATGCTCAACCATGTTGGAGAAAAAGCGGCCGAGCTTTCCACGCGCTATGGCAATATTTCGAAATCGTCTGTTGGTTCCATCCAACGACAATTATTGGTCTTCGAGGAGCAAGGCGGCGAACATTTCTTCGGTGAACCATCCCTGAAGCTTGAAGATATTATGCGTACAACGAGTGATGGACGGGGCTTTGTCAGTGTGCTTGCTGCCGATAAACTTATGTCCAATCCACGTCTTTATTCGACCTTTCTTTTGTGGTTGATGTCGGAACTATTCGAACAATTGCCTGAAGTTGGCGATCCTGAAAAACCGCGTCTTGTCTTCTTTTTTGATGAAGCTCATCTCCTGTTCGATAATGCGCCAAAAGCTCTGATCGAACGTATTGAACAGGTTGTCCGCTTGATCCGGTCAAAGGGTGTCGGCATCTATTTTATTTCGCAAAATCCTTTGGACGTGCCGGAATCGGTTCTGTCGCAACTTGGAAACCGTATTCAGCATGCCTTGCGTGTCTATACGCCGCGCGAGATTGCGGCGGTCAAAGCCGCAGCATCTACTTTTCGTGCCAATCCCGATTTTGAAACGATGAAAGCGATCTCTGATCTCGGTACGGGTGAAGCGCTGGTGTCTACTTTGGAAGACAAAGGTGTTCCATCCATCGTCGAGAGAACAACCATTCGCCCACCTTCATCCCAAATTGGCCCGATTACCCCTGAAGAGCGGCAAAATTTGATAAAAACAAGTCCTGTTAGCGGAAGATATGACGAGACCGTTGATCGTCAGTCAGCTTACGAAATGTTGCAGAAAAGTACAGAAGAAAAGCAATCGAATAATAATCAGCAGGAAGGGGGAAGTTTCTGGGATACGATTTTCGGTGAGGATAAAAAGAATGGTCGCGGTCAATCGGTTGCTGAAACCGCAGTCAAGTCGATTACACGCACAGCCGCAAATTCGATTGGTCGATCACTTGCGAGGGCCGGTGAACAATATGTGCGCGGCCTATTAGGCAATCTCCTTGGTGGCAAACGGAAATAAACCGGAATAATCGCGCGGCAAAATAATTGCACGCGTTATATTCGTTTAGAAACGGTACTTGTACGCGTTTGGAAATGATATTTTCATTTCAAAAACGCGTATTGTGTGTGTGATTTGCCATTCAAAAGCAAGCGCAGTTCTTTCAGACCGCATTTACGCATATTCTGCAAAACGCAGTTAATCGGGTTGATATGTTATCCATGACCGATGTCGCGAATTTATCAAAAAATATGATAGAGGCCTAAAAATGCCTGATCTCGTTTGTGACATTTTTTCGTAATGTGCAAAATTATAATGCGCACAAAATTTCGAAATAAGACTGGAATGGAATTGTCGAAGTAGAAAACAGAACGCAAAGCTTGCAAATCAATCTGTTGGAAAATTGCGCGTATCTTCTCAAGCCTATACAACAAGCACAGGTGCTTTTTCCGGAACCCTTTCATAAAGATCCACAATATCCTGATTAATTAACCGGACACATCCTGAAGAAGCACGCTTGCCTATAGAGGACCAGTCGGGTGAACCATGGAGCCGGTAGAGCGTGTCTTTTCCATTCTGGTAAATATAAAGGGCGCGCGCACCAAGCGGATTTTTCAGTCCGGGTTTCATTCCGCCATTTTCGGCACTATATTTTTTTAACTGCGGTTGGCGTGCAATCATATCGGCGGGAGGTGTCCATGTCGGCCATTTGCGTTTATATTCAATAATACCACGACCGGACCACGCAAAACCTTCCTTTCCGACGCTGACACCGTAACGGATAGCTTTGCCGTTAAGACGAACCAGATAAAGATAACGGCGTTTGGTATCTACAACAATCGTTCCGGGTTGTTCGCCAGTCGGATCATCAACAATCTGCCGCAAAAATTGAGGATCAATTTGTTGGTAAGGAATGGAGGGGAGCACAAAATCACCATCGCGACTTTCTGCATACATTGATGCAAAAGGGACGAGCGCATTGTTATCAACAGTTGGTTTTGGTTTTACAGGTGCGAGTTCAATCTGCTTGAAGCCTGATGGCATACAGGCGGAAAGACCGGCCATTGTTGCACCGATCGATATTGATCTTAAAAAAAAGCGGCGCGAAAGGGTAGAGGGCATTAGTCAATCCAATTTGTTTGCGATTGTTCATGTTTGCCGCATAAAAGTTAAGAACAGACAAACAATTATGTTTGAATATCAAACAATTGACATATGATGCCGGGTGTTTTTCGCAAGTAACCATTGCCCCCAAATATACGGGAAAAATGCCATTATTCAATTTATAGGCTGACGCTCGAAGTCGTAAAGGAGTATCCTGATTGTCTGGTTCCTTATTCGGAAGGTTAAGGAGACGGAAATCCGGTTTATCCGGTCAAACTCTTGTGAAAGCGGCAATTTCCCTTGCTTTTGGTGCATGAGCGCACCAAATAAATAACCGCACCTTCTCCGGGAGAGAATATATTTTAAGGAGTATTGAAAATGGCTTTCGAATTGCCTGAACTACCCTATGCTTATGAAGCACTTCAGCCTTATATGTCACGCGAGACACTTGAATATCACCATGACAAGCACCATCAGGCCTATGTTACCAATGGCAATAAATTGCTGAAGGATTCAGGCCTTGAAGGTAAAAGCCTTGAAGAAATTGTCAAAGCAAGCTTTGGCAAAAATCAGGGGCTCTTCAACAATGCGGCACAACACTACAACCATACCCATTTCTGGAAATGGATGAAGAAAGACGGCGGTGGTAAGAAACTACCGGCAAAATTGCAAAAAGCGATTGATAGCGATTTGGGTGGTTATGATAAATTCCGTTCAGACTTTCTTGCTGCCGGTGCTGCCCAATTCGGTTCGGGATGGGCTTGGCTTGCTGTAAAAAACGGGAAGTTGGAAATCTCGAAAACACCAAATGGAGAAAATCCGCTGGTTCATGGAGCAACGCCTATTCTCGGCGTCGACGTTTGGGAACACTCTTATTACATTGATTATCGTAATGCCCGTCCGAAATATCTTGAGGCATTTGTCGATCATCTGATTAATTGGGATTACGTGTTGGAGCTTTTTGAAAAAGCCTGATATCGGATTTCAGAACCAATGAGAAAGCCACCATTTCGCAATGGTGGCTTTTTTATATCTACCTGTTTTAAGAGTATTCTACGTGTTTACCGGTTATATGGTGACACTAAAATCATCCTTTAAAATCTGGTGCACATGCTCGCATCAACCGATTTTTCATTATAAAGATAATTCATTGTTTTTAGCCAGGATTTGCATTCGTTCATCGTTTTAAAACAATGATAGCGCTCGACCGGCATAAGGCCGGAACCACGGTTTTGAAATGGAGTTTGTTCCCATCCACGGAAAAAACCGGCAACAATGCCACTTCCCTTGGGCGGTGTTGAACAACGTTTCCCGGCATATTCACTGGTCATATTTGCAACTTTTGCAGGGTCTCGACCACTTGCATAGACGCTTTGGGACATTGTGAAAAGCCCGAGGCCAATTGCGGCAAAAACAATCAATCCGTTTTTCATGAAGAAAAGGCCTCCTTGTGCCATTTCAATTTATCAGAATCTTGTACATTTTGTAGCCCTTGGCGGTGGTGAGCCATAGAGTGACTCCATAGTATAAAGCCAGCCACGGCATTCATCCATGGATTTGAAACATCTGAACCGGTCGACAGGAACGAAACCATCAGAGCTTACAATCGGGTTATCCGTAACGCCGCTAAAATACCCCGCCACAATGCCACTTCCTTTGGCCGGTGTATTGCAACGGCTGCCGGCATATTCATCAACATCTTTCCTGATACCGGCAGCATATGCCGGTGACAAGGAAAAGCCGATCATGAGCAACAGCAATAGGCATGAAGTTTTCATCATTCGGTCGCTATTCCATAAAAATGCGGAGAGGTTTCATGTTGCCTTTCAAAACAGCACCCTTTCAAAAAAGCTATAGGAAAGCATTTGGTATTTTTATGAGCAATAGACAAGTGCATTGTTCATTCTGCTTAAAAAAATATATGGTTACGGATAATAGTTAAAGCATGAATATTCTGGTTGGAGTTGCAGGCACTTTTTTGCCTCCTCCACCATTGGTGACAAAGGATAACAAAACATTCAGGTAAAGTTGTGAGAACAACCAATTCTTCAAAAAAATTGTGGGGCAACGAAGAATTGAGGAAAAATTGTCCCGTGGAAAGGCAGCTCCCGCTCTCAAGAAATATGAAAGATCAGGTAAGCCGCCTTTAATCCGGTAATTTTCAAAACGGTAACAGAAGCCTTAAATCTTTCCTGCTACTTTAAGAATGAACGCATAAATATAGGCACTTTCTTCAAGTCGTGAAAAGCGTCCTGATGCACCGGCGTGACCGGAATCCATATTTGTTCTGAGCAAAATCGGATTGTCGCCTGTTGCAAATTCCCTCAATTTGGCAACCCACTTCGCCGGTTCCCAATAGGTTACCCGCGGATCTGTGAGACCTGCCATGGCAAGAATGGCCGGGTAATTTTGTGCACGAACATTATCATAGGGAGAATAGGAAGCTATCAGCTCGTAATCTTCCTTTGATGCAAGGGGATTTCCCCATTCGGGCCATTCGGGAGGTGTGAGTGGAAGGGTGGCGTCAAGCATTGTCGATAATACGTCGACAAACGGAACAATAGCGACGATTCCGGCATAATCGTCGGGAGCCATATTGGCAACGGCGCCCATCAACATGCCACCGGCCGATCCGCCTTCTGCAATTAATCGGTCGTGAGAAGTGAAATGATTGGCGACTAAAAAACGTCCGCAGGCAATGAAGTCGGTGAAAGTATTCTGTTTAAAAAGGTGTTTTCCTTTTTCATACCAGTCGAAGCCTTTTTCTTTTCCACCCCTGATATGTGCAATGGCGTATACAAAGCCGCGATCGACCAAAGATAATGCATTGCTATTGAAACTGTCCGGAATAGAAATTCCATAGGCTCCATAGCCATAAAGAAGACAAGGAGCGCTGCCATCCAGTTTTGTATCTTTATGATAAAAAAGTGAGATGGGAATTTCGGCACCATCTTCGGCCTTGGCCATTAAACGGCGTGTTATATAATTTTTCGGTTCGTGACCCGAGGGCACTTCTTGCCGTTTTAACATGACGCGCTGTCTCGTCGTCATATCATAATCATAAAGCTCGGACGGAGTGGTCATAGACGAATAAGCAAAACGGATTGTCTCGCTGTCATATTCTGCTGCACCGTGAAGCGTTAAAGAATATGTTTCTTCCTCGAACGCAATCGCATGTATCGATCCGTCACGACGATCAAGCAACTCAATTCTGGGAAGACCGTCGCGTCGTTCAAGCCAGACAAGAAAATTCTTGTAAGTATCATGGGCAAGAATAAGCCTTGATGGTTGATGAGGAACAACCTCGACCCAATTTTCTTCGGTCGGTTTGTCAAAAGGAGCCGACATGATTTTGAAATCTTTGGCACCATCTATATTGGTCAGAATATAAAAAATATCGCCGCCTTCGGTAAGACTATATTCAACGCCTTTTTGACGTTTTCTGACGCATTTCGGTGTGGCCATCGGCTCTTTTGCGGGAATAAGCCAAACCTCCGAAGTTTCATGGTCGTGAATATCGATATAAATGACATCGTTAAGAGAGGATCCGCCGACGCCCAGAAAAAAGCCGGGGTCTTTTTCTTCAAATATTAACTTGTCAACGCTCTGGTCTGTTCCGATTTTATGGTAGTAGAGTTTTGATGGACGATGATTTTCATCAACATTGGTATAGAAAAAACCTTCAGAATTGGCGTCCCACACAACATCTCCTGATGTATTGATAATATTTTCTGTAGTGTCCAGGAGCGAATTCATGTCGCGTAACTTTATTGTATAAAATTCGGATCCCTTGTCGTCATAAGTCCATGCGCACTTACTATGGTCCGGAGAGTGTTGCACAGCTCCGAGCCGGAAATAATCTTTCCCCTTGGCCAATGCATCACCATCGACATAGACGCTCGCTTTTCCGCCGCCACGTGGTGTTCTGAAATAATGCGGTTGTTCACCTCCGGTCGTGAACGAAACGCCATAAGCATAGGAGCCATCTTTTACCGGTACCGAGCTGTCATCTTCCTTGATGCGCCCCTTCATTTCCGCAAAGAGCTGTTTTTGTAAGCCTATTGTATCGGCCATCTGAGCTTTTTGATAAGCATTTTCCGCTTCCAGATGGGCACGGATTTCTTTATCAAGCAAAGTAGGGGTTTTAAAAACATCTTGCCAGTTTTTTGCTCGCAACCAATTGTAGAAGTCGTGACGTATAATGCCGTGATGCTCTTCTGAATGGTCAATTTTTTTTGTTTCGGGTGGAAAAATTATTGATTCGGTCATTATCGATCCTGAAATATAGTTCTTGGTTTGATCACTTTTCTGTTTTGTCTTGCTGATATTTCAGAGAATAACCGTTCATGCAATAACGCAATCCTGTAGGTTCTGGACCATCAGGAAAAACATGCCCGAGATGGGAACCACAATCTGCACATAAAACTTCCGTTCGTTCCATGCCGTGGGAGTAATCTTGCTGCAAGACGACGGCATCGGCATTGATGGGGCGAAAGAAGCTCGGCCAACCGCTACCCGATTCATATTTCGTTTCAGAGCGATAAAGAGGTTTTCCGCAGCATACACAATAAAATGTTCCAGGCCTCGACGTGTCGAATTCCGGGCCTGAAAAAGCCCGCTCGGTACCGTGATTACGAGTAATTTCATATTGTGTCGGCGTTAGTTCTTTACGCCATTCTTCGTCAGACTTGTTTACTTTGAAATGATGAGGCTTCGCCATAATTTATCCTTGTTGAACCAAAACATATTACAGATTAAGTGGGCTAAGAGCTTTGACAGTCGAAACAATTGCTGCTAAAAGTCAATCAAATTAGCGGTCACTTTCATTATATGGTATCTATGTGTAAGAAATACAATTTATACTGAAATGATGTGTCAGTTTTTACCGATATAATGGTAAAAATGAGACAAAGTGCCTTAATTTAAATATATTTGTTCAAGACAACTTGCAGTGGTCGGACAAAAAACGCAAAAATAAATGTTATATCAGTATGGAACCTTTATTTTATAGAATTGTTTCCCATTTGTAATTGACAAGGTTTCTTACCTAGCTATATGAAAGTCAACATTTGCTTGCTACTTTGCAAAAAGCAGGCTGGAATAACATAAGTAAAATATAAAAAGGATAAGAAGATGGATGATCAAGCCGTCAGCGAGAATGAGAGCGATTTCATTGTTACACTGGTTGCTGATGTTGTAGCTGCTTATGTCGGCAATAACTCAATCAGACCAGGCGAATTGCCGAGTTTAATCGCAGACGTTCACGCTGCATTTGTTAAAGCGGGTGGCGAAACAGCTGGCGAAGCGGAAGTTGAAAAACAGAAGCCGGCAGTCAACCCGAAGCGTTCGGTTTTCCCCGACTACATTATCTGTTTGGAAGATGGTAAAAAGTTCAAGTCACTCAAGCGCCACTTGATGACACATTATGAGCTTACTCCGGAACAGTATCGCGAGAAGTGGGACCTGGATCCTAATTATCCAATGGTTGCGCCCAATTATGCGGAAGCCCGTTCTTCCCTTGCCAAACAAATGGGATTAGGCCGTAAACCCGGCAAAAGAAAATCGAAATAATATTGTTTTCAGCGTGAAAAACAAAACGGGTGCATTGATTAATGCGCCCGTTTTTTTAAATCGATTAGAAAGTGGTTGCTTACTCAATCAGAGATTGAATGGAACGCATTTACAAATGGGGATGCCGGATTAACTTATTGGTTCTTTAATGTATTTTCAGCTTCAAGACGAATACGCTCGACCATGGAGCGTAAACCATTTGAACGTTGGGGCGTTAAATTCTCGTCAAGACCCAATGTTTTCAAGACCTTTTCAATATCGGCATCACGAATTTCCGATGCCCGTTTTCCTGAATAGTAAGTAATGAGGATATAGACCAGACCGCGCACAATATGAGCGTCTGAATCACCTTTAAAGGTCATAACGGGATCATGCCCCGAACCATGTTCGGTAACGAGCCAGACCTGGCTCACACAGCCGGGAACTTTATGGGCTTCATCACGTGATTCTTCCGGATAGGGCGGAAGCTCTCTTCCCAGTTCAATGACATAGCGGTATCTATCTTCCCAATCATCAAGGAGAGAAAAACTTTCCAGAATATCGTCAATTGAATCGGTCATTATTATTTGTCTGCTTTGTCTTTGATGTCTGAATTTACGCTGGAACATTTACTCCGTTTTAGAAAAAAAGTAAATTTTCTAACGGCATAATCATTTCCGGCATCACATCAAAACGTCGGGAACAACCGCTTCTGAAAAAAACAACCCGTTTATTGGGGCTTCTGCGACGGGTGCATTTTTTTCTCCTCCGGCTCCGCCGGTTGTTTATGACCGGTATTGGAAGATGTCAGAGATTTGGTTGACCCGTTTTTGTTGTCGACCTTTTTATTATCGACTTTATTCAAGTGATCCTCGTGGTCATTTTCCGGCGTTATCGAACCGGTATTGATATTTTCAGGTGGCAGCTTGTTTTCACCTTTGTCGCTTCCGAATGTTCTGTCGAGATATTCGTAAGCAATGCGTGCGCCGTCACGTGCGCGCTCGCCAAGAGAACCAAAAAATGTTTTTCCGGTCTCGCAGGTGTCTGAATTACGTTCACAAAAATTACCGAGGTCATTGACTGTATCTTTTACCGCCAACAATGCTTCAACAGTGTTCATATATTGATCAGGCTGGGATCCGTTATTTTTTCCGGAAGTTCCAAAGAAAGATATGACGACCAGAAAAAGGGTAAGAAAACAGAATGACTTGATAAGAAAACGTATCATGATGCCCCGACATAACGCAGTTACAAATAAGCAGGATGAAGCCTAGACTAACCGTTTATGATTGACGAAATATTTACAGAAACAGGATTTCGCCTGTTAAATTTCTAATTTTTCGAGCTTTACCTGTGAGGTTGTTAACCATAATGGCAAACAGATAACGCAACATTGCACCATGATCTATTTATTATCTTTTCATTAAAAAGTTGTCGTCAGATTAGCATCAAACAAGCGAAAAATTGTTTTTGATCGGCAATGCCACACCCGAAAGGGTTTGATAGTGCTGAAAACAACAAGGTGTAAATCGGAACAATGGAAACATTGAATGCTATTCTAAAGGTAAATAGTCAGGGCACGGTGCTGGAAAATGCCTTGCCAGACTGTTTTTTGGGATGTCTCAAGCAAAGCGAAGCTTTGTCTGACCATGTCCATATCAATGATCGCATTATATTTCTGTCATTTTTGGCAGATGTCCGGGAAAACCGTCTGGCCTCGCCTATAACAATTCGTATGAATGGCCGTGACCGCACCCGATTTATTTCGGTTTTGATTCATTGTCTGTCGGTTCACGAGAATTCGATTGCACTTGCTATAGAAGCCAATAGCAAGGAAATCGGCAGTTTGGGTATGAATGCGGTTTCACCTTTTACGCAGGCCGCCCATGAAATGCGCACACCGTTGAATGCAATATTGGGTTTTGCCGATTTGCTTGATTATCTTGATCAACAAAACAAGGGAAATACCAAGCGGCATGAATATATCGCAATGATAAAAAAAGCCGGTAATCACCTGCTTGATATTGTTAATAAGACATTGAAGGACCGCGACCGATCGACGGATGATATTGTTTCCGAAATATGCTCTGTCGGGAGTATATTGACCGAAACATTGGAACTGACTTTACCGCTCCATGGTCACAGGAAAATAGCGGTCAAGAGGGCTGCAACACCGGTTGCTTGCTGTATTGATGCATTATCGTTCCGCCAGATATGTTTCAATTTGATATCCAACGCCATCAAATATAGCCGTGACGATGGACATATCGGCGTTACGATCGCCATTCTTGATAATGAATATTGTGAAATTACAGTTGAAGACGACGGCATCGGAATGGATGAGCAACATATTGCTCGTCTGGGGTTGCCATTTTTGCGTGCGTCTGATGCTGTTGCCTGTAAAATCGAAGGTGTCGGACTAGGGCTGGCAATGGTGTTCGATCTTGTCAAACGAGCCAAAGGTCAGATCACTTTCGAAAGCGAAAAAGGCAAGGGCACAAGGGTAAGGTTGCTTTTGCCTATTATGCAGGAAAATTCCGCCGGTTCAATTCAAACCTCGAAAATCGATATTGTTGGCAGCGATGCGGCCGCCAACAACGCATATATTTTAACTCCAGAAACACAACTTGGGAACAATGGTAAGACTACGAAAAACACCACGAAACCAAACCGCAAAACGGCATAGCCTTCTTTTATCGATTCTTGCCGGATTGGGTCATTTGCTGCGTCTATTTGCCGGGTGGATTTTCCGTCACGCTCGCAAGAATCCGCTTATGGCCTGCGGTTTTTTTCTATTTGTGGTCGGATTTTGTTTTGTTACTTTCAACGCGCTGTTTTACCAAAGTGCGAGCCAACGAACAGTTTTTATCCAGACACGGCCTCTTGTAAACCAGAATACAAATGCGACAATTCAGAATGCACCTGAAAAAGCAGCGCAATCGTCGAATACAACTTCTGATACGGTAGCAACATCTTCATCACCACAGTCAAATGTTGCCCCGAATGAGATTAAAACTTTACCCGATAATAACCCCGAAAATTTGCTGGATATTCAGAAAAAACTTGCAGCCATGGGCCTTTATGATGGTCCGCTTGACGGGCTGGATGGCCCGAAAACGCGAAACGCTATAGCTTTATGGCGGCAAAGTTCAAAACCGGTTAGCGGTCAAGGGGAAAGTCAAAAACAACATGACGATATTGCCTCGCTCATTAGCGGAGCATTATCAAAGAATGATAATGTTGATCACGTCACGACCCAGTCTCTCTCTGACCCGAAGACGTCTGTTCCGTCTGCCCCCAAGGCAAATGATGTGGTTACCGGAATGACGATACCGCAAACAAACGCCCCGAATGGCGAAGCAAAACACGATAGCATAGCTAATAATTTCAAACCGAACACGGCGGATGTTATGCGCGTTCAGGCTGGTTTGAGAGCTTTTGGCGACGATCACGTTGTGGTCACCGGTACCGAAGACGAGAACACTGCGGAGGCATTAAGAAATTTTCAAAAAATGTTTAGTCTGACAGTTACCGGTAAGATCAATCAGGAAGTGATTGACAAGATGAAGGATATCGGCCTCATAGGCTAGCAGAAACAACCTTGAGTGGTGAGAATAATTGCGGTCTGAAACATGTTTTTCGACGCCGAAAGCTTTATTAACCACTCGAAATTTTTGTTCGATATTCGATATTGTTTATCAAAGGATTGTCGCTTTTTCTTAGAAGAATGATTACAAGGTAGAACGATATCGGTGAGCGAGCTTAATTGTTTCTTCTCTGCCGGACTTTATCATTATAATCATTTTGTATAATTTTGCGGAGTAGTGAATGCGTTTGACATCGGATTTCTGGACCGCAGCTTTGATGCGAAGGGTTCGCGCAGAAGGCGGTTTTGCCTATCTTACACGTCGGGGATCCAATGAAGCGGGTACAATTTTTATTCTTGATCGCCGGTCAAATGGGCACGTCGATCTTTATGGACCGGCGCCGCAAAGCTTTTATACAGAAGAATCCGATCGCGACGAGAGGTGTTTTATTAAAATTATGGCCGACGTTGAAGAAACAGTTGCTGTCGAGAAACTCGAAAAAGAATTGGAATTTGATGCCGATTTGTGGTTGGTCGAATTCGAAAATTATAATCCTTTGACATTGCCTTTTAATACGGTGGATGCATAAAACACCTAATAGTCTAGTGTCTGACAATGGACATGATTGATAAAGTCGTCGTCAACATTGGTCATTTTCATTTTTAAACTGCGCAGGATAACAAATCCCTCGCTTAGATCTTCACCAACAAGAACGGAATTTTCGGCATCAACGGGTGTCGACTGTTTCAATTCCATGATTTGTCCCGGATTGCCAATCACAAGATCAAGTTTTCCGTTCGGCATGGTATGATTGTTCAAACTGTAGAAATTCATTCCGTTGCGATCATAAACCGACATTGACCAGAAAGGCGCTGTTCCTTCAGCCATAATATGGACGGGGCCATCATCCAGATTGAAACGACATGCCCGCAAACGAAACAAAGGATCGCTCGCAACAACAATCGGATTATCTTTGGAAAGGGGAGCAAAATTATATTTATTGCCGGCAACGTCGAGCCGCTTCCAAATATTGAGTTCGCTATAATGGGGCACCATCAATACCACACAAATGTGCACGATAATGGCGCCGACAATTCCGACCAACAATGCATAGATCAGTCTAGTCACAATCGCGCTCTCCTGTCGGAACAAGCTTCAGTGAAGGCATATCCAGTTTCTGAAGGGCAGTCGAGGTAACAATTGGCGTATCATAAAGTGTCAATATCAATCCATATTCGCTTCTGCCCCGGGTCGCCAGCCAGTTTCTTGGCTGGGCATTCGGGGAAATAAGAACACTTAATGTGCCATCAGGATTCCAGATGACATTGCTGCTCGACAATTCGGTAGGAAGTTTGTCGTCAATCCATTGCGCGCGCAGCTCATGATCGGCCGCATAGAGAGTAAATAATCTGGTTTCGGGTAAAAAGCCTTTCAGTTGGTAGGTGCATTGACTTTTTAGAGGATGATTGCGGTTATCCCGCCAAAGCTGGAAAACCAGTCCTTCGGTTCGCCCTAAAGAGATGTCGCCACGTCTGGCTGCTCTGGCGCGGGCATAAGCGTCTGCTTCTGCGGTTCCAGCCAGCGGATAGGCTTCCCATTGGCCAATTTTTAACCGTCCGAAGCCGTCAAATGTGTCAAGAATATAGCTGACGCTCCAAGCTCCTCCGCCAATGGCTATAACAAGGCTCAAAATGACGAGAAATATACGATAAAACATAAATTGTCTGTCCTGTTCCCGATTTATCTGTCTTAGCGTATCTGACTTGTTGAAGATGAAACAACATGCGCCGAACTTGCCGGAGTTAGAAGTGGAGCCTTTTGAAACTCGTCGATAAGCGATTGAATGACTTTTGATGAACCGGGCGAGAGCACTTGCGGAAGATCAGGAGCGATATTTTCGTTTGCATTATCGTCTTTAGATTTTTTTGCATTGGAAAGAATTGAATTTTCAACACCGAATAGCGGTTTGATTGTAATATTCTGATGGGCGTAAAGCATAATGCGATCCCACATCATCGCCGGAACGACACCGCCAAAAGCACGGTTCATTGAGGAAAAATCATCGTTTCCCATCCACACAGCGCCCGTATAATTTCCGGTAAAACCCACAAACCATGCGTCACGATAAGCTTGCGATGTTCCTGTCTTGCCGGCAACGAGCGTCATTGGCAATTGGGCACGTTTTCCCGAGCCACGTGTGGTCACGCCAACCATCATCTGGTTCATATAGGCTGCAGATTGGGCACTCATGACACGGTGAGGTTTTTCACCATCACGCGACCAGTCCCATATGACCTTGCCGTCGGTCGTCATGACCTGTGTAAAACCGTGACGATTGCCTGCCATGCCGCCATTTGCAAAAACATTAAAACCGGTTGCCTGATCCATTGGTGTCATGTTGGATGTGCCGAGTACCATGGTTTTATGGGAAAAAATATTGGCATCAATACCCATATTTTTAATGAGGTCGCGGATCGGCTGGGTGTCGCGGTTAAGATATTGATATGTAATACGAACTGGTACCGTATTGATCGAGAAAGCCAAAGCGGTTGCAAGATCGACATTGCCGCTATAACGTCCGGAATTGTTTTTAGGAGACCAGCCGCCCCAATTGATCGGCGCATCCGAAATGATTGTCTTCGGGGTCAATCCACGTTCCATGGCTACAGCATAGACATAAGGTTTGAAAGACGAACCCGGTTGTCTTCCGCCTTGGGTCGCACGGTTGAATTGACTTTGTTGATAGTCACGCCCGCCGACAATTGCCCGTACCGAACCGTCATTGTCCAAAATAACGGCTGCTGCCTGGGTAGCCTTATATTGTGGGCCATATTGCTGAAGATGATATTCAATTGATTCTTCGGTTGCTTTCTGGATGCCTTGATCAAGCGTGGTGCGCACAATGACATTATGATTGGGCAATTTATTGCCGAGTTTGCGTACCTCGTCAAAAGCCCAATCAAGAAAATAGTTTGGCTCGTTATTATCCAGTTCTGTTACAACACTTGCAGGGTGACGTCTGGCACCGATAACTTGACCTTCCGTCATCAGACCGTCGTCAACAAGATTGGACAATACCACATTGGCGCGTGCGCGCGCAGCTGGCAAATTGACGTGGGGGGCATATTTGCCGGGTGCTTTGAAAAGGCCGGCAAGCATTGCAGCTTCTGCAAGCGAAACGTCGCGAATATCTTTTCCGAAATAAAACCGCGATGCGGCGGCAATGCCGAAAGCGCCACCGCCCATATAAGCGCGGTCAAGATAAAGCTGCAATATCTGCTTCTTGGAAAGATTGGCTTCGAGCCATATAGCCAGATATGCTTCCTTGATCTTGCGCTCGAACGTTCTTTCGTTGCTCAGAAAAAGGTTCTTGGCTAATTGTTGAGTAAGCGTGGAACCACCCTGAACCACCCCGTGAGCACGTAAATTCTGGCTAAATGCCCGTGAAAGGCCGTAAAAATCGATTCCCCAATGCTCGAAAAAACGGCGGTCTTCCGTTGCAAGAACGGCTTTGATAACAAAATCGGGCATTTCTTCAATCGGTACCGGTTCACCATGTAAAGAACCGCGACTTCCGATGTAATTACCGTGCCTGTCAAGAAAATTGACGGCAAAATCTTCCGGTGAATGCCAGTCCTTTTTTGTCAATGTAAAAACAGAAACGCCGATGAACGTGAAAATGGCAAAACCGATGAGACCAAGAGTTAATCCTTCGTCGAGAATTTCGACAAGCAATCTTTTAAAGCCACGTACACGAAAGCGACGTGAAATGATTGTCGCATTTTCCCAGAAGGTGGCAAGGCCGCTGCGAAGACGGTAAAAACCCGTATCGATTAGCGAGTCGAGTTCGATGAGACGTGGGCTACGGAAGCGCTTCCTTTTATTTTTGTTATGATTTTTTTTGAAGCCGAACATGAAACGCAATCCGTGTAAATGAATACGTTGTTAAACCAACGATAAATCGAGCTTTTATATTATCGTATCCGAACCAGGGAACGAAACAGTTTTTTCTCTCTTTAGGATTAAAATACGGTGAAAGGTTAAGATCGCAATCGAACAATTTTTCAATTGAACCCGACGCATTGTGATCACATTGAAAAATGGGCATTTCTCCTAATATTATAGAGAAACAACAACCGTAATTTGCAAAAAGCGGTTTTTTAAGGAATTATAGAATGTTGGATGGATCGGACAGTAAATAACGGGTTTGTTCATTTTATATTCAGGTTCAATAGGGTATGAGTGCACTATCATGAAAAAATATCTGTTTTTTTTAATTATGACATCTCTTGCCGGCATAACAACAGCCCATGCAGCCGATTGTACGGAAGTGGGAAAGCGTGTTGCAACAGAGCAGGGCGGAACTTTGGCGCGCGCTACACTTGATACACAAAATGGCAATACATGCGTTGTCATTGTGCTGATACCTGCTCGTGATGGTGAAAAGCCGCGTCGCGTTGAAGTTGCTGTTCCCGCTAATTAGAATTGAGCCGGAAAATAATCCATGCGAATTCTCGTGGTAGAGGATGATCGGGAACTCAACCGCCAGCTCGTTGCAGCACTCAACAGTGCAGGCTATGTCGTGGATCATGCTTATGACGGGGAAGAGGGCTATTTTCTCGGCGATACAGAAGCTTATGATGCGGTTGTTCTTGATATCGGTTTGCCGAAAATGGATGGTATCAGTATCGTCGAACATTGGCGCGAAAATTCACGGTCAATGCCGGTATTGATTTTGACAGCCCGTGACCGTTGGTCGGACAAAGTTGCCGGTATCGATGCGGGTGCCGATGATTACGTGACAAAACCTTTTCACATGGAAGAAGTTCTGGCACGTCTGCGTGCACTGATCAGACGCGCTTCAGGTCATGCTTCGAGTGAACTTGTTTGTGGCCCTGTGGTGCTTGATACCAAGACATCGCGTGTTACAGTCGATGACAACCAGATCAAGTTGACTTCGCTCGAATTTGCCCTTCTATCCTATCTCATGCATCATCAGGGGGAGATTATTTCACGAACCGATTTGACCGAGCATCTTTATGATCAGGATTTTGATAGAGATTCCAATACGATAGAGGTGTTCATCGGGCGACTCCGTAAGAAACTCGGGGTTGATGTCATAGAAACCATCCGCGGTATGGGATACCGCTTGAAGTCTCCGGAAAAATAGCGGTGGTTTTCTGATGAAAACAGTCAAGGGCGAGACCGGATTTAAGCTTCTTTTTAAAACTGTTGGTAAATCGCTGGGGCTCCGCGTCAATGTATTTCTGACCTTGTGGATTATCGCGGCATTGGCATTTATCTCCGTTGTCAGTCTCGTATTTTATCGCCAATCCAACAATGATTATATGGAACGGATTTTAACCGCCCATCTCTATAGTCTGATTTCGGCAGTCAGTGTCTCGTCTGAGGGAAAATTACAGGGAAATCCGGAATTGGGAGATATCCGGTATTCTGACCCATCCTCTGGCTGGTATTGGGAAGTTGTTGCCCTATCGGGAAATTTGAAGGGCAGATTGACGTCTTCATCTTTAGGGGCACGCAAGATCTCTTCTCCAAGTGAAAAAACCGAACCTTTCGACCCGAAATTTTTCCGCTCCTATCGGACCAACGGGCCGGATAACCAGCATTTGCGGGTTGTGGAAAGCGACATTATTCTGGATAATAAAAACCGTGTTGCGCGCTTTCGGGTTATGGGCAACATTGATGAGACACGCGCTGGTCTTGATAAATTCAAAACAACGTTACTTCTATATCTGTCTTTGTTTGGCGTTGCGAGTATTCTAATAAATCTGGTGATAATCTATATCAGTCTTCGCCCTTTGCAACGGATACAACATTCATTGGCTGATATCCGCGCTGGTAAAGCCAATCATCTCGATACCGACTTGCCACTTGAAGTTATGCCGCTTGTCGGAGAAATGAACGCTCTCATTGACAATAATCAACGTATTGTCGAACGTTTTCGTGTTCAAGTGGGAAACCTTGCCCATTCTTTGAAAACACCATTGTCGGTCATGGGCAATGAAATTGATCAGTTGAACGAGAAGAATTCAGCCCTTTCTTCTTCCGGCATAAAACTGTTGAAAGAACAGACTGGTATTATGCGCGCCCAGATTGAACGCTATTTGCAACGTGCGCGCATTGCCGCCCAACGCGATAGCGTCATTTATCGCACAGCATTGCGACCATTATTGGAACGACTAGTGAGAGTTATGGGTAAACTCTATCCTTCCAAAGAAATAACGTTTTCCATGAACGAGGCCGATATTATTTTTATCGGAGAAAAAGAAGATATCGAGGAGATGGTGGGAAATATACTGGAAAACGCGTGTAAATGGGCTCGAAAACATGTCGTTTTACGGTGTGAAACGGCAAACGACAAAATGAGGGAAGCGGGCTCTGTACACCCGACGTTTGCACTTTCTGTTGAAGATGATGGACCAGGGCTTCCGACAAACCGACGGCATGAAGCCCTTGAACGGGGAAAAAGACTGGATGAAAGCAAGCCCGGAACCGGACTTGGCCTTTCAATCGTTGCCGAACTTGTGGGCGAATATGACGGGAATGTCGAATTGTCGGTTTCTAAACTTGGAGGGCTTTGCGTAACCTTGAGGCTGCCTTACGCAAATTCTTGAAGCCCTTCAATCTCTAAGGTTCCCTAATCTCGAAAAACTCAGAGAACGTGATAAACGCAAATATCCTCATGAGATGCCAATTTTCCGGATAGGGAAATCATTGCACTCCGAATAATTTCAGTGATGTGTGCTCGTGCTGCTCATAGCTATATACTGACCATGTGCTATTGCGTGGGCGACTTTTGTTTCATGGAATGGCAACTTGTAGCGCTCTCGCAATAATTCACCCTGTTGCGGATATTTATAGAGGCCACGTTTTTCCAGAAGCGGAATTACAGTTTCGGCAAAAACATCTATATCAAACGGTAATGCAGGAAAGAGCACGTTAAAACCGTCTGCAGCTTCGTTTTCAAACCACTCTTGCATTGTATCGGCTACCTCTTCCGGTGTGCCCACGACAAGAAGATGTCCGCGTGAACACATGAAACGCTCGATCATCTCTTTTAGCGTAAGCTTGCGTAAACGTGCGTCGGCAAGTATCAGTCGCGTCCTGCTTGGTGTCTTTTCCTCATCGGCCAATTTCAGGAAACTATCCGGTAAAGCTTTATCAAGCGGAAATTCTGACAAATCTTTACCAAAAATATAAGAGAGACGGCGAATACCCGATTTCGGAACGGCAAAACTGTTCAGATATTTAAATTTTGCTTCCGCTTCTTCATGGGTCTTTCCTATAACCGGAACAATTCCCGGAAACACCAGTATATCATCATCATGACGGCCACTTTTTTTCGCCCGTTCTTTGATATCCCGATAATATTGCCGCGCTCCGGTGATATTGGATTGAACGGTAAATGCGAGATCGGCGTAGCAGGCGGCAAAGGAACGTCCGATTTCGGATGCTCCGCCTTGCGCCAATAATGGCTTTACCTGAGGAGAGCGCGGGACAGTAAGCGGGCCGATAGAGCGCGTATACGAACCTGTATAATTGGCACCATGAACAGCCGAAGGGTCAAGGTAAAGGCCGGATTTCTTGTCGGCTATACGGGCTCCCGGTTGCCAGCTTTCCCAAAGAGCCATAACCGCATTCAAAACATCTTCCGCCCGTGCATAACGTTCCTGACACGGAGCAATGACATCCCGCCCGAAATTTTTTGCTTCCGACAATGTGGTTGATGTCACAATATTCCATCCCACGCGACCGTTTGAAATATGGTCAAGTGAAGCGAATCTCCGTGCTATGTGATAGGGATGATCGAATGTTGTTGATGCAGTACCGATAAGACCTATTTTTTCGGTGGTTGCAGCCAATGCCGAAAGCACAACAACTGTATCAAGTGCACCACTGACACTGTTTTTCGGTTCGTGCTGAAGAGCGAGAATATCTCCTAAAAATAAGGAATCGAACTGGCCTTTTTCGACACGTTTTGCAATATCGGTCCAGTAAGACAAGCGGGTAATTGCCAATGGATCGACATCCGGCAAACGCCAGGAAGCTATGTGACTTCCCAAACCGAACACCATGGCGTTCAAATACATCCGCCGCATTGATCAGTCCTCTTATATTTTTAGCGGGAAAAATAGAATAATTGTTTCTTTTAATGCGGAATATACGTTATTTTGTTGCCAAAATTCCATAAAACATTCCGTGAATATCAATATCCCGTTGTTTTTTAATTGCTTTTTCTGCACATTATATCCCGCTTTGTGACGAAAAAAAGTTTTGTAATCTCGCCTTTAACCCGATATGAGAAACTCCGGTGGGCGAAATTTGATGGTGTCAGCATGAATATACGCAGTCTAGTCCTGTTGGTTTCGTTAGGAGTTTTATCAGCTTGCAGCCATGGTCGTGCACCCGCTGGCACTGTTGTTCCAGCAAATACACGTGTTATCTTACAAACAATGGGTAACGGATTATTGGGAGCATCCATACAATCGCTCTCTTCGGCTGATCGTAAACAAGCACTCGAAGCCGAATATAAAGCACTGGAATATACCGATGCAGGAAAAACAGTGAGCTGGACATCGACAAAGGAAGGAACATCGGGAAGTGTCACCCCCGGTCAACCCTATCAGGTCGGATCGCAAAATTGTCGCCAATACAGCCACTCTTTTGTCATTAATGGTGTTCCGCAAACGGTTCATGGTAGTGCATGTCGTAATGTAAACGGAACATGGTCGCCGCTCATTTGACACATTTGATCAATTAAAAGTGACATATTCAATCAATTTGGCGAGAGAAAATACCAAGGGTTCTGGTTTTTTCTGGAACGTTTCTATATTGAACTCATCATGACATTCTGGGTTTTTGTATCTATTTTTGTAACCATCGTTACTCTGGTTGTGCTCTATGCCGTAAGTAGCCCGAGAAAAAAAGGGCAGGAGCGGTCGGTTGTCGATTCCATTTCTTCCGACATTGAAATCTATAAGAACCAGTTGTCTGAAGTTGATGCGGATTTGCAAAGAGATCTCATCGATAATGAAAGTGCAGAAGAAGCCCGGCTTGAACTTGCCCGCAATATATTGGCTGCGGAAAAACAAAAAAAACAGGCAGATTTTATCAATAAACGCAGTCGTGGATTAAAAACGGTCATCACAGTGGCGATTTTTTGTGTCCCGCTGATTACAATTGGTTGTTATTTATTTTTGGGAAGCCCCGGTCTTGAAAGCCACCCTTTCAATGATCTCATGATGAAAGATCCGTCAAATTTGACTGCCGAAGAGAGGCTTGTTCGTACCGAAGCGCTTTTTGCGCGCAATCCCGATGACGGGAAATTGGCAGACGAACTGGCAACCGGCTATCTTGTAGAAGGACGTTTTCAGGATGCTGTCAATACATATGTCAGTGCCTTGCGATTGAATGGAGAATCTGCCCCACGGCTTGTTGGCTATGGTATGGCGCTTGCCGGTTATAATGGTGGAACAATCAACGAAGATGCCAAAGAAAGTTTTCAAAAAGCAGCAAAATTGGCGCCTGACGATTTTTATCCGCGCCTTTTCATTGCAGAAGCGCTCCGTCAAGACGGTAAATTCGATGAAGCTATTGCAGAATTGAAAAATTATCTTTCCGGTCCGGTTAAAGACAATGTCGCTCGCAAGCGCGTTGAAGACACAATCAAAGAATTGGAAAAAGCAAAAGCCCAATCAGCTTCGCAAGCCAATTTGACAGAAAATGGAAAAGCCACCGCGCCCACAGAAAACGGTTCTGTTGGCGAGCAAGATAAAATAAACAATGGCATTTACGCTATGGTTGGAAAACTTGCCCAGAGACTTGAACAAAATCCCGACAATCTTGAAGGGTGGAAACAATTGATTCATTCTTGGCTCGTTTTGAAGGAAACCGAAAAGGCAAGAAATGCGTTAAAAGAGGGACAATCCAAACTTACAAAAGAAAAAGCGTTAGAGCTTGAAACTTATGCCAAAGAACAAGGGTTGGCGTTAGAGTGAAAGTCAGGAATACAAGATTATGAGCAATGAAACAGCCGTACGTTTGACAATCCAGAAAGGGTTGCGGCGTCGTAAGACCAAACGTCTGATGATGATATTGGGTGGGCTCATTGTGCTCGCGGTTGCTGCAGCGCTTGTCCTTTATGCTATGCGAGGCACGGCAAGTTTTTTTCGTATGCCATCGGAAATAACGAGTGAGGATATTGCATCCGGCAGGCCATTACGCCTCGGTGGTTTTGTCGAAAAAGGTTCGGTCATTAAAGAAAACGGAACCCGGATCAGCTTTGCAATTACCGATTTTTCAAACAAGGAAAACGTGAAATTCGAAGGCGTTCTACCTGATCTTTTTCGTGAAGGGCAGGGGATTATTGCTGAAGGACATTTTACCCCCGATGGCAATTTTGTCGCTGATCGTGTGCTGGCAAAACATGATGAAACTTATGTGCCAAAAGATATTGTTGACAGGCTGAAAGCCCAAGGATTGTGGGAGGCCTATCAGAAACATGAGCGTTGAGATCGGTTCTCTTGCACTCTGTGCAGCACTCGCTGTAGCTCTATTTCAAACCATAATTCCGGCTATCGGGGTTTATCGCTCCGACCGTCGTTTGATAAATGCGTCTACACCACTTGCCTATCTCGTTTTCTTGTTGGTGCTCATAGCATTTGCAACACTAATTCACGCTTATTTGGTATCCGATTTTTCAGTCTTGAATGTTGTGCAAAATTCGCATTCAGAAAAACCTCTTCTTTATAAAATAACCGGTGTATGGGGAAACCATGAAGGCTCTATGTTGCTTTGGGTTTTCATCATCACCTTTTTTTCTGCCCTTATTGCGTTTTTTGGCGGTAATTTACCCGAGCGGTTGAAAGCGCTGATTTTATCGACGCAGGCTTCTATAACCTCGGCTTTCCTACTCTTTATTCTTTTTACCTCAAACCCGTTCATAAGAATTAATCCGCCGGCTTTGCAGGGGCATGATCTTAATCCGATTTTGCAGGATATTGGTCTGGCTATTCATCCACCGCTTCTTTATCTCGGCTATGTCGGTTTTTCAGTGTGTTTTTCTTTCGCTATTGCGGCATTGCTTGACGGCCGTGTTGATGCAGCATGGGCGCGTTGGGTGAGGCCATGGACATTGGTTTCGTGGATATTTTTAACCGGCGGTATTATGGTCGGCTCCTATTGGGCCTATTATGAAATGGGTTGGGGTGGCTATTGGTTTTGGGATCCGGTTGAAAACGCTTCGCTGATGCCGTGGCTTGCCGGTACAGCGCTTCTCCATTCTGCAATTGTTCTCGAAAAACGTGGCGCCTTGAAAATCTGGACGCTATTTCTTGCTATTTTAACGTTCTCGTTGTCATTAATGGGGACTTTCCTTGTCCGCTCCGGCATTCTCACCTCGGTACACAGTTTTGCTGTTGATCCGGCACGCGGGCGCGCCATTCTTGCCATTCTGTTTTTCTTTATCGGTGCGGCACTTGTTCTTTTTGCATTACGGGCTTCGTCACTCAAAACCGGTGGTTTGTTTCGCCCGATTTCGCGCGAAGGTCTATTGGTTTTTAACAATCTGTTTCTCACCACGGCAACAGCGACTGTTCTGATTGGCACACTCTATCCGCTGCTTCTCGAAACATTGACAGGACAAAAGATCTCGGTTGGAGCTCCATTTTTCAATTTGACCTTCGGGCCCCTCATGGTGCCGCTTTTATTGATGGTACCCTTTGGGCCTCTCATGGCGTGGAAACGCGGAGATATGCTTGCTGTTGCCGAGCGGCTCTTAGGTGTTTTCGCATTGGCAATTATTGCCACATTGATTGTATTTTACCAGACATCTTTTCGGTCAATCCTTGCCTCGTTAGGAATCGGGCTTTCTGCCTTTGTATTCTTTGGGGGACTTTATGACCTCTGGTTCAAAAGCGGTACCAAAAATACAGACTTTTTCGTTCGGTTGAGGCGCCTTGGAAAATTGCCTAGGTCGAATTATGGCACTGCTTTGGCTCATATCGGGTTGGGCATCACATTATTCGGCATTGTTGCCGTTGCAACTTTCGGACAAGAAAACATTTTGCGGATTGAAGCAGGTCAAAGCGCAATGATAGCAGACAAAAAGGTCCTGCTTGAAGGTGCGCGTAATCTGAATGGCCCCAATTATTCGGAAACCCAATTCCAGTTTTCGATTTCGAAAGAGGGCAAGGATTTGGGAGGTGTCACAGCAGCCAAGCGATTTTATCCATCGCAAAATATGCCAACAACCGAATCCGGCATAAAAAATTATGGATTATCGCAACTTTATATTGCTCCGGGTGATGTTAATAACAAAGGTCTGGTGGTCCATATCTGGTGGAAACCGGAGGTGGTCTGTATCTGGCTTGGCGCAGTGTTTATGATGATAGGCGGAATTTTTTCGTTGTCGGATCGCAGGCTTCGTGTCGGAGCCCCGAAACGCGCAGCAACACGGAGCAAACGACCGGAAAAGAGGGCTTGATGCGGTTTTTTCCACGACTATTGGCTGCTTTCTGTTTCATATGTTTTATGAACAGTGCCGTGTTGGCCGTATTACCTGATGAAGTGTTGCAAGATCAAGCACTTGAACAGCGCGCACGCGATATTTCCTCACATTTGCGCTGTCTTGTCTGCCAGAATGAATCGATTGACGATTCCAACGCACCGCTCGCGCGGGATTTGCGGCTGATTGTGAGGGAACGGCTGAAGGCTGGTGACAGCGATAGTGAGGTTATCGACTATTTGGTGGCCCGTTACGGAGAATTCGTTTTACTCAAACCGCGTCTCAATGCGGAAACGCTCCTTTTATGGCTTGCTCCTTTATTAATCATCGTAATTGCATCAAGCCTGATCTTCTGGCGCTTTAAACACCGTGAAAACAATAAATTGATGCCATTGAGCGAAACCGAAAAGAAACGTCTTGACGACATCTTGCGATCGAATAAGCGATAATTATCAAGGCTTTTTTTGTTTTTAATTTTTAAAACTTGCGAATTTTTCGCAACCTTACAGAATTTTAATAAAATGGACAGGCGATGGTAAGGTTTGACATCTTATCTTTCCGTCAACATATGCGTTAAAGCGCAGTCTCAAAGGAGTTTATAAGAATGCAAATTTCCCCTATTCGCAAAACGTTGGCAGCAATTACCGTGTCAACGGCTTTGGCGGGAACAATGTTTTTTGCGGGTCCCGGTTTTTCTTTCAATAGTGCACAAGCCAAGCCGGTATTTGTTGAAGGTGTGCAGCAACAAAGCTTTGCCAATGTTGTCGAACAGGTGAAACCCGCAGTTGTCTCCGTTCAGGTTAAAAGCGACAAAAAAAATGAAGAACAGGCTTTTAGCGGCTTTTTCGGTGGTCCGGGAATAGACCAGCTTCCTGACGATCATCCGTTGAAACGCTTTTTCAAAGATTTTAATGAACACCAACGTCCCCAAAATCGTCGGGGGCAGCGTGGAAAACCGCGGCCGATAGCGCAGGGGTCGGGCTTCTTTATTTCGGAAGATGGTTATATCGTCACCAATAACCACGTTGTTTCCGATGGCACAACCTATTCTGTTGTCCTTGACGATGGAACCGATCTTGATGCCAAGTTGGTAGGAACAGATCCACGTACCGATCTTGCTGTATTGAAAGTCAATGATAAGCGCAAATTCGTTTATGTCGATTTTGCCGACGATTCAAAAGTGCGTGTTGGCGATTGGGTTGTGGCTGTCGGTAATCCGTTCGGACTTGGCGGAACGGTGACAGCCGGTATCGTCTCGGCACGTGGACGTGATATTGGCGCCGGTGTCTATGATGACTTTATCCAGATTGATGCGGCCGTTAACCGTGGTAACTCCGGCGGGCCGACCTTTAATCTTAATGGTCAGGTTGTCGGTATTAATACAGCGATTTTCTCCCCTTCCGGTGGCAATGTCGGTATTGCTTTTGCTATTCCTTCTTCGACCGCAAAACAGGTTGTTGACCAGCTCATTAAAAAAGGTTCGGTCGAACGCGGATGGATTGGTGTTCAAATTCAACCCGTTACTAAAGAAATCGCCGATTCGATCGGTTTGAAAGAAGCCAAAGGTGCAATGGTTGCCGATCCGCTTGATGGGCCGGCAGCAAAAGCAGGTGTTAAAGCCGGTGATGCAATTATTTCTGTCAATGGTGATGAGGTTGCTGATGCTCGTGATCTTGCTCGCCATATTGCCAATATTACACCGGGTGAAACAGCAACGCTTGGTATTTGGAGAGATGGCAAACAAACCGATATAAAGGTCAAAATTGCTGCTATGCCGAAAGACGAGAACAGAAGCGATGGAAAGGTCGTTCCAAACGGCGAGAGCGGTTCGTCAGAAACTCTTGATGATTATGGTCTGACAGTCACACCATCGGAAGATGGTCCGGGTCTGGTGGTTACCAATATAGATCCCGATTCCGACGCGGCCGAGAAGGGAATACGCCCCGGCGATGTTATTATGTCGGTCAATAACCGTCAGGTCAAAAAGGTTTCCGAATTTGTTGACGCTATAAAAGAAGCAAAGAAATCAGGACGTACCGCAGTTCTATTACAAGTCGAAAGCAATGGCCAAAATCGCTTTGTTGCTTTGCCAATTGCCAATAAATAGGCTTTAACCAACAAGAAAGGCTATGGCAAATTTTTGCCATAGCAAAACGTGGTTTGAGCAAAGAGAGGTGCCCTTTATGAAAGTTCTTGTTATTGAAGATGATCGTGAAGCAGCACGCTATCTTGAAAAGGCCTTGAGTGAAGCCGGTCATTCTGCCGATGTTGCCGGTGATGGTGAAACAGGAGAGACACTGGCAGAAAACGGCAATTATGATGTTATGATCATCGATCGAATGTTGCCGAAAAAGGACGGGCTTTCCGTTATTATGGCATTGCGTGCCAAAGGTATCGAAACGCCGGTTCTTATTCTTTCAGCATTGGGACAGGTTGATGATCGGGTAACCGGTTTACGCGCTGGTGGTGATGATTATCTTACAAAGCCCTATGCTTTTTCGGAGCTTCTCGCCCGTATTGAAGTTTTGCAGAGACGCAAAAATCCCAAAGAAGCGGAAACGATTTATCGGGTAGGCGATCTCGAACTTGATCGGTTGGCGCACACGGCAAAGCGTGCCGGACAGGATATTATCCTGCAACCTCGCGAATTCCGTCTCCTTGAATATTTGATGCGCCATGCCGGTCAGGTCGTCACGCGTACCATGTTGCTTGAAAATGTCTGGGATTATCATTTTGATCCTCAAACAAATGTAATTGACGTTCACATTTCGAGACTTCGTTCTAAGATCGAAAAAGGTTTTGATACACCACTCCTTCAAACAGTGCGTGGTGCCGGCTACATGTTGAAAGCGGTCGATAAGCCATCATGAACAGGATCAAAAGCTTGTTGCGCACAACAGCAGTGCGCTTGTCAGCCCTTTATATCATTCTTTTCGGGCTGGTTGCTGTAGGGCTTTCGATCTATATGACATCGCTTGCCATTTCTATGTTGACCGATCAGACCCAAAAGACTTTGAATGAAGAAATTGCGAATATCGAGCACGCCTATCAACATGGCGGATTACCTCTTCTTGTGCGCACGATTGACCGCAGGTCGCGTCAACCGGGCGCTTTTCTTTATCTTGTGGCCGATCCTCAGGGAAGATTTCTGGCAGGTAACGTGCAAAATATTGAACCGGGACTTTTGAACGGGAGCGGCTTCCTCAAGAATTCGGTATTTTATTCGCGTTTTGGCGACAACGGAGATAAGACCGAACACCGTGCTATTGCAGCCGTTATCGATTTGCCGAACGGTATGAAATTACTGGTGGGACGTGATATAAGCGAGCCGGAAAAATTCATCACCATTATAAGAAAAGCCCTGATGATTGCCTTTGCGGCAATGGCCGTCGGTGCGTTGCTCATCTGGTTTTTTGTTGGCAGGCGGGCATTGAAACGTATTGATCAGGTAACCGCTGCGTCACAACGCCTTATGTCGGGTGACTTGAGCGGGCGACTTCCTGTTACTGGTGCCGGTGACGAGTTTGACAGGCTTTCTCACAATCTGAATATTATGTTGGAACGCATAGAAGAGCTCAATAGCGGCTTGCGTCAGGTGTCTGACAATATCGCCCATGATTTAAAAACACCTTTGACAAGATTGAGGAACCGCGCGGACGAAGCGCTTTCACGACGTGATAAAGATGTTGATTATCGTCAGACTCTTGAGGCAATTATTGCTGAGTCCGACCAGCTCATCCGTACATTCAACGCTATTCTTATGATCTCTCGCATTGAAGCAAGCACCGCTGTCGAGCATTTGGAGAAACTCGACGCTCGCCCGATTGTTGAAGATGTCGCCGAGCTTTATGGTCCGGTTGTCGAGGATGCCGGTGTCAAATTCGAGATGGGAAAAATATTCGACGTAGAGTTGTTGTTAAATCGGGAACTTCTGGCTCAGGCTTTGATCAACCTGATCGACAATGCGGTAAAATATGGTGCGACCAGTAAACGAACACCGACAATATCACTGTCCATGAATGATAATGACGGTCATATCGAAATTATTGTCAGTGATAATGGCCCCGGTATTAATCCCGAAGATAGGGAAAGAGTCACCAAACGGTTTGTGAGACTGGAAGACAGCCGGACCAAGCCGGGGTTCGGAATCGGTCTGAGTTTGGCAAAAGCGGTCATGAAACTTCATGGTGGAGAACTTATGCTCGAGGATGCTAATCCCGGACTGAAAGCGGTTTTGTCTTTTCCAAAATTGGCGGAAGAAAAAACAGATCTGAAAAAACTCTCCTAAAAAACATTGTTTTCGAAGGATTTTAAAAGCGGATAACTTCCGGATTTCTAAAAACGGTCGATCATTACATCAAAATCTGCGTTAGTCATTGCCAGTTTGAAGCAAATGGTTTTCTATCAATGTGATCAATATTGGATAGTCCGCTGAAAAAGCTGGAAATAAAGCAGGGAAGTTGAAAACAGATGCAACAGGCTTTCTGGAAACAAACGTTAAAACATTTAACCCCGCTCAATGAAACCGGCCCCCAATGGTTGGCCGATATGACAGAGAAAGCTCGTGCAGATCATCTTGAAGAGCTCGTTGGTGAAATCGAAAACGGAAAAGGTCAGTCGGAATTTTTGAGTACAGTCATGACGCTTTCACCTTTTTTGCGTGAAACGATCATACGCAATCCGTCCTTTATCGCTCCGCTTGTTCATAAAGATATTTCGCAGCGTTTGAATGAAATTCTCGTTGATATCAGCAAGATCGATACAAGTGAGAATATTACCGAAGCGCTTTTAATGGCGGCATTACGGCAAAAGAAGCTTGAAATGCATCTCTTGATTGCTCTTGCCGATCTTGGCGGAATTTTTACTTCTGCAATGACTTCGGAATGGTTGACAAAACTTGCCGAAACGACATTAGGGGCGGCATTGCGGTTTTTATTACGGGATACCCACAATCAAGGAAAAATAAGTCTCGCCGATTATAACAATCCTGAAAAAGATTGCGGACTTGTTGTTCTGGGGATGGGAAAACTCGGTGCACGTGAACTCAATTATTCATCAGATATAGATCTTATTGTCTTTATCGATGAAACTTCGTCCCATATCGGTGATCCCTATGAGAGTATCGATGTTTTTTCCAAAATGATGCGTCGGCTTATCCGTATCATGCAGGAACGCACTGCCGACGGTTATGTTTTTCGCATTGATTTAAGGTTGCGTCCTGATCCAGGCTCTACCCCACTTGCACTTCCAATCAGTGCGGCGCTTCATTATTACGAGAGCAGAGGCCAGAATTGGGAACGCGCGGCAATGATCAAAGCGCGGCCAGTCGCCGGAGATACCAAGGCAGGGGACGCGGTGCTGCGTGAACTCTCTCCTTATATATGGCGTAAATACCTCGATTATGCAGCTATTGCGGATATCCATTCAATCAAACGTCAAATCCATGCTTATAAAGGCCATGGGGAAATTGCTGTCCGTGGCCACAATGTCAAACTCGGGCGTGGAGGAATTCGTGAAATAGAATTTTTTGTTCAGACCCAACAATTGATTGCTGGCGGGCGTTTTCCTGAACTTCGTGGGAGACGCACAGTGGATATGCTTGCCGAACTTTGTTCGCTCGGTTGGATTAGTGCGGATACGCGCGATGTTTTGACAGAGAAATATGCTTACTTACGCAATGTCGAACATCGGATACAGATGCTGGAAGACGAACAGACGCATATTCTGCCGGAAGATGACGATGGCTTTACAAGCGTTGCTTACATGATGGGTTATACGAACACCAATGACTTTACACGCGATTTTCTTGAAACGCTGAAAACTGTCGAACACCATTATGCTGCACTGTTCGAACAGGAGAAAGAGCTGGGTTCGGACGCCGGAAATCTGGTTTTTACCGGTGAAGATGATGATCCGGGAACGCTTGCAACATTGTCGAAATTGGGCTTTTCGCGTCCTAGCGATATTTGTCGCATTATCAGAACCTGGCATTTCGGACGTTATCACGCCACCCAATCTGCCGAGGCGAGAGAACGATTGACCGAACTGACGCCTGCGCTTCTCAAAGCGTTCGGTGCTACCAAAAGAGCAGACGAGGCCTTGTCGCGGTTTGATGCTTTTTTACAGGGTCTTCCGTCCGGTATCCAGCTTTTCAGTCTTTTACAGTCCAATCCATCATTGCTTGATATGCTGGTTCTCATCATGAGCTCGGCACCGCGTCTTGCAGATATTATTACCAGAAAGCCGCATATTTTTGACGGTATGCTTGATCCCGCAATTTTTGCCGAATTGCCGACAAAAACCTATTTGCAAAATCGTCTCGAATTTTTCTTGAGTGGCGTTACCAATTATGAAGACATACTCGACCAGTTGCGCCTTTTTGCAAGTGAACAACGCTTTCTCATCGGTATCAGGCTTCTTAACGGTGCCATTGAGGGTGAACGCGCAGCACGTGCTTTCACCGATCTTGCCGATTTGATGATTGCCAATACGCTTGCAGCAGTCGAACAGGAATTTTCTCGTGTGCATGGTTTTGTCAAAGGCGGTCGGGTCGGAATATTGGGAATGGGGAAACTCGGTAGCCATGAGCTTACCGCCGGTTCCGATCTCGATCTTATTTTGCTCTATGATTATGATAAGCAGACAGAAATGTCGGATGGCGAAAAGCCGCTTTATATTTCGCAATATTATATGCGTCTGACGCAACGTCTGGTCTCGGCATTGTCGGCACCGACCGGCGAAGGTGTTCTTTACGAGGTTGATTTGAGACTTCGTCCATCGGGAAACAAGGGGCCGGTTGCTGTACCGTTTGAAGCTTTTGGCAAATACCAGCGAAATGAAGCATGGGTATGGGAGCATCTGGCACTCACACGTGCTCGCGCTGTGGCCGGCGACCCAATGTTTTTACAACAACTCGAAGATGAAGTGGCCGCTATTATTGCTTTAAAGCGCGATAAGAAAAAGGTTTCCCATGATGTGCGCGAAATGCGCGAATTGATCGAGCAAGAAAAACCGTCCATCAATATATGGGATTTCAAAACGATGCGCGGCGGGCAAGTCGATCTCGAATTCATTGCCCAATTCGCGCTGATTACACACCAAAGCGAATTTGTTGTAGGCCGTACAACAGGTGAAGTTCTGGAAAGATTGCCTCAAGCATTTCTGTCGGTCTCCTCGGTTGGCGAACTTCATCATGCTTATCGTGTATATACGAATTTGAGCCAGATGATGCGGTTATGTCTTAACGAAAAGCTTGATCCGGATGACATGCCGCCCGGTCTTGCAGATCTCTTACAAAGAACTGTCGGCGAACCCGATTTGAGCCACGTTGAAAGCCTGATTGCCGAAATGGCAAACACCGTTGGTCAAATATTTGACGAGGTGGTGGTCTAATCGGGCGCACTTCGTTTGTGGGCCGGTTTTATAATCGATAGAACAATCAGAATGTCTGGCTGCTATCTTTCCGAGTTATCAGGCGTTACTTTTGGTAAACTCACGGGCAGAATAAACTTGCATGCCGGATAAACGGGCAGGCCGGATAAACTATTGTGCTTGAAAATTGCAAGAATTCAACGGAAAGCTTCTTGTTATTTTTGTGATTTTTCGAACTTTAAATTGGCTGAATGAGAAAACAAAAGGAAAAGCGGTCTTCAAATCAATAGTGTAATAACAAAAAGTCATTATGGCTGTTAGACGGACAAATGCCGGATGGCATAACGAGCAATATTTTTTTGAATTTTAACAACCCCGATCATCTCAAAATGACCGGACTATATCTTGAAAATAGTCTTCCGGTTTACACAAACAGTTAATGCTTCTGCGTGACTGGCAAGGTGATGGTAACTGTTGTTCCCTTGCCTTCTTTCGAGGTGATATTGAGGTCGCCACCGTGGAGTTCTACAAGCGAGCGGGAAATGGCAAGTCCAAGCCCCGAACCGGCATGGGTCTTGGTGAACTGGTTTTCGACCTGCTCGAAAGGCTGACAAAGTTTTGCAATGGCAGCTTCAGGAATGCCTACACCGGTATCGGAGAAGACAAAAACAAGTTTGTCGTCTTTCTGATAGCCCTTAACGTCGATATGTCCACCGGACGGCGTGAATTTGACTGCATTGGAAAGAATATTCAGGAATACCTGGTGAATGGCGCGGCGATCAATATCGCCATGAAGTTTGGGGGTAATATCAGCTGTTACAGTGATATTTTTTTCTTGTGCCTGCGGCGTCAAAGTACGCAATGTCTCGCTGATAATTGGTTCAAGATCGGCATTCTCGCTTGAAAGGGTAAAACGTCCGGCTTCGATCTTCGACATATCAAGAATATCATTGATCAGTGTCAGCAAATGCGTGCCCGAATTGTGGATGTCATTCATATATTCGGCATAGCGTTCCGAACCCAATGGGCCAAAGGTGCCCTGTATCATCATTTCCGAAAAACCGATAATGGCATTGAGCGGGGTTCTCAATTCATGCGACATATTTGCCAAAAATTCGGATTTTGCCTTATTGGCGCTTTCGGCACGTTCTTTTTCCGATTGCAGACTTTCGTTCAGTTTTTCAACTTCGGTGGCGCGTTGTTGGGCGCTTTGACGCGCAAGTTTCAATTCCTGAATAAAGGAATAAAGCCGCCGCTCGCTATCTTCCAAACTTTTTTGTTGTTGTTTGAGTTCGGAAATATCGGTACCAACCGAAACCAGACCACCGTCCTGCGTACGACGTTCGTTAATTTTGAGCCAGCTTCCGTCAGACATTTGGCGGATACTGGTAAAATTGCCGGTGTCATCATGTTCAACCGACATTTCATTGATGGCAGGTTTTGCCATTGCTTCGACTGTTGCCCTTTGAACACCGGGCTGTAGCATATGATCGGGCAGCGAAGCATATTCGCGGAATTTGCTGTTCGACATAACGAGACGCCCGTCCGAATCCCACAAAACAAAGGATTCGGAGATGTTTTCTATTGCATCGCGAATGCGCAGATCAGCTTGTGCTGTCTGTTCGGCAAATTGATGTTGCTCGCTTATGTCAAATGAAATGCCGACGAGGTGGGCTTCTTCCTCTTGGGCAACTTCGGCACGAATACGCATCCAGACATAGTGGCCATCGGCATGGCGCATAGGAAGATTGATATCAATGTGATCTTTCTCTCCACTCATCAAATCGCGTGCCAATTCGTAAAGATCGGCATCCGCCGGATTGATGATGGACGTGATTTCAGAGATGGACAGAAGTGCGTCTTTCGGTTTGAAACCGAGCATTTCATACATGGAACGCGACCAATAAACACGTCCGCTTGCCATATTCCAGTCCCATAGGCCGCAACGTCCGCGCATCATCGCCATGTCAATGCGGTTCTGGATTTTTTCGGAAATGAGATCGGTATCACGTACACGGGCGGCCTGTGCATAATAGGCATAGAGAATGGCTAATATGACCCCGACTGTTCCGGCAAAAATAGTAATATTGACCGATACGGATTTGCGCCATTCAAGGTAAATTTCGTCTGTTTCCTCACCGACGAAAACGCCGTATTTTCCTTGCGCTGCCTGATCAAATGCAGCCAAAGAAGCTTTTCCGTCGATCTTGACTTGCATCACTCCGGCACTGCGGCCGAGAACGAATAAAGCCTGACTATCAGCGACAGAATCTGTGAGCGGGTGATTGATGTGTGTTTCCAGTCCGGAAGCTGCAACAACAACACCCTGATCATCCACAATGGCGATACGTGCGGCATTTGTAATCAACCCTTGTGTGCGGAAATCGACAAGGATGTTTTCGAGATCATTGTTCGACAAGTCGGGCGTGTCCTTGCCGTCATTTGCTTTGCCGTAAATTGCACGATCAATTGAACTTGCAAGATGTCCGGTAGAAAGCATCATCGCAGATCGTGTATTTGTATCAATACTTTGCCGCCACTCATAGAGAAGAACGAGACGTGTTGCAGCGAGGATGACAAGAAAAACAAGGATAATCAGAGGAATGGCACGACGCAGCCATGGCTCGATGGCGAGCAGCCTTTTATAGGCTGGACCTGAGAGCAAATCGACATGCGCTGACCCGGCCTTGCGCTTTTTCAGCGAAGGTTTTGAATCAACAAACGTCCCTGTGGGCGCGTTAAACGCGTCCAAATGCGCCATTTCTGGCCCCCTCTAACATTAACGGATAAACTGGCGAACTGATTCGGTACGCAAAACACCCGAACAAGCCCAATGAATCAAAACTGATTCGTCCTGTCCAGTATTTTCTTTGCGTGGGACCTTTTTTCATTAATCAAGCTTAGAATAAAAGCTTTAATAATTTTTTAACGCTGTCATAGCGTACTCAAAGAAAAAGACCGTTTTAACGGGTAGTAACAAGGAATATTCCAGAAAATTTTCGAGAAAAAAGCGGGGAGAAATATCTTCTCCCCGCCCGAATTTTAATTGTTAGCCGAGTGTACGGCTTACGATGTCGGAAACGTCGACTGAAAGTTTTGGCTCTTTCAATATGCGTTCCAATTGTTCCTTGAGCTTGCTTTGGCGCTTCGGTTCCAGTTGTTTCCATGACCGCGTGAGCGTTGCAAGGCGAGCAGCAAGTTGTGGATTTTCTTTGTCCACAGTCAGGATAATATCGGCGAGTAACTTGTAACCCTCACCGTCAACCCGATTGAAGCCGGTCTGGTTCGAAGCTGCAAATGAAGCTATCAGTGCACGCGTCCGGTTCGGATTATCAAGCGAAAAGAGCGGATGTTTCATAAGCTCTTTGACATGTGCCAGGGTTTTCTCGCCCGGAACTGTCGCCTGAACGGAGAACCACTTATCCATAACAAGCGGGTCTTTGCCATAACGCTTTTCAAAATCGGATAGTGCTTCTTTAGCTTCTTTTGTTTCATTGAAGAGATGAACAAGAATGGACAGTCCCCCCATCCGGTCTGTCATATTGTCAGCCTTCTTATAGGCCTCGAAAGCACGTATGGGAGTATTTTCGGCAAGTGTGAGATAATTGAGGACAGTGTTTTTCAAAGCGCGTTTACCAGCCGGTTCGGCTTTTGGCGAATAATGACCTTCGGTCTTCATCTTGTCGAAAACGTGCAACATTTTCTGTTTCAGATGATCGGCCAAAGATTTCATGAACGATTGGCGAACATTATAAATGCGGTCGGGATCGACATTTTTGCCTATCATACGTGCAAGCTCGATTTCCGAAGGCAATTGCAGGCATAGCGAGCGGAAAGCAGGTTCCAATGTGTCATCGTCAAGAAGCGCTTCAATCAGTGTTTGAAGTTTTTCAGGCATAGCCGGTTTTTCAGCTGATTGATCGGCAATTGCATTAACCAGAGCCTTCCCCATTAACTGGTTGAGTGACTCCCAGCGATTGACCTCGTCGGCATCAAAGCGTGCACGGAAAGCAAGGTCATCATCGCTTTCTTCCATTTTTAAATTGATTGGTGCAGAAAATCCGCGCAGCAGTGACAAAACCGGCTTTTCTTTCAGATCACGGATATGAACGGTCTGCTTTGCTTCAGACAAAACAATAACATTATTTTCAATGTGGTTATCGGCCTGATAAGGCATATCTTTGCCGTTTTTGCCCAAAAGACCGAAAGAAAGCGGAATAACCATCGGTTTTTTATTCGATTGACCGGGAGTGTCGGGAACAGTTTGTGTCAAATCAAGTGTCAAAACACCATCTTTATAATGGCTATCAACGGTTACCGTCGGTGTTCCCGCCTGTTCGTACCACAGCATGAATTGTGATAAATCGCGTCCTGAAACATCGGCAAAACACGCGATGAAATCTTCAATTGTGCAAGCTTCACCATCATGGCGTTGGAAATAAAGATCCATGCCTTTCCGGAAAAGCTCGTCGCCAAGCATGGTATGAACCATGCGTACAACCTCTGCGCCTTTTTCATAGACGGTTGTCGTATAAAAATTGTTGATTTCACGATATTGCCGTGGGCGGACAGGGTGGGCGAGCGGCCCTGCATCTTCAGGAAACTGTGCAATTTTCAATACACGAACATCGGAAATTCTGTGAACAGGGCGGGAGCGCTGGTCAGACGAAAATTCCTGATCGCGATAGACCGTGAGCCCTTCTTTCAAACAAAGTTGGAACCAGTCACGGCAGGTAATACGATCGCCTGTCCAATTGTGAAAATATTCGTGTGCAATAACGCGTTCTATGCCGGCATAATCGAAATCGGTTGCTGTGTTCGGGTCGGCAAGGACATATTTATCATTGAAAACGTTCAGCCCCTTGTTTTCCATTGCGCCCATATTGAAGTCGGAAACAGCAACAATATTGAAAATATCAAGGTCATATTCGCGCCCGAACTTTTCTTCATCCCAACGCATTGCGCGTTTGAGTGAATCCATCGCATAGGCTGCGCGTTCTCTTTTACCCTTTTCGACATAAATTCCAAGCTTTACTTTCCGCCCCGACATCGTGGTGAAGCTGTCATCATAATGGTCAAGAGCACCGCCAACGAGAGCGAAAAGATAGCATGGTTTGGGATGCGGATCTTCCCAGATTGCATAATGGCGTCCGCCTTCAAGTTTGCCGGTTTCGACGAGATTGCCATTGGAAAGAAGAACCGGTTCATTCTTTTCATCAGCCTCGATGCGGGTTCTGAAAACCGAAAGAATATCAGGACGATCATAAAAATAGGTGATCCGGCGGAAGCCTTGTGGTTCGTTCTGTGTGCAATAGACGCCGTTAGAAAGATAAAGCCCCATTAATTGGCGATTTTTCTTGGGATTGATTTGCGTGGTAACCTGAAGAGTAAATTTGCCTGAAGGGGGATTGTGAATTTCAAGTTTATCAGGTGTTGCCGAATAGTCTTTAGGCTCGAGCTTCTGACCGTTGATTGCCACTGACAACAATTTCAATTCATCCCCGACAAGAACCAATGGTGTTCCCGCTTTGGTGTTTTTGCGTGGTGAAAGGGAAAGCTTCGATTTTACGATTGTTTCGGTAGGATGAAGCGAAAAATCGAGCTCGGTGTTGGAAATTGCGTAATCGGTGGGCTTGTAATCTTCAAGACGATATACTGGAGTGTCAGATTTGGTCATAAATCGTGCCTTTTATAGAAGTTTATCATGAAGGTAAGCATATTTTGTCGAAACGACAACCGGCTCGAAAAGAAATCTCTGTTCATGCACACCAATGTGAATGGGAAATAGCATTGGTCTAACCTTCAAAACGTTTATTTTGGTAACCAGCTTGTATATGAATGAAGAAAATGTCTCGTGCAAAGCAAACGGCAATTTTATTCGTTTAGTCTTATTGACTGCCGGATAAATGCTTTACCGACAGGAGAGAACTCGTGGAAAAACAGTCACCGGCTATTCCGCATGCCCCATCGGGGAATGTCATGCTCGGAATCTGGATGAAAATTTTGTCGGTGGTCTGTTTTGTCATTATGTACAGCTTTTTGAAATCGGCAAAAGGCGTTCCTGCAGGTGAATTAAGCTTCTTCCGGTCGTTTTTCGGCATTGTCCCGATCATTCTTTGGGTCATGTCATTAAAAGAGCTTAAAACGGTGCTTTATACCAAAAACCTGACCGGACATGTTTTTCGGGGAATGTTCGGTACTTTTTCAATGCTATTCAGCTTTTATGCTTTGACCCTTCTACCGCTTCCTGAAACAGTTGCCATCGGTTATGGAGAACCGCTTATACTTGTGGTTCTATGTGCAATCTTTCTTCATGAAAAAGTTTATTTTTATCGTTGGAGTGCGGTTATTGTTGGCCTTATCGGTGTGTTGATCATTGTTTGGCCACGTCTTACTGTTCTCGGGTCAGCAAATGCCGATGTCGGAGCTTCAATTGGTGCGCTTTCTGCACTTGGAGCGGCAATAATGGCGGCGATTGCGATGTTGCTTGTCAGGAAACTTGTGTTTACCGAAAAGACAACAACAATCACCCTCTATTTCATGATAACATCAAGCATTATATCGTTGATTACAGTTCCGTTCGGATGGGTCGTTCCGAATTTTTATCAAGCTTCCATGCTTATTCTGGCCGGGCTTTTCGGTGGTATTGCTCAAATTTTTATGACGCAGGCTTACAGACATGCCGAACCTTCAACGGTTGCACCTTTTGAATATACGTCAATGTTGTTAAGCCTTTTGAGTGGTTATTTTATTTTTAACGAAATTCCGACGCTTGCAATGTTGTTCGGTGCGTGCCTCGTCATCGGCTCGGGTATTTTCATTATCCTTAGAGAATCCCATCTCATCGGGAGAAACCATACACGCCACCGTGCACTGTCTCATAAACACCGTTGAGCGCAAATCCGGAATGCTTAAACCGGCTGGTCAAGTGCATTGCGGATTTCCAGAAAATCTGCCCAGGCTAGTTTCTTCTGGCTTGGCGTTCGCAATAAATAGGCCGGATGGAATGTCGGCATCACCGGAATAGTTTTCCCGTTTTCCAAGTGATGCGAGAGCCATTGTCCTCTGGTGCGGATAATACCGTTTTTGACACCGGTCAGAACTTGCATGGCCGGTCCACCCAGAGCGACAAGAATTTCCGGCGCAGACAATTCTATCTGCCGTTCGATAAACGGGCGGCAAAGTTCGGTTTCCATCGGTGTCGGAGTACGGTTACCAGGTGGCCGCCAAGGTATAGTGTTGGCAATATAAACGTCTTCCCGTTTCAAGCCAATTGCCGCGAGGATGCGGTTGAGCAACATGCCGGAACGGCCGACGAAAGGAATGCCTTGCAAATCTTCTTCCCGGCCCGGAGCTTCGCCAACGAGCATAAGCTTCGAATGTGGTGTGCCATCGGCAAAACAGGTGTTTTTTGCTGTAAGTTTCAGTGTGCATCCGTTGAAAGATTTGAGCGCTTCGAAGAGTTCATCAAGATTTTTGGCGTTGCGGGCAAGTTCATTTGCTGTTGCAACTTGTCCTTCAACAGAAATGCGCTGAGGAGGAGCATGGCGGGGAGTAGGCCGAACATTTGTTCTTTCCTGAGGAACAGCTGTTTCACGCGCGGCGGCGGTTACTTGTTTTATAATTTTCGCCGATTGTTTGAAACGGTCGATAGGTTTGTCATCAAGTGGCGTGTCAACGCCGGCTTCTGAATAGAAGCCAAGCAATTCTTCATATGAAATCGTGCCGTTTGAACGCTCTGACATTGTAACCTTTAGTCTTTCATAGCCAATGAATAGACCAAGCAATAGAGCTCTTCAAGACCGGATATCAGTTGCCTGACTGGCGGTGAGATCAGGCGACAGGAAAGGGTTACCCCCGAGTTTAAAGTTTAGGCAAAAACTACTTTAAGAGGAGAAGCCCTATTTAAAATTTCTCCTGTTGCAAATTATCGGGAGAAAGCCTGGCCAAGTCAGAGCGGGAACTTGAATCGTTCTTAAGAATTTTGTTTTTCAACAAAGCAGGTGGAGTTTTTTCAACATTGTAATGCTCTAGAAAATAAAAATGCAATATGAAGCGCTGATAAATCGCGTCGCAAATTGAGTTACCAGAGCGGTTCGCCGTGTCTTGCCATTAAAAACTCCGCAGCCTGCAAAAGACGGCCATCGGGAGCAATGTGACGGATAAACATCGATAGATCACGGCGCATTCGTTCGATCGGGCAACGTTCGATAAAGGCTTCCATACCAAGCGATTTCTCGCAAAGGTTAAGAATTCTAACGCAGACATCCTCCATCTGATCATGTGCGAGAAGGCAGGCCAAAACTGCATCGTCAATATTCTCCTTCATCGGTTTGCGCGTTGCTTCTTCAACAAGACAAGCAGTTTTAAAAAGCATGGCAGAAGCCGCCAATGTTTCGGAACGTGCTTTTGCAAGGCGTGTTAGCTGGAACGGATCATCAAGCCGGTTTTTGCGAATAAGCATTTCGCGCCACGTGTCAATAATCGCTTCTGCACCGCCAAGATGAGCGACACTATGGCGCCAGACACCACCTATATAATGTGGTTCCTGATGAAAATCCCCAGGTTTTCCAAGAAGATCACCTTCTTTAATTTCCATATCGGAAAAATCGAACGAACCGGTCAGCGTCGGACGCATGCCGGAAGCATCCCAATATTCGATATTTTGTCGTAAGGTGTCGGTGACATCTACCACAGCGAGTTGATCGGCTTCTCTTTCATTTTTTCGAAGACGTATAATTGCCAATTCAACCATTCCCAATCCGGTTACCAGACGTTTTACTCCATGGAGCCTGATTTTTCCGTTCGGCAAAGTGGTAAATCTCAAAGGTTGATTGAGACTGGCACCCCAAACCCCCAGAAGAGCACCTTCCTTGACCTTGGAAAAAATGGTTTTTCTTAAGCGGTTTTCGGCATAAAGTTCGATAAGACGCACAGCATGAAGATGCCCTTCGAAAAGGCGTGCGAGCGACAGATTGGCTTTGCCAAGCCTGCGTAAAAAATCGAATGCGGCTTTGGTTTCATCTTCATTTTTTGTCAAAGCCCAATTGCTGCCGCCAAGTTTTTTGGGGAGACAAGCACGAAGTGCGCCACTTTCATTCAACCGTTGCAAGTCGACCGTCAGCCCGTATTCTTCTACATGATCGGCACTCTCCGAAATGAGGTCGAATAGGGCTTCATTATTCGTGGACATAGGCGTTTCCATAAACATTTCAGAAAATTTCGGTAGGAGAAAATGCTCGGAAGCTAAAATGCGCAAGGATCAAAGAAATTCAAAAACAAAAATGAAAAAGGGTCATTCAGTCTAAATTTGGCTTTGTTTTTCTGGGTGGTTCATGGAAATGCCGGAATTTGGCAGATTGGCTGTATCAAAACCGGTCAGAATTGAAGCTGAATTCTGCAAGTACCGGCAGGTGATCGGAACCGAAAAAAGAAAGACGTTTAACGCTTATAGGTTCGATGTCCTCGGAAAAGAGAATCTGGTCAATAGGAAGTCCCAAATAAGGCCGTAAAAGAGCCGGAAAGCTATATGAAAGCCATGTTGGACCGATGCCTGAAATGTGCCGTGTACCGGTCAGTCTTTCCATTCTGGAAACGGTATTGCTCCACGTTACACTATTTAAATCGCCTGCAACAATCATTTGCGAAAATTTGTGCTTGAGGTCGGTTCTGAATGCACCGTTTTCCAATTCGTCTAATTGTAAATTCTGCCCGAATGGCCACGGCCAGGCAAGATGGACAGAGATGATATCAAGGGGAGGGTGATTTGGTTTGTCCGACAGGAATTCTATTTTTGCTATATAACCATGGGTGGTTGTCGCATCGTAACAGGTAACAACGGGAGAATTGGTAAAACCGTAGCGGGATAAAAACCTATCTGACAGGATAACGCCTGTCGCACCTGCGCGGTCATTGTCGGCAACGCAACCGATAATCGTCAAATTGTTGTTTTGAAAAAAATCGCGCCATTTTGCAGAAGCTTCTTGCACCGTGATAATATCAGGCTTTTCTTTTTCTATAAGAGCCAGGAATTTTTCCGGTGTCTGATTGTCAAAACGCAAATTGGCTTGCAGCAATTTGAAGGTTGAGCTTTTAAGCATTCCGGAATTTGGTGAAACGCCGCTATCATTCAAGCTTAAACCGACAAGGGCAGCCGCAAATATTATCGGAAAAACTGCTTGTTGCCGAAGTTTTGTGAAAACAAGAGGAAAGGTAAGTAAAATAGTAAATAATGCGAGTGGAATGCGGATATCGGCAAGTGAATCTAAAAGCGGATGAAAAGCTGTGAATAAACTCGCAAATAATGGCAAAGTCGACAAAACGACGACAATAAACCAAATAAGGACAAGAGTCTGACAAACGGATTTTCCGGAATGTTTACCCATTTTGATTGCCGCCATAAATGCGGCACAAGCCAACCATTAATTCGTTGGTTGACTTGTCAGGGGAGCAAAAATCGGCTTTGCATAGGCCGGAGTCTTGGCATGGAACAAAGCAAACGCGCCTAAAACCGCCACAAAAACCAAAGTCAAAAACAATATAGAAAAGCGACGAATCAGCATAATTTGGCTCCCTTCGTTAACCATATTGCATAAATTATTTCATTTGAAACTAGTTATCTTTCATGAGGAAGCGAGATTTATTATCATATCAACTGTTCTGTTGTCTCAAGCAACACCGTTTACTGATGTCGTATTGATCATAAAATAGGTGGCGTCTTTTCCAAAAGGAACTATCCCTTTTTATCGCTTTATATCGCCAAACCCCAAAAATTTGGACTCTAAACAAGTAAAGTCGGGTTAGCTTTCATGTGAACTTTCCCGAAAAAAACGTCTAACAAATACACATGTGATCTGGCACACATAGTTGATAAAATTGACTATGTGTCATGATAAAATGTGAAGCTGATCGCGATAGATATCCATCATATCTTTGGAAAAACAACAAAAGATGACCCTTTGAGGAAAGTCATTCTTTTTTAAAAATTGACAAGTGGTGAAAACAGCAATTTTTGCAGCTTCCTTATGAGGATAACCATAGACACCGGCAGAAATTGCCGGAAATGCGATCGATTGGAATTGCTTATTTTCCGCAATCGCAAGTGAATTCTCGTAACATGATTGCAGTTTTTCCGCTTCATGGTCAACGCCGCCATACCAGATCGGTCCGACTGTGTGGATAATGTAGCGGGCGGGCAGGCGATAACCGTTTGTGAGCTTTGCTTCACCTGTTTTACAACCATTAAGCGCCTTGCATTCGGTAAGTAGTTCGGGGCCTGCAGCCTTGTGGATTGCGCCATCCACTCCACCGCCGCCAAGAAGAGTTGTGTTGGCCGCATTAACAATGGCATCGACATCAAGCTTGGTAATGTCACCACAAATGACGGAAATACGATTTTTGTCTATCATCAATGATTTCCCCTTCATTTCGAAATATCGATTGCTTCGATTGTGATCCTTTTCAAGCGAAGTGGAAATAGCCAAAAATTATTAGAAAAATCAGTAAAAACGAGCCTGAAAATCGTGCAGTGATTGAGAAGACCTGGTCAACTTTTTGAAAAAGAAGCGGCACGTTCCCGCAATAATTGATAGACATAGTTTTTGGCAGTTTTGACAGCATCTTCCAATGATTTACCTTTGGCTATCTCGCAGGCAATGGCCGTTGATAAGGTGCATCCTGTTCCTCGCATCGTTGCGTTGAGACGTGCATTCGAAAAATTGGTGGTACGGGAAGAGGAAACAAGGCTATCGATTGCAATCTCTCCCGTTTCATGCCCGCCTTTTGCAAGAACATATTTGGAGCCGGAGGCTAACAGTTTTTTTGCCTGCTCGATCGTTTGGGAATGATTTTCGGAAAGGTTTTTACCGGTTAAAGCGGCAAGCTCGGGAAGGTTGGGCGTGACAAGATAGCAATATTTTAACAACTTTTCTTTGATGGCTTTTACTGTTTTGTCGTCTGCAAGGACACCCCCCGATGAAGCACGGATAACCGGATCGAGTATAACCGGAATGTCGGAAAAATTGTCAAGAACGCTGCAGATTGCCTCGACGATTTCAGGTGATCCCGTCATTCCCACTTTAATAGCCGAAATTTTATCCGACCGGAGTGCAGCCAACATTTGACCGCGGATAATTTCACCATTCATCGGCAGCTTTGTTTCGACATGGTGGTCATCCTGCACATTGACGGAGGTGACAGCAAGCCCTGTTTTGACAGAAAAATGGCTTGCTGTTTCGATATCACGGACAATCCCTGCGCCACCCGTCGGATCGGTTCCGGCAACGATGAGTATTTTGGGCATCAGCGCCATTTTTGTGTTGCTTCCAACCATTGTTTAACACGGTCTTCGGGATTTTCGTTCATGGCAATATCGGTTACCACAGCAGCACTATCGGCACCGGCTTCCAATACAGCCTTGGCACGTTCCGGATTCAATCCGCCGATTGCAACCAGAGGAAGATCACCAACAAGCTTTTTCCAGCGGGTCACTTTTTCCAAACCTTGAGGTTGCCACTTCATCTTTTTCAATATGGTTTGATAAACGGGCCCTAAAGCGACATAATCCGGCTTCACGGCAAGCGCTTTATTGAGCTCGCTTGCATCATGGGTACTGACGCCGAGTTTCAATCCTGCTTTCTTTATTTTCTCGACATTGGCATCGACAAGATCTTCCTGCCCGAGGTGAATAAAATCACATTTTTCCTCAATTGCCGCTTTCCAATAATCATTGATGATCAACTGACAATGAAATTGTTTGCAAACAAGTTTTGCTCTCTGGATATGCTGGTGAAGAACCTCTAAAGGCACATTTTTCATGCGCAATTGCACCAACTTGACACCAAGCGGTATCAGTTTCTCGATCCAGTCTGCACTGTCAACGATAAGATAAAAGGGGTCTAATTTGATCAAAATATTGCCTTTCCAAACACCGGTGTTGAAGGAACTGCAACATCTCTGGGCTCCAACATTCCGGCTTTATATGCACTTTGTCCGGCTTTTATAGCATTTGCAAACGCCTCCGCCATCAATACCGGATCACCAGCCTTGGCGACGGCTGTGTTGAGCAATACACCATCATAGCCGAGTTCCATAGCTATTGCCGCATGAGACGGGCGACCAATTCCGGCATCCACAATCAAAGAAAGCTCTGGAAAATTGGCGCGGATTGTGCGTAAGCCATCAACGTCCCTTGGTCCTTTTGCCGAACCGATAGGGGCACACCAAGGCATAATCACACGACATCCTGCATCAGCCAGCTTTTCCGCGACAATGAGGTCATCTGTAGTATAAGGAAAGACTTGAAATCCATCTTCGTTAAGGATGCGGGCAGCTTCGACCAAAGCAAACACATCCGGTTGCAGTGTGTCGGCATTGCCGATCACTTCCAGTTTAATCCAGGGCGTTTTGAAAATGTCGCGCGCCATATGGGCCGTTGTGACAGCTTCTTTTACTGTAAAGCATCCGGCTGTGTTCGGAAGAATGGATACCCCGAGAGATTTTATAAGGGAAAAAAATTGCCCTCCTTGTTTTCCACCCGCCGTTTCACGACGCAGAGATAATGTTACAATCTCTGTATGGGAAGCACGAATTGCATCTTCAAGAATTTTTGGCGATGGATATTGCGCCGTTCCTAACAGAAGATGGGATGAAAATTTTTTATCATAAAGTTCAAGCAACTTGCTCAACCTCCCTGCATAGGGCTTAGAATTTCTATTCTATCGCCGTTATTCAATTTGAAATCTTCGCGCTCGCTTTCACTCACAAGTTCGGCATTGACGGCTGTTGCCAGCCAATCGCCTTGATAATCGAGCTCGTTCAAAAGAGCCGAAAGCGTTTCAGCGCCTACATTTTTTTCTTCGCCATTAACGAATAACTGCATTTTAATCAGCCCATCACAATTTCAGTCACCTGACGGGCCATCTCCGGAGAGATGAGGTATCCGTGGCGGTGCATTCCGTTGACATAAATGTGGTTGCCGTCCTGTTTTACTCGCGGAAAATTATCCTCATAAGCAGGGCGAACGCCAACGCCGATTTCCACAATATCGGCTTCGCCAAAGGACGGATGAATAGTGTAGGCGGCATTCAGAAAATCCATCATCGAATGCGCCGTAATCGGCCTATCATCATTGCTTTCGATCATAGTCGCGCCAATCATAAAAATTCCGTTGTCTCTGGGTACAATATATAACGGAATTCTCGGGTGGACGAGCCTGATCGGTCTTGAAAAGGAAATTTCGCTATTGTGCACAAGCAGCATCTCGCCACGAACGCCACGCATGTCTTTATCCTGTCCAAGACGGGCGATACCTGTTGCATCGACGATGAAATCAAAACCGTCTTCACTTGCTCCAACGTCAACAAAATGCGCTTTCATATCTGCCAATTTTTGTTTCAAAGCTAACAGCGCTTTGCGAGGATCAATATGGCCTTCGGTTTCGTAAAATAAACCGCGGTTGAAACGCCCGGCAAGATCGGGCTCCAATTTTGCAATTTCATCTCCGTCGATTATGCGATGCCCACCGGTGCGGTCTGAAAAACGGTTCAATTCTGCGGCATCTCTTTGAGGAGCAACAACGAGGGTACCATTATGTTTTACGAGATCGGGGAGAGTCTCGGCCCACCATTTCATTGTCTGTAACCCCAGTTCTTCGACGCGTGCTTCGGCACTTTCGCGTTCGCAATAGGGGGCAAGCATCCCGCCGGCATACCAGCTTGCAGCTCCACGGGGAGAATCATCCGGAGCAGAGATCGTTATTTCAGCTCCCGCTTTTGCTAACATATAAGCGCTGGTCAAGCCGGCAACGCCACATCCTCTGACAAGTATTTTCTTGTTCGTTTTTTGCATTCGCATCATCCACAATCAAATGAGGTTGCAAGGAAAATTTGCAATCCCGTTAAGCCGGAATGAACCAGCTGTGTGATATCCAGAATGTAAATTCTTGGAACACAACATAAAACCGGATCGGAATGATTGAAAATCAAATGACTGCTCTTCGTCGAGCAGGTCAAATATAACCACCATCCCTCCGCCAGTCCTAACTGGTTCAGGTTCAATGGGTCACTGTAATGATCTGACTTAAATCAATCTCAATACAGACTCTCAGCCCCAAAAGGCTCCCCAAGGTTGGTGCGCATGTTTGGCTTAAATGGTTATTTTGTCAACATCTATAAAACGTGATTGATGACTCTCTAAAAAGAATGCAGCTTATCGTTGAACATAGAAGTCCCAAAATACGGCATTCAAGGTGTTTAAAATGCAAGAGAAGTTTTGATAAGCAATAGAGATGTTAAACGTCTTCTTTTTCGAAAGGCAAAAATGCGGCAATGATCAGCAAAAGCCAGCCGAGAATGTTGATTGTGCCTCCGAGCGGGGCAGCATAAGGAAAGAGCCGTGTTTCGGCAAATTCGCGACACATGATATCCAGTGCAAAAAGCGCAACGCCAATAATGATAAGAACACCTGAAAGGCGCATGACGATATTTGTTTTTGTGGCAACCGAGAGGCCTAGCAGCGCTGCTGCATTGCCAAGAAGGACGGGTGCCACTGCTTCGTAATAGCCGCCGATATGCGAGGCAGCCGCGTAAGCAGCAATACCACCGGCACCATAAAGGCCGGAAAAGCCGCATAATATACGTTTATTCAAATCAGACATATTTTTCACCCCTTATCTGCCGCAATCAGCGCGTATGAGAAAGCCTCTGCAAAGAGGTCCAGTTCTTTGCGAGGACCAACACTCACCCTAATGAGCCGATCAAGAACAGGCACAAAAGGTTTTCGTACGAATATTTGCCGTTTTATAAGTTCATTTAAAACAGCTGTCGCAAATTTCCCGTCACGACCACAATCAATGGCAACAAAATTGGTTGCAGACGGCAAAGTTTTTAATCCGTTTTTTCCAGCGATTGTTACAATTTGCTGCTTTGCCGTTTCGATTTTCTTGATGACATCCTCGAGATATTTGCGATCTGACAGAGCTTGCAAGGCTGCAATTTGTGCCATTTTATTGACAGAAAAATGGTCACGAATTTTATCGAACATGTTGATCAGCTCGGAAAAACCGATTGCATAGCCACAGCGCAATCCGGCAAGACCATAAGCTTTGGAGAAGGTACGCATTCTCAAAACATTGGGCCATAATTTTGACATGGCAGGCAATTCGTTTTTCGGCGCAAGTTCGCCATAAGCTTCATCAAGAACCAATAGTGTAGTTTCAGGCAAACTCTTGATAAAAGCTTCAATCGCGTTTTCGTTATGCCATGTCCCCAACGGGTTATCCGGATTTGCGAGATAAACAATTTTTGCTTTATATTTATGCGCCGCATCCGATAGAGCCTGGAGATCAGCCTTGTCATTCAGATAGGGCACTTCCACGAGTCTTCCACCAAAACCGGCTACGTGATAGTTGAATGTCGGATATCCACCAAGCGAGTTGATAACAACATCACCAGGCTGGATATATTGGCGTACAATCAATCCTAAGAGCGTGTCCACTCCAGGACCGATGGTTAACTGGTTCGGCTTTAAGTTGTACAGCTCTGCGAGCGCATTAGTGAGATCGTAATTTTCCGGATCACCATATTTCCAAACTTCATTAGGAGAGTTTTTAAGAGTCTCAATGACGGAAGGTGCAGGCCCAAAACCATTTTCATTGGCACCTAATCTTGCACGAAATAAATGCCCCGTTTTTCGCTCGATAGCCTCGGGACCTGTAAAAGGAACAGTCGAAGGTAATGAAGCGACAAGAGGCGTGACAGCCGGAAAAACATATTTGTCTGACATAATCCAATCCAGTTACAGCGGGCGACATGCACCAAAGCGTTCTAAAACGACTAGCATAAAAAACGACTAGCATAAAAAGGTTCTACCGTAGATATCAATAAATCGTTATGCCTATGATTTTAATCCGGAATTTTGAAAATTGAAGTTGTTTTTCGGCAATGGCATATTGCAACGAATGATATTCATTTTTTAAATATCAATTTATATAAAATATATAATGAAATATCAAATATTCATTATTAAAACATTATAATGAAATAATATATTTTATGAAATATATATAAAACGTTTATTTATAATTAAAAAATGAATTTTTATTCGTTAATTTTATTGCATTTAAAAATTAAAAATAATATAGATTTAAAAATTAAAATAAAAAAATATAAAATAAATTTTATATAAAAAATAATGATTATGAATGAAAACCTTGTGCGTTAGTTATTTTCATAATGAGCTTATCGGTTAGATTATCGGAGTGAATTTATTTGCGCTATACATGCCAGACATTAAGAAAAATTTTCCGCTTCTTCAAATGTGAAATGAACGATCTGGCAATTCATTATTGAGGCGCGATGATACTCTCGGTTTTCTTTAACATCGAAAGGTGGTCATCGACATCACGGTGGTTATTTCTATCACAATTTGAATATGATCAGGCGTAAATGGTTGGGGGTGTCGATAAATGAGAAAATTCAAACTCAGCATTGAATCTCATCGGTAGAAGATCGGAAATGAGGAACAAAACCACGCAAAATATCTTAAAACCCATTGCAAAAATTCTTGAAAAACAACTTGGTTGAAGGAAGGGCATTCAAACTGTGTTTTTCCATAACAGGCTTGTCCTACTCACTGTCAGAATCATCGAATGCGATTTAATACGCCAATCCGATTATTGACCCGATTTAATTGGTTTTTTGATACAAAACTAAAATTATTTTGTGTCATAAAAAAACCGGTGGTAAAACCACCGGTTCTTATATTTAATTCATTCAGGAATTAGAACGAACGTTGGATACGAAGCATACCCTGGAAAGCATCCTGACCTTTCATAGAGTCAACGAGCTTTTCAGTGTTGGCCGCGTTACGGATGCTGTAGTCATTTTCCCAAGAGATATAGGTTAATTCAGGAGTAATGACGAGACCCGGTACCAATTCATACTTCACGTTAACAGATGCAGCGAAAGTATCTGTATCGTCATAGGCAACCTGGGCATTGAAGCTTGTCTTCTTATTGAACTTGAAGGTTGTACCACCCCAAACAGCCCAATCACCACCCCAATCGCCATAGATTGAGTTGACTTGGCGATAAACACCATTCTTGAAGCCCAGAGCACCGGCGGAATTGGTGTAACGACGAACGCCATATGTATCATCTTCACGATAAGTATCATCAGCAGATTTGTATCCACCCATGACCCAAACGCTCCACTGATCGGTAACGTTCAAATCCAAACGAGCTTTGGCAGCCCATTCTTCATAATAGGCATCATATGCACCAACGACAGAAACGCCACCCCAGCCTTGGACGTATTTCAAACCACCAACAACATTCGGTGTGTAGTCGTCAATTTTACCACTGAGTTTGTGCTCTTTACCTTTAATAGTATCATTTATATCACGATAATAGGTGTAACCGAACCCACCATCTTCGTTATTGTTATCAATGTCGTCGTTACCCTGTTCAACACCCAAGATAGCGGAGAAACCATTTCCTGCATTGAATGTGTAGCTGATAACATTGGTACGTGTGTAAGCCATCGGGGTCAGGATGTCATCATTAATGACATTACCATAATAACCTGTCCAATGGCTGAAAATGGATTCATCAAGACCTACGCGGATGCCACCGAGTTCGATGAATGCAAAGCGGAGCTGTCCACTAGCGGAATCGCCTTTGTGGTCATATTCTGCACCTTCGTCCCATTGTGAACGCAATTCAACGAATGTGCGCAATGTGCCAAGTTCTGTTTCAGATGCTGTGTGGAAACGAAGTGTTGCACGTGTACGCCAAGCGTAAGTATCACGATCGATGTCACCACGCTTACGGGCATAGACATTGTCACCGCCCGCAATGTCGGCACGGACATAACCGGAAATGCGCATGCAAGTTTCAGTACCAGGAATATAGAAATATCCCTCACCATAAGCGTCACAGACGCGTACATATTCAACGGGTTCCGGCTCTGCAACGACTACGTCGGCTGCACGAGCGCCAGAAACTGCAATGAGAGCTGCAGCGGAGCCGAGAAGAAGGCTCTTAATGTTCATATCTGACCTCCAGTCAAAGTTAAAATTGGGTCGGGTTCACGAAGTTCAGAAAGTTTGAATCCCGATCCCCTTAACCGAAAAAGTCGCACGCGAGCGCTCCTTCTTCATGAATCGAACATACCCGACGATATTTTTGATTCAACCGTGAAAAAGGGAAAAGCGGGGTTTTGAAGCGAGTATCGTTGCACCTTGTTGCAAAAATGACACAAAAAAATAGGGGTTCAGATGATTTGTTTGTGGATTATTAACCATATTTTTTGTGTTAAATTAACTTTAACCCAAAACTTTGACCGGTGATAAACCATTTTTTGAGTCGCTGTCGCTCTTAATCAAAAAGAGGCCAGTTTGGTTATGCCTGAGCAACACTATGCGATTTATCGGTAGCCAAAAAGTTTTATAAATCTAACTTCCTGCAACGGAGGCTTGTCGTGAAAACGGGATTTTCTCACTGTCTTTTGTTCAAATGATCTCCTCTGTTCGAACGAACTTGGAGGAGGCAGCGGAACCTTCATTATTATATATTATGTATAAAAAAGGATTTTTTGAGAAAATCGCTTGAACTTCCGTGAAAGAATGTTTATTGGCTGCTCTCGGAGAGGTGGCCGAGTGGTCGAAGGCGCTCCCCTGCTAAGGGAGTAGAGCTCAAAAGGCTCTCGAGGGTTCGAATCCCTTCTTCTCCGCCATAATTCGATAAAAACGACAATTAAATCAATAAGTTAAGCTATTTGATAGCTTATATATACCCCATTTCATCGCCCAAAAAAAAGACAATAATCATTTGGGGCTTTGCTGCCGTCGTATAAACGTAATGCACCAATTAATCGCCGACACGCCCAAGGCGCCGTACAAAAAACCGGCAAGGACAAGTTTTTTTCGGGGACAACCTACGAGCTATCAATCAGATCGAATTTATCAAGACTATGGTAAAGAGTGTTAGCACCCGCTCCATAAATAGCGAACAGAGAACCGCCAACCCATTCCATTACACGTTGAGGCCATTTCTTATTCGGTCCGTGCAGTTGGCTTAAGAACGTTCCACAGGCATCGACCCGCAATAAAATTTATAATGAATTTATAAAATGGCATCGCTTTGTTCATCTTGAAATGGAATTTAATCGGCACTTATTTTCTTATTTTTGGCGGTAACCGGTTCGAATTTTCATCACATAAGGATAAAAGCGGTGATGCAATCAAGCGGTGCTTTACGTCGGGGACTCTATTTAAATCCGTCAAGCCGGAAAACATTTATCCGCCAGACATAAAAATTGGGACAAAGATCAAATTTATCATATGAGTACTACATTGCATTTATTACCCGCAAAATCATCTCTTTGTCTCTTGGCTCCCCATGCTGTTTTTATTATCGATTGTTATCCGCATTTAAGAGCCGGAATTTCTCCGGATTTTCTTTTGCAACAATTGCCGATATCGACGGACAGTCTGGAAGAACAGATAAATAGGGGAACTCGAACCTCCTACCATTAGAGGATTTCATACGGAATAGAAACCAGAAGAGGTGCGTAACGAAAATAGAACATTTTTCGAATGCTGTTGTTTGCCGTGATTTGCAGCTATTGATCTATTGTTACGAAATCAACCAGTTTTGGTGAAGAGAACGGAACACAGCTTGTTTTCTGCTAATGGCTTTTTTCGGTGCTGTAAATAATAATCAGCCATACTTTTTTTAAAAACTCTTCACTGCATGTTAGGAAATTAAATTATTAATCATTCTTTCTCCTGATTGAATTCCAAGATTAGCAGGGGAATTTTCATCAATGTCAACTCACTTCCAAAAGTGAGCTTGTTTAATTTTAATTAAAAGTATGAAAAATCAATAAGCAGGATATTACCCCGCGAGTAGGACACAAGAATTAAATTTATTCGAAAAATGCGTTTTAATTTAATTTTTTAATGGAAACTCCATTCGATTTTATCAGATATTAAAAATATAGATAATTATTCTGGTAAAAACTTAATTAGTTTTTTTAATTTGTTGAATATAGAACATATATACGAAAATTTATAAATATTAATATTATATTTTAATTTTAAACATAAAAAATAAAATTTAATGTAAATTAAAAATAAATGATAAAAATCGCTTACGGATAATATATAGAATTATAATTCGAAAATTTTTGCGTAATTTTTTTTGGAGTAATTGCGTAGCGAGACAAAACAATATAAATCTCGATCATATTTTTAATCTGTTAAAAATTGTCAGAAATTCAATATGCATACAGAGCAAAACACTGGAATTATAGACCACAAACATTCCAAACGATCATCTGGAAACAGCGGTGAATTACGCGCTCTCATTGAACTGGAGGGAAATTTTATTATTCCGGGTTATCAACGTGGCTATCGATGGAATGACCAGCAAATTTATGATTTTTTAAATGATATTTTCGAGTTTTACGAAAAATTCAAGAATGGAAAAGAAAATAAAATCTATTTTCTTCAACCTGTTGTAGTTATGGAGAACTATAACGAGGGAACAGGTAATGATGAAAAAGAAAACGAACCCGAAATAAACATTGTTGACGGGCAACAACGTTTAACAACAGTGCTTTTACTAAACGCAGTTCTGTTAAATCCGTCGAACAACTATGTTACAAAAAATATTGATTACCTTTTTTCCAATGATATCACGATAAAAAACGACGAATCACGTCGCAATATTAATAAAAACAAATTTATTAACTATACATTAACCATTAATACACGTGAAGAAAGTGATGAATTTTTAAAACGTATAGCAAAGGGTATAAAACCGACCGAAGGTATAAAACCGACCGAAAAGGAATGCGATAGTATCGATTTATATTTTCTCTATAAGGCTTACGATAAAATAAAACAATATCTTTATAAGATGAATAAGAAAGGCATCAATTGGATAGAATTCTACAGGATATTTGCTAATCAGGTAAAAGTACTTTGGTACGTAATTGATAATAGCGACTCTGGTGGTGAAATAGCTGCATTTACACGTTTGAATAGCGGAAAAATTCCCTTGACAAATGCCGAGCTAAGCCGCGCAGCACTCCTCAATCCTGCTTATTACAAATCGAAGGATAACAAAGACGATAATCAAAACTTGCCGGATATCGAAACGGAACGTGGCTTGATTAGCATTGGGTGGGATAACCTCGAATATGAGTTGCGAAAACCGGAATTCTGGGGCTTTCTCGGTTTTTCGGAAAATGACTGTTCGTCGAATGTTAAAGATCAACGAAACAAGAGCTTTGAAGACGAACGTTACCAAACGCGCATAGATTTTCTTCTGGATTTTCATTTTTCCCAAAAAAACAAAAAAGATAATACTGAAAATAAAGATGAAGATAATACCGAAAATAGCGATCGAGATAGAAATCTTCCTCCTTTTATAAAACTCGAAAACGAATTGAAAGAAGCTAAAAAGAATAATTTTTCTACTAATAATGTAAAGCAGATATGGGAATCAATCCAGCTTGATCTATGGAAGTTACAAACCTGGTATGACGATAATGACCTTTATCATTGGATTGGTTATTTATTTGCTGAAAAACGAATGAATCCTGGCCTGTTTTCGAAATTTAAAGATCTGAAAAAAGACGAGTTAAAGGAAGAAGTTAAAGGTTATATCGCAAGTTTTTATCGGGATTTGGATACAGCTCTGGAATATACTTACGATACCAATGAACCGGGATGCGAAAGGCTCCTGTTTTTATACAATGTAGAATATGTGAGAAGTATGAAAACAACCGGCACAAAGCACCGATATGACTTCTCGGCCCATCATCAAAAGAAATGGACAATAGAGCACATCAACGCGCAAAATGTTGAGGGACTCAACACAAAAGAACAATGGTTGATTTGGTTAAAAAGCCATCGGGGAGTGTTGGACAGTCGTGTTCAGATTGAGGAAAACAAGAAAAACGAACTGATCGGGCGCGTGAATGAATTGATCGATAAGCTCGAACGTCCCGAGCAGTCAAAATCGTCAGACCTGGGAAATGAGTTTTTGAGGCTGTCGAATGAGATAGTGGAAAAAATCAATGATGTCTATGGCATCAAGGACTTACACGAGCTGTCGAACCTCGCGCTTCTTGACGGTTCGGCAAACAGTGTTCTGAACAATTCGATTTTTCGTGTCAAACAGAACAAAATTATTGAAGAAATGAAACAAGGCAATTTCATTCCACCCGCTACACAAGCTGTATTCTTGCGCCTGTTTAGCATGGAAGAACAAGATCATCTATATTGGACAGCGAACGATCGCAAAGCATACCTCGGTGACATCAAAGAAAAACTAACGTACTTATTGGGATGAAAATAATGGGGAGTGGCAAGGTTCAAAGCTTTTATCAACTTTTGCAAGAAACTGAAGTTGTTATCCCGATGATACAACGTGATTATGCGCAAGGACGTCTTACCGAAAAAGTGAAGTCTATTCGCCACGACTTTCTGGATGCACTTTATAAGGCGTGTAAAGATAAAAAACCGCTACATCTCGATTTTATCTATGGGGAGGAAGATGAAGGATTTTTCAAGCCATTTGATGGGCAACAACGGCTGACTACATTGTATTTGTTGCACTGGTATGCGGCAGTAAAAGCGGAAAAATTAGCCGAGGAAAAGGAATTTTTTAACCGCTTTGGTTATGAAATTCGTGAAAGCACGAGGGTATTTATTAAAAAGCTTAATAATGAAGTCGTTTTTTCATCGGAACAGCTTTCCGACGGCAACGATATTTCGTCAATTATTAAAAATGCTCGCTGGTATGTTTCCAGATGGGAATTGGATCAATCAATATCCGGTATGCTGGTCATGCTGGATGCGATCCATAAGAGATTTAGCGATATTCCGGATCTTTGGAAAATATTAACTGACGAGCCACCGCTTATCACATTTTTTTATAAGCCATTGCAAGACCTGTCTTTGTCAAGCGATGAGCTATACATAAAGATGAACGCGCGCGGCAAACAGCTGACCGAATTTGAAAATTTCAAAGCAAAATTTGCGGAACTGCTGAGAGAAAAATCCTCCAAAGGAGAACTGGCAACCAAAACGCCATTGGACGAGATCGAAAGATGTTTTGATACGACATGGATACAAGTTTTTTGGGATAATGTTCGTCAACGCGGTAACGCCGGCAAAACTCGTTCAGACGGTAACGTCGACGAAAATGATGAAGCGATTTTATGCGACAAAGCATTTGCGCGTTTTTTGCGTTATATCGGCACCATTTTATATCTCTTGGCTGAACAGGAATTACCTTCTGAAGATAATAAAGCAATAGATTCGCCAGACGATTTCCGAACCATGAAATTGTTCGAGATATTTAGACATGTGGTAGAAACAAAATCTTTTTTGTCGGATATAGACGGTAATAATATTGACGGGTTAAAACGTTTACTCGACGGAATAAATGACCTTGGTAACGATGAAATAGACAAGATATTAAAAGAAATTTTTTATAAAAAAAAGATGAATATTAAAGATGAAGACGAAAACGGCGGATCGTCTTTAAAAATTGCTCTATATAACATAGATGAAGAAAAAAATGTAAATATATTTAGTAATTTAATAAGAAATAAAAATGATGAAACAATTTATTACCAACTTCTTTTATTTGCATTTCTATTATTAATATGGAGAAAAATTTCTCATGATAAGGATGCGAAGTTGGCGATTAATGAGAATGATATAATAACGATGCGGGAGGCGCTGCGTCCCATTCGCAATCTTCTTGAGAATTCAGCCTCTGAACTTCGATATGAAAACTATGCGGATCAATTACGTGAACTGGTGAAAATTATTTTAACTGATCGTTCAAGTGAAAGAGATGATAGTGTTTCACCCGATCTGTTGAGCCTTGTTCCAAGGAACCAAGTTGACAATGAAAACGAATGGATCAAGGACACCAATTTCAATGTTTATCAAATAAATGAAGAAGCGGTAAAACAGAAACTTCGCCGACAACATAAGGGCGATAAAAAATTTCTGAACGCACTGAACCGGCTTGAAAATCATGAATTTTTTCGTGGTAATTTAGGCGCATTTTCTCTGTGTGAACAGCAGGAAACAGAAGGGCATGAACAGGCGGAAAAGAGTGTAAGGAAGGAACCGGAAAAGTTCATTTGCTTTGATCCCAAAATTATCGAGGCAGGAGATAAACTTTTCAGCCAATTTGCAGAAAATTCCGAAAGTGAGCTACTAAAGAATTCGTTATTGTGTGAGGATGATTATGCATTGCCAACGGGATCATATTTTACCTATGGAGCTTTACAGGACATCCCTCATAAGCAGTCTACCTGGAATTCAATTTTTAATAGAAGCTTATACAATCAGCGGATAAAATGTCGGCGAGCAGTCACAAAATTATGCAACTATATTGCAGAACAGGATTTTCTTTATCAAGAAGATCTTGATAAACAAAAAATAGAAGAAACGTTAAAAAATATACTTGAAGTTAAAAGAGACAACTGGCTTGAATATTGCGAAAAATATAGAAAATTTTTCTGGAGATATTATTTAGTAAAATATTCAAATTTTTTTATACCGAAGGAATCGAAGTATAAATTGTTGAAAGAGGAAATATATGGACATATATTTACTAGCAATGTATATTTTAAACATAAGGTAAAAGTATATTGGAACCCTTTTCTGTTTTGTGTTGCAAAGAAATTAATAGGAGCGGGTAAAAAAATAGAATTTTTACCATGTAACCTTCTTGATCAAAGACCGAAAAACGATTTTGAGGATGGAGGTCTGGAAATAGAAAAAGGAGTCTATCTCCATGGGGTTGAAAACGGTTGGCGGATATCATCTTCACCGACTGATAGCGCTGATTGTAACAAAGATCTAATAACACGCTTCAAAGACGCAAATGATCTCGCTCCCTTATTCAATAATGATAATGTTGCGTCGTCAGACCACGAAAAAGGCATTATAGTGTTGAGGGGGGAGGATAAGGATGTGGATTTTAAGATTGACGGATGGGACGAGACATGTCGATTTTATGACAAAGTCGATCGTATTGATTACATTGTCAACTTTTTCAAAAATCGCGTAAGTTAAACAATAATGATAGAGATCATGGCATAAATTGTTTTTATTCTCAAAAAATATTCCGGATGTGATTTCTGGTAATCCAATCTGAATTTTTGACAGATTTCGGAAGCAGAGGGTCTTAGACGGCCGCCGTACTATTGAAAACTAAGAAATTAGCAGAATATTTACTTATATGTCGGGATTTTTATATCGTGATTTTTGCTGCGAGTAACTGCTGATTTATGATCTTGAATTAATTTTCAGTTGTCGCTCTCACTTTTCCCATTCTGCCTGTTTTCAACGGACTTCAAGTCGAGAAAATTCATCTAACCCGTATATAGTCTGTTGTGATTAAGCTTATCTCCCGAATTTTCGGTTCAACAGTGCTTACGTGACAGGATGGCGGAAAGAATACTCATTCTTTCGTTGATTACCTGCTTGCCGCGGAGCCCTTTGTCATATCAACCAACAACAGTTTACGGAGCGCGTGTTAATGCCACTCCACACCGTTAATTCCACGCGTTATATCTGGCGAAGCCAATGAGCCCTTGATTGATAAAAAACAGTGACCGGCTTTGCCAAAATCGATCCGGCTTATTTTTAAATGAATGTTGCTAACAATAAGTTTTTGCCCGTTGCATCTTTTCCTTGAGAGAAAACCATGGCGCGGTGTGCGGTGATTTTACGGATTGAAAAAGAATGGACTTAGATAACGTGTTTATTTGTGAGAATTTTTGAAACCGCGCCGTTCTGATAAAGTATCAGTTAAAAGCGCGGTTATTCAAAATGATAAAGCAACAGGGAATAAAGCCCGGGCGCGCTCTGACGTTTGGTACTATCCGTCGACAGAAGACTTAGTTTTACTCGTCCATAGAAGAACAAGAGCAATAATGATAGGTAGCATAAAATAAGCGGGTAGTGCTGCCGGATTAACCCCGTACGAAACAAGAACGCCACCAACTAACGAGCCGATCGACCCTCCGAGATACACGGATGACTGGTTTAAACCGACCGCCAGATTACCATCGCCTTTATCCTCTCTGATTTTTAATAGCTCGTTGTTCTGGGGGACTTGCAGCGCCCAGCCAACCGCACCCCATATAACGAGGGGCACTGCGATCAACGGCAGATAGATATGTGACAGTAAAGCCAAACCGATAAATGATAGTAAAAGCAATCCGAGAATAACGAACAGGATTTTTTTCAGATCATAGTCATCGACAAAATATCCGATCAGAATACTTCCACAGACGCCCCCTAAGCCCCAATACCATAAATAAACCGTCACATATGCCTCTTTATTTACGGCGCTCACGAATGGAGATAGGAAAGTATACATTCCCAAGCTCGATATTGCTGCAAAAAGAGAGATCAATAAAACTCTCACAACGGGCCATTCGGATAAAAGGGCAGACGGGATTTTTCGGATTTTATCATTGTTGATGGCAAAGTCGGTAAACATAGATATAAACCGATGCAAGCGATTCCACCAAGAATGCTTACGATTATCATAGCGCTTCGCCAACCGAAATGATCGGCTATAACGAGCGAAGCGGGTACACCAATGACAGTTCCAATGGCCATACCCGCCATTATTGTTGAAATGGATTTGCCCTTTTTCTCGTTGCTGCTTAGTCGGGTCGATGCTGTTATTCCGCAAGCAAGAAACGCACCGGCAGAGGCTCCCGCTATAGCGCGAAGAAGAATTAAAAAATAAAATTCCGGAACAATCACACAAGCGGCATTGGCAATAACAAACACACCAAGATAAATACAGACGTTGTTTTTAAGATCACGATGCCCCGTCATTCCCACCAGAACCGGTGACAAAAGACCATAGGGTAGCGTAAAAGCGGTCACCAACTGTGCAGCCAAGCCAATCGAAACATCAAAGTCGTTGCTAATCAGAGGTATCAAACCGGCAGTCATATAAGAAGAAAGCCCCAAGGCCAATGCCGACAAAGATAAACAGATTGACGATATTCTGACAGATGACATGTCACAACGCTTCTTCTCATTCCGGTATTTTTAGCTTTTAGCGTTGGGCGTATTAAAAATAATGAGGGTGGAACGGTTATTACTTGAAATAGCGAATGATATTTTAATCTTTCACAGGAAGATACCGCGCTATCGGACCTCTCTCGAAGGGAGACTTCGCTTATATGTTCCAGAGCAGTGATACCATTACAAGTGCATCAATTTGTAAAATCAAATAGTTTTTACTTAACTTTATTTATCAACTTTAACGGAAACTTTTGTAAAAGATAACTCACACATATGGTCAGATGACACCATAAAACCTCACAGAAAGTAAAAACCAACAAAGGGAGTTGATGAAAGAATGGTATGAATTTAATGATATGCACGTTTATCATTATTCGATAAAGTTTAACGCGAAATATGATTTTTCTATCGTCAGCTGGAGGTCTAAAGAGGCTGGAGACCTCTGAAATTAGAGACGGAGCTGGTGCTTATTCGGATCGGGAAATTTTAAGACCCTATGCTGCATATTGTCTTTAATGTGCCCCGAAAATAGTATTTTCTAAATTGAATTTGATAACATTATCATATGACAATAAATCGTATTATGCTGTCTGAATTTTTAAAAATAAATAATAATTAAAATATATTTTTATTGTTTATTTTGATGTTTTATATAAAAACATTATATATATTTATAATTTTAAAAGATAATTTTCAACTTTGAAATTTTTATATGATTTTTATATTATCTTTTATTAAAAATATAACATTCAAATAGTGAAAGAGGGAAGGGACGTTCGGTCGGCACGAAAACTATCTGAACAGGTTTGAGACGAATTTTCTAACAATCTTAAAAATTATGCCATTTAAATTTTTATCCAAGCTGAAATCGGCAAATCCATTCTTTGTCGGTCACGTGCCAAATGTTTAGGCTTTTTGTCGGAAAATATTTCATTTTTGACAATGGATTTTATAATGGCAGATAATCAAAAAAAGCTTGGCTTCTTTTCGCGTCTTCTGGATGCTGTACCTGCGGGCGAGCGTTACAGGTTGGCTGAAGAACAAATAATTTATGCTGAAAAGTTGGGCTTTGAAACCGCATGGGTTGCGCAGCATCATTTCCATCCTCAAGAGGGTGGTTTGCCTTCTCCTTTTGTCTTTCTTTCCAATATTGCAGCAAAAACAAAGAAGATAAGACTAGGTACCGGTGTCATCACTTTGCCAATGGAAAGTCCGGTAAGAGTGGCCGAGGATGCTGCCGTATTTGACCTGTTGTCGAATGGTCGGTTGGAATTGGGATTTGGCACAGGTGGAACACGTGAATCGTTTGAAGTTTTCAGCGTTGATCCGGATAAACGTGGCGAAGTTTATGCACACCATCTAAACGTGTTGCGTCAGGCCTTTGCCGGCGAAGATCTGTTGGATGGTAACCGGCTTTATCCGGCAGCTCCGCATTTGTTGCGGCGTTTCTGGATGGCGACCTTTTCACCTTTTGGAGGCAAACTTGCGGGCGAAAAAGGCGACGGGTTAATGTTGTCAAGGACACAACCGCGCCCTGCGGATAATCCCGAAGCAACGCTTGATGAAATACAAAACCCCATTATTGACGCTTATCTCTCTGCATTACCGGCAGGCGTAAAACCGCGTATTATGGCTTCTCGAAGCTTATTTGTATCGCGCGATCGTAAGCATGCCCTCGAATTGGCTGAAAAAGGATTAAGAAGCGCCGCCGAGCGATTGGGGAAAGCACTAACGAATGTTAAAGGGAGCTCGCTTGAAGATCTTATTGTCGCGTTTGACCAACATGTTGGAACACCGGAAGATGTTATTGCATCGCTCAAAAAAGATACCTCGCTCAATCGCGCAACAGATGTTGTTTTTCAGGTCCACTCCATTGATCCGCCTCATGAAGAGATCTTGAAATCGTTAGAACTGACGGCAAAAGAAGTTGCTCCTGCATTGGGCTTGAGCCTTGCCGCACATTGAAATGAAATATGCTACCGACTGTCCGCTATAAGGAACCAACAAATGTCCCAGTATGATATAATTGACGAGCTTGTTGGCTCGCCGTCAGAGTTACGCAAGCGTCGGCCAATTACCAAAGATCAGGCGCAAAAGAGTTATGAAGCGCTGTTTTCAAACGTCAAGAATAGCGGCTTTTCTTTGAAAGATCGCTTTGCGATAGCAACTTTTGTTTCACGACTACATGGTTTTGATAATGCAATCAATTTTTATGAAAATGAATTGAAAGAATTACAACCCGATTGGGCTAAAATTATAGAAGAGGCGGCGAACGCTGCAAAAAGCACAGGGCCATTCGGCAGATACCCCGATGGCCCTCTCACAAAAGAGAATACGGTTGGAAAAAGCTGGAGTGCAGGTGCGGAGCTAAAAAATTCCTTGGGAGAAAAATTGGCAGCCGCATTGAGCCATAGTCATCTTCTGGTTTTTCACCCACGCGATAGTGAGCCGACCCATCTTGAAGCTCTCAAGCAAGCCGGTTGGAACAATGATGAAATCGTCACTCTTTCGCAACTGGTTGCTTTTTTAAGCTTCCAGTTAAGACTTGCTCTGGGGCTACAAGCTCTGTTTGCCTTTAAAAGCGCAGATTAACGGCAATTTTTGTTGAAAAGCTTCTTAATAACCGCACCTCTACAATTGGAATTGAGCGAGAATGAACACAAAGTCAGATAATTCGACTAAAGAAATCAAAAGACCCAACGTCTTTACGCGCGACAATCTGGACTGGGTTCCGTGGATCGAACCGGTTGCGGAAAAGAGTTTGAGCGAACGCCAGCGTGACTCTTTGGTTGAACCAGCACGTGCAAAATCGAATTATTTCCGGTTATTGGCACGCGATCCCGACATATTGGAAGCGCGAACAAGGACAGATAAGGATATTTTTTACAATACTGTCGATGGTTTGCCCCGTGCCGAACGGGAACTTGCAGCCGCAGCAACATCGCGGTTTAACGGCTGCATTTATTGTGCTTCTGTGCATGCCCGACATGCGGCTGTTTATTCCAAAAAACCGGCCGATGTTGACGAGCTTCTTGATAAGGGCATATCTGCCGATTTGGGAGAGCGCTGGAACGCTATTGTTAAGGCTGCTACCACGCTCAGCCAAACACCGCCGGTCTTCGGAAAAACAGAGATCGAAGCTCTCCGCGCTGCAGGTCTTGATGATGACGAAATTTTTGATGTTATTCACGCCGTTAGCTTTTTTAATTGGGCTAATCGGCTGATGATGTCTCTCGGAGAGCCGAAAATCAGCTAGATCGGGATTTGTTCTTGGTAATTCTTCCGTGAAAGTAACTTTTCTCATCAAAGAAAAGCGGATTGGGGGAGAACAAAAGGGATTCCTTCTGCCGGAATTTTCCCGACGGTCAATTTGCAATGATATACGTCGTGCAATAATTGCGTCGTCAGGACTTCGCGAGGGGCTCCCTCTTTGACGATGTGGCCGTGGTCGAGAACGATTATTTTGTCACTATAATGTGCAGCGAGATTGAGATCGTGCAAAATAGTGAGAACGCCGCCACCAGCTTTTGCAAAGTCGCGTGCAATATCCATCACAATGAGTTGGTGGCGGATATCGAGACTGGCAACCGGTTCATCAAGCAGTAACCAACAGGGGTTACCGTCAAAGACCGGTTCCCAAATTTGACAAAGAACGCGCGCGAGCTGAACGCGTGCTTGTTCGCCGCCTGATAGTTCCTGATAAAAACGCCCTTCATAGCCGCTTAGGTCTACTTTTTTCAAAGCCATTTCCGGCAAATTTTTTTTCACTTCGCTTGAATATAAACTGGCGGAAAGGCCGAGCTCGACAACTTCCCGAACGAGAAATGGAAAGCTTAACCCCGTGGATTGTGGAAGAACGGCTCGTATCAAAGCCATTTCGTCGGGTCTTTTCAGAGCGATATTGGCGCCATTAAATTTTATTTTGCCGCTATATCGGAGTTCTCCGCTCAACGCTTTGACAAGCGTGGTTTTTCCTGACCCGTTGGTTCCGATAATTGAGGTTATTTGTCCGGCATGCGCCTGTAATGTCAAAGAATGAAGTATTTCGACTTTACCCAGAGTGAGTGAAAGATTTTCAACCTCGATCATTGCTCCAGAGCTCCCCGTCTTTTTAACAGAATCCACAAGAAAAATGGTCCTCCGATTAACGAGGTAATAATGCCGATCGGCAGTTCGGCCGGCGCTACGATTATTCTCGAAACTGTGTCGGTAGCGATTAGCAATGAAGCCTCAAAAAGTGCGGAACATGGAATAAGGTAACGATGGTCAGGGCCAATTGTCAGGCGCAATATATGGGGCACAATGATGCCGATAAAGCCGATACTTCCACTCACTGCAACGGCACCCCCGCACATGAATGCAACAGCAAAAATTGTTATGTGTTTTATGCGTTGTACCGGAAACCCCAAATGTCCGGCAACCGCTTCATTAAGTGCCAGCGCATTCATTGCACGAGCAAGGAAAGGAGCCAGAATTAACCCGATAATGATAAAAGGAGATGCGATTGCTACGCGTGGCCATGTTGCACCGGCAAGGGAACCGAGATTCCAGAATGTAATATCACGGAGCTGGTTATCATTCGCCATAAAAATGAGAATACCCAATAATGCGCCGCAGAATGCCCCGAGCGCTATTCCGGCAAGAAGCATTGTCGCAATCGATGTCTGCTTGTTACGGGTTGCTATGAAATAGAGTATGATAGTAGACGAAAGACCGCCGACAAACGCTCCGGCTACCACATTAAAACTGCCAAGAAATTTGATGGCCGGAATAGGGAGAGAAGACGAAACCACGATCATCAACACCGCTCCCAAAGCAGCACCCGAGGAAACTCCCATAATGCCGGGGTCGGCGAGCGGATTGCGAAACAATCCCTGCATTAAAGTACCGGAAACGGCCAGTGCCGAACCTATCAACATACCCAGAATAACACGCGGTGGTCTGATATTGACAAGGACAAGATAGTCGCGCGTCTTGATAATTTCATTCAAGCCTGATTGCCGGATCGAGGTCAAAAAATTCGTAACCGAAACATCATAGGCACCGATTACAAGTCCGCAATATATCGTTATAAGCAGAACAAATATAAGCAAGATAATTGCCATTTTTCCTCTATGGCTGCGGTCTCCTTTAACCGGGCGGATTTTAAAAAATGCAGATATCATTGCTGCTTCTTTCAAGGTTTCGGGGAACGGATAAAACAATCACCCGAAAGCCAAAAAAAGTTGTTCTATTGTTTCGAAGTTTCATCCAAGTCATAGATTTTCAATTGGAAATTGTGGGGTAGGGACGGGGTCATTGTCCGTTTTTATATAGCGCATCTATAACTTCACGAACCGCCAGTGGTGTACGGGGTCCGAATCCGAGGAGATAGAGGCCATCCATCTGTTTTATCGCTTTGTGTTTAAAGGCGGGCGTCGTTTCTACTGCAGGTATTTTATAGAGATCTTCAACAGTTGCACTTATGCCCGAATGCCCCATCATCAAGATCAGATCAGGGGAGGAATTAATAATCGCTTCGTCTGTTAGCAACTTGTAACCATTATAGCCGTCAATGGCGTTCCGGGCGCCGGATAATCTGATTATACCATCAGCAGCCGTATCCTTTCCGGCAGCCATCAATCGGCCATTTTGTACGGTAAGAACAAACAAAACGCGCTTTGCGTCACTATGATCTTTGATAAGCTGGTCATTTTTCGCAAATTCCTGCTCGACCTCTTTTATCAAAGCTTCAGCTTTGTCTTGCCTATGTAATGCCTGACCGATTTTTTCAATCTTTTCTCTGACGCCTTCACGCGTGAAATGTTCAGGTACTTCCAGCATGGGGATTGAAGCATTTTCCAGAATTTCGACAGTGGAAGCCGGCCCACTGCCTTGATCAAGTAAAATGGCGTCCGGTGCGAGGGATAAAATGCCCTCCGGCGATAAATTACGCATATATCCGACATCCGGCAATTTTTGCACTTCATCCGGATAACTGCTTGTTGTATCGCGTGCGATGAGCTGTTCTCCTGCACCCAAAGCGTAGACAATTTCTGTTACGGCACCGCCAACAGAAATAATTTTGGCACTTTCGGGAAAAACATCGGCTTTTTTTGCGCTCGCAGATTGCGGTGTTGTCGTGACAGCAAGAAATATACACATCACCACGCCGAGCCGGCGTATTCCGGAAGATCGCGGTAAACAGCAAAAACGAAAGTTAGAATGAAGAGAGAAATAATTCATTGTTCTGTCAGTGCCGTGTTATTATGCGACCGCCGTTTCTGGTGCCGGTGGCAAGCTCGCGAGCAAAGCGCGCCAATCTTCCCGTTCTTGTTCTCCTGCACTTCGTTTTCCAAAAAATTGGATGATCATTTCACCATTATGATCAAACACTTCAAGAGAACTTACATAGCCGTCGCTGGTTGGCTTTCTGACGTGCCAGATACGTGAAATACCGGATGTGAGGAGATGAAGATGGAATTTTTCATCAAGAATATTGAACCAGTCGTCGAGTTTTTTCAATTTCTCGACTGTGCCGGTGAATATCTGGATACAGCCACTATTGCCAACAAAACACATAATAGGCACACTATTCTCTACCGCGCCATGAAGTAAAAGCTCTACCGAATCCGATCGCACTTCATTGGCAAATTCACTACCAACGATTTTTACGGCCTCATGGCGACCGATTTTTAATTCCTTCAATATGTCATGGAGTTGGTGCCCGTCTGTCATTTGTCGCCAACGATTGCGAAATTCTTCTATATCGGCATTATGAGGAGGATGATCGCTCGAAGGATTAGGGACTAAAACCTCGATAGGTGCTTGTGGAGCGTCGACTTTAAAAAGATCAGTAAACTTATTCCATTCGTCAATATTCGTTGCCATTTCCGGATAAAGTTTGAAAACTGCCGAACCATAGGCATCGAAAAATTGAAGGCTTTTTACCGCGCGGTCATGAACCTGCATGTCTCTGACAAACGCAAATTTCCAATTTTTCTGAAAAATACGAAGGTCTATTTGACCGAGTGTCATTGAAACGTCATTACCGGGAAACACATTCTGGAAATGCCCCTTTTTCTCGCTCACGGCATAGTCATTGCGGGTGAGCGCCATGATTTCTCCGAGCTTATGGGCATTTTTCAACAATTGCGGAATATCAACTTTCAATCGTTCGGCTTTGCCGACTGTCGTGAGTGCCGAGACCAGTTCGGCTTCTGAAATACCGATTGATTTGGCAAATTCCCGATCACGCAAATCCTTGTGTTTTTCACGTAAAGAAAGAATTCTTTCGCTCTCCATAGCCATGAATGTTCGCCCTTCTATTTATTCAGAATAAGTTTACCAAAACGGGTAATTTTCAGCCGATATGTGGCCCCGTCATGAAGAATAAGTATTTCGTTATTCGCGCCGAATAATGCTTTGCTATCAATCGTTAACGGTGCCGCTTTCAGTCGCCCGTCCGATTGCCTTTTGGTGTTCGTTCCCATCATAATTTTACCCGAGAATTTTAAACATGATAATATTTATCATGTTTTTTAGGCGACTGCGACATATTTGTGAATTCAGAATTACAAAATGCCTTGAGTTATTTTTAGCTCTCTCTTTACCCATGTTGTTCTTCAAACGTCAGACAACCTTTTCGTGACATTTTCCGAACATTTAGCGTGTAAAATTGATAGAGAGATGCATCTTTCCTATTCATTGTCCCGATGTTTCTCACTCTGCTAGAATTTCTGTGTAAACGATATTTTGAATGTCCGTCCCGGCTGGCTATAAGAATCTTTTGGTGACGATGGCGCTGATGGAAGATCAACGGCATTCCAATAACGTTTATCGAATAAGTTGTAGATACCGGCTTGCAATCGCGGACCTTTTTTACCAACGGGTTCCCACCAACCGGTAAGATCAAGAAGGGTATATCCGGGTGTTTTTGCAAAATCGGAGTTTTCTTCTACCTTATTGCGTTTTCCTGCGGCTGTCAGTGAAAGATCGGAACCCCATTGTTCACGCGAATAGCCAACTCCGATAACGCCCTTTAACGCAGGGATTGAATTCAGGTGTTCATCATTATCTGTGTCTTTGCCTTCGGCATATGCAATTGCAAGATTGCTATGCCAGCCGCTCGAAAAAACGATATGACCTCTCGCTTCGACACCTGAAATCCGGACATGGGCCCGATTGATATAATTTAAACGTTGCAGCATGAAATCACGATCGGCACCGAGATCGATCTCGTCGATAAAATTGCGATAGTAATTGGAAAACAGGCTGATTGAGCCGCCGAGATTGTCATCGCCGAGATGGGCTCCGATATCGTAGCCATTGCTTGTTTCCGGTTTTAGATCAGGATTGCCGCGCGTATAATAGAAGCCGGGATTGGTGTAGTTCAGATAAAGTTCTGTAACACTGGGCGCACGAAAGGCTTGAGCCCATTGTGCATATAATGTCACCTGTTGGACTGCATCCCATTCCAGGCGCAATTTCGGCGAAAGATGAGAATCGCTGTTGCTTGATGGGTAACCGTTAAAACCGGCTGAGTGCTCATAAGTATAAGTGTCTTGCGGGCGATGGTCATACCAATCATATCTCAGTCCCGGTGTCAGTCTCAAACGGTTATCAAGCATACCGACCTCATCTTCAACAGATAAGCCAAATATGACGCTGTCGGTATCGGGAGAATCCGATTGGTTGGTGTGCATGAATTTACAGGCCATAAAAGGCCCTTTGAAAGGGGGCGGGGGGCAGTTATCGTGACCGGCAGCATATTGCTGAAATTTTGAAGACGAAGCTTCGGTTGCCAACCGAAGAGTATGGGTAGCCGAACCCGCGTCGAACTTTTTTAAACCCGCGAGATTAAGTCCGTAATCGGTATCGCGAATAAGATTGTCGCGCATATAATACCCCTTCGGGATAGATAAGCGGTCAGATTCCGATTTTTCATCATTTCGCTGTCGCTGCCAGTATAAAATGGCGTGGCCTTCATCGATAACGCCACCACCATTATAGTCATACGACATGGATAGGCGTTCCCGACGTTTTTCGTCTTCTTCTGTACCGGAACCGGGACGATAGGTTGTCGTCGAAAGGTTGTATGTATCGATATCTTTCGAAAGATTGAAACGTTCTGCGGTGAAGCCCAAACGCTGGCTTCCATCAATATGTTGGTAAAGTTTGAACAGCAAATTATCCTGATCAAAATTGGCAGGGTTGTTTTCTACTCTGTTTGTACCGTAGCCGCCTCCGTTACCGTTATTTTCGCGCTGTTTGCCGCGTGCGTATCCTCCCTGAAAGAGGGCATATGTCTGTTTGGCACGCATGGCGAAGGCTTCATTAATGCGCCAGCTACGATCGGTCGAATCGTAACTGCCTTTGGTCAGGCTTGCCCAATTTTTCTCGAGTGTCAGAAGATCCTCCGGGTCAAGCGTCCGGAGTGCCACAACTCCGCCCAAAGCGCCTGATCCATAAAGGCTGGAATCCGATCCGTGGATAATATCCAATGTCGAAAGCGAAGAAAAATCGAACATAGAGATGCCGCTTTTGACTTGTCGGGAGCCATCATAAAGCCAAGGAAGACGAATTCCGTCGATTGTCGTCAAAACGCGATTTTGATCAAGTCCGCGAATATTGAAACTGTCGCTATCCGAATTGTAACTGATAGATGGATCGAGACGATCAATGTCATGGACATCATCCACCTGTTTTTCAATAATATCTTCAGCCGTTTTACGAGTTGTCAAAATCGTCGGGCTGTTCAGTTTTAAAGAATTTGATGGTGACTTGACGATGACAGGATTGAGGAGCGGTGTATTTTTAGCCGTATCATTATCAACGTTTTCGGCAAAAACCGATAGCGGCATTGCGATTATGAGTCCCCCCAACGCAACACATGTTTTCAGTCTTGTCCCAATTTTCAGCAACATGCCTAATCCCTCGCTTTTGAGTGCTATCTAGTCAATAAAAAGCGCTTGGCTTGCTAGGCTTATAGGCTGGCTGGCTGAGCAAAATATCAACGCCCCGAACGTTGATGTTTTCGGTTATATAAAACATGACAATATTAATCAAGAAAAATTTGTGTTAAGCTCCTCCTGTCGGGGAGGGCGTGCATAAGCAATTTTTAGATGACAAAATTAAATAAATTCAAAAATACATTAATTCATAAAATATTTTTATTTTTAAAAAAATATATAATGAATTTTTATTAATTAATAAAATGAGTATTGTTATAATTTATATTAAAAAAATAATATTATCCCATGTATTATAAAATATTTTCTATATCATTTTACGGGAAACGGTTTTCTAAGAATTTATTTATAATCATTCAAATTGGGTTAAAAAGCCATTGTATGGGAAAAAAGCTTTGATTAAAACGGTTAACGGTGAGACCTCTGTCGGGAAATGTTCATGGTAATTCGTAAATTCTTCTGGCCTTTCATAACTATTGCTGTGTTTGTGGTTGTGATGGCAGTCTGGTTTGGTGTCGGCGGGCAGGAAAAGCATCTGTCGGAAGAGCTTGGGCAATTGCGCAGTGAAACAAACTGGCTATCTTATGACATTGACGGATTTGATGTCACTTTGCATGGATATGCTCCCGATAGCGGAGAACGTGACAAGGTGCTTGCCAAGGTTAAAGCCTTGAAAAATATCGGAACTGTCGAATCCGACATTATTTTGCTTTCAGACCAGACAAATAATTATCTTATGCTTGTTGTCGATCAGGATAGCATTACAATTCGCGGAACTATCCCGATTGGGCTTGCTCGATTTGGTTTGATCAACCAGATATCTGCCATAAAGCCGGGAATGATGGTGTATGACGAACTGGATGTAGGCGCCATTATGCCTGAAAAATTCAAACAGGCTTTTTCTTTCTTTCTGGATATATTGCCGAATATGACGACGGGTGTCATTGCCCTCAAAGGTGATAAATTGACGCTAGACCGCGCTACGCTCTATAAACTAAGAGACCGTCAAACTTCGGATAAAAATATTAAAATACCGGAAAATTACCAATTGGATGATAGATGTATCTGGGATAAACCCGAAGGCGGTTATTGGCAAAATTCTTGTTCGGAATGAAAAATCGGAGCCTAATTATCGAAACCGGCTTTGCTTGGCGCGGATAGAAAAAACTAAAGCATAACGATTATTTGCCAAACCATTTTGACTGCCATCCAGTAGAAGTTAAATTATCTATCGTTCCAGGTTAATAAATATTTGCTTCAACTTGGCAGTGTCATAACCGTTACTTCGAAGATGGTAGGTGTCAGAACCAATTCGTTAACAAGCCGGAATCCCTATGACCTTGATAATCCTGATAACCAATATAATCCATGTTATTATGTCGGTGCTGGATATGTTTTCATTTCATGACGAGCTCATTCAATCAGGGCTATAGTCTATACACGGTCTCGTTCGTATATATAGTATATAAAAATCATGATAAATTGCGATACAAAATAAACATTTAAGTAGCGTCTACCCAATGAAAAATATGATTATCTGAACACGTCTTTATTAAATACACTATTTTAGTATAATTATTTTATAAAAAAATTTAAGAAATAATTTTGACGAGTTTTACCAACATTATGAGATATATTATTTCATAAATACTCGGATTTATGATCTATTGCGCCGATTTGACGGAATTGAAGAGCGAAATTCATTTATTCTTCAACTGTGACGACCGGCGGTTAGGTCAACATTAATATCGGCAGTGCCTGTAAGGCGTGCTTTATAAACCTGATAGTTTTCCATGACACGCATGACATAGTCGCGGGTTTCCGAATAAGGAATACGTTCGACCCAGTCGACAACCCAATCGACCGATTGCCCGCGCGGGTCACCATAGCGACCGATCCATTCATTGGCGCGTCGTGGACCGGCATTATAGCCGATAAAGGTCAGGATATAGGAGCCGTTGAAGCGGTCAAGTTGTTCGCCGAGGAAATGTGCACCTAAAGTCGCATTATAGCCGGCATCGGTTGCCAATTTTTCCGGTTGCCATTTTATCGAATTTTTGATTGCAACCGCTTTTGCCGTTGTCGGAAGAAGTTGCAACATGCCTTTGGCACCCGCACCTGAAACCGCATCGGTTTTAAATTCGCTTTCTTGCCTTGCAATGGCATAGGCAAGTGCCTTGCCGGAAGCCGAAATATTGGCCGTTTCGGGAATTGCTCCGACAGGGTGGGAGAGGGATCCGACATCCATACCCCTGATGACCGCACTTTTGCCGATCTTCAAGCTCGTATAATGGTCGCCTTTACGCTCTGCCATAACAGCGAGCATAGCAAGCTCACCCGGGCTATCAAGTTCCTCTCCGAGTTCACGATAAAGGACGCCTGCACGATCGGAATATCCGATCGCTTCAAGTCTCTTTATAGCCATAACCGGTTCGCGTGATTCAAAACGCTGGCGATCACTTGCGGTTGGCTTCGGATAAGGAATTTCAAGCCTCTGTTCTCCAAGTCGGGCAGCCGAAAGTTGGCCATAAAAAGTAGTGCCATAATGGGCGGCGCGGCGGAAATATTGGATGGCGTTGCTACGATTTCCTTGTGCTTCGGCAGTTCTGCCCATCCAATAATACCCACGGGAGGCCGCAACCGGTCGTGAGGAAATTTGCACAATACGGGAAAAGTGTTGCATTGCCGTTTTATTATCACCTAAAAATCGCAGAGCATACCAGCCGGCATGAAATTCTGCGTCGGCTGCCAGTGTCGGACTTTCGGCTGAATGGGAGGCGGCCAGTTGATAGGCGATTTTCGGCTTGTTTTCATCAAGCATTTCGCGTGACAAAACACGCCGTTCAATCCACCACGCATCCGGGTCGACAAGCGTAAGTGCATCTTTCGGCGCTTTTAACATGAGCTTTGCCGCATCATCACATTGACCCGAGCGGCGCAAATATTGAATTTGGGCAAAAAGATAAAGCGAATCTTTGCGGAAGCTTTTATCAACGGCTGCAAGTTTTTGGCGGGCATTCGAGTCATTATTGGCAACAGCCGCATAACCGGCATAGAGAGACTGGGCATTTGCCAATTTTGCTACCCGTTCGGCAGAAGAAATACGATTGGCATAAAGCATTGCGCGCATGCGTTGGAGATGATCTGCCGGAAGCAATGCCGCGCCGGCTTTTTTTAACACGAGCTGTTCTTCCTGTGCACTGAGTTTTGCTTTATACCACCAAGGTGCAATGATTTGCCGTGCGCGTGCCGTTTGGCCGGTTTCAATCAGAGCACCGCCAAGGGCTGCCATGCCTTGTGCAGTTACAGGAACATAATTTCCAAAGCCGCTGATGATTGCTTGCGGGGAATTCATTTCACTGGCAAGCGCACGTTCTGAATTGCGGCGCATTGCTGTCATGCCGGGCCAGTCGTGCAATTCTTGCGCTGCGTTGAATATTTCGGAGCTCGGCACACCGGGAACACCGGATACACCGATTGCCCAAGTCAGAATGTGCCGATCCAGACTGTTTTTCGGCATATTGTTGCGGATTGCTATGGCATTCGATGCTTGTTTGCTGTAGAGCGCGTCGAGCCCCGATTTAAGACTTCCCGTGGCTATGCTGTTGACTGTCCGCGGAATGCCATTTGTTACAATAGCATCGGATTTTATCGTGACAGCGCTTTTCGATGTTGCAATGGACGGGCGGGCAAGTGGCACAGGCGCTTGACTTAAAGCCGAAGTCGCATGACTGTCAAAAATCGTGGAAAGCATGGTGCTCACCGCGAAGAATGAAATCATCGTTTTTTCTAGAACAGCTGATGTGTGATTGTGCATCATACTTCCAAAGACCCAATTTCCATCATTTTTGTAAGAGCATAAGTGCCAACTGTGAAAGACGGGTTAACGATTTTCTTCCTTTCGCCTATCAATAAAAAGAAAACATGTTATCGAATTTTTGTCTTGTTAAACTCTTTTGCAAGAGCGAATTATTTCCCTCGACCAAGACATGTCGGTAAGTTAAAATCAACTTGCGTCATTCGTATGGCGATACTATGGTTTAAAAGGCTTATTGAAGGGGCAAATGCCTTAATACCGAATATATAATCAGGGAGTTTACCATGCTCAAGGGAGCACTGACCGCACTTATTACACCTTTCGACAAAAACGGTAATGTTGCAGAAAAAACACTATGTGATCTTGTCGAATGGCAGGTCAAACAAGGCATTAACGGTATTGTCCCTGTTGGAACGACCGGAGAATCGCCGACACTAAGCTATCAGGAACACAAACGCGTCATCGAACTATGTGTCCGGCAGGTCGCAAAACGTGTTCCGGTTATTGCCGGTGCCGGATCCAATAGCACAAAAGAAGCGGTTGAACTTGCAGAATTTGCAGAAAAGGCCGGTGCAGACGCGGTTCTGGTGGTTACTCCTTATTATAATAAGCCGAACCAGCGAGGAATGTATCAACACTTCTCGACTGTTGCTAAAGCTATTTCTATTCCGCTTGTCATTTATAATATTCCCGGTCGCTCGGTAATTGATATGACGGCCGATACAATGGCCAAGCTCCACCATGATTGTAAAAATATTATCGGTGTCAAGGACGCAACGGGCAAGATCGAGCGTGTTAGTGAGCAACGGCAAAAATGCGGCAAGGATTTTGTTCAACTTTCAGGCGACGATAGCACGGCATTGGGATTTAATGCGCAAGGAGGTGTTGGCTGTATTTCTGTCACTTCCAATATTGCGCCTAAACAATGTGCCGAGCTTTTTCAGGCATGCCGCGAAAACAATTTTGCCAAAGCACTTGAATTGAACGACCGCTTGATGCCGCTTAATCGTGCCCTCTTTTTGGAGCCGAGTCCTGCCGGCGTCAAATATGCCGCTGAAAAACTTGGTATCTGCACAAGCGTTGTCCGTTCGCCGATTGTACCAATCGAAGACACGACAAAACATATTATTGATGCTGCATTGAAGCATGCAGGTCTTGTCAACGATTAATAGCTGGCTATTTGGTAATTCATGAATAAAAAGAACACCTCCTCGGCCTACAAAGTTGTCGCTGATAACCGCAAGGCACGTTTCAATTATGAAATTCTGGACACATTGGAAGCCGGGGTGGTTCTGCAGGGTACAGAAGTCAAATCTCTACGCTCGCATCACGGAAACATTGCCGAAAGCTATGCAAGTTTTGAAAATGGCGAGTTCTGGTTGATCAATTCCTATATCCCCGAATATACGCAAGGAAACAGATTCAATCACGATCCCCGTCGATTGCGAAAACTCCTTGTTTCAAAGCATGAAATGTCGCGTTGGGCAAATGCCGTAGCACGAGAAGGAATGACGATTGTTCCTTTGAAACTTTATTTCAATGATCGTGGGCGGGTCAAACTGGAGATCGCGTTGGCCCGAGGCAAAAAGATCCATGACAAACGTGAAACGGAAAAGAAACGTGACTGGAATCGTGAAAAAGCACGCCTCATGCGTGAACGCGGTTAACTTTCTCTATAACTCGAAAATTTTTCTGATGCGCTTGTTTATTATCTGATGCGCTTCTGTAAAAAGGTTTCATTCGCGGCTTTTCGTTTTTTAGATAGAAATCAATCCGCCTTGAAAGAAAATTAACTGACAAGAAACGGATGCCGGAAGAAAACCGGCCATTGGACGAGCCAAAAGACTTTTATAAGAGCACGCAATTGCCAACAGGCAAGGGGCGGCGCCAACAGGCAAGGGGGCACTTTAGCCTGAAACAGTCGAATGACGTGTAATATTCATATTCAAAAAGCGGTTTCGTCTTATCTAAAGACAAGACTTTTACTCAAAAAAATTGCCGCTTCGACGTTCCAAAGCAGGAAGATCGGTAGCGGACAAACAGCGTTTACGTTAATACAAAGCAAATCAATTACATTCGATCATTAAATCAGACTAGTTGTGATCAAGATAATCGCGTACTGCCGAAAAAATTTCATGAAACATCATCTCGGTCAGTCGGCCGGTATTGGTGTTATATCTTGAACAATGGTAACTTGGAAAAATGCGCAAATGTCCGATATCTGTGACCTTGCCATGTACGAAGGGGTGCTGCGCAATTTTCGCACCAAGGGCGCGGACAGTTGATTGATGCGCAATTGATCCCAACGTTACAACGGCCTTTAATCTTGGCAAATTTTCAAGAAGCGGTGCAAAAAATTGCCGACATTGGTTGATTTCCGCTCCTGTCGGCTTGTTTTCCGGTGGAACACACCGCACAGCATTGACAATTGTTGTGTCAATAAGCTCCAAACTATCATCAACTCTTGCTTCAAAATTACCGCGGGAAAAGCCATATTTTTTTAACGTTGAATAAAGTAGGTCACCGGCATAGTCGCCCGTGAAAGGTCTGCCAGTGCGATTCGCACCTCTTAGTCCCGGCGCCAAACCGACTATGAGAAGTCGGGTCGAATCGGCGCCGTCACAAGGCAAGAACGGCTTAACCGGTCCATTATGCCAAAGTGGTTCCTTTTTTCGCCATTCTTCACGAAAATCGCGCAACCTCGGGCATAGGCCACAGTTTTGCGGAGGCTCCGGACAAATCCCCACAATTTCTTTATTCCCCGCTATTTCTTTAATCAAAGTCCGAAGCATCAGTAGAGTTCATCATCGTCCGTGTCGTCGTCACTGCCAACCGGATATTCTTTTTGCGGTTTATCTGAAGGAGCACGACCAATTTCAGGCTTCAAGGTTGTAAGATCGATGAAGTGGTCAGCTTGTCTCCTGAGTTCATCTGAAATCATTGCCGGTTGCGTTGTGAGTGTCGAAACAACACTTACCTTACGTCCACGCCGTTGAAGGGCTTCAACAAGAGAACGAAAATCGCCATCGCCGGAAAAAATGACAAAATGATCGACAGTGTCAGAAAGCTCCATGGCATCAACTGCGAGTTCGATGTCCATATTGCCTTTTACTTTGCGCCGTCCTGCCGGATCGGTAAATTCACGAGCATTTTTGGTGATAACACGATAGCCGTTATAATCGAGCCAGTCGATCAAAGGACGTATTGACGAGTATTCCTGATCTTCGATCAGGGCTGTGTAATAATAGGCTCTGAGCAAATAGCCGCGTTTCTGGAAAGCTTTTAAAAGTTTCCGATAATCAATATCGAATCCGAGTGTTTTCGAGGTCGCGTAAAGGTTCGCTCCGTCGATAAAAAGGGCTATTTTTTCTCTTGGGTCAAACATAATTTTATATCCATTTTACCATAAAGGTCTAATTAACAAATTATTACCGCTAGATATGTCAGCTCTGTGGGCACTTGCCAAGAGAGGTTTTTGGAAAAATTATCAAGTGAATGCGGTTTTTCTTGTTTTTTGATTTCAAATTGTATATGCCAAAGGCAATTCCATCAATTTGCGAACTCTTAGGAAAGGGGCATCTATGGCCCGCGTTACGGTAGAAGATTGTATTGATAAGGTTGATAACCGCTTTGAACTGGTGCTTTTGGCAGCCCATCGTGCGCGCCAAATATCGCAAGGTGCACAGATCACTGTAGATCGAGACAATGACAAGAATCCTGTTGTGGCTTTGCGCGAAATCGCTGACGAGACATTGTCACCGGCAGATCTCAAGGAAGATCTCATCCACTCGTTGCAAAAACATGTCGAAGTGGACGAGCCAGAGCCGGAACCGGCTTTGATTGGTCATAGCGAAGAAGCCAATGATGTATTCGGTTCGAATGGCGAAAAGTCGGACGACAAGGTTTCATTCGATCATATGTCGGAAGATGAACTTCTTGCCGGTATTGAAGGCTTGGTCGCTCCGGAAAAAAATGACGACTATTGATCATTTTTCTATATTTTAACTGTGAATATGCGCTTCCGGTTTGGCAGCGCATATTTTTTGTGCTTTTTGCTTGTTGTATTGTTATTTTTAGTTACATGATATGCATATCGCTTAAGAAGGGGAGTATGCCGGAATGATGCGTCAGTACGAGCTTGTCGAGCGTGTCCAGCGTTACAAGCCTGACGTCAACGAAGCATTGCTCAATAAAGCCTATGTTTATGCCATGCAGAAGCATGGTTCGCAAAAACGTGCGTCCGGTGACCCTTATTTCTCCCATCCACTGGAAGTAGCAGCAATCCTCACAGATATGCATCTTGATGAAGCAACGATCGCTGTGGCGCTGCTCCATGACACTATTGAAGATACGAGTGCCACACGTGCGGAAATCGACCAGCTTTTCGGCCCCGAGATCGGCAAATTGGTTGAAGGGCTGACGAAACTTAAAAAACTTGATCTGGTTTCGAAAAAAGCCATACAGGCAGAAAATTTAAGAAAGCTTCTTATCGCTATTTCCGAAGACGTTCGGGTTCTTCTGGTCAAGCTTGCCGACCGTTTGCATAATATGCGCACTCTTGGTGTAATGCGCGAGGAAAAGCGCCGTCGTATTGCAGAAGAAACCATGGATATCTATGCCCCGCTTGCCGGTCGTATGGGTATGCAGGATATGCGTGAAGAACTCGAGGATCGCGCTTTTTTCTATCTTAATCCCGAAGCTTATCGTGCGGTTACCGATCGGCTGGCCGATCTTTCGGAGCGTAATCGTGACCTGTTGTCGACAATTGAAAAAGATTTGACCAAGCTTTTTGCCGAACACGGAATAAAAGCCTATGTGAAGAGCAGGCAGAAAAAGCCTTATTCGGTTTTTAGAAAAATGGAAACCAAAGCGCTCTCATTCGAACAATTGTCGGATATTTATGGTTTCCGTGTGATTGTTGACAGTGTCGCCGATTGTTATCGTGCTTTGGGTATTATCCATACAACCTGGCCGATGGTCCCCGGACGATTCAAAGACTATATTTCAATTCCCAAACAGAATGACTATCGTTCGATCCACACCACTATTGTCGGGCCATCACGCCAACGCGTTGAACTACAAATCAGAACACGGGAAATGGACGAGATAGCCGAATATGGTGTGGCGGCTCATTCGATTTATAAAGATCGCGGTTCCAATAATTCCCCGAGCAAGCTCGAAAACGAAACCAATGCCTATGCATGGTTACGCCAAACGATACAATCACTATCCGAAGGAGATAATCCTGAAGAATTTCTTGAGCATACAAAACTGGAATTGTTTCAGGATCAGGTTTTCTGCTTTACACCAAAAGGACGCCTTATTGCGTTACCTAAAGGGGCAACGCCTATTGATTTTGCTTATGCTGTCCATACAGATGTCGGCGACTCCTGTGTCGGCGTAAAAATCAACGGGCGCATCATGCCACTCATGACAGCGCTTAGAAATGGCGACGAAGTCGAAATTATCCGCTCGAAGGCGCAGGTACCACCGGCTGCCTGGGAATCACTTGTTGTTACAGGTAAGGCACGTGCAGCCATCAGAAGGGCAACGCGTGTGGCTGTTCGCAAACAATATTCTGGTTTGGGAACGCGTATATTGGAGCGGACATTCGAACGTGCCGGCAAGCAGTTTTCCAAAGAGGAATTAAAAAAGGTCTTGCCGCGCTTGGCACGGCTGGATGTCGATGATGTTCTAGCGGCTGTCGGACGTGGAGAATTGCCTTCTTCCGATGTTGTCAAAGCAGTCTACCCCGATTATCAGGATAACCGTGCCCAACAAAAGCCGAACGTCAATCCGCGTGAAGAAGGTTGGTTCAATATCCAGAATGCACAGGGTATGCTGTTTAAAGTACCCGAAGGCGATAAGAGCAAGCCGGTTGGTCCCTATCAGGAAGACCATGCTTTGCCAATTCGTGGTACACATGGTGATGTTCCGGTGCGTTTTGCGCCGGAAGGAGCGGTTCCGGGTGACAGAATTGTCGGAATTATGCAACCAGGAGCCGGCATCGTCATTTATCCTATACAGTCACCTGCTTTAAAGGCTTTTGATGACCAGCCGGAAAGGTGGATTGATGTGCGCTGGGACATTGATGCGGCAATGACAGAACGTTTTCCTGCCCGTATCAGTGTATTGGCAATTAATTCTCCCGGGTCATTGGCCGAGGTCTCGCAAGCAATAGCGGGCAATGATGCGAATATACAGAATTTGTCAATGGTACGAACCGCACCGGATTTTACCGAAATGATCATCGATCTTGAAGTTTGGGACTTAAAACACTTGAACAGAATTCTTACTCAACTTAAAGAGGCTGCATCGGTAAGTACGGCTGAGCGTGTCAATGGCTGAGTAATCGGGTGCTGAGTAATTGGGTTCTAAGCGGTTGCTCGTGATAGATGGAAAAATTGTCGGAATTTTATCGACTTGATAATACAAGGCGAATTGTTTCGCCTGAATGACTGAGGTTAATCTATGAATACGCAAGATGTGCTGGATATTTTTAAAAAAGCGGGTGCAATATTGGAAGGTCATTTCATTTTGACCTCCGGCCGACATAGCGCAATCTACATGCAGAAGGCAAAGGTCTTTATGCATGCCGATATGACTGAAAAATTGTGTCGCGCTCTTGCTGATAAAATACGCGAAAATGTAAAAGGCAAAATAGATTACGTTGTAGGACCTGCTATTGGCGGACTTATCCCTTCTTATGAAACGTCCCGTCATTTAGGCGTACCGTCTATCTGGGTCGAGCGTGAAAACGGAAAATTCAGATTGCGCCGGTTCGACATTCCAAAAGGTTCGCGTGTGGTCATTGTCGAAGATATTGTAACAACAGGCCTTTCCATAAGAGAAACCATTGAGGCTATGCGTGAAGCAGGGGCGGAAATTCTGGCTGCGGCCTGTATCGTTGACCGGTCGGCTGGAAAAGTAGACGTAGGTGTGCCGCTTATTCCACTTGCCGAATATGCAGTTCCTTCTTATCCGGCCGATCAAATTCCGGCCGAGTTGGCTAAAATTCCGGCAATAAAACCCGGTAGCAGAAATATATAATTGTTTTCTTTAAATGTCGCCTTATCTCATTTATCATAGGTTGAGAAAAAGCGGGCCGGTCAACAATTATCATTGATGGAAGAAGATTTGATTTCAAGCACTGACGCACATTGTCCGAATTGTTCGGGCGAAATCAAAAATGGTGAGCGTTGTCAATTATGTATGGTGCATGATTTGGCAATGTGCGCCCCGTTGCACGACGATGACTTGAACGAACTTGAAAGTTTGAAAAATCGTGAAAGCTTTTCGTCCGGAGCTGCCATTTTTCAGGAAGGGAGTGCACGCGAGAAGATTTACACGATCGTCTCGGGTGCTGTGCGGCTTGTCAAAACGTTGAACGATGGTCGTCGCTGCATTACCGGATTTGCTTTTGCCGGTGATTTTTTAGGCTTTGTCGAAGCGGGGTCACATATTTTAACAGCAGAAGCCATTACGCCGGTTATTGTTTGTTCTTTTGATCGAAGAATGATTGAAAACTATTTACGCCAACACTCCGAAGTGCGTGATCGTGTTCTTGATATGGCAAAGAATGCTTTGCAGCGTTCTTACGAAAACCAGCTTATTTTGAGCCGTTTGTCACCTGTCGAAAAAGTCGCGCGGTTTCTTTTTGATATGATAAGGCGGATGGAAAACAATCGCTTACGCGCTTCACCTCTTACTTTGTTGATGAATAGAACAGACATTGCCGATCATCTCGGTTTGACAATCGAAACTGTCAGTCGCTGTTTTTCAAAACTCAAAGTGCAAGGGGTAATAAAACTCCTCTCCGTCAATCAGGTCGAGATCGTTGACCAGACATTGTTGAAGCAGATTGCCGCGATTACCGGCGAGGTTGAATAGTGTCTGATCTATAACTATGTGTTAGAGAATGTGAAACGAAGAAATCTGCAAATCCAACATGGAAGGATAAAAGATGAAAACGGAAACACTGTTGCATTACGCGACATTGGCGGTCCCCCGTTACACGTCCTATCCTACAGCAGCAGATTTTGTTACTGTTACCGATCAGCAAAGGGCAGCTTGGCTTGGCAAGATAAAGGCTGACGTGGCTGTATCAATCTATATCCATGTGCCATATTGCAGGCAACTTTGCTATTATTGTGGTTGTCATGCCAAAGCCACGAAGAAAGATGATGCAATCGTCGGCTATGCTGAAAGTCTCGTGAAAGACATCAAGCTGCAAGCGCAACATTTACATGGCAAACCCCGCATTGTGCATTTGCACTGGGGTGGCGGAACGCCGTCCATTCTGCCACGTCAATCGTTTCTTGCGATTATGGAAACCTTGCATGAATTCTTCACTTTCGATGAAAAAGCAGAACACGCCATAGAGCTAGATCCGCGCACTGTTACCCGTGATCTCGTCAAGACATTACTGGAAATAGGTGTCAATCGTGCAAGCCTTGGTGTTCAGGATGTCAATCCACAAGTTCAAAAAGCAATCGGCCGCATCCAGCCTGCATCAGTGGTTAAACGTTCCGTCGATAATCTCCGCGAGGCAGGTATCAAGCATATCAATTTTGATTTGATCTATGGGCTTCCACTTCAGACAATCGAGACGCTGAATGATACATGCCGGACAATCGGAGACTATCGTCCTGATCGTATCGCTTGTTATGGTTATGCTCATTTGCCGAAAAGGCGTGCCAATCAACGCCTGATCGATGCGGCATTGCTTCCTGGTCCGCTTGAACGTTTTCATCAGGCTGAAGCAGTTGAAAAAAATCTTGTCGCTATGGGGTATATTCCGATCGGTATTGATCATTTCGCGCTTCCCGAAGACCATTTGGCGGTTGCGGCAAAACAACATAATCTACATCGTAATTTTCAAGGTTATACCGATGATGACTGTCCGGTTCTCATCGGGTTCGGTTGTTCTTCAATATCGGAATTTCATGACGGATTTGCCCAGACAGTTGCTGGAATTGCACAATATCGCCGTACAATTGATGCAAATGAAATGGCAACGGTGCGAGGCATTGCAACAAATGACGATGACCGGCTCCGTGCGGCCATGATTGGCGAACTCATGTGCAATTTTAAGCTGGATCTTTCGAAATTTGGCGGAAAAGCGAAATTTCAGGATGCTCTGGACCGCCTAAAACCGATTATTGCCGACGGGATTGCCGTTGAACATGATGGTGTTATCGAGATGACAGAAGAAGGTCGGCCTTTCGTTCGGGCGGTTGCGAGCCTGTTTGATGCATATCGCCAGCAGAATATTGCCCAATTCAGTGCAGCCGTTTAGATTATCCTGAAAATTTTGTTGCCAAGAATTTTGTTCTAAGACAAATAGCCGGTTGGCATATAGCCCGTTGCGGAAATAGCCGATTGCGAGAATTGCGTTTGTCAGGCTCGTCCGGTGCGTATTTTCGGAAGAAAAACCGCAATAAGGCCAAGTGCCGGCATATAAGAGCAAATTTCAAACATTGTCTGCGAACCGACAATATCCATGACACGACCGAGTGCGGCAGCAGATAAAGCTCCAATTCCGAATGAAAGACCGAAAAACAGCCCCGCCACCGTTCCGACTTTTCCGGGCATCAGTTCCTGTGCGAAAACCACTATTGCCGGAAATGCCGACGCCAGAATCATTCCGATAATAACGGTGAGAATTGCCGTGAAAGGCAAGCTCACATAGGGCAGAATGACGGTGAAAGGAAATACGCCCAGAATAGACACCCAGATGACGGTTCTGGCACCGATACGATCACCTATGGGTCCACCGAATATCGTGCCGATTGCAATTCCTCCGAGATAGAGGAACAGCAAAAGCTGGGCCTGATGGAGACTGACACCGAATTTTTCCATTGTGTAGAACATATAATAGTTCTGCATGCTGGCCATGTAGACATATTTGGCAAACATTAAGCCGACAAGAACGAATATGGCATTACGAACTTTGGCTTTGGGCAAGTGATGTTGATTGGCAGACGTTTTTTGGGTCAAACGTCTTTTGAGGTTATTGGCATACCAATGGCTTACAAAAGTCAGAATTATGATACCGAAAAAGGCAAGAAGGGAAAGCCAGCCGATGCGTTGTTGCTGGCTGATAAATGCAGCCGCTATCACCGGTCCGATTGCCGAACCGCAATTGCCGCCAACTTGAAATATAGACTGTGCGATGCCATATTTCCCGCCGGACGCCAGACGGGCAACACGTGAAGCCTCGGGGTGGAAGATGGATGATCCCAGTCCGACAAAGGCCGAGCCGATTAATAGAATGTAATAATGATGTGCATTGGCGAGCAAAAGCAGCCCGACCATGGTTGAAGCAGAAGCAAAAGGTAAAGAATAGGGACTTGGCTTCTTGTCTGTATAAAAGCCGATAAGAGGTTGTAGAACCGAGCCGGTCATTTGGTAAACGGCGGTGATAATACCGATCTGGAGAAAGGTCAGGCCATAATTGTTACGCAAAATGGGATAAATGGCGGGAAGCATGGATTGCATGACATCGTTCAAAAAATGTCCACAACTCACAGCGAAGATTATGGAAATAAAAGTAGTTTCCACTTGTCCGGCGGTACCGCTTTTCGGTATGGTCATGTCCTCTTCTCTCCCATGGATGAAGATTTTTTAACTTTTAAAATAATGGCCAGCAAGCTAAAAATCTGTAGGGTAAAGTGATTGTGTTGTTGAATAGAAGCGAAAAATTCAGGTTAGGACAATAATTTGAATATTAAAGATTGTCTCGTGCTGTCGGGGCGTTTATGAAGACAAAATGCTTTTTCGCCGAAGAAAACCTGTAAGTTTCTTGGAACGGATACGTGTGTGGTTGTGGCCACGGCGGTCATTTTCTCGTTCATTGAAATATTACGGAAAACGCTTGTTACGTATCTCTGCAACGCCGCATCAGGTGGCGTTGGGATTTGCTATTGGTGTTTTGGCTGCCAGTTCCCCGTTGTTCGGGCTTCATATCATTCTCGCAGGGTTGGTAACCTGGCTTTTGCGTGGAAATGTAGCGGCAGCCATTCTCGGTACAATGCTTTCCAATCCGTTGACATTTCTGCCGATTGTGATGCTCGATTATAAACTTGGACATTTCTGTTTTTCGTTTTTTGGCAATGCTGACGAAATACCATTGGCTGAAATACGTGCAATGTTTGAAGGTCTTTCAGTTTCTCAAGCCTGGGGAATTCTGCTTGAAGCGTGGGACACAGTCATGAAGCCCATTCTTTTTGGAGGATTGATCCTCGGATTGTTTTTGGGAAGTTTGGCCTATATTTGTGCTTATCGCGCAACCGCCCGCTTTCAAAAACACAGGCAGGAAAAAATGGCCGAAAAGATGCGTGTGCGGCTTGAGAAGGAAGAAAAACAAGGTGCTTGGCAGTGATTCTTGGTATTGGCAATGATATGATTGATATTCGCAGGGTTGAAAAAACTCTTGCGCGTCATGGCAGCCGTTTTACCGAACGGATTTTTACTTCTGTCGAAAGAATAAAATCGGAGGGAAGGAAAAATCGCGTTGCCTCATATGCCAAGCGGTTTGCAGCAAAAGAAGCTTGTGCAAAAGCGCTTGGCACCGGCATTTCTCGCGGCGTGTGGTGGAAAGATATGGGGGTTGTCAACCTGCCAAGCGGAAAACCCACAATGGAGCTCACCAATAATGCAAAAAGATTTCTTGAAAAAATGACACCCGAAGGGCACAAAGCGATTATTCATTTGACAATTACGGACGATTTTCCTTGGGCTCAGGCTTTTGTAATTATCGAGGCAGTTTCTTTTCAAGAGATTGCTTGAAGTACGATATAAATAGAATTCATATTGAATAGAACAATCTTTATTATAAGGGCGAAACAGAAATGAACGAAATGGAAAACACTCTTTCCCCCAAGACACAAAAGAGTGGAGGAGTTGGCGAACTTGTTTCTATCGTCATACAGGCGCTCATTATTGCAGTTCTGTTTCAAACACTTCTTTTCCAGCCCTTTAGAATCCCTTCCGGCTCGATGCGGCCGACTTTGCTTGTGGGCGACTATCTTTTTGTTTCAAAATATAGCTACGGTTATTCACGTTACTCGATTCCTTTTTCACCGAATCTTTTTTCCGGACGTATCTTCGGGGGTGAGCCAAAACGCGGTGATGTTATTGTGTTCCGCCCGCCGAACAGAATAAACGATTATTATATCAAGAGACTTGTAGGCCTGCCCGGTGACAGGATACAGGTTCGCGATGGTACGCTCTACATTAATGACGAAGCAGTACCGCGTAAACTCGTGGGACAAATTACCAATGCGGATGTGACCGAAGTCGCAAGACCGGTCGATGTTTACCGCGAAACCATGCCGAACGGGGTGACTTATAATACACTTGATATGGAGTATTATCCCCAACTGGACGATACCAAAGTGTTCGAGGTGCCCGAAGGCTATTATTTTATGATGGGCGATAATCGTGACCGCTCGGACGATAGCCGGTTGAGTATCGGTTATGTGCCTTATGAAAATCTTGTCGGCCGCGCCAATATTATTTTCTTTTCGATAGGAAACGGTGCAAGTGCATGGCAAATCTGGCGTTGGCCAGCAGATATAAGGTGGGACAGATTGTTTTCGTCTGTGAAGACAATCAAATATTTTCCGCCTGATAAATAGGTATCAAGATGAATCATCAAAAAGTCGAAAAACTGGAACAGGCGACAGGTCATAAATTTCTGAACGAAGAGCGTTTGAGACGCGCTTTAACACATTCGAGTGTTCAGGATCAGACACATGGCAATTATGAACGTTTGGAGTTTTTGGGCGATAGGGTGCTGGGACTTTTAGTCTCGGAAATGCTTTTCGGTTTTTATCCGCGTGCCAGCGAAGGAGAGCTTTCGGTAAGATTGAACGGCTTGGTCAATGCAGTCACTTGTGCAGCAATTGCACAGGAAATCGGCTTGCCCGATATCGTTTATGTCGGTGCGGAAATGAAAAATCTTGACGAGCGGCGTTTGGCAAATATGCATGCCGATGTCGTAGAAGCATTGATTGCAGCGATGTATCTGGATGGTGGCCTTGATGCGGTACGTCCATTTATACGCCGGTATTGGGAAGAACGCGCCCGCCAGTCAGGTGCTGCTCGCAGAGATGCTAAAACCGAATTGCAGGAATGGGCACATACTCAAAATGGTGCGCAGCCGCAATATCGTGTTGTAAAACGCCATGGGCCCGATCATGACCCGATTTTCGATATAGAAGTCCGTGTTGCGGGGTTTGCCCCCGAAACGGGGAGGGGTCGCTCGAAACGTGAGGCCGAGCGCAACGCAGCAGGAAAACTCCTCGTGCGTGAAAATGTCTGGGAAGAAAGCGAAAGCCAGAATAATGAATAATGATAATAAGACACATTCCGGTTTTGTTGCTTTGATCGGTGCTCCGAATGTCGGTAAATCCACACTTGTCAACAGGCTCGTGGGAACCAAAGTTTCGATTGTCACCCATAAGGTGCAAACCACACGTGCACTTATTCGCGGTATCATCATTCACAACAATACCCAGATTGTGCTCGTCGATACACCGGGTATTTTTACTCCCAAACGGCGACTTGATCGGGCGATGGTCACAACAGCATGGAGTGGCGCGAAAGATGCCGATATTGTTCTTGTCCTTGTGGATGCGGCAAAGGGACTGGACGAGGAAACCGAAGAAGTTTTTGCGTCTCTTTCCAAGGTAAAACAGGAAAAAATACTGGTCATCAATAAAGTGGATTCGGTACCGCGTCCTTCGCTTCTTGAACTTACGAAGAAGTTGAATGAAGGCCAAACATTTTCCGAAACCTTTATGATCTCGGCTTTAAAGGGAACCGGCTGCGATGATCTTCTTGATTATATGGCCAAAAAGCTGCCGGAAGGTCCATGGTATTATCCCGAGGACCAGATATCGGATATGCCAATGCGGCAATTGGCAGCCGAAATTACCCGCGAAAAGCTTTATATGCGGCTGCATAATGAATTACCCTATGCTTCCACGGTTGAGACTGAAAGCTGGGAAGAGCGGCCGGACGGCTCTGTAAAAATCAACCAGATCATCTATGTCGAACGCGAGGGGCAGAAAAAAATTGTTCTGGGTACAAAAGGCGAAACGATCAAAGCAATAGGGCAGGCTGCCAGAAAAGAGTTGATGGAAATCCTCGAACAAAAGGTGCATCTCTTTTTATTCGTCAAAGTGCGCGATCATTGGAGCGATGATCCGGAACGCTATCGCGAAATGGGATTGGACTATTCGAACTAACAATGGAATGGAAAGAACCGGCGTTTATTCTTGGTACCAGACAACATGGTGAAACGAGCGCAATAGTTGAAGTGATGACCCGCTCGCACGGTCGTCATATGGGATTGGTCAAAGGCGGAAGATCCCGCAAGATGAGCGCTGTTCTCCAGCCCGGAAACAGGGTCATTGCCGATTGGTGGGCAAGGCTCGACGAACATCTGGGAATCTTTAAACTCGAACCGGTTGATTTTAACGCTTCCCGTATGATGGTGGAACCGCATGCATTATACGCATTGCAATTGGCGGCAGCCCATATCAGACTCCTTCCCGAACGGGACCCTTATCCCGCCCTTTACGATATATTCGAGCTTCTGATCAACAATATCGACGACGAGCTTATTACCGGCGAATTGATGGTGAGATTCGAAATAAAGTTGCTGGAGGCGACGGGGTTCGGCCTTGATTTGTCAAAATGCGGGGCGACAGGAAAGCATGAAAACCTCAAATATGTCTCGCCAAAAACGGCACGAGCCATTTGTGAAGAGGCAGGGGAACCATGGAAAGATAAATTATTGCCGCTCCCGGAATTTTTGCTAAAAAGTTCGGAGCGCCCGAAAAATTTCGAAGACATCAAACAAGGCTTTTTTTTAACCGGATATTTTTTAACCCGTAATGTTTGGAATGCTCGCGGTATTGAACCACCGAAGGTGAGGGAGGGTTTTCTTGAATCACTTTCCCGTTTTTTTAATAAATAAATGGTTGGAAAGACCAACGGCATTTGAGAGGATCACTTTCTAAAGCAAACGCTAAGCAGAATGGGACTGTAATAATCTTGCCTTGGTTTTTGCAGATACTCATCAAAACAAGAAAGCGAAGCACTGAAAACTCTTGATAATGTTCATCCGGAACGACATGAAGAAAATTCGAAAAAGCAGCGTCAGAACGGAACAGGAATTTGCTATGAGCAATGCTTATTGTTACGTAAGCCCAAATAGTCGATTATAGATGTTTTTTGTCTCGTGTTTTTGTGAAAAAAAGACATAAAAACAGCTGAAAACGTTTGTTGGATAGAGAAAAATTTATTTTAAATGTTTGATAGAGGAAATGGAAAAATTTTAAAAGCTCCGTGACATTTTTCTAAAAATATTTTTAGTGCGTCTTGTCCGAAAGTCTGTGTTTTAAGGTAGAGTTCAAGAAAAACGGCAATCTGGCCGATTGCCTGTCTAGCACTATTTAACTGATTTATATGGCTTGATAATGTTTATCTATCTAAAATCGAAATCGCGATCGTTTTTCTTTCAACCCTCTATTCAATCGGATAATCATGAAATCTCGGAGTTTTGATTATTGCAGCCACATAAAACCAGCTTATTGTTGCATCAAATCGCTTTCCTATTATTTTAAGTTCGTAAACATCACTGTTATGGAAAAAACAATGAAAAAACTGCTCAAGAAATTATTCTGTTTGGCGCTTGTCGTGCCGGTCTTATCCTCTGTAGCCATAGCCGAATATACGACATCAATGTTATCGCTTGATGACGCACGTGCATTGATTACCAAAGGACATGCCTCTGCAGATAGTTTGAAGGTGAATGTCTGCATGGCTGTCGTTGATCCGAGTGGCAGTCTGATTGCTTTTGACCGCATGGACCGCGCGCCTTATGGGTGTGTCGATGCGGCTATAGCAAAGGCCAAATCGGCTGCTCTCTTCCGTGTTAAAACGTCGGTTAATATGCAACGCGTGAATGGAGACGAACCGGCTATTGCAAGTATCCCTCATATGGTTCCTCTCGGCGGTGGTGTACCGGTCACGAATAATGATATTGTCGTCGGTGCGGTCGGTGTAAGCGGTGCTACCAACGCAATGGAAGTCAAGATTGCCGAGGCAATGGTCGCCGGATATGGTGTTATACCGACAAAATAAGCCGGTTCGGAAAAGTCTTTGAAATAATATCATTGCGATCGCGGACGAATGGGCTCCCCGACTGAACGGAATCCTTATTTAATGGACTCTTTTTCTCATGCAGATATTCGAAACGATTGATGATATCCGCCGCCAATTGATGGACGATAGACGAAAAGGTCTGGTAATAGGGCTCGTTCCAACCATGGGCGCTCTGCATCAAGGACATCTGTCACTGGTGGAAAAAGCGCAAACAGTCTGTCAAAAAACAATTGTGTCTATTTTTGTCAATCCGAAACAGTTCGGACCGGATGAGGATTATGAAGCTTATCCTCGCGATCTCGAAAGCGATTGCGCTCTCCTCGATAAAGCGGGTGTTGATTATGTATTTGCCCCGTCAGTAGACGAGATGTGGCCTTCGGGAAATATGACGAGCGTTGAAGTTGAGAGGTTATCGGACATATTGATTGGCAAATTGCGGCCCGGCCACTTTCGTGGCGTAACCACCGTCGTCGCCAAGCTTTTCAATATTGCTCAACCTGATTATGCTTTTTTTGGCGAGAAAGACTACCAACAGCTTGTCATCATCAGGCATATGACCAAAGATCTCGGTTTTCCTGTAAAGATAGTGAGTGTACCTATCCTGCGGGATGAAGATGGTGTTGCAAGCTCCTCGCGCAACCAACTTCTTACACGGGAAGATCGTAAAGCAGCGATTGTCGTTCCGCAAAGCTGGAAAGCTGCTGCCCATCTCTTTGAAAGCGGAGAACGAAAAATAGAAGCTCTCCGTTCTGCTGTTTTAAATATATTGAATAACGAACCACGCGCCGTTCCGGAAGCAATAGATTTTCGTGATGCAGAAACTTTGGAAGAAGTCAAAGATAGCATTGATAAGCCGACTGTCCTGTTATTGACGGTGCGTTTTGGTTCTGTCAGATTGATCGACCAATATGTTTTTTAAAAAAAGGTGTCAGAGATTGAGCCGGCAGAATGAACAAAAGCGGGTGACAGTACCGGCAATCAAAGCGAGAAAAGGCAACGACCCTATTGTTTCGTTGACTGCCTATTCAGCCAATTCTGCACGAATTGCGGATCCTTATTGTGATTTTCTGCTTGTCGGAGATAGCGTGGGTATGGTGGTTCATGGCTTTGAAACGACTCTGCCGGTTACTGTCGATATGATGATTCTTCACGGACAGGCAGTTATGCGTGGTTCGAAACACGCACTTGTGGTTGTTGATATGCCCTTTGGCTCTTATGAAAAAAGTCCCGAGCAAGCTTTTTCCAATGCTTCCCGTATTCTTTCCGAAACTGGTTGCGGGGCAGTCAAAATCGAGGGCGGTGCCGAAATGGCAAAGACCGTCCACTTTCTTGCGCGTCGCGGCATACCTGTTATGGGACATGTCGGCTTGATGCCACAATCTGTCAACAGTTTCGGGGGATTTAAAACGCAAGGTCTTCACCAAAGTGATTGGCCACGTATTGAAGGTGATGCATCAGCCATCGCCGAAGCGGGCGCTTTTGCTATTGTTCTTGAAGGTGTTGTCGAACCATTAGCGGCAAAAATTACACGCGATCTGTTTATCCCGACAATCGGCATTGGTGCTTCCAACCAATGTGACGGGCAAATTCTTGTGATGGAAGATATGCTGGGCTTTGGTGCATTTGTACCGAAATTTGTTCGCCGTTATGGCAATCTCGAAGAGCAAATGGCCGAAGCTATCAAACATTATGCAAGTGACGTGAAAACACGCTCATTTCCGGCTGAAAAAGAGACTTATTCTAAGCCCGAAGAATAGACGATTTTGCTATTGATAAAGGCAAAAGTGGAACCCCCGAATTTTGGAGGATAGATTATCTATCCCGAACCATTAAGCCTCGACAGGCAGAATAAAAGGCGTTCCCTCGAAGGCTTCGGCGCCGCGGCCTATATCGGCAATCGCAGAACGCATACGCCCGCCACGATCAAGAATTTTATCGGCAAGCGAAACCATTAATTTGTTCGGTGTGGCGGTTGACGAGTTTTCCCGCAAAAGTCGGGCAATCGACGCTTCACTTTTTTGCGGTTGAAGTGCGCAGGCAATGACAAAAGCCGCAGCCGTCGAGCGCGAAATCCCCATAAAGCAGTTTATCAGGAGCGGATGGGCACGGTTCCAGTTTTGTGCGATTTCAAGAATTTTATAAATTTCGGTTTCACTCGGGGCAATAAGCCCTTCCTGCCGCTCGTTAATGTCATTGAATTCAAGAAAATAATGACAATTTTCTTCAATCATGGCCGGGCGATCCATAGGCGTGCCCTTGTTCATCAAAGTGATGAGTTCCCGCGGTTGGTGGCGAATTGCAGTCTCTGTGAGTTTTGAAAGAGGGGAAACGATCAGGTAGGCCATCAATGTGCTCTTTCTTGTTCGATTACATTGAAACGAGCCAAAAACGCGCCTTCAATTTGGGGGGTCGGTCGCGCAATCAAATCAAGTCCTTGCGGGGTTATCGTTTCCGGTTCGCCAAAATAACGGATTGCTTCAGCTTTGCTGAAACCGGCAAGAGTGCTTGCTTCAAAATAGGCTGCTATACGGTCGGCTTGTTTCAATTGTTTTACGATTTTTACCCGAAGTTCGGTCGGAAGGCCGAAGCGGATGCGGATTGCATCTTCGAGCCTTTTTTCAATCATTTCATAACTTCCGCCCATCACGGCCTTGAAGGGAGAAATCATGTCACCAATGACATATTCGGGCGCGTCATGGAGAAGGGCGAGTTGTTTTTCATCAGCCGTGGCATCAGGAAACAAGCGACGGTAGATTTTCTCGACCAGCAAAGAATGTTGGGCAACCGAATAGGCATATTCGCCTTTTGTCTGGCCGTTCCAGCGGGCAACACGCGCAAGACCGTGAGCAATGTCGGTAATTTCGACATCGAGAGGAGAGGGATTTATGAGGTCAAGCCGACGTCCCGACAACATCCGTTGCCAGGCACGTGCTTCTCCTGTCCTTGTTATTTCGGCATCAGCCATTTATTCACCTTCCGACACATCTTCCGGAAAACCGTAATTCATATTCGGTGCAATTGTCAGAGTGACCGGCACATTTTCCACGAAAAAAGGAACGTTTTTGTCAATGCCGGCCTTTACCTTGTCAATCCGCACAATTGCCGAAGCATGTTTGCCGATGACCGTACCGAGATCGCCAACAGTTTTCCCCTCACATTCGATAGAGCCTGTGGCGGGGAGATTGTCTTTACCTTCGACGACCAACATCCTGCGGCGGATAGTGCCTCTATGGTGCATACGGGAAACAACTTCCTGACCGATATAACAACCTTTTTTATAAGAAATAGCACCGGTTTGATCAAAATTGATATCATGCGGGAATACATCGCCAATTTTGAAATCTTTCCCACTCTCGGCAATTCCATATTTTATGCGCAGAAGATCCCACAGATCGGAGGAGCTTTGCGAAAAGGGGAGGGCGGTCATGTTTTTCCCGTAAAAGCGGGTGACTTTTTCTTGTGCTGGAAAACGTTTATCGGCAAAACTTGAATCACTTTCTGAGATAGTTGAATCATTTTGCCAAGAAATCCCTATAACCGATTCAGGAGACTCACTAATTTCGACTTTCGACCGCAAGCGATAAAGGTTTAAGCGTTTTTTAAAACTGTCAGCAAGGTCGGCCGAAATATCAATCATAAAACCATCGTCAATGCGACCGATCAAAAAATCGAAAATCACCTTCCCTTGCGGCGAAAGCAGCGCACCGGGCAACATCTCTCCGGCACCTATTTTTTCGACATCGGTGGTGATCAACCGTTCGAGAAAATGCGTTCTATCTTCGCCTGTAATTGTCAATATACGGCGGTTTTCGAGGGTGAGAGAGCAGTGATTTTCGACCATTTTCCTTGCCTTTCTTCTCACATTTACGTAATCGGTATAGTTATGGGCTGCAAGGAGCAAAAGTAATGTCGAGAACATTTGATAAAATTTTTAAAGGCGGAACAGTTGTCAATCATGACGGTATCGGTCAAAGGGACATTGGCATTGTTGATGGACGCATCGCTGAAATAGGCGATCTGTCGGCTTGTTCGGCTGGTGAAACGGTTGACTGCACGGGACTTCATATTCTGCCCGGAATGATTGATAGTCAGGTGCATTTTCGCGAACCCGGTGGCGAATATAAAGAAGATCTTGAAACCGGTTCACGTTCTGCCGTATTGGGCGGAGTGACAGCAGTCTTTGAAATGCCGAATACCAATCCATTGACAACAAGTGAGGCTGCCCTTGCCGACAAAGTGAAACGCGGCTACCACCGGATGCATTGCGACTTTGCTTTCTGGGTCGGCGGAACACATGAAAATGCCCGTGATGTCGGTGAGCTCGAACGTTTACCCGGTGCTGCCGGTATAAAGGTATTCATGGGGTCATCAACTGGTAATCTGCTGGTTGCCGATGATGAAGGTGTTACCGAAATCCTGAAACACACCCACCGTCGGGCGGCATTCCACTCCGAAGATGAAGCACGGCTTAACGAACGCAAACATTTGCGTGTTGAAGGAGACCCGACGTCCCATCCGGTTTGGCGCGACGTGGAAGCAGCACTTCGTTGCACAAAAAGGCTTGTAAAAATTGCCCATAAAACCGGTGCACGCATTCACGTTCTTCATGTTTCAACAGCCGAAGAAATCGAGTTTCTCAAAGACCATAAGGATGTTGCCACTCTGGAAGCAACGCAACATCATTTGACTTTGACAGCAGATGATTATGCCCGCCTTGGTACACTCATCCAGATGAACCCGCCAATCCGTGAAAGCCGCCATCGTGCCGGCATATGGTATGGCGTCAGACAAGGCATTATTGATGTTCTCGGTTCCGACCATGCACCGCATACATTGGAAGAAAAGCACAAAACCTATCCGGCTTCTCCGTCCGGCATGACCGGTGTCCAGACCACAGCTGCCATTATGCTTGACCATGTCAACGCTGGCAGGCTTTCGCTGGAACGCTTTGTCGATCTTACCTCCCATGGCCCCAATCGTGTTTTCGGTATCAGCCGCAAGGGGCGTATTGCCGCCGGCTATGATGCTGATCTCACAATTGTCGATTTGAAACGTGAAGAAATTATCCGTAACGACCAAATCGGATCGAAAGCCGGTTGGACTCCTTATGACGGCAAGAAGGTCAAGGGGTGGCCGGTTGGCACGATCATTCGCGGGAAAACTGTTATGTGGCAGGGTGAAATCGTTACACCATCAACCGGTGAGCCGATCGAATTTCTGGAATGCCTGCACCACACAAACTGATTATGCAGAATGGGCATCAAAACTGTCGGCCTTGATGCCGATGATACGCTTTGGCATAACGAGAAAACATTTCGGGAGGCTGAACAATATTTTGTTCAGCTTCTTGGACGTTGTGCCGATAACGAAATAATTGAGCGTACACTTTTTTCGACAATTGCACGTAACCTCGGCCTTTACGGCTACGGTTTCAAATCATTCACACTTTCAATGATCGAAACAGCGAGTCACCTTTATAACGAGGTTATCCCGTCTTCAAAGATGAGAGAGATCATTTCGCTTGGTCAATCCTTGATGGATAAACCGGTAAACCTGATCAACGGTGTCGTCGAAGGGCTTGAAGCACTCCGTAAAAATTACCGTTTGTTGCTGATAAGCAAAGGCGATCTCGTCGAGCAAAACCGAAAGGTCGAAAAATCGGGATTGAAAAGCTATTTTGATGGCATCGAAATTGTCAGTCATAAAGACAAAACCGCTTATGAAGAACTGTTAAAACGTAACAGAGTGGATAGAAACGAATTTGTAATGGTCGGTAATTCGTTGAAATCGGATATTCTGCCCGCTCTCGAAGCAGGTGCTTATGCAGTCTACATACCCTATGATATTACTTGGGTTCATGAAATTGCCGATGAACCGGATGACAATGGCCGCTATTTCAAAGTCGACAAGTTTGCCGATCTTCCCGATCTTTTAAAGATGATCGACCACAAAGGGTAAACCGTTCTTTCCACCACATGGAATGGTGAAGCTTATACAGTGGGAAGACCCGCTTTAACATCATCGTTATTCGGTTGGCTGAAGAAAACGATTAATCGCCGGTGATAAAAAACCGCCATTTACCGTCAGGTGTAATACCAATTCTGAAAAAGGAATATGTGCCGATTTCTTTCATTTGTTCAAGATCACCGGCCGTCATAATCTGGAATAGCTCGACAAGCTGAGGCTTTGAAAGATTATCGATCGGCATGGCAACGAAATAGGGCCAGACGTAAATTTCCTCGTCGTCTTCGTCGTTAAGATGCACATAACCGGAATTGAGAAGGTCAATCATGATAGCCATGGTTTCAAGCCCATCACCATCACCGGAAAGCTGCTTGATATAAGCGATCGGATCCTTGACATTATCGGAAACGGAAAGTTGCGTCGGGTCGCTACTTGTGCCGAGTAAGGGTTTCAGATTGTTGACATCACCACTTTTTGCCGCATCAATAATTTTTTGCCGCATCAATTTAACAGGTGCGGGCAGTTTTTCGATATCGTATTCAACCTTTGGTGGCGTATCGTCGTTGTTCGAAGTTTTACTTTTCTTCGCTTCCGGTAACGGAATAGGATTTGCGGCGTCATCTACTTTCGGGACATCGGTGTGCACTTTTATATCGTCATTGGTCATATCTGTTGACGCAATGCTAACAGAACTGGCCACAGGAGAAGCAAGTGCCAAAGCCGCCAAGAGCAAACAAAAACCGAATGATTTCAATGAAATAAAATCCTTTATTGAATCGTTTTATGATCGCTAAGTTCACCCATTACGACTTTATCGCGCATATGGGATAGAAATTTGAGTACCTGTTTTTCGTTACGCGCCTGTAGTAAATATTTAAGCGCGGTATCAAAGGCCGCTTCGGCCAGAATTTCCGGCTCGATACCGTTGGAAATACCGCCAACCCAAGCTTCGGATTGAAATTCATGGGCTGCGTGTTTTTGCTCTTCAGCGATAATGGCCGAAAGATCAGTATTCGTTTGGCTCATCAGTGAACTCGTTCTATCAGTGCTATTTAGTGAAATACATTAGCACAATTTCGCCGCCTGTCAGTCTTAATAGTCAAAAAGGGTTAATTGCCGTACCGGTTCAAAAGCTCATGTGAAAGGGCTGTTCCTTCCTTGATATAACGGCGATCAGCATCAACGGCTGCTTTTGTGCATGTGTGATAATTATCCGAGAAAGCGCGATAAGCATCGTTGAAGCTTGCGTAAAGTCGTGCACGACGCGTTGGTGTCGGGTTTTCGGCTTTGATTAGCTCTTCCATCTTGTCGCGCCACAGGGATGTCTTCTCTCCGCATAGATTGCGCAAGTAATGGAGTGAACCAAGTATTTCGGCAAGCCGCAACATTTTGGCATCATATTGGGGAACCGGCTCGGCATCGGCCGGCGCAGCAGCAAAAAGAAAAGCCATAATAACAAGAGTTTTCAAATACTTGTTCATGTTTTCGGACTCATTTTGTTATTCAGACAAAAAGCTATCTTGATAAGGATATTTCTATAGGTCTTTTTGAAGCTTATAAGCAATGCCAAAACGTAACCGGAGATTTTGAAATGCCGGAGTTTTTGTCGATCAAGTCCATTAGCTTATATTTTGTTTTTGCTGGCTAGACCGGCTATGGTGACCATAAATTTCCTGACTTTTTCCGCGAAGAGAGATTGGTCTTTTGTCTTTACGATACATATTTTCCAGAGACGGTAAGAATATTCAGGCGACAGCAATTGCCATTTTCCGTTTGGAAAAGCCGGTTTTTGATCGCAAAAAACTTGGATTGTTGAATTAAGAAGGGTAGCCATGTGTGGGCGGTATGAGCTTGATGCCTCGAAAGACGAGGTTGCCAATGCATTTGATGCTTGGATAGAAGAAGATTTCCCGAAACGCTATAATATTGCGCCAACACAACCGATTTTGGTTATCAAGGCACCTGAAGCCTATCGCGATGCTTTATCGAACAAACCCAAACATGATGCCTTACTTGTGCGCTGGGGATTCATTCCTTCCTGGACAAAAAATCCCGATCAATGGCCGCTAACATTCAATATACGTTCCGAAACAGTAGCGGTGAAAAAGTCTTTTACCAATGCGCTTCGTCATCACCGTGTCATTATTCCGGCAACAGGTTTTTATGAATGGAAAAAACAGTCTCGCGGCAGATCACAGCCTTATCACGCTGCACTTGACGATCACTCTATCATCGGTTTTGCCGGTCTCATGGAAACATGGAGTGGTAGTGAAGGCTCGCAAATCGACACGGCTGCTATTTTGACAACAGAGGCAAAATCGCCGCTTTCAGAAATCCACCACCGTATGCCCGTCATTGTCAGGCGGGAAGATATTGGTAGATGGCTTGATTGCCGGAATTTTCGCCCTGCCGATGTTATGGATATTTTAAAAAATACACCAGCCGAGCACCTTCATGTTTATCCTGTGTCCGATAAAATCAATAATGCTGCTTATTCAAGGAGCGATGTGAAAGAAAGGATAAATCCTGTCGAAGATTCCGGCGACAAAGCTCAACAGCAAAACAATAAGGATCAAAAACGGGGGAAAAGTCCAAAGAATAAAGACCAGTTTGATCTTTTCTAAATGCGTCACTGGAATATTTAAGGATAATTAGGGTAAATGCCTTAACTGTTTTTGAGTAGCTTGGCAAAGTTTTGGCCTTACCTGACAGACGAAAGACGATTGATGACCAATTTGCATTTTTATAACACGTTGACGAGAACAAAAGAGGATTTTCATCCGATAGACGCCAATAAAGTGCGCCTTTATGTTTGCGGCCCTACAGTTTATGACTATGCCCACATCGGCAATGCGCGTCCGGTCGTGGTCTTTGACGTTTTGTTCAGGTTATTGCGTCATGTCTATGGAAATGACCATGTTATTTATGCTCGCAACATTACGGATGTGGATGACAAAATCAATGCACGTGCTGCCCGCGATTATCCGGAACTGCCGTTAAATGATGCTATCCGCATTCTAACAGAAAAAACCAACAAGCAGTTTCAGGAAGATGTGGCGGCTCTCGGTTGCTTAACGCCTACAACGCAACCACGTGCGACAGATAATCTCGATAATATGCGCGCAATGATCGAACGGTTGATCGAACGTGGTCACGCTTATGTTGCAGAAGATCATGTGTTGTTTTCTGTTTCCAGTATGGGAGATCATCCCCGTTATGGTGCTTTGGCGCGCCGCTCGCTTGATGAAATGATGGCTGGAGCCCGTGTTGATGTTGCTGCCTATAAACGTGACGAAATGGATTTCGTTTTGTGGAAACCCTCGAAAGAGGGGGAACCGGGTTGGCCTTCACCTGCGGGAATTAAAGCCAAAGGGCGTCCGGGCTGGCACATAGAATGTTCCGCAATGTCTATGGCGAAATTGTTGGTACCCTTTGGGGGTGGTCTCACATGCGATAATCCTGCCAATAATGTTTTCGATATTCATGGTGGCGGTATTGATCTGGTTTTTCCCCATCATGAAAACGAGATTGCTCAAAGCTGTTCGGCCTTTGGAACAGAGCGCATGGCAAATTTATGGATGCATAATGGTTTTCTACAGGTTGAAGGGCAGAAAATGTCCAAAAGTCTGGGTAATTTTATTACCATTCATGATGTGTTGGAGACCGAACTTGCGGAACTATCTTCCGATATTGATGAAACGATGCGTCATCAATGGGTGGGGTTAAGTGCGCGTCTTTCGATGTTGCAAACGCATTATCGTGAACCGTTAAACTGGACAGCCCAGCGCCTTGCGGACTCAAGTACCGAACTCTATCGCTGGTATGAACTGCTACGCCAGAAAAACGTTCGTTCTTCAACTCCGGCACATCCTGCAGACGAGCTTGTCGATGCTCTGGGAGAGGATCTCAATTGCTGGAGCGCCATCACCCATCTGCGCCAATATTATAAATCGGAGAATGTTAGAGCACTCAAGTCCGGTATGGAGCTTATGGGGTTGTTGCATAACGACTGGTTGGATGAAGACACTTGCCCGCTCTTTAATAAAAAAAGCGGCATTGATAGCGAGTATGTCGAGAGCCAAATTGCCAAACGCTTGTCGTTTATCAAAGAGAAAAATTGGGCTGAAGCAGATCGTATCAGAGACGAGCTTGGAAACAAAAATATATCGCTGAGGGACGAGAAAAATCCGCAAACAGGCGAACGCGTGACACATTGGGAAATCAAACATTAATCCCGCCAGAATTCGCCACTGGCAATGATAAAGAAGGTGTAACGAATGGATTACCTTTTGGGTTATGGCTATGTGGCACTCAAACTTTTTATAGGACTTGCAGTTTTTTTGCTGGTGCTTCGAACAAGCGGTCGGGGAAGTCTCAGTCAAATGACACCGACTGACTTGATCAGCAATTTTGTTATGGGCGGTATTATCGGCGGCGTCATCTATAATCCGAAAATCACTGTTATCCAGTTACTGATTGTTTTGATTATCTGGCAATTACTGGTTATCGGGCTGAATTACCTCCGTCGACATTCGGTGTTTTTTCATAATCTTGTCGCAGGTGGCGATGTTGCACTGGTGCTTGACGGAAAATTCCAGATGGATGAAATCAAGCGGCTCAATATTGATGTGAACGACTTTGCAACCATGCTCAGAATCAAGGGGTGCGCACTTCACGAAGTTGCCTTTGCACGTCTTGAATCAAATGGCAGTCTTTCGGTTATCCGCAAGGAAGAAGGCAAAAACGCAACGCTTGTGGTCAAGAATGGTAGCATTGTTGATGGCAGTCTCGACGAAATAGGAAAAGATGAAGCCTGGCTCGAAGAGCAGTTAAAGAAGAAAAAAGTTTCCATTGATGATATCTATGCCGCCGAGTGGTACGAGGAAAAAAGCCGTAATGGCAGAACGCGCACTGGACTTTTTATTGTAAAAGGGACTACTTCCTGATTTTTACGAGATTCTGAAAGAGCGGGACCGTTTGACAAATGCTCATGACAAAACCTGTTTCAAAAGAGACTAAAATATTTCCTGCCAATATTTCAGGTTTTTTGGCGGCACTGGGTGCCTATGTCATTTGGGGCATTTTCCCTCTTTATATGAAAGCGGTTGCCCATATTCCGGTGATGGAAGTTGTCGTTCACCGCGTTTTGTGGTCGCTTCCTATAGGTCTTGGTATCATTATTGCGATCGGGCACGGTAGAGCACTTTGGGCTGCATTAAAGCAGCCGAAAATGTTGGCTATGGCCTGTCTCACATCGGCGTTAATTACCGCCAATTGGAGCATCTATATTTGGGCAATCGCCAATAATCATGCTGTTGATGCTGCGCTCGGTTATTATATAAATCCGCTCGTCAATGTCCTGTTGGGGCTCATTTTCTTACGCGAGAGACTTAATCGCTGGCAATGGTGTTCCATCATGTTGGCGATTGTTGCTGTTCTCATTTTAACGATCAATGCCGGCGGCCTGCCGTGGATTGCGATCTTGTTACCGCTGACTTTCGGGTTTTATGCTTTTTTCAGAAAATCTTTACCCATTGGACCGACAGAAGGGTTCTCACTCGAAACATTGATTATGACTATTCCGGCAATCATCGGGTGGGGCTATTTTATTGCAACGGGTCAGGATTATTTTTTCCACGGTACATGGAAAGATGTGGGTCTGCTCGTATTGGCTGGTCCCTTTACCGCAATTCCGTTTATCCTGTTTGCGGTCGGTGCCAAGATGCTGAATTTGACGACCTTGGGGCTGATGCAATATTTAACGCCGACATTCCTATTTTTAATCGCAATTTTCGTTTTTCACGAACCGTTTTCAACAGTGCAACTTTTTGCCTTTTCATTGATCTGGCTGGGTCTTATCGTTTACACCGCAGCCAGCCTTTCAACGATGAAACATAGACAACCAAAAGAAACGATAATCGAACTTAAAAAACATCCGCAAAAATAAGAGATATTTCGACCAAAAAGAACCGACAAATTCCGACAATGGAACGTCGTTCAACTTCAGCTGTGATAGAAGGGCATCGAAAAATTTTAATGCCTTATAATGGGTGGGATTCCTGATTCCTTGAAATGGCGGTGACAATTTTTTCAATGTCGTCAATAACAAGCGGTTTCAGCCTGTGGTCGGAGTGGATGAAGCCTTGTCTTGCCATATGGTCGAGAAGTGCAATCATCGGGTTATAAAAGCCATCTATGTTGGCAAAGGCTATCGGCTTTGTATGCCGCCCAAGTTGGGCCCATGTCATGATCTCGACAATTTCTTCCAGTGTTCCGATGCCACCAGGTAGGGCGAGAAAAGCATCGGAGCGATCGAACATCAATTGTTTGCGCTGGTGCATTGTTTCGGTAACAATGAATTCGTCAAAGAGATCATCATTCTTATTCCTGGCTTCTTTTTTGATAAGAAAATCCGGAATGATTCCTACGACTTTTCCGCCATTGCTTTTTACTGATTGGGCGATTGTACCCATAATGCCGCTCGTTCCTCCACCATAAACAAGCGTAATGCCGGCTTGAGCCAGCAATTGGCCAAGCCGGTTGGCTGATTGGACATAATCGGGATTGTTGCCTGATGAAGAACCACAATAAACACAGATAGAATTGATTTTTTTCATGATTGGTGTTTTGCCGTTTAATAAAATTTTCGTCAAGGAAAAACCTAAGATTGAGGGGAAAACCGAAGATTGAGGAAAAGGATTAATTAAACGGGTTTGGTATTCCGTTTGTGTGGCAAATGGAATAGGACATATAAAGTTTTTTATTGTGCTTTAAACAGGATTGTTCATGGCATTCTTTTTGTCGATGAAAAAATTTGCCGTAACTTTGACGCTCGACTTTATCGCGGCGGTTATTTTGTTTGTCGGCACTCTTCATGCTGACGAATTGAAAAATAATGGACAGCCCGATCAACTTGAAAGTCCGAGTTTCGAGAGTTTCATGTTGAACGATGAAAGCTTTGCCGTCATCGTCGGAAAGGCTCCTGCAAATGCCAAAGTCGAGCTCATCGACGGAGCCCGAAAACTCGGCGAGACAAACGCTGACGACAAAGGCAGCTTCACCCTGACTTTGCAAAAAAAACTCGGGAAAGGTCAATACCATTTTGTCTTAAGAGCGACAGACCAGTCGGGAAAATCATTCACATCGGTTGAAACTGTAACGGTTATTATATCCCATAAAGTCCCGGATGGCATGGCTGCTTTTATGAACGATCCGGCAGGCGCCTCGCGGTTTATTTCCAATGCACCGGGAATAATCGAAATCGGCAAGAAAACGCATAATAATTTTGATGTAACAAGAATTACCTATAAAAACAGTATTCTGACGATCAGCGGTCAGGCTGAAAAGAACATGCAAATCATCGCAACACTCGGAAATATGCGCCTTGGCAGTGACAAGACAGACATTAACGGGAAATTCGAGCTCTCCCGTTTTGTGTCACTTTTTTCCGGTGACCATGTTTTTCGCATTGATTTGTTTAATGACGGCGGAGAAAATGTCGGTTCGTTAGCCATACCTTTTCGTATTGACGAACGTCATCACCCTGTGAACCAGCTTTATCGTGATGGCAAGCCGGTAAAAACCGTAATTGTCGAAAAGGGAGACAGTTTATCGTCTATTGCCGAAAAAGCTTATGGATCAAGCCGTTATAGCGAGGCAATATATTCGGCTAATTCTGCTATCTTAAAAAACCCTGACCATATCACGAAAGGGCAGGAATTGATTTTGCCCGAGATAGACAACTCGCAAAAATCCAAAGCAGCAAATGCCCGGACCAATTTGAAAGAAAAATGACAGAACCAAACAGAGCAAAAACCGTTTCGGCCGATTCCGGAAATACATTTCGTACAATCCTCAATCTTTGGCCTTATATGTGGCCATCCGATCGGCCGGATCTGAAGCTGCGCGTTTTATGGGCAGTTCTTTATCTCGTTTTATCAAAACTGGTTCTGATTTCGGTTCCTTATTTTTTCAAATATGCCACAAATGCTCTGAATGTCGATTATACACCGCCTTCATGGCTTCCGGCTGTTTTTGCCGCGCCATTCATGATGGTTCTTGCCTATAATGTGGCACGAATTTTACAGGCCGGTTTAAACCAGCTACGCGACGCTTTGTTTGCAACAGTCGGTCAGCATGCTGTCAGGAGATTGGCCTACCAGACTTTTGTTCACATGCATGAACTGTCTTTGCGGTTCCATCTTGAAAGGCGAACCGGCGGTTTATCACGTGTGATAGAACGCGGCACGAAAGGCATCGAGGCAATTGTCCGCTTTTCAATATTGAATACAGCACCAACCGTTCTGGAGTTCGCGCTCACTGCCTTGGTGGTCTATATCAGTTACGGCTGGCATTATATGAGCGTTGTCGCAATTACTGTCGGGCTCTATACGTGGTTTACCATCAAGGCAAGCAATTGGCGCATTTCAATTCGCCGTCAGATGAACGAGTCGGATACCGAAGCAAATACGAGGGCAATCGACTCGCTTTTGAATTACGAGACGGTGAAATATTTCGGTAACGAAGACCTTGAGGCAAAACGTTTCGATAGCTCTATGGCAGGCTATGAGAAGGCAGCCATCAAAACGTGGATTTCACTGGGATGGCTCAATTTCGGTCAGGCGGTCATATTCGGCGCCGGCATGGCAACAATGATGCTGATGTCGGCATATGAAGTCATGCATGGCACACAAACGCTTGGCGATTTTGTATTTATCAATGCGCTGCTCATGCAGCTTTCGATACCGCTTAATTTTATCGGTTCGATTTATCGCGAAGTCCGGCAAGGTTTGACAGATATTGAAGCCATGTTTGATCTTCTGGATGTCAAACAGGAAGTGACCGATGCACCCGATGCAAAGCCATTGATTGTTAAAGAAGGCGAAATCCGCTTCAATCATGTCGAATTTTCTTACGATACAAACCGGCAAATTCTAAAAGATATAGATTTTTCAGTACCGGCCGGAAAAACTGTTGCCATAGTCGGGCCTTCAGGGGCGGGAAAATCAACAATTTCAAGGCTGTTATTCCGCTTTTATGACGTTCAAAAAGGCTCGATTATCATTGACGGGCAGGATATCCGTTCAGTGACGCAGAAAAGTTTGCGCAATGCAATCGGCATGGTGCCACAGGATACAGTGCTTTTTAATGATACAATTGCTTATAATATCCGTTACGGTCGTCCGGATGCTTCTGACGAAGAAGTGAAAAAAGCGGCTGAAATGGCGCAAATAGGGGATTTTATTGCCCAATTGCCTGATGGTTACCAGTCAATGGTTGGCGAACGCGGGTTGAAGCTTTCAGGCGGCGAAAAACAGCGTGTTGCTATTGCCCGTACGATTCTCAAAGCTCCACCGATCCTGATACTTGATGAGGCAACATCCGCGCTTGATACGGCAACGGAACTTGAAATCCAATATGCACTTGATGTTGTGAGCCGCGGACGCACGACATTGGTTGTCGCTCACAGACTTTCCACAATCATCGGGGCGGATGAAATTCTTGTTTTGAAAGGCGGACGCATTATCGAACGCGGCAAACATGATGAATTGCTCGCCAAAGGTGGTCTTTATGCTTCAATGTGGCACAAACAGCTTGAAGCTTCCAAGGCAGAAGAACAATTGCGCAAAATTCGCGAGGAAGATGAGTTGGGCATTGTCTCCCCTCATTGACAACGGTCTTGCGTAGAATGATGAAACAAACTATCGCTTTTTTCGCATTGATTGGATAAATAGGAACCGGCTTCGTATTGAACGGGTGGGTACGGTGTAAGATAAATGGGGTATACGCGTATGAGCATTGTAAGATCGGTTCGTAACGGTTTTGCGCCCATCCACAAGGAAGGGTACCCGTTTATCGTCGGATTCTTCATTTTATCGCTGGTTCTCGGCTGGATGTGGGATCCGCTCTTCTGGTTCGGTTTGGTCCTTACTATCTGGTGCATCTATTTTTTTCGCGATCCGGAACGGGTTACGCCGATTGACATGAACCTTGTTATGAGTCCGGCGGATGGCCGCATTTCCTTCGTCGGTATGTTTATGCCGCCAAAGGAACTTGGCTTGGGCAACGAAGAGATGATGCGGGTATCAGTGTTCATGGACATATTTTCCTGCCACATCAATCGCATTCCGATGGATGGCATTGTGAAATCCATCGTCTACCGTCCGGGAAAGTTCGGAAATGCCGAACTCGACAAGGCGAGCGATCATAATGAAAGAAACAGCCTTGTCATTGAAACAGCCCATGGCGATATCGGTGTTGTACAAGTGGCTGGTCTTGTTGCCCGTCGCATAGTATGCTGGTCGAAAGAAAATGAACCTGTGGTCGCAGGCAAACGGTTCGGTCTTATCCGCTTTGGTTCCAGACTTGATGTTTATCTGCCAGCCCATGTAAAATTACGGGTGGCAATCGGGCAGAAGGCTATTGCCGGTGAAACTGTTTTTGCTTCCTTTGACAAAAGCGCGACCATAACAGACTTTAGACTGGATTAGATTTTAATGGAGAGTTCTTCGCCTTTTTCTTCATTCGACCCCGAGGGACACAAAAATGATGATGTGAAGCCGCGTCGATCAATTTCGATACGCTTTGTTCTTCCAAACGTCATCACGATTCTGGCGATATGCGCCGGTGTAAGCAGTATTAGGCTCGCTTTTGAACACCGTTTCGAAACGGCGATTTTAATGGTTTTGCTTGCTGCTGTGCTCGATGGTGTGGACGGGCGGTTGGCGCGTCTTATGGGCGGTGGCTCTTCATTCGGTGCGCAAATGGACTCCTTGGCCGATGTGGTAAACTTCGGTGTTGCACCGGCATTGATTGTCTATTCTTTTCTCCTCAATCAGGCTCATCAGGTAGGCTGGATAGCTGCACTGGTTTATTGTATTGCCTGCTGTTTGCGCCTTGCCCGTTTCAATGTAATGATTGATAACAAGCACATTCCACGCTGGCAGAGGGAATATTTTGTCGGTGTTCCGGCACCGGCAGGCGCGTTGTTGGTATTGTTACCGATATATCTTGGCTGTCTTGGTCTTGAACCGGGGGCTGGCTGGGCTTTGGTTTTCAGCCTCTATACAGTTGTTATCGCTTTTCTGCTCATCAGCCGTCTGCCGGTTTGGAACGGTAAAACAATTGGTCAGCAATTGCGCCGCGATGTCGTCATACCCGGTATGCTTGTTGTTGTGATCTATGTCGGCTTTCTTGCTACTTACACGTGGCAGGTACTTCTCGTTACAGCAATCGGCTATATGGCATTCCTTCCATTCAGCTTGATGGCCTATCAAAAACGCTCGGTTCGTGAAGCACAAAAAATAAAAGACGGCGCTGCAACCGAAGATGAAGATGAGGAAGACAAGGACTAGATTACCAGTCGGATTTCTCGTCTTTATCTAATTTATTTCACACATGATGAATTCTTGCATCTTGATGTTTTGATTGAACTGGCTGTGTTCTACATCGGGCTGACAAATCCGAAATCTGAAAAACCGGCTTTCAGGCTCGAAGGTCTTTTTTGTTTTAAGACAGTTTCCGGAATTTGCGCGGAATCTTCAGGCTGTCAATATTCATTACGCGACGTGTACCGGTCGGAATTTATAGGATTGTCATAAAATATTCCGGCAATGTGTGCATGATAAGAACTGCTGCAGTTGTGGGCGTTAAAAAGTGCAGGGGGTTATAAAAACCCCATTTTTTTTGTGAGGTTCTTTCTGCTGACGAAAAATGCATTGCGCGATCTGCGCCATTTCTGGACGCGGATGGAGTTTTCAGAAGATAACCATGCAGGAAAAACCGTTCGGCTTTTCCTGCCTTTCATTCCGGTTTTTCTAATCAGGAACATGATAGGTAAGAAAACGGTTTTTACGAGCGTCAAAAAAACCGCCGGTCTCTTCAAGGTCGGGGGAAGCAAGCTGAACAATCTTGGCTGCAATTTCTTCCGCAGATGGCAACGTGTTCGGGTCTTCTCCCGGCATAGCTTGCGCACGCATGGCAGTGCGCGTTGCTCCCGGACTTGCCATATTCACCTTTACAGAGGTGTTCTTCAATTCGTCAGCCCAACAGCGTCCCAACACCTCGAAGGCAGCCTTGGAAGCCGCATAAGGTCCCCAAAAAGCTCTTGGTTTATGCACAACACCGGAAGAAAAAAGAATTGCACGCGCACAATCCGACTTTTTTAAAAGCGGTTCGACAGCGCGGATCAAACGCCATTGGCTGATGACATTGATTTCAAATACATCTTCAAATGTTTTTGCTTCGACATGCGCAACCGGTGAAATGGACCCCAAAACACCGGCATTGGCAGCCAGAACATCCAGTTTATGCCAACGTTCGTTAATCTCGTTTCCCAACCGGTCAATGGCTTCCATATCGTGGAGATCAAGCGGTACCAATGTTGCAGTGGAACCTGCTTTGACGATTTGGTCATCAAGCTCCTCCAAGCCGCCTACAGTTCTCGCTAGAGCAATGATATGAGCGCCGCGTTTTGCAAGTTCCAATGCAAGATGATAGCCGATACCTCGTGAAGCACCGGTTACAAGAGCAACACGCCCCTTAAGGTCGAATGTTTGATTTTTTTCCATTATCGTCCACAATTCAAAACAGCGAGTTTATGAACATTATCGGCATTTTCTTCGTCGACCAGACGTGTCGGATAATCGCCGGTGAAGTAATGGTCGGTAAATTGCGGATCGGCATTGTTTCTCACCTCACCTCCGACAGCCATATAAAGCCCGTCGAGAGACAAAAATTGTAACGAGTCAGCACCGATAAATTCACACATAGATTTCAAATCAGGAAATTGATTGGCAAGGAGTTTCGATGCTTCAGGGGTATCGATGCCGTAAAAATCGGGATAAAATATCATTGGACTTGCAACGCGTATATGGACTTCCTTGGCTCCTGCGTCACGCAGCATTTGTACGATTTTGATGGACGTCGTGCCCCGAACAATTGAATCATCAACCAGCACAACGCGTTTTCCTTCAATAACAGGGCGGTTGGCTGAGTGTTTGAGTTTGACACCAAAGGCACGGATTTGTTGTGTCGGCTCAATAAATGTCCGGCCTACATAATGGTTACGGATAATACCGAGTTCGAATGGAATGCCGCTTTGCTGTGCGTAACCGAGTGCTGCCGGTGTGCCGCCATCGGGAACAGGGACAACCACATCACCATCACAAGGAGCTTCTTTGGCAAGATAAATACCCATATTTTTGCGCGCATTATAGACACTGCGTCCACCAATAATCGAATCAGGGCGGGCAAAATAGACATATTCAAAAAGACAAAGTTTTTCCGGTTTTTTATCTTTCGGCTTGATCGTCTTGATTGTGACGTCACCGTCTTTTTGTAATTGACAGATGATGACTTCACCATTTTCAACGTCGCGGATATATTTTGCGCCGATAATATCAAGGGCGCAGGTTTCGGAACAAAAAATCGGTTTGCCATCAAGTTCACCCATGACCAGTGGCCGGATGCCGGTGGGGTCGCGAGCGGCAATGAGCTTTGAACGGGTCATCGCGATCATTGCAAAACCGCCTTCGATCTGGCGGATAGCGTCAACAAAACGTTCGGAAGATTTTGCGTGACGCGAGCGGGCGATGAGATGAAGAACAACTTCCGAATCGGAGGTTGATTGGCAAATTGCACCCGAAGCAATGAGCTGGCGGCGTATTGTGAGCCCGTTGGTAAGGTTGCCATTATGGGCAATAGCAATGCCTCCCACTTCGAGTTCGGCAAAGAGCGGCTGAACATTGCGCAGTGCCGTCTCTCCCGTGGTCGAATAACGTGTGTGACCGATCGCCCGGTTACCGGGGAGATTGGCCAAGGTTTGCGGGTTGGTATAATGGTCGCCAACAAGCCCCATATGCTTTTCCTGATGGAATACATGTCCATCATAAGAAACAATACCGGCTGCTTCCTGTCCACGATGCTGCAAGGCGTGGAGGCCGAGTGCCGTTAGAGTTGCCGCATCATCATGCCCCAGAATTCCGAAAACGCCGCATTCTTCGTGCAAACTATCGTCGTCGAGAGAAAAATCCGGTTCACAAAAGACCTCTTTTGCCATTTTGACCATCCCGTAGAGATATCTAAGAATATTCTTTGTTAGAACATATAATATAGGTAAAATGGGTGGCATTTAAGGCCACCCATTTAAATTCAGTCACCCGATTGAGCCGGATTATCACCGATGCTATTGTCAGTATTGGACGGCTCATCTTTTTTCAGAACACTGGAAGCTTTGTCGAAAATCCAGTCAGGATCCTTTGGCAATAAATCCCAAATTTTATTACTCATAGAATCAAGCATGGGTTTGGTTTTTGCGTCCTTGAGCCAAGGCGCCTGATCTTCCGGCTTGATGAGCTGGTTAACAAGCAACATGGCGATCACCATAATGAAAAGTCCACGAACAACGCCGAAAATAAATCCTACCGTGCGGTCGAGCGCACCGATTCGGCTATCTATAATAACATCGGCAATTTTCATTGTTATGATTGACACAATAATGAAAACAATAACGAAAATAATTGCCAGACTTGCAATGAGTGCAATGGTTTTATTGGAAAGATAAGCTTCTACAAAGGGCAGGAGGTTTTTGTATAGAAGCACAGCCGCGATAGCAGCAATGACCCATGATGCCAAGGATAAAACTTCACGCGAAAAACCACGCACCATCGCCAAAAAGGCGGAAAAGAGGATCACTACAATAACCAGGCCATCGAGGGCTGTCATGAACATCAGGCTTGTCCTTAAGTTCGCTTCAATCGGCAAAAGACAATAAAAGTGGCGTCAATTACATCTTCATTGCCAGTTTGGAAAACCAATATCAATATTTCCTGTATTTTAAAAGTGCCAAGCCAGCCATTTGTCCACAAACTCAATTCTGTGTTGGAGGCGTGCTGCGCTTTTTTCCGGAAGCAATTGCAGCCACAAGTTCGGGCAGGTCAGAGAAACTCCTTTGCCTGAAAGACGGCGATTTGATGGTCTCGGTTGTGCCAGACGGTTGAATTGCCCCTTTAAAACCGAGCTTGTCGGCTTCTTTCAGTCTTTGACCTGAATGCGAGACTGCGCGCAGAGCCCCCGACAAACTGACTTCACCGAAAAATACGTAATTTTGAGGCAGCACAATTCCTGCAAGAGAAGAAACCAGCGCCGCTGCGACCGCAAGATCTGCTGCGGGCTCTGAAATGCGGTATCCGCCGGCAACATTGAGATAAACATCGTGCTGCCCGAAACGTACGCCGCAATGGGCTTCGAGGACTGCAAGAATCATGGAAAGCCGGTTGCTATCCCATCCGACAACTGCCCGTCTTGGTGTCCCCAGCGAAGTTGGCGCAACGAGTGCCTGAATTTCAACAAGGATAGGCCTTGTCCCCTCCATGCCCGCAAAAACTGCGGCACCGGGCGCATTGCTGTTGCGCTCTCCAAGAAACAATTCGGAAGGATTGTTAACCTCCCGCAAGCCATGATCCGACATTTCAAAAACACCGATTTCATCTGTCGGACCAAAGCGGTTTTTCACGGTTCTCAAAATTCTGTATTGGTGTCCGCCTTCGCCTTCAAAATAAAGCACCGCGTCGACCATATGTTCGACAACGCGAGGGCCGGCAATCTGCCCATCTTTTGTGACATGACCAACAAGCACAACAGCAGACCCCGTTTTCTTGGCAAAGCGTATCATCGCCTGTGCACCGGTTCTCACCTGTGTCACTGTTCCCGGAGACGAATCAACCGTTTCGGACCAAAGTGTTTGTATGGAATCGATAATGACCAAATCAGGCTTTTTGGCATTAGTGAGCGTTGCGAGAATATCTTCAACATTGGTTTCGGCAGCAAGCTCAACAGTTGTGTTGGCCGCACCCAAACGTTGTGCACGCAAGCGGATTTGCGCCACCGCTTCTTCACCGGAAACATAGATAACGTGATAGCCTTGACGGGCAAGCGCTGCCGCGGCTTGTGTCAAAAGTGTCGATTTTCCAATGCCCGGATCACCGCCTACAAGAAGTGCCGAGCCCCTCACAAAGCCACCACCTGTAACACGATCAAGCTCGGCAATTCCCGATTTTATCCTTGGTGCGTCTTCAATAGCGCCCGAAAGCGATGTGAGTGCAACAACGCGCCCTTTACGGCTGCTTTTTGCTGGCCCCCCGCCAATGCCGCCGCTCGTTCCTTCTTCGACAATGGTGTTCCATTCGCCGCATGCATCGCATTTTCCAGCCCATTGGGAATAGACTGTGCCACAATTTTGACAGACAAACTGGGTGCGTGTTTTTGCCATTACGATCAGCCGAATTGATCCGGTAACTTGTCACTTTCAGCAAGGTCTGAGAAGCGGGTGTATTCAGCCTGGAACGCCAATCTGACTGTTCCTGTCGGTCCATGACGTTGTTTGGCCACAATTACCTCGGCCTTGCCAAAGACTTCTTCCATCTCCGCTTGCCATTTCAAATGTTCTTCACTGCCAAGCTTCGGCTCTTTGTTTTTGATATAATATTCATCGCGATAAACAAACAGCACAACATCGGCATCCTGTTCGATAGAACCGGATTCACGAAGATCGGAAAGTTGCGGGCGTTTGTCATCGCGCGCTTCAACCTGACGGGAAAGCTGCGACAAGGCAATGATTGGTATATTGAGCTCTTTGGCAAGCGACTTCAAACCAGTCGTAATTTCGGTTATTTCCTGCACACGGTTTTCCGAAGCGCGTTTCGACACGCCAGTCATCAATTGAACATAGTCAATCACCAGAACATCAAGGCCATGCTGGCGTTTAAGGCGACGTGCACGGGCTGAAAGCTGCGCAATCGAAATGCCACCGGTCTGGTCGATATAAAGCGGCGCTTTTTGTAATCTCGTCATTGAATGGAGCAGCTTGGCGAACTGGTCTTCGGTAATATCACCACGACGGATTTTTGACGAAGATACTTCAGCTTGCTCGGAAATAATACGTGTTGCCAATTGTTCCGACGACATTTCAAGCGAGAAGAAACCGACGATTCCACCTTCATTTTCTTCTGCCGGAAGGTTGTTTTCCTTCGCTTTGATAAAGGCATTGGCAATATTGAAAGCGATATTGGTTGCAAGCGACGTTTTACCCATGCCCGGACGACCGGCAAGGATGATAAGGTCGGAACGTTGCAAGCCGCCCATTTGCTCGTCGAGTTTCTTGAGCTGTGTCGGAATACCCGAAAGCCGAGAGGTACGTTTTTTTGCCGCTCCCGCCATATCGATGGCTTTTTTTACCGCATCATCGAAACTTTCAAAGCCACCGCCATATTTGCCGGTTTCGGCAAGTGTGAACAGTTTTTGTTCGACATTTTCGATTTGTTTCGAAGGGGTAAGATCAATCGGTGCATCATATGCGGTATTGACAATCTCGTTACCAAGATCAATCAAAGAGCGTCGTGTATAAAGGTCATAAATGGCACGGCCATAATCTTCTGCATTGATGATGGTGACAGCTTCCGTCGCCATCCGAACAACATAGGTATAAACGGTCATGTCACCGATTTTTTCATTGGCCGGAATAAACGGTTTGATTGTGACCGGATTGGCAAGCTTGCCATTTTTGATCATCTCGCTCAAAACAGCAAAAATCGTTTGATGCAATGGCTCGAAAAAATGTTCAGGCTTCAAAAAATCGGATACGCGGTCAAGCGCATCATTATTGATGAGAATTGCACCGAGAAGAGCTTGTTCCGCCTCGATATTATGCGGAATCTGCCTGAACGGGAGTGCCTCGTCACCATTGGTCTGCCCGATATTGAGAACTTTTGCTTCTGACATTAGTCTATTGCTGCTCGCCTGAATTTTATTGAATTGGAAAACCCCACCACTTTAACCCATTCAGGGTAGGGACTGCCACTTTTTTTTCCAGATAAATGTTGTTTTATCCGCTCGGATTGATTTTTACGATGGCTTTTCTCTAGTGTAGTTAGGATTATCCTATGTAGCGTAATCCGGAAAGCGCATTTCGAACGCCGAAAACGCTTGATATATCCGGATATATAGCATTTTCCGATAGATCAGACCGGATTGTCCAATATCGGATTGCCCAATATTGAGCAAAACAGGGGAAACCGACTTTGCACAGGTTATTTCTTTTCTTTTTGAGAGGTCGCTGCCTTGCTTCGCGACTTTGACGTTTGGGGAGTGGCGCCAGCATCTTTTTTTTCAACAGTTTTTGTCGCGGATTTTACATTGCGTTCGGTTTTTTCAAGATTGGGGTCGGCATCGATCTTCTTGAGCCTAGCTTCTTCCTCGGTAATGTAATCGCGCGTCAAGGGAACCGCATCCTGCTTGTGGGCTAGCTGGATCTGGAAAACCATCATACCTTGCCAGCGGAAAGCACTTTCTGAAGCCGCAAGATAAAATTCCCACATACGGCAAAAACGTTCGTCATAAAGTGCTTTGGCCTCGTCCCAGTGGGCAAGGAAAGCTTCGCGCCAAGCTTTCAATGTCTCGGCATAATGCAAACGCAATATTTCTATATCGGTGATAATCAGACCGCTTTTTTCAATAACGGGAATGACTTCCGATAATGCAGGAATATAGCCACCGGGGAAAATATATTTGGCAATCCACGGATTGGTAGCACCCGGTTCACCGGAGCGGCCAATCGAGTGGAGAACAAAACGTCCATCCGGCTTCAACAATCTTTTGACGTGGTCGAAATATTCTTTGTAATGGCCGATACCGACATGTTCGAACATACCCACCGAGACGATTTTATCAAAAGCATCATCAAGCTTGCGATAGTCGAGCAGAAAAAATTTGGCTTTATCTTGTAGTCCCATATCTTTGGCGCGCTGATTGGCGATGCCATGCTGTTCATGAGAAAGCGTGACACCTGTGACATTTGCACCAAGAACCCGTGCGAAATAAAGCCCCAATCCGCCCCAGCCGCAACCGATATCAAGAAGCTTCTCGTTTTCTTTTACCTGAAGCTTTGCTGCCAGATGGCGTTTTTTTGCAAGTTGTGCTTCGCCAAGGCTGACATTCGGATTTTCAAAGTAGCCGCAGGAATACTGACGATCGGGATCAAGAAACATCTCGTAAAGTTTGCCGGACAGATCATAATGGTGTTCGACGTTTTTTGCCGAACGACGTAACGTATTCATCTGTACGAATCGTTTTGTCGCCGTGCGAATGAAGGAAAATGCTTTCATCCACAATTGGTTTTCTGCGATCGGACCCGTGCTTTCGAAGATTGTCTCCAGCAACGAATAAATATCGCCTTTAATAAACTCGAACCCGTCATTCATATAGGCTTCGCCCAGTTTCAAAGCAGGGTCGAGAGCAACTTCGCGTTCCCATTTTGCTGATGTAAAGCGTATTTGAATTGGCTTGCCCGTCTGGTCACCGAACTGGTATGTGACCCCACGTGAATCGGTAATTGTCAAATTACCTTTCGTAATAATGTGGCTGGCAGCCGTCTTCAATAAAGCAAACATCTATCGAGTCCCATCTTTCAATCAATAATTTGGCCGACTTTTATGCACAAACAAGCGTCTAACAAAGTTCACGAAAATCTATTCCGTCCAACGTGGCGTTTATAGTGCCAATTTGTAAAAAAAACACCCGACCAGAAGATCGGGTGTGTTCATTTTTTTTTGACATGTCAAGGAACAACTGTTCCAAATTACTGGGGCAGTCCGTCGCACTTATAACAATTGTGTCCCGATAAGCTGGTAAATGCTTATTCGGCTTCTTTTTCCTCAGCCTTTTTCTCGGCTTCGTGTTCGGCACCTTCCTCATCGAAAATTTCTTCCGAGAGCGGTTTTTCCTCAATGCCATAGATTGCTTCAATCGAAGTCAAATCTTCTCCGGCAGCCTGACGTTCGGCTTCTTCGGCAGAGCGGGCAATATTGACGGTGACATTAACCTGTACTTCAGGGTGAAGATTAACCGCAACATTATGAAGGCCGATTGTTTTGATCGGGTGATTAAGTTCTACCTGCGTGCGAATAATTGTGAAACCTTCCGAAGTGATAATATCGGCAATGTCACGGGTCGAAACAGAACCATAAAGCTGTCCGGTTTCACCGGCAGAGCGGATAACAACGAATGTCTTGCCGTCAAGCTTGTCGGCAACCTGTTGGGCTTCGCTCTTGCGTTCAAGATTGCGGGCTTCGAGCTGTGCTCTCTCACTTTCGAATTTCTTTTTGTTGGCCTCGTTGGCACGCAAGGCTTTTCCCTGCGGGAAAAGGAAATTGCGGGCAAAGCCGTCTTTCACAGAGACAGTATCACCCATTTGGCCGAGACGGGCAATGCGTTCGAGTAGTATAACATCCATTTTGAATTCCTTTCAGCTGCATTTATTGTTTGGGTTGGCCGTGTTGACGGCTCACTTGAATGGTTGTCCAGATTCCCATCAGAAGAAGAATGAGCGATACCGGAACAGCGAATATGAAAGTGCAAAGGGCAATATAGACGAATCCCAATATAAAAATGCGTCCACTAATGCCGCGTGTCAGATTGTGTAAATAGGCAAGTCCGGTCATCGAAATTGCCAATGTAAAAGTCGTGTTGAAGACCAATGCACACAGATTGAGAAATGTCCCCAATTGGAAAAACGTGGCGCCAAAGGCGACAATAAAAATGATCAGTGCAGGCAATGGCAGACGAAATTTTTTAGGCCAGTCATCGCGCGGGCGGGCGAGCCGTTTCATGCGTTGTGCACCGACAAGCGCAAAATACAAATTTCCGGTTAGAAAGAGCACTCCGTAAGTGGCCAGACTACTCGATAACAATGGAACGATATTGTTTACCAGAAAGTCGTGGAAGGTGACGATGTCGGCCTCGCTTGCAGAATTGGTTTCACGCAAGGAATTTGTGACGAAACTTGCAATTTCACCGGCAATGATCGGCGTGGTCGGGTTATTGTATAATATTGTGCCAATGAAAACACATATAATAGAGATAAAGCCGGTCAACAAAAATATGACTGACGAAAGCGGATACCATTTGATGGCATGACCATCCTCGTCCATTTCGGCAAGCCCTAATAGCCAGGATGCATAGACGGCTGGAAGGAAAAACAGCAATGTAAAGCCAAGCCCGATATAGAAATTTTGCGCAAATATCAGAACGATTGCTGCTGTAACAAGAGAAATGATGCTGGCAGCCGTGCCCCAACCAAAGGCCACGATGAAAATCGGTAGCGACATAAAGCAACCGAGTAACAATGCAAGTGGCGGGAAAACCGTAAAAAAGCTCATAATAGCCGTTGCAAGGACAGCAGCAAACAGCCCGCCCAAAATACCTGCCGGAAATGTATAGGATTTTTTTTGCAACATTGATTCGCTGTCCTGCCTTTGCAGTTAGGGGCTAAGATGACTGCTCCAACTCCGGTTTTATTTGAACCTGCACCGAAAGCAGGGGAAAAGCAGCCGGTCAAGCCGGCTGCCAAAATTACTTATTTCACAACATAAGGCAGAAGGCCAAGGAAACGGGCGCGCTTGATGGCTTTTGCCAATTCACGCTGTTTTTTCTGGCTCACTGCAGTAATGCGTGAAGGAACGATCTTGCCGCGCTCGGAAATATAGCGCTGAAGAAGTTTCACATCCTTATAGTCGATCTTTGGTGCGTTCGGACCTGAAAACGGGCAGGTCTTGCGACGGCGATGGAAAGGACGACGGGTTGGAATCTGACTAATATCAACCATTATTCATCTCCTTCATTATTGTCATCATCGCGTGAGCGACGCGAACGACGGGGACGCTCGTCATCTTTACCATAACGATCATCACGGTCACGGCGGGATAGCATAGCTGACTGGCCTTCCTCAAGCTCGTGAACGCGAATGGTCATATAACGGAGAATGTCTTCATTGATGCGCATCTGACGTTCAACTTCTGCAATGGCTGCAGCGGGAGCGTCAATATTCATCAAAGTGTAATAGGCTTTGCGATTCTTGCGAATACGATAGGTGAGGGTGCGTAATCCCCAATTTTCAATACGCCCGACTTTACCGCCATTGGCCTCGATAACGCCCTTGTAAAGTTCTACAAGCTGGTCAACCTGTTGCGGTGCAATATCCTGTCGGGCAAGGAACACATGTTCATAAAGAGCCATTGTTTTGCCTTTCTTCGGTTAATCTTTGTCGACTTCTAGCGCAGAGCCTCTGCGACTTGCCTTTTCGGTAAACCCGAAGAAGAAAGGACGCGTGTTTCGAGACATTCGAGAGCGGAGACACGGGAGGCTTGAAACATTAATGTTTCCTGTCGCTTGAAAACGCGACCCTCCGTTCAACCCCCGGCCAAATGCCGACAATGAACTGGCGGTTTCTACAGTCATTTTGTAAAAATAGCAAGAAGGAAGCGGTTGAAAACTGTTTTTTATTTGGAAGAATGATGATGTCGATATATGAGTGGCGAAATTGCAAACTGCCAAAATTCGGAGTTAGGCCAAAATGGCATTTCTGGAAAATATCGATATTCTCATTTTCAACTTTCTCGCTGCAACGCCTCAAACCCCGACAATTATGGCATATTTCGGGATAATTTGCGCAAAATTCCTGATTTATTTCATCCCCTTTCATTTGATAATATTGTGGTTTCTGGGAGGGCGCGGAGAACGCCAGACTGCGCTTGCAATTTTCTTCGCCGTCGTGATCGGTTTATTTTTTAGTTTCGTTATAGGACATTTGTGCTATCGACCCCGCCCATTTGTGGCCGGAATCGCGAAAGCTCTGATAGAACATAAAGAAAATGCCTCGTTTCCCAGTAATCACGCGCTAATTTTCACAATTTACGTAACCTCTCTTTATTTCTATCGCTATAAGCACGTCGCGCGATTTGGGCTTGTAATCGGATTATTGACGTGTTGGGCACGCATTTTTACAGCTGTGCATTATCCGTCGGATATTCTGGGCGGTGTAGTTCTTGGACTTGTTATCGCAATGTTTGTCATTCATATTGTTATGCCATTTGTTCCCAAATTTGTTTATCAGTTACCTTATTCACCAAAAGGAAGAGGAACGGATTTGGATGTCTAGTCAACCATGTCCGGCTTGACTTTTGTTGCTTTTATAGGCCAAGACCGGATAATATTTGTTTTTTTTGAACCAAGGAGTGCACTCTAGTGGTTTATGCATTTACTTTCCCCGGTCAGGGGAGTCAGTCCGTTGGTATGGGGAAAGCGCTAGCGGAGCAGTTTGCCGAAGCACGGGCTGTATTTGAAGAGGTAGACGATGCATTGGGCGAGAAGCTGTCGTCTGTCATGTTCGAAGGACCTGAAGATGTGCTGACTTTGACAGCCAATGCACAACCGGCACTAATGGCGGTTTCCATGGCTGTTATCAAGGTGCTGGAAAAAAACGGCCTCGATTTGAAATCCAAAGTATCGTTCGTGGCGGGGCATTCTTTAGGGGAATATTCGGCGCTCTGCGCTGCCGGAACGTTCAGTCTTGCCGATACTGCGCGTCTCTTGAGAATTCGTGGAAATGCTATGCAGGCAGCTGTCGCTGTAGGCGAGGGCGCAATGGCAGCAATTATCGGTCTTGAAGAAGAAGTCGTTTCGGAAATTTGTAGTTCGGTTCTGGGCGAGGGGATTTGCGAAATTGCCAATGACAATGGTGGTGGTCAACTGGTTATTTCGGGAGCTACAAAAGCCGTTAATGCAGCGGTAAAGCTTGCAACCGAAAAAGGAGCAAAAAGAGCAATTCTTCTTTCGGTTTCTGCGCCGTTCCATTCAAGCTTGATGCAACCGGCTGCAGATGCGATGCATGATGCACTTCTTGACGTCAATAAATTGGCGCCGGTCGTTCCTGTTATTCCAAACGTTTCTGTAGAACCGGAAACAGATCCTGAAAAAATAATCGAGTTGTTGGTTCGTCAGGTAACAGGCCGTGTCAGGTGGCGTGAAACCATCGAATGGTTTGCTGCACATCATGTCGATACGCTTTTTGAAATTGGTTCCGGTAAAGTGCTGACCGGGCTTGCAAGAAGAATAGACCGTAATCTGAATGGTATGACGGTCGGCACTGCGGAAGAAATAGAAAATGCGCTGAAAGCGCTAGGGGTATAATCAGGGAATTTGACAATGTTTGATTTTAAAGGGCGCAAAGCGCTTGTAACCGGAGCAACCGGCGGCATTGGAGAAGCAATTGCTCGTCAACTCCATGAACGTGGCGCTATTGTGGGACTTCATGGTACGCGTGAAGAAAAGCTTAAAAGTCTTGCTGAAGATCTGGGTGACAATTGTTTTGTTTTTCCCGCCAATCTGTCGGAACGTGAAGAGATTGCCAAATTGGCTGAAAAAGCCGAAAGCGAAATGGAAGGGATCGATATTCTGGTCAATAATGCCGGGATTACCCGTGACGGGCTTTTTGTGCGAATGAGTGACAAGGATTGGGATGATGTACTGGCGGTTAATCTGACCGCCGTATTTCTTCTCACACGCGCCCTAACGCATCCGATGATGCGCCGGCGCTATGGTCGTATTATTAATATTTCTTCAATTGTCGGCGTTATCGGCAATCCTGGGCAAACAAACTATTGTGCAACAAAAGCCGGAGTTATCGGATTCTCGAAATCCTTGGCGCAGGAAATTGCAAGTCGTAATGTAACTGTCAACTGTATTGCTCCAGGCTTCATTGAGTCGGCCATGACCGATAAGCTCAACGATAAACAGAAAGAGACAATTATGTCGGCTATTCCGATGAGAAGAATGGGGACAAGTAAAGATGTGGCGGCGGCGGCAATTTATCTTGCAAGCGATGAAGCTGCATTTGTTACCGGCCAGACATTACACGTAAACGGTGGTATGGCTATGATCTAATAGAGCTTTGCAACGAGACTCGCATGCATATTCGAAGAAAGCGGGCGAACATTGTCAAAGCGGAAACGCATTATTTTATACCAAGTCTGTGATTTTTTTAATTTTGCTCGAGGAGAAACACAGGATTTTGGCATAAAATTAAAATAAAGACGCGAAATTCGTTAAAATATCTTTGCGTCTTGGCGCCGAGCATGGTAATTGGCGCCTTTAAGGCCGGTTCATAAAACCGGTTAATCCCTTGAGAGGGATATCCACAGGATGCATTTGAAAACCTAAAAATCATAGGTGTAAATGCATCTATTGCTTGATTAGATGAGCCCGTGCCGCTAACCAAGGCAGGGAAACAACAAAAGTCGAGGATCCGACATGAGTGATACAGCAGAACGCGTCAAGAAAATCGTCATCGAACATCTTGGTGTTGATGCAAATAAAGTAACCGAAAACGCAAGTTTCATTGACGATCTTGGTGCCGATAGTCTTGACACCGTAGAATTGGTCATGGCTTTTGAAGAAGAATTCGGTGTAGAAATTCCGGACGACGCTGCCGAAACCATTTTGACCGTTGGCGATGCAGTCAAGTTTATTGACAAGGCTTCGGCCTGATTTCTTTGGGAGACAGAAACGATATAAAGTTTTTGTCTCCATTGCTTTTTTACTCGTAGAGAACGGGTAATCCGGTTTGTTTGTAGAAGATTGGGAATTGGAAGTATGAGACGTGTCGTCATTACCGGTATGGGATTGGTTTCTCCACTGGCCGGCGACGTCGAGCATAGCTGGAAGCGGCTTCTCGAAGGTAAGAGCGGCGTTCGCCGTGTTACCGAATTTGATGTCGATGATCTTCCGTGTCAAATTGCCGGCCGTATCCCGTTGGGTGACGGCTCGGATGGCACGTTCAATGCCGATCTTCACATGGAACCCAAGGAACAACGTAAAGTTGATCCGTTTATCCTCTATGCAATGGGTGCAGCCGACGAGGCACTTGATGATGCAGGTTGGCATCCAACAAGTGATGAAGATCAGATTCGTACCGGCGTTATGATCGGTTCCGGTATTGGCGGTGTCGAAGGCATTGTCGAGGCCGGATATACGCTGCGTGATAAAGGGCCAAGGCGCATCTCGCCATTTTTTATTCCAGGCCGTCTTATCAATCTGGCATCCGGTTATGTTTCGATAAAGCATCAGTTGCGTGGTCCGAACCACGCTGTGGTAACAGCCTGTTCTACCGGTTCTCATGCTATTGGTGATGCCTCACGGCTGATTGCTCTTGATGATGCCGATGTTATGCTCGCCGGCGGAACAGAATCGCCCGTCAATCGTATTTCGCTCGCGGGTTTTGCAGCGTGTAAGGCGCTTTCGACAGGCCGCAATAACGATCCCGAACATGCGTCACGCCCTTACGATATTGATCGTGACGGATTTGTAATGGGAGAAGGTTCTGCCATCGTCGTTCTGGAAGAACTCGAACACGCGAAAAAACGTGGGGCAAAAATCTACGCGGAAGTAATCGGCTATGGTTTGTCTGGCGATGCCCATCATATTACTGCGCCATCCGAAAGCGGTGAAGGGGCTGAACGTTGTATGCGGGCAGCTATAAAACGTGCCGGCATTGACCCTTCCGAAATTGACTATATCAATGCGCATGGTACGTCTACAATGGCCGACACAATCGAACTCGCTGCTGTTGAACGTGTCATGGGAGCACATGCATCCGAAGTTTCGATGTCCTCGACCAAGTCGTCAATAGGCCATCTTTTGGGTGCAGCTGGTGCTGCGGAAGCTATTTTCAGTGTTCTAGCTATTCGCGATAACATAGCACCTGCTACGATCAATCTCGATCATCCATCTGTCGAGACCAAAATCGATCTCGTGCCGCACAAACCGCGGGAACGCAAGATAGATACTATTCTATCGAATTCGTTCGGGTTTGGCGGAACCAATGCGTCATTGATCATGCGCCGGTTTTCAAAATAATAAATGTTGATGTAAATCTACACGATTTGGCACGCCTTGAAATTTCGCCGCAATCTTGAGATAAGTGGAAATGACAAGCCTTTTATAGCAAACAGGATGTGCGTTTATGTCTGACGAAGAAAAGAAGATGACATCCGATTCTAGTAAAATTTCGTCATCCGGGTCAGAACAACAACCATCGCAGTCTGAAGAGGCAAAAACACCTTTGGCGAAAGATCATTCCTTGATCGTAGAGGATTCGCCACAAGACGAGACCAATTCGGGCCAATCTCCGCTGGATCAATCGAAACCCGAAAACTCGCCCGCGCAATCAAAAACAGAAGCGACAGAAAGCCCACAATCATCCGAGCAAATATCGGGGAGCCAATCACCTCTTCCTGAAAAAGATCAATCTTGCCCACTTGACGCTGTCCACGAAAATAATAACGGGGCAGCTTTATCTACGCCAAGTGGCAACAATGGAGAGGGAATAAGTAGCGGTGACAATGATTCTAGGCAAAATGACGAAAAAAAAGTAAAGGCCAAACCAAGCCGTTCCAAAGTTGCGCGTAATCCGCTCATTATCCTTGGTAATTTCTTTCTGATGCTGGTTATTGTCATTATTCTGGCGGTCACGATACCGGTTTATGTCGGGAAAAATATGTTTACAGCGGCTGGTCCGCTAACCGAAGACCATGTGGTTCTTATTAATCAAGGCGCGGGAATCAGAGAAATTGCTTCGATACTTGAAAAACAAGGTCTGATAAGGTCAGCCGACATTTTTGTTTACGGAGTAAATTATCAAGGTAAAGCGCGGCTCCTGAAAGCGGGTGAATATGCTATTCCTGCCCATGCTTCTATGAAGACGATCATGGATATATTGGTCAACGGAAAATCAATCGAGCATTCATTCACCGTTCCTGAAGGGTTGACTGTTGCGCAGGTTTTTGACCGCCTCGCAGCCAATGATATTCTGGTAGGCGAGTTGCCAAAAACTTTCCCTCCCGAGGGTAGTCTAATGGCCGATACCGTCAATTTTACCCGTGGTACGACTCGTGAACAAATAATAAAGCGGTTACGGGACGGCCAACAAAAGCTCATCGCCGATATATGGGCAAAACGTGCACCCGATTTACCGCTCAAGAACATCAATGAATTTGTGACACTTGCCTCGATTGTCGAGAAAGAAACCGGCATTGCATCTGAACGACCGCAAGTCGCTGCGGTGTTTTTTAACAGACTTGCAAAAAATATGCGATTGCAATCCGATCCGACGGTTATTTATGGGCTGTTTGGCGGAAAAGGAAAACCATCCGATCGACCGATTTACCAGTCCGATCTCGATAAAGAAACGCCATATAATACGTACAAGATTAACGGTCTTCCCCCCACACCGATTGCCAATCCCGGGCGTGATGCTCTGGAAGCAGTCGCGAATCCACCAAAAACCGACGCGCTTTATTTTGTTGCAGACGGTACGGGCGGGCATGTGTTTTCGAAGACGCTGGACGAACACAATGCAAATGTACGCAAATGGCGTGCATTGCAAAAGAACGAATAAGATAAAGATAAGAGTTAGACAAATAATATATTGAGATATATTATCTATAATTATATTTTGTTAAAACATCAATAAAATTATAACTTTTTTAAAATCATATGTATTTAATATTTTTGTAGAAAAAGATAATACAAATTTTATTTAGTTAAAAATAGATATTAATTTATTCATTTTGAATATAAATAATATTTGAGAATTATTTTTAATTTTAAAAATATTTTTTCATGAAATTCGAATAATATTTTGAAATTCGTTGAAACATTAAATTTACGTCCTGAAACTGTATTGTCCAAGGTATCTAATGTATAGGTACGGTCGATTGTTTTAATTTTAGAATATTTGTTAAAAATACATTTTGAACTTAACTAATTAATTATTGCGTAAATACGATATGATTATTATGTGACAAGCATTGATCGCATCCGTCTAAAGGTTGCTTGTAATAAATGTAACCAGGAGCACCCAATTTAGCAAATCAATAAGGTCGAATTCCTGCCATTTTGTATGTTTGGAATTGATTGTCGATACCCCATATTTTCAACATTTCCGGTTCTTCCTTATACAGAAAATTGGTGATTGAAGGCAGCATTTCCGTAAATCTGGTTCACCTTTAGAATTTTCCGAAACATCAGCAATGAGTGATGTGATCTGATTTGCTTGAATCGGGTAGCGGCAATTTATACCATAGGCCAAGGCACATGCTGTCATATGAGGTTCTCGCTCGAGTTCTTCGGTTTGTTAGTCGTGACAAATTGGATATTTTTATAGGTTAGATCTTTTTGTCGAGATGTGTTCGGTGTTGCTTCACACCTATTTCAAGACAATTTAGCATGATCCATTTTCATTACCTGCTTTTATTCGTCGTCTAACCCTCCGGCGAATTTGATTGAATGCTTAAACATTGGATTAAGCGTCCACAAACAACGCAGTCAAACATGTCTTATTTAAAAGCCAGAGTCTCAGTTGGTTTTGGAGATGGTGCTTTCATGCGGTGTTTATGAACAGAATGGTCGCATGGAAAGGTCTAATTCATTTTCCTTTTTCCTGATTGTCAAAAAATAGAGTGAAATGAGCTGGAAATATAATGACGAAGAGCAACCGGAAACGGGTGAATTATGATCTTCATTCTTTCTTAAAGCGAAAATAAGTCTTGTATGACATGGTTTAGAAGCAATCCTTCCCCGGCAATAAATGCATGATATTAATTGCCCGGAAATATTGCTGTCATACTGAAATAGGTTGGGATTTTTGGAAAATTCATGAAAAATTCGTTCGTCTGGAAACGGCATAAGACAAGTGACGGTTGAATGCAGCTATCCGGATTAAAATAACTTGACGTTTTAAATCTATTCATAATATTCTATTAAACGGAAAAAATTTTTCATTAAATGAAAATAATGTCTGGGAGGGCGCATTTGAATGAGTACAGAAAATATTAAACAAGGTTTAAAAATTCAGGGCGGGGAAGCTGTTGCGAGAATGCTTAGAGCTTTTCATTGCGGACCGATGTTCGGAATGGGTGGGTTTCAGCTTTTACCAATGTACGAAGCTGCCCGAAAAATGAATTTGCAACATTTTTTAATAAATGACGAACGTGTCGCCGCTTTCGCCGCAGATGCTTATGCGAAAGTTTCTGGACGGGTTGGATTGGCCGATGCTGCATTGGGACCTGGCGCGACGAATCTTGTTACAGGGCTTGGTGAAGCATTGAATGCGGGAACACCTATGGTGTGTATTATTGGAGACACGCACCGCCTGCATTCATGGAAAAACATGACTCAAGAAGTGCGGCAAAACGATATTTTACGTCCAGTTTGCAAAGAACTTATTCGTGTTGAAATGATTGAGCGCATTCCCGAACTCATACGTAGGGCATTTTCAATAGCAACATCCGGACGACCAGGACCCGTTGTGGTCGATATTCCTGAAGAAATAATGCATGACTACTATACGTTTTCACCCTCCGATTTTGAAGTAGATATAGCAAATGAATCAATTCCGGCGTTACGTTGTCGGCCAGACAAAAAAGCTATCGAAAAGGCCGCAGCTTTGCTTATGCAAGCCAAACGTCCCCTTATTCTCGCTGGTGGGGGAGTGCACCTTTCGGGTGCGAATGAACAACTGACAAAATTTGTATCAGCCACAAATATTCCGGTAGCCCATACTTTAACCGGTAAAGGCTCGATTGCTTGTACAAACCGACTTAACGCGGGGTTATTCGGTCGTTATGACCGTATAGCAAATAAACTGATTGAGGAGGCCGATGTTCTGTTTGTAATTGGTTGCAAGCTTGGGGAAATAGCGACGAAACGCTACACATTGTTACCAAAAGATAAAACTATCATTCATCTTGATCTTGTCGCTGAAGAATTTGAACGCACCACAGATGTCGATGTGAAGTTGTGGGGGGATGCGCGTTGCGGTTTAGAAGATTTATTGGAGGCTATCGGTAGTGGGGCTTCCGCTTTACATCAACGATTGCAGCTTTATAGTGATGAAGTTATAGAACGGATGTCCAATTGGCGCAATGAAGTATCAGAACGTCTTCATTCAAATGAACGTCCTATCAATATGGCTCGATTAATGACCGAGTTGAATAACGTTTTGCCGGAAGACGCGATTCTTGTCGCTGATGGCGGCTTCGCCGCACATTGGAGCGGACTTTTGTACGATACAAAACGTGCCGGGCGCGGTTTCTTGCCAGATCGCGGTTTTGCTTCCATAGGCTATGGTCTTCCGGGCGCAATAGGTGCGGCATTGGCTGCGCCCGGGAAGAGAGTAATGGCTTTAACCGGTGATAGTGGTTTTTGCATGGTCATCGGAGATTTGGAAACAGCTAAGAGACTTGACCTGGATATAACAATTATTGTCGTCAATAACGCTGCATCTGGATATGTAAAAGCGTTGCAACACCTCGTTTACGGAGCAGGACATTATCATTCATCCGATTTACATGAAGTCGATTTTGCATCAGTTGCAAATTCATTTGGCTGTAAAGGCATACGCGTTGAAGATCCAAACGAAATCCATAATGCGCTGAAAACCGCAATGTCCACAAAAGGGCCTGTTGTAATTGATGTCGTTGTAACAAGAGATCCATCAAAAATGCTTCCCGGTGTCGATAATCGTGCAGCCACAATTAAAAAGGGCGATCGCATTGCCTGACATGGGTTTGTTGGAGGTATAGATTTAGTGAACGTTTTGGAAAAGCAGGAGGAAGCTTTTCCATACGTCTCAGGGGAGGGGTAAATGACGAGGAATGTTAAAGAAACTCGGCAAAGTATTGTTGCTATAATATCGAGTGCATCCGGAAATTTGGTGGAATGGTATGACTTTTACGTCTATTCGTTTTCTGCTTTATATTTTGCATCTTCATTTTTTCCCGATGGGGATACAACTACTCAACTCTTGAACGCAGCAGCAATTTTCGCTGCGGGTTTTTTGATGAGACCGATAGGCGGTTTACTCTTCGGAAAAATAGCTGATCGGTTTGGACGAAAAACATCGATGTTGATTTCAGTGACAATGATGTGCGCAGGTTCGTTCATCATTGCAATTTTGCCAACTTACGCATCAATTGGTATTTTTGCACCTATATTGTTATTGCTAACACGCTTGATGCAAGGGCTTTCCGTAGGAGGCGAATACGGAACGACAGCGACATATATGAGCGAAGTAGCGATTTCGGGTCGCAGAGGATTGTTAAGCTCTTTTCTTCATACCACACTTATTGGCGGACAACTCACGGCTGTATTAACCATCGTCTTGTTACAAACGGTGCTGAATGAACACCAGTTACATGAATGGGGTTGGCGAATACCTTTTATTATAGGGGCTTTGCTTGCAGTTGTTGCACTTATATTGAGACGTAATCTCGATGAAACATCAACACAAGAAACAAGAACAATGGATGAAGCAGGGAGTATTATAAAGCTTTGGAGCGGGCATAAAAAAGCGATACTTTGTGTAATGGGGATTTCGGCAGGCGGATCACTGTTTTTCTATACTTTCACGACGTATATGCAAAAATACTTGGTTAACTCGGCGAATTTTTCCAAGATGGATGCTTCGACCATTATGACATGGGCTTTGCTCTGTTGTATGATAATTCAACCTGTATTTGGTTTTATTTCTGATATAATTGGACGCAAAACAACGCTGTTGATTTGGAGCGCTATTTCAATATTTATTACCGTTCCACTACTCTCGTTAATCGGTCACGTCCAGTCAGTTTCTGCGGCGTTCCTGCTCATTATGATTGGGTTGGTGGCGATAAGTATGTATAGTTCCATTAGCGGCATTGTTAAGGCTGAATTGTTTCCACCACATTTGCGGGCAATCGGAGTGGGGCTGCCTTATGCAATTGCAAATGCATTGTTCGGAGGAAGTGCTGAATATGTGGCGTTATGGTTTAAATCTGCGGGTATGGAAGGAGGATTTTTTTGGTATGTTACTTTTATGATGGTGATAACCTTCATCGCGGTCGTGGCTATGCCAGACTCACGCAAAAACGGTTACCTACAGCGTAAAGGTATCTATTGATATAAAACCTGTTTGAATGCATTTATTGAGTTACTATCCCCATTCAAAATTGCTAAAAAGATCCAGCGAACATGCTAAAGATTCAATGTCGTAATGGCTAAGATGATTGCGTGTTTTGCCTGGATCATATACAAACGTGAGGTCATTAATACCACGTTTGAATGCTATGGCTGTTTCACCAAATCAATATCAAGGAATAGAGCGTACAGTCGCCTTACTCAAGACCGTAGCCAATCATCCCACTGACGGTGTGCGACTTGCAGACGTCGCCGATCAAACCCAACTATCTCCTTCAACAACACATCGTTTATTATCAGGTATGGTGCAAGAAGGATTAATTGAACAAGACCCTGAAACATTGCGTTATTTTCCGAGCTTCGTTCTTTATGACCTCGGAAGAAAAGCGTCGCGGCGGTTTTGCCTGTCGCAAATTGCTGAAAGCAGCATGAAAGACTTGGCTCAGGAGACCGGTGATACTGTTTACCTGCAAATAAGGTCTGGCGATGATGCTGTATGTGTTAATCGCTGTGAAGGAAATTACCCGATTAAAACGTTGACACTCTCGGTTGGCGATCGAAGGCCATTAGGCATCGGGGCAGGTAGTCTTGCACTTCTTGCTGCATTACCGCCACAAGAATGTGAGCACGTTATGAAGCGTAATACCAAACGGTTATCCAATTATCCTCAGATAACATCGCAAGACATTCAAAGATTTGTCGCTGAAGCTCGCGAGAAAAGATTTGCCTACAATCCGGGTTTATATATTTCCGGTATGCGCGCAGTAGGTATTTCCTTATCAAGTTACTCAGGCAAACTATTGGGTTCGTTAAGCATCGCTGCTGTCGACAGCCGTATGGATGTAGAGCGGTGCTCAATGCTTGTCAGCTATATGAATATCAAAGCTAATAAAATCATTGGTCTTATAAACGACATCGAAAACGACGAAAAATTCTCTATTTAACAGGAGTTTAGTGACATTGCAGAGTATGACGGGATTTGCCAGAACAACTAAATCGGCCGGAAATGCCAACATTGTTTGGGAAACGCGCTCGGTTAATGGACGGAATCTTGACTTGAGATTCCGCTCGACCATTGCAATCGATACAGTGGAATACGAGTTGAGAAAAAAAGCTGGCGAAGTTTTTTCGCGTGGAAATATAACCTGTTCTCTGAATGTGACATTTGAAACGGGTGATAATCATCCGGTTATCAATCAGGATTATCTTGATTGGGTACTGAAATTGTCTGCCGGGCTTGAAAAAGTTCATGGGATCCAGAAGCCGACGATAGATGGTCTATTAGGGTTAAAGGGTGTGCTGGAATATGGAACGCCGAGGGATGAAACGTTGGAAAACGACGTTTTAAAGACAGCGATCATCGAAACTTACGAAAATGCCCTTCAAGAGCTCCGGTCTGCCCGTGAACACGAAGGAAATAGCCTCAAAAATATATTATCGGGTCAAGTAGATAAAATTGAAAATCTCGTTAGCAGAGCAAGGAATGACCCTTGTCGCTCGCAAGAAGCTATCAAGGAGCGGTTAAAGACACTTGTTGAATCGCTCATTGTTACAAGTGACAAACTCGATCCACAAAGGTTGGAGACGGAAGCTGTTCTTATTGCCACCAAAGTCGACATTCAGGAAGAGCTTGACCGACTCGGCGAACATGTAAAGGCAGCGCGATATCTATTGGCTCTGGATGAACCTGTGGGCCGACGACTGGATTTTTTGGCGCAAGAATTCAATCGGGAAGCCAACACTCTGTGTTCGAAAGCCCATACAGCTTCCCTTTCTGCCGCAGGATTGTCCTTGAAAACCGTTATTGACCAGTTTCGCGAACAACTGCAAAATGTTGAATAGGGCGGACAGAAGAGGGATATGCGACTGTTTCGAGATAATTGATGAGGACATTATAGAATGGAAAATACAACTGAACGCGCGCTCAACCTGAAAAATACCGGCAAACGGCGCGGTGTATTATTGGTTTTGTCTTCGCCTTCGGGAGCCGGAAAGTCCACTTTATCTCGTTTATTGCTGGAAGACGGGCATCTTGGATTGTCTGTCAGCGTTACCACGCGCGAACGTCGACCGAGCGAAGTCAATGGCGTTCATTATCACTTCATAACCCGAAAAGAGTTTGAACAAAAACGCGATAATGACGAGCTTATAGAGTGGGCGGAAGTTCACGGACATTATTATGGCACATTGCGGGAAACCGTTGAAACCGCTCTCGCAAGCGGGCGGGATATGCTCTTTGATATCGACTATCAAGGGGCGAGACAATTACAGGAAAAAATGCCGGATGATGTTGTTTCGGTTTTTATTCTGCCCCCTTCAATGAAGGAGTTGAAATCACGATTAAATCGTCGAGCCGAAGACTCACAAGATGTAATTAATTTACGGCTCCATAATGCGCGCGGTGAAATCGAGCACTTCAGATCTTATGATTATGTCATTATCAATCAGGATTTGGAACAATCATTTGCATTGATAAAAGCAATTCATCTTGCCGAGGCTATAAAACGCCGGCGCTGTCTCTATATCGATTCGTTCGTAAAGAGCTTGCTGGAAGAAAAGATCGAATGAATTCTTGAAGAGATAATCTTTACTTAGAAATCTTAACCCCGAAGACGGAATTTCGGTGAGGCGCTTATAACTTTCTTTGTCCCGAGTTTTCGCGATGGCATCAAGATATTTCATTCGCACGCGATGATGTAAAAACGCGATTTTCCTCTTCAAAAGGGGAAGAAAAAAATCAAAGATTTCTAGCTTTTTTGTCTGTCCATTTGAAAATTTTCCGGCTTAATCTTTATTGCAGTGGCGTCTTTCTGATTGCAGTAATATGCATGCGATATTCAGGGTTTTGCCAAATGATAACAATCGTTTGTTCGAGCAAAGGCTCGCTTCAGCATCTTCCATCTCCGGCGAATAGGTATATTTTTCATGACGTTCATATCCCTGACAAATCTATCTCAAGCAATCGATGCTATGATGTGTTTTCCAGCCGACAAATTGCGAAACGACACTTGGCACATGGTAATATTAAGAGAAATGAATATTCTTTTCCGGAAATGACATTGGAGGCGGGCGCTGCGTTAATTCCTGCATTTGTGCGGAAGAGCAATGAAAAATGTTGTCGATCAGAAGGACTCTATTGGTTTCGGAGGCGTTTGCATGAACGTCTCAAGCCTTGCCTCTATTTTCCGAGCCTTCTTTAAAGGACGGGATGGCGATACAGCGAATGGCTGAGGAATGATTGAAACCGCAACGGAAATGGCTGCCCGTTTGAAACCTTGTTGGTCAGGAAGAGAAGAGAACTGGTGAAGGGAAGTAACAATATAACTTCAAAAATGCATCAACACTCATGTTCAAGGTGGGATAGGACTGTCTATCGAGTGACTGTTCTGGTCAATCTTAGGCCGGATATTCTATGGTAGCAAAGATATAGGCGATAACCATCCAGATTGCGCAACGAAAATATTTTTGGCCTTGAAATTCAATAAAGCTTTGTGTTGCTGTTATTATAATTTGGTTTCAAAATTGTTCCGGTTACGCTTATTCACCTTGTTCACGTTTTCCTACTTGTCTTGGCAGGCAAAAATAGAAATAAATGAAAACTTTCAACGTCATTTTCTGTCGAGTTCTGATTTACCAGCTCTGAACGATGATACATAAGAGGGTGATTTTTGCTCGCGGTCTTGAAAATTGATTTATTTTCAAGTATCTAGCGCTTTGGCAAGGGCGACGAATTCTTTTATTTCAAGTGTTTCAGCACGCCTTGTTCCGTCAATTGCGGTTTTTTCCAATAACAACTCTCCGCCAAGAGATTTCAGACTTTGGCGAAGCATTTTGCGCCTTTGTCCGAATGCCGCTCTGGTGACTTTTTCCAGATTGCGCGATGAACAGGAGAGCGGATTTTGATAAGGAACGATGTGAACAACAGAAGATGTAACTTTGGGTGGTGGTGTGAATGCCTGTCTTGGAACGTCGAATGCTATTCGTGCAAGAGACCGCCATCCGGTAAGAACGCTGAGCCGCCCATAATGAGGTGTGTCAGGAAGAGCGACAATACGTTCAGCCACTTCTTTTTGAAACATCAATGTCATGGATTTATAAAAAGGCGGCCAAGGTTCGGCTGATAGCCAGCGTGTCAGAAGTTCGGTACCGATATTATACGGCAGATTGGCAACAATTGCAGGCTTTTCGTTTGTGTTGAAAAGGGCATTAAAATCCTGTTTTAAAGCATCTCCCTCTATGATGCGAAGTTTATCCGGATAAATCTCGGAGATTTCTTTAAGAGCACCAACACATCGTGTATCGCGCTCTATAACAGTAACAATCGCCCCTTGAGCCAATAAAGCGCGTGTTAAACCACCTGGGCCCGGACCGATTTCCAGAACCGGTTTGCCAGAAAGATCACCGGCTTGCCGGGCAATTTTGGATGTCAAATTAAGATCGAAAAGGAAATTTTGGCCAAGCGATTTTTTAGCCTGTAAACCGAATTCCGTGATAATTTCCCGCAGCGGTGGAAGTGAGTCAATTGTCATGATGGCGGGCATTTGTTGCAAGCGTTTGAGCAAGTTTTAATGCAGCAATAAAACTGTCCGGTGAAGCTATTCCTTTACCAGCTATGTCAAAGGCTGTTCCATGATCCGGTGAAGTACGAATAAAGGGTAATCCTAAAGTAACATTCACCGTATCATCAAAGCCGATTGTCTTAACCGGTATGAGTGCCTGATCATGATACATACATAGTGCAACATCATAATTTTTTCTTGCTCTGACGTTGAACATCGTATCTGAGGGGAAAGGGCCGGTAACATCAATGCCATGAGAACGCAATATTTCTATTGCCGGCTCAATGATAGTACTTTCTTCTTTTCCCATTGCTCCGCGTTCACCTGCATGGGGGTTTAGACCGGCTATAGCAAGTCTCGGATTATTTATGCCAAATCGTTCACGCAGATCATGGGCGACGATGAGACCGGTACTAACCAGAAGGTCTTCCGAGAGAGAACCGGGAACCTTTTGAAGTGCAATATGGACTGTTACAGGTATTGTTTTTAACTCTGGCCCCCAAAGCATCATGACCGGTTGATATGTCTTCCTATTCATCTGTTTCGAGAGATCAGCCAAAAATTCCGTATGGCCGGGGAAATGAAAACCGGCATCATAAAGCACATTTTTTGCTATCGGGCAGGTAACAAGTGCAGAGGCTTTATGGGCATTAACAAGGTGGGCACCCCGTTCGATTGCCTCGACAATTCCGGCGGCGTTTTTTGAAGACGGATGACCGGGTTTACCGGATTGGCGGTTATCGAGCTTGAGGACCGGAAAATTATCATGAAACAGCGACACGACACCTGTCAGGGCGTCGGGTTCAACGATTTTCAAAGGAACATTAAACTTTAACGCAGATATGGTCTCATTTGTCATATCCGGATCAGCAAGGACGAAAAATGGTGGTATATCGCGAGATTGGCGCAACAACCATGCTTTCAGAGCGATTTCCAGTCCAATGCCGGCGGGATCGCCGCTACTAACCGCAAGTGGTGGCATCATCAGGGGTTCTCGATGCGGGCTTTTTCCCGCAGTTCCTTGAGGTATTTTGCACTGAGATCTTCAGCTTTTTTGTCTCCGGATTTTTCATTGTCCTGAACAGTGAAGACCAGTTGGGCCACCTTATCATCGGAAACTTTTTTAATATTGCAGACAGCAAGAGCTTCAACACCTCTTGGTGTTTCTTGCGGTGGTGTCATACGACCGGCAGGTGTTGCTTTGACCGCCTTTTCCCACTCTTCAGGTAATTGTGGTTCAAGGACACGACCAAGATTGCGGATTGTGACATCAATCATACCGGTCGCTTGCTGCTTAAGATTTGAGCATCCGGAAAATTTCGAACGGAACATTTCAGCATCTTGTTTGCGTTTTCCCAATATAGCACTACGCCGGTTGTTGGGAACAACAAAGATCACTTGCTGCAACTCATATTCATTGGCGGTGGGTTTTACTCCGCCATTTTTCAGCATACGCTGGACTGCTTCCTGCTCGCTAACCATACCGCCTTCTGCGCGAAAGCGGGCACTGACAAGGCGTCCCCATCCCATTTGGACACGAATATAATTTTTGAAATGTTCGGCAGTGACGCCGGCTTTGCCTAACATGTCTGTCAACTGAGCCACAGTCATATGGTTTCGTTCGGCAAAACCGGCAAATGCTTTGTCGACTTCATCATCGCTGACGTCCATATTGCGCTTTTTCATCTCGACGCGTTTGAGCATGTCTTCAATGAGCTCGTCTTTAGCCTGAGCTGCAAGATTGCCGGTTTTTCTCTGCAGTCTAAGAAATGCCGCTCGTCTTTGTATGTCGTAATTGGTTATAGCATTACCGTTGACGATAACAGCAACTGCAGTTAATCCGGAACTTTCTGTTTGGGAGGCTTTTGGAGCGCAAAAAGCGTCAGCCGACAAGAAAGTTGCGCCAAGCATCGACGCAATGATTAATGCCAAGGAGCGTGTTTTCATCTTTTTCATTGTTTCCAGCTTCCACTTTTTGCCGATTGTTTTCCAAACAGTTTACAAATTTGAATATCACAAAAACAGTATTTTACCAAAAAATCTGCCTGTAACTTGCAATATTGTTACATGGCTTTGCCAATATCTGCCACAGTGCGGAAGGACAATAGAAAGCCGAATGTGTGCTTAGGCTCGTTTTCCCAAGGGTTACGTGTCTGGGAATAGCCGAGATTGAAGCCAAAACATTCATCAAGATAATTCAAACCTGTGCCCAATCTCACAAATGTATCGGAAACGAGGTCGTAACTTGAATTGGCATGAACCGACCAATGGTCAGTAAATTTATAATTGCCGTAAAGACTAACTTCTTGACGATCCTGTGCATAACCATAATCCGGCTGGCTTTGGATATACGCATATTGCGATGAAAGCGATACCCGCTTCCAGTTTTGTGAAGCTTCGACCTCACCACGACGGATTGAACCGGTCTCATCATCAAAACGGCCGCGCGAAGCAATGGCAAAACCATTTTCATTGCTTGCACCGATCATCGCAACATAGTCGGAACGGGCAGTTTCAAGTCCTGAATCGGCACCGACGCTGACAAAGTCTTTTGCATTGAAAGAATTTTTACCAAAAAGCTGGAAGGATTGGCCGGCCAAACCATAAAGTGACCAACCATTGTTAAAGTTACCGGAATATCTCAAACCGACATTCGAGCGCGTTCCGCCTTCTGCACGGTCATAACCGGAAAACTTGTCACGTTCAAACAATGTCGTGGCATCAAAAACAAAGCTTTGAGCATCTTCATTGGGAAGGCGGCCGGTATATTGTTCATTATTTCTAATGAAAATTTGCGCGATAGGCTCGATGACATGGGTGGAATTACCTGCTGTAAAGAGCAGGGGATAACGCAAGTCCAGCCCGGCAGTTGCAATGCCGCGGAACGCGCCTGATTCTATATCCATTTTGCTATAGCTACCGTCCGGCATGTAACCACCATAGTTGCCATGGGCATCGGTGCCTATACCATCGCCGCGCAATGCCAGAATTGGCGTGAAGACCAGACCACCCTGACTGATCAGGCTTCTTTTCCATTCAACATCTGTTGTCAATCGGAAGTCTGTCCCGGACATGCCTGCAAGTCGCGCGGTGTTAAGAGGACGACCTTGCCAATCGGCAAAGGCAAAATCTGCCTTATCACGATAGATGGATTGTAAATTTGTATGGAAAGTAAATTCACCGCCATAGACCGATTCGTCCGGAGTGAAAGAATAATCTATACGCGGAAGAACCCATGGCTGGCGGGTGTAACGTTCGCTCGGATTATCTTTGAGCATCGAATCTTGCACTTCAAAATGATAAAAGCGCATATCGAAATAGTTGCGGCCAGCAAGCCCGGTCAAATAGATTTGCGAACGGAAAACATCGTTCTTGTAACCTTCAAGATCATAGGTGCGACTAAAATTCCTGTCAGACTGTGCAAGAATATCCCATCCATATGTCCAGCTTGAATTGATCCGGAAATCACCTTTTGTTGCCACCATATAACGATTATCGTTATTGCTATCAATCGTATCATGGTCGAAATCATCCGGATTAACCTGATAGATATGGGCAAAACGAATATTATATGTGCCTGTCTCCAGACGGTGGCGCCATTCGCCTTCGGTTAATAGACCCTGATTTGTATATCCGGTTGCCGACAGCGTGAAATCATAATTCGGAGCCAAATTCCAGAAATAAGAATTGCGAACTCCGAAACCGAGATCATTCGTAAAAACAAAATTAGGTGTCAAAAGACCGGTTTTACGCTTTACCGTCGGATCCGGCATCTCGAAAACCGGGAACCAGGCAACAGGCATGCCGAAAAACTCGAAATGGCTGTTTTCAAAACGCATGGTTTTTGTGGCACCATTCCATATGATCTTTTTCGCTTTAATCTGCCAGAGGACATCCTTATCGGGCTTATAATAACAGGGCTCGCAGGCCGTATAGGCACCGCGGTTGAATACCGTCATTTGGCCGCCACTACGTTCTGCGCTCACTGCGGCAAATCGGGTATTGTCAGGCGTTTCAGCTCGCAGCGAATTGACAAAACCTTCCCCCAGATCTTCGGTCATATCAATTTGTTGCGAATAATATTTGCTGCCATCCGGTTGGACAATTTCCACATCGCCTTCGGCTAGGACACGATTTGTCTTCTGGTTGTAAACGACCTTGCGTGCAACGATTCGGTTTCCGTCATATTCAATCTGCACATTTCCCTGGGCAGTGACTGTATTGGCGTCACGATCGTAAACGAGCTCGTCCGCCGAAAGTAACATGCGTGCATCCGGATCGGTTTTATGAGTGGCTGTCATGGCACTAAAATCTTGTGCAGAGGCAACATAAATTGCGCCCACTCCCAGAGAACACCCTAACGCGGTGCCGAGTGCCAGAGCCCTTAGGCTGTTCGAAATTTTCATTCCACTTGTCAATTGTCTCACCTAGCCATCCTCTTTATGCAACAAAAAGGATATACCAAAAAATAACGCAATAACAACCGGCACCCAAGCAGCAATTACCGGAGGCACATAAGCCGCCTTACCGAATGCCTGCACAAGAACCGTAACCACATAAAGCACGAACCCGGCAATGATTCCACCCAAAATCATCGTACGAGATTGTCCGAATCTCACAAATTTCAATGTAACAGTTGCCGCGATCAATGTCATCGCTATAAGAAGCGCAGGAAGTGCAACCAATGATTGTAGTTGCATATCGAAAGAATTGGCCGAATATCCGAATGAACGGGCGACCTCTATTTTGCGGGGCAAATCATAATACGGGATCGTTGCCGGATCCGCCAATTTTTCTTCGACAAATTCCGGCCGCAAATTGCTCGGAATCTTTAATTCTGTAAACAATTCAGGCTCATGACCAGCTCTATAACGGCCGCCATTTTCAAGCACCCAATACCCCTGAACAAGGTGGGCACGTGATGTATTCAACCAATCTTTGATCGTTTGATCATCGTTATATTCGACGAAAGTCGCATCAATCAGTGTCAGCCCGCCATCCGCAACAGATTTTGTACCTATGGTTGTAAGCCCGAAGTCGGTACGTTGCGTTAACCATGGCACACGTTCTTTATCCACAGGCGTTTCTATATTCTTGCCTTTCCACTGGGAAAGAATTTTTTCCGATTGTGCTGTTCCCCATGCTGCAACAGGGTTGACCACTACAACGCCGAAAAGACCAAATAAAAAAGCACCAAAACATAAAGGCGTAAGAAATTGCCATGCCGATACGCCTATAGAACGGGTTACAACGAGTTCCATTTTTCTATTGAGAGAGATCAGCGTTGCCATTGCGGAAAACAACGCTACAAACGGAAATAATTGTTGCATGTTGAACGGAATGCGCAATGCCGATATTGCGAGCGCTCCGAAAGGCGAATAACCGGGTAAACCTGCAAGTCTTCCGGCATTGATCGTAAAATCGATCAAAAGAGAAAGAACAAAAATTCCCAGCAAAAAATAGACAGTTGTCTTTACATATCGCGAGAAGAAATACCGTCCTAATGTCCATCCAATCATGATGCGCCCCCATTTACATCAGATTGTTTATGGCGAAAAATTCTATCTTTCAAATGTTTTAGGCCATTCCATATTTTGTAACCGAATTGATCGGGCAATGTCATTTTACGATTTGTCAGGAACAGAAATAGAATAAAGCAGCAAACGCCGATCGGCAAAATGTAGAGAAGCGGTATGTAAGCGAGATCATTATCGGAACGGTCGCCAAAAAAATAACCGATAGCATAGACAATAAGTGAAAGGGAAATCGCCGAAAATGATGCAGAGATGCGCGCCTGACGTTGTGAGCGTGCGTCACCGGCAACTGCCAAGGCAATCAAAGCAAAAACAATAGGGTAAAGCCAGTCGGTAAAGCGGCGATGCAATTCGGCAGTGTATTGCAAAGGCCGTCTCTGATAATAGGAATCATTGGCATCGGGGTGAAAAAGATAAACCAGCGGACGATCTTTCGGAAATATCGTTGGGGTTCCGTCACTTGCTGTGAAATCGCTCAGGTTGAATGTATAGGAGCCGAATTTGATAATCGACATGGTTCCGGCTTTATTGTCACGCCTTTGCACTTCGCCATTATTGAGAACAAGAAAATCTCCAGTATTATTGCTGATAACCGAACCATTGACGGCGTAATAATAGAGGTCGGTCGTCGGATCACGCTGGTCGGCTATAAAAAGCCTCCCGATGGTACCATCGTCATGGCGTTCCCCGATTTCCATATAGAGATTGTCTGTCAGCTCACGAAAATTCCCTTCTTGTATGAACACATTGATCAGGTCCGAATGTGTTGTTGCCATCATTTCCCGCATTGTGATACGTGCTTGCGGGCTTATAAAGTTTGTGATGACAAAGGAAAATATTGCAGCAAGAACAGCGAGGAGCAAAATCGGTTTCCAGACAGTGCTGCGAGGTGCTCCCGACGCATTTATCACCACGAGCTCTGAATCCTGATTCATTGTCGATAATGTCTGGGCAATGGCGATAACGAGAGCGAACGGAATAACGAGCGGAATGACCGAGGGGATAAATAGGGACGAGAATTGCAGAATAGTAAAAAGAGTCTGACCACTGGTGGTTAAAAAATTGATTCTGGACAGAACCTGAACAGTCCAGCTGATTCCTACAGCAGCAAGGAGAACTGCCATAAACAGAACGAAAACACGTCGTAGGATGTATAATTCAATAATGCGCATTGATGGATAATACATCCTCATCACTGATGTTCATAATAACCACGAGTCTATGGAACCGAGTTCCATGTTTGAACCGCTCTATTTCTTTTTTCCCTTGATAGCATGACGAGTCTAACAAGAGGCAAAAAAAAATAGTTAACCGTTTCTTAATGATTTCTTTTGCCACAAGTGACGGATAAGTTGCAAGATAGCAAGGGCTATCTTGCGGTAAACGGGATAAAAAAATACATTCAGTGCCAACTAGTCACACTTTGCCGTTAAAAGGTATAAAAGAAAACTTGATCATTATGGATTTTTTCAAATCCATATTTTGCAGTAACCAGATGGCAGGAGTTATGAATGCAAAAAAATATCGTCATTGAAAGCAGTACAATTTCTGCACCGAAAAAAAACGTTGTTGTCGTTCTTGTTAACGAAGACGGTAAAAGTGCTTTTGAAGTAGAAAAAATGGTTGGAAAAGCACTTGTCGACAGAATTATGAAAGTGCGTCATTTCAAGGGCGACAAGTTGGAGCTCGTCGACGAAGTATGCGATGGGAAAAAGGGTTTTGATCGGTTGGTGCTGCTCGGGGTAGGAAACGTAGCTCGGCTTCAGGGAGATGACTGGGTAAAGCTCGGGGGCGCCACATTTGCCGCTCTGAAAGATAGCGAAGAAGCAGATATATATCTGACTGTAGCGGGAGAAAAATTGAAAGAACAAAGCATTCTCGATTTTATTCTCGGAATTCGGCTGCGTGGCTATGCGTTCGACGACTATAAAACTGTTTTGAAAAATAAAGAAAAGAAGGCGAAATCCTGCAAGATAACTCTTCAACTGGAAGATGAAAAAGCGGGAAAAATACTTCTGGAACGGGCAAATTCACTTGCAGACGCGGTACTTTTTGCGCGTGATCTGATCAACCAGCCGGCCAATATTCTCGGAACCAAAGAATTTGTAAAAGAAGTTGAAAAACTTGAAAAACTTGGCGTCAATGTCGAAATTCTCGACGAAAAAGATATGAAAAAACTGGGCATGGGCGCTCTTCTTGGCGTCTCTCGTGGTTCGAAACGTCCACCTTATCTGGCGGTTATGCAGTGGCAGGGCGGAAAAACAAAAGATCGTCCATTGGCTTTCGTCGGCAAAGGGGTAGTTTTCGATTCAGGCGGAATTTCTTTGAAATCCAGTGGCGGAATGGAAGGAATGAAAGGCGATATGGGGGGAGCCGCCGCCGTTACCGGTCTCCTAAAGGCTGCAGCTTCCCGAAAAGCCAAAGCCAATATTGTCGGTGTTATCGGACTTGTAGAAAATATGCCTGATGCCAATGCCCAACGTCCGGGCGATATTGTTACGTCGATGTCAGGCCAGACAATCGAGGTTATTAATACCGATGCAGAGGGTCGCTTGGTTCTGTCGGATGCGTTGTGGTACACCAAAGAACGTTTCAATCCGAAGATTATGGTCGACCTTGCAACGCTAACCGGTGCAATTATGGTTGCACTTGGTAGTGATCATGCCGGACTATTCAGCAATCAGGACGATTTGGCTCATAATCTCATCAAGGCAGGGCTTGAAACCGGCGAAAAACTCTGGCGGATGCCATTGAATGAAACTTATGACAAATTGGTCGATTCGAAAGTGGCGGATATGAGAAATAGCTGTGGGCGTCACGCCGGTTCCATTACTGCCGCCCAATTTTTAAAGCGTTTTGTCGGAGATACAGCCTGGGCACATCTTGATATCGCCGGTACAGCAATTGAATCCCCTTTAAACGAATATAATCAGTCCTGGGCCTCGGGGTTTGGTGTTCGTCTGCTTGATCGTCTTATTCAGGATAGCTACGAGGGTTGAAGTGGCAGAAATACTGTTCTACCACCTGACACAGTCTACGCTCGAAGACGCCTTACCTGGACTTCTCGAGCGATCACTGGCTCGCGACTGGAAAGTGACTATCCAGTTTATGAGTGATGAACGGCGCGATGCAATGGATTCCTACCTTTGGGTCTATTCGGATGATTCCTTTATCGGTCACGGCACTGAAAGGGATAAATACCCGAATCTCCAACCGATTTACTTGACCGTGGGGGAAGAAAATCCGAATGGTTCACAAGTTCGTTTCATGCTTGAAGGATCAAATTGTTCGGATCCCGACAGTTACGAACGGTTAGTCGTCATGTTTGACGGTCATGACGAGGATCTATTGGCTCAAACGCGCCAACAATGGAAAAGTTATAAGGCTAAAAATCATAAATTGACTTACTGGCAGCAAACCGAAGACCGCCGATGGGAGAAAAAAGCCTGATGCGTATTACTCCCGTTATTCTAATTTTTATCGGTCTTGCCGGCCTTATCTATCCGGAAAAATTTTTAGAGGATGGTTCGGGCGGAGGACGTTGGGTTTTTGTCATTATTATCGCATTGGGCGTTTGGACGATTTTGCGATCTGCCAGACGAAATAGCAGCCGATGAATTTTACGCGCTTGGCACTTCTCGTTTGGGCTGTTTTTTTCGGCTTTGTCATAACGTCATGGATTGGCTCGACACATCTTCTGTCCAGCACTTTTCATATTGAACGTATCGATATTGCGGCAAATGTCATATTCATTACGGCAACGATTTTATCAGCCTTGGTACTCAATTTAATCATACCGAAATCTATGTCGAAAAAAATAGCAGTGGTAACATTTCTTCTGCCACTGCTATTTTTATTCTTTTTGATAGTTTGATATTTTCAATTTATCAGTGTGAAATCTCTTTGTCTGTAAATCCGACAAAACATGTCAGAGAGATAAACGAGCAAAATAACAGATAATAACCGATATAAGCGGTGCCGAAATTCTGGACGAGTGTCTCGGCAATATAAGGCGCGAATGATGCACCAAAAATTCCCGCAAGGTTGAATGTCATTGATGCACCGGTATATCTGATTGATGTCGGAAAAGGGGAGGCAAGTGCTGCGCCGATCGGACCATAGGTAAGCCCCATCAGGCCGAGGCCAACGGCTGAAAGTATGAAGCTGCCGAACACACCTCCATCCAAAAGATAGGGCATGGAAAAAGAAAAAAGCCCGATAAAAATTGTAACCCAGATCATCAGAGTACGGCGTCCGATACGGTCGGATATCTTTCCTGAAAAAGGAATGAGGAGACCGAAGAATACGGCACCAACCATCTGTATTTCAAGCGCTTGGCCGAAAGTGAGGCTAAGGTGGTGGGTTGAATAGGATAACAAATATGCACTGCACAGGTAGAACAAGACAAAGGTGGTCATACCGGCGAAACTACCGAGGAAAAGCGCTCGCGGATATTTAACAAAGACGTCGATCAATGGCACTTTAACGCGTTCGGCACGCTCTATTGCTTTTTTGAATTCGGGCGTTTCACTGATGGAAAGCCGTACCCAAAGGCCGATTATAATCAGGATAATCGAAGCGATAAAAGGTATCCGCCATCCCCATTCAAAACGTTGGCCTTCGCTTAAAAAATTCCACATGAACCAGAATGTACCAGCAGAAAGGATAAGTCCGATTGGCGCACCGAGTTGCGGGAACATCGCATACCAGCCGCGTTTTTCCTTCGGTGCATTTTCTGTTGCCAGCAAGACAGCGCCGCCCCATTCACCTCCCAGACCAAGTCCCTGACCGAAACGGCAGAGCGTCAGCAATAACGGGGCATACCAGCCGATGGATGCATATGTCGGTAGAAAACCGATAAGAACAGTCGAGATACCCATTGTGAGCAATGCAGCCACGAGTGTCACTTTGCGACCTAATTTGTCACCATAATGACCGAAGATGATTGATCCTAAAGGACGGGCAAAGAACGCCGCCGAAAAAATGGCGAAAGAACTTAGAAGTGCAACAGTCGGATCACCTTTCGGAAAAAATAACACGGGAAATAGAAGCGCTGCTGCCGTTGCAAAGACATAAAAATCGAAAAACTCGATCGTCGTACCGATCATACTGGCAAGCAAAATCTGCGCAACCGAATTATGAGGTTGTGCATTTTCTTCGATGGTAGCTGTTGACATGATTAGAAAGTCTCCACCCAAATAAACGTAATGAAATTATAAAAACAGTCTGCAATAGTTATAAAAATTTCGTTGAACTGTCGAGTCCGGTTCGGATAAAAATTGTTGTGAGCAAAAGAACTCATCCGTTTCTGTTACTGAAAGAATTAAAAAGCCTATGGCACGTTTTTTGATTGACTGGCTTTCATGCAGGCAGCGCGGTTCTCCTGCCAGGTGAAAAATAGCGGAAGCTTCCGGTTCAAGTTTCGGAAAGAAAAAACAAATTGATTTATTGAGCCTGAAAATCACAACGGCGAGATTTTAATCGACTTGTAAAAAAAACGGCACGGGGCGCGCGCGGCCTCAATTTCTAATAGAAAAATGTGATTGTGTCGGACTTTGATCAAGTCGGTTTTGGCGTCAGAAAGATGGATTATTCGTTGCATGACCGACAAGCCGATGAATATAAACGATTGTCTACCGTTTCTTGGCTCTGACATTTGATAACTATAAATCTATTATGTCCAATTAGCACAACATAAACTGTTAGAGTCGTGAGCAGCACTAAGCGAGAAAAGAAAGACGACGCCGTCAAGCAATTAATTTTGTAAGACCGGTCACAAAATTTTATGCGACTTTAATTCCATTTAATGGATATTGGATCTTGGTTATTGAATGGCGGCCTCGTAATCGCCACTCATTTTAAGCCAGCGATTTTCCGCATCTTCAAGCCTGCTTACCGCATCTGCGCGTTCTTTTGCAAGCTCCGCGCCTTTTTCGGGCGATTTTGCATAAAGATCCGGTGCTGCAAGTTCTGCGTCCAGACGTGCAATCAGTTTTTGCAGCCGCTCCATCAGCGCTTCTGTATCAGTGATTTGTTTCTTGAGTGGCGCTAATCCGGCACGCTTTTCAGCATTTGCTTTACGCTGTTCATTCTTCGATTTAGGAGCCAAAGCCGCTTTCTCTTGTTTTTCAACGTGTCTGGATTTTGGCAGACCCAATATTTCATTGCGATAATCGTCCATATCACCTTCATAGGGATGGACTGTGCCATTACGTACCAGCCAAAGCCGGTCGGCTGTCGCCTCAATCAGATGGCGATCATGTGCAATGAGAATAACGGCACCTTCGAAATCGTTGAGAGCCATGACAAGAGCTTCGCGACTATCAATATCAAGGTGGTTGGTCGGTTCATCAAGAATAAGAAGATTCGGCCCTTCAAAAGTAGCAAGCCCCATGAGCAAGCGGGCTTTTTCACCACCCGAAAGCTCTTTGGCTTTGGTCATCATCTTTTCGGTCGAAAGCCCCATACGCGCAACCGCAGCGCGGATTTTTGCCTCTGGTTGATTTGGCATGAGACGGCGCACATGTTCGATAGGATTTTCTTCCGGCCGCAAATCATCAAGTTGATGCTGGGCAAAAAACGCCACTTTCAGATTGGGCGACACTGTCATTGTGCCAGCCTCGGCTTTAAGGCGACCTGCGAGCAATTTAGCCAGAGTGGATTTTCCGTTACCGTTCGAACCTAGCAAGGCAATTCTGTCATCATTGTCGATTCTGAGGTCAAGACCTTTCAATACCGGTTTTCCCGGTTCATATCCGACATCGACTTTTGACAGCGCGATAATTGGCGATGCAGCGGTCTTTTCCGCCGAGGGGAATGAAAAAGGTTGCACATGTTCATCCTGCCAAACGCTGATAGGTTTCAATTTTTCCAATGCTTTCAAGCGCGATTGCGCTTGTCTTGCCTTGGTTGCTTTGGCACGAAAACGCCGGACAAAATCTTCCATATGTTTGCGATGGGCTTCCTGTTTGGCTGCCTGCTTCAATTGGAGTTCTTTTGTTTGCTCATGTTGGCGTTCGAATTGGTCATAATTTCCGCGCCAGAGTGTGAGTTTCTTGTTTTCAAGATGGAGAATCGAGGTCGTTGCGCTGTTAAGAAGTTCCCTATCATGACTGATGATAATGACCGAGTAAGGGTAACGACGCACATATTCAATAAGCCATAACGTACCCTCGAGATCGAGATAGTTTGTCGGCTCGTCAAGCAAGAGAAGGTCAGGTTCGGAAAACAGAACTGCAGCAAGTGCAACGCGCATGCGCCACCCGCCGGAAAAGGATGAAGCAGGGCGCTGTTGTGCTTCTGCGTCAAATCCCAATCCTGACAGAATGCTTCCAGCACGCGCTTCGGCAGAATGGGCACCGATATCGCTAAGACGGGTGTGAATTGCAGCAATTCTCATCGGGTCGGTTGCTGTTTCCGCTTCCTTTAACAATTGAGCCCGTTCTTTGTCTGCTGCGAGAACTATTGAAATGAGCGAATCCTCGGTGCCGGGAGCTTCCTGGGCAACTTGTCCGATGCGTGTATCTTTAGGGATGGTCACATCGCCGGTTTCAGGGGCGAGTTCGCCCATTATGACGCGAAAAAGCGTTGACTTGCCAGCCCCGTTATGGCCGACAAATCCGGTTTTCGACCCCGTAGGAAGTGTTGCACTGGAGTGATCAATCAGAAGACGTCCAGCGACACGGACCGTAATATCGTTCAAAATCAACATAATCACAGGCTTTTGCATGGGTTTTGTTATGAACGCAAGAAAAATCGTTTGGATCCCGAGTTAATAATTGCGTCAACCGAAAGCCGGATTATTTATGCATAAAAATTGGAAGCTCTATGTCAAAATGTTCCTTTAATGGAAAAGGGTTTGACAAGAGAGAAGTGTTTTACTTGGCAAAAACCGCTTATACGTCTATAGAGACGCAACTGAGATTTATTTTTAAAGGTGGCAAAATGGCTATAGAACGTACTTTCTCTATGATTAAACCGGATGCAACACGTCGTAATCTGACGGGGGCCATTACAAAAATGCTTGAAGAAGCGGGTCTACGCGTTGTCGCATCCAAGCGTGTATGGATGAGTTTGCGTGAAGCAGAAGGCTTTTACGCTGTTCATAAAGACCGCCCGTTTTTTGGCGAATTGACTGAATTTATGTCATCAGGTCCGACTGTTGTTCAGGTACTTGAAGGTGAAAATGCCATTGCCAAAAACCGTGAGATCATGGGAGCCACAAATCCGAAAGATGCTGCTGAGGGGACAATTCGCAAGACATTTGCTTTGTCGATCGGCGAGAATTCTGTTCACGGCTCGGATTCACCAACAACAGCCAAGGAAGAAATTGCATACTGGTTCTCCGGCACTGAAATTGTTGGCTAATTGTTAGACCAACAACAATTATAAAAACAGATTAAGCCCGGCATGAGCGCCGGGCTTTCTTAATTCTGTTTACAAGTCTTCGGATTATGTCAGAAGAGGCGATAGGTAAGCAGGGCCAACTGGTTGGTTAGAGCAGAAGTTTTAGAGTTCCGGCACGAGGCGGGCTACATAATTTCCGTTCTCGTCTTTCAAAATAAGACGACCGAGATCGTCGAACATAAATGTTTTTGCTTTGGCAAGCATTTCAATGAAACGGTTTTCCTGCTGCGAAATTGCCTCTGCACAGGCCATAAAAGTCATGGCAGGCGGGTCAAAAGCGATGATGCCACGATCATTATCGATTGAAACCGAGCTGGTATAACGGTTACAACCACCGCTACCGCTGACACGATATTTGGGTAAACTGTCAGTTGTTTTATCTTCCGCTTTGTTGTTCACAGAAACGGTCAGATTCGAGTTGTCGATGATACCCGCACTGAACATATCCTCCACTTTCCACTCTCTGCCGGAGATTGTTGTTGAAACCGGTTTTGGAGTGGTTGTGGACTGGTTGACCATGCCAAGTACCAGTTCATAACGGGCATCTTTATCTTCCGGATTGATCGGTTTTCTTTCGTCGCTCACAAACCATAAAATATCTCCGACCGCAATGCGGGCTTGAAGTGCATATTTATGCTGTGGAACGATATTGGCCTCGTTCAATGGCAAATCGAATTCAATAGGAACAGAACCATCGGGTTGTTGGGAAATTTCTGCCACAACAGGGAAAGGTCCGCCCTCATTGGTCACATCGACAAGCTGAACAACAAGATAAGCATGCCGGGGCAGGGTAATGCGCTGCAGATAAGTAACATCGCCATGAATAGAAGGGGACAGAGAAGAGCTATAGGCTGGAACAATTGTATTCATAATGAAAGAGGGGATTGTAAGGAGTGAAACTCCGGCCAATGCAGTTGCACCAAATGTAAGAGCCGCAAAGATATTCCGTTTCATAAAGTGATATAACCTTTGTTGATGAACGATCCATTGACTGCCAACGATGCTTTTTATGGAGAGCTATTGATGAGCTTCGTTCAGTGACCGATAGAATTTAACCCTTTTTTTCGGGAAAAAATAAGGCACAACGGTGATTCTTCCACCACAATTATATTTAACAGGCGATAGTTTCCAAAATTCCGTATAACGTGACGAACAAGAGTTTGCATCCAATATTATTTGGATCGATTTTTATCTTCTATTTTTGAGGTCGGATTTTTTGCCATTTCTCCTGTGTATGAAGATCTGCGTCTTTTGCTTCAACCCAGTTTTGCGGCGTACCATCAACAAGATGTTCTTTTTTCCAGAACGGAGCTTCGGTCTTCAGAAAATCCATAATGAAATTTGCTGCATCAAAAGCTTCTCTGCGGTGAGGGGAGGCGGTGACAACCAGAACAATCTGTTCGCCTACCTTGATCGTTCCGTAACGGTGAATGACGGTAACCCCGTTTAATGACCATCGAGATGCTGCGTCATTTACAATCTGTTTGATGCGTTTCTCGGCCATTCCGGGATAATGCTCTATTTCAAGAGCAGAAAGACGCCCGCCTTCGCTTCGGCACAAACCACAAAAGGACACAATGCCGCCAATGGAAGGCGAAAGGGTGCGGATTTTTTCAACCTCGCTTCCCATATCGAAATCTTCCGACTGCACAACAATTTTGAATGCCATGGCTCAACCACCTGTCATCGGCGGGAAAAGCGCGATTTCATGCGGCTTTCCAATCAGACTATCGTGATCGACATGTTCTTCGTCAATAGCCACGCGGATAAGTTCGGGCTTCTCCAGCGCATAAGCATAATTTTCCCCGAGAGTTTTGAGATAGGAGAGAAGATCGTCTACCGTTTTGACGTTTTCAGGCAATTCAAGAATTTCTTCTCCGCGACCGATACGTTCGCGAACCCAGGCAAAATATTGTAATTTCATGCGTATCCTTCAATCAATCACGTGTTTAAGACCGGCACGGAAATAATCCCAACCCGTCCATAGAGTAAGAATAGCGGCGACCCACAACATGACAAGTCCGAATTCGGTTGCATAAGGAATAACTTTGTCACCAGCAGGGCCGGCAAGCAGAAAAACAATGGAAAACATTTGTACTGTCGTCTTCCATTTTGCGAGCCTTGAAACCGGCACACTTACTTTGAGAGACGCCAGATATTCACGCAATCCCGAAACTAGAATTTCACGGCAAAGAATGATGATTGCAGCCCAGAGAGCCCATCCTGCAATTGTACCATCGGCGGCAAGCAATAAAAGACACGCCGAGACAAGAAGTTTATCAGCAATCGGGTCAAGCATACGACCGATATTCGAGGTCTGTTTCCAGACGCGGGCAAGATAACCGTCGAAAAAATCTGTAATAGAGGCAACCACAAATATGACAACCGCCCACCAGCGTGCCGTATCGGTCGATTGTAGACGGCCTTCTACGAAAAAGCACAAGACGACAAGCGGTACAGCAACAATGCGTGCATATGTAAGGATGTTTGGCAACGATAAAGTATGATTTTTCATTCTGCCGTAATCAATCCTTTTAATGTCTTATGACTGCTTTAGGGCGAAACATAGCAAGCGGCCAATTGATTGCATTTTATAAAAATTAATCGAATATACCTCTTTAACAAAAAGGCCATCGATTGAATCGAGATACATATATAAATTAGCGATAGAATTGACAGAAACAAGCATTATCTTTCATTAAAATGATCGTGAATTTGTTGAGCTGTTGCTGCTGATATTCCTTCGACTTTCATCAAATCTTCTACGGCTGCGCCGGCAACGGCTTTTGCAGTGCCGAAATGGCCAAGCAAAGCGCGTTTCCTGGCCGGTCCGATACCTTCCACTTCGTCGAGCGGGTTCTTCATCATTTCTTTTTTACGTTTTATGCGATGGGTACCGATGGCAAATCTGTGAGCCTCATCACGTAGCCGCTCGAGAAAATAAAGCACGGGGTCACGCGGTGGTAACATGAAAGGTGGACGACCGGAGACAAAAAACCGTTCCCGTCCTGCCTCGCGATCGACACCTTTTGCAACGCCGATAGCAGTCACAACATCGTCAATGCCGAGTTCTCTCAGCATCTCGTGCACAACTGTCATCTGGCCTTCGCCGCCGTCAATCAGAATAATATCGGGCCAGGCCGGAAAACTGTCGTCATTGCCAGCATTATCATCGGCTTGAGGTACCGGTATGCCATGCTCTTTGATGAGCCTTTTGAACCGCCGGTCGATAACTTCCTTCATCATACCGAAGTCGTCACCCGGTGTAATATCGGTCGAGCGGATATTGAATTTTCTATATTGGTTCTTGATAAAACCGTCGCGTCCGGCAACGATCATACCGCCTACCGCATTGGTTCCCATGATATGCGAGTTATCATAGACCTCGATACGGCGGGGTACTTTTTCAAGGCCGAATGTCTCGGCAACCCCTTGCAACAGTTTCTCCTGTGTCGACGTTTCAGCAAGCCTACGTCCCAGTGCCTCGCGTGCATTGGTCAGGGCATGTTCAACGAGTGACTTTCTTTCACCCCGTTGTGGCACGGAAATTGTGACTTTGCGTTCTGCTTTTTCGGTAAGGGCTGTGGCAAGCAGTTCTTCCTCTTCAACATGGTCGGAAAGCAGAATAAGTTTCGGTACCGGTTTGTCATCATAAAACTGGGCAAGAAAAGCTCCGAGCACTTCGGGAGCAGAAATCGAAGGGTCAGCTTTCGGAAAATAGGAACGATTTCCCCAATTCTGTCCTGTTCTGAAGAAGAACACCTGAATGCATGTCATGCCGCCCTGTTGGGCAATCGCAAAAACGTCCGCTTCGTCAACTGTTTGCGGGTTGATTTCCTGATGACCCTGAATATGGGACAAGGCCGACAAACGGTCGCGATAGACAGCAGCCCTTTCAAAGTCGAGTTTATCGGCTGCCTCCCGCATGATTTTTGCCATATTGTCTTGAATAGCCTGACTTTTTCCTGAAAGAAATGCTTTCGCCTCGTCGACAAGTTTCATGTAATCGGCGTCACTGATTTCATGTGTGCAAGGCGCTGAACATCTTTTGATCTGATAGAGCAAGCAGGGTCTAGTACGCGATTCCATGACAGAATCTGTGCATGTTCTGAGTAAAAACGCCCTTTGCATGGCGTTGATTGTTCTTGTGACCGCACCGGCAGATGCAAAGGGGCCGAAATAATCACCTTTGCGAGACCGTGCACCCCGATGCTTATAGATAGCAGGAGCGCGTGTGTCGCGCGTAATGATAATATATGGAAAGCTTTTATCATCGCGCAGCAGAACATTAAAACGCGGGCGCAACCGCTTGATAAGATTGGCTTCTAAAAGAAGAGCCTCGGTTTCTGTGCTGGTAACCACAAATTCCATATAATGGGTGGCCCGTATCATGCGCGCGATGCGGTTATTGTGTCCATGCCCACGTGCGTAATTCGACACGCGTTTTTTCAAATTCCGCGCTTTGCCGACATAAAGCACGTTACCATCCTTGTCGAACATCCGGTAAACGCCCGGTTTATTCGGCAAATTTTTAACAAACTCCTGAATGAGCGGTGCACCGGTGAGCTTCAGATCATCATTTTTGAAGCCACCTTTATCCCAGATAATATCGGGTGTCAGAGAAGCCGAATGACGATCTTCATCCGATTTCGCTTCCTGATTTTTAGCGGCCTCAGTGTTTGGTTCGTTCAGGGATTTCATAATTATTCAATTCGTCCTGCAATATCGGGCGTTTGCCACATAAGATGCTGGCCGCCATCTAAAGCAATCATTTGTCCGGTTATTGACGTTTGCCACCAAAAATAACGTATCGTTGCGCCAAATTCGGACAATTCCGGTCCATGTTCAAGCAAAACAGAACGCGCCTGTCTTAAAAAATCTTCTTCGTCCTGCCTTGGACTTTTAAGTGTTGGTCCCGGACCGATGGCGTTAACGCGGATACGGGGGGCAAGTGCCTGAGCGAGTGTTTTGGTCAATGTCCAGAGTGATGATTTGGATAGGGTATATGACAGAAAATTGGGATTAAGTTTTAAAACGCGCTGGTCGATAATGTTGACGATTAACCCTTTCAAATTGTCCGGCAATAGAAAAAACATGCGGTCAGCCAAAAGGGTAGGGGTTTTCAGGTGGATTGCAAAATGTTTATCCCAGACATCCATATCAAGTGCGCCGATGTGGTCATCAAGAAACAGAGAGGCGTTGTTGACAAGGATTTCAACAGGCCGTCCCATTTTCTCTGTTACCGTTTCCAAAAGGCCCTTGCCATGCGTTTCCAGAAGATCGGATTGGAAAGACAATGCTTTGGCTCCGAAAGCTTCCAGTTTGTGCACGAGCTCGGCGGCTTCCTGTTTCCCTTCATTATAATGAATCGCGAGATCGAAACCATGTTGAGCCAAATCAAGCGCCATTGCGGCACCTAAACGTTTGGCACCGCCTGTAATCAGAACGACAGGACGCTTCTTTTCCATTTGATCAAACAGTTTCCGTTGACAGTTTTTTGTAACGCTCGAACTCTCGCCAAGTTTAAAACCTTACAGTTCAAAATGGCGATATTTTCCGCTGAAATCAAGGCTTGTAAAATCACAAAACAAATCAATCATTTGCTGAGAGAAAAGAATTTCCAAGTTTATGCAGATGTAACACGCTCATAGCGCATTGCTATAAATGGATCGCTGTTTAAACCGAAAGATGATTGTGAAAGTTTAAGAGACTTGGAAAATGAGCTCCAGAAAACCGGTGCGAAAGGCTCGAAAAAAAGCTCTTCTCTTTCCTGAAGCGGTTGGTTGTTTGTAACCAAGCGCCTGAAAGTCAGGCACGGCCATCTTCTTTTATACTTTATCGCACTTCATTCCACTTTTACCTTTCGAGGAGGAAAAAAGTGATGTTGTGTAGTACTATGACAGAATTCGGCGAAATTACTGTGCTTGTAGGTAGCAATCATATCGGGTTAACTTAGAAACTGCTTCTAACCGGAAACTATTGCATGAGCGCTGATAGCAGGGGCATTCGGTCGGGAAAGCTAATCCCACGAATTTTCTAAAATCGATTATCTTAAAGTTAGCCCGTCAAAACGTTTTTTAGAAGTTGCATTGTCTTGCGACAGCGCAGCAGAAAAGAGATTTTTCAGCAGACTTTGCTTTAGACGAAGAGTGGCAGATCAGCGACGGGCTTTTTGATTATTTGACTGCGCGACAGTTACCGTCCTGAATTCGCCATTTGTCGAAACCTTCAACACAAAATTCGACATTATAGCCACTGACACCGGTAAAGCCTTGGCCATATTCCACCATATAATAAAGCGGATAGCTCGACCCGTCATTCATAATGGCTGTCGCGCGGCAAAATTGACGGGGAATATTAAGCTTTGTTGCCGGATTTTCGCCCCGTGTCATTTCAATATCTCTCACCTGATCGATATGAACAACCGGCAAACCGGGGACATTATGCACTTCATGGCGGAACTTGTAGCCGACTTCCCAGAGGATGCGTTTATAACCACACACGCCTGCATCGTTCACTGCAGAAGCTTGCGTTTGAGGGGCTGATGATGCCGCCAAATCGGCTGCTGTTGCAGAATTCACGCAGGCATAGAAGCCAAGCCCGAAAACCGAGAAAGACAAAACTTTGCGAAAACTTGCGTTAAAGAACGATGACTTTTGCATGATTATTCCACGTTGACCATTTCTGGGCTCAATATGTTTCATTGTCTCAAATCCGTCAAGGTCAAACAGTTTCACCATTTATCCATTCATTAATTAATTGTGCATGTTTGTCTGCTCCAAGGCGATCAAGTAAAAATGCTTTGAGCTTGCTCATTTCCTGGGGCAACACATAAGGTGGATTGACAATAATCATGCCACAGCCATCAAGTCCCGGCATTTCGGAGCGTTGTTTGATTCTAAGCTCCAGCCGCAAGATTTTCGGTATTGAAGTGCTTTTCAACTCGTTCATGAACCAATTGAGTTCATTATAATGTTTGACAGGGTACCAAAGGGCATAAATTCCACCGGAAAAACGCTTGTATGCTTTCTCGAGACCTTCGATAAGCTGCTCGAATTCATCGGTTTTTTCAAATGGGGGATCAACAACAATAAGTCCACGCTTTTCTTTTGGCGGCACGTGGGCACCAAGCGCAAGATATCCGTCGAGATGGATGATACGCGCCTGATAATCACCGGCAAAATTATTCGCCAATTTTTTATAATCGGCTTCATGAAGCTCTATTGCCGTTAAGCGGTCCTGTTTCCTTAGGAGCTTCCGCTCGAGATAAGGGGAGCCCGGATAACGGGTCAATTTGCTGCTATTTCCGCCATTAAGGTCGTTTACAACATCAAGCCACGGCTTGATGAGCAATTCGATGTCGGGTGCGATAGGTTGATGAAGGATACGGCCGATACCGTCAATCCATTCACCGGTTTTTTGTGCCTCTTCCGAAGCAAGGTCATAAACGCCGATACCTGCATGTGTATCAATCACACGGAAAGCATGGTCTTTCTTTTTTAAGTATTCGATGATGCGGGCGATAATAATGTGTTTGAACACATCGGCAAAATTGCCTGCATGATAGATATGACGATAATTCATTATTTTGTTCTAACTGTTTCTGATATCAGCCGAGGCCGATTTTATGGGGCAGAACAACAGCACGGGTTCCCACCGGCACACGGCTATAAAGATCAATAATATCCTGATTGAGGAAACGGATACATCCCGAGGATACACGCTTGCCGATTGACCAGGGTTCGACCGTTCCATGCAAACGGAAAAGTGTGTCTGTTCCACCCCGATAAAGATAAAGTGCACGAGCGCCGAGCGGATTACCGGGACCACCTTTCATGCCATCCGACAGATGGCCGTATCTTTGCGGCTGCTTTTGCATCATGCTTGCCGTCGGGTGCCATGTCGGCCATACCGCTTTACGACCGATTGTTGCTTCTCCTTGAAAATCTGCAGCGGCCGACCGCGCAACACCGACGCCGTAGCGCATGGCTCGTCCTTCCGAAAGCACAAAATAACAGAAGAAGTTGGTTGGATCGACAACAATAGTTCCAGGCTTATAAGGCATATGGAATGCAACTTCCTGACGCAGATATTCCGGATTGATACGCCTTGTATCAACAGCACTCACTGGAAAACCGTTATCGGTCGTAGCCGCATACATGGATGCGTATTTTTCATTTAACGGATATTCTCCGTAACTTACCTTCTTCTTTTTTGGCGTAACCTTCGGCTTCGCCTTGTGCCGCCTTATAACATAGGTCGTTGTCGTAACCGGCTCGCCGGTATCAATCGGAACCATTTTGGGTAAAGGGTGGCGAAAAGTACAACCGGCAAGGAAAAGCGGTGCCGAGAGAAGGAAAAAGCGTCTGTTCATTTTAAAGATCTCGATAGCCCGGACAGACCATAAAATTATAAAGCAAGTTCTGGTCCGTCATAATTGGAAAAAGCAAATATCCTTCAATAAGGTTTGATGAGCAGATAAAAGAAAATGGACATCGACTCTTTTCTGCAAATCAATTTTTATGTGGGAAGCTTTTAACACAAAATTAACCTGACTTGATAGAGGTCTTTGAATCTGATTTTCTAATTTTTTTGGATTAACTTGAACTTCCACTTATAAACCTCCCTTTTATCGGCTTGGTAACCGGAAAGTATGGCAGATGTCGGGCTTGATGGTGTCACTTGTGCTTTTGGCCGCATTGATGCACGCGCTATGGAGCGTGGCTTTGAAGTTAACCGGTGAGGCAAAGGCTAATATAACGGTTTTTATGGCGGGTTCTTCTATTCTGGCACTTGCAGGTATTCCTTTTCAATCCTTGCCATCACTTGCGAGCCTGCCGATTTTGCTCATTTCTGTCTTTGTGCAGGTCGTCTATATGATGCTTGTCGGAATCGTTTATCAAAAAGGTGATGTAAGCCAGTCTTATCCGGTGATGCGGGGCGTAGCACCGCTTTTTGTTGCGCTCTTGAGCGAACCGGTTCTCGGCGAACGACTGTCTTTGGTGGCATGGTGCGGTGTTATTCTTATATGTTTCGGGGTGCTGACCTTGGCACTTGAAGCATTAAGACGCAGCAATAGAATAGCCCCCTCTATTATCCCGCTTTCTTTGCTAGCGGCCGCTTTTATAGCCTTTTATACTCTCCTTGACGGGGTGGGTGTCAGACTATCGGGGGCGCCTGTTTCTTATATTTTATGGATATTTTTTCTGATTGGTTTGGTGAAAGTTGTTTTTGAACTTTTCAATCATAAAACGCGCCAACCATTTTTGACCCACTTTCAACGCTATTGGTTTATCGGTCTTGTTGGCGGATTTTTGTCGCTCGGGTCTTACGGCCTTGCCCTTTGGACAATGACAAAGTTACCGGTGGCGCTGGTTGCGGCTTTGCGCGAAAGCGCAATAGTCTTTGCCGTTATTTTATCCTATTTCGTCTTGCGTGAACATGTGAGCCTCGCGCGCTTTATTGCCTCGATCATCATTGTTCTTGGCGTTATTGCTGTAAGACTAGCCTGAAAATAGTAAAATTGTTAAATACATCCGTTTTCATTGATTGAGTCGGAATTACCATGAACAACGTAGTAATTGGTCATACAGCCTGTCCCCATGATTGTCCTTCAACCTGTGCCCTTGATGTGGAATTATTGTCTCCGACAAAAATAGGCCGGATCAGGGGAGCAAAAGACAACACTTACACGGCGGGCGTTATCTGTGCAAAAGTCGCCCGTTACAGCGAGCGCGTACACAATCCAGCAAGATTGTTGAAACCGCTTGTCAGAAAAGGTCCAAAAGGCGAGGGTAATTGGCAGGAAGTCTCATGGTCTGATGCACTCGACCTCATAGCCGAAAATTTTCAAAAGGCAGAGAAAAAATACGATTCAACCACGATATGGCCTTATTTCTTTGCCGGAACCATGGGATTGGTGCAGCGCGATTCAATCAATCGTTTGCGGCACGCCGGAAAATATTCGCGGCAATTTTCAACATTTTGTACCAATACTGCAGCAACCGGTTATTTTGCCGGCACGGGCAGAATTGCGGGTGTCGACCCGCGCGAAATGGAAAAATCCGATCTTGTGGTGATCTGGGGGACCAATGCGGCAAGTACGCAGGTCAATGTTATGACCCATGTCACCAAAGCACGCAAAGACCACCATGCCCGCATTGTCGCTATTGATGTTTTCGAGAGTGCAACGGTGCGTCAGGCCGATCTTGGCTTGATTTTAAGACCGGGAACCGACGCAGCCTTGGCCTGTGCCGTTATGCATATATTGTTTCGGGATGGTTTTGCTGATTGGAATTATCTGGAACGCTATAGCGATGACCCACACGGGCTCGAACACCACTTGAAAACAAAAACGCCGCAATGGGCAGCCGGAATTACCGGTCTATCTGTTGAAGAAATAGAAACTTTTGCCCATTGGGTGGGAACAACCAAACGCACTTTCTTCCGGCTAGGATACGGTTTTACCAGACAACGTAACGGCGCAGTTGCAATGCATGCAGCGCTTTCTGTGCCCGCAGTTACGGGAGCATGGCAATATGAAGGTGGCGGCGCATTCTATTCTAACGCTTCGATATTTGCTCTTAACAAGAACGAAGTTGAAGGAACGGCTTTCTCTGATCCGAAAATTCGTTCTCTTGATCAATCGAAAATCGGCAGAATTTTGCTTGGCGATAAAGAAACACTTTATGGTGGCCCGCCTGTAACTGTGTTGTTTATCCAGAACACCAATCCGGCAAATGTTGCGCCTGAACAACGGTTAATCCGCAAAGGTTTGGCTCGCGAAGACCTTTTTACAGTGGTTCATGAGCAATTTATGACCGATACGGCTAAAATGGCCGATGTCGTGCTACCTGCAACAATGTTCCTCGAACATGATGATATTTATCGGGCAGGTGGCCAACAACATATTCTATTAGGACCGAAATTGATTGAACCTCCGCTTGGACCAAAGCCAAATCTTTATGTTATAAACGAATTGGCAAAACGGCTCGGATTTGGTCACATGGCGGGGTTCGATAAAACAGCCGTTGAACTTATCGATAATATGTTAAGAGCGTCACACCGCGGGACTTATGAAGAACTTAAGGAAAAACGCTGGCTTGACGTTCAGCCGTCTTTTGAACGCGCCCATTTTCTGAACGGTTTTGCCTGGCCAGACAGGAAATTCCGTTTCAAGGCACAATGGACCGGTTATAAAGCTCCCGACACTCCCCCTGATACGATGGGATATCAAGGGCCGTATCAAGAAATGCCCGATTTTCCAGATCAGTGGGATGTTATTGAAAAAGCGGATGAAGAACATCCGTTCAAACTTGTAACATCGCCCGCACATAATTTTCTGAATTCGACATTTTCGGAATCGCCGACATCTTTATTGAAAGAAGTGCGCCCAACGCTCATGATCCATCCCGATGATGCAGCAAATTATGGTATCGCGGATGGTGACCTTGTCGAGATAGGCAATCAACGCGGCTGTGTGGCGCTTCATGCAAAATTGTTTAAAGGCTTGAAAAGACATGTTGTGGTCTCACAAGGATTGTTTGCCAATTCAAGTTTTGTTCGGGGAGAGGGGATAAATGTTTTGACCGGAGCAGATTCACCGGCTCCTAATGGCGGCATAGCCGTTCATGATATAAAAGTCTGGGTGAAAAAGCTTGATAATTCCGTTAGGGCACAACGTTAATAAAGTCACGGCGAATACTCGAAAAATGCTATAGAGTCGTTATAATTGATTTCGGAAAGGCGCCTTGAGACGGCGAAACAGTTAAGGACTATGCAAAATATGAAAGCTATGATTGTTGGTGTATCAGGCCTTAGCCTAACGGCAGCCGAAAAAGATTTTATAGCAGAAAACCACCCCTGGGCTTTCATTCTTTTTGCAAGAAATATCGGTTCGGCAGACGAGGTTAAACAATTAACCTCATCGCTCGTCTCTGCAACTGGCCGCGACGATGTTTTTATTTTCATTGATCAGGAAGGTGGACGTGTCCAAAGGTTGCGTGCGCCGCTAGCGCCTGATTATCCACCAGCGGCAACATTGGGTGAACTCTATAAAAAGGATAAAGCAAAAGGATTGCGCGCAACCTTTATCATGTCACGTCTTCACGCATTTGATCTGCGCCGGTTGGGAATAAATGCCGACTGCCTGCCGCTTCTTGATGTGCCGATTGAAGGAGCAGATAATGTCATTGGTACGCGTGCTTATGGCAATGACTATGAAACAGTCATAGCCTTGGGGCGAGCAGCCGCAGAAGGTTTGAAGGCAGGCGGTGTCCTGCCGGTCATGAAACATATTCCCGGGCACGGTCGTGCATTATGCGACACTCATAAAAGCCTTGCCCGTGTTGATGCACCATTGGAGACTTTACGGCTTAATGATTTTGCTCCATTCGAGGCATTATCCGATCTTCCGGTGGCAATGACGGCGCATGTTGTTTATGAAAGCGTTGATGCCGAAAAACCGGCAACCTTGTCAAAAAAGGTCGTGGGTCAAATTATTCGCAAAGAGATTGACTTTGATGGCTTGTTGATGACGGATGATTTATCGATGAAGGCGCTTTCAGGCGATCTGGGCGATTTAGCAAAAGAGGCTTTCGAAGCCGGATGCGATCTCGTTTTACATTGCAATGGCGAAAAAGAAGAAATGCAAAAAATCGCTGCAGCAACGCCTTGGCTTGAAGGTAAATCGCTCGAGCGCGCGCAAAATGCAACCAATTGGGTTGGCAAACCCGATCAAACTGACGAGAAGGCATTGCGGGAGGAATTTCAAAATCTCCTTGCGTTAAGCTAAGAGGAATCGGATTTGGCACAAAACGACAATAAATCTAATCCGAAATTAAAAAACGCGAACGGACACCGTGCTCAAAAAGCAATGGAACCCATTTGGGAACAGGATGAGGAACACGGAGTCAGTGAACCGACATTGGTTATTGATGTTCAAGGGTTCGAAGGCCCGCTTGATCTTCTGTTGCAACTCGCACGTAACCAGAAAGTCGATCTGGCACATATATCCATTGTCGAACTTGTGCAACAATATCTCGATTTCGTTAAAACCGCACATGAATTAAGACTCGATCTTGCAGCCGATTATCTGGTGATGGCGGCCTGGCTTGCTTATCTCAAATCCCGTTTGCTTGTGCCGCAGCGGTCGGATGATGAAGGGGAAAGTGGCGAAGAACTGGCGGGATTGTTACAATTCCGTTTGCAGAGGCTTGAGGCCATGCGCGAGGCGGCAGGGCAGCTTGTGAACCGCAATCGTTTGGGGCGTGATGTTTTCAAGCGCGCCAATCCGGAAATGGTAGTGGTTGAAAAAAAGCACCTCTATGACGTATCACTCTATGACTTGTTGATGGCTTATGCCGGTTTAAGGCAAAGACAGGCTGTGAAACGCGTCGAAGTAGGAAAGAGAGAGGTCTGGTCGCTAAAAGCCGCGCGCGCAATATTGGTGCGGTTGATGGGCGAAGCAAAAGATTGGCAGGCATTGGACAAGTTTCTATTTGCTTTTATTCCGACAGCTTATGAACGTCGCACAGCATTGGCCAGCACTTTCGCGGCAAGTCTTGAAATGGTGAGAGAAAAGCAGCTTGATATCCGTCAGGCTGCACCTTTTGCTCCGATTTATCTTCGTGCGCACAAAAAGGCTGAAGGGCCGAAAACCATAAATATCGGGGGCGGGGCAAAGCCCGAAAGTAAGCAAGATGACTGAACCAAAAAACGCAGAAAAAAATAAAAATGGCGAGCTCAACATAACGCCCGAACTTGTTCGCATGGCCGAAGCAATTGTTTTTGCGTCGAGCGAACCTGTGACTGATCGCGCTTTGGAAGAGCGGCTTCCCAAAGGCGCAAATATTTCGGCGATTATGGATGTTTTGAAACAGGATTATCAAAAACGCGGGGTCAATCTCGTAAAAGTGGGAAATGCTTATGCGTTCCGGACAGCGCCCGATCTTTCCTTTCTTTTGAACAGGCAAGAAGAGCGGCCAAGGAAACTTTCCCGTGCTGCTTTGGAAGTGCTGGCAATTATTGCCTATCATCAACCGATAACGCGTGCGGAACTAGAAGACGTCAGAGGCGTTGAAACATCGAAAGGCACGTTGGATGTGTTGATGGAAGCAGGTTGGGTGAAAATTCGTGGAAGGAGGCGCGTTCCGGGACGACCAGTCACTTACGGAACGACCCTTGCTTTTCTGGATGAATTCAGCCTGCCGGAAATTTCGGATTTACCGGGGATGGAAGAGCTGAAAGGTGCAGGTCTTCTATCGTCAAGATTACCATCAAGTTTCCGTATGCCATCACCAACCGCCGATCCGGATATTCTAACCGATGAAGAAGAACCGCTTGAAGATATCAATTTGGAACAATTAGGACTTTTAAGTCCACTTGATCGGGAAGAAAAATCTTAAAATCACCTTGTTTGGGAATAAAAAATGTAAATACACGTGGTTGTGTTTAAAAGACTTGAAAAAAGTGTCTAAAAGTACACATTAAGACAGTTCCAGCATTGAAGAGAGTACATAATGGGAAATTTCCTTTCACCTGTTCACCTCATAGTGATCCTACTCATCATTCTTGTCCTATTCGGTCGTGGTAAAATTTCAGAATTCATGGGAGATTTTGCCAAGGGTATCAAGAGTTTCAAAAAAGGTCTGAAAGAGGACGATGACGAGGTTGAAGCTCAACAACCCGCCGAGCGGCCTGAAATCAAAACCATTGATGTTAAGCCGGAAGAAACAATTGAACCGGTGAAGCGGGTTGCAAATACTCGGAAATCAACCGCAAAAAAGGCTGCACCACGTGCATCCAAGCCGAAAGCCAAAACGACGCAACGTAAAACAACAAAATCATAAGTTTTCTTGGCGTTAGAGCTTTTCTTGCGAAAGCCTTTCTTGTCGGAAAGGGGCTTTGAATAATGTTCGGAATTGATGGACCGGAATTTATTGTTATCCTTATCGTGCTGATTGTTGTAGTCGGCCCGAAAGACTTGCCAAAAATGTTGAAAGCAATCGGCAAGGCAACGGCTCGTATGCGCACGACAGCAAACGAGTTCCGTCGCCAATTCGACGAAGCCATGCATGAAGCCGAGCTTGATGATTTGCAAAAAACTCTTACCGATGTAAAGGACCTTGATCCTCGCAAAAAGCTGACCGAAATATTCGATCCTATTCGGGATGTCGCGAAAGATGTCAAAGCGAGTATTGAGGTTAGTCAGGAGGACGACAAGCAATCGAAGTCGCAAGATTCTGCTTTAGAAGACGTGGCTGATAAGTCTTCCGGTGGTAAAGATAACGAAAATTCGCAAAGTCATTCATTATCTGCTGGTGCGACGGCCAGTGCTGTCAGAATAGTTGATGATGAAAAATTCCAGTCAGCAACAGTTCCAACAGCCTCTGCAGGAGGTGACAGTGTGGCAGCGGAGGAACATCCGGCAACACCAACATCCTCCGAAGTGACAAGAACAAAGCCGACAGTTGAAACACCGGCCAAAGGCAAGATGACGGCAAAACAAACCGCAGCGTTGAAGCTGAAAACGGCGACAAAGCGTAAGGTGTCAGCAACAACAAAGTCGTCATCGCCTGAAAAGCCCGCTAGTACCGGAGCTGTGAAAGCTCCTGCACAAAAACAGAAAACCGCAAAACAGGCTGCTTCACGGCCTAAAAAGGCAACCACTGCCGACGTTTGAATAAAATAGGAAAAGACCATCGTGCATGAGGATGAAGACGAAGTCGAAGCAAGCTCGGCGCCGCTACTGGATCATTTGATCGAGTTACGCCACCGGATTATCGTATCTTTGATTGCATTTGCTATTGCCTTTATTATCTGCTTTTTCGTCAAGGATTACATCCTGAATTTCCTCTTGTGGCCCTATCAATGGGCAATGAAAATTTCCGGCGGAAATCCTGACAGCATCCGTTTGCAATCAACGCAGGTTTGGGAAACATTTCTGACCAAAATGAAGCTTGCAGCGTTTGGCGGCGTCATTTTGTCATTTCCCTATCTTGCGTTCCAGTTATACAGCTTTATCGCGCCGGGCCTCTATCGCAACGAGAGGCGCGCTTTTTTGCCATTTCTCATCAGTGCGCCGGTATTGTTTCTCTTAGGTGGAGCATTTGTTTATTGTGTGCTTGCACCGATGATGTTGTGGTTTTCACTGTCACAGCAATTATTGCCTGATTCTCATTTGAAAGTTGAATTTATTGCACGTATTTCCGATTATCTGAGCTTCATGCAATCTTTTATTCTCATATTCGGACTTATTTTCCAGCTTCCTCTTGTGACCAGCCTGTTGACAAAAGCAGGTCTTATTACGTCGAAAATGCTGGTTTCCAAACGGAAATGGGCAATTCTAATCGCTGTTGTTGTTGCGGCAATGGTGACACCTTCCGATTTCTTTACGATGTTCGGCGTCGCGCTTCCGACAATTCTGCTCTATGAAGTTTCTATTATTGTTTCACGCTGGATTGAAAAGAAACAGGCAAAACAAAATAACAAGGCTTCCTGATTAGGCCATTGTGGTTTAAGAACAGAAATAGAATTAAAAAAATTTGTACAGGAATATCTTGATGCTTGATATCAAATGGATTCGGGAAAATCCGCAGAAACTCGACGAAGCTTTGGCAAAACGTAGTGCCGAACCACAGGCAGAGAAACTGATAGCGCTTGATCTTGAGCGTCGTAACCACGTTTCTCACGTTCAGGTTGCGCAGGAAAGACGCAATGCCGCTTCGAAAGAAATTGCACAGGCTATGGCATCCGGTGATACTAAACGGGCCGAAGCCTTGAAGTCGGAAGTGGCAGAACTCAAAACATTCCTTTCAACAGCAGAGACAAAAGGAAAAGAGCTGACCGCCGCTCTTGATGAGGCACTGTCCCGTATTCCTAATATTCCGCTTGACGACGTGCCGGTAGGACGCGACGAAAATGACAATGTTGAACGTTATAAGGTGGGAACACCACCGTCTTTCCCGTTCGAACCCAAACAACATTTCGAAATTGGTGAAAAACTTGGCCAAATGGATTTTGATCGTGCGGTGAAACTTTCCGGCGCACGTTTCACAGTCTTGTCGGGACAGCTTGCCCGTCTCGAAAGGGCACTTGGCCAATTCATGATTGATGTCCACACTCTGGAACACGGTTATCGTGAAGTTTCAGTTCCGGTTCTCGTTCGTGACAGCGCACTTTTCGGCACTGCCCAACTGCCCAAATTTGCCGAAGACTTGTTCGAGACAACAGACGGGCGTTGGCTTATTCCAACGGCAGAAGTACCACTGACGAATCTCGTTGCAGGCGATATTCTGGATGCCAAAAAGCTCCCGATTCGCGTCACTGCCTTGACCCCGTGCTTCCGTTCGGAAGCCGGTGCTGCCGGTCGTGATACGCGCGGTATGTTGCGCCAACACCAGTTCTGGAAAGTCGAAATGGTATCTATTACCGATGAAGACAGTTCTCTGGATGAATTGGAACGCATGACAGGGTGCGCTGAAGATATTTTAAAACGTCTGGGGCTTCCCTTCCGGACAATTACGTTATGTACCGGTGATATGGGATTTAGCTCCCGCAAAACATATGATTTAGAAGTATGGTTACCGGGGCAAAATACCTATCGCGAAATCTCGAGCTGCTCGGTATGCGGTGACTTTCAGGCGCGGCGTATGAATGCGCGTTACCGGAAAGAAGGCGAAAAATCGACGCGCTTCGTTCACACTCTGAATGGCTCTGGAGTTGCTGTCGGGCGCTGTCTCATTGCAGTTATGGAAAATTATCAGCAAAAAGATGGTTCCGTGGTTATTCCGGACGTTCTGCGCCCTTATATGGGTGGATTGGAACGGATTGAAGCGTAAAAATTTCAGGGAACTTCAATATGCGTATTTTGCTAACCAATGATGACGGCATTCATGCGGAAGGGCTGAAAATTCTTGAACAGATCGCCCGTCAACTCTCTGATGATGTCTGGGTTGTCGCTCCGGAAGAAGATCAAAGCGGTGTTTCACATTCTTTGACCATTTCAGAGCCTTTACGTTTGCGTCAAATTGATGAAAAACATTTTGCTTTGAAAGGCACTCCTACCGATTGTGTCATTATGGCGGTCAAGCATATTATGCCGGAAGCGCCCGATCTTGTTCTTTCGGGTGTTAATGCCGGAGGTAATTTGGCTGACGATGTGAGCTATTCGGGAACGGTTTCAGGTGCGGTAGAGGGGATGTTACAGGGGATCCGCTCGATTGCTCTTTCACAAGAATTTTTGCACGAAACGAAGCGCGACAATATACCTTGGAATACGGTTTTATCTCTCGCTCCGGATATTTTGAAAAAGCTCGTAAAAATTCCGCTTCCCGAAGGTGTTTTGCTCAATGTAAATTTCCCGGCTTGCGAAGCTGACGAGGTGACAGGATTGTCTGTTGCTCCGCTTGGTAACCGCGGACACCAGATACTTATCGATAAACGCGCTGATGGTCGTGGCCTACCTTATTACTGGATGTATTTCAGTAGAGGAAAAGGCAAGAACAAGGAAAAAACAGATATTGATGTGCTTCAGGAGAAGGCTATTTCTGTTACTCCAATAGAGCTTGATCTGACGGCACGTAGATTTTTGGATGTATTAGAAAAAGCGCTCTTGGGAAAATAGAGGGATGGAAGCGATGCCCCCTATGTCAGAACGAGAAGAATTGATAAGCCTTGTCCTGAAAATGCGGGGCAGGGGGCTTGATGATATGGCCTTATTTTCTGCATTGGAACGCACATCGCGTCGGGACTTTGTTTCGGCACCTTTTACCGATAGTGCTTATGAGAATAAGGTTATCCCGATAGAGTGCGGCGAATATATCGAGAGGCTTGAAGAACAGTTATATATTATTTCTGCATTGTCTCTCGAAAAAAAACATCGTGTGCTCGAGATCGGAACAGGCTCGGGCTTTACCGCTGCTTTGATTGCAAGACTTGCGGGCCGTGTGACGACGGTCGAAAGATATAAAACTTTATGCGACATTGCCCGTCAACGATTTCACGCATTGGAAATAGATAATATTGTTTTGCGACAAATGGACGGCAGCCGCGCTTTGTCCGGGTCAGGCCCTTATGACCGGATATTGGTGTGGCCATCACGTAATCGTGATCCACAGGAATTTCTCGAATTATTGGCAGCCAATGGTGTGCTTATAGAAGCTATCGGACCGGACGAAGGCGAACAGATGGTTGTACGCTATCGCAAGACTGGAAGCAGGTTCGAGAGGACAGATATGTTCAGAGTGCGCTACCAACCCTTCATCGAAGGCGTTGCAGCTATTCTGTAATTTCCTCAGGAATATCGCTTCCTGAAATCAATAACCTCATTGAAAATCGTCAGACGATAAAAGGCTTAATCCCTCTGATAGGCTTTTTTTAAACTCCTCGTAAATTATATATAATAAAATGTGCATGTGATCAGTTTACGAGGCAGGGGGTCTATTTCGACGGGCAATAATTTTTTTTAACCTTAATCGAAATTTTAACCGTCGAGTAACATTAACACGTTTTAATGGCTACAGTTGAGTATCGGGTATATGGACAAAAAACATGCGTTTGAAAGTTATGAGTAAAGCTTCGCACCGCTATCTTCGAACAGCGGCATTGTTCATCCTAGCTGGTTTTGCCACAGGATGTAGTTCAGGTACTCAACGGTTTACCGACAGTTTTTATACCGGTGCCACCGCCAATCAGCAACAGGCGATCAACAAACAAGCCGGTTACCAACAAATGCCGCAAACCACAGGCTCGATCCAGAGCAGCGAGTTGCCGCCCGTAGCCGGTCAACCTTCCTATCAGGCAGCCCAGTCACAATCCCAACCGACTTATGGTTCTTCTGCTTCCCAGCCAACGCAGGTAGCATCTGCTGGTCAGGTTCTGGGGACACCACCTCATAATCTTGGGCAGATGTCATCATCGTCTTCGTCAATGCCCTCACAATCGGCATCAAAGAAAAATGGCAGCTATATCGTCCAAAGTGGCGACACACTTTATAGCGTTTCGCGTAAAACCGGCGTAAGCGTCGAATCGCTTAAAAGTGCTAACGGTTTGAGCAATGGTGCAATCCGTGTCGGGCAATCATTAATTATTCCGGGCGGTCATAATACGGAAGTGGCTTCAACAGCTGCTCAAACAAAAACACAAACACCGGCAGCTTCTCCTGAAACAAAGCAGGTAGCGCCGACAAAGACCGCTGCTGCAAGCCAGCCTGCATCTTCTCAACCAGCCGCCGAACCGGTTAAGACCGCACAGAATGAACCGGCAAAACCTGCCGCCGAGCCTGCTGTTGCAAAAAGCAGCGATACGACGATGAATCAGGCTGAAAATGTAGCCGTTGTAGCACCTCAGGCAACAGGCATTTCCAAAATGCGTTGGCCTGCACAGGGACGTATTCTTTCAAGCTTCGGTCAGAAAGAAGGTTCAAGCACGAATGACGGTATCGATATTATGGCTCCGGAAGGCTCGTCCGTTAAAGCAGCAGAAAACGGCGTTGTTATCTATGCCGGTGATGGTTTGAAAGAATTCGGAAACACCGTGCTTATCCGCCACGAAAACAATATTGTTACCGTCTACGGACATAACAGCAAAATTCTCGTCCAACGCGGACAGAAAGTCCGCCGTGGTGATGAAATCGCAAAATCCGGTATGTCGGGAAATGCATCGACGCCGCGTGTCCACTTTGAAGTGCGCAAGAATTCGAGCCCTGTTAACCCGATCAAATATCTGGAAAACTGATAATTCTTTGAAAGTTTGAATTTTATGAGAAAGCCGGTTTTTGACCGGCTTTTTGTTATTTTATCGGAAGTCGCTTAATCGAGTTTCTTGCCCAACCGTCCGGCTAGTCCCATAATAAACTGCCATGCCACGCGTCCGGAACGGTTTCCACGCGTTGTTGCCCATTCGAGCGCATCATGATGGATTTTATCAAGCGGTTCATCAAGTCCGTAATGGCGAACATATCCGTCAATCATATCGAGATATTCATCTTGTGCGCATTTATGAAAACCGAGCCATAAACCGAAGCGATCCGACAACGAGACTTTTTCTTCGATTGCTTCGGAGGGGTTCACGGCGGTCGACGATTCATTATCAATCATCTCGCGGGGCATTAAATGACGGCGGTTGGAGGTTGCATAAAAAACCACATTTTCCGGACGCCCTTCGACACCACCATCAAGGGCGGCTTTCAATGATTTATAAGACGTGTCATCCTGATCGAAAGACAAATCATCGCAAAAAATAATTGACCGGTATGGCGTTTTTCTGAGTTCCGTTAGCAATATTGGTAATGTTCCGATGTCTTCACGGTGGATTTCAATAAGTTTCAATGGAAGTTTATCGGCTTTTTCCTCGTTAATTTTCGCTTGTACTGATTTTACCAATGAAGATTTGCCCATGCCTCGCGCTCCCCAAAGGAGCACGTTATTAGCCGGCAAGCCGTTAGCAAATTGGCGCGTATTTTCAATGAGCGCATCACGCGCCTGATCGACCCCCTTGATGAGGTCAATATCAATTCTATTTACGTGTTTGACAGGCATCAGGGCAAGTTTATCAGGATTCCATACAAAACAATCACAGTTGTCCATATCGAGGGGCTTGGCTTCAGCAGGGGCCATGCGCGACAATATAGCAATCAGTTGATCCAGTTTGTGGTTTAGATTTTCATCAATCATTTTAATTTCCGCCAATTAAGTAGAAGCGTATCTTTATCATGTGTAATATTAAAACCAAAATTTTTCTTCATGAAAACATTGCCGGTTGCGTTCTTGCAGGCAAAGCTTTAATGCCTAGGATTGAATAAAAATCGCTTGAAGCGGTTGAATGAGCTTCAAGCTCGTTGATGTCGCGTTTGACTTGTCAATTACAGGGATCAATCCAAAACGGGTAATGCCCGCTATCAAAGCTAGGAGATAGTTAATGTTTATTACCAACGCTTATGCACAGGCCGCTGGTGGTTCGACGGGGGAAGTGTCAACTTTGATGACGTTTGCACCTTTTATTCTGATTTTCGTCATCATGTATTTTCTCATTATCCGGCCACAACGCAACCAGATGAAAAAGCGTCAGGAAATGCTGAATGCCATTCGTCGGGGCGATACTGTGATTACTGAAGGCGGCCTTATCGGTCGCGTTACGAAAGTTGTTGGTGATGCTAACGGTGAAGTAGAAATTGAAATTGCAGAAAATACCCGCGTTCGCGTGATGCGGGCGAAAATTCTGACTGTCGAGGTCAAGGGAGAGCCGGTTAGTGAACAAAAGTCCAAGCCTGCACTAAAAGCTGCTAAAGGCAAAAATAAGAAAAAACAGTCGGATAATAGGCAAGAGTCAAACACTGATCAGACTGAACAAGCAGCTTCGGCCGAGGACAATAATAGCGGAAATGATACCGCAAAAATCGAGAAAGACGAAAACAAGTCCGATAGTGCAGCAAGTCAGGAAAAGACCGGAGCTTGAACGAACAGAAAACGGATATTTGACGTTTTTTTTAACTTTGTTAAAGATGATTCCCGTTAAACGGGAATCATTGATTCTTGCAAAATGGCAATTTCCACGAGTTCCTATCGGAATTGTCATTGAAAGTTTCTGAATAACAGGGTCTTTCCTGTTTGAAATGCTTGCTTTGGCGCGAATGTCATTGGCACACTCTATTGATTGTAATTTTGGGAACGTAAAATTTTGAGGTAAAATCGGGAGCCTTCTCATGCTTTATTTTCCTCGCTGGAAACGGCTTCTGATCTGGTTTGTAGTTCTTGTTGGCGTGATAGTCGCCTTGCCTAATATTCTACCTCAGGCTTTGCTTACCCATTTACCGCAATTCTATTCGACGCTTCATTTGCCAATGGGCGTTGATTTACAAGGTGGTTCGCGCCTTGTGGTCCAGTTGCCAAAAAATGAAATTGCTGAACGCGATGCGACAATAGACGTCATGAAAAGACGTCTCGATATCGGAGCTGCGGGGTTTAAAGACTATTCTATTGCCAAGCAAAGCCGCGATAAAATCCGCATTGAAGTACCAGGACTTTTCGATGTCCAGTTACTTAAAGATATCGTAAGCGTAACAGCGCGTTTTTCACTTTATGAAGAAGATACATCCGTTCCCGTAAACGATGTGATTATGGGCAAAGTTGCGCGTCCCGAAGGTACAATTGTTACCTATTCAATGGATGACCCGCCGGTAAGCTATTTGCTGAAAGATCGTCCGTTTTTGACCAATGACAATATTGCGAGCGCCTATGCAGAAAAAAACGCTGATACAACCGGCTCGTTATTAACTGTCGCATTGGATAGCGAAGGACAACAAAAACTTTCCGAATTTACCCGAAAAAATTCCGACAAGCGGCTCATCATTGTGTTTGACAATGAAGTTCTGGCAGCAATGAGATTTCCGGTACCGATTGATGACGGCTATATTCGGGTAGGGCCATTGCCGGATGATGTCGCCCATAATCTCGAAACTGTTCTGACAACCGGACCACTTCCGACTGATCTTACTTTTATTGAAGAGAGAACAGTGGGGGGAGACCTTGGTACAGCCTATGCAAAGGCCGGTTTGCACGCTGCTTTTGGTGCTCTTGTTATTGTTGCCGTTTTCATGGTTTTGTCATACGGCCTTTTGGGGCTGACTGCCGATGTGGCACTGGCTGCCAATTTGATGATGTTGGTAGCAGTGTTAAGTCTTGTCGGCACGCCGCTAACGCTTGCCGGATTTGCAGGTCTTGTTCTGATTATCGGAGTATCGGTTGATGCCAATATTTTGATCTACGAGCGCGTGCGCGAGGCAAGACGCAACAATTATTCGGTGACACAAGCCGTCGAAGCCGGATTTTCCGGTGCCATGAGCACGATTGTTGACGCGAACGTCACAACTTTCATTGCCGCACTGGTTTTGTTCATGTTGGGCACCGGTCCCATTCATGGCTTTGCGCTCACAGTTACGATCGGCATTTTGACCTCGCTCTTTACGACCTTCACATTCACGCGGATGATGATCAGCTGGTGGATCCGGACATTTCATCCTCGTGAAATACCACAGCGCATCATTCGGATTATTCCGCCCAATACCAGTATCCGCTTTATGAAACTTGGCAAAATAACTCTGGCCTTGTCGACGGTGCTGATTATTTTGACTGGCGGCCTCTATGTGACAGCGGGGGTAAATTACGGAATCGATTTTGCCGGTGGATCTTTAGCGGTTCTCGAAGCTAAAAACGGTAAGGCGGATATTTACGACATTGCCTCTCGGGTTAACGATCTCAATATCGGGGGTGTCAATGTTTCGCCAACCAAAAGGCCTTCGGAAGCCGAATTGACAATTGCAAGTCAGGAAAATGGCGAAGATGCCGAACAAACTGTTGCTGTAAAACTTCGGGGCGAGTTCGGCAGTGATTACACTTTGCAGCGCCTTGATATTGTCGGTCCGACAGTTTCGGCAGAATTGAGCCGTGTCAGCGCACTTGCTATTTTCGTGTCATTGCTGGCAATATTTGTTTATGTTCTATGGCGTTTCCGCTGGCAATTTGCAATCGGAGCCGTTTTGACAACGGTTCATGATATTATCATTCTTGTCGGCATTTTCCTGCTGTTCCAATGGCAGTTCAACCTTTGGAGCATCGCGGCACTCCTTGCTATTATCGGCTATTCTTTGAACGATACGATTGTTGTTTACGATCGGGTTCGTTCGCTCCTTAAAAAACGCGGCAATATTGATATGCGTAGTCTCGTTGATATTGCCATCAACCGTACCTTGTCGCGCACAATTTTGACCTCTCTTGCAACTTTGCTGGCACATGTCCCTCTTTATTACTTTGGCGGTGCCGATATGAAAGATTTTGCATCGGTTCTCCTCATTGGTATAATCATAGGCACATATTCTTCTATATTTATAGCCGGTCCATTGCTGGTGCTCTTGAGAGTCAAGCCGAACCAGACCGACGGTAAGGGTTCATGATGTCTGATGCAATCAAGATGAGGGAGGCACATTTCCCCGGACGTGCGCCTATTGATGCTTATGGAAATGGTGGTTTCCGTTTTGCCGATATGTCGAATCGCGGCTCGATCATTTGCGTTCCGTCCGGCATATATGGTCTGGAAATGAAAACGCCTGTGCCGACCATGGAGGACATAAAGCATGTTCTTGATGAAGCTGATAAAATCGAGGTTTTTCTCGTTGGTACAGGAGAAAATTTGTTAAGGTTGCCTGAAAACTTGCGAATGGTTCTGCGCAAAAAACATATTTCTACAGACACGATGAGTACCGGCGCTGCGGTTCGTACTTTTAATGTCCTCTTGGCAGAAGATCGCGCAGTCGCCGCACTCCTTTATGCAGTTGAATGAATAAAGACGCGTCCTATTGTTTAAAACTGTTAAAAGAGAGCGATAGAGATCGCTATCTCTCGATTTTATTCGCACCGCTACAATATCGTGAGGGACTTGCGAGCCTTTTTGCTTTTAATGTCGAAATCAATCGAATTTCGGAAACGGTGCATGAGCCGATGATTGGTGAAATTCGCTTGCGTTGGTGGCGTGATGCAATCGAAGCCGGTAAAACGGGCGAGGGCAATCCGGTCTTAAGTGCATTGCTTTCAACTATCCGGCAATATGATTTACCGAAAGCCGCGCTGCTACGCTATTGCGATGCACGTGTGTTCGACTTTTATGATGATCAAATGCCTGATCTCACAAGTCTTGAAGGCTATTGCGGTGAAACAACAAGTGCGCTTTTGGAACTTTCATGTCAGATTCTCGAAAAAAATGCTTCGTCATTGACGGCGGAAGCGTCAGGACACGGCGGTGTTGCAGATTTTATGTGTCGGCTCTTACGTTCGCTCCCCTTGTTAAAAGCAAACGGGCGCCAATATTTTCCGAAGAATATTGTTGAGGCAACGGCAGAGGATTTTATTGTTTCTGCCCCTCATAAAGAATCAGAACAGCAGAAAAAACTTTTAAACGCCGCAATCGAATTCGATAAAAAACATTACCAGAAATTCTATCAACATTATAAAAACTTGCCGGTCAGTGTGCGTCCGGTTTTTCTACCTCTGGCCATCATACCGAAGGCGTTAAAGAAGATTGAAAAGAAAGGCACATTGGCGTTCAAAGAATGTGTCACACCTTCTCCGCTTCGCCATTATCTTGCTATTACAAAAGCAGCTATAACCGGACGCATGCCAAAAATATTGTAGACCCGCACCATCGGGTTTGAAAATGCATGCATAGTTCCCGATTTTAAATGATAGGCCGCGTCATTATCGTCTTTCAGCGCGGCATTAGCTGGACCACGCCGAAAATATTATAGACCCGCACCATCGGGAATGAAAATGCGGCATGGCTCGCCCACTTGAAGCGGGGTGCCGTTTTCCTCGCGGATGATGAGACAATCAGCATTGGCCATGAGCCGTATCAAGGATGAATCCTGACTACGCACCGGCGTGACCCATCTTTCACCTTTTGCATTAACGGAGAGGTTGGCACGGACAAAATGCCGTCTCGGGCCGTTTTCCGGAAGTGGTACGGCAAGAAGTGCGTCTTCGATATGAGGGCGATAAGTTCTTCCTGAAAGTTTTTCCAATATCGGAACCAGAAAAATATGGCCGCAAACCATGCTTGATACAGGGTTTCCGGGAAGCCCTAAAACCAGCATTTTATTGTCATGGGGCAAAACCCCGAACATGAGGGGTTTACCCGGACGCATTGCAACTTTCCAGAAGTCGAGTTTCATACCTTCCGACTTCAAAACAGTTTGCACAAGGTCATATTTACCGACAGAAACGCCACCGCTGGTGACAAGAAGATCAACTTTTTCGTCTCTTGCCCGGTTAATCTTTTCGCGGATTGATTCTTCATTGTCGCGGGCTATCCCGAGATCGACAACGTCGCAATGATGGGCTCGTATCAGATAGGTAAGACCATAGGAATTCGAGCATACGATCTGGTCTTTTCCGGGGATCTCGCCAGCTTCTACAAGCTCATTTCCTGTTGCCAAAACAGCAATTTTCGGACGCCTGACAACTTTTACCGCTCCATGGCCGGTTGACGCGCAAAGTGCCAAGGCAGAAGGTGTCATGACACGCCCTTTTTTAAGAACACTGTCACCTTTTTCGAAATTTCCGCCTCTGGGACGAATATTGGCATTCGGTTCGGGCGCTTTTGTAAAAGAGACGCTATTGCCTTCTATCACGGCGTTTTCCTGAATTATAACGGTATCGGCGTCGTCAGGAACGGGAGCACCGGTAAAAATCCGGACAGTTTCGGCTTTGCCGATTTTTCCGTCATAGCCTTTGCCTGCTGCGGCCTCTCCGACAACTTGGAATTTTGCGTCTTTCCGGTAATCCTGATAGCGTATGGCAAAACCATCCATAGCAGAGGAACGGAAGGGAGGTTCGGTCAATTCGGCTATAACATCCTGAGCCAGTACTTGCGCCTGTCCAACCTTGGTCAATGGAGTAAGCACGCTTTCAAGCGTTTCAGTTGCTGCGAGTAAACGGTTTAGAGATTCTTCAACATTGATGAGAGGCATTTTTTTCTTCTCGCTTCCATGTGCCAGATTTTCCTCCCCGCTTTTCCAATAGACAAATATTGCTGATGATCATGTTTTTATCGAGAGCTTTTGCCATATCGTAAATCGTCAAACACGTAATGGATACAGCCGTCAAAGCTTCCATTTCGACACCGGTCTTGCCGTTAAGACTGACGGTTGCAGTAATCTGATAACCGGGCAAATCATGATCGGCGGTAATGTCGATAGCAATTTTTGTGAGCATGAGGGGATGGCATAACGGAATAAGCTCCGATGTTTTTTTTGCCCCCATAATGCCTGCTATTCGGGCTGTTGCCAAAACGTCGCCTTTCGGGGCGTTGCCATTTTCGATTGCTTCGAGTGTTTCCCTTGCCATCTTTATAGAACCATGGGCAATAGCTATCCGGTCGGTTTCGCGTTTTCCCCCGACATCGACCATGTGTGCTTCACCTTTGGCATTCACATGGGTTAGTTTATCGCTCATTTTATAGTCCTAATAAGGTTCTTGTCGCCTTTGCTACATCGTTCTGCCGCATCAGACTTTCTCCGATAAGAAATGAACGAATGTTGCTTTTTTCCAATCTTTTCAGATCATCATGGGTAAAAATGCCACTTTCACCCACCAACAGGCGATCATCGGGAACCATATGGGAAAGTCTCTCGGAATTCGCAAGATCAACTTCAAAATTGCGCAAATTGCGGTTATTAACCCCGATAAGTGGCGATTTAAGTTTTAATGCCCGTTCAACTTCAGCTTCATTATGGGTTTCTATGAGAACATCCATACCAAGTTCGAATGCGGTTTCTTCCAGTGCTTTGGCCAAATTGTCATCAACCGCCGCAAGAATGATGAGAATGCAATCGGCTCCCCATGCGCGGGCTTCATAAACCTGATAGGTATCGAAGAGAAAATCTTTCCTTAAGGCAGGAAGATTACAAGCTTTGTGTGCTAATTGCAAAAATTCCGGTGATCCCTGAAAAGAGGGGGTATCGGTTAGAACCGAAAGACAGGCTGCCCCGCCTTCCTCATATGCTTTAGCAAGTGCCGGCGGGTCGAAAACTTCTCTGATAAGCCCCTTTGAAGGGCTCGCTTTCTTAATTTCGGCAATCAAACCGAAAAGACCTTTATCTTCCTTGGTTTTCAGTGCTTTATAAAAACCGCGTGGTTTTTCAGCCTTTGTAGCCAATTTTTTTAAGTTTTCGAGAGGCAAAGCTTCTTTAGCTTTGGCTATTTCCTGACGTTTATAGGATTCAATTTTCTTTAAAATATCACTCATTATTGTCACCAAGGTCGTTCGAAACCTTTATCAATTGTTCCAGCTTTTCTTTAGCCTTACCTTGATCGATACTTTGCTTGGCAATTTCGACACCTTGTTTCAATGAGTCGGCTTTTCCGGCGATGATGAAAGCGGCGGCAGCATTCAAAAGCACAATATCACGATAAGCTCCGTGTTGGCCTTCAAGAACGGCTCGTAATGCCTGTGCATTATATTGCGGGTCGCCACCTTTGAGGTCTGCCATTGTAACACGTTTCAAACCGGCATCCTCTGGGGTCACTGTAAAAGTGGTGAGAACGCCGTCTTTAAGCGCAGCAACTTCTGTTTCGCCTGCGGTTGTCAGTTCATCCATGCCGCTGCCATGAACGACCCAGAGTGATTTCGAGCCAAGTCCTTGAAGAACTTTGGCTATAGGAACAACCCATTGGGGCGAAAAGACACCGATCAACTGGTTCGTAACACCGGCGGGATTGGAAAGAGGTCCGAGTATGTTGAAGATTGTCCGTGTACCAAGCTCGACACGCGCAGGCCCCACATGACGCATTGCCGAGTGATGGGTTGGCGCAAACATAAAGCCTAGTCCCACTTCACGGATGCAGCGGCCGATCATTTCGGGGGTAGCATCAATATTCACACCAAGTGCTGCCAAGGCGTCGGCAGCACCTGATTTTGACGATAATGCACGGTTTCCGTGTTTACCCACAGGAATTCCAGCCCCGGCAACGACAAAAGCGGTTGCGGTCGAAACATTGTAAGAACCGGATTGGTCTCCACCGGTGCCCACAATATCGACAGCACCTTCAACAGCATCTACCCGCAACATTTTCTTACGCATGGATGCAACTGCACCGGTGATTTCATCAATGGTTTCGCCGCGAACTCTAAGCGACATTAAAAAACCACCAATCTGGGCAGGTGTCGCCTGACCGGACATCATGATTGTAAAGGCCGCTTCTGCTTCATCTTTTGTGAGTGAAGCACCCGTTGCAACCTTGTTGATAAAAGGCTTCAGGTCACTCATGATATCCTCACTGAAGGTTGTTGGTTATAGCTTTAAGATTCTCGACATTGTATTTGACAGGTGCTTTCGCATTGGCAAGTTCCAAAATTGCAAGACCGAGATCTGCTCCCACCATAGCATCGATATTGGCCTTTAGCTGAGGTTCGAGCGATTTGGGGTCGGTGTTCAAAGGTTGAACCGATTCTGTTACAAGATAAACAATCCGCTGGTCCTTATCAGCGGCCTTGGACACACCGCTATGCCCCTTGGGACCGGAGAAAGCCGCATTGATACCATCAGCTCCCAGAACTTCATCCGAACCACCACGTTTAAGACCGCGAACTGTCTTTTTCGTCACACCAAGCTCTCGAGCCAAATCATCGAGTGTTTTGTGATCTTTCAATTCCTGTTCCAGTTTTGACGCTTTCTCGTCGAGTAGTCTTTGTGTTTCCCCGGCTTTCCATAAAGCGACGACTTTATCTTTAACCTCATCCAGAGTTTGGTCACGGGAATCGACAATTTTGTCAACGCGATACCATAAGTAACCGCCGCCCTTGATCGCAATGGGATCAAGATCGGCTCCTTCTGTAGCCTGAAAGATATTATCAACGAGCATAGATTGTTGTGGTAAATCAGCTACTGCTTTTCCATCAGGCGCTTGGGCCTTTGAATCAATCGTAACCTTCCGCAAATCGAGTTTATATTGTTTTGCGAGCTCATCAAGCGACGCCCCTTCGAAACGGGCATTTTCAATGGCATCATGATTATCGCGCATAGCATTTGCGGCGTTTTCCTTGGCTAATCTATTGCGGATATCCGGTTCGGCTTTTTCCAATGGAGTAGGACCTTGCGGTGTAATTTTTACAACACGCATGATGACCGGTCCTTCAAGATCGTTGATGACATCACTGACCTTGTTTAATTCCAGTTCGAAAATGTCTCTTGCAATGGTCGACGAGAAACCGGTTTTTGCTGCGGGACCTTTGGTAATGTCTTCCAGTGTTTTATGTTCACTGCTGACCAGATCCTCGAAAGTCGTTCCATTACGGAGTTTGGCGGAAGCGTTGTCTGCTTCTTGTCTTGTTTTGAAGCGCAATATTTGAACCGTACGTTCCTCGGGTGACATGAAACGCGAAGCATTGCGGGTATAATAATCCTTGATTTCATCCTCGGAAATATCGGCAGGTTTAAGCAAGCTTTCCGGTGTCATTTCCATTAAAGTGACCTGACGATATTCCGGTGCGTGAAATTCGGCCTTATGGGCGTCAAACGATTTTTGCAATTGTTCGGAAGTGGGGTCTTTAATTTCGCCAATTTCTTTTTTCGTCACGAGAAGATAATCGACAGAGCGTGTTTCGTTGCGGTAATTCAGCAATGCCGAGTAAAATACGTCGGGCGCAGCCATGTCGTTGACTGCGGAATAGACAAGCTGGTTACGTTTCTCTTTACCGGCCAGGTAATCAATAAAATCAGCCTCGGGAAGCCCCTCTTGTTTGAGGTAGCTCAGAAAAATAGTGCGATCGAATTGCCCTTGCTGTTGAAAAAACCGGTCGGCGCCTATGGCACGGGCAATTCCATCTTTTGAAACGCCGATTTTCATCAACCGAACTTGCTCGTCGAGCAATACATCCTGCTGAAGCTGGCTAATCGCCATTTGCGGAAGACCATATTGCTTGGCTTCGGCTTCGGAAAGCAAACGTGGTAGCTGATTGGTGCTCGCAAAAAGCTTGATCTGATCTTGCAAAGCTAATCTGTAAGTATTGGTTTTGATTGTGGATTTTCCCGATGTGAACAAGTCATGTCCACTGGTTCTTCTTAATTCCGGCACTCCCCATAAAAGGACAAAGCATAGAACAAGCAGACCGAGGAAAACCTTGGCAATCCAAGAATTGACAGCACTTCGTATTGTATCAAGCATCGGCAAATTCCGTTTTAATTGGCTTCATTTAAGCAAAAAGCTCTGATAGGATGTGCAACAAAGGCGCACAATATGCAAGGTTTAACACTTGCTTTAGTGGTGTAATTTGTTAGTTAAGGCTATTAATGCGCTGTTTTAAGACTGTTATTGAGGAAAAATCATGACACCGAATGTTAGACCGCTCGTCGCAGGAAATTGGAAAATGAATGGCACTGGCGAATCTCTTGCCGAGTTGCGGGCAATTTCCGCTGGTGTTAATTCGGATCTTGGACGTTTATTCGAAGCATTAATTTGTGTACCGGCTACTTTGCTCTCCAGAGCCGCCGACAGTCTTGATGGCGAAAAACTTCTTCTCGGCGGGGAGGATTGCCACACAGCCGATTTTGGTGCCCATACCGGAGATATTTCCGCTCCCATGCTCAAAGAGGCCGGAGCGAGTTACGTCATTGTCGGCCATTCGGAAAGACGGAATGACCATCATGAAAGCAACGATCTTGTTCGGCAAAAAGCCGAAGCGGCGTGGCGAGCCGGTCTGGTTTCGATAATTTGTGTTGGTGAAAAACTTGAAGAACGCGAAAGCGGAAAGACGCTTGATGTCATTGAAAAACAATTGGCTGGTTCTGTACCCGATCATGCAACACCGCAAAATACCGTGATTGCCTACGAACCGGTTTGGGCAATTGGTACCGGTAAAACACCGACAGCTAAAGACGTTGGTGAAGTCCACGAATTTATGCGCAACAAGCTGGTTGCCCGTTTTGGACAATCGGGAAAACTCTTCCGTTTGCTTTATGGTGGTTCCGTCAAGCCTGATAATGCTGTCGAATTATTGGGCGTTCATAATGTCGACGGTGCGCTGGTCGGCGGAGCGAGCTTGAAAGCCAATGATTTTCTGGCAATTTGCGGCGCTTATCGGAAATTATAGTTGAAGATTTTTGTCTTGCCTCTTGGATTATGTAAAAATTACGTGTAAACAGCCGCGAACGGTAATAATAGAGCAGAGCTTATGCAGACAGTATTGATTGTCATTCATCTTTTAATTGTCATCGCACTTGTCGGCGTTGTATTGATACAGCGTTCCGAAGGCGGCGGCTTGGGCATTGGCGGTGGTTCCGGCTTTATGACAGCACGCGGCACAAAAAACGCGCTGACACGGCTGACGGCAATTCTTGCACTCTGCTTTTTTGCAACATCGATTGCTCTTGTAGTTTTGGATAGTGTTTCCAATCCTGCTGCCGATATTATCAATCGTATTCCTGCAAAGGATACAAAAGCTCCGACTCAAAATACACCGTCGACAACATCGGGACAGATACCGACAGGTGAAGGTCAAGCACCGGCAAATAATGCAAATCAGCCGGCAGGTTCTGACCAGTCTGGTGGTAAAGATCAGAAGAGTGGTCAAAGCACGACAACGCCGGATGCCCAGAAATCTTCCACAGATGGCAATAAATCAGCTCCGGTTATGGAAAATCCGGTGCCGCAGCAACAGGAAAATCCGGTTCCAAACAACTAAACGAGGGTTTGGTGTAGGAGTTTGATATTCCGATCAATTGGTTACAGAAAATAAAGGGCGGTTTTCGCCCTTTTGTTTTTTAAAACCGCTCAGTTGTCTTCTGTTGAATTTTCAGGACCAAAAAATTTTATAGAATAATTTTAAAATAGTTCGTTCGATCAATTAAATATCTTTTATTGCCGGATAAATTCTTCATCCCATCGGGAAATCGGTTTTAAGCTGTTCTGTCAGGCTAACCGAAGCAAGGGGAGTGTTATTTGAAAAAGAGCGGGCAGAACGGCAGGAAAACAAACAGAATTTCTATACAAAATTTTCTGTGTGGCATTTTGAATGTGGATTTTAATGTTGTTTGCTTTGGCAGTTGGCAGAGCGAAATATTACTTTGACAGATTTGCTTCGACCTAAACAAATGGAAAAAAATTCCAAACCTTAACAAAGTGTTGCATGACTGCCATAGCGGTCAATCAACTTTTATGGCGCTACTTGAAAAAGATTGAGGACAAACAAATTTGGTCGTATGAACAGCAGTTGTGTTGCTAAAACCGAATTTGTTGTAAAAACTCTCGAACTTTCATCGCGGAATTGAAGTTGAAATGATCCACCGTTTATTGATTGCCGGTTTGTCCGGCTTGTTTTTTTTGTCAGGTCATGCTGCCTTTTCAGAAGAAATTGCTGATAGCGATGATGCCGATAATGCGCAAGTCGCATCGGTTGCGCCCGTTGGACATATTCAGATACCAACTGTCAAAAGTTATAACGTACCGGAAAAATATCGTCCTCAGACCGTATCCTTTTCCGGCTATAAACCGGGGACGATTGTTATCGATCCCAAGAATTATTTCCTTTATCTGATCGAGACACCGACAACAGCAAGGCGTTACGGAATTGCTGTTGGTAAAATCGGGCTTCAGTTCAAAGGAACAGCCAATATTCGTTTTAAACGGGAATGGCCACGTTGGATTCCGACAAAAGATATGGTCAAGCGTAGTCCAGAGCATTATGCAAAATTTGCCAATGGTATGGATGGGGGCCCGGGAAATCCGCTCGGAGCACGTGCACTTTATCTCTGGCAGGGTAACAAAGACACCTATATTCGTATTCATGGGACAGTCCAGCCTTGGACAATCGGTTCTTCTGCTTCCAATGGTTGCTTCCGTATGATCAATGATGACGTTCTTGATCTTTATGATCGGGTCGATGTCGGTACAGAAGTTGTTGTGCTTTGAAACTGTAAAAAATCCATTCTTAATAGCCCCGTTTAATACGGGGCTTTTTGTTAATAAAAACAACGACTTAATGCTGAAAAACGAATCAGTTTTTCAAGTCTTGTCAGGCTTTTTAAGCTGAAAATCGGCAGAGAGCATAAAAATAGGGTCTTTTGGATAGCCCTTCGGGAATCGTAATTAAAAAGAAAAAATTGCGAAAAACCTAATTTTTTTCTGGAAGAATCATCAATGAACGGTTATCTCCATAAGCCCATGGCACGATATGTTTTTATTACTGGTGGCGTGGTTTCTTCCCTTGGAAAAGGCATTGCCGCAGCAGCTTTAGCTGCATTGTTACAGGCTCGCGGGTACCGTGTAAGGATCCGCAAGCTGGATCCTTATCTTAACGTTGATCCCGGCACAATGTCGCCTTATCAGCACGGAGAAGTCTTCGTGACCGATGACGGCGCCGAGACCGATCTTGATCTTGGGCATTACGAGCGTTTTACCGGTCGTTCGGCAAACAAGCAGGACAATATCACGACCGGCCGCATTTATCGAAATATCATCGAGCGTGAGCGGCGTGGCGATTATCTAGGCGCGACTGTGCAAGTCATTCCCCATGTTACCGATGAAATCAAAAATTTCATTATGGAAGGGAATGAGAATTACGATTTCGTTTTATGCGAGATTGGTGGCACGGTCGGCGATATCGAAGCAATGCCGTTTTTGGAAGCAATAAGGCAGCTTCATAATGAATTACCACCTCATACAACGGTCTATATGCATCTGACATTGATGCCCTATATTCCCGCTGCCGGAGAATTGAAAACCAAGCCGACACAACATTCGGTCCGTGAATTACAGTCTGTGGGTATTGCTCCGGACATATTACTTGTGCGTGCCGATCGCGCTATTCCGGAATCGGAACGGCGCAAACTTTCGCTCTTTTGTAACGTCCGTCCGTCAGCCGTGATTCAGGCGCTTGATGTCGATACGATTTATGACGTTCCGATCGCCTACCATCGTGAGGGGCTGGATTCGGAAGTTCTGGCTGCTTTCGGAATTGATCCGGCTCCGGAACCGAAAATGGATCGCTGGATCGAAATTAATCGTCGTCTTCACAATCCGGAAGGCGAAGTCACCATTGCTGTGGTCGGTAAATATACCGGCTTAAAAGATGCCTATAAATCTCTTAACGAGGCTTTAACCCATGGCGGTCTTGCCAATAAGGTCAAAGTCAATCTCGAGTGGATAGAATCGGAAATTTTCGAAAAAGAAGACCCAACGCCTTATCTCGAAAAAGTGCATGGCATTCTTGTTCCCGGCGCTTTCGGTGAACGTGGTGCCGAAGGCAAGATCATGGCCATTCGTTTTGCTCGCGAGCGTAAAGTTCCGTTTTTCGGTATATGCTTTGGTATGCAGATGGCCTGTATAGAGGCTGCCCGTAATCTCGGTGGCATCAAAAATGCTTCGTCGACCGAATTTGGTCCCACGGACGAGCCGGTCGTTGGTTTGATGACAGAATGGCTTAAAGGGAATGCTTTGGAAAAACGTGCTGAAAAGGGCAATCTCGGTGGCACAATGCGCCTTGGCGCTTATGAAGCAATCCTGAAAGAAGATAGTGCCATTGCAAAAATCTACGGAAAAACCGATATTTTCGAACGCCATCGCCATCGTTACGAGGTCAATATCGACTATAAAGAGCGGCTTGAAAATTGTGGTTTGATTTTCTCCGGCATGTCACCTGACGGTGTTTTGCCTGAGACAATTGAATATAAGGATCATCCATGGTTTATCGGGGTTCAATATCATCCCGAGCTGAAATCCCGTCCTTTCGAGCCTCATCCGCTTTTTGCCTCTTTTATAAAAGCAGCGATGGTACAAGGCAGATTGGTTTAACAAGGGCGATCGGTTTAATATCGTATTCGTTTTTGATATTTGAATTTTGCAAAGTTCCAACAGGGGCTTTGCAATTTTTTTGGTAGATAAATGATTTTGCGACTTGTTTGAATAATTTTGCGAGTTGTTTGATCAGTTAAATTTATTCAGGGATATAATGATTGCAGGGATATAGTGATTGTTTTTCCACTATAACGCTTTCATCAGGTCCGTGATTTTGGATTAATTACCGGCTTTTGGATTTTTTCTTTTCGGCTCAAAAAACCGGAACCGGATATCTTGATATTGAGCATTTCATTCTCGGTCACGGTTTTAAAAACATTCCGGATTGATGCGTTCTTTTATACTAAATTACTTACAGTAGATGATTGTTGCTTTTGAGCGGTATTTGAAAACAATCATATTGAATAGACTGTGTTTTTTAAGGTAAGGTCTGACAATCAGCAAAAATCATATGAAAATGATTAGATTAGAGGACTAGATGACGAAACCGAATAGCACTGTCTCTGTAGGAAATGTTGTATTTTCCAATAGTGCGCCGCTTTCAATTATTGCGGGGCCATGTCAAATGGAAAGCCGTGAACATGCATTTGATATGGCGGGTAAGATAAAAGAGATTGCAGAAAAACTGGGTATTGGTGTTGTTTATAAGTCGAGTTTTGACAAGGCCAATCGTACGTCTTTGAACAGCAAACGTGGCATCGGCCTTGAAAAGGCTATGGACGTTTTCGATGATTTGAAACGGGAATTCAATATTCCTGTACTGACGGATATTCATACAGAAGAACAATGTGCGCTTGTTGCTCCTCATGTTGATGTTTTACAAATTCCCGCATTTTTGTGTCGTCAAACCGATCTTCTTGTGGCGGCAGCAAAAACCGGCCGCGTTATCAATGTAAAAAAAGGTCAGTTTCTCGCCCCGTGGGATATGAAAAATGTTCTGGCCAAAATTACCGAGAGCGGAAATCCGAATGTTATGGCTTGTGAACGGGGTGTTTCGTTTGGTTATAATACGTTGATTTCGGATATGCGGGCACTGCCGATTATGGCACAATTCGGCTCGCCGGTCATTTTTGATGCCACCCATTCTGTCCAGCAACCCGGCGGGCAGGGCACATCCTCGGGAGGACAACGCGAATTTGTTGAAACGCTTGCCCGCGCGGCTGTGGCAGTCGGTGTTGCCGGTGTTTTTCTGGAAACACATCAGGATCCAGATCATGCTCCCTCTGATGGGCCGAATATGGTCAAGCTCGAAAATTTGCCGAATCTGTTGGAAACATTGATGGCGTTTGACCGGTTGGCAAAAAAGCTTTAATCGATTTTATGAGATGTTAGGTATTCCCTCGCAAAGAGAGTTTGTCTAATCATTAAAGAACTAACGAACCCTGATCGGGAAGGAAACGCGAGATGACTGCAATTGTAGATATTGTTGGCCGTGAAATTCTGGATAGTCGTGGCAATCCGACTGTCGAAGTTGATGTAGTTTTGGAAGATGGTGCATTTGGACGGGCAGCGGTGCCTTCCGGGGCTTCAACAGGTGCTCATGAAGCTGTCGAACTGCGCGATGGCGGTACACGTTATCAGGGTAAAGGCGTTGAAAAAGCGGTGAATGCAGTCAACGGGGAAATTCTTCAGGAAATTGGTGGTCTTGATGCGGAAGATCAAATAGCGATTGATGAGGCGATGATTGCGCTGGATGGTACAGCAAACAAGTCGCGCCTTGGTGCGAATGCAATTTTGGGAGTTTCTCTGGCAACTGCAAAAGCTGCCGCAAACTCTGCCGGTCTTCCTCTTTATCGCTATGTTGGCGGCACACAAGCCCATTTGATGCCGACACCGATGATGAATATTATAAATGGCGGTGTTCACGCTGACAATCCGATCGATTTTCAGGAATTCATGATTTTGCCGGTCGGTGCGCCTACAATCAAGGATGCTGTTCGTTACGGAGCCGAGATTTTTCATACATTGAAAAAGCGCTTGAAAGATGCCGGTCTTAACACCAATGTCGGTGACGAGGGCGGTTTTGCCCCCAATCTCAAGAGTGCCGAAGCCGCGCTCGAATTCATTGTCGAATCCATCAAGGCAGCCGGTTACAAGCCGGGCGAACAGGTCGCGCTCGGCCTTGATTGTGCATCATCGGAATTTTATAAAAACGGTTCCTATGTTTACACTGGCGAAGGCAAAACGCGCAGTGCTGAACAACAGGCAGATTATCTCGAAAAACTCATTAGCGATTTCCCGATTATCACAATCGAAGATGGTATGGCAGAAGACGATTGGGATGGTTGGAAAATTCTGACTGACCGGATCGGTAAAAAATGCCAACTCGTTGGAGATGATCTTTTCGTTACCAATTCTGCACGTTTACGCGACGGTATCAAAATGGGCGTCGCCAATTCGCTGCTGGTCAAAGTCAACCAGATTGGTACTTTAAGTGAAACACTTGATGCTGTCGAAACAGCTCATAAAGCCGGTTATACAGCAATTATGTCGCACCGCTCCGGTGAAACCGAAGATTCGACCATTGCCGATTTGGCTGTTGCCACCAATTGTGGGCAGATCAAGACCGGGTCTCTTGCCCGTTCAGACCGGCTTGCCAAATATAACCAGTTGATGCGAATCGAGGAAGAACTGGGCGGTCAGGCTCGCTATGCCGGTATTTCCGCTTTTCGTATCTGATTGAAGATTAGCAATATCAAAACTCTTTTTTGAAGAGCGGACTTCAGAGTCCGCTCTTTGTTGATTTTTGCATTAATTTTTATAACGGACTAGCTTTTTGAAACACGCAACATATTTAAACCAGTGGTCTGACCCCACAAAATAGCAATGTTTATCAAAAAGCAAAGTTGAATGCTCACTCAACCGAGGCACTTTGCTTTTTAAAAAAGATCAGGAGTTTTTATGCGCGGTTCGATTATAAGCTACACAATGAACAAAGGTCTTATCTCTGGAGCCGATAACAACCGTTACGAATTTACGCGGCTTGACTGGAGCGGACAAGGTGAACCGTCGGCCGGAATCAAGGTTGATTTTGTAACACAAGGGGCGATCGCCAAAAATATCTTTCCCTTAAGCATTGATAGCAAGCATTCGAAAGTCGTTATGGCAATCGTATGCTGGTTCTTCGGGATTTTCGGAGTTCATCGTTTTATGGTCGGAAAAATCGGTACTGGCGTGTTGATGCTTCTGCTCACGGTCACAGTTATCGGTTCGGTCATTTCGTTTATTTGGTCAATTATCGATTTTATTCTGATCCTTATGGGGAAATTCAAAGATAAAGACGGAAATCCGATCACAAGCGAATATCTTTGACTTGGAAATAATCACTGGAAAGGTCAACACCGGAAAACAGAAGTGAATATTTTTGGGATTATCTGTCAGGCAATGAACTTCGTGAAGTTTGTCTTTTGATGTGTCTGTACGAGACAAGTGGTCGAGATAGCATTGATTGAAATGTCTATAACGTTTATTTTTTAAAATGCCAAAAATCCAACCGGCAATAGCTTTTCTTCATTTTGTTTTCAGGAATTTGGTCTTCCGGTAATCTATCTTTAATAAAAATCATGCATCAATGATTTAAGTTCGATAGGGACAGAAATGCTGAAATGATGTGGACAAAACAGAAACGCAGATCAATCAAGGGGCGCTTTATATTGCCGCTTATGACGATTGGTGTGCTGAGCTATTTCGGCTACCACATTTATCACGGTGAATATGGTTTATATTCTCGTGTTAAAGTAGAACAACATATCGACAGCCTCAACAACGAGTTGAAATCGCTTGAAGAGCAGCGCAAAGGAATAGAAAAAAAGGTTTCGCTTTTAAAAGACGGTCATATAGAACGCGATATGCTTGATGAATATGCTCGCAAAAATCTTAATCTTTCGAAGCCGAATGAATTTGTTATTCTGACGGGTCAAGGCGATTTGTCAAAATAGCAAAATTCTGTTTATTTCCTAAAAAATAAATATATCAATACCTTACACGAATTTTTACAAACATTTATAGTGCTTGTAACTTTGGCGGGGAAAGCGTATTTTTTAAAACACCAATTAAGGGAGTTTAATATGGCAGCACGGGCTAAAAAAACTTCTGCGAAAAAAACGCAGACCGTATTAACCAATACCGCCAGATCACCTGAGCCGGCGGAATTCACCAAAGAAGAAGAACTTCAGTTTTATCACGATATGCTTTTAATCCGACGGTTTGAAGAAAAAGCCGGTCAGCTTTATGGCATGGGCGTTATTGGCGGCTTTTGTCACCTTTATATCGGACAAGAAGCGGTAGTCACCGGAACTGTCAAAGCAATAAAACAAGGCGATCAGGTGATCACTTCCTATCGTGATCATGGACATATGTTGGCAACAGGTATGAACCCTCGCGGTGTTATGGCTGAACTCGCCGGTCGCAAAGATGGCTTTTCCAAGGGGAAGGGCGGTTCGATGCATATGTTTTCCAAGGAAAAGAACTTTTTTGGCGGACATGGTATCGTCGGTGCGCAGGTTCCGATCGGAACAGGATTGGCTTTTTCCAATAAATATTTGGGACGCGATAATGTAACGCTTGTCTATTTCGGTGACGGCGCAGCCAATCAGGGCCAGGTCTATGAAAGCTTCAATATGGCTTCGCTTTGGAAACTTCCTGTCGTTTACGTTATCGAAAACAACCAATATGCCATGGGAACGGCAGTTTCCCGTGCTTCTGCCGAGACTGATTTTTCACGTCGTGGTTTGTCTTTTGAAATTCCCGGTTATGTTGTCGATGGTATGGATGTTTGTGCTGTAAAATCGGCAGCCGATGAGGCTGTTGCATGGGCACGTTCAGGCAAAGGCCCGATTATTCTCGACATGCAGACTTATCGTTATCGTGGTCACTCTATGTCGGATCCGGCCAAATATCGCACCAAAGAAGAGGTGGAAAAGGTCAAGACCGAACATGATCCGATCAATCAGGTGAAGAACCGCTGTATCAAAAAGGGTTGGGCAACAGAAGACGAATTGAAAGACATTGACAAAAAGGTTCGTGCTATCGTTGCAGATGCGGCAGATTTTGCTGAAAATGATCCCGAGCCGGATGTATCCGAGCTCTATACCGATGTTCTTCTTTAATAGCGAGGAAAGCGACTATGTCTATTGATATCTTGATGCCGGCGCTTTCGCCCACAATGGAAGAAGGCAAAATTTCAAAATGGCTTAAAAAGGAAGGCGATAAGGTCGAGGCCGGTGATGTGATTGCAGAAATCGAAACCGATAAAGCCACTATGGAAGTCGATGCAGCCGATGAAGGAACAATCGGCAAGATTCTTGTTCCTGAAGGAACAGCAGGTGTAAAGGTCAACACGCCTATTGCGGTTCTGCTTGAAGATGGTGAAACAGCGGCGGATATTAAAAATGCCGTTAATCCGGCAAAAGAGGCAGCACCAAAAGCACCGCAACCAGCTGCACCTGCCGCTCAGGCTCCCTCAAGCCCGGCAGCACCAAAGCCTGCAGAGCCGGTCGTTCAATCCGACCCCGATATTCCGGCAGGAACCGAAATGGTCAAAATGACCGTGCGCGAAGCCTTGAATCAGGCGCTCGCGGAAGAAATGCGTCGCGATGACAAGGTGTTCTTGATTGGTGAAGAAGTTGCACAATATCAAGGCGCTTATAAGGTCAGTCAGGGACTGCTTGATGAATTTGGCGCACGCCGTGTCATTGATACGCCGATTACCGAACAGGGGTTTGCCGGCCTTGGTGTCGGGGCAGCGTTCGGTGGCTTGCGTCCGGTTGTTGAATTCATGACATTCAACTTTGCCATGCAGGCAATCGACCAGATTGTGAATTCCGCCGCCAAGACACATTATATGTCCGGCGGACAGATGCATGCCCCTATGGTTTTCCGCGGTCCGAATGGTGCGGCTGCTCGTGTCGGTGCCCAGCATTCGCAATGCTATGCATCATGGTACAGTCATGTGCCTGGCTTGAAGGTTATCATGCCCTATACGGCTGCCGATGCCAAAGGGCTTCTCAAAGCTGCAATCCGCGATGACAATCCTGTCATTTTCCTTGAAAATGAATTGCTTTACGGCCATCAGTTCGACGTGCCAAAGCTTGATGATTTTGTTTTGCCAATCGGCAAAGCCCGCATCCATAAAGCCGGTAATGATGTAACAATCGTCGGCATGGGCATGGGGATGAATTACGCGGTTGAAGCACTGCCGGAATTCGAGAAACTCGGAATTGATGTCGAGTTGATAGATCTGAGAACTGTTCGTCCGATGGACTTGCCGACAATTATTGAATCGGTCAAGAAAACCGGTCGTTTGGTCACGATCGAAGAAGGCTTTCCGCAATCATCTGTCGGAACAGAAATTGCAACACGTGTAATGCAGCAGGCGTTTGATTATCTTGATGCGCCGATTGCTACGATTGCGGGCAAAGATGTTCCTATGCCTTATGCAGCCAACCTTGAAAAGCTTGCTTTGCCAAGTGTTGCCGAGGTTGTCGACGCCGTAAAATCTGTCACCTACAAAGCCTGAAGGAGAACGCAATATGGCTATAAAAATCACGATGCCGGCGCTTTCCCCGACAATGGAAGAAGGCACTTTGTCAAAGTGGGATATCAAAGTAGGTGACAAAGTCTCGCCCGGCGATACTGTTGCTGAAATTGAAACCGACAAGGCGACAATGGAAGTTGATGCTGCTGATGAAGGGACACTTGCAAAAATCGTTGTTCCGGCTGGAACACAAGGCGTAAAAGTGAATGCCTTGATCGGTATTCTCGCAGAAGACGGCGAAAGTGCCGAGGATGCTATAAAAGCGATTGAAGAGGAAGAAAAGAAACAGGCTCCGTCTTCTCCTGCACCGGCACAGCCAACAGCACCCGCTGCAACCCCGAAAGTAGACACTGCTCCCGTTCAACCCGCTGAGCCGTCTTCGGCTTCCAAACAAGCTACAACCACTTCTTTTGGAGCACCGGTTGCAGAAAAAGGTGGCCGTATATTTGCCTCGCCATTGGCACGGCGGCTTGCCAAACAAAACGGGCTTCAATTGTCGCTTATTTCAGGCACCGGGCCGCATGGTCGTATCATCAAACGTGATATCGATAGTGCTCTTGCCAACGGTACCGGCAAGGCCACTCGTAATGTGGAGCAGTCTGTACAGTCTTCTGTCTCGCTCGAAAGCTCGTCTTCAGACGAATTGACAATGAAGCTTTTCAATACCGATGAATATGAAATCGTGCCTCACGACGGTATGAGAAAGACTATTGCCAAGCGTCTCGTTGAATCCAAACATACAGTTCCGCATTTTTATGTAACAATTGATTGCGAGATCGATGCGTTGCTGAAATTGCGAGCCGAACTTAACGCGGCTGCGCCAATGGTTAGAAACGATGTTGGGGAAAAACCAGCCTATAAGCTTTCAGTCAATGATATGGTTATCAAAGCGACTGCATTGGCACTTAAAGCCGTTCCGGATGCCAATGTTTCCTGGCTTGATAGCGGCATGATGCGCCACAAATTTGTGGACGTGGGGGTCGCTGTTTCCATTCCGAATGGCTTGATTACTCCGATCATCAAACATGCTGAAGAAAAATCGCTTTCGACAATTTCCAATGCAATGAAAGATTTGGCAAAACGGGCGCGGGAACGCAAGTTGAAACCCGAGGAATATCAGGGCGGAACAACTGCGGTTTCCAATATGGGGATGTATGGTGTCAAGGATTTCTGCGCCATTATCAACCCGCCACATGCAACGATCTTTGCGATCGGTGCAGGTGAACAACGCGCTGTTGTTAAAAATGGTGCCTTGGCTATCGCAACGGTTATGTCGGTCACATTGTCGACCGACCATCGTGCAGTAGACGGAGCATTGGCAGCCGAGCTTGCACAAGCCTTCAAAAAGTTCATTGAAAACCCGATGAGCATGTTGGTGTAATAATGAAAAAAACTGTTCTGGCTTATGGAGATTCCCTGACATGGGGATTAAATCCGATAAACCAAACGCGTTACACCAACGAAATTCGTTGGCCGCCTGTGCTGGAACAGCAATTTAACGGCGCGATTGAAGTTGTCGAGGAGGCATTGTGCGGCCGCACAACCTGTTTTGATGATAAAACTTCAATCGACGACCGGAATGGTGCAGCAATCCTTCCGACAGTACTGGGCTCGAGACAGCCTCTTGATCTGGTGATCATGATGCTGGGCACCAATGACTTGAAAAAATTTGTTGCGGGTTCTGCTATTGCAGCAAGTTTGGGTATGAAACGGCTTATCAATATTGTCCGTTCCTATCCTTATATGTCGCAGACCGAACCGCCGGAAATTATTATTGTTTCTCCGCCTCATCTGGCGGAGACCGTCCATCCTTTAAGTGGCGAGTGTTTCAGTGGTGCTATTGAAGAATCCAAAAAGCTGTCGATTTTTTATTCGGATCTTGCTGACGAGATGGAATGTGCCTTCTTCGATGCTGCATCTGTCGCAGTCGCGTCACCGCTAGATGGCGTTCATCTTGACGAAAACAACACAAAAGCAATTGGCAAAGGGCTTCAACCATTGGTGCATGTCGTTCTCGGCCTTTAGTTCTATCTTTCCCCATGGAGGAAAAATTGGCAAATTCATATGATGTTATTGTTATAGGCTCTGGCCCTGGCGGATATGTTACAGCAATCCGTTCTGCTCAATTGGGCTTCAAGACCGCTATTGTCGAACGCGAACACCTTGGTGGTATTTGTTTGAATTGGGGATGTATTCCGACAAAAGCGCTGCTTAGAACAGCAGAAATCAAACATTTTAGCGAACATGCAAAAGATTACGGCCTGAAACTCAATGGTTCGATTGAAGCAGACATCAAGGATGTCGTGCAACGCTCACGTACTGTTTCTGCCCGTCTTAACGGCGGTGTCGGCTATTTGATGAAAAAAAACAAGATCGACGTTATTTGGGGCGAGGCAAAGCTCACCAAGGCAGCTTCCGGCGCTGGTCTTGGTGAAATTGTCGTTGGCAAAATCACCAAAAAAATTATGCAGCCACAAAACCCGATTCCGAAGGGTACTTTGGGCGAGGGGACATATCAGGCCAAGCATATTATTGTGGCAACCGGCGCGCGTCCGCGTACATTGCCGGGTATCGAACCGGACGGGAAACTGGTTTGGACCTATTTTGAAGCGATGGTTCCTGAAACTATGCCAAAGTCCATTGTCGTCATGGGGTCGGGCGCTATCGGAATTGAATTCGCATCCTTTTATCGTGATATGGGTGCGGAAGTCACAGTTGTGGAAATGATGCCGCAAATTATGCCTGTTGAAGATGCGGAGATTGCTGCATTCGCACGTAAGCAATTGGAGAAAAAAGGTATCCGAATCCTTACCGAAGCGAAAGTCTCGAAAATAGAGAAGACGTCCAATTCTGTGACAGCTCACATTGATATTAATGGCAAAACCGAGACCGTTACTGCAGAGCGTCTGATTTCTGCGGTAGGCGTACAAGGAAATATAGAAAATATCGGGCTTGAAGCGTTAGGTGTCAAAACCGAACGCGGTTGTGTGGTAATTGACGAATGGGGACGCACCAATGTACCAGGCATTTATGCCATTGGTGATGTTGCGGGTGCTCCTATGCTGGCCCACAAGGCCGAAGAAGAGGGCGTGATCTGTGTCGAGCATATTGCCGGTCTTGAAACAGCCGAACCTTTGGACAAGAGAAAGATTCCCGGTTGCACCTATTGCACACCGCAAGTTGCTTCCGTCGGATTGACTGAAGCCAAAGCCAAGGCGGCGGGCTATGACATAAGGGTCGGGCATTTTTCGTTTTCTGCAAACGGCAAGGCAATTGCCATGGGAGAGGATCAGGGTATCGTCAAAACCATATTTGACAGAAAAACAGGCCAGTTGCTTGGTGCACATATGGTTGGAGCAGAAGTAACTGAACTGATTGAAGGCTTTGTGGTTGCGATGAATCTTGAAACCACAGAAGAAGAGCTGATGCATACAGTCTTTCCTCATCCGACGCTTTCGGAAATGATGAAGGAAAGTGTCCTTGATGCTTATGGGCAGGTTTTGAACGCCTGACGAACATCAAGAAGTGAATTGCATTCTTATTGCTTATACTCCATATGAGGGGAGAAAGAGCGTGAGGTACTAAATGGTTACCGTTGTTGACACTTTATCGCAGAAACGGGTCCGGCATCCGGAAAAAGCCAATCGACCGGATTCAGAGGTTTTGAAAAAGCCTGATTGGATCAGGGTGAAAGCGCCGTCATTGCGTGGGCAATATGCGGAAACCCGTCATATTGTGCGTGACAACAATCTGGTGACAGTTTGCGAAGAAGCCGGATGCCCGAATGTTGGTGAATGCTGGACTCAAAGGCACGCAAGTTTCATGATTTTGGGGGCAATATGCACCCGTGCATGTGCCTTTTGTAATGTTGCAACCGGTATACCTCTTCCTGTCGATAAGGATGAACCGGAACGCGTTGCCGATGCAGTCAAACAAATGGCGCTTAAACATGTGGTAATCACTTCTGTTGATCGTGATGATCTTCCCGATGGTGGTGCCCAGCATTATGCCGATGTCATTCATGCAATCAGAAGAAAGTCACCTGGTACCACCATTGAAATCCTCACACCTGATTTTCGTCATAAGGAAGGTGCTCTCGAAACTGTGGTTGCGGCCAAGCCGGATGTATTTAACCATAATCTTGAAACTGTGCCGTCAAAATACCTGACGGTGCGTCCGGGTGCGCGTTATTTCCACTCGATCAGACTATTGCAGCGGGTCAAGGAGCTTGATCCATCCATCTTTACAAAGTCCGGTATTATGGTCGGACTTGGTGAAGAACGGAATGAAGTTCTTCAATTGATGGATGATTTGCGTTCGGCCGATGTTGATTTCATGACCATTGGCCAATATTTGCAGCCAACGCGTAAACATCATCCTGTTATCCGCTTTGTTACGCCGGAAGAGTTCAAATCCTACGCCATTATTGGCAAAACCAAGGGGTTCCTTCATATGTCTTCAAGTCCGCTAACCCGTTCGTCACACCATGCGGGCGAAGATTTTGAAGCACTGAGAAAAGCTCGCGCAGAAAAGCTGGCTCATCAACGCGGATAAAGAATGCCAAAATTTAATACCCAGCGGAAAGTTCAGCATACCGATCTTGAGATGTTCAATCTTGTTTCGGATGTTGAACGATATCCCGAATTTTTGCCCATGTGTGAATCCCTCAACGTTCGCTCGAGCGAAGAGAGGGGAAATAAAACCCTGCTTACTGCCGATATGACAGTTGGCTATAAAATGATCAGGGAAACTTTCACGACGCAGGTTCTTTTGGATAAAGAAGAGCGGCGTATTGATGTTCGTTATATTGACGGGCCATTCCGCTACCTTGAAAACCGCTGGATATTCAAGCCCCTTGAAGATGGCAAATCATGCGAAGTCGAATTCTATATTGATTACGAGTTTAAAAGCCGGATGCTTGGCATGCTTATGGGCGCTATGTTCGATATAGCATTCAAGCGTTTTACCGAAGCTTTCGAGATGCGGGCAGACAAGATTTACGGGGCGGCAGAGGCCTGAAGACGGTTTAATCACGAAGTTTGCTATCTGATTTAAAAAACATTTTGAAAGCAGTTTTCAAAATGTGGTTTTAAACTGGATAAAAATTATAAAGTTTAATGAAATCAATATATTAAATAAGTTTAAGTTTTAATTTTATCAATTCCATTCTATTTTCTGATGAAAAACAGAAGACAGGTTATGGCTCTTGATGAGAAACTTGAAGATTACGTATTTTGTGTTCATTTTCATTTGTATCGCGGTCTGGTTGGCAACCGGCGAATTTTACGGCATCAAAGATGGTTATTTTGCTTTCAGGCGGGAAGCCATCCAGCTCACAGGTCTTCTCGCTTTTGTGGCAATGAGTATGGACGTGGTAATTGCCTGTCGTCTTAGAGTGATAGATGATGCATTGGGTGGGCTTGATAAAGCCTATCGGCTTCATAAATGGCTTGGCATTACCGCACTTGTTACCGCTGTTATCCATTTTCTCCTTGCCAAAGGAACAAAATGGGCCGTCGGCTGGGGATGGCTCGTAAAGCCTGTTCGTCAACATATTGATATAGCCAATTTGCCTCAAAAAGTCGGGCTTGAATATGTGTTCTCGATTTCCAGAAAGAATGCCGAGTTTTTTGGGGAATGGGCTTTTTATATAGCGGTTGTTTTGTGTCTTGTTGCGTTGATAAAGCTTATTCCTTACCGGTTTTTTGCTCATGTCCATACAATTTTTGCAGCGGTATATCTTGTTTTAGTGTTTCATGCGGTTGTGTTGACAAAATTTGCCTATTGGGGCGAGCCATTCGGTTTGTTGGTAGGTGTTTCATCAATTTTTGGGGTCATTGCTGCAATTACAGTTTTGCTCAAACGGTTCGGCTTCGGCCGTCATATCGCGGCGATAGTGACGGACTATGCGATTGATAAAGCCAATGATGCAGTACGCTTGACTTTAAAAGTTTCCAATAATTGGGCCGGTCATAAAAGCGGACAATTCGCATTCGTCACACTGGATAAAGGAGAAGGCGCACATCCTTTCACAATAGCGTCCCATTGGAATCCGCAAAAACCCTTTTTGACGTTTTTTGTTAAAGGTTTGGGAGACTATACCGATAAACTCGTAAAACAGAATCTAACCGGCAGGAAAGCGCGCGTTGACGGGCCTTACGGAAAGTTTTGTTTTAGCGACGACAAATTACCCGAACAAATATGGATTGGCGCAGGCATAGGAATTACGCCATTTCTTGCAAGACTTGACGAGTTGGCTTCATCAAAGAAAAACAATAAAGCACAAATAGACTTTGTTTATGTTGCCCAAACGATTAGTGGAAGCGAGAAACAAAAGCTTGTCGAATTGGCGCAATCGGCTGGTATCAGATTGAAAATTTGGCTAACGCCTGAAGAGGGAAGGTTCAATGGATCCTTGTTAAGGCACCTATTTGTGAACTGGAAACAATCGTCAATATGGTTTTGCGGGCCTATAAAATTCGGTGAGACGCTGGAAGATGACATGGTTAAAAGTGGCTTTGCCCGTCGGCATTTTCATCGGGAATTATTTCAACTGCGATAGGTTCACATAGCTCCAAAAGGTTGTACGATTTTATCGTCGGAACGGGGAGCAAACTTGCTCATGAACGCCTTTAAATCGGATAGTTCAAGGCCGCGCTCTTCATACCGATTTTAAGGCACTATCAAGATTGCCTGTATTAAATCTGAAAAACTTTAACTTATGTCAGAGGGGAGGGTGCCTAATAGCATAATGTTGCGGGTGAAAAAATTGGCGACAAATATAGATTTCGCCAAGCTTGATTAAGAACCGTTATTTGATTTCTTCCGGTCCGGTTTAAATTCCCCGAGGAGCTTTGACCGTAACCGGTGGTCTGAAGTCAATCTCCATCGCAAACTGCGATTAAAGCTAAGGAAGGTATTGACTTCCGTACCAGACTGAAACCGCACTGGCCGCTTAGTGGGGGGTAACGCGCAGCAATCATCATAAGGCTAAGCTTTGTCGATCGCCTCTAAAACGAGGCTCAACGCCCGTTCAACAGTCGCATGACGAACGTTTTCGCGACCAAGATCGCCAAATCGGGCTTCAAAATGTAGTGTCGGCTTATTTGTCAAAGCAACAGCCATGTGGACAAGTCCGACCGGCTTTTCGGCACTGCCGCCACCCGGGCCCGCAACCCCTGTAACCGAAACAGCAATGTCGGCACCTGAGTGTTTTATACCGCCTTCGGCCATTGCAATAGCGACTTCTTTCGACACAGCACCAAATGTTTTGATCATATCGGAAGGCACACCGACGAGCCTATTTTTTGCCTCGTTGGAATAGGTAATGAAGCCACATTCCACAACGTCGGACGACCCTGCAATGTCGGTCAGGCTGCCGATGATCAAGCCACCTGTGCAGGATTCCACAGTTGCCAGTTTCAAATTGTGTAAACGGCAGGCTTCAAGAACTTTTTTTGCCTTGGCTTCAGCAATAAGAGTCATTCTGGAACACTCCCCGGATAGATAACTGTCGCAGTTGCAATTGCAGCAATTCCTTCTTTGCGCCCGACAAATCCCAATTTTTCGTTGGTTGTGGCTTTGACCGAAATACGGTCGGCAGATATGCCGAGCATATCCATGAGTTTTTCGGTCATTTCCTTGCGGTGAGGACCAACCTTCGGCGCTTCTGCAATCAGCGTAATATCCACATTGGCGATGCGCCCTTTGGATTCTTTTATGATGGAGACCGCATGACGCACAAAAATATCGGACGAGACATCCTTCCATTGCGGGTCGGAAGGGGGAAAATGTGTACCGATATCTCCAACACCCCGTGTAGCAAGCAATGCATCCGTCAAAGCGTGAAGAGCGACATCGGCATCGGAATGGCCGCTCAATTTCTTTTCATAAGCGATTTTTACGCCGCAAAGGGTCACTCCGTCGCCCGGTTCGAATGGATGGACATCATATCCATTACCGGTGCGAACATCCGGAAATTGGAAAGAAGCGGGGGTCTGGTTTTCCTGATTTGTCATGGCTTCCTTTTTCATACGCAATTCGGCAATAGCAAGATCTACAGGCCAGGTAATTTTCATATTTTCACTGCTGCCGGCCACAAGTTTTATACCGAACCCCGCCCATTCCGCCAAGGCACAATCGTCGGTAAAACCGGTTAATCCGAGGTTAGCGGCTTTTTCATGCAATTTTAAAATTTTAGAAAAAGGAAATGCCTGCGGCGTTTGCGCCCCGAAGAGATGATCGCGCGGCACCGTCTCGACAACTATGCCGTTATCATCGGCACGTTTTAGTGTATCGGAAACGGCTACAGCAGGTAAGATTCCGAAATCTTGAGACAGCGCATTATCAATCCGTTCCAGAAGTAAACCGGAAACAAAAGGCCGTGCACCATCATGAATAAATACATATTGAGGTTTGTTGGCTACACTCAGACTATTCAATGCGCGGAGACCGCAAAGGGTCGATATCTGTCGTGTGTTTCCACCGTGAACAATCGTGACATGGTCTGCCAAGTCACCAATTGCTTTTTGACAAAGCATTTCGTCATCGCGATGGATGACCAATATGATGGTTGAAAACAGCCCGCTATCCAGAAAACGCTTGAGCGTGTGAAAAATGACTGCATGACCGCCGAGCGGTCGATATTGTTTGGGGCCATTTTCAGGCGAACCAATGCGTTCACCCCTGCCAGCGGCTAATATGATGGCTGCGTTGGATATGATGCGCCCCTTCAAAATTGATTATAACAACAAAACAATAGATTATAACGTGAATTCCGACTGGGATATTAGTTCAAAACTTTCGCGTTTTCATCATGCTCGTCATGTTCATGGATACCGAGACGTTCCCTGAAAGTTGGCCGTTGCAAATCGGCAATGGAAGTTGCCTTCAACACGTCGAAAAAAGCTTTTAAAGCCTTACTCAATGTTGCATTGAGGCCGCACGAATTCACCAATGGGCATTCAATGGCACCACTTTCAAAGCACTCCGCCATTGCAAAATTTTCTTCTGTAACTTTCACAACGTCGGAAACAAAAATCTCGTCAGCCGGCTTGGCAAGCTTAACGCCGCCATTACGTCCACGCACGGTTTGCATTAATCCGGCTTCGACCAGTGGATGAAGAATTTTGAACAAAAACAGTTCGGAAACCGAATAGGCTTTGGCAATTTCCGGTACGCGGCTCAACTCTCCTTCGTTAGCAGCGCAATACATCAACATCCGGATGGCATAATTCGTCTGTTTTGTGAGCCGCATTTCCATTCCTTTCTGTTAGAGACATCTCTCTATAATTTAGAACGATTCTTAAAAATGTGAAGATGTTTTCTTTACTTTTTTTAGAAGGTTTTACTAAAACTTAGCTGAAATGACTATTCCACCCCACTTAGGGAGGATTTTAATAAAGACGGTTTTTTAGTTCAAGGCACGCAATTTCTGCCCTTTTTCGGCACCTGATTGTTCAGTCTATATAGCGAAGCAAATTTTTGTTTTATAGCCCCTTGATCGTTCAGTGAGCGCGAACAACCGAAAATCAGTCTGGACAATAATTCAACAATGGATCAAGGCCGATTTTGGCACATTGTGCATGTAAAAGGTACGAGTGGTACTTCACTGCACCATTAAGTCGATTTTACAAAGTGGAATGAAAATCTCTGCCCATGAAATTATGTGCAAGCGGATAGACGTTTTTGATTCCATTAAAACCATATAATACTAGAAAGCCAATTCGGGTGAAAAAGTTCCTTAATGAAAGGAGAGGGGAGGCAGGACATCCGATAGTGTACTGACACCAGAACAGCAAGAACAGGTCATGGACGAGTTTGAAAAGGCCGCTTTTGCTGGTTTGAAGCCAGACCAATACGTTATTTATAAGTTCGGCATCAACATACCGAAGGCGGCCGCATAAAATTGCATTTTGTGACGACGCGGACGGAACTAACAACTGGCAAACCGTAAAAATATTACGCCACCAAATTGGCAAAAGTTTTTCTATCCTCTGCAAAATGTGCTGAATTCAGAAAATCAGTGGGCTAACCCGTATTCACCTGAACATGCCGGAACCATAAAGAAAGTCACAGAGAACGCCCTGAGGACGCGAGATAGGGAAAAATTGATCGGCAAATAAATAGAAACGCTCGTGGAAGACTCTCTGGTGTTAAATAGGCTGAAATATCAAGGTTCTGGAGGAAGAAGGCTGAAAACAGTTGAAACGCGGCTAACGAATATTGAGAAAACATTAGCCGAAGTGTTCAAACCATTAATTCAGCGGTTGGAAAATTATCAAGTACAAATCGGGCAATTGAATAAATTAAATCAATCGTAAAACAACACGAACAGGTAAGAGAACAAACCCGCTCAAAAAAATATTTGAAAAAATTTGAAAAAAAAAGACCTAAAAGGCTTAGTGAAAGGGTTCTTTGTTGTTCGAAAATTTTTGACCTTTAACAATCTTCATTTTTGTTGCTTGTACCATTGCATTTCACGTGTGAAAACGCTGTGCGTATTTGTGATTTACAAGTTTTTAGAGGTTTAAAAATAGTGAACTATGATTTGGTTTAAGTTAATCTACATATTTGGGTAAACTTGCCATATTGAAACTTAACGTTGAACCGTTTAGACAAACTTGGAGCCAAGTATAGGCTCTAAATTAAGGGAAGAAAAACTTGATGAATATTTGGGCAATGCGTACTTCGCGAAATTCAGAAAAACATATTAATTTTGTAAGAAATGAATTGGAAAATAAAGGCATACTTCGGCAGGGGTGGGGCTACTGTGACGAACAAGATTTAAGAAAAATATATGCTAAACAAAAAGCTCCTAATTTTGATTGGAAAGAATATTCATCTCATGAACTAGATGCATGGAGGAACGCAAAGATGCTTGGAAAATATCTTCCAGCTTCTTGGAAGCCTATTCAAGTAGGTGATATCATCCTCGTTCCTAATATGTCTAATGATGGCTTCTTTACTTTATGCCGTGTCACTGGTGATTATTCTTATAGTAAGGATACAGACGTTCACGATTTGAGGCATATGCTTCCTGTTGAAGTTATCACCAGAGGTGGAGTTGCCTATTCTAATGAAAATGTTGATGCAGCATTGCGACAGTCTTTAAGATGTAGGGGGAGATTGTGGAATATTAATCCATACAAAGACTGTGTTGATAAGATTATTTCATTGGTAGAAAAAGGAAAGGAATCCGTTCTGCGTGAAGGGGCTGATCATGTGGACCGCGCTAAGCGGACCGTGGCCGCGGATATTATAACAAGTGTAGATAATTTATCAGAGACGATTGTCAAAAAATTACGTAGTGTTTTACAAGGAGCAGAGTGGGAACCTGTTTTGTGCTATGCTTTGGATCCATTAATGAGAAATATTCAGATTGAGCATACAGGTGGACCATCGGAATGTGGAGCTGATATTGTAATTAACATCCCAAATCCGTTTGATGAACTAGCCCCATGGATAATCGTTATTCAAGTAAAAAACTACATTGGTGAAATAGGTGTTGAAGTAGCAGAGCAATTGAAACAAGCAATTGATTCGAGGTCAACTCAAGGACAAGTTATAGCTGCATATGTTTTAACAACAGCGGATAAAATCAGTGAAGATCTTAAAACGCTCTAAAGGACATTTATGTAGAATACAAAATACCAGCACGTTGTTTAAATTTATCTCAAATAAAACAAATAATAACAAAGGGTATGCTTGTCGCTTCTATATCTAATTAGTATGAGCGCTTTTTGAAAATGACCAGGATCGGAGGTTTTTGGTTCGTTAACAGCCTAAAAGATATAATATCATATTATATAGTATTATATCTCAATAGAAATCGAAGAAATTAGTCCATCATAGTGCTATTTTTTCCCACTGAGGCCGTGATACATTTTGTGTTTGCTCTCACCAGGCATAACGATTTTTTAAAATCATCAATTATGCTGGCAGCAGCTTCAAGTTCAGCCTCTAAAACAGCTAAATACATGTGTGTCGCATGAATAGGGTGCGCAGGGATGAGCGTTGCTTGGGCGATAGGCCAAAAGCATGTTCACTGCGCGCCCGATGGGCGCTCAGCGAGCAGTACAGGTACAGCCATTTAATCCTTGATAAATCTACTTGGCGCCAGATTTTGTATGGATGCAGTGTTTTGCCTCATGCTCTTAGCGGTAATTAAGTGTTATTTGTTTGTCCTTTAGGTGTTTTGCGATATTCACACGTAAAGGCAATTCGATCTCCCTTAAAAAATAGAGCAGGATTTACCTGATATTGATTTGGAGCTTCGGGATATAAAAACGCTTTTCCAATGAGTTCTTTTTAGGTCAGATTGAAAAGAGTTTTCAGACATATCAACAGGAGCACCATTCAAGCCATCACGCAAGAAAAAGAGGGCGACCATATCGCTGTAACCTCCTGTCATCTTTGAGGATTGATACTCTTGAAGAATGGTCTGAAATAAACGGTATCCGGTCTTTGCTAAGTCAAACGCTGCTTTAACGCCATCAGCAAAAACATTTACAAAATGGTCTTCATCAGCCTTCTCTATAATATGAATTATAGATGCCATGACTGCTTCACCGGTTTCTGCGTCAATCAACTCTTTCGGCTTCAAGATACCAGTACGTGTAGGCATCTTCTTTATCACTTATTGTGACGGGTGGACGTGATTTGATTTTTTAGGTCAGAAAATACTCCCGATGATCGGGAAAATGGCAAATAACGCCGTATAAAAATTCCATTTTTCATTCCGGTTGCCGAAATTTACCTATATTTGATGGCCGTTCAATTCTTTCTGTTGCATTTTCGCCACAAAGTGTTGCATCATTGTCGAAACAATGGGTTGGATCGGGAAGAATCGCGAATTGGTAAAACCGGAAGATAAAAGCTTATATGGCGTCAAACGACGGAATATGCATGCATTCTTCGGAATCATGGTTATTGCATTGGCTTTGCTAACGGCAGTTGTCTCTTTTGCTATTCTGTTGGGTTTTACGCCGATTATTCCAAGCACTTTCGTGACGCTTGTCCTCATTGCCGTCAATAGCGTATGGGTGCTCGGGCTTATAGCTATCGCTTGCTATGAGTTAATGCCGATTATTCAAGCGTGGAGAGCAAGAAGGGCTGCTTCAAGACTTCACGTCAGAATAATTTCGCTTTTTGCACTTGTTGCAACATTGCCTGCCGTTGTGGTTGCAATTGTTGCCGGTGTAACACTCAATCAGGGGCTCGATCGTTGGTTTGATACAACAACAAGACAGATTGTGGCTTCCTCGATTGATCTTGCCAATGGTTACGCAGATGAGACATTGCAAAACCTGAAAAATTCTTCATATGCTATGGCCCTTGCACTCGATAACCGCAGGCTTCTGGCATTAAATCCTACCGAATACAGGTTGCAACTCACCCGCCATGCGGCAGGGCGGGATTTGCGCGGAGCTTTTTTGCTAAGTCCGAACGGCACGGTTTTTTTGCAAAGTAATCTCGGTGGTGAGGACAAATTGCCAATACCGCCAGCAAATCTCATTGTTCAAGCGACAAATGGTAGTCCGTTCACTTTTCAACCCGGTGAGCATGATTATTTTGGTATCATATTAAAACTGAACGATATACCAAATACATTTCTTTATCTTGTAAGGGACGTCGACGAACGCGTTTTATCGGCATTGCGTCTGACCGAAGCCAATACCGCACGTTATCGTGATCTTAATGAAAACCGTGTTCCGACACAAATTGCTTTTGCTGTCCTTTATCTTTGTCTGTTTCTCAGTCTGCTGATTTCGGCAATCTGGACAGGTATTGCCGTGGCAGACCGTTTGGTGCGACCTATCCGTCTGTTGATCGGTGCTGCCGATGATGTCGCTTCCGGCAATATGGATGTTGTGGTTCCCGTTCGTGCCAAGGATGGTGACATCGGTCAACTGTCCCGGACATTCAATTATATGGTGAGCGAGCTTAAAAGTCAGCGCAATGAGTTGATTTCTGCGCGTGACCAGATAGACGAGAGACGTCGTTTTTCGGAAGCAGTCCTTGCCGGTGTTAATGCAGGCGTTGCGGGAATTGACGAAAACGGGGATGTTACGACTATCAATCGGTCTGCACAGACGATGTTCAATCTTGATCCGAAAGAAGTTGTCGGAAAAAGTCTTATGTCGCTCAATGCGGATATTGGACAAGTATTCGAGGTTGCGCGTTCATCGGGACGCAAAAATCATCGCGAACAGGTTACCCTTTCGCAAGACGGACGTAATCGGGTTTATAATGTGCAGGTTACGATGGAGGAAAACGATGGTAACGGGCAATCATGGGTTTTAACAATTGATGACATAACCGATCTTGTGGAGGCTCAAAGGTCGAGTGCATGGGCCGATGTTGCCCGTCGTATCGCCCATGAAATAAAAAATCCGCTGACACCGATACAATTATCGGCCGAACGCATACGCCGGCGTTATGGTAAGGTGATTACGGATGATCGGGATGTTTTTGACCAATGTGTCGACACAATCATACGGCAAGTTGGCGATATCGGAAGAATGGTCGACGAGTTCTCGTCTTTTGCCCGAATGCCTAAGCCGGAAATGCACCTGCTTGATATGCGGGAGCCGTTAAGAGAGGCCTTTTTCCTTGTTGAAGTGTCACGTCATGATATCAAATTCGAGCGGGATTTGGGAGAAGAGCCACTCATGGGCGAATTTGACAGCCGGCTCATCGGGCAGGCATTCGGAAATGTGATAAAAAATGCAAGTGAAGCAATTGACGCAATTGCGGTCGATAAAGCGATTGAGGGACATATCCTCGTGCGTTCTTATCGCGAAGGGGATAAACTTATTGCCGATATAATAGATAATGGCAAAGGCCTCCCCAAGGAACAAAGACAAAAATTATTGGAACCCTATATAACGACACGAGAGAAGGGGACCGGATTGGGGCTGGCAATCGTGCGTAAAATTGTAGAGGAACATGGAGGCTATATGGAATTACATGATGCACCGGTAAATTTTTATAATGGTCGGGGTGCAATGATCCGTATGGTCTTTCCGGCAGCAGGTAATGGCAAATCCGATGTTGTTAAACTAGATGTTGAAAAATAGGACGGTTAAGTAAGATGGCTTCAGATATTTTGATTGTCGATGATGAAGCGGATATACGCGAACTGGTCGGCGGAATACTCGAGGATGAAGGGCACGAAACACGTCTCGCTGCCAATTCGGACGAAGCACTCCAGCAAATCGAAAACCGTGTTCCGCGATTGATTTTTCTCGACATCTGGTTGCAGGGAAGTCGTCTGGATGGTTTGGCACTGCTTGATAAAATCAAAACGCGTTATCCTGATTTACCCGTTGTGATGATTTCCGGCCACGGAAATATCGAAACGGCTGTTTCGGCGATTAAACGCGGTGCTTATGATTTTATCGAAAAACCGTTCAAAGCGGATCGTTTGATTTTGGTTGCCGAGCGGGCCCTTGAAACATCCAAGTTGAAACGCGAAGTCAATGAATTGCGCAAACAATCAAGTGTTACGCCGGAATTGCTTGGCAAGTCGCTTGTGATGAACCATTTGCGCCAGACGATTGAAAAAGTGGCGCCCACCAATAGCCGTATCATGATTACCGGCCCATCAGGTTCAGGTAAAGAAACGACAGCGCGGGCAATCCATGCCCTTTCAAACCGTGCAAACGGCCCATTTGTGACAATCAATGCGGCAACCATTACTCCTGAAAGAATGGAAATCGAACTTTTTGGAACCGAAATGGATGGAGGGGAGCGTAAAGTTGGTGCTCTTGAAGAGGCACATGGCGGCATTCTCTATATTGACGAGATCGCGGACATGCCGCGCGAAACACAAAGCAAGATTTTGCGCGTTTTGACCGACCAGACATTTGAACGGGTGGGGGGCAGCAAACGCGTTAAAGTGGATGTGCGTGTTATCTCGTCAACAGCACAGAATCTGGAAGGGTTGATTGCCGAAGGCCGTTTTCGTGAAGATCTGTTCCACCGTCTGGCAGTTGTGCCGATTGCTGTTCCACCACTTGCAAGCCATCGGGAGGATATTCCCGAACTTGTGCATTATTTTGTGCACCAGATTTCCGAGCAGGCTGGGATAAAACCACGTGAAATCGGTGATGATACGATGGCAATTCTACAGGCTCATAGTTGGCCCGGAAACATCAGACAGTTGCGCAATAATATCGAGCGTTTGTTGATTTTGGCACGCGGCGAAGGAGGAGACGGTCCGATTACGGCCGAACTTCTGCCTGCAGAAGTCGGCGATACATTGCCACGCGCACCCACTGACTCGGATTTACATATTATGGCGCTGCCGTTAAGAGAAGCGCGAGAACTTTTTGAAAAGGAATATCTGGTTGCACAAATCAACCGGTTTGGTGGTAATATTTCGCGTACTGCCGAATTCGTCGGCATGGAGCGGTCTGCACTGCACCGTAAACTGAAATCGCTTGGAGTTTCTTAAAATATGCGCGTCATCATTTGCGGGGCTGGTCAGGTCGGCTACGGGATAGCAGAACGTCTTTCCAATGAACAACATGACGTTACGGTTATTGATATCGAGCCGAAGCTGATCGAAAAAGTGCGTGATACTCTTGATGTTCGGGGTATTGTCGGACATGGCGCACGTCCTGATGTTTTGCGCGCAGCCGGTGCCGATGAAGCAGATATGCTCATTGCTGTAACGCTTTCCGATGAAGTCAATATGGTGGCATGTCAGGTTGCCCATGCGCTCTTCAATGTGCCGACAAAAATTGCACGTGTTCGTAACCAATCCTATCTTGATCCGCAATATCAGGGTTTGTTCCAGCGCGATGCTTTGCCAATTGATGTCGTTATTTCGCCGGAAATCGAGGTTGGCGAGATGGTGTTGCGCCGCATTGCTCTACCAGGTGCATTGGACGTTCTTTATTTCAGTTATGACGAAATTGTTGCCTTAGCACTTGAATGTATGGAAGATTGTCCCGTCATCAACACACCGCTTAGACAATTGACCGATCTTTTTCCGGATTTGCTAACGACTGTGACAGCCGTCAAAAGGGGAAAGAAACTCTTCATTGCCCATGCCGATACAGAATTGAAAGTGGGGGACATCACCTATCTTGTCGCTTCACGCAGTCAGGTGCGCCGTGCTTTGGGGCTGTTCGGTCATGACGAGCAGGCAGCAAACCGTATCATTATCGCAGGCGGTGGTCATATCGGACTTTATGTTGCCCGCGCAATGGAAAAACGTCAACACAAGGCAAGGTTACGCATTATCGAAGCGGATAAAGCGCGGGCGCTTGCTATCACCGATCAATTGGATCGTACCGTTGTGCTGAATGGTAGTGCCCTTGATCCGGCGATTTTGCAGGAAGCCAATGTCGAACAGGCCGATCTGATCGTAACATTGACAAATCAGGATCAGGTCAATGTGCTGAGTGCCATTATGGCCAAAATGTTTGGTTGCAAGTCGAATATGGTTCTCATTAACAATATTGCTTTTCAGGAATTTACCAGAACTGTAGGGATTGATTCCCATCTTAATCCGCGCAGTGTCACAATTTCAAAGGTGCTTCAGCAAATGCGTAGGGGGCGTATTCGCTCGGTCTATTCGGTGTCGAACGGAGAAGCCGAAATTATTGAAGCAGAAGCTATGCAGACGTCTCCACTTGTCGGAAAGCCCTTGTCAGAACTCGAATTACCTCAAGGTTTGCGTATTGGCGCTATCTATCGCGACAATTCGATGATCCGTCCAAAGGGGGATACACGTGTTCTTGCGGGCGATATGGTTGTCATTTTTGCAATGGCCGATGCAGTACGGGATGTAGAACAACTGTTTCGTGTCAGCCTGGAATATTTCTAAGAGGTCTTCGAATGGATATCTGCACTTTCTGGTATGGAGATCGCTTGCGTCCTATTGATTGGCTGTGCCTTTCGTCAATGGTAATGACCGGTCAACATGTCAAACTTTATAGCCATGGAAATGTGGAAAACGTGCCTGAAGGTGTCGAACTCCTTGAAGCAGAGCCAATATTGCCGCTTTCGACACTTTACCGGCTTGACCCGAAATTTCCGGATTTCAAACCTATCCGTACAATTGTGCAATTATCTGATCTATTTCGCGTGAGGCTCATGAAAAACCGCGCCGGTGTCTGGCTTGATACCGATGTCTACCTTGTCAAACAATTCCATCCGGAAGAGGGAAAGGTATGGCTTGCCCGAGAAAATCGTTCGCGCGTAGGGGTTTCTGCGCTTTATCTTCCGGCTGACAATCCTATCATCAAGAAATATGATGACTATCTTGAAAGCGGCCAAATGGTGCCGGACTGGCTCGGTTTTCATCGGGGAATATGGATACCGTGGCGTCTCAAAAGACAAAAACTGCCTGTTGTCCCCGGACGATTGGGAATCACGGTTTTTGGCAATGACGGAATATCTAGGCTCGCCAAAAGATACGGCTTTTTTGGTGAGGCCAAAGAAAAGGAAACTTTTTATTATTGGACCGGTCGTGATACCGAACGTATTTTTGATCCTGCTTATGGTCTTGAGCCGCTCGACGATCCACGCTTTATAGGTTTTCATGTTCATAAAAAAGAAAGAACAAACGACCCTATTAAAGAAGGAAGTTTCTATGACTGGGCAACTAAAAGAATTCCCGGTTTTTTCAAGATAGTTGAACAGCAAAAAAATTAGAAAGTGCTCGTAAAGCAACTTCCTTGGATTTGGGTCGGACAGGGTATCATGACTGTCGGGCAACAACTGCAATAACCGGATGTTGAAATTGAAATCATCAATTTTATATAAAGCCGCTTGCTGTTGTGTTTTTCTGTACCACGTTAAAACAATTGTAAGTGTTGTTTGTATAAATGTGTGGGCCTTTGTTGAAAGACTTGAAGTTGAAGCGGGATGAACACATATAAAAACGCTATTTCTGATGAAGAAATAGCGTATGGTAATTTTCTTGAGATAATTCTCACACAAATCATCCGGTGGCGGTTCCGATGGCCTTGCGTTTAAGGCAAAACAAAAATCTATTGATCTTCTAATGGATTGATATTCTGGTTATAACGACATTTCAGGTCGCAAACGACGATTCGTATAATATGGAAGTGAAAATGAGTGATCCGATCCAGACTGCCCTCAATCTTGTTCCAATAGTTGTGGAACAGACCAATCGCGGCGAACGGTCCTATGATATTTTTTCCCGCTTGTTGAAGGAAAGAATTGTCTTTATCAATGGCCCGATTGAAGACAGCATGGCAATGCTTGTCTGCGCCCAACTCCTGTTTCTCGAAGCAGAAAATCCGAAAAAGGAAATCAGCCTCTATATCAATTCTCCCGGTGGCGTTGTCACTTCGGGTATGGCTATTTATGACACGATGCAATTCATCCGTCCCGCTGTTTCAACTCTTTGTATGGGGCAGGCAGCTTCTATGGGGTCACTTTTATTGACTGCCGGTGCCAAAGGGCATCGTTTTGCATTGCCGAACGCACGCGTTATGGTGCATCAGCCTTCCGGCGGCTTTCAGGGGCAGGCTTCGGATATCGAGCGTCATGCGCAAGATATCATCAAAATGAAGCGGCGGCTGAATGAAATTTATGTTCATCATACAGGTCAGGATTATGAGACCATCGAACGTACACTCGACCGCGATCATTTTATGACAGCAGATGAAGCGAAAGAATTCGGATTGATCGATGAGGTCATCCAGTATCGTGCCGAGGCCGAAGAAGAACAGAGCGACTAAATTTTACAAGATCGGGTAGCGGTCGTTTCAATAATTTTTGAAACAAGAAGCCATCAAATCGCCGCTTCCCGATTTTTAGTAAAAAATAACGTTTAGCGTTTACATGTTTTAGGGAAAAAACGGTTACATTGATGGCCGTAATTTTGATTTGTTTTAGTTTCTTGGTGGAATGGGCTTGAAAAGTTTAACCGAAAAGGCAAAATATTTCATGCAATTCGGGCGAAAGGATAAAGGAAATGAGCAAAATTGGTAATAACGGGGGCGATTCGAAGAATACGCTTTATTGCTCATTCTGCGGCAAAAGTCAGCATGAGGTGCGTAAGCTTATCGCTGGACCCACGGTGTTCATTTGCGACGAATGTGTCGAGCTTTGTATGGATATTATCCGTGAGGAAAATAAATCTTCCGGAGTGAAAGCGCGTGATGGCGTTCCGACACCGCAGGAAATCATGGCTGTTCTTGATGATTATGTAATTGGTCAGTCACATGCTAAGCGTGTTTTGGCAGTTGCTGTCCATAATCATTACAAACGTTTGGCAAACCAGTCGAAAAGCAATGATATCGAATTGTCGAAATCGAATATTCTGCTGGTTGGACCAACAGGATGCGGTAAAACTTATCTGGCGCAAACACTTGCCAGAATTATTGACGTGCCGTTTACAATGGCCGATGCAACCACTTTGACGGAAGCAGGCTATGTCGGTGAAGATGTCGAGAATATTATTCTGAAGCTGTTGCAAGCTGCCGATTACAATGTCGAGCGGGCACAACGCGGCATCGTGTATATTGACGAGGTTGATAAGATTTCGCGTAAATCCGATAATCCCTCCATCACACGTGATGTCTCGGGCGAAGGTGTCCAGCAAGCATTGTTGAAGATTATGGAAGGTACGGTTGCGTCGGTTCCCCCGCAGGGTGGTCGCAAACATCCGCAGCAAGAATTTTTGCAAGTGGATACAACCAATATCCTGTTTATTTGCGGTGGTGCATTTTCCGGCCTTGAAAAAATTATCTCTGCACGTGGAGAAAAAACATCAATCGGGTTCGGTGCCACAGTCAAAGCACCGGATGAACGTCGTATTGGCGAGATTTTTCATGATCTCGAACCGGAAGATCTGTTGAAATTCGGTTTAATTCCGGAATTTGTCGGGCGTCTGCCGGTTATAGCAACTTTGGAAGATCTGGATGTGGATGCATTGGTTCAAATCCTGTCGCAGCCGAAAAATGCATTGGTCAAGCAGTATCAGCGCTTATTCGAAATGGAAGATGTCAAATTGACATTCCATGATGATGCATTACGGGCAATTGCCAATAAAGCTATTGAGCGAAAAACCGGCGCACGCGGATTGCGTTCCATCATGGAAAAGATTTTGCTGGATACGATGTTCGAACTTCCTACATTGGAAGGTGTTCAGGAAGTGGTCATTTCTAGTGACGTTGTAGAAGGTAAAGCGCGTCCGCTTTACATCTATGCCGAGCGGGACCACTCCAAGGAAAATGCATCGGCTTGATTTTTCAGATGGTCGGACAATAAGATCCGACCACCTATGCGTTTAAAATATCGGGCGATCTTGTCTTTCGTTATCGCGTAGCTCTTGATTTATAGGTGGTGAGCCACCACCTAATCCCTTTGTGCGTGGGTATCTGCTTAATATGAGGGGTGCCGACGTTGCAAACGAGCCCAAGGCTCCAGAAAGGAAATGTTATGCAACATGATTTAGAGAAGACGGCGGATGTCGGCAGTAAGCTTTATGCTGTTTTGCCGCTTCGCGATATTGTTGTCTTCCCCCATATGATTGTGCCGCTATTCGTTGGTCGCGAAAAATCCATTCGTGCTCTTGAAGAGGCGATGGGTCAGGATAAGCAGATCCTGCTGGCTACCCAGAAGAATGCTTCGGACGATGATCCAAAGGCCGACGATATTTATGATGTTGGTACATTAGCGAATGTGCTGCAGCTGTTGAAATTGCCGGACGGAACTGTCAAGGTTCTGGTGGAAGGTGTAAAACGCGCCAAAATTACCGGTTTTTCGGATAATCCGGACTATCACCAAGCTTATGCAACACCACTTGATGAACCGGAAGAAGACAAGGTCGAGATCGAGGCACTGATGCGTTCGGTCATCTCGGACTTTGAAAACTATGTGAAATTGAACAAGAAGATTTCTCCTGAAGTCATTGGTGCTGTCAGCCAGATAGATGATGCAACAAAACTTGCCGATACGGTCGCTTCACATCTGGCAATCAAGCTTTCCGAAAAACAGGAAATGCTTGCATTATTGTCTGTTCGCGAAAGGCTCGAGAAAGCACTTGCCTTTATGGAAGGCGAGATCTCTGTCTTGCAAGTTGAAAAACGGATACGTTCGCGCGTTAAACGCCAAATGGAGAAAACCCAACGCGAATATTATCTTAACGAGCAGATGAAGGCTATTCAGAAAGAATTGGGCGATGGCGAAGATGGCCACGACGAAATTTCTGAATTGGAAGAACGCATCAAGAAAACGAAATTGTCGAAGGAAGCCCGTGAAAAGGCAGAAGGTGAAGTCAAGAAACTTCGCAATATGTCTCCTATGTCGGCTGAAGCGACAGTAATACGTAATTATCTTGATTGGCTCCTCGGTATCCCGTGGGGCAAAAAATCCAAGATCAAGAATGACCTTAACTATGCTGAAAAAGTTATGGATGAGGAACATTTCGGTCTTGAGAAAGTCAAAGAACGTATTGTCGAATATCTTGCTGTCCAAAGCCGTGCAGCCAAAGTAAAAGGGCCGATTATTTGTCTCGTTGGACCGCCCGGAGTTGGTAAGACATCGCTTGCTCGTTCGATAGCCAAAGCGACCGGACGTGAATATGTGCGTATGTCCTTAGGTGGAGTGCGCGATGAAGCGGAAATTCGTGGTCATCGTCGTACCTATATCGGATCCATGCCCGGCAAAATCATCCAGTCGATGAAAAAGGCGAAGAAAAACAATCCGCTTTTCCTTCTCGACGAGATTGACAAGATGGGGCAGGATTTCAGAGGCGATCCGTCATCGGCATTACTCGAGGTGCTTGATCCAGAACAGAATAACACCTTTATGGATCACTATCTCGAGGTCGAATATGACCTGTCGGACGTTATGTTCGTGACAACTGCAAATACGTTGAATATTCCGGAACCTTTGATGGATCGTATGGAGATCATTCGTATTGCCGGTTACACCGAAGAAGAGAAAATGGAAATTGCCAAACGCCATCTTCTCCCGAAAGTCATGAAAGAACATTCACTTTCGAAGAAAGAGTTTGTTGTAACTGATGAAGCGATCCGCTCGATCATTCAATATTATACGCGCGAAGCAGGGGTCCGCGGGCTTGAACGTGAATTGATGAAACTTGCACGCAAGGCTGTGACGGAGATTGTCAAGAAAGAAAAGAAATCGGTTAAAGTCGATGACAGCAATATCGACGAGTTTCTTGGCGTCAAGATATTCCGTTACGGTCAGATTGAAGGTGAAGATCAGGTCGGTGTTGTTACGGGTCTCGCATGGACCGAGGTCGGCGGTGAATTGCTCACGATTGAAGGCGTTATGATGCCGGGTAAAGGCCGTATGACAGTTACCGGTAATCTGCGCGATGTTATGAAGGAGTCAATTTCGGCTGCTGCATCCTATGTCCGCTCGCGGGCTGTGGATTTTGGTATTGAACCTCCTCTGTTCGAACGCCGTGATATCCACGTTCACGTTCCCGAAGGTGCAACACCAAAAGACGGTCCGTCCGCAGGTGTTGCCATGGTAACGGCAATTGTTTCGGTTCTGACCGGTATACCTGTCCACAAGGATATCGCGATGACCGGCGAAATTACGTTGCGTGGACGGATTTTGCCGATTGGCGGGCTGAAAGAGAAATTGCTTGCAGCATTACGCGGCGGTATCAAGAAGGTGCTCATTCCTGAAGAGAATGCAAAAGACCTTGTTGATATTCCTGATAATGTCAAAAACAACATGGAAATTGTTCCGGTAAGTTTTGCTAGTGAAGTTCTTGATCATGCACTTGTTCGTCGTCCCGAACCGATTGAATGGGTAGAACCTGCAAATCCGCCGGTTACCAACAATATATCGAGTGATGAGGATGGCGTTACTTCTATAGCCCACTGAATCACAAGTCAGTAATGACACATATACAAACATTGAGAAAAGGCAGTTTAGACTGCCTTTTCTTGTTATTTTCGTTTTTCAATTGTGAATTACGTTATTTTTTCCGTGAATAACTGTGATTATCCCGAAGATTCAGGCTTTTTTTTTTAAATTTGGCTTCTGTTTGCCATAGTTTTCAATAAACTCGCTCGCAACCGGTGGAATCACTATTGTCCGGTAATAGAAAGAAAGGAATTATCCAATGAATAAGAACGAATTGGTCAGCTCTGTCGCTGAAAAAGCCGGCATCACAAAAACTCAAGCGGCTTCTGCTGTAGATGCATTTATTGCTTCTGTCACCGATGCTTTGAAAGATGGCGGTGATGTTCGTCTTCCCGGTTTTGGTTCATTTGAAGTTTCCCACCGTGCTGCCACGAAAGGACGCAACCCTTCAACAGGCGCAGAAATCACCATTCCTGCCCGCAATGTTCCTAAGTTCTCGGCTGGCAAAGGTTTGAAAGACGCCGTCAACAACAAATAATCCATTGCCATGTTTTAAAAGCCCGGTCTTTTCTCAAGTGCCGGGCTTTTCATTGTCTTCTTGATGGCTATTTGCGGTTTTTCAAGTCAAGAAATGGCGCCAGTGCGTCAGTGAATTCGTGAAGTTCATGAATATTTTTTGCCCGGTTATATTTTTGACACCATGCGCGCAATGGAAAAAGTCCGGTTTCCCCGATGCCATCTATGAGAACAAGGGTGGGTGTGCCGTTTCTCGAGCTTAGTAATATATTATCGAATTTCAGATCGTAGCAAATAATGCTGGTGGTTTTTACCCAGCGTATGAAATCTTCAATTTGCTGACGATATTTTGGAATATCATTTTGATATTCGCCAAAAGGTTTTGCATAATTTCCCGACGAATCCTGTTCAGCCTTGACGAGCAATCCCCAACCGATGTCTGTTGAAACGATTCCGGCAATCTGCATCAGATGTTTTTCATTTTCTGCCATATCGGGATCGGTAAAATGACGCATATATTCCCGAATTTCGCGGGTATTGGGCGAGTTGATATCGATTGCTTTTCTTAATTGTCGTAGACGCGAAAAACCGGCGATTTTTTTACGCCATGCGGGCGAGGGGATTTTTATCAGATAGTCGGGATTTTGCTCATTGATGTATACCGAGCGGGTTAGTCCTTCAAACAACGGTGTTTTATCTGACAAGGTAAGGATATGTTTCATTGCGACTTCACCTCACTTTGTGCAAGGCCGTTAGATTTACTGTTACAGTTCCTGAAAACTTCACATCATGCATTCGGCGACCAATTGCGGGGTCAATTCATCGTAATGGCTGATTATTTTGGTCGGATTGAATGTGCTGACCGGCTTGTCGGTATAACCGAAATCGACTGCTATAACGGGAATATCCGCACTTTGTGCCGCAAGGATGTCGGTCTGGCTATCACCCACCATAACTGCTTTTTCGGGTGAACAACCGGCGCGTTCGATGGTAGAAAGAACGTGTCGGGCATCCGGTTTATGATAGGCAAATGTGTCTCCGCCGACAATCGTTACAAAACGATTGGCTTCACCCATTCCTTCCAAAAGGTGACAGGCCAAATTTTCATATTTGTTGGTGCAAACGGCAAGCTTGTATCCCGCATCGGAGAGTTTTGTGAGTGCTTTGTCAACGCCTTCGAAAAATTGTGTCTTTCCCGGCATATTTTCTTCATAATGACGCATAAATACGGAAAGCAACTGTTCGACATGCATATTATCCGGTTTGATGTTCTGGAAACTGAGCGCGCGTTCGATCATAATACGTCCGCCCATGCCGACAAGACGACGAATGTCAACAGGCTCGAACGTTTTGAGGCCTTCTTGCGCAAGACAGAAATTGAGGCTGTCGAGCAAATCCGGCGCGGAATCAACAAGTGTTCCGTCAAGGTCAAAGACAACAATAGGCGTGTTACTCACTGAAGTTTCTCCTCGTTCAACCATTTTTCGCAATCGGCAAGCGCGCGTTTTGTCAAAGCCTGTTTTTTAGCCAGTATTTTTTCTTTGCCGCGTAAACGCTTGCCTTCCGGTTTTTCAATCTCGACAGGCGGAAACAAACCGAAATTGATATTCATCGGCTGGAAGGATTGTTTGCCACCATCGTCGCTCATTATATGACCACGCGTGATATGATTAAGCAACGCCCCGAATGCCGTAGTAATTGGCGGTATGCGAGGTTCCTTCCCCTTATGGTCAGCGGCAGCAAAACGACCTGCCAACAGCCCGATTGCAGCCGATTCAACATAGCCTTCGCATCCGGTCATTTGACCGGCAAAGCGCAAGTTTTTGCGTTTTTTAAGCCGCAATGTTTCATCAAGCAAGATAGGCGAATTGAGATAGGTGTTGCGGTGGATTCCGCCAAGCCTCGCAAATTCGGCAACTTCAAGACCAGGAATCGAGCGAAAAATGCGTGTTTGTTCGCCATATTTGAGCTTGGTCTGAAAGCCGACCATATTATAGAGTGTACCAAGTGCATTGTCTTGTCTCAACTGTACAATAGCATAAGCTTTTACAGTCGGATTATGTGCATTGGTAAGTCCCATGGGCTTCATCGGACCATGACGCAAGGTTTCGGGACCACGCTCGGCCATTACCTCGATAGGAAGACAGCCATCAAAATAAGGTACGTTTTCAAATTCATGAAATTCGATTTTTTCCCCTTCTGTCAGCGCTTGTACGAAGTGCTCATATTGTTCCTTGTCGAGCGGGCAATTAATGTAATCTTTGCCGGTACCGCCAGGCCCGACTTTGTCATAACGGGACTGATACCAACAAATATCCATATTGATACTGTCCCTATAAACAATAGGCGCAATTGCGTCATAAAATGATAACGAATTGGCTCCGGTAATGTCTACAATTGCTTCTGCGAGACGGGGAGATGTCAAAGGTCCCGTTGCGATAATTACATTCCCCCATTCTTTTGGCGGAAGTGTCACAAGTTCGCTGCGGTCAACACTGATCAGGGAATGGTTTTCAATTTTATTGGTAATTGTTTTTGAAAATCCTTCACGATCGACGGCAAGTGCACTGCCTGCCGGAACCTGATGCTCGTCAGCCACCTTCATAACAAGCGAATGGGCAAGCCGCATTTCGGCGTGAAGGAGCCCCACCGCATTGGTTGAAGCATCGTCGGAACGAAATGAATTGGAACAGACGAGTTCCGCAAGATTTGCAGTTTTATGAGCGGGCGTGTTTTCGACCGGCCTCATTTCATGCAAAATAACAGGAATACCTGCTTCGGCTATTTGCCACGCAGCCTCGCTGCCGGACAGACCGCCGCCAATAACATGGATTGGCTTCATAGAAAAATTCGACATCATCATTCTTTGCGCAAAACATAAAATTCCAAGTGTGGAACGGTCAATAACACCTTATGGTACAAAAGGCACTGAGACAATGACCGTTCTTCAGACTATTTTTTCAGTAGAATAGATTGAATATGTAAAATCTTGCCAGAATGATTATTGTCCGCAATCTCATTATGTCATTTGCGAGTAACAAGCGGTCGTCATGAAGTTACGAAGGGTGAAACTTTAGCAGTTCAATCCCGAAATATTGTCAAGATTAACCGGTCATTGCTTCTTCGATATAACGAGCAAGGTCCAAGAAAATGAGTGGTCGGGCGTATTATAGAAACAAGAAAATTGTAATCGCAAAAAAAATTGAGACGAAAGCATTGCTTCCCGTTAAAGATGAAGTGGTTCCGCTTTATCGCGAAAGAAAGTGAATTCGGATAAAGTGCGAAGTGAAGTGCGAAAAACGGTCCAAGAGCACTTTATCCGATATAGCTGTCGGAGTGGTATTGTTATCCGACATGAAGTTTTGCTTTTTGATAACGGGAATAATTACTCGAGTGAAACATATATTGGCGAATCAAAAACACTATATTTTTGGCGCTCATTCGTTACACAGTTTTTGCTTTATGATTACATTGGAACAATGAAAACAAAAGTCACTCGGATTGTCGAAAGGGGGAGGGGTATTGTTGCGCAATCGTAAAGCAAACCAAAGCGGACAATTTGACGACAAAAACCAAGTTCCGACGGTGGAAAACAAAACCTGACGACAAAAATCAGGGCAAATGCATTAACGATTTTTGTTGTGAAGTGAACTATTCGGGAAATCGGAAAAACGCAATCTTGCAAAGCCTTGTGAAGTTTATCGAAGATCTCAACCGGAAGTTCGCGCGAGGGTTGTTTTTATCTATTCGGCGGGAACATTGCCTGGAATGGTTCGCGAGGAGATATTTTGCCAGCTTATCTACGCATTATTCCTAGTCTTCAGAAATTATGGTGGTTCTTTTCTTAAATATCCGGTAAAAAACGCAAGAGTCGGCTTTTTTCCTTTGATTGATAGAAATTGAATGATATAGAGACGCCGCTTGCCTATGGTTTGTTGCAAACCTGATTATCAGGATTTGCGGATGTGGCGAAATTGGTAGACGCACCAGATTTAGGTTCTGGCGGGCAACCGTGGGGGTTCGAGTCCCTTCATCCGCACCAAAGCAACGGCCTTGAATGCAAAGAGAATTTTTGCGGAGTTCCGCGCGAGGCGGAAGTCCGTTTCATGGTATTCTGACGCTTGGGTGTTAGAGCAGAATTGGTATCGGACAGGGCTTAAGTACTTGTCCTCAGAAAAATGAAGGTTGTTCGATGCAAGTTACCGAGACGCTTAATAAGGGATTGCAGCGCGAGATCAAGGTAGTGATCCCGGCTAAAGATCTGGAAGCAAAACTAAACGAACGTCTTGACGACGCTAAAGACAAGGTCAAGCTGAATGGCTTCCGCCCTGGTAAAGTGCCTGTCAGCCATTTGAAGAAAATGTATGGCAAGTCGTTTATGGCTGACGTTATCAATTCGATTCTGAAGGATACGCCGCGTTCGATTCTTTCAGACCGCAATGAACGTTCGGCCACCCAGCCGGAAATTGATATGAGCGAAGACGAAAAAGAGGCCGAAAAGGTCTTGAATGGTGATGCCGACTTCGTCTTTACTTTGAAATATGAAGTTTTGCCGAAATTCGATCTTAAAGATGTTTCCGGCATCGCTGTTACACGCGAAGTCGTGGAAGTTCCTGAATCCGATGTTGATAAACAGGTCGAGCGCATTCTTTCTTCCACCCGTACCTATACGGAAAAGAAAGGCAAGGCCGAAGACGGCGATCGCGTAACGATCGATTATCTCGGTAAACTTGATGGTGAACCGTTTGAAGGTGGCGCTGATAATGATGCGCAACTTGTTCTCGGTTCCAAACAATTCATTCCCGGCTTCGAAGAGCAGCTTATCGGTGTGAAAGCAGGTGACAAAAAAGTCATTACAGTAAAATTCCCAGATGACTACAATGCAAAACATCTGGCTGGTAAAGAGGCCACTTTTGACATAACAGTGAAAGAGGTTTCGAAGCCGGACGAACTGAAAATCGATGATGAAGCCGCCAAAAAACTTGGTCTCGAATCACTCCAAAAGCTGCGCGACGTCATTCGCGAGCAAATCGAGAACCAATATGGCACAATCACACGTCAAAAAGTAAAGCGTCAGATTCTTGATGCTCTTGATAATGATTACGATTTCGAGACACCGGAACGTCTCGTCAATGTGGAATTCAATAATATCTGGGCACAAATCACCAACGAGTTGAAGCAAGCCGGTCGTACTTTCGAGGACGAGGAAACGACAGAAGAAGCAGCCCGTGACGAATATCGCAAGCTCGCTGAACGTCGTGTCCGGTTGGGCCTTGTTTTGTCTGAAATCGGTGAAAAGGCCGGAATCAGCGTTTCGGAAGATGAGTTGCAACGGGCGGTGTATGATCAGGTTCGCCAATATCCTGGACAGGAAAAAGAAATATTCGAATTTTTCCGTCGTACTCCTGATGCAGTCGCCAATTTGCGTGCTCCTATATTCGAAGAGAAAGTCGTTGATCATCTTCTCGGTAAAGTCAAAGTCACTGACAAGAAAGTGACGGCCGAAGAGCTGATGAAAGAGGAAGAAGACGAAAATTCTCCGAAGAAATCAGGGGCAAAGAAAAAGACCGTAAGCAAGAAATCCGAAGACAAAAAGGCTGATGACAAGAAGTCTTCTTCGAAGTCTCATGCGGAAGAGAAAGCACCTGCCAAAAAGGCAGCCGCAAAAAAGACAACGAAAAAAGATTGATTTGCTGTTGGATAAAATAAATCAGGCCCGGTTTTTCCGGGCCTTTTTTATAAGGATAACACTCTTTGCTTGCACTTGCCGCTTGTTTGGACTAGCCAATAGAGACAATTTTATCTTTAAAATAAGAATGATGGATTTCTAATGACACTCGTTGATGCCCGCACAGCAGACCCGAAACGCTTCATCTCCGGAGCTACCGGAGACTGGGAAGTCATTATCGGATTGGAAGTACACGCTCAGGTAACCTCCAATTCCAAACTTTTTTCCGGCGCTTCCACAAAGTTCGGGGCCGAACCCAATGCTCATGTTTCTCTTGTTGATGCTGCAATGCCGGGTATGCTGCCTGTCATCAACATCGAATGTGTCAAACAGGCCGTGAGAACCGGATTAGGACTGAATGCCAAGATCAATTTAAAATCTGTGTTTGATCGCAAAAACTATTTTTACCCCGATTTGCCTCAGGGCTATCAGATTTCGCAATTTGAACAGCCAATCGTCGGGGAAGGTAAAATTATCATCTCTGTCGGTCCTGATAAAAAAGGTGAGTTCGAGGATGTAGAAATCGGTATCGAACGGCTCCATCTCGAGCAAGATGCGGGAAAATCTATCCACGATCAACATCCTACAATGTCGTTTGTCGATCTTAACCGCTCAGGCGTTGCACTGATGGAAATTGTGTCAAAGCCGGATTTGCGTTCGTCAGATGAAGCGAAGGCCTATGTCACGAAATTGCGTACGATCGTTCGCTATCTCGGAACATGTGATGGCAATATGGATGAAGGTGCAATGCGTGCCGATGTCAATGTTTCGGTACGTCGTCCGGGTGAGGATTTCGGTACACGGTGCGAAATCAAGAACGTTAATTCGATCCGTTTTATCGGACAGGCAATTGATTATGAAGCGCGTCGGCAGATAGCCGTTCTTGAGGACGGTGGTACAATTGATCAGGAAACACGGCTGTTTGACTCTGCAAAGGGTGAAACACGGCCGATGCGTTCGAAAGAAGAAGCGCATGATTACCGGTATTTTCCTGATCCCGATTTGTTGCCTTTGGTTTTTGACCAGAAATTTGTCGACGATCTGAAAGCCGACTTGCCGACCTTGCCTGATGAAATCAAATCAAACTTCATTAATGAAATGGGTTTGAGCGCTTACGATGCTTCCATTCTTGTAAGCGAGAAGGCGATTGCCGATTTCTTCCAGTCGGTTGCTGCCGGTCGCGATGGCAAACTTGCTGCGAATTGGGTCATTAACGATTTGCTCGGCGCTTTGAACAAAGCAAGCCTTGATATTTCGCAATCTCCAATGAGCGCAGATCAACTTGGCGGAATTATCGATTTGATAAAAGAGGGTACGATTTCCGGAAAAATTGCAAAAGATCTCTTCGAGATCGTTTGGAACGAAGGGGGTGACCCTGCAAAAATCGTCGAGGAACGCGGCATGAAGCAGGTTACCGACACGGCCGCTATCGAAAAAACTGTCGATGAAATTATTGCTGCCAATCCGGATAAAGTTGCCCAAGCCAAAGAAAAGCCGACATTGGCTGGTTGGTTTGTCGGTCAGGTCATGAAAAAAACCGGTGGTAAGGCAAATCCTCAAGTAGTAAACAAACTGATAAAGGCAAAACTCGGGATAGAATAACGACCATGTGGATTCGCACTGCATCCAAGGATGATATCAATGCTATTCATGATCTGTTGATCGAAACATGGCATGCGACATTAGATGATATCGTCGGACGTGAAGAAGTTGATCGTAAAATTGCTCATGATTATACGCCTGATCTCTTGAAGAAAATGCTTAGTCGTCCAGCATCCGAATATGTCGTGGCGGATGACGGGGATACTCTTCATGGTGTTGCCTATGCAGCTCAGGGAGCCGTCAAAGGTGATTCTGAAATTGCACTTGTGCTTCATCTGTGTGTAAAACCGGAAAGTCAGGGGCAGGGGATCGGTCAACGTTTATTGATCGAGCTTGAAGAAGCTTTTCCGGCTGCCCGTAAAATTCGTGTAGCTCTCAATAAAAATGATGAGAGAACACAGAAATTTTTTGAAGAACAAGGGTATAAACACCTCGGGAAAACTACCGAGAACAAGTCGAATGATGATGTTGTCTTGGAGAAGACACTGTTCTGATCACGTCAATATTGACTTGCTTTTAATGTTGATGAGCTGCATAACGTTAAAAGTTGGTTTTTCGTTTGAAGCTTATGGGCTGAACTTGAAGGAGCTCACACTGAAATGGCTGGTATCTGGAAACAGGTTTTTACATGGTGGAACGGTAACACCATTAATACACGTTTTTTCACGTGGCTACATGGCAAGCGCGTAGGTGAAGACGAGTTCGGAAACATCTATTATGAAGGCAGCCGCCATAAAGACGGCTATCCGCGGCGCTGGGTTATTTACAAGAATTATTCGGAAGCTTCAACGATTCCTGCAGGTTGGCATGGTTGGATTCATCATCGCACAGATACACCACCAAGTGCAGAAAACTATCATGCACGTGAGTGGGAGAAACCGCATCTTCCTAATCTGACCGGTACAAGCAAGGCCTATACGCCGAAAGGTTCGATTGCCCATCATGGTCAACGTCCTCATGTTACCGGCGATTACGACGCGTGGACACCGGGCAAATAGCCATTTCGTAGCGGAAATCGGATTGTTTTTTCGCCATATTGCCATAATTGGCAAATAAGCTTCGAATTATAATAGATAACCATTGATGCGGTGCTATGAGATTTTTTAAACCGTTTTTCAGACGTTGCTTATTTGTCCTGTTTGCCTTATTCCTTGGGCTTTTTGTGACTGCATCATCTTATGCGCAGGAAACAACGAGATTAAGTAATCCTGTTGCTGTTTTTTCCGGTCTCGATAAAATTACCGGCCGCATCACAACCTTCGATGTCTATATAGGCGAGACCTACCAATTCGGTGCTCTTCAGGTGACGCCGCGGGTCTGTTATACAAGTTCGGCAGATGAAGCAACACGCACAGATGGATTTGTCGAGGTTAACGAAATCACTCTTGATAAAAAAATCAAACGCATATTCACTGGCTGGATGTTTGCTGATAGCCCCGGTCTTAATGCTGTCGAACACCCGATTTATGATGTGTGGTTGAAAGACTGCAAACAAAAATCCAAAGTTCCTGCTCCCCAATAATAGATTGTTATAGAGCGGTATAACGTTACTTTTTTGTATTTCTCTATATTGAATGAACAAATTGTTTCATTTTATTGTTTTGATAAACAAATCAAAAAGTTAAAAATGATGGTGTTAAAATAGAGAAATCATAGTTTATTAGGGAATTATAACGGACCTATTTTAAACAGATTATTCTTTTTTTGAAATTCGCAATCTTCAACATTATTCACTTTTTTATAACTTCATAACACGTGCGAAATATTACCCCATTCGAATAGTGGGGATTTGGTTCCGTAAAACGGCCACTAATGCCTTGGAAAATGATGCATTGGAATAGGAATATACGGGCAACTGTTTTGGCTCAAAAAATCCGGTGTGGGAGGCTTGGTAACAACTCCTGAAATGACTGTGCCTCGTCAAAAATAATGAAAATTGCTGTCGTCGAATGTCAAAAGCTATTCCGGTTTGGCTTTTCAGTATTCGGGTTTTCAACTTTACCCTTGCTAATTTGAGTACGTGCTTCTTTTATATTCGGGTTATTTGGGTTCAAAACAGTTTTGAAAATATCGGCTCAAGCTTGGCGTAAGCATCGGGTATTAGTTTCGTTTATCAGGAAATCGAAGTACTGGAAGGCTCACTATGCCATCAATTCGTGTGATGAAACAGATTTTTGCATCATTATTTTTGGCCTGTTGCTTGACCGGTTGTCAATGGTCAACAGAACCTTCAACCACGCATGATTATTATACGCGTGTTACAGAGCTGAGTTCCAAGAGCTTTTATTTTACCAACAATCCTTTGATTCAGTTGGAAATGCAGGCAAAATGGATTAGCAATCAGGGCTATGTCATTGATACAATAGCAACTTCCACGAATAGCAACGATCTGGATATTAGTCTCGCCTGGTCGCAAAAACGCAACTATCGCTATGTTGCGAGAGAAAAACTGAATATTGTTTGTACCATCGGATGTACCAATTCGGAAAAGGGACGCATATTCATTCCCGAAGATGAATTTCGTCAGTATGCAATTAGCGGCTTTATTTTCAAACTTGTCGGACGTGGAAATTATGTAGATGGTTTCCTTGATAAAAGAGCCTTTCAGCAAGTTCTGGACCAGATGCAGTCAATGCCGAAATACTGACAGTTACGAATTTTCAAAGGGCTGAATTAACTATTTTTTAACTTTTTATTTCGTTTTTGTATTTTTTCGTTTTACTCTATCTATCGCGTTTTTTGTGAATTTTGAGCGGGATAGGGCCATGAATTATTGGAAAATATCTGCTCTTTTGAGTGGAGCCACGATTTTTATGTTTTCACTGATGGGGCCAGCATCGGCTGATGATATTTTGGCACTCGTCAACGTTTCGAATCAGACAATGATTGTTAAAAAAGATGGTAAAACGCTTTACCATTGGAAAGTATCCACTGGACGGAAAGGATATGCGACTCCAAGCGGAACTTATCGTCCTGTCAGAATGCACAAAATGTGGCGAAGCCGGAAATATGACAATGCGCCGATGCCTTATGCAATATTTTATAATCAAGGTTACGCCATCCACGGCACATCTTATGTGAGCCGTTTAGGAAGTCCGGCAAGTCATGGTTGCATACGCTTGAATACGGCAAATGCAGAAATCCTTTATAAAATGTTGTTAAAAGAAGGGCAGGACAGCCTTAAAATCGTAATCAAATAATGGAAACAGAACATCGGGACTGGTTTGTTTTTTTAGAAAAACATCAAATTAAATTTTATTTTCTGGCTATTCTAGGCGGAACCGCTATCGGTTATTTATTTCGCGTTGCGAGCAGCGCAAATGAAGTCCTGAATTTTATTCTGCCGGTATTATTGTTTGTCACCTTCTTGCAGGTTCCTGTTTCCTCGGTAATTGACAATCTCGGCAATAAGCGTTTTGTGGCGGCGCTTCTTGTTGGAAATTTTGTATTTATTCCGATATTGGTAGCCTTATTGTTGTTGATAGGGGCGGGACTTTTCTTTCAATTATCCGATCCATCGCATTCTCCTTACGAGCAAAGCTTGCAAGCTCCTTATCTCGCCTTTGCTTTTTACGGCATGATTCTCCTTTGCGCACCTTGCGTCGATTATGTCGTGTCGTTTTGTCGTTTGGCCAAAGGTGACAGTTCCTCACTGACGGCCGCATTGCCCGTTTTGTTAATCATTCAGCTCGCTTTTTTGATGTTATTTTCTAGCGGCTGGTTTTATGACGAGCCAAATATGCAAGCTACTCGACCGGATATTATCGACTTTATCATATCCATTTTTCAGGTTCTGCTCGTTCCTCTCGCTCTTGCTTGGATTTTGCAATCCATTTCTCGCTATAACAAGGTCGTTGCATATTCGACCTATTTTATGAAAAACAGCGTCGTGATGATTACGGCATTCACTTTAATGATAATTGCTGCATACGCTTTTTCGGAACTTTTCTCGATATTTGACGATAATGGTTATGCCTTCACAAAAAGATCGGCCGACGAGGCAACAGGGATTTATGAAAACACAACGGACTATGGCAGCAGTGAAAAGGCGCTATCACATGCTTTTATTTATGGAATAGCTTTTTATGGCCTTTATGCTTGTCTCGCTCCTTTTGTCGGCTTTTTCACCGCAAAGCTTTTTAAACTTTGCAGAAAACAGGAAATCGCATTGAGTTTCAGTGTTTCAACACGTAATTCACTTGTCTTGTTGCCATTTTTGCTAACTATATCACCAGCCGATGAACAAGCTTTGGTTGCAGCTGTCGTTTTGACACAAACTTGTGTCGAACTTGTTGCAGAGATTATATATGTGCGCTTTATACCGTGTTATGTAAAAAAACATGTCCGATCTCGGGAGATTGAATGTGAACGATGATTTTAGTCACTATAACAACAATTGCAGGAAACATGCGCCAATTTTCAATATACCTCCCGTCATTATTGCTATTATCTCTATCTGTGTACTAAGCTTTATTATTCCGGAATATTTTTTTTCACCTAGATATTATGAGTTATTTTATATATATTGTTCGTTTATTCCAGAGTTCTTCACTCATGCTTTATTCAAATTCTGGTATACACCGGTAAGCTATTCATTTTTGCATGCGAATTTTATGCATGTGGGTGTCAATATGATGTGGCTCGTTATATTCGGCTCACCGCTCGCAAACCGGATAGGCAATATAAGATTTATTGTGTTCTGGTTTATCTGTTCGGCTGTCGCAGCTTTTGCACATCTCTTCATTTATCCTGAAAGTTATGTGCCGATGGTTGGTGCGTCGGGCGCAATATCAGGTATGATGGGGGCAGCTAGCCGATACGGTTTTCGTCAAGTCCGTACATTTTCTGAAGATCGAAGGTCGGAATTTGCCGGTCCGATTTTGTCTATCGGACAATCGGTCACCTCAAGGAATGTCGTTGGTTTTATCGGCACATGGATAATTATCGATATTATTACCGGTCTTGCAACACCATCAATGGGCGGCGAGGGCAGTTCGATAGCCTGGGTCGCCCATATCGGCGGATTGGTAGCCGGTTTCTTTCTTATTGGATTGTTCGACAAGCGCAGAAATCAAGAAATCTAGCGAGGCGAAGATTCATAACAATTAAAACCGGGAATACCGTAACGTGAAACAAGCGATGCCTCTACAAAAGGGTGGAAACCATGTGGGTGACAAGCTTTATGCGTTATAGACTCCAATTTAATGAAGATGATTACGCGCGGCATAAAGCGAAATAGCAGCGGCATTGGAAACATTGAGTGATTTTATCGCTCCCGGCATATCAAGGCGCGCAAGGACCGAAACAGTTTCACGTGTCTTTTGCCGCAATCCTTTTCCTTCGGCGCCCAGAACGAGGGCAATATGTTTGCCCTTTAAGCTCGGTTCAAGCGGAAGCGGGCCTTCCGAATCAAGTCCGAAACTTGTGAAACCGGCTTTGTGCAGTTCTTCGAGCGCCTCTGCGAGATTGCGCACAGTGATGTGGTCTATAAGTTCCAAAGCACCGGAAGCAGCTTTCGCCAATACTCCTGTCTCCTGTGCAGAATGTCGGCTTGTGGTAATGAGAGCGCCGGCATTGAATGCAACGGCCGAACGCATAATAGCACCGACATTGTGAGGGTCTGTAACCTGATCGAGTACAATAACAAGATCGGTATCCGAAAGTTCGTCGAGTGAACGGGGTGTCAAAGGCTCGGTTTCGAGAACAACGCCTTGATGTACAGCATCGCTGCCAACCAGCGAATCGAGCATTTTCGGCGCAACAATTTCAACCGGACAATTTATTTCTGATTCGTCGATATTGAGCCGGTCAAGCGCATTTCGCGTGGCAAAAAGTTTTTCAAGCTTGCGTTTTTTGTTACGCAGCGCCGCCGCCACTGTGTGAAGCCCGTAAAGTCTAAGCTCACCCGCATTAAATGCGGCCGGTTCGATTTTTTGCCTATTGGCTTTGTCGGTTTTTTTGCCGGTACGGTCGCGATATTGGCGGCGTAAGCGGGCATAATGAGAATCTTTGGGAGTTTTTTCATTCATAATTTTTTATAGCCGATTGAGATGTCGATCCGATACCAAAAAATGTCAAAAAAGACTTTTTTGTTATGAAATCGAAAATAACGGGATTTAACCTGTTGACAGAGGCAATGGTAAACGGCATAACGCCCCACACAAACAGAACGAGTTCTTTATGTATTTGGTCTGGTTGTATATGCCTTATCGCGCAACTCCGCTAGGTATTTTTAATGGAGGGGTGCCCGAGTGGTTAAAGGGGACGGACTGTAAATCCGTTGCGTATGCTACGTTGGTTCGAATCCAACCCCCTCCACCATTTACCGGAGCCGGAGTCAACGTGCGGGTATAGCTCAATGGTAGAGCAGCAGCCTTCCAAGCTGAATACGCGGGTTCGATTCCCGCTACCCGCTCCAGATTATTTCCCGAATATTTTTTGACCAAGATAATCGTTTATATTTGCCTGTCATGGTTTGATACCGTTAGGCTTAATCCACATAGGGGTCGAAAAAGTCTTGGCCGGCAGAAATGCGCGCCAGGCGATCTTCCGTAGATTTGCCCAAGATAAGTATGATATCTTTCAGCAATAGATTGAGCACCGTATGGATACCGGTGGGTAGCCCCATAAAAAATTGATTTTCATGAGGTAGCACGATAATCTTATCAGTGATCGGGGCTGCCCATTCACAAAACTCATCACAAATAACGATCACGTCAATTCCCAAGCGTTGTGCCATCTCAGCAAGCTTCGGGCCATCCGCGCCATAGCGATAAGTGTCGATGATGATCAACGCATCTTTGGCGGCATCCTTATTGTAGATTTGCGGGTAAATACCATCGGCGGCATTAAGGATGTGGATGTTGGGCCGTATATATTTAAGCCGATCGCAAAAGCCTTGAGCCAAATAATGCATGGTCTGCATGCCTATGCCATAGAGATTGCGGCTAAAGCTTAGGCTTTCTACAATCGCCTGCCATTGGGGTGCTTGGCGCTGATGATACGCAGCCATAATGATATGCTGCAATGATTCCAATTCCTGATTGTCATGCTGGTCAGCGCGGGTTAAATAATTCTCGAAACGGTGCCCGATACGCGTTGGCATGGGGCCATATATGTCGGCTTTTACTTTTTTTCGCGCATCCGAAGAGTTTTTATAACCTAATTTCTTAAAAAACCGGCTGACAGTCATGGCGCTGACATCAAGTTGAGCGGCAATTTCAGCGCTGGTATTGAGTAATAAAAGTTCAGGGCGGAGGGTGATAAAACTTGCAATACGCTGCTCTAGTTTAGTGAAGCGCGCATCAGTGTTCTTAATTAGCTCGATGAAGTCATTGCCCATTTTATGTTCCGTATTCTTTTATGAGGTAAGTGCAAAATGCGATTTTGGGAAGTCTGAAATACAGGAAATGTTAGAAGAATAACAAAATAACTTGACTGTGCGTTAAATATCAACAATAGCTAAGAAAAAAGTAAAAATTAATGAGGATGGAACACTCAAATCATGTTGGAGGAATGGCATGACGCAACCTTTCACAAAATCGCCGGAGCCTGTTGCTTGTTCGTTGGGGCGTATATCAGCTCACGCCCTTAGTTATTGCCGCTTTTTATATCCGAAAACGGCTTACACTTTTGGTAAAAATGCCCTGATTTATGCTGGCTTGTTGTCTTTGGCAGCTGCGCTGCCGCAGAACTTGTCAGCGAGTGAGGTTAATACTCTCGTTATTGCCAAGGCTGCTGATCCTCAATCGCTGGATCCAGCATTTACATTGGATAACAATGACCTGACAATTGTCTATCCAATGTATCAACGCCTGGTGCGCTATGAAAAGAAGCAAGATCAGACCGGCATCGCCGATGATCTGGCTGAAAGCTGGAGTGTTTCAGACGATCAATTAACCTGGGTTTTTAAAATTAAGGATGGGTTTAAGTTTTCCGATGGCACACCGGTAGATGCCAAAGCGGTGGAATATTCCTTCGAGCGCTTGTTCAATATGGGGCAGGGGCCATCAGCAGCTTTCCCAAAGGGCACAAGTGTTGCAGCTACCGGCCCATTGGAAGTAACATTCAAGCTTGAAAAACCTTTTGCGCCATTTCTTTATGTTTTGGCAGTCGATGGCGCTTCAATCGTCAATCCAAATGTTGAATCGCAAGGCAATGATCATGGTAGTGGTTGGCTGTCAATGCATTCTGCTGGCTCTGGCGCCTATATGTTGGAAAGTTGGGAACGTGGAAGCGCTATAATACTCAAACCTAATCCCTATTATTCCGGTACAAAACCCGCTTTGCAAAATGTGCGCGTTGAAATCGTTCCCGAGGCAGCCTCGCGCCGCTTGCGCCTTGAAGCCGGGGATGTGGATATTGCCGAAAGCCTGCCGCTTGATCAAATCCAGACATTGAAGAAAAACCCGGATTTGAACGTTGTTGAAGAGCCAAGCTTATCTGTAACCTATCTTTACCTTAACAATAAGCATAAGCCTTTGGATAATGTTGATGTGCGGCGTGCTATCTCTTATGCCATAGACTATCAGGCAATACTGGATGGTGTGCTTTCGGGTGACGGTGTCGTGATGGATGGCCCTATCCCAGAGGGGATGTGGGGTAAAAGCACTGATATCACCCATTATAGCTATGACCCCGGTAAAGCGGCCGAATTGATTTCCAAAGCGGGTATAAATGGTTCGAAACTAAAATTTCTTTATTCGGATCGTGATCCGTTGTGGGAGCCACTGGGTATCGGCGTGCAGGCTTACCTTGCACAGCTCAATATTGATGTATCGCTTGAAAAGCTGGCAAATGCGACCTTGCGCGAACGGATTGAAACCGGTGATTTTGATATTGCTATCGGCGGGTGGTCGCCAGATTTTGCAGACCCGTATATGTTTATGAACTATTGGTTTGATAGCCAATGGCATGGTCTGGCGGGTAATCGCAGTTTTTATACCAACCCGCAAGTGGATGAGTGGCTGCGCCAAGCCGCAACAACCAGCGATCAGAACGAGCGCACACAATTATATGCAAAAGTTCAAAAAGTGGTTACGGACGAGGCACCTTATGTCTATTTATTCCAGAGAAATTACATGGTTGCAATGCGCAAAAATGTAAGCGGCTTTGTCTATAATCCGATGCTGGACCATGTCTATAATTTTGCAGAAATGAGCAAAAAATAGGATAATGCCGGTTCAACCGGCATTCATTCCAATCTTCAACCTGGCCTTAACTGTCCTGATCATCCTGGTTTATAGGAACCTGTTATGTCGTTTCTTAATGTCATAAGAAAACGTTTGTATCTGCTTGTCTTTGTGCTGTTTGGCGTTTCACTAATAACGTTTACTATTTCCAATGTGGTGCCTGGGGATCCAGCGCGCATGATTGCGGGTGAACGTGCTCCCGCCGAGGTCGTGGAACGTATCCGCAATGATTTGGATCTCAACAGGTCATTACCTGAGCAATATATCCGGTATATGAAAGGCATATTTACTGGCGATTTGGGAACATCCATTCGTACCAAACGGCCAGTGCTGGAAGACCTGAAGCTATTTTTCCCGGCAACCATGGAATTGGCTGTAGTGGCGTTATTTATAGCCGCTTTTATCGCTATACCGCTTGGCGTTGCATCCGCCATTTGGAAAAATACTTTCATTGATTATGCGGTGCGCCTAATGGCAGTAATAGGTATTTCCACTCCTGCCTTTTGGTTGGGAATGTTGGTAATTGTGCTGTTTTATGCGCAATTGCAAATACTCCCCAGTGGCGGTCGCATTTCGCCGTCAATTATGATGCCGCCCAAGCTAACCGGTTTTTTATTATTGGACAGTCTTTTGGCAGGCAATTTTGCCGCTTTTTGGAGTGCGCTTAAGCATATCATCTTGCCAGCAATGACACTGGGCTTTGTGCATCTCGGCGTGGTCGCGCGACAAATACGTTCTGCCATGATGGATGAAATGCACCAAGATTATATTCGCACTGCAAAAGCAAATGGGATTTCCAAATTTCGTATCATTTTTGCCGAGGCATTACCCAATGCTTTGATACCGTCCATCACTGTTATGGGGCTGGCACTGGGGGATTTGCTTTATGGTGCAGTGCTTACAGAGAGTGTCTTTGCTTGGCCAGGTATGGGGCGCTATGTGGTTGATTCTATATTATCGCTCGACTTTCCCGCAATCATGGGGTTCACCCTGGTGGTTTGCGTAGCCTATGTCTTTGTCAATCTCATTGTAGATCTCATCTACATGCTGGTTGATCCGCGTATCAGAAATATTTCATGAGGCAAACGATGAGTGATGTTTTAGTTGCACCAAGAACTCGTTTTGAGGGCTTGCGTTATTTCTGGTACCAGATGAGCCGCAATCCATTGATGGTTCTGGGTGGTCTGGTGGTCTTGCTCATATTGGTATTGGTTATCTTTGCCCCGTTATTTGCTACCCATTCGCCCACCGCTATTGATTATAAAGCGCGCTTGGCAGCGCCCTCGTGGCAACATTTCTTTGGTACGGATGAAGTTGGACGGGATATTTTTTCGCGCATTCTTTATGGCGGGCGCGGCTCGATTTCTGTCGGCTTTTTTGTGGTGCTTTGCTCCGGCTTCATCGGTCTTATGCTGGGCGCAATTTCCGGTATGATGGGCGGGCGTACAGACACCATAATCATGCGTATTATGGACGTGGTATTGTCTGTTCCCTCGCTGGTGTTGGTTATGGCGCTGGCTGCAGCAATGAGCCCGGGGCTTGTCAATGCGGCAATCGCGATAGCAATTGTGCGTATTCCATATTATGTGCGCTTGACACGTGGCCAAGCATTATTGGTGCGCGAAATGGCATATGTAACCGCAGCACGCACGTTTAAAGCATCGCGTTGGCATATATTGCGCTGGCACATAATGCCCAATATCGTATCACCGGTTCTGGTACAGGCCAGTCTTGATATTGGCAATACAATTCTATTGGTTGCGGGTTTGTCTTTTATCGGCCTTGGCGCCCAACAACCCATGCCTGAATGGGGCGCTATGGTTTCAGCCGGTCGCAGTTATATCCTTGATCAATGGTGGTATTCGGCTTTTCCAGGCATTGCCATATTGATCACCTCCGCCGCCTTCAACGTTTTTGGTGACGGCATCCGCGATATACTTGATCCCAAGAATAAGGCACGTTGATTATGGCCAATAGATTGTTGAACATAGATGGCTTAAGCCTTAACTTTCCCGGTTATTTAGGCAATGTCCATGCCGTTAATGGCGTTTCAATGCATATTGATGAAGGTGAAATTGTCGGGGTGGTGGGGGAAAGCGGCTCGGCCAAGTCTGTTACAGCGATGACCGCTTTGCAATTGCTGCCTAAAAACAGTTTTAAAGTTACCGCAGGTAGAATTGAATTATTGGGGCAGGATGTCTTGAGCTTGAGTGAGCCAAAAATGACACGGTTGCGCTCGGACAATGTGGCAATGATTTTTCAAGAGCCGCAAACGGCACTCAACCCCACCAAGAAAATCGGCAAACAGATTTTACAAGTGCTGAAAATTCACACGAACATGCGTGGGCGAGAGGTGTATAATTTTGCTTTGAGCATTTTGCGTGATATGCGCATTAATGATGCAGAAGAAATTATGCAGCGTTATCCATTCGAGCTTTCGGGTGGCATGCGTCAGCGAATTTTGATCGGCATGGCGTTCGCATGTTCACCACGTTTGTTAATTGCAGATGAGCCAACAACGGCCCTTGATGTGACTGTACAGCGGCAAGTGCTGCAACTTATGAATGCGAAAGCCCGCGATACAGGGACTTCAATTATGTTCATCTCGCATGATTTGGCGGTGGTTAGCCAATTTTGCGACAGGGTATATGTTATGTATGCCGGCAGCGTGGTTGAAAGTGGTCCGACAGCTCGAGTGCTATCACATCCGTCGCATCCCTATACACAAGCCTTGATAGAAGCCTTGCCGGAAAATGCCGCCCCGGGACAAAAGCTAAAATCCATTGCTGGTAGCGTACCAAACCTCATCAATTTGCCCGAGGGCTGTAGCTTCAGAGAACGTTGCACGGCGGCTTTTGAGCGCTGCTCGATGAAACCTCCCATGTTTAATAGCGAAACCAGCCAAGGACAGGTTGCGTGCTGGTTGTCCGAAGGACAAAAACAATGAATGAAACGGTTTTAGAACTGCAAAAGGTCAGCAAGAACTATCCTTATGGCGTCAATTGGCGTGGCAAACCCACTGGACAGGTTCATGCGCTTAATCAGGTTGATCTGACCATCAAACGCGGTGAGACATTGGGTATTGTTGGTGAGTCAGGATGCGGCAAGACAACGCTGGCGCAGTTATTACTTGGGATTGTCAAGCCAAGTTCCGGTCAACTGATAATGCCAAATCAACACAGCACCAATATGCAGATCGTTTTTCAAGACCCACAATCTTCACTCAATGCACGCATGCCCGTTTGGCGGGTTATAACCGAACCGCTATTTGCCAAACAAAATATGTCAAAGACACAGTTGCGTGACATTGCACACGATTTGATAGCAAAAGTTGGCTTGCGTGCCGAAGTGCTGGATCGCTATCCGCATGAGTTTTCAGGCGGGCAGCGGCAGCGTATCGCAATCGCCCGCGCTTTATCTTCAAATCCGGATATCATCATTTTGGATGAACCGACATCCGCACTTGATATTTCGGTTCAAGCGCAAATTTTAAATTTGCTGCAAGACATACAGCAAGAACATGGCCTCAGTTACCTATTCATATCGCACAATATATCTGTCATTGAACATATGTGTGACCGTATCGCTGTGATGTATCTTGGTCAGGTTGTTGAAATTGGCGATGCAGATGATGTTTTAAAACATCCTGCCCATCCTTATACCGAACTGCTATTGGACAGCGTTCCCAGCCTATTGAAAAAATCAAATTTGACCGATCCAATAGAAAATACCGAATTGCCATCCAATCGCAATTTGCCGAAGGGCTGCTTCTTTCGAGATCGCTGTATACTCCAACAAAGAGGTTGTGAAAAACCGCAAACACTTGATCCAACCCATGACAGTTTTGCCCATCAAGTGCGATGCCATGTAAGGGCACAGGCATGCCAATAGAAATAGTTTTGGGAGTAGAAATTCGCCAAACAGTCGCGAAGGAGCATAAGATGACTTTAGTTAAAATAGACCATGCGGATTTAAAGATCGATATTGTTTACGCAACAGCGAACAATTTTATCGGTGAAGTTGCATATGTCAACGCGACGCCGATGTTACACCCCGATGCGGCTGATGCTCTCTATAAAGCCGCCGAGTTGGCTAAGGCCATTGGGCTTCGCCTCCATATCTGGGATACTTATCGGCCTCAAGCCGTACAACAAAGATTTTGGAATTTTCGTCCGGATGAGCGCTTTGTTTCTAATCCGCTCAAAGGGTCAGATCATACACGCGGTATTGCTGTTGATTTGACCTTGGAAACCTTGAATGGTGAAATGTTGGATATGGGGACTGGCTTTGATGCCTCCATTGTCCAGTCCTATCATGGCGCGACAGATATTTCACCAGAAGCACAGCGCAATCGTTATTTGCTTCTAGGAATCATGACCACTGCCGGGTTTTCATTATTAAAAACCGAATGGTGGCACTATGCATTACCAAATTCTGTCAATTATCCTCTTATTGAAGATTATGATTTTTCATAATCACGAAGCCTGTCTCGGGGTAATAAGTGCAAAAACAACGAGATAGAGCAGCTCAGCTATCCAACAAAGACCATAGCTTCTCGGGTGTTGGAAAATTGGTGCTAATTTGAAAACGAGGTATTGTAATAGTGGAATATATCTGTATATAGAACTCGCGCTATCGGTCAGATATAATGACGATAGCATTTCTCATGTTTTGTTTGTTGTAAAATCAGCAAAACGGGGATAGGCATAGATCATGGAGTTTAACTTATGTGCTATGCTGGCGAATTTGGACGGATCATTCCGTCTTTTGGTATGGCGCCGGCCTTAGCGGGCCGGTTAAATTCAGTTGTAATTCCCTTGATAGCCAAGGGGTGTTAACAAGACAAGAGATCGACGGCGATGGCAAAGAGCAAATATGAACGTACGAAGCCGCATGTAAATATCGGCACGATTGGTCACGTTGACCATGGTAAGACAACGCTGACGGCAGCGATTACAAAATATTTTGGTGAGTTCAAGGCGTATGACCAGATTGATGCTGCGCCGGAAGAACGTGCTCGTGGTATCACGATTTCTACAGCGCACGTTGAATATGAGACAGAGAAGCGTCACTACGCCCACGTTGACTGCCCGGGGCACGCTGACTATGTCAAGAACATGATCACCGGTGCTGCCCAGATGGACGGTGCAATTCTTGTTGTTTCCGCTGCTGATGGCCCGATGCCCCAGACACGTGAACACATTCTTCTTGCCCGTCAGGTTGGCGTTCCTGCAATTGTTGTTTTCTTGAACAAGGTTGATCAGGTAGATGATGAAGAACTTCTTGAGCTTGTCGAGCTTGAAGTTCGTGAACTTCTTTCCAAATATGATTTCCCTGGCGACGAGATTCCGATTGTCAAGGGTTCTGCATTGGCTGCTCTTGAAGGCACCAACAAAGAAATCGGTGAAGATGCTGTTCGTCTTTTGATGCATGAAGTTGATGAATATATTCCAACTCCGAAGCGTCCGATTGATCAGCCTTTCTTGATGCCGATTGAAGACGTGTTCTCGATTTCCGGTCGTGGTACAGTTGTTACCGGTCGTGTTGAACGCGGTGTTGTCAAGGTTGGTGATGAAGTTGAAATCGTTGGTATTCGTCCGACGACGAAGACAACAGTAACCGGCGTTGAAATGTTCCGCAAACTTCTTGATGAAGGTGAAGCAGGCGACAACATTGGTGCACTTCTTCGTGGTATTGAACGTGAAGGTGTTGAACGTGGTCAGGTATTGGCGAAGCCCGGTACAGTTACACCGCACACCAAGTTCAAGGCAGAAGCTTATATTTTGACAAAGGATGAGGGTGGTCGTCACACACCATTTTTCACCAATTATCGTCCGCAGTTCTATTTCCGTACGACAGACGTTACCGGTATTGTAACACTGCCGGAAGGTACAGAAATGGTTATGCCGGGTGATAATGTTACGATGGATGTCACACTGATTGTTCCGGTTGCTATGGAAGAGAAGCTCCGCTTCGCTATCCGTGAAGGTGGCCACACTGTTGGTGCCGGTATCGTTTCTAAAATCATTGAATAGTTTTAGATAAAAGGCAGACGTAGTGTATGACAATGCGTCTGCCTTGATCTGAAGGGGTATAGCTCAGTTGGTAGAGCGGCGGTCTCCAAAACCGCAGGTCGTGGGTTCGAACCCTACTGCCCCTGCCATTTTTTTAAAACCGGATGCTGAATTTTATAGTTAACGCGAATAGGCGGGACTGGCTGGTTTCGTCCGTTTTTTTGAAAATGGCATAAAAAAAGTTATTAAGGGCAGAAGGTGCTCTGTGCATTGTGCCTGTGATTGAAACTGGCTTCATGAAATAAAATTACAAATCATATGAAGCAGTTGCTTCAAAAATTTGGCTTGTATTTTTATGAATAACGCTTTATTTAGTGTTAACGATGAAATCGCGTGAAGCTTGTGTAAAAGCTTTTCGCGGTTTTGGCATGTTTGAAGTTGACTTTGTGATTCGCGATAATTTTAAAGAAAAAATGTAGGAAAAGTGATGGCTGCCAAGACAAATCCCATTACATTTATCAAGCAGGTCCGTGCCGAGACTGCAAAAGTCACCTGGCCGACTCGTCGCGAAACGACAATTTCAACGGTTATGGTTGTCTTGATGGCAGCGTTTGCAGCTGCATTCTTTTTTATCGCAGACCAGATTATGAATTTTGGTGTTTGGGAGAGTATCGCTCTCCTGAAACGTCTTTTCAGCTAATAGTTCAAGGAAAAGTAACCGTGGCTGCACGTTGGTATATTGTTCAAGCCTATTCAAATTTTGAAAAGAAAGTTGCAGAGGCTATTGAAAAGGAAGCAAAGCTGAAAGGCTTGGATCATCTCTTTGAGAAGATTCTTGTTCCGACTGAAAAAGTGGTTGAAGTTCGGCGTGGGCGCAAAGTTGATTCCGAGCGGAAATTTTTCCCCGGTTATGTACTGGTTCGTGCTGATTTGACGGATGATGTCTATCATCTGATAAAAAATACGCCGAAGGTAACCGGTTTTTTGGGGTCGGATTCGAAACCGGTTCCGATTACTGATCGTGAGGCTGACCAGATACTTAACCAGGTTCAACAGGGAATCGAGCGTCCGAAGTCTTCTGTTTCGTTTGAAGTGGGCGAACAAGTTCGCGTGGCCGATGGCCCATTTGCTTCCTTTAACGGAATCGTTCAGGAAGTCGAGGATGAAAGATCCCGCCTGAAAGTTGAAGTTTCTATTTTTGGACGTGCTACTCCTGTTGACCTTGATTTCGGTCAGGTGGAAAAGCTTTGAGGTATTTTTTCAAGAAGTGCTTTTTAAAGTGCTTTTTGAGAATTGAGTTGTGGAAGGTGAATGCGGCTCTAGCCGGTTGCAAAAACCAGACCACAAAACTGCAAGGCCGGTTTTACCGGTCATCAAACCGCCGGTTTTCGGCATAGTTAAAAAGGCAGATTATTATGGCTAAAAAAATTGCAGGCCAGCTTAAGCTGCAGGTTCCGGCAGGAGCGGCAAACCCGTCTCCGCCAATTGGACCTGCTCTTGGTCAGCGCGGCATCAACATTATGGAATTTTGTAAAGCGTTTAACGCCGCATCGCAGGAAATGGAAAAGAATTCTCCGATTCCGGTTGTTATTACCTATTATCAGGACAAATCCTTTACATTCTCGATGAAAACGCCGCCGGTTTCTTATTTCTTGAAAAAAGAAGCCAATTTGAAATCGGGCTCAAAAGAGCCTGGCAAGACAGTTGCCGGAACGATTTCTCGCGACAAAGTTCGTAAAATTGCGCAAGCTAAGATGAAAGATCTTAACGCCAATGACGTTGAAGCTGCGATGCGCATGATTGAAGGTTCAGCCCGTTCAATGGGTCTACAGGTGGTGGGCTAAGATCATGGCGAAGATAGCAAAAAGACTTAAGAAAATCCGTGAAGGTGTAGACTTTAACAAGTATTATCCTTTGGACGAAGCGGTCAAGATGGTCAAAGATCGTGCGATTGCCAAGTTTGACGAAACAATCGAAATCACGATGAATTTGGGCGTCGACCCCCGTTATGCAGACCAGATGGTTCGTGGCGTTGTCAATCTCCCGAATGGAACAGGACGTCATGTACGCGTTGCTGTTTTTGCTCGTGGAGATAAAGCTGAAGAAGCAAAAGCTGCCGGTGCCGATATTGTTGGTGCAGAAGATTTGTTTGAAACTGTAAATGGCGGTACAATCGAGTTTGATCGTTGTATTGCTACACCGGACATGATGCCACTGGTTGGTCGTCTGGGTAAAATCCTCGGACCGCGTAGCTTGATGCCAAACCCTAAAGTTGGTACTGTTACTCCGGATGTCGCAGCTGCAGTAAAGGCATCAAAAGGTGGTGCCGTTGAATTCCGTGTTGAAAAAGCCGGTATTGTTCATGCAGGTGTTGGCAAAGCTTCCTTTAGTGCCGAGCAGATTGCCCAGAATGTGAAAGCATTCGCTGATGCTGTTTTGAAAGCAAAGCCGTCAGGCGCAAAAGGCGACTATTTGAAGCGCGTCGGTCTGTCGTCAACAATGGGTGTTGGTGTCAAGATCGATTTGGCTTCGGTCCGTCCGGAGCAATAAGAATTCAACCGGCCGTTGGCTGGTGTATCAATCCGGGCTTTTTAAAGAAGCCCGGGTCATACCGGGGAAACCCGGAATGTCCTGTCCGAGATTGTGGGTGACACGGTGAGTGTCTTAATAGAGTTAAACCTGCATGAGACTGGGGTAATGACCTGGATGTTTTTGAGACTAAAAGGTTTGAACCAGCGTTGCCTTTGAGCGCTGTAAAAAGCGTGAAGAAGGGGACAGGATCCTCACTGATAACGGAAATGGTTTCTGTTATCTCAAGGCAACCCGACGGGTTTTTGATAAAACCTGTTAAATGGAGAGAGACAGTGGATAGAGCGGAAAAACGCGAATTTGTCACATGGCTCAATGGGGCTTTAAAAGAGTCCGGTTCGGTCGTTGTGGCTCACTATTCCGGTCTGACAGTTTCACAAATGAACGAACTGCGTTCGAAAATGAGTGAAGCTGGCGGTTCCGTAAAAGTCGCAAAAAACCGCCTTGCCAAGATCGCTCTTAAAGGCACGGATTCGGAATCAATTTCAAATCTGTTCACCGGACAGACACTGATTGCCTATTCTTCGGATCCGGTGACAGCACCGAAAATTGCTGTCGAATTTTCTAAAGCTAATGACAAACTTGTCATTCTTGGCGGTGCAATGGGTACCACCAACTTGAACGCGGATGCCGTGAAGTCTTTGGCTTCATTGCCGTCGCTCGACGAGTTGCGTGCAAAACTGGTCGGAATGATTTCCACACCGGCTACCCGCATTGCTCAGGTTGTCAAGGCACCTGCTGGTCAGGTCGCACGTGTTATTGGCGCATATGCCCGCAAGAGCGAAGCGGCTTAAGGCTGTTTCGCAAACCGGTTATTAAAAAAGATAGGAAAATCTTTTTAGCCGGTTCGCTGTTAAACAATTGGTTAAACCTTTTAATTGAAGGAATATAAAAATGGCTGATCTCGCAAAGATCGTTGAAGACCTTTCCAACCTCACCGTTTTGGAAGCTGCAGAGCTTTCCAAGATGCTTGAAGAAAAATGGGGCGTTTCTGCTGCTGCTCCGGTAGCAGTTGCTGCCGCTGCCGGCGCTGCTGCTCCGGCTGCTGAAGAAAAGACCGAATTTGACGTTATTCTCGTTGCTGGCGGTGCCCAGAAGATCAACGTCATCAAGGAAGTTCGTGGCATTACAGGTCTTGGACTTAAAGAAGCCAAGGATTTGGTTGAAGGTGCTCCGAAGCCTGTTAAAGAAGGCGTTTCGAAGGACGAAGCAGAGAAACTTAAAGAACAGCTTGAAAAGGCTGGCGCTAAGGTTGAACTTAAATAAGTTCGTAAAGCCGGTGGGTGCTTACCCACCGGTTCCACTCGAAAGAGCTGGAAGACGGACTTTGGATTGAACCCCTTTCCTGACAGTTCGGTGGCTGTCCGGAAACGGGTTTAAACCGTTCAGGGACATGACATTAGAATCAACGATTGGATGGTTGGTCGTCGGTCTTTGAGAAAACAAGGCGCTCCGGTAGCATGGGGGTTGCCAATGTCATCCGTTTTACCGGATGGCGTATAAAATAAGTAGGATGTAGGTCATTTTTTGGTCTACTTTAACTGGTCTGCTTCATGCAGATTGATGATGTATTGCCTCTAGGGAGTATAACTGCCCGAAGGGCACAAATCGAGGAGCGACGATGGCTCAGACCCTTTCATTTAACGGTCGCAGGCGCGTGCGCAAGGTATTCGGAAAGATTCCCGAAGTGGCCAAGATGCCAAACCTTATCGAGGTTCAAAAGGCTTCTTATGACCAGTTCCTGATGGTTGATGAACCAAAGGGAGGAAGAAAAGACGAAGGCTTGCAAGCTGTATTTAAGTCGGTGTTTCCGATAACGGATTTTTCGGGTGCATCCATGCTCGAATTCGTCCGTTACGAATTTGATCCACCGAAATTCGATGTTGAAGAATGTCGGCAACGCGATCTTACCTATGCGGCACCTCTCAAGGTGACGCTGCGTTTGATCGTGTTCGATATTGATGAAGATACCGGTTCCAAGGATATTAAAGATATCAAGGAACAGGATGTCTATATGGGCGATATGCCCCTTATGACAGAAAATGGTACCTTTATTGTTAATGGTACGGAACGTGTTATCGTTTCACAGATGCACCGTTCACCGGGTGTATTCTTTGATCACGATAAGGGAAAATCCCATTCTTCCGGCAAATTGTTATTTGCTGCACGTATTATCCCGTATCGCGGTTCCTGGCTTGATATTGAATTTGATGCCAAGGATATTGTTTATGCTCGTATTGATCGCCGCCGTAAAATACCTGTAACAAGTATCTTGATGGCACTCGGTATGGATGGACAGGAAATCCTGTCGACATTCTATAATACCGTCACTTTCAAACGAGCCAAAGATGGTTGGCGTATTCCTTATTCGGCTGAACGATATAAAGGAATGAAGTTGCTGGCTGATCTTGTTGATGCCGATACGGGTGAAGTTGTTGCACAGGCTGGCAAGAAACTGACAGCACGTGCGGCAAAGCAACTCGTTGAAAAAGGCCTTAAAGAGATCAAGGCTACGGAAGATGATCTTTTCGGTTCGTATCTGGCTGAAGATATTGTCAATTACGAAACCGGCGAGATTTATCTTGAAGCCGGCGACGAGATTGATGAGAAAACACTCCAGATTTTGCTTGACCAGAATGTTGACGAAATCAATGTGCTGGATATCGACCACGTCAATATCGGTGCTTATATTCGCAACACTCTCGCAGCCGATAAAAATCAAAGTCGGCAGGATGCTCTGTTCGATATTTATCGGGTTATGCGCCCTGGCGAACCGCCCACACTTGAAACAGCCGAAGCAATGTTCAATTCGCTGTTTTTTGATCCGGAGCGCTATGATCTTTCGGCCGTTGGTCGCGTAAAGATGAATATGCGTCTTGATCTTGATTGTCCGGATACTATCCGCATTTTGCGGAAAGAGGATATTCTGGCGGTCGTCAAGACACTCGTCGAATTGCGTGATGGTCGTGGTGAAATCGACGATATTGATAACCTCGGTAACCGTCGCGTCCGCGCTGTCGGTGAACTGATGGAAAACCAGTATCGCATTGGTTTGTTGAGGATGGAACGCGCCATCAAGGAGCGTATGTCTTCAATCGAGATCGACACGGTTATGCCGCAAGATCTTATCAATGCAAAACCGGCTGCTGCTGCTGTGCGTGAATTCTTCGGTTCGTCGCAGTTGTCGCAGTTTATGGATCAGACCAACCCGCTTTCGGAAATTACCCATAAGCGGCGTCTGTCGGCATTGGGACCGGGTGGTCTTACCCGTGAACGTGCCGGTTTCGAGGTTCGCGACGTGCATCCGACCCATTATGGTCGTATCTGCCCGATCGAAACTCCGGAAGGTCCGAATATCGGTCTTATCAACTCGCTTGCAACATTTGCCCGTGTCAACAAATATGGATTTATTGAAAGTCCGTATCGCAAGATCATTGATGGCAAGGTTACACGCGAAGTCGTTTATCTATCGGCGATGGAAGAGTCGAAGCACTATGTGGCGCAGGCAAATTCCAATTTGTCAGATGACGGCAAATTTGTTGATGAATTCGTCGTTTGTCGTCATGCTAACGAAGTGTTGATGGCGCCTCGCGAGAATATCGACCTCATGGACGTTTCACCGAAGCAGTTGGTTTCTGTTGCTGCAGCGCTTATTCCGTTCCTCGAAAACGATGACGCGAACCGCGCTTTGATGGGTTCCAACATGCAACGTCAGGCTGTGCCACTGGTTCGCGCCGAAGCACCGTTTGTCGGAACCGGTATGGAACCGATCGTTGCTCGTGACTCCGGTGCTGCTATTGCAGCCAAACGTGGTGGTATTGTCGATCAGGTTGACGCAACGCGTATTGTTATTCGTGCGACTCAGGATCTCGACCCTACCAAATCGGGTGTTGATATTTATCGTTTGCATAAATTCCAACGCTCCAACCAGTCGACCTGTATCAACCAGCGTCCTTTGGTTCGTGTTGGCGACCATATCGAGAAGGGCGATATCATTGCTGATGGTCCTTCGACCGATCTCGGTGATTTGGCTCTCGGACGTAACGTTCTCGTCGCGTTCATGCCGTGGAACGGCTATAACTATGAAGATGCTGTTCTATTGTCCGAACGGATGGTTGCAGAAGACGTATTTACTTCAATCCACATTGAGGAATATGAAGTTTCTGCCCGTGATACGAAACTTGGACCGGAAGAGATTACACGTGATATTCCGAATGTTTCGGAAGAAGCACTGAAAAACCTTGATGAAGCAGGTATCGTTTATATCGGTGCCGAAGTTCAACCGGGTGATATTCTCGTTGGTAAGATCACACCGAAGGGTGAAAGTCCGATGACACCGGAAGAGAAGCTCTTGCGAGCTATCTTCGGTGAAAAGGCTTCCGATGTTCGTGATACGTCAATGCGTATGCCTCCGGGGGCTTTTGGTACAGTCGTTGAAGTTCGCGTTTTCAATCGCCACGGCGTTGAAAAAGATGAACGTGCTATGGCTATCGAACGCGAAGAAATCGAGCGTTTGGCCAAAGACCGTGATGACGAACAGTCCATTCTGGACCGCAGCGTTTATGCACGCCTTATTGATATGCTGAATGGAAAAACAGCTATCGAAGGGCCTAAGGGCTTCAAGAAAGGCACGAACCTCAATGAAGCTGTCATGAACGAATTTCCGCGTTCACAATGGTGGCAGTTCGCGGTTGAGGACGAAAAGCTCCAAGGCGAGATTGAAGCATTGCGCAAGCAATACGACGAATCCAAGGATGCTCTCCAGCGTCGCTTCATGGACAAGGTTGAAAAAGTCCAGCGTGGTGACGAAATGCCTCCGGGCGTCATGAAGATGGTCAAGGTTTTTGTTGCTGTTAAGCGCAAAATCCAGCCGGGTGACAAGATGGCGGGTCGTCATGGTAACAAGGGTGTCGTTTCGCGCATTCTGCCGATTGAAGACATGCCATTCCTTGCAGATGGTACACACGCTGATATCGTGTTGAACCCTCTGGGCGTTCCGAGCCGAATGAATGTCGGGCAAATTCTTGAAACCCACCTTGGTTGGGCTTGTGCCGGTATTGGCAAGCAGATAGGCGATTTATTGGAAGCTTATCGTAAAGGCGGAGATATCAAGCCGTTGCGTCAACGTATTGAGGATATTATTCCCGATAATGACCGTAACGAGCCAATCCGTGAATACGATGATCCGAGCATTGTTCGTCTTGCTGACCAGATGAGCCATGGTGTGTCGATTTCGACACCGGTCTTCGATGGTGCACATGATGCCGATATCAACAATATGTTGAAGGAAGCAGGGCTTGCAACTTCAGGACAGGTTCAGCTGTTTGACGGCCGTACCGGTGAACCTTTCGATCGTCAGGTGACAGTGGGCTATATTTATATGCTTAAACTGCACCATCTGGTCGACGACAAGATTCACGCCCGTTCGATTGGACCTTACTCGCTTGTTACCCAGCAGCCGTTGGGTGGTAAAGCACAGTTCGGCGGTCAACGTTTCGGCGAGATGGAGGTCTGGGCACTTGAAGCTTATGGTGCCGCTTACACCTTGCAGGAAATGCTGACAGTGAAGTCGGACGATGTGGCCGGACGTACCAAAGTTTACGAAGCTATTGTTCGTGGCGATGATACGTTTGAAGCGGGTATACCGGAAAGCTTCAATGTTCTGGTTAAGGAAATGCGGTCTCTCGGGCTCAATGTCGAGCTTGATGACACGCGTGAATTATTGGCTCAGCAGCAAAACTTGCCGGATGCAGCCGAGTAATCTGAAAGGTGCGCCCAAGAGGGCGCGCCTCCATTGGCTTTTGTTAAGTCGAACAAATAGATTTCTATTGAGATAGGTTTTTGTTTAACAGTTTACAAAAACAACTATCGCAACGGGTTTTTAGTAAAACCCCTGAAGGAGAACGGCATGAACCAAGAGGTCATGAATCTTTTCAATCCTCAGGCGCCTACACAGACGTTTGATTCCATCAGGATATCAATCGCCAGCCCTGAGAAGATTCTGTCCTGGTCTTACGGCGAAATTAAAAAGCCCGAGACCATTAACTACCGTACGTTCAAGCCAGAACGTGACGGGCTTTTCTGCGCGCGTATTTTCGGGCCGATCAAGGACTATGAATGTCTGTGCGGCAAATACAAGCGCATGAAATATAAAGGCATTATCTGCGAAAAATGCGGCGTTGAAGTAACTCTTTCACGTGTTCGCCGTGAACGTATGGGGCATATCGAACTTGCTGCTCCAGTCGCACATATATGGTTTTTGAAATCACTTCCGAGCCGCATCGGTACGCTTCTTGATATGACCCTCAAGGATATCGAGCGCGTTCTTTATTTTGAAAACTACATTGTAACCGAACCGGGCTTGACCTCGCTCAAGATGCATCAGCTTCTTTCCGAAGAAGAATATATGATGGCAGTTGACGAATTCGGCCCCGACCAGTTTACAGCTTTGATCGGTGCAGAAGCTATCTACGAGCTCTTGGCTGCAATGGATTTGCAGAAAATTGCTGCGGATTTGCGCACCGAATTGGCAGAGACGACATCAGACCTGAAAATCAAGAAATTGATGAAGCGTCTGAAGATCGTTGAAAACTTCATTGAATCGGGAAATCGTCCGGAATGGATGATTATGAAAGTCATTCCGGTTATTCCTCCGGATTTGCGCCCGTTAGTTCCGTTGGATGGTGGCCGTTTTGCGACGTCCGACCTGAATGACCTCTATCGTCGTGTGATCAACCGTAACAATCGTTTGAAACGTCTGATCGAGCTTCGCGCTCCCGGCATTATCGTACGTAACGAAAAACGTATGTTGCAGGAAGCTGTCGATGCGCTGTTCGATAATGGTCGCCGTGGTCGTGTCATCACCGGTGCCAATAAGCGTCCGTTGAAATCGCTGTCGGATATGCTGAAAGGCAAGCAGGGACGTTTCCGTCAAAACCTGCTCGGCAAGCGTGTCGACTATTCCGGTCGTTCTGTTATTGTGACCGGACCGGAACTGAAGTTGCATCAATGCGGCTTGCCGAAGAAAATGGCTTTGGAACTATTCAAGCCGTTCATTTACGCACGCCTTGATGCAAAGGGTTATTCATCAACCGTAAAACAAGCCAAGAAGCTCGTTGAAAAAGAACGCCCTGAAGTTTGGGATATTCTCGAAGAAGTTATCCGTGAACACCCAATTCTTTTGAACCGCGCTCCGACGTTGCACCGTTTGGGAATTCAGGCCTTCGAACCGACTTTGATCGAAGGTAAGGCAATCCAGCTTCATCCGCTGGTATGTACAGCTTTCAACGCCGATTTCGATGGCGACCAAATGGCTGTCCACGTACCGCTGTCGCTCGAAGCCCAGCTCGAAGCCCGCGTCTTGATGATGTCGACAAACAATATTCTGCACCCTGCCAACGGCGCGCCGATTATTGTTCCTTCGCAAGACATGGTGCTTGGCCTTTATTACCTGTCAATTGTTTGCGAACATGAGCCGGGTGAGGGGATGGCTTTTGGTGATATGGGTGAATTGCAGCACGCTTTGGAGAGTAAAGTTGTGACGCTTCACACCAAGATCAAAGGGCGTGTCAAGAGTATTGATGCAGAGGGTAATGTTGTTTCGAAGATTTACGATACCACACCGGGTCGTCTGATCATCGGTGAAACACTGCCTAAAAGCCCGAACATCAAGTTCGACATTGTCAATCAGGAAATGACCAAAAAGAACATTTCCAAGATGATTGACCATGTTTACCGTCACTGCGGACAAAAAGAAACAGTGATGTTCTGCGACCGCATCATGTCTCTGGGTTTTGCCAATGCTTGCCGTGCCGGCATTTCGTTCGGTAAGGACGATATGGTTATACCCGAAAGCAAGGCAAGACTGGTTCAGGAAACCGAGGCTTTGGCCAAGGAATATGAACAGCAATATAATGACGGTCTTATTACACAGGGTGAGAAGTACAACAAGGTTGTCGACGCTTGGGGTAAATGTACCGATCGCGTTGCCGACGAGATGATGAAACGCATTCAGGCGGTTGAATTTGATCCCGAAACAGGGCGTCAAAAACCGATGAATTCGATTTACATGATGTCTCACTCCGGTGCCCGTGGGTCGCCGAACCAGATGAAGCAGCTGGGTGGTATGCGTGGCTTGATGGCAAAGCCTTCGGGCGAAATCATCGAAACACCGATTATCTCCAACTTCAAGGAAGGCTTGACTGTGAACGAGTACTTCAACTCGACACACGGTGCCCGTAAGGGACTTGCCGATACAGCCTTGAAGACAGCTAACTCCGGTTACTTGACCCGTCGCCTTGTCGACGTTGCGCAAGATGCTATCATTTCCGAGGTTGATTGCGGAACAGACAAAGGTCTGACAATGCAGGCTATCGTTGATGCCGGTCAGGTTGTTGCCTCCCTCGGCCAACGTATCCTTGGTCGTACCGCACTTCACGATATTATCCATCCGACAACGGGTGAAGTCATCGTTGAAGGCGGCCGCATGATCGAGGAAGCGGATGTTGCCAAGATTGAAGCTGCCGGTATCCAGTCTGTCCAGATCCGTTCTGCTCTGACTTGCGAAACCCGCATCGGTGTTTGTGCCAAGTGCTATGGTCGTGATCTCGCACGTGGTACGCCGGTCAATCAGGGTGAAGCAGTCGGTGTTATTGCAGCCCAGTCTATTGGTGAGCCGGGTACACAGTTGACAATGCGTACATTCCACTTGGGCGGTACCGCACAGGTTGTTGATACCTCTTATCTGGAAGCATCCTATGAAGGTAAGGTTGAATTGCGCCACCGTAAGGTTGTTCGCAATTCTGAAGGCCATCTGGTCGTTATGGGTCGTAATATGGCTATCCTTATCAAGGATGAAAACGGTAAGGAACGCGCTTCTCACCGCATTACCTATGGTGCTCGCATCTTCGTTGACGATGGCGATGTCGTTAAACGTGGTCAGCGTATTGCCGAATGGGATCCGTATACCCGTCCGATCATGACCGAAGTTGAAGGCTATATCGGCTTCGAGGATATGGTTGATGGTCTATCTGTTACAGAAACGACCGATGAAGCAACCGGTATCACCAAACGTCAGGTTATTGACTGGCGTGCCAATCCGCGTGGCGCCGATCTTAAGCCTGCCATTGTTATCTATTCTGATAAAAAAGGCAGCAAGATCGCCAAGCTTTCGAAGGGTGGTGATGCCCGTTATATGATGTCGGTTGAAACCATTCTCTCGGTTGAACCGGGTGCTCATGTAATGGCTGGTGATGTTATTGGTCGTTTACCAATGGAAAGCGCCAAGACCAAGGATATTACCGGTGGTCTTCCACGCGTTGCCGAACTCTTTGAAGCACGTCGTCCGAAGGATCATGCTATTATTGCTGAAATTGATGGCACAATCCGCTTTGGACGCGACTATAAGAACAAACGGCGCATCACAATCGAGCCGAATGATGATACGGTCGAGCCTGTGGAATATCTCATTCCGAAGGGCAAGCCTTTCCATCTGCAGGATGGTGACCAGATTGAAAAGGGTGATTATATCCTCGACGGCAATCCGGCACCGCATGATATTCTGGCCATCAAGGGTGTGGAAGCTTTGGCTTCCTATCTCGTCAACGAAATACAATCTGTCTATCGTCTCCAAGGTGTTGTGATCAACGATAAGCATATTGAAGTCATCGTTCGCCAGATGCTGCAAAAAGTCGAAATTACCGATTCCGGTGACTCCGGCTATATTCCGGGTGACCATGTTGACCGGATCGAGCTACAGGAAGTTAATGATCGGCTCATCGAAGAAGGTAAGAAACCGGCAAGCGGCAATCCTGTTCTGCTGGGTATTACCAAAGCTTCACTGCAGACACCGTCATTTATTTCTGCAGCATCCTTCCAAGAAACAACGCGTGTGCTTACTGAAGCAGCCGTTGCCGGAAAGATGGATACTTTGCAGGGCTTGAAGGAAAACGTTATCGTTGGTCGTCTTATCCCTGCCGGTACCGGTGGCACAATTGCCCAGATCCGTCGCATTGCAACAGCTCGTGACGATCTGATCGTTGATGAACATCGCAAAGCCAATGGTGGCGATAAAGCCAATGCCATGTTGTCTGATATGACACATACAGCGGCTGAATAAGCCCACTATCAGGCTGGTTTTAGAATCAAAGAAAAGCCCGACTTAACGGTCGGGCTTTTCTGTATATTAACGTTTGAAAAATTTTCGGGCTTGAAAGAGGGGAGCTGATTTTTAAAAAGAAACTGTTCAATCAGTTAGCATTTCAGCTATTCGGAAATTTCAACCGGATTCAAATCGGGGACCCGTATGTAAACGGAACGGATTTTCCCATTCGCTCCGGTGCGCTCGACAGGACCTTCAACAACAGGACAGTTGTTCTTTTTCAGGTGAGTAATGATTTTATCGATAGAAAGTTTTGATATGAAACAGAGTTCCAAACTACGCGGAACGGGCAGATGGGCTTTAAGTTCATATTCTTTGCCATATTGATGGAGATTGATCTTCTGATTGCCGAAGCGGAGTGCAAAACGATTTTCTCCGAAAACGTCTAGCTTGAGCTCCAAAATTTCCATGTAAAAACGCTTGGTCGCTTAGAGATCGAAACATGTCATTACAAAGAGGTCAGTATGATCGAAAAGCATTGAAATCCATCCTCGCCAATAAAATCATTAGTGCGATATTTTGTATATTTATTTAGAAAGATTATAGAATTTTACAGTCATAAAAATATTTTTAATTTAAATCAATTTTTATTGCTAAATATATTTTGATATAAAAATCTATTTTATATAAAACATAAAAATAAAGAAATTAAATAATGAATATTCTTTAGTAAGAAAATTTTATTTAAATATATAAAATAAAATTGTATTTAAAATATTTGAAATAGGAAGAAAAAATAATAATTATCGTAAAATAAAAAAATACGTAAACGGGGGTTAAAAATAGACTTATCCAAATCCCACGACAGGTATTATTAAGATTGTGAAAGAAACCCACGATAGCTACTATCAAGAGTGTGTAAGAGATTAAGAGTTAGCTGGTAAACGCACGAGAAGGAATGAAATTTTTCGAACAGAATTGGAAAGGGCTTGATCATCGGAACTAAAAGGAGAAAACAGTAGCAAATGAAAAGCGGGATAATTTGTCACACGACAACAAAACAGAAGATCATGGGGGCCACCATATTTAGTAACGTCATTTAGCGAGACGGTTTGTAAGCGGAAATATTCGCGCTACTAAGTCACTCCGGTGGAACCGGTTGTAATCTACAGCCGTAACGACGAGATCAGCCCTATCAATGGTCGGGCTCATCATGTTGGTGGTCACCGATTTCGATATTGGCATCGTCAAGAGTTAGCTCATGGCGTTCGCAGGTTTCATACATCCAATTTGTGAATTTTACTTTCAGTCCGTTAAGCGAATAAAGATCGGTATAGTAAATGCGATTAGTAGCCATGCACCAAGGGACATCTTTTGCGTCAATTCCCGATTGTTTGTGGAGAAGTTCCGTAACATAAGCAATACCTTCTTCACAGCTTTCGGTGCGGCAATAATTTTTATCCTCGGCAAAAGCATAGAGCTCGGACCTGCCAAGCCAGTTGACGAGGCTGTTGAAAGAAATTGGAATGGCGGCAATGATAATCAAAACGATCAAGCCAAATATCCAAATTTTCTTATGCATGATGGCACACTTCGCTTGACGTGTTCGTTTGTTGACGACGTTTTCACTTTGTCCGTATGATAGACGGATTAAGGCCTTTGAAATAGAGCATAATTGCATCACCCTTTTAAAAAATTCAAATATAAGAGAAGAATTCTCGTGTTGGTTAGCTGATACAGATAGCTGAACATGTGCATTTTAGTCTGAGATATCGGTGTTGAAGCAAGCCTATTGCTGGCTTAATAAACGACAAAAAATGGAGTCAATTTAGAGAGATTGCCATAATCAGCGTTGAAAGCGATGAAAAGCGTTGTGAGTGATATGGTCGGTTGGTGCGAAGATATAATTGTGGTGGAATGGAATTTTAATGGCTGCGTTCTATTGCATCAGCATTTTTCAACGCTATTGTGGAAATAAAAGATGGAAATATTGAGGTTTGACAGATTGTTAGTCGAACCTTGTTTGGTAAGCTTATGCATGAATATTATTCAATAGGTGAACTTACGCGGGAATTTGGCGTAACAACGCGGACATTGCGTTATTATGAAGATCAGGGGCTTATTGTCCCGATGCGCCGTGGCAGAACACGTCTCTATACCGAGCTTGATCGGCATCGGTTGCAACAGATATTAAGAGCCAAACGACTGAATTTCACTTTGGCAGAAATTGCCTCTTTGTTGACCGTTACCGGTACGCCGCTTGACGATACAGTGAAGGTCGAGAACGTGTTGCAGGAAATAAAAGAAAAACGCGAGGATCTCAAACAGATGCGCCGCGATATAGACGAATCATTGCATGAGCTTGAACGCATAGAAGAAATCTGTTTCGAGCGTTTGGCCGAACGCGAAGTCAATGGTTAAGTCGAAGATAAATTCGGGACAGTCTTAACTCTTTCATCAAAGCTATTGTTGCTTCAAAACGGTTTGCCCCCAGCAAGCATTGATGGATTTTTGTAATCTTTCATCGGTCTGGCTGACCTCTCCTCTGGAAAATTCGCTCATCATTTGTTGATGATCTATTTGGTCAAATACGCAACTGCAAAAAGCAGTACATAAATGACTATCAGCCTGGCTCTCACTACATTCATTGACGCAAGCCCTTTCCAACGGTTTACGCAATGTATCCGGAGAAGGGGGGAAAACAGCAGAGATACAATAAAGGAGAGCTAACAGGACAGGTTGGTGAACGAGATAAAATATGAGGCTGTGGCGCCCGATGAGCTGTAAGGATTTATTGAGCCATTGCGGGCGGATCCCGTTTTGCAAATAAATAAATAGATGGAACTTGTCGCAGATGCGGGCTGTTGTCAGCCCTAAAAGAGCTGAACCAAACCACGGGAAAACCGGAACATAATCAAATGAGGGGCGGGGATAGCTCGAAAATCCGATCCATAGCAGATAAGGTACATTGAAAAAATCGGATTTCAGTATGAATGGCAACAGAACAAAAATAAAAATAGCCAAAAAATTCAACACAAGCGGCGTATGCAAGAAGAGCAATCCGATGACGGTTGCCACAGCTATTTCATGTAATATTCCGAAATAGATGAAGCCTTGCGGCATGATAAAATAGGTAACAATAGAGACAACCAGAGCAGCCAGTACGATGATCGACAAGCGTCGGAAATAGGCTAAGAAGCGGCGTTGTTTTCCCTGTGCAAGATAGAGACTGAAACCGGAAATAAACAGGAAACAAAACGCGACAATGCGCGCCAGAACACGCAAACTGCCTTCAGCAGGAACTTGAGGGTCTATATAGGAAAAATAGCTCAAATCCCAACTGAAATGATAAACCACCATGCCAATCAGTGCGAGCCCGCGAAAGAGATCAACCTTTTGTAATCGTATTTTAATCGTTTCAGGCTGGTTCATATCGGTATCCTTTGCTATCTATCTAACACAAAGTTTTTGCTTTGCTTGGGTAAATTAGGCCGCTTGTTCATTTTTCCTGTGGGTGGAACATAAAAATGACCAAAATTGAAAAATTTTGCGACGTTGTAAAAAGTAGAAAGTCTATCAGGGCTTACCTCGATAAAGACGTTGACCGTAAGATGGTGGAAGATATTTTGCGCTTATCGTCGCGAGCACCTTCGGGAGCAAATATACAGGCTTGGCAAGTTATCGTTCTTCATAACGGGACATTGAAAAAGTTGGGACAAAAACTTTTTGACATGTCGGTGGCAGGCATAAAAGAAGAATGTGAATATCAGTTTTATCCCCGTTCGTGGCGTGAGCCTTATCTCGCGCGACGGCGTAAAGTCGGCTGGGACCTTTATCGGTCACTGGGCATCGCGCGTTCAGAGCGAAGCAAGATCGAACACCAGCAAGCGAAAAATTTTATGTTTTTTGGTGCTCCGGTGGGACTGATTTTTACAATGGACAGGGATATGGAGCTTGGCAGTTGGCTCGACCTTGGCTGTTTTATTCAGACAATCGCACTTGTAGCGAGAAGTTTTGGTCTTGATAGCTGTATTCAGGCGGCTTTTTCAGAATATCATAAAACGATCTCTGACGAGCTTCAAATACCGCCTGAACGACAGGTTATTTGCGGACTTGCCTTAGGCTATCGCGATGAAAACGCACCTGAAAACAATTTTCCGACCGAACGTGTCCCGTTGGAGGATTTTGTTCGCTTTGTTGATTGAGTGCGGCCGGAACGGGATTTCGCTTTGCTTTAGTGATAAATTCCTCAAAAATATTTTGTGAATAGAAAAATTTGTTAATCAAATTTTAATATTGTGTCTTTGCGGGTTCACCGTTATAGGTGTCGTCAATACGAATTCTGCGTTGATTGTATTGCGGGTATCAAAAGGTGCTTTATGGATGAAATTGTCGAAAAATCATGTTGGGGCATCGCTATTCGGGCATCACTCGGACTCCTTGCTATTATTGCCGTGATTTATCTGACTGTCGGTTTCTAGAATTTGTTCAGGCGCAAACGTCCATTTCATAATGGATATCGATTTGTTCGTTTAAATCCATGTTTCTATCAGTTTTCGAACTATTCAAAATCGGCATAGGACCATCAAGCTCTCACACAATGGGGCCAATGACGGCAGCCAACAGGTTTCTGGCGGAGATCCTGTCGAACAATTGGCCTAAGCCGGTCAACACTTCAATTACCCATTTGCGTGTCTCTTTACATGGATCTTTGGCCTTTACCGGTCTCGGACATGCAACAGATCGTGCCGTTATATTGGGCTTGTTGGGGCAACAACCGGCAAGTGTCGATCCCGATAACATGGATAAATTGGTTGCATCAGTCTATCAGACAAAGAAAGTTCAACCTGCCGGTCATCCGGCCTACCATTTTGATCCTGAAAAAGATTTGATCTTCGATCGGAAGACGGTGTTGCCCGGCCATAGCAATGGTCTTGTTTTCGAAGGACTTGACCAATTTGGAAACGTCCTTTTGCGGCGCGTTTATTATTCGATTGGCGGCGGATTTGTTGTGAGCGAGGACGAATTAAATCGCGTTGAACATAATAAAAAAAATGACAACCGGATTGTTCCTTTTCCCTTTGATACAGCAACAATGATGCTTGATATGGCGAAAAAATCCGGCCTGTCTATTGCCGAAATGAAGCGCGCCAATGAAGAAACGTTGATGACGCGAAGTGAACTTGATGAAGGTCTTGATAAAATATTTCTTGCGATGAAATCAAGCGTTGACAGAGGACTTCATCATGATGGCGAATTACCCGGGGGGTTACACATCAAGCGCAGGGCCAAGAAACTTTATGACAAATTATTGAGCGATAGCAAAAGAAATCATGTTGGGCCTTTAGCGGCAAATGACTGGCTTTCCACTTATGCAATAGCGGTTAATGAGGAAAACGCCGCAGGCGGACGCATCGTAACCGCGCCTACCAATGGCGCGGCAGGGGTGGTTCCGGCCGTACTCAGTTATTATTTGCGGTTTTGTGCCGGAGCCGAACGCGACGGCATACGTAATTTTTTGCTGACTGCTGCGGCGATTGGCGGTGTCATAAAATATAACGCGTCTATTTCGGGAGCGGAGGTCGGTTGTCAGGGTGAGGTTGGTTCGGCAGCTTCTATGGCTGCGGCAGGGTTGACCGCTGCTTTGGGTGGAACAGCGATGCAGATTGAAAATGCTGCGGAAATTGCTCTTGAACACCATCTGGGGATGACATGTGATCCGGTAGCAGGCCTTGTTCAAGTGCCGTGTATCGAACGAAATGCCATGGGCGCCGTTAAAGCGGTGACAGCCGCTTCGCTGGCACTTCATGGCGATGGCAGCCATTTTGTTTCATTGGATGCCTGTATCCGAACGATGCGCGAAACCGGCCGTGATATGAGTGACAAATATAAAGAAACAAGCAAGGGTGGACTTGCAGTCAATGTGACGGATTGTTAAGTCATAAGTTATGACACTTCACATGATAAAATTATGCGTTGGCTGCTCTTCACCGGATGAGCTTGCCCAATGGATTGATTATCGTTTGGAACAACTGAAAGCTGCTGGCGAAAAACCGGAGCAATATCACATCACTCGTATGGTGCCAAAAAGAATTGACGAACTTTTGGACGGTGGCTCGCTTTACTGGGTGATGAAAGGCAATATACAATGCCGACAAAAATTTCTGGATATTCGCCCCTTTACCGATGATGAAGGTATCCATCGTTGTAAGCTTGTTCTCGAGCCAAAAATTATACCGACAATCTGGCAGCCGAGACGTGCTTTCCAAGGGTGGCGCTATCTTGATGGAAGTGAAGCGCCAGAGGATGACAATACGAGTGAGAAAGCCCGCCTGCCGGCTGCTTTAAAACAGGAACTGGCCGATCTCGGTTTGCTTTAGAGCAGGCGGATATTTTGTAGACTTTAGGGATTTAGATATTTGTCGATCCCAAGCGGAATTTTACACCGAAAGATCCACGTGGACTTGCAACACGCAAATGGATGCGAACCGGCGGCATAGCCAGACGACGGTTACGTTGTGTTTGGCAAATCAGGAGACCAAGAAGCGAGCGCGTGGTGATACCGCGCGGCGTCGCTTTCAGGTCAGCCAATTTCAAAGCAGCCTGCTGAAGAGATCGCAAAGCGAGAAGCGAGCCCTCGTGATTAACGGAGCGGGCTTTTAACACCATATCATTTGCATTTGCCATAGCTTGATTACCTTTTACGCAAAACTCAGACATTGGTTACATTGTTATCGCATAGCAGTTAAAATTTGCTTTCTTTAGAAGCGAACAGGCGTCCCATGCCGCTTTTTTTGTATTGAAACCGACGAAACGGGCGCGATAGTAGCGCTGGCCGTCTTTTTCAAAAATCTGGGTATAAGGCGTCGCTGTTGCCAAAGCGGAGCGGGCGGCATCCGATGCATTTGACAGCATTTCCGTTGCCTGTTGTTGATTTGGCAAAGAACCGATCTGTATAGCCCAGCCTGTCTGGTCGGAACGCCCGTTGGTTGGCGCAGATGCGGTAATTACGGGATCGATAGCTGTTTTTTCATTGGCATCGTTTTTCTGTTTGGAAACGATTGCCTGATCAAGCTCTTTTACAGCCGGAGCGGTTTTTGCTGTTGTGTTGGCAAGCGCGGTCAAAACATCAGAGTTATTACCCGGCTTTTTGGCAATCTGCGGATTTGAAGCTGTCGTTACAGCTTCTGGCTTCGGTGTCGAAGCGGTTGTATCGGCTTTAGCCACGGCTATGTCGGCTTTGGCAACCGGAACGGGTGCTTTGTGAGGCTCCGGCAAGTCATATTGTGTTGCCGCAATAAGAGGGGCGCGTGTTTTGGCTCGACTTGCTTCCGGTAGATAACGCCGCAAAAGCTCGGCCATGTGCGCGTCACGTAAAGCCGATGATTTGCCACCCATGACAACGGCAACAATAGAGCGTCCATCCATACGCATAGATGTAGCAAGGTTTGAACCGGACATGCGGGTGTAGCCGGTTTTAATACCGTCAACGCCTTTCATATCCCGTACCAACCGGTTGTGTCCGTTAATGGTTTGGCCGCGGAATTGGAAACTTGTGGTTTTGAACCAGTCATACTGCTTAGGAAAATGTTCGCGGAGCGCCAAAGATAAAATAGCAAGATCGCGTGCCGTCGAATAGTTCTGTACGTCCGGTAAACCCGATGCATTGGCAAAATTGGTATTCATCATGCCCAAGCGACGTGCTTTTGCCGTCATGATCTGGGCAAAGCGCTGTTCGGAACCGCCAAGATATTCACCGATTGCAGTTGCGACATCATTTGCAGATTTCGTGATCAATGCCTTGGCTGCAAGCTCTGCCGGAATCGTTTGGCCGGTTCTGAAACCGATTTTTGTGGGTGGACGGGAAGCTGCATAGGCGGAAACCGGAATAGGGGTGTTTGGTGTGACACGACCCGATTGCATTGCCTCGAACAAAAGATAAAGCGTCATCATCTTCGTGAGGGATGCCGGATAGCGACGTGCATTTCCATTAACTTCGTATAAGGTTCGTCCGGTATTGGCATCGACAACTATAGCGGCATATTTATCGGCATAAGCGCTTTGGGGAGCTGCTTGTGCATAGGTCACAGACACTGAAAATATGAGAGTTGCAATGGCGGCTTTCTTTATGAAACGAGCTACTTTTTGGTAGGCTTTTTGCACTTTTTACGACCTTTTATTACGCCAAACAGAATTTGCGACAAAAGGGGTTTCACCGACCCCTGCCGCCTTTTCGCGGGGAAGATTAATATGACAGCGTTACCAATTTCTTTATGAGAACAAATTTTTCGTGATTATTATTTGGCTAAAGGGAGAAGCTTAGTGGTGGAAAATGGCGTAAAACAATTATTAAACTTGCGATTCTGGGACTTATAATCTGTTAAAAATACATTACATGGAATGCATGGGCGAGAAAGAACAATAACCTTGGTAGAATTAAGTTTGCAAAAATTAGCCGGACAGAATGGCGGGAAGGAAAATGAAGACACAGGTAGTTTTGAAACCGGTGTTGCAACAAAATCCCTTCCGAAAGTAAAAAAACCGGATTTTTATCGTGTTCTCCTCTTGAATGATGATTACACGCCTATGGATTTTGTTGTGTTTGTTTTACAAAAATTTTTTCGTAAAAATCGTGAAGATGCAACGCGTATTATGTTGAATGTTCACCATACGGGTGTTGGTGAATGTGGTGTTTATTCCTATGAAGTCGCCGAAACAAAAGTTGCGCAAGTTATGGATTGTGCCCGGGAAAATCAGCATCCTTTGCAATGCGTAATGGAAAGAAAGTGAACTCCGATGCCGTCTTTTACCACAAGCCTCGAAAAGACCCTTCATAGAGCGCTTATGATTGCCAGTGACGCACATCAGGAATATGCGACATTGGAACATTTGTTATTGGCGTTGCTTGATGATGTTGATGCTAAAGCCGTTATCCTTGCTTGTAACGTTGACATTGAACAATTACGCACGCGTTTGACGCAATATGTCCAATCGGAACTCGATTCGCAGATAGGCGATGATGAAGATACCAAGCCTACCAATTCGTTCCAGCGCGTTATCCAGCGTGCGGTTATCCATGTCCAGTCGGCAGGACGGGATATTGTAACCGGTGCAAATGTTCTTGTTGCAATTTTCGCCGAACGGGAAAGTTTTGCTGCTTATTTCCTTCAGGAACTGGGAATGACACGCTATGATGCGGTCAATTTTATTTCCCATGGTATCGCAAGCGAAAATGGCGCTGCGAGCTTCCCGCTGGATGATTCTGATGACGAGGTGTCAACTTCGCAATCGGCCAACAAGGATACCGATGCACTTTCGGCATATTGTATCAATCTTAACGAACGTGCGCGTCAGGGCAAGATTGACACATTGATAGGTAGGGATAAAGAAATTGCCAGAACAATCCAGATTTTATGCCGGAGGTCGAAAAACAATCCGCTTCTGGTTGGAGATCCCGGAGTAGGTAAAACAGCTATCGCCGAGGGCTTAGCAAAACGAATTGTCGATGGCGAAGTGCCAGACGTTTTAAGCAATGCAACGATTTTTTCACTCGATATGGGAATGCTTGTTGCCGGTACCCGTTATCGTGGCGATTTCGAGGAACGCTTGAAACAGGTTGTAAAAGAGCTTGAAAATTATAAGGGTGCCATTCTCTTTATTGATGAAATTCATACTCTGATCGGGGCAGGGGCAACGTCGGGCGGTAGTATGGATGCGGCAAATCTTTTGAAACCGGCGCTTTCTTCCGGACTCATTCGTTGCATCGGTTCGACGACCTATAAAGAATACCGTCAAATCTTCGAGAAAGATCGGGCTTTGGCTCGGCGTTTCCAAAAGATCGATGTCAATGAACCGTCTATTGATGATGCCATTGAAATTCTGAAAGGTTTGAAGCCTTATTTCGAGAACTTCCATCAGATAAAATATACCGATGATGCTATGAAGGCGTCGGTCGAACTTTCATCACGTTACATGTCGGACAGGCGGCTACCTGATAAAGCGATAGATGTGGTCGACGAGACGGGCGCGGCGCAAATGCTGTTGCCTAAAGACAAGAGAAAAAAGACAATTGGTGTGAAAGAGATTGAGGAAACGGTTGCAACAATGGCACGCATTCCTCAAAAAAACATATCACGCGATGATCGCAAAACATTGGCAAATCTCGAAAAAGAATTGCGAAGAGTGGTTTATGGGCAGGATAAAGCGATTGCCGCTTTGACTTCATCGATCAAGCTTGCCCGTGCCGGTCTGCGCGAACCGGACAAGCCTATAGGGAGCTATCTATTTTCAGGTCCGACCGGCGTTGGTAAAACGGAGGTCGCCAAACAACTTGCAGCATCTCTCGGCATCGAGTTGTTACGATTTGATATGTCGGAATATATGGAACGGCATACTGTCTCAAGATTGATAGGTGCGCCGCCTGGCTATGTCGGCTTCGATCAGGGTGGATTGTTGACAGATGCCGTCGACCAGAACCCACACGCTGTGCTTTTGCTTGATGAAATAGAAAAAGCGCATCCTGATCTCTATAATATTCTTTTACAGGTGATGGATCACGGTAAGCTGACCGATCACAACGGCAAGCAGATCGATTTTCGCAACATCGTTCTTATTATGACGACAAATGCCGGTGCAGTCGATATGGCAAAATCTGCAATCGGTTTTGGCAAGACCGAGCGTGAGGGTGATGACATAGAGGCAATTAACCAGTTATTTCCTCCGGAGTTCCGTAACCGGCTTGATGCGATCATTCCATTTGCACCTTTGTCTGAACCGATCATTCATCAGGTTGTACAGAAATTTATTTTGCAACTCGAAGCACAACTTGCCGATCGGGAAATAACCTTCGAGCTGAGTGATGGCGCAACCAAATGGCTTGCTAACAAAGGTTATGATCAACGTATGGGGGCTCGTCCTCTATCGCGGGTTATTCAGGAATATATAAAGAAGCCGCTGGCTGAAGAAATATTGTTCGGAAAGCTCCGCCATGGCGGTACTGTTAAAGTTATGACCGACAAATCGGACAAAAACAAACTGGCTTTGGAAATTATCAGTAATGAAGCACAAACGAACAAAAAACCGGTGAGAGCAGTCAAGGCTTCCGGAAAGCGGGTAAAAAAGCCGACGCCGGCCGATCAATGAATGCAATGACGATATATATAGCAGCAAAATATAACGTCGAAAAATAAATCATATTGAGACAAAAATGCCTGCGCGATGAACCATCGGGCAGGCATTTCTGATAAACTTTCTTGTTATAATGCTTTCGCGCAAAACCGGTTGATTATTGCGGCTCGCCTTTGTTTTAAAGTGCTGCGCGGATTTTTGCGGCAGATTCTTCCAGTGTTTTTGTATCGACTGCTTCCCCGCTATGTGGCTTCAAAGGAACATTTTCGAAACGCGGAATAACATGGAAATGGAGATGAAAAACAGTTTGACCGCTTGCCGGTTCATTAAACTGCATGACAGTTACACCATCTGCATTGAATGCTTTTTTAACAGCCTTTGCTATTTTCTGCACAACCTTGATTACTTTAGCAAGAGTCTCCGGCTCAGCATCCAGTAGATTGCGGGAGCCTTTCCGTGGAACAATCAATGTATGCCCTTTACCTTGCGGCATGACATCCATGAAAGCGATGACATCGTCATCTTCATAAACGCGGATAGAGGGAATTTCTCCACGAATCAACTTCGCAAAAATATTATTTTCATCATAACTTTGTTGCATTTTTCTCCTCACTTATTGTTTTAGACATCGCACTAACTATTAGGATGTACGGGGTTTAATTGTCGTTGTCGGGTTTAAAACCTTCAAATATCATTTGGTCGGCATTAACACGTGCTCTTTCCCACTCTTCAGAATTGTGAATAGTAAAAGCAAGAACGGGCATGCCCAGCTTTTCACGGACAAACCGTACAAAAGGATTGGACAACTGCCTGAAATTATAGGCCACGAACTCCATATCATGAGCAAGCATTGCAAAGTGTTGTTCAATCTCCGAGCGCTTGTTGCCTTCAGCTTTTATCCCATGTGGTATTGCACGGTCACCGAAACGTATGCGCCGTAAAATATGCACATCCTGAGACATGATTGCCGATTTGTTCGGGTAAGCAACCAACAATTCTGTCACCGTTGAAATCAGGCCCGCATCTTCTCCTTCATTGCCTTCCAGATTTGCCAGAACAGGGACTTTGCCGGCAATGTTTTGAAGAAGTGCCTCAAGGGTAAAAATGCGTGACTTGCCCTCACTGGTTTGGATATTGGCAATTTCCGATGAACGGAGATCTATGATACGTTTTTTCTGGCCTGTTATTTGTTCAAGGGAAGCGCCATGAAATACCATCGGAACGCCGTCATGAGACAGTTGGACATCGCAACAAATGGTATAATTTTCAAGCGCTGCCAGTTCGAATGCCGGCAGCGTATTTTCTTGAACAGACTTATCGTAGCCATGAAGTCCACTATTCGCGATGGGCCTTTTTGATAACCAATCAATCCTCATCACTCAGATTTCCAGAATTGCTTCCACTTCCACCGGAACATCCATTGGCAGTGCAGCAACTCCTACAGCCGAACGAGCATGCTTTCCGGCTTCACCCAACACATTGACAAACAAATCCGAAGCACCGTTGGCAACTTGAGGAATGTCGGTGAAATTGGGGTCGGTTGCAACAAAAGCAGTCACTTTTATCACCTGTTTGATTTTGCTCAAATCTCCCAAAGCGGCTTTGGCTTGTGCAAGAATGTTGATTGCACATGCTTCGGCAGATTTTTTTGCCTGTTCGGAAGTGACTGTCCGGCCGACTTTGCCTATTGCGACAGGCTTTCCGTTACTAAGCGGAAGTTGACCGGAAATATAAAGCTGGTTACCGGATTTTCTGGCAGTCACGTAATTTGCTACAGGTTGTACAGCAGCGGGAATTGTAACGCCAAGTTTTTGCAAACGACTTTCAATCGTATCAGACATTTTTTACCTCTTTTCCCGTCATTTCATATTTGCTCAATAACCCATTTTCTCGAACATGGAAATGCGATCTTCAAAAAAAGAAATTACTCGCTTTTTTACCATTATATATGATAACGCCAAGGTTAAGGAAAAAACAGGAATATGCGGATGCCAAAATTTCTATTTGCCTTTATTTTATCGGTTCTGTGCTTGAATGTTGCACGAGGCGAAGATAAAGTTGTCATGGTGCCGCATCTGGCAATCTATGACCTCCAGCTTGAAAATGCTGCGGATAAATCGGGTATTTCGGGTCTCGTCGGCCGTATGGCTTATGAATTCAATGGTTCGGCTTGTGAAGGTTATACCACAAGATTTCGCTTCGTCACGCGCATCAATATGGCTGATTCACCAACGCGTCTTACCGATCAACAAATGACCAGTTTTGAATCGGCAAATGGTAAAGAATTCCGTTTTGTAAGCAAAACTATAATCGATCGGGAAGTTACAAGTGAAACGGATGGCGTTGCGAAAATTTCCAATGGAAATATGATTGTCAATACGAAGAAGCCCAAAGAAAATGAGGTCAAGTTAAAATCGGCCGCTTTTCCGACAATCCAGACTGAAGAAGTCATCCGTAAAGCAAAAGCAGGCCAGCATTTTTACCGGACAGTCTTGTTCGATGGCTCGGATGATGCCGATCGTCTGACCGAAGCGACCGTGGTGTTAGGCGATAAAGTGGATGCAAAATCCGACGATGAAACCAAAATCATGGGGAAACTCGGAAAAGAGCCATATTGGCCGGTGACAATTTCCTATTTTAATGATGACGAGAATCAGGACGGTTTACCAGTCTATCGAACAAGCTTTCTTCTTTATGAGAATGGTGTCACACGCGATCTTGTAATGGATTATGGAAATTTTTCTGTTCGGGGTAAATTGCAAACATTCAAATTATTTGATGTACCGACTTCAAAAGAAAATTGTAAAGACTAACACCGGTTATAACGATTTTTGTATTTTGTTTAAGAATATCGCTTGGTTGAGGTTAAAAGACTTGAAACTTTGTCCGATATCACTTAACTAACCAAATATTCCACACACGGGAAATGGGTGATTGCGGGAGAAATCCGCAATTTTCCGCCGGTGGCAGGTGTTACCTGCCTCATTCCGTGGAGGTTCAACCGGAAAGGATAAAAAAATGGCATTGCCAGATTTTACTATGCGCCAGCTTTTGGAAGCCGGTGTTCACTTTGGTCACCAGACACATCGCTGGAACCCGAAAATGGCTCCCTATATTTATGGGCAGCGCAATAACATTCATATTATCGATCTTGCACAGACTGTACCGTTACTCCATAACGCCTTGAAGGTGGTATCGGATACGGTTGCCCGCGGTGGTCGTGTGCTTTTTGTTGGCACTAAGCGTCAGGCTTCCGACATCATTGCGGAAGCGGCTAACCGCTCGGCCCAGTATTACGTCAATGCGCGTTGGCTCGGCGGTATGTTGACCAACTGGAAAACAATTTCCAATTCTATTCAGCGTTTGCGCAAGCTGGACGGAATTCTTGCTAATGAAGCACAGGGCTTCACCAAGAAGGAACGTCTTAATATTGAACATGACCGCGATAAACTCAATCGCGCACTTGGCGGTATCAAGGATATGGGTTCGGTTCCGGACCTTCTGTTTATCATTGATACAAACAAAGAAAAAATTGCAATCGATGAAGCCAAGCGTCTTGGAATTCCGGTCGTTGCTATAATCGATACCAATTGCGATCCGGATAATATCAATTACCCGATTCCCGGAAACGATGATGCTTCACGTGCGATTGCTCTTTATTGTGATCTGGTTGCAAAGGCTGCCCTTGATGGTATCGCCCGTCAACAAGGCGCAATGGGCGTTGATCTTGGTGCACAGGCGGAAGCTCCTGCCGAACCTGCTCTGGAAGAAAATAAAGAAGCAACTCCTGCCGCAGAATAATGAATAAACTGTGCCCTTGAGAAAAGGGCACTCCAACTCAATGATGTATGGTCGCGGGCGTGCTGAGGGGTAATCCTTGCACGCTTTCGCCGTTATTAAGATTAAGAGGCAAATATGAGCATTACCGCAGCACAGGTGAAAGAACTTCGCGAATTGTCGGGCGCCGGTATGATGGATTGCAAGACAGCACTTGCAGAAACAAATGGCGATATGGAAGCAGCCGTTGATTGGCTGCGTAAAAAGGGCATTGCCAAGGCTGATAAAAAAGCTGGTCGTACAGCGGCTGAAGGTCTCGTAGGTGTAGCCTCCAACGGTAAAAAGGCTGTTCTTGTCGAAGTGAATTCCGAGACAGACTTTGTTGCCCGTAACGATGCGTTTCAGGATATTGTTCGCAATATTGCAAAAGCCGCGCTGGATACGGATGGAACATTGGAAAAAATTTCGGTTTCAAGCTATCCGGGGTCAGATAAAACTGTTGCCGAGACACTCAAAGATGCCATTGGCAAAATCGGCGAAAACATGACATTCCGTCGTTCCGCTGAGCTATCTGTCGATAATGGCGTTATTGCCACCTATATTCATAACGGTATTGGTGACGGTCTTGGTAAAATCGGTGTTCTTGTTGCAATCGAAACCAATGGCGATAAAGATGCAGCCGAACATTTTGGTCGGCAGGTTGCCATGCATGTTGCTGCAACAAATCCTTTGGCATTGACTGCCGAGGAAGTCGATCCGGCAGCTGTCGAACGTGAAAAAGCAATTTATTCCGAACAGGCTCATCAGTCTGGAAAACCTGCCAACATTGTAGAAAAGATGGTGGAAGGTCGTATGCGCAAATTTTATGAAGAAGTTGTTCTGCTTTCACAGGCCTTTGTTATCAATCCTGATGAAACTGTAAGCCAGGCTTTGAAAAATGCAGAAAAAGAAATCGGCGCACCGGCAAAAATAAAAGGTTTTGTTCGTTTTGCTCTCGGTGAGGGTATCGAAAAAGCCGAAAGTGATTTTGCAGCCGAAGTCGCTGCTGCAGTAAAAGGCTGATTTTTGGACAAAATCCGGTTTATTTGCGTAAAAACAATGCTTTTTGCATTGTGAGACACGGAAAAAACGTTGTAGAGAGGGCATCGCGTGACAATGCGGTGCCCTTCGTGTATCGAGGGCACAAATGAATTTTGCATTTGGAGACTACTGATGACAGATACCCCGCTCTATAAACGAATTTTATTGAAGGCCTCGGGCGAGGCATTAATGGGTGGGCAAAGTTTCGGTATTGATGTTTCAGTTGTCGATCGTATTGCCAAAGACATAGCTGATGCCCATGAAATGGGGGTTGAAGTCGGTGTTGTTATTGGTGGAGGAAATATTTTTCGCGGCGTTGCGGTGGCCTCACGCGGTGGTGATCGCGTAACCGGTGACCATATGGGGATGCTGGCAACAGCGATTAACTCTCTTGCATTGCGCACATCATTGACAAAGCTCGGGGTAGATGTTGTCGTGCTTTCCGCCATCGCAATGCCACAAATCTGTGAAAGTTTCTCGCAACGCAAGGCTGTCGGCTATATCAGTCAAGGCAAGGTTGTCATCTTCGCAGGTGGCACCGGAAATCCGTTTTTTACCACTGATTCGGCAGCCGCGCTTCGAGCGGCAGAAATCGGAGCGGATGTGCTTTTAAAAGCTACCCAGGTTGATGGAATATACTCGGCCGACCCGAAAAAGGATCCTTCTGCAACCCGTTTCGACCATTTAACGCATGAAGAAGTTATCAAAAAGGGTCTTGCAGTCATGGATACCACCGCAATTACTCTGGCTCGTGAAAACCATATTCCTATTATTGTCTATTCGATCAGTGAAAAGGGTGGACTGGCCAATGTGTTGAATGGCACGGGACGCTATACAGTGGTATCGGAGTAATATTCGTCTAAAAATAATCCGAAGGAGAGTTAGTATGAGTGACGCTACAAATATCGACGATCTCAAGCGCCGTATGGAAGGCGCCATTTCATCATTCAAACACGAGCTCACTGGTTTGCGGACCGGTCGTGCTTCCGCGAGCTTGCTTGAACCGATAACGGTCGAAGCTTATGGCTCGACTGTGCCGCTTAATCAGGTCGCCAATATTTCGGTACCGGAACCGCGCATGTTGTCGGTTTCAGTCTGGGATAAAACAATGGTGTCTGCAGTTGACAAGGCCATTAGAGAATCTTCATTGGGCCTGAACCCGATAACGGACGGTACAACTTTGCGTATTCCATTGCCGGAACTTAACGAAGAACGCCGCAAAGAGCTTGTTAAAATTGCTCACCAATATGCGGAGCAGGCGCGCGTTGCAGTCCGCCATGTTCGTCGTGACGGAATGGAAGGATTGAAAAAGGCTGAAAAGGATAGCGAGATCAGTCAGGATGAAAGCCGTATTGCTTCTGATAAAATTCAGAAATTGACGGATACGACGATCGGCGAGATCGATAAGGTATTGGCTGCTAAACAAGCGGAAATTATGCAAGTCTAAAACTATTTATTGCAGCAAACAGGTCGGAAAAATATGTTATATCCACGTCATATTGCCATCATTATGGATGGAAACGGCCGATGGGCACGTGCTCGTGGATTACCCAGAATTGCAGGTCACAAGATTGGCATGGAAGCACTTCACCGTATTGTGCATCATGCCAGTCAAATGGGGCTCGAATGGTTGACGGTTTTTGCTTTTTCTTCTGAAAACTGGTCACGCCCTGAATCTGAAGTCAATCATCTGATGGGACTTCTGAAGTTATTTATAAAACGTGATCTGCTTGATCTTCGCGATCATAATGTCCGTGTATGGGTGATAGGCAATCGTGAAGAGGTGCCAGCGGATATTCAGAGTCTACTCGATGAAGCAGAGACAATTACGCAAAAAAATGACGGACTCAATCTTGTTGTCGCATTCAACTATGGTGGACGTGCCGAAATTGTCCGGTCTGTAAAAAAAATCGCCAAATCTCTGGCAAACGGAAATATCAATATTGATGAAATTGATGAAGCCGTTTTTTCAAAATATCTTGATACGGCTGAAATGCCGGATCCTGACCTAATAATCCGCACTAGCGGGGAGCAACGTTTGTCGAACTTCTTGCTTTGGCAGTCGGCTTATAGCGAATTTTATTTTGCTCCCTGTTACTGGCCTGATTTCGATGAAAGACAACTTGATATAGCTGTTGAAGATTATTGGTTACGTGAACGTCGTTTCGGTCGTGTACCAGATTATAAAAAAGAAAAGTTGTTATAACTTTGATCTTTATCTTAAAAAGAAATTGGATGAAAAATAAAGTTCGGGATGCAAATTTGTTCGGATCGGAGAACCGATGTCTAATCTTCTCATGAGAATTCTGACGGCTATTGTCTTTGCAGCTATAGCACTTTTTCTGACATGGGAAGGCGGCTTTGTATTTGCTTTATTTGCCTGGTGCGTTGGAGGCTTTGTTTTATACGAGTGGAGAGGGATTAGTAAAAGCTGTTGGCGGCAAATAGACAAAATTATTGCCTCCGTGGCATATATTATTTTTGGCATTCTGCTTGTTGCCGATTTTTCAGCGCCTCTCGTTTTTGCTGTAATTTTTTTATGTGCTATTGTCCTCGCAGTTGTGGCTGGACGCAAAGCCGGTTGGGTCGCTGGAGGCTATCTCTATGCAACTTTGCCCGTACTATCTTTGACATATATAAGAGGAGAAGAACCATTCGGATTCGGTGCGATAGTTTTTCTCTTCGCTATTGTTTGGGGAACGGATATAGCAGCCTATTTCAATGGACGTTCGCTCGGTGGACCGAAACTTGCTCCCAAATTTTCTCCTAATAAAACGTGGAGTGGGGCCATTGGCGGTGCGTTGGCCGGTACTGCAGGTGGATGCCTCGTAGCATTTGTAGCGCTTGATACTACTCCTGCCAATTTGTTTATCCCCGTACTGTCTCTTGCTCTTTCGATAGTGTCGCAAATTGGAGATATTTCTGAATCGTGGGTAAAACGCCACTTTGGTGTGAAAGATTCAGGGCACTTTCTGCCTGGACATGGCGGCTTTATGGATCGCGTTGATGGACTGGTTTTTGCGGCCATTCTGCTTTATCTCGTTGGTGCAATCGCTGCAGATATGACAGTTCCTTCGAATATGTTTAACCTGATCTGATTGACGGAGCCTCTCTTGGAAATAATGAGTTTTATTGCTGATGTCGGCACACCATTATTGCGTATTTTTGGTGTGATATGTGTCATCATGGTCATTATTTTTGTCCATGAAATGGGCCATTATCTTGTGGGGCGCTGGTGCGGCATCGGCGCAAGTGCCTTTTCACTGGGATTTGGTCCGGAAATCTGTTCGCGAACCGATAAACGTGGTACACGCTGGCGCATTGCATTGATACCTCTTGGCGGCTACGTGAAATTTATCGGCGATGAAGATGCTGCCGGAATGGCTTCGAAAGCTGATGCGGCGGCGCTTCCCGGATCTTTTGCTTCGGCTGGTGCCTGGGCTCGCGCTGCTACCGTTTTTGCCGGACCATTTACCAATGCGCTTTTTACCGTTGTGGTTTTGTCGTTTTTCTTCTTTTCTTATGGCAGAATAATCATTGAACCGGTCATCGGTTCGTTGGTAGACGGTGCGCCCGCAATGACGGCAGGGTTAAAACCCGGAGATCGTTTTATTGAGATGGATGGTCAAAAGGTTGAAAGTTTTGACGACCTCATCGGTTATGTTTCGCTCCACGGAGGTGATCCGATCGATTTTACTCTGGAAAGATCAGGGCAGCCTTATAACGTTACCATTACGCCAAAACCGACGGAACGGGATGACGGATTTGGCAATAAAGTTCGCGTCGGCATGATTGGCGCTGGAGCACCTGCTGATCCGAATAATCCGGGAAGACTGGATCCGGCCTATGAAAAACATGTCAATTATGGATTGTTTTCGGCAATTGGTGAAGCAACGGACAAATCGGCTTTTATTGTCGTTCAGACAGTTCGTTTTCTCGGGCGATTGATTGAAGGGCGGGAAGATCGCTGTCAATTGAGTGGCCCTTCGAAAACGGCAACGATAGCTTGGCAGGTAAGCGAGACCGGATTTATGTCGCTTCTCAATCTTACAGCCTTTCTTTCAATCGGTATCGGGTTGATAAATCTGTTTCCTTTGCCACCGCTTGATGGCGGGCACCTGGTTTTTTATGTTATTGAAGGTGTTATCGGGCGGCCGGTTCCCAAGCGTATTCAGGAAATCATTTTTACCGTCGGCTTTATTATTGTCGTTGCTTTTATGTTATTTGCAATATCCAACGATTATTTATGCTGGTTAGGTTGATTAAGCTGTGTTAACAGTTTATCAAGTTGGGCGATGTTTGTTATTTAAAAATGATGTAAACTGTTTACCATATTTGTGAAATGCCGTGGCATACATGCCACGGTGAGTAAAGAAGTAGGCAGATTTTAACGGAAGGCCTTGCTTGTATAAAAAAACCCGCTATTAGGGATATATAAGCATTTTTGGGCACGGTGTGTCTGGAAACAAATAAACAAGGGTAAAGAAGCCAATGACGGCGAATTCGAAATTTCTTAGCGCAGCATCTGCACTGGCACTTACGGTAGCAATGGCCGTTCCGGCAACTGTAACTGTCTCGGTTTTGGGGATGGGGGTTGCACAGGCGGCTGTCGTTCACGCCATCGAGGTTCGTGGCAACCAGCGTGTTGACGCACAGACGATTCGTGATAACACGGGTATCAAGGTTGGAAAGAATTTTTCCAATAATGATATTGATGAAGGTTTGAAGCGGCTTTTTGCAATGGGGCTGTTTTCCGACGTCAAGATGAAGCAGGTTGGTGGTACGCTCGTGGTTTCTGTCAAGGAATACGAAGTCGTCAATCAGGTGCTTTTCCAAGGTAATAAAAAGGTCAAGGATCCTGATTTGCAGCGCGTTATTTCGCTTAAGCCGCGCGAAGCTTTCGATCCTGCCAAACTTGCATCCGACGAACAGTCCATTCGTGATGCCTATCGTTATGTAGGTCGTAATGATGCAGAGGTTTCGGCTCAGACTGTCGATCTCGGACAAGGACGTGTGAACGTCGTCTTCAAGATCACTGAAGGCAAAAAGACCAAGATTGACGATATTACCTTTGAAGGAAATAAGGCTTTTGGTAACCGTCGTCTGCGCGATGTTATCGCAACCAAACGCTCCAATATCCTTTCTTGGCTGACCAGAGGCGATGTTTATAGTGATGATCGCTTGCAGGCTGATCAGGAAGCTTTGCGCCGTTTCTATTTCAATCACGGTTATGCAGATTTTCAGATTGTTTCGGCTGATGCGACATTCGATGAAGCCAGCAATTCCTATAAAATCAAATTCGTTGTTGATGAAGGTGCCCGCTATAAATTAGGCGATGTACAGGTCGATAGCACAATTGAAGGTGTTGACACCAAATCAATGGAAAAAGTGCTGAAGACACATGAAGGCGATGTCTATTCAGCCAAGCGCATTGAAGACTCGGTATTGGCAATCAATAACAAGGTTGCTGATTCGGGTTATGCCTTTGCTAAAGTTGAACCTCGTGGTGACCGTGATTTCAATAATCATACGATGTCTATCGTTTACAATATCGATCAGGGGCCAAGAGCCTATGTCGAGCGAATTGAAATTCGCGGTAACGATAAAACACGTGACTATGTTATCCGTCGCGAGCTCGACCTGAATGAAGGCGATGCTTATAACCAGACAATGGTGCAGCGTGCTAAACGGCGCCTTGAAGGACTCGGTTTCTTCCAGACTGTCAATGTTTCAACAGCTCCGGGCTCAGAACCGGATCAGGTTATCCTTGTTGTTGATGTGACCGAAAAATCAACGGGTGAGTTCTCTATCGGTGGCGGTTATACAACAGGTGGCGATTCGCCGGGTGCTTCGGTTGAAGCTTCTATTACAGAGCGTAACTTCTTGGGGCGTGGCCAATATGTTCGTATTGGTGCCGGTGCCGGTGAAGATGACGCACGTAACTATAATTTGTCATTTACCGAACCTTATTTTCTTGGTTATCGGTTGTCGGCCGGTTTTGATGTTTTCCGTCGTACATATCGTATGAATGACGATTATGATGTCAAACAAACAGGCGGTTCGGTTCGTTTTGGTGTGCCGATTACCGAACAGTTAACCGGTAGCATCGCTTATAACTATGTTCAGGAAGAATATGATCTTGACCACGAGGGTCGCTACGCGGATCGTGCAAGAGAGCACGGTACTATTAAAGAATATGAAGAGATGAAAGATTATTCCGGTGCCATTGTTCAAGCGTCGAAGAATAGTCCGTGGATTCGTTCGTCGGTCAGCTATGGTTTGACCTATAATACTATAGATGACATGAAAAACCCGCATGATGGTCTCTTCATTCGCGGTATTCAGGAATATGCCGGTGTCGGTGGTGACGCAAACTTCTTGAAGACGACCGGTAAGGCCATGATGTACAAGACGATTTCGGAAACATACGATCTCGTTGGTTTGCTGTCTGTCGGCGGTGGCTATATCCACGAGATCGGTGACGATGGTGTCCGTATCTTCGATATGTTCAAGAGCAATTCGGACATGATACGTGGTTTCAAATATAACGGTATCGGTCCTCGTCAGCGCTCTACAGACGGAGATAAGTACTTCCTTGGTGGTACGACCTATATGAATGCCACGGCGGAAATCCAATTCCCGATGCCGGTTGTTCCCGATAGCTTGGGTATGCGTGGTGCGTTCTTCGCAGATACGGCAACTCTTTATGGCAATAAGTATGATCCGGTCTATGACTTTGAGCAAGCCGTTACCGGTGATGAAAGTGCATGGCGTGCATCTGCAGGTGTCAGCTTGATGTGGGCTTCGCCATTTGGGCCATTGCGCTTTGACTATGCTTGGCCTGTTGCTAAAGAGAGCGGTGACCGGACACAGAACTTCAACTTTGGTGTCTCAACCAAGTTCTAATTTTCCCTTTCTCCCGATCTTGAAGGGTCGGGAGAGAAAGTGTTCTGATGGCGGATTCATTATTTTTTACGCCGTCCCGACAGTTGACTGTTGGCGAGGCGGCAGCTTTAACAGGTGCCGCTTTACGCAATCCTGAATTAAGTGGTTCAGTAATCAAGCATCTTTCTTCGCTGGATAATGCGGAGCCGGGTTCTCTCGTTTTTGTCGAAAGTAGAAAATTTGCAAAAGCGTTACTCGGGAGTCAGGCTCTTGCTGTTTTTTGTTCCGAAGATGTTGCTTCCAAAGTTCCTGATAATATTGCTACTCTTGTAACGCAATCGCCACATCGTGATTTTGCGATGATTGGACGCATCCTGTTTCCGACAGCTTCAACACCGGCTCCGTGGTTTGGAGAATATGGCGTTTCACCAAAAGCTTTTGTTCATCCGGAGGCAAAAATCGAAGAAGGAGTGACGGTCGAACCGGGTGCTGTTATCGGACGCGGAGCAGAAGTGGGGAGCGGTACACTTGTTTCCTCAACGGCCGTCATCGGTGAAAATTGTCGGGTAGGGCGTGAATGCTATATCGCGCCATCTGTTTCAATTCAGTATAGCTTTATAGGTAATCGGGTTCGTCTTTATCCGGGAGTGAGAATAGGTCAGGACGGGTTCGGTTATGTCGGTGGACCGAGCGGCATTGAAAAAATTCCGCAGCTTGGGCGCGTTATTATTCAGGATGATGTAGAAATCGGTGCCAATACGACAGTTGATCGCGGTGCATTGAAAGATACGATCATCGGCGAAGGCACAAAAATAGATAATTTGGTTCAAATTGCTCATAATGTGCAAATCGGACGTTTTTGTTTGATTGCTGCGCATTGTGGAATTGCAGGTAGTTCTACAATCGGTGATATGACGCAATTGGGAGGAAGTGTCGGTCTGGCCGATCACGTAAAAATTGGCTCACGTGTGCAGATTGCTGCAGCAAGTGGCGTTATGAATGACATACCTGACGGCGAAAAATGGGGTGGTAGCCCCGCTCGCCCGATCAAACAATGGTTCCGTGAAGTCGCGGCGCTAAGAAATATGACAAAGTTCAATAAGGAGAAATGACAAGATGAACGCTGCTGTTGAGAAGAACAGTCTGGAGGCAGTAGACATTCGTAAGCTGTTGTCGATATTGCCTCATCGTTACCCGTTTCTTCTTATTGATCGTATTATTGATATTGACGGTGATCAATCGGCAATCGGCATTAAAAATGTTACGGTAAACGAACCGCACTTCACAGGGCATTTTCCGGAAAACCCGATTATGCCGGGTGTGCTTATCATTGAAGCGATGGCTCAGACTGCCGGCGCAATTTCGTTGCTTGTTCAGGGCGACGAAAAACCCGGCGTTGTTTATCTCATGACCGTCGATAAAGCAAAATTCCGTAAACCTGTTGTGCCGGGAGATCAGTTGAGACTCCATGTCAAGAAATTGAAACAACATGGTGGAATCAGACGCTTTTCTTGCCTTGCGGAAGTTGATGGAAATCGCGTGGCAGAAGCGGAAGTTGCTGCTATGATTGCGGTTGCCGAGAATAAAGAAGAATAGGGTTCTAGAATGTCCGGTGTTGAAATTCATCCAACTGCGATTGTGGAAAAAGGTGCAGAACTTGGTACCAATGTAAAAATCGGGCCTTTTTGTACCGTAAGCGCGGACGCTGTTATTGGCGATGATTCCCGTTTGTTGAGCCATGTTGTCATAATGGGCCCAACCACATTGGGGTCAAACGCTCTTGTCTATCCGAATGCAGTTTTAGGGGGAGATCCTCAGAATAATAAACATAAAGGTGGACGTACCACTTTGGTTATCGGAAAAAATTGCATTATCCGTGAAGGTGTCACCATGCATCGCGGGTCGGATACAAGCCGTGGAACAACAACGGTCGGCGATGATTGCGAATTTTTGGCTTATGCCCATGTGGCTCATGATTGTGCTTTGGGAAATCATGTAACATTTTCCAACAATGTGATGATCGGTGGCCATGTCGTGATCGGTGATTATGTGATTATTGGTGGCGGCGGTGCGGTTCATCAATTCGTTCGTGTCGGCCATCACGCTTTTGTTGGTGGTTTGGCCGCTCTGGTTGGTGATCTCATTCCCTACGGGTCTGCTATCGGCGTCCACGCATGGCTGGGTGGCTTGAATATTATAGGCATGAAAAGATCAGGTTTGCCACATAGTGAAATTCACGCTGTGCGTCATGCTGTGCCGATGCTCTTTGACAGAACCAAACCCATTGCCGAAAGAGCCATTGACGTGCGTAATGCCTATCCAGCTTCAAAAGCGGTAAATGACATTATCGATTTTGTTGAAGCTGATCATAAACGCGCGTTTTGTACGCCAAAACTCGATAATACAAATAGCAGCGACGAAATCGGATATTGAGTATGGGGAAGGGCGACACAAAACGTAGCCTTTCCGGTCGCACCGCTATCATCGCGGGAAATGGTGTTTTGCCTTTGGCTGTTGCCAACGCAATAGAAGAAATGGGAGAAAAGCCGTTTCTTGTTCCACTGAAAGGCGAGGCCGATCCGAGACTTTACGCCTATGAGCACTGTGAAATATCGGTCGTACAGCTAGCTAGGCTGATAAAAGCTTTGAAAAAAGCGAATATCACCAATGTTATATTGGCAGGTGGTGTCAAAAGTCGGCCTAATCTCAAAGATCTGCGCCCCGATTGGACGACACTGTCGGCACTGCCAAAATTGTTTCGTGCTTTGGGGCAGGGAGACGACGCACTTTTGAAAGCCTTTATTAGCGTTGTCGAAAAATACGGTTTTCATGTTGTGGGTGCCCACGAAGTCGTTCCACAATTATTGGCACCCAAAGGATTCAATCTGACGAAGAAACGCGCTGACGAAAAAAATTGGCGGGATATTATGCTTGCAGCGGAGGCAGCTGCAATTTTGGGAAAACTTGATATCGGTCAGGGAGCAGTTGCTGTAAAAGGGCGCGTCGTGGCTGTTGAAGGTGCGGAAGGAACCGATAACATGTTACGCCGTATTACCGAAATGCGTAATGAAAAACGCATTCCTCTAACAGGGGGTGTGCTGGTCAAGCGAGCTAAAGAACAGCAGGATGAAAGAGCCGACTTGCCCACCATTGGGCCTGAAACAATTATCCATGCCAAACAATGTCATTTGGATGGTGTTGCCGTTGAAGCAGAACGGACTTTCATCGTTTCATTAAAAGAGACGGTTGAACAAGCAGATAAATGTTCGCTTTTTATCGAGACCTTCGGAAAGAACGAATATGTCTGATGGTCCTATTAAAATTGCTATCGTTGCCGGCGAAGAATCCGGAGATTTGCTCGGAGCAGATCTGATATCGGCATTGGCACGAAAAACCGGACGCAATATCAAACTTATAGGAGTTGGCGGAGCGCATCTTGAAGCATTGGGTTTAAAAAGTGTTTTTAATGTCGATGACATCGCTCTGATGGGGCTTGGAGCAGTTTTGAAAAAACTGCCGAAGCTCATCCTGCATATACACCGTCTGGCGCGTTATATCGCCGATGAAAAGCCGGATTGTCTGATCATTATCGATAGTCCGGACTTTACCCACCGTGTTGCGAAAAAAGTCCGGAAATTCGCGCCTCAAATCCCTATCATAAAATATATTGCTCCTTCGGTTTGGGCGTGGCGCCCCGAACGAGCCAAGGCAATGTGTTCCTATATCGACCATGTTCTTGTTGTGCTCCCTTTCGAAAAAAAGGTTATGCATGATTTGCAAGGGCCCCCGGCAACTTATGTCGGTCATAGATTGTTGACCTATCCGCCATTGCTGGCAATGGAAAGAATGCGGTTGCGCCATTTGGAAGAGAAAAAGTCGGAGCCGACAGTGGTCGTATTACCGGGCTCGAGACATTTTGAAATTCGTGGTTTGATGCCGATTTTTGGGGCAACCTTGGAAATTTTAAAAAAACGGCAGCCGGCTATCAATTTTGTTTTGCCTACTCTGCCAAGGCTTGCCGATAGTGTGCGCAAACTTATGAGTGAATGGCCGGTAAAAGTGGAAATTGTGGTTGGTGAAGAGGCAAAATGGGCAGCTTTTGCAAAAGCTGATGCGGCACTTGCTGCTTCCGGTACCGTTTCTCTGGAACTAGCCCTTGCTAATATTCCAATGGTTCTTGGCTATAAAGCGGATCTTTTTTCAAAAACCTTCATTTTACCGCGGGTAAAAGTGTGGAGCGCCGCATTGCCTAATATCATCGCCGATCGGCCGGTTGTTCCGGAATATTTCAATGAATTTTTGCGTCCCGGTATGCTTGCCCGTCAGGTCGAACAATTGGTTGTTGCCGGGCCGGTTCGTCAAGCCCAACTTGACGGATTTTCTTTGATCAAAACGACCATGAAGACATCTGCACCGTCGGGTGAAATTGCATCGCAAGCCTTGTTGAAATATCTGAAGCTTCAGTGAAATGCTTGAAGTTTATCAATGCTGGGTGAAATGGAAAACAGCACCCGACCTAATTCAGGTTATTTTTAACATAAATGCGTCTATCGCTTATATTTCTGCCGCAAATTTATAAAGATCTACGCACTTAATCCGAAATCGCTTGAGAGGTTAAAATGCTTTGTGCTGCCCGTTAAAATTTGTCGAAACAGGCAGATGAAACCTATCATTCGGTCATCATAGGGCGTAATTTCGTTTTAAAACGCCATTCATGAACCGGTTTAACACTCGATTATTAGTGTTTTATTTTTGCAAGAAAATCTTTAGCCCTTTGGTTATCAGGATTTGAGAAGAATTTATCGGGCGTTGTGTCCTCAAGAATCTTTCCATTCTCAAGAAAAAGAACACGTTCTGAAACTTCGCGCGCAAATCCCATCTCATGTGTGACGCAAAGCATGGTCATGCCGGTTTCGGCAAGCTTGACAATAACATCCAGAACTTCTCCGACCATTTCCGGATCAAGAGCCGACGTTGGTTCATCAAACAACATAACCTTGGGTTCCATGCAAAGAGCACGAGCAATAGCAACGCGCTGCTGCTGCCCGCCGGATAACTGGGACGGGTATTTTTCGCTATGTGCCTCGATACCGACCTTACTCAAATATTTGATTGCGCGCTCTTTTGCCTTTTCCTTTGTCAGTCCTTGAACGGTCATGGGAGCAAGAATGCAATTTTGCATGACAGTCATATGGGGAAAGAGATTAAAATGCTGGAATACCATGCCAACTTCGCGGAGCACCTTTTTCTGCTCTTGTGGCGCTGCAGTCATGATATCGACGCCATAAATGCGGATGCTGCCTTGTTCGGGCACTTCGAGCTGGTTTATGCAGCGGATAAGAGTTGATTTACCGGAACCGGATGGCCCACATAAAACAATGCGTTCTCCCGCTTTAACGTCAAGGGAGATATTATGAAGGGCCTGAAATTCACCGTACCACTTGTTTAATTCTTGAATGACAATGACATGTTCATCAGATTTGGCTTTATCGTTGTTATTGTGCTGAACTGCCGCCATTGCTGTTGTTCTCCGTTTCTGGTTCTCAAAACCGTGTTAGACTGAAAGCATCAGGAGATGTCAATGGTTGTTCACCCGCCATTATCTCGGCAAGTAATTTTCCACTAACCGCTCCAAGCGTCAATCCATGATGCGCATGACCAAAATTGAGCCAAAGACCTTTATGTGCAGGCGCTTTCCCGATAATCGGACGCATGTCCGAAAGACAAGGGCGTTCACCGAGCCAAGGTTCGGTCTCGACATATTCACCGAGCGGAAAAATGTTTTTTGCAATTTTTTCAGCCCGCTTTAATTGTGTCCAATAAGGCGGGGCTTTCGGACTTGCAAATTCGATTCCTGTTGTGAGCCGGATTCCTTGACGCATTGGCGCCAATACAAAACCGGCGACGGGATCGCATATAGAATGTCGAAGAACAGTCTTCTCGTCAACTTGGCGGAAGTGAATATGATAGCCACGTTTTACGGCAAACGGAATGTGATGATAGCCGAATTTGTTCATAAATTGGACGGACTGGGGGCCAAGAGCAACCACAATGTTGGGTGCCCCGATTGATATGCCGTTATCATTTATTTGCCAGAGCCTGTTATTATATTCGGTTTTCAAAGCATCGAGTTTCACGAAACTCCCACCTTGTTTGATGAAATAACGCGCATAAGCGGCGGTCAACCCGCCGGGATCATTGACAGTTTTCGGGTCAAGCCAATGAATACCGCCGACAAGCTGCGGACTGATAGATGGAACACGCTGAATTAAAGCGTTCCGGTCAAGAACATCATAATTGAGGTGAAAACGATCAAGCGTAAGAAGATGGTTTTTCGCTTTGTCAAAATCTTTATCGGTGCGGAATATCTCGAGCCAGCCCTTCGACTCAATAAACGAAGTAGCACCGGCTAATTCGGCTAAAAAATCATGTTCTTTGACGCTGTTTTCGATAAGCGGCAACAAAGCCAATGTCGATTTTTTTAAGTTTTTCGGTGATGATTGGTGCCAGAACTTGAAGAGCCATGGTGCTATTTGTGGCAGGTAAGTCCAGTCAAACCGCACATCGGTTTGATGATTGAAGGCATAGGCAATGAGACGCGAAAATTCACGGGGAAAATGGTAAGGAATGACGCTTGATCTCTCGATCAGTCCCGCATTGCCGTAACTTGTCCCTTGTCCAGGGTCTTTTTTATCGACAAGGCAGACATGATAGCCTCTCAATTGAAGATGTAAACATGTGCATACGCCGACGATTCCGGCTCCGAGCACGATAACATCAAATTTTTTCATTTGAACGTAATCCCGCAATCCTCTTTTATTCGGCTGACATTAACGCAGATGACGTGTCAGTCTACGTTCTGTCATGCCGATCAAGCGCCGAACAATTTCAACGATAATCAGATAAAGTACAGCCGCCCAGATATAGACCTGAAAATCGAATGTACGTGAATAGGCAAGTTTGGCAACGCCCATCAGATCATAAACTGTTACGAGAGATGCAACAGCACTTGCTTTGATCATAAGGATGAACTCGTTTCCTAAAGGACGCAATGCCATGATCATGGATTGCGGTAATATAACACGGATGAATGTGGTTTTCCGGGAGAGCCCCAATGCTTTGGCCGCTTCATATTGTCCGTTAGGTACCGATTGCATGCTGCCGCGGAAAATTTCGGCCTGATAAGCAGCGGTATTCAACGCAAAAATGAACAGACAACACCACCATGAGCTTTGGAAAAACCACCACAATCCGACGCTTTTCCAAAAAACACTGAAAGAGCCGATGCCGTAATAAAAGAGAAATAATTGTGCAAGGAGCGGCGAACCACGGAAGAAATAGATGTAAATACGCGCCGGTAAACGCAGAAACGAATGTTTCGAGCGCCAAGCAAATGTTATCATGATGCTCAAGAAAAAGCCGACCGTATAGGAAAGCGCCACGAGCTTTACAGTGACAAAAAAACCATCAATAAATTTCGGGCCATAGCGGCTCAAAATATCCGGATTAATGATAAAATGCAGAAAGTCGGGTATCATCATGCGGATACCTTTTCATAACAGGCATTGGCACGCTTTTCCAAATAGCGGATAATGAATGAAGAAACGGCCGAAAAGATAAGATAGATGACACAGGCAGTCAGATAGAAAAACATCGGTTTTTTTGTTGCTGCGACAGCGAGATTTGTCTGACGCATCACATCAACGAGCGCGATCGTTGAAACCAGAGACGTATCTTTGAGTAATGTCAACCAGTTGTTTGAAAGACCGGGCAGGGCATTGCGTGCAAGCTGCGGCAAAACCACACGAAAAAACGTTGTGGCAGGCGAAAGACTCAAAGCTTTGGCAGCTTCATATTGACCGCTATCCAGTACTTTGAAAGCGCCGAGCCAGACTTCGCATGAGAAAGCCGCAAAGACCATCCCCAGAGCCAAAACACCGGCAAAGAAAGCATTCACCGAAAAGTCTGCTTCTATATTAAGATGTGCCATCAATGATTGGACGAGGGTCTGCAATCCGTAATAGACAAGAAACAATGTCAATAATTCAGGCAATCCTCGGAATATTGCGGAAAATATTGTTGCAATAATCCGGAAAAATTTCACATCCGACTGGATCATGAGCGAGCAGATGAGACCAAGGGGGAGCCCCAAAGGTAAACAGCAAAGCGCGAGTGACAAAGTCACTCCCGCTCCGATGAGCATAACCATACCCCAACCGCCACTGCCAAATGACAGCAATGACAAATACTCGATCATCAATGAAAGCTCCGGTTATTCGTTATCAATAGCCGATAGAAAAAATTGCAAAATGATTCAACCGGTTAATTAATAAATATCGGATTGAAAATATTTTTTGGCAATTTTGTCATAGGTACCATCAGCGCGGATATCATCAATTGCCTTATTCAGACGGTTCTTCAAATCATCCGAGTTTTTGCGAATAGCAATGGAAATCGGCTCTCTTGTACCTTCAACTTCGCCAAGAAGTTTGCAGCACTCCTTGCCATCTTTTTCAAGCCAGGTCAAAAGCGGGAATTTATCATGAATAATCGCGTCAAGACGGTGATTGATCAAATCGCTATTGGCTTCTTCGGGCGTTGGATAAAGCTTCAGATTGGTTCCCTCGGGGGCATAGTTATCTTCAGCATAGATTGCCTGTGTTGTACCGGCCTGAGCCCCGAGATTTTTTCCGTTGAGAGATTGTGGGCTGAGATCCTTGATGTCCGAATCCTTCGGGACAGCAACAGCAAGTGTTGTTGTATAATAGCGATTTGTGAAATCGACTTTTTGCTTACGTTCTTCGGTCGGAACCATTGAAGCAATAATAGCATCATATTTTTTTGCCAGAAGTCCGGGAATGATTCCTTCCCAATCCTGGGCTGTAACCGTGCATTCAACTTTCATTTTGTCGCAGAGTGCATAGGCAATATCGACATCGAAACCATGAAGGTTATTGTTGGAGTCAACGTAACTGAATGGCGGGTAGGCTCCTTCGGTTGCGATACGCAAGTTTTCAGCATGTGCGGAAAAGCTCATCATAAGGCTTCCCAAAACGAGTCCAGCTGCTAGGATTTTCATGTTGTACTCCTGTTTTAAACAAAATGGTTCTATTCCAATTAGTCTTAGCGCTAAGTTTTAGCGAAGGGCAATTTAAAAACATAAATCCACCGATATATCCCTGAAAAACGCTTCATTGTCTCTCTCCATTGATGCGCAGCCGTCAGTTTGAACGGAAATGAAAATCCTGCCGTTTTTAGAACGAGTTCAATCAAGCATGGCAATGCTTGTCGACCTTACCAGTTTTCACTGTAAAAACTTGAAATCATGTGCGCCCTTTTAATAATGGGGGCATGAAGTTTGCCTCCTTCAGGACAATTATAGCGTGATAAGTGAAATAAATGGTTCTCGGCCTACATAAAACCATTGCCGGACATGGGTGACATCAGGCGCAAATAAAAGGTAAGACCGAGAGCTTGAAAAATGCCGAATCTATTTTTTAACAGGTGTTCGTAAGCCCTTGTAAGTTCGATATTTTTTTGTCGCCTAATAAAGAGTTTTGCTGCCGTTTCTCGTTCCGGTTTTATATTCAATCGGCTTAAAGCACATCGGACAATAAGGACTGAACGCAATTTGAGCAATAAATAGGTTTCGGGCAGTTTCGGAAATGCTGCCATATTGCTCAATGCTCCGAAAGTTACCGATCTATTTTCTATCCAATATTGACTATTCTTCATATTGAAACAGTTAACCCACTAACTTCTGGAAACTTGAAAGTCCTCGGTTTTTCGTTATGGCTTTCATTTTAAAAAACCAACATATAGTTGTTTATCTTTATGATATTTTGGAAAAAGCAGATAACCTTAAGGAGAACTCATGCAGAGCGCCCAGACGCTTACGAAAGATTCGACTGAAAACGAAAGTCCGGCGGTTTCGAGGAAAGTTATTATCGCTGCCGTTATAGGGGGCATGCTCGAATGGTATGATTTCGGTGCCTATGCACTTTTTGCCTATCTCATTTCCGACCAGTTTTTCCCGACCGGCAATGAAACGGTGTCGATGCTGCTTACCTTTATCACTTTTGCCATCGGCTTTTTGACCCGTCCTCTCGGTGCCATTATTCTGGGAAGTTATTCCGATCGCGTAGGTCGAAAGTCGGCATTGTCGTTGACGATGATTCTGATGGCTATCGGCATGGGGATTATCGCAATATGTCCGACTTATACGCAGATCGGCATATTTGCACCGATAATTATTGTCATTGCCAGACTTATACAGGGTATCTCGGCGGGAGGAGAAATCGGCTCGGCATTGTCTATCCTCGTTGAAACGGCGCCTGCAAATAAACGGGGCCAATATGCTGCTTGGCAACAGGTCAGTCAGACGGGCGCATTTCTTGTGGCAGGCATCATAGGTTGGATGATTACCGCGTTTCTGCCGCTTGAAGATGTTGCGCTTTGGGGCTGGCGTGTGGCTTTTGCCTTCGGCATGCTGGTTGCTCCTGTGGGATTTTACGTTCGTCGACAAATTGACGAATCACCGGAATTCTTGGCCGAGAGGAACAAAGGCGTCAAAGAACATGTACCTTTTGCCATTTTGCTCAAAAATAGCTGGACGCCGCTATTCATAGGTATCGGCATTGTTATGATCTGGACAGTGACGAGCAAGACCGCTAGTTCCTTTATGGCAACCTATGCAATTAACAATTTGCATATGGCTTTGACGTCTCCTTATCTCGGCATGATCGTAATGGGCGTTGTTTTACTGTTTTGCCCGCTGGTTGGAGCATGGTCGGATAAGATCGGACGGCGTCCGATTATGATTGGAGCGGCTATCGCCATTTTTGTTTTCGCCTATCCGTCATTCTGGATATTGTCAGCCCATCCGAATGTGTGGGTCCTTATCGGCCAACAATTCTTTTATGCGGTTCTTATGGTGCTTTATACGGCGCCTGCATCGGCAGCCTTATCCGAACTCTTTCCGACAGCTTTCCGCTCTTCAGGAATTGCACTTTCCTATAATATAGCCGTTACGATATTCGGTGGTTTTTCTGCCGCAATATCCACCGCGCTTATCGGAATGACCGGAGACAATCGTGCAATTGCCTATTATATTATGTTTGCGGCTTTTATAAGCGTTGTGGCACTTTTATATTCTGGTAAAATAACGAAATTGAAATAGGGGAAAATCTGGAGTGCCTCGCGAGAAAGGCACGCCGGCTGTAATTGAAAATGATAGAAGATAGTTGTGAAGTCGCTGCTGCCATCAGGCTCTATCTGCCAGAAATGACCGCGTTGCGCCATCAAATCCACTCCAATCCCGAGACTGGTTTTGAAGAAAAAGCAACCTCTGCTATTGTTGCCAAATTGCTTGAAGGGTGGGGATATAAAGTCTCCGAGCTTGCCGGAACCGGCATAGTTGCAACTTTAAAAGCCGGAAATGGTGAAAAAACATTGGGGCTACGCGCTGATATGGATGCCTTGCCGGTTACCGAACAAACCGGCTTGTCCTATGCCAGTAAAAACTCCGGAAAAATGCATGCCTGCGGCCATGACGGGCACACATCAAGCTTGTTGGCGGCGGCTCGCTATCTGGCTCGCACAAAGCAATTTTCCGGTACGCTCAATCTTATTTTCCAACCGGCCGAAGAAGGTTTGGGAGGTGCACGGCGTATGATTGAAGAGGGAATTTTTGAAAAATTCCCCTGCGAGGCTATCTTCGGCTATCATAATGTTCCGGGTGTTCCAGTAGGGAAATTCTGCTTTATTCCGGGTGCCGCAACCGCCGCTTCGGACCGCGCAAAAATTGTTGTTAAGGGAAAAAGCGGCCATGGTGCGCAGCCGGAAACATCGGTCGATCCGATTGTTGTCGGTGCTGCAATTGTCACGTCATTACAAACGATTGTCTCGCGCAATATACCGCCGTTAAAAGCTGCCGTTGTAACGGTAGCAAGTTTTCACGCCGGCGAAGCATATAACATCATTCCGGCAACCGCAGAATTGAAACTGACGATCCGCAGCTATGACGAGACAACGCGCAATTTTCTTGAAAAACGTGTAAAAGAGATTGCCGAATATCAGGCAAATGTCTTCGGAGCAAAATGTGAAATCGACTATTTTCATCTCAATCCTGCTTGCCAAAACGATAGAACACTGACCGCTTTTGCTCGTAGTGTTGCCGAAAAAACGTTTGGCAAAGACGCTATCGAAGAGCGGTCGCAACCGTTCACTTTCAGTGAAGATTTTTCTTATATGCTTCAGAAGAAGCAAGGCTGTTATTTCTTTATCGGTAATGGCAACACCGCAAACCTCCACAGCGACCATTATGATTTCAATGATGAATTGTTATTGCGTGCAAGCACTTATTGGGTGCGGCTGGTTGAAACTTATCTTAGCTAGAGTGAAAAAATCGGGTGTTAGGCCTGTTTATTCAATGAGACAGGTTAGGTTCGCCTCGTTCTCACTTACCAACAATCGGAGGCCGAAAAGCTTTTGAACCTTGAGATTTCGACAATTTGTGCAAAATTGCCGAATTAGGAAATAATAATGTGGCCGAGCATCACTTTCTGATTCCTGTCGAACGTGGTTTTACCGATAATGAATTTCCAAAGCCAGAAGTTTACGAAAGTCTTTTTAATTTACGAACTTCGCTTCAAAGCCTCACATATCTCGATAATGCTCCTCGAAAATGCGTTTCGAATGAAGACGTTATAAAACTTACATGATTCATTACTTAAAAATGCCTGAAGTTACAGGAAAGATCTATCGAAAAAATTCCCGCGTGACAACGGCAGAGTAGTTCAGACGTTTCAAAACCGAAAAATACAATCTTCCCATGTGATTTATTTTTTTTCATGTGATTTAACTTTTCAATGTGATTTATTGTTGAAAGAGGTGGGGGTGAGCATGGGGTGGCTATTCCCCTTTTTGAAAAGAATCTGCTAATGAAAAAGTCATGAAAAACTATCTCGACCTTCTTTCTTATGTTCTGAAAAACGGCGTTGACCGTTCCGATCGTACCGGAACGGGGACACGGTCAATATTTGGCTACCAGATGCGGTTTGATCTTTCCAAAGGCTTTCCGCTTTTGACCACGAAGAAGCTTCATGTCCGCTCGATTATCTATGAGCTGTTATGGTTTTTGCGTGGCGATACCAATATCAAATGGTTGAATGAACACGGCGTTTCTATCTGGAACGAATGGGCTGATAAAAATGGCGATCTCGGGCCTGTTTATGGCTATCAATGGCGGTCGTGGCCAGCTCCTGATGGCCGCCACATCGACCAGATTGCCAAGGTCGTCGACATGATTGTCAAGACTCCTTATTCGCGTAGACTTATTGTTTCGGCGTGGAATCCCGCATTGGTGGATGAAATGGCATTGCCGCCATGTCATTGCATGTTCCAGTTTTATGTTGCCGATGGAAAACTGTCTTGCCAGCTTTATCAACGTTCGGCAGATATATTTCTGGGAGTGCCTTTCAATATTGCCTCATATGCTTTGTTGACAATGATGATTGCACAAGTCACCGGCTTGAAGGCCGGAGATTTTGTCCACACATTTGGCGATGCCCATCTCTATACCAACCATTTTGAACAGGCAAAGCTGCAACTCACGCGTGAACCATTGCCCTTGCCGACGATGAAACTCAATCCGGATGTCAAAGATCTTTTCAAATTCGAATATGAGGATTTTGAACTCGAAAACTATGTAGCAGCACCGCACATAAAAGCACCGGTGGCAGTCTGATGACAACGATCAGTCTCATTGTTGCTGTTGCTGAAAACGGTGTTATTGGTCGCGATGGCGGAATGCCGTGGCGTTTGTCGACCGATTTGAAGAGATTTAAATCACTGACACTCGGGCATCCTGTAATTATGGGGCGTAAAACGTGGGATTCTCTAAAAAATCCGCTACCGGAACGAGCCAATATTGTTATTACCCGGGACAAGTCTTTTTCGAGCGAAGGTGCCATTGTTGCCCATTCTCTTTCCGAAGCTCGACAAATAGCTCAAGAAGAAGCAATAAAAGCAAAAACGGATGAGATATTTGTCATCGGTGGAGGAGCGGTCTTCAAAGAAGCGTTGCCTTTTGCCGATCGTATGTATGTGACGGAGATATTATCACCCGTTGAAGGCGATACATTTTTCCCGTCATTTGATCCCGAAAATTGGCGAGCTTTATCAACTGAAATGGTGCCGGAAGGGCCAAAAGACACATTTCCTACAAGATTTGTCGTCTATAAACGTCAATAAGCTTTGAAAAAAGGACAAAAGCGCGATCAATGCGTTGAAACGTTAGATTTACATCCCTATAAAAGAGGAACGATAAATTTGCGCGATTGTAGCGCTGAGCAAGAGGTGATTATGCCCTGGAGCAATCAGAATGGCGGCGGCCCATGGGGAGGCGGCGGAAATAACGGTGGAAGCCCTTGGAGCGGTGGTGGAAATGATAATGGCAATAACAAAAATCCGTGGGGCGGAAAGCCGACAGGTTCGGGCGGCAATGGCGGCGGAAATAATGGCGGTAATGGTCCGGATATAGACGATATCTTGCGCAAAGGTCAGGATACACTCAAACAGTTCGGCGGTGGTGCCATCGTACTTGTTGTGATTATCGTTGCAATCATATTCTGGCTTTTTCAGTGTTTCTACATTGTCCAGCAGAATGAACAGGCTGTTGAACTGAGATTTGGTGTGCCGAAACCCGGCATTATCAATGACGGTCTTCATTTCCATTTTTGGCCGATTGAAAATTATTTGAAAGTGCCACTTACGGAAAAATCGATTGCCATCGGCGGTAAGCCCGGGCAAACGCAACAGAGCGACGGTTTGATGCTATCAAGCGACCAGAACATCGTCTATGTCAATTTTTCCGTATATTATCGCATTTCCGATCCGAGCAAATATCTCTTCAATGTCAATGAACAGGAAGGCACTGTGCGTCAGGTTGCAGAAAGTGCCATGCGCGAAGTGATCGGACGCCGTCCGGTTGACGATGTTCTGCGTGACAAGAAAGAAGAAGTTGCCGATAACGTGAAAAAGATTATCCAGTCGACAGCCGATAAATATCAAATCGGTGTACAGATCAATCGTGTTTCTATAAGCGAGGCCGCTCCGCCGACGAAAGTTGCAGCAGCCTTTAATTCTGTTCAGCAGGCTGAACAGGAACGTGGACGTATGATTGAAGAGGGTAACCGCGTACGTTTCAAGAAATTGGGGCAGGCCAACGGTGAGGCTTCAAAAGCACGCGAAGTTGCCAAGGGCGAAAAAGCCCAGATGATTGAAGAGGCAAAAGGCCGTGCGGAACGTTTCGAAGCAATCTCGCATGAGGCAGCAGTAGCCCCCGAGGCGAGCCGCTATCGTCTCTATATGGAAACAATAGGAAGCATTCTCAATGCACCGGATAAACTGGTGCTTGATCAGAAAAACGGTGGACCTGTTTCCTATTTGCCTTTGAGCGAATTGATGTCGGCAAAGGATCGGCCGTCCGCAACTTCCACGGCGGCAAAGCCAACCCAATCTGGCTCTGATACCACAGGAGGGCAACAATAATGCAGCAGAACCGTTTTTTCATTGCCCTTGGTGTCATTATTGTTGTTCTGTTGGCAATCTGGATGTCGGTATTTATCGTCTATCCACGTCAGCAGATTGCAGTTAAACGTTTCGGGCAAATTGTCAGAGTCGAACAGGAACCGGGACTCTACTTCAAAACGCCTTTTATCGACCAAACAGTCATTATTGATAATCGTCTGTTGCGCTATGATGTTCCTACGCAATCTGTGCAGGTGCGCGGTGGTGCCTATTATGAGGTCGATGCATTCTTCATCTATCGGATAACAGATCCGAAATTGTTTTTGCAGCGCATCAGCTCGGGTCGTCCGCAAGTTGCGGCAGAGGAAAACCTGGCACCACGCTTCATTGATGCTTTGCGTGCCGTTTATGGAAAGCGCGAATTCAAAGCTGCCCTGTCGGATGAACGTGGAGCTATGATGGAAGAGGTTCAGCAGCAATTTTCGGCTGATGCCGGTTCACTCGGCATTACGATTGTTGATGTCAGAATCCGCAAAACCGATTTGACGGATGCAGTATCGGAAGACGTCTATCGCCAGATGGCAGCCGAACGTGAGGCAGCAGCCGAAAATATTCGTGCTCGTGGTCAGCAGGAACGGGACCGCATTGTGGCCGAAGCCAATCGCGAATACGAAGAAATCGTTGCAGCGGCCAAGCGTGACGCCGAAATTACCCGCGGTGAAGGGCAGGCCGAAAGCATTCGTCTATTGCTGGAAGCGAGAAAAACCAATCCGTCATTTTATGATTTCTGGTTGGCAATGGAAAATTATAAGAAGTTGAAATCGACACCGATGGTTATTTCGCCGAACGAGGATTTCTTCTATTATTTCCATAATCCACTGGCGACCGGAAAAGTGACTGCACCGGCAAATAATTGATGGAGCTCTTTTTTACTGCAATTGGTCTTGTCCTTTTTATCGAAGGACTTGTTTATGCAGGCTTTCCGGCATTGGTAAAAAAAATGGCGTCACAGATAGATGTGACGCCTGAATATATTCTACGTATGAGCGGCTTTTGTGCAATGGTTATCGGTTTGATTATTGTGTGGCTTTCACATTCGTAAATGATAGGGTAAAAATCAGCTATTGATAATTGGGGGTAAAGGCTGGTTCAGGAAGAATTCAGTCATTTCCCTTTGTCATGAAATGTTTTAAACGGGATGATAGCACAGTCATTATCGCTTTCAGATGGGATAGGAATATGGTGTTAAAGCGTTTTATGCTTGCTGCGGCTCTTTGCTCGGTTGTTTCATTTTCTCAGTCTGAAAGTTTTGCAGAAGTCGCATTGGAACACAAAGTACCTGAATCGGTCGCAAATCTTGCGTCGGGTTTGTTGGATGCGGTTGTCAACATTTCAACGTCCCAGACAATAAAAGGAACAGAACAGACAGACAAAACCACCCCGCCAAAAGTGGAAGAGGGTGCACCCTTTCAGGAATATTTTAACGACTTTTTCTCGTCTAAAAATGACAAAAACGAATTGAACCAGTCACGCAAAGTCCAGTCTCTTGGTTCCGGATTTGTCATTGATGCCGAAAAAGGGCTAATCGTCACCAACAACCATGTCATCGCTGATGCTGATGATATCGAGGTAAATTTTACTGATGGTTCCAAGCTCAAGGCAAAGCTTCTGGGCAAAGATACCAAAACAGATCTCGCACTTTTGCAGGTTGACCCCAAGGGCAAAAAACTTACCGCCGTTTCATTCGGTGATTCTGAAAGTGCACGCATCGGCGATTGGGTTATGGCTATCGGAAATCCGTTTGGCCTTGGCGGCACAGTGACAGTCGGCATTATTTCGGCGCGCAATCGTGACATTAGTGCCGGTCCTTACGATGATTTTATTCAGACCGATGCAGCGATCAATCGCGGCAATTCCGGCGGTCCGCTTTTCGATATGAACGGCAAAGTCATTGGTATCAATACGGCAATTATATCGCCATCCGGAGGTTCTATCGGTATCGGTTTTGCGATCCCCTCCGATATGGCAACCGGTGTGTTGGATCAGCTCAAGCAATTTGGTGAAACCCGTCGTGGCTCGCTTGCAATAAGAATTCAGCCGGTGAGTCAGGAAATTGCGGATAGTTTGAAATTGCCAAAAGCGGAAGGTGCGCTTGTTGCCGGCAAAATTGACGATAAAACTGTCGATAATGCTCAATTGAAAGACGGGGACGTGATCACGCGCTTTGGTACGCATGCCATTAAAGACGCGCGCGAATTGCCAAGGATAGTTGCTGAAAGTCCCGTGGGTAAAATTGTCGACGTAACTATTCTTCGCAATGGCGAAGAGAAGACAGTAAAAGTGAAACTTGGGCGCCTCAAAGAAAAGGAACTGGAAACCGAGACTTCTGACGACGACGAGCATGGCGGAGAAGACAAAAAGGCGGAAGCCTCTGATTCCATCCACGCAATGGGGATGACATTGTCGGCACTATCGGACGAACTGCGCAAACGCTTCCATATCAAGCCGGATATTAATGGCGTTGTCGTTACCGCTGTAACGGCAAATAGTGCGGCTGACGAAAAACGTATTCGCACTGGCGAGGTTATCGTTGATATCAATCAGCAGGCTGTCAAAACGCCGGAAGATGTTTCAAAACAGTTGGAACTTTTACGCGCAAACGGCCGTAAAAATGCGCTTTTAATGGTTGCTGGCGAGGATGGCGAGTTGCGCTTTGTTACATTACGTCTTGAATGATGTGCGATATTCGGACGATACTGGAGCGAGCTTTTTTACATGGTTTCTGACCATCAATATTGGATAGCTAAATTCATTATCAATGATCAGGCGTAACTGCTTCTGTAATTGTTCAGGCCAACCCGTTCGCATTGAATTATCACTTCATCAAAAAACAGATGGTGTTTGAAACAAGCTTTAATGCGCCTATTTTCCATGATTTGGTTTTTCAGCGGCTTTTACCATATCGGATTTGGTGAATTGTTTATCAAACTCGAGAAAGCGAATTTCTTTCTCTCCGGAGTATGATTACGAGATATTTTTCAATGGAGAAAATCCGACTTGCGATAACCCTGTAGATAAAGAAGAGCGGTCAGATCACCATAATCAATACGAATTGAAGCAGCTTCCGCCACAAGTGGCTTGGCATGGAGTGCAACACCGGAACCGGCCAGATTAAGCATTGCAAGGTCATTAGCTCCATCACCCACGGCCATGGCATCTTCCGGTGAAATATCCAATTTCTCACAGAGTTCTTCAAGCTTTTCCAATTTTGCTTGTTTGCCTAAAATAGGTTCATTGACAACACCGGCAAGATGCCCGTCTTCAACGACAAGTTCATTGGCATTGTGTTCATCAAAACCGATTGCATTTGCTATTTTTTTTGTAAACAATGTAAAACCGCCTGAAACAAGGGCGGTGTAAGCGCCATTCCCGCGCATGGTGGCGATAAGTTCTTTTCCTCCATTGGTCAGAGTAATACGGTTTTCAATGACATCGTCAATGATTGATAATGGCAGACCTTTCAACAGGGATACCCGCTCGCGAAGTGCCGGTTCAAATGCAATTTCGCCATTCATGGCGCGTCTGGTGATGTCGGAAATATAGTCGCGCAATCCCGCAACATCGGCAAGTTCGTCAATACATTCTTGTCCGATCATGGTTGAGTCCATGTCGGCGACAAGCAGTTTTTTCCGCCTCTTGTCTTGAATTTGGACAGCAAAATCCACCGGTTCGCCCTGAAGTGCGGCACGCAAGGCTTGTTTCGCTTTTTCTGGCCCGATATTGTCACCAAGCGGGATATCACATGCAACTCCGTCACAAAGCCAATAGACAGTGCTTGCATTAAGACTATGAGAGGCTTTATCAACGAGCTGCGGTGTTAAAACCGGTCTATCAGGATTGGCAATCAACGTTGCCACAAGCAACTCACTTCGGGACATAGAAAACTCCGCTCATGAAAAAAAGAACAATTACTTTGATAGCGGGACCAACGGCAAGCGGCAAGTCGGATTTTGCTTTAAAATTGGCAGAGAAAAGCGGGGCCTCGATTGTCAATGCCGATTCTATGCAAGTTTACAGTGTTTTGCAGATTATTACGGCACGACCAGATAATGATGATATGAAGCGCGTTCCACATTATCTTTACGGCTATGTTTCACCCGAAAAACCATATTCTACGGGTCAATGGCGTAAAGATGCGTCGGATATCATAAAGTCTGTTGAAGGCCCTCTTATTTTTGTCGGAGGAACGGGACTCTATTTTAAAACCTTATTGGAAGGCATGGCCGAAATTCCCGATATACCGGCAAATATAAGAGAAAAATGGCGTGAAGAGCTGAAGAAAAAAGGTGCATCTGCGCTTTACAATATTCTTAAAGATATTGATGGCCCGGTCGCTCGTCGTTTGAGCGAACATGACGGCCAGAGAATTATTCGTGCGCTGGAAGTCTATGAGGCAACAGGAAAACCTCTTGGTTATTGGCAAAGTCAAAAGACTAAACCGGTACTTGAAGGTGAAGATGTCACCAAATTACTTTTAATGCCGGACCGTAACCTTGTTTATCGCCGTATAGAAGATCGTTTCGATAAAATGGTTGATAATGGTGCTTTGGACGAAGTCCGTTCGTTGATAAAACTGGGATTGGATCCTTCAATGCCCGCTATGAAAGCCATTGGTGTACCAGAATTCAACCGAGTTTTACGAGGTGAAGACTCAATTGAAACGGCAATTGTCAAAGCCAAAACAGGTACGCGCCGTTATGCAAAACGCCAAATGACATGGTTCCGGCACCAGTTAGCCAGTGACTGGAAAAGAATTTAAATCTTTTTGAAAAAGAACTGTTCAAGCTTTTAATAGCAAACGAACTTATGGCCTCAGGCCTTAAAGTCGTTATCTAAAAATGCGATCAGTAAGCATACGCGTTTTTGTGGTCGAGCCTGCATAAAGAGGAAATATCATCAGAGAAGCGCAATTGTTCGATCATTCCAAGGAACTGACGAAAATCGTTTTTGTCTGAAAAGTAATTAAAAATCAGTCTCATAAATAAAAAACTTGAATCAAAAAGTGAATATTTCAACCAATCGGTGTTTCTATCCTTTTTGAGGTATTTTCGTTTCTATAGTGATTGGATAACAGCTCTTGTCTCTTGGCTAAAGGGGCCGGTTGAATATTTTGTGTGGCAAAAAAATTTGCTGTCCATTTTAGGCTCGTTGGCTTTTATGGCTGTTTAAAAACCTTCTTTTGAAAGGTTCATGGAATTCTTTCCGGTTGCCGAGGGCAGGGCGTGAGGAACGGGAATCGAATTTGAGCAAGGTTGAAGCTCGAAAAGTTTTGTAGCTATCTGACAAGCTCATCATGAAGCGATAAAACTTGCAGTTGTTTTACCGTTATAAAATCTCTGAACTCTTTATGCGAGTTGAAAGACTCGTGTCCGATTGTCTTTTTGACTCTATAAAATAACAAAAATGCAAACTGGAGCTTCAAAGTTTCTCGCTAACGAAAATGATTATTGTGCCGGAAGATGAGACTTTTTCGAGATTAATCTTATTGTCATTGGCAAGGATTTTCGTGAACTTCCGATTGTTAAATGTTTTCCGGAACTATTATTTGGACAGACCTGATCATAGCGCATATGTCGTGAATTGGCAGCCATGCGGTGAAAGACCAGCAGGTTAACCAGCATGAGATAAGTTGATGGAAAGAAATTGTAATTATCTATCCTATATTCGGGAAAATCTCTCATAGGACGAGGAATACAAATCAGCTTCTGATCGTGAATTTATAACGAGCGGCGTTCGTTGTTTATGTAAATGGAACCGTATGAACAATTGAACAAATTGTTTTAGCGATTTCTTCATCGGGCTGGCGTGTTGCGATTATCGATTTTTATATTCTATAAGCGATCTATCCCGAAAATAGATTTGAAAAAGTAGAAAATGACGCAACCGAGCGATCAATCGGGTCTTTTGATAGGTCTTTTGGGGGCTCCATTCGTGTTTCGGGAATGAAAAAAGCAGAGCATGAATTTCGCGTTCTGTAACCATAGGGGATGATAAAAAAACGGCCCTCAAATGGGGCCGTTAGGAAAATTAAGAAAAGTATAAATGATCAACTACAACCACTTGTAGCACCACATGTGTCACATTTCAAACAAGTACCATTACGCACCATTGTGAAATTCTGACATTCGGAGCACATGTCGCCGGTGTAGCCTTGCATCATAGCTTGTTTTCTGCGGTCAGACGCAAGTTTCTTGGCCTCTGCAACTTCATTGGCCATTTCTTCGGCTTTTGCTTCTTCAGAAGTATCGGCATCGAACAAATTATTGATTTTGTTTTCTTCTTCAGCCAAGTCCTGTTTCAAAGCAGTAGCGCCATGCGTTTCTAAAGCTGATGAAGCTTTTGATTGGACAGCAGTTGCAGTTTTCAATGTCGTTACATTCGACTTTATGGCTGGCGTCGCGATTTTTGCAACCGGCCCTTTGGGATCTGTCAATTTCAGATTGTAGCCACGTGTCCAACCTGTTGAAATCAGGTTTGTCTTGCCCTCTCTAACGCCTTTACCCAAGGCTGTGTTGGAAAAGTCGGACATATCGACATGGGCAAGGTCATAACGTCCAAGATAAGAAACCGCTAGTTCCCGGAAAACATAGTCAAGAATTGACGTTGCATTTTTGATTGCATCATTTCCCTGAACCATTCCAGCCGGTTCGAACTTGGTGAACGTGAAAGCATCGACATATTCTTCCAACGGTACGCCATATTGTAACCCAAGCGAAATGGCGATAGCGAAATTGTTCATCATTGCACGGAATGCAGCACCTTCCTTGTGCATATCAATGAAAATTTCACCCAAGCGTCCATCACCGAATTCACCGGTTCTAAGATAGACTTTATGGCCGCCAACGATCGCCTTTTGCGTGTAGCCTTGCCGGCGATTCGGTAATTTTTCGCGTTCATGAATATATTTTTCAACGACTTTTTCGACGATCTTTTCAGTAACTTTTGCCGTACGTGCAGCCGCCGGTTGTTCAATCAGGTTATCAACCGCATCTTCATCATCGTCATCGGCAATGAGCGATGCATTCAATGGCTGGGACAATTTCGAACCATCACGATAAAGCGCGTTGGCTTTCAATGCGAGTTTCCATGATAACATGTAAGCATTTGCGCAATCTTCGACAGTTGCATCATTCGGCATATTGATCGTCTTGGAAATAGCCCCCGAAATAAAAGGTTGGGCGGCTGCCATCATGCGGATATGGCTTTCAACCGACAGATAGCGTTTACCAATTTTTCCGCAAGCATTGGCGCAATCAAATACCGGATAATGTTCTTGTTTGAGGTGAGGGGCACCCTCAAGTGTCATTGCACCGCAAACATGAAGATTGGCGGCCTCGATATCCTTTTTCGAGAAGCCGAGAGCAGGGAGCATCTCGAAAGAAACGTCATCAAGCTGTTCTTCAGTGAAGTTCAAAACGTTTTTGCAGAAATCCTCGCCCAATGTCCATTTATTGAAGACGAACTTGATATCGAAGGCACTTTTCATTGCCTCGTTCAAAGTTTCGATCTTTTCGTCAGTGAAACCTTTGGCTTTCAATGTTGTCGGGTTAATTGCCGGCGCCTGATTGATATTCCCGTGACCGACTGCATAAGCTTCAATTTCGGCGATCTGGCTTTCGGAATAACCCAATGTGCGCAAAGCTTCCGGAACAGCGCGATTGATAATTTTGAAATAACCGCCACCGGCAAGTTTCTTGAATTTCACCAATGCAAAATCAGGTTCAATACCGGTTGTGTCGCAATCCATAACGAGGCCGATTGTGCCGGTCGGTGCAACAACTGTAGCTTGGGCGTTGCGATAGCCATAGAGCTTGCCAAGTTCCAAGGCTTTGTCCCAGGCTTTACGGGCGCGTTCGACCATTTTCGGATCCGGGCAATCTTTTTCGATTAAAGCCACCGGATTAACGGATAGACCTTCATAACCTGTCGTTTCCCCATAGGCCGCACGGCGATGATTGCGAATGACACGCAACATATTGTCTTTATTTGGCTTATATCCTTTGAATGCACCAAGTTCCTTGGCCATTTCAGCCGAGGTCGCATAAGCAATACCGGTCATGATTGCCGTAAGGGCACCACAAATTGCGCGTCCTTTGTCCGAATCATAAGGAATACCGGAAGTCATTAACAAGCCGCCAATATTGGCATAGCCAAGCCCGAGTGTGCGATATTCATAGGAGCGTTTGGCAATTTCTTTGGATGGAAATTGCGCCATCATCACCGATATCTCGAGAACGATAGTCCATAGACGGACACTATGTTCATAAGCGTCGAGATCATAAGAACCATCGTGATTGCGATAGGTCAACAAATTGATCGAGGCAAGATTGCAGGCTGTGTCATCAAGGAACATGTATTCGGAACACGGATTCGATGCGCGAATTGGCCCTTCGGCTGGTGACGTATGCCAATCATTCATCGTTGTATTGAAGTGCACACCCGGATCGGCAGAAGCCCAAGCTGCATAAGAAATACGGTCCCACAAATCACGGGCGCGTACTGTTTTATGCACTTTTCCGTCTGTGCGACGAATAAGGTTCCAATCGCTGTCATTTTCGACAGCACGTAAGAACTCGTCTTTCAAAGAAACAGAATTGTTCGAATTTTGCCCTGATACAGTAAGATAGGCTTCCGAATCCCAATCTGTATCATAAGTATCAAATTCCATATCACGGAAGCCTTGACGGGCAAATTGGATAACGCGTTGAATGTAATTTTCCGGAACTTGATCTTTTTTGGCTGCCCGAATTTCCCGTTTTAATGCCGGGTTCTTGTTAGGGTCAAAACAGTCTCCGTTATCTGCTTCGCAATTGACACAAGCCTTCATAATGGCTGTGAGATGTTTTTTGACAATTTTGGAACCGGTCACCAAAGCGGCTACTTTTTGCTCTTCGTGAACTTTCCAGTCGATATAGGCTTCAATATCCGGATGATCGATATCGACCACAACCATTTTTGCTGCGCGACGCGTAGTACCGCCCGACTTGATCGCACCGGCTGCCCGGTCACCGATTTTTAGAAAGCTCATCAAACCGGAAGATTTACCGCCTCCGGAAAGTTTTTCACCTTGGCCGCGCAATTGCGAAAAATTCGAACCCGTACCGGAACCGTATTTGAAAAGGCGGGCTTCACGCACCCATAGATCCATAATGCCGCCTTCATTCACAAGGTCATCCGCAACAGACTGAATGAAGCAGGCATGGGGTTGTGGATGTTCGTAGGACGATTTCGACCTTGTCAGTTCTCCGGTTTTCCAATCGACGTAAAAATGTCCCTGACTTGGACCATCAATACCATAAGCCCAGAACAGCCCTGTATTGAACCACTGCGGACTGTTGGGCGCGACACGTTGAGTGGCAAGCATATAGGCGAGTTCGTCATGAAAAGCGCGGGCATCATTTTCGGTATCGAAATATTTGCCTTTCCAGCCCCAATAGGTCCATGTTCCGGCCAGACGATCAAAAACCTGTCGCGCGTCCATTTCCGAACCATAACGCCTGTCTTCGGCAATTTTTGCCAGTTCTTTTTCATCTGCTACAGAACGCCAAAGCCATGAAGGAACGCCATTTTCCTCTACTTTTTTCAAGGCTGCCGGTACGCCTGCCTTGCGGAAATATTTTTGTGCCAGAATATCGGCCGCTACCTGACTGAACTGGCTGGGAACATCAATATTTTCAAGCCTGAAAACGATCGAACCATTGGGATTTTTGATTTCACTTGTCGCTTTATGGAATTCAATACCAGTATAGGGAGATTGTCCCTCCTTTGTGAAATGGCGCGCAATTTTCATAGCCTGTCCTTATTCAATATGTTGTGTTTGCCCCTGTCGGTTTTAACCGACGACAAACTGTCCCTAATCTCTTCAATCTTCTACAACGGGCGAGAGAGATTAACCCCTAATTTATGATCGTAAGTCACGAGCAAAAAACGGACCATTCTTGTGATCCGTCAAATGCAGTTACCTATAACACACATTCTTTAAGCGAAAGATGTTCGCTGGCATATGTTGTGCTATTAACTCAAAGACTATACCAAATATAGTGAATTTATTATAAACTTTTAAGTTTTACACAACGCTTCATGGACCCTCAAAACAACGCAAAACAACAAAATTGCGAGCCATGCCCGCTCGCAATTACAATTTTGACTACTCACTGATTTACTCATGATTACAATGTGAAACGTGACGCGCTTTGCAGCACATCAGCTTGAAAGTCATAAAAGAACAAAACCACTTTCCCGTCAAGGAGTCGTTTGTTCAAATCGTACAACAACTAGATATAGTGGGTTCAGTGGTGGAAAAATGATGTGAATAACGGGGACGAATAAATTCCACCCTTTATTTTTCATCAAATAACGTGAACATAAAATATCTCTATTTGAAATTCGCGAAGTGAGAATTTGAAAAAACATAAATTTTGCGGCGGGATAGTGAAAGGTCTGTTCCCGAATCACTACCGCTGAAAATTGACGGTATCTTTTCCGACAGATGTAATTTCGCGGGATTTGGAAATATCTTTAAAAAATTCCGATTCGATCAGATTGGTATCCGAAGAGCGGGTGAAAGTTTGGCACTCAACGGCTATGGGCGATTGGCCACCCCGTTTCTATCAACGCGGACGATAATCAAGAAGCAATTTTTTTAATTGTGGCTCGACGACTCGACGGACCGCTTCCTCCGGCGTAACCCATTCGAAGATGCGTTGGCCGCGTTCCGGCCATTTTTTCTCCTGATGGGAATAGAGTACAGCGAACACATCGACACTGAAATTGCCATTTTCACCGCCCGGCATGTCAGTTTTCGTGTATTGATAGGAGCCAATCGAAGCCGTCTCGGCAATACCGCGCACACCTGCTTCTTCATAGGCCTCCTGAAGGGCTGCTTGGGATAGAGTGCGCCCCGGCATTGGCCAACCTTTAGGAATAATCCAGCGACCGGTACCTCTACTTGTAATGAGCAGAAACTCGACGGCACCTTTTTGCAGTCGATAGACCAGAGCGGCCACCTGCAAAAAATGGTCACCATCGACAACGATCTTTTTGTCTGCGGCTACCAATGTACCATTTATATCTGCTGCTTGAACCATCTCGTTCCTTTTTGCGTTAGCCTCGCTGGAAGTAAAATATAAATGTCATCTGATTACAAAAACACGATATTCGCTCTATTTCCGATTGACGAACGAAAAATTTGGTCGATCGACAAGGCAATGTCAGTTTGTCAACGTCGATTTGCTCGTTGGACATAAAGCTTTTGCAATCGCGCGCAGACCGTTGCCCGGATACATCCCTTCACGCATGAAAATGTTTCGAAGAGGAGCAAAGTTTCTCAACAATTCCAAACCGGCACTCCGCGCGAATTGTACAGGCAACATATCGGAAAGCAATGCTTTGTTGAGAGCGTGAACCGAACCGGTGCGTACCCAAATATCGGCTTTGCGATATTTATTGTAATTTTCCATGACCCGTTGGCTGCCGGGATCTTTCTGATCGCTTTCAATGGCTTTGACGGTATTGATGGCGTCACGAATACCGAGGTTAAGCCCTTGGGCACCAATCGGCGGAAAGACATGGGCGGCTTCACCAACCAGAATTGTTCGTTTGTCGGCAAATGCCTTCGGGACTATGCCGGATAAAGGCCAAGCTTGTGCAGGTGTAATAACAGTCACCTTTCCGAGCATCGCCTGCATTCTCTCTTCAATCGCACTCGCCAGTCCCTCAGGTCCAAGTCCAAGAATTCTGTTTGCGCGTTCGGGATTGAGAACCCATACCAAACTGGATTTTTTGCCGGGTAATGGCACTTGTGTAAACGGACCATCTTCCGTGTGGAATTCGGTAGAAATGTTATTGTGCGGGAACTCGTGGGAAAAACTTAAGATAATGGCTGTCTGCGGATAATTCCACTGGCGGCAGTCAATCCCCGCAGCAATGCGTGCTTTCGAATTTCGCCCGTCTGCAGCAATAAGAAGACGGGCATCCACATGAGAATTATCTTCCAGAGTGATTGTGACGTGATCATCGCTATGGACGATAGATTTCGCCGAAACATCCAAACGTTTGATCAGCTTACAGTCGGCTACAGCCTCACTGATGGCATTGTTAAGTGCAACATTCGGCATATTGTAACCGAAGGCTATCTCCCCGATTTCCGAAGAATGAAAGCTCACAACCGGACTGCGGATGAGCCTTTTTGTTCCGTCAACGATTCGCATTGTGGAAAGTGCAGCTGCCTTGTCTTTCAGGTTTTCCCAAATGCCGAGAGAATCGAGAATTTTTATTGCCGGCATCATCAATGCAGTGGTTCTGAGATCATTGCTGTTTGTTTCCGGACCGATCAGATAGGAACGATAACCTTTTTGAGCGGCTGCAAGTGCAGAAATCATTCCGGCAGGTCCAGCACCGATGACGGCAATTGTTATATTATTTTTGTCTACTGGAACTACCATAGTCGGGCCTTTCTACTATATTAGCTGATAGAGCGATCTCATTGTCAATTTAACACAATATGTGGATCAATCTAGCAATTGCAATCAATTGTTTTAATTTTTGTGATCAGTGATAGAAAGGGCATAAAAATTTATGCTGAAATGTGATAATCGCATTTGACGAGAGGGACTGGTCTGCTTTGAAAAATAAACTTGCTGGTAGAATAAAGAGTAGTGCCGAAAAACTGCGTCATAAAAAGGTAACGATGCCGCAGGCGAGGGCATTTTCGGTTCATCTTCTTACCGCATCAGGGTCGTTTCTTGCCTTTTTATCGCTGGTCGCTGCTTCCGAAAAAGAATGGACAGCAATGTTCGGCTGGCTCGGTCTGGCATTATTGGTTGATGGTATCGACGGTCCGATTGCCCGTAAGCTTCAGGTAAAATATGTCCTTCCTACGTGGTCAGGTGAACTTCTCGACAACATAATCGATTATGTCACCTATGTGCTCATACCGGCATTCGCGCTTTATCAAAGCGGTTTCATGGGTGAGGGACTGTCATTTTTGTCCGGCGCCATCATTGTGGTCTCCTCGGCTATTTATTATGCCGACACAGGTATGAAAACCAAGGAGAACTTTTTCAAAGGTTTTCCGGTCGTCTGGAATATGCTGATTTTTACGCTTTTTATTGTCAAACCGGGAGAATGGACAGCGTTCAGCATTGTTGTGATTTCCGCGATTATTTCATTCCTTCCGATTTATTTTTTGCATCCGGTGCGCGTGGTGCGCTTGCGTCCACTCAATTTGACAGTCTTTCTTATATGGTGTGCTCTCGGCATTATCGGGATTTGCTACCGGCTCGAGGCTCCCGATTGGGTAAAAATTGGCATGACAATTTCCGGCCTCTACATTTATCTCATAGGTGCCGTGATGCAATTGTTCCCCACACTTGGGAATAAAGAACGTTAAGTCAAAAAATTTACCAAATATTAATTTTTGTCTCTTGCCTTGAGCCTCAACGAAACAAGGTTGATTGATTTTACGTCCAATAATGATTTAAATAGCAAAAGCCTTTCAGTTTTCCTAAGGAGTTTTGGGCTATGCAACTTGATTTTGGTGGCGGGAACGAGGTCACGTTTTTAAAAGAAGGTCGGGCAGGGATTGTCCGTCTCGCACGCCCCCAAGCTTTGAATGCATTAAGTCTTGATATGTTGCGTGCACTTGAAAAAGCCTTGCACAGTTGGGAAACAGATGACGATGTATTATGTGTCGTGGTCGAGGGAGAAGGCAGATCTTTTTGCTCAGGCGGTGATGTTGTTTATGCTTATAAGCAAGGCAAAGCAGGGCACCCTGCTTATGACTATTTTTCCTCCGAATATAAGCTCAACAGCTATATAGGACGTTTCCCAAAGCCTTATATTGCTATACTTGATGGTATTTGTATGGGCGGGGGCGCCGGTATTTCTATTCATGGCTCACACCGGATTGTGACAGAAAATACCACTTTTGCTATGCCGGAGAGTGCTATCGGTTTCTTTCCCGATGTCGGAGCAGGTGATTTTCTATCCCGTTTGAACGGGCAATTCGGAATGTATCTGGCTCTAACCGGTGCAAGATGTAAATGGGGCGATTGTTTGCAGACTGGGCTTGCTACCCACGCGGTTTCACAAGACAAGCTTGAAGATCTGCGCGCAAGTATTATTGAGCAGGGTAATCCACGTCCGGCGCTGGAACAATATGCAGTTGAAGTTGATTTTGAAACAAATGCCGAGACGCGATCACTGATTGCAGAGTGCTTCAATACCGACAAGCTTGAGGAAGGCATTAATCTCCTCAAACAAAAAGCCGATGAGGGCAACGATTTTGCCAAAGAAACTCTTGCAACGCTTCTGGCACGTTCACCGACAAGTTTGATGGTGACCTGGCGCGCGATGAAGCAATGTAAACCATTAGGGCTCGACGATTGTCTGAAGCTTGAAAACCGTGTTGCCCACCACATGATGGATAATCATGATTTTTATGAAGGTGTGCGGGCGGTATTAATAGACAAGGACAACGAACCACATTGGCAACCGGAAAATTTGGCCGGTGTTACCGACGAGATAGTTGATTCCTATTTTCAACCGGTTGAAAAAGAATTGGATATTTAATGGATAACCAGTTACGCCAAGTAGCTAAACCAAATCTGGTATTATCATCTTATTCCATTTTTTTGCATTGTCTGGCTTTTGTTGCTCTCTTGTTTTCCATTTTTTATTGGATACGCATGGTCGGCGTATTTCCCGGAACACTATGGCGGATTGATCGCATGCCCTGGCTTTGGCAGGTGCTGACAGTCAGTCTGTCCGTTGTCTATCCGATTGCAGCTCTCGGGCTGTGGATGGGGTCTCTTTGGGGAATAATCTTATGGTTTTTTGCAGCCCTGACAGAATCTCTTGCATTTACTGTCTATAGCTCAAGCTTTATTTTTTTCCCCTCGCTTGCAGTATTCCATTTTTTGGTCGCTATACTATTTGTTATGTTTCGGGGTTTTCTTTATCTCAAAAAGAAGAAAAAGATAATCTAGTTACCCAATTTTAACGTGACAATGCCTATATCTATCAGCTAACGGAGAGTCACTTTTTTGTTAGACATGATAAAGACACAAAAATGGTTAATTCTAGGAAAAAGTGACAATTACTTCTACCAAATGCTGTTAAGCGTCAATGTCGATTTTATCGACAAGTGCATGCGTGGAAAAAATCAAGAATGACAAATGAAAAAATGACATCGGTCAAAAATCCTTCAATAGGCCGTAGGTTCTTTTTAAAATCTTTGGCAACTGTAACGGCTCTGTCATATGCTCCCGTTTTAGCCAAGGCAAACAACACTTTGTTTGCGCAATCGGGGCGTGCCCGTTGGGATGACCAGTTTGATGCAGGCCCGGCAGGGAGTACCAAAGTTGCTTCCAATCAGCCGGTATTAAGTTTTGCAACAGTTGAAGATACTCAAAAGGCGATTACGCAATATGAGGGTATTGTCAGTCGCGGTGGTTGGCAAAGAGTTCCGACAGAACAGGGAAAATTGCAAATTGGTGTAACACATCCGGCAGTAACTGCGTTGCGGCAAAGACTTGCAGCGTCGGGAGACCTTCAAAGTGGTGTGGGGATGTCTTCATCTTTCGACACTTATGTTGATGCCGCTGTAAAACGCTTTCAGGCCCGTCATGGATTGCCAGCCGATGGTGTAACGGGCGAGGCGACCTATAAATCAATGAATGTCGATGCCCAGACGCGCCTTAATCAACTTCACATCAATGTCGAGCGGTTGAAGACGAAAGTCGAAATGACGGCTCAAGAACAGCGTTTTGTAATGGTCAACATACCGGCTGCGCAAATCGAAGCCGTGGAAAATGGTGTGGTTGCGCAAAGACATACAGCTGTTGTTGGTAAAATTGATCGACAAACCCCGTTACTGGATTCAAAAATCAGCCAGATCATCCTTAATCCGTTCTGGACAGTACCGAAGTCGATTATCCGTAAAGATATTATTCCTCTGATGCAAAAAAATCCGTCCTACCTTTCGGATAACAGCATCCATATTTTTAATAATCGTGGCGAGGAAGTACCCCCCGAAAGCATCAATTGGCATAGTGACGAGGCTGTCAGTATGATGTTCCGGCAAGATCCGGGTAAAATTAATGCAATGTCATCGACAAAGATAAATTTTGCCAATCCATATTCGGTGTACATGCACGATACTCCCATACAAACCCTGTTCAATAGCTTGATGCGTTTTGATTCATCTGGTTGTATCCGTATTCAGAACATTCGCGATCTCAATGTGTGGATTTTGAAGAATACGCCCGGGTGGGACAGGCAACGTATGGAAGCGGTGATTGCCTCCCGACAAAATACACCGATTAATATTCCCGATCCCATACCGCTTCATTTTGTCTATATTTCCGCTTGGTCAACGGGAGAGGGGGTTGTCCAATTCCGTGACGATATTTATCACTTGGATGGCTCCTCGCAATTGGCTCTTGATACGGCCGGTTGAACTATTTTTGACAAAAACATCAAAAAACCGCCTTTATGGCGGTTTTATTTTTATTTTTTAAGGGGATAGTTACCCATTCTGTTCTATCTGGAAGGCATTGTCTTTTGCATCAGTTGAACAGGAATGCCAGAACAAGCCGGAAAGAATAGAAATTTCACGCGTTTTTTGCCGCAAAACATAATATTTGTTTTGCTGATTACGGCTTTTTGTTTTGTTCTCGCTTTCATTTATTGTTTGTCAAAACCGCAGATTTACGAGGCAAAGGTAGAAGTTTCGATCAGAAAACTGGATGGCCTGACATTGGATGACGATAATCGCAATCGGGCCATTTCAATCGCCACATCGCGGCCGGTTTTGAAGCGGACGGTGGAACTGTTGGAAAAGCAGGAAATTCCGTTCAACCTGAAAAAATTCAATTATTTTCTTTCGCTCCGTGATGATAAAAATCATCTTTTATTGGAGTTTGATGATGAAAATGCGACTCATGCCGAACTTGTATTGGCAAATTTGCTGGAAGCTATCCGCCAAGAAGTGAAGCGAGTCTATCCCAATCCCGATGTGGCACTGATTTCCACTATTCGTACACAGCGCAACAACGTTTTGAGCTCGACTTTGAACAGTTTTAGTGAAAACGCCAAACAGGGGGAGCGAGAAAAGCAAACCGACGACCTCTATTCTTCTCTCATTGTCGCAATTGGTAATCGTGTTGCCTATAATGCGTCGATTGAGGTTTTGAAAAATCTTTTGAATACCGGTCAGTCACCGCTTGTTCTCGACTTCATCGCCAATGATCCGGCAGTTTTGAAAACTACTGATGATTTGAATAAGTTGACAGCAGAAATTGCCCATATGGAAACCCAATTGGCGGGCAACCATCCCCAGATCAAAGCAATGCGGGCTGAACAGAATGCGCTTAAGTCGGAGCTTGAAAACAATATTGACCTCTCAATCAAAGGTCTCTACGCACAAGCCGATATTGCGACAAAGGTTGAACGGGATTTGCGCAATGAACTCAATGCGGCGAGCGGCGTTGCCAGTTCTTCCGATGACAAGCAGTTGCTTGACGAGCTTGAAAAAAAATTGAAGGCGATTTGGGACGACTATGATAAAACAATCGAGAAATCCGGCCTATTACGGGCGAGCAATTTTGTTGTTGTGAACGGTCCAATAACGGTAGCGAAACAATCTGTTTTATCGCGATATGGAAGCAGAATCTTCGGATTCGCTTTAATTGTTTTCTTGTTACTTTTGATTATTCAGACGATCATTAAAAACCGCGCTTTATTTAAAACACGCAGAAACATGGATGGTCAATTTTTTGATCGTAAAGGAAACAGCGACGGCGGGAGCATGAACTCGGCCGCCCCGTCCTCGCCGAAAGCTGCATTGAATTTAGCTGAAACGGTTGAAAAACTCGAACAAAACCACGCAGGATTTATTGCGGTGGTTGGCAAAAAAGCAGCAAAAACTGCCGCGCGCTTGTCGATGGAATTGAAAAAAGAGAACAATGCAATTCTTTTGATTGATATCTCGACCAATGAAATCGGAAATCTCATCGGTCCTCATCGTGGTTTCACAGATGTATTGACAGGTGACGCAAAAATTTCGGAAGTTATCTATAACGATTATGACACGGGTGTCGATATTTTGCCTCAAGGTTTGGCTAGTCCGCTTCGTGCCAAGGATTTTTCAAAAGATATTCCGGCATTCATTTCGGCGCTCGAAAGCAGCTATTCGATTGTTATTGTTGCAATGTCGGGTGAGCCGGAATTCGGGTTGGAAGAAATATTTTCTGAAAGCGATTGCCTTGTTATTTCGCCCGGTGACAAATCCGATGGAGATCATTGGACGGAATTGTTCTTGAAATATTCTGCGCAACCGGTATTCAGGCTCATCAATAATTGATAAAAAGTGGAAACGCGACGGCTTGTCGCGGCTTGCACCCTTGTTTTCTTAAAAACATTGCTGCACCAATAGGAAAAAGAACCGGATAATCCCGGCAGATATTATTGAGTGAAAGCGTCTCGTTATGACAATGACTGCAATTGATGAAACCGTGCCTAATGCCAGACAGGCGCACAATCGCAAAATGATTAAGATATGGCTTTATGTCATATTAATTCTTTGTTTGGCAATTGTCATCGTCGGGGGTGCTACACGCCTTACCGGATCAGGGTTGTCTATTACCGAATGGAAGCCGGTTCACGGGGTTATTCCGCCAATTGGCGAAGCAGAATGGCAAGATGAATTCGAGAAATATCAACAAATAGCCCAATATAAAGTTGTCAATCAGGGAATGACGCTTTCACAATTTAAAGGTATTTTCTGGTGGGAGTGGGCCCATCGTTTATTGGCACGTCTTGTCGGTGTTGTTGCATTATTCGGACTCATCTGGTTTTGGGCAACCAAACGAATTGAAAAAACTTTTCTTCCACAATTAATCGCGGTTCCTGTCATTATCGCCATTCAGGGGGCAATTGGCTGGTGGATGGTTGCGTCCGGCCTCGGCGCCAGTGATTTGACAAGTGTCAGTCAATATCGGCTGGCGATTCATCTTGTTACGGCCTGTATTGTTGTGATCTTCGTTACTTATGTTTCTCGCGGACTTGCCGATTATAGTGATAAGCCTGCCAATCGCAGCATACAGAAATTTGCCGGTTGGCTTGTTTTTATGGTGCTTGTGCAAATTTATCTCGGAGCTCTTGTTGCAGGTCTACATGCAGGCAAAGTTTATAATACGTGGCCGTTAATGGATGGACAATTGGTGCCGGAAGGGTTGCTCGCCGATCAGCCATCCTGGCGCAATTTTTTCGAAAATCGGTTGACGGTACAATTTGTCCATCGGTGTTTTGCTTATCTTCTGTTGTTGGCAGCGCTTGTCCATGCTCTGAAAGTCGAAAAGCTCGCATCGGGAACAACCCATGCGCGCCGTGCAATGTTGTTGCTTTTGGCCATTGTTGTTCAAGCTATTTTCGGAATCATCACGCTTTTGCTTGAAGCACCGATCAGTTGGGGATTGATCCATCAGGGTGTTGCGCTATTGGTACTGGTATTTGCCGTTGCCCATTGGCGCGCAACAAAAGGCGCTTATGCTGTAGAAAAAGCATGACCGGCTTGATAAAAAAGTCAGACTTTTCGCTCGTTTAATTTCTCAGGAATAGCGGAATGAACGGCCGGCAAACAATCAAACAATTAAAAAAGCAAAAAAATTAGACCTGCAACAATGGCCGGTCTTCTATTATTTATGAGCAGGAAAAACCGGATTTTTATGATTTGCCTATCATAAGATCGAGATTTTGCACTGCCGCTCCCGAAGCGCCTTTACCGAGATTATCCAGAACGGCTGAAATATTGTAAATCCCGTTAGAATCATCACCAAATACAAATATTTTCAATTTGTCTGTATTGGCGAGCAATTCCGCGTCAAGCCGCGCCAAATTACCGGTTTCCTGTTCATTCGCAACGCTGACGAGCTTGCTATCGTGATAATGGGCTTTGAAAATAGAACGCAAAACATCGGTTGTAACAGTTTTTTGTAAAAGCGAATTGTGAATCGGAATATTGACAATCATGCCTTGGGGAAATCTTCCGACACTTGGTAGGAAAATCGGCGAATGTGAAAGTTTACCATGAACACGTATCTCCGGCACATGCTTATGCTTGAGGTTAAGCCCGTAAATGAAATAATTTGCGGTTATCTTGTCGTCACAGCTTGGGTCTTCCATTTGTGCAATCATCTTTTTTCCACCACCGGTATAGCCCGATACAGCGTTAATGGAGATTGGAAAATCTTCTCCTATAATATGCGCTTCCCTTAATGGACGAATGATGCTTAACGCACCGGTGGGATAACAGCCCGGATTGGCAACAAAACGTGCCGAGCTTATCCGTTCCGGTTGACCTTTCGTGAGTTCGGCAAAACCGTAAACCCAGTCGGGGGCAATACGGTGTGCCGTGGAACTGTCGATGATGCGAATTTTCACATTGCCTGCAAGACTATTGACAGTGTCAATTGCTGCCTTGTCAGGAAGGCAGAGGATGGCAATATCGGCCGCATTCAATCGTTCCAAACGCGCAGCTTCATTGTGGCGGTCTTCCAGCGGAATTGACAGAATTTCGAGGTCATCTCGTGCGGCCAACCGCTTCCTGATTTGCAAGCCCGTTGTACCGTGTTCGCCATCAATAAAAACTTTTGTTTGCATTTCCTTGCACCTGATTTTCGCCGGGATTGGGGTTGTTAAAAGACTTGCACGAATGATTTTTATCTCTTCTCAAAGAACACAACCATTCTTTTACAGAAGAGGCGGTATATTGTGCCTTACGAAGCGATAAAAATAAATTCTTTTTTGTAACCGTTTAAACGTGTTATCTGAAAAAATTATTCATGAGGCAGTTTTAGCGGTTAATCAAGCGATCAGTAAATAATAATTGCAGATCAAATTGATTTTTCTGAGGATTTTTTTCGAATTATTGGCTATTCACGTCGAAAGCGTTTAACATAATATAACGCTGTGATAATTATTAAGCGGCTATTTTTCATTGTTAGGAATATTTCCCATGAGCGACCAAGTGGATGTGGCGCAAAAGCGCTTTTTTAATGACGATCTTAAAACAACTGATTCCGAGATCTATGATGCCATTCGCGGCGAACTTTCCCGTCAGCGTAATGAAATCGAGTTGATTGCATCGGAAAACATCGTATCGCGTGCTGTCCTTGAAGCACAAGGTTCGGTTCTAACCAACAAATATGCCGAAGGTTATCCGGGTAAACGTTATTATGGCGGTTGCCAATATGTGGATGTGGTTGAAAATCTTGCAATTGAACGCGCAAAGAAACTGTTCGGAGCGGCTTTTGCAAATGTGCAACCGAATTCCGGTAGCCAGATGAATCAGGCGGTATTTTTCGCCCTTTTGAAGCCGGGTGATACATTTATGGGACTTGACCTCAACTCCGGTGGGCATTTGACCCATGGGTCTCCGGTCAATATGTCCGGAAAATGGTTTAATGTGGTATCTTATGGCGTTCGCAGAGATGACCAAAGAATAGATATGGACGAAGTCGCTCGTATTGCGCGCGAAAACAAGCCCAAACTTATACTTGCCGGTGGTACAGCCTATTCGCGCTTTTGGGACTGGAAACGGTTTCGCGAAATTGCGGACGAGGTTGGTGCATATCTTATGGTGGATATGGCGCACATAGCCGGCCTTGTTGCCGGAGGTGTCCATCCTTCGCCTGTTCCTTATGCCCATGTTGTCACGTCGACGACACATAAATCGCTTCGCGGACCGCGCGGTGGTATGATTTTGACGAATGATGAAGCAATTGCGAAAAAGATCAATTCGGCTGTTTTCCCGGGTATTCAGGGTGGACCGCTCATGCATGTCATTGCTGCAAAAGCTGTTGCATTCGGCGAGGCTCTGCGCCCATCGTTCAAAACTTATGCGCAAAATGTTGTCGCAAATGCGAAAACCTTATCGGCACGTCTTATTAAAAATGGTCTTGATATTGTATCCGGCGGCACCGATAACCATTTGATGCTGGTTGATTTGAGACCAAAAAATGCAACCGGTAAACGGGCAGAAAGTGCGTTAAGCCGCGCCCATATTACCTGCAACAAAAACGGAATTCCTTTCGATCCGGAAAAACCGTTTGTTACATCAGGTGTGCGGCTTGGTACACCGGCAGGAACCACACGTGGTTTTGGCGAAAAAGAATTTGATGAAATTGGTGAGCTGATTTCCGAAGTTCTCGATGGCTTGAAAGCTGCAAATTCGGATGAGGGAAATGCTGCTGTAGAAGCACATGTACGTGGAAAGGTTCAGGCATTGACCGAACGTTTCCCGCTATATCCTTATCTTGGATGATTATTTGAACGGAGTAAAAAATGCGGTGTCCTTACTGTCAATCTGAAGATACTCAGGTAAAGGACTCGCGTCCGGCCGAAGATGGTTCGGTTATTCGCCGTCGCCGCATATGTCCCGTATGCGGCGGCCGTTTCACAACATTCGAACGTGTCCAATTACGTGAATTGATGGTCACCAAGAAGAGCGGTCGCCATGTGCCTTTTGACCGTGACAAACTTATGCGCTCTGTGGAAGTTGCCTTGCGTAAGAGAAATGTCGATCCAGAGCGTGTCGAGAGGGCAATATCAGGTATTGTCAGACAACTTGAAAGTTCGGGAGAACCCGAAATATCATCGGAACAAATAGGGCGCCTTGTCATGGAAGCGCTGAAAGGTATCGATGATATTGCCTATATCCGTTTCGCCTCCGTTTATCGCAATTTTCGCAATGCCAGTGATTTTCACGATGTAATAGACGAATTGTCGGATCGTGACGGAGAAAAAGAAAACAACAATAATGGTTGATAAAATTGCCGATTGTCGATTTATGGCTGCCGCTATCCGTTTGGCGAGTTGGCATATCGGACAAACTGCCGAAAATCCTTCAGTCGGGGCGATTATAGTCGGTTCCGATGGTTATACGATCGTCGGGCATGGGGTAACAGCAAAAGGCGGAAGGCCACATGCTGAAACGCATGCCTTGACAATGGCTGGCGAAAACGCGCGAAATGGCACAGCTTATGTGACGCTCGAACCCTGTTCACATTACGGGAAAACACCTCCATGTGCCGATGCTCTCGTAAATGCCGGTATAAAACGTGTTGTCATTGCACGTCTTGATCCCGATAAAAGAGTGAGCGGGCGTGGTGTAAAAATATTGGAAAATGCCGGCATTATTGTTGAAACCGGTATATTGGCAGGTAAAGCCTTCGAGGGGTTGAGTGCCTATCTGATAACAAGAGAGCTATCGCGTCCTGAAGTGACGCTGAAAATGGCGATATCAGCTGACAACGGTATCGGTATTAAAGGCAAGCAAAATGTTCTGATCAGTAATGAACTATCGCGTTCGGTAAGCCACATGATGCGAGCGAAAAACGATGCAATTCTGATTGGAATCGGAACTGTTCTAGCAGACAATCCCGAACTCACCTGTCGATTGTCCGGGCTTGAAGACCGGTCGCCGGTGCGTGTCGTGGTTGATCCGGAACTCACTATGCCTCTTGATTGCCAACTGGTGGCAACTGCAAAAACCGTTCCGACATGGGTAATAAGCAGCAAGAACGGCAACGAGCAAAAAAAGATCGAACTCCATGAAAAAGGTGTCAAACTTCTTGAATGTGATGGAAGCAAGACGACCATATCTCCCGAACAAATCCTTCGCATATTGTTTGAGAATAATATTTCAAGCGTCCTGATCGAAGGCGGTGCGATAACAGCCCGGACTTTTCTTGACCAGAAGGCGGTTGACAAGGTCGTTCTGTTCCGTTCAACAATAATGCTTGGCGATGACAGGATTTCTGCACCGGATTTCAAAAAATATCTTGCTGATTTCACGAAAATCGAACAAGCCGAATTTGGCAAAGACAATTACAGTGAATGGAGGCTCCGTCCCGAATGTTTACCGGAATAGTGACAGATATTGGCGAGGTAGCCGAAAAAGAACCTTTAAATGAAGGCTTACGGATAAAAATCCTCAGTCATTACGATATAGATACAATCGATATCGGTGCTTCTATCGCCTGTTCCGGTATCTGTCTGACGGTTGTTGAAAAATCCCGTTCGGGCGCAAACAAAAACAGTTTTACTGTGGAAGCCTGGGAAGAAGCCTTACGTCTTACGAATATTTCCAGATGGAAAATTGGTGGCCATATCAATCTTGAGAGGTCTTTGAAACTTGGCGATGAAATGGGCGGCCATCTTGTTTCCGGTCATGTTGACGGTTTGGCCGAGATAATGGAGATAAAAGAAGAAGGGGATGCAAGGCGTTTTCAATTGAAAGCACCGCGGGAATTTTCTCCTTTTATTGCGCGTAAAGGCTCTGTCGCATTGGACGGTACGTCGCTTACAATAAATTCGGTCGATGGTGATCTGTTCGACGTATTGGTCATACGCCACACTCTGGAAGTGACAACGTGGGGGGAGCGCAAGAAAGGCGATTGCGTCAATCTTGAAATAGATCAATTGGCTCGATATGCTGCGCGCTTATCGGAGTTCCGCCGCTAGCGCTCCGGTTATTTTTCAATTCATTTACCTTGCTGTCTTCAAATGGCACTCTATTGGAGCCATTTTGAGAAAAGCCGCTTTCGCATTTTAAAAAACTGTTTTAAATGGAAGTATATTGGCTCGTTCCCATTGTTTATAATGGGCTTTGAGGGACATAGAGTGCCAACCCTATTTTTGGTTTGTAGGATCAGATTATGACAAAGAAGAACGTGAAAAAGGCTCACATACTAATCGTGGAAGCTCGTTTTTATGATGAAATTTCCGATGCATTGTTGAAAGGTGCCACGGAAACGCTCAAAGCAGCGGGAGCAGAGTTTGATGTTGTAACTGTTCCGGGAGCTTTGGAAATTCCGGCAGCCATTGCCTTTGCGGAAAAAGGCGAAAAAAACTATGATGGTTATGTCGCATTGGGGTGTGTCATCAGAGGGGAAACATATCATTTTGAAATTGTTTCCAACGAATCATGCCGCGGCATTGCGGATTTGACCGTTCGCAAGCGATTGGCTATCGGCAACGGCATCATCACAGTCGAAAATGAAAAACAGGCTTGGGCACGTGCACTGCCTGATAAAAAGAATAAAGGCGGTTTTGCCGCCGATGCAGCGCTACATATGATCGCGCTGAAACATAAGTTCGGAGTAAATCATTGAATAAAAGCCCTGCCAATAATATTAACGTGCCGCGCCGCGCGAATAAACGCGGCGCTGCACGTTTGGCTGCTGTTCAGGCGCTCTATCAGATGGATGTTGCCGGAACAGGTATTTTGGAAATTACATCGGAATATGAGACTTATCGCTTGGGACAAGAGGTCGATGGCGAGCAATATCTCGAGGCTGACCCGCAATGGTTTCGTGCCATCATAGCAGGGGTGGTGGAAGAACAACGTCAGCTTGATCCGATGATTCGTCAACATTTGCCGGAGGATTGGCCGCTATCGCGTATTGATTCTACACTACGTGCCATATTAAGGGCAGGGGCGTGGGAAATCAAAAATCGTAAAGATGTTCCGATCGCCGTTGCAATAAACGAATATGTCGACATTGCCAAAGCTTTCTTTTCCGGAGAAGAGCCGCGAATGGTCAATGCGGTTCTGGACCGCATGGCAAAAGAATTGAGACACAAATAGGTTGTTGCAATAAACAAAAACTGAAAAAGCTCTATCATTCGATAGAGCTTTTTTAATTCAACCAGCAACAAGTACAGAAACCGGTTCAATAGAGCCAAACACCTTTGCTCCGCCTACAATTGTTATTGGAAACGGAATGAAGTGGCTATCAACGACCATTGGTCGGTAACTGGGGAACGCCCTTCGAGCCCTTGATCAACTGGGACAGGAATGATTGGTCATGACCACCGGTCGGGGTTGTCTTCGAAATGCTATCGAAAACTTTACCATCTTCCAGACCGTAATTGGCAATCCGTTCAACCTGCCCATTTTTGTTGAAATAAATAGCCAGAATTTTACGATCGACAATCTTCGGCTTCATAAATTGTGCACCGCGATAACGCGTTTGGGAAATGTAATAAAATACCTCATTGTCATACATTGCTGTCATCGAAGGCGAGCCAAGTGCCAGCAAAACCTGATCACGACTTGAACCGACAGGAACAGAAGCAAGTGCCGATTCGTCAAGAACATAGCCTTCGTTATAGGTCTGGCTTGTGTTGAGAAAATCATGTGACTTACAGCCACCGAGTGTAATTGTTGTAGCAGCCATTAAACCGATGATTAACCCACGCTTGGCTCGGGTTGTAATGCGGACCGTGTAAAACAATGACATCTCCATCTAACGCATGGCGGGGATAATTTCTTTTTCAACCTTTTTGCCTAAACCACCTTAAAGCGGTTTGCAATAGATTGCATCGTTAGAGACTTGCAATTATTAACAATGAGTATGTAAAAAAATCGGAATAGAGCAAAGACTTTTCTGTGACTTTCATACGATATCGTTAAAGGTATTGGGCGTTATCGTTAAAGGTATCGGGAAAAATTATCGGTTGAAAAGAGGCTGGATAAAATCGTTATGGATGATAATGACCAAACACACAATAATGACCATCACGTCATGAGCTTTGCCATTCACTATCCTGTCAATGTCCGTTCGTTACCGGTGAAAGGAATCCGCATCAAGATTGATGCAGATGAAAAAGAGCGGCTGAAGCTTGTGGAAAACCATGGCTTGCTGGAGGTAAAATCGTTTCACGCCGATGTTCACATTTCTCCTTGGAAGAAACGCGGCGTTCGCGTCAAAGGCAAGTTTGAAGCTGAAATAGTTCAGGCCTGTGTCGTCACACTCGAACCTCTTCCAAAACATATAGAAGAAGACGTAGAGTCGGTTTTTATCCCCGACGATTCCAAGCTTGTCAAATATCAAGAGCGCGATAATACAAGTGAAGTTTTTGTAGATGCTGAAGGTCCTGACACTCCTGAAGTATTCCATGGTGATTCAATTGATATCGGCGCTTTTCTTGAAGAATTCTTCGAACTATCGATTGATCCTTATCCACGTAAAGAAGGCGTGGACGGAAACTATATTGAAGATATGGAAAAAGACAAAACAGAACCTTCACCTTTTGCCATTTTAAAACAACTGAAATAGCCAAGGTCGTCGAAAAAACAAATTTTATTGTTGTATAATGGCTTAAAACCGGTATTTTCGGCGTTAAGTTTCACACAGCGTCGCTTTATTGCGGCATTGCTTATATATAATTCGAAACTAATAGGACATTTGAGAGTGATCAGAATTTCTGTGGATGCAATGGGCGGCGATTTTGGCCCTGAGATCACAATTGCCGGTGCGGCAATTGCGCAGAAACGTTTTCCTGAAATACGTTTTATTTTTTATGGCGTTGCGAGTGCAGTTGAACCGGTTTTGAAGCGTTATCCGGAACTTGGTTCCTGTTCAACATTCATTGCGACCGAAACCTATACCCGTATGGACGAAAAGCCTAGTCAGGCATTGCGAAACGGGCGCGGCAAGTCATCAATGTGGAAAGCGATCGAAGCGGTGAAAAAAGGTGAAGCCGATGCCTGTGTATCAGCCGGTAACACCGGTGCATTGATGGCAATGTCATATTTTTGTTTGAGAATGATGGAAGAAGCCGACCGTCCCGGCATTGCAGGGGTTTGGCCGACATTGCGTGGTGAAAGTCTTGTGCTTGATATTGGCGCAACCATCGGCGCCTCATCGGATCAACTTGTCGATCTGGCGGTCATGGGAGCGGGTATGTTTCGTGCGCTTTATAATGTCAAACGTCCGACAGTAGGTCTTCTTAATATAGGAGTGGAGGAAGTCAAAGGACTTGATGAAATCAAGCAGGCAGGCATGATGCTGCGTGAAATCGGGCTCGACGGACTGGAATATAAAGGCTTCGTAGAAGGCAATGATATTGGAAAAGGTACTGTCGATGTTGTGGTTACCGAAGGATTTTCAGGTAATATCGCATTGAAAGCAGCCGAAGGGACCGCAAGGCAAATGGCGCAAATATTGCGTGAAGCAATGTCCAGCTCCTGGCTGACAAAACTCGGCTATCTTCTTTCGATCAGTGCTTTTCGTAAGCTCAAGCAAAAAATGGATCCCGGACGTGTAAACGGCGGTGTCTTACTTGGTTTGAATGGTGTTGTTATTAAAAGTCATGGTGGAACCGATGCGGATGGGTTTGCTTCTGCTTTACGTGTAGGCTATGAAATGGTTAACAATAAACTTCTCGAGAAAATCGCAGCGGATTTGAGGCATTTTCACGATAAAAAACCCGAACTTCTCAATCATGGTGACCATGCGGGCCATGGTGCGGAGCATATATAACGCATTGAAAATTAATTATTGATTCGCTGGTTAAGGATAGAACTGAATGATTCGATCTGCCATATGTGGCATAGGAAGTGCGCTGCCTAAAAAGAAAATGTTGAACAGCGAGCTCGAGGGGATTGTCGAGACATCCGATGCATGGATCGTTCAACGGACGGGAATCCGCCAGCGTTATATTGCCGGAAAAGATGAAACGACCGTTTCTCTTGGAGCGGCTGCCGCACAAGCTGCTCTTGATAATGCCGGACTTACTGTCGCCGATATCGACTGCATTATTCTGGCAACAGCAACACCTAACCATACTTTTCCCGCTTCGGCGGTAGAAATACAGAATGCATTGGGAATGTCGCACGGCTTTGCGTTCGATGTTCAGGCCGTCTGTTCAGGCTTCATTTTTGCAATGACAACTGCCGATCTTTATTTGAAAGGCGGCATGGCCAAGCGAATTCTTGTCATTGGTGCGGAAACCTTCTCGCGTATTCTTGATTGGAATGACCGTTCGACATGTGTGCTTTTCGGGGACGGCGCGGGAGCTGTTGTTCTCGAAGCTGTCGAGAACCAGAGTGGCAATAACAGTGATCGTGGTATTCTTGCCTGTAAACAGCGTTCAGACGGTGCATTTGTCGACAAGCTTTACGTGGATGGCGGTCCTTCGACCACACAAACGACCGGACATTTGCGAATGGAAGGTCGAGAAGTATTCAAACATGCTGTCGGGATGATTACCGACGTGGTGGATGATTGCTTTTCTGCAACCGGAATATCACCGTCCGAGCTTGACTGGTTTGTACCTCATCAAGCCAATAAACGTATTATCGACGCATCGGCCAAAAAACTTGGTATCGCTGATGAAAAAGTTGTGATCACCGTTGATCAGCATGGCAATACTTCGGCCGCATCTGTGCCTTTGGCGCTTGCGGTAGCGGTTAAAGATGGTAGAATAAAAAAAGGTGATCTGGTCATGCTGGAGGCAATGGGCGGCGGATTCACATGGGGAGCTATTCTTATCCGTTGGTAGTGCCAAGACAACTTGACCGATAATATGTTTAACGTATAAGTTTTTTATACTTCAATTATAAGAAGGCGGTTGTTATGGCTGGTAATACAGTGACGCGCGCGGATTTAGCAGATGCAGTTTGCAGAAAAGTTGGCCTGTCACGCACAGAGTCGGCTTCATTGGTTGAAATGATCCTTAATGAAGTTTGCGATGCAATTGTCAAAGGCGAGACGGTAAAATTATCGTCGTTTGCAACTTTTCATGTTCGTAACAAGACAGAACGTATTGGTCGCAATCCGAAGACAGGTGAAGAGGTACCGATTTCTCCTCGTCGCGTTATGACATTCAAGGCATCGAATGTTTTGAAGAAAAAAATTCTCGACGGTCATCGGTCCAAAAAATCGTAAAATTACCTATATATATTTAGGCAGAGCAAAAAGACCGATATTCGACAGCTGTGGCAGGAGCCAATGGCCGATTGTTTATTTGCATATGCCGGAGTTTTGTGAAAATTGAAGTAGCATTGCGGTAACTGTCAATTACCAGAAAGTTCGAGGTTGTTATATTCGGAAAAGGCCAAAAAATGGATAAAAGTCCAGATGCTTTTCGTACAATCAGCGAAGTTGCTGAAGCGTTGGATCTTCCCCAACACGTTCTAAGGTTTTGGGAAACACGTTTTTCCCAGATCAAGCCGTTAAAACGTGGGGGTGGGCGGCGTTACTACCGGCCAGCCGATGTGGATTTGCTGAAAGGAATTCGGCAACTTCTTTATGAACAGGGTTATACAATAAAAGGTGCACAGCGCCTATTGAAAGAAAACGGCATAGCCTTTGTAATTGCGTTGGGCAATGGAGACGTTGCTGCAATTGATGCAATTACGAGGAAGAAAAAAGCTGAAGAGGAAGCCGAAAATACGCCGCTTCCTGCAAAACAACCACAATCCAGAGGCCTGTTCAGCTTTATGAAATCCGATTCCGACACTGAAGTGGGCGGAAGCAATATCGGAAAAGGCAAGGATAACAAAACCTTGCTTCAGGAAGCTTTGTTTGAATTGATTGAATGCAAAAGAGTTCTTGATCGCGCTCGTTAAGCTTCGTTTGGTGCTGAAAAAATATAGTTTTAATTTCGTTGACGGGGTTGATTATCATCTGACAGAAAGCGGGCATTCACTATGTCTAAGATTTGTCAGGACGCAGTATATGCAATTGGTCACGACAATTGGAACGCGTTAGTCACGATGATTGATATTTCTTGAGTTCATTTCGTTCAATTCTGCGCGTTTCGGAGGGATAGAAAATTATCACTTTAAAACAGTTTCGTTTTTTAATAAGCGATCGGTGAGGGCAGGTTGTTGCAGCAGTTTTAGTTATTTATGCGAATTTTTGATCAAGAAATTTTGTAGCCTGCCGATATCAAAGTCATAGGATGTTTTCTTTTAACACCACTCCTTTCCTATAGTTGAATGGAACTAAAACCTGACGGGAAAGACGTTTACACCATCTGGTCCCGAGAGAAGCTTATTCCGGACGCAACTATTAAATGGAGCGCCGTTTTATGTTCAGGAAGCTTTTTACGTGCTATTTCCTGTGAGATATCTGAACGATTTTGGAAATCAGATTAACTTCGTGATTATTGGCTTCACCAGAGCTTATGGCGATTGAATTGTCATAATTCCAACTTTGCCTTCAGTTTTGGATAAAAGTTTTTTGCTTCAACGCGAATAGCCAATTGAATTTTTGTCTTTCTCGACAATTCCACTCATAAATTTTTTAAAAAAGCAGAGGCACTCGTCACGTGGGGAATCAAAAAACCGAATATGCAGCCGATTTAATGATTCCCGATTTTCAGAAACGCATAGCTTCTGAACAATTGTCATGTGATTGACATGGCATGAACGAGAAACGATTAAATGGCCTAATTAATAGAGTGCGATATGAAGAGGGGATAAAAGCTTGTTTGGTTCAACAAAGAGGTAACTCGTTGCCGTTTTATGACGATAAGCAACAAACGGAAAAACAAATTTTTTTAAGCAAGAAAACGGATTAATTGAAAAACAGATGGTGGGCGTGACAGGGATTGAACCTGTGACCCCTACAATGTCAATGTAGTGCTCTCCCTCTGAGCTACACGCCCATCTGACGCTGTTGCATACACCACAACAAGACCGTTAGGTCAATGCCTTTTTATAAAAAATCGCTTATAAATCGGGAAATTGTGGATTTTTAAAAATATCTTTTAGGCTGCGATAAGCATCTTTTCGACTTCGGAAACGAGTTCACGCAAATGGAATGGCTTGGACAGAACCTTTGCATCTCGTGGTGTATTGCTATCGGAGTTGAGTGCGACAGCAGCAAATCCGGTGATAAACATTACCCTTAAATCCGGATCAATTTCGGTTGCACGGCGAGCGAGCTCTATACCATCCATTTCCGGCATCACGATATCGGTCAATAAAAGTGAAAACGGTTCTTCCTGAAGCCGTTCATAGGCGCTTGCACCGTTATCAAAATCGGTAACTTCGTAACCGGCCCGTTCCAGAGCTTTTGCTAAAAATCGACGCATATCATTATCGTCTTCGGCAAGCAAAATTCGTTTCATAATAATGTCCAGCAGTTGTTTATTCGATTTGGAACCTTATCTCACTCTTACTCATACAATAAATTAGATTGGTAAAAAAAGCGGTAAAGGCATGTTGAATGGACTTTGTTTCTTATAATGGTTAATTGCCGGTTGCGAATGCCATAAAAACTGGTTTACCTTTTATGAAACAAACAAAAAATGGGCAGGCTATTAATATGAATGCAAACGGCGTGACAGCATTTCAATATTTTGAACCGGCTGAACTGCGTGTGCCGTTTTTGTTCAATTCACCTCATTCTGGCAGGTTTTATCCGGAAAGCTTTCTGGAACAATCCGTGCTCGACAATTTTACGATCCGGATGTCGGAAGATTGTTTCGTCGATTTGCTTTTCGGGAAAGTTGTAGGGCTTGGTGCCGCGCTTATGGCGGCAAATTACCCACGGTCTTTTATCGATGTCAATCGTGCCCAATACGAGCTTGATCCTGATATGTTCTTCGAACCTATGCCGGATTATGTTCCAAATCCGTCGACACGTGTTATGGCAGGCTTGGGGACTATACCAAAAAACGTAGCGAGTGATCTACCGATATATAACGGGCGAATCCATCTGGAAGATGCTTTGAAACGTATTGATAGTCTATATGTTCCTTACCACAACCATCTCCAATCGACGCTCAATTCAATGCGGAAACGGTTCGGTTTTGCAGTTCTTATAGATTGCCACTCAATGCCTGGAAAACTGAAGTTTTTTAATGGTGGCGAACAGCCGGATTTTATTCTGGGCGATCAATACGGGCAATCCTGCACCAATGCGTTTGTTGAATATACCGCCGAGCTTTTAAGAGAAAAGGGATATAATGTCAGTCTGAACCGGCCTTATTCGGGCGGTTTTATTACTGCCCATTACGGAAAACCCGCCGAAAATATCCACACTCTTCAAATTGAAATCAATAGAAGTCTCTATCTCGACGAAATTACGCTTGAAGCGAACCATAATTTCGCTTCATTGCAGAATGATCTCACTTCTTTGTCGGCTGATCTTATGGCTTTTCCGGAACAGGAATTCACGCTTTGCAAAATAGCTGCCGAATAATGTGATTATTGTTAGACAAGACAAATCGGTCACTTTTCTGACGGAACGTGAATTGGCCAAAAAGATAAAGCCAATGAAACATTTCTATCATATATTGGAAATGCGAGAGCATTTTGCGGTGGCGAGCACGTATCAGGCAGTGATTGTCTTTTTATGAAAAAGCAGTTTAAATGAGCTCTATCCGGTTCGACCTGATAATAAACAATCGAGAGTAATCATGAGTGATCTTCCGGGATTCGAATTTTTTCAAAAAATCGCTAAAATAGTAGAGGAGACTTCTCTCCCTTTTTTTCGACATACGCTTTCAATTGATAATAAAGACAAAACCGGTTTCGACCCCGTAACAATTGCTGATCGCAAAACAGAAATTGCCTTGCGCGAATTTATCCATCAGCAATGTCCTGATGATGGAATCGCGGGTGAGGAATTTCCCGCTTTGAATGGGCTTAACGACTATATATGGGTAATCGACCCGATAGACGGGACGCGGTCTTTCATTACGGGAATGCCCGTTTGGGGCAGTCTTGTAGGATTGAAAAAAGCTGGCAAAGCAGTGGCGGGGATGATGACACAACCTTTCACACGCGAACTTTATTACAGTTCCGGAAAGGGAAGTTATCTTTATACAATTCATGATGGTCAACACAGAAAGCTCTCCACAAGCTCATGCAAATCGCTTGCTGAAGCGACAATTTTTACAACTGATCCAGAACTATTCAAAGGGGGAGACAAAGCACGTTTTGCCGAACTCCGCTCAAAAGCACGCCTAACGCGCTACAGTGCGGATTGTTATGCATTTGCCATGCTTGCCGCGGGTTTTGTTGATCTGGTCGTTGAAACAGAACTGAAACCTTATGATATTATGGCACTCATTCCGATTATCGAACAGGCTGGCGGCGTCATCAAACAGTGGAACGGTGAAAACGCGGAGGATGCCGGAAATATTGTGGCAGCAGCAACGCCGGAATTATTCGACGCGGCTACATTAATCCTCAATAGCTGATATCATAGGCCTTGGTGCCAGGAATAAACGTGTCAAATAGTGCCCAGAACTGTTTTTTTAAATTGTCGGACCCATTCAGGATGTCGTGCCCGGCACCAGAAAGTCTCATTGTGTCGGCGAGCCTGACATTGTTGCAAAAACGAAGCAATTGCTGAGTATTGATCAGTTTATCATTATGTCCCAAAACAAAAATCGTCGGAAAACGCAAATCGTTTTTTTGTAAGCGGGTCTTTGCAAAATTCACTGTTTCTAGAACCCGTGCAAGCCAACGCCTGTCAGGTAAGCGAATATTTTGTGATTTTTTTGGCCGACTAACTTCAGAACCTCTTCCTTTTGTCGGACCGCTAATGTTTGAAAACAGTAATTTGGCTCGTGGCAGTTTCAAGCGGCCGAGGCCAAAATCGCTCATGAGGCTCGTGAGTTTGCTCTGGAAACTGCCGGTCGTGTACCCCAATGGAGTGAAAAGCGGTGAAAGGCCGATGAAGCGTTGGCACTGATTGTTGATGATATCGAGTGCGGAAATTGCGATAAGGCATCCCATATCATAAGCCAGAAAATAATAGGGAGGTGGACAATCCGGATAAACAATCTTTTGCAGAAATTCGTCAAGATCACCTATGTGCTGATTGATATCGAAGGTTAATCTGGACTTTTTCTTAGTCTCTGTCGCATCAGGAACAGATCCACCTTGCCCATACCAGTCGAACGAAGCATAAGAGAAGCCACGGCCGGATAGTTCGTAAAACAATTCTCCATATCTTTCACAACTATCTTCCATGCCCTGAAGAAAAATCAGAGTGCCTTTTTTATAGTTGTGTTTTTGCACTTTCGAAACAATGCGCAAGTGTCTTTTGTCCGAAGTTTCCATCAAGGACGTGTGGAGAAAGTAAATTCCATTCTTGTCACTTGGCATTGTCAGGGGTGTGCGCAATTCTACTATCTCACCTTGTTGTCTCGCTATAGCCTTTGTCCATTTAGTCCGCAAAATTTAAAAAAACATTTCCGACTTTTTACCTATTTGGAATCTATCACAAAAGCATAATCTACTCCCGCCTGAAACGGGGAAAATTATAAATTTCCGATTCTGGGAAAATGTAAGAGAACCTCAGGCAAGGGGAGTGGAATGAAAAAAATCTTTCTACCTCACTTGTTGGATTTGGCGTGTCTTTGCGGATGTAAAATTTTGAACAATTTTTAATCAGTGCCTTGAAAGTCGACTAATTAATAACCAGATAAGCTTTGCGATCGCCGATATGGGGTCGTTGGTTATATTGATCTGCCTTTTTGGAGATTGCCGTAACCAAACAAATCGTCGCTCTGAAGGAGGGCAATTATTATGCGTCAAGTAGATTTTTCACCATTATATCGTTCAACTGTCGGTTTTGACCGTTTATTCAATATGTTTGATACGATGACACAACCGGAGAGTGTTCAAGCTTATCCTCCGTATAATATCGAACGGTTGAGCGAGAATTCCTATCGGATTTCCATGGCGGTGGCCGGATTTTCCGAAGATGAAATTGATATTGAAGCACAAAGCCATCAACTCACTGTAAAGGGTGAGAAATCACATGAAGAAGAAAATGATGAAGGTGATTTTCTCTATCGCGGAATTGCTTCGCGGTCCTTTGAACGTCGCTTCCAATTAGCTGATCACGTTGAAGTGGTTGGCGCACAGCTTCAAAATGGTTTGCTTCATATTGAATTGAAACGGGAAATTCCCGAAGAAATGAAGCCGCGTAAAATAGCGGTGCAGACTCCAAAAGCTTCTAACACCAACAAGCGTGTCCAAAAACATGATGTGGAAGTTGAAGCAGCGGAATAATTATTCCTGAATGTTAACTTCGGAAAGCGTGATGGTCTGTCAAAGACAGACTTCACGCTTTTTTATTATCTAGTTTTTGTCTGAAATGAATGTACAGGAACGAATTTCTCTTTTTCGGCACTGTTGTTTTTATCGACAATAATTGAAGCGCGTTTTTAAAACCACTATTCCAATCTTTATCCGGAGAGGCACTTCGCCTGCCACAGGCTCTCGGAACTTTTTAAAGGAAAGGAGCCTTTTTCTTCCATCTAAAAAATAAATGAAACGAAACATCATAATTAAAATAATAAAAATAAAATGAATTAACAATTATTGAAATAATATTTCAATTTTTACGTTTAGCAGTTGAAAACTTAGAATCTTTCTGACATAGCTTCTTAAACGAGAGATTACGCCGTGCTAACAATGCTATTTGAAGACTAAAAACAGCAAATTTCTGGCGTAGTTTTCATATTGGTTTGTGAAAAAAGGGCTTTCTAAATGTCGGATAGCGTTATTTCAGGTAATAAAATTACTCAAAATGGTTCAATAACGTCATCATTGGCGGGCGCAGGGGCCACGTCGGCTTATGGAATTCCGGCCGCGCAAGGACTGTACAGCCCTAAAAATGAACATGATGCTTGCGGGGTGGGGTTTATTGCACAGTTGAAAAATGTAAAATCCCACAAGATCATTGAAGATGGGCTTTTCATGCTTGAAAATCTCACTCACCGGGGTGCGGTTGGGGCAGATCCTTTAGTGGGGGATGGTGCAGGTATATTGGTCCAGATACCGGACCGTTTTTTTCGTGAAGTTATGGCCGAACAGGGCGTGGAATTGCCGAAAGCCGGTCAATACGCTGTCGGACATATATTCATGCCGCGCGACGAAGCGATGCGTGCCCATATCGAGCAGATTGTCAAGGAAGTTATTGCCTCGGAAGGCCAGCATTTTATTGCCTTTCGTGATGTGCCGGTTGATAATTCTTCGCTCTCGAAAGCGCCTGCGATTGTTGCAACAGAGCCGGTTCATCGACAGGTTTTTATCGGTCGCGACCCGTCTATAAAATCGGATGACGATTTTGAACGGCGGCTTTTTGTGCTGCGCAAGGTTATCTCAAACAGAATCTTCCATGAGACAGGTGGCAGAGATAATGGCTTTTATGTCGTTTGTCTGTCGTCCCGCACTGTCATTTACAAAGGCATGTTTTTGGCCTTTCAAGTCGGTGCTTATTACAAAGATTTGCAGGATGAACGTTTTGAAAGTGCTTTGGCGCTTGTGCACCAGCGTTTTTCAACCAATACTTTTCCATCCTGGAAACTTGCTCACCCTTATCGGATGATTGCTCATAATGGTGAAATCAATACGCTGAGAGGAAATGTCAACTGGATGGCTGCCCGTCAGGCTTCGGTCGATTCAGAGCTTTACGGCAATGATATTTCAAAACTCTGGCCAATTTCCTATGAAGGACAATCGGATACAGCCTGTTTTGATAACGCTTTGGAATTTTTATATGAGGGTGGTTACTCGCTCCCTCATGCGATGATGATGCTCATTCCGGAAGCCTGGGCAGGAAATAGCCTGATGAGTGTCGAACGGCGTTCGTTCTATGAATACCATGCGGCATTGATGGAACCGTGGGATGGACCGGCAGCAATTGCCTTCACCGATGGTCGCCAGATAGGTGCAACGCTTGATCGTAATGGTCTGCGTCCGGCGCGCTATATTGTGACGGATAATGATTATGTCATTATGGCTTCGGAAGCCGGTGTTATTCCGGTTGAAGAAAAGCACATTATCCGCAAGTGGCGTTTGCAACCGGGCAAAATGTTGCTCATCAATCTGGAGGAAGGGCGCATTGTATCGGATGAAGAAATAAAGTCCGAAATTGCCTCCAAGCATCCTTATCGTCAATGGCTCGATAACACCCAGCTTATTCTGGAAGATCTTGCTCCCGTCGAGCCGAGGTCTTTACGCAAGGATGTGTCGCTGCTCGACCGTCAACAGGCGTTCGGCTATACACAGGAAGACAAGAAGTTTCTACTTTCGCCGATGGCAACAACCGGACAAGAGCCGATCGGCTCAATGGGTGTTGATACACCGATCTCGGCAATGTCCGATAAATCCAAACTGCTTTATACCTATTTCAAGCAGAACTTTGCGCAGGTAACCAATCCGCCAATTGATCCAATCCGTGAAGAGCTGGTGATGAGTCTGGTCTCTTTCATTGGTCCACGTCCGAATATATTCGATTTGGTAGGAACCTCGCGTCGCAAGCGTCTGGAAGTTCGTCAACCGATTTTGACAAACGGCGATCTCGAAAAAATCCGCGCTATTGGCCAGACGGAAGACCACTTTGATACAAAGACAATTGATATAACCTATTCCGTTCAGGAAGGGGCAGAAGGGCTTGAAGGTGCGGTCGAACGCCTCTGCGAGCGTGCAGAAGCTGCAGTTCACGGTGGTTATAATATTATCATTCTGTCCGATCGACAGATTGGACCGGATCGTATACCTATTCCTGCATTGCTCGCGACAGCGGCTGTTCACCATCATCTCATCAGAAAAGGGTTGCGCACGTCCGTCGGATTGGTTGTCGAGACTGGCGAACCTCGAGAAATTCATCATTTCTGTTGCCTTGCAGGCTACGGGGCAGAGGCGATTAACCCGTATCTCGCATTCGACACATTGATTGACATGTACGAGCGCGGGGAATTTCCGAAAGAAGTCGAAGAACACGAAGTAATTTATCGCTATATAAAATCGATTGGCAAAGGTATGCTCAAGGTTATGTCCAAAATGGGCATATCAACCTATCAATCCTATTGTGGCGCGCAAATATTCGATGCAGTCGGGCTAAAACAGTCTTTTGTTGACCGTTTCTTTACGGGTACAGCAACCACAATCGAAGGGGTCGATCTGGACCAGATTGCGGCTGAAACAGTTAAACGCCATACAGCTGCATTCAGCAATGATCCTGTTCTCCTCCATTCGCTTGATGTTGGTGGCGAATATGCATATCGTATTCGTGGTGAGGCACATATCTGGACGCCAGATGCAGTTGCAAGTTTGCAGCATTCTGTTCGTACATCCAATCCGGCGCTTTTTACGGCTTATTCACAACGTATAAACGGTGAAACTGCCCGTGCAAAGACCATTCGTGGCCTTTTCAAAATCAAGAGCGCAGAAGAGCGTGGTGCGAAACCCGTCGCTATCGAAGACGTTGAACCGGCTACCGAAATCGTAAAGCGGTTTTCAACCGGTGCAATGTCGTTCGGCTCAATCTCGCGTGAGGCTCACACGACATTGGCCCGTGCTATGAATAAAATCGGCGGAAAATCCAATACCGGCGAAGGTGGTGAAGAACCAGATCGTCTTTATCCTTTGCCGGACGGTACACAAAACCCTGAACGGTCCGCAATCAAGCAGGTGGCTTCCGGCCGTTTTGGGGTAACGGCAGAATATCTTGTTAATGCCGATGTTATACAAATCAAAGTAGCACAAGGTGCCAAGCCTGGTGAAGGTGGACAATTACCGGGGCATAAAGTTGACGCTATTATTGCCAAAACGCGTCACTCGACGCAGGGTGTCGGTTTGATTTCACCGCCTCCACATCACGATATCTACTCGATCGAAGATTTGGCGCAGCTCATTTTTGACCTGAAAAATGTCAATGAATTTGCAGATATTTCTGTAAAACTTGTGTCGGAAGTCGGTGTTGGAACAGTTGCGGCAGGTGTTGCCAAGGCTCGTGCCGATCACATTACGATTTCCGGTTATGACGGTGGTACGGGAGCTTCTCCTTTGACCTCGGTCAGGAATGCCGGTTCATCGTGGGAAATGGGACTTGCCGAAACCCAGCAAACGCTGGTTCTCAATGGTTTGCGTTCGCGTGTTGCATTACAGGTTGATGGCGGTTTAAGAACAGGTCGCGATGTCATTATCGGGGCGCTTCTCGGGGCTGACGAATTCGGCTTTGCGACAGCTCCGCTGATTGCTGCAGGCTGTGTCATGATGCGCAAATGCCATCTTAATACATGCCCGACCGGCGTTGCGACACAGGATCCCGTATTGCGCAAGCGTTTCAAAGGAACGCCGGAACATGTGATCAACTTCTTCTTTTATCTTGCCGAAGAAGTACGCGCTATTCTGGCACATATGGGCTTCAAAAAACTCGACGATATTATTGGTCAATCGGATTTGTTGGATAAACAGCCGGCGATCGATCATTGGAAAGCAAAAGGTCTCGATTTCAGTCGTATCTTCTATAAGCCTGATGCCGAAAAGAAACAGACAAGACACACGGAACTTCAACATCATCCGATTGAGGATGTACTTGACCGTAAGCTGATTGAGCGCGCTTCGGCAGCTCTCGAAACTAAAAAGCCTGTCGAGTTTGAAACGCTCATACGCAATGTTGACAGATCTGCCGGTGCCATGCTCTCTGGCGAAGTGGCGAGACGTTACCGTCAAAGGGGATTGCCGGATAATACCATAAACGTTCATTTCAAGGGCACAGCCGGTCAGTCGTTTGGTGCTTTCCTTGCCAAGGGGATAACCTTCGACCTTATTGGCGACGGTAATGATTATGTTGGCAAAGGTCTTTCTGGCGGCAGAATTATTGTTCGTCCACCTGAAGACAGCAATGTTGTCGCCGAGGATTCAATTATTGTCGGAAATACCGTTCTTTATGGCGGGATTGAAGGCGAATGTTATTTCCGCGGTGTGGCAGGCGAACGTTTTGCCGTGCGTAATTCCGGCGTTGCTGCGGTCGTTGAGGGAGTTGGCGATCATGGTTGCGAATATATGACCGGCGGTATCGTTGTCGTAATCGGCAAGACCGGCAGAAATTTTGCTGCCGGCATGTCGGGCGGCGTTGCCTATGTACTCGATGAAGCAGGTGATTTTGCTAAAAGATGCAACATGGCGATGGTTGAACTCGAACCTGTTCCCGAAGAAGATGATATGCTTGAAAAACTTCATCATCACGGTGGTGACCTCATGCATAAAGGTCGGGTAGATGTCTCGGCCAATATGACTCACCATGATGAAGAGCGACTGGCTCAAATGATTGCCAATCATCTGCATTACACGGGTTCCGCACGGGCCAAGGAAATTCTGGATAATTGGGATCAATATCGTCCGAAATTTGTAAAAATTATGCCGGTCGAATATCGCCGTGCTTTGGAAGAAATGGAACAGATGCGCATGGAAACGGCTGCTGAATAACAGCAGCCGGTGTCCATAGTGCAAACTTCAGATACGGAAACAAAAAATGGGTAAAGTAACCGGTTTTCTTGAAATAGATCGCCAATCTCAAAAGTATCAGCCAGCCTCTGATCGCATCCGCCATTTTCGGGAATTTACTATTCCGATGTCCGAAGCAGAGGTGCAGAAACAGGCCGCGCGCTGTATGGATTGTGGCATTCCTTACTGTCATGGTTCGACGGGGTGTCCTGTCAATAACCAGATACCGGATTGGAACGACCTCGTTTATAAAGGCAATTGGAAGGAAGCGATTAACAATCTTCTGTCCACAAACAATTTTCCTGAATTTACAGGCCGCGTTTGTCCGGCACCTTGTGAAGAGGCCTGTACGCTCAATCTTGAGGATGTTCCTGTAACAATCAAGACAATCGAGCAGACATTGGCTGACAAGGCTTTTGCACTTGGTTTTTTTGCGCCCCAACCTAATGAAGCAAAAACAGGAAAAAAAGTTGCCATTATCGGATCAGGCCCATCAGGAATGGCAGCAGCGCAGCAACTTGCCCGTGCTGGTCATATGGTCGATGTTTACGAACGTGAAAGCCGTCCGGGAGGGCTTTTACGTTACGGCATTCCTGATTTTAAGATGGAAAAACATCATATCGATCGTCGTATCGAACAATTGGAAGGCGAGGGTGTCACTTTCTATTGCGGTGTCAATATTGGCGTCGACAAGGCGGTTGATGATCTGTTAACCAATTATGACGCGGTTCTTTATTGCGGTGGTTCTGAAACGCCACGCAAGATCGATATTCCGGGCATCCATTTTCAAGGTGTGCATGACGCCATGTGTTATCTCGTTCAGCAAAATAAACGTGTTGGGCGTGAAAATATCGAATCAGTCGGCTGGCCTTCGCCACCCATTATTGCTGATGGAAAACATGTTGTTGTCGTTGGCGGCGGGGACACCGCCTCGGATTGTGTGGGAACGGCTTTCCGCCAGGGTGCAGTGAAGGTAACCCAGTTGGATATTCGTCCTCAGCCACCAGAAAAGGAAGATAAACTCAGCGTTTGGCCTTATTGGGCTACCAAAATGCGCACCTCGACCAGTCAGGCGGAAGGTGCAGAACGCGAATTTCAGGTTGCTACACTCGAGTTTGTTGCTGAAAATGGCGAATTGACCCATGTAAAATGTTGTCATGTCGATGAACAACGTAAACCGATAGCCGGTACCGAGTTTTTTATTCGTGCTGATCTTGCATTTGTCGCAATCGGTTTTGCCGGACCATTCGAAGCAGGTGTTTGTAGCGAATTGGGAGACCGCCTGAAGTTGAAGGTTGACCGTCGCGGAGCGCATTCTGTCTTGGCCGATACGAATAATTATAAAACCAGTGTCGATAAGCTTTTTGCAGCCGGTGACGTGAGACGCGGCCAATCACTCGTTGTTTGGGCAATCAGGGAAGGGCGGCAGGCTGCTCGTGCCATTGACGAGTTCCTGATGGGCGAAACATTGCTGCCTCGTTAAATCGACGACAGAGAGCGGGTTACCCGCGATAGACCGTGTATTTCGAGGCTCCGGACTTTCCGGAGCCTTTTTATATTGAACGTTTTTAATGAAAGTTATTTAAGCAAATCGCGCCGAAGCAATCGTAGGCGATAAGCGAATGCAACAATTGTTTCATGCGCATTTCATCAATTCACTGGAATAAGGAAAGAATAATAGTTTTGCGCCCACATCACCATTTTGCAGTGATGAACCGGAAAACATCCGGTCGCTGAAAACAAAGATCAAGATATTGAAAGAAGAATGGTCGGAGCGGCGGGATTCGAACCCACGACCCCTTGACCCCCAGTCAAGTGCGCTACCGGACTGCGCTACGCTCCGAACCGTGAAGAAGGCCTAAAATACTAGCGTTATAAAGGCAAGTGAAAAATTCTTAAAAAAGATCAAAATTGCTAAAACGCTTTTCAATTTCGTTGTTTTGTGCAGATTTGACGGGAACCCGAATTATGTTTCTCTCCGGATTTCTATAAATTATTGTAGCCTCGATTATTGACCTTATGGGATCATCATTGTGTTCCACCGGCATTTAAATGTTTTCAGGAGGAGTGTTCCCAAAAAAGATCGATTTCGGTTTCTGTGTAAAATCTATGTTCAAAAATGCTTGAACCCGACAATTGCTTAACCTGCTGTTTTTTCTCGAAGCTAAAGCCAATTGATTTGATTTTTTATCATTATAAAAATTCTAGCGTTATATCGAAAACAACAAATGCCGACACTTGCAGAATAAGCATAGGCCAGCCGACAAAATTCCGATTTTTAACGTGGATATAGTTTATTTTTTATCGGGAACAGGCAAGACCGAATTCAGATACGCAATGAGGTCATCAATATCCGAATCATTATTCAGGCGAATGGACGCCATGCGCGTTCCTTTTACCAACCCTTGCGGGTTATGAAGATAGGTTATGAGTGTCTCTCTATTCCAGATAAGGCCATTTTGACCGGCATTGACCATAGCAGGAGAATAGCGGTAGCCCTGAAGTGTGCCGGCTTTCCGTCCGATAATGCCTTGTAAGGTTGGACCGATCCGATTGTCGGGCTTATCTGCATTATGGCAGGCGGCACAACGTTTGAAAACGATCTTTCCATTCTCGACATCAGCAGCGTAAGAGGCCGGAGCAAGTGTCAAAATGCTAAAAATTATCAGACAAAAAATAATAAGACGACGCATCAACTTGATCAAATTTCATTCATAGAATTTTTCGTTAGACGAATATTAGCACCAAAATTTTCGTATTGGTATTCAAAGATTGAGCCCGATTTTTTGAAAATCGCGATTAAATCTTGACGCGAGACGATTGAAACACCAGATTAGCAATCGGAATTTAAAAGGAACAAGCAATCTATGGCCGGATTTTCAGTAATCACAATGACAGATGCTGCCAAAGAGCGTATTCGTGACATAATGGCAAATAACGATGCATGTGGAATCGTTGTGGGCGTAAAAAAAGGTGGATGCGCGGGTATGGAATATACTGTCGACCTCGCAAAAAACCTTGTCAAGAATGCCGATATTGCAGAAGATGACGGTGCACGCGTTTTTGTATCTCGTGAAGCTACTCTGTTCCTGCTGGGCACACAGATCGATTTTGAAAAAACGACTTTACATACCGGATTTGTTTTTAATAACCCCAATCAGACGTCTGCTTGTGGTTGTGGAATGTCCGTTGAAATTCGTCCTGCGACCCAGGCTGATTTGGCTGTTGCACAGAAGTAACAAGAACTACGAAATCAATTGTGCTAACCTGATCGCGATTTGATCGCGCGATAGGGAGGGTTTTATTGCGTTTCGCAGTTATTCACAAAATTTGATACCATTAAAACTTTCGCATCATCAGAGAACAAACGTTCAGTCTTAGTTACTCGGGATTTTGCTTTCTGGGGATTTCGTTTACTGCGAATTTTGTTTATTGGGGATTTGGCTGTTTTCGACGGCTTTCAACTTTGGCTTCGTTCCAGAGTTTTTCCATCTCGTCTAGAGAGGCATCATTCAGGCTTTTATTAGTTTTGTTGAGCTCGTTTTCAATAAAGTTGAAACGGTAGCGGAATTTCTGATTTGCGTTTTTTAACGTAGTTCGTGGCGAAACGCCAAGTCGTCTTGCAAGATTGAGAAGCGTAAAATAAACATCGCCGAATTCATCTTCTATGTCTTTTTTATTTTTGGATTGAAGAGCGTCTTTGAGTTCATTTACTTCCTCGTCTATTTTTGCAAAAATAGGGGCGGGGTCTGTCCAGTCAAATCCGACTTCGGCAGCTCTCTGTTGTAACGCAATAGCTTCCTTTTCCAATGGCTGGGCAGATTTTACGCTTGCGAGATAGCCTTTTGGAGTATCGTCGGGAAGGTTTGCCGATTTTCGCTTCTCGCTCCTTTCTGCTTTTTCTTCTTTCTTTATGCGCTCCCATTCACCCTTTATAAGTCCCTTCTTTCTCTGTTCAGGAGACCCGAAAACATGGGGATGCCGACGTATCATCTTTTTTGTTATAGCATAGACAACATCACCAAAGTTGAAACTGCCTTCTTCTTCGGCCATTTGGGCATAATATACAACTTGCAAGAGCAAATCTCCAAGCTCCTCACAAAGATCATATTTATCATTTCGTTCAATTGCATCGGCTACTTCGTAAACTTCTTCAACAGTATAAGGGATTATGGATTTGAAATCCTGTTTCTGGTCCCAAGGACAACCTGTTTCAGGATCTCTCAGGGCTTTCATAATTTCGATCAGACGGTCAATATTGTTTGATGGTTCCATGATGAAAAATCTTTCTGATATTAAAAAAATGCAATAATTTATTCCATTCAACGGCTTGTCAGTGATAAAGAATTCTTTCATAAAAGTCACATGTCTTGTGGTCTATAGGTTGCATTATGAATATTTTGGTAACTGGCGGCGCGGGTTACATAGGTTCGCATTGTTGTGTGGCACTTATGAATGCCGGCTATCGTGTTATTATTCTTGATAATTTTGGCAATAGTCATCCGGAAGTATTACGCAGAATTGAGAAGCTCACAGGACGTGCACCGACGAACGAGTCAGGTGATGTACGTGATCGTAGTTTTGTCGAATATGTTTTGGAACATCATAAATGCGATGCGGTCATCCATTTTGCCGGCTTGAAATCTGTTGCCGAATCCGAAAAAAAACCGGATCTTTATTATGATTGCAATGTGGTTGGAAGTTTGCGTTTGCTGCAAGCTATGAAGTCGACCGGTGTGAAAAAACTGGTCTTTTCATCAACAGCCACTGTTTATGGTCCTCCGAAATATTTACCCTATGATGAAAAACATCCGCTCAATCCGGTGAGTGTCTATGGGCGCACGAAACTGACGGTAGAGAATATGCTACGCGATTTTTACGCAAGCGACCCGAGTTGGGCATTCTCCATTCTTCGCTATTTCAATCCCGTTGGGGCAGACGAGAGCGGACTGATAGGGGAAGATCCCAAGGGTATTCCTAATAATCTTATGCCTATCATAGCTCAGGTTGCCTCGGGAAAACGCGATAAAGTCATGATATGGGGGAATGATTATGACACCGAAGACGGAACCGGAGTGCGTGATTATATTCATGTGAGTGACTTGGCCGAGGGGCATTTACGAGCCTTGAAGACCCTGGAACATCCTGGTTGCGATGTTATCAATCTCGGACGCGGTCGCGGTTATAGCGTGATGGATGTCATAAAGGCATTTGAACATATATCGAACAAGAAAATAAAATATGAAGTCGGGCCAAGACGCCCCGGCGATATTGGGGAATTTTTCGCCAATCCGTCGACGGCATTTGATAAACTTCATTGGCGAGCCGAAAAAGATTTGGAAAAAATGTGCGCGGATATGTGGAATTTTCAGGTCAAGAACCCAGATGGTTATAAATAAACCTTAGCCGGAAAGGAAATTGAGGAATGAAAATCAGTGCGCGTAATATTCTTAAAGGTAAAATTGTCGCCATTAAAAAAGGTGCGACAACAGCCCATGTCCAGATTGATATTGGTGGTGTAGTGGTAACAGCCTCCATTACCAATGAAGCGGTTGATGATCTTCAGCTAAAAGTCGGTGAACCTGCTGCTGCTGTTATAAAATCATCCGATGTTATGGTTGCAGTTGCAGATTAAGGCGGCTTCCCAGCTAACGATAAAGAACGGCTGATGATGCGATATTTCGCTTTGTCTTAACGTTCGTGCCGAGAGACAGAAAATATCGTCATTTTTTCTCTTCGAATTTGTGGGATTATCTGCCGAAAAACGAGGGGGTGTATCGGGCTATTTAGGTTTGTCTCCTCTATTAAGGAGAGCTTCAATTAAAGAACGGTGCAAAAGCATATAAATTTGACAGCCGTGTGCGGACGCAAGTTTTGATATTAAAAAAATCGGAATTTGCCTCGTCAAAGCGATAGAACCGTTCATTGAATTTGGTCTCTAACAAACGCCCCCGGACCCACTCTCTTTTTCAGTCGCGATAAAGCCTGAAAGGGAATAATATCTCGTTTGCTATTTCGTCCTCGGGAAGTTTGGCAAATAGCCGGAAACTGTTGCTCGTACAAAAGCTTTAAAAGCCTATTGATGTTATCTTCAAAGCACTCATCTTTTAGAGCTTTGTGCTTTTTAACTTACGAGCTTCCCAATGGTTGAGAAAGCGATCGGAAGTCAATATCTATCAAAATGCCGCTATTTTACTGATAATCACATAGCTTGCTTCTCGCTGGAGCGTCGCTTTCGTGAACCCATGACTTTGTCAATATTGCCGTCATTATTGTGTTGGAAGCCTAATGTGGAGTTATGCGTTATCATGATAATCCGCAATGCCGAATAGATATCCAGCGGGTGCAACAAATGGGAAATCCGTTTTTCGGGGAACGTTATAAGAGATACTAATCGTCCCAGCGTTTATGGAACCACATCCACTGACCAGGATATTCGCGCACCCATGTTTCAACAGTGTCATTCAGCTTTTGGGCGGCTGCAACCTCATCAATATTGCCGTCCTTATCTTTTGGCAAATCCATGCGTTCATAAAGTTCCAGCCGGTAACGTCCACCCGGTAAGCGGATAGAGCGGGCAGGGTAGACATCACAGTTATATTGGCGGGCAAGCTTGATCAATAAAGGGTTGGTTCTGACAGGTCTACCAAAAAAAGTTCCCTTTATACCACGGCGGAACTTTTGATCGACCAGCATGCCGACATCTTCACCTTCTGCCAATTTGCCTGCAAGCGCCCAAGCAGCACCGGCTTTGGAGGGTACAAGATGCCCCATAGCAGTGCGCCGGGCCTTCAAAACCCGTTTTGCGATATAGGGATTATTCGGCGGGCGAAAAAGTGCCGTTACATTGAGATCGAATGTTGCAGCACAAATGGGTAAAAGTTCAAAATTACCGGTGTGGGCTGTAAAGAAAATGTGCGGTTTTTTCTCGTCTCGGAGCCGGACAAAGATATCAATTCCATCGACTTCAACCAGACCGGGCTTTTTGGCATTCGGATCAAAGTCGAAAATTTTATCAAGGAATACATATTCCGCAAATAAGCGCCCCATATTTTCCCACATTTCAAGAGCGGTTTTACGGATCCATTCGGGATCTTTTTCCGGATAGGCCTGACGCAAATTGTCGAGCGCAATCTGGTGACGTGGGAGTAGGGGCCCAACAGTTCGGGCAAACCAAGCAAAAAAGCCGATTCCTGCTTTTGCCGGAAGATAGCGAATAAGCGCCATCAATCCGGCGACGAAATGTGCCCACGACCAGTCCCACCAGTCTTTCAATTTCGTCCGGATACGAAAAAGAATGAGTTTTGAACGCAATTTTTGCATCAACTGATTTTCAGGATGATTTTACCAAACACATCGCGGCTTTCCATCCGTTTCAATGCTTTTTCAATGTCTCCAAAATCGACAATGGTATCAACAACCGGATGAACAATGCCTTCTGCCATTTTTTGCATGGCATTCGCCATATTTTCCATTCGGCAGCCGAAAGAACCGAAAATTTTCAATTGCTGTTGGAAGAGTTGCATAAGGTTCATTGATGTAGAAACACCTGATGTCGAACCACACGTAACGAGGCGTCCGCCGCGTTTCAAAGACAGCATCGAACCGGCCCAGGTATCAGCACCGACATGTTCAAAAACGACGTCGACGCCTTTTTTCTTGGTCAGCTTTCTTACAACATGTTCAAACCGATCGTTCCGATAGTTGATGACGACATCGGCACCGAGAGCTTTCGCTTTTTCGATTTTGCCGTCAGAGCCGACTGTTGTATAAACCGTGCAGCCCATACGCTTTGCCAATTGTATTGCAGCCGAACCGATGCCTGATCCACCGGCATGTATGAGAATTGTCTCGCCGGGCTGAAGTTTTGCATTATCGAACAGCATATGTTCGACAGTTCCGAAAGTGATTGGAGCGACAGCGGCATCAATTTCATCACAATCAAGCGGTGCCGGTACCAGCAATCGGGCAGGCAAATTCACAGCCTCGCAGGCAAAACCGTCAATATGAAAGCCGTGAACACCGCTGACATGTGTACAAAGATTATCCCGTCCTTCACGACAGTTTTTGCAAAGTCCACAGGTTCTTGCTCCATAAATGGATACAATTTGTCCCACCTGAAGGTTACCAACACCCGAACCAATCGACTGGACAACGCCAGAAGCTTCCGCTCCGATTGTGAGCGGTAATTTGCGCTTTGCAAAAGCCATACCACGCCATCCCCAAACATCGATATGGTTAAGCGCTACAGCTTTTATCTGAACAGTAACTTCACCATTGCCGGGAGCCGGAGGAGGCGCTATTTCTGTTAATTCAAGACGTTTGTCGTCAAGCAATTGCAATGCGCGCATGACTATTCCTTCTTAAAAATAATGTGCCAGAGAATGCCGCTAAAAGGTGAGTTACCCGTTATAAGCTCTGATGACAAGACTTTCATTCTGTCCGCCAAATCCGAAAGAATTGGAAAGAACAGAGGTCACATTACCCTTCCGGCACTTGTTAGGCACTACATCAAGTGGAATTGCCGGATCAGGGTCATCATAATTGATGGTTGGCGGCATAATACCGGTTCTGATAGTTAATAGTGAAAAAACGGCCTCTATCGCACCGGCTGCAGTCAGTGTATGGCCAATCATAGATTTGTTGGACGACACCGGAACATCATGAACACGTTCGCCGAAGACATTTGACAAGGCCAGATATTCCATCTTTTCGTTTTCCGGTGTGGAAGTCCCATGAGCGTTGATATAATCAACGTCATCAATGCCGATGCCTGCATCTTCCAATGCTTTGCGCATCGAACCGGTTGCAGGCGATGCATCAGGTTTTGACCTCGTGCGGTGAAAGTCGTCGGCTGTTTCTCCGCAACCGGCAAGAATACCCAGAACTTTTGCTCCGCGCTTTAATGCACTTTCAAGCGATTCCATAACGAGTGCGCCTGACCCTTCAGCCATTACGAAGCCATCACGGCCTTTGCTGAAAGGTTTCGAGGCTTTCTCGGGTATCTGGTTTTGCGTTGAAAGAGCGGATAACAAAGAAAACCTTATCAGAGCTTCTGCCGAAACCGAACCATCTGTACCAATTGTCAATGCACGATCGGTTTCGCCGCGTCTTATCGCTTCCACGCCAAGTTGTATTGCCGTTGCGCCGGAGGCGCAGGCGGTAGACAAAGTAACAGGAAGGCCGGTTGTTCCAAAATGATCTTTCAAACGTTCGGCGATATAGCCGAATTGTGTAGTCTCGAAGAAAGCTTGATGAGGGGTTTTAGCGCATATTTCCAAAAATGCCTGATAGGACGGATTTTTTTCGCGATTAACTTCATCGTCAAGAGCAAAACGCGACTTCCAATCAAGTTCTACCGGAGGAGCAGCTAAAAAGAGTGGCCCGTTAAAAGCAGTTTCATCAAGTCCCGCTTCCTCAATTGCTTCGCTTGCGGCAACTGTCGCCAGTTTTTCCGACAAAGCCGAAGCACCAATGTGACTTTCTTCAAGAAAATCTACCGTGCCCGCTATTTGTGTGGTCAAACCTTCAACCGGAAAGCGCGTAATCCTGTGAATGCCGCTGACACCATTGACAAGCTTTTCCCAGTTTTTATCTTTTCCCTGACCTAAAGAACTGATGACACCAGCTCCGGTAATTGCGACAACTGGCCGCCCTAGATGATCGGTATATTTGTCCATTACGAATCCTTTAGCCAGCTATAAGTCTTGCCATGCCTTCGGCTCTTGTTGCGCCAACGGTAGAAACGATAACGCTCTCAAGGTTGCCATCGAATGGTTGTTCATCATCACTTAATGCTTTGAAGCTTTGTTTTTGCTTCATAGCCATGGCGCCGAGAGCCAGCGCAAGAGGAAATTGCGCTTCACGCCAATGGCCGAACAAAGTCGAGATACCTCGATAGGCAAGCTTGTTCTTGTCCCATAATGTCTTCTCGGCTCCGGTTATGCCTTTAACGCCGGAAGCGCCTGATACGATGAGATCGTTTTGTCCGAGAAGAGCGTTTCCTTTGACACGTTCCAGAATTGTATCCAGTGTTTTCTCAATCGGTATCTTCTTACGATTGGTTTGATCGGCTACGAAATCCGAAATGACTGCATAGATATTGGCACCTCGTTTTTTTGCATATTCGGCACTTTCCAGTACAAGAAAAACACCGCCGGATCCGGTTACGAGACCGCCACCCAGACAATTCTCACGCTGCCATACAGGCGACCAACCATCCCGCTTCAACAATTGCCCCAATTCTTGCCCCAACAACATATCATAGTGCTGGGCATTATATGAGCCGCCAACAAGGGCATGAGTGCTTTGGCCTGATCTGATACGCGCAATTGCAACCATCAAGGCAGCAAGGCCACTTCCTTCTTCACCCATAAAGCTGCGTGAGGAGCCTATAACCTTGTGAACGATCGAAATATTGCCTGCCAATAGATTTGAAAGCTGTGCAAGAAAAAGAGTTGGACGCAACTCGGTTGACAGAGTTGCATTGAGCATCACACCACGATCTGTTGTTGTGCGACCTTTGTTGAGTATCTCGACATCAACATTGACATCACGCTCGCCACCACCGGCACCAACGATCATATCCATGGTTGAAGTGATTGAAAGATCACCTTTGACACCCGCATCGTCCAAGGCAAGACCGGCCGCATATGTACCCAATCTTTGCCAGGTTTCCATCTGTCTTTGATCACTCCGCTTGGGAATTTGTTGGCTCCAGTCAACTTCCCCGAGAGCGTGAACGGTATAAGGCGAAAAGCTTTCACTATCAATTCGCGGGGAGAGGGAAGACGCGTTCAGCATCTCCCAATGTTTTTCAACACCTTCCCCCAAAGAACTGATTAAACCTATACCGGTGATGACAACAGAATGGTTCTTTTGCATTATACAGGATTATCCGGCGTTTTTGGCTGCAACAAGTTCGTCAATTTTTGCGCAAAGATTTTTCAAAACAAAATATTCATCTGTTCCTACTTTGCCTTCATTAACTTCCTGTGTCCATTGCTCTAGCGGTATTTTGATACCGAAAGCTTTGTCTATGGCAAAAACAATATCCAGAAAGTCCAGACTATCAATACCGAGATCGTCAATCGTATGGCTTTCCGGTGTGATTGTATTGCGATCGATCTCGCTTGTTTCAGCGATGATATCGGCAACTTTGTCAAACGTAGAGGACAATGTGCAATTCCTTTTACTAGTTACGGCCGTCGAGCAGCCTTTCAGCGATTCTATCTAGCGTCTTTCTCAATTAAAAAAAAGACTTAAAGCAGAATTAACATTTCTTATTGCTTCCCGGAAACAATATTCCGCCTCTTCCACTATAAAGCCGTTTCTATTTCGGCTTTTTTATGGAGATAGAGGCGGAATAACAGTCAAAAAGTAAAATGGAAAGCAAATTTTACGACTTTATCCCTTATTGAGTTGTTTTTGATTCCCTTTCGTATTGGCTTCAAGGACGGCAAGAGCTGTCATATTGACGACACCACGAGAGGTAACGGATGGTGTTAAAATATGAGCGGGTCTTGCTGTACCCAACAATATAGGACCGACATGTAATGCATCTGTCAGATTTTTTACAACATTAAGAGTGATATTGGCAGCATCAAGATTAGGGAACACAAGCAGATTTGCTTCTCCTTTTAAACGCGATCCGGGGAAAACGCGATCACGTAAAATTTGTGAAAGAGCCGCATCTCCATGCATTTCACCATCTGATTCAAGCTCGGGATAACGCTCGGCAAGAAGCTCGGAAGCTTTGCGCATCTTTCTGGCGGATTCGGTATCTTTAGAGCCGAAGTTCGAATGAGAAAGAAGCGCAACTTTGGGCTCGATACCGAAACCACGAACTTCTTCGGCGGCAAGTGCTGCCATTTCCACTATCTGTTCTGCACTTGGATCGGTGTTTACATAAGTATCTGTGAGGAAGAGTGTTCCACGCTGTGATATCAACAGGCTCAAAGCCGAAAACTGACCGACATTATTTCCGAGACCTATGATTTGATCGACAAGTTGAAGATTCCTTCCGAACCGGCCACCAAGCCCGCAGATCATGGCATCGGCCTCGTTACGCATAACAGCAAGAGCTGCAATTGCTGTTGTTGACGTCCGAACGATTGTTTTTGCGGCTTCCGGTGTTACACCACGCCGGCCGGTATAATGAAGAAACAGATCGACATAATCACGATAACGGGGGTCATTTTGCGGATTGATGAGTTCGAAATCCTTACCCGGACGAATTCTCAAACCGAAACGTTTCAGTCTGGTCTCGACCACGTCCGGTCTGCCAATCAGAATTGGTGTGGCTGTCTGGTCTTCGAGAACTATTTGAGCTGCACGCAAAACTCTTTCATCTTCACCGTCTGCATATATAACGCGTTTACGTTCAGCAATTTTTGCGGCGGCAAACACCGGTTTCATGATAAGTCCGGAACGGAAAACAAACCGGTTCAATCGATCAAGATAAGCGTTCATATCTTTGATCGGTCGTGTCGCCACGCCTGATTCCATTGCCGCTTTTGCAACGGCCGGTGCAATGCGCAAAATAAGCCGTGGATCAAAAGGGGAGGGAATGAGGTAATTTGGTCCAAAGCTGAGAGCTTCACCCGAATAGGCGCGGGCAGCAACATCGGAAGGTTCTTCCTTGGCCAGTGCAGCAATAGCGTAAACAGCTGCTGCTTTCATCTCCTCGTTGATTGCCGTTGCTCCGACATCAAGTGCGCCACGGAAAATATACGGAAAACAAAGAACATTATTAACCTGATTGGGATAATCGGAACGACCGGTGCAAATCATCGCATCGGGACGCACTTTTCTGGCATCCTCGGGCATAATTTCCGGCGTCGGATTGGCAAGAGCCAGAATGAGTGGCGTCTTGGCCATTTTGGCGACCATTTCCGGCTTCAGGACATTTCCTGCCGAAACCCCAAGGAATATATCGGCATTATCAATGATGTCATCGAGTTTGCGGGCATCTGTCTTTTGCGCGTAGACACTTTTCCAGCGATCCATCAGCGCTTCGCGTCCTTCATAGACGACACCTTCAAGGTCGCTGACCCAGATATTCTCTTTCTTTGCACCGAGTCGGACCAAAAGATTGAGGCAGGCGAGGGCTGCCGCACCCGCTCCGGAAGCGACAATTTTTACATCCTCGATTTTTTTGTGAGCAAGTTCGAGGCCATTGATAACAGCTGCACCAACGATAATGGCTGTCCCATGCTGGTCGTCATGAAATACCGGAATATTCATCCGTGCCCTGAGCTGTTCTTCGACTTCGAAACATTCAGGTGCTTTGATATCTTCAAGATTGATGCCGCCAAATGTCGGCTCCAAGGCAGCGACGGTTTCGACAATATGAGGAATGTCACTTGCTTTTATTTCGATGTCGAAAACGTCGATATTCGCGAATTTTTTAAAGAGGACGGCCTTTCCTTCCATAACCGGTTTGGCCGCAAGCGGGCCAATATTTCCAAGACCGAGAACCGCAGTACCATTCGAAACAACCGCAACGAGGTTTGCTCGCGAGGTGTATTCCGCAGCCGTTTTGGGGTCGTCGTGGATTGCCTCGCAAGGAGCAGCAACGCCTGGAGAATAGGCAAGTGCAAGATCGCGCTGGTTTCCAAGCGGAGTTGTCGGATGTATTTCGAGTTTTCCGGGGTTCGGATAACGGTGATAAAAAAGTGCAGCTTCTTCGAGTTCTTTCTGACGAGGAGATTTGTTTTTCTGTACCATATTGCTCTTCCAAACTTCAAAAGGCGCTCAAATAAGAGCCGCCATCAATGATTAAATTTTGCCCGGTTATAAAACCGGATTTTTCCGAGCATAAAAAAGCGCAAGCCTGTCCGAATTCTTCGGGATTGCCAAATCGTTTTGCCGGATTTTGTGATTGTCTTTCTTTCATGATCGTGTCAACGGATATTCCGGTCTCACCGGAAGCGGCATCAAAGCTTTGTTTTAGCCGGTCAGTCAGAAATGGACCGGGCAAAAGATTGTTAATTGTTACGTTATCGCAAACAACCGTTCGGGCAATGCCTGCGAGAAACGATGTGAGGCCGGCCCGTGCACCCGATGACAGATCAAGTCCTGCTATCGGAGCGTAGACGGATGTAGACGTTATATTGACAATGCGGCCGAATTTTTTTTGGACCATTTTGTCAATCACTGCTTTGATAAGTTCGATTGGCGTTATCATATTCTGAATGACGCCATCGACAATTTTATTGCGGTCGAGCTCTCTGAAATCACGAAATTGCGGGCCGTGATTATTGGTAACGAGAATATCCGGTTCAGGGCATTGTTCTAGCAATAAATGCTGCCCCTCGGATGTTGAAACGTCGCCAACGACCTCTATCACGGTTTTCTGGGTAAGTGCTTTGATTTCTTGTGCTGCTTTATGAAGACTATCCGCATGTCGGCCATTGATTATAACGTCGCATCCTTCATTTGCTAAAGCTATTGCACATGCTTTTCCGAGTCCTTTGCTTGAAGCACATATGATTGCTTTCCGCCCGCTTATACCCAAATCCATATTATACTTTCATTCAGAAAAAACTTGATAAAGAGATGAAATTCAATACTCATCTCGTCTTTTTAGACGAATGTTATGCTTTCGTTTCATCTTTTTCAACTATAGTCTAAGGACACGCACCTGTCATGATCCACGAAAGCTCCTTCCTTACACGAATGTGTTATAATCAAAATTTTTATAGTTAATGGCACATTAATCTTTCTGAATGATACTTAAAATTGTATTGAGAGGAATCGACATTTCAACGGGGTAATGGACGGGTTGAATGACTGATCGCATAAACGCGAAGGAAAAGGCAGAGAAAAAACCGGCAATTGTGGAACATGAGCTCCGCGATGGTGTTTTGTCTGTCTTGTGCCATGGCTATTGGACGACCCACACTGTCTATCTTATTGACGACGATTTACGTGAGCTGGAAAATGTTGATTGCCAAAAAGCGGTTCTGGATGCTTCGGGACTGCAATCTCTTGACACTGCCGGAGCCTGGGTCCTCGAGCGGCTTTATGTAAAACTCAAAAAACGCAACATTGCTGTCGAACTTACCGGTACAAAACAATCCTGGCATTCGCTGCTTATTACAGTGGGGAAGAGTTTTTCAAATAAAGATGACACGCTCAACGAGCCGAAACTGCCGGCCTATATCCGCTTTTTTTCGACACTGGGTGAAAGGGTGATCAACAGTTATCACGATTTTTTACTCGCTATGGATATTTTGGGAGCGACAATTCGTGGCTCGCAAATGAAAAAAGGTCGTGGATCCGGCGTAAGTCTTCCAGCTGTGGTGACGCAAATAGATCGAATGGGTGTTGGTGCTGTTCCTATCATCGTTCTTATGTCTTTTATTGTTGGTGCTATTATCGCTCAACAAGGGGCGTTCCAGTTACGTCTTTTCGGAGCTGAAATCTTTGTCGTCGATCTCGTCGGGATTCTGGTTTTTCGCGAGCTCGGTGTTCTTTTGACAGCCATTATGATTGCCGGACGTTCCGGAAGTGCGATTACTGCCGAAATAGGATCCATGAAAATGCGTGAAGAGACGGACGCACTGAAAGTTATGGGACTAAATCCGATTGGTGTCCTGATTTTTCCGCGTCTTGTGGCTTTGGCAATTATTTTGCCACTTCTGACCGTTATTTCCGATCTCGCTGCGCTGGTGGGTGCTGGCGTGGTTGCCAATCTCTATTCGAATATTTCATATGAGGCTTTTATAACGCGTTTGAATGATGCTGTTTATACGACAACCTATTTTGCAGGACTTATCAAAGCGCCTTTTATGGCATTGATCATTGGTATTATCGCATCTGTCGAAGGGATGAAGGTTGGAGGAAGCGCCGAGTCACTAGGGCAACGGGTGACAAGTTCGGTTGTTAAATCGATTTTCGTTGTCATTGTTATTGATGGCTTTTTTGCCATCTTCTATGCTGCAATCAACTTTTAAGAGGTTTTCAAGGTGAGAAAAGCCAAACGAAACCACTCGACATTGGACTTGACAACCGATGAAATCATCTCGGTTCGTGATGTTACAGTCCAATTTGGCAGCAAAAAAGTTCTTGATGGATTGAATTTGGATATTCATCGCGGGGAAATTCTGGGTTTTATCGGTCCGTCGGGTGCCGGAAAATCAGTTCTGATGAGAACCATTCTGGGACTGAATAAAAAAGTATCAGGCCATATAAAAATACTGGGACAGGACATTGATGAAATTTCGGATCAGGAAAAGGTCGAGATTGATATGCGAATGGGCGTATTATTCCAGCACGGTGCGCTTTTTTCAGCGTTGAATGTTCTGGAAAACATTCAGGTCCCGATGCGGGAATATCTCGATTTGTCGCCAAAATTGATGGACGAACTTGCGCGCCTTAAAATCTCGTTGGTCGGACTTGAAGCGGATACGGCAGAAAAATATCCTTCCGAGCTTTCCGGCGGCATGATTAAACGTGCGGCTCTCGCTCGTGCATTGGCGCTTGATCCCCATATTGTTTTTCTGGACGAACCGACATCCGGTCTTGATCCGATTGGCGCGGCAGATTTTGATCTTTTGATTGAAGATTTACGCGACACTATGGGATTAACTGTATATATGGTAACACACGACCTTGATAGCCTTTATGCTGTTTGTGACAGAATAGCAGTTCTCGGTCATAAAAAGGTTATGGTTGAGGGGACTATTGAGGAAATGTTGAAGTTTGACGATCCGTGGGTTCAATCGTATTTTCGCGGCAAACGCGCAAGACAGATTGTTCCTCGTGATCGACACCCGAAAACTGATATAAAAGAGACGGCAGAGTAAGATGGAAACCAGAGCAGATTATGTGACAGTCGGTATCTTCACTGTGGTGACACTTATCGCTGCTTTTATGATCGTTTATTTCATAGCCAGAATGGGTGATTCGCATCAGCTCGAACCTTTGGATGTGCGTATTCCCGGTTCGGTAACGGGGCTTGGTGAAAGCAGTCAGGTTTTTTTCAACGGCATTCGCGTTGGTACGGTGCGTAGGCTGGTGCTCGATGATACCAATCCGAACATGGTTATAGCGAAAACCGAAATTAATGGTACCACCCCTATAACGCGCTCCACAGTCGCAACTTTAGGCTTTCAGGGATTAACCGGTCTTGCTTTTATTGAACTAAAAGGGGGGAGCCTGAAAGAACCTAACCTTTTGCAAGAGGCCAAAAAGGAAGATACAGTCGCTCGTATCGATGCGGATCCGTCGACATTCAACAATCTGTTGGCGACAGCGCAAGATATATTTGCTCGCGCCAATTCCACTCTGGGCGAGATGGAGCAATTTATGAAAGATTCCCGTGAACCGCTCACGGAAACGATTAAAAATGCCCGCAATTTCTCGGATACGTTGAACAAAAACACCGATAATGTGCAGAAAATTCTTGATGATACCAGACAAATGATGTCACGGCTTAATACGGCTTCGGAAAAAGCAGATTCTATAATGGCAAAGCTTGACAACATGCTTTCACCCGACAACCGGAACAGCGTCATTGTACAAGCCCAGCAAACTTTAGCTTCTATTCAGAAAGCTGCCGACACGATAAATGAGCATATCGGGCCGATTGCGAATAATCTTGAAAGATTTTCGGGGCAGGGTTTGAGAAATGTCGAGGCGCTTGTTAGTGATAGCCGCCGCTCGGTTGACCGTATTGAAAAGGCAATATCCGATCTGGAGCGTGATCCTCAACGGATATTGTTCGGAGGTTCGGGTACTGTGCCACAATATGACGGGAGAACACGTCGATGATAATAGAAACGAAACACGTCAAACGGATTCTCAGGTATCCTTTGGGATTTCTGTTGACGGCTTCTCTTCTTTCAGCATGTGGAGCGCCCGCGCGTGATACTTATGATCTTTCTATCAACGATGTTGCTGTTGCCGGAACGCCGAAACATCAAAAAATACAGATACTTGTTGAAAAACCGGATGCTGTTAAAGCGCTTGACGGACAAGATATTGTTATTAAGCAGAATGGTTCCATCGCTTACCTTAAACGGGCACAATGGAGCGATCGTCTTCCTGATCTCGTTCAGGCACGTCTTGTTCAGGCCTTTGACAATAGCAATCATTTTGGTGGCGTTGGACGCCCCGGTGATGGCTTGGCAATCAATTATCGTATCCTGACTGATATCCGGTCATTCGATGTCAATGTTGTTAACGGACACAACACTGCCACTCTGGAAATATCTGTAAAAATTATGGATGACAGAAACGGCAATATAACGGCGTCCAGAGTTTTCAAAACCGAGGCACCTGTTTCAGGAACAAATAATAATCAATATGCCGCAGCCTTGGATAATGCCTTTAAGAAAATGACCAATGACATCATAAATTGGACGATTTCGACTATCTGAAAAGTGTAGAACATCCGCCTTTATGGCGAAGACCTGCGAATTTTGATGATCAATCATGGGGGTAAGGTTAAGCAAAAAAGATAGCCAAACCCCGAACCGGTGCGAAAAAATATTGGCAAAATAAATGGTGAGGTTCTCGCAGAATTTTTGGCTTTAACCTGTTTTATCGCCATCGAACACTTAAGTCACTAACCGATGCATTGACCAAAAAGGGCGAGTAACGACCGCACCATTATTGATATTCTCATTATTGCTGTTTCAGTCTTTGGGTTCAATAATCGTCAACCATCTTCCGGGCGAGTTCAGTTTGAAACACAAAAAGCGGTTATATGCCTGATTGTGAGTTAACCGATCAATTGAGCAGATAACAGTTACAGAAATTCGAGTAACGTCGCTTAAGAAAAAGCCGAAATTCATAAGCTGATATGGAAAGCCTGAAGCGATATTCTTATTAGAAAGACGGCTTGTCAGGAAAGCAAAGAAATTTGTGCGGTTTAAGAATTTCGTATCTTGTAATGAATTTTGCGAAGCTAACCGGATAGCAATTTTTAAAAATAAAAATGAAATATTGAAAATCGATATAACGTAATTTTCCCGATTTTCGGAAAACAAAAAAGATAGGGGATGTTTCACCTTTCTATGGAGGGATTGTATAACTATTAACAAGTTATTCAATCAGAGCCTTTGTCGCTTGATTGATTGTTTTCCGGTAGTTTTTCGACAATTTATGATTTTAAAATTGCTTTGTCTTTCAAAGATAGGCAGGTAGACATGAAATCCCCGTCTTTGATTGTTTGTTGAAACAGTTTGTTCTTGGACTGTTTGTCGAGACGAGTTGAAACGGTCTCAATTAAAAAAACAGCATTTTTTAAAACGGTGATCCCTTTCACATAATGGTTGTTCGGTTGTTTTTTCTGAAACTTTTGTTTCTGTCCAATTTATTGGCTTCCGGTTATCCGATCACGTAAACCTGTCCTTACCCGCTTCAATTGACAAAAGCATTCAGGCTAATGATGTGCCGAGAAATCACGGTACAATTCCGATCTGTTCGAATGATATTTTCCACATTAAAGCAAAGAAAATAGCGATAGTACGATAAAAATTTAACGGGTTGATGGCCGCTTTTATACAGGATAACTCACTTTGGATGCCCCGTTTTAGACGTCTGTAACCTCAATCGAGGGATACGAACGGAATGAACAATCAGCAAAGATAAGGCAATAGAGACAGACGGAACGCCAATCGTGCGGAGGCCAATTCCCGACAAGGTCAATCAAGTTTGATAGACGGATAGCGAGAAATGAAGTCGCAGACCACGGATATGAAAAAGGGGAACTTGATGTTCCCCTTTCAATGAGATTACTGGATACGGCCGCTTGCATGGGCAAGCATTGTATAAACCTTGCCTGTATCGGAAGTGAGATATTTCCTTATTGTTTCTCTGTCGCCAGTTTCCCGAGAGACATCGCGTAGCAGCTTTTCGAAATCTGCAATATATTGGTTGACCGAACGGCGGAAGTCGCTATCAACCAGATATTTTTGGCGGATTTTTTCGAATGTTTTCTGACCATTCAGCGTGTAGAGCTTCTGTGTGTAAATATTCCGCTGTCCACGACGATAATGATCCCAGAGTTGAACCGCAGCATTGTGGTCAATTGCCCGGACAATATCGACGGATAGAGAATTTAGCGATTCAATCACATGATCGGCAGGGCGCGGTTGGTCAACTTTGGTGAGAGTTGCAACACCCGATTCATCTCCGCGAGAAGCTCGAGCCAAAAGATTTGATACCCAACCGTCTTTTACAGGCGCCGTGGCTGGCTTTGGTGTCATCGACGGATTTGTGGTAAAATTCTGTTTGAACAAAGTGGATGAACGCGGTCTATCGTCAAAAACAGGGGTTTCCGCTTTCAAGCTTGTAGCCGACGTTGACGGCCGTGAAAAATTGCTGTTCTGCGCATTTTGCTGCATGAGCAGAGACAATTCCTGCAACGCTTTGATCTGATCGGTAACAGCATGACGCATTTGTTCTGCTGATTCCTTCGTTTGTGCCGGCAGTTGACGGATAGTGGTGTTCAAATTATTGCTTGTTTTTTCAAGCTCGCTCTTGATGGATTCTGTTGCTCGACGAATTTCATCGGTAGCGTTGGAAAATTTCGACGAGGCGACGACAACCATCTCGTTCAAACTCTGTTGAAGTCTGAACGCTGAATCGCGTGTGCTCTGGTCTGTTTCTTTCAATGCCGACCCGATAGCCTCCTCGTAATGGGCAATGACCTGATTGATTTCTTCCGATTTGGACATCAATGCGTCACTTAATTGAGCCAATGCATTTTGCTTTTCTTCAATCGTACCACTAAACGAGTTTTGTGATTGATTAAGCATGTGAACAGCCTGATTGAGAACATTTGCGTGTTGATCAAGGCTTTGAGACATTTGATTTATTTGTTCAAGTGCGCTGCCAGACAAACCTTGCAGAAGTTCAACATTGTTGCCCAACATCTGGGTAGAATTGTTCAGATTTTCAGCAATCTGATTACTGTTCTGGTAGAAACTATTGGCCGCTTCATTGAACTGTCCGTCAATATTCTGGATTGACGAGATCAAGCTATTTGCATTGGCACTGATATTCTGTGCAGATTGCTCCATCTGCATCAACACTCCCGAAACATTGCCGATGAAATCATCCTTGACACCGGAAACCGCTTGAAGTGTTTCCGAGGTGCGTTGTGCCAAGGCGTTCATCAAGGCATCATTTTGTGCTTGCATGCGTTGTTCGGCTTCTTGTGTTGCAGCGCTCAATTGATCATTGAACTGGGCTGCCAGACTACCGAGTGATTGGGTCGTCTGTTGAGCAGCCTGTCCGAGATTTTCGGCAACATTTGTCAGTTGTTCAACATCACCTGCAATCTTGCTGGAAGCTCCGCTAACGACATTATTGACGTTTTCGCCAATGCTATTCAAATGATAATCGATATTGGTTTGCAATTGCTGCATCGTTTCGTTCAGCAAATTGGAACGATCAGCTAATGATTGTTCTATAGATTGTGCTGAATTGACAATAACCGAATTGAAACGTTCGGCCTGCTGATTGATAATTCCCTCGGCTTTCGCCATTTCACCGTCAAAAGATGTTGTCAACGTCTGTCCAGCTTCATTGAAGCGTGTTGTGGCTTCATTAATTTTTGCATCAAGAGATGAAAGAATGTTGTCACCCGCAGCCGAAAGAGCTTTCCCAACCGTTTCGGATTGTTCTGTCAGGTTTGTAACAGCCCGTTTTCCGGAAGCAGACAGGACACCTTCGGCCTTTACAGCTACATCGGCAAAAGACGTTACAAATTCCTGACCAAGATCGGCAATCTTGGTTTGAACCTTATTTGTTTCATTATTCAGCGTCGACAAAATACCATCGCTGATATTCGTGAGGGTAGACTGAAGTTTGGTTGCTTCCTCATTGAAGGAGGAGAGAACCTGATTGCCCGATTGCGACAACAAAGAAGATGCTTTGTCAGCAATATCGTTCAGTGAATCCTTTAAAGACGCATTTGAATCTTCAAGAATTGTTTTGGTTTTATCTGTTTGTTCGGCCAAAGATGTTGTCAAACCGGCTCCGGTAGACGAAAGGATGTCCGACGCTCTGTCAGTTGCTTCTGTCAGGCCGTTAACGAGTTTATCGCTTGTCTCGTTTAGCAGCGAATGCGCTCTGTCGGTCTGGGATGTCAGGTTTGTCACCAGCTCACCACCCGATTGGGTAATCAATTCGGATGCTTTTTTGGCTTCATCGGTGAATGTTTCTGACGCAGAAGTAATGCTGTCGCGAAGGTCGCTAGCAAAAGACAGGGCTGAACCTTCCAACGAGCTTTTTACGTTCTGTATGCCGGTTTCCAGTGCGGTCTGTATCGTCTGGGTACGATTGTCAAGAATCGCAGTCTGTTCGGAAAACGTGTTTTTAATGCCTTCATTGTTTTTGGCTACCACGTTTTTAAGCTCGTCCGATTTTTGTTCTAACAAGTTGCTTTGCGCTTCGAACGATTTCGATATTTCACCTAGCGTATTCGTAAAGTTATCCTGTAACTCTTTTGCGCGCTCGGTGACGATATTGGAATTGGTGGTCAATGTCTCATTCATGGATCCGATGCGGTTATCCATTGACGTTAACAATGAATCGTTTGATTCGTTCAGCGCTTTTTCAAGCAACTGCGTATGATTTTTAAGAGTGTCCAAATGATTTGCGAACGCCGTTTTCAATTCCTGGCTATTGTTGGCGATCGAATCTTGTACTTTCAGTACCTGACTGCCAACTGTATCGTTGAATGTAGCGTCACCTTTTGCAATGACATCCTTGATATAATCAATGCGCTCTTCCAGAATACGTGCCTGATCGGCAAGGACTTCGTTCAGAGCGGAACTGTTGACTGTAAGTGAATCTCTTAAAGCATCCGCTCTCGTGTCGATATTTTTGGTTTGTGTATCAATAAGTTCGTTGGCTGTTTCAAAACTCTTTTCAATAGCAGCCTGTAATGCGTTGGTACGTTTTTCAATGCCTTCAACATGCTCGCGCGAGTGCAGATCAAGTGTTTCGACATTTTTGACCAAAACTTGTTCAATACTGCTGACGTGCTGTGAAAGTACGTCCATTTGGCCTTTCACTGTCTGAGCCAATTTGTCGGTTTCGCTCCCGAGCATTTCTGCTATGAGTTCGCGTCCTCCGGCTATCTGTGATTTGAATTCTTCGGAACGATTTTTGAGCATATCGCCAAGCGAGATATCAAGCCCTTTGACTTCATCAGCAAGCAATTTTTTGCCGTCATCAAATGTTGACAGGAAGTCGTTACGACCTGCGGTAAATGCATTCGCAATTTCGACAGTACGAGCCTTGAGAGTTTCGTTGATTTGATTTGCTCTTGCATCAAGAACGCCACCCAGCTTTTCAGTGTTTTCTTCGAGCTCTTGAGCACGGTTTATAAAGGCAGCGATGATTGAATTACCACGTTCGCCCAGTGAACTGTCGACATCGGCAAGACGTTTTTCAAACGCCGCAATCGCTTCTGTGGCGACATTGTCGAATTGTGTGGACAAAGTAGAAGCATGGTCACCCAATTTTGTAATTTTGTCGTTGAAATCGGATAAAGCCCGCTCGGTAGCAGCTTGCATCCGTTGACTGAGTGCTTCTGCGCGCTGTTCTGCTTCCTCGGCTCCTTGATTGAAACTTGTGGAAATTTTTTCACTATTTTTTTCCAGCCGTTCTGCAGCAGAAGTAACGCTCTGTTCGAGATTGTTATAAAGATCGGAATTCTGCCTTTGCAATTCTTCAGCAGTCTGACGGAATTTTTCAGCGAGTTCGCCACTTACGCCGTCACCCACCTCTGCCAATCTGGCAACAAGTTCTTCGCCCTGTTTTTGGAGTGTTTGAGTAAGAGTTTTTGTAACATTCTCGACGTTGTTCGAAATATTGGACGTGATGACGTCGAATTCTTTGCTCAATTCATTTTGTGTGCCGCGAATAGTGGATTGCACCCGATCCGCATGACCGAGAATTGCCTCCCGTTCGGTGCTCAGTTCGCTAATGAGATTATGAATACGCGATTCATTTTCTGTATAGGCACGTTCAAGATTTTGAACTTCACCCTGAATGAGTGCTTCGAGTTCCACAGCCCGTGACAGAGTCCGTTCAATACCTTCGTTCATGGCAGAAACTTCCTGACGGATAGTTTTACCAAGTGATACGGCATGTTCTTCTGTTGCTTGCGGACGACCTAAGCGTAAGGCAGCATCACTTACTGCAGCCGCAATATTGCGGAGTTCAGTGGATCGTTTGGAAAGCTGCGCAAATCCCCAGAACATTAAAATCGGAACAGCGGTTCCAGCGGCAACGGCAAGTCCGACAGGAGTAGCGGCAAATGCTGCAAGACCGGCGGGAGCCAATGAATTTGCAACATATGCACCGCCTGCCGCCCATAGAGCACTGAGTGCAGTGGTGCTCCAATAAATACGTGATGGCTTTGCCGTATAGTTTCCGGAAACCTTTATTAAATTGAGATCATCATTGGCAGGCTTCGGTGGATTGGTTACCAGACTGTCATGCACGGTACCGCCAGTCGATTCGCGATCCGGCTTTTTGCCGAACAGGCTTTCAGCCACAGATTCATCAACAGTTGGGCTATTCTGGCTATTCAAACGAGCCGAAGGAGCATTTTCAGCAGCAAGCTCTTCTGTTGCTTGCGCTATTTGCTCGGCGAGATCATCCAGGTCGATCAGGCCGTTGGTCGATTGGGCAGCACTCTCTTTTGTGGTGGCATTATCGAAATTGAAGTCCAAAGCCTCTTCGAGTGCTTCTTCGACTTCGTCATCAATTTTTTCTGCCTTGGTTCTACGTGCCATCTTAGCCTCTTTACTCTATACACATTGAAAGACGGTGGTACTTTCAATAAAGCATGCTTATCCTAACCTTTAAGGAATTAGAAAGGAATACGTTCTTGGCTAAAGTTTGAAATCTTTTAAGATAAAGTTAACGGCGCCACGGGGGGAGTCTCAAAAAACTAAAAAAAATATGATAAAACAAATATATAGGACGATTGTAAGTTGGTACATATTTTGTTCATAAGTGAGGAAAACAACCAGCAATTTGCTGTGGATAGCTCATCAGGCCTCACTCTGATGGAAGCTGCACTGGAAAATAACGTGCCCGGCATCATTGCCGAATGTGGTGGCGCATGTTCCTGTGCAACATGTCATGTCTATATAGATGAAAAATGGCGGAGCAAGGTAGGGGCGCCAAATATAATGGAAGATGATATGTTGGATTTTGCTTATGACAGACGTGAAAATTCCAGACTTTCTTGTCAAATTGTTCTCGATGAAAGTCTGGATGGACTTGTTGTTTACATTCCCGAACGCCAAAGCTGATGATTATTGCTTTGCTTCTTCGAGTTTTTGCAAACGTCCGACAAGTAAATTTATAAAGCGGTGATCGAAATTGACAGCCTCTGCACGATCAAACTGTCGCTGGGCATTTTCATGGTCGATCAATATATTATAGGTTGTCTTTTCGATATCCTGCTTCAACAGATTGCAATTCGATCTATAGGGAAGACTTTTTACCGAGCGTTCTATTTTTGTCGCATGGGAGCGCGCAATCACAATGTGACTTTCTTCATGGCGCTGGATGTCCCTCGACAATGTGTCCCATACAAGTGCCATTTCTATCGATTTGGTCGTTGAACGTTGTTTCCATCTAGGCAGAGACATTTTCGCGTGAACATCGACGTTTACGGATGCGACCTTGCAATAACGGCCGTCCTGAACAAGTTTCAATCGCGGATCAAACGAAATTGTTGTGGCTCCGGGATGGCGGCTTCCGGTACTTTTAATATAGGGTCCCTTATGTGCCAAGGCTTTATCGAGTTGCGCAGGAGTTGTGCCTGACAAAGTGTAATAGCTGACAGTTTTATAAATTCTGGCGGCATCAGCCGTTACAGAAAACGGTATCAAGAAAAAACATGTAGCAGCCAAAGTACTGATCGTTTTTTTGAACATTTTAATCTCTGTCGTTAAAAATAGTAAACTTGTGTGATCATTTACATGAATATGCTAAAAAAGCGTCTACAAAATAAGACAATCTTGAAGCAAGCGGAAATTAATATGAAAAACTTCTGGTCGATTGGTCATAATAAAACAATTTCACTTCATCCGTCGTCTGTTTTGATGGGCATCTTGAACGTGACTCCGGACTCCTTTTCAGATGGGGGGGATCACAATTCTTTGCAAGAGGCCGTTAGCTTTGGGCAAAAAATGATGGATGATGGCGCTTCCATTATTGATATCGGAGGCGAATCCACCCGACCGGGATTTGATACCGTCACCATAAAAGAAGAACAAAATCGTGTATTGCCGGTTGTCGAAAAATTGGCCGGAAAAGAGGGGGCGTTTTTATCTATTGATACATATCACGCGGAAACTGCCCATCTTGCCTTGAAAGCGGGTGCACACATTATCAACGATATTTGGGGGTTGCAGCGGGAACCCGAAATGGCCGAGATTATTGCTTCCGAGCGGGCGGGCGTTGTCATCATGCACAATTCCCGTGACCGCGACGTTTTGACAGACATTATCGAAGATCAGAAATTCTTCTTTGACAAATCTTTGGAGCTTGCCAAAAAGTCCGGTATTGCCGATGATGCTATTGTCCTCGATCCGGGATTCGGGTTCGGCTTGGATTTTCATGATAATCTTGTGTTGTTGAACCGCGCGTCGGAACTTCAAATGTTCGGTTTTCCTTTACTGGCTGCTACTTCGAGAAAACGTTTCCTCGGTACTTTAACCGGTCAGCAAGACGCGAAAATGCGTGATATAGCAACGACAGCAACCTCCGTTTTATTGCGACAAGCAGGTTTTTCCATTTTTAGAGTACATAATGTGATCATGAATAAGGATGCATTGGCGGTTGTAGACGGAGTCGAAGGCGTGGCATGCAACTAGCTTATAAGAAAAGAAGTTCCGATAATACTCCCAAAAAAGCCTGGCTGGGGCTAGGGGGCAATATCGGGGATGTTCCATCGACTTTGAAATATGCTCTTGCCGATATCGAACAATCTTCGGAAAACCATCTGATATCTGTTTCATCTTTTTATCAGACACCCCCATGGGGCAAAATAGACCAAAACCGGTTTGTCAATATTTGCTGTGAAATCGAGACGCTTTTTGATCCGGAAAAGTTGTTACAATTCTGTCTTCATATCGAGAAAAAATATGGTCGGGAAAGAAAGATAAAATGGGGGCCGAGAACTCTCGATATAGACCTGCTTGTTTATGAAAATATCCCTCATTACCGGTCGGAAACGTTGACATTACCGCACCCGTTGATGACTGAAAGAGCGTTCGTTTTATACCCTTTATGCGAAATAGCGCCGGCTCTTATTGTCAATGGACGCACTATCAGGGAATGGAAGAAGGACTGCGCAGATGATGGCATTGTGATACTTCCGACACACTTCACGATGAGATGACTGTCATTTCACATAATAATGATGACGGAGGAGAAAAAAATCGTTAAAGGGCTTTATAAGTTCGATCGTGTTTAAAGCATTATCGAAGAGCTAAGCTGAGGTGCCCGTATGTCAAGCGTATTTCCTAAATCCATCTTTATCTTTGCCAGTTTTGCACTGTCCGTTACCGGATGTACGACCACACCAAACTCGACAACGGCGACAAATTCCCTGACGACTGCTGTTGCAAGCAATCCGGCACCGAAATTTCCCTCATTTACCGCTCCGACACGCAGCGTAGCCCCCGATCTCGCACAAGCATGTATCAATAGTGCAGCAAATAAGTATTTTTTGCCTACGCGCGTTATCAAAGCGGTTGATTCCCGCAAACCCGGAGATGGCTCGACACAAGTTATCCTCAAAGTTGATTTACGTGATGCTGTTTGCACCGTCAGTGCAGGAGGTGTCGTAAAATCGGTGATTGACACATCTCCGAAAAGTGCAGATCAGATAGCTGCGGAAGCTCAGGCGGCTGTGGGAACCAAAGCTTTATCGCAAAATACAACAGAAACCACTGTTGTCAGGACACCTAAGAAAACGACATCGACAACCTCTACCGGTGTTAAAAAACGGACACAAGCGACAGCAGCCTCAGGGCAATCCTTATACTAAGAGATTGACTGGCATAGCGTTAATAGCGGTATAGCCATTAATGAAAGGGTGATCTGGGTTTTACCTATCCGGATAGGAACGGGGGGTATAGCTCCACACTTTGCCAGCCCTTTCAAAACGGCGTGTTTCACTTGAACCGATGATAACCACAGAACGACTCTTAATGTCTCCGATGTTCAAGTCGGCGAGTGTCGTTATCAAAGTCTGTTCGCCGGTGCGTCCGATATCGGTGCCTATCATAACAATCCGGTCAGTAGGGCAAAGTTGGTTCAATATACGCAAGACATCAACGATTTTCGTCGGGCGGTTGCGTGATACGGGGTTATAAAGTGCCAACACCATATCCGATTTTATTGCCGCAACCAGTCGCTTTTCGATGATTTTCCACGGTTTCAGATTGTCAGATAATGAAATAACCGCGAAATCGTGCCCCAATGGCGCTCCGAGACGCGCTGCGGCAGATTGGGCAGCAGTGATACCCGGTTCTACTTTTACTTCGACATTGTTCCAAAGCGGCGAATAGTTCTCGTCGAGAGTTTCAAAAACAGCGGCAGCCATGGCGAATATTCCGGGGTCTCCCGAAGAAATCATAGCCACTCTTTTGCCCGTAGCGGCAAGGTCCAACGCTTCTTTTGCCCTTAAAAGTTCTTGCCTGTTATCGCTCGGATGGAGCGTTTGTTTCGCCAGAAACGGAGATGCGAGTTTTATATAATAATCATAGCCGAAAATATCGGTTGCTTCTGCCAAAGCATTACGGGCAGAAAAGGTAATATTTTCGCTGTTTCCAGGCCCCAGTCCGACAATTGTAAGCAGCCCGTTTTTTTTGCTCTTGCGATAAACGAGCTTGGTAGACGAGCCCGTTATATCACTCCCGTTTTCATCAATAACGATCTTAAGTGAAGCGTCAGTTGCGAATGGGAGTGAAGCGGTAGCAAACCATTGATGCGTTCCCACCAGCTCCACCGTTTCTCCGGCAAGAAGCGAAGAAAGAAAACTTGCAGCATCGTTTTTGTTGACAAGTTCAAGGTCTTCCGGAGGGGTAAGAAGATTTAGACCAAATCGCAAAAATCCGCTGGTGGTAATTGCTGCATGACTATCAAGAAGCTTTGCGAGATCTGAAGCGAGATCATTCGCGCCGATATTCGCTCCCAATAATGGCACAACGGAAGAGCCATCTTCGGCAATGCACAAAACCGGAGGTTCACTGAATTTGTCTTTCAAAAGCGGGGCAAGAATTCTAACCATTATACCGCAAGCACAAAAAGCAACGATCGGACGGCCGGATGTAAAAGCATCTTTAATTGAATTGGCTATGTCATCGACGATGGTAATATCGGTGCCCTCGACACGGCTTGTTCCATATATGGTTGCGTTTTTCAAAAATTTGGAAATAGCAATAGCCCGATCTTTCGAAAAATCGGAAAATATAAATATGCCAATATGTTGTGACGAATAATTAAACAATATAATTAACCTTTTTGCCTATGTCAGGTCTTATTCTGATGCTTTATACCCGGTATCAATACAAGTGAGAAATAGGGCGATTTTTCACTATCAGCTTCAAGGATAGGAATGATTTTCTGCTCGTCCATTGTCGCTCGTTCGATATAAAGTGCGCGTTCCGTCAGGCCGGTTATTTCCAAAGCCTCTTTTATTTTGGACAGGTTTCTTCCCACTTTCATAATAGCAAATGCATCGCCATTGCGGAGTTTTTCGACAAGCGCCTGTTTCTCCAACACGCCCGACAAAACGGTAAAGCTTTGATTGCGGTAGCACAGAGGCACCTGTAAAACAGATGCAGCTCCGAATATTGAAGAAATACCCGGAATGATTTCTGTCGGGTAGCTTTTTCCCAAAAGGTCATAAAGATACATAAACGAGCTATAAAATAGCGGATCCCCTTCAGCCAAAATAACAACAGTTTTGTTATTTTTTAAATATAAATCAATCGTTTGGTACGAGTTGTTATAAAACTGATTTAACTTTTCGCGATAAAGATCGGATCGGCTGTCCGATTGCACAGTTACGGGGTAGGTCAATGGCTGTAAATGTGCTTTTTCAGAAATCCAACGCTTGGCAATTCTTAGCGCATTGCTGTTATGCGTTTCCGTTTCGTGATAAACGATAACGTCGGCGGACTGGATCGCTTTCATTCCTTTAACCGTTATAAGTTCGGGATCGCCGGGGCCAACGCCAACACCGATAAGCTTTGCTCGTTTTCCGTTCATTCGCGTTCACTCGCCAAAGCGTTAATAGCAGCCGCTGCCACTGCGCTACCGCCCCGTCTTCCGTGAACAACAATATAGGGTATGGAAAATTGGTTTTTAGCCAAAGCCTGTTTTGATTCTTTTGCGCCGACAAATCCTACCGGACAGCCGATAACCAATTCAGGCTTTTCAAAACCTTGTTCAATGAGGTTAAGAAGGTGAAAGAGTGCTGTCGGTGCGTTACCAATGACGACAACAGAGTTTTTTATATAAGGTTTCCAAAGTTCGACTGCTGCTGCTGAACGCGTGTTTCCGATTTTTTTCGCGTGTTCCGCTACAGATTTATCTGCGAGTGTACAGATAACCTGATTATTCGCCGGTAAACGTTTTCGTGTGATTCCTTCGGCAACCATTTTGGCGTCGCATAATATTGTAGCACCGTCGGCGAGCGCCTTCCTACCGATACTGCCAGCGCCGTCGGAAAATGCAATATCTTTCACAATGTCAGTCATACCGCAGGCGTGTATAACCCTGACAACCAGCTTTTCGAGATCGGCCGGTATATTGGTGAGATCAGCTTCCGAGCGTATTGTTGCAAATGACCGGTTGTAAATTTCCTGACCATCTCTCAAGTAATCAAGCATAGCTTCACGCCTTTTTATGGAATTTTTCTATTTCTCGTTTTCAATATAGCGCATAACATCAGATATGCTCATATTCTCGCACAAAAGTTGCCCGAATTTATTTTTTCCCGTCTCATTCGTTAAATTTGCACGATAGAGGTTATAAATACCGTTTTTGACAGCGAGAATCGTGAATGGAAAAGCTTCGGTTGCCACGCAGGATTTTGAACACGCGGTCAAGTGAACGAGCGCTTTCGGATTGCCTGAAAAATGCTCAACGAGATATTTTCCATCACGTTGAACATTGGAAAGTGCCGAATGACAGAGAGGCGCACCGGCACAACAATAAACATAAAGTGCAGGGTTGTTTTCATCGGTTGCAAGCCCAAGTTTCGAAAGGCCGTCTCTGATCAATGTTGCTTCATCCCGACTGCAATCGGGTATGATGATCCCCTGATAATGGGTAAGGCGTATCGGCGTGTTGCGAGCGCGCATTCTGGCAAGTTCTGCAATGCCGTGCAAGGTTTTCGATGCCATTCGTCCCAGTGCAGGTCTTGCACCCACATAAAAAAAGCCTTTCTGTTTCTGCGGTAATATGCCGGTTAATGTCGAAAGGTTTTCGTGTAATTCGGGGTTCATCAACGGTTTAGAGATATCATTGCCAAAGTGTTGATAGATTTGGGCAAGAAAATCTTTAAATTTGCCACTGACACAAAGATGCTTCATGCGACTTATGGAAGGTTCGGATTTTGTTATGGAGATGAACAATCCGAGCGCATATCGTATAAATTCCAGCGCTTTTTTTTCTGTGATGCTGCCAATGGTAGGCGATTTGCTATCCGGCATATCGAGCGCCGATGAAGCAAATCCGAAATTGTAAGCTTTGCCGTCAGGATGGGCTGAAAGCCAGATATCGGCTTTATGGTTCAAAACCTGTGTTGTTTCACCGCCATTTATCAGAAATGAAAATTTCGGAGACAGGCTCGCAAAGTTTTTTTCAAGTTGCAACATAGCAAGAAGCTTGTCGGCAAATTCAACAGTATTACACGACATGTCTACGTCAATGCCGGCTGTTGGTGCAACCATGACATTTCGAATATCGTCGCCTTCCGGAGTTAAAGGTCCAAGACCAAGATCAAGAATTTTGTTGATCAACTTCTGTTGGTTGTTTTTTGCAACAGCGCGTATTTGCACATTTGCTCTTGTTGTGAGTTCGACATAGCCGCACGAAAAGGTTTCGGCTGCGTCTGCTATGCCGTCAATTTGCTCGCTCGTCAAACGGCCTAACGGTAGTTTTATTCGGCAAATCCCGCCATCATTAGCTAGCGGCATACGAAACAATCCCGGACAGGCAAATCGTCTATCCTGAACTGCCTTGATTTTAACTTCATTTTCTGTAGGTGCGGCGGTAATCATTTTGCTTGCTCTCGGAGTGGGCAGATTCTAATAAAGCTAAATAGGGACAAATAGCTTACCGATCAACGTGAATGAACAAAAAACCTTGGCTGACAATTATTGGTATCGGAGATGACGGCTGGAGTGGCCTTACGCTGCGCCAACAAAATGCTTTAACTGCGGCTTCCTATATATTTGGCGGCAAAAGACACCTTGGTTTTTTGCCTGAAAATTTGCCGGCAAAATTAATTCCTTGGCCGTCACCTTTTTCAAAAGGCGTAGACGGAATATTGTCGTTAAAAGGGCAAAATGTTGTCGCGCTGGTCAGCGGAGATCCTATGTTTTTCGGAGCAGGAGCAACCTTACTTCGAAAAGTACCCGTAGCCGAGGTATTGGTTCTGCCACATCCGTCGTCGTTTTCATTGGCCGCATCCCATCTCGGCTGGGCCTTGCAAGATACAGTCTGCCTTTCAATCAACGGCCGTCCTATTCGTTCCATCCTTGGCCAATTGCAGAACAATAACCGATTGATTATTCTGTCGGAAAACAAAAACAGTCCGTCAGAGCTTGCAAAACTCCTAGTAGATTATGGTTTTGGTGGAAGCGAAATGACTGTCATGGAACATTTGGGTGGTGAAAAACAGCGCATTCGCGCTCGAAAGGCTGATAAATTCGACCTTGATGATTGCGAAAATCTCAATCTGGTAGCGGTTGAATGTCACGCCGATCGTGCAGATACCGGATTTAGTTTTTGTTCGGGATTGCCTGATGACGCCTTTTTCACAGACGGTCAACTCACCAAACAGGATGTCAGGGCAGTTACTATGGCGCATCTTGCTCCGAAATTTGGTGAAGTATTGTGGGATGTTGGAGCCGGTAGCGGCTCGATTTCGATTGAATGGTTACGTGCCGCTAGAGGAACACGTGCTTATGCAATTGAAAAAAAAGAGAGTAGACAAAATACGATTTTAAAAAATGCCGATCACTTTGGAGTTATCGGTCTCTCGCTTATCAGAGGAGAAGCGCCGTTTTGTCTGGCTGGCCTTGAAAGCCCCGATGCTATATTTATTGGCGGCGGTTTTACCCATCCCGATTTGTTCGACTGCTGCTGGAAAAGTTTGAAGTCCGGTGGAAGGCTGGTTGTCAATGCTGTAACGCTTGAAACCAATGCCATCCTTGCAGAGCATTCCAAAAAAGTTAATGCGCGCCTCATTCATCTTGCATTTGCCGAAGCGGTTCCTTTGGGAAATTTTCACGTATGGCGCAATTCGCTTCCGATCACCATGATGATTGCCCGAAAAACCTGAACTGTTTAATATATTATGCTACTTAAAGCTGTGGGCGCGGTTGTAGTTACGGATTGACAATTGGTGGTTTTTTGTTCGATATGAACAAATTAGAATTTTATGCGGTTCGAAATATAGGTATAAGAACAATGACAGAACGATCGCAGCACCTGCAGGATCTCTTTCTGAATGCAGTACGTAAACAGAAGATTTCTCTTACAATCTTTTTGGTAAATGGCGTCAAACTTACCGGCATAGTAACTTCGTTCGACAATTTTTGCGTGTTGCTGCGACGTGACGGGCACTCCCAGCTCGTTTACAAGCATGCGATATCGACCATAATGCCTAGTCAGCCGGTGCAGATGCTGGATGAAGAAGAGGACATTGAATAGCTTCTCTTTAATAGTTTTTCGGGGAAATAGCTTCTTGGGCATTTTTTAAAAAGGAATTTTCGGTTGAAACTTCAAAAAAGAGTTTTCGGTTGAAAAAGTTTTCTTGTCAAAAAATATGGTCTTTCCGCTTTCCGGGCTTTTCACTTCCCGGTCTTCCTACTTTTATGTCGAGTTTTGTGGTTAGCTTGGCATGATGGACGATCATGACAAGACCCACAAACTGATTTCAAGACAAACAGTTGAAACACGAGCAATTGTTATCGTTCCCGTCATATATGATCGGGAGAATTCAAAAAAAAATTATGAAGCTTCGTCGCGCACGCGTATCGACGAAGCGGTCGGGCTTGCCGAAGCCATCAGGTTGGATGTTGTTGAAAAAATATCCGTTAATGTTGAAAAACCGCGCCCGGCAACCTTGTTAGGTCAGGGAAAAGTCGAAGAAATCGGCAAAATTGTCTCTGATGGAAAAATCGACCTTGCGGTCGTGGACTCTTCCCTGACGCCGATCCAGCAGAGAAATCTTGAAAAAGCCTGGAACTGCAAAGTTATTGATCGCACAGCTCTTATTCTTGAGATTTTTGGCGATAGGGCAAGAACAAAAGAAGGTGTCCTTCAGGTGGAGCTTGCCCACCTCAATTATCAAAAGGGTCGATTGGTCAGAAGTTGGACCCACTTGGAAAGACAGCGCGGTGGCAGCGGCTTTCTCGGCGGACCTGGTGAAACACAGATTGAAGCTGACCGGCGCATTTTGCAGGCCAAAATTGTCCGCATTAAGCGTGAACTTGAAACAGTCGTCAGAACAAGAGCACTCCATAGGGCGAAAAGAAAAAAAGTCCCTTATCCGGTTATAGCACTTGTCGGTTATACCAATGCCGGTAAATCGACATTATTCAATCGTTTGACGGGCGCGGATGTGCTGGCCAAAGACATGCTTTTTGCAACACTTGATCCGACATTGCGCAAAGTAATCTTGCCGCACGAACAGACGGTGATGTTGTCGGATACCGTTGGATTCATTTCCGATCTTCCAACCCATCTCGTTGCAGCATTCAGAGCCACATTGGAAGAGGTTGTCGAAGCTGACCTCATCCTTCATGTGCGCGATATGTCGGACGTCGAAAACCACGCCCACGCGCAGGATGTCTTGAATATTTTATCAAGTCTCGGTGTAGATACAGATGATCCTCATCACATTATAGAAGTCTGGAACAAGGTCGATTTGCTCGACGATGTGTCACTGGCTGCTTTGCAGGATTCTGCCCGCACTTCTCTCACGCCGGTTGTGGCTGTTTCTGCTCTAACCGGCAAAGGCGTTGACAAACTTCTCGCGATTATTGAAAAACGAATATCTGGCGAAATGATCAAACGGCAAATTGTTCTCAAGCCGGATGAATATGGTCTTCTTGATTGGCTTTACAAGAATGGTGAGGTCGTCAAAAAGACGTCTAAAGATGACGGTTCGGTTATTGTTTTGGCAAATCTAACCGTACAGGCGAATGATCGCTTCGATAATATCATTAAAACAAAACATTCGGACTAACCGAAATTTATCTCCGGAGGGAAATGCAAATGGCTTTTTATCGGCTTGATGGTATAGATCCCGTTGTTGAAGATAGTTCAGCAAGCTGGGTTGCAGAAAGTGCCGAAATTATCGGAAAGGTGGTTTTAAAGCCGCGCTCCAGTGTTTGGTTCGGAAGCGTTTTGCGCGGGGACAATGAAACGATTACTATTGGTGAGGGAACAAATATTCAGGATATGACAATGGTTCACACCGATGTTGGTATCGAAGTGTCAATTGGCAAAAATTGTACTATTGGTCATAAAGTCATCCTTCACGGTTGCACCATTGGAGATACCAGCTTGATCGGAATGGGTGCCATTATTATGAACCACGCGGTTATTGGCGAAGAGTCGATAGTGGGAGCAGGGGCATTGGTTACTCAAGGAAAACAGTTTCCGAGCCGGTCACTTATTGTTGGCAATCCGGCACGTTTTGTCAGAGGGTTGACCGATGAGGAAATTGAAGGCATCAAGAAATCTGCGTCACATTATTATGACAATGCACAAAGATTTAAATATAATCTGGTGCCTCTGTCTTTGCCAGAACAATGATAGATCCATTTACGAGGGGCTACTCATCAACTATTCCATTTTCTTCGTACAACAAGAAGAATAACAATAATGAAGTTTTTGCCAGACAAATTCTTAACTGCGCTGATTGTGGCAATTATCATTGCCAGCATCGCCCCAATATCCGGAAAAGCGGCGGATTGGTTTTCGTTGCTTACCCAGATTTTTGTCGGATTACTATTCTTCCTGCACGGAGCAAAGTTACCGTGGCAAGCGGTTCTAGCCGGTATTGTTCACTGGCGACTGCATTTGACAGTGTTTCTTGCGACATTTGTTCTTTTTCCGATTTTGGGTGTTTTGGCAGGCATTATCGTTCCGGGGTTGAAAGAGTCTGCTTTCTATGCGGGCATCCTCTATTTGTGCGTCTTGCCTTCAACGGTCCAATCGTCGATAGCTTTCACGTCCATTGCCGGTGGAAATATTCCTGCTGCAATTGTTTCGGCTTCAGCATCGAATATTTTTGGCATGTTTTTAACGCCGCTTCTCGTCGGACTTCTGTTTTCCGCAGGCAGTGGCAACGCAACCATATCGGCAACGGCATTTGAAAGCATTCTGGTGCAACTGCTTATTCCGTTTGTTCTCGGTCAGCTTTGCCAGCGCTTTATCGGAAATTTTATAGTGCGGCACAAATCCTTGACTTCAATCGTCGACAGAGGGTCAATTATTCTGGTTGTCTATCTTGCATTTAGCGAAGCGACTACAAGCGGATTGTGGCACACCACAAGCTGGCACGATCTGATTGTGATGATTATTATCGACGTGGTTTTGCTAGCGATTGTATTGACCGTCACATGGTATGGGTCAAAATTGTTAGGCTTCGACGAGAAGGACTGCATAACAATTACTTTTTGTGGTTCGAAAAAAAGTCTCGCAAGTGGCGCGCCAATGGCAAATGCCATTTTTGCCGGCTCGGGTGGGGCAATCGGCGCAATTGTCTTGCCACTCATGTTATTTCACCAGATACAATTGATGGTATGTACGATCATTGCCCGTCATTTATCGGAAAGAAGAAAACAAAGTGGCACAGACGAATAAAGCCGAATTGGAACATTTTTATAACCTCGGGCTTTCCCTTGAAAAACAGGGAAAATTTGATGAAGCAGCCGCAGCATATCGGCGGGCATTGGAAGCAGATCCCGAAGATTATGGCGGGATTAGAGTGAGACTTGCTTCTATTAATCGGGGAGAAACGCCGAAGACTGCTCCAAAAGCCTATGTGGCAACTTTATTCGACCAAAATGCCGATATGTTCGATTATATTCTGGTTGATCAATTGGGCTATGACGTACCGTTACAATTGCGAGAACAGTTATTAGCAGCTTTTCCCGACTTGAAATTTGACCGAATGCTCGATCTTGGCTGTGGCACAGGACTTTCGGCTGATGCACTTGATGATCTGGCAAGTGACAAGACCGGTGTCGATCTTTCCGAAAATATGATCGAGATTGCACATGAAAAAGGTGATTACCAGCATCTGTTTGTGGGCGATGCCGTGGAATTTGTTACACGCTCTGCCGAACAGTGGGATTTGATTGTCGCTACCGACGTTCTACCCTATATGGGGGACATCGGATTGTTTTTTGACAAAGTTTCTGAACGTCTTGCACAACATGGAGTTTTCGGTTTTTCAACCGAAACACTTTCCGAAAGCGCATTTAACGGACTGAGCTATAAAGTAGGACCTCATCAACGTTTTGCCCACAACGAGGATTATATCCGGAATGAATTGGCAAAACACAATATTGAATGTGTAAGCGTCAATAATATAGTTGTTCGTGCCGAACAGGGTGAGCCTGTGCCGGGACAATTATATGTCACTCGCAAGATATCCTGACTTTTCGACCGGATCTTGGTAACAGAACTGGGCTCTTTGTTCTCATTGTCCATTTAATCGAACGAATGAACCGGCGATTATATCATCTATATTGTTGAGGAATTTCAGAGCTCGCTTGCTTCGTGCTCCAACCGTTTTTGTTACCTCATAAGCTGGATATGGAATTGAGGTTTGCCATGGGTTGAACCGAAGTGGGAAATATGCCGGTTTTCTAAATCATATGAAAAATAATCTTGTAATTCGTCAAACGTGCCGTAGACGGTGCGGTAAAAACTTCCAAAGGTTCAGGAAATTGTATTTTTCTGACGATTGAAGTCGTCTGTCAGATCCGTGTGCCTTTTAACGTTGATTTCTATAACATGTACATAACAGAAGCGGCTTATACAAAAACATGCAATCGGAAAATCAAGTTTCTGCTTAATAAACTACACATATTAGATAAAAATTGAAACTTTTGGATTGACGGGCTGTCATAGGCATAATAATGTTTCGTGCATGAAACAGATTATTCTAGTAGTGCGAACGCGTATGGGGCAAATGGTGTAACCATTCGGCTAATAGCCACTCATACGCGAAACAGGCTCCCTTGGGGGCCTTTTTTATTAGCCAAAGAATTCAGTTGACGAGTAGGAAAAATGACAGAAGAACCAAAACCAAAAGACAGTTTCGACGGAAAAACAATGTCTGGTGCGGAAATGGTCGTACAAGCGCTTATCGATCAAGGGGTAGAACGTGTATTTGGTTACCCCGGAGGAGCAGTTCTCCCGATTTTTGACGAAATTTATCAGCAGAATTCATTCGAACATATTCTTGTTCGCCATGAGCAGGCAGCAGGACACGCAGCCGAAGGATATGCTCGCAGTACCGGTAAAGTCGGCGTTATGTTGGTGACATCTGGTCCGGGGGCTACAAATACCGTTACAGCATTACAGGACGCATTGATGGATTCTATTCCGCTTGTCTGTTTTTCAGGGCAGGTTCCTACAACGCTGATCGGTACAGACGGTTTTCAGGAAGCCGATACCGTCGGTATTACACGCCCATGCACGAAACATAACTGGTTGGTAAAAGACGTAAACGACCTTGCCCGCATCATTCATGAAGCGTTCTATATTGCACAAACAGGACGGCCGGGACCGGTTTTGATCGACATACCGAAGGATGTACAATTTGCTTCGGGCGTTTATACCGCGCCGCGGTCCATGCCACGCCAAAGCTATCGCCCCCAATTGGACGGTAACGCCAAAGCAATCGAATATGCAGTTTCAATGCTTGCTGAAGCGAGAAAACCGGTAATTTATACCGGCGGCGGTGTTATTTCCTCCGGTGCCAATGCGGTAAGATTGTTGCGGGAACTTGTTGCTCTCGGTGATTTTCCTATCACATCAACACTGATGGGATTGGGTGCCTATCCGGCATCAGGAAAAAATTGGCTGGGTATGCTCGGTATGCACGGTACTTATGAAGCCAATATGACAATGCATGATTGCGATGTGATGTTGGCCATCGGTGCACGTTTTGATGATCGTATTACCGGTCGTCTTGACGCTTTCGCACCGAAAGCAAGAATTATTCATATCGATATCGACCCTTCATCAATCAACAAAACTGTTCAGGTTGAAGTCCCGATCGTCGGCGATGTTGCGCATGTTCTGGAAAATATGACGCGCAGTTTGCGTGCTCTGAAACCGGTGCCGGACAAAGAAGCAAGAAAAGTCTGGTGGGATGAAATCAATCACTGGAGAGCGCGTAATTGTCTGGCTTATAAGCACAGATCCGATGTTATTATGCCGCAATATGCGATAAAACGCCTTTATGAACTGACGAAAGACAAAAACGCATATATCACTACGGAAGTTGGCCAACACCAGATGTGGACAGCTCAGTATTATGGCTTCGAGGAACCACGCCATTTCATGACATCGGGTGGATCAGGGACGATGGGATATGGCTTTCCGGCTTCGATCGGCGTGCAAATTGCGCATCCTGATGCGCTGGTTATTTGTGTTGCAGGCGACGCCTCGATCCAGATGAACATTCAGGAATTGGCAACGGCAATGCAACATAAAACACCCGTCAAGGTGTTTATATTGAACAACCATTATATGGGAATGGTGCGCCAATGGCAGCAGCTTCTCCATGGAAACAGGCTGTCGAATTCCTACACAGATGCTATGCCGGATTTTGTCAAACTCGCCGAGGCTTATGGTGCTGTTGGTATCAGATGTTCAAAACCGGATGAACTGGATGGGAAAATCAAAGAAATGCTTGAATGCGACAAGCCGGTTTTCTTTGATTGTGTGGTTGCCAAGCAGGAAAATTGTTTTCCGATGATTCCATCGGGTAGGGCACATAATGACATGCTTCTTCCTGACGAAGCTAATGATGAAACAATTCAGAATGCTATCGACGCAAAAGGTCGCTCGCTTGTATAAGGGATAGAATGATGAACGCACAGAATTTAAGTTTTGGTTCGGCTTATTTTATCGAGCCGAATAATGACCCGATGGAAACGCATATGCTTGCAGTTCTCGTTGATAACGAGCCGGGCGTGCTTGCGCGCGTTATCGGGATGTTTTCTGGACGCGGTTATAATATTGAAAGCTTGACAGTTTCGGAAACAGAACATGCAGAAAAGCTTTCCCGTATTACGGTTGTGACACGGGCAACGCCGCAAGTTCTTAACCAGATTCGTCATCAGTTGGAACGGATTATACCGGTTCATCGCGTGGTCGATTTGACTGTTCGTGCACGTGAGCAGGGGCAAGATGGACCTATCGAGCGGGAATTGGCACTTATAAAAGTAACAGGTGAAGGTGCCGATCGTGTGGAAGCATTGCGTTTGGCCGAGGCATTCCACGCCAAGGTGATTGACGCAACGGTCGAACATTTTATTTTCGAAATTACCGGCCGCACCGCCAAAGTCGATCAGTTTATTTCCATTATGGAGCCTTTGGGATTGGTAGAAATATGTCGTACAGGTGTTTCGGCGATGAACCGTGGTCCGGACGGCATGTGATAACGGAAAGCTAAACGATAAACCAGTTTGAAGGTCTCTACCGCAAGGTAGGGGCTTTTTTTAAACGCTATTTTTATGACGATTGCATAGCAGCAAGAAATTCTTTTTTGAGGCAAGCAAGGAGTTTCTTTGCGTCCATCGGCCGGGAAAAGGGAGCACCTTGGCCAGCCCAATAGGCACCGAATCCGAAGTCCTGTTTTTCTTTGGCAAGACTGGCAATTTGTTTTGCCGCGTCATAGGCATAGGGATAGGAAGGTACATCTTTATCCGGCTGATGCCAGGTGAAATCGACAAAAGAATTATAAAGCGCACGCGCTGGTCGCCCTGAGAAAGCACGTGTCATAACTGTATGATATGCTGATTGGCTGGCGAGAGTTTGTTTATATCCGCTATCGGCTTGAGATTGGGGACAGGCTATAAAAGCGGTTCCCATTTGTACCGCGCTCGCACCGGCTTTAATGCATTCTGCAATATCTTGACCATCCATCAATCCGCCAGCCGCTATGACGGGGATGGAAAGATTTTTCAAAATTACCTTTAAAAGCTGTTTGAGAGAAAGACATGAGTCCGCTAAATTTTCATCAAATGTCCCTCGATGACCGCCGGCCTCATAACCTTGAGCAATAATTGCATCCAAGCCGGCCTTTTCAATAGCCCAAGCTTCATCAAGATTGGTTGCTGTTGCTATGAGATATATTCCCGCTTGCTTCATAGCCAAGATTTTTTCGGTTTCGGGAAGTCCGAAATGGAAACTCACAATTGCCGGTTTTTCTTTCATAACGAGCTCGAACAATTCGTCGTTCATATAAAAACTGCTATAGATTTCCCGCAAAGTTCGAGGTGGCTCGGCGTTAAATTTGTGGAATAGGGGGCTTAATTTCTGAAGCCACGCGTCGTCAATTTGTTCGTCGGGCTTGACAGGCTTGTGGCAAAAAAAATTGATATTAAATGGTCGCCTTGTGACCTTTTTTAATGTTTCTATTGCCCGAGATGCAGCATCAGGCGAGGATGCGCCCAATCCCAGAGAGCCAATAGCACCATTATTACAGATTTCTGCCGCAAGCTCCGGTGTTGAAACTCCTGCCATTGGAGCTTGAATAAGCGGGATTTCGAGATTGAAATGATGACAGAAATCGATGTAGGACATATCTTCCTCCCTAAAAACACAGGTGCTGTTTTTAAAAGGACTATAATGGACTTGCTCTGAACCGTCGAATCCTGTTTGGATAAGTTATGCAATTTTCACCACAGCAAGATAAAGCACTGACCAGCGTCGCAAATTGGCTTAAAAATGGTCAGTCTCAGGTTTTTCGTTTGTTTGGCTATGCGGGCACGGGAAAAACAACCTTGGCACGCTATTTTGCCGAAAGCGTTGATGGTACGGTGCAATTTGCCGCTTTCACCGGTAAAGCGGCGCAGGTGTTACGCTCAAAAGGCGCGAGCAATGCGCGAACTATTCACTCTTTGATATATCGCCCAAGGGGTGAAGAAGAAGTTGCCGACGAAAACACAGGTAAAACTTCGATGGCACCGATGTTTTCACTCAATCGTCAAAGTCCGATTGCACAGGCCAAGCTTGTTGTCATTGATGAATGCTCAATGGTTGATGAACAGCTCGGCCGTGATCTCATGAGCTTTGGAACCCCTATTCTTGTGTTGGGAGACCCCGGACAATTGCCGCCAATATCGGGAGGCGGATTTTTTACCGAACATGAACCGGATTTCCTTTTGACGGAAATTCACCGTCAAGCACGGGATAACCCGATTATCCGTCTGGCAATGGATGTTCGTGAAGGACGCGATATTGACTATGGCGACTATGGTGCGGCTCAAGTCATAACGCGGAAGCAGGTTGACCAGCAACTGGTTCTCGACGCCGATCAGGTTCTCGTTGGCATTAATCGAACACGTCGCCTTTATAATAAGCGTTTAAGAGAACTCAAAGGTTTTACAGCCGATTACCCGCAAGCCGGCGATAAGCTTGTTTGCTTGCGCAATGATCCGGCCAAAGGTTTGTTGAACGGGTCGTTATGGAGGGTAATGACGGCATCCAAGGAAACCGTAAAACCCGGTATAAGTTTGCTCGTCACTCCTGAAGATGACGATCGCGGTGTTGCAAAAATCAAGTTACTGAAAGCAGTTTTTGATGACCCGGAAAGCGAGATTTCCTGGCAAATGAAGCGCCGTTATGATGATTTTGATTATGGCTATGCTTTAACGGTCCATAAAGCCCAAGGCTCGCAATGGGATAATGTTGTATTATTTGATGAGAGTTTTGCTTTTCGTGATACGCGCGAACGTTGGCTTTATACAGCAATTACGCGTGCAGCCGAAAAATTGACAATTGTACGATAATCAATTCTTCTGATAACATTCGATAATTGCGATTAAAATTGAATACTATTTCAATGTAGCTATGAGGAGAATTTACTATGCGGGTGAAAGACAAAGTTGCAATCGTTACAGGCGGTGCAAAAGGTTTGGGCGAGGCGACATCACGTCTTCTAGCCAAAGAAGGTGCGAAGGTTGTTTTGACTGATCTTGATGAAGTGCAAGGCAAAAAAGTAGAGGCGGAAATTAATAAATCCGGCGGTACTGCAAAATATATGAAACATGACGTTTCCAAGGAAGACCAATGGAAAAAAGTTGTTGATGACACAGTCAGTCTCTTTGGCCGGCTGGATATTCTGGTGAATAACGCAGGCGTTGGGCATTCGGCTTCGGCTGAAGACGAAACTTTGGAAAAATGGCGCTTTCTCTTATCAATCAACCTTGATGCGGTTTTTCTTGGTACCCGCGAAGCGATACGTGTGATGAAAAATCAAAAGAGCGGTTCGATTATCAATTTGTCATCGATCGAAGGCTTGGTTGGGGACCCAACGCTTGCTGCCTATAACGCAAGTAAGGGCGGGGTTCGCCTTTTCACGAAGTCTGCTGCATTGCATTGCGCAAAATCGGGTTATGGAATTCGCGTCAATTCCGTCCATCCTGGCTATATCTGGACACCGATGGTTGAACAAAATGCCATAGACAGCGGCAATGTCGAGGAAAGAAAAGCAGAGTTAACAGCTCTCCACCCGATTGGAAAATTAGGAGTACCGGACGATATTGCTTACGGTATTCTTTATCTTGCTTCCGATGAATCCGGTTTTGTCACCGGTTCGGAATTGGTTATTGATGGCGGCTATACTGCCCAATAAAGTGCGTTAAATCATGCCATTGCCCAGCCAGACTATAGGCAGTCGCTAAACGCTACGCGAATGCAGGCAACCGGCTGAAGATGCGTCTTATGCCGGTTGTGAGCGGCGTGTGACCGGCGGCGAATGTCGGTTAGCAGAGTTGAGTGAATTTATGGAATTCGTCGAAGACACTAAATAGCCGACTTTTTTAACGACGCTACCTCGGTCTCTAACGTAATGTTTGAATTAAAAATAACCCCGTCACAAAATGTTGTGGCGGGGTTAGAATTTTTATCTTTCGGAAAATTGAATATTTCCGAAGCAAATTATTTCCGTTTGTCGATAGGAACATAGTCACGACGTGCAGCTCCGGTATAGAGCTGACGCGGACGGCCGATCTTCTGTGCCGGATCCTCAATCATTTCTTTCCATTGTGCAACCCAGCCGACACAGCGTGCCAAGGCAAACAGAACTGTGAACATATCGGTCGGGAATCCGAGAGCTTTCAATGTAATGCCGGAATAGAAATCAACATTCGGGTAAAGCTTCTTCTCGATGAAATATTCATCATTAAGAGCAATATGTTCGAGTTCCATAGCGATGTCGAGAAGCGGATCGTCCTTGATACCAAGTTCGGTCAAAACTTCATGACATGTCTTTTGCATGATTTTTGCACGAGGGTCGTAATTTTTATAGACGCGGTGACCAAATCCCATCAGGCGGAAAGGATCGTTTTTATCCTTGGCGCGTGCGATAAAGTCAGGAATTCTATCAACCGAACCAATTTCCTGAAGCATTTTCAAGCAGGCTTCATTAGCACCGCCGTGAGCAGGACCCCACAGGCAGGCGACGCCGGCAGCAATACATGCAAACGGGTTGGCACCCGAAGAACCGGCTAGACGAACAGTTGATGTCGAAGCATTCTGTTCATGGTCGGCATGAAGAATGAAAATACGATCCATAGCGCGTGCCAGCACCGGATTAACTTTATATTCCTCGCAAGGAACAGCAAAGCACATTTGCAGGAAATTAGCAGCGTAGCCCAAGTCGTTGCGTGGGTAAACAAACGGTTGGCCGATTGAATATTTGTAGGCCATAGCGGCGAGAGTCGGTACTTTCGAAATCAACCGGATTGATGCGATCATTCTTTGACGGGGATCAGCGATATCAAGTGAATCGTGATAGAAGGCCGACATTGCTCCAAGACAAGCCACCATCACAGCCATCGGGTGTGAGTCGCGGCGGAAGCCGTGAAAGAATCGCGAAAACTGTTCGTGAACCATTGTATGTTCGCGCACTGTGCGGTCAAAATCTTCTTTTTGTTTTTTACTCGGAAGTTCACCGTATAGAAGCAGGTAACAGGTTTCCAGGAAATCGCCCTGTTCTGCAAGCTGATCTATCGGATAGCCACGATACAGCAATACGCCTTTGTTTCCGTCGATAAAAGTGATTTTAGATTCACAAGAAGCTGTTGACGTAAAACCGGGATCATAAGTGAATGTTCCGGTTTCTTTATAGAGCGGAGCAATTTCGATAACGTCCGGCCCCATAGTGCCTTTACGTACCGGAAGCTCAATGCTTTTACCGTCAACAGTTATATGTGCTTTATTATCTATCATGTGTCTTCCCTTTCAGAGCCTCCACCCCACAAACGATGAGGTACCGCGTTCGCATTACAGGTAATGACTGCGGCTCATGTCCAATGCCTGTGTTGTTTTCCAGATTATCCGAAAAGAGCCGGCTTGCAATGTCTAAGTTGCGTATTTTTACGTTACCGGTGTCAATCTTGTGTGATTCAATTTTGAAAAATTGCGTAAAAATGTAGGGGAATTCTTGCAACTTCTGATTTCTATTCAAACTGTTAAGAAAAAAAGCCACAGCCCTTTGAAAAAAAGGCTGTGGCACAAAATTAAACATCAAATACTAAACTCGTTTTCAGATTATAAAGCTTGTTTTACGATTTTTCCTTAAGCAATCTGATCACGAATTCGTCCAAGCGACTCGTCACGTCCTAAAATGACAAGAACATCAAAAACGCCTGGCGAAACGGCTCTTCCGGTTAATGCCGCACGCAATGGCTGAGCAACTTTACCGAGCTTTAATTGAGCCTCTTCAGCATAGTTCCGGATAATATGATCAAGCTTTTCTTTGGTCCAGTCGGTGCAAGATTCGAGAGAAGAATAAATTCCCTTGAGGATGGCCTTGCCCTCGTCACTTAATAGGTTGGTTGCCTTTTCATCGAGTTTCAATGGACGGTCAGAAAAGATAAAAGCAGCATTATCAATAAGCTCGACAAGTGTCTTTGCGCGCTCTTTGAGCTCCGGCATTGCCTTTAGGAATTCTGAACGATTTTTCTCGTTCAGTTTGGCCTCTAGTTCTTTACCACCTTCAATCTCGGGCAGAATAGAAAGCGCAGCGTCAAACAAATCTTTATCATCGCTCATACGCATATATTGACCATTGATCGCTTCGAGCTTTTTAAAATCGAAGCGCGCTGCACCTTTGTTAATGTCGTCAATATCAAACCACGAGATCATATCTTCGGTCGACATAATTTCATCGTCTCCGTGGCTCCAGCCGAGACGAACAAGATAATTGCGCAAGGCAATAGGCAAGTAACCCATGGCACGATAGGCATCTACGCCGAGCGCACCATGCCTTTTTGAAAGTTTCGCACCATCTGCCCCATGGATGAGCGGGATATGAGCCATAACCGGAACATCCCAGCCCATAGCATTGAATAGAATTGTCTGGCGGGCCGCATTGGTCAGGTGGTCATCACCGCGGATAACGTGAGTGACCCCCATGTCATGATCATCTACAACAACTGCAAGCATATATGTCGGCGTGCCATCCGAACGAAGAATAATGAAATCGTCGAGATCTTTATTCGGAAAATGTACATCGCCCTGAACGCGGTCATGCACAATTGTCTCGCCCTGTTGGGGCGCTTTGATGCGGATAACAGGTTTCACTCCTTTGGGAGCCTCAGATGGGTCACGGTCACGCCATATGCCGTTATAACGCGGAGGCTTTCCCTCTGCGCGCGCTTTTTCACGCATTTCGGTCAACTCTTCCGGCGTTGCATAACAATAATAGGCCTGACCTTTTTTGACGAGTTCTTCTGCTACTTCGCGATGCCGGTCAACGCGCGAAAATTGTGAAATGGGATCGCCTTCCCATGTCAGTCCCAACCATTTCAATCCGTCAATAATTGCATCGACGGCAGCTTTTGTTGATCTTTCGCGGTCGGTATCCTCAATGCGGAGCAGCATCTTGCCGCCAGTGTGTTTGGCATAAAGCCAGTTGAAAAGAGCGGTACGCGCCCCTCCGATATGGAGAAAACCGGTTGGTGAAGGGGCAAAACGTGTAACTACAGGCGTGGACATAATGTCTCCAGATTTCTATGAGTATTCCATTGTCAGTATGGCGTCGAACCATTAGCATAGACTCAGCACCATGCACCAGCCATACCAACGGGGACGGATAGAATTATAAAGCAGAGAAATGCGTTAGAAAGCAAATCAAATGCGCAAAGGTTGAACAGCCAATCCGTTAAAACCAGAACAAGGTCTGTTGCGCAGCTTTACAGTCCGCTTGAACGGCATGTCGTGAGTCTGCCAGATGATATACCATTTATCGTTCCACATAAAACAGGGTTAAAGCGGCTTTATAAACAACTCGCCGATATATTTTTGTGGGGGTATTCCGCATTCATTTTCGAACGCGAACAAGGATTATTATTTTTATTAATACCTGTGTTCATGACTGTCGGTGTTGTAACATATTTCAGACTTTCTTATGAGCCTGATGGCGCTACTCTTACAGCACTTTGTATTATGGCAATCGGGATCTTCATTCTCTCCCGCCACTTTCGTCCGGCCTTTTATATAACCGGTCTGGCAATGTGCATTTTTCTTGGAGCTATGTGTTCGAAAATAGAAACGTGGCGTCTTTCTACACCAATGCTCGGAAATGATATCTCTTCGACAATCAAAGCACGAATTATCTCTGTTGAAAAAGTAACGCGAGGGAAATCACGGTTGATCGTGGATATAATTTCCACGGAAAAACCATATCTCGACCACGCTCCCGAACGTGCAAAACTAACATTTTCCAGTAACAACACCGAATTTGAACCCGGAGATGGTATCGAAGGACGTGCAAAATTACGGGCAAGCTCCGGACCGATACGTCCTGACAGTTATGATTTCAGCTTTGCAAACTATTTTCAATCAATCGGCGCACAAGGATATTTTGTCGGTAAACCGACAAAGATTTTTGTGGAGCCGCCCACCTCGTCACTGGAACGGTTCTCTCTGGCAGTCGCGCGTCTCAGATTGGCAATGACAAACAGAATAATCAATGCGATAGGCGGCGAAACAGGTAGCATAGCAGCGGCACTTATTACTGGCCAGAGGGGCGGTATTCTAACGGCAACAAATGAAGCATTACGCATAGCCGGACTTTCCCATATATTGTCTATTTCGGGTTTACATATGGCGATGGTGGCGGGAATGGTTTTAATTGTTTTCCGGACATTGCTTGCACTATTTCCTTCTTTTGCTTCGCGCTATCAATCAAAGAAAATTGCTGCTGCGGCGGCGTTGTTTGTATCCGCTTTCTATCTGTTATTGTCCGGCTCGGACGTTGCTGCCCAACGCAGTTTCGTAATGGTTGCGGTTATGCTTGTGGCAATAATTTTTGATCGTTCCGCAATTACAATGCGTAACCTTGCTATCGCAGCAATTATAACTCTGGTTGTGTTTCCTCATGAAGTTTTGGGACCGAGTTTTCAAATGTCATTTTCGGCAACCGGAGCTTTGATTGCAACATTTGGCTGGTGGAGCCGGAAACATAAATCCGGTTTTCAGACAACGCCAATGTTTTTCGGCGCTGGCGTGATGCGAATTGTTCTGTTTCCGGTTCTCTCAACAGCCGTCGCATCTCTTGTTGCGGGACTCGCAAGCGGGATTTTTTCCGCTTATCATTTTTCCAACACGGCGCCTTTAGGCGTTCTTAGCAACGCTTTAGCCTTTCCTGTTATGTCGATTGCTGTCATGCCTTTCGCTCTTGCCGCCGCGCTGCTGATGCCTTTTGGTCTGGAGTGGTGGCCCTTGCAAATTATGGGAGTAGGGGTGAAAATTGTCGAAAAGATAGCTTATAGCGTGGCTTCGATTTCTCCCGACGTCAATCCGGGGCTGATACCCCCTATAGCATTGGTTTTTTTATCCATCGGCCTCGTAATCCTGCTGTTTTTCAAAACAAGACTATGTTTGTTTTCCACAATATTCTTTTTGGCCGGTATAACTTTTGTCATTCATCAAACACAGCCTTTATTGCTTATATCTGAAGATAAAGGAGCAGTCGGATTGATAGACGACAAAACCCTTTATATTACAGATATTAAACCGACCAGATTTACAACGGAAGTTTGGTTGCGTTCATATGCTTTGAACGGAATTGTCGGCCCGTCGTCAGAAGACCACCAGAAGAATGCCCAATTCATTTGTGATCATGGTACGTGTCATGCGCAAAAAGACGGCGGGTTGAAAATAGCGGTGATTGAAAAGCAAAATAGCAGCGACTTGACCTGTCCGGATGATGATATACTCGTACTTTCCAGCAATATTCATCTGATAAATTGCAGACCGGAACAAAAGGTCATTACCGAAACTTCCTTGAATCTCAAAGGCAGCATAGTCGTAACAGACAATGGCAAAATTATATCGGCAATCGAAAGTGGACCAACGCGCCCCTGGAACGAACACAGGAAATATTTGCGTTTGTCAGGTTCTAAATTTTGAACTAGAAAAATAAGAAAAGTAGGTGGCCTGTTATTCTGGATTGATCAATCGGAGGGCATTGGAGAATTAGTTTCGGATAGCTGAAAAACAGGTAAAACATCAAGCCCTGATCTTATTGATGAATATTCATTGGTCTTCATGAAACGTCAAATGCGTCGATCAACTATCCGGCGTCGGGATATTTGATAGCAAGCTAAAAATCTACAATATTGAACGACATATCCGAAAGGCAAATTTCCCATTTCACCGGTTTTAACAACATGACTGACGTGAAATTTAAAGGCGGGACATTATTGACGCGACATTACAGGCGTGACAGCATCGCGCTCAGGTTATCGAAAATTTCCATTCTGAAAATTGACTTAATAAATCGACCACTTTAATAATTCGATCGTCTAAATGGCTTACTTTTATTAAAACTCTTTTTTGCAAGAGTGATTATATTTTCGGAAAAAATATAATTGAAACAGAACAAAATATAAAAACTGGCTGGAGCAAAGTTTTTCTTGAGCCCCAGCCAATAAACAAAAAAATTACTCTTTTGCTTCAGCGTGCTCGGCCGAACCGGCATTGAGCTGACCATATTTCTCTTCACCAATCTTGTTGAGAAGAGCAAGCTGTGTTTCGAGAAAGTCAATATGTCCTTCTTCATCTTCCAACAATTCGTCAAACACTTTTTTCGAAATATGATCGGAAAGTTCGGCACATAGTTCACGTGCAACGCGATAAGCTTCTCTTGCTTCATATTCACCAGCCAAGTCGCATTCGAGAACTTCTTTAATGTTCTGTCCGATGCGCAATGGTGCAAGCGTTTGAAGATTAGGGTGACCTTCGAGGAAAACAATGCGCTTTACCAGCTTGTCAACGTGGCCCATTTCTTCAATAGACTCTTCACGTTCCTTATTGGCAAGTTTTGTGTAACCCCAATCTTCGGTTAAACGGTAGTGGATCCAGTATTGATTGACTGCACCGAGTTCCAAAAAGAGCGCATGATTAAGCTGCTCTATGACCTTTTCGTGACCTTTCATGTTGGCCTATTCTCCTATATTTCAATCGTAATGCGCGCACACGATCAAGATAGGAGATAATTTCAGCCTCGTCCCGATTATGTAGGCGATGAAAATTTTCCGAAACTCGAATAATAGTTTCAAGTATATTCGGAAAGCAACAGCAACACTTGCCGCGCTTCGCCAGTACTTTATAAATTTTTCCGGGAACAATCAATTGCCAACAATCCTCTTCCAACAGAGAATTGATCACATCTTCGATCTCTGATTGAGTTATTACGTTACACGAACAAACAATCATTATCGATAACCAAGTCCAAATTAACCCATACGACTCAAATAAACATGACAAACATATGAAACTTTAGAGCCGAAATCAAGCATAAACTGGATATTTTTTATCAACTATAAAAACGGGGTATAAATCGGCGAATTTTGTCCAAAAGAGCAGTTTCATTACGCGTAGTGATTGCAATTTTTGGACCGATACGTAAGAGGTAAATAGCATTTTTGAGGAAAAACTGATCGTCATGGATTCTCTGCAATTAAAGAAAGCCGCTGCCGCAAAGGCCGTCGAATTTGTCGAAGACGGAATGAAATTGGGAATTGGTACCGGTTCAACGGCTAATGAATTTATTCGTTTACTGGCTCTTAGAGTAAAAGAAGGACTGAAAGTAACAGGTGTTGCGACATCGGAACGCTCCGAACAATTGTGTCGTGAGTTGGGAATACCGGTTGCCAGCCTTGATGAAATGCCCAGTCTCGACCTTGATATTGACGGTGCTGATGAAATCGGACCGAAGATGGCGCTTGTCAAAGGTGGAGGAGGGGCTCTGTTGCGGGAAAAAATTGTGGCTTTTGCATCCGCCCGAATGTTGGTCATTGCTGATCAGTCCAAACTTGTAAAAACACTCGGCGCATTTCCGTTACCGATTGAAGTCAATCCATTCGGTTTGCAAGCAACAAAACTGGCCATTGTCGACGTTGCAAAAAGCCTTGGCCTTTCAGGTAATATTTCTTTACGCGTCAAAAATAACAAAACTTTTGTTACTGATGGTGGACATTTTATTCTTGATGCATCATTTAGCCGTATTTCTGATCCAGAGAGTTTGTCGAATGCGCTTTTCTCTATTCCCGGCGTTGTCGAGCACGGATTATTTTTGAATTTGGCTAACAAATCAGTGGTCGCAATGGCTAATGGTGAAATAAAAGTTTTGGAAGAGTCGGATTTTTAGAGTAAATGTCTTTGTCATCGGGATATTTCTTGACGAAAAAAATGGCTAAGAATTATTGACCACAATTATGGAGTAACCACTGAATGAATACGGCATTTTCCATTCGCCGCCTTGCTGCAACGCTGGGAACGGTTGCCATTGTTAGTATCGGAATCAATTTTGCCCATGCTGACGATATTAGCGAAGCCCACTTGCAATCAGCACAAAAAGCAATCGCAGCAATCCATGCAACAGACCAATTTGATGAATTTCTGCCAAGCACCGCTCGTGATTTGAAAGACGAGCTCATGCGCAAAGACCCTAATCTTTCGAATATCATTTCCGATACGGTCGACGAGCAGGCCATGGCGTTGGTCAAACGTCGTGCCGATCTTGAAAAGGAAGCAGCGCGTGCTTATGCCAAGCATTTCTCCCAAGCGGAACTTGACCAAATTACCGCTTTCTACACGTCTGATACAGGCAAGAAATTGCTCACAGAAGGACCGGTTGCTGTCAAGGATATTCTTTCTGCCTATGACGTATGGCGTCAAGGAGTTGCTCAAGATTTAGCGACAAATGTTGGTAAAGCAATGGCTCAAAAGGTTGGCCCTCAAAAACGCGCCGCGCCTGCTGCACCGACAGCGCCTTCGACAGCTAAACCAAAAGCTCCGGTACCAGCTCAATAATAACTTTTCGGTGATTCTTGGAAATAGCGGCATATTTGCCGCTATTTTTTTTGGCAAAAATTCCAAAATTTCGGTATTGCAGAACTGGAGTAAAGTGAATTGCATTACGTTGGCTTACAATTTTGGTGCGATTACACCATATAAAAAACTGCATAACCGAATTGAAAGGAATAGCCTGTGTCATCTTATGATTTTGATTTATTTGTAATAGGTGGTGGCTCGGGTGGCGTGCGTGCAGCGCGTTTGGCCGGTGCACTCGGCAAAAAAGTTGCTATAGCAGAAGAATATCGGATGGGTGGCACTTGCGTTATTCGTGGATGTGTTCCAAAGAAACTTTTTGTCTATGCCTCCCAATATTCTCAAGAATTCAAAGATAGTCATGGTTTTGGATGGACTGTCAGCGGTTCCCGTTTTGATTGGAAAAAACTTGTCGCAGCCAAAAACAAGGAAATTTCGCGGCTCGAAGGGCTTTATCGTAAAGGGCTAGATAATAATCATGTCAAGATATTCGAGAGCCGCGTTGTTTTTGTTGATGCACATACCTTGAAGATAGAGAAAACGGGCGAAGAAATTAGTGCTGAAAAAATCCTCATTGCTACAGGCGGACATGTTTCCCGTCATCCCGAAATTATCGGTCATGAATTGTGTATCAGTTCTAATGAAGCTTTTAACCTCGAACAATTACCGGAATCAATTGTGATTGCCGGAGGCGGTTATATCGCGGTAGAATTTGCAAATATCTTCCACGGATTGGGCGTGAAAACAACGCTCGTTTACAGAGGTGATCTTGTTTTGCGCAAATTCGATTCCGATTTGCGGCAATTGTTAAACGATGCGATGCAGGAAAAAGGCATCCGCATTGTTTATCATGCAACGATCAACAAAGTCGAGAAAGAAGCGGAAAACTTTAAAGTCGAGCTTTCGAATGGCGAAACCCTGACAGTGGGAAAAGTAATGCTGGCACTCGGGCGCTCGCCCAATACGGAAGGCTTGAACCTCGATAAAGCCGGGGTAAAATGCAATTCTCATAATGCAGTTATCGTTGACGAATACATGAAAACTACTGCTGATAATATATGGGCTGTCGGTGACGTGACTGACCGCATACAATTGACACCGGTCGCGATTCATGAGGCTATGTGTTTTATTGAAACTGCTTTCAAAAATAATCCGGTCGCTCCGGATCATGAATTGATTGCGACGGCTGTATTTTCCCAGCCTGAAATCGGCACAGTCGGAATGACAGAAGAAGAAGCCGTACAAAAGTGCAAACGTGTTGAGGTCTATCGCGCGCTTTTCCGTCCTATGCGTAATACACTTTCGGGAAATACTGAAAAAATGCTCACCAAACTTGTTGTCGACGGCTCGTCGCGGGTCGTTGTCGGTGCCCATATATTGGGACACGATGCCGCCGAGATGGCACAACTGCTTGGTGTTTCTCTCAAAGGCAATCTAACAAAAGATGTGTTTGACAGAACTATGGCACTTCATCCGACTGCTTCAGAGGAATTGGTCACAATGTATAAGCCGACATATGTTTATGAAAACGGGAAAAAGCTTAATTGAAAACTGAACTGATAGACGAGAAAAATTGTTGAATTTCGATAAAAATAATCAATTTTTTTGATTAGAAGAGCCTGTGTCTTGGCTTTAAACAACAATTCTGCTTATATCGGAAAATTGTTAAGTGCCTCATCGCGAACATTCCATAATATTCCGATGAAAGTGCGCTTATCTTATGATTTATACTGTGAAGCGAGATAATGATGACTAAAAATTGGACGCCTGCATCTTGGAGATCAAAACCGATCAAGCAGGTACCGACCTATCCTGACCCTGTAGCATTGGCTCATGTTGAAAGCGAATTGCGTCGTTATCCTCCTTTAGTTTTTGCGGGTGAAGCACGTAATTTAAAACACGAGCTGGCCCAGGTTGCCGAAGGTAAGGCGTTTCTTTTACAAGGTGGCGATTGCGCGGAAAGTTTTGCAGAACATGAAGCAGATAACATCCGTGATTTTTTCCGGGTGTTTTTGCAAATGGCTATTGCGCTTACTTTCGGGGCGTCAAAGCCGGTTGTAAAGGTTGGCCGTATTGCCGGTCAATTTGCAAAGCCGAGATCTTCTGATACCGAAACCAAAGATGGCGTAACGTTACCGTCATATCGTGGCGATATCATTAATGGCATAGAGTTCAATAAAGAATCCCGTACTCCCGATCCCCAACGTATGTCGGAGGTTTACCGGCAGTCTGCTGCAACATTGAATTTGCTGCGTGCTTTTGCTCAAGGTGGTTATGCCAATCTTGATAATGTCCATAAGTGGATGCTGGGTTTTATAGCAAACAGCCCGCAAGGTGAACGTTATAGCAAGCTGGCACAACGGATTTCGGAAACGATGGATTTTATGCGGGCAATCGGAATTACGCCGAAAACCAACTCATCACTTCGGGAAACGTCATTTTATACCAGCCATGAAGGTCTCCTTCTTGGTTATGAAGAAGCATTGACCCGTGTGGATTCAACTTCAGGTGATTGGTATGCAACATCGGGTCATATGCTTTGGATTGGTGACCGCACCCGTCAGTCCGATCATGCCCATGTCGAATATTGCCGTGGCATTAAAAACCCGATTGGTCTCAAATGCGGACCATCACTTGATCCGGATGATCTGATAAGGCTCATTGATATACTCAATCCGGAAAACGAGCCGGGGAGACTTACTCTGATAGCACGGTTCGGATATGATAAAGTCGAAGACCATTTGCCGCAGCTTATTCGCGCCGTCGAACGCGAAGGCAAGAAGGTCGTGTGGTCTTGCGATCCGATGCATGGGAACACAATAACCGCAAACGGCTATAAAACCCGTCCGTTCGAGCGTATCCTGAAAGAGGTGGAGAATTTCTTCGCAGTTCATCATGCGGAAGGAACCTATCCCGGTGGCATTCATATCGAAATGACCGGTCGTGACGTAACAGAATGTACGGGTGGTGCACATGCAATTTCGGCAGATCACCTCTCTGATCGTTATCACACGCATTGTGATCCAAGGCTTAATGCAGATCAGGCTCTGGAATTGGCATTTCTTGTTGCGGAATTGTTGAAAAAACAACGTGATGCCGAGACAGTAAAGGCTTCGGCATGAAACCGGGAATAAAAGCAGTTTAGTCTACAAACTGAATGGTGAACGCATGGAGAGATTATTCAAGGCATTTTTGAATTCCCTTCATGCGCTCGGATATTTGCTAACCCACGAAAAAGCTATTATTCAAGAAGCTGTAGTTTTTTTAGTTTCTCTCCCCATAGCTTTTTTTATCACTAAAGAATGGGGTAGCTTTCTTCTACTTACAGGATCTATTGTTTTTGTTATTATCGTAGAGGTGCTAAACACAGCGATTGAAGCGGCGTGCAATGCCGTCACACACGATTATCGCGAAGAAATTAAAATCGCTAAAGACGCAGGCTCATTAGCAGTTTTGCTCTCTATTATCTTAACACTATGCATATGGATTACAGTGATTATTCAAACCTTGTTTTTCGTTTAACTTATGCCGTTGCAAGTGCAACGATGACAGGCTAAATCAAGATCATGACCAAAAAGTTGATAGAAAATGACCTCACGCTCGCAATTGCACAATTAAACCCTGTTGTTGGTGACATTGAAGGCAATTTAAAACTTGCACTTGACGCCCACAGGCAAGCAAGCGATGCGGGTGCCGATCTTTTACTGTTTACTGAACTCTTTATTAGCGGTTATCCGCCTGAAGATCTGGTTTTAAAACCGTCTTTTAATGAAGCATGCGAAAAAGCAATCAGCGAGCTTGCAACTGTTACGACCAAAGGTGCAGGTATCATTATCGGCGTTCCTCTCCGTCGAAAAGGTCATGTTTATAATTCTGCACTCCTTCTTGATGAGGGAAAGATCATTGCTGAATGTCGTAAATTCGACCTCCCGAATTATAGCGAATTTGATGAGAAACGTGTTTTTTCTCCGGGTCCCCGTCCGAAGCCGATCAATTTCCGCGGCATAAAAATAGGTTTACCGATTTGTGAAGATATATGGAACGACGACGAAGTGGCAGCTCATCTTGCCGCTGATGGTGCCGAAATTATTCTCGTACCGAATGGTTCCCCATATAGCCGCGAAAAACCGGAATTGAGATACGACGTTGTCAAAAAACAGGTGGTGAAGTCTTCTTTGCCGATCGTTTATGCCAACCAGATAGGTGGTCAGGATGAACTCGTTTTTGACGGCGCGTCTTTCGCACTCAATGCAAATGGCTCGAATGCTTTTCAAATGAAACATTTCGAAAGTGACTTGGCATTTAGCAATTGGCAAAAACAGAATGGGAAATGGTTTTGTCTTTCAGGTCCACAAGAAAAATTGCTTCATGACTTAGCTGCCGATTATCAGGCATGCGTTTTGGGATTTGGTGACTACGTTAATAAAAACAGATTTAAAAGCGTAGTGTTAGGGCTTTCGGGCGGTATCGATTCGGCTCTTTCGGCAGCTATTGCGACAGATGCTTTAGGTGCGGAGCGTGTTCATGCAGTTATGCTTCCCTATCGCTATACATCTTCAGAGTCGATAACGGATGCCGAGGAATGCGCCAAAATGCTGGGCTGTCGTTATGATACCGTACCAATTGCAAAACCGGTCGAGGCATTTGAGGATATTTTGACGCCGCTTTTTCAGGGGCGCAAACCGGATATTACCGAAGAAAATTTGCAAAGCCGTACGCGTGGTACGGTTTTGATGGCTATATCCAACAAATTTGGCTCAATGGTGGTAACGACCGGTAACAAATCTGAAATTTCTGTCGGATATGCCACTCTTTACGGCGATATGAATGGCGGTTTCAATCCGATCAAAGATATTTATAAAATGCAGGTTTATGCACTATCCAACTGGCGTAACAACCATTTTCCGATAAATGGTTTAGGGCCTAAAGCAGCCGTCATACCCCAGAATATTATTGAAAAGGCTCCGACTGCCGAGCTCCGTGAGAACCAGAAAGATGAAGATTCGCTTCCACCTTATCCGGTATTGGACGATATTCTTCGTTGCCTCGTCGATGAAGAAATGAGTGTTTCGGAAATTGTTCAACGGGGGCATTCACGCGAGATAGTCGAAAAAGTCGAGCATTTGTTATACATATCCGAATACAAAAGACGCCAATCGGCTCCCGGTGTGAAAATCAGTCACAAGAATTTCGGCCGCGATCGGCGTTACCCTATTACCAATCGTTTTCGCGATAAAAATTGAGTTATATTTATGATTAAAGTTCGTTTTGCACCGTCTCCAACCGGTTATATTCATATTGGAAACACCCGAATAGCTTTGTTTAATTGGCTTTTTGCAAAAGCCAAGCAAGGTAAATATGTTTTACGTTTTGACGATACCGATCTTGAACGGTCGAAACAGGAATATATTGACGGTATTGGCGTCGATCTTGATTGGTTGGGGATAAAACCTGACGAAATTTATTATCAATCCAAGCGATTTGATCGATATAATGAAGTTGTAGCAAAGCTCAAAGAGCAAGGCCTTCTTTATCCCTGTTACGAAACACCGGAAGAGCTGGAAAGACGGCGTAAAATTCGTTTGTCGCGTAAACTCCCGCCCATTTATGGACGTGAATCCTTGAAACTTAAACCGGAGGAGGTCAAGGCTTACGAAGAGGAGGGGAGAAAACCGCATTGGCGTTTCAAATTGCCTAATTTCGAATCGGACCCTTTCAAGACCAGAAGGACAGATGTGCACTGGGACGATGTGGTCCGCGGTCCACAAACGATAGATCTTGCCTCGATGTCCGATCCGATACTTATTCGTGAAGATGGCAGTTATCTTTATACACTGCCATCGGTCGTGGACGACATCGATATGGGGATAACCCATATTATACGCGGCGACGATCATGTCACAAACACCGGTGTACAAATTGCTATCTTTGAAGCACTTGGTGCAAAAGCGCCGACATTCGGTCACATCAATCTTTTGACGACGATTTCGGGTGAGGGGCTGTCTAAACGCAAAGGTGATCTGTCTATCCGCTCGTTGCGAGAAGAGGGATTCGAGCCTTTAGCGGTCGAATCTCTGGCAGTTCTTATCGGTACTTCGGAAAATGTGACTGCTTGTCGAAATCAAAAGGAACTGCTTGAACATTTTGATCTCACGTCCGCATCAAAGTCGTCAGCGAAATTTGACCCGGCTGATTTGTTGACGCTCAATAAGCACATTGTGCATGAGCTTGAATTTGATGAAGTAAAAGCGAGACTGGAAAAGATTGGCATCAAAGGTGAAGACGCCAAGCGGTTCTGGTATGCCGTTCGGGGCAATATCGATAAAGTGTGTGAAGCAAAAAACTGGTGGGACAATTTGGAGGTGAACAAAACGTTCGATGCAGTTTCACCGGAAGACCGTGAATATGTTCATCAATCAGCTTCACTTTTGCCAGATGGCGAACTTGATGAAAATAGCTGGAAAGTCTGGACGGATGCCTTGAAAAAGCAGACAGGCCGCAAGGGAAGAACGCTTTTTATGCCATTGCGGCAAGCATTGACAGGATTGGACCACGGGCCGGAAATGGCTGCTTTGCTGCCCCTTTTGGGTAAAAACAGGGTTCTTCAACGCCTGAAGGCTTGAATATTATATCCTTCGAATATTCATGAAAAAGGCAGCTTGTTTTATGAGCTGCCTTTTTATATTTCTTCATTAAGAGGTAGAACGGCGTGTAAGTCTTATTATCCGCTAATCAACATTTACGCGCTGTAGTAAGCGTTGTGTTTGCGCTATTTCCTAACGATTTTAAGCACAGCAGACGAAAAGAATTCACCTCTTTGTATCAATAAGCATAAATGCGGGAATATCGTTCCCAAATCCCTTGGGTGAGGGGGGCTCTTTTGACGAGTATTTGTCTTGATTGTGTCTTTGAGACCGTATCTGCTGTTGGTTGACCGGCGTAGCAGTCTGTTTGTCGCCAGAACTGTCGGTTTTTTCGCCATTGGCCTTTGTCTGTTTTTTCCGGCGTTTAGGTTCGGGGGTTTCGGTCTGCTTTCCACTCGCGGGAGATTTTGACCCCGATGATTTCGTACGTTTATGATCGGAGTCTTTACCGTTTTCTTCCGGAACCAGAGAAGATAAGTCGCCATCATACCATTCGATTTTTTGATCGCTCATCTTTTCTATGGCGTCGACATATTTTTTGTCGGCCTTTGTAACAATGGTGAAAGCTTTACCGGATTTTCCGGCACGTCCTGTGCGACCGATACGATGAACGTAATCTTCTGCATGTGTTGGAACGTCATAGTTGAACACGTGACTGACGTCAGGAATATCAAGCCCGCGGGCTGCGACATCAGATGCTACCAATAAAGCAATTTTCCCATCTTTGAAGTTTGCCAGCATAGACATGCGCGAACGTTGGTCCATATCTCCATGAAGAGCACCAACACTGAATTCATGCCGAACGAGAGACCGGAAAAGTTCTGAAATGTCTTTTTTACGATTACAGAAGATAATCGCGTTTTTTAATTCATCACCTTCATTATGGATAAGATCACGCAAAACTGCTCGTTTTTCCCATGGTTTGCGACCGGAAGCGACGAGCTTTTGTGTAATCGTCTCGGCGGTAGAAGACGCTTTCGCGATTTCGATACGAACAGGTGTATGTAGAAATTGTTCGGTCAATTTTGTAATTTCCGGTGCCATTGTAGCCGAAAAGAACAAAGTTTGGCGGGTAAAGGGAATAAGTTTGCAAATACGTTCGATATCCGGAATAAAGCCCATATCAAGCATACGGTCAGCTTCATCAATAACCAGAATTTCTACACCGGTCAGCAAAAGTTTTCCACGTTCGAAATGGTCTAAAAGCCGCCCTGGCGTCGCAATCAGAACATCTGCACCACGGTCAAGTTTACGGTCCTGATCATCGAATGAAACGCCACCAATGAGTAGCGCTACGCTCAAATGATGATTAATGCCGTATTGATCGAAATTTTCTTTCACCTGCGCTGCAAGTTCACGGGTGGGCTCTAAAATGAGTGTACGTGGCATCCGCGCCCGTGCACGTCCTTTTTCAAGGAGCGTCAACATAGGAAGCACAAAAGAAGCGGTCTTACCTGTTCCCGTCTGTGCAATACCCAATACATCTTCGCGTTTCAAGACATGAGGAATAGCTCCAAGCTGAATTGGAGTAGGTTCTTCATATCCAATAGATTTTACTGCTTTGAGAACCTTTTCTGAAAGGCCCAAATCATTGAAACTGGTCAAAGGCGCTATCACTCTTTCTCTTTTTCGCCTAACTTAGGTGACAATAGTCAAAATGGTTCAACTATTCTACATTATCAACAAACGCGTTAAGGTGCATTGATAAAAAAGTCAACAAAAACGATCGTTTGCAATGCGTTTTAACGTGTATTCTTCTCAATAACGAAATTGTTCGGATAATATACGTTCGTCCCATGAATGGTTGGAATCAAATAAAATTGACGCTTTTACACCCTTTGCCAGAGAAATAACCACCGAACTGACCGACTTTACTTCTACATTGTCAGCGGCAGCATTAACCGGCCGTTTATCTAGTTCAAGCATATCAAAACGGACTGTGACAGAATTTGGTAAAAGTGCGCCGTGCCATCTGCGCGGACGAAACGGGCTAACAGGCGTTAGCGCGAGCAATGGAGCAAGTAATGGTAAAATTGGTCCCTGAGCAGAAAGATTATAAGCTGTCGATCCCGCTGGTGTTGCAACCATCACGCCGTCGCAATTGAGCTCGTCCATACGGATTTTGCCATCAATGCTGATTTTTATTTTCGCAGCTTGGTAAGATTGGCGAAATAAAGATACTTCATTGATTGCCAATGCTTCAACATGGCCTTCGGAGCTGGAATCAGCAATCATTCTGAGCGGCTTTATATCTTCTTTATGTGCTTTCGAAATCCGTTGCGGCAAATTGGCTATTCGATATTCATTCATAAGAAATCCGACAGAACCGCGATTCATTCCATAAATAGGCTTTCCGGAATTCATGAAATTGCGCAGAACTTCCAACATTGTCCCGTCGCCGCCCAAAACAACAATGACATCAGCATCATCCACGCTCGATTGACCGTAACGCTCTTCCAACGCTTGAAGAGAGTTGCGCGCCTGTTCGGTTTTAGACGCGATAAAATGAAATCGCTCTATAGGTTTTTCCATCAAGTTTGCTCGTTTTTTCAAGTAAATGAATTGGATGTGCTCGTGCCCAATTTTTTTATCAACCAACGCATCCAATATCTCATCTGATACGATATCTAATCTGACACGACAGCTTTTTCAACAATACACAAATTTTGCTGACAAAGTTCGAGAATAATGGCAAGTTTTAGTGATTGCTTGTTCGTGCAAATTAACCATTGAATAGTTGGCGGCTCGTTTAGTGAAAGGTATCGCTTATGAAAACGAAATTGTTCTTGGCCCTTCCTCTCGTATTTATAACTTTTTCATTTGCCCATGCTGAACCGGCGTTGAAAGGATGTGCTGCTAAAAAACATAGTATTGAAACGCAGCTTGATTATGCCCGTAAATACAACAATAGCTACCAAATAAACGGGTTGGAAAAAGCGCTGAAGGATGTTTCTGAAAATTGCACTGACGAGAAACTGAGAACAGAACGGAAAGCCAAAATATCCGAAAAAACGAGAAAAGTCTCTGAAAGGGAGGCTGAACTCAACGATGCAAAAGCACGGGGTAATCGGAAAAAAACAACAAAAAAAATGGAAAAACTGGAAAAGGCAAAACAGGAGTTGAAAGAGGCACAAGACGAATTGAATCGCTAATCAAATAAGTTTTGTTTTGCGATTTTTTTCACCCGTCAACGACAGTTAAAACCTGAAACATCTGAACGTCCGTTCAGGTTAGATGTTTTTCGCTTTTCAAATCCCGAAATAAATAACCGGTTCCTGAGGGCAGGGGAGAATATTTATAGAAGTATTGTTTCTACTCGATTTATGCAAAGTAAGATATTCGAATGTTACGAAAATTGCCATTTGCTGACGGAAATGACAACTTCGGGGGGGGTGATCATTCGGCGAAGCTCATTTCAAAGGCTTTCCTTATCAGAAGATATTTTTTTAGGAGCTTTTTGGAAATACAGCGCGAGAAGGGGTAAATATCTTTACGATATTATTTCTGTCCCGAGCCTGTTCTTAAAGTTGATATTGATCACGACTTCAAGCAGATAACAGCTTTTTAAAACCACTTCATAATCAGCCCGAAAACCGTTGTCGGCAACATCTTTGCATTCAAAAAGGGGAGGTATGTTGCACCGATCCGTTGCAATCACAGTCCCTCGGCTCTGTCTCACTCAATTCGAAGGGCTTTTGAGCGGATAGTTAAATAGTTCCGCGGGATTCTCGGGACGTTCGTTTTCGTTATTTTTAATATTTTTCAACTTATTGACATAGAGAACGTTTTTCACCATTGAACCATTCACTATGATCGGCTAGAAAAACGTCGAACAAATCCGATTTTGGCAAAACAATTTTCGGTTTTGCACCCGTAGCTCAGCTGGATAGAGCGCTGCCCTCCGAAGGCAGAGGTCAAGAGTTCGAATCTCTTCGGGTGCGCCATTTCCTCGTTTCAATTTGTTTTAAAGTTGAAAGACGATTTTCAATCATCCCCTATTTATGGCTAAAATTGCTAAGAACCGAATTTGAACGGATAGAGGTTCTAACAAGCCGCTATCTTGAAAAACAAGGTCGAAGAACATTCTCTCGGGATTTTCTGATGGAAAAACAACTCGGGAAAAACATATTTATGAATCATGAGAGCTGCCTTACTTTGAATGTTTGTTTTGTCACAACACCCAAAGCGGGCAACTCTCACTTTGAAAAGCCCAAATTGTCAGATTATGTCTAAACTTTTACAAATAATGATGACAGTCGTGTTTACCTGATATTATCTGTTTTTTTAGAACACTATATTATAACGCCACCGATGAGCGCTTTTACCACTCAAGAAAAGATCGCCACTTGCAAGTGTTTTGCCGCTTTCCCAAAGCTTTCTTGCACGTTCGTTCGTGCCTGGAGCGAGTTGCGATTTGTCAACTTCAAGTTCACTGACTACGCCTCCCCCCTCTTTTCGCTTAAAAGCGTAGTTGACCTGGTCAAACATCGGATCGTTTAGTTCGTCACCCATATAGATTTGATAATCACCTGAAACCAACTTATCCATAAGGCCGTTACGATCTTCGATTCTACCTTCACGAACACCGATTTTATAATATTCAACTACAATCTCTTTCATTTGATCTTGAGAGAGAGCATAAGGGTTGTCTTCCAAATAATCATATAAATTTTGATATATAACACTTGATAAACTGCGAGACGATGAACCATCTTTTACTTGTGTAATATCAATAGCGTCGCCTATGATTTTTTGTATTTTATCAACAGAAGCCTGATTTTCCCGTGCAACAGCAATCTTAACCTTGTTATCATCTTTGACTTTATCTTGAGATTGCGCATTATTTGCTTTCAAGGCATTTTCAATCAATTTGGATCGAAAATCGGCTTGAGACTTAACCCGAAGTTCATCAGCTTGTTTCACAAGTTCTTGAATATTGTTTTTAACGTCAGAGGGATTTGACTTGTTTGAATTGTTGTTCTTTGACGTTATCGATTGAATCAACTGAAGTGCTATTTTTCCACTTCGTCCATTTGCTGCGGTAGATGAGATGCTCATGTCGTATCCCCTTAAGAATACTGCAGCCTTTCAAGCTCTCATAGCTATTCCAGCGCTCCCTCACATTCTTCATAAATGTATCATAACGGTACATTAAAAAGATTAATTGTCAATATTAAAAATTCTATCAACAGGAAGAAATTTAACGTTTATAATATTAACATTTATTGAGGAGGTGCCAATCACTACTGAAAGAGTTATTTTATTTCATTACGATCAACCTTAGGTTTGGAGCGTTGATTATCATCTATTATATATTCTAAAGGTGAAATAACACCTTATTGGGAGGGGACAATAGTTGTTAAGTGTGCAGACATTCCAATTTTGATGAATTGCATCAACTCTTCAGCAAGATTTAACAATCCGACCTCGTGTTTGGTAATTCGTTCACTCTTTTCAATCATCAGAGTTGCCTTTGTTCGAATATTTGCATCATCAAAACACGCAAAGCGGTCAACTCTCACTTTGAAAAGTCCAAACTGTCAGATCATGTCTAAACTTTTAGATATCGGAGTGCCGGTGGTATTTTCTCAATCGTCAATTTGTCAGATGCACATACAAGATATTGATAGGGAAAAATGAGGTTTTGTTGGTCTAGCCTTTGCCAATCTCCATTAGCTGTCTATTCATGTTTATATGAGTTGACTGCTGACAAATGATCCTGCCCATTATCAATCCGGAAATTCCGGAATTCGTAATCAATCAACTCGAAATCAACCCGGTCATCTGCAATCTTAAAACAAGCAATGTTCTTTCTGCCGTTTATAGTGCCTTGTGTTTTGCTTTTCAGGTAATCGGGGACGAGCTCTATACAACATACAACTATTTACGGTTAATTGGATAGCAGCGTTCGAAATGAATAAGCCCAACTCTCTCTGGGAGAAGGGGGAATCAAATAGCCTCACAAAGCTTGAAAAATTTCAAGTTTTGTGAGGCTGATAATTCAGGTCGAAAAACGATCAAAGTCCTTCAGATTTCTTAAATCAGAAAAAACCTTTTCTCTGCCACCAACCGACGCGCTTCGGTTTTTTATCTTCATTTTCATCCGATGACGTTACGACCGGTTCTGTTGTAACCGTTTCGTTGTTTTCAGCTGTAGTTGTCTTCGCTCTGGCCGTTTTGCGCGAAGATTTTTTTGCCGGTTTTTCTGTTTGGACCTTCACATCATCAATCGCTGTCTCATTTGATTGTGCTTCGGCTTTAGCTTTCCGTGAACGTCTGGCAGTCTTTTTAGCAGGTTTTTCAGTTTCTTGTGCTAACTCGGTTTCTTTCGACGTCACAGCATTTGCAGTTTCATCCGAAATTGTTTCACTTGTTGTTTCTTTCGTTTTTGTCTTCCGTTTGCGTCCGCGAGAAGCAGGTTTTTTATCTTCTTCACTTTCAACACTTGCTTCAACATTCGTTTCGGAAACTACTTTTTCTTCTTCTGCTGAGGTTTTTTTCGTCCGTCTCCTGCGCGTTTTTGTCGGCTTTTTTTGCTCTGTCTTTTGTTCTTCCTTAGAAACTTCCGTTTCCGAAGAAGCTTTTAGCTCCTGCGGCTCTTTTACAGCAACGGGTGTAACCTGAACTGCAACTTCCGTTGCCGAAAAACCAACCGGTTCTGCATGAGGAACTCGGCGTTGGCGTCTTGCAGCAATAACCTCTGCAAGCGCTCTTTCAGCAAAATCTCCTACCGGTTCCGCATAAGGAATTCTACGACGTTCGAAGTCGCCTTCACGGTAGCGCCTTCCACCGCGACGCCCACGCCGGCGACGACGTTTATTGTCTTCGTCACTGCGTACAACATCATCTTCATTCCGGACGCGTTGATTTTTTCCTTCATTGCGATCGTTCGATTTTCCGCGATTGCGACGTTTGCGCCTTTGGTTATTATCGGTATTGTCGCTATCTTTTTCTTCGCTCTCGACCTCGATTGCGGTTTCTTCGACCTCATTGTCATCATCCGCTTCATCGTCTGCTGGAAGTTGGGGTACCACGGCAGGCGTTCCTTCGGCAGGTGTACCTTTATATATCGCCAAATTTTGAGCACCAACCTCGTCATCTGCTTCGATATTGATCGTTAGACCAAAACGATTTTCCAAATCGGATAGAGCTTGTCTTTTATGATTAAGAACATAAAGAGCAGTAGCGACCGATGTACGGACGATAATATTAAAGTGAGGATTGCGCAGAAGATATTCTTCAATCGAGCGGATAACGTGCAGAGCCAAGGACGAATCAGAACGTATATAGCCTGTGCCATTGCAATGCGGGCAGGGCTGCATTGTGCTTTCCAGCACAGATGCCCGAATACGTTGACGGCTCATTTCCATAAGACCAAAATGTGAAATGCGGCCGACCTGGATACGAGCCCGGTCATCTTTCAGGCAATCTTTGAGTTTTTTCTCGACAAGACGATTATTGCGTTTTTCTTCCATATCAATGAAATCAATAACAACGAGTCCTGCGAGGTCGCGCAGTCGCAACTGTCTCGCAACTTCTTCGGCAGCTTCGAGATTCGTTTGGCAAGCCGTTTCCTCAATAGAATGTTCTTTCGTGGAACGACCCGAATTTACGTCAATTGCGACGAGAGCTTCGGTTTGATTGATAACCAGATATCCGCCGGATTTTAGCGTTACTTCCGGTTGCAGCATACCATCAAGCTGTGCTTCAATTCCGTTATGCGCAAAAATTGGAAGCTGTTCACGATATGGTTGAACAGCTTTTGCATGGCTCGGCATTAACATGCGCATGAAATCTTTTGCTTCACGATAGCCTTGTTCGCCCGAAACAAGTATCTCGCCGATATCCTTGTTATAAAGGTCACGGATCGACCGTTTGATAAGGCTACCTTCTTCATAGACAAGACAAGGAGCAACAGATTCAAGTGTCAATGCACGTACATTTTCCCATAGGCGCATCAGATATTCGTAATCGCGTTTGATTTCGGTCTTTGTCCTATTGGCGCCGGCTGTCCGTAAAATGACTCCCATTCCCTTAGGCACGTGAAGATCCTTAACAACCTCCTTGAGACGTTTACGATCTTGCACATTGGTGATTTTGCGGGAAATGCCACCGCCACGTGCCGTATTCGGCATCAAGACCGAATATCGTCCTGCTAAAGAAAGATAGGTGGTCATTGCAGCGCCTTTGTTGCCACGTTCTTCTTTTACAACCTGGACCAACAGGATTTGGCGGCGTTTGATAACTTCCTGAATTTTATATTGCCGACGCGGGGTGCGCTCGCGGGTTGGCACCTCTTCCAAAGCGTCTTCTGCTCCGACAAGTTCTACACTATCTTCTGTGTCGTCTGCTGTTTGTTCGGTATCGTCGTTTTCCTCACTGGAAACAGAAACTGTCTCGCTTTCATTGCTTGCTTCGGACGAACGACTTTTTTTTCTGTTATTCGCTCTTGAAGGCTTTTCGTTTTCCTGTTCATCCTCATCTTCAACACGGGCAGCTTTTTCTTCTTCTTCAAGAAGCGCTTGGCGGTCAGCAACCGGAATTTGATAATAGTCCGGATGAATTTCAGAAAACGCAAGAAATCCGTGACGATTACCGCCATATTCCACGAATGCAGCTTGCAGAGAAGGTTCAACTCGCGTTACGCGAGCCAGATAAATATTTCCTTTTATCAGTTTTTTGTGTTCGGATTCAAAATCGAATTCTTCAATTCTGTTACCACGAACAACAACCACGCGAGTTTCCTCCGGGTGGGAGGCATCGATAAGCATTTTGTTTGACATTATAGAAAATCCTGCAGGCGACACGTATGGAACAACGGATAGAGGCCTTTGAAAAACCTATGAATGCCGATGCATACTGTCTGCCGATGGAAAGAAGATTTGCCAACAAACTATAGTGAGAATGGGCGTGCATATCCCCGCTTGCATGTGCCGCGCTTAAAACTACTTCTACTACCAGTTGTGTTCGACTCATATCCTGCGAGTCTCCGGCAAAACGTTTTTAAAATAGTTCGGAGCAACCGAACCAGCGAAACTTAATCATTACAAACTTGCTCCTTATTCATTGAAAACATAGCGTCAAATGACCTAGGAACAGCTAAAGTTTGTAGACTTTTTGGCTGAAAATGGTTTGAATGAACCGGTTAACCGAAGGTTCATTTATTGTTTTTCCAACCGTTCAAGACATTTACGCTTTTAAGTCGATATCCGGCCGAACACAAGTAACTTTATAAAGACGTCTACTTTATTTGCTGGAAAAACATGAATTTGGCGGTTCGCGCAGCGCTCATGTCCACAGGTGCAGCTGTTATTTTAAGAAAATATTATCTTAAAATTGCCAAAGACCCTGATTATCGTTCCTGCGATTTGCCAGTTTTTATTTAAATGCTTTAAAACAAAGACTGGTAGTAGAGAAACAAGGGCCACGCCACAATGGATCATGCCGGACAACAAGCAAATGGTATTGGCAATATCGGGCAATCAAAATGGCTTGTTTTTATTGTTGCATTTCTCTTAAGTTTTATGAGTTTTCCAGATAAAGGCAATGCTAGCAATGAACAATTGGAACTCGTGAACATTAGAGCGGTAGGAGATCTAACGAGAACACGACTTATTGCGGTATTTTCGGGTAATCCCGACTACTCCTTACAGTTTCTCGATCATCCGAACCGGCTCGTTGTCAATCTTCCAAGAACTGATTTTTCCTCACAAAAACAGCCTCCATTAAAGCTCGGTATGGTTACCGATTTGCGTTACGGAACGTCCGGGCCAAATTCGTCAAGAATTATATTGACGACGAATGCCCCTTTCGTGATCGAAAAAGATAAAATCGAACAACTTGATAGTGGACTTTGGCAATTGGTCATAGACTTGACCAAGGACAATGAGGAGAACTTCAAAAAGTTAATCCAAAAACAGCAAACAGAAAATAATGCGCTGGCACGAGACGATAGAAAAGCGCAACAAAAGCCTTTTCGTGTCGTGATTGATGCCGGTCATGGAGGAATTGATAGCGGGGCGGAAAGTGTGTCGGGTGTGCTTGAGAAAAACGTTACATTGGCGTTTGCACGCACATTACGCGATGAACTGGAAAAAAACATCAATTTGCAGGTATTTTTGACACGTGATTCCGATATTTTTCTCAGACTTAACGAGCGGGTTCAAAAAGCACGTGATTATGGTGCCGATCTGTTCATTTCTATCCATGCCGATACAATAAATATGACATCGATGCGTGGCGCAACAGTTTATACGATTTCGGATCGCGCATCTGACGATTTGGCAAAAGCTTTGGCAGAAAGAGAGAATAAAGCTGACCTGCTTGACGGTTTACCGGCTGACGAATCTCCCGAGGTGACCGATATTCTGATTGATCTTGCAAGACGGGAGACACTGTCTTTTTCGGTGAATTTTGCCGATCGTGTAGTTTCAAGTCTTTTGGAAGATAATATAAACCTTATAAAAAATCCGCATCGCTATGCCGGTTTTCAGGTTCTAAAAGCCCCCGACATTCCATCGGTTCTCATTGAAATCGGATATTTGTCAAATAAGGATGACGAGAAGCTCATTTCGGATCCCGTTTGGAGAAGACAAGCAGCAAGCGCAATTGCAACAGCTGTGCAACAATTTGCAAATTATAGGACCCGTAACGGGAATAATCCACAGCCATGATAAAAATGCTTGAGAAAAACGGAAGCGATAGTCTTAACTTTGACATTAAAATACTAAATAGTGCATTTAGCCTTGTTTCTAACGAAATTCCAGTGCACACGCATCGGGTTTTACCAATAAAGGTCTCGCATAAAGCGGGTACGGGAGAAAGCGACATCCGGTTATTATGATGAAGTTTTTTAGAATTTTTCTTGCCGCTGGAGTTACTCTCAGTCTGGGCACATATCTAATCGGCTTGGCAAGCGCCGAGAATGAACAGCAAGGCGACGAGCTTCCGGATTATCAGGTGCTTGCCGATTACGAGCCTCCTGTTATGACCCGCGTTCACGCTGCAGATGGTGGCCTCATGGCAGAATTTGCGACGAATCGTCGACTTTATCTGCCAATCCAATCGGTTCCCGATTTAGTGAAATTTGCCTTTATATCTGCTGAAGACAAAAATTTTTACACCCATTTCGGTCTTGATCCGGAAGGGCTTGCACGAGCCTTGGTAAGCAATGTTAAAAATATCGGTTCCGGTCGCAGACCTGAAGGTGCTTCGACAATCACTCAACAGGTCGCAAAAAACTTCCTTTTAAGTTCCGATGCCACGATGGAACGTAAAATCAAGGAAGCCATATTGGCTATGCGCATCGAAAGGGCTTATTCCAAAGACCGTATTCTCGAACTTTATCTGAACGAAATTTATCTGGGACGTGGCGCTTATGGTATTGCCGCTGCTGCACTTACATATTTCAATAAATCGGTGAACGAGCTTACATTGGAAGAATGTGCCTATCTTGCATCTCTTCCAAAGGGGCCGAGCAATTACGATCCTTTCAAACATACCCAGCGTGCTCTCGACCGTAGAAACTGGGTAATTGATCGTATGGTTGAAAATGGCTATGCGACGCAGGCACAAGGCGAGCAGGCAAAACTGAAACCTTTGGGCATCTCGCTGCGTGGTGACGATTCATATATTTTCGCGGCAGACTATTTCACCGAAGAAGTCCGTCGGCAATTGATCAACCGTTATGGTTCAAAAACCCTTTATGAGGGTGGCTTATCCGTTCGCACAACTCTGGATCCGAATTTACAAGTTCAGGCCCGTCGGGCATTGCAGGACGGTCTTGTCAAATACGATCAGAACCATGGTTGGCGCGGAGCATATAAACACATCGACATTTCAGATGATTGGGGCGTCGCTTTGGGAGATGTTAGCGGCTTTAGCGATGTTCCGGAATGGCGTTTGGCTGTCGTTCTTTCCGTTTCGCCGGATAAAGTAAAAATCGGTTTGCAACCAAAACGGGAAGTATCCGGCGCACTTTCGGCCGAGCGCGACGTGGCCACAATTAACGCAAGCGATATGAAATGGGCTTACCGAATGGTCGGTAAGAACGACCGCCGGTCTTCAGCTTCAAATCCTGGTGGCGTTCTGCAGGTTGGCGATGTGATTTTTGTCGAGAAAAAGCCCGGAAGCGAGGACGGTTATTTGCTCCGGCAACCACCTAAAATTGAAGGTGCAATGGTTGTTATGGAGCCAAGGACAGGACGTGTTCTGGCGATGGTTGGCGGGTTCTCATTTGCTGAGTCCGAGTTCAACCGTGCAACCCAGGCCTATCGGCAACCCGGCTCTTCTTTCAAACCCTTTGTTTATGCCGCAGCTCTTGATAATGGTTATACGCCGGCTTCGGTTGTGCTCGACGGGCCTGTGGAAATCAAACAGCCGAATGGCGAAGTGTGGCGACCAAAGAATTATGGCGGGACATTTGCCGGCCCGTCGACACTACGTTACGGTATCGAACACTCTCGTAATTTGATGACAGTCCGCTTGGCAAACGATCTCGGTATGCCGATTGTGTCAGAATATGCGGAACGTTTCGGAATCTATGACAAATTGCAACCTTACCTTCCAATGGCTCTGGGGGCAGGGGAAACAACGGTATTGCGCATGGTTACCGCTTATTCGGTTATCGCCAATGGCGGCCGCTCCATTTCACCGTCCCTTATAGATCGCATCCAAGATCGATATGGAGCGACGATCTATCGGCATGACCAACGTAAATGTGAGGGATGTAATGTAAAGAACTGGGATAACCAACCCGAACCGACATTAATAGATGAGCGGGATCAGGTGCTTGATCCTATGACAGCCTATCAGATTACATCAATGATGGAAGGTGTGGTTCAACGCGGTACGGCTGCACGCCTTGCATATCTTAATCGCCATATTGCCGGTAAAACCGGAACTACCAACGACTCGAAAGATGCCTGGTTTATGGGCTTTACTCCCAATATCGTCGTTGGTGTGTTTATCGGCTATGACCAGCCTTCAACACTCGGATATGGTGGTACCGGAAGTTCTCTTGCAGTTCCCGTATTTGGTGAATTTATGGAGAACGCTATGAAAGGCGTTCCCGACGTTGATTTTAAAATACCGGATGGCATGATGCAAATAGCTATTGATCGGAAAACCGGTATGCGTGCGGAACCCGGAAATAGCAATGTCATTGTTGAAGCCTTCAAACCGGGTACTGGTCCGGCCGATGTTTATCAGGTTATTGGCGGAACGACATCCTTCAAAGAAGGGGTGCCGGTTGCGCCGACGTCTCCTCAAGTCAATAAAGCTATTCAAAGTGGAGCCAACGGGCTTTATTGAAAATTGCCTTTTGACAAAAAAGACATCTTGTGGATATTGCTGCACAATTGTTGTCGAACAAATGACGTTTCGAGCGGAAAGGTTGAATTCGCTATTGTAACGGAGCAATAAGCCCGACAACGAACAACAAAATAAATGATCAGGAAAAAGACATAACAATGCGAGCAGAAATCGAAACTTTGGTTGAAGAAATCAAGCAGGCTATCGGCTTGCTGAGGAGGCATCTTTGACTGGGATCAGTCGGTAAAACGCCTGGAATATCTCAACGAAAAAGCTGAAGATCCCAGTTTGTGGGACGATGCGGCAAAAGCGCAGGAACTTATGCGCGAACGGCAGCGGTTGGACGACGGTATTAATAATATCAAACATCTGACGCAAACACTGAACGACAACATTGAATTGATCTCCATGGGGGAAGAAGAGGGCGATGACGACATTGTTAGAGACGCCGAATCATCAATACATGCCCTTAAAGGTGAACTTGATAAACGCCAGATCGAAATGTTGTTATCCGGCGAAGTGGATGCCAATGACACTTATCTGGAAATTCATGCTGGTGCTGGTGGTACAGAAAGTCAGGATTGGGCTTCTATGCTCCTTCGCATGTATACCAGATGGGCGGAAAAACACTCAATGAAAGTTGAAGTGCTGGAAGTTCATGATGGCGAAGAAGCAGGGATAAAATCGGCAACCATACTTGTGAAAGGTCATAACGCTTACGGTATGCTTAAAACCGAGTCTGGCGTGCATCGTCTGGTTCGTATTTCTCCATATGATTCCAATGCAAGGCGTCACACGTCCTTTGCTAGCGTCTGGGTCTATCCGGTTATTGATGACAATATCGAAGTGGATGTTTCGGAAGCGGACGTACGCATTGACACATATCGTTCGTCAGGTGCTGGTGGGCAGCACATTAACACGACAGATTCCGCTGTGCGCATCACACACCTGAAAACCGGTATTGTTGTACAGTGTCAAGCCGAACGCTCCCAACATAAAAACCGTGCTACAGCTTGGGCCATGTTAAGAGCGCGCCTTTATGAAGAAGAGTTGAAACGTCGTGAAGACGAAGCCAACGCACTTGAAGCATCCAAGACAGAAATCGGTTGGGGCCATCAAATCCGTTCTTATGTTTTACAGCCTTATCAGCTTGTAAAAGATTTGCGCACCGGTGTGGAAAATACCGATCCACAAGCCGTGCTTGATGGTGACCTTGATGAATTCATGGAAGCAGCGCTTGCTCAAAAGATCAAAGGTGGTGTCGAGCATGTTGAAGATGTTACCTGACATCTTCAACGTTAATTTAACATGAATTGGAACGACCCTTTTAGGGTGTAATATTATACTTCAATTCGACGAATTTTTATATCGGTTCGCAGATTGAAGTGTATTTTTGAACCTGATTTACCTTGCAGGTATCCATCGGATAGCTAACAGTCGCCTATAAAGATCATTAAGCCGAGATAAAGCAGCTTATCCACGTGGACCTGTTATTATAGGGTCAATACCGGCATAAGGTTTTAGGGCAATATTTTCGGTTTTCGGAACCGAAACTTTGGGCATCGCCGGAAGAGATTGATGAAAATAGGGCTTTTTTGCATCTGTTTCTTTTGTCAGTTCTTTTGCTGTTGTAGCAACCGACATTGCTGCAAACAAAACCGACGTTAGAACCAGAATCTTTGCAAAATAGTGCATATTTTCATCTTTCCTGTTCAGTTTTTATTAACACACTAAAAAGTTAACAAAGTCCTAATGATTGTTATTTTCAGGCGATTGTTGTTGCCTTCTCCAATACAGTTTTGGCGTGGCCTGGAACTTTAACTTTCCGCCAGATTTCAGCAATTTTACCGTTTTTGTCGATTAGAAATGTGCTGCGTTCGACGCCCATATATTTGCGTCCATACATCGACTTTTCCACCCATACACCATATTTCTGAAGCGTCGTTTTTTCCTCGTCGGAGACAAGGATAAGCTGAAGATCGTGTTTGCTTATGAATTTATCGTGTTTTTCAGCCTTGTCCGGTGACATTCCGATAATTGTTACGCCAATTTTGTCGAATTCGGGTCGAAGTTCCGTAAAGTCATGTGCTTCCAGTGTGCAGCCACTGGTATCATCTTTCGGATAGAAATAAAGTACAACAGGATGACCTCGCAATTCGGATAAAGTTTGTGTCTTTCCACTATCGCGAGGCAAATTGAAATCAGGTGCAACATCGCCTTTTTGTAAACCTGCCATTATAATTACCTTTCTTCTGTGGGTAGAACGAAAATTAAATTAGAAACCATAAGAATCAACATTATTCGGTGCTATAAAGAGTCTTACGATATTAATCCTACATCGTAAAATGTGATTGCAGAGATAAATGGGGTTGATTGCAATTTGTCAGATCCACATGAAGAGATTCGCTTTAAAAAAAGCGAGATAAAGAGCCTCGACCAATTTCCGTCAGCACAGGATAGCAATGGCGTGACGGTTGATACACCACGTCGACGCAAAACATTGGCAAGGCGTCTTTTCCATATCGTTTTGTGGGCTATTATTATCGTCATATTATTGTTGGGGCTGATCTTTTCTCTATTGAAAGTAGGCATTAGCGGCAAATATTTGACGCAGAAAATGCAGGCAACGCTTACCCAGCAATTAGGCGATTACGCACGTGTAAAAATTACCGATGCGCGTCTTTCATTGGACGAGGATTACCATCTGGCATTGGAAACACAAAACGTCATGTTGGATGATATCAAGGATGGCGTAAAAGTAGACCAGATCGGGGTTTTTCGCGTTGGCTTTTCCTCATGGGCTCTTCTTATGGGGAAATTGCAGATAGCCCAGATAGAACTTCACGATGCCAACGTCCTTTTGCCGCAAACTGGCGGACCGGGCTTGTTTGAGCAATTACCAAAAGATGAATATGGGCGCATTGACCCCGACGCAACGTCCAAAGCACTGTTTTCGGCTTTCGATAGTGGTGCCGATAAATTGCGTTCAATGTCAATTAATGTACTCGTTTTGAAGAATATTTCGCTTCATATGCCCGGCGATAATGGCGCAATATTGGGAATAAAAGATTTTGATTTGCGCACACGCTGGAGAACAGCCACACTTTTATCTTCTCTGACGTGGAATGGTGAAAAAATTGGCGTTACAGCAAATGCGAACTACGTCAGCAGGCATGCTACCGACATAACGCTCAAGGTCAAATCTTTCCCCCTCCATTTGGGCGCAGCCGATGATGTTTCACCATTTTTACCGAACGGTCACACAAATAATGGGCATTTCAGATTGAAGGGAAAGGCCAATCTCAATGTCGAGGCTCATCGTGTTTCATTAGAGAATGAACCGGTGGTGCGCACATCGCTTGTGATGCCTGATGGCGTTATGGATTTTGGTACAGAACAAAATATTCCTTCAAAAATCGATTTAAATCTGCTGCACACACCTCACAGCGGTAAAATCGAAGTCGAAACGTCATTATTGACGATCGGCGGGCTCACTTTGCCGTTCAACGGTGCATTGGGAATTACACCCAATGATAAAGAAACAGGAAAGCCGGTTAACGATTATCGTTTCGAAATTGTCGCCCAACATGCCGTCAGCGCCTCGAACGAGGTTCCCGATATAGCACTCAGATTCGAGATGAAGCTCGCGGGCCAGTACAATATTGGCGATAAAAAAGTAATGATGGATGAAATAACCATCAATACGCCACATGGTAATATGATGGGGCAGGGTAGTCTCAAATTCGGGAACGGTACCCCCGAAACGATCTTTGTTCTTCGTGTTCCTCAAATGGATGTGGCTGAAGCAAAACAACTTTGGCCTGTCAATCTATCTCCTGGCGCAAGGCGATGGGTTGTTTCCCATATTTTCGGCGGTCAGTTAAAAAACGGTTCTATCGAAATAGCGTTACCGCAAGGATACTTTCAATCGGGAATACCGACGGGAACACTTTCAGGAAATGAAATAAAAATCAGGACTGAAATCCTGAATACGCGTTCTGATCTTGTTGGAGAATTACCGGCTTTGCGGGATGCGTCCGGTAATATCGCCATTGACGGGATGACGACAACTATCAAGCTTGACAAGGGGATTAGCTATTTATCCGACGGACGTAAAATCGAAGCGACGGACGGAACAATGGTTATTCCTTGGGGTCCCCAACGGCCGGTTTATGCCGATATGAACTTGACCGCGCGTAGCGAGATAGATGCAGCCGGAGAGATGATTGGCTATGCACCGATCAATGCCCGCCATCGTTTGCCGTTCAACCCTGATCATGCTGAGGGCAATGTAGAAGTTGATCTCGATCTCCGCTTTCCGGTAACGCATGATAATCCACGAGGTGAGATAACTTATAACGCTAATGTCAATTTCAATAATTTTTCTATTCCGGACCCGATTGAAAACAATCTGGTCAGCAATGCTTCCGGCACAGCTAATGTCACGAAATCGGGTATTGTTCTGGAAGCGAGCGGCCTGCTCAATGACTTTCCTGCCCAAATCAAGCTTGTACAGCCGTTTGATAACTCGAATTTACAAAAAAGCGAAAAAATTACGCTCAATATTGATGATTCAATTCGAGCAAAACATTTTTCGTTCCTCAATAATTTCCTATCAGGGCCGGTTAATATAGAGGTCGGGCAGGATAATAATGGAAAACGCCATTTTAATGCAGATCTCACCAATGCAGAGCTGGAATTTTCATGGGCAGGCTGGAAAAAAGGCAAAGGCATGGCGGCACGTGCCCAATTTGATATGCCATCAAATATAAAGGATAAACCTGACTATACGATAGAAAATTTCTCTTTATCCGGTCAGAATTTGGATGTAGCTGGTCAAATCCATATCAAGGACAAACAACTGGCAAGTGCTGAATTCAACAAAGCCAATTTAAGTCGAAACGACGATTTGGGATTGAAAATTATCAGTTCCGGAAAAACTTATCATATAGAAGCGACCGGAAAAAGTTACGATGGACGCGCCCTGATCCAGCAAATGGGAAAAGCACAAAATTCGAATTCCAATGATAAAACGGCTATATCATTGAGTGCATCAATAGGAAGCCTTGCAGGTTTCTATGGGGAAGAGCTTGATAACGTTAAGGCAACTTACGAAATAACCGAGCAAAAAGCTGTGCAGTTTTCATTAACCGGAACGACGCATAGTCGCAGATCTGTCAATGTCGAGACACAAAAAAGTCAAGGGAGACAAACGATCTCGGCAAGAAGCAATGACGCCGGCGCATTAATGCGATTTATGAATTATTATGACAAGATTCGCGGTGGTGATCTGAAAGCCGATTTATCGTCATCTTCCGGACAACCGTTGTCCGGTCGGGTCAGTATCAGAAACTTTGCGGTGGTTGACGAACCCAGATTGGCTGCGATTGTCTCCTCGCGACCAAGTGGCGGCGGTAAAAGTTTGAATGAAGCCGTAAGAGGTAAAATCAACAGTTCGAGTATCGGTTTTGATCTTGCTTATGCCCATATTGCAAAGGGTGACAATTATTTGGTTCTTGATAAAGGTGTTCTGAGAGGACCGACAGTCGGTGCGACTTTTCAGGGGGTCCTTTACGATGTCGCGGGAAATATGTCGATCACCGGTACTTTTATGCCGGCTTATGGTCTGAACCGATTGTTTGGAGATTTGCCAATTATAGGGCAAGTGTTAGGAAATGGCCGCGACCGTGGATTGATCGGAATTACTTTTAAGATTGAAGGCAAGGCGAAGCATCCGCAAGTTATGGTCAATCCGATTTCGGTGATCGCACCCGGTATTTTCAGGTCGATATTCGAATTCCAATAAGCCTTTTAATTGAAGAGCGAGAATGCGTTATCAGCGTGTTTTGGTAACGGAGTGGTTCTGTTTCCGGTTTTCTAATGTTACTGAATGAACAGGATCGAAGCAGAGAAAAACGGATTTTAATGCTGCCACATCAATCACATTAACAATGTGAATTATAACTGTTGGCACATACTGTAAGCTCTGAAGAGACCAATTCCATAAGTCACCTTCTCATATCCGGATTATAGAGCTGTTTTGAAATGCTTTATCAAGAACGCCTGCAGTTTATTGCAAATGGATCTTTCTATAAAAAATCTTCCGGCAAGATCTGCCGGAAGACCAATATTATGACTGAGCAGAATTATGGCTGAGCGGGAATGCAAACGCATCACATTGGCTTGACGAGAACGTGCTTCTTTTTACCGAAAGACAATTTGATGACGCCGTCGGCGTTGACATCATTTTCATTGATTATACGTTTTTCGTCTTCCACAGATGCATCATTCACCCGTATACCACCGCCTTGAACATGACGCCGCGCTTCGCCATTTGATTTGGCAAGTCCTGCCTTCACCAACAGGGTAAGTAAGCCAATACCATCTTTAAGCTCGGTTGCCGGAACTTCTATTTTGGGAAGGTCATGACTGACTTCACCTTGTTCGAATGTTTTACGCGCGGTTTCGGCAGCTTTTTCAGCCGCGTCGCGCCCATGGAGCATGGCGGTTATTTCTGTTGCCAATATCTTTTTCACATCGTTGATTTCCGAGCCTTGGAGGGCAGAAAGACGTTTTATTTCGTCCATTGGCAAAGTTGTATAAAGTTTCAAAAAGCGCGAAACGTCAGCGTCTTCTGTATTGCGCCAATATTGCCAAAAATCATAGGGAGAAAGCATGTCGGCATTGAGCCAGAGAGCACCATTAAGCGATTTCCCCATTTTAGCGCCTGACGCTGTCGTCAATAATGGCGAAGTCAAAGCAAAAAGCTGTGGTGTATCCATACGATGGCCAAGATCAATGCCGTTTACGATATTTCCCCATTGATCGGAACCTCCCATCTGCATACGCAAGCCGTAACGTTTGTTGAGTTGAACAAAGTCATAGGCTTGCAAGATCATATAATTGAATTCAAGAAACGATAGCGAATGCTCTCTATCCATGCGCAATTTGACAGAGTCAAAAGAGAGCATCTTGTTTACCGAGAAAAAGCGACCGACATCGCGCAAAAATTCAATATAATTCAAATCTCGAAGCCAGTCGGCATTGTTGACCATAATGGCGTCTGTGGCACCGTCACCGAATTTGATATATTTGGAGAAAACTTTTTTAATGCCGGCGATATTCGAGTCGATTTTGTCGACAGTGAGGAGCTTACGTGCCTCGTCCTTAAACGACGGGTCACCGATCATGCCGGTACCGCCCCCCATGAGTGCGATCGGACGATGGCCGGTCTGTTGCAGCCAGTGAAGCATCATAATCTGGATCAAACTGCCGGCATGAAGGCTTGCGGCCGTTGGATCAAAGCCGATATATCCAGTCACGATTTCCTTCGAAAGGAGATCGTCCAGACCTTTTTCGTCTGACATTTGGTGGATAAAACCACGTTCACTCATCACATTTAGGAAATCGGATTTAAAACCGGACATCGGACTTTTTCCCTGAAAATTTTATATTTGGAAAAGAATATTCAACTGTTTTGTGGGCTTTATCATAGAATATATGTGATTCACAAGGAAACATAGTACGGGGAACAAGCTATGCGCACGTTAAAAACGGCGATCGGCCTAATGAGTGGTACCTCTATGGATGGCATTGATGCCGCATTGATTGAAAGTGATGGCGAAAAAATCGTCAACATCATCGGCCATTCGTCTTGTGAATATGATGTCGCTTTTCGTAAAAAATTGAAGTCAACGCTTGATGAAGTAACTAATGTTGTGAAGGCTGATGAGCTTCCGAGATCGGTTTTGAATGTCGGAGACGAGTTGACAATCAAACACGCATTTGCGGTCAATCAATTATTGAAAAAATATTCTATTTCTCCGAACAAGGTGGATTTAATCGGGTTCCATGGTCAGACTATACTCCATAAACCCGATATAGGATTAACTATCCAGATAGGCAACGGGGCAATGCTTGCACAACAGTGTGGCATTGATGTTGTTTTCGACCTGAGATCAAACGATATAAAACATGGCGGACAAGGGGCGCCGTTGGTTCCTGTTTATCATCGGGCTTTGGCTTTGAAATTGAAGGACAAACTCGATTTTCCAGTAGCTTTTATTAATATTGGTGGAATTTCCAATTTGACGTTCGTTGGTAAAAATGACGAACTTTATGCTTTTGATTGCGGACCGGGTAACGGTTTGATCGACCAATGGATGTATTGTAAAACCGGAAGCCCGATGGATCGCAATGGTGAAGCCGGTCTACGCGGAACTGTTCATGAGGGGATTGTTAATTCCTATTCTCGACACCCGTTTTTTAATCAGAAAAAGCCGGGTTCTCTTGATTGGCGTAGTTTTAAACCTTTAACGGATAAAGCTGTTTCTGTTGAAGATGGAGCAGCTTCGCTAAGTTTTATAACAGCCTATGGAATCGTCAATTCTTTCAGACATTTGCCGACCTATCCAAGAACACTCGTCCTCTCTGGAGGCGGAGCTTATAACAGAGCAATTATAAAGGCATTAGAGGACCTTACGCAAAAATACGGAATCATCACATTAACGGCGCAGTCACTTGGTCTTTCTTCGGATTTCATAGAAGCTGAGGCATGGGCTTATCTTGCGATCAGGTCAATTTATAACTTGCCGATAACATTTCCAACCACGACCGGTTGTCTCTCACCACAATCAGGCGGGCGTCTTGCGCGACACCAGAACACAACACCGGATCGCAATATAAGCGGAAATTAATAGAAATAAATTTTAAAATTGGCGTCAATGCGCGGAAAAATCCACCGTTTCGACAGTCACCGAAAAACTGTTTTATCGGATGTCTCAATTATGAGTTTCGAAGTTTGATATGGGCAGTGAAAGTTTTTTCTGAAACCGATTACGCTCATTAAAAAAGGTCCATGCGGAAACTCTCGCATGAACCTTTTGTTCGAGAAAAATAGTAGCAGATAATGAAAAGTTTTATCTTAACCGTTTCATACGAGGCTCGGACAATTCGCCATTAAGGCGCCGGTCAAGATAATTGGCGCAATCATCAATAAGTTCGTCAACCTGACCAGCAAAAAAGTGGTTTGCACCTTCAAGAATTTGCTGGGTTATCGTAATTCCTTTTTGTGTTTTAAGCTTGTCCACGAGGCCCTGAACGTCTTTTACCGGAGCAACACGATCAGCGTCGCCATGAATGATGAGGCCCGACGAAGGGCAGGGAGCAAGAAAAGAAAAATCATATATATTGGGCTGGGGAGCAACCGATATGAACCCTTCGATTTCAGGTCGACGCATCAAGAGCTGCATGCCGATCCATGCGCCGAAAGAATAACCGGCCACCCAACAATTTTTCGAATCCGGATGCAGTGCTTGTACCCAATCAAGTGCCGCCGCTGCATCGGACAACTCGCCGGCTCCATGATCGAATTCACCTTGACTGCGTCCGATACTGCGGAAGTTGAAACGCAAGGTAGTAAATCCGCGTTGCTGGAACATATAGAAAAGATCATAAACGATCTTGTTATTCATCGTACCGCCAAATTGGGGATGTGGATGGAGAATAATGGCTATAGGAGCATTTTTTTCCGGCGAGGGTTGATAACGGCCTTCAAGGCGACCCGCAGGACCATTGAAAATGACTTCAGGCATCAAGTACTCCTTACTTCATCAGCTTGAATTTCCGTTGTGACATAAATGGATATCGGTAAATTCAAACTGTTTTTTATGTTTTAAATTTATTCTAAGCGTTAGATAGTCTGTAATGGGTGCACTTTTCAAGGAAATTGCGTTATGGATGCGTTTGAAATAATAAAAATTACGAGGCCCCCATATGTCATCTTCAAGATGCTATCTCGATTATAATGCTACAACGCCTTTGTCAGATGCTGCCCGCAGCGCTTTGGTGAGCGCACTTGACGTATATGGCAATCCTTCCTCAGTCCATCAGGAAGGGCGAGCCGCGAAAGCCCTGCTGGAAAAAGCACGGCGGCAGGTCGCCAGCCGTCTTCATACCGAGCCGGATCACGTTGTTTTTACCTCCGGTGCAACGGAAGCGGCAATGACGCTCCTCACACCCGATTACAAAATGGGACGTTCGGATGTTCACTTTTCCAAAGTCTACATAGGAGCAACCGAACATCCCTGCATTGGAAAAGGCGGTCGATTTGAAAAAGACCGGCAGGAAATTATTGATGTTGATGAAAATGGCATCATCAAACTGGACGAGCTTGAACGAAAACTCTCGGCTCATGATAAATCCGAAGGTCTGCCAATGGTTGCAATTCAGGCGGCCAACGGCGAAACCGGCGTCATCCAGCCTGTAGGAAACATTGCCGATATTGTCAAAAAGGCGGGCGGTGTTTTGATTGTCGATATTGTCCAATATATTGGTAAACTCCCTGTCACTATTGGTAGCTTCGGAGGAGATTTCTATATTGTTGCAGCACATAAGATCGGCGGGCCAAAAGGCATCGGCGCGTTTGTAGCGACAGGAAGTGCTCTTATGCCACAACCGCTTATATTGGGCGGGGGACAGGAAAAAGGTTTCCGTTCGGGCACAGAGTCAGTTCCGCTCATCGCCGCTTTCGGTGCAGCGATGGAACAAAAACCCACCACTCAGGATTTAGACCATTCTAAAGCGCTTCAAATGCGTCTGGAACATGGGTTGCATCAATTGAGTAACAATCTTGTTATTTTCGGAGAAAAATCGCCGCGTTTACCGAATACAACCTATTTTGCTGTTGAAGGTTTAAAGGCGGAAACGCTGCAAATCGGTTTTGATCTTGCCGGGTTTGCGGTTTCGGCGGGATCGGCCTGTTCCTCGGGAAAAGTGAAACAAAGTGGTGTTCTTGCCGCAATGGGGTGTCATGTACCCGACGGGGCAATTCGGGTTTCTACAGGCAAACACACAAGCCTGAAAAACATTGATGATTTTCTCTCGGCTTTCGAAAAAATCATTCGCAATTCAAAAAATTAAAAAACAGCACTTGAAATCTTCTTTAGAACTGTTTTAAACAAGGTCAGATAAGCTTGACTGGATTTATCATGTTTTCATTGAAGTCCGGCGACCGAGACACTAAATCAAGTTGTGCTTATTTTGGTATAATCGACAACTGCCGGTTTTTGACCCGGCCAGGAGGGAGAAGCCCATGCCTGCAGTGCAGGAAACTATAAGTCAGGTCCGTGAAATTGACGTGGACCAATATAAATATGGTTTTGAGACCAAGATCGAGGCAGATAAAGCCCCGTTAGGTCTTAACGAAGATATTATCCGTTTGATTTCGGCTAAAAAGCAGGAGCCGGAGTGGATGCTGGAATTGCGACTGAAAGCATTCCGGCATTGGTTGACTATGGAAGAGCCCCATTGGGCTCGTCTGGAAATCCCCAAGATAGATTTTCAGGCAATTTCATATTATTCGGCGCCTAAAAGTCAGAATGCACCAAAGTCTCTCGATGAAGTTGATCCTGCATTGCTGAATACTTATGAGAAGCTTGGTATTCCTTTAAAAGAACAGGAAATTCTCGCGGGCGTACGCAAGCAAGCAGAACCTTCACAATTGGACGATAATGTTTATGCATCCGGTCGCGTTGCGGTCGATGCGGTGTTCGATTCGGTTTCTGTGGTCACGACATTCAAGAAAGAATTGATCCGTTCAGGTGTTATATTCTGCTCGATATCGGAAGCGATACGTGAGCATCCTGATCTCATAAAGCAGTATCTCGGCTCGGTTGTTCCTGCCGGAGACAACTTTTATGCGGCGCTTAATGCGGCGGTTTTCACGGACGGGTCATTTATTTACGTTCCTAAAGGCGTTCGTTGTCCGATGGAGCTGTCGACTTATTTCCGTATTAACGAACGCAATACCGGCCAATTCGAACGCACATTGATTATAGCCGATGAAGGCGCCTATGTATCCTATCTTGAGGGTTGTACAGCGCCGCAACGTGACGAGAACCAGCTTCATGCGGCGGTTGTCGAACTTATCGCCCAGAAGGATGCAGAAATAAAATATTCAACAGTTCAGAACTGGTATCCGGGTGATAAAGACGGCAAAGGCGGAATTTTCAATTTCGTTACCAAGCGTGGTGATTGTCGCGGTGACAATTCAAAAATTTCCTGGACACAGGTTGAAACCGGCTCGGCGATAACCTGGAAATATCCTTCATGCCTGTTGCGTGGTGATAATACACGTGGTGAATTCTATTCCATTGCAGTTTCTAATGGACACCAGCAGATCGATTCAGGCACAAAGATGATCCATCTTGGAAAAAACACATCAAGTCGTGTTATTTCCAAAGGCATTTCAGCCGGATTTTCCAATAATACTTATCGTGGACAAATCTCGGCCCATCGCAAAGCCACCAATGCCCGTAACTTCACCCAATGTGACAGCCTGTTGATCGGCAATAATTGTGGTGCTCACACAGCCCCTTACATTGAAGCGAAAAACGCGACGGCAAAATTCGAGCACGAGGCCACGACGTCGAAGATTTCCGAAGACCAACTGTTCTACGTTATGCAGCGGGGTATTCCAGAAGAAGAGGCGATTGCTCTTATTGTAAATGGCTTTGTCAAAGAAGTTATTCAGGAATTACCGATGGAATTTGCTGTTGAAGCGCAAAAGCTTATTGGCATCAGTCTTGAAGGTAGTGTCGGCTAACTGAAGCTGTTGTTTTTTGTTGGGGGCCTTATCAGTGTCCACAAAATAGGATTTAAAAATGTTAGAAATTAAAAATCTCCATGCACGTATAGCCGAAACCAAGACAGAAATTCTGCATGGTCTGGATTTGACAATCCATGACGGTGAAGTTGCAGCAATTATGGGACCGAATGGTTCCGGTAAATCAACGCTTTCCTATATTCTTGCAGGCCGTGACGATTATGAAGTGACGGACGGAGAGGTTATCTTTAACGGCAAGTCGCTTCTTGATATGGATCCGGCAGAACGCGCGGCGACCGGCGTCTTTCTGGCTTTCCAGTATCCGATGGAAATACCCGGTGTTGCGACAATGGAATTCTTGAAAGTCGCAATGAATTGCCAGAGAAAAGCGCGCGGCGAAGAAGAATTGAAAGTGCCCGAATTCTTGAAAAAAGTAAAAGCGGGTGTTTCTGAACTCGAGATGGATATGAGCATGCTCAAGCGTCCTCTCAATGTCGGTTTTTCCGGTGGTGAAAAGAAGCGCGCAGAAATACTCCAGATGCTGTTGCTGGAACCGAAGCTCTGTATTCTTGACGAGACAGATTCAGGCCTTGATATTGATGCGTTGAAAATTGTGGCAAACGGTGTCAATGCTTTGCGCTCTCCGGAGCGTTCGTTCATGGTCATAACCCACTATCAAAGACTTCTGGACTATATTGTGCCGGATACTGTGCATGTCCTCTATAAAGGTAAAATCGTTAAGACTGGCGATAAGACATTGGCGATGCAGCTCGAACAAACGGGTTATGCCGACATTATCGACAAGGTAGAAGCGGAGGAAGGACATGAGTGAAACCTCCAAAGTCGATAAAAAACCGGAAATGACTGCTGCGGAACAGGCAATAGTCGATATTTTTGGTCAAAAATTGGGTGATTTTCCTGGAAATAGCGAGGTTATGTCAACGCGGGATAGCGTGGTAGAACAGTTCAAACGTGTGGGCATACCGTCCAGAAAACGTGAATATTGGCATTACACCGATTTGCGTACCTTGTTGAAGACAATTCCGAACTTCAGTGATGAAGGTGACGGATTATCTCGCGACCCACTTCTGCCAAAGAATTCTGTATTTGCCATATTTAACGGCAAAACACTCGATGCTCCACAAGTGCAATCGGTAACGACAAAACGCGTGGCCGATGAACTTGCTAACGAGCATTTCACTCTGAAGCCGGATATTGCCGACGATGATTTTGTTGGTCAGGTCAATACTGCTTTTGTTACAGATGGCTGGCTTCTTGAAGTAGCAGAGGGTGCAAAAATTGCTGATCCGGTTGAATTGCAAATGATCAATCCGGGTGGTCAGGCTCATGCCTATTCCCAAATCAAAGTAGGAAATAACAGCTCGGTTACTTTCATTGAAAGGCAATTGGGTGGAGAAAAGTCCACATTTGTAACTTCCGTGCAAGACCTCAAAATAGGCGAGGGCGCAGATGTAACCTGGATTATCATTCGTGATCGTGGTTTCGATGCGACGCAGTTTTCCAAGTTTCTCGCCAATCTTGATAAGAAAGCGAAACTGACCCTTTACATCGTTAATATCGCAAGTGAGTTTAACCGGCAGGAAATAGACATCGAGATGCCGGGCGAGGGAGGGAACTTCCAATTGAGGACGATCAATCTCCTTGCAGGCGCCAGTCATAGCGACGTTACAATGTTTGTCCGTCACATTGGCGAAGATACTGTTTCGACCGAAATTGTCCGCAATGTCGTAGCTGATAAGGCAAGAGGTGCGTTTCAGGGCATGATCAAGGTTTCCAGAGAAGCCCAGAAAACGGATGCCCGGATGACGTGCAACAGTCTTATCTTATCGGATGACGCAGAATTCGATTCGAAACCCGAACTTGAAATTTTTGCCGATGATGTTGCTTGCGGACACGGTTCCACAGTTGCGGAGATCGATCGCGAACAACTCTTTTATCTGATGGCACGCGGTATCGAAGAATCTGTCGCTCGCGGCTTGTTGGTAAAGGCTTTTGTCTCGCAATTGATTGATGACGTGGAAAACGATCAAATGAAAGACGTCATTGTTGCTCTCATTAATCAATGGTTGGAAAAGCACCTTTAAGAAGGAATAATGATGACTGACCAAACGTCTTCGTCTTTTGATATCAATCAAATACGGCGTGATTTTCCGATCCTTGATCGGAAAATCTACGGTAAGCGTCTCGCCTATCTTGATAATGCTGCTTCGGCCCAGAAGCCGAAGCAGGTGCTGGAGGCTATGGACGAGGTCTATCGGACAAGCTATGCCAATGTTCATCGCGGCCTTCATTTTTTGTCGAACACTGCAACCGAGCTTTATGAAAAAGCCAGAGAAAGCGTTCGTAAATTCGTGAATGCTTCATCCCATGAAGAAATTGTCTTTACCAAAAACGCGACTGAAGCCATCAATACTGTTGCATATGGATATGGAATGCCGCGTTTTTCGGAAGGGGACGAAATTGTTTTGACGATTATGGAACACCATTCCAATATCGTGCCTTGGCATTTTATACGCGAAGTTAAGGGCGTAAAACTTGTTTTCGTGCCGGTTGACGATGATGGAGTTCTCCATTTGGAGGATTTCGAAAAGGCATTGACCGAAAAGACGAGACTTGTAGCAGTTACGCATATGTCTAACACCCTCGGCACAGTTCCACCGGTGAAAGAGATGATAAGGGCCGCTCATGAGCGGAATATTCCGGTTTTGATCGATGGGGCGCAAGGGTCGGTTCATTTGACGGTCGACGTGCAAGATCTCGATTGTGACTGGTATGTAATGACTGGACACAAGCTTTACGGCCCGACAGGGATCGGCGTTCTCTACGGCAAAAAAGACCGGTTGCAAGAGATGCACCCGTTTCAGGGCGGTGGCGAGATGATTGAAGATGTGAGTGTCGACAAGATCACTTACAATGAACCTCCTCATCGCTTTGAAGCTGGAACGCCGCCGATTGTTCAGGCTATCGGATTGGGTGTTGCTCTCGAATATATTATGTCGAAAGATCGTAAAGCTCTCGAGGCACACGAGAAAGCATTGACTGCCTATGCTCATGAACGGCTTGAGGCGATCAATTCGTTGCGCATTTTCGGGCGTGCTCCTGATAAGGGTGGCATTATCTCGTTCCAACTCGAAGGAATTCATCCCCACGATGTCTCGATGTATATTGACCGTCAGGGAGTAGCCGTGAGAGCTGGAACGCATTGTGCCCAACCGCTCCTTAATCGCTTTCATGTCACATCGACCTGTCGTGCATCTTTTGCAATGTATAATGATCGTGATGATGTCGATCAGCTTGCCGAAGCGTTGGAAAAGGCAAGGAGGTTTTTTAATGAGTGATTCCGACAACAAAATTCATACTGCCGAGCCGGTAGGTGATTGGGACGATCATGTTGTTGCAGCAAACACTTCAACGATTCCCCCTGCCGAACTTGATCGTATGACGGACGATATCATCAGCGCTTTGAAAACAGTCTTCGACCCTGAAATTCCCGCCGATATTTATGAGTTGGGTCTGGTCTACAAAATCGATATTGAAGATGATCGCACTGTAAAAATCGATATGACTTTGACTGCCCCGGGATGTCCGGTCGCAGGTGATATGCCGAGCTGGGTTGAAAATGCAGTGGGCGCGGTAGAGGGCGTTTCGCATGTCGAGGTCAATATGACATTTGATCCACCTTGGACGCCGGATAGAATGTCCGAAGAAGCCCAGATTGCACTTGGCTGGTATTAACCACTTCCGTCTTGATCTTAATTGCTGCCGGATAAGAATATATTGAATTTTTGAGATATATCCAGTTTCGGCGATGTGATTGAAAATAAGGTTGTTCTTCCAGAATTGAATCCGGAAGAAGAGGGCTCTTTATAATCAAAAGTTCAATAAAGCCGACGTTCTTCAGGCTATCTCGTTTGGATATAGAAAAATGCGATTTAAGCATTAAGGGTAAACGTGTGGAAAAGACGGAGTTTTAAACGGTAAAACCGACATAGCTTTTCCTTTCGAGCGAAATTTGAAAACTTTGTATTATTCGGAAAATGGAGATATTTCCGCTTTATCAAGAATTGTCATCCGGTGTTTTGCGCAAGGAAATATTTTTTCCGAATGTGTAACCGGTTTCGATTGATTTATTTCCGAATTTGGCACGAAGTTTATCCATCGCGGTTTCAGCGACTGCCCGTTTATGCTGGAATGGGTCGAGAAGATCATTATCATGTAAATGGGACGCTTTCGATAGTTGCTGGACACCTATTCCGAGCAGACGAAATTTTGTTCCATCAAGTTCTTTTTGTAATAATCGTAATCCTACGCGAAAAATGCGGTCAGCAGTCTGTGTCGGGTCATCAAGACTCTGGTTGCGTGTTCGCGTTTTGAAATCTTTGGTCTTTAACTTCAAAACAACAGTTTGCCCGGCAATTTCACTTGTCTTCAGTCGTGCTGAAACTTTTTCGGACAACATTCGTAAAACCGGTATCAGGTCTTCCGCATTTGATAAATCACTCATGAAGGTCGTTTCGGAAGATATGCTCTTCATTTCTCGTTCAGGTTGAACCGGCCGGTTATCTTGCCCGCGCGACAAGCGATAAAGGCGCTGCCCCATTTGTCCATAACGTTTGATGAGTAATGCTTCATCCAGCTGTTGAAGTTCGCCCACTGTGGTAATTCCGTCGTGGGATAATTTTTGCGCTAATGCTGAACCGACACCCCATATTTTTGTTACAGGTTGTTTTGCAAGAAACGCGAGTGCCTCATGTTCGCCGATGATCGAAAAGCCACGCGGTTTATCAAGATCGGACGCAATTTTTGCCAGGAACTTGCAATATGATAAACCGATCGAGACTGTAACGCCAATTTCTTGCTCGATACGTTTTGCAAAACCTGCAAGTATATAAGAAGCCGGTGCCTTATGGAGTTTTTCAGTACCACGCATATCCAGAAACGCCTCATCAATCGAAATTGGCTCGACAAGCGGCGTCAGTTCGAACATGAGCTGACGGATTTCCCGTCCAATACGGGCATATTTTGTAATATCGGGGGGAATAACTATCGCATCGGGGCACAGTTCCAGTGCCTTGAACATCGGCATTGCCGAGTGTACCCCCGAAATCCGTGCAATATAGCAGGCTGTGGAAACAACTCCACGTTTGCTACCTCCGACGATGACCGGTTTATTGCGCAGCTCCGGATGGTCGCGCTTTTCAACGGAGGCGTAAAAGGCGTCACAATCAATATGGGCCAATGTGAGAGAATAAAGTTCCGGATGGCGGATAAGGCGCGGCGAACCACATTTTTCGCAGCGTTTATTGAACTTATGTTGAATGGATAAACAATCTCGACAAAAACCAAATTCAGGTTGGTTAAACGGGGTCAGAGCCATATAGGTTGTTCTCCACCAGGAAGAAAGTTGATGGCTTCACCGACTGATTGCGGGGGATAGCCAGATTCGGTTGAAAAGGCTATAAGTGTTGGTTCATGAGCCATTATGAATTGTAAAACACCGGCGAGAAACCCCTTGGTTGAGGCGGCTTGGCGAATATCGGAAGCATTTATACCTGTGATATTTAAAAAACGTGGCATAAGTTCGGCATCGTTTGCAATGAATAACAGCGCTGCCACAGCCAATTCTTCAGCTTCTTCGCGATTTGTTATGTGTTTTTTCATATCATTTTAGCCAAGTAGTAACCACAGCAAGTTTACTCTCCAAAGCGCAAAGCTGGAAGAGCGGAGATTATATAATGACAAAAAAAGTTATGATCGTGGAAGATAATGAACTTAATATGAAATTGTTCCGCGATCTCGTCGAAGCGAGCGGCTATGAAACAGTAGAAACGCGTAGCGGTTTGGCTGCGTTGGATTTGGCACGGCAGAGTAAACCCGGTCTCATTTTAATGGATATCCAATTACCGGAGGTTTCCGGAATTGACGTTATAAAACAATTGAAAACAGACGATGAATTGAAATCGATTCCGGTTGTTGCAGTTACCGCTTTTGCCATGAAGGGTGATGAAGAAAGAATAAGGGCGAGCGGCTGTGAAGATTATATGTCAAAGCCGATATCAGTCGTTAATTTCATGTCCATGGTTAAACGGTTCTTGGGGTAAATCGACTTAATCCGGTTATTCAATCTGCAATAATAAATAAAAAAGCCCCGCAAAAACGGGGCTTTTCGGAAAACAAAATAGAAATTAACGTTTGGAGAACTGGAAAGAACGGCGGGCTTTTGCCTTACCGTATTTCTTACGTTCAACAACGCGGCTATCACGAGTAAGGAAGCCACCCTTTTTTAGTACCGAACGTAGACCGGGTTCGAAATAGGTCAAAGCCTTGGAAATGCCATGACGAACTGCACCTGCCTGACCGGAAAGACCACCACCGGCAACAGAAGCAATAATGTCGAACTGACCGTCGCGATTTGCAGCAAGAATTGGCTGACGCAAAATCATCTGCAAAACAGGGCGTGCAAAATATTTGTCAAAATCTTTACCGTTGACGACAATTTTGCCGCTACCGGGTTTTATCCAAACGCGTGCAATAGCGTCTTTACGTTTACCTGTAGCATAGGAACGTCCTTGAGCGTCAAGTTTACGTTCATGAACAGGAGCTTCCGGTGCTGCAGGAGCTACAACCGTTTCGGTTGCCGCACCAAGCTCAGAAAAAGAACTAATCTCGGCCATAATTAAGCAATCCTTTTATTTTTACGGTTGAGTGCACCAACATTGATAACTTCAGGCTGCTGGGCTTCATGAGGATGTTTTGTTCCAGCATAGACGCGCAAATTTTTCATCTGCCGACGGCCAAGAGGACCACGCGGAATCATACGTTCAACAGCTTTCTCGATAACTCTTTCAGGAAAACGTCCTTCAAGAATTTGGCGGGCTGTGCGTTCTTTGACGCTGCCGATATATCCGGTATGCCAGTAATATTTTTTGTTATGAAGTTTTTTGCCGGTCAAAACAACTTTGTCGGCATTGATTACGATAACATTATCACCATCATCAACATGAGGTGTATAAGTTGGTTTGTGTTTACCGCGTAACCGGTTGGCTACCAGTGTGGCAAGACGACCTAAAACAAGGTTCTCTGCGTCAATAATGACCCATTTCTTGGCCACTTCAGCGGGCTTTTGTGAAAAAGTTGCCATTGAAGCTTTCCTTTTTAAAATCCCTTGTTAAACAAGGGCGTTTTTTGTTGCTTGGCGTTGCGATGTGATATCGCAACAATTGTGCCGAATACGACACGTGCGAGCTTCTTATAGGCTTGCAACTATTACGTCAATCGAAAAATAAGCCAATATTTCCAATATTTTGCAATAACGGTAATATAATACCACTATTATCTGGTTGTTAATTATCAAGATTACAACAAGGATTAACCGCTACTTCTCGAACTTTGTCATAAGAATGAAAACTTTTTAAAAAATATCATCAATAAAATCCGAAATATGTCGGGAAATCAAAGAAGTGGGTAATTTAATGACCAGAACAAATAAGCGGGGTTAAAACAATTGGTTTAGATCCGCAATCAAGGTCGGTGTTGAATTCCGGCTGAATATGAATGTTCGATCAGTAGAGTGTAGTTAAGCACTTATTGAACGCGTTCGTTTTGGAGTAAGTTTAGTCACCAATCCATATTTTAAAACAGGTTTTTACGAAATATTGTAGTTGAGACAATTTGTCTGCAGCGGCTTTGGTGTAGCGGCTGATAGATTGAAATTGGGCCAAAGAGAAATCAATGACCATCGTTGCTGACCCACTGTTTTAAATGATTGCTTTCCAATGGAGTAAATTCTGTAAGGAGACAATTGTTATGGATTTAAAGCTAAACCGACTGATATAGCTTGGTAAAATACTTTTTGCCTTCACGGAAGGCGAGGCTGTGAACTTGAAATTCACTAATCAATTCTCAAACCGCTATGAAAGACGCGGCGTGGGGATCCATGACAAATAAAAGATAAAGGCTGTTATCATTATCGTTTATTTTTATGGTTTTATAGAATTTCTCTGAATCTTAACTTGAAGAAGAGCGCATGAAGTTTAACCGCTAACAGGTTGTCAAACTATGGAGTAGGCTAACATTTAGCTGGCTTTTACAAAATTGACCTCTTTTTCTACAAAGCGGTGCCGATTACTGTTTTTTCCTTAAAAGATTGATCGGAAAAGTTCAGCTTCATTGCCATAACAAATAAAATTGACGTGCGGTTTTTGTTTATGACCATAAGTGCAGAGTAAAGCGCGTCAGGTTTGAGAACGGGCGAACCTCTAAAGGTGATAGCGGTTTTTTAATTTCACGTCGCAAAACACAGACAAAAAATGATTTATCGCGCAACAAATAATTTTTCCCGATAAATCATGAGAGCCTCATTGATATCATGAAATGCATAATTGTCTTCGAGAAAGAGCGAGAATGATGGGTTTTGCTAAAATTAGGATACGGTTCTATTTTTCTAAAATCTTGTCTATTTGGCCGGAACAAATTGAAGAGAAAACAAATATCGAAAGTCTGGGTATTATGAGATGAAACGAGTAATAATTAAGGGATTAAAGAAATTGTTTTCTTGTACTCATTCCCGGTGTCCTCTAGCCTCATTTTAAATAAATATTGCGCGACGCTCTATGGAGATGAAAATGACAAAAGTTACACCTGGAATAGAAACATTGGCGGTTCATGCGGGAACTGCTCCGGATCCGACAACCGGAGCGCGGATTACACCAATTTATCAAACGACAGCTTATGTGTTCAAGGACGCTGATCAGGCAGCAAACCGTTTTGCTTTGACAGAACCGGGAAACATCTATGGCCGTATCACCAATCCGACGCAGGCAGTTCTCGAGGAAAAAGTAGCAGCACTCGAAGGGGGCACAGCAGCCTTGGCGACGGCATCCGGTCATGCTGCCGAGTTTCTCACATTCCACACACTCATGGAACCGGGTGAAAATTTTGTCGCCGGGCGTCAATTATATGGCGGTTCCATCAACCAGTTTGCAAATGCTTTCAAATCATTTGACTGGCAGGTCCGTTGGGCCGACAGCGACGATCCGGAATCCTTCGAGAAGCAGATTGACGACAAGACTCGTGCGATTTTTATTGAAAGCTTTGCAAATCCGGGTGGCATCGTCGTTGATATTGAGGCAATTGCAAAGATTGCCCATGCTCATGGTGTTCCTCTCATAGTTGATAATACGCTTGCAACACCTTATCTTTTGCGCCCGATAGAACACGGAGCAGATATTGTTATTCATTCGCTCACGAAATTTATAGGCGGTCATGGCAATTCAATGGGAGGTCTGCTCATTGACGGCGGTACATTCGATTGGGGGAAATCGGGACATTATAAAAAATTGACAGAACCGCGTCCGGATTACGCCGGCCTTGTTATTTACGAAGCAACTGGTAACGCTGCTTTCGCAACAGCCGCCCGTGTTTTGGGAATGCGTGATTTTGGTCCGACTATTTCGCCGTTCAATGCATTCCTTATTTTGACGGGTGCGGAAACTTTACCGCTACGTATGCAAAAACACAGTGATAACGCTTTAGCTGTAGCCCAATATCTTGAAAAACATAACAAGGTTTCCTGGGTTAACTATGCAGGTTTGACCGGCAATAAATATCATAAATTGCAGCAGCGCTACGCCCCTAAAGGAGCCGGTTCTGTCTTTACGTTCGGAGTAAAAGGCGGCTATGAAGCCGGTGTAAAATTTGCTTCGTCACTGAAGTTATTTTCGCTTCTTGCAAATATTGGCGACACACGATCCCTTGTTATCCATCCCGCTTCCACCACACATCGTCAGCTCACTGATAGTCAAAAAATTGCTGCCGGAGCAGGGTCGGATGTTGTTCGCCTGTCAATTGGAATTGAAGATATAAAAGATATTATTGGCGACATCGAACAGGCTTTGAATAAGATTTGACAGGAAAATTCTGTCAATTACGAATATTCTAGCCTTCAACCGTAAATAAATAAAAAGGGCTGAAGGCTCGAAGCAATTTTGCAAAAATGGTAATCTTGCACTCTGTCAGGATTAGTTTAATCCGATTTTTGTCCTTCGCTTTCAGTGCTGTTTTGTTGTATCAAATCAATCATGAAACAGACAAAACAAAAATTTCTCGGTGTGGCGCATTCCGCGCTTGGACAGGCGTGGATTGATAGCCTTGATAGAGAAGGGCTGAACAATGCGCGTACTCTGTCGCAGAAGTTCGGTCTTGCCGAACCTTTGACACGTGTTCTCGCTGCACGTTCGGTTTCAGAAGAGGAAGTTATAAATTATCTCGACCCGACTTTGAAAGCTTTGACGCCTGATCCGACGACTTTTGTCGATATGGAAAAAGCAACACAACGCATTGTCAAAGCAATCAATCGAAAGGAAAAAGTCGCTATTTTTGGCGATTATGACGTCGATGGTGCTTGTTCGTCGGCCATTCTTTTTCGATTTCTGACATTTTTCGGTCTCGACGTGACGATTTATATACCTGATCGCATCGTTGAGGGATATGGACCAAATCCGCAAGCGATGAAGATGCTTGCCGATGATGGTGCCAGTTTGATCATAACAACGGATTGCGGAGCAAATAGTCCGGAGGCGATAAAAGCGGCACGTGAAAAGGGTGTTGATGTCGTTGTTCTAGATCACCACCAAATGTCTGAAATCCATCGGGAAGCTTATGCCCTTGTGAATCCCAATCGTCCTGATGATTTGTCGGGGCAGGGGCATCTTTGTGCTGCCGGACTTGTTTTTATTGCTGTTGCCTGGACACTTAAACACCTTAAACAACAAGGAAGATATAAAGAATATCCGGACATTCTTTGTTATCTTGACCTTGTGGCACTCGCAACAGTTTGCGACGTTGTGCCATTGAGAGGCATCAATCGGGCATTTGTTGTCAAAGGACTTCAAGTAGCAAGGATGATGTCCAATCCCGGTATTGCTGCGCTTTCACGCGTTGCCAGAATAGGCGAGCCGCTCAATGTTTTCCATTTCGGTTTTTTACTGGGGCCTCGAATTAATGCGGGAGGCCGCATCGGAGATCAGGCGCTTGGCGCACGTTTGTTAACAACGAAAACAGAGGGAGATGCCAACTCTATTGCGGAAGAGCTGAATGTTCTCAACCAAGAAAGACAGGATATTGAAGCTCGACAACTTCTGGAGGCCGAAGGCGATTTACAGTCAATGAAAATCGATCAAAACCCGGGTGTAATTGTCGTCGCACATAAAGGTTGGCATCCGGGAATTGTCGGTATTCTCGCAGCAAGACTCAAAGAAAAATTTCGTTGCCCCACCTTTGCAATAGCAATCAAAGAAGATGGGTCTGCTACCGGCTCCGGTCGTTCAATTAACGGAATTAATCTTGGAGAGCTCGTACGTGAAGCGGTTGAACTCGGGCTTCTCGAGAAGGGGGGCGGGCATGCAATGGCAGCAGGCATTACGGTGTCAAAAAGTAAAATTCAAGAATTCCGGACATGGCTTGAGCACAAATTATCAGCTCGCGTTAACGATATTCATGCCCATGAAACACTTTTGATTGACGGTGTCATTTCTGCGTCCGGTGCTACAAAAGAACTCTACGAAATGATTGAAAAAGCAGGACCTTTCGGAGCAGGGAACCCTTTGCCGGTATTTGTGTTGCCTTCACACCGTTTGAGCGATGTGCGGGAAGTTGGAAAAGGGCATTTGCTTATGTCCATTTCGAATGTTGAAGGCAAAAAGTTAAAAGCAATAGCATTCCGCGCAGTTGGAACAGAGTTGGGGGATTTTTTAATGGCCCATCTTGGAAAAAACATCCATATCGCCGGTAACCTCAGCCTCAATTATTGGAACGGGCAAGCTTTACCCCAATTACGTGTCATTGATGCCGCCGAACCTAATTAATAGATTATTGAGCTATCATGATTGTTATAAATTTCGGTTGGAAGGGCGTATTTCGTCCATCGGGCCATGCTGACACCGTCTTATAATCTAACAACAACATTCTCTTTTTCCGAAGATTGTTTTATCAAACGTATTTTTTGATTTAAAAAATCATGTAGAACCGGATGATAATGTAGATCATTTAAGTAACAATATCGTCATTAGCATATATTTTTAGACATATTGTGTGGTAACCAATCTAAACTAATGTTTAGTTTAGCTTCTACCGATGACGAAATATTTTTATCACCTGAATTTGTCAAAAATATATTATTGGAACTTTGTTGAATAATTAAAAACTGCTTTATATCGAAAATAAAAAATTTTTTAAAACCAACAACATAAATATCTATTTTTATTCAAGATGTGAACAAAATAAACACTAATTTATATAGATGGAATTTCCATTGCAAAAACGATGTTGTTCGTGAGAGGGAATTAAAAAGCCATAACGACAATTAAAGACTGTTACATTTCAATCTGTCTATTCAGATATCGAGATTATCGGCAAATTCGGCATTGTCCTGTATGAAATGGAAACGCGCTTCAGGTTTTGAGCCCATAAGATCTTCGACAACCTTTTTTGTTTCCTGATTACTTTCGCTATCAATATCAACTCTTAACAAAGTACGATTTTTAGGGTCCATTGTTGTCTCTTTGAGCTGATCGGAACGCATTTCTCCCAAGCCTTTAAAGCGACCAATTTCGATTTTTCCCCGTCCGGTGAATTTTGTTTTCAATAATTCGTCTTTATGAGCATCGTCGCGTGCATAAGCAACAATTCCGCCTTGTGAAATGCGATATAAAGGAGGAACGGCTAAAAACAGGTGTCCTTTGCGAATGAGATCAGGCATCTCCTGATAAAAAAAGGTAATCAGCAAAGACGCGATATGCGCGCCATCGACGTCCGCATCTGTCATGATGATGATACGATCATAACGCAGGTCGCTTTCTTTGTATTTCGAGTGGGTACCGCATCCCAGTGCCAAAATGAGATCGGAAATAATCTGATTATTGCTGAGCTTATCGCGACCGGCACTGGCAACATTCAGGATTTTTCCCCGTAACGGCAAAACAGCTTGTGTCGCGCGATTGCGTGCCTGTTTCGCCGAACCTCCTGCAGAATCACCTTCCACAAGGAACAGCTCGGCTCCGGCAGCAGAATTATGTGTACAATCTGCAAGCTTTCCGGGAAGGCGCAATTTGCGAACCGCTGTTTTACGACTTACATCTTTTTCCTGACGTCTTTTGAGCCGTTCTTCGGCTCTATCCACAACCCAATCAAGAAGTTTGGTCGCTTCTTGTGGCGAATTGGCTAGCCAGTGATCAAAGGGGTCGCGAATAGCGTTTTCAACAATCTTTTGTGCTTCCGCTGTTGCTAAACGGTCTTTGGTCTGCCCGACAAATTCCGGTTCTCGAATAAACACAGAAAGCATAACGGCAGCAGATATCATAACATCATCTGTCGTAATGACCGATGCACGTTTATTACCGATTAACTCGGCATAGGCTCTTAATCCCCGCAACAGCGCCTGTCTCAAACCGGCTTCATGTGTTCCGCCTTCACCGGTAGGGATGGTGTTGCAATAAGAATGAACAAAGCCGTCACCACCATACCATGTAATGGCCCATTCAACCGAGCCATGGCCACCGCGTTGCTCAGTTTTCCCTGCAAAAATATCGGAAGTAACTTGGTATTCTCCATTGAGGGATGAACTTAAAAAATCTTTCAAGCCACCCGGAAAATGAAAAACAGCTTTTTCGGGGATATCATTTTTCCCTACGAGCTTTTCCGGAGCGCAATTCCAACGGATTTCGACACCACCGAAGAGATAGGCCTTGGAACGTGCCATTTTATATATCAATTCGGGGTCAAAAGCGGCTTTTGGACCAAATATTTCTGCATCGGGGTGAAAACGCACGCGCGTGCCGCGACGATTATGAACTTCGCCTAAATCCTCAAGCCCTGTTTGCGGAATTCCACGTGAAAAACGCTGGCGGTAAAGTCGACGTCCACGTGCTACTTCAACTTCCATATCATCGGATAAAGCATTAACGACCGATATACCGACACCATGCAAGCCCCCCGACGTTTCATAAGCTTTTCCGTCGAATTTGCCGCCAGAATGAAGCTGGGTCATAATGACTTCGAGTGTCGATTTGTCTGGCATTTGCGGATGGTTTTCAACCGGTATGCCGCGCCCGTTATCAGTAACTGTGAGGTAACCTTCATTATCCAGCGTGACATCGATGAAATTGGCGTAACCGGCGACGGCTTCATCCATTGAATTATCGATAACTTCGGCAAACAAATGATGGAGCGCTTTGCTATCTGTGCCGCCAATATACATACCGGGCCGCAAACGCACAGGCTCGAGACCTTCCAACACACGAATCGAAGACGCATCATAGCTATCTTCGGCGTCGGTGGTGATATTCAGAGACTTCGAAGTTTGCCTATCTTTTTTACCCGAATTTGCGATTTTCGAAGGTGAATCGACAAGTTCTTTTACGGTTTCGGTTTGGCTTTGCAAGTTGCCAAAAAGGTCATTATGTTTCTCGTCCATCGGTCCCGATTATATATCCAATAATTAACAGAAGGTCAGTTCATGCGATTCGTATGATTTTTACACATTTAACGAAAAAAAGCGAGAATGTTCGTGTTATGTTCGCGACACTTTTCTTTGTGATCAATTCGTGCGAAAGGATATACACGGCTATAATATTTCCGGAATAGAGCAATGACAACAGTTTCTGTGATAAGCCCATTTTATAATGAAGGACGCGGTCTTCAACTGTTTGTTGAAAAAGTTGCGCATGTTTTTGCCGGTCTGGATTATGATTTGACGATCATAATGGTTGATGACGGTTCAAAAGATAATAGCTGGTCAAGCTTAAAAGAAATTGTTCCGGAAAATTTCAAACTTTTAGGCATACGTTTGGCCAAAAACTTCGGGAAAGAAGCCGCCATTGCTGCCGGCCTTTCATTGGCTGATAGCGATGTAGTGATTACGATTGATTGTGATTTGCAACACCCCCCAGAATTGATGGAATCGATGCTCAAATTTTGGGAAGAGGGGGCTGAGATTGTTTTAGCGGTAAAACAGGAGCGTCAGAAAGAATCGTTTTTCAACCGGTTGGCAGCCAAGTTTTTTTATAAAATTTTCCATTGGATTACTGAAAATGATATCGATGGATCTTGCGATTTTATACTTCTGGACCGCAAAGTCGTCACTGCGCTGAACGCTTTGCCAGAAAAACTCTTTTTTTATCGTGGAGTTGTTCAATGGATTGGTTTCAAGCAAAAAAGCCTTTCATTCATACCAGCTGATCGACAAAATGGAAAAAGTAGTTATTCATTTTGGAAAAAAATTAGACTGGCAGTGGATTCTCTAACGGGTTTTTCAGCAAAACCATTAATTGTTATCTGGCTTTTAACATTTCTCTTCATGATCTTTGCAACGGTGATTGGTGGAGAAGCCTTAATTTCTAAAATTATGGGAAAGTCGGTTGGCGGGTTTTCTACTTTGATTTTGGTTGTGCTTATAACAGGCGTGGCAATTCTCTCCTGTTTTTGCGTTCTTTCAGCCTATGTGCGCCAAATATTTTACGAGGTCAAAAATCGTCCGCGTTATCTCATTAGTGATCAAATTGGTGTGGACGCAGAATACGGCCCAAAAAAAAGAAAAATTGAAGAATGACGCTATATTGCCTTATGAATGCGGATGATTTTGCACTGAACGCATCTTGTTCGAATGCCATTATCACTTCAGTAAAAGAGGGAAGACTTCAAGCGACAAGTGTTCTCGCTGGAGGTGAAGATCAGGTAAGTTACAACGCACTGAACGAGGCGGGCGATGTTTTCATAAACGCACATCTCAACCTTCTGGAAGGAAAAGCCTTGACGGAGGGAGGAAGCGAATTCGGATTAACAACTGACGATGACTTCTTTTGTTTATCTTTGGGAGGCTTGTTGAGAAAACTATGGTTTTCGCCAAAAACAAAGTTGCTTCAGGAGTGGATTTTTAACGAATTCTGTTGCCAGATCGAGTCCGTTTACAAGCATTTTGACAATAAGCAGATAAGGATTGATGGGCATTTACATATCCATACTTTACCGCCGTTAAAAGGGGTTATCGAAAAGCTCCTGAATAAATATTCTGTTTGCTACATTCGCACCCCTTATGAAATCGGATATCGCTATAGTCCTTTTTCAATTGAAAATATGAAAGGTAATTTGCGGCGGCAATTGCTGGGGTGGTGGGCAAATGATATGAAAACTTTGGCCCAACAATATCATCTTGAGACAGCCGATTTCTTTTTGGGGGCGACCGCGAGTTGCCGGCTAACTTTGGACGATATCGATAGAAGTTTGGCAATGATATCACGCCAAGCCGGTGGGAAAGATGCAACAATCGAAATAATGATACATCCCGTTGTTGAAGGCTTTTCCGAGGGTAGTTTTTATAAGGATAGCCTTTATCGCTCGGCTCACATAACTCAGGAACGGCTAGAGGAACTCGACCTGTTGTTATCTGACGAACTCATCCAAATTATGAAAAATCATAACGCTGTTTTCGTAGATGTGAGCAATTAAATTGTTAATTACTTTCATAATTTCTTAAAAAAAACGATGTGATTGAGAAAAAAATTGGCAAACAACCCCGCAATAGATCCGGCTGCAACAGCTAGAAACATAGTTACAGGATTAACTTCGCTAACGCTCTTTATGACAGCCATACTTGCGCAATAATTAAAACTGCCGCCGATTGTAGCCAATGCAATATAGGTACACCAGCCTTTCAGGTTCTTAAAACGTGCTTCACGTCCGCGAAATGATATTTTGGTGTTGAAGACCCAAGTGAAGGTAGCAGCAATAATAAAAGCTGCTGCTCGTGCGAGCCAAAGGTTTAACCCCGCGGTTTGCAAAATCCAGAATGTCAAAAAATCAATCCAAAAGGCGATTGCACCCGAACATACAAACCACAGAATCGTCTTATGTCTTTGGTAGAATTTGATACTACGGACAGCTATTGCCGTCCTCCAATTATTTTGTCTCGGCGGTGTAATTGTCATTATAATGCCCAAGGCACATATTTTTTTTCCCTAGAGATATAAACAGATAATCTCCTAAATCGAATATCCTGTAATAAGGGGTGGTTGTATCCGGTAAAGCGCGGTTAGCACATAGTTGTGTTAACAATTCATGAGCCTTCGGCGTATCCGACAGATTGATTATGTTATTATAACCGAACTCTTTTAACTCAGATGAAAGCTCCCAGGAATTGGCAAAAGGAATTATAGCGGCAACGAGCCGCATTCTTTCCGTTGTCTGTGCAACAAATAGTGATTTTCCTAATCCGCCGATGATCACAGCAGGTTTATCAGCAGGATAGCGTTCCAGGGAAGTTGCAATGCGTTGCAGATAAAAACGGTTTAAATCATTCTGAATTCGGGTTGCGCTGTTGACGATATAACTGAACACAAGCGGGCATAGAAGCAAGAGGAGTAAAGTCACCCAAATTAATTTTGTATTGGCAAATGTTCCGATTTTTTCAACGAGCTCAGGTTGCTGGAAAACCGTGATAAACCGGGATAGCAGAAAAACGATCAACACAGAAAAGAAAATTGATGCTGGCATAACTCTCGGGGGAATAACGCCATCGCCAACAATTCCGTATAATACACCGAGTGAAATGGGTAACATGAATAAAAAAACAATTGAACAAATCGTGGCTCTCAAAACCGGATGATCAAAGTTTGTATGTCTATAAAAGTGAAGCTGAATTTGGATAAATGCCAGACAGATAGACACTGAATACAATATTTTACCGGTAGTGGATAGAAAACCGAAATAACGAGAAAAAACGTTTTCCATCATAACTGCAAAATATTTCCAAACACCTTTTTCACCGAGAAAAATAAACTGGCTTTTTCCGGTCGCGTATTCATTAATGAACAATTTGTCGAAGAAATAGGTAGCGATACAAATACAGGCAGCGAAAACGAATGCTTTGATTAAAAATTTTACAGTGGAATAGACGGGTTTTCCGCTATAAATCGCATATAATGCTTCGATTACGATAAGAACAATAAACATGTTAATATAGGATTGGTAAAATCCCATTGAAACAAAGCACAATAACGCTGATTTTAGTTTCGATTGATTGTAGTAGGCCCATCCCAGCAGACCACAGGCAACGCCCATCGCCATAATGACGCAATCGAAACGATAGAAAAAAGCCGACAAAAGAAAAGGATTAAAAAGATAGGTAACGACCAGAACTGCGGTTGTCGCATTGAACGGGATCGCACGTATTTTTAAACTCAAACATGTTGAGATTATTGTTAGAAACAAAGCAACCAACAGGAAAAAGGGTGACGAGTCGGGCACCCACTGCCAGTCAGCCGAAAGAAAATATGCGAGTATATCTGCGAATGGTCTTCCTAATTCGCCCCATCCCGGTTTTTGTGAGATAAGACGTTCAAAATCATCACGGTAGTAATAGCTCCCGATGACAAGTGGGAAATAAAATAAAACAGTAGCAATAGAGGTGGTAATTAAAAACTTTTTTTGGTCTGTATTGTCGCAGATCATAATTTCGAACCTAATGGTTTAGAGAACGTGTTGGGCCAAATATTTTTTCAAAAGTTTTTTTAAGGACAACGTCAACATCCGCCATCGTGACAGGCAAGCCGAGATCAACCAAACTGGTTACTCCATGGTCGGATATTCCGCACGGAACTATACCACTATAATGCGATAAATCCGGCTCCACATTGAGAGCAATTCCATGAAAACTAACCCATTTACGTAAACGAATACCAATGGCTGCAATTTTGTCTTCAGCCGGTTCGTTTTTTATTGTCGATGGTTTTTCTGGTCTTACGACCCATACGCCAACCCTGTCTTCCCGACGTTCACCCTTAATGTTGAATGCGGCAAGAGTCTGTATAATCCACTCTTCCAAAGCTCCGATAAATGCGCGAACGTCTTCCTTTCGTCTCTTTAAGTCAAGCATGACATAAATGACACGCTGTCCAGGGCCATGATAGGTAAACTCGCCACCTCTACCCGTTTGGTAAACAGGAAAACGGTCGGGGGCGAGTAGATCGCTTTTTTTTGCACTGGTTCCAGCGGTATAAATAGGTGGATGTTCCAACAACCAGATGCGTTCATCCGCTTCACCTGAAGCAATTTTAGCAATGCGTTCTTCCATTTCATGAAGAGCGTAGGGGTAAGGCGTCAATCCATCACTAACCAACCATTCTACCGGACGGGCAGGGGAAACGCTGGGCAAAAAAATATGATTGAGATTTTGACGTATGTTATTATTCATCATATCCTGAGAAGAAAAAACTTCAACTTGCGCAATTTATAAGCTTCAATCAATTAAATCAAGGTAAAGCCTTAGTCCAATCGCCACACCAACGCGCAGGGATCGACGGCCAATTTTAGTGCCAAATTTGAATGCCAAAAACAGTCTTGAATGCCAAAAATAGTCGGGCTATGTGAAAAGACGAAGCTTGGGAAAGCTAAGATTTTAGTTAAAAAGTATATCATTGATATAAAAAAGAAAATTGTTAATTTAAAAATTTTATAAATTAAATTAATTTCTTAAAATGAATAAAATTATCAAACAAACAAAAATAAACACCTTATCCATAGTTATAAAAATAATTTCACATTACAATTTAATACAATTGTTTTATAATAATTTTTAGTGATAGGGGGATTATAAAGATAATGGATATTTTTATCGTTTATATTTCGATGATATGATCGGGTAATTCGTTTTCGGTAGTTGCGTTCCGTGGAAAATAGTGTGTCAGTACTTCGCCCGACTTTTTTATGGCGTCGACATAAGCTTCGGTCAAATGACCTTCCCTTGCCTTGGTCATCATTCCTTTGACGATATCATTCCAGATTTCTGCAGGTACTTTTTCGACAATTTTGATATCCGATATAACTTCCGCATAATGTTCAGCTTGCGAAATGAAAAGCAGGATACCTGTCCGTTTCTTTGTATGATTGATATTTTGTGCAAGAAATTGCCGCACTGCATTCGCATGACAAATGCGATTTTTAATTGCGGCCGGTGTTATGAGAAGCCGTAACTGCGGTAGAATCGACAAATAAAATAAGCCCAGAAGGTGGATGGCAAGGACGGTGGAGGCAAAATAATGTAGGGGAACATCATGCCAAAACCAATGAATTCCATAGGCCGCAATGATTGAAGTAAAAAAAATCGCTACAGTCCAAATGAAAAATGAAATAAAAAAATAATTGTCACTTTCTTTTGCAAAAACCGCGAAAATTTCTCCGTTCGTCGACTTTTCTGCGGAACAAATAGCTGCACCAATTTGATCACGTTGAAGAATATTTGTATGATTTGCAGAGTTTGTTTGCATCACCATCGCCCTGAAGCTCCACCCCCTCCCGATGAACCACCGCCGCCGCCAAAGCCACCGCCAAAGCCGCCGGAACCCCCTCCAAATCCACCGCCGAATCCGCCTCCTCCGAAGCCGCCGCCTTTGCCACTCCCTAAGAACCAGAGAACAAACACGATGCCAAGCCAGCGGTAACGTCTTGGTCCGACTTTTGTACCGAAAATCGATGCAAGTACCGGAAGTACAACAAAGAGTAAAAATATTAGAACGGCAACGGTATTCGCAATCATGTCCTGTCTTTTTTGTTGTTTAAGTCTTTCCTGTTCAATCTGTTGGTAGTCGTGAACGCGTGCGTCAAAATCTGCTTTGCTACCTGTCAAAAGATCGGCGATAGCTGCAACTCCTTCAACAATACCTTTTTCAAAATTATCTTGCCTGAAATTCGGTAAAATAATTGCATTAATAATAGTCGAAGAGAGAGCGTCGGTCAGAACTCCTTCCAGACCATAGCCGACCTCGATTCTAACTTGTCTCTCGCTTGGAGCTATGAGCAGCAACACACCATTATTCATTTGTTTTTGCCCTAATGCCCAGCGCCTGAACAAGGTATTTGCATAGGTTTCGATATCATGTCCTGATAGGGTAGGTAATGTAGCAACGACAATTTGGTCGCCTGTTTTGTCCTCCAGAGAAGCGAGCTTCTTAGTTAAAGAGGCTCTTCCCGTTGGACTTATCAGGTTAGCATTATCGACTACCCGACCAGAAAGGGCAGGCAGAGAATCTTCTGCTAACGTGTCGACACACAAAAACGGTGGGATGAAGATGAAGGCCAATCCTAGAAAAAATAGTGTCCAGTTGATTGGCCAACGAAAATGATTCATTTGTTGAACTCGACCTTAGGTGCTTTCTCGGCTGCTTCGTCGATTGAGAATGTCGGCATGGGCTTTGCGTCGCGATACCACAACCAAGTCCAAATCATAGTTGGCATGGTTTTGAGTGCAGTGTTGTAGACACGGACCGCTTCTATATAATCACGTCGTGCAACAGCAATCCGATTTTCTGTTCCTTCCAGTTGCGATTGTAGAGCGAGAAAATTTTGATTCGCTTTCAAATCTGGATAATTTTCAGCCACTGCCATCAAGCGGGAGAGTGCTCCGGTGAGATTGGACTGGTTGTTGATAAATTGTTGCATTGCCTCGGGATTATTGAGCATATCGGCATTAATGTTTGTCTGCGTTGCCTTTGCACGTGCCTCGACAACGCCGGTCAATACAGCCTGTTCATGCTGTGCATATCCCTTCACCGTTTCAACGAGATTCGGTATCAGATCTGATCGCCGCTGATATTGGTTGAGAACTTCACTCCAAGCGGCGTGAGCTTTTTCTTCGTTGGTTGGAATTGTATTAAATCCGCATCCGGACAGGACGGGCAGAAGAAATGAAAATAGTAGAAAAATAAAGGGCAGTTTGAGGGAATGAGAGTCGTTTTTCATATAAGCCGCTTGCATAAAATCATCTCCATATAAAAACACCATAAAGGTGCAGATAGGAAAAACTTTGATATTGAAAAGATCTTTATCGCGCTTTTTATGGCTTTTTGTCGGTGACAAGAAAAAATTGATTCACGCAACTTACCAGATGTTTGGTTTTCGATGGCACGCTGATTCTATGGCTGATATCCTGGTTTTGTGAAAAACCGGCAAGGAATCATGATCAATCGTGATCAACTTGAAGCCAAATAATTTTAGTGAGTGGGCTTGTCAGGTGTTTTATGGCTTCGTTGATAAGTAGATAACGGTAAAACCGATACATGTTATAAGTTTGTTTGATCAGCGACTAATAGAACCCAAAGGGCGATTTCTTTAAGTCAAATAGTGAAGATTATGACGACTTTAAGCCCTATTTAACGAAATGACAAAACTATTCAATCTTGGCTTTAGACAATGGACAAGTGATCGTCAGCCACATGTAACGCAAAAACTTCATGTTATGGTCTTGATATTCTTTATTATATGCAATTTTTACGAAGTCGGATCCTATTTTCACGAATTCCCGATCGACGAATTCTTGTAAACAAATTCGCTCTTCCCAGCTTCCTCAATCACTTAAAAGAGGATATCCAGCTCTTCTGCGTTTTAAAGCGCAAATCGAAACGCCCGAAAGGGCTCAAAAACTTTATCATTGAATGAGAAAAAATGGTAGGCGATGAGAGACTCGAACTCCCGACATCCTCGGTGTAAACGAGGCGCTCTACCAGCTGAGCTAATCGCCCGCCGTTACCTTGGTCGGTAACAACTGCAGCTCTCTTTAGGCAAAAGTTTTCCTAAACGCAAGAGAAAGATCGCATCCAATTAGTTTTTTTTACCGAAAAAATTAAAAATCGCGGTTTTCCGCCATTTTTCGTGAAAAAAACAATTTTTATAAAAAAACTCAACTCTTGTCGCTTGACAGATGCAGACGAACACCTTAAACGACCGCACACAGTCACAATGACTGAACTGAAAAGTGCGCGGGTGTAGCTCAGTTGGTTAGAGCGCCGGCCTGTCACGCCGGAGGTCGCGGGTTCGAGTCCCGTCACTCGCGCCATTTTCAAACAGCTTTTAAAAGCTCGTTGGAATTGGCATTTTTCCTAAAATATCCATTATTTTTTAAATCTCCCGATAATAAAAGATCTCTCTATATTCCGTCGGGAATCCGTCCGGTAAAATCTGTTCCTTCGTGCTCTCCAGCGGCGTTTTAAAGTTTCATGATAGAATCTGATCAAGCGTCGCTATGCTCGAAATTTCCGATAAAAAAGGAAAAATGTGTCGTTTTGGCTCAACGATGACGTAAATATCGTTGCTCGCCAAAACGTGACCAGATGAATAAAATGGGAAACTTTCTATATTTTATCTCGAATAATATACGTAAAAATCCTACCAATACATTGTTTTCTAATTGTTTTTTTGAATAATCAAGAATGTTTTACACATTGATGCTTTTTTTAACATGCTGGATTTTTGCACAGCTTGTGATTTTATGATAGCGTTAGCTATTGCGCAGGAGCGTTTGGTGGGGTAACGCTTAGCGCAGATTTGTCGCACGGCATGCCCTTTAAGCTGCACGGGCGGGATTAACTTATCAACCAGCAAAGTCGTCGATTTAACCGACGTTGGTTGTGTTAGTTCGGCACCTAATTAAAGGCAGAAGTGAACCATGGCTAATCTTATTAGTTCTTATTTGCCAGTATTGATTTTTATCATAGTATCGGCGTTGATCGCCGGCGTACTTTTGATAATGCCTTACATTGTGGCTTATCGTTCCCCTGATCCGGAAAAATTATCTGCATATGAATGTGGTTTTAACTCATTTGATGATGCACGTATGAAATTCGATATCAGATTTTATCTGGTTTCAATTCTATTTATTATTTTCGATCTGGAAGTAGCCTTTCTTTTTCCGTGGGCTGTTTCATTTGACGCGATCGGCTGTTTTGGTTTTCTCTCGATGATGGTGTTTCTTGCTGTGTTGACCGTCGGCTTTATTTATGAATGGAAAAAAGGAGCACTTGAATGGGATTGATTCATGACAATTCGGCTTTGGTCGCTCCTAAGCCTAAAGGCATAATTGATCCAAATACAGGAAAACTGATTGGATCGGATGACGAGTTTTTCCAAAATATAAGCGGTGAGCTTTCTGATAAAGGTTTCTTGGTGACCTCGGTTGATGCACTTGTAACCTGGGCAAGAACCGGCTCGCTTATGTGGATGAGTTTTGGTCTGGCATGCTGTGCAATCGAATTAATGCAATGTTCCATGCCACATTATGATAATGAACGGTTTGGCTATGCACCGCGTGCTTCACCGCGTCAATCTGATGTGATGATGGTCGCTGGCACATTGACGAACAAAATGGCACCTGCACTGAGAAAAGTTTATGACCAGATGCCGGAACCCCGTTATGTGATTTCGATGGGGTCATGCGCAAATGGTGGTGGCTATTATCATTATTCCTATTCTGTTGTCAGAGGATGTGATCGGATAGTGCCTGTAGATATCTACATTCCTGGCTGCCCACCAACGGCTGAAGCTTTGCTTTATGGTGTGCTTCTGTTACAGAAAAAGATACGTCGCACCGGTTCGATCGAGCGGTGAGGGGAGAGTGGTTGATGACTACTGAAGCGCTAAAGGAATTGCAATCCTATGTTACCGAACGCTTGGAAACGGTGATTGAGGATTCCACTTTTGCCTATAATGAACTCACACTCGTATCGAAACTTGATGCAATCGTCGATGTTCTGTCGTTTTTGAAAGATGATTCACATTGTCAATTTGTTGGTCTGATTGATATATGCGGTGTCGATTATCCAGAACGGGAAAAGCGCTTCGATGTTGTCTATCATCTTTTGTCGCCCCGTCACAATCTTCGGATACGTGTGAAGGTTCGTACGGACGAAGATACGCCGGTTCCTTCTGTATGCAGTATATATCCAGGTGCGGAATGGTATGAACGCGAGACCTACGATATGTACGGTGTTCTTTTTTCCGGTCATCCGGATTTACGCCGTATTTTGACAGATTACGGCTTTGAAGGTCATCCTTTGCGGAAAGATTTTCCAACGTCAGGGTTTGTCGAATGCCGATATGATAATGAAGTAAAACGGGTTGTTTACGAGCCGGTTGTGCTTCGTCAGGAAATGCGTAATTTCGATTTTATGTCTCCATGGGAAGGAACCGAATATGTTCTGCCGGGTGACGAAAAAGCGGGGAGTGCGAAATGAATTGCTATCCATCCCGTTTAAAGTCGAACGTTACGAATTTCGGCTGTCATTCGTTGCCAAGCATTATGAACGATCAGATCATAAAATTCATACCATTTCGAGACAGAGGAGTTGATCGTGGCTGAGGTCAATGTCCGTAACTTCAATATAAACTTTGGTCCGCAACATCCTGCTGCGCATGGTGTTTTGCGTATGGTTCTGGAGCTTGACGGCGAAGTCGTCGAACGTGTTGATCCGCATATCGGTCTGCTTCACCGTGGCACCGAAAAGCTCATGGAAACGAAGACCTATTTGCAGGCTACCCCTTATCTCGACAGGTTGGATTATGTTGCCCCGATGAATCAGGAACATGCATTTGTTCTTGCAGTCGAAAAATTGTTGGGATTGGAAGTTCCCAAACGGGCACAGCTTATTCGTGTTCTGTTTTCCGAGATTGGTCGTATTCTCAATCATTTGCTGAACGTTACGACACAGGCAATGGACGTTGGCGCATTGACGCCTCCATTGTGGGGATTCGAACAACGCGAAAAACTAATGATTTTTTATGAACGTGCTTGTGGGGCTCGTTTACACGCAAATTACTTCAGACCGGGTGGTGTGCATCAGGATTTACCGGAAAAACTGGTAGAAGATATCGGCGAATTTATTGACCCGTTTTTGGTTGCGCTTGATAAACTTGATGAGCTTGTCACACCGAACCGTATTTTCAAACAACGTAACGTTGATATCGGTGTTGTGAAAATTGAAGATGCATGGGTTCGCGGTTTTTCTGGTGTAATGATTCGCAGTGCAGGCATTCCTTGGGATTTGCGTAAGAGCCAGCCCTACGAATGTTATGACGAAATGGACTTCGATATACCGATCGGTAAAAACGGTGATTGTTACGATCGTTATCTCATCCGTATGGAAGAGATGCGTCAATCTGCCAAAATTATGCGTCAATGCGTAGAACGCTTATTGAGCACTGAAAAAAGTGGACCTGTTCTGGCCGTTGACCATAAAGTCACTCCGCCCAGAAGAGCTGCTATGAAAAGTTCGATGGAATCTCTTATTCATCATTTTAAACTCTATTCGGAAGGGTTTCATGTTCCTGCCGGAGAAGTTTATGCTGCTGTTGAAGCGCCAAAAGGTGAATTTGGGGTTTATCTAGTTTCGGAAGGCAAAAATAAACCTTACCGTGTAAAGTTGCGTGCTCCCGGTTATGCACATTTGCAGGCAATGGATTTTCTTGCACGGGGTCATTTGTTGGCTGATGTTACTGCAATACTGGGTTCTATTGATATTGTTTTTGGAGAGGTTGATCGCTGATGTCTGTGCGCCGTCTTGCCAATGAAGCCATACAACCCAGCTCATTTTCCTTTAATAAGGAGAATTTAAAATGGGCAGAAAAGACTATTGCTAAATATCCGGAAGGGCGGCAAAGGTCTGCTGTCATTCCATTGCTTATGCGCGCTCAGGAGCAGGAGGGATGGGTTACCCGTGCGGCAATAGAATATGTCGCGGACATGCTTTCGATGGCCTATATCAGGGTGTTGGAAATTGCGACATTCTATACCCAGTTCCAATTGAAGCCGGTTGGGACAAAAGCCCATGTTCAAGTTTGTGGAACCACTCCTTGTATGTTGAGGGGCGCGGGGGACCTTATTAAAGTTTGCAAAAACAAAATAAATGAAGCTCCTTTTGTGACCAATAAGGATGGAACTCTTTCTTGGGAAGAAGTCGAATGCCTGGGGGCATGTACAAATGCGCCGATGGTTATGATCTTTAAAGATACTTATGAGGATCTTACGCCAGAGCGTTTGGAAGAAATTATTGACGCATTCGAGGCAGGTAAGGGTGATACCATTCCGGTAGGCCCACAAAATGGGCGTAAGACGTCGGAACCGATTACCGGTCTTACGTCATTGCTGGATGGAGAACAAAAAACAACCAAGAAAAAGTCTTCCGCAAAGAAGGCAGAAGAATGAGGCATTGGTTGAGGTTGGACTGTTTAATCAAGGTTGGAAGATTTTCGGTAAAGCAGTCTGAAGTAGCTGAATAAGGTATTGAAACGAAGGAAAAGGTGAGAAATGCTGGCTGATAGTGATCGCATCTTCACCAATATATACGGTTTAAAAGATAAGTCTCTCAAAGGCGCGATGTCTCGCGGTTGTTGGGACGGAACCAAAGCCATTCTTGAGAAGGGCCGTGACTGGATCATCAACGAGATGAAAGCGTCCGGTTTGCGCGGAAGAGGTGGCGCGGGATTTTCGACCGGTATGAAGTGGTCTTTCATGCCTAAACAGAATGATGGGCGTCCGCATTATCTGGTTGTCAACGCTGATGAATCGGAACCGGGAACTTGTAAAGACCGTGAAATATTACGCCACGATCCTCATACGCTGATCGAAGGATGTGTTATTGCGACTTTTGCTATGGGCGCGCATACCGCTTTTATCTATGTTCGCGGAGAATATATTCGTGAACGTGAGGCTCTGCAGGCAGCGATTGACGAATGTTACGACGCCGGTCTTCTCGGTAAAAAGACAAAACACGGTCATGCATGCGATATCATCGTTCACCATGGTGCAGGTGCATATATTTGTGGTGAAGAGACGGCCCTTTTGGAAAGCTTGGAAGGTAAAAAAGGTCAACCGCGGTTGAAGCCGCCTTTCCCTGCCAATATGGGGGTTTATGGTTGCCCAACGACAGTTAACAATGTCGAGTCAATTGCTGTTTCTCCGACGATCTTGCGGCGTGGGGCATCGTGGTTTTCGTCTATTGGCCGGCCAAATAATGTGGGCACGAAACTCTTTATGTTTTCCGGACACGTTAACACACCTTGTGTTGTTGAGGAAAGTTTGGGACTTACATTTCGGGAATTGATCGAGAAACATGCAGGCGGAATTCGCGGCGGCTGGGATAATCTTCTGGCTGTTATCCCGGGTGGTGCTTCCTGTCCGGTCGTACCAGGAGAAAAAATGCCGGATGCGATAATGGACTTTGATGGCATGAAGGCAATCGGTTCTTCATTCGGCACAGGTGGTGCAATTGTAATGGATAAATCGACAGATATTATCAAAGCGATTTGGCGTATTTCTGCGTTTTTCAAACATGAAAGTTGCGGACAATGTACCCCTTGTCGTGAAGGCACCGGCTGGATGATGCGTCTTTTGGGACGCATGGTCGAAGGACGGGCACAAAAGCGTGAAATAGATCTTTTGTTTGACGTTTCAAAACACGTTGAAGGACATACAATTTGCGCATTGGGGGATGCGGCCGCTTGGCCTGTTCAGGCCCTTATCAGAAATTTCCGTCCTGAAATAGAAAAACGTATTGATGATTATACGCGCAATGCGGTTCAGAGTAAGAATATTGCTTTGGAAGCAGCAGAATAAAGACGGCAGTGTTCGAGAATTTAGAGTTTTAAAGGTTAGGCGGTTTATCCGCGGACTGGAATAACAATGGCGAAGATCAAAATTAACGGAAAAGAGATCGAAGTACCGGATCACTATACGCTTCTTCAGGCTGCCGAGGCAGCTGGAGCCGAGGTTCCGCGTTTCTGCTTCCATGAGCGGTTATCGATCGCTGGTAACTGCCGCATGTGCCTTGTTGAAGTAAAAGGTGGTCCTCCCAAGCCGACAGCTTCATGTGCAATGGGTGTGCGCGATTTGCGTCCTGGTCCCAATGGGGAGCCGCCGGAGATGTTTACCAACACTCCGATGGTCAAAAAGGCACGTGAAGGTGTGATGGAATTCCTCCTCATCAATCACCCGCTTGACTGTCCGATTTGTGATCAGGGGGGTGAATGCGACCTTCAGGATCAAGCAATGGCTTATGGTCACGATTTCTCTCGTTATACAGAAGACAAGCGTGCTGTTGAAAACAAGTATATCGGGCCATTGGTAAAGACGGTGATGAACCGTTGTATCCATTGTACAAGATGTGTGCGTTTTACAACGGAAGTAGCCGGAATATCGGAGCTTGGATTGATTGGACGTGGTGAAGACGCAGAGATTACCACTTATCTTCAGCAAGCCATGACATCCGAATTGCAAGGCAATGTCATTGACCTTTGCCCCGTTGGAGCTTTGACGTCGAAGCCTTATGCTTTCCACGCTCGTCCGTGGGAACTTACAAAGACTGAAACGATCGATGTGATGGATGCGTTGGGGAGTGCCATTCGGGTTGACACACGCGGGCGGGAAGTTATGCGTATCATGCCACGTGTCAACGACGATATTAACGAAGAATGGATTTCCGATAAAACGCGTTTTATCTGGGATGGTTTGCGCACCCAAAGACTTGATCGGCCATATGTCCGGAAAGAAGGCAAATTGGTCGAAGCAAGCTGGGCAGAAGCATTCGGAGCTATCAAATCGGCCGTAGAATTTGCTTCGGCTGACAAGATCGGTGCTATTGCCGGCGATTTTGCTACTGTAGAAGAGATGTATGCGCTTAAAATGTTGCTGAAATCTCTTGGTTCTACCGCGGTGGATTGTCGGCAGGACGGGAGCTTCCCTTCGGCTGAAAACGGGCGTTCGTCCTATATGTTCAATCCTAAGATCATCGGAATTGAAGAAGCCGATGCGCTCTTGATTATTGGCTCCAATCCACGCTTTGAAGCGGCGGTAATGAACGCAAGAATTCGCAAACGCGAACGTCAGGGGAATTTCCCGATTGGCGTTATCGGAGATAAGTGGGAACTACGTTATCCTTATACTTATCTTGGTGCAGGTGCCGATACTCTTGCGCAAGTGGTCAACGGTAAAAACGAATTTTTTGAAGTTTTGAAAAAAGCGGAAAAACCGTTGATTATCGTGGGGCAGGCCGCTTTGGTTGGAGAAACTGGCGAAGCCGTGTTGAAGTCGGTTGCCAAGCTTTGTGTTGAAGTAGGCGCTCTCTCGGAGACATGGAACGGTTTGGGCGTTCTCCAAACAGCAGCTTCACGTGTAGGCGGGTTGGATATCGGTTTTTCTTCGCAGCTTGGTGCAGAAAACATTGTTCAAAACTCTGATGTATTGTTCCTTCTCGGAGCTGACGAAATCGATCTTGATAAAAAGAGAGGATTTACCGTCTACATTGGTAGCCATGGAGACAATGGCGCACTCAATGCGGATGTCATTTTGCCTGCATCGGCCTATACCGAAAAATCCGGTATTTATGTCAATACAGAGGGGCGCGTTCAAATGACTGCACGTGCAGCCTTTGCACCGGGAGAAGCCAAAGAAGATTGGGCGATTATAAGGGCCCTGTCGGAAGTTTTGGGGCATAAGTTGCCGTTTGATACATTGGCTGAATTGCGCCGTAGCTTGTTTGAAAACTTCCCGCATATGGCCAATATAAACGCAATTAAAACCGGGGATATCAAAGACATTGAAAAGCTCGGTTCGCAGACTGCCAAACTTGGCAAGCAAACCTTTTCTTCTTTGATAAAAGACTTCTATTTGACAAACCCGATTGCCCGTGCGTCGGCTGTAATGGCTGAATGTTCAGCCCTTGCAAAAGCCCGACTGACAGAAGCGGCAGAATGAAGGTAGAGAGGAAAAATAAAGACGATGGGTGATTTCTTTATGACCTGGCTGCTTCCCCTGCTGATTATCGTCGGCAAAGCGGTACTGCTTTTGGTAGTTTTGTTGATTATTATCGCATATCTGCTTTATGCCGATAGAAAGATTTGGGCCGCCGTTCAATTGCGGCGTGGGCCAAATGTTGTAGGGCCTTGGGGCTTGTTCCAATCTTTTGCGGATTTGATCAAATTCGTTGTTAAAGAACCGATCATTCCGGCAGGAGCAAATAAGGGCGTGTTTTTGCTTGCGCCGTTTATTTCTTCTACATTGGCGTTATCGGCGTGGGCTGTTGTGCCAGTGAGTGAAGGTTGGGCAGTTGCAAGCATCAATATCGGACTACTTTATATTCTAGCTATATCTTCACTTGAAGTTTATGGCGTGATCATGGGGGGATGGGCTTCCAACTCGAAATATCCTTTCTTGGGTGCTTTACGTTCTACCGCCCAAATGGTCTCTTATGAAGTTTCGATAGGTTTCGTTCTGGTAACTGTTATTCTGGTGAGCGGTTCGCTTGACCTGACAACAATTGTTAATGGACAGAAAGCGGGGCTGGGTACAAATATCGGACTGCCGTTCAATACGTTCCTTGATTGGAATTGGTTGGCGCTATTTCCGATGTTTATCATCTTCTTTATTTCTGCCTTAGCCGAAACAAATCGTCCACCGTTCGATTTGGTAGAAGCAGAATCCGAGCTTGTTGCCGGCCATATGATTGAATATTCTTCAACGCCTTACATGTTGTTTTTCCTTGGGGAATATGTCGCAATCGTCCTTATGTGCGCGCTGACAACCATTCTTTTCATGGGTGGATGGCTACCGCCTCTTGATGTCTGGTGGCTAAATTGGGTGCCGGGGATCATCTGGTTTGTGCTCAAAGTATGCTTTGTTTTCTTCTGGTTTGCCATGGTGAAAGCATTCGTTCCTCGCTACCGCTATGACCAGCTAATGAGATTGGGTTGGAAGGTATTCCTGCCGATTTCACTCGCAATGGTTGTTATTACGGCAGCTTATTTGAAACTTGTAAGTTGAAGGTGAAGAATATGTCTGGTCTTTTTAGAGCTGCCAAGTCACTTCTTCTGTTAGAGTTCTGGAGTGCGTTTTGGCTGTCGATGCGCCAGTTTGTCGCTCCAAAACCGACGATCAACTATCCTTATGAGAAGGGAGTTGTCTCTCCCCGGTTCCGTGGCGAGCATGCATTGCGCCGTTATCCGAATGGCGAAGAACGTTGTATTGCATGTAAATTATGCGAGGCTATTTGTCCGGCACAAGCTATTACCATCGAAGCAGGACCTCGTCGTAATGACGGCACCCGTCGCACTGTTCGTTACGACATAGATATGGTTAAATGTATTTATTGTGGCTTTTGTCAGGAAGCCTGTCCGGTTGAAGCAATTGTTGAAGGTCCGAACTTCGAGTTTGCTACCGAAACACGGGAGGAACTTTATTATGACAAAGAAAAACTGCTTTCGAACGGAGACCGTTGGGAACGTGAAATAGCACGAAATATTGCTATGGATGCACCTTATCGGTGAGTTTAGAGAAATCGTGTGGTCGCGTTTATTGACGCGGCAGAAGATAAATCGGCGTAATTTTTTGCGTCATCGTTTGGTTTAACTTAGGGGAAACCAATGTTAACAGGTATAGCAGCGGCATTCTTTTATTTGTTCGCTTTCATTATGCTGGCTAGCGCAGTTATGGTTGTTGCCGCGCGTAATCCGGTGCATTCAGTGTTGTTTCTTATTCTTGCGTTCTTTAACGCGGCAGCATTGTTCATTTTAACCGGAGCAGAATTTCTGGGCCTCATCTTATTGGTTGTTTATGTCGGCGCGGTCGCTGTGTTGTTCTTGTTCGTCGTGATGATGCTTGATGTGGATTTCGCCGAATTGAAAAGTGGCGCGTTGAAATATGCTCCCATCGGCGCTCTTGTCGGAATAATTATCGCTGTAGAACTTATTGTGGTTTTTGGAAGTTCGTATTTCTCTCCGACACTGGCAGAACATGTTACCGAACCAATGCCAAGTTTGGCAGAGCGTACAAATACGCAGGCATTGGGTGACATTCTCTACACGGATTATGTGTTCTATTTCCAGCTCGCCGGCTTGGTATTGCTGGTGGCGATGATTGGGGCGATCGTTTTGACATTGCAACATCGTGCAGGCGTAAAAAGGCAATCAATCTCGAAACAGGTTGCCAGAATGCCTGAAGACACGATGGAAATTAAAAAAGTTGAATCTGGTAAGGGTATTTAACGGGAAGAATAATATGCACATTGAAATTGCTCACTATCTGACCGTTTCTGCATTGTTGTTCACAATTGGTGTCTTTGGCATTTTTCTGAACAGAAAAAACGTCATTATTATACTGATGTCGATTGAGCTCATATTGCTTTCAGTCAATTTAAATTTTGTGGCCTTTTCTTCGGTCTTGCACGATCTCGTAGGGCAAGTATTCGCGCTCTTTGTGTTGACCGTTGCTGCAGCAGAAGCTGCAATCGGCTTGGCTATTCTGGTTGTGTTCTATCGTAATCGCGGTTCGATTGCGGTCGAAGATGTTAACGTGATGAAAGGCTGACGCGTTATGTTTTACGCTATTGTCTTCCTACCTATTTTAGGCTTTTTCATTGCCGGATTGGGTGGAAAAACGCTGGGAGCCCGCGCCGCCGAACTGGTGACCTGTACCTTTATGGTAATTGTCGCTGTTCTTTCATGGATAGCATTTTTCGATATTGCTATTGGAAGCGGGCAAACTGTTGATGTTCCAATATTCCATTGGATTAGAGTGGGAGGCTTGCAATTTGATTGGGCTTTGCACATCGATGCTCTAACGGCGGTGATGCTGATCGTTGTCAACACAGTTTCTGCATTGGTTCATATTTATTCTATCGGCTATATGCATAACGATCCGTCGCGACCAAGATTCTTTGCCTACTTGTCGTTTTTTACGTTCATGATGTTGATGCTGGTCACATCTAACAATCTGGTTCAACTCTTCTTCGGATGGGAAGGTGTCGGTTTAGCATCATATCTGTTGATCGGTTTTTGGTATCAACGTCCTTCGGCATGTGCTGCGGCAATCAAAGCGTTCGTCGTAAACCGGGTAGGGGACTTCGGATTCCTGATAGGTGTATTCAGCGTTTTCGTTCTGTTCAAATCGGTCAGTTTCAATACGATTTTTTCACGAGCCGCTGATCCGAGTTTCGTTGAACAAATGACTTTCCTCAGCTGGCAAGTTGATGGCAACAAAGCAATAACAGTTGCATGTCTATTTCTCTTTGTCGGTGCAATGGCCAAGTCGGCACAATTCTTCCTGCATACATGGCTGCCTGATGCTATGGAGGGGCCAACACCGGTTTCGGCGCTTATTCACGCCGCCACGATGGTTACCGCCGGCATATTCATGGTTACGCGTATGTCGCCGATTTTCGAGCTTGCTCCGACCGCTCAGACCGTTATTGTGATTATCGGCGCGACAACCGCATTTTTTGCCGCCACTGTCGGTTTGGTACAAAACGATATCAAGCGTGTCATTGCTTATTCTACCTGTTCTCAATTGGGTTATATGTTTGTGGCACTTGGTGTCGGTGCTTACAGTGCTGGTGTCTTCCATTTGTTCACTCACGCATTTTTCAAGGCATTGCTCTTTCTCGGTGCAGGTTCGGTCATTCACGCAGTTTCTGACGAACAAGATATGCGGAAAATGGGTGGTTTGCGTAAGTTTATTCCGACTACCTATTGGATGATGATTATCGGAACGCTCGCTCTGACCGGCGTCGGTATTCCAGGAACGGTCTTCGGTACAGCCGGCTTTTTCTCAAAAGATGGTATTATTGAATCGGCATTTGCTTCTCATAATGTCGCTAGCGGCTATGCATTCTGGTTGCTTGTTATCGCTGCGTTGTTTACGAGCTTCTATTCGTGGCGTCTGATTTTCCTGACATTCCACGGCAAGCCACGGGCAACAGCAGACATTATGCACCATGTGCATGAATCGGGATCGGTGATGATCGTGCCGTTGATTGTTTTGGCGATCGGTGCAGTTTTTGCCGGTGTTATTTTCCAGCCATATTTTTCCGGCGAGTTATACGATGCTTTTTGGAAAGGCGCGATATTTACCGGTGCTGAAAATCATATCCTTCATGACGCTCATGGCGTTCCGGTATGGGTGAAATGGTCGCCATTCGTAGTAATGGTTGTCGGGTTTGTATTGGCATATCTTTTTTACATTGTTGCAACTGCCATTCCAAAGGCATTGGCCAATGCATTTCCCTTCCTTTACCGTTTTCTACTCAACAAATGGTATTTTGATGAACTTTATAACGTAGTGTTTGTCCGCTCGGCTTTTGTAATTGGTCGCTTCTTCTGGAAGGTGGGAGACGGAAAGATTATTGATGGCCTTGGCCCGAATGGCGTTGCGGCCCGCGTTGTAGACATAACCAATAAGGTGGTTCGTATGCAGACTGGGTATCTGTATCATTACGCATTCGCGATGCTGATCGGTATCGCTGCGCTCATCACCTGGATGATGATCGGGAGCTTAAACTGATGACCGACTGGCCTATTCTTTCTACGGTCACATTTTTGCCGCTTGTTGGCGTTGTTCTGATCCTTTTGATCAAGGACGATGGTGAAACAGCAAAACGCAATATTCGTAATGTGGCACTTTTTACGACTTTGTTCGTATTTGTATTGTCCCTGATCATCTGGGCTGGATTTGATAACAATAACTCCGGATTCCAGATGGAAGAGCGGATCGGTTGGCTTGGTGGTGGCATAAACTACCATATGGGCGTTGACGGAATTTCGGTTTTGTTCGTTGTCCTTTCCGGTTTTCTTATGCCGCTTTGCGTTCTGGCAAGCTGGGAAACAGTTAAAGACCGTTTAAAAGCTTATATGATTGCATTTCTTCTTCTTGAAGTTGCGGTTATTGGCGTTTTCTGCGCTCTTGATGCTGTCTTGTTCTACGTATTCTTCGAGGGAAGCCTGATACCGATGTTCATTATCATCGGTGTCTGGGGCGGTCCGCGGCGCGTCTATGCAAGCTTGAAATTCTTCTTGTATACATTTTTGGGATCGGTGCTCATGCTGGTCGCCATTATGGTGATGTTCTGGCAAGCTGGTACACTCGATATTCCGACGCTTCTGCACTATAAATTTCCAGCTCATATGCAATTCTGGTTATGGTTCGCATTCTTTGCATCTTTCGCTGTAAAAATGCCAATGTGGCCGGTTCATACATGGTTGCCGGATGCCCACGTTGAAGCTCCTACAGCCGGATCGGTAATTTTGGCCGGTATCCTGTTGAAGCTGGGCGGTTACGGTTTCATACGTTTTTCATTGCCAATGTTTCCGGTTGCTTCGGCCGATCTGGCGCCCTTTGTTTTCACTTTGTCATTGATAGCTATTATTTATACTTCTCTGGTTGCACTCGTTCAGGAAGATATGAAAAAGCTGATTGCCTATTCGTCTGTCGCCCATATGGGATATGTGACAATGGGTATTTTTGCGGCCAATGAACAAGGTATTCAAGGCGCGATCTATCAGATGCTTTCTCATGGTATCGTTTCCGCTGCTCTGTTCCTGTGTGTCGGTGTTATTTACGACAGGCTCCATACCAGAGAGATTGCAGCATTTGGTGGTCTTGCTAACAATATGCCGAAATATGCTGTTGCGTTCATGGTTTTCACAATGGCTAATATAGCTCTTCCCGGTACATCGGGATTCCTCGGTGAATTCCTGACCTTGATCGGCGTATTTCAGGTCAATAGCTGGGTTGCTATCATTGCTACGACCGGCGTTATTTTGTCTGCGTCTTATGCGCTTTATCTTTATCGCCGTGTTATCTTTGGAAAACTCGACAAGGAAAGTTTGAAGGCTCTTCTTGATTTGTCACCACGGGAGAAATTCATCCTATATCCGATGATTGCTCTTACCGTATTTTTCGGTTTCTATCCGACGCCGGTTCTCAACACTACGGCTGCGGCAGTAGAAGCTCTTGTTAACCAGCTGCACTAAAGAGGCGAAGGTCCATGCATACTGATTTAATGGCTCAATTGCCGCTGATATTTCCCGAACTCCTCATTGTTATAGGAGCTTTGGTGCTGCTTTTGATCGGTGTATATTCCGGCGCACGTTCTTATGTAACGATCACCGGCTTATCCATTGCACTTTTAGTCGCGACAATTTTTGTAATAATTCTGTCACCGAAAGATAGCGCATTTGCTACCAATGCTCTTATCATTGATGATTTTGCCCGGTTCATGAAAGTTCTCATGCTCGCCGGCGCAATATTTACCTTGATTATGTCGGTCGGATTTGCTCGTTCGGATAAGCTTGCCAAATTTGAATATCCAATTCTGATGCTTTTTGCCGTTCTCGGCATGATGCTCATGATTTCAGCCGGAAATATGCTCACACTTTATATGGGCTTGGAACTTCATTCCTTGGCTCTTTATGTGCTTGCTGCTTTCAACCGGGATAACGTAAAATCATCGGAAGCCGGATTGAAATATTTTGTGCTCGGCGCTTTGTCTTCAGGTATGCTTCTTTATGGAATTAGTTTGATTTATGGCTTTACCGGTCAAATCGGTTTTCATGAATTGGCATCGGTTCTTAATGGTCAGGTTCCGCAGCTCGGTATCATTTTCGGCATTGTCTTTGTCCTTGCAGGTCTTGCGTTCAAAATTTCGGTCGTTCCGTTTCATATGTGGACACCCGATGTTTATGAAGGTGCTCCGACTCCAATTACAGCATTTTTTGCGAGTGCTCCGAAAGTTGCAGCCATGGCACTTATTATTCGTGTCATTGTTGAAGCTTTTCTTCCACTATCGGGTATGCACGGCGCTCTGGCCGCTTGGCAGCAGATTCTGGTTTTCATGTCGATTGCTTCTATGGTTTTGGGGGCATTCGCCGCCATCGGCCAGACAAACATAAAACGGCTTATGGCTTATTCATCAATCAGCCATATGGGTTATGCGCTTGTTGGTCTTTCCGCCGGAACATCATTCGGCATTACCGGAGTGATCCTTTATATGACGGTTTACGTCGCAATGATTTTAGGGTCTTTTGCATTCATCCTCGGAATGCGGACACGTGATGGCAATGTAGAAAATATCTATGATCTCGCAGGATTAGCAAAAAGCAGGCCGTTTATGGCGTCGATAATGACAATTATGTTATTTTCTTTGGCAAGCGTTCCGCCAATGGCCGGCTTCTTTGCCAAATGGTACGCTTTTTCTGCCGCAGTTTATGCCGGATTGGTACCGCTTGTGGTTGTTGGTATGATCGCCTCGGTTATCAGTGCTTTTTATTACCTTCGTGTGATAAAAATTATGTGGTTCGATGAAGCCCAGCAATCGCTCTTTCTGCCACTCACAGGTGAGCTGAAGTTCGTATTGACCATTAGCGGCATTTTTGTTTTGTTTTATGTGTTCTTTGGCAGTTGTCTCTTTCAATTGGCAGAGAAGGCTGCTGCATCACTCTTCTGAGCGAGATGGATTTTTCACTTTCTCTTCTTGCTCAGAAACATCATTATAAGCTGGAGTCCTACGTGAGCGTGGACTCCACCAATCGCGTTGCTTTGGCACAAGCTCATGAAGGCAAGGATCGACTTTGGGTCGTTGCCGAAGAACAAACTTCGGGAAGGGCCCGACGCGGGCGCCAATGGAATAGCCCGAAAGGTGATCTTTATTCGAGCCTTCTTTTAACCCGGAATATCAATCCCATGAATGCTGCCCAGTTGGGTTTTGTTGCCGGTGTTTCCCTTGCCGATGCAGTAACAGCTTTTTTGAGAAAAAATGGAATTACCGAGGATGTTATTCGCCTTAAATGGCCAAACGACATGCTGTTAAAGGGCGCAAAAGCTTCCGGAATATTGCTTGAACTGGAGCGGATGAGCGAAAACAGTTATGCATTGGTGATTGGCATCGGTGTTAATATTATTCACCCGTTTCGAGACGCTCCTTATCCGACTGAAGCACTCATAAACATGGGAATAGCCGTTGATAGTGCAACAATTTTCAAGTTACTTAGTGAATATTGGGCGTTGAATTATGATTTGTTTCTTTCTCCCGAAGGACCGGAAATCATTAGAAAAAAATGGCTCGATTATGCTGCCCATCTTGGCGAAGAGCTGACAATCACCGGTAATAATCAAACGATCTCGGGAATCTTTTCAGGCCTCGACGACAAATTCAATTGCATTATTACCAATGATCGAGGTGATGAAATAACGGTTTCCGCGGGCGACGTACATTTCGGTAACGTTGCATCTTCAAGTGCAGGTCGATAAAAGAATTAAATTCAGACAATTACGGCCCTAAAAGTCGTTTATCAGGGAGTCTTTAATGGCATCAGGCAAAAATAACGAGCTGGTTTTTCTACCACTTGGAGGCGTAGGCGAAATTGGTATGAATCTCGGCGTCTATGGCTTTGGTCCGGAAGGTAACCGACAATGGTTGATGGTTGATCTCGGTGTCAGTTTTGCAGGCCCCGAATTGCCCGGTGTAGATCTTGTAATGCCGGATATAAGATTTTTGGAAAACGAAAGACCGAATATATTGGGATTGGTTGTCACACATGCCCACGAAGATCATTTCGGTGCTATACTGGATTTGTGGCCGAAGCTTAAGATACCGGTTTACTGTACCGCTTTTACTGCCGGATTGCTGGAAACAAAACGTGAATTGGATTACAGTTCTTATGATGTTCCAGTCACACTTTTTAAAGCGGGTGATCAATTCGAACTGGGGCCGTTTGCAATCGAAGCTATAGCCGTTGCACACTCCATTCCTGAACCGGTTTCGTTGGCAATCAAAACCTCACTTGGCACTGTCATTCACACTGGTGATTGGAAAATAGACAATGAACCATCTTTAGGCGCACCGACTGACGAGAAGCGGTTTAGCGAATTGGGTGATGAGGGTGTACTTGCTCTTGTCTGTGACTCGACCAATTCTATGCGGGAAGGGGTTTCGCCCACGGAGCATGACGTTTTAAAAAGTCTGACAGAAATAATCGCGAACGAGAGGGGGCGTGTTGCAATTACAACCTTTTCCTCGAATGTTGGAAGAATTATTTCGATAGCTCGTGCAGCAAAAGAAGCCGGAAGACAAGTGCTATTGGTTGGCCGGTCGATAAAACGCAGTGTTACTGTAGCGGAAGAACTAGGATATCTTGAAGGTATAGATCCATTTCTGAATGAAGAAGATTATCCCTATATTCCACGTGATAAAATTGTCATGGTTTTGACCGGAAGTCAGGGCGAACAAAGAGCAGCTCTAGCCAAATTGTCACGTGATGAAATGCGTTCACTGGCTCTGACAGCCGGTGATACTGTCATCTATTCATCGCGGAGCATACCGGGTAATGAACGGTCGATTATTGATACACAAAATCGCTTGATCGATATGGGTGTGAAAATTATTACCGATCACGACGCACTTGTTCATGTTTCAGGTCATCCGCGGCGCAGTGACCTTAAAAAAATGTATGAATGGGTTAGGCCAAAAATATTGGTTCCGGTTCATGGCGAAGCGCTTCATTTGGCTGCACAAACCGTTTTAGGACGGCAGGCAGGAATTAAAACGGTGGCAGAAATCCGCAATGGTGACATGCTTAAACTTGCTCCCGAACCGGCCGAAATCATCGACGAAGTTCCTGTCGGGCAAATTTATAAAGACGGAAATCTCATTGGCAATGAAGATGAGATGGGCATTAGCGAACGCCGCAAATTAAGCTATGTAGGGCATGTAGCTGTGTCATTTCTTCTCGACAAACATTATAATCTGGTGGAAATGCCCGAAGTCGTTACTTTCGGTTTACCCGAGACAGACAATGAGGGTGAGCTTTTTGACGATATTATTTCGAATACGATTGAAACGACGATTGACAGTATCCCGCGTGCAAGACGTAAAGACGACGAAGTCATTCATGAGGCTGTCCGTCGTTCAATCAGAGCTACAATTAATGAAAAATGGGGTAAAAAGCCGGTTTGTACCGTGTTTATACATCATTCGAAGTAAACTGAATTCGTAATAATTGAAGTCAACTTTTGACGGTCATTGATTGTTTTCGTCAATGATTTGAATTGTGCAACCGTTTTATGACACTTGAATAAAATATGTGCGATATTGAAAGGTCGCTTCAATTGGCGCCAGAGAAAACAGAAAACATATTTCTTGCGAAAACTTTTTGATCGTGGATTGTTTCTATTTTCAAGCGTTAGTTTAGCCGCTATGGTTAATAAATATTGATAATTCTGCTCCGATTCGAAGAGCTTTAGTTGGATTTTAATGGTCGATGCGTCTATCTCGTTATTTTTTGCCTATATTGAAGGAAAACCCGAAAGAAGCTGAAATTGCTTCTCACCGTCTTATGTTGCGTGCCGGTATGATCCGCCAACAGGCTGCGGGAATATATGCCTGGCTACCGCTTGGCAAAAAGGTTCTTGACAAAGTTTGTGCCATTATTCGTGAGGAGCAAAACCGCGCGGGCGCCCTTGAAATTTGGATGCCAACCATACAATCGGCCGATTTATGGCGTGAAAGCGGGCGTTATGACGCTTACGGGCTGGAAATGTTGCGCATCAAGGACCGTCAGGAACGTGAGCTTCTTTATGGTCCGACCAATGAGGAAGTGATTACGGATATTTTCAGGGCTCATGTAAAGTCATACAAAAATCTTCCCTTAAATCTTTATCATATTCAATGGAAATTCCGTGACGAGATAAGGCCACGTTTTGGCGTTATGCGATCACGTGAATTTTTGATGAAAGACGGCTATTCTTTCGACATTGATTATGAAGGCGCAAAAGCCGCTTATAATCGTGTGTTTGTTTCCTATTTACGCACCTTCGCCCGCACAGGGCTTAGAGCAATTCCTATGCGCGCTGATACAGGGCCGATTGGTGGTAATTTAAGCCACGAGTTTATCATTCTGGCCGATACCGGCGAAAGTGCCGTTTATTGCGATAAGCATTTTCTGGACATGACCATTCCTCCGGCTGATGTCGATTTTTCTGACGATGCCGCTATGGCTGACATTGTCAAACAATGGACCACACCCTATGCCGCAACCGACGAAATGTATGATGAAAAGCTTTGGGCGAAAGTTCCACAATCCGATCAAATAGCGGCAAGGGGAATTGAAGTTGGTCATATCTTCCATTTCGGTACAAAATATTCGCTGCCGATGCATGCTACAGTTATGGGCCCTGACGGGCAGGAACATCCGGTGTCGATGGGATCTTATGGCATTGGTCCATCACGGTTGGTAGCCGCAGCTATCGAAGCTTCTCATGATGAAAACGGTATCATTTGGCCACGTGCAATGTCGCCATTCGATTTTGGCATCATAAATATGAAGCCCGGCGATCAGAAGTGTGATGATTTGAGTGAAAAATTGTATCAATCACTCATTAATGCCGGTTTTGATCCACTGCTTGACGATACACAAGAACGTGCGGGTTCGAAATTTGCGACAATGGATCTTATCGGACTTCCGACACAAATTATCATTGGTCCCAAAAACGCCGCTCAAAACGAAGTCGAAATAAAAGATCGTAAAACCGGTCATAAAGAAATACTTCCATTCGATGCGGCTTTAAGGCGTCTGACGGAGGCCTGATGAGTACGAGAGCCAAGGGTGTAAGCCGGTTAAGATTTTCGTCCTATGAATGGATGATCGCATTTCGTTATATGCTTCCTAACCGGAAACAGATGTTTACATCGGTGATATCAATCATATCGCTGATTGGCATTATGCTTGGTGTTTTTGCATTAATCGTAGTGATGGCCGTTATGAACGGTTTCAGAACTGAATTGCTCGATCGCATTTTGGGTATGAACGGCCATCTCGTAATTCAAGCAATTGATAGCGATTTTACCGATTACAATACGCTCATTCCACGTATTGAAGGTGTCGACGGTGTCAAATTTGCGCTTCCTGTAATTGAAGGGCAAGCTATGGCACAAGGAGAAGCCGCAGGCGGGACCGGAGCACTGGTTCGTGGACTTCGTAAGCAAGATCTGGATAAACTCACGACCGTTACAAAAAATATCAAATCCGGTAGTCTTGACGACTTTGACAAGCAGGACGGCGTTGCGATTGGAAGCGGCATGGCTGAAAAATTGGGTCTTTCTGTGGGAAGCGATATCCGCATTGTTACTCCCGATGGGGATGTGACACCTTTTGGCGTAACCCCGCGTGTCAAAGCTTACAAAGTCGCTGCTATCTTCACCGTGGGAATGTCGGAATATGACACGATTTTCGTCTTTATGCCTTTAAAAGAAGCTCAGGCTTTTTTCAATTTAGGCAATAAAGTCCAATCACTCGAGATATTTTTGAACGATCCCGATGCAGTTGACAAAATAAGTCCGGAAATCGAAAAAGCTGTCGGGCGGCAAGTTTATTCTATTGATTGGCGTTCAAGAAATCAGGCGTTTTTTTCTGCGTTACAAGTTGAACGCAACGTCATGTTTTTCATATTGTCGCTTATTGTGTTGGTAGCAGCTCTGAATATCATTTCCGGATTGATCATGTTGGTCAAGGATAAGGGGCATGATATTGCCATTTTGCGTACTATGGGTGCCAAACAAAGTGCAGTTATGCGTATATTCATTATGACCGGTATGGTAATCGGTGTGATCGGTACGGTTCTCGGGCTTTTGTTAGGTGTTCTGACATGCGAGAATATAGGACATATTCAGGATTTTATTTCATGGCTATTTAATGTCGATGTCTTCAATCCCCAACTTTACTTTCTTACCAAATTGCCGGCTCGTCTGGAATGGGGGCAGACGTTGATTGTTGTATTTATGGCACTTTTCCTCTCTTTCCTTGCGACATTGATACCGGCCTGGCGCGCTGCCAAACTGGATCCGGTGCAAGCGTTGAGGTATGAATAATGGCCTCGTTATTACAACTCGTGAATATTGATAGACGTTATCTGGATAATGACAAACCCCTTGTCATTCTGGATAAAGCCAATTTTTCACTCGAGCAGGGGCAGACTGTTGCATTGGTTGCACCGTCCGGTGCCGGTAAATCCACTTTGTTGCATATTGCCGGACTTCTTGAACGGCCTAATGGCGGGGATGTCGTTTTACGTGGGCATTCCTGTTCCAATTTGTCCGATAACGATCGTACTGCAATACGTCGTAACGACATCGGTTTTGTTTATCAGTTCCATCACTTGTTGCCGGAATTTACAGCTTTGGAAAATGTGATGATACCGCAGATGATCGCCGGACTTAAGCGTTCCGAAGCGGCTGACCGGGGATTGAAATTATTGACCTACCTGCGCGTGGGGCATCGTGCCAAACACCGGCCATCGGAGCTTTCCGGTGGCGAGCAGCAACGTGTGGCTATTGCCCGAGCAGTTGCCAATGCACCGTCAGTTCTCTTGGCAGATGAACCGACAGGAAACCTCGATCCTGTTACCTCGGCATATGTTTTTCAAGCACTGGCTGCTTTGGTTCGTCAATCGGGGCTCGCTGCTCTTATTGCGACGCACAATCTGTCACTTGCAAAACAAATGGACAGGCGCATAACCCTTAAGGGCGGCAAGATTATCGAACTTCCTTGAAGTTATCTTCGTAAATCACGGATATCCATATATTTTTTGTGAAAAAGAAATCCTGCTAAATATTTTGGAATACGAGATAAGCTAATATACTGACGACGACTGTCACAAAAAGGCTTCGTGTTAGCATACCTGCAATGAGCGAAATAATTGTGCTCAAAAGAGCGACCGAAATACCGAAACTGGTCGTTTCCGGTTTTTCAAGAATTTCAGCAACGATAATAGCAGATAGCACAGCCGCCGGAACAAAATTCAGCCAATAACGAAAGAGTCTGGGAAACGGCCTGTGAGCCAAAGCCATGATCGGCACAATTTTGATGATCGCGGTTACCGCAGTTGCTACCGCAATTCCCAATCCGATATTTTCCATCATTATATTTTGTTACTCCCCGACTTGAGAAGCATAAACATGCCAATGGTTGCCGCAATGAGGGTAGCGATAATTGACGATGGATTTGCCGCAATTATGCCGTGTGAAAAGGTAACAATTGCCATTGCAACAATAATCACAACAATATCGATTTTTTTGGTCTGGCTTGCATACCATCCAAGCAATAGAAGACCGATAAACATACCGACAAGACTGAAACTCAGGCTGTCTTTTAACCAATCGGGTAGGGATGCCGCAAATATAGTTCCGACAACTGTTGCAACAATCCAGCTTAGCCATGCTGTGATATTAAGTCCCAATAACCATGAAAACGGGAGAACATTACCGTGAGTACGTGCGTATTGTGACGCAACGCCAAAGGTTTCGTCGGTCATCAAAAAACCGCCAACTAGCTTTTCAAGCCGATTGGCGTGAGAAAAATATTGCGCCATATAGGTGTTGATTAAAAGATAACGCATATTGATGAATAATACACCTAATGCGATTTGCACCAATCCGGCACCTGTGGACGCCATTGAATAAAACAGAAATTGCGCGGAACCCGCATAGACAAATGTACTTAAACAGAAAATCTGCAATATCGTAAAGCCGGATACCGCACCAATAGCGCCGCAAGCAAAACCGATTGCCCAATATCCGAGCAAGGTCGGAATGCAGGCAACGACACCCTGTTTGAAAAGACGCCAGTGGTTTTTATCCATCGTTCAAAGACTCAATTGATATTCAACGTCTTTTGAAATGACGTCTTCATATACATGTTTACATATTTCGACTATTGTCAAACAACGAATTATTGAAAGCTGATCGCAAGCGTAATATAGAACAAATGCCCATATTGTGTTGAACCGGAGGATGTGATGACAGGCTCGAAAGTCGATAACAGTAAGCTGAATGCAAGACAACGCCGGCTTGTGTTTCGAGCATGGCATCGCGGAATCCGTGAAATGGATCTGGTCTTTGGACAATATGTCGATGCCCATATTATGAAACTTGATGAAAAAGCCATGGATGAGCTTGAATATATCATGTCCTTTGAAGACAGGGATTTATTGACCTGGGTAACAGGTGAAGTGCCTGTACCTTATGATGTGGATTCGCCGCTTTTCCGCGATATTCTGGATTACCGCACGCGCATGGATTTTAACGCTTAAGTTATGTCGATATTCAAAAAAAACTTCGCTACTGAAAATTTACCACAATATCTGAGTTTTGATGGTGTCGTCTCCGGATACGAACCATTTGCGATATATAAAATTGCGGCTGAAATCGGCGGTAAGGGGCCAATTCTGTATATCGCACGTGAAGGGCAGAAACTTGATGATTTGACGCATGCTTTAAGTTTTATCGAGCCGCAAATGCCGGTTGTTCAGCTGCCTTCATGGGATTGTCTTCCCTATGACCGTGTTTCGCCAAATCCTGCAATTTCGGCAAAGCGGATGTCAGCGCTTACAAATATTTCTGCTCTGTTAAGAAACCCTCATCCGGCAATTATCCTGACTACTGCCAATGCAATTATGCAGAAGCTGCCTCCGCGTTCCATGGTTGAAGGCCAATCGATTACGGCGAAACCAGGCCAAAGCCTCGACATGGACAAACTTGTTCATCACCTTGAGCATAATGGTTTCGAACGGGTGTCGAGCGTGCGTGAAATTGGCGACTTTGCTGTGAGAGGCGGAATTGTCGATTTGTTTGCACCGGGAAGTGATGCGCCAGTAAGACTGGATTTTTTTGGTGATACGCTTGAAACAGTACGTGCGTTTGATCCGGCAAGCCAAAGAACAACGAAAACGCTCAAAGAATTCTCGCTGGAGCCGATGAGCGAGATCACTTTAACGCCTGAATTGATTAGCAAATTCCGCACAAATTATATTAGATCTTTCGGTGCAGCCAGTCCGAATGACGCACTTTATGAAGCGATTTCGGAAGGCCGACGTTTTTCCGGAATGGAACATTGGCTACCGCTTTTTTACGATCATCTTGATACGATTTTCGATTATATTGGTGATATTCCGGTGGTGTTTGATCATCTTGCCGAAGAGGCAATGGTCGAACGTAATAAGCTTATTGAAGATTATTATCAGGCCCGCTTGGAACAACATGACCCTAAAGACTCTTCGACACCTTATAATCCGGTAAAACCGGCAGAGCTCTATCTGACGCCTGAAGATATTGCGTCATTATCTGAAAAAGTGCGACACCGGATTGACCTTACGCCGTTTAACAAACCGGAATCGTCAGGTCATCTGGTCCTTCATAGCAATGTTACGATCGGGCGGGATTTTGTTGAAGAACGCACCTCCGAAAACAAGAATTTATTTGAAAGCGTTGTCGATCATGTTGCGGAACTCCGCTCGAAGGGTCACAAGGTGCTCCTTACCGGCTGGAGTGAAGGATCGTTGGAGCGCCTGTTACAGGTGCTTGATGAACATGGTCTTAAAGGAATAGAGAAGGTTACATCTCTTCATTCCGTAAAAGTCACACCACGCGATCATATCACTGCAGCAGTAGTAACTGTGGAGCACGGATTTGTTGCCGACGATCTGGTTGTTGTTGCCGAACAGGATATATTGGGTGACCGGCTCGTGCGCTCTGCCCGTCGGCGTAAACGCAATGCCGATTTCATTTCGGATATGACCACATTGAACAGCGGTGATATTGTTGTTCACGTTGATCACGGTATTGGTCGTTTTATCGGCTTGAAGACGATTACAGCAGCCGGAGTTCCTCGAGATTGTCTGGAAATTCACTATGCCGATGAAGACCGGCTTTTTCTTCCCGTCGAAAATATCGAACTTCTTTCACGCTACGGCGGTGAGGGAACAAATGTTGTTCTTGATAAACTTGGCGGCGTTGCATGGCAGGCCAGAAAAGCAAAACTTAAAAAACGTTTGCTTGAAATCGCCGGCCATCTTATTCACATTGCGGCCGAGCGCGAGATGCGTAATGCCCCCGTTCTTGTACCTCCGACTGGTAGCTACGATGAATTTGTTGCCCGTTTCCCTTATGATGAAACGGATGACCAATTGCGCGCTATTGACGCGGTTCTTGGCGATCTTGCGGCGGGAAAACCGATGGATCGGCTGATTTGTGGTGATGTCGGATTCGGCAAGACAGAAGTTGCAATCAGAGCCGCATTTGTTGCTGCATTAAATGGTTATCAGGTTGCCGTTGTGGTACCGACAACGCTGTTGGCACGCCAGCATTATAAAACATTTCAAGCCCGCTTTCAGGGGTTGCCGGTAAAAATCGGACAAGCATCGCGGCTTGTCGGAGCCAAAGAACTTGCAGCCGTTAAAAATGGTGTGCGTGAAGGTACAATCGATATCGTTATTGGTACGCACGCACTGCTTGGGTCGACAATGCAGTTTTCACGACTTGGCTTGTTGGTTGTCGACGAGGAACAGAACTTTGGCGTTAAACAGAAAGAACGTCTGAAAGAGCTGAAAACCGATATTCATGTGCTTACCCTCTCGGCAACCCCGATTCCACGGACCTTGCAATTGGCTTTGACGGGTGTCAGGGAATTATCCCTTATTACAACGCCACCGGTTGATCGTATGGCGGTAAGAACCTTTGTTTCGCCGTTTGATCCACTGATTGTGCGCGAAACGTTGATGCGTGAACATTATCGCGGGGGCCAGAGCTTCTATGTTTGCCCGCGAATATCGGATTTGAAAGATGTTCAGGAGTTTCTCGGCAATCATGTTCCCGAACTGAAAGTTACAGCAGCTCATGGTCAAATGCCTGCAGGCCAGCTTGATGATATTATGAATGCCTTTTATGACGGGCAATATGACGTATTACTTTCAACCAGTATCGTTGAATCCGGTCTTGATATTCCTTCGGCCAATACATTGATCGTCCATCGTGCCGATATGTTCGGTCTTGCCGCTCTCTATCAATTACGTGGGCGGGTAGGGCGTTCAAAGCAGAGAGCCTATGCTTTGTTCACGCTTCCCAACCAGAAAGTTTTGACACTGGGTGCCGATCGGCGGCTGAAAGTCTTGCAATCTCTTGATAGTCTTGGAGCCGGTTTCCAGCTTGCAAGTCACGACATGGATATAAGGGGTGCTGGCAACCTTCTTGGTGAAGAACAATCAGGGCATATCAAAGAAGTCGGTTTCGAACTTTATCAACAAATGTTGGAAGAAGCGGTTGCCGAATTGAAAGACGGTACGGCTGTGAGTGAAAGCCAATGGTCACCGCAGATCTCGGTAGGGACGGCGGTTATGATACCGGATAATTATGTTCCCGACCTTCCATTGCGCCTTTCGCTTTATCGCCGGCTCGCAGAAATCGAAGATTTGGGTGATATTGATGCTTTTGGTGCCGAACTGATTGACAGGTTCGGCCCCTTGCCCGTTCCTGTACAGCACTTGCTCAAAGTCGTTTATATCAAGGCTCTATGTCGACAAGCCAATGTTGAAAAACTGGATGCCGGTCCGAAAGGCGTTGTTATCCAGTTCAGAGAAAACAACTTTGCCAATGGTGTCGGACTCATCAAATGGATTGGCGAGCAAGGAAGCATGGCCAAAATACGTCCTGACCAAAGCGTTGTCTTTATTCGTGATTGGCCGAATGCCGATCAGCGGTTGAACGGCGCTGCAACCGTCATGACCCAACTCGTAAAACTTTCAAAAGAAGGCGCAAAGAAATAGACTTTGCGTCTTCATTCGTAAGCGGTTTCAACCGTGATTTACCGGTGCTGTTGATCCCGCATTAAAATGTTTTTGAATTTTATTTAATTAAAACGACTTGTAGGATTACAACCGAACCCGATTTTATCGATCTTCACTTGCTCCTGGTTCATAGCCGTCGGCAATTTGTTCAATGGTGTCGATTAAAACCTCGGTTGGTTGCGCACCCATAACCACATATTTTTTGTCGATAATAAATGATGGCACGCCACGTACACCGATATAATAGGAATGGGCGCTGTCTTGTTTGATGGTGTCTTTATCAATGTCGGTTTCAAGCAATTTTTCGACAACGTCGAAACGCATTCCCGCGCTTTTAGCTGCGTCAACTAATACGGCATGATCACCAATATTCTGGCCTTGTTCAAAAAAACGGGAAAAAAGTTCGGCAATCAGTTTGTCCTGCATACCTGCTTTATCCTGAGAAGCCCAATAAACCACACGGTGGGCATCAAGAGAATTAGGCTCGGTTTTGATAGCAGCAAAATCGAATTCGATATCTTCCTGTTTGCCAAGGTCGAGTAATGTCCGTTCGGTTTCGTCAATTGCGTTCTGGTTGCCTAGGACTTTCTTCATATGAATTGGATAGGGAATGCCTTCTGGCTTCATATTTGGATAAAGTTGGAACGGCGTCCATGAAAGTTTTATCGTGATTTCCGGTAGTGCTGCTATTGCTTTGAAAAGTCTCTTGCGCCCAATGAAACACCAAGGGCAAACAAGATCCGAAATCATATTGATATAAATTACAGGAGAACTCACGGTATTTTTCCTTTAGCGGTGCCACCAGGCCGGCAAGCGATATCCATAAAGCGGGGTATAGGCCGGATATTCTATACGTGACCAATGTGCAACCCATTGGTCAGGTAAATGATAAAGCGGAAGATAGTAACTCCCCGAGATGAGTACACGATCAAGAGCTCTGACGGCTGCTGTAAAATCTTCATTCGAGCGGGCATCGAGCAAAGCTGAAATCATGGCGTCAATTGCCGGATCGGATGTTCCGGAAAAATTGAAACTACCTTCAAGGTCGCGCGAAGAAGAACCCCAACGATTAAGCTGCTCATTACCGGGCGAGAGCGACGCTTTTAATTTTCCGACAATCACGTCGTAGTCAAAAGAGGTTAACCGGTTTTGATATTGTGTGTCATCAACCGTTCGCACGTCTACCCCGACACCAATTCTCTCAAGCGAACGCTGATAGGCAAGTGCGATTTTTTCTTCTTCCAACGACTGGGTCATAATTTCAAAGTGAAGCGGTTGACCGTCCGGGCCAATTGCTTGCCGATTTTGCAGTTTATAACCGGCTTCTTTCAGTAACTGCCAAGCTTTTTCGGCAGAGGCCCGATCAATGCCGGAACCGTCGGTTTTTATATTATGCCATGTTCCGTCCATGACCTCGGGTAAAACAGCATCGGGGTAGGGGCTTAAAAGTTGTTTTTCTTTGTCTGACGCCGGCCGTCCCACGGCAGAAAGTGTCGACCCACACCAGAAACCTTCCGTGCGGCTATAGACATCGTTAAAGAGATTATGGTTGACCCATTCAAAGTCAAACACAAGCGAAAGTGCCTGCCTTACTTTACGATCTTTAAAAATAGGCTTTCTGGTATTGAACACGAAGCCAATCATATCGGCCGGTGTTCCTTTTTTAAAACTTTCTTTGATAACGTCGCCATGATGCACAGCCGGAAAATTGTAGGACAACCGCCAGCGGTTCGGATTGGCCGGTTCTTCAAGAAAAACGTCCAAAATCCCCTTTTTGAAAGCCTCGAAACGGGTATTGTCATTACGGAAATATTCGATCTGAACCGTATCAAAGTTGTTCAAACCGCGGTTTACTGGCAAATCTTTTCCCCAATAATTGGGGTCACGTTCGTAAATTATGCGCTCGCCTGCATCAATATGGGAGATGATATAGGGGCCGCTTCCCGGAATTGGGGTAAGACCATTTTTTTCGAAATTTTCTACGTCGATTGCATGTTTTGGAAGAACAGGCATGCTGCTTGCCAAAATAAAAGGAAATTCACGATCTTTCGAATGTGGAAATTCCATTTTTACTGTCTGCTCGTCGAGCTTTTCAATATGTTCGATGCGCTTCATATAGCGGTCGAAAGGTGGTCGTCCCTTATTTTTTAAGAGATCGACTGTAAATAAGACATCGTCTGCCGTAATTGCAGTACCGTCAGAAAATCTGGCCTTGGGATTGAGATGAAATGTGATTTCGGTACGATCGTCATTCAAAATAACGTTATCAGCAATTAAACCGTAAAGCGTAAATGGTTCATCACGCGTACGAACCATCAAACTTTCGTAAACGAGACCGCCAAATTGCTCGTCGGCAAACAAACCGCGTGCAGTTGTCCGGAAACTGCGAATAACAAAAGGATTGAGTCCGTCAAATGTACCGACCACTCCGTATGTGATCTTGCCACCTTTGGGAGCATCGGGATTGGCATAGGGAAAGTGATCGAAACCGGCACGTAAAGCGGGCGTTCCGTGCATTGCTATTCCGTTTTCGTTTGCCTGACAATTTTGCCCGAAACTCAAACAGAGAATCATAAAGAACAGACCGAGTTTATAGACAATGTTCATGTGAAACCCTTGGGAGCCGAATAATTCCGATTCGCCCAGTTTTAACCTGTCAGCGACTATTTGGGTGTGATTTATAATCAATTACAAGAAAAAATACCATTTTTAACCGTGGTTCATTAAATGGAGTGTGATTGGAAAAACACAAAGATCGGTGCAATTTATAATTTGTTCGCTTCTAACGCTGGATTTTTTGATTAATCTTGTGTAAATGCGGCTGTAAAGGAAGGAAACGTCATCCTGTTGCCCTAATTCTGCGTAGAGCTGTTATTAAAGAGGTTGATATTTACCTTTCGGGATTATTTATTTGCGCATTGAAAGGATTTGCCTGATCATGTCCCATAAAAGAACCTACGCTGCTATTTCCGCATTGGCTGGCGCTGCTGCTCTACTCGTTGCGTCACATAGCATCGCCAATGCTCAGGGCATGCCTCAGGGGTGGTATAAGGTTTGCAGCAAGCAACAGGATGTTGATGTTTGTAACACAATGAATACCGTTGTTTCCAACACCGGACAACCGCTGACGGCTGTAAATTTGGTTGAGGTCAAAGGAAAGCAGAACGAAAAGCGTATCGGTATTCAGGTACCGACAGGCCGTTTTATTCCTGAAGGCGTCCACATTCAGGTCGGTGATGGCCCTGTGAAGAAGATACCTTATGTTATCTGCAACGGCCCGAGCTGTATTGCTAATGATACATTTGATGACAAGCTCATCAATGCTATGAAGACCGGTCAGAAATTGGTGGTAACAACCATCAATTTCCGCGGCACTCCTAACCCGATTGAAATTTCGCTAGACGGTTTCAGCGCTGCCTATACCGGTCCGGGTATGCAGGAAAAAGATTTTGAAGCAGAACAGATGAAGCTCCAGAAAGCCGTTCAAGCCAAGGAAAAACAGTTTGAAGACAAAATGCGCGCCGAACAGGAAAAAGCCAAGTCCGGCAATTGATGCTTCACTCATTATTGAAATAATGAAAGGCCGCTTGCGGCCTTTTATTTTGCCTGAAAAAATAGATTATTTAACTAATAGATAACCAATTCGAGTTTGCCTCAAAGCCTCAAAGCCTCAAAGCCTCAAAGCCTCAAAGCCTCAAAGCCTCAAAGCCTCAAAGCCTCAAAGCCTCAAAGCCTCAAAGGGTGTCGAATAATCGAGTGTTTTCAGTTTGAAGGTTCGGGCATCGAGCTCCGCCGACCAATTGTTGAATTAAATAAAAAGCTCAATTGGCGAGGAAATGTGGAGTGGCAACGAAAAAGTGAAAAAGTATTTGGGGGCGGGCATGTGCTCGATTTTGTTGAGCCGATTTTGCTTCCAATTGAAAACCCGCTAACGGTTTTCTAAAAAGCCTAACTTGTTAAGAAAACAGGTTTTAAAATCGATCTGCATGTCTATTCTTCTCTGTCTGCAGCAGTTTTTTGTAAGGTACAAATAAATTAAGCTCCAGAATTCGTTTTTCTGGAGCCTATGTCGGGTCAATCCATCAAGGTGATTTGTAATACAAATCGGATTAGAAAGAGATAGGATGAATCTTTTTTTAGATTGCCATTAACCTGCATGTGAATCGGCTATCGGTTTTTGGAACGCGTATCCCATGTCCCACGGGAAATAGATCCATGTATCCTGACTGACTTCGGTCACAAAAGTGTCAACGAGTGCGCGGCCTTTCGGTTTTGCATAAACTGTTGCGAAATGGGCCTTCGGAATCATGTCACGGACGATTTTTGCTGTTTTACCCGTGTCAGTCAAATCGTCGACAACGAGAACTCCTTCTCCATCATCGACTTTGACGTTGTCGCTAATTCCCTTAAGTATCTCCATTTCCGATTGGTGTCGGTAATCGTGATAAGATGCAATACATACAGTTTCTATAAGGCGAATCCCAAGTTCACGACAGATAATAGCAGCGGGAACCAAACCGCCGCGGGTGATGGCAACCATAGAACGCCATTCCTTTTTCTGGTCAGCAATGCGCCACGCCAAGGCGCGTGCATCACGATGAAATTGATCCCAGCTTACGGGAAAAGCTTTATCCGGAAGCGACATACCAAGCTCCTAAATTTCCAAAAATTTTGATTGTGCCTTGTAATCCTTTTTTACCGTCCATATCAAGCAGTTAGCCATCAGTTATATCATTTGCCGATTAGAATCTGTGTCAGATCGGCTCGCAACCATAAAGTCACCGCAATCAGATGTTTGCGATTCGCAAGAATAGACATTGAACAAAGCGATGAACGATTGACGGTTAGAATCTGCATCGCGACAGCGAATTTACGATATGGGTTTTAATTCACCGAAACGATAAACCGGAAACCGGTTAAACCGGCTTTTTGTTCCGTTACAATAGACAATTATTGGCAATCAACGTTCGGCAGTACCGTAAAAAGTCAAACAAGATCGCGCTTTTTGGCGTTTGAGGGATCAGCAAAAATATGTATTTAGCTGGCGTACTTACGTCGGGAAAAGCAAGAATTTTTAAACGAGTTGAAAATTTTTTGCTAAAAGGTGTTGACCTGACGCGATCTCGCCCGTATGTTCCGCCCACTTTCATCAGGTAATCACCTTAGTGAAAGAGCGCGTAGCTCAGCCGGTAGAGCAACTGACTTTTAATCAGTAGGTCCAGGGTTCGAATCCCTGCGCGCTCACCAGTTCATCAAAAAGTTTGTTTTTATAAAACTGGTCTGATTTACATTCTTTTCCGGTTAACAAAATTAGTTCTTTAAATCCACCCGGTCTGGATAGGTTTCCAAATTCTTGTTTTTACGCGCTATCCGCTTGTCCGTCAGCCTCGTTTTCACATTGGTCGGTATTGCAAAATTAAGAAGGACGACCGGATTGGAAAAGCGCGTTTGTTAACGATATTTTAAGAAAGTCGGCTCACGCGCGTATACACTTCTTAAAGAATTATTAAAGATGTGTTAATCGAAACGGCATGAAATCTTATCCAACACGATAAGGCTCGGGAACGTGGGTAAATATGTCAAGGTTAATGACCGCCTCACGTCACCTTCTCTTATTGATGGTTAAATCAGACGGGTTAGTTGATGCTGTTAGAAGTTGAAAAGAATACAAAGAACAAAAGCAACGTTTTTGCTCATGGTTTTTTTGTTTCAATCGTCGCAATAATGCTTTCAGCGTGTGCCAATCATGCAAAAGAAGTAGCAGGCACAACGCCTGTCAAACCCGAAAGCAGCCAAGTCAAAGCTTATACAGTAATACCTGCTGCAAAACCGGCAACACCGCATTTGAGAAAAGCAGTACAGGCCGAAAATAGCTTCTATAAAGAAGGCAAGACCGCAAGGCCCATTGCTTATCTTTCAACATCCGAACGGGCATATAAAAAAGTAGGTCGTGCGTCATGGTATGGAGCAGCTTTCAACGGTCGTTTGACGGCGAATGGCGAGATTTATGATATGCATAATTTGACTGCGGCCCATCCGACAATGCCTCTCCCGAGTTATGCACGCGTAACAAATCTGGAAAATGGCGCTTCCATAATTGTTCGCGTCAATGATAGGGGACCTTTTGCCGCTGACCGGGTTATTGACCTCTCTAAACAAGCAGCAACAATGCTCGATTATAAAGATGACGGTTTGGCTGACGTAAAAGTGGAATATGTCGGGCGCGCTCCAATTGAGGGAAATGATAACGAGTTCCTTATGGCATCTTACAAGCCAGGCAACATAACTCCTGAGACATTGCTCGCTATGGCCGGGGTAAACTTTAATTTGCCGACAACACAGAATGCATCGGAAAATTCCAACATAGATGCTGTTCCACAATTTAATGAGCAGACGACAATTGGAACGACTTATCCGGATTTACCGGACGTTGGACCTCTTCCTGCTTTCAAGCCGGAAAACTCCCAATTGGTGGCCTTTGCTGATCAGGCGATCAAGAACTCTAAAGATGACGTTTTCAATACCGTTCTCAATCACAATGACAATTTAAAATCTGTTCCTGTTTCGAAGGACTCTTCTGCAAATAAAGCCGGAAAACCGGCCGACAAAAACAACATGAAAGAGAGCGCAAAAACAACTGTTGGAAAAGATTTTGCGAAAGTACAGGTAAAGTCGGCTGCAAGACGTGGAAAAGCAGCCGTTGGAACACCGGATGATAGTCTTGAACTGGCTTGGGCAACAGGTGTGAGTGAAGCTTTCAGTTTTGGTAGTCTCCGTTAAGCACTTGAGTGAACCGCGGGTTTGTGCTGAAAACAAATCACGGAGATCAATGATGCGCTCAACCCTTATCAAAATCTTATTGTCCATTTTTTTCGCTTTTGTAACGTCGAAATCTTTCGGTCAAAATTTTGAAGTTTCAGCCACACAAGCGATCATGATCGACGGTGAGACAGGGTCGATACTTTATCAGAAAAGCCCTCACACGAAATTTGAACCTGCATCTCTTGCCAAACTGATGACTGCGGAAGTGGTTTTTCATCTGCTCGATAGTGGCGCATTGCGTGAAGACCAGCTTTTTCACATCAGCATTAACGCATGGAGGACCGGAGGTGCACCATCGCGGACAAATACAATGTTTGCTCCGGTTAATAGTGATATAAGCGTTCTTGATTTGCTGCGCGGCATGATTATCGTAAACGGCAATGATGCGGCAATTGCTTTGGCGGAAGGTATTTCCGGCAGTGAAGAAAAATTTGCTGATCTTATGAATGAACGAGCCAAAGAATTGGGGCTGAACTCGAGCCATTTTGTAAATGCAACCGGATTACCGCAAAATGGCCAATATACCACCGCCAGCGATATTGTAAGATTATCACGATATATCGCGACGCATTATCCGAAATATTTCAAAATTTATTCCGAGCCGGAAATAACCTGGAGCAGAATTACCCAACGTAATAAAAATCCGCTTTTTGCTTTGGATATTGGTGCTCAAGGCTTTGCAAATGCCTATAGCGACAATTCAGGATTTTCTACATCTTCAGTTATCGAGAATAATAACAGACAACTTTTTCTGGTTTTAAACGGTATTAAAAAAGAAAAAGATCGGCCGACCGAAGCCGCGAAATTATTGAACTGGGGAATGAATGCATTCGAATTCAAACAGGTTTTTCCGAAAGATGTAATTGTTGGTTACGCACGTGTTTTTGGTGGCGTGAAGCCGGTTGTCCCGCTTTCTGTCAAGGAACCTGTCGACATTTTGATGAATGTCGAAAAAAAACCGGTCATATCGGCCAGGATCGTTTATCATGGACCACTGGACGCGCCTATATCGCCTAATGTTGAAGTCGGTAAATTACAAATATTGGCGAATAAAACCGTTCTTCTGGAAAAGCCGGTTTTTACTGCTGATGAAGTTCATGAGACAGGACTTGTCGGAAAAGCCAAAGATGCCTTATATGAACTGACAATCGGTTGGCTAAGAAAATATATTTGATCTGTCATAAATAATATTCAGGATTTCAAAGTGAGTGGCTATTTTTTTACATTCGAGGGTGGGGAGGGTGCTGGAAAGTCTACTCAAATCAATCTATTAGGACAATTCCTTAAACAAAAAGGTTATGACGTGGTTGTTACCCGCGAACCCGGTGGCACTGAGGGTGGCGAGGCAATAAGGCATGTCCTTCTTTCGGGAAGCGCTTTAAAAGCCGGTAAGCTTTTTGAGGCCACACTTTTTGCCGCCGCACGCATTGATCATGTGAACGAAGTCATCGAACCGGCATTAAAAGAAGGAAAAATTGTCTTGTGTGACCGGTTCATTGATTCGACCAGAGTTTATCAGGGGGCAAATGGCGAGAATATCAATCAATATCTCGAGATACTCGAGAAATCGGCAATTCATGGGCATATGCCCGATATCACTTTTATACTGGATTTACCGGCAAAAGCGGGTATGGAAAGGGCAAATAAGCGGCGTGGAAAGGCCGTAAAAGTGGACCGTTTTGAAAAAGACGCTCTTGCAGTTCAAGAAGCGCGTCGGCAAGCCTTCCTCAAAATAGCGGAAGCAGAACCGCAAAGATGTTATGTTATCGATGCAACCCGGGATATTAATGACATCGCGAAAAAAATAGAAAATATAACTTTGCTTTTTTTGGACAGGAAAAAAGATGCCAGAACTTGAAACGCCAAGACAATATGATGACATTGATGGCGTTATCCGTCCTTCGCAAAACACACATATTTTTGGCCACAACAGCGTAATAAGCTCGCTCGGCAATATGCGCAAAGAGGGGCGTCTCCATCACGCCCTGTTGTTTGAAGGCCCGCTTGGTATCGGAAAGGCAACATTAGCTTACCATCTGGCATGGAATATTCTTTCCTCGGCTTCCGGAGATTTTATAGCACCCGATGATAGCTCGCCGATTTGGCGGCAAATTGCTCAAGGCAGTCATCCTTCCGTTATCCATATTTCAAGGCGATATGACAACAAAACAGAACGCTTCAATACCGGTATAACGATTGACGATATAAGAGAAATCAACCGGTTTTTAGGTCAAACCTCCTATAATGGTGGCTGGCGAGTCGTGATCATCGATACCGCTGACGATATGAATAGGGCTGCCGCAAACGGCGTTTTGAAAACCCTTGAAGAACCACCGGAAAAAACGCTTTTTATTCTTATATCGAATTCGTCGGGACGTTTATTACCGACAATCCGTTCGCGCTGTCATCTCGTCAAATTTCGTCCACTTGATTACGATAATATGGAAAAAGCGCTCCACCATATTCTGGTAAACCAGTTACCACAGACATCTGAATTGGACGCAATCATAGCAGAATCCGAGGGAAGTGTCAGAAAAGCAGCTCTATTGATATGTTATGGCGGAATGGAAATTATCCGCGTTCAACGAGAAATATTGAATGGGTCGGTCTTTGATGTCGTTAAAGCTCAGACAATTGCGCAAGCCTTATCGGGGCGCGACGCTATCATTCAATTTCACCAGTTTTGCGATAATTTGCTTTCTATTATCTCATCAAAAGCGATGAATGCAGGGCTTGGCGGGAATTCGTTGCTAAGTAACCGCTATGCCGATGCTTGGAAGAATATTGCTGACGAGGTCGCAAAAACAGAAGCATTTAATCTGGATAAAAAACAATTTGTGATTAATGTTCTTTATAAACTTCATAAATTGATTGCGGAAGATGTCTGACTATTTGGTTTTTCCGTGACAAGTGCCTCAACTATCGCTATGTCAGATGAAAAGCTGATATTGATATAGTTGGATATCCGATGCGTGAAAAATTTTATATAACAACACCGATTTTTTATCCGAATGGCAATCCCCATATAGGTCATGCCTATAACGCTATTGCAACAGATGCTATGGCACGTTTTGAACGAGCCAATGGCAAGGATGTGTTTTTTCTTTCCGGCACCGACGAGCATGGTTTAAAAATGCAGCAGACTGCCGAAAAACTGGGATTGACGCCACTGGAGCTGGCGGACCGCAACAGTGCCGTGTTTCAAAAAATGCTCAAGACATTGAATGTCTCGAATGATGACTTTATTCGCACAACCGAAAAGCGCCATTATGGTGCCTGTCAGGCCATCTGGAAGTTGATGGAAGAAAACGGCGACATTTATCTTGATCGTTATTCGGGCTGGTATTCTGTGCGTCAGGAAGCTTACTATGACGAGAGCGACACTGAAGTAGGGGAAGATGGAGTCCGGCGGGAGAAAGAAGTCGGTTCACCGGTGGAATGGAATGAAGAGGAAAGCTATTTTTTCCGTCTGTCTAAATATGAAGATCGTTTATTGGAATTTTACGAAAAAAATCCCGACTTCATTGGTCCGAATGAGCGCCGGAACGAAATTATCAGTTTTGTGAAATCCGGTCTGAAAGACCTTTCTATATCCCGTACAACATTCAATTGGGGAATACCGGTACCGGGTAACCCCAAACATGTCATGTATGTGTGGGTGGATGCACTGACAAACTATCTGACAGCCACCGGCTTTCCGAACAAGAATACGCCAAGGTCGGATTTTTGGCCTGCGAATGCCCATATCATCGGTAAAGATATTATTCGCTTTCATGCAATCTATTGGCCGGCATTTTTAATGTCGGCGGGGATTGCCCTTCCGAAGCGTGTTTTTGCACACGGATTTTTATTGAACCGTGGGGAAAAAATGTCGAAATCAGTCGGAAATGTTATTGATCCGTTCAAGATGGTTGAACATTACGGCCTTGATCAGGTGCGCTATTTCTTTCTGCGGGAAGTGCCGTTCGGTCAGGATGGAAGTTATAGTCACGATGCTATTGTCAATCGGACAAACGCTGATCTCGCCAATGATCTTGGTAATCTCGCGCAGAGATCACTTTCGATGATTATGAAAAACTGTGATGGCCTTGTGCCGGTTCCTGACAAATTTCTTAAGCAGGATAACGAGCTTTTGGATAAATGCAAAAACGCGCTTCAAACAGCTCGTGAAACAATGGCAAAGCAAGCACCGCATTTGGCTTTAAGTGCCATTTTTGCAGTTATTTCGGATGCGAATCGTTATTTTGCTACGGAAGAACCGTGGGCACTAAAAAAGACGGATTTCAAACGCTTCTCGACGGTTCTTTATGTAACAGTTGAAGTACTGAGAGAAGTTGGCATTTTGCTTTGTCCTTTCATTCCGCAATCAGCTTCAAAACTCCTTGATTTGCTGGCAATTGATCAAAACGAACGTATGCTTGATGATATAGTTAGCCGGAAAATTGTTCCGGAAACGAAATTGCCGGCACCAGAGCCGGTATTTCCACGTTACGTTCCCACAGAAGACGAAGATTGACCATGCTTGTCGATACACATTGCCATCTGGATTTCGAGACTTTCAGCAAAGAGCTCAATGAAGTCGTCGATCGTGCTCATAAGGCCGGCGTGGCTCGGATGATCACTATTTCCACGCTTGTTCGGGATATGGACAAGCTGTTGGATATAACAGAACGGTTCGAGGATGTGTATTGCTCGGTTGGCACACATCCAAGTTCTTCTCATGACGAAAATGACACGACAGCTGAAAAACTTCTGGAATTTGCAAAAAATCCGAAAGTTGTGGCGATAGGCGAGGTGGGGCTCGATTACCATTATGACGATGCTACACCCGCGGAGCAAAAACGTAATTTTCACGAACATATCGTTGCCGCCCGCGAAAGCCTTTTGCCACTTGTTATCCATACACGCGATGCCGACAATGACACACGCGACATTCTGGTTGAAGAAACAAAAAAAGGAAGATTTCCTTTCATCCTTCATAGTTTTTCATCCGGAGGTGAGCTTGCACAAACGGCACTGGAACTTGGCGGATATATCTCGTTTTCAGGCATATTGACGTTCAAAAATGCTGAAAATGTCCGCCAGATTGCCAAAACCGTGCCAATAGAACGAGTGTTGGTCGAAACCGATTCACCTTATCTCGCGCCCGTGCCGTTCAGGGGCAAGACAAATGAACCTTCCTTTGTCAAACAGACTGCGTTAGTATTGGCTGATGTTCTTGGTGTCCCGTTTAATGAAATAGCCAAGCACACCACGGAAAATGCTTACCGTATTTTCTCCAAGATGAAATAGGACAAGATTTATGCAAGATCGCTACAAGTTTACAATACTTGGTTGCGGCTCCTCGCCGGGGGTTCCCCGTGCTAATGGTGATTGGGGGGCATGCAACCCCGATAATCCTAAAAATTATCGCTATCGCGCATCGATATTGATTGAACGTATCAAGGAAAATGGAGATCGAACAACCGTTGTTGTCGACACAGGGCCAGACTTCCGTTCGCAGATGGTTGACCATCATGTTCATGAAATAACGTCTGTCGTCTATACTCATCCTCATGCAGATCATATTCACGGAATTGATGATCTGAGGACTTATGCAATAACCCAACATCATCTTATGAATATCTATGCCGATGATGAGACATACCAAAGACTGGACGAAGCATTTGGCTATTGTTTCAAAACGCCGGAAGGGTCGAATTATCCTCCAATATTAAACCGTATAAGAATTACCCCTTACAACAAATTCACGATAGATGGTGCGGGCGGGCCGATAACCCTTATGCCTGTTTTACAAATACACGGGGATATCCACTCGCTCGGTTTCCGGCTGGATAACGTCGCCTATTGTACCGATGTGAATGCTTTTCCTGAAGAGACCCCACAATATCTCGAAAACCTTGATGTGTTGATTATCGGTGCTCTTCAATATCGCCCTCATCCAAGTCATTTTTCCGTCGACCAAGCGGTTGAATGGGGTAAAAAACTCAATGCCAAGCGGGTTATCTTGACACATATGCATATTGCTCTGGATTACGACGAGGTGGCGAAATATACGCCCGACAATGTCGAACCAGCCTATCAAGGACTAACTTTCGAGGTCGACGCAAAATAGGCCCATTGAATAAAAATGCCGGCACAATATTCTCGGTTAAAAAACATCCAGATGTCGGCATTTTTTCTGCAAGATGTCGGGTAATATAATCACATATTACGGTGATGATTACATGGCACTGTGAAAACTTCCCAGTTTTGGAATGAGCCCAAAATCCTGTCGACTAATCAATGACTCCAGTTAACAAACAGCTTTGAAACTGGCCATCTTTTCAGTTTTTTGTTCCCAAAGATCATGAATTTGAGAGGCTGAAAAGAGTGCGCCGGACAAATTCGGAATATTGGGTTTTAACCCATTATCCGGCATATCGAATGGGTTATATTGATTGATTAGCTATCTCGTTACTAAAGTGGATAGTGAGAAAATTTGTTAGCTTCATCGCATACGGAAATCTATTAGTTCAAAATGTCGAAGTTTTTAGCATTTCCGCAACCACAACAAGGGCAGGTGGAGCGCTCAATTTTATCATGACGGTGTCTACTCGACTTAATATCCGTATGATCTTATAGAAAACAGGTAATATCCGAAAATATTCCCTTATTTTTTGAGATTGCAAACTTGAGAAATTTTATATAGTTTACGCCCTAAAATAAATTGAGGGCGATATGAAACTGGATTTACACAACGTAAAAGCCGGATATGGCAAGTTGACAATCTTGCACGATATTTCCGTCAATTTTATTCCTGGTGAAGTTACAGCTCTTATTGGTCAAAATGGTTGTGGCAAATCAACGCTTCTCAAAGCGATCATGGGGTTTTTGGGTCTTCAAGGTGGTAATATCACCTTGGATGGGCGCGATATCAGAAGTTTTCATCGAAAAAAACTTGCACAACTCGTTTCGTATCTTCCTCAGGAGAGTTTTTGTCCCGATTATCTGACATTGGGACAACTTATCGAGCTCTCCTCTTATGCACGTAATTCTTTATTTTCCGGCCCTTCAGCGAAAGATCGCGAATATTTCCATCAGGTTCTCGAGATTGTCGGGCTAGCTGACAAGGCGCATTTACCTGTTAATTCTCTTTCGGGCGGACAAAAGCAAAGAGCCTGGCTCGCGCTCGTATTGGCGCAAAAAACCGATATGATATTGCTTGACGAGCCGGTCAATCATCTCGATGTCAAATATCAGTACGCTATTTTGAAGCTCGTTCGGGAATTGAGTTGCGAGCTGAAAAAGACTGTCATCGTCGTTTTGCACGATATCAATCTGGCGACCTATTTTGCCGATTATGTCGTGATGGTGAAAGCGGGCAAAATTCATGCTCACGGCCGAACGCAAGATGTTGTTACGGAAGAAAATTTACAGCAAGTCTTCGGAATTCCGGCAGAATTGTTTGTTCATAACGGGCATCTCATTTGTCAGCCTTATCCCGACGCGGCCCAGTCTGTTCGGTACATGGAAGAATAAAATGATTTTTTCCAAGTTCTGGGCCGGGAGTGTTGTTCTTTTTTTATTTGTTTTCTATTTCGGAATAGCTTGGGGTGGCACATTTTCTTCGCCGTCTGATGTTTTTCAAGTTCTGGTATGGCGAGAGCCGAACAATTATGGTCAGGCATCCATCCTTTACCAGCGCCTCCCACGCGCAATTATTGCTATTTATGCAGGTCTGATTATGGCAAGCTCGGGATTGGTATTTCAAGGGCTTATCCGTAATCCTCTCGCTTCGGCTTCTTCACTCGGAATCAATGCAGGAGCGACGCTTTTTGTCGTGGGTGGTGCGCTCGTTTTCGGCGCAAATCTGGCAGAGCAGGGGTTAGCCGCTTTATGTGGTGGGCTGTTCGGTTTTCTTCTCTGTACAATCATTGCACGTATAGCCGGCGGCAACGAAAAGACCACCGGTCTCATGCTTATTTTATCCGGTTCGCTTGTATCCATGCTGCTCATCGGCCTAAGCAATGCACTTTTACTGTCTTATGCCGATAGAAGAGGCGAGTTCCTGTCATGGATTGCCGGTAATATCAACCATGCCTATATTGATCGGCTGTATCAATTCTGGTGGATTGGTATCTTGGCGCTCGCATTGATTTTTATGTTGTCGAAGCCGCTAACCCTCATTCTCCTTGGCAGTGAGAAAGCCTCTTCAATGGGGGTAAGAACGGTCGCTGTTTCCCGCTTCGCTCTGGCATGCGCAATTGTCGCCTCGTGTTCCGCTGTAGCCGTCTGCGGACCAATCAGTTTTATCGGTCTGATTGTACCACATATGATAAAACCGCTTGTCGGACAGGATTTTAAAGTAACTTTACCGGCTTCGGCATTAACGGGAGCAACTCTATGTCTTTTGGCGAGTACTATCTCGCAAAATGCTTTTCAACCCTATGTCGTCAATACCGGAATTATTCTGGATCTATTCGGCGGTATCGTTTTCATTTTATTGATCCGAAAATTCTATGTTTCTCCAAAGAACAGGAACGACATATGAAGATATCGCGCACACTTGACGAACGGCTTTCGATCCGCTTTGCAAATGGAAAAGAGCTTGTCATCCGCAATTTCCTGGTCGGGATTTTGCTTTTATTGTCCGCATTTTTTCTTTTTCTCATTTCCTTGAATTTAGGAACAATCGATACCGGCCTTTACGATTTCTTGAAACTTGTCTCGGGCGAAGAGATCAATCACCAATCCTATTTTGCTTTATGGGATGTGCGCCTTCCACGTTTGGCTTTGGCATTTTTGATTGGCTGGAGTGTGGCAGTTTCCGGAGCTATTCTACAACCGATTGCCCGTAATCCTTTGGCTGATCCGGGTTTGTTCGGTATTAGTCACGGTTCCTTGACAACGACAATTGTTTTGCTTGCTTTCATTCCTACAGCCTCCCGTGTTCTCATTACATTTGCTTCTCTTGCCGGAGGCTTGGGCACGGCATTGGTGTTGCTTGCTCTGGTTGGTAACCGGCATTCAGGCGGTCTGGTCATTCTCTTAATGGGGATTGCCGTTGCAACGGTCCTTGCTTCAATCAATTCTTTCCTGATACTTTATCTGCCAACCGAAGCCTCCTACAATGCATCAAGCTGGATGGCCGGTTCTCTTTTTCAGGCCAACTGGTTAAGCGTTTCGGCATTTCTACCGCTTTTTGTGTTCAGCCTCGTCGGAATTTTTCTCTCCGGACATTCTCTCAACCGGTACGACTTGGGAAACGAGCTTGCGCAATCGCTCGGTGAACCGGTTATCATTTCCCGTCCCCTATTATTATTATTCGCTGTCTTGTTAAGTGCCGCTTCTGTAACAATTGTGGGGCCGCTCGCTTTTTTAGGCATTCTGGCACCGCAACTTGCACAATTTATGAGTGGTGCGAATGGGAGTGCCAGACTTTATCTTTCGGGTCTTGTGGGGGCAAATCTCGTCATCGGGGCCGACATCATTTCGAAAAACGCAACAACCATTGCTATGCCTTTGGGATTAACAACCACCATTATCGGTGTTCCGTTGTTCATTATCGTTTTACGCCTAAAAACCCTTCGTCAGTATTTTCAAAAATAAGGAAATATTTCATGCGTATCAAATATTCAACTTTGTTAATCAGCACTGTTCTACTCGCAATTTCCGCAACCGCCGAGGCTCGGGAAGTCGTTGATACTATGGGGCGCACAGTCGATATTCCGGATCATCCCGAGAGGGTCGTTGTAATGAGTGAGCCAGCAATCGCCATTCCGATGATCGAGCTTGGCGTCAATCCGATTGGCAGTTTTGGCCGCGCCGATGACGGCACATATCAGGTCGGTGCCGATTTCATTGATACTCTGTTCGGGCCGAACCAGAAAAAACCTCAAGGAATAGGGAATAACCGTCAAGTTGATCTTGAAAAACTTTATTCAATGAAACCGGATCTTATTATTGGTACGGAGTTCGATGTCGATAAGGTCAAACAGCTTTCTACCGTTGCGCCCGTCTATATGCAGCATTACACGACCGGTCATCTTGATAATTTTGTCATTGAAGAAAACCTTGCAAAACTTTTCGGTAAAGAAACCGCATTCCAAACTCTAAAAGAAAAATATCTTGAAGATGTTCAGGAAACAAAAAAACAGCTTCCGGAAAGTCTCGAAAACAAGACATATTTACCTGTCATCATAATGGATCAGATCAACATTGTGGGAGAGGGGATTGGCGTTTCTCAACCTCTTAATGATTTGGGAATGAAACCTTTTGAAGTTTCGAACGACAAGACCCATTCAGACGGATCTCCAAAAATAGTATTGCCAATCAGTGCAGAAACATTCGGTTCCCTTAATCCGGATATTCTTGTTGTAATCATTAATTGGGGAGCTCCTGACAAAAGCGTTGAAGCGACAAACGAAGCTTTGAATAAACTGGTACCAGGGTGGGCAACTTATATGAAACCGGCGCGCGAGGGACGTGTCATTTATCTTGATGGCTCAAAGGTTTTTACGCCCAGTTTTTTGAGTGCCCGTTACACGCTGGGCGAAGTGAGAAAATGGGCCAAAACAAAATGAGGATATTTTGTTTCACTATATAAAATAAATATTGACTTAATTTATATCATGAGTAATAAACTCATATTTTCTTCGTTTTCCCTAAAAGGTCTCATCTGATGTCAAAAACGCTATCGAAAAACCGGTTTTTCCTATCGTCAGCCCATTATCAGATCATTTGTGGTTTGATTGTATTATCTTCTGCGGTTCCTTCTGCTTTTGCCGAGGAAAAAGAGGATCAGAAACAAACAACGTCTAATAATACTGTATTGGAAAAAGTCGTCATTAGCGGTGAAAAATCTTTGCGATCGCTTCAGCATACCGCAAGTTCGGTGACGGTGCTCAGCGGTGACCGTATCGCGGAACGGCCTGCTGTGACAACGCTGACCGATCTTCTCAAAGGAACGCCGAACGTTCTTTATACAAATGACAGTGATGCGCCGATTATCCGCGGTGTTGATACCAAAGGTCCGTTGGTAAAAGGTAATGCCTATTTAGCCAACCCAATTCCCCGTGCGACAATCAGCGTAGATGGACGTTATCTGAGTGCGGGCGAATTCGGTATTGGCGCTGCACCGATTTGGGATGTCGAATCTGTTGAAGTATTCCGCGGTCCGCAAACGACAACGCAAGGTGCAAACGCGATCGCCGGTGCGATTGTTATCAAGACAAAAGATCCTACTTTTACGCCAGAGGCAGAAATACAAACTCTCTATGGCACCAGACAACAAAAACGCGGCTCTCTTATGGCTTCGGGGCCTATAACACCAGAACTCGCTGGTCGTATCGCACTTGATTATAGCGGGCGCGATACATTTATCAAATATACAAATCCCCAGTTTCTGGATTCGGATATGGATAACGACCCGCGTAATGTCAACGGCCGTGTAAAGCTGCTTTGGCAACCTTCCGAAATACCCGGATTGGAAGGCAAGCTTACCTATTCACACATGGATTCACGGCGGCCTGCTTTCGAAATTGCCTCACACCCCTATGACCAACTTCACGATACACGTGATAGTACAGACAATATCCAGACCAAAACCGATGCCGGTATTTTTGACATGAAATACGATCTGGGAAACACGGTTATTCTGTTTAACGAGTTACAATATTCAAACGGCACATATGATTATAACTTCGGTCGTTCGTTTAACGGTACCGCTTCAAAAGACTATGATAATGTTTCGAACGAATTTCGCGTCAATTTTGGCGACGAAACAACGACTTTAAGTGGTCTTGGCGGCGTGTTTTATTCAAAAAGCAATTCGGACAACCATATGTTGCACGACTTTGCATCAACCGATTTTACCGTTGATCAGGACAGTGTCGGTGTTTTCAGCGAACTGACATATCGTTTTGCTGAAAAATGGGCGTTGACCGGAGGTTTGCGTTATCAATATGACGGTATCCGGCACGACGGTGTTGCAAGCTATGTTCCGGGTGTTCGCCACATTTATGATGAAAGTTTTGATGCTGTACTTCCGAAAATTTCACTCTCTTACGATATTCGCGACGATATAACTGTTGGTGTTATGGCTTCTCGCGGTTATTTGCCGGGCGGAACCGGACTTAATTTTTCCGGTAAGCGGTATTATGATTTTGATGCTGAAAAAGCGTGGAACTATGAAATTTTCTCGCGTATCACCGTGCTTGACAGCAAACTCTCTATTACTCCGAATATTTTCTACACCCGCTACACAGATTCCCAACGTTCTGTCACCGATTACATGAACGGCAAACAATTCGGTTCAATCATCGTCAATGCCGATGAAGCAAAAACTTACGGTGCGGAATTGGGAGCCGATTATCAATTGCTTGACAATCTTCTGTTGCGCGGAGGCCTCGGGCTTCTCCATACCGATACAAGTGAATTCGGTGACACACGCGGCAATGTGTTTGATGGTAAGAAATTTGCAAAAGCACCGGGTTACATGTTCAATGTCGGTGCTGATTGGGATATCATAGAAAACCTTCGGTTGAGTGGCGATGTGCGCTACACAGATGACTACTATTCAACAGATGATAATGATCCGGCTTTACGCGTGGGATCCTATGCAATTGCCAATATGCAGCTATCATATAAACCGAATGATCATATGGAAATATTTGGCTATGCAAAAAATCTGTTTGATGAGCGTGTTCCAACAGAAAAAAATCGCGATCGTATAGCAGGCATTCAAGCTTATATTACCGAACCACGTGAATTCGGTGTTGGTTTGAAAATGAAATTTTAGTAGTCCTTATTGCACATTGACCAGTCAAATCAGGAAAAAGCCATATAGCATTCTATATGGCTTTTTTGTTAGCCATTTATCGAACCGGATATTAGTTTTCAAAAAACTACAAAAATCATATAGCGCAACACTTGTTCTTTTGGTCCGTTGAGTTGGATAAAATGCGTGAGCAGCTTGCCTAATTAAGTTAGCTAACCATCATTTCGGGTTAATAAGACCATTAAAACAGATGAGATGACGATACATAATGGGTGCATATTGGTTGGGCAGTTTCGCCTCGATAAATTTTCACTCGTTAAAAATGCTTACGTCACATAAGATGCAGAATTTAAAGACAAAAAGTTGTTAGGCCCGGAAGCCATCTGATTGTTCCATTCAATTGTTCGTGATATATTTTTTCAAATTTCTTTCTTAAAACTCGAACAAAATTGGCTCTAATGACTGAACCGCCCAAAAAACTTTCACGGGGAAGACCGCCTACAATCAACAAAGATAGAATACTGGAAGCCGCTATTGAAATTGGGCTACCCAAAATTACATTTGTTGGCGTTGCTGAAAAATTAGGTGTGAGCCATATGGCTCTCTATAATCACGTTAACGGATTGGAGGCTTTAAAAACTCTTGCTGCAGAAACCATTTTCTTGAAGTGGAAATTACCTCAAATAACGTCAAACGTTAGTTTGCATGATTATCTTGTAACACTTGCTTCTTCATTGTGGAAACTCGTCGAAACCCATCAAGGTATAACGCCTTATCTGCTTCGCCGCGATATGATTACTCCCGCAATCGAACAGCGCATTTTTATACATCAACAGAAACTCGCTGAAACCTACCATCTTTCATTCATTCAGTCGCATTGGCTGGCTTTTACCATTTGTTATCACACACTTTCGGTAGCTGATAGCGTTTTGCCGGATAATAAAGATGAAGAGGATTTAACCCGTTATCAATCAAACCTCGGCATTCCGGGTATAGATGATGAATATGCCATTGGCATTCGTGCACTTATATTGGGTAGCCTTTCTATTCTTGATGAAATTTCCGAACGAAAATAAATAAAAATATTTGAGAGCTACCAAAAATCTCTATTCCATTGATGCGATAACGTTCATCGATTCTATATTTGGTTAAAAGTCCGCGGTATGTGAATATTGATGCAAAACTAAAAAAAGAGAAATTGAAACTTAGCTCATCGGCAGTAAACATTCCTTCAAATCTTGAGGTAAGTAGCCGACAAAATCGACATTGATATCAAGGCACCTCGCTTCGATTCAACATGTGTTCCTTGAAATTCTGGATTTTTATTTTGCCGCTGGGTTAAACAAGTTTCACTCACCTCGCAATCGGTTTTTGAAATCAATTCTTGATATTTATTAAACTATTTAACGTATTAAATATTATAGTAACCAATAGATCGGTTGTGCTAGTAAATTTTATCGTGCCACATATGATTGTTGAATATTCAGCGAATTTTGAAAATCGCATTGATATTGATGTGTTGTGTGACTCGCTATGGTGAGTTCTTAAATCGAACCCGATATTCACTTTAGGCGGTATAAGGGTTCGGGTTTAACAGACAGAAATTTATCGCATAGCCGATTGTGCGCTTTTATATCGCTGACGCTAGGCATCGGAGCAGGGCACACAAAGCAACAAATCATTAATGCCGGTAACAAAATTTTCTAGTTGCAAGCAAATTTTGCGCCGAGCTTTTTAGCGAACCAAATTTCACGCTTTCATTCGAGATTAACAAAATCAATAAAAACGCTTTCCGAAAGAAAATTCCATCCGTTCACGTTTGAAAAATAATGCATAGCAAGGGTAGAGGACAGATGGCAAAAATACACTGAGAGAGCGGATTGAAAAGGCGAATAAAGATTTTGAACGGTTTCGTCGTGATGGAGTACTTAACCAAGTCAATGACCATTCGGTAGCCGCAGATGATGGAAGAACGGCTTTCAATGTGATTTCACAGGTTGATCTTGAAATTATTGCGAAAGCTTCTCAATATTCTCTTGTCTGCTTTGGCGAAGGTTCTATGCATGACACGTCTATGATGTTAGGCGTATTAGGTGGAGAAACCTACAAAGGGAAAGCGGAGTTTGTTACCGAACTCTTTGCTATTTCCGGAACAGGGCAGGTAAATGCCGTTATGTCGCTTGACTAATAGAAGTTGAAGAACCAGCCAGATACGAGAAAGAGGATGACTACCGACTGGATTAACGATATTTCCTTGTCGGAAAACAAAACTCAAAATCGGTAAGCTACTTTTCTTCGGGCTGGCCAGCGTTTTCTTCCAATATTTTATGGATAATGGTACCAGCCAGTTTAGCTTTTTCTATAAATTCACCAAGCAATTTATGCAATTCTGACAAATTCTCTCGGCCGAAAGCCCGACTTATTTCGTTATATATCACTTCGGAACCAACCCCGACTTCCCCGATGAGGTCGGAACCGGTTTTGCTTATCATTACCATTGAACGTCGTCCGTCTTCCGGGCTAGTCCACCTTTTTATCAGTTTCCTGTCTTCAAGATCACGTAAAATGCGTGTGAGCGAAGGACCCAGAATGACAGTAGCGTCAGCCAAGTCGGTGGTAGAAATTTCATCGACTGCCGTTAAGGTTCGCAACACGCGCCACTGCTGTTCTGTTAGATTGAAATTCCTCAAATGCGGCCGGAGATACTCCATAATCGCTTCACGTGCTGAAAGGAGCGCCATAGGAGTCGATCTCTGGAATGATCGAAGTGTCATTTTCGTAATCTCGATGTTGGATTGCACGCATATAAATTGCGAACAATAAAATTGCAAATTGTTAGATCGGTCAGAAGAAGGTCTTGTTCTATAAATAAGGCTTTTACTGACAGGCCAATATTTTTCGTTATGTCCCTTGATAGCAATATTTCGATTGTTATTACCGATTGCTTGATGAAAAGGTTTTTCGTAAATTCATTTAAAAGCGGTAAAAGTCATCCAATTAACCTCTGCAGAAAAATAACACCCACCGTCCCAATTCTGTTTCAGATCTCGTGGTTATTTTAACTCATATTTTGCATCTTCATTCGGGAGACTGTCGAATATTTTTGCTCTCCTTCTTGCGAACCTCCATGGTCGACATCCATCCGGCTACATTACGCAATAGGCTCAAGCCTTTAGAAAATTGCCATTTAGCAGTGCCTTGCTAGCTAATATAACCGACCGAAAACGGACTTTATGTTTTCAAGATTACCCGGTTTTTTAGATATTGAATGTTACAGTTATACTCCGATAAAGATGGGGTGAGGGTGCCGCGATTTCATTGTTATGAATTACATTTAAAATTTTTATTGTAAAAAAACAACATTCGAGAATTTGTATTATGGCGCATTGTCATTTGTTTTACTCTTTTTCGAAAAAAGAGAAATCGTCAATATTCATATCGTTTATTTATATTACGATAATAGATTTTATTACATATAATGGGTCGATTATTATTAATAACTTCAATAGTCTACAAAATGCCCCCATATCTTATACTCTCATATTCAACATGGGACAAAATGGACTAGCTGGAAAACGCCGAATGAAATCGGCTTCGGGATATAATATACCCTTTGAGTTATTCTTAATTTCTGATGCGGGAAAAATCTTTATTGAGCAAGAGCCGATAAAATTCGCTGGGCACACACTGGCACAATGGATCATTTTTTACAGGGCAGGTGCAACCTCAGCCTAGTAAAAAAATCGCTGAGGGAACTTATACGGATGTTGCGGTAGTAACCATTGTATATTAGAAAAAATGTAGGTTCGGTACTCTGATGTTTTAGTCATGCCAACATAATCACGTCGTTATGACACGTCGTTTTGGCTTTTTCCGATTTATCTTGCAATTGCTATCGACATGTCGGAACCATTATTTGGCTTATCAAACAGCCGTAACAACTACGCGGCTTCTGTCAACGTGCTGTAATCACTATGTGCCAGAAGATTGTTCTCTTGTTTGTCTGTTTATTGCATAAGATATATTATGGAACTTTTTTATATCGGGCACGAGAGACGGGGAAGCTGATTGTTGATCAAATCTGCAATAAAAACCCCGAAAATAATTGAGCTTTTTATTGATTACCATCTCGCCACAAATTTACGCGCTGTGCCCGTCTCAAAGCTGTTTCAGGTTTTGTGTAAGAAATCGGGATGTAAGATACAAGGTAAATGCACGGTAATAAGGCAAATTACACGTTAATTTTGTTTCTCATTAATTTTTGAGAAGTTTGGGTTATCAGGCATAAACGATTATGTTGAACGCCGATTTCGACGTTCACGAAAACCGGGGCGACAAAGACAGATTGGCACTTTATGTGAATTTTACATGTAACAGAATTTGGACCAACCAAAGATAATTCGATGCGTTATCGGCATCGCTGTTTGAACGCACCGCCAGGGCCAAATGTTGGAGGACGTAACAGTAGATGCTCTACAAATCCGCGATTATGATTGGGACACGGTATTCATTGCCTAACACATTTCAGATTCTTCAAAAATTTGCAGCAACGCCAATAACAAATCAATGCGGCTTGATCCGTGAATTAATGTCCGAACTCTTGAAGACCGTAATTTCGAACAATTATAAATTTACAAGCAAAAAATACGATGAAAATCGGCAATGAGACTATCCACCTTCGATGAGGCGGGTATGAGCGATAGACAGACAATTTTATGATATATAAAGCCCGAAATAGAAGATAGGGGTGCTAATAATTGAGTGTTTGACGAGCTTTTGATACGAACTGACGCTTGCCCCCTTCCCTTTAGACCTTTCGAAAATCATGCGCATCAAGTTTTAATTATGACGTTTGAAGGCAGGAATTTTTAGCATTTAACCTAATTTTACATAACTGTAAGAACCGACCATTTTCGCGGTTTGGTCTTACAAAGATTGCCGATCGGCAGAATACACTTTGTTTTGAAGTTTGGAATGAACAAAGCGGATTAGCCGAGACAAAACCGAAGCTGTGCTAAAACTTATTATTCTGGGTAGTTCCGGCGCAATTATTTCAGACTTGCTCGTCGCCAGTTGCCCATCAGGACATTCAATTGACTGATCTGAGGAGTAAAAACTCGTCGGCATGAAATTACCTAGGCGAGCCTCTGATCAATTGGGCTTGCAAGGTTTTTCAATGAAAAGACAATTCGTATATCGCTCGCAGCTCGACACGATATATCAGGCTCTATTTTTATAGAAAAATCAATCAGTTGAGCAATCTTTGTTAAGAGGATATCTAAATGCACAACGAAAGACGCTTGGAGAGTGAAATTCTCATCGGCGTCGAGCGAAATCCTATTCAAACAGAACTTTCGACCAAACATTTTAGTTTATTGCACACTGTTGCATTTGCTTATTTATGACCGTTTATATCGTCTATCCATTTGAAGTTAAAACAATTGGATTATGGATAAAACCAGCCAGTTGTTTCAGGACAAACTTCCACTTTATAATTTATCGCGCGTGAAAAACGTTTAAATGCTTGTAGAACATTAATAGAACATATAGTGTATGTTCTGGTTTTGTTTCTCATTGATTCGTGTTATTGGAGAGTTTTATGTTAACCCGCAAGCAGTATGAATTGCTTCTGTTTATTCATAACCGCCTAAAAGAAACCGGTATTCCCCCTTCATATGACGAGATGAAAGAAGCATTGGATCTAGCATCGAAGTCGGGCATTCACCGGTTGATTACAGCTTTGGAAGAACGTGGCTTCATTCGTCGCCTCCCCAACCGCGCACGTGCTTTGGAAGTTCTGAAACTGCCCGAATCCATGGTACCTCCTATAAATACTGTGCGTAAATTTTCTCCAAATGTCATAGAAGGCACGAAAAACAAACCCTTTAAAAATATCATTGCGAAAGAGCTCAATGACGGCGAAAGCGGTCCGGCAGCCAACGTAAATGTTCCGGTTATGGGGCGTATTGCTGCAGGAGTTCCTATCTCGGCCATTCAAAACCAGACCAACATGCTTTCATTGCCTCCTGATATGGTTGGGAGCGGTGAACATTACGCTCTTGAAGTTAAAGGGGATTCCATGATCAATGCCGGAATTTTTGATGGCGATACGGTGATAATCAAACGTGGAAACACCGCAAATCCGGGAGAAATTATTGTTGCCCTCGTTGACGACGAGGAAGCAACGTTGAAACGTTATAGAAGAAAAGGCGCCTCAATTGCTCTTGAAGCAGCCAATCCGGCTTATGAAACAAGAATATTCGGTCCTGACCGTATCAAAATTCAAGGGAAACTCGTCGGGTTGATACGACGCTATTGACGGTTTGATAAGGCGACATCGATTATCATAATTCAGCTCATTAACGACGCCATCTGGCACACACTGTTTAAAATTGATGATCGTCGGAAGCTTATATTGAGGATTGTCAAAGCGGTTTAAAATGACCGGTTTTGACAGTGATGTTTCACACAGGGATTACGTCTCATTCAGGAATTATGAACAAATTGGTTGCTCAAACAAAAAAGTTTGAAATTTGGCAAAAAAGCTTGAAATTTGGTACGAATTTATGCGTCTTTGTGGCAGTCCGGTGATGTCGTGATGTCCAATAACAAGGACTGATTGTTTTGGACCATGATGTTTATGGTGTTTTCAGCGTTAGGGGCTTGCCTTTTTAGTAAAAGAGATTAGGCCAACACAAAACGTGTTTTAGAATTTCGTATATTTGCAGGAAATAATATGTCAGCTCCACGTGTCAGTTTTGTATCTTTGGGGTGCCCTAAAGCACTGGTAGATTCTGAACGCATCATAACAAAATTACGGTCTGAAGGTTACGAGATCGCTCCCAAACATGACGGGGCCGATCTGGTGATCGTCAATACATGCGCCTTTATCGATTCTGCACGTAATGAATCGCTCGCCAATATTGGTGAAGCTTTGAACAAAAATGGTAAGGTCATAGTGACCGGTTGTCTCGGTGCAGAACCTGAGGTAGTGACCAAAACTTATCCGAACGTCTTGGCTATTACCGGACCACAAGCTTACGAAAGCGTAATGGAAGCGGTCCATAAGGTTGCTCCACCCGTCCATGATCCTTTTGTTGATCTTGTTCCACCGCAAGGCGTTCGTTTGACACCGCGTCATTATGCTTATTTAAAAATATCCGAAGGCTGTTCCAATCATTGTAGCTTCTGTATTATTCCCCAATTGCGAGGAAAGCTCGTTTCGCGACCAGCGTCAAACGTTTTACGAGAAGCAGAAAGACTGGTACAAGCTGGCGTAAAGGAATTACTGGTCATTTCGCAGGATACGAGTGCTTACGGGCAAGATTTGAAATATAGCGAAAGTGTCTGGAAAGACCATTCGGTGCGGGCCCGTTTCTATGATCTAGCCAAAGAACTTGGAGAGCTGGGTGTCTGGATCCGTATGCACTATGTATACCCCTACCCCCATGTTGATGACGTCATTGAACTTATGGCCGAGGGCAAGATACTGCCATATCTCGATATTCCTTTCCAGCATGCTTCTCCTACGGTTCTTCGTAATATGAAGCGCCCGGCACATCTTGAAAAAATTAATAAACGCATTGAAAAATGGCGTTCTATCTGTCCGGATATTGCTTTGCGATCAACATTCATTGTTGGTTTTCCGGGCGAAACGGAAGAAGATTTTCAATTGCTTCTGGACTGGATGAGTGAGGTAAAAATAGATCGTGCCGGCTGCTTCAAATATGAGGCTGTAGAAGGTGCAGCGGCTAACGACCTAGGATTGGAAATTATTCCTGAGGAAATTAAGGAAAGTCGGTGGAAACGTTTTATGGCACATCAAAAAACAATTTCCGCACAACTTCTGAAGAAAAAAATCGGTAAACGGTTACAGGTGCTTGTCGACGAAAGTGATAGACATAAAGGCATCGGGCGTACAAAATATGATGCTCCTGAAGTGGATGGCGTTGTACATTTGACATCTCGTCGTCCAATCCGGACCGGAGAATTGGTAACGGTAAAAATCGAACAGTCTGATGATTATGACCTTTATGGAATGATTGTCTAGAAATTGCGCTAGAGTTGTTATTTGACAAGCTCTTTTGTTTTGATGAATGATAGAGGCAAGCTTTATAGTTTTCAGTATAAAAAGTTGTGTGGTGTTTTCGTAATGCGATAATTATGGCAACTAGTGATAAAGACGAACCACAGTTTTTTTTGACAGCTCCGGCGCCCTGCCCGTATTTGGCCAAACGTTTGGAGAGAAAAGTATTTACCTATCTTGTCGGCCCATATTCAATAGAAAAAAATACTGTCTTGACGCAAAGCGGGTTCCGGAGATCGCAAAATATTGCTTATAGGCCGGTTTGTGATGGCTGTAATGCATGCGTCTCCGTTCGTATCGTCGTGAAAGATTTCGTCCCAGACAAAACGATGAAACGAATTGTCAAGAAAAACCGCGAACTGGTTGGTCAGGTCCGTCCTCCCAAGGCAACGGTCGAGCAATATCTGCTTTTCAAACATTATCTCGAAATACGCCATGACGATGGTGGAATGAGCAAGATGACATTTCAGGACTATCAAATGATGGTCGAAGACACGGAAGTCGAAACATCGCTCATTGAATATCGGCAGAAGCCGTCTAACGGGGAAGAGGGAGATGACAAGGCCAAACTACTAGCCGGTGCATTGACCGATAAAGTAGAAGACGGATTATCAATGGTCTATTCATTTTTTTCACCGGAGGAAAAACGGTCTTCTCTTGGCGTTTTTATGATTCTCGATCACATCAAACGGGCAAAACGACTTGGTCTTCCTTATGTCTATCTCGGTTACTGGGTGAACGGATCCCGAAAAATGGAATATAAGTCGCGTTACCAACCGCAAGAACATTTGACATCACACGGCTGGAAGTTAACAAAAGAGTAGAAAACGTTAATCCTGCGAGGAAGTCCATATGCTGAACGAGATGATTGAACTGAAGGGGCGTGAACCGAAATTCAAGGGGAATGCACGCTTGGTCTTCATTCATCCCGACAACCCCGATTTGCTAGTGAAGGTTTTGCGACCGGAATGGATAGCGAAAACAAAGCAAGTACCGGAATGGAAAAAGCGGTTCAAGCCTTTGGGCGCTAACTCTGTCAACATGCATGAATTGTTTGAAATTGTGCGCATCAATCCCCATGCGGAAAGCATTCAGCCTCACATGTTTACGGTCGTCGCACTCCAGCAAACCGATCTTGGTTGGGGATTGGTTGTTAAAGCGGAAAAGGACAAGAACAACGACTACGCTAAACCGGTTGCTAAAGATGTTAGTAAGATCCGCACTGCTTTGGATGAATTCGAGAATGGGGTGAAACAAACCAATGTCGTTTTATATGACCTTAACCCCTGGAATTTGGTTCTGGCTTATCGCAACGGCAAGGAAGAAGTTGTTATAATAGACGGTATATCTGAAAAATCCGCTTTGAAGGTTAGAACCTACTTTCCTTCGGTCAATACAAAGAAAAATCTTAAAGTTTATGCGCGGTTTGAACATTTTATGGAACGAATAAAAAGCGGAAAAAACTGACGGGCTTTACAGTTCTCGGCGCCTTTGGTAGCAAGGGCATATACCGGTCGCAGCCCACCCGGTTTTTTAAAACAAGGGACAAAATGAAAACCTATCTTATCTGTTCAGGCGGACTGGATTCCGTCACACTTGCCTATCGCCTTGCCCATGAACAAAGCCTCAAAGGCGTAATCTCCTTCGACTATGGCCAGCGGCATAAGAAAGAGCTGGTTTTCGCTCAAAAATGTGCTTCACGGCTTGGAGTCGACTATTATCCGATTGATATATCGGCAATTGGAAAAAATCTTTCCGGATCTTCACTGACAGATGATATCGCCGTTCCTGATGGTTATTACGCCGAGGAAAACATGAAATCGACTGTTGTTCCCAATCGAAATGCTGTCTTCCTCTCAATAGCGTTCGCTATTGCAGCAGCAAAACACGGAGATAGCGTCGCGATTGCCGTACATGGTGGAGACCATTTTATTTACGCCGATTGTCGTGCAGATTTTATCGATGCATTCAATAAAATGGAACAATTATCTCTGGAAGGACAATGTCGATTACTAACCCCTTATGTTGATCAGGATAAGTCGGCAATTGTAAAAGATGGAGTGAAATATAACGTTCCTTTTGCCGATACCTGGTCATGCTATAAAGGAGGCGAACATCATTGTGGCCGTTGCGGGACTTGTGTTGAACGGCGGGAGGCCTTTGCCTTGGCGGGTGTAGATGATCCAACAATATATGAGGACAATTCATTCTGGATTAAAGCAGTCAATCGCAACAAAGCGAAAAAGCTTCGTTAATATCCCTTACTAAATTAACTTTGCCTCAAGGACAATTCAATGGCATCCGATCATTCTATTTACGAGAATCTAAAGCAATTAGGAAAAAAGACACCTTTTCCGGAATCTCCTGATAAAGCGGTATTGGAGCGCGTTCCCAATCCTCAGGCCGATGTAAAATACTGTGTCCGCTTTACAGCACCTGAATTTACGTCACTTTGCCCTATCACAAGCCAACCGGATTTTGCTTATCTGATGATTGATTATGTGCCCCATGAATGGCTGGTCGAGAGCAAGTCGCTAAAACTTTATTTGGGGTCTTTTCGTAATCATGGCGCTTTTCATGAAGATTGTACGGTCACGATAGCACGTCGCCTCGTGGAACTTTTGTCACCCCATTGGTTGCGCATCGGAGGGTATTGGTATCCTCGTGGTGGCATACCGATTGATGTGTTCTGGCAAACAGGAAAAACGCCTGAGGACGTTTGGATTCCCGAGCAGAACGTTTCCAATTATCGTGGTCGTGGTTGATAAATAACTTTAAAAAAACGTTCTAGAAGACAGAAAAATAACATTTTTCCGTCTTCACTTAATGAATAGAAGGTTTGGGGCTATTCTGGAGCTAACCGGAAAATTTTCCGGATCTCGGGAAGCCCTTCGGTACCATCCGCCCTGCTCCGGCGCGCGTTCCTTGCCATTCTATCAAATCTGCTGCACTACGGCTAAAGGTACGATCGGCAGTATCATGCCATGTGAGACCATCTTCCAATTTAAAGGTAACTGCATCACTCACTCCACCATCTTTATAGCGTTGCAAGCGCACTCCCTTACCGCGTGTCATTTCCGATATCTGTTCAAGAGGAAAGATAAGCATTTTTCTGTTCTCGCCAACGATCGCGAGATGATCACCGTCAACGGGCAGGCATAATTTTGCCTCGTCAGGCAATTTTACATTCATGACCTGCTTACCCTTCCGCGTCGTTCCAATGACATCATTTTCAGAAACGATAAAACCGTTCGCATGATAAGAAATAAGCAGAAGTTTTCGATCGGGCACGTGAACAAATGCCGTCAAGATATCTTCGTCATTATCCATATCGACTAGGATGCGGATAGGTTCACCATGCCCCCGCCCACCTGGCAGTAAATTGGCAGCAATGGTGAAAAATTTCCCGCCGGTGCTCATGACAATAATTTTATCGGTTGTCATCGCAGGAAATGCGATTTTCAACCTGTCATCTTCTTTGAAGGTAAGGGTGGAATAATCTGAAAGATGTCCCTTTAGTGCTCTTAGCCAGCCCTTCTCGGAAATAACAATCGTTACCGGCTCTTTTTCGATCATTGCCTGTTCTATGTCTTTAACATCATGATCGGGAGCATCTTCGAATGTGGTACGTCTTTTACCTAAAGCTGTGTCAGGACCGAAGATTTTTTTAACTTTTGCAATTTCACCAGCTATTGCTTTCCACTGCTTTGTATTGGATTGCAAGAGAGCATCTAGATCGCTTTCTTCGGCTTTCAAAGCATCAAATTCTTTGCGAATTTCCATTTCTTCAAGCCGACGTAACGAGCGTAATCTCATATTCAGGATTGCTTCTGCCTGATTTTCCGTTAGCGAGAAGCTCGTCATCAATTTTTTCTTGGGCTCGTCTTCTTCGCGAATAATCCGGATAACCTCATCCAGATTGAGATAAGCAATGAGATAGCCTTCCAAAATTTCGAGACGCCGCTTAATTTCGTCAAGACGAAATCTGGACCGACGAACGAGAACGTCTTTCCGATGGTCAAGCCACTGTTGTAGTGCCTGCCCCAAAGAAAGGACATTCGGTATTTTTCCGAGAGTTAGAACGTTCAGATTAAGCGGCACACGCACTTCGAAATCTGTCAGCTTGAAAATGGATTCCATCAATAATTCCGGATCGACAGTTCTTGTTTTCGGCTCCAGAACAATACGGATATCTTTTGTCGATTCATCGCGTATATCGTCAAGCATCGGCAAGCGACGGGCAAGCAATAGTTCGGCCGTCTTTTCGATAAGCCGCGATTTTTGTACCTGATAGGGAATTTCTGTAACAACTATAGAATAGGTGCCACGGCTTCCCTCTTCCTTGTGCCAACGTGCACGCAAACGAAAAACACCGCGTCCGGTCTTATAAGATTCACGAATGCTTTCTTGAGGCTCGACGAGAATCCCTCCGGTTGGAAAATCCGGACCCTTTACATATTTGACGAGATCGTCATTCGTCGCATCGGGATGTGCAATCAAATATGTCGCGGCATCGCAAAGCTCGGCAACGTTATGGGGTGGAATGGAGGTTGCCATTCCGACGGCTATTCCTGAAGAACCATTCGCCAGCAGATTTGGAAAAGCAGATGGCAATACGACTGGTTCCTCATCCTCTTCATTATAGGTGGGACGGAAATCAACTGCATTTTCGTTTATACCATCAAGAAGCAATGTCGCGACCGCCGTCATACGTGCTTCTGTGTAACGCATAGCAGCCGCATTATCGCCATCGATATTGCCGAAATTACCCTGCCCGTCTACAAGCGGATAGCGCACCGCAAAATCCTGTGCCAAGCGCACAAGCGCGTCATAAATAGACGAATCGCCATGTGGGTGGAACTTGCCCATAACATCGCCGACAATGCGCGCACATTTTGCATAAGCCTGATCCGGATTGAGCTTCAACAGGCGCATTGCGTGGAGGATACGACGATGAACAGGTTTCAACCCATCGCGTACGTCCGGAAGAGCGCGATCCATAATTGTTGACAGTGCATAAGCCAAATAGCGCTCTTGCAAAGCAGAGCGCAGTTCTATGGGTTCAATATGATCTTTTTCGGATAATCGAATCACTTTACTTGACATAGTTGTTGAATAGCAATTTGGTGAATCCACCGCAAGCGGTGGACTTGTTTTCGTTTTTACTTAACTATGATAACGATTACCAACTGATCGGTAAAAGCCAAACCGAATATGACTGAATAAAAAAGGTGTCTTCTGATGAGACGATTTCAAAGTGCATTAACACTATCGACATTAGCTCTTTTAACAATGACGACAGTTCCGATATCGGCTTGGGCCGTCGATCCGAATGCTTTCACTTCCCGTTTAGAAGAGAGTGCAAAATCCGAAGGTCTATCGATTTCTTCAACAAAGTCTGAAGCAGACGGCAATGATATTGTTTTGCGCGATGTAACAATAAAGGTTCAGGGAGAACGTAATATCGGAGACCAAATAGATCAATCTTCTCCTTCGGACAAACAATCAAAAGAGCCGGACGAAAATGTGAGCCCTACTGCTGCCATAGTTTTTGATAAAATTGACAGCTTGCGTTTTAAAAATGTAACAGAGGATCAGGACGGAAATTATTACGCAGAAAATGTTTCGATCCCTGCGCTCAAAGGCACGATCTCCGAGGTTACATTCAATCTAAAAGATATTTCTATTGATAAAATCAGGCTTGTATCGGGAAAAAACAAAGATCCTTTATTTTTATATTTCCCGTATGAAAGCTTGGCTATCGGGCAGATTTACTCGTCCTATCAAGATCAGATATTTCTGAATGTCGAAGCTCTCAAGGCAATATATCTTTGGCAACCCGACAGAAAACGTATGGATCTCGTTCACAGCGTAAAATCGTTCAGTTACGAGCCTGATAAGATCTACAAACCTGTTGAGTATAAATGGATAAAAGACCTTGGATATGACAAACTATCCGGTTCTTTAAATTTTCATGCAAATTGGGATAGCGATAACGGTAAATTTGTTGCCGACCATAACGAGATTACGATCGATAACGCCGGGAAATTGGAATTCAGTATAAATCTGGATGGAATTACAGAAGATTTAATCAATAACGTCTATAAAATACAAAATGCAAAACAGCAAAAGACTTCAAATCAGACAGACGATGATAACGCTAAAACGTTGATTCTTTTGGGAATTGTACAACAACTAAAAATTGGTAATATAAACCTACGTTATGAAGATAATTCACTCGTTAACCGGATACTTGATTACTACGCAAAACAGAACACCGTAACGCGTGATGATTTTATAAAACAAATTCTGGAAAGTTGGTCGCTGATCGGTGCTAAAATTGATGATCCCGAATTTATAAAATCTACGTCGGAACAAATAGAAATTTTTCTTCATAATCCAAAATCACTTTCTATTAGTGGTACACCGGAAGCAGCAGTTCCATTACCGATTGCCTATATGGCCGCGGTTACCTCGGGTGCAAAGTTTATAGATTTGTTCAAAATTAAAGTAGACGCTAATAAATAATAAATCGCCTCACACAAAAAATTCCAAGCATATCCAAGTTATTTGTTGCGTAACTTGGATATTGTTTTTAAAAAAATCGGCGATAAAAGACTATTAAAAGCTTTATCGTAGAGATAATATATTGAAAGATGAAACCGGAAAAACACTTACAACGTCCAAGTTGTTACCCTATAACATTCAGCTTCTTTCTATTTCCATGCACATTGGGACATCAATAATGGTAAATTGGTTAGCGATTACAACGGGATCAAGCTTGATGATATTGGAAACCGCAAGATCGGCGTGAATTTCGATAGAATTACCAAAATTATGATGGAACACTTCATTTTAATCAAACCGAAATCAATCCGCTTGCTACGTTGCCTGTTTTCAATCTTATTGGCGATCAATTAAAAATCGGCGATATGACTATCCGGTATGATGATAGAGGCTTCGTGAACAGGGCCTTGGATTACAATGCAGAAAAGAACCGGATGACACGCCAGACGCCGAGAACATAAATCAAGTCGACGCTACCTTTGATGGGAACAAAAATTAAAGACCCAGAATTTGTCCAAAATACTTCCGAACAATTAGGTAATTTTCTCGAAAATCCCGTTTCAATGACCGTCAGCGTGTCACTGGGAAAAACAATCCCTTGGATATTATCGGCGCAATTGGTGAGAAATCCGACGTTAAGTTAATAAATTTATATTAAAATTGAAAGTGAAAGCGAATAAATAGTCGAAATCTTTCACGAAAAAACCCGGCTTTAGCCGGGTTTTTTTGTCTAACCGTTTTTCTAATCAATTATCCTTTTTTAAAGGTGCAATACGAAGCGATAGCTCGCTTAGTTGTGCCGCAGTCACCTCCGAAGGCGCCCCCATCAAAAGATCCAACGCCTGCTGGTTCATCGGGAACAGCGAAATCTCGCGCAAGTTCTTGACACCAAGAAGCAACATGACCATACGGTCAATTCCACAGGCCATGCCACCGTGTGGCGGAGCGCCATAGTGGAAAGCCCGATAGAGTGCACCGAAGCGCTCTTCAACCGTTTCTTTCGACAGACCGGCAATCTCGAAAGCACGCACCATAGTCTCCGGCGAATGGTTACGGATGCCGCCTGAACCAAGCTCGAAACCATTGCAAACCACGTCATATTGATAAGCCTTGATATTCAACGGCTCTTCAGTGTCGAGCGCTTTTTTCCCGCCCTGTGGCATAGAGAAAGGATTATGGGAAAATTCGATGTGCTTTTCATCCTCGTTCCATTCAAAGAACGGGAAGTCAACAATCCAGGCCAGTGAAAACCGGTCACGGTCAACAAGGTTAAGCTCTTCGCCTGCCCTCGTTCTTGCGGCCCCTGCAAAAAGCGCAAATTTACGTGGGTCTCCCGCTACGAAGAAACAGGCATCACCATCCGCAAGTTTAAGCTGATTGCGTATAGCTTCGGTCCGTTCCGGCCCGATATTTTTAGCGATCGGACCTGCACCTTCAATATGATCACCTTCTTTGCGCCAGAAGATATAACCCAGTCCCGGTTGCCCCTCGCCTTGCGCCCATGAATTCATGCGGTCACAAAAAGCACGGCTACCGCCGGTCTTGACAGGTATACCCCAGACTTCTGCTTTGGCATCGCTCTCCAATATATTGGCAAATACCTTGAACCCGGAACCACGGAAATGTTCGCTAACCTCTTCCATAACAATCGGATTGCGCAAGTCCGGTTTATCGGAACCGTATTTTCTCATTGCTTCGTTATATGGAATACGAGGAAATTTTTGCGTTACCGGTTTACCGTTCGAAAATTCCTCGAAGATACCACGGATGATGGGTTCCATGACCTGCAAGATGTCTTCCTGCTCGACGAAACTCATTTCCATATCCAATTGATAAAATTCCCCGGGAAGCCGGTCGGCACGAGGATCTTCGTCACGAAAACATGGTGCAACCTGAAAATACCGGTCAAATCCCGACATCATCAAAAGCTGTTTATATTGCTGCGGCGCTTGCGGCAAAGCATAAAATTTTCCGGGATGGATGCGACTCGGCACAAGAAAGTCGCGTGCACCTTCCGGTGATGAGGCAGTTAAAATCGGCGTCGAAAATTCAGTGAATTTGGCTTCCTGCATACGACGACGGATAGCTGCAATTATTTTTGTTCTTTGCAGAATATTTTTATGTAATGTCTCGCGACGCAAATCCAGAAAACGATATTTCAAGCGAATATCTTCAGGATAATCCGGCTCACCAAATACCGGCAAGGGCAATTCATCGGATTTCGATAGAATTTCGATTTCGTTGGCAAATACTTCGACTTCGCCGGTCGGAAGATTGGTATTGATGGTATCATCGGAACGTGCCCGAACTTCACCATCAACCCGTAAAACCCATTCGCTTCTCACCATCTCGGCAATTTTAAACGCCGGTGAATCCGGATCGGCGACGATTTGTGTTATGCCGTAATTATCACGCAAATCGATAAACAATATCCCACCATGATCCCGAACACGGTTAACCCATCCCGAGAGACGAACTTTTGTTTTAACATCGCTCTTGCGCAGAGCGGCACAGTTATGGGAACGATAACGATGCATAGTCTTGCCTTTTTTGTTTCATGCATTCTGAAATAGTCTACTTGTGCGCAAAAGCGCATTTTGCCGCACATTTGTCAAGCTATTGAAGGATTGTGTATGAAAAAATATAGGAAAAGACAAATATTATATAATGGGTTATAGCCTTGAATATGAAACTTATTACACATACGGACGACCTAAAAGACGTTGTCGCTACACTTTCTAAATCGGATTTTGTGACTGTTGATACGGAATTTATTCGTGAATCAACTTATTGGCCGCAACTGTGCCTCATACAATTGGCATCAGACGATATTGCGGTCATCGTTGATCCGCTTTCTCCCGAAATTGATCTCGCGCCAATATTCTCGCTCATGAAAAACCAGAATGTTGTAAAAGTTTTTCATGCTGCACGTCAGGATGTAGAAATTATCTACAAGCTTGGAAATATCATTCCTTCTCCGTTATTCGATACGCAGGTGGCGGGCGCGGTTTGCGGCTTTGGCGAAAGTGTATCTTACGAACAAATTGTCGAACGCGTTACAGGTCAGCATATCGACAAATCATCTCGTTATACAGACTGGAGCAGAAGACCGCTCAGCGATAAACAGTTGTCATATGCATTGGCTGATGTAACCCATCTGAGAGACGTTTATAAATATCTTGATAAAAAACTTGAAAAAACTGGAAGAACCCATTGGATAGACGATGAAATGTCTATTTTAACTTCGACAAAAACCTATGACATGCCAAATGAAGATGCATGGAAAAGAATTAAGGGGCGCATAAGAAAGCCAAGAGAATTGGCCGTTCTCCAACAGATTGCTGCATGGCGCGAACAAGAGGCAAAAAATCGCAATGTCCCACGCGGACGCATTTTAAAAGATGAATGTCTTATCGAAATTGCAACGCAACAACCGAAAGATGCCGATGCTTTGGCTAAATTGCGCAGTATTTCGAAAGGTTGGGAACGTTCGGCTGCGGCCGCAGAATTATTGAAAGCAGTCCAGACTGGTCTGACAACAGACCTTAGTACGTTACCGCCAATTCATAAACATGTTCCCGTTGCAAATGGTACGGCAGCGGCCGTCGAGCTACTACGTGTATTGCTTAAGCTTGTGGCGGATGAGGAAAATATTGCACCCCGTATAATCGCGAATAATGATGAGCTTGAAAAAATTGCTAAACAGGAGAGCGACGATAATGTCCCGGCATTAGAAGGCTGGCGTTACAAGATATTTGGTGAAAAAGCAGAGAAACTGTTAAATGGCAATTTGGGTTTTTATTTTCATAACGGGAAAATATTGACAAAAGAACTCTGAACAGAAAGAAATATCCTATCAAAATTCTGATTTGGCTTGAAACACGCAGTTTTATTGCAGAGGCGGATGATGGAAAAAGTCCTTACAGTTACATTTAACCCGACCGTTGACGCTGCCAGCGAAGCGGAGGTCGTGCGTCCGACCCATAAAATCAGAACATTTGATGAAAGTTTTCATCCAGGTGGCGGCGGAATCAATGTTGCCCGCGTGGTTCATCGTTTGGGTGGCGATGTCAAAGCGCTCTATGCAAGCGGTGGCATTATGGGCAACGTTCTGAACCATCTTCTGGAAGACCGTGGCATACAGTGCATTAAAATTGCGATTTCAGGAAATACACGTGTGAATAATGTTATTCACGAACGGGCTTCCGGTATGGAATACCGCTTTATTGCCGAAGGTCCCATCATGAAAGAGACAGAATGGAAAGCGGTCATTGATGCGACAAAAAAACTCGAATGGGACTGGATTGTTGTAAGCGGTAGTCTTCCTCGAAATGTTCCTATTGATGTCTACGATATGTTGATAGACATTGCTAAAAAAAGAAATGCCCGTATTGTAATAGATACCTCTGGCGAGGCTCTTAAACATGTCCTTGATAAAGGCGGAGTAACACTCGTAAAACCTAGTCAGGGCGAGTTCGAGGCTTGTACCGGAAAAACCTATAATCTTACCGACGATATTGCCAAAGCTGCTCAGGAATATTGCATCAAGGGCGCGTCCGAAATTATCACTGTTACGCTGGGACATCAGGGGGCAGTGTTGGCCACAAAGGATAAAACACTTTATCTGCCCTCACCTCATGTGCGGGTTATCAGTGCTTCTGGCGCCGGTGATAGCTTTGTTGCAGGTATGGTGCAAGGATTGGCTCTTGGTTGGGAGGCCGAGGATGCTTTTCGTTTGGCAACAGCCTGTGGCACTGCTGCTGTGGCTGAAAAAGGAAACGGTTTGTGCCAGCTTCCAAATATCAAACGCCTTTATAATTATCTTGCCCGCAAAGGTAAAAATATCGGTCCGGCAACCCTATCACAAGACTAAAAAAGTCGAGGGGCTATAAGCCCCTCCATCGGCACATTATAGATCTAGTTTCGGCAACCATTTGGATGTTTTCTTTGGATTGATGCACGGGTTTTAGCACTAGTCATATAAAAATAGATCGCAGCGCGTTTAACTGCTGCATTCCCGTGAGCTTTATTCAGGGAAATAATAACAACTATCCAACGTTTGTTAAATTAGTAACGACGTCGGAAGCGCGCCTTATGAACATACGGTTATTTATCTTCTGAAATGGATTTTCCGGCATTTGAAAACAAACAGATTCCGGTTTTATGTTAGTTCATCCGTTTTATTAAAATTGGGTGTCTATCCAACTAATTGGGACTTCTATGTTGAAGGCCACCTAAGGCGTGAAATTTACACGAGAGTCTTAAAGTTGATTTCTGTTTTCAATTAGAACTACGAGCCTTGGTTAAATGCGGATGCTTTGCCTTTAAACATCCTCTAACCGAATGAGAAAGCTGGTGGTTTCTTTAAAATTTCAAACCACCAAATAGCGCAAGTCCTTATTCGTAACTTTTGCGAGTTGCTGCAAACGCCCTATCGGCCGTTCCGCAATAAGATCGGAATGGCGTTCCGGTATTGTTAAAACAATTTCCTTACCTTGTGTTTTCCATATCAGATCCGGCAGAATACCGGCAGTCGAGGCGGAAAAGAGATTGGCGACACGCATAAGCCCACCCAGAAAACGGGCTCTTTCTATGATTTCTTTATTCGCAAGTTTTATGATTGACGGTGCGTCATCGTCCACAAATAGTCCTTCATTACGATAAAAAACCGATAATGCGACATAGACACGACCGACATGTGTAATGCCGGGATAAGGCCCGAAAGCCACCTGATTAGCCGATTGATCGCCTCGATAATCGGGGTGAAAACGCCAACCGATATCGGCAAGAAGACAAGCCGCTTCACGATATCTTTTTTGTTCTTCATTTTCCTGAAAGCCGAAAATATCGAAAGCATTTTTTGTAAAGCCGATAAGGTCATAAGCCTGTGCCGGAGAACGGGCGCGTAAAGTTGCCATTTCTTGACAGGCGGCTATGAGTGGATCTTCCTGCCGTGTTTTGGTACTTAGTTCGGAAAACATAAATCCTTCACGTACTCCCGCACCTGAAAATATAATTTTCTTCGGGTTAAGACAACGCATCAGTTCTGTCAGAACTGTTGCTCCATAGGATAAGAGTTGCCGGCGGTTTTTGGAAATGGCGGAGATATTTTTTAACTGGTCGATCTCACCCTTTGCAACGCGGTGAAGAAATGATTCCATATCGGATGCGTCGACTTGGTAGCCGTGCATGACAGGAAGAGGATAGCGTTTGACTGCAATATGAAGTTTCGCGAGATTTCGCCATGTCCCCCCGACAGCATAAAAGTTTCTCCCCTTGTTTTTGCTAAGAATCTCGCTGCTCTTGAGATAGCGTCGGGCAATTTTTGTAGCTTCCGCCAGATTATTGTCAGACATATCCTGAAGCCGCAAACCTCCGAGAGGCAATGTAATTCCATCATCGCCGACCGAGGTTTCATGGATATCAACCAGCTCCAGACTTCCTCCGCCCAAATCACCGGCAATTCCATCCGGATGATGGAAAGTAGATATGATACCATAGGCGGAATAGGTCGCTTCTTCTTTACCGGTCAGAACCTTTACTTCAGCTTTGAGAATTTTTTCAGCTTCTGCAATAAAGGCCGGACCGTTCTTGGCTTCACGTGCTGCTGCTGTTGCCAATGTATGAATTGCCGACACACCGATCTGTTCGCAAATGGCATGAAAGCGTCTCAAAGTACGCAATGCCATTTCGACTGAGTCAGGTTCAAGACAACCGGTTTTTGCAACTCCTTTCCCTAGTCCACAAAGAATTTTCTCGTTAAAGAGGACTGTGGGGGAGCGCACCAACCCTTCATAAACCACCAAACGGACCGAGTTCGATCCTATATCAATGACGGCAACAGGTTTTCGGCCTTTTAAACGGCCTTGAGCAACGGAGCTATCCATTTATGTTTCAGTCTTTTTTTGATGTATCGGTTGTATCTGTGTTCGTTGTATCAGTTTGTTGACGGCGTAATGCAATGATTCGAGGAGCCGAGGACCTCAAAGATTTACCACGTCCGGAAAGACTTGGATTGGTCATGAAATATTCCTGGGCATTGAACGGTTTTTCACCTTTAAGCGGAGTAATACGGCGCGAGGTTCCGTCGCTCAATATCTCGAAACTTTGCTGATTGTCTATAATATTTGCCAGCATAATCTGGGAAAGAATTTGTTGGTGAACCGTCTTGTTGAAGACCGGTACTAGCGTTTCAACGCGTCTGTCAAGATTTCTTGTCATCATATCGGCCGAACCGAAATAGACAATTGCGTTTTCATTCGGCAAATCCTCTCCATTGCCGAAACAGAAAATGCGACTATGTTCGAGGAAACGCCCGACAATCGACTTTGCACGAATATTATCGGAAAAACCGGGAATACCGGGGCGTAAACAACAAATGCCGCGAACCACCAGATCAACCTGAACACCGGCCTGCCCTGCTCGATACAAAGCATCAATAATCTGCGGGTCGACAAGCGAGTTCATCTTCATCCAGATTGCAGCAGGTTTTCCTTCCCTTGCATGAGCAATTTCATCCTCGATATGTCCAAGAATGCGACGCCGCAAGGTCAAAGGTGAAAAGGCCAGTTTCATCGGCTCGTCCGGTTGCGCGTAACCGGTAATGAAATTGAAGATCAGTTGAACATCGTGCCCGATGTCGTCATCTGTCGTGAAAAATGACAAGTCGGTGTAGATTTTTGCCGTTATCGGGTGATAGTTTCCGGTCCCCAGATGAACATAAGAGCGTAACCTGTTCTCTTCGCGACGAACGACCAGCGACATTTTAGCGTGGGTTTTGAGTTCAATGAACCCGAAAACAACTTGAACCCCCGCTCTTTCTAGGTCTCTCGCCCAGCGGATATTCGCTTCTTCGTCGAAACGGGCCTTAAGTTCGACCAGAGCCGTAACAGATTTCCCTGCTTCCGATGCATCAATGAGCGCGCGTACAATCGGGCTATCGTTCGATGTTCGGTAGAGCGTTTGTTTGATTGCCAAAACGTCCGGATCGGCTGCAGCTTGGCGCAGGAATTGGACGACAACATCAAACGATTCGTAAGGATGATGCACAACAATGTCTTTTTCCCGAATGGCCGCAAAACAATCTCCCGCATGTTCTCTGATCCGTTCCGGAAAACGCGGGTTATAAGGAACAAATTTCAGATCTTCGCGCGGGATTGAAACAATTTCCGAAATCATATTGAGCGCCAAGAGGCCATCGAGCACGCTTATACGATTATCCGGAACGCCAAGCTCGGTTGTCACAAACTGGCGCAAATCATCCGGCATTTCAGCGTCGAATTCTATGCGAATGACCTGACCGCGGCGTCTACGTTTCAAAGCGGTTTCAAATAGCCGAACGAGATCTTCGGCTTCTTCTTCGACTTCAATATCACTATCGCGAATGACCCGGAATGTTCCTGCCCCGTTCACCTCATATCCGGGAAAGAGTTTGCCGATGAAAAGACTGACAACATCTTCCAAAGAAATAAAGCGATAACCGTGACCTTCATCGGGCAGCAGCGTGAAACGTTTGAGCGCAGTCGGTAACCTTAAAAGTGCTGTCATAGGCTGATGGTCTGCACGACGTAACAGATGAAGTGCAATTGAAAAGCCTAAATTCGGAATGAACGGAAACGGGTGGGCCGGATCGATTGAAAGAGGCGTGAGGACGGGAAATATTGTCTCGAGGAAATGATTTTCAAGCCATGTTTTTTCAGTTTCGGTCAGACGATCAGGACGGATAATCGCAATTTTTTCCTGTTCAAGTTCATGACGTAATGCACGCAATTCTTGTTGTTGATTGGCTTGTAGCCTTGCCACCTCAGCCAATACAAAATCAAGCTGCTCCTGCGGTGTACGCCCGTCCGCACTACGCGTAACAATTCCTGCACGCACCTGACCGGCAAGACCGGCAATACGAACCATAAAAAACTCGTCAAGATTTGTTGCCGATATGGATAAAAAACGTAGACGTTCCAATAAGGGATGTTTTTTATTGGCAGCTTCCATCAACACACGATTGTTGAATTGAAGCCACGAAAACTCGCGATTTATAAAACGTTCCGGAGTTTCCATATTGATTGTATCAGCATTAGGCTGTTTTGCCTCGGAATTTGATGAGTTTTTTGTACGTAAAGCCATATTGCTTTTCCCTTCATCCTTATTGTTTTAATGCTGCAACCGAAATAATCACATTAGTCCGCTTCCGGCGAAAACGTTTCGAGTCATCAAGTTCCGGTTTAGTCACAACTTCAAGCTTACAACTCGGATACCGCTATGACAAATCCAATATCAATTTTTTGATACCAATATTCGTTTTATCCAGTGTTTCTGGCTCTTTTTTTCGGAAAACATACAACTGGGTAGCTAGCACAATTAGCCGGTTTTATTTTGATTTAACAGTTTTGAAGCCGGCCAGAAAAAGCTCGGTATACCGCATCAAAAACTCTACGAAATTGCAACACTAAACGTCGGTTTTAGCCAAAAATATTGTGATATCGTAACTTGTAGTTGAATGGTTGTTCAGCTTGCTGAAAAATTTGATCATTTTACTTCAGATAACCGCAAAAATCGCAGCTGGTTTTAAATAGCTCTCTTCTCCTATCGACCATGAAAAATGGATAATCGAGTTTTCGTGTCGGCTCTCTCGTACAAATTATTAGCCATTATTGAACAATTAGGTTATAGAGAGAAAGTTATCAGTAGAAGTGCGTAAAATGCACAGGGTTTCAATAACGACATGGAGTTCGGGCATGGCTAATCATAACATTCCTCATTTTCAAAATGATGGTGGATATAAAATGATAGAAATCGGCGTGAAGAAGTTCATGTGCGTCGGAGCCAATCCTCCGTTCGATCATCCGCATATTTTTATAGATATGGGAGCCGATGACGAAAAAATTTGCTCATATTGCTCGACATTGTACAGATATAACCCGTCTCTTTCTGAAACAGAAACGAAACCTGCCGGTTGCACATTTGACGTGGAGCAATTCAAAATCGCGGGTTGATTGTCAATCTATCAATATTGAATAAGGAATAAACTATGAATTGGCAGAACCAGGAAAAACCAATCATAGTGGGGGCAGGAATTGCCGGGTTAAGTTCGGCATTGGCATTAGCTCAAAAGGGAATAAGCACCCTTGTTCTTGAAAGTCGAGATCATCTGGAAGAAGTCGGCGCCGGTGTTCAATTGGCACCAAATGCGACCCGATTATTAAAGCGCTGGGGCGTTCTGGATCAATTATTGGACGTTGGCGTCAAAGCCAAATTCCTTGAGCTCAGAGACGGTTCATCAGCCAAGACACTTCTCCATGTCGACTTGCAGGATATCTCGGAGCGACGTTGGCATGCTCCTTATATTACAATTCACCGTGCCGATTTACAAAATGTACTTTACGAAAAAGCAAGCAATAATCCTTTGATCGAGATTAAATTGGACGAAAAAGTGATTGCTGTTTCCAAGGAAACCAATGACTTGGCAGAAATCCGGTCTGATCATCAGGGTTTCGAACAACGCTTTGTAACACCGCTTGTCATCGGGTGTGATGGCGTTTGGTCGAAGTTGAGACAATTCCCACCATTAAACGACCAAGCCAGTTTTAGCGGCTATATTGCTTGGAGAGCTACAATTGATGTTGATACTCTTCCGAAAGAATTTCTGCGTTCTTTTGAGGATGTAAAGACGGTAACCGCATGGATGGGACCGAACAATCATCTCGTCGCTTACCCGTTGAAAGCAGGTAAGTCATTTAATTTTGTTGCTATCACGCAGGGAAACAACCCGGGTGAAATCTGGTCACGTGATGGCGATAAAAACGAGCTTTTCAAGCATTTCAAAAGCTGGCATCCGGCGATAAGGAATATTTTTACTCTGGTCGATAAATGGACGTTCTGGCCATTGTTCCAAATGTTACCGCATCGTTTCACCGATAATAAATTCCGCGTTTTTGTTGGCGATGCATCGCATGGTTTTTTACCCTTTGCAGCGCAAGGTGCTGCTATGGCCATTGAGGATTCAGCCACTCTGGCTGAAATTTTATCTAATGAAGACATGGACTTGTCTTCGGCCATGAGGCTTTACAGTAATATTCGCACGCCACGCGTTGCAGCAGTCAATAAAAGGGGTGCGTTCAACCGGTTTGTATACCATGCCACCGGACCAGTTGCTATTGCACGCAATTTGGTCATGAAGGTACGTCCGTCAGAAAGTTTTATGGCAAATCTTGATTGGCTTTATGGCTATGACGCTACCGGTTTTGCCAAAAACCAATAGCACAATCATAAAATCTGGCTTAAAAATGCCTTCGCCCTTTCATGCACCGGATGGTCAAAAAACTCATCCGGTGGGGCAACTTCGAGAATTTGCCCCTCATCCATAAAAATCACCCGATCGGCAACTTGTCTGGCAAAGCCCATTTCGTGGGTGACACAAAGCATCGTCATGCCATTTTCGGCAAGATCAATCATTGTATCCAGAACCTCTTTGATCATCTCCGGATCCAGAGCCGAGGTTGGTTCATCAAACAACATGACACGCGGTTCCATACAAAGAGAACGGGCAATAGCAACACGTTGTTGTTGTCCACCTGATAGCTGTCCGGGATATTTATGGGCCTGATCCGGAATTTTGACACGTTCGAGATAATGCATTGCCTGCTCTTCTGCTCTGCGCCGGCCTACATGCTTTACCCAGATAGGCGCAAGCACACAATTCTCGAGAACCGTCAGGTGAGGAAACAAATTGAAATGCTGGAAAACCATGCCGACATTCCGGCGTATTTTGTTCAAACTCCACATTCCATGCTTGAGAGGAATTCCCGTTACCGTAATATCCCCCTCTTCCGCCCTTTCCAGACCGTTGATACACCGTATCAATGTGGATTTTCCCGACCCTGATGGACCGGATATTATCACCCTCTCTTTTGGTTTGACTTCGAGTTCGATGTCGCGCAAAACATGAAGCCTGCCGTACCATTTGTTGACATGGTGCATCGATACATCCAAATTTTCATCAATTATATCGGGATTTTTCCGCAAATACTTATCCTTCCGCACCGTTAGTCTTCGGAGCATTCAAGCGCCTTTCAATAAAATGTGCATATCTTGACATGCCAAAACAAAATACCCAGAAAACCAGTCCTATAAACACCATTCCTGTAAGGGGCGTCTGGGGAGTGCTCCACTGGGCCTGTTGAATTGCCTGTCGTACAATCCCCAGAAGATCGAACATCCCGATAATATAGACAAGGCTTGTTTCCTTAAACATCCCGATGAGCACATTTATAATGCCGGGTATGACCAGGCTATAGGCTTGGGGCAAGATAACAAGACCCATTGTTTTGAAATAACCAAGACCAAGCGCTTCTGCCGCCTCATATTGTCCGCGCGGTATTGCTTGTAGTCCGCCACGAACGACTTCGGCAATATAAGCGGAGGTGAATAATGCAACGCCAATCAAAGCGCGCAAAAATTTGTCGAAGGTTATATCCGGCGGAAGAAATAAAGGAAGCATAACGCTGGCAATAAATAACACGGCAACCAAAGGTATGCCTCGTACAGTCTCTATAAAAATCAACGAGATCGTATGGATAACGGGCATCTTCGAACGGCGGCCAAGTGCCAATAGGCTCCCTAGGGGAAGTGAAATGGTAATACTGCAATAGGCAATCGTCAAAGTCACAAGCAATCCGCCCCACAATTGGGTTGCGACTGGTTGTAAATGAAAATACCCACCAAAAAGCAAAAAATAGCCGATAAGCGGAACAACAAAGAGCGATACAAGTGCATTGGCTATTTTTAGCGGGCAAGAGGGAATAAGTAATGGCAAATTTATGATAACCACGATCAATGCCATGAGATCGACACGCCAACGTTCGCTATCGGGATAACGCCCGTAAATGAATTGCCAGAAATTCGCTTTCACAAAAGCCCAACACGCCCCGCTCCAGTCATCCGGCATTACTCCGCCTTGGGTGATTGTTGTACAGGCCTTGCGGTCGCTACCACTCCATACAGCTTTGATAATGAGCCAATTAATAAGCGGAACGGCAAAATAGATGACTGCGAGCACAAGTATGATGCTCACTACACAATTTAGAGGTGTGGAAAAAAGATTGTGCCTCAACCAATGCCATATTCCCCTATCGAGTATAGGAGGAGGAGACGCCGATATAAACTTCGTCTGGACATAACGCTCGGTCATTCTAGCGCTCCACCAAAGCCATATGTCGGTTGAACCAGTTCATAAAAAGCGAAACGACAATGCTCAAGCCCAGATAAACTTCAATCCAGATAACCGCCAGTTCAACGGACTGTCCGGTTCTTTCCATAATGGTGCTTGAGACCATCATAAGTTCGGAATAACCGACGGCTGCGCCGAGAGATGTATTTTTGATCAGGTTCATATATTGGCTGGCAAGCGGTGGAATAATGATACGCAAGGCAAGCGGCAATATAACGAGACGCATAATCAGGCCGTCGGAAAGACCGAGCGATGCACCGGCCTCAGACATGCCTTTATCCACACCTTGAATACCTGCACGAATTGTCTCGGCAATCAATGCACCCGTATAGATTGATAGTGCAAGATAAAGCGAAAGGAATTCCGGCGAAATATAATACCCGCCACTGAAATTGAAACCTTTCAATGTAGGAATGTCCCACGACGTGGGATAGGCAAATAACAGAAATAGAATGATCGGACAAAAAATACCAATAAAGGGGCCATACCACCATTTTATCGGTGTGGCACCGGTTTCCTTTATCATATAACGGCCACGGAAATGGAGAACGAACGCTAAAGCCATCAATATAACGGATAAAACTACAAATAATAATACATGTTCACCCCAAACCGGCCGTGGAAGATAAATTCCCCGAATATTAATTGCTAAATCACCCCAATGAAGACTTTGTCTTGCCGGCGGTAAAATCTGCATAATGCCGATTGACCAGAAAAATAACAGGACGAGCGGCGGTATGTTACGAAAAAATTCGACATAACAGAGCGAGAGCTTGGCAACCAGCCAATTTTGCGACAAACGGCCAATACCGATAAAAAGCCCGATCAGCGTAGCTGTTACCAGACTTATTGCCGAAATGAACACCAGATTGACGAGACTTGCTGCAATAACTTCGCCGTTGGTTGCGTTATCATCATATTGAATGATGCTTGATGGCTGGTTAAATCCGGCACGTTTATCCAGAAAATCAAAACCGGAAGCAATATTGGAAGCACGCAGGTTGACAATGGTATTGTGGGCTATCCATCGAATGACGAGAAAAAGGCCCAAAATGACCAAACACTGAAGGCCAAAAGATAAAAGCGAACGCATATTGAAAAAGGCAGCCAATTCTGCCTTCAGGGAGCGCTCGGACATTATTAGCGGGTGTTTAGTCATTAGGAAAATTGACGCTATAAAAGACCATCAACGAATAGGGAGACCGTATTGCAGCCCGCCTTTCGTCCACAAGGCATTGATGCCGCGTGAAATTTTCAAAGGTGTGTTCTGCCCGATATTACGCTCGAAGATTTCACCATAATTGCCGGTCGCTTTAATGATTTTTACGACCCAATCATTATCAAGCCCCAAGTCTTTACCAATTGTATTACCCTGTTCCACTCCGAGAAGACGCCGGATATCCTGATTGTCGGATTTTAACATATCGTCGACATTTGCCTGTGTTATGCCGAATTCTTCAGCATTCAACAGTGCATTATGCGTCCAACGCACAACATCGGCCCATTGGGGATCACCTTGACGAACGGCCGGACCGAAAGGTTCTTTCGAAATGATCTGCGGCAAAACAACATGATCTTCCGGATTTTTAAGCTGTAAGCGCAAGCCATAAAGTGACGACTGGTCGGTTGTGTAAACATCGCAACGCCCTGCATCGTAGGCTTGATTGACTTCGGTAAATTTATCAAAAACAACAGGCGTATATTCCATTTTGTTATTACGGAAATAATCGGCAAGTGTCAGTTCGGTTGATGTGCCAGACTGAACACATATTGATGCACCCGATAATTGAAGCGCTGATGTCACACCTTCAAGATTCTTTTTGTTAATCATGAAGCCCTGTCCATCGTAATAATTGACACCGACAAAATCCAGTCCCAAGGCTGTTTCCCGATTGATTGTCCAAGTGGTATTGCGGATCAAAACATCGATTTCACCTGATTGAAGTGCTGTAAAACGCTCTTTAGAGCTTAAGGGAACAAATTTTACTTTGTCACCACTTCCGAAAACAGCGGCAGCAACGGCACGACAATAATCAACATCAAAACCTGTCCAATGGCCTTTTTCATCGGGAATGCTGAAACCGGCAAGTCCCGTGCTTACGCCACATTGCAGATATCCCCTCGCCTTAATGTCATCCAAAGTGCCTGCAGAGGCCGAAACAGCGCTTAAGGCCGCAACAGCAACGCCGACAGCAGCGATGTAAGTGTTGAAAAACATAATGTCCTCTCCTGCTTTTGCAAAAACTTGTCCTGATCGCTATCGAAAAGCATTATCCCGATAACGTCAAGCAAATAGCGTGCTATCATTCTAATGAAAAGCGAACAGATTTTGCTTGACCTTTATCATGTTTTATCAAAGGTAAAATATAAAGTGGAATAAAAAATTGGAAAGTACAGTTGATGACCTCAAATAAACATTCAAATCCGTCCGGCATCAATACCAAACTTGCTCATTGTGGAAATAATCCGGCCGATTATTTCGGTTTTGTCAATCCACCGGTTGTTCATGCTTCAACGGTGTTGTTTCCCGATGCGAAGACTTTAAAATCCGAAAATCAACGTTACACCTACGGCACGCATGGAACGCCCACAACCGATGCTCTTTGCGAGGCGATCAACATGCTTGAAGGAGCGGAAAAAACCGTTCTGGTGCCTTCGGGGCTTGCCGCAATTACCGTTCCGCTCCTCGGTGTATTGGCACAAGGTGACCATGCATTGATTGCCGATTCTGTCTACGGACCGACACGTCGTTTTGCCAATAATATGCTCCGGAAAATGGGGGTAGAGGTAGAATATTATGACCCGACAATCGGCAGAGCTATAGAAACTTTGATGAAGCCGAACACCAAGGTGGTTTTTACCGAGTCACCGGGATCAAATACATTCGAAATTCAGGATATACCGGCAATTTCCTCGGTTGCACACGCACATGGCGCAGTTGTACTGATGGATAATACATGGGCAACACCTGTTAATTTCAAACCTCTTGACCATGGCGTCGATATTTCAATTACCGCAGGAACAAAATATCCGGCCGGCCATTCCGATATTCTGATCGGTTTCATCTCTGCAAATGAACGGACAAAAAAAATTGTCGAAGACGCCCATATGTTTCTTGGAATGAGCGTTTCCGGTGATGATGCTTACAATACTCTGCGCTCGATGCGCACTATGGGAATAAGACTTGCCCATCAAAGCAAGACTGCTTTAGCTCTCGCCCAATGGTTGGAAACTATGCCGCAGGTTGCAGAAGTGCTTCATCCGGCACTTCCAAGCCATAAAGGCCATGAAATCTGGAAACGTGATTTCAAAGGCGCTTCGTCATTGTTTTCGATTGTTTTGAAAGGCGGCGGCGAAAAAGAAGCCCACGCTTTTTTGAATGCACTTAAAATTTTCAAACTCGGATATTCCTGGGGTGGCTATGAAAGTCTCGCTGTCGAAGTCCACTTGGAAGACCGCGTTTTCAAACACCAATATTTAGGTTCACTTCTGAGGCTTCAAATCGGCATTGAGGATTTTGACGACCTGAAAGCTGATCTTGAACAGGCGTTAATCGCGACAAAACTCTGAAGATAATTCAAAAACTAACGAAATTACAATATGAGGAAGGTAATAGATTTACCTTCCTCTTTTTTGTTAAATATCAATCGGTTGTATGTTTTTGTTAAACCATTTTATAGTTCTATACAAGTTCGACATCAACAACACCGCGAATGGCTTTCATAGCACCTGCTACCTGCGGAGTTACGCGATATTTATGCGGAAGTGAAACTTCTATTTCGCGGGCACCATTATCCTTGATGATAATGAATCCTACATCCCCGTCGCCGCCACGCTCGAGGCTACCGCCGATTTCTTCTACCATATCGGCATTACGAACAAAAATACGCATTGTTTTATGAATACGTTCTGCTTCATGTTCCAATGACTGAACTGTTTCTATCCGTAAACTGATACCTTCCGGACGATTTTCGGCATTAACTGTTATGACGACCGATTGCCCCGGTTCAAGCATATCTCCATAGGCCGCCAATCCTTCCGAAAAAAGGATCGCTTCGAATTGTCCGGTCGGGTCGGAAAACTGGATAATCCCCATTTTCTTTCCCGATTTTGTCTTTCTTACCTGTTTTGCACTGACCGTTCCGGCAAGACGACCGGCATTTGCCCCTCGCCGCACAGCATTGGAAAAATCGTTCCAGTTTTGAACGCGGAGTTTTTGCAAAACATCCTTATATTCATCCAATGGATGGGCAGATAGATAAAAACCGATGGCTTGAAACTCGTGATGAAGCTTTTCAGCCGGCAACCATGGCTTTGCCTCAGGCAATAAAAGTGGTTCTTTCGGTCCGTCGCTCATTCCGAAAATATCGGTCTGGCCGCTCCGGTTATCGTCAAGCACCCGCATTGAACGGGCATTGATGACATCAATTCCTGCCACGAGCACTTCACGCGGAATATGGAAGCAGTCGAATGCGCCAGCATGGATAAGGCTTTCCATCACCCTCTTATTGACAATACGTGGATCCGTGCGTTCGCAAAAATCTTCCAGATCTTTGAACGGCTTGTCGCCGCGTTTTTCCACAATGTGATTGACTGCAGGGTCGCCAACCCCCTTGATCGCAGCAAGTGAATAATAAATACGATTTTCGCCGACCTCGAACGCACGATAGGATGTCTGGACCGAAGGGGCGACGACTTCAATTCCGAGCCTCTCTGCTTCACGCCGAAAATCGTTAAGCTTTTCGGTGTTTCCCATTTCGTAAGTCATGGAAGCGGCTAAAAATTCAACCGGATAATGGGCTTTCATATAGGCCGTTTGATAAGAAACAAAAGCATAAGCTGCCGCATGGGATTTATTGAAACCATAATCGGCAAATTTTGCCAGCAAATCGAAGATCGAATTTGCCTGATTTTTATCCACGCCCCGTTCAACAGCTCCGGCAACGAAGTGGACACGCTGGCGCTCCATTTCTTCATGAATTTTCTTACCCATGGCGCGGCGCAAAAGGTCCGCTTGTCCAAGCGAATATCCCGCGAGCACCTGCGCGATCTGCATCACCTGTTCCTGATAGATGATGACGCCTTGGGTTTCCTTCACAAGATAATCTATTTTCGGGTGAATGGAGGCAATCTCTTCTTCACCGTGTTTACGGGCAATATAGGTCGGGATATTCTCCATAGGACCCGGCCGGTAAAGTGCGACAAGGGCGGTAATATCCTCGATACGGTCAGGCTTCATCCCGATAAGCGCCTTGCGCATGCCCGTACTTTCAACCTGGAATACGGCGACTGTTTCGCCCCGCGTCAGCATGTCATAAGTCGGTTTGTCATCAAGCGGAATATGGGAAAGATCGATCTTTATTCCTTTGCGCGCGACAAAATCGACAGCCGTCTTCAAAACTGTAAGGGTTTTCAAACCCAAAAAGTCGAACTTGACCAGCCCCGCTTTTTCAACAAATTTCATATTGAATTGCGTAACCGGCATATTCGAGCGCGGATCACGATACATTGGCACCAATTGCCACAAAGGCCGGTCACCGATAACGATACCGGCGGCATGTGTGGATGTATGCCGATAAAGTCCCTCAAGCTGAAGTGCAATATCAAGGAGATGACCGACCGTTGGATCTTTTTTCTTTTCTTCCTCGAATTTTGGTTCATCCTTGATGGCTTTTGCAAGCTCGACGTTGTTTCCGGGCGTTTGCGGAACCAATTTGGAAAGATAATCTACCTGACGATAAGGCATTTCAAGGACGCGACCGACATCGCGAATAACTGCTCGAGCCTGTAATTTACCGAGTGCAATAATTTGTGCAACTTGTTCGTTGCCATATTTGGATTGCACATAATGGATAACTTCTTCGCGTCTATCCTGACAGAAATCCACGTCAAAATCCGGCATGGATACGCGTTCCGGATTGAGAAAACGTTCAAACAGCAATGAAAAGCGCAACGGGTCTATATCGGTAATTGTCAAAGCATAGGCAACAAGCGAGCCTGCACCTGATCCGCGTCCTGGCCCTACGGGGATATCATGCGCTTTTGCCCATTTGATGAAGTCAGAAACGATCAGGAAGTAGCCCGGAAACTGCATTTTTGTAATAATGGATATTTCATATTCCAGTCGTTCTTCGTAATCCTTAGGCGTATAACCTTCCGAAGGACCGGCCGTTTCAAGGCGCATCTTCAGCCCTTCTCTTGCCTGACGTATCATTTCGTCAGCTTCCGCTTTGACAGCTGCTGCAGGATCATCCGATTGACCGGTGAAACGTGGCAAAATCGGTTTTCTCGTCGGCGTATAGGCGTGACAGCGCATCGCAATTTCAACGGTATTGTCGATTGCCTCCGGAAGGTCGGAAAACAGCTCGACCATTTCATCTTGCGATTTCAGGTAATGGTCGGGTGTGACGCGTCGTCTATCCGGATTGGATACAATTTGTCCTTCGGCAATCGCCAACAACGCATCATGCGCTTCATAACCGCTTTTATCTTTGAAGAAAGCTTCATTAGTCGCTACCAACGGTATGCCATATTTATAGGCGAGTTCGACAATTTCCGCTTCCGTTGCGCGATCATAATTGCCATGCCGCTGTAGTTCCATATATAGCCGGTCGCCGAATGCTTTTTGCAGACGTTGCAAACGTTCGATAGCACGATCTTTTTTATCTGCAACAATCGAGCTGTTTATCGGACCGTTCGGTCCACCGGTCAGGGCAATAATGCCCTCACTCAGTTCTTCGACCCATTCTATTCTCGCATTTGCGGGGTCAGTCTCGCTTTTATCGAGATAGGCACGGCTTACAAGATGCACCAAATTCTTGTAGCCCGTTTCTGTGGCCGCAAGCAGTACAATTGACGTAAAGTCCGAAGGATAACGCCATTTTGTGACACGTGGGTCGTACCCCACATCTTCGAAGTCGATAGCCAATTGGCAACCGATAATCGGTTGAATACCGTCGGCAAAACAATATTGGGTGAATTCGAGTGCACCGAAGAGATTATTTGTATCGGTAATCGCGATAGCCGGAGCATGGTCATGAAGAGCATATTTTATGACTTCTTTGACCTTTATTGCACCTTCCAACAATGAATAGGCCGAGTGAATCCTCAAATGGATAAACCGCGGGCGTTCAATTTCCTCATTTTGTTTTTCAGTACTACCGTCAGACACGTTCAATCTTTCCAATAATTATTCGCGATTGCCACGACAAGAAATGTCAATGATTCTGCCAGACGTTATCGTGATCAATGCATGTCTCAATCATCATCACGACGGGTTCGGAAAGGCTTTCATAGCTTTGGGCGAAGGCCCCGGCTTGCGACATCAGCCCCTACTCGCAAAATCACGCTTTTGTTTTAGAACGTTATTAACCAGATTCCTACCGTTGTCACGAACAAACTCACAGAAACAAAGGACAACACATCATATAAAATTTCGGACATCAGCTTTTCCTTTCTTGTTATGTATCCTTTATGTTCTTGTTTTGTTCTGTTTTCAAGTTTTTATTTTCTCCATGCTTTCCATAGTTAATGATTTATTTCCATGAATGATATTTCCTCTCACAATTTCAAAAGAGAGAAATATTCTCGTCAGGACTTTAATCTGGCAATCAAGGTTCGGTTACACGTTATCGTTTCCCAGATATTCGACCGATACAGGGTTTCCGATCCCGCCCAGTCCTGAATTTTTAAATGAGAAGTTTCGCTCAAGCGGCATCCGTCAGCACTTTCGCAATGATCGGCCGATTGTTTCAAGGCTTAAAATAGCCAATCCGCACAAAACGACAATACGAATGTTTCAAACTATCAGGCTTTTAAAAAACAGGCGCCTATCCGGTCCTCAAGATGCATGTTAAAGGTCAAAATAGTCGAACATGCTTTTTCTGCAATCATTCTTTTGAATTTAAAAAAATTCCGTTGTTGTTGAATGGAGTGAGATCTTCGAGGAACTCCTGCTACCACCTGTTCGAGGTTTCGAATTGTTATGCCCCACGTCGAATAGGATAATAGTCAAACGACCAGCCGAAACAGCATATGCAGTCAGAGACCAAGAGAATTTTGGTTATTTCAAAAGGATTTAAATTTGTTCGTTTTTTTGGCCTTGCTCAAAACTTTGTCTGCTATTTTCAAAACCGTTTCAACTTCAAAAAGTTTTAGCTGATGAACATGATTTTGATACTGGTAAAAATGGTTTCCCGCCGCTAAATTCATAGTCATGCGACCGACATTACTTGACCCATTTTTTGCGACGATACGAAGCCTTTCCGGCATAGGGCCAAAGGTCGGCTTAACGATATCCAAACTCCTGAACATCGATCCGGCACAAGACGAACCGCGACTTATTGATCTTGTCCAGTTAATGCCACACTCTGTTGTCGACCGCAGACAGCGCCCCGGCGTTGCTTTTGCGTTAGACGGTGCTGTCACAACTGCCGAGATAGTTGTCGATTATCATCAGGCTCCTCCAAGCAACAATAAACGCCTTCCCTATAGGATATTCGGTCATGACGAAACGGGGGAAATTACCTTGGTGTTTTTTCATGCTCAACCAAGCTGGCTAAAAAGCCAATTGCCCGAGGGCGAAAAAGTTATTGTTTCCGGTAAAGTGGAACGATTTAACGGCCATGTTACCATGGTTCATCCCGATTATATTGTTCTGTCATCACAGAGTGAAAAACTGCCACTTATAGAGCCCGTTTACCCGCTAACGGCAGGTTTGTCGGGAAAAACTTTAGGCCGTGCAATAGGTGAAGCACTTGACCGGTTACCCTTGTTACCGGAATGGATTGATCACACAATGCTCAAACAATCCGGCTTTCCATCCTTCGGCGTCGCTTTGCGCCGAATTCACACACCGGTAGACCCCGCCGATGTTAGTGTCGACAGTGTGCCCAGAAAACGCCTTGCTTATGATGAATTTCTGGCCGGTCAATTAGCGCTGGGGTTAGTCCGGCACAAAACCAAGAAATTGGCTGGTAAAGCCAATCCCCCAAGAGGCACATATACAAAAAAACTCCTGCACGTCCTACCCTTCACTTTGACGAAAGGTCAAGAAGCGGCCATTGCCGAAATATCGCGAGACCTCGCCTCGAACGAGGCAATGTTGAGATTGTTACAAGGTGATGTCGGATCAGGTAAAACTGTGGTGGCTTTTATGGCAATGGCACAAATTGCCGAAAATGGCGGTCAATCCGCACTCATGGCGCCTACTGAAGTTCTGGCACAGCAACATTTTGCAACAATCAGCCCTTTGGCTGAAAAAATCGGCCTGAAAACCGTTTTGTTGACTGGCCGCGAAAAAGGTAAAAGTCGCGAAAAAATTCTTGATGATATCAAAAGCGGGCAAACTGCGATTATCATCGGGACGCATGCACTTATTCAGGAGAGCGTCGACTATCATAATCTCTCGCTTGCAATTATTGACGAACAGCATCGTTTTGGCGTTCATCAACGCCTTAATCTTTTGGCCAAGGGCATACGACCCGATATGCTTGTCATGACCGCCACCCCTATTCCACGAACTTTAGTTATGACTGCATTTGGCGACATGGATGTTTCACAACTAAAAGAAAAGCCGTCAGGGAGGAAACCGGTAACCACAGCTATTTTACCGGAAGAGCGATTGGCCGAGCTTCTCGACCGCGTCAGTGTGGCACTTCAACGTGGTGACAAGATTTATTGGATATGCCCACTGGTCGAGGAGTCAGAAAGCCTGGAGCTCACATCCGTTGAAAAACGATTTGAATTTCTCCATGCCCGTTTTGGCAATATTGTGGGAATTGTTCACGGTAAAATGGCTGCCACCGAAAAAGATCGGGCGATGCAGGATTTCAAGCAAGGCAAAACGCGTTTGCTTGTCGCTACCACCGTCGTGGAAGTCGGCGTCGATGTGCCTGACGCATCGATCATGATTATCGAGCATGCCGAACGATTTGGCCTTTCGCAGCTTCATCAGTTACGTGGACGAGTTGGAAGAGGTGACAAACAATCATCTTGTATTTTGCTTTATAAGGCACCGATTGGTAAAATTGCAGAAGCGAGACTGAATGTCATGCGAGAAACGCAAGATGGCTTTCGTATTGCCGAGGAAGATTTACGACTTCGTGGCGAAGGTGAAGTATTAGGAACCAGACAATCCGGACTTCCCGAATTTCACATGGCCGATCTTGAAGTTCACAGCGATTTATTGGCAATTGCCCGAAAGGATGCGCGCCTCATACTGGAAAAAGACCCGCAACTCATGTCGGAACGCGGTCGGGCATTGCGACTGTTGCTTTACCTTTTCCGCCAGGACGGGGCCATAAAATTACTTCGGGCCGGTTAAATCATGAAAAAGAACCATATCATCACGCCGCTTTTGATAACGCTCACCGGAATATTGGTAACAGTGGGAAGTTTTATGTTTTTCAGACAAACACCAACGTTCGAAAAGCCTGAAAGCACCCCGCAGGGTTCCAATCCGCCCATCGTAACCGAGCCACAACAACAAGATCAAAAGCCTCACGAAACGCCAAAAAAAATCACAACACACAATTTCTGCTACCACCAGAAATTCGAAAATAAATCTTATATTGTTTGCGAGGTCGATCCCGAAAAATATGATATTTCGCTTTTTCTAAACAATGCAAACGGTCAACCTTTCAAATATTTTCGTAACGTTGAAAAATATTTACGGGAACAAGGGAAAACGATTGCTTTTGCTGTCAATGGCGGCATGTACCACAAGGATTTTTCAGCGGTCGGCCTTTATATTGAAAATGGCAAAACGCTTCATCCCGTTTCTACCAAGGATGGGCCGGGAAATTTTCATATGAAGCCGAACGGTATTTTCTTTGTCGAGGGGAAAAAAGCCGGTGTTATGGATACGGATAGATTTCTGAAATCGACAATCAAACCGGATATTGCAACACAATCCGGGCCGATGCTCGTCATCGAAAACAAAATTCATCCGCGGTTTATTGTCAACTCGCCTTACCTTGAATATCGCAATGGCGTTGGCATCAGAACAAATGGAACTGTTGTTTTTGTCAATTCCGAAGGACGAGTGAATTTTGAAGAATTCGCGCGGTTTTTTCGTGATGAAATGAAAACCCCGAACGCGCTTTTCCTTGACGGGTCAATCTCAAGCCTCTACGCCCCCGAAATGAAACGTTATGATTGGTGGTATGGGCTTGGTCCTATTATTGCTGTTGCTATTCCTTTGGAGACGCAGGATTCAAAATCCGGCAATTAATATCATTCCTCCCCATAAACGAGGAGGAATGATTATTTTTTAGCAAGTTGAATATCGGTCTATTCAACGGTTACAGATTTAGCGAGGTTGCGTGGCTGATCTACGTCTGTACCAAGCAGTACTGCCGTGTGATAAGCAATCAACTGGACCGGAACTGCATAAACAATCGGTGCAATGAATTCCGGAACGTCCGGCATAACAATCGTCGACAGGCTATTCACCCCTGCTTTAGCCGCACCATCCTTATCTGTAATCAGAATAATGCGTCCGCCGCGCGCTGCCACTTCCTGCAAATTGGAAACCGTTTTGTCGAACCACCTATCATGTGGTGCGACTACAATAACGGGCATGTTTTCATCAATAAGTGCGATTGGCCCGTGTTTCAATTCACCGGCTGCATACCCCTCGGCGTGGATATAGGACAGCTCTTTGAGCTTGAGAGCGCCTTCCAAAGCAATTGGATAGGACGTGCCGCGACCAATATAGAGAATGTTCCTAACACTCATAAGATCACGACATATTTCTTCAATATCGCTATCAAGTTTCAGAACATCCGTAATAATTCTGGGAAGCTCGGAAAGCTGTTGAACCATTTTCTGTTCGGTTTTCTGGTCAAGCATACCTCGGTGTTTGGCAGCAGTCAGAACAACCGAGGCCAGAGCAGACAATTGACAGGTAAAAGCTTTTGTCGAGGCAACACCTATTTCAGGGCCGGCAAGCGTGGGAAACATAAAATCCGCTTCTCTTGCCATGGTCGATTCCAGAACATTGACAACAGTTGCTGTGTTTATTCCTTTGGCCCGACAATATCGCAAGGATGCAAGTGTGTCAGCGGTTTCCCCCGACTGTGACACGAACATCGCCAAGGTTTTATCGGTCATAGGCGGCTCGCGATATCTGAATTCCGAAGCAACATCATTTTCGACAATCAGCCCGCATAATTTTTCAAACCAATAACGTGCTACCAATGTCGAATAATAGGCTGTTCCGCAACTTGCAAAGACCAAACGATCAATATTGGCCCAATCGATCGGATTGGCAGATTCATTGACCTTGCCACCCCCCAAATCGACATAATGGGCCAGAGTGTGCGAAATGACCTCAGGCTGTTCGAACATTTCCTTATGCATGAAATGGCGATGATTACTTTTCGAAACAAGAAAAGCATTACCTGAAGATGTCGATATTTCACGTTCGACAATCCGGTCATCGGCATCATAGATTGTTGCACTATTGTGGGTGAGTACAACCCAATCACCGTCTTCAAGATAGCAAATCCGATCGGTGAATGGAGCAAGTGCTATCGCATCCGACCCTACGAACATCTCGCCTTTACCGTAACCGATAGCAAGCGGCGGGCCAAAGCGAGCCGCAATCATCAGGTCTTCTTCGCCTTCGAAAATAAGGGCAACGGCATAGGCACCGCGCAACCGCTTGAGGCTAACACGCATTGCCTCGACCGGTGTCAATCCACCTTTTATTTCTCTGGTCACGAGATGAGCCAGAACCTCGGTATCGGTATCAGATTCAAAAACACAGCCATCAGCGATAAGTTCGTCACGTAATTCGGCGAAATTTTCGATAATGCCATTATGAACCACAGCTACTTTTTCAGTCATCTGCGGATGAGCATTACGTTCAATCGGTGCGCCATGGGTAGCCCAGCGGGTGTGTCCAATGCCAATTTCGCCCTTCAGCGGCGTTTTTTTCAGTTTTTCCTCGAGATTGACGAGCTTACCGGGGGCTCGTAAGCGTCCAAGATGACCTTGGTAGACAGTAGCAATGCCTGCAGAATCGTAGCCCCGATATTCAAGCCTTTTCAAACCGTCAAGCAGCAAAGGTGCCACGTCCCTTTTACCAAGGATTCCAATAATTCCGCACATATAAAACTTCGCTCCGGGTATTAATCTGTTTATTAGAAGAGTTAGAACAGAATAACCAATTTAAAAGTGTTTTTGTTCCTGACTTTTCTGGCCTGGGTTAGTTCTAGATAGAAAATAATTCCCTTTTTTTAAATGTCAAAAATGGCTTTTTTTCTGTCATAAACTATTTTTTGTTTTCATTGACGAGAACCTTTGTCTCAACAAATCCGCTCGTCCTTCTTTGTTTATCTGCCTTGCGCGACCAAAGGCCACACAATTTTCTGGTACCGCTTCGGTTATTACACTGCCCGACGCAACGTAAGCACCTTTACCAATTTCAACAGGCGCGACCAGAGCGGAATTTGACCCGATGAATGCATTCTCGCCGATAATCGTTTTCCACTTGTTAAAGCCGTCGTAATTACAGGTTATGGTTCCCGCGCCGATATTGGTGCCGCGACCAATTTCTGCGTCCCCAATATAAGTAAGATGGTTGACTTTGGCCTTTTCACCAATTTTTGCATTTTTTATCTCGCAAAAATTACCGACTTTTGAAGAATTCTCGAGAATCGCTCCGGGACGCAAACGCGCATAAGGCCCGATTTCCGAATGCGTTTTGACAATTGCCCCTTCCAAATGGCTAAAGCCATGAATTACAACGCCGGTTTCCACTTTTACATTACGACCGAAGAAAACATTCGGTTCAATAATGACATCGCGGGCAATTTCGGTGTCATATGAAAAATAAACGGTTTCCGGTCGCAGCATTGTTACGCCGGATAACATGAGTTCTTTGGCCCTACGTTTTTGCCACAACGCTTCGGCTTCGGCGAGTTCAACGCGTGTATTCACACCCAGAACATTCTCGACCGGTATAGTAATTGCTCTGACATCCAGTCCTTGAGAAACACCGATTGTAACAACATCCGTGAGGTAATATTCTTTTTTGGCGTTCTCATTTTTAATTTGTTCAAGCAATGAAAGAGCACGTTTGCCATTCAACGCCATAACACCGCCATTACAGAATTTTATCTTTTTCTGTTCAATGTTTGCGTCTTTTTCTTCAACAATTGCTTGAAGTTTTCCGGCTTTTTCGATCAAACGACCGTAGCCTGACGGATTTTCGGTCTCAAACCCCATTACAACAATGTCGGCACCGTTCGCGAGCTCATCACGCGCACGATTAAGTGAAGCTAACTCGATGAGTGGTGTGTCGCCAAAAACAACCAATACATCGTCAAAATTTTTCGCCAGCATTTCGCGTGCTGCCAGTGCTGCATGCGCGGTTCCAAGTCGTTCTTTTTGAACATATATTCGGGCACTTTTGGAAAAGTCTCTCACCACCGAAGATACCTCTTCGGCTCCCTTCCCGACAACAACTGCTATTTCACTATTTTCAAGTGCCTGAACTTGCCGAACGACGTGGCAGACCAGAGGCAAACCGGCAATTTTATGCAGCACCTTCGGCAAATCCGATTTCATTCTCGTGCCTTCGCCTGCTGCTAGAATTATTGAGAGACAGCTACGGTTAATCATTTGCCTTTTAAATCCTCAAAAGAGATTACGGAAAAAATCGACAATGTCCGACCAGCCCAATGCTTCGACACTGCTCAAAGACGGAAATTTTTCCAACAACCAGAATGAAACATTTTGCATATCGCCGGTTAAAAAAAGGATACCGGCGATAATTAACAATATACCGATGATCTTTTCGACTTTTCCCAAATGCATTCTGAACGAGCTTAAAAACCACATAAAGAAGTTTGAAAACAAGGCCGCCAGAATAAAAGGAATAGCAAGACCGAGCGAATATATACCGAGCAGTAATGCGCCTTCACCAACCGATTCTTTTGATCCGGCAAAAGTAAGAATCGGTCCAAGGACCGGTCCCACACATGGTGTCCATCCAAAAGCAAACGCCAGACCAATAATGTAGGCACCCAATGGGCCCGCCGGTGTTTTTCTCGTCTGGAAGCGAACTTCCCGCGCGAGAATTCCGATTCTGAATACACCTAAAAAATTAAGTCCGAAGATTATAATAATAATCCCGGCAACCATCGCCAATATGTCACGATATTGACCGATAAAATGCCCGACGGTGCTGGCTGTTGCACCCAGTGCGATAAAAACTGTTGAAAAGCCCAATGAAAAGGCGATTGCCGCGACAAACAATGCTAGACGGACGGGCTGTTTGTTTTGCATGTCGCTATTGCGAAAATCTTCGACGCTAACACCGGCCATATAGCATAGATAAGGAGGCACCAGCGGCAATACACAAGGCGATAAAAATGATAGTGCGCCGCCTAAAAATACCCCGAATGTCGATAATTCTGAAAACAACTGTCTCGTTCCGTAAATTTTGTAACAGTTCTATCCTATATTAATCTCAATGAAAACCTTCAACCTTACGAAAAGCTACACTTATAAAAATCTGTTCCTTCGTATAAATATGACAAATTAAATCCATAGAGTTTTGCAATACTGGTTCTAAACAGTCCCGATAGGCGCATTGACCAACGGTTTAAAAGGATAAAAATGACAAGCGAAAATGAACTGAACGAGAACACCGTTGACAAAAACGCTCGCAAGCAGCCCTCGCGCCTTTTGCATCTGGCAAAAACATCGATTGTTCCGTTATTAGGACTGACAATCGCTGCAATTTCATTTTTTGTTCTCTGGGAACTTTTGAAAACGACTTCCAGACACGACACAATCGAGGCTTTCAAAAGTTATACAACACCGACATTGTTGCTTGCATTGTTCTTCACCGCGCTAAGTTTTTGCGGCATTGCGCTTTATGATGTCGTAGCGGCTCGCACAATAGCACCTGGTAAAATCACAATGCCGGTCGCAGCTCTCGCTGGATCTGCCGGTTATGCTGTATCCAATGCTCTCGGTTTTTCCTTTCTTACAGGAGGAGCACTCCGTTACCGCGTTTATGCGGGAGAAGGTGTCGGTCTTGCCGATATCGGGCGTATCATCAGCATGTCCTGGTTTTCAATGTGGTTTGCTTTGCTTACCGTTATCGGATTTGCGCTTGCGTTCGAACCTGAAAATCTTCCCCTTCTTGGCACCTTAAATTTAACGGCTGACAGGATTGCCGGCATCGCCATTATTCTCACATTGATTGCCTTGATATTGTGGCTTTACGGCGGAGCAAGAGAGCTGAAAATTGGGCCTCTTTCCTTGAAACTTCCGGGCTCCCGCGGCGCTTTGATGCAAATTTTTGCAGGTCTGGTTGATATTACCTCTGCATCTGCCACGCTTTATGTGCTCATGCCTGCCGATTTACAAACCGGTTTTCTCGCTTTCAATCTGGTCTTCGCCGTTGCCATTGTTATAGGTGTGGTTAGCCATTCACCGGGTGGCCTTGGCGCTTTTGAAGCCATTCTCATTGGTGGTTTGGGCCTTGCCGGAAACGCAAAAGGTGTGGCTGCTCTGTTGACTTACCGGTTGATTTACACAATATTGCCGCTTGTCATTGCAATTGTCGGCATTGCATTCTGGGAAATGTTCCGGCAACGCAAACGTGTTTCGGCACGTGCCGCACAGGTTTCGCGCATTATCGAACCGATGATACCGTTCATATCGGCCGGTCTGACCTTTCTGGCCGGTGTCGTAATGTTGATATCGGTTGTCACTCCCGGGCGCCGGATAAGACTTGATGTCCTGTCGGATATATTGCCACTAATTTTTATCGAGACGTCGAATCTGGCTGCCAGTCTTATCGGTGTAACACTTCTTGTCGTTTCCTACGGATTGGCGCGACGGCTCGTCAATGCATGGTTTGTTACCATTTTTCTTTTGCTTGCAGGTGCGGTTTTTTGTCTGACCAAAGGACTTGATTGGGAAGAAGCAACTATTCTGTGCATATTTGCATTAATCTTATGGGGGTTCAAACGCTCGTTTTATCGTCGGCCATTGAATAATGGTTTGACCATAAGTTGGGGTTGGCTTGCCAGTATTGCCGCCTTTGCATGTGCGGTTATATGGCTTGGCTTTTTTGTTTACCGTCACGTCGAATATTCAAATGAATTGTGGTGGAGCTTCGCCTGGAACGCCAATGCACCGCGTTTTTTAAGAGCAAGCGTTGTCATATTTTCCGTTATCTTTATTGCAGCGCTTTACAATATTATCCATAGACCACTGCGCAAGCGTTCAAAACGCGCGACGACGATTCCTGATTGTATCCCTAAGCTCGTTGCCCAATCACCTTTGTCGGATACTGCATTAGCGCTACTTGGAGATAAACAGTTTCTGATTTCTCCCAACGAGGACGGCTTTATTATGTACAGTAAATCCGGTGGTAGCTTGATTGCTTTAGGTGAACCCGTAAGCAATGACGAAAAGGTTTTTAACGATCTCGCTTGGGAATTTCGTAAACATGCCGATGATGCAGCCTTGCGCACTGTTTTTTACGGTGTAGGTCCGCGTCATTTGCCGCTTTATCTCGATATGGGGTTAACCGCAATCAAGTTGGGCGAGGTCGCCAAAGTCTACCTCCCCGATTTTTCACTTGACGGGCCAAAACGCCAACCATTCCGTTATGCTGAACGTAAAGCGACCCGCGAGGGCTTGGTGTTTTCCATTATTCCGGCAAATGAAGTAGAAAATCATTTGTTAGCACTGCGACATGTGTCTGATACGTGGCTTGCCTCGAAATCCGGAGCTGAAAAACGTTTTTCAATCGGTTATTTCAATGACGAATTTTTAAAACGTTACGATGTCGCAGTCATGACCAAAGATGATCAGATTGTCGCTTTTGCCAATGTCTGGAAAAGTGGTAACAAAAATGAAATAACAGTCGATATGATGCGTTACCTGCCCAATGTATCCAAAGTTATGATGGATGCATTATTTGCCAATCTGTTGCTTTATGGCAAAGAACAAGGATTCCAGTGGTTCAATTTGGGAGCTGCTCCTCTCGCTGGTCTGTCGACCAACCGTCTGGCTGCAAGGTGGCAACGTATAGGCTCTTTTATTTATCGGCGCGGACGTGATCTTTATCATTTTGATGGCTTGAAAGCGTTCAAGGATAAGTTCGATCCGGTTTGGTCACCGCATTATCTGATCTGCCCCGGTGGTTTTGAAACTGCTAAAGTTCTTTTTGATGTCACAACACTTATCAACGGCAACCCGCTGGAGTTTTTACGCAAATGACAATCCGACGTATAATTTTATTGCTCTTGGCCGTTTTTATTATCGCAGCCGCTGCTTATGGTGTTTTGCATCGGGGGAAGGTTAACCGGCTATGGGCAAGCTTCATCGGCTCCACATCTCCTGTTGTTTACGCAGAAGGAGAACGTTTCACCGATATACCGGTTTATTTGCCGCAAGGAGATATCAGAGGTCTTGTTATACTCGTTTCCGATACCGGTGGTCCAAAAACACGGGAAACAGATATGACTGCCGCATTGCTGAAACGGAACCTTATTGTGGCATCTGTCAATTTTGATAACTGGCGCGAGGAACTGGATAAAGAAGATGGCGATTGTGTTTATCTCGTATCCGATCTTGAAGCTCTGTCAAAAGACATTTTGCGCCGGTTGGATCTTGACGTTTATTTTCATCCTGTTGTGGTGGGAATAGGTGAAGGAGGCACGGTTTCCTATGCAGCGGCCGCCGATTCTCCGGAAAATACATTAGCCGGCACTGTAGTCCTTGATCCGTCGCAATCGTCGCACACACGATTACCTTCCTGCACGGAAGAGGCTGACGCAACAAAAATGCCCGACGGCGGCTATAGTTATGAAACAGGTGTAAAAGTCCCCTCTCCGGTGACGATTATCAGTAATTCATTGGCCGGTAATGACGTAAAGCAGGCGGCACGGGATAAAGTTGCCGCAATCATCAAGGACCCGGCTTTTGAATCGCGAATGAAGGAAACTGTTGATACAGCGCTTGATTATGCTATTCGCGATGCGGCGGATGCCGACCTGCCCATTATTGATATGCCGTCCAAAAACCCGGCAAAGGCACTGGTTATTTTCTTCTCTGGCGATGGCGGTTGGCGTGATATCGATATGGAAATTGGCGATCTTTTGCAAAGCCAGGATATTCATGTGATCGGCATCGACTCGTTACGTTATTTCTGGAGCACACGCACACCGGAAGAAATTGCCAAAGATATAGAGCAACTTGTTCAGGAGGCTGACCCCGAACAACGGTTACCGGTTGCACTGTTCGGCTATTCGTTCGGAGCGGATGTTTTACCGTTTGCTTGGGAAGTACTCGATGAAACGGTCAAAGACCAAACGGTTATGATAGCGCTCATGGGCTTGTCCAAAACAGCGGATTTTCAGATTTCCATTGATGGTTGGCTCGGCGGTTCGGGTGACACACCTGTTCTTGATCAGATGCAATACGTGCCTGCAGATAAAACGGTCTGTGTCTATGGGGAGGACGAAGATGATACTGCTTGTACAGATCCTGCGCTTGATGCAACAAAACGTTTAAAACTGCCCGGCGGACATCATTTTGATGAAGATTATAAAAGTCTTGCAAAATCTCTTCATGCAATCTTGATTGACAAGATACAGGCAGAAAAAAATGACCATAAGTCATCAAACCGATAGAGAAATGAGGATACCCGTCTTTCTCGAATTTGTCGGATACTGACTTCTTTTGCACGGTGATTTAAAAATTGTAATTGTAGATTAATTTTTGCCAAAATGCCCGTCTGGATGTTCAAGCGGACCTTTTCACACAGAATAAAAAATATTGTTGCAGATATCTCGTTTTGTAAAAACCGGCTCAAACAACTTTGAGTACTACGATTATCAAAGCAATAAAGGAGACAAATTTAGAATTTTAACAGGTTAACCACATTCTAAAAATCGAAACAGCCACGTAAAATTCGGCAATTAAGCAGACAATGTTCTGCCATTATTCAAAACTTCGCAACCAACCTGCCAATTGAAATCCATCGTCAATCGTGAGTTTGCTTGCCTTCTCGATGAGCTATTTGAAGGGAGCAAGAAAGGGCATCGTGCCCCGTGAATAGAACAAGCATATTCAAGGCATAATCATAAAGCCAGCCACGTTATTATCGGACGAATTGCGTTTCAAATCCGGAAGTCTTTACAGCAGTTTAATTATTAATTCGCCTCGCTTACGATAAAGAACATCAACATGAAATATGACGGTGCAATTAAAAGATTGCGTCCTTAAAAAATAGGAAAAACCAATTGAAATCTTTTGAATCCATTGATTTCACTATTCTCTAATTTTATTCGTTTTTGTAAAAAACCGGTAAGCCCCTTCTTTTTGCCTTTCATGTCAGCAACATTTGAAACCGCCCTTCCCTCCATATCTTGCTTCCTGACGCTCCCGGAAGAAATCATTATAAGACATGGGCGTCTGGTCAGGATGAACATTCTTCATATGTTGAACGTAAGTGTCATAATCGGGTACTCCGACCATCAACTTCGCCGTTTGTCCAAGAAACTTGCCAACACTAAGGAAATTCAAGCACATATTCAGCATCCTCCATATTTTTAACGTTATAGCGCTACCTTCCGGTAACGCCATAACGTCATTTGTACCCGCCACTTTTATCTGACTTTAATAGGTTCAGTCGGAAACGGTTCGTAAGGCGTTTCATGTACAGTGGGTTTATCGCTTTTCAGTGACTTTAAGGCCGATCTGATCGTGAATAAGGTTAACGTAACAACGACAACCATAAATAATGCCGTCAAGATACCGTTGATATAATTACCAACTGCCAATTGTTTGTTAGCCGCTTTTCCGGCAGCAACAAAAAAGCTAAGCTTGGCATCAAACACTTTCTGCCAACCGGCCGTCATCGTACAGATAAACAACCATGCCGCCGGAACGATCGCCACCCAGGCATAACGTTGCTGTTTCATTTTAAACAACACAACAGCACATAGCAGGAGAGCGACAGCTGCAAGCATTTGATTTGCTATACCGAATAACGGCCAAAGCGAATATATACCGCCTTTGGGATCGACCGCACCTTGGTAAACAAAATATCCCCACATCAGCACAACCAGTGCGGTAGCAACCAAATTGGCGAAAAGATTATCTGTTTTTCGCATATGCGGAACCACAATACCAAGGAGATCCTGAAGCATAAAACGGGCCGAACGTGTACCGGCATCAACCGCCGTCAAGATAAACAATGCTTCAAACAAAATTGCAAAATGATACCAGAAGGACATGCCCATCCAGCCGCCTAAGGCATTATGCAAAATATGCGCCATCCCCACGGCAAGGGTAGGTGCACCACCTGTTTTGGCAATGATGGATTTTTCGCCCACTTCGTTAGCGATATTTGTCAACATTTCAGGTGTCACCTGAAATCCCCATCCTGAAACAACTGTTGCAGCCGATTGCACAAGATCGCCGGTTCCAGATGGAAGAAGCACACTCAATGGTGCGTTCATTGAAAAATAGACACCGGGATTGATGACGCTCGCAGCAATCAGAGCCATGATGGCAACAAAAGATTCCATCAACATGCCACCGTAACCAATGAAACAGGCTTGGTCTTCATTAGCCAACATTTTCGGTGTCGTTCCCGATGAAATGAGAGCATGGAAACCCGAGACTGCCCCACAGGCAATTGTAATAAAAAGAAATGGAAAGAGGTTACCGCCCCAAACCGGTCCGGAGCCATCCACATATTTGGTTAAAGCCGGCATTTCGAGCATCGGCCGAACCACAACAATACCAATTGCAAGAGCAACAATCGTACCGATTTTCAAGAAAGTAGACAGATAATCGCGTGGTGCAAGCAGTAACCACACAGGTAAAACCGCTGCAATAAATCCGTAGATGATGATCATCAACGTCAATGTTGTTGCTTCATAATTGAACCAGGATGCATAAGAACTGTCTTTTATCCAGCCGCCTGAAACAATGCCGAATAGAAGCAGGACAAGACCAATAACGGAAACTTCACCTATTCTGCCAGGCCGGATAAAGCGCAGATATATCCCCATAAAAAAGGCAAGAGGGATAGTGAAAGCGACTGTATATGTTCCCCATGGACTTCCCGCCAAAGCCTTTACGACCACCATTGCCAACACGCCGAGGATGATAATCATAATCATGAAACAGGCAATCAAGGCTATTACACCGGCAACATCCCCCATTTCTTCACGAACCAGCTCGCCGAGTGAACGTCCATCGCGCCGCGTGGATATAAATAATACCATAAAATCCTGAACGGCTCCCGCCAGAACACATCCGGCCAGAATCCACAAGAGGCCCGGTAGATACCCCATTTGCGCAGCTAGTACCGGCCCAACAAGAGGCCCTGCTCCCGCTATTGCTGCAAAATGATGCCCAAAAAGAATTTTCTCGTCTGTGGGAACGTAATCAAGCCCGTCATTACGCCGATAGGCTGGTGTCATACGCGTGCTGTCCGCTTTTAAAACAACACTGGATATAAAAATCCCGTAAATCCGGTAGGCAACCAGATAGACACAAACTGCCGCCACAACAATCCACATGGCGTTGATTGCTTCACCCCGTTGAAGCGCGATATAGCCCAATGAAAAGGCTCCCAGTACCGCCAAGATGATCAAAATTATGATTTGAGTTGTGGTTAAGGGTTTTCTTATGGTCGCCATATGCCCCTCCTCCTGAAAATCCTCACAATGAAAAATACTTGCTTTGTGGCCTCCACCGCCAACAAAAGCCCTCCTTCAAATTTCTATTATTATTTATAAAGTTTTGTCTACTGCATTAATCAACACAATAAAATTACCTGTGAATATCTGACGCACCCGTACTTTACCCGGACATTTGGTTAAAAGTACTTATGTCTTACAATCTGACACCGCCAAACAGCACCGCTGGCATCAGAAAAGAAAAGTGGTTTCCAGTTTACGAAAGCTTTTTTCCCCCCACATTTAGGAACGTAAATTTACAACTTTTTCGATTCACGAAAATGAAATCCCCGGGTTCAAACCGTATTTTATAAATAGAGTGCCCACTGCAAATGCGGGTTTAGCAAAAAGTCATAAAACTCCGATTTTGATCGATAATTGTCTTTCAATCTTGTTTAGCCAAACTCTTTTTTGTGCAAACTTCGAACAAAAATCGATTAATACCAATTTGTGCCCGACCAAGACTAATTTGACTTCAATCGAAGCTATATGGGTGGTTTTTGAGTAATTACGATTAGACAAAAGAAAATTGAAATTGATTGCCAAAAAACAGGTACGTTTTTTCTTATGAAATCTGCGCTGATGGAAAAAAACGAACGGGTTTCCACAAGACAAGATTATAATGATTCATGCGTTAAACGTTTAGTCACATTAAAGCAGCTTTATAAAAGCAGTAGGTTACCGAAAATCATTGTCCGACAAGATTCACAGCGCTTACATATGGCAGGAAGCGGAATTGATCGAGCTTCCTAATGTCACTTCAAGATCATTTAACGCCCATTTTTCTGAACATATCGAACAATCAGAAAGAGCTGATAAACGCTTGATCTGGCGATTGCCCCCTTTGGACAATACGGCATAAATTTAGAGAACACATGGCTCCAGAAAAACATCCGAATGCGGTTCCAAATTCGTCAAAAATATAGCCCTTAATATAATCGGGCCTGAATAATCAGACCCGAAAAACGTTTGCTTGGCATATGTTTATTTAGTCATATCAAGGACAACGCGGCCTTCAATCTTGCCTGCTATCATATTATCAAAAATATGATTGATGTCAGACAGCTTATCGGTGGAAATATGTGATTTGACCTTTCCGGCAGCGGCAAAATCCAATGCCTCTTGAAGATCCAACCTCGTACCAACAATGGAGCCACGCAGTGTTATTCCATTCAACACCATATTAAAGATCGATACCGGAAAACTGCCCGCCGGTAGCCCGTTCATGGACAAAGTGCCGCCACGACGAACCATACCGAGCGCCTGTTCAAACGCTTTTGGAGACGCAGCCGTAACGAGCATGCCATGCACGCCACCATCGGTAAGCTTACGCAATTCGGCAGTCGCATCAGTGTATTTTGTTACATTGATTCCGACATCTGCCCCTAATTGTTTTGCCAGTTCGATTTTGTCATCGGCAACATCGATTGCCGCAACATTGTAGCCCATTGCTTTTGCATATTGTACGGCGAGATGACCAAGGCCACCAATGCCGGAAATACCAACCCAGTTGCCCGGTTTTGCGTCTGTTACTTTCAAACCTTTATAAACTGTGACACCGGCACACAGAATGGGTGCTATCTCGTTAAACCCGATATTTTTTGGTAGATGTCCAACATAATTCGGATCAGCCACAACATAATCGGCAAATGCACCATTAACAGAATAACCTGTGTTAAGCTGATTTTCACAAAGCGTTTCCCATCCGGCCAGACAATGCGAGCAACATCCACAGGCCGTATATAGCCAGGGAACGCCCACCCGATCGCCTTCTTTCACATGTTTTACACCACGCCCCACAGCTGAGACATAGCCAACACCTTCATGTCCGGGAATAAAGGGCGGGTTCGGTTTCACCGGCCAATCGCCATGTGCAGCATGTAAATCTGTATGACAAACACCACAGGCTTGCACACTTACCTGAATCATTCCTTCTCCCGGTTCGGGAATAGGTACCTCATCGATGGTAAGCGGCTTTCCAAATTCACGCACTACTGCGGCTTGCATCGTCTTTGCCATGATGGTCTCCTTCATTGGCTAGGAATATATGAGCTTTTACGGATTAGTCCGGTAATTCACATATTCTGTATTTGTATTTGACGAATTCTAAATTGGTGCGGTAACCGCACGCCTTTTGAAATATGGAAGAATTTTCTTTTTGAACAAGCTTGTTTTTGATTTTTTCTCGCTTCTCGAAGTTAATATTTGCTATTTCTATAACATTCAAGAATGTTCAAAAAAATACTATACTTATTTATCCACTCTACTGTTTCCTATTCGCACATATAAATATAGCCGTGTAAGTTCATTTTCCACGTTATACGAAAAATAACAAGCTAAATTTACCAAATGTTGTCAGAACTTTTATGGTCATGAATTGACATATGTTTGTTAAAAAATATAATTTTTTTGTCGTTAGAATTAAACATGACCGAAAAATATATGACATATTTTTTCGCATGATTATGCATAGTTGTACAGTCGTTTTTATTTTTTGGTTCGATAACAAAAAGAATTTGACTGTTTTAATATAATTAAAAATGATACGCTACAATAATTTAAAGAGACTTTATTATATAATTATCTTTAATAATTATGGAATATCTGTTAAAATAATTAAATTATTATATCTTATCTATTGTGTATCGGAAAGTTCCGTAAAATAAGGTTTTTCTGGCAATGAAAAACGAGAACTGCCGTTCACAACTGGATCGTTGCCATAATCCTATCCATTTCCGGAACAATTTTGCATTCCGGTTTGTGATAATTATTGAATGACCAACCGCATAACTCCATCTCTTACATGCACAATCACTATTGTCTGACGAGGAGTAGAAAGTTTGGCCTCATAATACCCGGTGTCTGATGCCGAATTGTCTTTCCGGACAATAGGCGCCTCATGAGCGAAAAACCGATGCGATTATTCAGCCACCAAATCGATTAACCTGTATTTCCTTAATCTAAAATACAAAAAACCGGTCAATTTTTTGACAGCATGGCGGTCCTTCCAAAGTGTCATCGTGAATGGCCGCAACCAATATCTTGAAACGGCAGAGGCAACCATCACTGAAATTTAAACGGAATCGCTTCTTCTCGATTCCTGTTTTTTAAAACCTGTCTTAATCTATCATGTTATTTATTTGGCTAGTTTTTTAACGGAGGCTGTTTCAAAATAGGAACAGAAAGTGGCCTATTTATCACTATTTGATAAATATCAACCTTCAACTTGCTGTTTTTCCAGTAGATTTTCCTTTTTTTCGGTTTTTCCAAAAATATTTTTTCTGTCACGAAATAGTGATATTTTGCAACTATGAATAGATTGTCACGTTTAATTTTAACTTCAACCCGAAGGCATTCCTGTTGCGGAGGTAGAAACAGGAGAAAAATGTCGACAAAGAAAATTGGAATAAAATTGCATAGAAGGATGCCAAAAATATGAAACGGCTAACCCGATGGTTTTTGGTCCTTGTTGTTATAGGGATCGTAGGTTTTTTTGTTCTTACCTCCCCGATCACTTGGTCACTTACTCATCCCACTCGAGACGTTGCTGATAATACCGCGCCTGATCTGGAAAATGGTCGCGTTGTATTTGTTGCCAGTGATTGCTCGACCTGTCATGCTTCGCCCAATCAGGATAACCCGCTAAAGCTTGGTGGTGGGCGTGCATTGGACACAGAATTCGGGCGTTTTTATATGCCTAATATTTCGTCGGATAAAAAGGACGGCATTGGTAATTGGACACTTGCCGAGTTCACTAAAGCAGTACGCGAAGGTGTAGGGCCAAATGGTATCATGCCCGATGGACAAAACCTTTATCCGGCCTTCCCTTACACATCATATCAGCGTTTGACAGCAAATGATGTTCGTGATCTTTTTGCCTACATCAAATCGCTCGAACCGGTATCAGGTGTTGCACCTGATCATGATTTGAAATTCCCGTTCAATATGCGTCGCGGCATTGGTGTGTGGCGTTTGGCATTTCTTGACGGTAAAGCACTGTCACCCATGGCCGTCACACCGACGACAGACACAAAAGACACCAAAGATGAAGAAGCACTGCTTGAACGCGGACGTTACCTTGTTGAAGGAGCCGGTCACTGTGCCGAATGTCACTCCACACGAAATTTTATAGGCGTGATAAAAAGCAATCTGCGTTATGGCGGTGGTGCTACTCCGGATGGCAACGGTCATTTCCCGAATATCAGTCAGGACGATACCGGCATCAAATTCTGGGCTGAAAATTCTATCTTCAATTATTTGAAGACCGGCAAAAGCCCGATTAACAAGGTCGCTGGCGGCGATATGGCGGAAGTCATCAAAAATACGAAGCAACTTCCCGATGAGGATCTTCGTGCGATGGCTGCCTATATCAAAACCTTGCCAGGCGTTGATCTGCCCGCTCCCGGACAGCCGAAGTCAAACCATACTTCGAAGCTTGTAATGTTGCCCACAACAAACAAACTCGACGTTACTTTGCCAACGTCATCGGATAATGCGGTTAAAGGTGCAGACACAGTTTATACTGTCTATACAAAACCGTTTTATGTCGATGAAAATGGTTCAGGTGACGAGGATGGTAAGTTATTGGCAGCAGCCAAGCTCGCGGTTCTTGACCACAAAGGCAATAAGTTGAAAGTTCGTCTTGATGGTTGGCAAATGGACGGTGCTCCCTCAGTAGTCTATGCGCTGAAAGGTCAACGCATTATGTATGCCGTGTTGGGCGACAAGGCCATGGCCTCCTATAAACTTGGCAAAGCAGTTGTTGATGAGGAAACCAAACAAACCTGGTATCCTGTAAGTCTCGAATTGTGGACAAGCGATAAGGATGTCAACGTTTCAATTGGTGACATGTGGTCGTACACATCCGATCTCTTCAGTGCAACCTGTAGCGTTTGCCATTCACTCCCTGAATCCGGCCATTTGCTGGCCAATCAGTGGATCGGTAACCTGAATGCAATGAAACGTTATACGTCTTTGACACCTGACCAATATCGTTTGCTCTTGAGCTATCTCCAGAACCATTCGAAAGATGTCAATGACGGTCAAGAGGTACACTGATGGCTGTTGTTCAATCAGAAACGTCATATAGCGGAAACAAGCAACCGAATTCTCGGGAAGATCAGGCTCAAGCGACAATAATCGATTGGTTCGCCCGTTTATTCATCGCCCCGCCGAAGATCGAATTGCTTGAGGAATGTAGTTCGCTTCCCGTTATGACTTTTCTGGAAGAATTCGGTGAAGAGCTCAAAGCTACGGAGTTAACCACAATGATTGCGGATTATTTCCGCAATCATTCTCCGGAAGAGCTCAATCATTTGATTTCGCAGCAATATATAAGTTTGTTTGACGGAGCTCTTGGACCGCTCTCTGTTCCTCCCTATGAAAGTTACTATCGGGATGAAAACGGAAGATTATTCCAGGCCCCATATGTCGAAATGCTGGATGTATTGACCAGACTTGATGTTTCGGTTGCTGCATCTTGCAAAGAACCGGCCGATCATATTGCTCTGGAATTGGCCGCTTTGGCTGAAGCTTTCCGTCAACATGATCAAGACGCCATTCGCAACATGACATCTCGTCTGGCTTCATGGCTTCCCGAAATGCATGCTGCATTGGGTAAAGTGGCTAGTCATAGCCTTTATACCCATTTGGTCGAGTTGCTTATTATTTATCTTTCGTCTTTCAGTCGCCTCTTTGGCAACCAAGACAACATTAAACACTAGGAGAATGCTATGTCATTCGACAAAACAAAAATTACCCTACCGGAAATGAACCGCCGTTCATTTCTCAAAAGTAGTGCTATGTTGACCATGGTCGGTGCCGCGAGCGGTTCGCTTCTCAGCCGCGGTGCACAGGCTCAATCAGCCTCCAAATTGACTATGTCCGGCAGTCACTGGGGCGTTTTCCGGGGACGTGTTGACCACGGCCGCCTGGTTGAAGTTACACCTTGGGAACATGACCCTCATCCGACGCCGATGTTGGAAGGTATGATGGATTCGATCTATTCACCTTCGCGCATTAAATATCCGATGGTCCGTCGTGCCTGGTTGGAAAAAGGTCCCGGCGCCGACCCTGAAGGGCGTGGAACCGGTGACTTTGTCCGTGTAAGCTGGGATAAGGCCATTGATCTTGTTGCCGGCGAATTAACCCGCGTTCGTAAGAAATACGGCTCTAACGGAATTTTCGGCGGTTCATACGGCTGGAAAAGCGTTGGCAAGTTCCACAATTGCCGAACATTGTTGCGCAGAATGTTGAAGACAACCGGCGGTTTTGTAAACTCGCTCGGCGATTATTCAACCGGTGCTGCTCAGGTTATTTTGCCTCACGTTGTCGGGTCTTTGGAAGTCTACGAACAATGCACATCATGGGATGTTGTACGTGACAACACAAAGACGCTTGTGTTCTGGGGATGTAATCCTGTGAATACAGACCAGATTGGTTGGTTGATTGCCGACCATGGAGCATTTGTTGGTCTGGAAGAGGTCAAGAAAGCCGGCATCCGCGTTATCTGTATTGATCCGATCAAAACGGAAACCTGTCAATATCTTGACGGCGAGTGGCTAGCTCCCCGCCCGCAAACCGATGTTGCCATGATGCTCGGTATTGCCCACACACTTTATGCGGAAAAACTTCACGATGAAGAGTTTCTGAAAAAGTATACCGTCGGTTTTGACAAGTTCCTCGCCTATCTAATTGGAAAGGAAGATGGAACTCCGAAAACCGCCGAATGGGCTTCGAAAATTTGCGGCATTGATGCCAACATAATTAAACAGCTTGCTCGGGATTTTGCTAAGAACCGCACAATGATTGCCGCCGGTTGGTCTATCCAGCGTCAACACCATGGTGAACAATCCCACTGGATGTTGGTCACCCTCTGCTCGATGCTTGGACAAATTGGTTTACCCGGAGGCGGATTCGGCTTTTCCTACCACTACTGCAGTGGTGGTTCACCAACGGCTACGAGTCCAATTCTCGGTGGTATTACCGATGGACCTGCAGCTCCCGTAACAGATTTGCCTGCCGGTTGTCACCCCGGCTCTACCGAATCTGCTTGCCAACCTAAATCCAATTCCATTCCGGTTTGTCGCCTTGTGGAAGCGCTGCTTCACCCTGGCAGAACCATAAAGTATAACGGGTCGGACATTGTTCTGCCTGAAATCCATATGGTCTATTGGGCTGGTGGCAATCCGTTCTCGCACCAGCAGGACCGCAATGAAATGGTGGAGGCTTGGAAAAAACTGGATACATTTGTTGTTCATGATTTCCAATGGACTGCCTCGGCACGTCACGCCGACATCGTTTTGCCGGTAACAACTTCCTATGAACGCAACGACATCGAACAATTGGGTGACTATGCGTTAAGCCATATTGTTCCGATGAAGAAACTTGTCGAACCGATGTATGAAGCACGTTCCGACTTCGATATTTTTAGCGATATCTGTGAACGTCTTGGTAAACGTGAAGAATACACTGAAGGCATGAACGAAATGGACTGGATCAAGAGCTTCTATGAATCAGCCCGTCTGGAATCTCGTGCCAAGGGAATGGAAATGCCCGTATTCGACACTTTCTGGCAAAGTGAAGAAGCACTCGGTTTTCCTGTAAAGGAAGCGCAAAAACAGTTTGTCCGTTATGCCGATTTCCGTGAAGATCCGCTGCTCAATGCTTTGGGCACACCTTCCGGAAAAATCGAAATCTACTCGCTCAACATCGAGAAGATGCATTATGACGATTGCCCGCCCCACCCCACCTGGATGGAGCCGATTGAACGTCTTGACGGACCGACAACCAAATATCCGCTGCACATTGCATCCAATCACCCGATTTATCGCTTGCACTCACAATTGTGCGGCACCAAATTGAGAGAGAAATATGCAATCGGTGGACGAGAACCATGCTGGATCAACCCGAAAGATGCAGAAGCACGTGGTTTGAAAGATGGTGACATTGCTCGTGCCTATAATGATCGTGGACAGATTTTGGTCGGCATCAAAGTAACCGATGTTATCCGCCCCGGTGTTATCCGTATCAATGAAGGCGGCTGGTATGATCCGGTAAATCCGAGAGAGCCTCATTCGCTCTGTCGATATGGCGACGTTAATAACTTGACAACCAGTGTATCGACTTCAAAATTGGCTCAGGCGAACTGCGGTCAAACTGCCGTGGTAGAAATCGAAAAATTCACCGGTACACTTCCCCCGGTTGAAGTCTTCGTTGAGCCACGTAAAGCAGGCTGAATGCAATAAAAGTAAAAGGAGGCGAATTTCGCCTCCTTTTTTGTTTGTTTTTAAAGAATTAAGGCGATAATTTAACTGAATTGAAAAACGCTCTTGATCTTCTAGGCGTTGCACTTTAATACCGCCTACAATGTAATGGACGTTCCATTCGCCAAGGGGCTATAGCTCAGCTGGGAGAGCGCTTGCATCGCACGCAAGAGGCCAGCGGTTCGATTCCGCTTAGCTCCACCAATTTTCCTCTTACAACTATATTGATCAGATAGGATTGAGCGTTTATGCCGGAATCTAAATCATTAATGGTTTCCGGTTTAAGAATAACTCGGCAAATGCATTGTTAGCGAAAAACATAAGTTGAGCACGTAATCAATAAAATCCATTTTCTGTAAAGGTTTTGAAATTTCATTGCTCAAAAAATTTGCATGCTTGAATTGCTCGCTCACTGTTGAATTATCGCGCTATTTATTTTCAAAAAATATTCGTGATCAAAAACAGCCGACGTTCAATAACGATTGAAATTTTCTCGGATTCATTGACGTCTTCAGTCAACAACCGTCTATTTCAATGAAGAAAGCTGACACAGTTTGTGATATAAAATTGGCTCCGGCTTGGTGTCGAAAGAGAAAAACACGAATTACCTAAGTCTTAGACCGTCAATAGTATGATGGTCTATGTGCCAATTTCGGGCTATTTATTTGCCGAAATTGCAAGGTTAAGCTCGCGCACGAATTCTTTCGGACTGAGCTTTCCTGAAATGGCAAGCATAATGACAGGTAATTTATCCAGCGGAGTGGATGAAATTTCCAATGAACGAGGCATGTCCAGATAAGCTGTTACGGCTTTTTGGGCTTCATTTTCAAAATTGGTGTCCTTTGCAAATGAAAGCCAGCCAGGAAGACCCGTTTTCCATTTTGCTTTAAGCGCATCAGCACTTATTCCCATTCTCTTTGCTTCGGTATTAACAAGCTTTTGGGTAATGGAGCGGTCTTCAAACTTTAATTTACCACCATAAAAATTATAACGCTGAACCTGAGCAAGCATACCAAGCCACATTTGGGTAGACTTGATATGACCGCGTTCATTTTCGCGCTGAAGTGTCACAACGGTTAAAAGTGAGTCAAGCGTCATACCATCCATTTTCAGGCTGACATCGAGCACCCCACCTTTATCAAGCACAAGATGGAAATGTTTCAAATCCATCATAGCAAGATAACCGCCATATGCTCCGGAGATGTCCAATCGTCCGGTCGCATTTTTATAGCCCATCGCAATAAAGTCTTTTCTGGTCGAGCCATCCGGAAAATTGTCAACAAAAACGGTTATTTTCTGAATATTGATTGTAAAATCAACAGGATTTTCACGAATAGAGGGGCGAAGAGAAACAGAGCCTTTTTCGAGCAACGCCAAACGTTTTTTGGAATTATCTTGCAACTCTAACTTGCTGAATCGCCCGTTCTGGTACCGGAAACCGATGTTCTGGTTATAAATGCCCTTGTTCGGGGGCAGTATTACATTGTTAAAGCTTACATCGGCAACTTTGATTGTGTTACCTTCGTAAACGTAGGAAATTTGCGGCATCACCACTTTTTCAACAGAAAAACCGCCATGATCTTCTTGCTTGATACCTGAAAATTCGACTTTACCCAGTGATGAATCCGGTGAAATCGGCGTACCCGTTACCCGCACATTATCAAGTATAACATGATCGCCATCACCAAGAACTGCGCCATAGGAAACCGTCACAGATTTTCCGAAAGCTTCCGAAAAACGTTTAACGAAAGCATCTCTATCAATCGCATAAGCTGAATGCGCTACAAGAGAGGTGGCGATTGTTAGAACGAAAGCAAGTGAAAGCAACCGGTATATTTTTAAAAACACCTTAATCAACCTGCAAGATTGCACTCCAACGAAACCTCTAGCATCTATTTTTGATCATTGTGCCGGGTTTTCAACCCTGCACGACCTTAATCCTGACTTACAGCCGAAATTATTCTCGCCGGAGTGTAGAAAATAAGATTGGTTGTGCCGCGCAAGATGTTTCCACTATCGTCCATCATCCGCTGCCCGTTTGTCTCGCTCGTTTCTTTCATCATGGAAGTTGAAAGCGAACCATCATGGGCAAGAGCCATGAGCGTTGGAGAAGAAGCAAACACATTATGGGCACCACCGTCAACATCGGACAAATCCAGAACCGCAATACCGTTTTTTTGTAATAACGGTATACTTGAACCATCCCCTACTCTCGCATGTCCACCGACCAATCGCCCTGATACTGCCAAAGCTTTGTCTTTCCGTGATACCAGAACCGCAGTCGGTTGTGGCATTTTTTTAACATCCTTGAGCTGACGCTCGAAAACGTCGACATCAATGTCCGGCGCGGCCATAAGGAAACTTGATATTCTGTCGATCGGATAACGTTTACCTTGAAGCGAAAGGCTACGTAACGCCTCCATTGTTACGTAATTTCCCATGGAATGAGCGACAACAGTAATTTCGTTGGCATCAGTTTCGCTTAGCAATGTTAACAGATCAGCGAGGCCATCACGCGCGAAATCCGCGCTGTCACGGTCGTAGACATATAGCGGGATAGAGCCGCCCGAAGGCCATGAATAATGCACGGTAACCGCTTTTAATGAATAGTCGTAAGAGAATTGCGCTGCTCTAAAGGTACTATCGGCAAAATTGTTGTTGTAGCCATGGATAAAAAGAAATATCTCGCGCTTTCCTTTAGGTTTCTGATCAAGCGCTTTATTAAGCTCTTTCTTGAATTCCTCGCGGCCATTATATTTAACCATACTAACCGCAGAAAAATACTTCTTCAAATCCGGCTTATAACCGTTTGTTTCAACCAATCCTTTTTTGTGTTCTTGTGGTATTCCCACATCAACACGTGCGTAATTCAGGTTTTTCGACCTCTTTGTGCCAAAAGGTTCGGAATAATCATCTTGTGCTTGTCTGCTCGTTGCAACATAGACAGGAACCACTGCCTTGGCTTTACCGGGTTTGTGAATAGCGGCATTTTGAGCCGCAACAGTTGCCGGTGTAGCATTTTTTCCATGCCATAAAACAGCACGTGGACCACCACAATTTATAAGGGCGATCAGACAAACGCAAAACGATATATATCGGCCCAGTGTTTTTATTCTCATTTAAGTGTAGCCCTGAAACGATTGAGCGAGAAGACAAATAGTACAGAACCTATCACTGCCAAAGCAGCAAAATTTACCCAAACAACCGAAAAACCGGCTCCACGATAAAGAATTGATTGAGCCATCATAATGAAATGCGTATTCGGAGCTGCAAGCATGATATTCTGTATAAATTCCGGCATACTTTCACGCGGTGTAACACCGCCTGACAGGATTTGTAACGGCATCAGAACAAGCATAAGCAAAAGGCCGAATTGTGGCATGGACCCTGCAACCGTTGCCAGTGCAATGCCCATTGATGTGGTGGCGAACAAATGTAGGCAGGTTCCCGCAAGGAATAACGCAACCGACCCTTCGATCGGGACTTTTAGCAGGCCTTGCACAATAACGACCAACGAAAACGTTGCTGCAACGAGAACGATTGCCCCCATTGACCACACCTTCGAAATCATAATTTCGGTCGGTGTGACCGGCATAACAAGAAGATGCTCGACAGTTCCATGTTCGCGTTCACGGATAAGCGCAGTCCCCGTCAAAATGATGGAGAGCATTGTCACATTATCAATCACATTGATAATCGAACCGAACCATGATTTTTCCAATTCGGGATTGAAACGTGCGCGTAGGGTAAGCGAAACCTGTTGTGGTTCTTTCGTGCGGTAATGCGAAACGAACTCTTTCACTTCGGCGTCGACAATCTGCTGAATGTATTGTGAACCGGTGAGAGCCTGCGTTGTACGTGTCGCATCAACATCAAGCTGTATTGCGGGAGACCGGCCGGCAAGAACATCACGCTGAAAATTTGGTGGAATATCAACAGCGAAAGTATCAATCCCCTGATCCATGCGGGAATCAAGTTCGGATTGGTTTATATCTTCGGGCGTAATGAAATAAGGCGGAAGAAATGCCGTGGCAATACGTGTCGACAAAGGTGAACTATCTTCATCAACAATTGCTATAGGTGTCTTGTTTAAAGTTTCAGGCGTCGCATTAGCCGATATATAAATGGATATTGTGAATGCGTAAACAATCAGGACCAATAGCATCGGGTCACGGAAAACGCCGAGCAATTCTTTAATTCCCAAATCCAGAATATGATTTAACTTCATGACTTTACTTCGCCTGTTTTTTAGTAAGCCACGAGGCTATGATGACCAAAATCGGACCTGCCAGTATCAGCGGAATAAATGAACCGACAAGGTCATGGAACTGGAGTGCTTTAGCAAAAGTGCCACGTGAAATCAGAATAAAATATGTCGTCGGATAAATATCGCCGATCAATCGACCGGCTCCTTGAAGGGAGCTCACCGGATCCATCAATCCGCAAAATTGTGTTGCGGGTAGTATAGTGAGGACTGCAGCGCCAAAAATTGCGGCAATCTGGCTATTCATAAAGGTTGAAATCAACAATCCGAATGCCGTTGAAAATGCCACATAAAGCAAACCCGCCAACATGAATGTCAAAATGCCGCCCGTAAAATGCACTCTGAATATAAAAATGGCGAACAGCCACAGTAAAATACAATTGATAAGTCCTAGCCCGATATAAGGCAGTTGTTTACCAACCAGGAATTCGAGCCTTGTGACCGGTGTAACGTAAAGATTGATGATGGAGCCCATTTCCTTTTCACGCACTACGGATAAAGCTGCAAGCATGGCCGGAATAATTAAAAGCAAAATCGGTATAACAGCGGGCACCATTGCAGTAAGACTTTCAATGCCGGGGTTATAGAGGAATCTGACTTCCAGGCGATAATCCCCCATAGTGGCCGCTTTTCCCTGTAGCGTTTTAGCTTTATTCTGGAGCCACAAGGCGTGCATACCCTGAACATAACCGCGTACTGTTTCGGCACGTAGCGGCATTGCGCCGTCAATCCAGGCACCGACCTCGACATTGCGGCCCCGTTCCATATCTTTCCCGAACTCGGGTGGTATTTCGATAGCGAGACTTATTTCGCCCGAGCGCATACGCGCATCAAGGTCGTCATAATCGACAATATCTTTCTTCTGGATAAAATATCGGGATCCCGAAATCTGCTGGACATAATCGCGACTGATAACCGACTGGTCGTGATCAAGCACCGCAAAAGTCAAATTTTCAACTTCGGTATTGATTCCGTAACCGATAACAAACATCAAAATGACACTGCCAAGTAAAGCCATCGTTGCGCGGATAGGATCGCGACGCAATTCCAATGCTTCACGGTTGGCATAGCTCATCATCCGCATAAAATCGAAACGTCGTTTAAAACGGCTTCCATGCGACCGTTTAATCTCCGGATTTCCATTATCATCGGATTTTTGTTTTTTAACGTCCGCTTTCGCGGATTTTTCACTTGCCTCGTTTTTGACAGTTGAAGATGCATCGACTTTGGCTTTTTTCTCGGCATTCTGCTTATCTATAGCGTCCTGCAGATATTCTATGAAAGCTTCCTCAAGTGTATCGGCATTTTTCGATTTTACAATTTCCGAAGGTTTATCGGTAATCAAAACTTTGCCGGCATGCATAAGAGAAATACGGTCACAGCGCTCGGCTTCATTCATGAAGTGTGTCGTAATAAAAATGGTAACATTATCATTACGCGACAACTCACCAAGTTGCTGCCACAACTGGTCACGAGCAATGGGGTCAACACCGGAGGTCGGTTCATCAAGTATAAGAATTTCCGGCTCGTGCAGCAACGCAACGGCCAGAGACATACGTTGTCTGATACCAAGCGGCAACGAATCCGGCATCGCATCGAGTACATCCTTAAGCTCGAAGCGGTCAATCATTGCCTGCATACGTGCCTTGACTTTTTCCTCCGGAATTTCAAACAGTTTTGCATGAAGTTGCAGATTTTCAAGAACCGTCAATTCAGCGTAAAGTGAAAACGCCTGACTCATATATCCAACGTGACGACGCGTCTCCATATCATTGGCATTGATTTGTCGTCCAAACAATTTGGCGGTGCCTTCTGTTGCCGGAAGCAGTCCCGTCAACATCTTCATTGTCGTGCTTTTGCCGCATCCATTAGAGCCGAGGAATCCGAAAATTTCGCCTTTTTTAATGCGGAAACTTACATGATCAACTGCGGTAAAATCGCCAAAACGCTGTGTAAGGCCGTCAGCTTCTATCGCTATTTCTTCATTTCCGGTTTCTTTGCGAGGCGGAATAACAACTTCGACGTGGCCTTTCTGTTCTTCCGTCGGCATGAGAGCTATAAAAGCTTCGTCAAGGTTTTTTGTCTTGGTCTGTTCAAGCAATTGATCCGGCGTACCTGTGGCAAGTATCTTGCCGTCATACATAGCAATCAGCCAATCAAACCGCGCGGCTTCTTCCATATAAGCTGTCGCGACCATAACGCTCATATCGGAACGTTCTTTGCGGATATCGTCGATCAGGTCCCAGAATTGACGCCTTGAAAGAGGGTCAACACCCGTTGTCGGTTCATCAAGGACAAGGAGTTTCGGATCGTGAATAAGTGAACAAATAAGACCAAGCTTTTGCTTCATGCCCCCCGAAAGCTTACCGGCGGGGCGATCTTCGAAACCGTTAAGTCCGGTTCTTTGGCACAATTCCGAAATACGTGCTTGCCGTTCTTCTTTTTCTTGTCCAAAAAGTCGAGCAAAAAAATCGGCATTTTCCTGAACCGACAAAGTCGGATACAAATTTTTTCCCAAACCTTGAGGCATGTAGGCGATGTCGGGACACACATCGAGACGGTGCTGCTTATCACGCATATCACCGCCCAATACGTTAACGGTGCCGTCCTGAATCTCGCGTGCTCCGGTAATCAGCGACAACAGACTTGACTTGCCGACACCGTCCGGACCTATCATGCCGATCATTTTTCCTGTCGGCACTTCAAGATCGATACCGTCTAGCGCTATCTTTTCACCGTAAACCAGACGGACACCAGATAATTTTACCACTGGTCGATCTGTTTCCGGTTTTGAGAGTTTGGAAGATTCTGTCATTGAACTACAGGAGTGCTAACAATCGACGGCCATTTTGCATTAGGGTCAGTTTTAACATAAGCCACGCCGGGCAAACCAGTTTTGACCTGTTTAATATATTTTTCCAACAAATTTTGTGGAATTTGTGCACGAACACGGAACATAAGTTTTGCGCGCTCTTCGGCAGTTTCGACTGTTTTCGGCGTAAATTGTGCAACATCCGAAACAAACGAAATATTTGCAGGAATAACGTATTGCGGAGCGGCATCCAGCACTATTCTCACTTCCGTACCGATTGCAATCTTACCTACCGTCTTTGTAGGCAAAAAGAACGTCATATATACATCGCCAAGATCTACCAGATTAAGCACCCGACCTCCGGCTGCAACAACTTCGCCGGGCTGAGCAATACGGTATTGGATTCGCCCCGATCTTGTTGCTTTCAATTCGCTATCGTTAATGTCGGATTGGATACGTTCAATCGTTGCTTTGGCAGCTTCAACAGCCGCTTCGGCATTCACAACATTTGCTTTGGCTGTAGAAACCGCTACTTTTGCAGCAGCAAATTGTGCTTTTGATGCCGCAACGGCTGCAAGAGCGCCATCATAAGTTGCCTGATCATCATCTCTAACCTGGGTAGAGACAGTACCTTTTTGCTGCAATGTAGCCGAACGTTGGTACCGTCTATTGGAGTTATCGCGTTGTACTTCATTTTGTGCAACTGTCGCCTCGGCAGCCTCTTGTTCGGCTTGGCGCTGCTCGACTTCCATTTTAGCCGTATCAACATTGATAACAGCCCGTTTCAACTGTGCCTGCGCCTCGCGTAACTGCGCACGCAAGTTTTCGGTATCCATATGGGCAACAACATCACCAATATTGACAAAATCGCCTTCTCTCACGGTAATATCCTGAATACGCCCGGCAAGCTTTGAGGCAATATCAATTTCGGTAGCCTCTATGCGACCATTTCCCATAGCTATACCTTCGGGCAACCCCGGATGAAGGTAGGTTTTCAAGCCACTATAGACAGCAACTATGGCAATCACAGCGATCGCTATCCAACCCCATTTTGCCTTACCTTTTGCAGCCATCAAACAGTCTCCATTCTAATTCCGATAAAAAGGAATGCGTTTCTAACCAAGTTTGGCGCGTCACATTATCATCCATAGTTGCATTTGAAAAGTTACCTTTTATAAAAGAAAAGCCGACAAAACTTAATTGATTAACGGGCGAACAAAAAATAAAAATCGGATTGTCCTGTCGTTCCGTAGATAGTCCGTTCACTACCAATCTGTTCTATTAAACCGGAAAACGAATAAAATTTTTCTAATGATCACAATGGCTTCTAAAATGTCGTTACTGACTATTTCATATTGCTGATTATTCAACTTTATCTATGACAGAAATTTTTATTGGCAAATATTATTATTAAGAAAGTATCCAATCCACTCATTCCATCCCCACTTGGTTATCAGCCGTATTTATCATGCCTGAGCGCTATTTCGGGTAGGAGTGGCGCACAATAAAACAACGGCTTTCTAAGGGGTGGATTTCGCCCCTTTTAAAAGTATTTACAATGAGTTTCTAACAAAAATTAATTCATACCCCGTCCACCGACGAATACAGGTTTCAATCGGGAGATGAATAGCGCAATCGGAACAGGAATGGTGCGGTCGAGAAGACTCGAACTTCCACGGGTTTCCCCACAGCGACCTCAACGCTGCGCGTCTACCAATTCCGCCACGACCGCACGTGGTAGAAGCCTGTAATTAACCGGCTGGCGGCATTTAACAAATCGACGGCAGCAAAACAAGACCTTTTTTCAAAAAACGTGAATATTTATGTTTCAACACGGTTAAGAAAAGCGGTTTTAACGCTTTGTCTCTATCGCATTCGGTCTTTAAATAAGTTCAGCTCCGATATACATCTGCCGGATTAAAAAGCGGCTTTTCCGAATCCACTTCAAGGTGGGCAACGCCATTTTTCACCTTTAGACGCCGATAAAAGCAGCTCTTACGGCCTGTATGACAAGTTGCACCCGCGCCCAGAACACGAACTTTCAACCACAATGCATCCTGATCACAGTCGACACGAATCTCTTCAATTTTCTGTATGTTTCCCGAGCTCTCGCCTTTTTTCCATATTTTTTGACGGGACCTTGACCAATAATGCGCAATTCCCGTTTCAAGTGTGAGCTTCAGCGCTTCTTGATTCATAAAAGCGACCATCAACAAACCGTCACTCTCCGCATCGGTTACGACTGCGGTAACGAGACCTTTTGAATCGAATTTGGGTAAAAATTCTGTCCCCTCTTCCAGATTATTTTTCGCTTCAGACAATTCCATCCCTCGCCGTCATCACAATCCGCGTATCATTTTTAAAAAATTAACCTGCGCTTCGACATTATCTTTATAAAAACCGCGATAAGTCGCTGTGACAGTTGTTGATCCCTGTTTTTTCACTCCGCGCATTGCCATGCACATATGTTCAGCTTCGATAAGGACAGCAACTCCACGCGGTTTGAGGTAACGATAAAGCGCATCAGCTACCTCTGCCGTTATGCTTTCCTGAGTTTGCAAACGTTTGGCATAGACATCAACGACTCTGGGAATCTTTGATAATCCGACCACTCTGCCGTCCGGCATATAAGCAATATGGGCTTTACCGATGATCGGAACCATGTGATGTTCACAATGCGAATAGAAAGGAATATCCTTTATAAGAACGGGATCATTATAGCCTGATACTTCGTCAAACACCGTGCCAAGAATTTCTTCTGCCGACTGGTTATAACCGGCAAACATTTCTTCATAAGCTTTAACAACACGCTTGGGAGTATTGACGAGACCTTCCCTATCCGGATTTTCACCCGCCCAAAGAAGCAACGTGCGTACAGCTGCTTCCGCCTCTTCACGGCTAGGCCGTTTGTTTTTTGTTTGATGAGCCGCACCAGTAGCGTTTTTTTGAGCGGATTGCATTATTCAACTCCAATTTACCAGCAGAGAAAACTTGGTAGTTTTCATGACTACTCCTATATAGACACATATATCGAGAATCAAAGTAAGTTCATAAAAAACAGGTTGTTTTTTCGAGCAACAAAATATGATTGACGAAATTTATAACGACAAAATCCTCGGCTATGCGGCACATATCGACAAAATCGGGCGTCTGCCACACCCTGATGCCACAGCACAAAAACACTCCCGAATCTGTGGATCAACTGTCACTGTTGATCTCAACATGGAAAACGGGGTTGTAACGGGATTCGCGCATATTGTGCGGGCATGTGCTTTGGGGCAGGCCTCCTCCTCATTGATGGCAAGCCACATTATCGGTCTTAAAGCTGATGAACTGCGTTCGCTCAGAGAAACTGTCTGGCAGATGTTGACTAAAAACGGGCCTGCTCCAACAGGCAAATTTGCAGATTTCGCCTGCCTCGAACCGATCAAGAATTATAAAGCCCGCCAACCGTCCACTATGCTCACATTTGATGCGGTGGTAGACTGTATAGACCAGATCGAATCCCGCCAAAAAGATGGGCATAATGATAATGTCTCGAAGCCGTAATTACGATGGGCCTTGGCGCAAAACCCCGGGAAGGCTTCTCGGCACCGGTCTCGTGCGCTTTTATCAACTCACTCTTTCGGGCTTTATTGGCAACCAATGTCGACATCTACCGACATGTTCGGAATATACATATGAGGCGATCGCACGTTATGGATTATGGACAGGATCGTGGATGGGACTATTCCGCATTATGCGTTGTGGCCCGTTCGGCACACATGGATTTGATCCGGTTCCAACTTGTCTCGACCCGACTTACCATTGGTATATGCCTTGGCGTTATTGGAAAATTGCTGCTAAGAGACATGAATAGACTTTCTTTTTAGAAAAAGAAAACTTAAAAGGACAGGCATTGAACCGCTTTGTTATAACCGACAAAAGCAATTGACACCCCCACCCGCATTCGTTGGCGGGACTGGACTAGGAGTAATTTTATGTCTTCCACTGTTTCTATCTCATTTCCCGATGGCTCGAAGCGCGATTATCCTGAAGAGATGACCGGATTGGAGCTTGCTCAATCCATTTCAAAGTCATTGGCAAAGAATGCTGTTGCTTATAGCTTTGACGGTGTTCTACGCGACATGTCCGATCCGCTTGGCCAGTCCGGCTCGATTGAAATTATCACACGTGACGATCCACGTGCGCTTGCGCTGATCCGCCATGATTGTGCTCATGTTCTGGCAGAAGCCGTACAGGAATTATTTCCCGGAACTCAGGTAACCATCGGACCGGTTATCGAAAATGGTTTTTACTACGACTTTGCCCGCAATCAACCTTTTACGCCTGAAGATTTGCCGGTCATCGAAAAGAAGATGCATGAAATAATCAAGCGTAACGCAAAATTCACGAAAGAAGTGTTGCCGCGTGAAAAGGCAAAGAAGATTTTTGCCGATAAAGGCGAGCTTTACAAAGTTGAATTGGTTGATGCAATTCCGGAAAATGAAGACGTAAAAATTTATCATCAGGGGGAATGGTTTGATCTCTGTCGCGGACCACATATGCAGTCAACAGGGCAGATCGGAAACGCGTTCAAACTGATGAAAGTCGCCGGTGCTTATTGGAGAGGCGATTCCAATAACCCGATGTTGACGCGTATTTATGGAACAGCCTTTGCAAACGAAAAAGATCTCGCTGCCTATCTTCACATGCTTGAGGAAGCCGAAAAACGCGACCACCGTCGGCTGGGACGGGAGATGGATCTTTTCCATTTTCAGGAAGAGGGTCCAGGCGTTGTCTTCTGGCACGCCAAGGGCTGGAAAATGTTCCAGAATCTCGTAAGCTATATGCGTCGGCGTCTTGATGATCAGGGATATTCGGAAGTCAATGCTCCGCAGGTACTTGATAAATCCTTGTGGGAAATATCGGGGCATTGGGGCTGGTACAAAGAAAACATGTTCAAGGTTACACCAGCAGGCGATGATGCCGATGACGACCGCGTTTATGCCTTGAAACCCATGAATTGCCCAGGACACGTGCAAATTTTCAAGCATGGGCTGAAATCTTATCGCGAATTGCCAATCAGACTTGCCGAATTCGGCGTTGTTCACCGTTATGAACCATCAGGTTCATTACATGGTTTGATGCGCGTTCGCGGTTTTACTCAGGATGACGCGCATATTTTTTGTACAGATGAACAACTTGCCGACGAATGCTTGAAAATCAACGATCTGATTTTAAGCACTTATGCCGATTTCGGTTTTAACGAGATCACTGTCAAGTTGTCCACACGTCCTGAAAAACGCGTTGGTTCCGACGAATTATGGGATCACGCCGAAAGCGTCATGTCAGAGGTTTTGCGCACAATCGAAGAAAAATCGAATGGCCGCATCAAAACCGGCATTCTTCCCGGTGAAGGTGCGTTTTATGGTCCTAAATTCGAATATACACTGAAGGATGCAATCGGCAGAGAATGGCAATGCGGAACAACGCAGGTCGACTTCAATCTTCCGGAACGTTTCGGCGCATTCTATATTGATAAAGATTCAGAGAAACGCCAGCCGGTCATGATACACCGTGCTATTTGCGGATCTATGGAACGCTTTCTCGGTATTCTTCTTGAAAACTATGCCGGCCACTTGCCTTTATGGTTCGCACCTCTTCAGGTCGTGGTTGCTACGATCACCTCGGAAGCCGATGATTATGCAAAACAGGTCGTCAAAAAGCTCAAAGCTGCCGGATTGTTAGCAACAACCGATCTCAGGAACGAGAAAATCAACTATAAAGTTCGTGAACATTCATTACAAAAAGTACCGGTTATTCTGGTTTGCGGTAAAAGAGAGGCTGAAGACGGTTCAGTCAACATGCGTCGATTGGGAAGTCAGGAACAAATATCCCTGCCCCTGTCAAAAGTTATCGCCGATCTAAAAGAGGAAGCAACGCCTCCCGATCTTCGCCGGGCTAACGTAGAAGAATAGAAATTAAACCATTGTCTGGCAGATAAATCTTCTTATCTGCCAGATGTTCAGACATTGATCGCGGGTGATCAAGAATATTAATGAAAGCCTTGGCTTTGCTGAGAACCGATTAATTTCAATATTGAATTTAAAAACAAAAATGGACCACGCACTTAACAAGTACATGCTATCCAATAATATTTTTCATCTGAAAATAAGTAAGAAAAGCCATTCCCGGATGGTTTTAGTTATTCAAACCGCTTCGTGAAAACTGCTGTTATTTAAAAATTGTCAATCCATTGAATCATCAACAGGTGCAACAGGTTGTGCAGTTGTCAACACATCGACATCCTGATCGTGGCCGGACGTGACGGAAAATTCTTTCTGATAGATTTGATCTTTATTTTTCGCGATAGCAATATAATCGCCTTCAGCCAGAACCAGTGTAGCATAAGCGCCAACCGTCTCACGGATAATATCACCCGAATCGTTGGTGATTGACCAACTGGTGTCTGCCAAAGCTTCTCCCCCTTGCTGGCGTACAAGCTTCAAGGTGATCAAGGCTGCATGATGTTGCATCGTTGCTTCGGTAATTTTACCGGCATCAACTTTGATATCGGAGCGCGAAATCGCATTTGCCGATCCGTAATTGGAAACAATATGATAATCTCCGGCTTTCAGACGTATGACTTTGCCGGGTTTTACATCAGCCAAAATCAATGCAGTATCGTCGTTCTCGCTGTCATCCGAATAAATCGAAAAACGTAAATATTGCGGGTTGATCTTACCTTCCGGCATCGTCGCATTGAGTTTTAGTCCACCAGCATTCAATACCAGAATTTCAGACATTTTTTGGTCTGTAGTTACAGTTACCCGTCTCATAGCGCTGGCATGTCCGAAAGACACATGCACAATGTAACTACCCGGATCGAGCGTAAAATGTGCGTCTCCCCCCTCTGAAGAAGCGACCAGTGGTAATTTGTTATCGACACCATAAATCGGTTCGTAAATACGCCAAATGAGACCGCGTGTGATATCTGTACCTTTGTCTGTCAATCTGGCGCTCAGTGCGAGATCGGCTTTTTGTGACGACGTCGCATGATCTGATGGAACTGTGGAGGGGTGAGCCTGAGGAGAATTCGGGCTTGCCGGAGGTGGATTTGAGGTTTTGGGCGCCGTGTTTTGCTTGAATTGATTATCTTGATGATGTTGTCCCGGAGCAACCAGATTTAATTCCGGCTTTTTTTCCTCTGCATAGCTATTAAAGGCGCAGAACATCCACGAATAAATGAGGATAATCGCTGGAAAGATTATCTTTTCTATGTTTTTCGAATTGGAAGTTACTGTCATCTCATTTTAACTGTCAGCATTATGATGGGATTCAAGAGTTTTAGCAAAATAAACTGAAAAGCATATCAGGCGCTTTTCATTGTTAACCGGACTATATCGAAAAACTGGCTCCACAGCCACACGAAGATACGGCATTGGGGTTGTTTATTTTAAATGCCTGCCCCATCAGGTCATCGACGAAATCTATTTCAGAACCATCCATTAAAGGCAATGACACCGAATCAATAAATATCTTTGCGCCATCTTTTTCTATGACCAGATCGTCGTCGGCTGGGGCTTCGTTTACCAGATCATATTTATAAGAAAAACCGGAACACCCGCCACCTTCAACGGAAATGCGCAAAGCTGTCTTGTCAGGTTCTCCTGCCAAAATCCGCGCTATGCGCTTGATCGCCGAATTTGTAACTTCAACGCCCATAATCAAAATTTCCTTGCGTTAAACTGTTTTCGTAAACTTGAATATCAGATAAGAGATATTTTCTGATGAATCTAGGTCTCGATCGGACAAGTTGCAATGGATATTAAAAATATAGGCTTTGGTTATCGGCCGCGAGCGCCCTATGCCAGCGATCCGGCAAAAAGCCGCGGACGTTTGTTTTATGAACCTGAAAGCCCTACGCGCACACCTTTTCAGCGGGATCGCGACAGAATAATCCATTCAAATGCTTTTCGGCGTCTGAACCACAAAACACAGGTCTTTATAGCTGATGAAGGTGACCTTTATCGGACACGTTTGACGCATACAATCGAAGTTTCGCAAATAGCCCGTGCATTGGCACGGGCATTACGTCTTGATGAAGATTTGGCAGAAGCTATCGCGCTGGTTCATGATTTTGGCCATACGCCATTCGGTCATGCAGGCGAAGATGCTTTGAATGAAAGGATGAAACTTTACGGTGGTTTTGACCATAATGCCCAAGGCTTACGGATTGTTACATCTCTCGAACACCGCTATCCGAAATTCAATGGTCTAAATCTCACTTGGGAAACTCTTGAGGGATTGGCCAAACATAATGGCCCGCTTGCGGGGCCGGCGGCCACCAATTCGTCAATACCGCTTGCAGTCGCAGAATATAATGAACATCAGGATCTGGAACTTGACCGTTTTGCCAGTCTTGAGGCCCAGTGTGCCGCCATTGCCGACGATATTGCCTATAACGCTCATGACATTGATGACGGGCTACGTGCCCGCCTTTTAAGTTTGAAGCAACTGGAAGACGTCGAACTAACAGCCGGTATCCTCGGGTCGATAAAAAGTGAATATCCCGATCTTGATAAGACAAGAACCGGTTATGAAGTCGTTAGACGCCAGATCACGTTAATGGTCGAAGATGTCATTCAACACTCGTTTGAACTTATTGCCGAAGCCGCGCCAACGAGCGTCGATGATGTTCACGCTGCAGGACGACAACTGGTAAATTTTTCCTCCTCTATGGCTGCGAAGGAAAAACACTTGAAAAAGTTTTTATACAAAAACCTCTATCATCATGAATATGTATGGGAACGAAGGCGCGAAGCAGAAAAAATTGTTGCCAACCTTTTCGATTTTTATTTCAAAACGCCGCAAGCAATGCCCGATGATTGGTATCAGGCAACCGGTGATGGAGACGTTACTAGGCGCGCGCGCGTAATTTCCGACTTTCTTTCCGGTATGACAGACAATTATGCACAAAGAGAATATCGACGATTGTTTGACCGCGAGACCTATTTGTCTTAAACGAAGGTGACAACAATACGGATTTTCATGATGAATATTTTCAACACATTCGAACAGAAGATTAAGGAACTGCTGCAACAGTCTGATATTAAATCAAAAGATGGCCAACCACTTGATTTAAATCGAATAAGCGTTGAAGCACCACGTGACCCGTCACATGGTGATCTTGCGACAAATGCCGCTATGGTTCTTTCGAAAGCTGTCGGCTGTAATCCTCGTGTTTTGGCCGAAAAGCTCGTAAATCTTCTCGAATCCGACAACGATATTGAATCTGTCAACGTTGCGGGCCCCGGTTTCATCAATCTGCGTCTTACGGATGATTTTTGGCGCAACATGCTGAAAACCATAATAAAATCGGGTCCTACATTTGGTCGCTCGGATATCGGTGTCGGTAAAAAAGTCAATGTTGAATATGTTTCAGCCAATCCGACGGGTCCGATGCATGTCGGTCATTGCAGAGGAGCCGTGGTAGGTGATGTGCTTGCCAATCTTCTTTCGTTTACCGGTCATGATGTCGTAAAAGAATATTACATTAATGATGCCGGTGGCCAAATTGATGTATTGGCAAAATCCGTTTTCTTGCGTTATCGCGAAGCGCTGGGTGAAAATATCGCAAAAATACCCGAGGGATTATATCCTGGCGATTATCTGGTGCCTTTGGGACAGGCTTTAGCCAAAGAATTTGGTAACAAGCTTCTTGAAATGCCGGAAGATGAAAGGTGGCCTCTTATAAAAGAGAGATCGGTTGATGCCATGATGCGGATGATCCGCGACGATCTTGCTGCTCTCAACATTCACCATGACGTCTTTTTTTCCGAAAAGACGTTGCATGCAGACAATGCAAAAGCGATACGCAGTACCATCAACGATCTTACGTTGAAAGGCTATGTTTATAAGGGAACCCTCCCTCCTCCGAAAGGACAAGCTTCGGAAGATTGGGAAGACCGTGAACAGACTCTGTTCCGTTCCACCGAAGTCGGTGATGATCAGGACAGACCATTAATCAAATCGGATGGGTCATATACCTATTTTGCGGCGGATGTTGCCTATTTCCGCAACAAATTCGAACGCCAGTTCAATGAAATGATTTATGTTCTCGGTGCCGATCACGGAGGATATGTCAAGCGCTTGCAAGCTGTTGCAAAAGCTATTTCCGGCGGCAAGGCCAAGTTGACAGCTTTGCTCTGCCAACTCGTAAAGTTGTTTCGCGACGGACAACCTGTTGTTATGTCCAAGCGTGCGGGTTCTTTTGTGACCTTGAGAGATGTGGTCGACGAAGTGGGACGCGATCCAGTACGTTTTATGATGATTTTCCGTAAAAGCGATGCGCCATTGGACTTTGATTTTGCCAAAGTAACCGAACAATCAAAAGACAACCCGGTATTTTATGTCCAATATGCAAGTGCCCGCTGCCACTCGGCTTTTCACAAAGCCGAAGAACAACTGAATATCAAGAATCCGTCGGTAGACGATCTGACGGGTCACCTCGATATGCTTAGTGATTCCGGCGAAATCGCACTTATAAAGAAGCTGGCTGAATATCCCCGTATTGTCGAACAGGCGACAAAGAATTATGAACCGCACCGTTTGGCATTTTATCTATACGATTTGGCATCAAGCTTCCATGGGCATTGGAATAAAGGGGCAGAGAATGAACAGTTGCGATTTGTCGCGCTAAACGATATGAATTTATCATTGGCAAGATTGGGACTGATTCGTGCGGTCTCCAGTGTACTATCATCGGGCTTGGGAATAATCGGTGTTGACGCGCCAGTTGAGATGCGGTGACGAACAACACTTTAATGCCATCTGGAATGCCATCTGGTAACACCCGTCTTGCGTGTAATATATTCATTTCATATATATGATATTAAAGCAGAATATTGGTTTTTAAAAAGAATCCGCTTAATATACGGCAGAATGCAATAAACAATTGATTGCGTAACCGACCACGTAGGAAAAGCTATGACAGATAATAATCGTAATGCCTTTCGTCCCGAAGGGCAGGCTCAACAAAGCAACGATCCGCTGCTTGAGCTGACACGTTTATTCAATCTGGATTTCAATCCCAATGGGAACAATGAATCTAATCGGCCGTCTAACCCGGAAACCAGTGCAAATGTAACACCTGCACCTGAGACAAATAATCCCGATGACGCCGATTTATCATTTTTGGACACTGGTGCGGCGCCAGAAGCCCCGCAGGCGCAAAACTCTCCCTATCCTCAGGACGATATCGGTTCGACGCAGCAAAATGTGAATGACGATCTGGATTTTCTGCCCGGAGCCGACCAACAACAGTCACCTTCAACGGCAAGCGGAGCAGGTTTGCCGTTTAACGAACTTTATGATGCTCCCTCGTTCACTCCACAAGCACGCACACCAGAGAATGTTGCGGGTGCGCCGAACACGTACAACGATGATCAGCTCGACATGCCACCTGATCTTCCGATTGGTGACGAACCTATTTTACCCAGGCAAGGTTTTAATCAATCCCCTGGTGCCCTGCTAAATAGCACTCTACCGGAAGACTTCGATTTTGTGCCTGAGCGGAATGCAGACTCGCCCACATTCCAGAATAGAAGCGAACCTGATCCTGTTTTGCCGACACCTCCTCAAAACAACTATAATCAACCATCGGCGCTAGGACCCGAGACAGCTTCGGCTGTGAGACAAGTTGCGGGTGAATATCCACATCAATACGCACCGAACGCTGCGGGGCAATTTACTTCACCGGATAGCTCACCTCGGTATTCCCCACAACCAACGGCGGCACCCGTTCAAGAACAACAAACGACGCAACAATATCCCGCTTTCGATGAAATGAAATTTGACAAGGAGCTGGAAAATCTCCTTGTGAATGCGCCCCTTGAAAGCTTTGACAATAACGCTAATCCGGCTGATACAGGCAATAGTTTTTCGGCTTATCCATCTCAACAAGAGACTAATCCGGTTCAATCAGATAACGATCAATACGGATATTCCAATCAATATGCGGCAGTTAACAATGCGGAAGTAAACAATCCAGCTGCAAACGATCCGGAACCGTTTGGAAGCAACGCTACGCAAAACTATAATCCGCAGCAAATGCAGCCGCCTTTGCACTCGGAAGAGACAATGGGAGCGAACAATACTGCTCCGCAAAATGTCGGAAATACCCAATCGCCCTTGCCTTATACGCCGCCAGCCGCCGATGTAACAGCAGCGGACGAAAGTTTTTTTGATAATCATGATCCGTTGGAAGATAATGTTTATGGCCGCGACACAGATTATGCGAATTCATATAATCAGAATTCGGATACGCAATTATCAGACCGCAACAAGTCACCTTCGGCATCCGTAGGTGAACAACATAACATTGCTGCATTTGATCTTGAAGATTTGTCAACGGGCGAAAATGTTATTGTCAATCCTCCCGCACCTCAAATGTCCACCGACGAGCAGCAACAAGATGGAAATTTTGCACCTGAACAAGATCAATATGCGCAATCTTTAAACCAGCAGGAGCCGGAACCGTCCAAAAATCAAAATAATGATTTTCAGCCGCAATATGTACAAAATCAACAGGCGCAAATTTCTCAACCGGTTTTAGAGGAGCATGGGCAAGACAACTATTCATATCAATCTACATCGGTCTCTGGAAACGATGAAAATTTACAATATGGAAATGACAAAAATGGCGACCTTCCGCCAGATGTAGATACATACAATTTTGCTGAAAATGTCGTCGAAACAACCGAGCCGGTTGATGTCCCCGACATTCCCTATGCTGAAGAAGAGACAGCACAACAAGGCGATGCTCTTGAAAACGAATTTGCTGATGTATTCAGCGTTGGAAATAAGCAGGAAAGCGCAAATAAAGCGTCCGAGCAGGACGATTTTTTTGCCGATGCCTATGCACAATCAGGTTATAATTTAAAAAAGCAGCAATCTTTTGAAGAAGCTGATTTAGAACAAGCAAATTATGATAATGCCGGTTCATACACGAATTACCCGACAGAAGCCCCTACTCAGCCGGATGAAAATCTACCTTTAGAGAGTCTGCAAAATCAAAAACGGTCAAGCTCTTTTGTAAGAAAATTGACCATTGGCGGCGTTGTTTTGTTTATTGCTGTCGGTGGCGGTTATGCTGCATCGAAGTATTTTCTCCCTTATAATAGTGATGGTCAGTCAACCGTTATCCATGCCGACGAGGCTCCATATAAGATACAGGCAGAACAGACTTCCAACAATCACGATACATCGAATAATCAGGACGTTTATAACCATGCAAACGGAGCAGACGATGCTTCGAAAGAAAATCAGGACAAACTCGTTGACCATTCGGAAACTCCGGAAGATATAACGGCCTTGAATAATGTGCCTGATAGTGTTGACTCTTTTTCTGACCCTTCCAATGTCGAGGATGCAATCACAGCCGCTTCGGATCAAACTGTTCCCACTCGAGAAGTGCAATCTGTCGTCGTAAATCCGGACGGAACAATTTCTCCAAGTAATTCGGCGGACAATGCTGAAAAGAATGCTGATAATTCGGATACTGAAAATTCACACGCCGAGGCAGCAATTGGCGCGACGAAGTCTCCGAATGCGGTTAATCCGACTTCATCAAAAACCAACTCGCAATCCAATACCGAAATGTCAACAACGGATTCGGAACTTGCGAAAATCATCAATGATGACGCAAAATCTAATGAAAAAAATAATGCGTCTGCCAATGTGAATAATTCAGAAAACGAAAGTGATATTTTTAATTCGGTAAAGACACCGCAAACGAAAAAGCAGGCACAACCAGTACAAACAGCCGATTTGTCAGAGGAATCTTCAGCTGCGTCCAAGCCGGTTGCACCAGCGAAAAGTGCGAACGTCACACCAATGGCGAGCGTCGGATCAGGCGGATATTATGTCCAGATAGCTTCCCAACCAACAAAGGAATCGGCTGTCGCATCATTGAATAACGCGAAAAATTCATTCGGCGCTTTAATCGGCTCGCTTCCATTGAGCATAGAGCCAGCTTCGATACCGGGTAAAGGTACCTATTATCGGGTAAGAGTACAGGTAGGACCGCGCGAGAACGCAATCAGTATTTGCGAGCGCATCAAAAGCCAAAAAGGAAATTGCTTCGTTGGAAAATAGCTTTAGGAAATAGCCATTTTCCAATGTTGATGAACTAATGGGTCATTTGTTTGGGAAATTTCTACTTCTTGTCAGGCAAATTTTCCTTTTTCCTAATAAAGCGACTATCATTGATAATTCAAAACGCATCCTGCCCTGAACGGAATTTAATCTTTGTCCAATTTTTTGTAGTCGCAAAGTTAAAAAAGCGGAAATAAACAACTAAGAAACCTGAAATTTTGAAAAATCGTTTGTTTAAGAATTCCATTCTTATTGAAGATTTCTTCATAATTCAAAATATAAAATATTTTATTATTTTCTATATTTTTTATTATTTCTCTAAAGAAGTCTTTTAACCGGTTATTTACTATTACCACTATTTCTCCGGAAAAGTTATTTTCGACATCGTCGACAATAACGACTACTCAGCATGTCAATGGAATTGAAAAATCCGATCATAAAACATCAGGATGTGGTTGTCTCAATCACGACTCGTAAATTGATAATTCAAGTTCAATATCAAGAAATCACGAATTAATTAATAAGCTATCGTTTCTGTAATTTTACCATTTTCGTTATTTTTGAAAAATCCGTTAAAGCCAATAATTCGTCGGTTATATATTAGGACTAAACAATTTTCTTTGTTTGCAGATAACAACTTGAAAATCTTCGGTCTTCAAATGCGAAAAAAATTTCACAATGTTGTTCTTCCAGCCTCGAAAAGATCTAAAATCGTTGACACAGATGCCAAACAAATTTTAATGTTCAAACCTTATTGCACGACCAAAATTGTTAATTGTTAAAGGTGTGCAATAAGGAAAGATAGATTTCAAAAGGTTATTGTCATGACAGGTTCCAGTACTGTTCTTCCATTTAAAATAAAAAAAAATCCCAATCCCGTTAGCGCTGAAAAGCGTGCGGAACTATTGAAGAATCCTGGATTTGGTCGCGTGTTCAGCGACCACATGGCAGTGGTGCAATGGTCGACTGACAAAGGTTGGCACGACGCAGTTATAACTGCACGCAAACCTTTTCAGATTGACCCGGCAAGTGCAATTCTTCACTATGGGCAGGAAATTTTTGAGGGACTAAAAGCCTATCGCGCTCATGATGGTCGCATCCTCCTTTTTCGTCCAGAAGCAAATGCAGAACGTTTTCATAATTCGGCAATACGACTGGCCATGCCACCAATCGGCAAAGATGTATTCCTTGCAGCAATCAGTGAACTTGTAAAAATTGATCGTAATTGGATTCCGGAAACACCTGACTCCAGTTTGTATCTTCGTCCTTTTATGTTCGCCAATGAAGCCTTTTTAGGTGTTCATCCGGCCAATGAATATATTTTTAGTGTTATTGCGTCACCAGTCGGGTCTTATTTCAAAAGCGGTTCGACGAAACCGGTCAGTGTTTGGCTCGATACCGAGTTCAGTCGTGCTGGCCCCGGCGGCACAGGTGAAGCAAAATGCGGCGGCAATTATGCCTCCAGTCTTCTTGCCCAAATCAACGCCGAAAAAAATGGTTGCGATCAGGTTCTGTTCCTTGATGTTGTTGAACGCAAATGGATTGAAGAACTGGGTGGTATGAATGTCTGTTTTGTTATGGATGATAATCGCCTCATCACGCCTAAACTTGATGGAACAATTCTGCACGGCGTTACGAGGATGTCGATTTTGCAGCTCGCCAAGGATAATGGCATGAAAGTCGAAGAACGCAGCTATTCCTTCGACGAACTCAAAAAAGACGCAAAAAGTGGTCACCTCAAAGAAGTGTTCGCATGTGGTACCGCCGCTGTGATAACACCAATCGGTGTATTCAAATATGAAGATGGTGAAACTGTCATTGGTAACGGGAATGGGGGCGAAATAACCCAGAAATTACGTGAGCAACTCATTCATATTCAAAAAGGTGAAGCAAAAGATCCCTATGGTTGGGTTAAGACTGTAAAAGTCGACTGATTTTCTTGCGCATTGTTTGTAGCATATTGAAAGTGCAGCCTGAATAGGCTGCACTTTTTTGCGTTTAACTGTCTTCATTCATGTGATATTGCTGAAACGAATTCGCTTTAATATCCTTGCCACGATGGAAAGCCTTTTATCAACTTTAAAATTAGGCAATTATTTTCATAAATAAATATATTTTTACTAATTAGTTATTATCGGACAAACATTTATTAATATATTTATATAGAAAATTATTTACTTGGAAATTACGTTAGTAATTATATTTAATTTGTTAAAAACGTTATCATGAATTTGTCGAAAATAGCATTATAGAATAAATCTACTTTTGAGACCTATATTAATATACACAACGCCAAACTATTTATTTTGAAAAATAACTTTCCGGTAATTTATGAGGTGTGAACGCTTCTCCTTATTCGTTTGCCTCACTAATTACTGAAAAATATAAAGCGATTACGCAAGTTGTTGTTTTGCCAAAATGCAGTTTGTTATCTGTCAAATAATCAAACAAAGCGTCCGGTATATTCAGAGAACATCGTCGATATTTAAAAAACCGCCGCTGTTACCTCGTAAAATAGTGGCAAAACGTGTTCCCGTTTCTTGATGGAACCGATATGCAAAAAAGGCGTATTTCACAATCGAAATACGCCTTCGGAATAATGTAAGTGCATCATTCACCGGCAATGCCGGTTCAATTCATCCGGATCAGTCGAACTTTTTCATGTCCTGATGGCGGGCAATGATATTACGAATTGTGCCCGTATGTGAACGCATTACGATTGTATCTGTTTGAATATAATTTTTGGCAAATTTTACGCCGGAAAGCAGGTTTCCGTCCGTAACGCCGGTCGCTGCAAACAGTACATCACCCTTTGCCATTTCTTCCATGGTGTAAACTTTGTTCGGATCTTTTACGCCCATTTTGGCAGCACGGTCGATTTTTTCTTGCGTGTTCAATTGTAAACGACCTTGCATCTGCCCACCAATGCATCGCAAAGCCGCTGCAGCCAGCACACCTTCCGGTGCGCCACCTATCCCCATATAAATATCAATACCGGTTTCATCGGGATCGGTTGTATGAATAATGCCTGCGACATCGCCGTCACCAATCAAGCGGATTGATGCACCGGTTGTGCGTACTGCTTCAATAAGTTTGGCGTGCCGAGGCCTATCCATGATACAAGCTGTAATCATATTCGGCTTGACGCCTTTTGCCTTGGCTAGTGCATTGATATTGTCAACAGGGCTTGCATCTATGTCAACAAGGCCTTTGGGATATCCTGGGCCTATAGCGATCTTCTCCATGTAAACATCCGGTGCATAGAGCAAATTGCCTTTTTCCGCCATAGCAATAACAGCTAACGAATTAGGCAAGTTCTTCGCGCATATGGTTGTTCCTTCCAGAGGATCGAGCGCTATATCGACAGACGGACCTTCCTTAGTACCTACCTTTTCACCGATATAGAGCATAGGAGCTTCATCGCGTTCTCCTTCACCGATAACAACCGTACCATCTATCGGTAGACGGTTCAATTCTTTGCGCATCGCATCAACGGCTGCCTGATCGGCTGCCTTTTCATCTCCACATCCACGAATGCGTGCGGCGGCTACTGCCGCGCGTTCGGTAACGCGAGCGAGCTCAAGTGTTAAAATACGATTGAGTCCATGTAATGTACGGTCAGCCGAGTTCGACATATGATTGATCCCATCGGGTAATTGTTAAAAAAGCTAAAGTTGTTGCGCAACATTATATAATAGCCTTTTGGCAAAGACTAACGTTTATCGCAAGAGGAATTATGATCAATTCAAGACTTATAATTGATAACATTAGTGATCATTACACAAACCAATGTCAAAACGCCCGATTTTAGTTCGGACGTTCTATGCGTATCATTTGCGGCTTATCAATAAGGTGCCCGTCTTCCATAATGGACGACAAAGCTTTACGCACTGACGACTCGGTTGTTTCGTGTGTCACAAGAACAATATTCTTCGTATTCGGTTGTATATTTTCTGCAAGTGGCCGTTGGACAATAGATTCCAGTGAAATGGAATTTTCAGCCATACGTTTTGCGACAGTCGCAAAAACACCGATCTTGTCATTGACTGTCAAACGGATGAAATATCCCCCAGCATGGGCACGCATCCGTGCACGTTTATAAGGTGCAAGAGCTTGAGCCGGTGTGCCGAAAACAGGTCCGTGTTGAAAACCCGGATGAGATTTCGCAATATCGGCAATATCTCCGATGACAGCCGATGCTGTTGCGTTCCCTCCGGCTCCGGGCCCCGACAGCAGCAATTCACCAAGAAGATCGGTTTGTATAGAAACCGCATTTGTGACACCTTGCACTTGCGCAATAACGGAAGAAGTGGGCACCATTGTAGGGTGCACACGTTGTTCAATACCGGTGTCGGTTTTTACAGCTACGCCAAGAAGCTTGATCCGGTAACCGAGCTCATCCGCCGCATGAATATCGGCAAGTGATATATTGCTTATTCCTTCAACATAGATGTCGTCGACGGAAATGACGCAACCAAATGCCAAACTTGTCAGCAGAGCAAGTTTGTGCGCCGTATCAAAGCCTTCGATATCGAAAGTAGGATCAGCTTCGGCATAGCCCAGTTTTTGAGCTTCTTTCAAACATTCTTCAAAAGAAATTCCTTCTGCGAGCATCCGGGTCAAAATGTAATTACATGTACCATTCAAAATACCGTAAACTCTGGAAACATTGTTTCCCGAGAGCGACTCGCGCATTGCCTTGATAACGGGAATACCCCCTGCAACCGCTGCCTCGAAGTTTAAAAGAACGCCTTTTTTCTCGGCAATTTTTGCTAACGCCACCCCGTGGCGAGCGAGCAAGGCCTTGTTGGCTGTTACAACATGGTGACCGTGTTTCAATGCTTCTTCGACACAAAAACGTGCAATCCCCTCCTCGCCACCAATGAGTTCGACAAAAACGTCAATATTGTCGCTTGCAGCCAGAACCAACGGGTCATCGACCCATTCAATGTGTTGAAGATCAATGCCACGCTCTCTTGTTCTGTCACGTGCACTCACAGCCACGACTTCAATGGGCCTGCCACATTGTTTTGTCAGCAAGTCCTGTTTCTCTTTCAATATACGAACAACAGAACTTCCGACCGTTCCAAGCCCGACTATGCCGATCCTCAACGCATTTACCATAGGTTAGGCTGCCTTGTTTTTTTCGTCAGAAAAGAAGCGCTTTATATTGCGCGCAGCCTGTCTTAAACGGTGCTCGTTCTCGACAAGTGCAATGCGGACATAATCATCTCCCTGCTCACCAAATCCAATTCCGGGAGAAACCGCAACATCGGCTTTTTCGATGAGCAATTTTGAAAATTCAAGTGAACCCAGATGCTTGTATTGCTCCGGTATCGGAGCCCATGCAAACATAGTCGCCTCAGGCGAAGGAACGTCCCATCCGGCACGGTGAAAACTTTCGACCATCACATCACGACGTTTTTTATAGACCGACCGCACATAAGCAATATCCGATCCGTCACCGTTCAATGCATAAGCCGCAGCAACCTGAATTGGCGTAAATGCCCCGTAATCGAGATAGGATTTAACGCGCGTCAAAGCGGCAATCAATCGTTCATTACCCACTGCAAAGCCCATGCGCCAACCCGGCATTGAAAAAGTTTTCGACATTGACGTAAATTCGACAGCAACATCAATCGCACCTGGTACTTGTAAAACTGAAGGTGGCTCTTTGTCTCCAAAATAGATCTCGGCATAAGCGAGGTCAGAAAGCAGAATGATTTCATTCTTTTTGGCAAAATCAACGACTTCCTTATAAAAATCGAGATCCGCAATATAGGCAGTGGGATTGGATGGGTAATTCAGAATGACAGCAATCGGCTTTGGGATCGAATGCTTGACCGCGCGATCAAGCGCACGGAGCAATTCTTCACCCGGATAAGCAGGCATAGAGCGGATAACCCCACCAGACATAATAAAACCGAACGAATGGATGGGATATGTCGGGTTCGGACACAAGACAACGTCGCCGGGGGCAGTAATTGCCTGTGCCATATTTGCAAACCCTTCTTTTGAACCCAGTGTGGCGATGACTTGCGTATCAGGATCCAATTTTACGCCGAAACGGCGTTCATAATATTTTGCTTGTGCCCGTCTCAATCCGGGAATGCCGCGTGATGCGGAATAACGGTGTGTTCTGGGATCCTGTACAACCTCGCAAAGTTTATCGACGATATTTTGCGGCGTCGGCAAATCCGGATTCCCCATTCCGAGGTCAATAATATCGGCCCCCTTCGCTCGCGCGGCTGCCTTCAGGCGGTTAACCTGTTCGAATACGTAAGGCGGCAAACGACGAATTTTATGGAATTCTTCCGACATTTTTTAATCCGGTCAAAAAGTTGATGTTAAAAGTTTAATAATCAAACATAAATGGTCCGAGAACGATTAATCCTGTTTACCACTCTGTTCGATCTGGCGGACTGTTTCTTCCGCCTCACGACGCGCATCGTCCTTGGCTTTTGCCAAATTGGATGCACTATTCGCGGATGGCCCCGGCACTTTTTTCAGACGTGCCGCTTCCGAATCCAACCGATCGGTCAAAGATTGTTTTTCGACTTCAGAAAATTGTTCGGTTGCAGCGCGGGGTTTATCCGAAAATCGCGGATATGATTCTTGATGGGAGGCACCTGCTTGTTCCGGAGCGGTAAATTCTGCGCCACGAGCACAGCCCATTACGGCAACTGCTATCATAGTAAGAACAATACTGTGCTTTCTTTTAAAAGGCCTGTGCATCTTAATTCTATTTTCCCATCACTTGCATAAATGTTTTCTTTATCATGAGATTATCACAACGCCAAGGTCAAGAGAGGATAGGAGATATTCGAGCAGTTTTGTTGTTTTCCTGCAATTGTGTGGTTAAAGTGTCATAGATTACAATTTTGACTCGCAACGTGATAAAAATTTTTTATTTTCAATATAAATTCGACGCATTTTTTTGCGAGATCGGATGCTTCGACTGGAAGTGTTTATTTAGGATAGTGAAAAAGCGTTAGGCCTTCGGCCGCAATGAAAGGTTGCTGATTGTTAGCAAATACCGACATTTTTCCGAAGAAAAAGCACTCATATCTTTTTCACGGCAGCTCGTTATGTTCCGGTCTGGTCATGGTGGCGGCTTTGTCATTGTCAGCCTGTACAGCCAATAACGCGGGAATGGGTGGAATAGAAAAGGCAGTCGGCACTCAAAACTCGCAAACAGACAATGGTTCGGGTAACCCTGCCGCTACAAATGGTGTGAATCCTCAATCTGCTCAAGAAATTGACAACAATCAAATAGCCGCAGATCAAAGTCGTGCTCAACCGGCACAGGTACCGCTTCCGACACAACCGCCGTCGCACATTGATAAGGAGGGAGAATCTTCGCAACAAACACCTCTGGCAGACAATAAAACGGCGGACAATCATCCCTTGTCCACGGGAAATACGGGGGTTCCAATTGTGAGCCCGGCAACTGAAACAGCTTCGGGCGACGAGCAGAAGCCTAAAAAGACCGCACTTTTTTCATTTCTTGGGAAAAAGACCAAACCGGCTGCGTCTAACGATACCCCGCCGACAACCGACTCTAAGACGAGTGAACAGTCGTCACAGCCCAATGCATCTTCTCCCGCTCAAAACACACCAACAGCAGCACCGGAAGCCCAACATAATAATGGTGCCACTTCTCCCTCCGGCCAAACAACAGTTTCTCGTGATTCTTCTACAGAGGAGGATTCACAAGACGCTTCCAACAGACAACAACCACCTGAACGCGACGCTAAAAGCCAAAAACAAGGAAGTTTAATGCGTCTATTCGGTCGTTCGGATAACCAAAAGAGTAATAAGCCGGTTGATAGCGAAACCAAAACAGCACTTGTACCGCTGCCGAAGAAAGATCCGCATGAATATAATGATGACTTACCCGGGGTTCGGCCCAATGGTGGCATTGTTATTAAACATCGTACGAGTCTCTATGATGATACCGACATTGATGCAAACGAAATTGATTCGCCTTCGCTTTACACGCTCGCGTCGGTCAGTATCTATGGCCGTTCATTGCCAAATGGATTGAAAGTAGCCCGTAAAGATGTTGAAGTTTCATGCCTGAGACCTCAACTCGTAGCTATCCTCAAAACTATAGAACGACGCTTCAACAAGCCGGTTATTATAACATCCGGCTATCGTAGTCCGTCATATAACCAAAAAGTAAATGGCGCAAAACGCTCCATGCATATGTCCTGTGCAGCAGCGGATATTCAGGTTCCCGACACAAACAAATGGGAAGTTGCCAAATTTGTACGCGCTTTGCCCAACCGAGGCGGTGTAGGCACCTATTGTCACCAATCAATCCATGTCGATGTGGGGCCAAAACGCGATTGGAATTGGACATGTTCAGCAAAAAATTAAAAAAAAATGCTTAAGGGGGCTTGCGATTAAAAAATATCCTCTCTATAAGCCGTCTCACTGATACGCGCCCATCGTCTAGTGGTTAGGACGCCGCCCTTTCACGGCGGAAACAGGGGTTCAAATCCCCTTGGGCGTACCACCTTTCTCTTTTTATTTTGCCTATCTATTTGCTTGCCCTATTCACGTTGACTGCCTCTATCCACTTGCGTTCGCCAATTCATGCGTTTGTTTTTGTATCCACTAGATATCTATCGGATAAAGTGCGCAATAGAACAGAAATTATCTAAAGGTTTTGTCGCGCATAAACATTTTACTCATGGATATTGAAAAGAACTGTTTTGACAGAGTGAACTGCATGCCTTTGATTTAGCAATGCCAACATTGGTTGCTGTTTTCCACTGCTATACCCGTGTTATACCCCCCTGAGGGCCTGATATCTCCAGTCGCATGCAACAGCGCAGCCATCCTCTAGAATGAATTTTTTGAAAAGCGGTCTAACGGGAAACGACTCGAACTAATTGAGAACAAATTGTAATAGAGCCTTATCCGGATCACTCGCGTTCAGCTCCTATATCTTTAACAGCGTTGAACTTATCATTTGCCGTATTTTCAGTTTTACCTCGCCTTGAAATTTTGAAACAGCAAGCCTCTTTTTTGCTGGAGCTTGCAATTAAATATCTCTAACTAATTAGCGAATTTTTGCGAATTATCATGCAGTGCTTTCGAACTATTGGAACAAAGCGGCGATCTCAACATCACAATCAAAGAATGTGCTCAAAACAACAAACGCTATGTCCGGAGCGGGGCAAAATTGTCATAGACATAGCGCTCTCTCGCCTCTCATGAGCACGTTAACTCTTAAGAGGATGAAAATAATAGAATTAAGCCGGTTGTTTATTTAAAAACGCTAACCCAAAGCCTTAGAAATATTTCTGTTGCTCAAAATAACTGAAATGCAATTTATAGAGCTGTCCATAATCATACATTTTTTAAGAATCGCAGAGTTAAATTTTCCTATAAAAACAAATTTTAAAATAAAATAATATTATACTAACACTTGTTCTGTTCAATTAACAATAATTATCCACCACAGGGCTAACTAATAATAATATAGATCTTCCATTTATACGATTTTAAAGAAAACTCTCTTTTATTAAGAACAATACCCCCTTCTAGCTATTTGAATGAGGGGGTATTGGTTATTGAACGGTCAATATTTAATGACTTTCCCGTTTAACGATACTACCGCGTTTTCCTACAAGAAAATCAAGATCAGCACCGGTATCCGCTTGCATAACGGTTTCTATATATAATCCGGCATATCCGCCATTACCTTTTTCGATTGGTGACTTCCAACGGGCTTTGCGGCGTTTCAATTCTTCATCACTAACATTCAGTGTCAGACTGCGCGCAGGAACATCCAATGAAATCATATCGCCGTTTTCTACCAAAGCCAGAGGACCACCTTCTGCCGCTTCCGGTGCAACATGAAGAACCACCGTACCATAAGCAGTTCCGGACATTCGTGCATCCGATATACGTACCATATCGGTTATGCCTTTCCGTAATATTTTTGGCGGGAGCCCCATATTACCAACTTCGGCCATGCCCGGATATCCCTTTGGACCGCAATTTTTTAAAACCATAATGCAGTCTTCATCAATATCGAGATTTTCATCATTAATACGCGAATGATAATCTTCGATATTTTCAAATACGACAGCTCTGCCTGTATGCTGCATCAGATGAGGAGAGGCCGCAGAAGGTTTCAAAACGGCTCCTTTCGGTGCCAAATTGCCGCGTAATACTGCAATACCGCCGTGTTCGGTAAGCGGCTTATCCGGAGAAAGGATAACGTCTTCATTATAATTCTGTACATCTTTGACGTTATTCCAGATTGTGTCTCCGTTGACAGTCATGGCATCTTTATGAAGTAACCCCATGTCTCCGACGGCTTTTATAACGACAGGTAACCCGCCTGCATAATAAAATTCTTCCATCAAATATTTACCGGAAGGTTGCAAATTGACAATGGTGGGAACATCACGCCCCAAACGATCCCAATCATCCAATGTCAGTGGAATTCCGACACGTCCTGCCAAAGCTAAAAGATGAATAACTGCATTTGTAGAACCGCCTACAGCACCGTTAACCCTGATAGCATTTTCAAAAGCATCCTTGGTCAGAATATCGGACGGTTTTATATCTTCTTTGACCATCTCGACTATACGGCGTCCCGATAATTGCGAGATAATTCGACGACGCGCATCGACTGCCGGTATTGCAGCATTTCCGGGAAGTGTCATACCTAAAGCTTCTGCCATTGAAGCCATTGTCGATGCTGTCCCCATGGTCATACAACTTCCCGCAGACCGAGCCATGCCCTGCTCGGCATCCATAAATTCATCCAATGACATTTCACCGGATTTAACCATTTCGGAAAATTTCCAGATTGCTGTGCCCGATCCGACATCCTTGCCTCGCCATTTTCCGTTCAACATTGGCCCACCGGAAACAAGAATGACGGGAATATCAACCGATGCTGCCCCCATTAAGAGGCTCGGAGTCGTTTTATCACATCCACCAAGAAGAACGACGCCGTCAACAGGATTACCACGTATTGCCTCTTCGACATCCATTGCTGCGAGGTTTCTAAACATCATTGCCGTCGGCCGCAGAGAGCTTTCACCCGTTGAAAAAACCGGAAACTCGACGGGAAAACCTCCCGCTTCATAGACGCCACGTTTCACCCGTTCTGCCAAATCTCTTAAATGGGCATTACACGGCGTCAATTCAGACCAGGTATTGCAAATTCCAATAATCGGACGACCATCAAAATTATCCGCTGGTATCCCCTGATTTTTCATCCAGGAACGATGCATAATTGCATTTTTACCCGTTCCACCAAACCATTCAGACGACCGTAACTTACGCGGCCAAACAGCTTTATTTTTCATCTTTCAGTCCCTTCTAAAATCAGCAAATAATCGAATTATTGTTCCGCTTGACGTAGATTGGCGCATTTCCATGCAATCAATAAGCCCGAGGTCGCCATACAAAGCCCAAGTATAATGAGACCATACTGCGCCGTTCCTAATGTATCCGATAGAAAGCCCAGAATATAAGGGCCGGCAAAACCACCCAAATTGCCAACCGAATTGATCGCTGCAATGCCGGCGGCAATAGCAGCGCCTTTCATGATCGCTCCCGGGAAGCTCCAAAAAAGTGCATTGACGGTCATGCTGCCTCCAACGGCCAATGCAATACCTAAAGTTGTGAGAACAAGATTGTCCTGAAAAACTGCACTAATGATCAAGCCTAAGCCACCGACAAAGGCAGCAAAAGTAGCAAATTCTTTGCGACGGTTGGAATGCTCTGCCTTTCTGGTTGCCAATATCATACCGACAACTCCGATCAGATAAGGAATTGCCGTAACCAAACCAATTGAGAAAAGCGAGGTAACGCCCGTAGCTTTTATCAAACTCGGTAGCCAAAAATTAATTCCATAAATCCCGACAACAAGTAGAAAATAAATGAGGGTCAAAGCCCAAAGAATTGGCTGTTTGAATAATTCGCCAAAAGGATAATCCTGCTTTGAGGCATTATCATTTTCCAGACGCCGCTTGAGCTCGGATTTTTCTTCACTGCTTAACCATTTTGCGTCATCAATACCGTTGTTTAAATATAATATAATCAGAAAGCCAAGAAGGACAGCTGGTAGGCCTTCTATCAGAAACATCCATTGCCAACTATGCATATGTGGCGACTGTGCAAACAATTGCATCAACCCACCAGAAAGCGGAGAGCCTAAAATGAATGATACAGGCTGGGCGATGAGCAATAATGCCATGATACGGCCGTGCGTCTCCGAAGTGAACCAATAATTAAAATAAAGGATGAGACCAGGAAAAAATCCTGCCTCTGCTACACCGAGTAGAAACCGTAAAATGTAAAAAGAAACACTCGTGGATATGCCAAAAAACCCGGCTATTGGGGCAATGAATGCCATTGCGGCAGAAATCACTCCCCAACTTATCATAATCCGCGCAATCCAGACACGTGCACCAACCCGATGCATTATCAAATTGCTAGGAAGCTCGAACAGGAAATACCCCAGAAAAAAAATTCCCGCTCCGAAACCATAAGCAGCAGCGGAAATATTCAAATCTGCCGACATTTCCAGTTTTGCAAAACTGACGTTAACACGATCTATATACGAAACGACGTAGCATAAAACGATTAACGGCAAAATATGCCAAATTACTTTTAAATATAGATGATCAAACGCAATTTGCGAGCGTTCAATTTTCTCCTCAGGCATGTTTTCCTCCCCTGCCTCCAAATAATGCGTTCTTAACTAGAACAAGTCTAAAAAATGGTCTAATACCGTTAAGCGGAGGTCGTATACCGAAATTGGTATGCTAAAAAATGCGGAGGAGTTTGTAATGAATCGAACAATTAATTTGATGCGACGCCTTAAAATGTCACATCTGAGATTACTCGACTCAATAGGCCAAACAAACAACCTGACCCGGACATCCGAAAAAATTGCCATGTCCCAACCTGCTGTATCGCGGCTTCTCCGGGAGATCGAGTTGATCGTTGGTGCACCGCTCTTTGAGCGAATTCCCAAGGGAATGGTTGCCACGGAACTTGGAGAAATTATGATACGAAGGGCTCGACAAGCATTGCTAGAGCTCGGAAAAGCTGAAAGCGAAGTCGAGGAATTGTTGGCAGGATATGGTACGACAATCAAGGTAGGAGCTGTCACCGCACCGGCAATAGATTTAGCAATACGTGCAATTCGTGATTTTCAAAACGAACATGAAAAATTGAGGATTGTTTTAGAGATAGGTACAAGCGGACCATTAATTAAAGCACTGCTTGACGGCCAATTTGATTTCATTTTTGCACGGGCACCACACGATTTACAAAATGGCAAGTTGAACGCCCGCCATATCCGTGCAGAACAGGCAATATTTCTTGTTAGAGATAAGCATCCCCTTCTAGGGACCGAGAGATGCTTGTCCGATGCGATCAATTATCCATGGATAATGGAACCGGAGGGAAGTCTACTTCGTAATCGCGTCGAATCCGAGTTTCGTAATTCTAACCTTCCCTTACCAACGAAAATTTTGAGCACATCGTCTTTGTTGATTAATCTTGCGGCTATCAAACAAAGTGATGCTATCGCAGTTGTTAGCGGGGCGGTATTAACGGTAGTAGGTGAAAAAAATGGCTTCCAAAGGCTTCAATTGAAGGGGCTGGACCGAGATTTTCTCGTTCCACCGTTTGAATTAATACGCCACAAAGAACGTATTTTATCTCCCTTGGCAGAAAAACTTTATCAAAAAATGAGTGACTTATGTTGAGCAATATCGCTTTTTTACTCTTATAATAACTTTTTATTTTAGGCAGTTAAAATTTGTAAAAATTAGAAAAGACGATTTTATTTCAGAATTAATTAAAAAAATACATATAATATTTTAATATAAATAATTTAAAACAGAAAAATAAATTTGTTAATTATTGTTATTACCATTTTGAATAGAATATAATTAATAACGTACTTGTATGAAACGTTTTTTTAAAGCCTGTTCAAAACAATGAATAAATTGCCGAACTGACTTTCGAGCCGTCAGGCTAAGAAACATTGCGTATAATATGTAACAAACACCATACTTTAATGGCAAATCGAAATTGTCATAGACAATATCTGATGGACCAGACATGGGAGATACGGCCCCATCCAAATCCAATGCATGGTATAATAGTCATGCAATCAATGAAGTTTTCCACAATGAAAGACTGAGTTTTCCCACTCCTATTATTGCAACAACTTCAATGATGATTTTAGCGTCTTTCACAAAACATACCGGCATAATTGCTATTTTACCAATCAATGCCATCGAACGATATGCGGGACGAAAATTCTACCATATTTTGCCGCTCCTGATTGGCCCCCGCCTATCTCCATTCGACATTGTCTTTCGCAAAGATCGCCTTCGCCCCCCGTCAATAAAAACTTCTTTGGGTCAATTGAAATCGGAGGCCGACACACGTTTGCAACGCACTATTCGTTGATCAGACATGTCATACCTGATTGACAAATAGAAAATGCTGAGGTTAAATTCCGGTATATTGACACTATTCCGATATTTCGGATTTTTTGATAAAAATCACAATCTGAAAGTAATTTATAATGAGAACTGTGCCGGCACTTGATCGGGGATTGCGCATTCTGGAATTCCTGGCCAGTCAACCAAAACCTGTTCGGGTTACAAAGTTGATTGAAGAACTTGGCATTCCGCGAAGTGCTATGTACGAATTGTTGAATACATTGAGCCAACACCGCATGGTTATTCAAAGCAACGCAGGTGAGTTCTCACTCGGTCCGACTAATATGATGTTGGGTGGGGCTTATCAAAGCCGGATTGATTTTGATGTAATAGCCGGTGAAATAGCACGTAAACTTGAACAGGAAGTAGATGAAACGGTGCAAGTCGGACGCCTTGATGGACGTTTTGTCTTTTATGTTGCAAAAGCGGAATCTTCTCAACGCGTACGTCTCATTTCCTCCATCGGAGCACGTTTACCGGCTCATTGTACAGCACTCGGAAAAATTCTTCTTGCCTATCTGCCGGAAAATATTTTTGAAACTTTGTTTCGGGATATAGTTCTGGAACAACTTACCAAACGTTCGATTAACGATTTATCTATATTACGCCAACAATTGAATACGGTCCGTAACGAAGATATCGCTTTCGAAACAGGTGAATCAAACATTGATGTCTATTGCATGGCGACCCCGGTGCGCAATTCCGAAGGTAAAGTCATCGCAGCTATCAGTATTTCTCTTCCCCTCAGTCGAGCCGTAGAAAGTCATTTACATCAATTACAAAACGCAATCCGGAAAGCCGGTATGGAGTTCTCCTGCCGGCTAGGATGGGCCGTAGCTCGTCAGGATCACACTTAAAATAAGGATTTAAGCATGAAAGTACCTCGTGATAATGCACGTTATAAGGGAGTTTTCCCTGTAGTTCCGTCTATTTTTGATAAATCCGGTAATCTCGATCTTGACGGACAACATCGATGCCTCGATTTTATGATCGATTGCGGTTGCCATGGACTTTGTATTCTAGCCAATTTTTCCGAGCAATTTCTTCTGTCCGATAATGAAAGAGAAATACTGACTAAAGATATACTTGAATATGTTGCCGGACGGGTACCGGTCATTGTTACGACCACGCATTTCAGTACAAAAATATGTGCAGAGCGCAGCCAACAGGCAGAGCAATTCGGTGCGTCGATGGTCATGATCATGCCCCCCTATCACGGGGCAACATTGCGTGTCTCTGCAGAACAGATTTTCGAATTTTATAAAACTGTCTCGGATGCTATATCCATTCCGATTATGATACAGGATGCGCCGATGAGCGGAACTTTCCTTCCGGTTCCGCTTCTGGTGCGAATGGCAAAAGAACTTGAAAATATATCCTATTTCAAAATTGAAACGCCACAAGCAGCCAATAAATTGCGTCAGCTAATTGCAGAAGGAGGGAAGTACATTGAAGGCCCCTTTGATGGCGAAGAAGGAATTACTCTTCTTTCCGATCTTAGAGCCGGTGCAAAGGGGGCTATGACGGGTGGCGGCTATGTTGATGGCATAAGACAGGTATTCGATCCCTTTATGGAAGGAAATCTTGAAGAAGCAAAAAACGCTTATATGCGTTGGTTACCGCTTATAAATCTCGAGAACCGCCAAGGAAGTTTCGCAACTGCAAAAATACTGATGAAAGAAGGTGGAATAATCCATCATGATGGATTGCGGGCACCCTTACCTCCAGTCTCTGCAGAAATTCGTTCCGAAATATTGGAAATAGCAAAACAGCTTGATATTTTAGCACTCCGTTGGGCGCGTTAATCCCATATCGTTTTCTCGCATCACATTAGTTTGTAAAAGCGAAAGGTAACTCATATATTTCGAATTTAAAATATCTATAATATATTACCGGAGGGAGAAGTGATTTTTGGCGACTGTGTCAATCCGGATTGCCGTTACAAAAATCCTGATGGTGAAAGGCACCATAACCCTTCAATCATTATTCCCGAGTACCTCGTTTGGCGTGGTTGGGAACTGGCAAAACACAGATAAGGAGTCGCCACAATGAATATTACCGGTGAATTACTCATCAATGGATCGTCGCATATGGGCAAAGATGGCCATTTTCAGGCTATCGAAGCCGCAACCGGAAAACATTTGCCCGGAACATTCGGTGGTGCAACCGTTGAAGACCTCGCACAAGCCACAGAAGCCGCATGGAAAGCATTTCCCATCTATCGCGAAACAAATCTTGAGAAACGTGCTGCTTTTTTGGAAAAAATTGCCGAGCTTATTGCAGCAACCGGCGACGAATTGATTGCGCGCACAATGGCAGAAACCGGCCTGCCAAAAGCCCGTCTCGAAGGGGAACGTATGCGTACTGTCAATCAATTGAAAATGTTCGCACGGGAAGTACGCTCAGCTCATTTTATTGACCGTCGTGATGATCCGGCGGATTTGAACCGAAAACCCCAACCAAAACCAGGTTTGATATTCCGTAATATCGGAATTGGACCGGTTGCTGTTTTTGGAGCCTCAAATTTTCCTTACGCATTTTCTGTCGCTGGCGGCGATACTGCTGCTGCTCTAGCCGCCGGCTGTCCGGTTATTGTCAAAGCCCACCCTGCCCATCCGGGCACTTCAGAAGTTATCGGACGTTGCGTGCAACAAGCCGTTGCGGCCTGTCATATGCCAGCAGGTACTTTTGCATTACTACAAACAACAGAACCGGAAATTGCGCAAAAACTCGTTGCAGACCCTCATATCCGTGCTGTCGGTTTCACCGGTTCACGTAAAGGCGGCCTTGTTTTTATGGATATCGCTGCAAAACGCAAACAACCAATTCCTGTTTACGCTGAAATGAGCAGCATCAATCCGGTATTGTTGTTGCCAGGAGCGCTGGAAGAACGTGGAAGCGAAATCGGTACTTCTTTTATCAATTCGCTGTGCATGGGAGCAGGCCAGTTTTGTACAAATCCTGGTTTGGTTTTGGCTATTAACGGCAAAGGATATGATGCATTTTTAAATAGTGCCAGAGAGGCTACAAAGGCAGCCGTTCCGCAAACAATGCTTACACCAAACATAGCGAAAGCTTATCGCGACGGTGTAGAACGACTGGAAAACAATTCTAAAGTAACGACAATTGCCCGCGGGAAACCGGGCAGTGAATTTGAGTGCCAAGCCGCACTTTTCGAAGTGTCTGCATCGGACTTCATCAAAGACCATCGTTTGGAAGAGGAAGTTTTCGGTTCGTCCAGTCTCATTGTCAAATGTAATGACAAACATGATCTTATTAAGGTTCTGGAAGCTCTTGAAGGTCAATTGACAATCGCCATTCATCTGACCAACTCCGATAATGCTCTCGCCAATGAGTTGATGCCGCTGCTCGAAATTATGGCCGGACGACTTTTGATCAATGGATTTGGAACCGGTGTCGAAGTATCGCCAGCTATGGTTCATGGCGGCCCGTTCCCGTCAACTTCGGATGGAAGGTCAACATCCGTCGGCACAGCCGCAATTTATCGTTTCCTGCGTCCTGTTTGCTACCAGGATTTTTCCGAAAATATTCTGCCTTCTCTTTTGAAGTAACGGCCACTTTTCCTAGCTGATCTTGTAACTTTCGAGAAACACAAAAGAGCCTTTTGTAAAAATTTACAAAAGGCTCTTTTTCATGCGACTTTGACAAACATATTTCAGATTACAGATTCAAAACCTTCAAACTTTGGCCCGTGAGCATAAAATCCGCTAGACTCGCCCGCATTTTTATGTGCATCTCTGAACTGTTCGGATTTCGTCCAACGGACAAAATCTTCTTTCGATTTCCAAACGGTATGAGATGCATATAATATAGAATCGCCAGATGTATCCGTATCACAACGTAATAATTGGAATTCCACAAACCCGGGCAACTCGGCCAACCGGGACTGACGATCTTTCCACCTTCTTCTGAAGTCTTCCTCTTTTGTCTTAAAAACGGTGAAACGATTCATCGCAATGTACATCTTGACTGCTCCTTTTAACAAAATATGCCCGCTTCTTTATTCAGCATAAAAGATATTGGCAATATTCTTTACCCTTTTTATCATATTTTTAAACCCTAAAAGCAATCAGGTCTCATATATCCTTCTATAGGTAAAATTGTCCGGAACCTCGTGATGTAAAGCTATTGGTCTGCAAATGAATTTTCATTATTCTTGTCATCACAATAATGAAACGGAAAGAGACGTATTGAAAAAATAATCGCTGACAACCACCGGCTGATTTATCAGGTTGCCATTTTTTCCATTTACCAATTTAAAATTTTAATCGTTTTTAGATAAAATTTAATTTTATCATTTCTCATATAAAATTTTTAATAAAATTCAGAATATTAGTCGTAACACTTCATCCAACACTTGAACTGTTGTTTGACGATCGGTTATAGCCGGAATTTGGTTTGCAAGCTATCGATACGATTTTATCATAAATCCGCAGCCAATATTCTATGAAGAATTTTTCTTCCCAAAATAGTAATTTTCTGCCGAATTCCGGAAAAATGTCTGGCAATTTTATACATAGCCGAAGATCATAATGCCCGAATTTATCTAAATATGCCGCCCTGAAATCGGATATTTTTGCTAAAAATGAACGTAACAGTTTCCACCGAGGGAATACAATTATTTGCACAAAACCGGTCATAATACCGATGTTTCATAGGTAAATGGCGATCCCGACAGGATTCGAACCTGTGACCCACGGCTTAGAAGGCCGTTGCTCTATCCAGCTGAGCTACGGGACCAGAAAATATCGGAGAAAACAACCAGCCTCAATGAGTCCAAGGAACCTGACGGTCATTCCTGAAATTATCTGAGTAAGAAACTTTTTTGCGCGTTATTGCATGTGGTTCTTCTACACGATAGGCAATGCCGTTCTTTGTAGCAAAAGCGATGGCTTCTTCCTGCGTTTCAAACGTTAATTTGACCTGACTCTTCATATCAGCCGAAGAAGTATAGCCCATTAACGAGTCAATCATCTTGGCTTCATTCGGTTCATATTGAAGAACCCAAAAACCGGTATTTGCCTTTCCGGATTGCATGGCTGTTTTAGCCGGACTGAAAATTCGCGCTACCATGATTTTTTCCCTTCGGATCATGCGATCAAAGAATTTATAACCTTTTATGACTATTATGTCGCATCATCTTTTTGTCAAATCAAGCCATGGTCGGAGCGATAGGATTCGAACCTACGACCCCCTGATCCCAAATCAGGTGCGCTACCAGACTGCGCTACGCTCCGACGTATTATTAACGTTTAACGCACTCTCCCTAAATTTTTCTATGTGGAAGTGCAAGCGCAAATCGCATTTTTTTCGTCGTTTATGACAATATTTTTATATTCAATAACTTTTTCAAAATAATTCCATGACAGAATTGATCCCACTGAAAGGATCAATCATGGCAGTGAACCAAACGAAAGTGAGAAAGCCTCACAGGCGCGCGGCACAAAAAACCAGGTCGCCTTTTATAAGTTATCTGATTCTGGGTGGACTCGTTCTCATGGGGGGAGCCGGCTGGTATCATACAAATTATGAAGTCGGAACAGGTGAGCACATCGATGCTCAAGCACCGAAATCTCTTGTATCACCATCAATTCACGTAACACCATTCAATAAAGCTGGTACGACAGTTGCAGTCGCACCCAAACCAGTCGATCCGCATCCAGTGAATGTTCCTGTTCCATCAGCTTCCCAATTGGCAAACCCGACAACTGCCGTGGTCACGCCAAAAGAGGCAACGCCTCTGGTTCCTTATAAAGCTGATAAAAACCTGCCTCCCAAAGCGAGATTTGCTGCTAACAACGCCGCCAATGCTATCTTTGCAACAGCTCCCACGCCTATTTTTATGAACGCCGATTCGCATTCGAAAATAATTGCGACCGTCAAAATTGGTCAAGAAATGCGTTCTTATGATCGTCAAGGATCATGGCATCGCGTTGTTGTGCCATCAACCGACATTATCGGTTGGGCAAATGACAAAAGCTTGAGTGAAAAAAGTCCAACAATATCAGGCTTGATTGATAACGCTATCACAAGCTCGGTTAAACACTGATACTCGCCTTAGAAAAATCAAGACGCCTTGGATTCGCTGTTAATAATTTCAGCTACAATGGCCTTGGTAACTTTGCTCTTCCTTTGAAGCGCCAAACGATCAATTGCCTCGATTGCTTTTCCTAAAGCAAAGAGCGATCGTTCGCAACGGCTGATCAGATAGTCTATCACCGCCGGATCGACACTTATTTGCCGATCTGCAAAAAGTTTATACGCAACGGAATTCAATAATTGATCATCCGGCTGTTCCAAAACCGCTAACGTTACCGACTTAAGTCTGCTTTTTAAATCCTCGAGCTTCACATCCCAGCCTGACGGAACAGTATCGGCTGTTATTAACAGCGTAACGCGCTCGTCAGCCAAGCGGGTTTGCTTGACCGAATTTATAAGATGGAAAAATGCGACTTCGTCAAATGCCGCATTATTGATATCTTCTATGAGAACCGGTCTTCTGCTTCTTATTGTAGTTATTGCTTCGTCCAACTTGCCAGCAGGAATCCGAATTCCATCAGCTATATTTAGCCATACGGTCGAAAAATGGGTTTTGCCCGAACCACCGGGGCCTACAAGCACAGCAATAGGCATTGGCCAGTCCGGCCAGTGCTCGATAAGCTCATAGGCGGCCTTGTTGCTTTCTGTTACGACAAGATCATCTTTGTAGAAATCTGTTGGATGTGAAAGTGAGAGCGGTAATTGCTCCAACCTTTTATTCATTCGTGTTCTCCGACATCCCCGCTTGTTGATGACCCGCTTGGCGAATAGAGCGGGGACTCAAGATAGGTATGAAGTGCAAACCGTACAAGAACCCCGACTGCCGCTGCTGCAGGAACTGCAATCAACATGCCGGTAAAGCCGAATAGCGAACCAAAAGCAAAAAGAGCAAACATGAGCCACACAGGATGGAGACCAACCGACTGCCCGACCAATTTTGGTTGCAAAATATACCCCTCAAGAAATTGGCCTACAAAAAATACCCCCATAACAACGATAATCCGTTCCCAATGTTCTGGATAGAATTGAACCCACGCAACACCCACAGAAAGAACAAATCCGGTCATCGAGCCCACATAGGGAATAAAGCTGATCAATCCTACAAATAAACCGATTAATAATCCGAAATTCAACCCCGAAATTGTGAGACCGGCGGCATAATAAACGCCAAGCGCAAGACAAACAGACGTTTGACCACGAATAAACCCTGCGACAGCGCGATCCATCTCATGAAAAATTCCACGCACCGTTTCCAGATGATTACGAGGTATCCACGAATCAATCGTCGTTACCATACGTTCCCAATCAAGCAACATGTAAAAAGCAACAACCGGAGCAACAACAAAAAGGCTTACAAGATTGACAAGAGATTTTCCTGAATCGAGGACCGAATTCAGCACAGATTTGATGAGATCGGAACTTTGGCCGAGTAATGCTTGTATATTCGACTGAATCTCGTTGGCATCACTGCCAATATAACGCTTGATCCATTCAAAACTATGATTGGCAAAAAAAGCCTGAATACGATTTACATAAACCGGCAGCCCGTCCCTGATGAATTGTTGTAACTGTGACGTAATAACCGGAATAAGGATTGTTAATGCGATAACAAGCACAAGCACAATAGCGATTGTTATCAGAACCGTTCCCCACATTCTTGAAATTCCGATTCTTTCAAGCATTTCAACAATCGGGTTGAGAAAATAGGCAAGCACAATTCCTGCAACAAACGGCAAGAGAATCGAACTGAAAACAAACATGAAAATGACAAAGAAAAGAAGCGTAAGAAGCCAAAAAATAGCTTGCTTCTTAACATTCCCGCGGAAAGCAATATTGGCGTAGGCCGGGATATAAACAGTTTTTTTATTCCGTTTGAATCGCAAGCCTTTTTTGCCTTTTTCTACCAACGGCCCCTCGGAAGAGGTATCAAAATCTCTATCGCTCATAGACGTCCACTGAGTTTGTTGTTTTGAAAGGATATGCAGCTTCCTGTAACAACGTCAAGAAACAATCGTTTATATCTTTTTTTAAAAGCTTGATAAAACTTGCGAGTGGACTTTGAACGTGGCATTGGTCTCATGTGTTCATGATCATGATCGAGGATAAATCCGATGGGCGACACACACCCCCTAAAAAACAATCTGACTTATGCGGACGCCGGAGTTGATATCGACGCCGGTAACCTTATGGTGGAAAAAATCAAACCGATCGTGCGAACGACACAACGCGCCGGTTCCGATACAGAATTGGGTGGGTTCGGCGGATTGTTCGATCTGAAAGCCGCCGGTTTTAAAGACCCTGTTCTTGTAGCCGCAAATGACGGTGTAGGAACCAAATTAAAAATTGCTATCGACACCGGCATTCATGACACTGTCGGGATTGATCTTGTGGCCATGTGTGTCAATGATCTCGTCGTTCAGGGAGCCGAACCGCTTTTTTTCCTTGATTATTATGCAACCGGCAAACTTGACCCCAATCAGGGGGCCGCAGTCGTTTCCGGCATTGCCGAGGGCTGTAGGCAGGCTGGAGCTGCCCTTATAGGGGGCGAAACTGCCGAAATGCCTGGCATGTATATTAAAGGTGACTATGATTTGGCCGGTTTTGCTGTCGGCGCGGCAGAGCGTGGAAAGCTTCTTCCCTCGAAAGATATAAATGAAGGAGACGTGGTCTTAGGGCTATCGTCTTCGGGTCTCCATTCTAACGGTTTTTCTCTCGTCCGCCGCATTGTTGAGGAAAGTGGTCTTGATTTTAACGCCCCTGCTCCATTCGATAAGACCGTTTCACTTGCCGACGCTTTATTGGTACCGACACGTATTTATGTCCGGTCTCTTCTTTCGGTATTGCGCAAAGATCTTGGCATTAAAGCCTTGGCACACATTACCGGTGGTGGCTTTCCGGAAAATATCCCGCGCGTATTGCCAAAAACATTGGCTGTTGAAATCAATCTCGACGCAATAAAAGTTCCGCCGGTGTTCTCCTGGCTTGCAAAACAGGGAAACATTACAGAACTGGAAATGCTGCGGACTTATAATTGTGGTATCGGGATGATTGTTGTCGTCGACAACAAAAAAGCTGACGATGTTTTTTCTGCATTTCAGGCAGAAGGTGAAAAACCGGTTCGTCTCGGACGTATTACGGTGAGAAAAGACAAAGGCGTTGTTTACAAAGGTCACCTCGCGCTATGAAAAAAAGAATTGTTATCCTCATTTCCGGAAGTGGTACCAATATGGTATCTCTTGTCGAAGCAACAAGAAAAGATAATTTTCCGGCCGAGGTTGTCGCCGTTTTAAGTGACAACGACGACGCAAAGGGTATCGAGCGTGCAAGAGCTCTTCGAATTCCTGCCGATATCGTACGCCGCAAAAGTTTTACTGACAAAGATTCATTCGAAACTGCTCTTCTTGACCGGATTGATAGGTTCAAACCCGATATTATTTGCCTCGCCGGTTTTATGAGATTAATCTCGCGACGTATTATTACACCCTATGAAGGTCGGATTTTAAATATCCACCCTGCTCTTCTCCCGCTTTTCAGAGGTCTGAACACGCATCAGCGAGCATTGGATGCCGGCGTAAAAATAAGCGGTTGCACCGTACATCTTGTAACAGAAGGCATGGATGAAGGTTCTATATTAGGTCAGGCTGCCGTACCCGTTTTGGACAACGATACGGCGGAAACTTTAGCTGCACGAGTTCTTAAAGTTGAACACAAGCTTTATCCGGCAACTTTACGGGCATTTATTGAAAGCAATTATAAAAACACCAATGCCAATCAACAAATTATTTCATTCTGATCAATCGGAATATTAAAATCCTCAAGCATTCGAAGGCTTTTTTTGAACGATATAGCTGCAACCGTTTGTCCCGAAATAGTTTAATTAAAAATTTTGTTTCGATTCACACAAATAAACTTGAGTCCATAACTAAAATTATCTCTATTCTGATTGAATAGGTTGATGAACCGCATTGGCAATTTGATTAAAACAAAATTATTGTTCTATTCAAAAAACGTTGCTTCAAATGTGACACCGTCTCCGAACAAACCTTGGTGCGACACCATTTTCCTCTTCACGACTTATCAACCAATTCACCACATAATAGCTTTGAAACCTCTTACAGGATCGAGCTGTCGTGTTGCGTACAAAAACCATTTTTTTGATAAGTTGTAGTGTCGTTATCAGCGGTTGTATGTCGGATTCACTGCAATATTTCCAATCGCCATCAAAAACTTCAAACGAGACAACATCGAGCATCCGACCTGCAAGCCCCCTCGGTACTATCAACAGCAAAGATTACGAGGCTTGGCGGAACGCCTATAATGCGTATAACAAACAAGCTACTGCCTATTGGGATCAAATCAGCGCGAAAAGAAAACTGCGCAATGAAAAGCGGGCACGTGGACAAACAATTGAACTCACCGATTATGTTTTGTCACAGCCACCTCTCTATTCTGGACCAGCCAAGCCTTCCACCGGCAAAACAACGGGACCTTCACGTTCAATTCCAGGTGTCGATGATTTTGTTGCAGCTTCAAAACGCGTTTATGGTTTTCGACCGGAAAGACCATCTAACGAAAGCGAATTTATGCGCAGTTACGTCAATGCCGCCCAAGAAATTGGTCTTACACGTGAACAACTTGTGTCTATCTACGCTTTTGAAACAGGCGGCGATGGCACACACGACCTGCAATCTGGCATGATAAAGGGCAAAGCAAATGCCCGACCGATCTCTACCGCTATAGGATATAATCAGCTTGTTGCGACAGCAAGTGTGAGCCTGATGTGGGAATATGGTAACGACATTGCAAAAGAACTACGACAAAAAGCGCAGCAGGCGTCAGGAACAGAAAGAACAAAACTTCTCGAAAAAGCAAATGTTGTTGAACGCATGACCGCAAAAGCAAAAACAGTTCCGCATAATTGGGGAGCTCAAAGCGAGCTTGCGAAAACCGATGCCGGACTTGGAATGCATGCGATGACCATGGATAAAGATGTGGGGCCACTTTTACAAATCCACAAGCTGAGAACTTCCTTGACATTTTTGCGACGCAAAGGTGTCTCGCGCCCCCTATCGGGAGCTGAACTCGAGATGCTCAACCTCACCGGTGATGGCAACGGCTACGACATGGTGACAATGCCACCCCAATATCGTGCCAAAGTCCCCACTGCCAATTTCTTTTTGCGTCCAGGTTACGAAAGAAATCCCGTAGCCATTCGCAACAATACGGTTGCCGCCTTACTTGACGCGACGGAAAGTAAAATGGAAGCGAACATGCAAAAAGATGGTGCGCAAATGCTGAACCGTATTTATCAGTCGACAACACTTGCTCGCAATTAAAAAATAATTTTACCCGAGTTGAAAACAATTCATAAAAAACAAAAGGCGGTATAAAACCGCCTTTTGTTATGAAATCGGTTACTCTGCAGAAACAATCTCGCCATTATGCCATTTATACATCGAAAAGACTTTCGATGTTATATCGCCGCGATCGCCATATGTAATCTCGCCCAAAGTCGTTTTAATGGGCTCTCCCGATTTGATTGCAGTTGCCACTGCTTCGGGATCTGAAGCGGAACCGGCTTTTTCGATGCCAAAAGTCAAGACCTGTATAGCCGCATAACCGTTGATTGCAAAAGTCTCTGGAGGAATATTCTGTGCTTTCAATGCCTTGATCGTCTCTTGTGCTTCCGGGTTTGTCTTGACATCCACAGAATTGGTGAACAGTGATCCCTCGGCTGCATTTCCCGCAATCGACCACAATTCCGATGTATTGTATCCATCGCCACCAATAAGCGGAGCTTCAAGACCTTGTTCACGCATTTGCTTCAAAAGTAACCCGGCCTCTGGATGATACCCGCCAAAGTAGACATAGTCGACTTTTTCCTGTTTCAGCCGACTGACCATAACAGAATAATCCTTCTCTCCCGGTGTAATATTACCGTAAAAGACTTCTGTTACGCCACCTTTATTGAGCGCCGTTTTGAATGCATCAGCTAGACCTTTGCCGTAAGTTGCACGGTCATGAATGATAGCAATGCGTTTATCTTTCAAATGTTTGATGTAATAGTCTGCTGCGTAATCGCCCTGCTGGTCATCCCGTCCTATAGTACGCAGGACGTTCCATAGTCCACGACTTGAAAGTTCAGGCGTTGTCGACGAAGGTGTTATCATCAAAACATCATTTTCTTCCAAAATATTGGAAACAGGCAACGCGATATTCGAGGTAACCGGTCCGATGACATATTGGATGCCTTCACCAATCAACTGATTAGCCGCCGAAACCCCCTGCTTGGGTTCTGCTCCGTCGTCAAACACTTTCAAAACGACTTTTTCGCCATTGATACCGCCATTTTTATTCAATTCCTCAATGGCCACTTTCACACCGTTATTAGCCTGTATGCCGTAAGCTGCAACAGGTCCCGTAATCGGCCCGATGAAACCGATAACAATATCGGCATAAGCTGACGACGTGAAAAAACTACCAGTCAAAGCCAAGGCTGAAACTGTGGAAATCAGTATTTTGCGCATGGTTCACCCTCTTTAGCGTATTTTACGGTGCTTATCTTGCATTAGATAGCGAGGATTTCAATCATTTTAACGAATTGTTTTGATGAAAAAGTAAAAAATCATGAATTGGTAGTGCTTTCGTCGGAAAGCATTTCTTTCACTTTCATTGCTAACTGCTTCAACGTGAAAGGTTTTGACAAAAATCCGAAAACCGCGTCAGGCGGCAAATTTTTCGCAAAAGCATCTTTCGCATATCCTGAAACAAAGACAAATTTTATATCCGGATATTTTTTTCGCATTTCGCCAAGCAATGTAGGTCCATCCATCTCCGGCATAACAACATCGGATACCACCAGATCGACGGCACCATTATGTTCTGCTATGATATCAAGTGCCTCGATACCGTTTTCGGCCTCCAGCACTTTATAGCCGCGTGATTGGAGAGCGCGCACACCACCCATTCTCACTGCAGCTTCATCTTCAACAAGAAGGACGGTTGCATTCCCCGACAGATCGGCATTTTTTTCACTTAATGATTTTACCGGCTCAACTGCTTTTTGTTCATTTTTGACAGGATCGGCAATGAATCTTGGCAGGAAGATACGGAATTTCGTACCTTTCCCCTCTTCGCTCTCACAGTAAATAAAACCACCGGTCTGTTTGACAATCCCGTAGACCATCGACAGACCAAGCCCCGTCCCCTTGCCTACCTCTTTGGTGGTAAAAAACGGCTCGAACATTTTTTCCTGAACCGCTTTTGGTATACCTGTGCCATTGTCCTCCACATCAAGCTCCACATAATCATCAGCTATCAACCCTTCAAAGCCGAGATCTGCAGCCTTTTGTTTTGCCAAATTGGTAGTCGTAATCGTAATATTCCCGCCCTTGGGCATCGCATCGCGTGCATTGATGACGAGATTCATCAAAACGCGCTGAAAAGATGCCTGATCGACTTTGACACTCCACAAATCGCGGCCGTGATTGAACTTCAAATGGATGTTGCTTCCTAAAAGCGGCGTCAAAAGATTTCGCACGTCGGAAAGCAATTCAGTCAGATCCACCACTTCCGGTCGCAATGTTTGGCGACGAGAAAAAGCCAATAATTGTTGAACGAGCGAAGCGGCACGATTGGCATTATTTTTGATATTGATAAGATCGGCATGAGCCGGATCAGAACTGCGATGACTAGCGAGAAGAAGATCACATGACATGATAATTGCTGTCAAAACATTATTGAAGTCGTGAGCAATGCCACCGGCGAGCTGCCCGATTGCCTGCAGCTTTTGTCCTTGCGCCATTTTGTCTTCCAGAGTTTTCTGAGCTGTCGTCTCTACAACGGACAATATTGCCACTTCTCCACTCTGCTCATGCGTTTCTCGCGAAATTCCCAGAAAAAATAAACGGAAATGTCTGTTTTCATCGCCCGCAAGACTAACTTCCGTCGAATATTTTGCTTGCGGGTTTCCCGATATTTTTTTGAAAAAGTCGGCTAAGCTACGCTTCCCTTCGAGCGTGAATAAATCACCAAGAACTATTTTTTCGTCTTTGCCTGTTTTTATATCGAAAAGGAGTTGAAACGGCCGATTCATATTCGCTAATTCGCCTCGTTGGTCAACCATTGCGAGTGCTATCGGCGCGTTGTCAAAATAATAATGGAAATTATCTGACAGGCTGTCCAGAGTAGGTGCAATATCGGCTTGTCTCGACAAGGGTAACAGAACAAATCGATAAATAATATCTTCCTTTTGTTCGGCAGTCTCTTTGGTTGCGCAAACGATAAGCTTCAAATAATCTTGGGTCTCGCCATGCCAATCGACAAAAAACTCATAGCTTCCATCTGCACGATCTATATTGTTCCTGATTTCTTTCCAGTTTGACGTTTGCCCGAATGTCTCGAAGACTTTATCAAATGAAATCCCCGACATTTTGAAATTTTGGAGATCAATATGAAGCAAATTTGCCAATGGCGCATTGATATAAAGAAATCTGCCATTGACATCGGTTGAAAGAAAACCGGCCGGTGCCCGATCAAGATGATTAATAGCTTCCTGAAGATTCCGGAAAAGTGGCTCGTACATATTGCGAGCAAAGCCTGTATCTTCAAGACGCCATATCAAAAAGGCGCGCCCATTCAGCTTTACCGGTTTGACCGAAAGACTGTACCAGGTTTGTGTTTCGTTCGCATCTGCCTGATATAGCGAATTTCCGCGCAATTCTTCGCGCGCTGTTTGACCCGCAAGTGCTTTCGTGGTCAGTCGATAAAACGCCGGTTCGATATCCTCAAGCGACGAAAAAAGAGAAAACACTGTTTTTGCTTTATCAAAACCTGTAAGTTTTGCGCATGAAGCATTGGTAGAAATAATATTTCCGGAAGCATCCGAAAGTATGATTGCGTCGTCAAGCGTGTCGATGAGCAATGGTTTACTATCGTTTTCCAAAGCTTTTGCGTTGGAAAAAGCACCGGTCAAAAACAATATAAGAAAAGCAAATCCCGTTATTGCAAAAAATAAAAACAACAACAAGGAAAGAACATTCAACTGTTCTTCTCTTATAAAGCAATCGGCAATTGCTACCAGAACACTAAAGCTCACAATTATAGCAACGACATACCGCAATAATTGTATATGTTTATTCGAAAAAGCCCAAATATGCGTCAGTGTTTCCGGCTTTTTCATGATACTAGGTCTGCCTCTTACCATCACAGTTGATTCTCGATCACATTTTGCCTCAAATTGTGCTTGGCATGAAGTGTTAATGGTGGAAAACAGAAAATTGACAGCGTTAATTTTGTTAAAATAAAAAACCACTGTATATATAACTGCAAAGATCTGTCCATTCCCCTATATTGCTACTTTCCATCAAGAGGTGCTCTGGCATATAGATAGACAGACGGATATGATCACGCTTTTCCAGCAGGAGAGAAATAAGGCATGCATTTTGGGTTAGAAAATCAGATTGGACAATCTGCAGCGAATATTATTAGCAGCCTTGTTGTGCTTATTATCGTTATTGCTGCAATTGCGATTACCATCAAGTTACTGCGTAAATTCAATAACGGTACCTTTGTCGTAGGTGGAAAGTCACGTACACCCCGGCTATCTGTTCGTGACGCGGCTGCAGTCGATCGTACTCGCCGCCTTGTTCTTGTGCGCCGTGACAATGTCGAACATCTGCTGATGATTGGTGGACCAACGGATCTTGTTATCGAAACCAACATAAAATTGGATGAAAATTCAACCAAAGGTGAAATTCATGTTGAGCCGATGAATGAGGTTGCAAAAGACTCTTCATCGATTCCGAATTATCGTGAACCGGAGTTGCGTACATCTTTATCCGATACGCAACAAGCTGCTGCTTCGCCTGCCATACGGGCAAGTGACGAACGGCTGGAAGCCGATTTGTCTTCCTTGCAGGAGGATTTCAAACCCACATTTTCATCAAGAGAGGCGGCTTTTTTACCCCGTCGGCATGTGCCTGAACCAAATGTAGATCCGTCTATCGAAAATACTAACATCAATCCTGTTGGCCAATCTCCAAGAGAACCTTCTGTAGCATTTGAGAACCGTCGTGATGTCAATTCGGCTCCTTCACACAACGACTTTAATAAAGCGATACCGCAGAAAACGTTAAACAATCCTGCCGAGCTGAACGTAGGTGTGCTTGCCGATAACAACGAATTTGCCAACAGATCATCGCGTAATGCTGTTCCAAGGGAACCAACCTTGACAGATTTTCCAGTTGCTCCGGCAGCTCGTCCGTCCCCTCGACAATCCACTCTGAAAGAAGAACCGACACCTCGTTTCACCCCCTCGGTGAAAGATGAAACAATTAGCGCGGAAATCGAAGGACGTCGTGAACCATCTTTACGAGTACCGCCAAAAACAATTGATCCGGCTGTTAATCTTGATGACGATTTCGATCATATGTTCGAAAACGAGTTGAAAAACGCAATCAAAAACGAAAAGAGCTGAAAACAGTCAAAAACTGCAGTTATTTGGTTATCAATCGTTCAGTTTGATCATTTTTGGATATGTCTGGAAGGGGATCTGTAACAGAACACAGATCGTAATTATGCGCAAAGTTCTTAATTATGCGCAAAGTTCAAGAGTTTTCATATTCGATTGTTGTTCCGGTCTGGCAAAACGCTTGGATTGGCGACAAAATCTACTTGTCTCGATTAAAGCGGATCCACTTTGGACACATATTTCGACTGAAAGAAAAGTTCCAAGAAACAAAAGTTCACATTTTGCTAAAGATGCAATTGTCTTGCATAGCTTTTATAGGAGGGAGTTTCCCGATTTCCGATTTTAATAATTTACTCTTTTTTTGATTGAAAAATAACTAAAATTTTACCACATATGCGCCCAACGACAGAAAACAGCTATCCTTCACAACAAAAAATCGCGTATTTCTCATTCGCCTGATTATAACTTATTCGTACTTGTCCAATCAGTTTAAAAAAAGCAGTTTTTAAACCGTTTTATGAGTTGCTCAAGGGGTAAATTTTCTGCCCCCATCACAAGAGCAAAGCCTTTGTCAAGCGCCAAAAATAGAAGCGCCAGAAAATACAAAAGCCAGAAATAAAAAAGTCTGTGTCAAATATACACTCGACACAGACTATTTTCATTTTCAGTAAGCTAAAATCCGGTTTATTCGTCCTTATAAACCTTTTCACGCTTTTCGTGACGTTCCTGAGCTTCAATAGAAAGGGTTGCAATTGGACGGGCATCGAGGCGTTTTATGCTGATCGGTTCCCCGGTCTCCTCGCAATAACCGTAGGTACCATCGTTCAGCCGTTCCAATGCTGCATCAATTTTAGCGATCAACTTGCGTTGCCGATCTCGGGCGCGCAGCTCGATTGCTCGATCCGTTTCGGATGAAGCGCGATCTGCCAAATCAGGTTGATTAGCATTTTCTTCTTGCAAGTTTTCGAGCGTTTCGCGTGCTTCGCGTAAAATATCGTTTTTCCAAGCTATAAGTTTAGCACGAAAATAAACTTTTTGCCTTTCGCTCATGAAAGGCTCATCTTCGCTGGGATGATACTCGGCGTCCAATGTTTCGCTCATAGTCAAGCCTCCACATGTTGTATGTGCGGCTCTATATATTGTGCAAAAAATTCCAACACAAGACAAAAAATATATTTTTGATCCATTTTTCAACACATTACTAATATATCAACCTCACAAACAGTATAGAACGCAATAGAATAGACATTCTTCAATTTAGATTTCAGCTTAGTTCATTTTGTGATTGAGAGATGACTGATCACCAACGAATAACTTTAGGGCTTATGCGCCATGGAGAGGCGGAAATCGGCAAAAAATTAGAAAAAGATATTGATCGTCCATTGTCTGAAAAAGGCCGTTTTGGCGCAAAAATAATAGGAACAATACTTCCCGATTATGTCTCTGGTCCGTTAACAATAATATGTTCTCCGGCACAGAGAACACGACAAACTCTTGATGCGCTTTGCCTGAAATCAAGTATAAGCCTGAAATTTATCGACAAATTATATTATGGAAATTTTGATGATTATATTTCGCTCATCACAACAATTTCGCAAGACGGTGTGCCTTTGCTCGTAATCGGTCATAATCCGGCCATAAGTCAGGTCGTCACACAGTTGAACAATAATTGCCTTCCAGTTGCTTCTCTTCCCCGTTTTTTACAACCGGCAAATCTTGCTTTATTCGATTTTCCTATAGCCAAAAACCGGATATCGATTGGGAGGGGCAACTTTATCGCGCTTCTCAAACCATGAACCGGTCTCGTCTAACGCACATTGCTCGTCTTGCGCACGTTATTCGTGTGCACCATATGCTTGATTGACAAGCTGGTTTTATAGAAATTAATTGAGGATTGAGTTTATTTGCCTTCTTTAACATCATTAAAAGACGAAGCAGTCATTGCATTCGATGCTTTGAGAGACCGGACGAAAAGTACCTTCAATCCCACGTTGCGACTGGGGGTGACGGGACTTTCGGGAGCCGGAAAGACGGTCTTCATCACATCGTTAATTCAAAATCTGCTTTATTCCGGTCGTTTGCCGATATTCGAAGTCGCACGCGAAGGAAGGCTGCTGAACGCACGACTTGCCGAACAACCGGATAGTAAAATAGCTCGATTTGAATTCGAAAAACATATCGATCGTTTGGTTAATGAAAAACTTTGGCCGCAATCCACGCGTTCACTTTCCCAACTTCGCCTGAAACTCGAATTTCTAACGCGTTCGCAAAAGTTTTCAGGTTCCAAACAGAAAAAGCTTTCGATTGATATTATTGATTATCCCGGCGAATGGCTCCTTGATTTGCCATTACTTCAAAAAAATTACCGTGAATTCAGTGCCCAATCAATTGCAAGAGCCAATTCACCGGAACACAAAGCACATGCGAAAGCCTGGCTTGGTGCGATCCGGAGTGTTAACTTCCTAAATGAGGCAAACGAGCGTGATATTGAAGTTCTGGCTGAAAGTTTCAAAAGCTATTTACGCTCGGCAAAAAATTCCGGTACCATGATATCCGCGCTTCCTCCGGGACGGTTTCTCATACCTGGCAGTTTTGAAGGCGCACCTGTCCTTAGCTTTTCACCCCTACCCGATTTGGGAATTGCCGAATTTCCCGATAACTCTATCGCAAAGATTATGGAACAGCGATATGAGGCCTATAAAAATCTGGTTATTAAACCATTTTTTCGAGAATATATTGCTCGTCTTGATCGTCAGGTCATTCTGGTTGATTCTCTCGACGCCATAAATGGGGGAACCGCTTCAATTCTCGAAATGCAAAATGCGTTATGCGAAATTCTCGACTGCTTTAAGGCTGGCAAAAACCATCTTCTCAGTGCACTCGTTCAGCACAAGATCGATCGTATTTTGGTAGCTTCCACGAAAGCCGACTATCTCCATCATATCAACCATGCTCGTCTCGAAAATATCACCTCGGAAATTGTCCGGACTGCCATGGATAAAGCTGAGTTGAAAGGCGTTTTAACCGATACATTGGCAGTGGCTTCACTACGTTCTACAAAAGAAGGAACGAGCGAAAAAAACGGCGAAAGCTTGGCCGTTGTCATAGGAACACCGATGAAAGGTGAAACAATTGGCGATATGGTATTTGATGGAAAAACCGAAACAGCTATTTTCCCCGGTGATTTGCCTCAATCATTATCTCAACTGTTAAAAGAAAATTTGCCTGAAAAGTTACAATTTGTCCGTTTTTTACCGCCGCAATTAAAAATGAATCAGCCCTTTCCGCAAATCCGTCTCGACCGTGCATTGGAATTTCTATTCGGAGATTATTTGATATGACCAGTCGCAAACCACAGGCAATAAACGACCTGAAGTCAATCGAAGAGGACCAGAGCGATCCTTTTCTGGACGAGGCATTAAGCGAACTGAACGAGCTTGAGAATAATAACACATCCGAAACCAAACGCACTTTTACAAGCGGTAGAATATTTTTATCATCCGTCTTGCTATTATTGATTTTGGCACTCGGTTTATCGGCAGATGGCCTCATACGCTCGCTCTTTGCCGAATACCAATTTTTAGGCTTTATTGCCCTGATTATTACTATTGTAGGTGGTATCGCTCTCCTTTGCTTCATCATCGGTGAAGTGCGCGCATTATTGCGTCTGGCGTCAGTTGATAAAATAAGGAAAAATGCGGAAGAAGCTGCGCTAACGGATAACATCAATCTTGCGAGGAAATCGGTAGAAGAATTGATGCGCTACACTGCCCGAAGCCCTTATATATCCGAGGGGAGACAGGCTATGTTATCGCACAACGGAGATATTATAGATGGTAAAGCACTGATCCATCTCGCCGAATATGAAATTCTACGCCCACTCGATCTTGAAGCGCGAAAAATGATTCTCAATTCTGCAAAACGTGTTTCGGTTGTGACAGCCGTGAGCCCCCGTGCTATTATTGATCTTGGCTATGTTCTTTATGAGGTTGTCGGGCTCATTCGTCGTCTGGCAACGCTTTATGGAGCACGTCCTGAACGTTTCGGTCTGATTTCCCTCGTAAAGCGTGTCATTTCCCATCTTGCCGTCACCGGTACTCTTGCCGTCGGCGATGGTCTTGTCGAACAATTTATTGGACAGGGACTTGCAACCCGCTTGTCTGCACGTTTGGGTGAAGGCGTAGTCAATGGTTTGATGACAACGCGCATCGGCATAGCAACAATGGATGCACTCCGTCCTTTCCCGTTTGACGGAGAAAAAAGACCCGGCATAAGTGATTTTACCGGAGACCTGATTGGTTTCAACCGGAATAAAGACAAAGAAAAACTAAAAAAAACACCCGAACGGGAAAATAACGAATAAAGAATTAACCATTTTTTCTGATAATAGCTGGCGATGCGGATTTGTCTTAACAGGTCACATCGTTTCGTACGGTTTTGCGTAATTTGTGTAAAAGGCAGAGTAACGCCATTATGAAAAAAATCTTTTCGGCTTTTATTGGGTTGACTATAGCATCATCATCAATGGTGACAACAAGCTTCGCAGCTGACAGCGATGTTGACTTCTTTCGCTCGATAGAAGGGAGCTGGGCGGGTCCCGGAGAAGTCGTTGCCGGAAAATATAAAGGAACAAAATTCACTTGTACTTTTGCCGGCACAACCGAAGTGTCTCAAGTTGGCATGACACTTGATGGCAATTGTCGCGTCGGCGTTTTTTCACAGCCGATGAAGGCAACTGTTCAGAGAGGTCCCTCTGGCTTTTCCGGCGAATTCAATGACGGTGCAAAAGGTGATGGACTTGATGTCGTCTCCGGTAAAGTCGGCGCCGACCGGATGGTTTTCGGATTGAACCGCAAGCAACTCAATGGCGCTATGATGGCGCGTCTTGAAGATAAAAACTCGATGAATATCACCGTTTCAGTAAAAATTCAGGATGACCTTATTCCTGTCGTCGGAATGAAACTCAAGCGGACCGGTGATGTGCCGCGCGATTTTGCTAAAAAATAAACCTAGAGCAGCAGTGTAAACCTAGATGAGTGGCAATGTCCGGTAATTGCGGTCAAGATACATCAGGGCATCAATTCCGGGATGGGTTTTAACCGCCACCACTTCGCCAATCAAAACATAATGGGTGGCATGAATGTGCCAACCAACCAGCTGGCAATCGAGTGCAACAAGCGCATCGGAGAGAACCGGTGCTCCTGTTCTCAATGTGCCCCATTCTGCTTGCAAAAACCGTTGTTCCTGAGAAAGTCCGCCGCGACCCGCAAAAATATCCGACAGGTTTTTGTGATGCCCTGTCAAAGTGTTCACACAGAACTTTTCATTTTCAATAAAAATTCTGTTTTCTTCATGTTGTCTCATCAGACAAACAAGAACAGTCGGAGGGTTATCGGAAAGAGAACAACAGGCCGAAATTGTAACACCCCGTTTATTTTTGGAGCCATCGGTTGTGACAATATGAACTGCTCCGGCAAAATGGCTCATCGCATTACGATAGTCAACCGAGGAAACCGTTACAATCGGCTTGTCTGACGAAATTAAATGTGTCGAATGTTCAGTCATAATTCAATTTTCAAATCTGCCGGTTTGTTTTTTCCATTTTCAGTAAAATTTACAGTGCATTAGTACGCAAATTTTTCCTAAAATGCTAGCAATCTCGGTTAAAATAACTTTGATAATGAATGCGTTCAGATGTGGATCGGCCGAAAAACGGGTTTTATACGGGAAAACTACGTGATAGGAAGCAGCAGCCGAGGAGATTGAAATGTCTTTGCAACAAATAATTGCCCCTTCAATTCTGGCTTCAGACTTTTCCCGTCTTGGTCAGGAAATTACAGATGTCGTCGCCGCTGGTGCTGACTGGATTCATGTTGACGTGATGGATGGTCATTTTGTGCCCAATATCACCTTCGGTCCGGATGTTGTAAAAGCTATAAGACCGGTAACGAGCGCCGTCTTCGATGTCCATCTGATGATCTCTCCCGTTGATTCCTATCTGGAAAGTTTCGCCAAAGCCGGAGCAGACATTATAACAGTCCACGCCGAATCGACTCCTCATCCGCACCGTTCTTTGCAGGCCATAAGAGCATTGGGCAAGAAAGCCGGCATTTCGCTTAATCCGGGTACACCGGAACACATCATTGAATATCTTCTTGATCAAATTGATCTCATTCTTGTTATGACAGTCAATCCGGGATTTGGCGGCCAGAGTTTTATTCCGGCGATGGTCGAGAAAATCAAAAAAATACATGCGATGATTGGAAATCGGCCAATTACCCTCGAAGTTGATGGCGGAGTTACAGCCGAAACAATCGGGAGCGCAGCTTCGGCTGGCGCAAACGCTTTTGTTGCAGGATCTGCAATATTTAAAAATGGTAATAAAGAAATTTACAAAACACGCATTGACGCCTTGCGCAAAGCAGCAAGACGCTGAAACAGAAGGAACTCGATCATGATACCGCGTTATTCCCGTCCTGAAATGGTCTCCATCTGGTCGCCAGAAACAAAATACCGCATCTGGTTCGAGATTGAGGCACACGCTTGCACGGCATTAGCCAAACTCGGTGTTATTCCGGAAGAAGCTGCAAAAAATATCTGGGAAAAAGGTAGCAACGCAAAATTCGATGTCTCCCGTATTGAGGAGATTGAAGCTGTAACAAAACATGATGTTATCGCTTTTTTGACGCATCTTGCCGAATTTATTGGACCTGATTCGCGTTTTGTCCATCAGGGCATGACTTCTTCCGATGTGCTCGACACCACGCTCAATGTTCAACTGATGCGCGCCTCCGATATTTTGATCAAAGACATGGACGAGTTGCTTAAAGCTCTTAAAAAACGTGCCTTTGAATATAAAGACACGGTCATGATCGGTCGCAGCCACGGCATTCATGCAGAACCGACAACTTTCGGGCTTAAATTGGCATTTGCCTATGCTGAATTTTCACGCTGCCGCGCGCGGCTTGTCGCTGCAAAAGAAGAAATTTCTACCTGTGCCATTTCCGGTGCTGTCGGGACATTTGCTAATATCGACCCGCGTGTTGAAGCCTATGTCGCCGATCAATTGGGTATGCGTCCCGAACCGATCTCGACGCAAATTATCCCGCGTGACAGACATGCTATGTTTTTTGCAACACTCGGTGTTATTGCTTCATCTATAGAACGTCTGGCAATTGAAATTCGGCACTTGCAAAGAACAGAAGTTCTTGAAGCCGAGGAATATTTCTCCCCCGGCCAAAAAGGGTCATCTGCAATGCCCCATAAACGCAATCCGGTTCTTTCAGAAAATCTCACCGGGCTTTCCCGCATGATACGTTCTTTCGCTTTTCCTGCCATGGAAGATGTTGCTCTTTGGCATGAACGCGACATTTCCCATTCCTCCGTGGAGAGATTTATCGGTCCGGATGCCACTATAACTCTTGATTTCGCATTGGCACGGCTTACTTCGGTTATTGATAAGCTGCTCGTCTATCCTGAAAATATGATGAAAAACCTTAACAAGTTTCATGGTTTGGTGAATTCGCAACGCGTACTTCTGGCTCTGACACAAAAAGGCGTTAGTCGCGAGGATGCGTACCGGATTGTTCAGCGTAATGCCATGCAGGTCTGGGAACACGGGAAAGATTTTCTTCAGGAACTTCTCGCTGATCCTGATGTCCGTCGCGTTTTGAGCGAGGAAGAAATTCGCGAAAAATTCGATCTCGGATACCATACAAAACATGTTGATACGATTTTCCACCGGGTTTTCGGATAGATTTTATGGTATTAATTCACATAATACATGGCTGTCGCCAATCAGAAATCGGCAAAGTTGTATGATCTGATCTGTCTGATCGTCCAATTGCCTATTTAATGGTTACGGTTGATCAGTCGCGATTTTATCAAGAGGTCGTTGGATGAGGGTAAATGAGGTTGATATCCTAATTGTTCCCGGTTATCAGGGCTCCGGTCCTGATCATTGGCAAACACGGTGGGAGCAAAAGCTTTCAACCGCCCATCGTGTCGAGCAGGCCGAATGGTCGAAACCCGTTCGTGAAGACTGGACTCGGGAATTAATCAAGGAAGTTGAAGCAGCTCAAAAACCTGTTGTCATTGTCGCCCATTCACTCGGCGTCCCCACATCTATCCTTTCGGTTCCTTTTCTTGGTAAAAAAGTGCGGGGTGCTTTTCTCGTTGCTCCACCTGACGTGGCAAATCCCGATATTCGTCCAAAGCACCTTATGACATTTGGACCCTACCCGCGTGACCGCTTGCCGTTTCCATCAATCGTTATAGCCAGTCGCAATGACGAATATTGCGATTTCGCCGTTGCCGAAGATATTGCGAAAGACTGGGGCTCTTTATTTATTGATGCCGGTGAAGCCGGTCACATAAATTCTGCTTCGGGTTACGGTCCGTGGCCGGAAGGCCTTATGGTCTTTTCCCAGTTTCTGGGAAAGCTTTGAGATGAAAAAAATTTGCCGGGTCAAAAGCCCGGCAGCTGAATAGATGGATGAGATTGACAATTCCACTCAAGCGTTTCGAACACGCTCCAAAGATTCTTCTAGAAGTTGCGCCATTTTCTTGCGTAGGTCGGTTTCGCTAATTGCAACATTGGTAGCTTGAAAATCATGGACAATTTTCTCGATAACCGCTTCCTCGTTCCCACGCTGGAATGAGGTTCTGACGACTTCTTTGGCGTATTCATCGGCAGCTTCGCCGGTTTTACCAAGACGGTCAGCAGCCCAAAGGCCGATCATGCGGTTGCGCTGTGCATTCGCTTTGAAACGAAGCTCCTCGTCGATCATATATTTATGCTCGAAAGCATCCGCACGTTCTTTCATCCCGTCCATGAGAATCTCTCCTAATTTTTGCCATGATCCGGCTTGTCGGGATGTTCTTGCAACATTTAAATCCCGTTAGCAATAGTATACTGTAAATTAACTTGTATCAAAGCGGGAAATTTTGGTGTCTATCGACAAGAGATGATTGTGAAATACGCGGAATTGAGTTAGGGAAACATCAAGCTAATTTATCCGGTTAATTTAAGGAAAAAGCCATGAACCGTCGTAATCGCGTCTATGAAGGCAAAGCAAAAATTTTATATGAAGGGCCCGAGCCGGGCACTTACATCCAGTTTTTTAAGGATGATGCTACCGCGTTCAATGCGAAAAAGCATGAAATTATTGACGGTAAAGGAGTTTTGAACAACCGCATATCGGAATATATTTTCACTCAGCTTGCACGTATCGGTATTCCGACACACTTTATCAAACGCCTCAACATGCGCGAACAGCTCATCAAAGCTGTTGATATGGTGCCACTCGAAGTTGTTGTTAGAAATGTTGCCGCCGGCTCTTTGTCGAAACGGCTCGACATCGAAGAAGGCACCCCCCTCCCCCAATCAATCATCGAATTTTACTATAAAAAAGACAAGCTTGACGATCCGATGGTGTCCGAAGAACATATTACTGCCTTCGGCTGGGCTACTCCTGCCGAACTTGAGGACATTATGCAACTTTCCATAAGGATAAACGACTTTTTGACCGGCTTATTCGTCGGTGTCGGTATTGAGCTTGTGGACTTCAAAATGGAGTTTGGCCGGTTGTGGGAAGGTGACGTTATGCATATTGTGTTGGCAGACGAAATTTCACCTGATTCTTCACGCCTTTGGGACATCAATACCAAGGAAAAAATGGACAAAGACCGCTTCCGTCGCGATATGGGCGGGCTGATCGAAGCCTATCAGGAAGTTGCAAAACGGTTGGGAATCATGAATGAGAATGAACAACCCCGACCAAATGGTCCTGTTCTTGTAAAATAGTTCATCGGGCGGCTTTCTGGGCCGCCTTACCTTTTTGGCAAAAGAAATGCAGGAATAAATGATGAAAGCGCGCGTAACCGTCACCTTAAAGACAGGCGTTCTTGATCCACAAGGTAAAGCCATTGTCGGCGCTTTGGATAGCCTTGATTTCAAAGGCATCGAGTCCGTCAGGCAGGGCAAAATTTTTGATATTGTGCTTAACGATCTCACCGAAGACGAGGCAAAAAAACAGCTGACAGCAATGTGTGAACAACTGCTCGCCAATACAGTCATCGAGAATTATCGGATAGAACTTCTCTAATCGGAAACGGATATTGTAATGAAAACGGCTGTTATCCAGTTACCCGGACTAAATCGCGACCGCGATATGATTGACGCTCTCCGTTTGATTACCGGCGTAGAGCCTTTAAAGATCTGGCAGACAGAGACGACAATTCCCGATGTCGATCTTATCGTTATCCCCGGTGGCTTTTCTTACGGAGATTATCTTCGTTGTGGAGCAATTGCCGCGCGCATGCCGGTTATGAAAGCGGTGTTCGAACATGCGGAAAAAGGGACAAAGATTATCGGTGTCTGCAATGGTTTCCAAATTCTGGTTGAAGCCGGATTGCTTCCCGGTGCGTTGATGCGTAATGCCTCTTTGCGATTTGCTTGCCGCGAAGTCAAACTCCAAATTGTAAACGAGAAAACAGCATTTTCAAACGCCTATCATAAAGGCGAAATCATACGTTGTCCTGTCGCCCACCATGACGGTAACTATTATGCCGATAAAGATACTATCGAGCGACTGGAGGGGAACGGACAGGTTGTATTTCGCTATGCCGAAGGGACAAATCCGAATGGATCAATCAATGATATTGCCGGTATCATCAATGAAAAGGGCAACGTCCTGGGTTTGATGCCACATCCGGAAGATTTGATCGAACCCGCCCATGGCGGAATGGACGGAAAAAGACTGTTTATTAGCGCATTAGGACTTGCAGCATGAAAATCAAATATCTAGCGAGTTGTTCGCTTTTATCCGTTATGTTAGCGCTCGTAGCCTGCACTGAAAAAGTTGGTCCGGGAAATATCGAACTTGCTAGCGGCGAACCGGCATTAAAGACCATGGAACGCGTGGCGCTAACGGCCAATCGTTGCTGGTTCAAATCGAATAAATCCGAATTCAGGCGCTATGGTTTTGAACCGGAATTGCAGTCATATTCAGGTCGCCCGCGCATGCTGATCGTTCCCAAAAACACACCCGGTGGCAAGCCGATTCTAGTTGTTGAAGCTGAGGGTAATCCTGCAAGGGTTTCCGTTTATGGTCCGCTTATGGCAACCACTCATGGCAATGCTATAGCCGAGGACATCGACCGCTGGGTCAAAGGCGATAACCAGTGCTGATTGAAAATTTTTTAGCGATGCTGAAAATAAACTTGTTTGATGGAGCCAATCAATGAGCGTGAAGAACGACATTGCCATTACACCCGAACTCATTGCTGCACACGGGTTAAAGCCCGACGAATATGCGCGTATTCTCGAGCTTGTCGGTCGTGAACCATCGTTCACAGAACTCGGAATCTTTTCGGCAATGTGGAACGAACATTGCTCATATAAATCATCGAAGAAATGGCTCAGAACGCTTCCTACAAAAGGCGATTGCGTGATTCAGGGGCCTGGTGAAAATGCCGGCGTTGTAGACATCGGTGATGGCGAATGCGTTGTCTTCAAAATGGAAAGCCACAACCACCCTTCCTATATCGAGCCATATCAGGGCGCGGCCACCGGTGTTGGCGGAATTTTGCGTGATGTGTTCACAATGGGAGCAAGACCGGTTGCGGCCATGAATGCGCTTCGTTTTGGTTCACCGGATCATCCACGCACGAGACATCTCGTCTCCGGCGTGGTTTCCGGTGTCGGCGGATATGGAAATGCATTCGGTGTACCAACCGTTGGCGGCGAAGTGAATTTTGACAAGAGCTATAACGGAAATATCCTCGTCAATGCATTTGCTGCGGGAATCGCTAAAACCAATGCACTTTTTTATTCCAAAGCCGAAGGTGTGGGGCTTCCTGTTGTTTATCTCGGCGCCAAAACCGGTCGTGACGGTGTCGGCGGAGCGACCATGGCTTCCGCCGAATTTGACGAGACAATTGGTGAAAAACGACCTACTGTTCAGGTAGGCGACCCCTTTACCGAAAAATGTCTGTTGGAAGCGTGCCTCGAACTTATGGCATCGGGTGCCGTCATTGCCATTCAGGATATGGGGGCAGCCGGCCTCACCTGCTCTGCCGTTGAAATGGGAGCAAAGGGCGATCTCGGTATCGAACTTGATCTGGATCGTGTACCGGTTCGTGAAATCAATATGTCAGCTTACGAGATGATGCTTTCTGAAAGTCAGGAACGCATGCTGATGATTTTGAAACCGGAACTCGAAAAAGAAGCCGCTGCAATCTTCAAAAAATGGGGTCTTGATTTTGCTATCGTCGGGAAAACGACTGATGATTTACGCTTCCGCGTTCTTCATCACGGTGAAGAAGTCGCCAATCTTCCCATTAAAAAATTGGGTGATGAAGCGCCGGAATATGATCGGCCATGGGTAAAACCTGTAGAGGCTAAAGAAATAGATATTGCCAATATCCGACAGGTAAATCTGCAGGATGCATTATTGAAACTTCTCTGTTCCGCTGACCAGAGTTCGAAGCGTTGGGTCTATGAGCAATATGATACCCTTATTCAGGGAAATAGTCTGGTGCGCCCGGGCGGCGATGCCGGTGTTATCCGTGTCGAGGGAAATACCCATAAGGCACTTGCTTTTTCTTCCGATGTTACACCGAGATACTGTCAGGCTGATCCATTCGAGGGCGGTAAACAAGCTGTTGCCGAATGTTGGCGTAATCTCTGTGCAACCGGTGCCAAACCGCTTGCCTGTAGCGACAATTTGAATTTCGGCAACCCTGAAAAGCCTGAAATTATGGGCCAGCTTGTCTATGCAATCAAAGGTATTGGTGAAGCATGTAAAAAGCTTGATTTTCCGATCGTATCCGGAAATGTTTCACTTTACAATGAAACCAATGGCGAGGGCATATTGCCTACCCCCACAATGGCAGGTGTCGGTCTGATCGAGGATTGGCATAAGATGGCAAAAATTGATGGAATGAAAGACGGAGATCTTATCATTCTCGTTGGTGATTGTGGCTCCCATTTAGGACAATCAGTTTATTTACGCGATATTTTGGGCAAAGAGGAAGGTACCCCTCCCCACGTTGATCTTGACAAAGAAAAGAAAAATGGTTGTTTCATCAGAAAATTGATAACAGCCGGAATGATCACCGCTTGTCATGACCTTTCTGATGGCGGCTTGGCAATTGCTCTGGCGGAAATGGTTATGAAATCGCATCATGGTGTAAGTGCGAAATTAACCGGAAAGACGCCTGCCCATGCAGAACTGTTTGGCGAAGATCAGGCTCGTTACCTGATATCTGTCAATGCTGATAAATATGCTGCTGTTGAAGAACAAGCCAAAAAAGCCGGCGTAAAACTTACCAATCTGGGTAAAGTGACCGGCCAAGATTTGGTCATTGAAGGACAGATCAAACTCTCTGCCAAACAACTTGAAAATGCCTATGAAAGCTGGTTTCCGGACTTTATGGAAAATAAATAACCAACCGTCGATTAGCTATTCAGCTTATGCTATTCTGACCGAATAAAATATAGGAGATGCATTATGGCAATGGACGCACATGAGATTGAGAAACTCATTCGTGATGGCATTCCCGATGCCAAAGTGACAATCCGCGATTTGGCCGGTGACGGTGAACATTATGCAGCCGAAGTCGTTGCCGAAAGCTTTCGCGGCAAGAACCGTGTACAGCAACATCAAATGGTTTATAACGCTTTGAAAGGCACTATGGGTGGTGTGCTTCATGCACTTGCCCTACAAACCAGTGTACCGGATTGACGCGGACTTTATTGCGAAAGGGCTTGTTTCATTCCCTTTTTAACCATACATATAACTCGATTTTTCGATAGCCTTAACTGGCTTAAACGGAAGGAAAAGAAATGACCGCTGCCCGCGATTTTATTGATAACGAAGTCAAATCCAATGACATTGTGCTGTTTATGAAAGGCACTCCCGGTTTTCCCCAGTGTGGTTTTTCTGGACAAGTGGTACAAATTCTGGATTATCTCGGACTTGACTACAAAGGCGTCAATGTATTGACTTCGGACGAATTACGCCAAGCAATTAAAGACTATTCCAATTGGCCAACCATCCCGCAACTTTATGTAAAGGGAGAATTCGTTGGCGGCTGTGATATCATCCGTGAAATGTTCCAGAACGGTGAATTGCAGAATTTGCTTGAAGAGAAAGGCATAGCTGTTAAAACTGCCTAAATCATATCAGGACTATTGCCATTTTAATCATTGTGCCGGTCTTATGATCGGCACTTTTGTTATAGGGACCCCATGTCACATAATTCGAGCGAACAACAGCACATAGATGCGGTAAAGGCAAATCTTGGCTATAAAGAATTTATAGTCATGATCGCAACACTTATGGCGACCAATGCAATAGCCATTGACATTATGTTGCCGGCAATGACTGACATGTCCCATAGTCTCCGGATGTCAGGGGAAAATGACCAACATTATATTATTTTTTCTTATCTCGTCGGCTTCGGATTATCGCAATTGATATTCGGGCCGATCAGCGACCGCTTCGGCCGGCGCAAGCCTATCATAGCCGGTTTGATATTTTATTCACTTTCATCCGCAGCCTGTGCCTTTGCTCCAAGTTTTGCATGGTTATTGATATTGCGGGCTATTCAGGGAATCGGAGCGGCGGCAACCCGCGTTCTCACAGTTTCCGTTGTGCGTGACATATATGGCGGTCGCCAAATGGCTGAAGTTATGTCCATTGTCATGATGGTCTTCATGATCGTTCCGGTTGTTGCGCCGGCAATTGGGCAAGCAATTATGGTTTTCGGTCATTGGCAATTCATCTTTCTCTTTATGGCATTAGCCGGTACCCTTATCGCTTTCTGGGTTTATTTTCGCTTGCCCGAAACTTTGTATGAGGAACGTCCTCTAACCTTCTCGTCTGTTGGAGAAAGCCTTGTGATGGTCCTCTCAAATCGCGTTTCTCTTTGCTATACGTTGGCATTTTCGATGGCGCTCGGGGGGTTATTTTGCACCCTTAACACCTCACAACAGATTTATGATGGAATTTATCATCTTGGTCCGTGGTTTCCTGCGGCTTTTGCTCTTGTCGCCGCTTTTCAGGCCCTTTCCGCTTTTCTGAACTCGCTATTTGTGGGCCGCTTCGGAATGCGAAAAATTTCCCATTCTCTGTTGTTGATTTTTTGTTTCGCATCATTGATCTGGTTTATCGGCTCGATCTCTGCAGGAGGATCCACTCCATTCATATATTTCATGGTGCTGCTTATCATCATCATGTTTTCCTATGGTGGATTAGGTGCCAATTTCAACTCGCTTGCCATGGAACCACTCGGAAAGGTTGCAGGAACTGCTTCCTCGGTATTCGGCTTTCTGCAAACGATTATCGGTGCAGGACTGGGATTTATTATAGCGCAAAAATTTGACGGTACGACAATTCCGATTGCAGGAGGTTTTTTTCTGCTTTCATGTGGCGCAATCATATTGATACTGATAGCCGAAAAAGGAAGGCTATTTTCCGGAGCCCGCCATAGATCTCATGTAACGCTCATGAATTCAGACAAAGATTGAGCCCGCTATACCGGACAACATCACAAACTTACGATAGAACCGCTTGTCTTCTGCTGTTTCAGAATTGGCTTTCAGTTGTTTCTTAAAAGCAAATAAAACTATCCCTGTTCCAACATATTAAAGCCGGATAGTTTTATTGTCTTATGTCGGAAAAAGACCTATTCGATCTTTATTTTCCGCCGGCTCCATAACCGAAAGATAAGTGTTAAGGAGTGGAATAAAAACATACTTAAAGACCACTGAAATCGAAAAGCTTCTTGTCCAACAAGTGGCTTGGACGAACATTTGTCAATGCACGTATCATCGTGTCTTTTCGACCGGGCATTTTCTTTTCAATATCATTCAGCATATGTTTCATTGCATTGCGCTGAAGACCGTCCTGACTGCCACAAAGGTTGCACGGAATAATCGGGAACTGCATGGCTTCGGCAAATTTTGCGAGATCTTCTTCCGCTGCATAGACAAGCGGCCGCAAAACCAGCATATCTCCCTCGTCATTTACCAGCTTGCCCGGCATGGCAGCCAAACGTCCGCCGTGAAAAAGATTCATGAAAAACGTTTCCAGAACATCGTCACGATGGTGCCCGAGAACCAAAGCCGAGCAGCCCTCTTCGCGCGCAATCCGGTACAGATTGCCCCGCCTTAATCTTGAGCAGAGCGAGCAATAAGTCTGGCTATTGTCCAATTTTTCAGTGACTATCGAATAAGTGTCCTGATATTCAATCCTGAAGGGAATTCCATAGTGTTTCAAAAAATCCGGTAAAACATTTTTTGGAAATCCGGGTTGCCCCTGATCGAGATTGCAAGCCAAAATATCAACCGGCAATAGGCCGCGCCATTTCAGATCAAGGAGAAGGGCAAGCAATCCATAAGAATCTTTGCCACCAGACAAAGCGACGAGCCATTTCTGCCCCGGTTTAATCATCGAAAAGTCATCCAACGCCTGACGCATATGCCGCAACAAACGTTTTCTGAGCTTATTGAATTCAACAGTTGAAGGAGCATCACGAAATAGCGGATGACAACCATCAACATTATCGTCGATATCATTCAGTGCAACCATTTCACCTTCCTTCAAAAATGTTCTAAAACAAAAACAGGGAGCCGATGGGCTCCCTGCATAAACCGAAAATTTGCTTCACAATTAACGTGAATAAAATTCGACAACCAGATTTGGTTCCATCTGAACAGCATATGGAACATCGGCAAAAGCCGGAATACGTGTGTAGGTTGCCTTCATCTTGGTGTGATCGGCTTCAATGTAATCGGGAACATCGCGTTCCGGCAACTGGGTTGCTTCAAGAACAAGTGCCAATTGTTTCGACTTTTCGCGAACTTCAATTACATCACCGGGCTTGCAACGATAAGATTGAATGTTGGTGCGACGACCATTCACATTCACATGACCATGATTGATGAACTGACGGGCAGCAAAGATTGTCGGAACAAATTTTGCACGATAAACAATTGCATCAAGGCGTGATTCGAGAAGACCGATCAAGTTTTCGCCTGTGTCACCACGACGACGGCCAGCTTCTTCGTAAATGCGGTGGAATTGTTTTTCCGAAATATCACCATAGAAACCTTTCAGTTTCTGCTTGGCGCGCAATTGGGTGCCATAATCGGAAAGCTTGCCTTTACGGCGTTGACCATGTTGACCCGGACCATATTCACGGCGGTTAACCGGAGACTTCGGACGCCCCCAAATGTTTTCGCCCATGCGGCGGTCAATTTTATATTTCGTAGTTTCGCGCTTGCTCATCGCATTTCCTTAAAATTCAATATCGAAACAATATTTTTTGTTTCCGGGAAACGCGCCCTCCTCTGCCCATAAAAATTCATGAACTGACAGGACAAATCGCGCACGCTTTGCGCAAATGTCCACGGGACACGTCGGTTAAAGCTTTATCGTCTACCGAAAAAACTTGTGAGGTTCTTTAATGAAATTAACATTCGAAGTCAAGCGGACAGACCGATATAGGTTGAAAAACAACGCCTATTTTCAGCGATTTTTGGCACGATACAAAACGAAGTTTGTAAATTTCGTTCCAAAAACAATTTTAGGGTCGAAAAATGCGCCTGAATGCAGGTTAAAAAGTTTAAACCGGTTCGGTTGTCGACGTAAATTAGCTGCAATCCGTTAGAGCCCTACGCTTGCCCTTTCTTCAATTTATCGAAGCCAGTCCTAAAGGATACGATCTTGTATCTTGGTCCTCGATTAAACACCGAAATTATGTGGTATCCCGATTTTGAAATTAAATCTTCATTCTTGACCAAGTGGCGTCAAACGCAAACCGAATCCATGAAGCAATCTGTTTGTCGCATAGTCGGTCCTGCCGGAAGTAAAATGGGCAAGATCAAGATGTTCCGTCAGAGTCTGGACTTGGTCGGCATCCGGAAGCAAAGATAATGCACGTTTTGCTACTGCTTCTGCAGGATCTATCCAGTCAACCGGCCACTTTGCATTTTTGCGAAACAGATTGACCAGAAATGGATAATGTGTACAAGCAAGTACAACAATGTCGGTGTGATGGCCGTCTTTCTCGACAAAGCACGGCGCTATCTCTTGTTTCAGAGATGCGCGATCAACCGGCTTTCTTCTTAAATAATCTTCCGCAAAACCGGCCAATTTGGCGCTTCCCACGAGTCTGACGTGACACTTGGAAGCGAAAGAGGAAATGAGTTCATGCGTATAGGCACGTTTGACAGTTCCCGGTGTTGCAAGAACCGATATCAAACCTGAACGTGTTTGTTCGGCGGCAGGTTTTATCGCAGGGACTGTTCCGATAAAAGGCACATCAGGATGGGCACGACGCAAATCCTTTAAAACCAGAGTGGATGCGGTGTTGCAGGCGACAATGCAAAGAATCGGATTATAAAGATTCAATAACTTTGCAAACAGGTCAATAATATGGGATTTGAGCTCATCTTCTTCCCAATTCCCATACGGAAAAGCAGCATCGTCTGCGATATAGATAAATTTTCGATCGGGAATAAAAATACGCGTCTCGCGCAATACTGTAAGCCCGCCGATGCCACTGTCGAAAAACAGTATAGGCCGTTCTGTCATTTTAATTACTATTTTCCTTTGTCCGTTTACGATGGTCCGGCGCCCCCGCCCCGCGCGGCAGTTTGGGTGAAAAATGATCGAGAGAAGAAACAACCCCCCTTAACAGGCGTATTTCCGGCTCGCTGAATGCTGCACGAGTGAGAACCGAACGTAAGTTCTCCACCATGATCTCTTTGCGCTCTTTCGGTCGGAAATACCCGCGAACATCCAACGCTTCTTCCAATTGTTCGAAAAGGCCGTAGAGCGTGGCTTTATGCGCCGGTTCCATTTCCTTGTTACGAAATGCGGTGTCAGTTTCCCGTTCCAAACCGGATTTCATCCATTCATATGACATGAGCAAAACCGCCTGAGCAATATTCAGAGAAGCAAATGCAGGATTGACAGGAAATGTCACAATTTCGTCAGACAGACTGATTTCATCATTATTCAACCCCCATCTTTCCCGACCGAATAAAATGGCAGTATGCTGTCCCGAATTTTCCTTTATCCGCATAGCATCTGCCGCTTCTACTGCGCTCCTTACCGGTTTGAAACCATCACGCTCGCGGGCGGTCGTAGCAAAGACAAAGTTTATGTCAGAAATTGCCTCCCGCAAACTATCGAATACTTGAGCACCGTTGATGATGTGATCTGCTTTGCTGGCAGTGGCTATAGCTTTCTCGTTTGGAAACTCTTCCCGTGGGTTGACAAGCCGCAATTCGGAAAGACCAAAATTCGCCATAGCGCGTGCCACCATACCAATATTTTCCGGCAATTGTGGTTCGACAAGTACAATAACGGGACCACCCGTCATATTTTCTCTTTTCCTATCTGTTCCAGCCATTTCATTTCTTCTTTTATTTTTGATGCGTTTTAATGCGTCTTTCACAGAACCTCAACCAAACATTAACCTTGATCTCGAAAAGAACGACAAATTGCCTTTTTCATGCCTAAATCCGGTCATTTTTGCAGATGATATAAATTTTTATTGAACCTGTGGCTATGGGGGACGAGAAAATGAACATTGAAATTAAAACAACAATCACACTAACAGCAGTTGCTATTATCACAACAATCATGGTTCTTTGCGCCAATATGACCATTAGCGACGTTCTGGCAATTCTCTAACTTTTTTCAGGACAATTGCCTGTCTGGATGTTCATATCCGGTTAAAATATTCCGTGTCTTATTATCAATATCGTTTCACACTACCGATAATAGAGTTTTGCCCGACGGATGATTTCTTCCCGCAAACGTTGTCTCGGTACCATTTTTGATTTTCTAATTCCGTTTTTGATGTCCTAAAATATATTTTTTAATCCCTTTGGCGGTCCTTGTTGACATTTTGTTCAACCTGTCAAATGACTTGATGACTAAGACTTCAATGCGTCAATGATATTTTTTCCGGTTTGAGTCCAGCATCCCTAAACAACTTTTTTCTTGGATTTTAGCCGGTTTTGCAGGGAGCCGCCGGAATTGACGTAAATTTTTCATCGGTAAAAAAGACGTTATCTTAGCGGCCCTCGGCTTTATTATTCCGATAAATAACGTGCAATCATATCGATCACAGATTATGCTTGTTATGATTTAGTGGTAACATGCTGCTTTGAATTCACCTTCGGTAAGATTAGTATCTACCAGTCTCACGAAGGCTTGTTTGAAATAGAAGATCGGAATATCGCTTGTGATATGACATGCAATTAAAGTTGTTCAATGTGCCTGTCATATCAAAAGATAGAAATAGTTAGGCAAATGGTTAGTTACGTCAATTATAAAAATGCACCTGTAAAATACACCGGACAAATTCGTATTTACGATGAAGAAGCCTTCATTGGAATGCGTAAAATTGGGCGGATCGCAGCAGAATGTCTCGATGCACTCGTCGACATCGTCAAACCGGGAGTAACCACTCAGGAAATTGATGATTTTGTGTTCGCATTTGGTGCCGATCGTGATGCTCTGCCTGCCGATCTGAATTATCGTGGTTACACAAAATCCTGCTGTACATCGATCAATCATGTTGTTTGCCATGGAATTCCGGAAAACAAACAACTTCATGCCGGTGATATTGTGAATGTCGACGTAACATTTATCAAAGACGGATGGCATGGTGACACCAGTCGTATGTATCCTGTTGGTCCGATAAAAAGAGCTTCAGAACGTTTACTCGAAGTCACGCACGAATCGCTCATGCGCGGGATTGCGGCAGTTAAACCGGGCGCTACTGTCGGTGACATTGGCGCTGCAATCCAGCGTTACGCCGAGTCGGAGCGTTGTTCTGTCGTACGTGATTTTTGCGGCCATGGTGTAGGACTTATATTCCATGATGCACCGAATATCCTTCATTACGGAAATCCCGGTGAAGGACCAGAATTACGCGAGGGAATGATTTTCACGATTGAACCAATGATCAATCTTGGAAAGCCTGGTGTGAAAATCCTTAATGATGGCTGGACCGCTGTCACTCGTGACAGATCACTTTCCGCACAATACGAGCACACAATGGCAGTCACAAAAGACGGTTGTGAAATTTTCACTCTTTCACAAAATAATACTTACTACGTTCCCGTAACACATTCATGAGCGGGAACCTCATATCATGGCCAAGAATCCGGATGAAAATGCGTTTTCCGAAGAAGCGTCCTTTGCGTTAACGCCCGGACTCTCCGGTCGAAAGCCGGATTTATCGAAAGATAACCTCATTGCAGAGAATAAAGGACACCGTGAACGATTGCGTCATCGTTATTTCGAAACCCACGGTGTCGGTTTTCCTGATTATGAATACCTGGAACTCTTGTTATTTCGTTCGATTCCGCGCGCAGATACGAAGCCATTAGCCAAGGCCCTGTTGAACCGGTTTGGCAGTCTCGCCGATGTACTCGGTGCCGATATTGGACTTTTGCAGGAAGTTCCCGGATGTGGTCCTTCTGTAGCACGGGATTTAAAAATCCTTTCGGGTATAGCCGAACGTGTAAACCGTGCGGAATTACGCAAACGGGATATTTTTTCTTCGTGGGATAAGGTTCTTGGCTATTGCAAAGCAGCTATGGCCCATGAAACAAGGGAGCAATTCCGTGTCCTTTTTCTCGACAAGAAAAATGGATTGATTGCTGATGAAATCCAGCAAATTGGCACTATAGATCACACACCTGTCTACCCAAGGGAAGTGGTCAAACGTGCGTTACAACTTTCTGCATCGGCACTTATTCTTGTTCACAATCATCCCTCAGGCGATCCGTCGCCTTCTCGCGACGACATCTCGATGACGCATATGATCAAAGATGTTGCAAATGCCTTGGGCATAACAGTCCATGATCATATCATCATCGCACGCAATGGTTATGTGAGCTTTCGTGCAAAGAAACTTCTCTGAACAAAAATAAAACAAGCCGCTAACGAATGTCAGCGGCTTTATGCAAAAAAATTATCGGGTTGCGAGGATTTTAACGATCAATATCTCGACTATTCGTCGAGATCGATATCAAGAATTGCCATCGAAAAATTGTAAGACAATTCGCCTTCATCCTCGTCGCGGTAAATCACCCCGAGAAACTCATCGTCAAGATAAAGCTCACAAGAATCATCTTTACGGGGTCTGGGTTTTACTTGCAGTGACCGGTTTTGAAATTTGCGCTTAAAGTAGCCGTCAAGTTTCTTGATTTCATCAGGCTTCACAGCGATCTCCTAAAAATTGCCATCGTTAAACAAAATGCCAGATAAGGTACAACCTCGCTTCTGTAAAGACGCGGGTCTTTCATTTCACTCATTAATTGACTGATCCATGCTTAGTGCCGGTTCGTTATCAGCTATTTTTCCAACCACTTTTGCCGGCACACCAGCCACGGTACTATAGGCCGCAACTGGTTTTAGAACAACAGAACAAGCTGCAATCTTTGCGCAATCTCCAACCGTAATATTGCCAAGAATTTTTGCACCCGCACCAATCAGAACACCGTGACCGATTTTAGGATGCCGATCGCCCGACTCTTTGCCTGTTCCGCCCAACGTCACATCCTGCAACATGGAAACATTGTCGCCAATGATTGCTGTTTCTCCAACAACAAGACCTGTTGCGTGGTCTAAAAAAATACCCTTGCCTATCCGGGCTGCCGGATGAATATCTGTCTGGAATACCGATGACGACCGCCCCTGTAAAAATAGAGCGAGATCTTTTCTGCCTTTGAGCCATAGATTATGAGCAAAACGATGAGCCTCAATAGCCAAAAAACCTTTCAGGTAAAGCACCGGCTCCATAAAACGGTTGCACGCCGGATCACGATGGAACACTGCGGATATATCACTGGTGATAATATCTTCCAGATGATCCATCGTATCAATTTGTTCGACAAATATTTGCGACAATAATTCTTCATTGAGTTCGCGCGTCCAAAGCCGTGCAGCAACCCGACCGGCGATCATTTCCGATAAATTGGCACGATCAAGGATGGCATGTTGGAAAAATTCACCTAAAGCAGGATCCTGTTCCAACGCCTCCATTGCTTCTTGTTTGATATTGTTAAAAAGTAAGGCGGGGTCAATAGCTTCCACCTTTTGTTCACAGCAAGGCAATTTTCTTACCCTTCTCTTTTGCGGGCAAAATGTTTGCCCTGTCTATGCTCATTGTCAAGCAATGGGATATCGTGCCAAAAAATTAATGACACCCTTTTTATAGACAGGATCACCAACTGCCAACATGTGATCTCTGTTCGGAATTATTAAAGCTTCTCCATGGGGCAGCAAAGCCACAAGAGGTTCAGCTTCGCCCGATATCTCGTCCAGAGTTCCAACAGCTACCAATGCCGGTTGTTTTATCGAGTGGACTTCGGCAGCTGTCAATTCCTGTTTTGAGGTAATGACACAAGCTGCAAGTGCTTTCCTGTCGCTTTTCGTCCTGTCAGCGAACTTTCTGAACATCAGCCCCCGTTTATTGGTAATCTTCGAAATATCTTCTGCCAAAAGTGCTTCCGCCACGGGTTCCCAGTTTCCTGCACCGGTCACCATGCCAATACCGAGCCCACCGAAAATAGCGCTATTAACATAATCGGGATAGAGAATAGACATATAGGCTGTGATTCTTGCCCCCATGGAATAGCCCATGATTTGAGCCTTTTTGATTTTTAGATGATCAAGAAGTGCTACAGCATCTCCTGCCATTGCTTGTGGCGTATAAACAGCAGGATCATGGCTCTTATCGGAAAAACCGTGTCCACGGTTATCAATCGCTATAACCCGATAGCCGGCCTCATTCAGCGCACGAAACCACCCCGGTGCATACCAATTAACATATGAAGACGAGGCAAAACCGTGGATTAATAAAACCGGTTCACCGACCCCCTCTTCCCGATAAGCAAGTTTGAATCCGTCATGATGGAAATATTGTACGTCTTCTGCACTCATGTCTAATCCACTTTACATTCACCACATATAGCCGGATGAACGACTTTTTGACCAATCTTTATGTCGTTTTTTCGGACTTCACCAGCATTAAGTTCGATTGTAAAGGCAGCCGCCACATGTGATGAAACAATTTTTGTTGAGTATGGTACCGCATTTTCTGCAATCGATACAATGATTCCCTTGTCATCGAGGAACACCATATCGAGCGGTAACGGTGTATTTGCCATCCACATTGTCACAATGCGAATGTCCGGAAAAACGAATAACATAGCTCTATCGGAAGGAAAATCCGCCCTATACATTAGTCCGGCTTCATTCTCTTCCGGTGTCTTGGCAACTTCGACATTATAAGAGATTTTACCACTGTCTGTGATGATAACGAGGGGCGCTCTGTCAACAGGTAAACGCATTGGTTCTTGAGCATATACCCCTTGCCCCATCGTAAATAACAAAAAGATAAAACCCGCAATCAAACTCTTCATGAAAGGAAACTCCCCAAAAAACTTGCGAGTCTTTTAAAAGCTATAATTTTGAAAAAATATGTTACCAGAAAAATAAAATTCTAATGTGTAGGGAATGGTATAGCAATATCCGGATGGATTTCCGCAGCCATAAGGCCTTTTTCACCCCGTCCATAACGTACCAGAACAACCTGACCGGGACGTAATTCGGCAAGGCCAAAACGCCGCAAGGTTTCCATATGGATGAAAATATCTTCCGTCCCTTCACCCCGCGTCAGAAAGCCAAATCCCTTCTCCCGATTGAACCATTTCACAATTGCGCGTTCCAAGCCGCTTTCCGGTGACACCACGACATGGGTACGTGCAGGCAATTCCGAAGGGTGGACAGCAGTAGAAAGGTCTATCGATTTAACCTGAATGCATTGCAAGCCACGTTCGCCTTTCTTGACCATGCAAACAACACGCGCACCTTCGAGCGCTGTATGGAAACCGTCACGTCTCATTACAGTCACATGAAGAAGGATATCCGGAACACCGGCAATATCCGGAACGATGAAACCATAACCTTTGCTTACATCGAACCATTTGATGCTGCCACTTATTTCGACAACATCCGTTGCTGCTGTTTCAGAACTATCTTGAGATGGAAGGAAGCCTTCCAATATTTCGTCACTCGCCATAATTCTTACAGTCCTATTAATAGTAATTAATCACGTATGATTCTCTTTACGACCAGTTAATATAGCTCGGTCCTAGTGGCGCAAGTCCCCTTAACAAGATTTCCCCAAATAGTAGAAGCGCAATCGCAAGAAATCTTTTTCAACCATTTTTACATCGATTGCGATATTCACATCGACTTCAAAAACCGTTAAAATTTTTTGACCAGAGAAAGTGAGAAACAAAATGCGTTACCTACACACTATGGTTCGGGTTAAAGACCTCGAACAATCACTCCATTTCTATTGCACCGTATTCGGACTAACGGAAACCCGCCGCATCGAAAATGAAAAAGGGCGTTTTACCCTTATCTATCTGGCTGCGCCCGATGACATGGATTCGGCCAAAAATAAGCATTCTCCGGAACTCGAGCTTACCTATAACTGGGATAAGGAAGACTATCACGGCGGGCGCAATTTCGGCCATCTGGCTTATGAAGTGGACAATATCTACGAAACTTGCAAACATTTATCGGAACAGGGAATCGTTATTAATCGGCCACCGCGCGACGGACATATGGCTTTTATAAAATCCCCTGACGACATATCCATCGAATTATTGCAAAAAGGCGAAAAACTCGCGCCCCAGGAACCGTGGGCTTCTATGAACAATACTGGAACTTGGTAAAGCTATTCTTGCGTTTTATAAATATAGATGGATTTTGGCTTCGTAACTTGTGCAGGAAACCCGTTCATATTATGAAGTTTTATTATAATAAATTCATTCTGAAAAAAGAGAGGGATAAATCATTATGGCTTTCAAACAATTAATTGCGACCGCGATCGCTGTCACAGCACTGAATTTCAGTGCTGTTGCCGACGAACCAATTAAAATAGGAGTGTTTCTTCCGCTGACTGGACAAAACGCTTTTGGCGGCCAACTCGAGCTTGAAGGTGTTCAACTTGCCAACAAAATCAAGCCCGAAGTGCTCGGACGCAAAGTAGAACTTGTCGTTGTCGATAACAAATCCGACAAAGTCGAGGCAGCCAATGCGGTCATGAGACTTACAGCTTCCGATAAAGTCAACGGGATTATCGGAACTTATGGTTCGTCGCTCGCGCTTGCCGGTGGCGAGGTTTCAGAGCCTGCGAAAACTCCGGCAATTGCAACATCGGCTACAAACCCGCTCGTCACCCAAGGGAAAAAATATTATTTCCGCGCCTGTTTCATTGACCCTTATCAGGGCGCCGGAGCAGCAACATATGCTTTTAATACATTACACGCGAAAAAAGCAGCTATCTTGAAGGATGTTTCTAACGATTACGCAATCGGGCTAGCAAACTTTTTCGACAGCTCCTTCAAAAAACTTGGCGGCGAAGTCGTAGCGAACCTGAATTATAACTCGGGTGATCAGGATTTTTCGGCTGCCCTCACCCAGATTATTTCTGAACAACCGGATGTATTATTCATTCCAGCCTATTTCGCCGAAGGGGCCATTATCCTGAAACAGGCACGCGAACTTGGCGCGACATTCCGTATTATGGGTGGTGACGCCATGGACAACCCCGAAACAGTGACAATCGGCGGAAGCGCTGCCGAAGGTTTCCTACATACAACCTTCCCTTATGACGCCAATATGCCGAATATGCCCGAGGCGGCTGCAAACTTCACCAAAGAATGGAGAGCGACCTATCCTAACAAAGAACCGAATGTTAACGCGGTTCTAGGCTATACCTCCTATATGATGTTTATGAATGCGATCGAAAAAGCCGGAAGCAGCGACCGCGAAGCGATTACAGCCGAACTTGCAAAACTGAAAGACTTCGAGACGCCGTTCGGTGCTATGACAATGGATGAAAATCATAATCCAGAAATTCCGATCGGCGTTATCGAAATCAAGGATGGAAAGCGTGTTTATCTCGGTGAGGTAAAACCTGCATTATAAGGGGATAAATCCATTTTAATGAACGATCCGGTCGAAATAAACTCGACCGGAGCAATTTGGTTGTGTATGTGCTTTCTCAATAATACGGATCAGAGTATCAGGAAGGCTAAAACATGAGCACGGAAATGTTCATTCAACATTTCTTTAATGCTTTGGCGTTAGGGGCACTATACGGATTAATAGCCATTGGATACACAATGGTTTATGGCATTTTGCGACTTATCAATTTCGCTCATGGCGATATTTTTATGCTTGGTGCCTATTTTGTTTTTTTCTCGACAATCAGCTTTATGCCGGCATGGGCGGCGGTACTCCTCCTCCTTTTGGCAATTGTCGTTTATTATTCTGTCTTTATCGGTTTCAAAAAACCGATAAAATCCTATTGGGCGGCTTTATTCATCATTCTGGTTTTGGCGCTTGCTTATTATGCGTTCATAAGCCCGCAGAACTTTACGCCTGTCTGGCTGCTTGCCGTTTGTTTTGCTGTCTTTGTAACCAGTGCGGGTGGTATCGCGGTCGATCGTATCGCTTACCGTCCTTTGCGTGATGCACCCCGTATTTCAGCGCTTATCAGTGCAATCGGCATGTCATTCCTTATCGAAAACCTTGCAACTGTGCTATTTACCGGTGTGCCAAAAAGCGTAAAACAACCGGAACTCCTTGTAACGCCCATTCAATGGCATCTTGGCGAGGGCGCCCAAGGGGTCATCCGCATTGTGCCAATGGCTCTGATCGTCCCCATCGTTTCGCTGGTGCTTGTTGTTCTTCTTTTATGGATTATCAATAAAACCAAACCGGGTCTGGCTATGCGCGCTATTTCACGTGACATTGAAACAACGCGGTTAATGGGTGTATCCGTCGATAAAATTATCGCTTTTACATTCGGTCTGGGGTCGGCACTTGCAGCAATTGCCGGTATTATGTGGGCGCTACGTTACCCGCAAATAAACCCCTATATGGGGGTCATTCCCGGGCTTAAGGCTTTCATTGCAGCGGTTATTGGCGGTATCGGTTCGGTTGAAGGAGCAATGTTGGGCGGGCTGCTTTTGGGCTTCATAGAAATCATGATTATTGCATTTTTCCCGTCGCTTTCGGGCTACCGTGATGCATTTGCCTTTATCATGCTCATCATGATCCTACTTGTTATGCCGACAGGACTTATGGGTAAGAAAAGTGAGGAAAAAATCTGATGTCAAAATCCTCGCAAATCATACTTTCACTAATTTCGATTGCGTGCCTTATAGCGTTTTTGTTTTATGCGCAGAGTAATTTTGATGCTTACACTGTGCGTATTTTGAACCTTATCGCGATCAATGCAATTCTGGCGGTGTCACTCAACCTTATTTATGGTTTTACCGGAATGTTTTCATTGGGTCATGCCGGTTTTATGGCCATCGGTGCTTATGTTTGCGCTATCTTGCTTTTGTCGCCTGAACAAAAGCAGATGATGTGGATTTTGCAGCCGATGTTTGGTCCACTTCAAAATTTACAAGTACCATTTTTCTTTGCTGTGATTTTAGGCGGCATTTGCGCTGCGATTCTTGGTCTCGTCATTGCGATACCTGTTTTGAGACTAGGCGGTGATTACCTTGGCATTGCAACACTTGGATTTGCCGAAATTATACGCGTTGTCATTACCAATGCCACACCGATTACAAATGGTTCGCTCGGTATTAAAGGAATACCGCAATATGCCAATTTATGGTGGAACTACGGTTGGCTCGCCTTCACCGTCGCCTTTATTGTGCTCCTTTTAAAAAGCAATACAGGAAATGCACTTTGCGCCATCCGTGATGACGAAATTGCGGCCAAAACTATGGGCGTCAACACATTTTTCTACCGTACATTATCTTTCACAATCGGCGCGTTTTTCGCCGGTGTCGGAGGTGCGCTGACTGCTGCACTTATTTCGACAATCGATCCGAAAATGTTCAACTTTCTTTTGACTTTCAATATTTTGATGATTGTCGTGGCCGGTGGTCTCGGGTCCATTACCGGTAGTATTATTGGTAGCGTTATCATTACGGTAATGTTGGAGTGGTTACGTATTGTCGAGCAGCCAATCGATTTCGGTTTCATTCATATTCCCGGAATTCCGGGGCTTAGAATGGTTATTTTCTCGATATTGCTGATGGGAATTATTCTGTTTTGGAGAAGCGGCTTGCTTGGAACACGTGAATTTTCATGGAACGGTATTTATCGCTTTTTCAAGAAAAATTCTGAAGCCCGAAGCGGAGACCGTTCATGACTGACGCGATATTAAAACTTGATCATGTCACTATGCGATTCGGCGGACTAACGGCTGTTAACGATATCAACATTGCTATCGAACGGGGCAGCATTGCCGGCCTTATTGGCCCCAACGGTGCGGGGAAGACCACTGTTTTCAATATGATTTCTGGCTTTTATACCCCGACAACCGGCACAATTACCTTTGACGGGGAAAAAGTCTCCGGCCTTCACCCCAATGTGGTTTGTAAACGTCATATCGCCCGCACTTTTCAAAACATCCGCTTGTTTACAGGATTAACCGTTTTACAAAATGTCATGGTTGGCGCACATGTGCGCCAAAAAAGCCCGTGGTTTGCAAGTGCCCTATTCATTCCCTCAGCAGTGAGAGAAGAAAAGCACATTTGTGAACAAGCGCTTGACCTTTTGGATCGCGTTCACCTTGCTGATCTCGCCAACCAGCCTGCAACGGCACTCCCCTACGGTGCTCAAAGGCGTCTGGAAATTGCCCGGGCTTTGGCTACCGAACCGGAATTGTTACTTCTTGATGAACCGGCTGCCGGTATGAATCCTCAAGAAAGTGAAGAATTGCGTGATTTCATTTCACGAATAAGAAAAGAGTTCAAGCTCACTATTTTGCTGATTGAGCATGATATGCGTGTTGTTATGGGTCTGTGCAACCACATTTGGGTATTGGAATATGGTGCCCTTATTGCGAATGGTACACCGGAAGAAATCCGCAATAATCCGAAAGTTATCGAGGCCTATCTAGGCGGAGAAGTTGATGAACATTCTTGAGATTAACGATCTTCGTGTAAATTATGGAGCAATCAAAGCTGTGCAAGGCTTGTCCATGTCTATCAAGGCAGGCTCGATTGTCACATTGATCGGAGCAAATGGCGCCGGAAAAAGCAGTACGGTTCGCTCGATAGCAGGACTGAACAAATCGGTATCAGGTGAAATCCTCTATAAAGGTGAAAATATCCTCGGAAAACAGCCGGAGGAAATTTTAAAAAAAGGAATTGCCTTAAGCCCTGAGGGGCGACGTATCATGCCGCATTTGACCGTTTTGGAAAATCTCGAACTCGGTGCCTATATTCGCAAGGATAAAGACGGTATCAAGCGGGATATCGAATGGATTTTTGATCTTTTCCCAAGGCTTAGAGAAAGGTCAAAACAATTGGGCGGAACCATGTCGGGTGGTGAGCAGCAAATGCTCGCGGTTGGAAGAGCGCTTATGAGCAATCCCGAACTTGTCATGCTCGACGAGCCGTCATTGGGTCTTGCCCCCATTCTCGTTCAGGAAATTTTCTCTATTATCCGGAAAATCAACGAGATGGGCAAAACAGTCCTGCTCATTGAACAGAATGCGTTTGCTGCACTATCGGTCGCCAATTATGCCTATATTCTGGAAGTTGGTAAAATCATACTGGAAGGTGAAGGCAAAACCATGCTCAAAGACCCGCGCGTGAAAGCAGCCTATCTCGGGGGATAACAATCCCGTCGGTTTATCCCGCTTATTTTGCAATGACTCTCTGCTCGCAATTGTTCCGATATTTTGCGAGAGATAATTCGCCTATGGTTTTAGTCATCCGGTTTGTTTTATCCGTATAAAAACGTCGATCAATGATCGTGTAGATGATTTTTTAAAGCATACGTTTTAATTCGCACTGTGAAATATCCGGAGACGATGTTGAGGGATAATTTACCTATCGCTTTTATTCATCCGGCTTGCTATCCATATCAGAAAGCCATTCACCGGTTGTGTAAGTGATTTTTTTAAAGCATTAGCTTTGATCTCAAAGTGAAATATCCTAAGCCCCATATTGAGCGATAAAATATAAGAAGACTATATCGCTCGTAAAACGCCGACAAGCTCTAAAGTGCGCAGTCCGGTTTATAAAATCCCGGACTAACCTCTTTACCGGCCTTATTCGACGATCTTGGAACCGCCCCCCGACCCTTTAATCGTGAGTCTCAATTCATTAATCTAATATTTTAATAATTCATATTAAGCTATTGTTTTTTGTATTTTTTAAAATTTATGTTATCCCAAAATTTATCACGTCCGTCAGATATAAACTTTGAAACGCCATGCAGCTACACGTTTATTCCCTCGAACCTCAAATTCATCGTTCCATGAGTGATGCTTGAGTAAACAAAAAACACGGCAAAATTTTTGCCGTGTTAAGAGGAATTATTAGTGACTGCCGATATTAGCAGATATCAACGATCGATTACCACCATTTTTCAGGAGAAAACTTGCCAGCCGCCTGTTCGATAATATTGGCTGTCTGGAATAATTGTTCCTCACCGAAAGGCTTGCCAATAAGTTGCAAACCTAAGGGTAGCCCATCCTTGGAAAGTCCGGCCGGTAATGAAATTCCGGGGAGCCCTGCCATATTCACAGTAACCGTAAAAATATCATTGAGATACATAGCTACAGGATCGTTTTTCAATTTTTTATCTGCAATTCCGAAGGCCGCAGTCGGTGTGGCCGGAGTCAAAACGGCATCAACGCCGGCGTCAAAACATTTATCAAAATCCTGTTTGATGAGTGTACGCACTTTTTGTGCCTTAAGATAATAGGCATCATAGTAACCGGCCGACAAAACATAGGTGCCGATGAGTATACGCCGTTTGACTTCGTGTCCGAACCCCTCGGAACGGGTATTTTCATACATTTCGATAATGTCTTTACCGGGCACCCGAAGTCCATAACGCACACCGTCATAACGGGCAAGGTTCGATGATGCTTCTGCTGGCGCAACAATATAATAGGCCGGCAATGCATATTTGGTGTGAGGAAGTGAAATATTGACGATTTCAGCCCCCGCCTCTTTCAACCAGTCTATACCTTTTTGCCAAAGTGCCGTTATCTCTTCCGACATGCCGTCAACCTGATATTCCTTCGGAATACCGATTTTCATGCCCTTGACCGATTTTCCGATAGACGCTTCATAGTCGGGGACGGGCATGTCGACGGAAGTCGAATCTTTCTCGTCGAAGGAAGCCATAGATTTCAACAAAATAGCGCAATCGCGCACGTCGCGGCCAATGGGGCCAGCTTGATCAAGTGAAGAAGCAAAAGCAATAATTCCCCAGCGAGAACAACGCCCATAGGTGGGCTTGATGCCAACAGTACCGGTAAATGCGGCAGGTTGACGAATGGAACCGCCAGTATCGGTGGCTGTTGCACCAGCGCACAAATGAGCAGCAACAGCAGCAGCCGACCCACCGGAAGAACCACCGGGCACCAGCTTTTCCTTAGAACCTTTGGCACGCCACGGATTGACAACAGGACCATAATAGGATGTTTCGTTGGACGATCCCATTGCGAACTCGTCCATATTGAGCTTGCCGAGCATAACAGCGCCATCAGCCCATAGATTGCTGGTTACAGTCGACTCATATTTCGGTTTGAAGTTGTCAAGGATATGGGAACAGGCTTGGGTGTGGATATCATAAGTTGCGTAAAGATCTTTCACACCGAGAGGAATGCCTTCAAGCGCCCCTGCCTTCTTTTGCGCTATTTTTTCATCAGAGGCTTTGGCCATCTTCCGAGCATGATCGGCAGTTACCGATACATAGGCATTAATAGCGGAATTGGATGTTTCAATGGCATGAATATATGCATCCGCCAGTTCTGTTGCCTTGAATTCGCCCTTCTTGAGCGCGTCACGAGCCTCGGCAATTGTCAGCTTCGTCAAATCGGTCATATCATGCCTCAAAAATAAATATTCAAATTGCTATTCGATAACTTTAGGAACGAGGAAGAAATTGTCTTCGCTCAAAGGTGCATTGGCGACAATGTCGGATGCTTTGTTCCCGTCGGTGACAACATCTTCACGTGTACGCAAAGTCATGGGAATCACAGATGTTAGCGGCTCGACATTGTCTACATTCACTTCGTCAAGCTGCTCAACAAATCCTAAAATAGCGTTCAACTCATTTGCCATACGCTCTGCTTCGTCATCTTTCACAGCAATGCGCGAAAGACGGGCAACACGTTTGACCGTTTTAATATCTACAGACATTAGGTAAATCCCGTATGAAAGACATTTTCTCTAATGAATCTATACAGGTCGAAGCCTCCAAGAGCAAGAAAAGACGTTCAGAAATTGAGCGTTTCACCGACTTTTGGTGTGTCTACAACCGTTTTTCCATCGTCAACGCCAAGAACGAGCTGTTCGGATGTCTGATCAAGAGCAGGAAAAACGCTCGAATAACATGGAATCGCGCTCTTAAAATAGAGATATAGTCCACCTAAAATCGGCGATAGCTCTCGCACAACATACACGTTGCCAATGCGAATTATCCTTATTTTTGGTGCGTAGAATCCATTATCAAATTCTTCTCTCTAGAGCTTCCAAACCAAGCGGTAATTGATGGTTTAGGGTTGGGTAACTTACGCCCCGTATGCGCAGGCCAATTGTGTGGAAAACGGGGCAATGGCCCAAAACCTTGCCAAGTTAAATGTGACTTAGTCCTCGTGTGTCTCTCGCATTCATACCCCAAGCAAAAAGCACCAGAAATGAGAGTGTCGATTGAATTATCAAGACGGGATAATTACCCTTATTGTATTGATCTTGCTCGTAAAGATTGAAGCTCATTTTTAAGAATTTGATATCAATCAAAAACACGTATTTGGCCATCATTCCAAGTTCCAACATAATAATGGTCCTTGAAATAGGCTAAAGCTACAGCCCCATCCAAATTATTAGCGAGCAGTTTTGTTTCACCTGTATCAACATTCACCAGTCGAACAGCACCTGCACCATTATCAACGACAGCAACCAAACAGTCAGAAACAGTCACAATGCCCACGCCAGGTCGATTAAAGCTGGAACCTAGCTGCTTATGAACGCCTTCTGCATTAATATGCGTCAAATTCCCGCTATACTGCGAAACGACCAAATCGCCATTAGGCAATTGTGTTACACCAACAGGTAAGCCAAGTTTTGATGCTACTATCTTTTTTGCACCGGATTCAACATTGACGGATACTATTTCACCTGATGAACGATTGGTGACTAATAACTCACCTGTATTTGACCAAGCAATCCCTGTGGGGGTATGAAAACCGCCCGCGATTTTTGACGCATTACCGATGTTATCTATCTTTAAAATATAATTATCCTGATAGGAAGCAACATAGATATTATCGCGATGATCAACAACAATGCCGGCTGGAGCGCTTATGCCGGAATAAACAACTTGTTGCTTTCCTTCTGTCGTTATCTTAACGACGGAATTTCCGGACCAGTTGGTAACCAACATTTCACCTTGATTGTTAAATGCAATGCCTGTCGGCGCGTTTAATGATTTAGCAACGACCTTTGTTTGAGCCATTCCAGATGTTCCATAAGTTAGAAAAATAAGTAAAAAAGCTAGTTTTACGAAGCTTTTTTTCATCGTGGTTTTCTCCGAAAAAATATTTACTTGGATAATCGGTTTTCTGGAATATTGCCAGAATAAGGTAAAACGCTGTTTTTTAGAGAAAATGAAAAGTCTTTTGTGCTGACCTCATAGAAGGAATATTCACTATCATAAGTGTCAATAAAAATTCGACCATCTGCTCTCAAGTATGATAGTGAAGCTATAGAGGCTGAACATTCAAGCAAAAAAAGACGCTCAGAAATTGAGCGTCTCACCGACTTTTGGCAATGCAACCGTTGTTTCTGTTCCTTTCATGCCTCTAACAAAACGTTCCGGCGTTTGATCAAGAACCGGAAAAGTGCCCCAGTGGCAAGGTATCGCTGTTTTGAAATGGAAATAGCGTTGACATGCGAGCGCTGCAACAGCTCCCCCCATTGTGAAGAAATCGCCAACCGGCACAATACCGATTTCCGGTTCATGCAATTCGTTAATCAACTGCATATCGGAAAAAATATCTGTGTCGCCCATATGATAGAGTGTCGGAGCATCATTAAAATGGAATACCAGCCCGTTCGGATTGCCAAGACATTGCGAAACCCCGTTTTCGGTGAGCATGGCAGAAGAATGAATGGCATTGACAAAAGTAATGCTATAGCCGTCATGAGCCTGTGTACCGCCGGCATTACCGGGAACGACGTTTTTCACACCTTGCGATTGAAGCCAGGCAGCGAGATCGGCATTTGCTGTCACCGGTACATTTTTTTCCTTTGCAATAGCAACTGTATCTCCGACATGATCGCTATGACCATGGGTAAGGGCTATATGGGTGACACCTTCGACAGCCTTTTTGATATTGAGGTCTTTTGCCGCCGGATTACCAGTCAAAAAAGGATCTATAAGAATAACTGCTTTGCCAACTTCAACGCGAAAAGCTGCGTGCCCGAGCCATGTAATTTTCATGCCACTACCCTTGTTTTTTATTGGAAGTTCCATCTTTTAACGTATATTGAACGCAAAATCCTAAAATGCCAAGTACCTGCTTATTGAAGCGGGATATTTCATAAAGGCGAGCCTCAATGTCGGTTATAGATATTACTGAAATTCCTGATCTCGGTCTTAAGGACAAAAATATTATAGGCCTTGATTTGGGGACAAAAACGATAGGCATCGCTGTATCCGATCTCGGTTGGCGTCTTGCCACCCCTCGCCCCGTCTTGAAACGCAAAAAATTCTCTATTGACGCTCAAGAGCTTCTGGAAATTTTTCTTGAAGAAAACATTGGCGTTGCAATTATCGGCCTTCCAAAAAACATGGATGGCACGAGTGGCCCACGCGTTCAGGCAACGCGTGCTTTTGTCCATAATATGAACAGCTTGACGCCGATTCCTTTTGTGTTCTGGGATGAGCGGCTATCAACAGTGGCAGCGGAACGTGGTCTTCTCGAAATGGATGTTTCGCGTGCAAAACGTGCCGTCAGAATTGATTCTGCGGCAGCCGCGTTCATTTTACAAGGAGCACTCGACAGGCTTCAAAGTTTGGCTCGAACTTTAAAATAAAGGTTTAACTCAAACGGCGGGATAAAGCGTATCCAATATATGTCCGGCGTGATGACGCGCACTCAGCATACCGTAAGACGAACGCCATTGCCCACCAAGGCGACTTTCAATATAGGCGGCAGTGATATGGGGCATATCTGCCTGTTGCAAGGCAGCAGCAGCACCCGCATAAGCCATTTGTTCGATAAATAGCCGTCCGGCACCAATGTCGCTGATGGCAACTTGAGCTGCTGCATGTAATATTTCAACAGTTTTGGGACCGGCAGCACCAATATCACGGCCGATCTGGTCAAGCAGCCCTTGGAAAAGTCCCGGCGCCCTTTCACCTAAACGGATGGTATCAACCACAATGTCATTTCCGCCGTTTCCTTTTATCGTGCGCATTGGAGCGTCCACAAGCATTCTCGCCAAGCGGCTATCAAACATAAATGCCTGTGCACCCATTTGCGCTATAATTTCTCCGATAACCGGAACGACCAATTCGTTGATATGAATTGCTACAATCGGCGTCATGATACGAGCAAACGCAGCTTCCGCCCTATTTGAAGCGGCACTATCAAAAGCACGAGCAAGCCTCATCACCAAACATTGCGAAGCGACGACATCGAGTGCCAAATCGGCAAAAACCCGTTCTGTCAAAGGCGGCAAAACCTGCCTTGGATTGAAGCGCCGGAAAAACTGTATGCCACTTTGCAGCGCCGCTCTTAGTACACCAGCCGAAATAACCGCCTGGTCAAAACGTGTCATGGTTTCGACATCTCTTATGACCTTATCTCCTTCACCGATTTTACCGATGAGCCAGCCAAGGCTGTCGTGGAAAGTAACTTGGCCTTCGGGGGCAGAACATTCACCGGCGCGATGGATAAGAAAATCTACTGAAAGATCTCCGTTCAAAGTGCCATTTTCGAGAAAACGGGAAATAAAAAAGCAACATTTCTGGCCGCCTACTTCCGCCGTTACGAAATAGCCGTCCGACATCGGATTTAAAACGGACTGTTTAACTGCGTCGATGCGATAAAGATCACGTCCATTCGCCGAGTCGAAGGAGATACGCGTTGCCGTTGAAACATGGGGGATATTTTGCAAGTTATTCTTTATATCGTCACATGCGAAAGTCAGTATTGCCGACCGTTTTGCGGAAACAGGACGAGAAGAATAATCGTGTTGACGTGATAATAAAGCATTTTGCCATTTGGCAAATAGATCGGATTCGCCAATTAAAGCGGAAATACCTGCGCTTGTTGATGTGATTTCATTTAAGTGTCCGGTTTCAAGACCGGCCATCAGAAAAAGTCTGATGGCTCGTGATTGGTAGCGAACACCATTTTCAGCCGGTCCATTCTCCCACAACGAAGAACAAAGCCCTGCCTGACGTGAGCGACGTAGCAGCGCATGATAGGCAGGATGCGTTTCCAATTGTTGTATGCCATCACCCCATTCGTTCTCCCGTCTCAATATCGGGCGATGGATATTGGCCAACCTTGCAAGATCTTGCGCCTCACGACTGGCAACAAATGCACCGATTTCCTCGAATCCCGCGAGCAACGGCGTCGGCAAGAGCGACGAAAAACGGAACAAAACCGCATCGTCCAAGAACGCATTTTTTCGCATCATATTCTGATTAGGCAAAGTGCTCACAATTTTTTCCCGAATTTCATTTCAAGTCAAATATATAGATCAAACCATATAAACACATTTAGTTCTCGTGCGGTTAAATCAGACATTGCATAAAAAGCAAGCCTTGTTGTAGTGTCAGTCAGTTTCTTCAGGAAATTTTCATCATGACACAAACAACATCTTTCCCCATTTTTCCCCACCGGCATCTTTTAGGCATTAAAGGCCTGACTGCGCACGACCTGACAACATTGATCGACCGTGCTGATGCCAATGTCGCAATATCGCGACAACTTGACAAGAAAAAAACGTCCATGCGCGGGCGAACACAAATTAATCTTTTTTTTGAAAATTCGACCCGGACACAATCCTCATTCGAACTTGCAGGAAAAAGGCTCGGAGCCGACGTGATGAATATGGCGGTGAGCCATTCGTCGGTAAAAAAGGGCGAAACGCTTATTGATACAGCAATGACGTTAAATGCCATGCATCCCGATATTCTCGTCATTCGGCACAAATCCGGCGGTGCGGCCGCATTGCTTGCACAGAAAGTGAGTTGCTCGGTAGTCAATGCCGGTGACGGCGCCCATGAACACCCCACACAGGCGTTGCTTGACGCTTTGACAATCCGGCGTGCGAAAGGACGAATCGATGGTTTGACTGTGGCTATCTGTGGCGACATTTTGCATTCGCGTGTGGCCCGCTCCAATATCCTCAGTCTCAATGCACTAGGAGCTCGTGTGCGTGCTGTTGCCCCCACAACGCTTCTTCCCAATGAAATAGACAATATGAGTGTGGATGTTTTTACAAACATGCAGGAGGGCATAAAAGATGCAGATGTTGTTATGATGCTTCGTCTGCAGCGCGAACGCATGTCGGGGGCGTTTATTCCTTCCGTTAGAGAATATTTCCGCTTTTTCGGGCTTGATAAACAAAAACTCGGACTGGCAAAAAAAGATTGTATTGTTATGCATCCCGGACCGATTAATCGGGGAGTAGAAATTGCATCCGACATTGCTGATGGTCCGCAAAGTGTTATCCACACACAAGTTGAAATGGGAGTTGCTGTCAGAATGGCTGTTATCGAGGCTCTTTTGGATCCGCGTCGCAGCGAAGGAGAAAATCAATGACGCAGTCGATCGTTTACCAAAATGCCCGTATCGTTGATCCGTCATGTGACAAAGACGAAATAGGAACGCTCATCGTCGTTGATGGTATTATAAAAGCTTGTGGTGCTAATGCTCAAAATCAGGGAACGCCTGAAGGGGCAGAGGTTTTTGATGCCCAAGGAAAGGCAATCCTGCCAGGACTGGTTGATGCCCGCGTTTACGTAGGCGAACCCGGGAACGAACATCGCGAGACGATCCGCTCGGCAAGCAATTCCGCGGCTGCGGGCGGCGTTACGTCTTTTGTTATGATGCCAGACACCCATCCGGTCATTGACGACGTAGCGCTTGTCGAATTTGTAAAACAGACCGCTCGCGATAATGCCTGTGTTCATGTTTATCCTTCGGCGGCAATTACAAAGCAACTGGCCGGTCAGGAAATGACCGAATTCGGTCTTTTAAAAGAATCCGGCGCCATCGCTTTTACCGACGGTCATCAAACAATCGAAAATTCTTTGGTTCTCAGGCGTGCCATGACTTACGCCCATGACTTTGATGCGCTCATTATCCACGAAACGCAGGACAAGTGGCTGACAGGTACAGGCGTTATGAATGAAGGGCTGCTTTCAAGCTGGCTTGGCCTTGCGGGTATTCCCAAAGAGGCGGAAGTGATTCCGCTGGAAAGAGATTTGCGTTTGGCCGCTTTGACGGGGTGTCGTTATCATGCAGCCGAATTGTCCACTGCAATGTCGGCAGATGCCATGCGTCAGGCAAAACAGAAATTGAATAATGTAACAGCCGGAGTATCAATCAATAATCTGACATTGAATGAAAATGACATTGGCGAATATCGGACATTTTTCCGCCTTTCGCCGCCGCTCAGATCAGAAGATGATCGCCATGCTATGATTGAAGCTGTCCGCGATGGAACGATCGATATGATTGTATCAAGCCATGATCCTCAAGGTGCTGATACAAAACGTTTACCCTTCGAAGATGCAGAAGCCGGTGCTGTGGGTATGGAGACGTTACTTGCTGCCGCTTTGCGACTCTATCACGATCAATCGTTATCACTTATAAAAATTGCCGCTTTGCTCTCTACCAATCCGGCAAAGATTCTGGAAATCGACGCGGGCAGTCTAAAACCCGGAAAAGCTGCCGATTTCATATTGGTTGATCTCGACGACCCTTGGGTTTTAACTCTTGATATGCTGCATTCTCGTTCAAAAAATACCCCGTTCGAGAATGCACGTTTTCAAGGACATGTGCTAAAAACCTACGTGTCGGGAAAAATGGTATACCAATATCAGAACTCTTGAATTGAACGGCAAAACTAAAAAAGGGTAACTCCATGGCCGACATCGGTTTATCTCCCAAAATGGTCTCATGGTTGACATTGATTATATGCTATCTCGTCGGCTCTATTCCCTTCGGACTGCTATTCACCCGATTGGCCGGCCTTGGAGATGTCCGTAAAATCGGTTCGGGTAATATTGGTGCTACGAATGTTTTACGCACCGGTAACAAGAAAATCGCACTGCTGACGCTTTTATGCGACATGTTTAAAGGCACTCTTGCGGTTTATATTGCCGCTTTCTTATCGTCATTGGATTATAACAATATTGTCGTTGTTGCTTTGGGTGGTTTTGCAGCCTTTATAGGTCATATCTATCCGATCTGGCTCAAATTCAAGGGTGGTAAAGGTGTTGCAACCTATCTCGGCGTTTGTCTGGGATTTTTTCCACCCGCTGCACTGGTGTTTATCTGTGTTTGGCTGCTTACCGCATTTATTACCCGTTATTCTTCACTTTCTGCGCTTTTTGCAGTCATTCTTGTTCCGGTTTTCATCATACTTTTCATGGATACCCCATCCCAGAAACTCTTTGCTATTGTTCTTTCGGTAATGAGTTTAATCGTTATTTTGAAACATCATACCAATATACGACGTTTAATGACTGGGACAGAAAGCAAAATCGGTTCTAAAAAAACATAGCAGGAAAAATATAGCGGGAAGTTGCAATTCAGATGGAAAAACGTAAAGGGATTCCCCTCACCGATATGCAGCGCCTCCATTGGCTACAATTGATACGCAGTGAAAATGTGGGAGCTGTTACGTTCATTGATCTTATCGAACATTTCGGTTCGGCAGGTGAAGCCCTTATTGCACTTCCGGAACTGAGTTCCAAAGGGGGCAGAGGAAAGCCTATCAGGATCGCCAGTCGTGAAGATGCAGAGCGCGAACTCGAACTTTCGGAAAAAATCGGCGCACGTTTTATCGGCTTGGGTGAGCCCGATTATCCTCCCTATTTGCGGGCAATCGAAGCACCTCCCCCTCTCATTTTGGTAAAAGGAAATTGTGATCGTTTTTTTTCTCCCTCTGTGGGTATCGTAGGCTCGCGAAATGCATCGGCCGGCGGGAAAAAACTGACAACACTGTTTGCCAATCAGTTGGGGAAAACGGGTTTCACAACAATTTCCGGTTTAGCCCGTGGAATTGATACAGCCGCTCATTATGCGAGCATTGATACCGGAACAATTGCAGTGATGGCCGGTGGAATTGACCATATATATCCGCCGGAAAATAAAGAGTTGTATTTCACCATATTGGATAAAGGCGGGGCGATCGTCAGCGAAATGCCCATTGGAACTCAACCCAGAGCTCAGGATTTTCCCCGACGCAACAGAATTATTGCCGGAATGTCACTTGGACTTCTGGTATGTGAAGCAGCAACCCGTTCAGGCTCCCTGATTACTGCCCGATTGGCTGCGGAAATGGGGCGCATCGTTTTTGCAATACCGGGTTCTCCGTTAGATCCACGTGCACAGGGCACAAATAATCTCATTAAAGAAGGTGCACTGCTTGTCACCCGTCCGGAAGACATCACAGAAACACTCACACCTTTATCTCCATCACAAGATAATAGGCAATTAGCGATATTCGGTGATACCGACGAAAACTATACAGAGCTTCCACAAACACCGGTTTTATATAAAAATGCAATTGACAGAATAGATAAAGACCGTGACGCTGTGTTAAATGCTCTTTCTACAGCACCGATTGACCTGGAGACGCTCAGCCTTGCATCCGAAGTCCCGATTGACCAAATCTATCTCATTCTGGTCGAATTGGATCTGGCGGGAAAACTTGTCCGCCACAGTGGCGGCATGGTTTCAATTGCTGTCACTGATTTTTCTGACTAGACTCGCTATTTTTTAGAATATTTTGTCCTTCTTTGGCGACCATGTCCAACAAAAATGCCAAAAACGGCGAATCGACATTTATTGCCATCTCGTTCATTTGTTTAGACATATCAGTTATATAGCCTATGATTTTCAAGCGTTCTATAGACATGTAACTTCTCCTCGTTACGTTAATTCTCCTTATGTTTTATTGATCTGGAGCCAACGTAAAAATTTTCATGGTCAACGCGTCATTTTTAATGATTGTTAGTGAGATTTATTATAATAACGTGTACTTTTTCATAGTGCAATCATTAGTTGCATATACGTTTTTTTTTCATTTAGCCTTGACCAAAGCTATCAAGCCGGTCAATTGAGAGGGGATAAAAATCATTGGTTCAGGGAAACGGATATCATTATGGATGTTGTCGTAGTCGAATCACCGGCAAAAGCTAAAACGATCAATAAATATCTAGGACCCGATTATAAAGTGCTGGCGTCTTTCGGGCATGTGCGTGATCTACCGGCAAAAGACGGGTCGGTATTGCCGGATCAGGATTTTGCGATGAAGTGGGACACCAGCTCTACCGGTGCAAAACGTCTCGCTGAAATATCGAAAGCTTTGAAAGACGCCGATGGTCTTATTCTGGCAACCGACCCTGACCGCGAAGGTGAGGCCATTTCCTGGCATGTTCTTGATGTTTTGCAGCATAAAAAGTTATTAAAGGGCAAACCCGTTAAACGGGTCGTCTTTAACGCCATTACAAAACATGCCATTTTGGAGGCAATGAAGCACCCGCGTGATATAGATATTCCGCTGGTTGATGCATATATGGCAAGACGTGCGCTTGATTATCTCGTAGGTTTCACGTTATCGCCTGTGCTTTGGCGAAAACTGCCGGGAGCGCGTTCTGCCGGTCGTGTACAGTCTGTTGCATTGCGTCTTGTTTGCGACCGTGAGTCGGAAATTGAACACTTCAAGCGCGAAGAGTATTGGTCAATAGAAGCTAAACTAGCCACTCAAGCTGATGAAAGTTTCATGGCAAGATTAACTGCATTCAACCAGAAAAAGCTCGCGAAACTTGATATAAAGACCGAACAACAAGCTGAAACCATTCGCAGCATGCTGGATGGCGCCGATTATCGCACCACAAGTGTCGAATCAAAGCCGACCAAGCGTAATCCGGTTCCTCCTTTTACAACGTCAACATTGCAACAAGCTGCTTCCTCGAAGCTTGGTTTTTCAGCTTCACGCACAATGCAGATTGCCCAAAAGCTCTATGAAGGAATTGATATAGGCGGAGAGACAACCGGCCTTATCACCTATATGCGTACCGATGGTGTTCAAATCGCACCGGAAGCAATTGATGCGGCAAGAAATGCAATTCAAGACACATTCGGCGAAAAATATGTGCCCGAAAAGCCACGTTTTTATTCTACCAAGGCGAAAAACGCCCAAGAAGCTCACGAAGCCATTCGCCCGACAGATTTCAAAAGAAAACCTGACGATATCAGGAAATATCTCGATAACGATCAATTCAAGCTTTATGAACTCGTCTGGAAAAGAGCTATTGCAAGCCAGATGAAGCCCGCCGATATCGAAAGGACAACTGTCGAAATCGAAGCTATCAAAGGTTCTGATCGTGCAAATTTGAGAGCCGTTGGGTCTGTGATAAAATTCGACGGTTTCATCGCCGCTTATCTTGATCAAAAAGACGATGACGCGGCTGATGGGGACGATTCCGTACGACTTCCGGAAATGGCAGCAGACGAAAAGCTGAAAAAAGTTTCCATTGAATCTCTGAAACACACAACCGAGCCCCCTGCCCGCTACACCGAAGCAACGCTTATTAAAAAGTTGGAAGAACTGGGAATTGGTCGTCCGTCGACATACGCGTCTACGCTCGGAACATTGCGCGACCGTGATTATGTCACGATTGAAAAACGTAAACTTATTCCGCAAGCCAAAGGGCGTATTGTTACAGCCTTCCTTGAAAATTTCTTCAATCGTTATGTAGAATATGATTTCACTGCCGATCTTGAAGAAAAGCTGGATCTGATTTCCGATGGCAAACTTTCATGGAAAGACGTTTTGCGCGAATTTTGGGACGCTTTTAATGCCTCGGTCGCCGACATTAAAGAATTGCGGGTAAGCAATGTCCTTGATGTATTGAATGATGCACTTGCTCCACTTGCATTTCCGCCCCGGGAAGATGGCAGTGATCCACGCTCCTGTCCGCTTTGCCATGAAGGTCGCTTGTCACTCAAACTCGGTCGTTACGGTGCATTTGTCGGCTGCTCGAATTATCCCGAATGCAAATATACAAGGCAATTGGGGAGTGACGACACTTCCAACGGCGAAAACGCGCAAATCGATGGACCAACGATACTTGGAAAAGATCCTGATACCGGCGAAGATGTGACACTTAAAACCGGTCGTTTCGGCCCCTATGTTGAGTGTAAACATGGCGAGGAATTGAAACGCGCCGGTCTGCCAAAAAGCTGGACACCGAACGAAGTCAATCTGGAAAAAGCTCTGGCACTGTTATCCTTGCCAAGAGAAGTTGGTATCCACCCCGAAAATGGTAAGCCGATTATTGCAGCAATTGGGCGATATGGGCCTTACGTCTCCTGTGACGGGCAATATGCCAACCTTGAAACACCTGAAGAAGTGTTTGACATCGGCATCAATCGCGCTGTTACTGTTCTGGCGGAAAAACAGGCGCGCGGTGGCTCTCGCCGGGGTTCCACACCTAAAGCTCTGGCAACACTTGGAGAACATCCGGAAGGTGGAGAGGTAACTGTACGTGACGGGCGCTATGGACCTTATGTCAATTGGGGAAAAATCAATGCAACGTTACCAAAAGGCAAAGATCCGGCATCTGTGACCTTGGCTGAAGCTTTGGAACTGATTGCACAAAAAGCAGCTTCTCCCAAAAATGGCCGTAAAGGTGCTGTAAAGAAGTCACAAGCAAAAGCCGGAACGTCAAAAAAGACTGCCACAAAAAAGACTGCCGCAAAAAAAACGACAGCAAAAACTGAAGCAAGCAAAAAGACAACTTCCAAAAAAGGTGAATAACCCGTCAAACGGCGGGATGGAAAACAAGCTATGAAACAACATCCCGACGTTAACCGGAAAAGTTCCCATCTCCCTACAAAGGACGATATTCTCTCTTTCATTCGGGAAAACCCGAATTTGTCAGGAAAGCGGGAACTTGCCAAAGCTTTCAACCTCAAGGGGGATGCGCGAATTTGGCTAAAAGATCTTCTGCGCGAACTCAAGGCCGAAGGTGTTGTTGCCAAACAGCGTAATAAATTAGTTCCCAAACACACTTTGCCGCCTGTTACACTTATCGATATTAAAGGTCGCGATCGCGACGGCGGTTTTATTGCCTTTCCGAGCGACTGGGATGGCGAAGATGCGCCCATTGTCTCGCTCCATCCGGCAAAACATACGAAAGGACCGGCTATTGGTGTAGGAGATAGAGTCCTAGCCAAGATTTTTCGTAACAAAAGAAAAGATGGTCCTGCTTATACCGCTCGCGCAATCAAAAAAATCGATAAACAGGAACTCACGACAATGGGAGTTCTTCGTGATATTGGCAAAGGTAAATGGCGTTTGGAGCCGATCGACCGGAAAGCTTCCGAAATTGCTGTCGATTTGCCGCCGGATAGTGAAGCAAAATCCGGTGACCTCGTGGAGGTCGAAATCGGACGGGACAAGCATTACGGTTTAAAGCGCGGAAAAGTAACAGCAATTCTGGGCAGTATCGATAGCGAAAAAGCTTTGTCAATGATTGCGATCATCTCGCATGATATCCCTTATGTTTTCCCTGAACGTGTACTTGCAGAGGCAGAAGCTGCAAAACCCGCTACGATGGACAATCGTGAAGATTGGCGCGATCTTCCGCTCGTCACTATTGATCCGGAAGACGCAAAAGATCACGATGATGCGGTTTACGCCGAAATAGATACTAGCGAGGACAATAAAGGTGGTTTTATTGTCGTAGTAGCGATTGCCGATGTCGGTTATTATGTCCGGCCCGATAGTGCACTTGATAAAGAAGCACTGAAACGCGGCAATTCGGTTTATTTTCCCGATCGCGTTGTGCCGATGTTGCCGGAACGCATTTCCAACAATCTATGTTCGTTGCGAGAAGGAGAAGACCGTCCGGCTATCGCGGTGCGAATGATTTTTGATGATCAGGGGAAAAAACGAAACCATAGTTTTCACCGCGTCATGATGCGTTCTGCCGCAAAACTCTCTTATGTGCAGACACAAAAAGCGATAGACGGAAAGCCGGATGAAAAGACGTCTCCGATAGTTGAAAATGTTTTAAAGCCTCTTTGGGCAGCCTATGATGCATTAAAAAAGGCGCGCGACAAACGACAGCCGCTAGAGCTTGATCTTCCTGAACGGAAAATTATTCTTGACGAAAGCGGCCGCATCAAAGATGTCGTTGTCCCGCCGCGGCTTGATGCCCATAAGCTTATTGAAGAATTTATGATTCAAGCCAATGTCTCGGCCGCCGAAACTCTCAAATCTAAGCACCAGCCTCTGATTTATCGTATTCACGACCAGCCTTCGCTTGCAAAACAGGAAGGATTGCGCGAATTTTTGCATTCGCTTGGTTTATCGCTCTCTCGAAGCGCCGAACTGACACCCGAACGCTTCAACAAAATCCTCGAGCGTGTAAAAGATACAGACCAGCAAGAGCTCGTCAATCAAGTGGTTTTGCGTACACAATCGCAAGCGGAATATGCTCCCGAAAACATAGGTCATTTCGGGCTCAATTTACGTAATTATGCACATTTTACGTCTCCCATTCGCCGTTATGCGGACTTGACTGTCCACCGCGCGTTGATCCGTTCATTGAAGTTCGGCAATGATGGTTTAACGGATGAAGAAGAAAAAAATCTTGATGAAATTGCTGTTGCAATTTCTCTCACCGAACGCCGTGCAATGGCCGCAGAACGGGAAACGATAGATCGCCTTGTTGCTCACTTTCTTGCCGATAAGATAGGAGCTGAATTTACAGGTCGTATCGCCGGTGTAACAAAATCCGGTTTATTCATATCGCTTGACCGCCTCGGGGCCGACGGCTTCACGCCCATTTCAACTCTGGCAACAGACTATTATATTTTTGATGAAGCCAGACACGCTTTGATCGGCCAAAAGAGCCATAAAGGCTACCAATTGGGTGACAGCGTCCATGTGCGTCTTGTCGAAGCCCAGCCAATTGCCGGCGCGTTACGCTTCGAGATGTTGAGCTCTCCAAGACCAATGGCGTTTTCGCCCGTATCTCATCATAAAACCAAAACAGGTGCACGCCGTTTTAACCGTTCAGCACGAAAAAGCCGAACGTAAACCAATAAGGGGTTTGTTCAGTGATTTTCGGTTTTGTTAATGAACCGAAATTATCAAGTCAATTAACAAAGATTAGAGCGTGATCATTGCGGCAACAAATAATTATCAAACATCCCGAAAATTGACTTGAACAAACAGAATAGGTAAATTTGACCGTAACTATAATTATGCAAAGAAACGCATAAAAAACAAAGAAGGATTGATCAGCCTTATTCTAGCATCCCAAGCGATTTTGAAAGATAACGCTTTCCTTTTCCCGATTATTATAAGAGATAACCAGTTATTCTATCATGCAGCCTGATCATCCCTCACAGAATTTGAAGCCATGGCGCGCAATATTTGCCGCCACTGCAACGATTGGTGCAGTGGGTATGGCATTGGGGCTCGGGACCCAACTTATTTCTATTCTCATGGCTGCCCGTGGTTTTTCCAGTAGCGTGATAGGTTACAGCGGAACTGTGGGCGGAATCGCAACAATTATTGCTGCCGTTTTTACAGCACGAATTGCTAAAAAACTCGGTGTTGCACGTTCCATATTGACGATGATGTGCGTCGGATGTGCAAGCTTTTTAGGATTTTATTATTTCGAATCGATTTTTATCTGGTTCGTTTTGCGCTTCACCTTACATTTTGCCATTACGGTGATGTTTATCCTTTCCGAATTTTGGGTAAACAGCTCGGCTCCTCCAGCTAAACGCGGCACGATTCTTGCGATATATGCGATTACACTCGGGCTAGGTTTTACTATTGGCCCTACCCTTCTTGCCCATGTAGGAAGTCAGGGTTTTACTCCATTCGGTACGGCCTGTATTCTGATTGCTCTGGCAGCAATTCCAATTGTTATTGCCTGGAACTTAAGCCCGACATTCAAAGATAGCGACCACGTTGCTTTTATCCGCTATATTTTTGCTGTGCCAAGTTCAACTATGGCCGTACTGGTTTACGGTGCAATACAAATGGGCGCATTGACGCTTATTACCCCCTTCAGTCTGAATCTCGGCTATAGCGAGGGTGAAGCTGCCAAATTCATGTCCATACTTGCGTTGGGAAATGTTCTCCTGCTTATTCCGATAGGTATTATAAGCGATTTTGTTACGGACAGACGCTATCCCTTGATGGGCTGTGCAATCATTGGCTTGATCGGGACAATATTGATTCCCTGGATTGCAGAGGTCAAATGGCTGCTTATTCTTGATCTTTTTATTTTGGGAGGAGTTTCGGCTGGCCTCTATACAATAGGTCTGGCGCAACTTGGAGCACGTCTCAAGGGATTCGAACTTGCTGCAGCCAATTCAGCCTTTATTTTTTGCTATGGCATCGGAATGCTTGTCGGACCAACGGCAATCGGAAAAGCGATGGATCTGTTTCCACCTTTCGGTTTTTCGAACACAATGGCCACATTTTTCGGACTTTATATCATTTTAGTGGTCTCAAGAGTTGTGTTAAAGCTAATCCGCTCTTGACTTTTTGTACAACATCCTTAGTGTCGCGGCAAAATCCACGTGAACCGGAACGATATATCCGGTTTAAAGGTGGTCGTTTTATTTTTAGGAACAGGATCCTTATTATGGCTAAAGCAGCATCCATTAAAATCAAGCTTTTGTCGACTGCAGATACCGGTTTTTTCTATGTTACAAAGAAAAATAGCCGCACAATGACAGAAAAAATGACAAAACGTAAATATGACCCGATTGCAAAAAAGCATGTCGAGTTCAAAGAAACAAAAATCAAGTAATTGATTTTTTTCAATTGAAAGAGCCGCTTTTCTGCGGAAAAGCGGTTTTTTTATTAGCTGATTTTTAATTATCAGGACAAAATTAGCCGATTTCTAATCAACAAGCCAAATTGCCTTTATTATTTTGGTAATTTTCCTCACCTTTTTATCGATTTGCCCACACCTTTTATCAATAATTGACGATTTGATTATCCAGCTGATCAATGACTGCGATTGTGCACATTCAAAACCTTGCCCGCTCTTTTATCGGTAGAACGCTCCAATCACTTTCGTAAACTTCCCAATTCTTTTCATGGAAATAGTTGACTACAATTGGAATGGACATCATTCCATAACATCAATTTTTTACAGAGCCCTTTTCACACGACAAAAGGCATAATTGTTTTAAAACTGTCGGAGCACTATTGATATTATCATCAATATTTTAAAGAGCTGAACTGTTTCTGCTTGTCCGCATGTATTTGCTTATCTTCAGGTGATGGCACAATTTGAACGGCCACTGTCGAGCCAAATTTACCGGAAGGCCCACTGATCTTGTCATCAAGACGGGAATTCACAAAACAATACCGACAAGCTGACAGCCAATGCCGCTCGATTAACAACGAGATCGTGGAATTTTTTGAAGATAGCTGCCATCTGCAACTCTATCCTCAGAAAACAAGTCCGGATCACCTCTTTCATGAAATGATCGCCGAATGTTTTGTCTCGCTATTCCGGTTTTACATATTTTGCTGTCTGACGGAATCGGTTTTTTCTGTTGCTCCGGCCATCAACGCGTCGCGGCTATAAACATCATCATAATAGTTGATCCTACCGGTTTTAAGATCAGGCCAGGCGGTAAAATAAGTAAGATAGACCGGAACCGGTTGACCGAGCGATACGCTTCTTTCACCTTTTGCAAAATAAGGTTTCAAATCATCAACATTTTTGCCCAGCACCGCTGCCGCCATTTCACGAGGATATTCAAGCCGCACACAACCATGACTGAGCGCGCGCATATCACGTGAAAATGCCGCTTTATTGGGGGTATCATGCAGATAGATATCATGTTTGTTGGGAAAAAGTATCTTGAGTTCGCCCAAGGCATTTGTTTTCCCCGGCGTTTGGCGAATACTGATTCCACGGCCGTTTGAAGCAACTTTTTGCCAGTTGACCGCAGACGCCGAAACCGGTTTGCCGGTGCTGTCATAAAGCTGGTAATTATTGCGCTGGAGGTAACCCGAATCCTGCAGGATACGAGGCAACATTTCATTTACGACAATAGAATTTGGAACACCCCAAGAAGGATTAAAAGTAACAAGCCTTATCCGGTCATAGAAAAAATAAGTTTGTCTTTGTGGGCTCCCCACAACAACCTTCATGTCGAGCCTGATTTCGTTATTCTCGACATATTGCGCTCTGTATGCTGCCTGATTGATCAATACATAACGTGAACCAAAATCATGCGGAAGCCACCTGAGGCGTTCCATTGAATTAATGATTTTTTGTCGCTTCACATCAACATTATTATTTACCAATGTTGCGATGGTTGAAGGCCCGATAATACCATCGGCCGTTTTATTGACGAATTTTTGATAATCTTTGACAGCATCAACCAATTGGCCGTTATAATTTTTCTCACCATTGAGATTTTGCAGTATCGCTTTATGCTCACTGAGATAGCCTGATGGCGCCCGACTTAAAAGGAGCGCTGTAAATTTGGGCAAATTGTCATTCGTTTCGCCCGGTTTGATTACGGTTTGGGCTGCAATTTTAATATTATCATTATGACGGGCTTCGGGAAGTTCTGCCAAAGCTTTCTTCAATGTTAGGTAATAGTCAGATTGTGGAAGATAGGATTTTAAAATCGCAATCGTGTTTTCGCTCTTAGCAATCCGGTTTAACTCACCGGCAAAGTCTATCTCTTTTCGTGGTAAATCATGAAAAGGAGACAAGCGGTCGGCAATAATCCTTCCGTTTGAAGCGTCTTGAATGTAGCGCAAAATCCGGCTTGTCAAAGTGACATCAAAATTGGCGAGCGCACGCTGTCGTTCTTCACCGAATAGATTTTCATCCGGCATTTTCACTATATAATCTTGTGGTTCCAAGCCGTCGTCATCTAGATGGCTAAAAAAACGCAAAATATCTTTTGCTTTTGTAACAACTTCCCCGTCTTGCGACCATAAAAGTTTCGGATTTTGTTCGTAATAGTGAATGACTATCCCGGCTATCGACTGTTCCGCCTCAGCATCAACAACGGACAAATCGGCTAAACGAAACTCTGTTGTCGCTTGTTCGTCTTTTGAAGCGCCGCCTTCCAGTATAACATTATAGCGGGCAGATAATGGCAGGTTGAAGGGAGAAGATGATTTTACGGTCGAATTCGTCTCGATAAGATCGATCGCCGGAAATTTGATTGGCACGATACGTTCAGGCTTATAATCAAATGGCTTGGGACTAGCGATAGTTGCACGCTTGATTTGTTCGATATTCGGCTTCTTGATCGCTTTATTTTGCGACTTGTCAGACAATGAAGGGTCTTGCACCTTGAGCTGGTTGTTTCCGTCCACCGGTGCTTCATACACCGGTGCAGGCTTCGATTTTTTGCTGAACAATTCCATCAGATTGTTGATGGCGAAAGCTTGTTCCACGCAAAGAGGCGAAGCATAAAGTACAGAACCGGCGAAAAATGTAAAAACAAGGCGAGAGATTGGTTTTTTCAACATTGTCCAGCTTTTCCGAGAAATTACAGCAACCTTTTACAAGATTTTCGTAACCAAGCTGTTAAACCTGAAATGCTCCCTGCCAATTGTTATTGCCTTCCGACAATTTTTTGATCCTCCTTAAAAGGCTGCAGGATTTCTATCGAGCTTCGCCTTTGTCACGACACGTCAAAAAAAATGTCGCGAATTGAAGCAGCATATTGGATAAGAAATCACTTCTCCTCTCACGAAACCTTCCGGAATATTTCATTCCCCTGTCTCCGAATGCGTTAATCGTCGATTTTTTCTAACCTTTCCAGTATGTTAGAGTAATTTTTATGCTTTTGCAGCGAGGTGGTCTTCAAACAGGAATAAAAGAAAACAAAAACTTGTTATGGCATTTCTGTCGACTTTGAAGAATGCATCCATTAAAATCTGTCGACAATTTAATGCTTCCTATCCTGCAGTCGAAATGTCCGAATGAAGCAATGCATTGGATCAAAAAGGCCATAGAGTGTTTTGTCAGGTGTTTATCACAATGTGATAGGAACGAGGACGCAGAGTTAAATCAATGAGAATTTTGGGTTTGATATTGGCTGGTGGTCATTCCTCCCGAATGGGACAGGATAAAGCAGGTTTAAAATTTGGCGGGAAGACCCTTGCGGAAAATCAGCGTGAGATATTGGTAAAGCACCATTTTCCCGTCGCAATAAGCTCCAATACCCGAGTAAACACCGACATTGACATACCTGTTCTTCCCGATCCACCCGAAGTTAAATATGCAGGTCCGCTAGCGGGTATATATGCCGGACTTCAATATGCTTCTACAAATAACTACCAATTTGTACTTACAATGCCGGTTGATTGCCCGATTATACCGGATGAATTTTTTGTTAAAATGACTTCGGCAATCGACACTACGACTTGTCTGAGGATTGCCTCCACACCATCGGGGTTGCAACCGACTTTTGCCCTGTGGGCAACAAAGCTTAAATCCGACCTTTTCAATTTTTTGATAGGTTCCGAAAACAAAAGCATCCGCTCATTCGCTTTTGCTCACAATGTGTCTATAGTGCGGTTTGACAATGTTTATAGCGAAGGTGCATTCTTTAACGTTAACACGCCTGAGGATTATCAATATCTACAGGAAAATTTCGGGATAAAAGATGAAAAACAATCTTAAAGTTTTCGGTGTAACCGGCTGGAAAAACAATGGAAAAACCACCATGGTGGTGCGCCTTGTTGAAGAATTGACTTCACGCGGCTACAAAATTTCCACGGTTAAACACGCTCATCATGATTTTGATATTGATCATGAAAATACAGATTCATGGCGTCATCGCAAATCCGGCGCTCAAGAGGTTGCGGTCGTATCATCGCGTCGTTTTGCACTTATCCACGAAAACAAAACAGAAGAAGAAACGCCACTTTCTACCATTCTGGACCTTTTATCACCCTGCGATCTCGTTATAGTCGAAGGATATAAACGTGATAAGCATGATAAGCTCGAAGTTCGCCGCAAAGGTGGCAAAATTGGCGAACCTCTCAATAAATCGGACCCGCATATTGTCGCTATTGCATCGGATGAGCCTGTAGCGGAAAAGCATTTGCCTTATTTCAATATTGATGATGTAGCAGCAATTGCCGATTTTATTGTTAAACATATGAAACTGGAACAAAAGCAAGAGGCATAGAATGCTCGTACTTTGGGGGCGCCCTACGTCTAGCAATGTAAAAAAAGTTCTTTGGACTCTCGAAGAAGTCGGGCTCGATTATCAATATATCAAAGCTGGCGGCGCATATGGTGGATTGGATACACCGGAGTTTTTAGCACTTAATCCGAATGGATTGGTTCCCACAATCAAGGATGACGACCTGGTTCTTTGGGAATCCAACACAATTGTGCGCTACCTTGCCGCTCGTTATGGCAAAGGGGTATTGTGGATCGAAGACTGCGGGAAACGTGCAGCTGCCGAAAAATGGATGGATTGGACAATGGGGACATTGTTTACGCCATTTGTAGATCTCTTGATGAATGTTGTTCGCCTTGCTCCCGAAAAGCGTGACTCCCGAAAAGTTGTCGAGGCTGTAGACAAGTTCGAAAAAGGACTTGCGATTATGGATGGCGAGCTGAAAAAGCAGCCTTTCCTTTCAGGAGAGAATTTGGGGATCGGTGACATCATCCCCGGCGTTTTTGTTTATTATTATTATGAGATGGATTTGCCGCGTAAAAACAAGTTTGCCCATGTCGAATCCTGGTACCAAAAATTACAAACACGCCCCGGATATAAAAAACATGTCATGATTCCAATCAGCTAAAGATTAAATCGCCTTGGTCGGTTCATCTTGCTGAGGACTTGAATAATAGACCTATGATCCGCAGAAATATCAACCTATTGGATATTGTTGTGGCAGTGGTTGTTGTGGCCACGGCACTCTATCTCTATTTTTCGGGCGTCAAAAAGACTTCTGTCGATGAAGACCAGTCTTTCGCCCCCGAAGAAGTCAAAATCGTTCATGGCATTCCGCGGCTCTCGGACGGCGATTCGTTGCATCTCCAAGGCATTAAAGTCCGGCTTTTAGGGATTGATGCGCCCGAACTCCACCAATTTTGTAATAAAGATGGTGCCTCTTACCCCTGTGGTGAATTGGCCAAACAGCATCTTGAAAGCTTGATAAACGGAAATGAAATAAGTTGTACATCGACGAAAACAGATAAATACGACCGCTTATTGGCGAAATGCTATTCGGGAGACCGTGAGCTCAATCGTGAAATGGTAAAAGATGGCTGGGCGGTTAGCTATTACGACTATAAACAAGAAGAAGCGGATGCGCGAAAACAAAAGCTTGGTATCTGGTCAAGCACTTTCGAATGGCCACACACATGGCGCCGTGCTCATCCACGCTGATTTTAATTAACCGACACGTGTTTTTCTCAATCTTTACCGAATTTGGCTTTGCCGGTATTTGTCGATTGTCGTGTAAATATTGATCAGACAAATCCGCTCGTTTTATGGAAACTTTCCCTTCAAACAGAAAGTCTATTGGTCACGTGAATCTCGCAAAGTTCGTTCTTGATTTTTAAAATATTTGGCGGCTCCTCCCGATTTTAGGCGTAGGCTTCCTATCTTCGTCGTTTTCCCTTAACTGCGCATGGTGTCGTTATTGTCTTGAATGAACGTAATTTTTGCACCCCGTGTGAATGACATTTGTTTTAAAGAAAACCGCATACTGACTGTTACAATTCCGATTTATGATTTTCCGTTTCTAACAGATAGACGCTTTATTAAAGGTTAGTTTATTTGGACAAATAGTAGAGTTGGGAAAAGCTTCTGCCATATCGACAATATTGCCTCTAACCTTTCTTGATAGACGAATGAACGAATTATATGTACCGCAATTCCGCATGCGCGTTTTCGCCTCCCGACTTTTTCTCGCAGAGGCTTAAGCCTTTCGACTTTTTTAACAAATTTTTCTTAAAATTTCAGATCTTTCTTGGACCCGAGCTGTTTCATCGGCTCTACCCAAAAATCCCTTCTGTCTTTTATCTCTAGAACGGAACGTAGAGCGCTCATGCTTTCCGATTGCATTTAAGAAACTTCAATGAAGTTCTTTCAAACCACATATCTAATAGACCGTTGCAGGACTATTTGGACCGGATATATTGGTTTCATGATGAACAGATCAAGCAAAGCAAATTTAAACGAAATAGAAAAACTCGACAGAGAAATAGCAGCTTGCCGGATATGTTATGACAAGCCGTTATTCATGCCACGTCTGCCGCACGAGCCTCGTCCTGTGGCCTATCTCTCGTCAACTGCCCGCATTGTGATAGCCGGTCAGGCGCCCGGAATGCGTGTCCATAACACGGGCATACCCTTTAATGATCCCTCCGGCGAGCGTTTGCGTGAATGGCTTGGGGTTAATCGCGAATGCTTTTATGATAAAAGCAAATTCGCCATTATCCCCATGGGATTCTGTTTTCCCGGTTACAGCAAAACGAAAAGCGATCTGCCTCCCCGCAAAGAATGTCGTTTGACTTGGCATGACCGGATTTTTGCGGCAATGCCACAAATCGAACTTGTTATCGCCATTGGCGGTTATGCCCAAAAATATCACATTCACAATCTCGATAAAAAATCTGTAACGGAAACCGTAAAAGATTGGAAAAATATTCTAACAATTCAACAAGCTAAAGGGTATCACGTTCTTCCTCTTCCCCACCCTTCGTGGCGAAATACTCATTGGATAAAAAACAATCCTTGGTTCGAAAGTGAATTACTACCAACACTCAAAAAACTGGTCGTAAGTTACATATGATAAATTGTAGAATAATTTTATTTACTACTATTAAAAAGGTTTTGTTTTTTATATAAAGTGCTTGATGCTCAATGTATTAATTTTTTTGGATATCACAATGGATCGTCTTGATAGGAAAATTCTTCGTCTTTTGCAGGAGGACGCAACACTTGCGGTCGCTGATATCGCAAAAAAAGTGGGCCTTTCGACAACACCTTGTTGGCGGCGCATTCAGAAATTGGAAGAAGATGGCGTTATTCAGCGCCGTGTTGCTATCCTTTCGCCAGAGAAGGTCAATACGCGGGTCACGGTGTTTGTATCAGTAAGAACCGGTGCTCATAACCATGAATGGTTAAAAAGATTTTCGGAAGTTGTTCACGCATTTCCCGAAGTTGTTGAGTTTTATCGTATGAGTGGAGATGTCGATTATCTTCTGCGTGTTGTGGTACCGGACATTGCAGCCTATGATGTTTTTTACAAAAAACTAATCGCAAAAATCGACATCAGAGATGTATCCTCTGCCTTTGCCATGGAACAGATAAAATATACAACAGAACTACCGCTTGATTACATGGTATTAGAGAAAGAAGTAAACCATCTTTAGAAATGTCCATTGAAATTGATAAGCGGCTTAGCCTTGATAATTTGAGGGCAAAACGCCCTCTCATTCAATGTCTGACCAATGAAGTGGCAATGAACTTCTGCGCTAATGTACTTAACGCATTGGGTGCCTCTCCGGTCATGTCATTTTCACCTGACGAAGCGGCCGAATTTGTGGATAACGCTGATGCGATAACCACAAATATCGGCACATTGACACGTGAAAAATATGCCGGCATACGACTGGTTATGAAACGCGCAAAAGTACTGGGTAAGCCTGTTGTGTTCGACCCCGTAGCTCATTTTGCAACGTCCTTCAGGAGAAATGCCACAAAACATCTTCTTGAATTGTCCCCGAAAGTGATAAGAGGCAATGCTTCGGAAATTATCGCCTTCACTGCAAAAACCAGCGCACACGGTGTCGATAGCCATGCCGAAGGGGAAAGTCGCTTCAATGCAGCAATAGAAGCTGCAAAACAAACAAAAGCAGTCATTGCCATGTCTGGCAAAACCGACTTTATAACAGATGGTAATGAGCACATATTAGTCGAAGGTGGACACAGTTTGATGTCCAAGGTTTCGGCTTGTGGATGTGCCCTTACCTGCGTAACAGGTGCATTTATCGCGCTCGCGCCTGACCAGGCACTAAAAGCCACAGTGAAAGCATTTGCAGCCTTCTCGGCAGCCGGAGCAATTGCCGGTCATCAGGCGAAAGGCCCGGGTAGTTTTGTGCCCCTTTTCATTGATGCACTTGCCGAAATGGATGACCAAATAGTTGATAGATCTGTTTCAATCCGTCCTTGGCAAAATGACGGGATAGCGGAAGATTAGTATCAGATTTTAATTCCGGCCTCATCAAAGGTTGCCATTTGCGAATGTGTGAGAACGGCTGCCTTGACAACACCCGCTGCAATTGCCGCCCCGGTTCCCTCGCCCAATCTCATTCCGAGATCAAGGAGCGGTTTTTTACCTATTTTATCTAACAGGCGGCGATGCGCCGGTTCTGCCGAAACATGCCCTGCAATGCAGTGATCAAGAGCATGCGGGTTGATCTTATGCAAAATTGCCGCCGCCGATGTGACAACAAAGCCATCAAGTATGACGGGAATTTTTTCCATGCGCGCGGCAAGAATAGCACCCATCATGGCTGCTATTTCACGACCGCCAAGACGACGCATCACTTCAAACGGATCGTCGAGATGATCCTTATGAAGTTCGACTGCCTTCTTCACCGCCGCAATCTTGCGTCGGTAATAATCGCCCTTGGAACCCGTGCCCGGCCCTGTCCACTCTTCGGCCTTTCCGCCAAAGAGAGCCAGAGAAATTGCCGAAGCAATTGTTGTATTGCCGATTCCCATTTCGCCCAAACACAACAAATCGGTGCCACCGGCAATTGATTCCATACCGAAAGCCATTGTTGCAGCAGCTCCACGCATATCCATCGCAGCATCTTTGGTAATATCCATCGTCGGATAGTCCAAAGCGAGGTCGAATATCTTCAACCCCAGATCGTAAGCGATACATATCTGGTTAATTGCTGCACCGCCGGCAGCAAAATTTTCAACCATCTGCTGGGTAACTGTACGTGGCACAGGTGTAACGTTTTCGTCTGTCACACCATGGTTTCCGGCAAATACTGCAACCAGAGGCCGGGTAACAAGCGGCTTTTCTTTGCCTCTCCAACCCGCGTACCAAAGCGCAATATCCTCGAGCCTTCCCAACGAACCTTCCGGCTTTGTAAGCTCCGACTGACGCTTTCTGGCCAACCTTATGGCATTTTCATCGGGGTCAGGCAAACTGTTCAATAAAGCGCGAAAATCATCAAAAGGACTGGAAGCTGTCACAAAAACACCTGTCAAACAAAAAAGAACAAATAGAATCTCATTAACGACTGTTCTATAAGCAATTTGAAATCACTTTAACAGGAGTAACAGAAAACTTGTGCGATTTTCTTGGCCCATTAATGCGTTCATTAGGCTTTCTTACCCGCTTGCCTATAAATAGCCATTGGTTTTCGCCCGAGCACAAGATTTCTGAAGATGCCCATTTTTTCCCCATAGCGGGCTTGATTATCGGCTTCATTTCCTCATTGTGCCTCGCTTTGGTCCACTTGGCGGGGTTTAATGAATGGATTTCTGCGACCTTATCCGTGCTGCTCACAATTATCATAACCGGCGCACTCCATGAAGACGGGCTTGCAGATGTGGCTGATGCCTTTTTCGTAGCAAAAGGGAGAGAAGAACGCCTGAAAATAATGAAGGATTCACGTATCGGAACCTACGGAACAGTGGCTTTATTGTTTTCAATCCTGTTAAGAATAGAACTTATTTCGTCCATTTTGGTCAATCTTGGTCTTTATGCGGCGTTCATTGCACTTATGGTCAGCGAAGCGGTAAGCCGTGGCGGAATGGTGTGGTTCTGGACAAGACTTCCTCTTGCCCGCAAGAATGGTACTGCAGCCGCTGCCGGAGAACCTTCCCCTGTTACTTTGCGTAAAACATTGACAATTACAGCAATCATTTTGCTTGTTACTGGCCTATTTTCGTTCGGGCTTATTTGGATGATCGTCTCTATTGTCGTTCTATGCTTGTTTGTTTACGTTTTTTCCTTACAGTGTCTCAAGCGTATTGGTGGTTATACCGGTGACACCTTGGGAGCAATCGAACAATGTCTTGCCATTATTTTATTGGCCACAATAAATCTTTTCTAACGACTGTCACTATTCATTATTGACGAGAGAGAACAGGTCATGAAACCATTCTGGTTTATTATCTCTGCTGCTGCCTTGATTGTCATTTTAATATTGGCATTCGCTGATTTCCAAACTGCCGCAACCGACAAGATTGCCTATTTGGGTTATTACGGAATTTGGGGGCTTGCAGCAACGTCGGCATTACTCGGTTCAAAGATCAAATTCACCGATGCAATGCGAAATATCGCAATTTGGTGTGTTATCATTTTTGCACTTATGAGCGTTTACAGTGTACGGTACGAATTGCAGGATATAGCACATCGGCTAACAGCCGGAATCATTCCGGGAAGCCCTCTTACACGTTACAATGAAAATGGCAAAACGGTAACTCTTGAACGCTCGGCAAACGGTCACTTCCAGACACGTGCTTCGATTAACGGAACAAATTTGAACTTTACGATCGATACCGGCGCTTCCGCGGTGGTTCTTACCTATGACGATGCCCTTGCAGCCAATATTGATGTCAACAAACTGGGATTTAATTATTCTGTCGCAACAGCAAACGGGAGTACAAATGCCGCCGCTGTCATTATTGATCATATGAAAATCGGTGATATCGAGCGTGATAATGTTCGCGCTCTTGTCAGCCAACCTGGCGCCCTGTCCGAAAGTTTGCTGGGAATGAGCTTTCTTAACCGCCTATCGGGCTATTCAGTGCGTGGCGACCGGCTCATTCTTGCTGATTGATAATTACGAAGAACCGACCATGATGAGCCAACAACATCCTTAGCTCTTAATGGGGTGTTCCTCTAGCAATCTACTCGATATAGGAAAAAGCCTTACGCAAAATCGAGGAATTCGCGTCCTGACCAGTAGCTTCAGTAGAAAGGATTTGACGCCATTTTTTTGCGCCTTTACGACCGGAAAAGAGGCCTATCATATGGCGCGTAACATGAGAAAGCCTGCCACCGCCTTTAACGTGGCGGTCAGCATATTCGCACATTGCCTCAATGATTGAACTTTCCGCCAATGGTGCCCGATCGTCATGATAGATTTTGCTGTCAACCTCGCAAAGAATGGAAGGATTGTGATAGATAGAACGCCCGAGCATTGCTCCGTCGACATGGTTCAAATGACCTACAGCTTCATCTATTGATTGAATTCCGCCATTTATCCCTATGAAATGACTCTGGTTTTCCCTCTTCAGATCATAGACACGCTGATAATCGAGCGGGGGAACATCACGATTTTCTTTCGGACTTAAACCTTTAAGCCACGCCTTTCGCGCGTGCACCCACAAGGCATCGGCTCCACTCTGCCAAACAGTTTTACTCAAATCATCAAGTGCCGGAAGGACATCCTGTTCGTCGACACCGATACGACATTTGACTGTCACCGGAATAGAGACCGCAGATTTCATCTTTTCAACAATGTTTCCGACGAGATCGGGTTGCACCATAAGGCAAGCGCCGAACGCACCCGATTGCACCCTATCCGAGGGGCAACCAACATTGAGATTTATTTCGTCATAACCGAAATCTTCACCAATTTTCGAAGCTTCAGCGAGTTTGTCCGGCGAGGAGCCACCCAATTGCAAGGCTACCGGATGTTCACATGCATCAAACTTCAAAAGCCGCTCTCTATCACCGAAAATTGCAGCGTCTGCGACCACCATTTCCGTATAAAGCAACGAGTGCTTTGTCAACAAGCGATGGAAATAGCGGCAATGCCGGTCAGTCCAATCAAGCATCGGCGCAATCGCGAATTTCGGTTTTTCTGCTCCGTCATAAATTGACATATTACCCAACGTTCCGCTTTGATTTTTTCGATATTTATTAAAGCAGCCAGTTTTTGAGGCGCTTCAATGCTTCGTCAATTTCGGCAGGCGAACCGGCATAGGAAAAACGCATTGTGCGTTTTCCTTCCACAGTATCGAAGTCCACTCCGGGGGTTGCCGCTACATTGGTTTCGTCAAGCATTTTCCGGGCAAATTCTGTACTATCATTGCTATATTTTGATACATCACAATAAGCATAAAATGCTCCGTCCATGGGCGCCAGTAATTTGAGCCCTAATAAAGGTAGGCCATTTTTCAAATGTTCCCGATTAATACGATAGCTATCTTTTATCTTTTCCAGATCGGCTGTTGCGTCGAACGCCGCGATGGCAGCTATTTGAGAAAGTTCTGGAGCCGATATATAGAGATTTTGGGAAATCCGCTCGACTGTTCTTACTGCATTTTCAGGTAATACCATCCAGCCGATACGCCAACCTGTCATACAATAATATTTGGAAAACGAGTTAATAACGGTTACCTCGTCACTGAAAGACAATGCTGTAACATCGGGACCGGTAAAGTTCAGCCGGTGATAAATTTCATCGGCAATCACTGTAATATTGTGCGTTTTACAAAATTGTATGATGTTTTTGAGGTCATCCGGTTTCATAGATGCCCCCGTTGGATTGCTCGGAGAGGCGAACAAAATACCTTTAAGCGGCGTATGTGCATGCACCTCTTCAAGTTTTTCTATGTCGATCAAACCGTTTCCATTTGTGTCGATTTCGACGACCTGAAGCCCGAGCGCCTTCATAATATGACGATAGGCCGGATAACCGGGCCGCGTTATTGCGACTCGCTCTCCAACATCGAAAAATGTCAAAAAGGCCAGATTGAATGCGGCGGATGACCCTGTCGTAACAGCTACCCGCTCAGGCGATATGGAAAGGTGATGATGTTCATCGTAATAGGCGGCAATTTTTTCACGTAAACGTGCAAGCCCTAACGAATCGGTATATCCGATATGGCCATCTTCGAGCGCGCGTTTGGCAGCTTCTCTGACAATCATCGGACAAGATGCAGCGGGCTGACCTATTGCCATGGAAATAACCGGATCACCGTCTTTCAGCTTTTTATTGGCGGCGGCAAGCACGTCCATTGCAAAAAAGGGATCGACATCACTTCTTTTCGATAGACAAATCATACTGGTCTCCACATAAAAAAACGTATAAATTCAAATCATGTGCCGCACAAAAGCCTGAAAGCCATGGCTAGAACGATGAAAAACCATGTATCTCTGCTCGAAGCACTCCGGGGAGTATCTATGAAGATAGAGTTGCAGACTTCAAGACAAAAATTATTGTCTTTTATAAAACGATCAATAACTCTCTTGGTCCATTTCGGTCTCGCTGCCATATTGGTTCTTGCGCCATCTATGAATGTTGCGCAAGCTCAATCCCAGTCTGTTCCAATCATCCGTGATGCCGAAATTGAACAATTATTATACGATTATACAACGCCGATTTTTAAAGCCGCGGGCATAAAGAACAAGATACAAATTATTATCGTCAATGACCAAAGTTTCAACGCCTTTGTTGATGGTCAGCGTATGTTCGTCAACATCGGTGCGTTAATGCAAGCCGAAAGTCCTAACGAAATTATCGGCGTTATAGCACACGAAACAGGACACTTGGCAAATGGGCACCAGCAACGTTTGCGCGAACAAATAAAGCGCGCTCAAACCATGGCTGTTATTGGTATGTTGTTAGGAATTGGGGCTGGCGTTGCCGGCGCCACCACCGGTAATTCGGCCGCTGCCGGAGCTGGCGGGGGAATAGCTGCCGGAAGTAACGAAATAGCAATGCGTACTCTTCTCAATTATCAACGCAGTGAAGAGGCCGCTGCCGATAGAGCGGCAGTCAATTACCTTAACGCAACGGGCCAGTCGACGAAAGGAATGTTGATAACATTCGAGCGTTTTTCCAGTGCACTCGCTCTTTCCGGTGCGAAAGTTGACCCCTATAGAGTGAGCCACCCGTTACCCCGCGAACGTATTGCCGCTTTGGAAACATTAGCCAAACAGAGCCCTTACTATGACAAGAAAGACCCGCCCGAGTTACAACTGCGTCACGACATGGCTCGGGCAAAAATAGCAGCATATACCGATCATTTCACGGAACTCCGCCGCATGTTCAAAGACAATCCGCGCGGGCTTCCTGCCCGTTACGGCGAAGCAATATTGGCTGTCGAGAGCGGTTCCCCGAAAAATGCGGTTGAAAAAGTAAAAGACCTTATAAAAGACGAACCGAAAAACCCCTATTTTCTCGAATTGTTGGGAGACGCTCTCATTAAAGCGAATGACCCTGCCGGTGCTGCCAATGCTTATAAACGTTCGGCAGAGCTTGACCCGCGCGGTTCCAGTCTTTTGCGTGTAAGCTATGGTCATGCTTTGTTGTTAACAAATGACCCCAAAAACGTTCCGCTCGCTATAACTGAAATACGTGCCGGAATCGCCAAAGAGCCGGAATTTGCTGCCGGTTATGGCTATCTTGCACTCGCTTACGGAAGAAGCGGACAAGTCGCACTTGCCGATCTTGCAACAGCCGACATGCATTATTATAGTGGCAATCGTATGCAGGCACGCATTTTTGCAACGCGAGCCCAACAGAAGCTTGCACGCGGGTCGGCCGAGTGGTTGCGCGCCCAAGATATTCTCAATACAACCCAACTAAAAAAATAACGCGGCAACTAAAAAAATAACACGCAATTACCTGAGTTTTGAATAAAGCGAGCCAATCAATGCAATATTTTATACCCTCATTCATAAACAAACGTTTTTTGTTCGCAGGCATGATGGGGATTTTCTTATCAGTGGCCTCTATGGATAAAGGGGCTTTGGCTGTTGAAGCAAATAGCAATACAACCGATCAAATAAAAAATGCACTTCTCACCGATCCGAATTTTATCACTGCATTGGCGAACGCGGTTAAAAATCAGACCTCAGACGATCATATTCGCGAGGTTGTCAAGGACTATCTCGTAAAGAATCCGGAAGTCATGCTTGAAGTACAGGAAGCTCTCAATAACAAAATCGAGCAAAAGACCACTCAAAATCGTTCTTCGACAATAACCGAGATGAAAGACGAGATATTCAATTCTTCGGATGATGGTATCTTGGGAAACCCGAAAGGCAAAATATCATTAGTCGAATTCTTCGATTATAATTGCGGTTACTGTAAAAAGTCCTATCCTGATATTCAGGCTCTTATAAAGGGTGACCCCGATTTACGTGTCGTGCTCAAGGATTTTCCTGTTTTAGGTGATGATTCGGTTAAAGCGCACATTGTGGCACGTGCCTTTATGAAACTGATGCCAATGAAATTTGCGGCTTTTCATAGTCAAATGATGACAAGCGAGGGACGTGCCAATGAGGAAAAGGCCATAAAAATTGCTGTAAAACTTGGCGTTGATGAGAAACAATTACGTCAAACTATGAAGGATCCGGATATACAGCAAGTCTTTATGAAAAACGGCAAACTTGCTTACTTGCTCGATATCAACGGCACACCGAGCTATATTTTAGGAAATGAAGTTCTTGTCGGCGCCGTAGGAGAAAACATTCTGAAAAAGAAAATTACATTGCTAGAACAATAATTTTTTCTGTAATGTCACGCAAGATTAAACTTTTGTTGACGCTGTGTTTGAGTTGAGGAATTTGCACTTTCGCTTTTTTCTCAACATGCTTATAAGCGTTTTATGTGTCAAGCTGTTGCTAAAAATGCTACAGCTTCATGATAGAAAGTTTTATCTGCCTGACATGGCTATTGCGCCAACGGAAGGCAACCGGAGCGAAATCTTTTCCGGTTATAGAAGTTTGAAAGCGGTCACGACGATCGAGGAGTAAAGAAAGAGATGGCTACAAAAACAACAAGTACCGTCAAAAGCACAGGTGTTAACAAAGATCTCATCCGCGATCTCGCCGAAATACTCAATGATACCAACCTTTCGGATATCGAGGTTGAACAAGGAGACTTGCGCATTCGTGTTTCGCGCCAGTTGAATGCAGGTGCACCTGTACAAACCGTCTACGCTCCATCTCCTGCAGCACCGGCTGCACCGGCTGCCCCTGCTCCCGCAGAATCGGCAAAAGAAGATTTGACCAAAAATGCCGTAACTTCCCCTATGGTTGGCACTGCTTATCTGGCACCTGCACCAGGGGCCCGTCCATTTGTTGAAGTCGGGCAAAAAGTTTCAGAAGGTCAAACCTTGATTATTATCGAAGCAATGAAAACGATGAACCAGATATCTTCACCCCGTGCAGGCACGGTTAAAGCTATTTTGGTGGAAGATGCGCAACCTGTTGAATTCGGTGAGCCTCTGGTCGTTGTTGAATAAGACAGGATCGCTAAATGTTTCAGAAAATCCTGATCGCCAATCGTGGTGAAATCGCACTCAGGGTTCTGCGTGCTTGTAAAGAGCTTGGTATCAAAACCGTAGCTGTCCACTCGACAGCCGATGCCGATGCCATGCATGTAAGACTGGCCGACGAAAGTGTCTGTATCGGACCTCCCCCCTCACGCGATTCATATCTCAATATCCAACAAATTGTCGCGGCTTGCGAGATTACCGGTGCAGACGCCATCCATCCGGGTTACGGTTTTCTTTCAGAAAATGCCAAATTTGCTGAAATTCTGGAAGCTCATTCTATTACCTTTATTGGCCCGACTGCTGCCCACATTCGTATTATGGGCGATAAAATCGAAGCCAAGAAAACCGCAAAACGGTTGGGTATTCCCGTTGTTCCGGGTTCCGATGGCGGTGTGACCGAGGACGAAGAAGCTTATAAGGTAGCAGATAAAATCGGTTATCCGGTTATCATCAAAGCATCGGCCGGTGGCGGTGGACGTGGTATGAAAGTTGCCCGTTCACGTGACGAATTGTCGGTTGCATTGAATACCGCTCGTAGCGAAGCTGCTGCCGCTTTCGGGGATGATGCTGTCTATATCGAGAAATATCTTGAAAATCCGCGTCATATCGAAGTCCAGGTTATGGGCGATGGTGCGGGAAATGCCATTCATCTTGGCGAACGCGATTGTTCTTTGCAAAGACGTAATCAGAAAGTCTGGGAAGAAGCCAATTCTACCGTTCTTGATGATCAGGCAAGACAGAAAATTGGCATGATCGTGGCGAATGCTTGTGCCGAATTAGGCTATCGCGGTGCCGGTACAATCGAATTTCTCTATGAACATGGTGAATTCTATTTCATTGAAATGAACACCCGTCTTCAGGTCGAGCATCCGGTAACGGAAGCCGTAACCGGCATTGACCTTGTTCACGAACAGATTCAGGTTGCCGCCGGCGAAGGGCTTTCGGCAAAACAAAGTGATATCCACTTTTCAGGCCATGCGATTGAATGTCGTATCAATGCCGAGGATCCGGTCAACTTCACCCCTTCCCCCGGATTGATTACCCACTTCCATACACCGGGTGGTCTGGGCGTGCGTGTTGATTCCGGCGTTTATTCCGGTTACCGGATACCGCCTTATTATGACAGCCTGATCGGCAAACTGATTGTTCATGGAAGAACACGGCTTGAATGCATGATGCGGTTAAGACGCGCTCTTGACGAGTTCGTTGTCGACGGTATCAAAACGACACTGCCGCTTTTCCGCGATCTTATCGGCAATGAAGATATAGCCAAGGGAAATTATGACATCCACTGGCTGGAAAAATATCTTGCCAATAAGTCGGCTTCGAATAGCTGATAGCTTTGTCTGAAAAAGAAAAAGATAAATTAACCCCTGCGCTACTTCTAAGCGCCTATGCGCAGGGTATTTTTCCTATGTCGGATGATGCCGAAGACCCCGACATTTATTGGATACGTCCCGAACGGCGTGGAATTATTCCTTTGGACAATTTTCATATTCCGAAAAGTCTGAAGAAAACTATAAAGAAAGAGCCGTTCAAAATCGTCATTGATTCCGATTTCGAAGGCGTTATTTCCGGCTGTGCCGAATCAAAGCCCGGACGTGAAACAACGTGGATCAATCACCCCATTCGCAAAGCTTATGGTGAGCTATTCGAACTCGGTTTTTGCCATACAGTTGAAGCTTGGCAAAACGAAAAGCTTGTCGGTGGTTTATACGGTTTGGCTTTGGGGCAAGCCTTTTTCGGTGAAAGCATGTTCTCGCGCGTCACTGATGCTTCCAAGATATGTCTGGTTGCGCTTGTAGACCATTTGAAAAGCCATCACTTCATTCTTCTCGACACACAATTTACAACACCGCATCTCGAGCATTTCGGTGCGATAGAAATTACGAGACAAGATTATGAAACGCGCCTGAAAAAAGCCCTATCCGGCCACGCCGAGTTTTAAAATCTTTATATTTCTCGCAAAATTGGCGGCTAAATTCCCACATGTTTTTCAAAAATTTTTAGCATGCAAAAAAGATTGTTGTTTTGGCAATTTTTCTGTTTGCCTTTGGCGAAGTTTATGCTAGTTGCAGTGCGGCGCCCTTATAGCTCAGTTGGTAGAGCACCTGATTTGTAATCAGGGGGTCGGGAGTTCGAGTCTCTCTGGGGGCACCATTATCATTTTTTTCCATTATAACTTATTGTTTTTATTTATATTTTTTTGAGGGAGGGCAAGGATTTAGAAAGAGAGGGCATAGAAGTTTTTATTTTGTTCTATTTCTCAAGTTTTTTGATTTCCTCTTTTGCGATTATCACAACGGCCGTTTCGAATTCTTTGCCATCGTCAGCCAACCGTAAATAGTGCCTTTCAATACATTAGAAATATCATTGTCGATATCAACGACAGACATGTCAGAACCAAGGTGTGAATCAACTGGCTTATTGTTCATGGCGTCGGCTCCCCCTATAATTATTACAGCCTCGGATAATGGAAAATATCCGAGGCATTTTTATTTTCAACAACTAAGTGTCTTATCTTTTATCAGCATCCGTTGTTTTATCTTTTCCTTCTTTTGTGGAGCAAAATCATTGCCAATTTTCCTATAATGGTCACTGCCATATCCGCTAGCAAAGTCGGTACCGACTAATATCCCGGTTCTGTCAGAATTGTTTTCGTCAATTCCTGTGTCAGTGGTTTGGTCAAATCATGGTCTTTAATACCCGAGATTATTGGCAAATCCGCCGATAATCCTATCAACCTTTCTATAAGCAAATCACAACAATATACTGTGAACTCAATACAAAAATTACCTGGTAAAAGTTATAAATAGCATTGTGGCCTTCCTCATTCGATTGCATAGTAAGTATCAAATATTCATAAAGGTCTGCTCACATGGATAGAGATAAATTAATTGATGTTAAGCAAAGGTTTTCTGTTTGGTGTGCATCAACCGCAGCCCGAGCTTCAAGGAATTGTCGATTTACGGGTGAACAAGGTGCAGAGATTGCTCTTAATAGCTCACTTTTGGACTATCAGACTTTAGACGATTTACCTGACCCGCTTGAATTCGATAATTTACATAAAAAGTTGCGGCAAAAAATTTGTCTAGCGGCCGAAAATACTATCAAAAACAAAACAATGCAGTTCACACACGGTGTAGCTGCAAAATTTATAAATATTTATTTTAAAGCTATGTTCCTAAATGATGTTCCAGCAGAACACTCTGACTACGAGAACAAAATAAACGCTTTGCATCCGCCGATAGACCGCCTCTTATTGCAAAAATTAGCAGAAAAAAATGTTGGCGGCCTCAGAAATTTTTGGCAGTGGAATGTATTTATAGGGTGGTCCAATTTTTCTTCCGACGATTATGAAGAGATTATAAAACATATCAAAGATGTAACCAAAGGTCATTTATGGGAAATTGAAGAGTTTTGGCCCGGTTTTAATAAAACTAAAAAAGTTACCAATAATCCAACATTACCATTTTATGAAACAAAAACACAAAACGCTGTTCCGTAAGCCTACAGCTCAATTGTGTTTAACTTTCGTACTCTGATGGCTTTGTTTTTTAACCTTGCTACAATACCGATAGTATAGCAGCCGCATCGAAATTATCATGGTTAAAAAGCTCTTCGGTCATGAGGTTGTCGTGTGTTTTTGAACGAGAAATAGACCTGCTAGAGGCCGCATTGACATTGCCGTTATAAACATAACCGAAATAGCTTGAATAGCTTGTGACAATTGACTCATCAACACCTAACCGACGTCCGCCTAACGGGATATAGGCATAACGCATATTCGTCGAAGAGGAATCCGAGCTATCATATCTTTCCGAACGCAGTTCTATATATGTTTTTAAACATTCCGGTTCGGTTTGCGAAGCGGGATGGAAGTGTAAAGTCGTACAAGAAAACCATTTCCATCTATCATTCCGCAAACCGGTTTTTCGGCGAGATAAACATTGTCGCCAGCAGTTACAACACTGCGGAGATAGCCAGAAATCCGAATGTAGTTATTCGTGCCAGATATGTTGGAATTATCATTGCCAAAAATATTACATAAATGTCAACTGTTTGATTTTATGTTATTTTTTCTTTCAATATCAGCGACATGTGATGCTTTTGGCAGCGATATCAAAACGAATATACGAGATATTATTCATTCATTAATTTAGCCATTCGAATAGATCAGGACTGATTAAACGACGCTCCTTTCTAAACATCATAAAAAATTTCGGCCTTCAACAAATTGATCAGTAGCTTTTATGAGACAATCAAGGATACCCGGCTCGGAGTAACTGTGCCCGGCTCCCTCGACAATATGAAGCTTCGACCCGGGCCAGGATTTATGTAACTTCCACGCATAGGATAAACGACAGATAAGGTCATGCCGGCCATGTATAATCACACAAGGCAGATGCCGGATTTTATCAAGGTTATGAAAAAGCTGTTCCTCTTCAAGCCAGCAGTCATTAACAAAATAATGATTTTCAAGCCGCGCTATGTCCAACGCCGCCTGATCGGATTGCGGCGTTCTGTGAGAGGGCTTCGGCGGTATGATCGATACATTTTTCGCTTCCCAATCACTCCAGGCGCGGGCAGCATTGATAGCAATATCCTTTTGCTCATGATTGAGAAGGCAGTGATAGGCGCCGATCAGGTCATTCCTTTCCGCAACCGGTACGGGCTTAATGTAATTCTCCCAATAATCGGGTGATATTTCCGAAGCTCCATATTGGTTCAACCAATTCATTTCATCCCTGCTTCCGGTAAAAATTCCGCGAAGGACCAAACCACTAACATGGTCCGGATGAGTCTCGGCATAGGCGAGCGCCAGCGTCGACCCCCAAGAGCCTCCAAAAACCAACCATTTATCTATTCCCGCCATCTGACGAAGCTTTTCCATATCCTCAACTAGATGCCATGTGGTGTTCGCGGTTATTGAAGCATGAGGCGTGGAACGACCACAACCACGCTGATCGAACAGCAAAACATCATATCTATTCGGATCAAACAACCGACGATGATTCTCGGAAATGCCGCTGCCGGGCCCACCATGCAGGAAAACTGCCGGCTCGGCTCCTTTGGTACCTACCCGTTCCCAATAAAGCTTATGTCCATCACCAACATCAAGCATACCATGCTCGAATGGTTCAATTGTCGGATAAAGTTCACTCATCAACAAACCTGTCTCTCTTTTAACTGTTCTCTTGCGTCAATCCTTGCCAAGCTTCGTAAGTCGCCAGCACGGTATCCATCTGCATTTGGTGCCCAAGCTTAAAATCATCCCCATAAACAGTTTCGTCGGGATATTCTGTTACGAGTTCTACCTCGAAAGTGGCATTGGGATAAAGCGCAAAAGAACAGGGAATGCCATTGATTGTTTCAAACCCCGGTTCACCGGCATGCTGTCGATATAATTTGACTTGTAAGTCATTCATTGCCAAGCCGGCATTATTCAAGGCAAGACATGCTGTAACTTTTTCCGCCAATTGACGTGTTGTTTTTTCCCAGCCTTCCCGATAGCGGAAGACCAGAAAGAACCCTTTGGGCAATGTCCACATTGCAAAATTATGCGGAATATAGCCTGAAAGCGGCCTGATCCATTCATGGCTTGGGTAACCATGGAGATTGACATGCAATTTTGCACCCGAACATTTCCGTCCTTCAATTCGTATCCCGCGCTCCATCGGTGCGGAATCCGGTGTATTCTGCAAGTCATTACCAAAGGCAGTATAGCGGGCTGCGTGATGCATATGATGAGGATTTTCGAGAATTGACCTGAGAAATAATGCGTTGCCATCGGGATTTTCCAACGGCGATATAACAAAATGGGCATTTTTTCTGAATGACAACATATGCGCGGCACGCAACGCTCCTACTGTGCCGGTCGTTTCGTTGCCATGCTGGCAACCACTGATCATAACAGCATTATCGCTTCCTTTATTATAACGCGCACATACCCCACGGCCGCTGCGGCTCTTCGCTTGTAGCAATGCTCCGCCAATATTATCAAGGGCTGCGGCTATAGCGCTATGGGACATTGGCCGATTGGCTAGCTGTAGTTCTTGAGCAGCAAAAGCCGTATTCTTTGTCGACAAGGGGACAAGTTCAATGGCCATATGACAATTGTCGTCCTTGGAGCGGGTAATCAAGGGCGCAATCTGGCCCGGTCTAACAGTACGGTCTTCCGGAGGAAGCCCGTTGATTGACTGGTAATATTCAAGTGTCGAGAAATATAATTCCTCGTGCAGAATTTCCAGATAACTTATAATCTCTTGGCCATAGCCGACCGGTTTTTCGTTCTGCGGCAGGCTAACACGGATCGATAATTCTTCAAAATAGGGCATCGTTGGCGGCAGCGGCATTGTGCGGATGGCTTGCATAGCGCCATCAAAAACCTCGTCGAGATCCGTCACAACCTGCTCGTTACGAATGCATTCTCCATTGCGATAGACGCGCAGCCAGCCGCAAGGGCGCAACATATCTCGCCCGAAGCAGTCTTTCGCCAGCTGATTTGGGGCAAATACCTTCTCTTGTCGCATTGTGCCATCAGCAAAAAAAAGATTGACGTAATAATTATCACAGTCAGATCCGGCTTCAAAAGCCACATCTGCATGTGGAAACATGCCTGCTAGCGGATAGGCTTCAAGTCTGAAGCGATTTTTTTTGCATCAGGCGAAACCGGATAGGTCACCTTTATCTGACGCAGATTTTCAGTATTTTCGAGAGACATAAAAAAGTGCACCAATGGTTTTAGTGCGCAATGAAAAGATAGTTGATAGCCTTTATTCTGCATGTTTTTTTGAGCAATTTGAAGACTATCAAGATCATCAAACAACCATAACGATATCTGGTCGGTTGATTTGTATTCTTGCTCAATACGCGCGCACCACTGTGTGAGCGAGCGCGAAACGGAATTTTGATAGATTATACTCATCAACGTGTTCTCCCTCGAGGATCAAGAATATCGCGCAGCCAATCTCCAAGCAGGTTTAAACCCAGAACAGTTGACAGGATTGCCAGACCAGGAAAGAAACTGACCCACCATGCACTTTGCAAATAGGTGCGACCATCGGCCAACATGCCACCCCAACTTGGCGTTTTCAGATCAACCCCCATACCGAGGAAGGTCAGACTACTCTCTAGCAGTATATTATTAGCCACATTCAGCGTCATCAACACCATTACCGGACCTAACAAATTGGGCAACATATGTTGGAAAATGATGCGAGGATTAGAGACTCCTTTAGCGCGTGCCGACAGGATGAATTCTTGATCATTCAGCCCTAAAACAGAGCCGCGAACCAGACGTGCATATTGCACCCATTGCGACAAGACGAGCAAAATTATCATTTGCCAAAAACCGCCACCTATAATCGTCGCCATAAAAGTAATTGCCAGCAAAATGAAAGGTACGGCTTGATCGGGAGAATACGGTGCAACGTGCGTGGCGAGATATTAACGCCATCGGACGTCATTTTAGCTTGAATTAATATAACGTTGGGACTATGGTTGTGCAAAATATTTTCAGGCTACCACTAAAGGGGCGACATTAAATCGTTTAACCAATAATATATTTATAATATTCCTCCCGCCCCAATCCTTTCGAGAGAAGGCTTTTTACATCAGGTAGATCCTATCGTTTTGCCCGTCATAGTGGAATTATTTACCGTATAGAATTTTTGAAGAGCTAAAAAGAAATGTTCTTATGGTTACATTCAGATTGCTTTTCTAATGTACCTTGTCTCAAGAAACTTGAGTTCAACAAGAAATTCCTTTTTGAATTCTAAAAAATCCTGAGAAGCTGTCATATCCAACATTCTTCGCAAGAACCCCCAACGGGGTTTTGGTATTTATCATCATATCTTTTGCAATATGGAGTCTCTTATTTATCATGTGTTGATTCGGTGTCTTTCGTGTAACAGATTTAAAATACCTTATAAGAATATCCTCATATATAGAAAGCTCTTTCACCAATTCTTTTAAACTGAATTTTCTATAATAATTGTTCTATAGAATAAAAATTTAAATAAACTCAGTAATCTATTTTATTCCGAATATTATTAATTCATTTTTTCTTAAATTTTACTATTCTTGTTGTATTATCGAGCTTTTCATAAATATATTTTATATATTTTTTATGATACTATAAGTGAAAATATTTTATAATACAATTGATATATATTAATTTAATGATTTAAATTTTTTTAAAAATCAGTTAGTATTTGATAATTCTATATTAACTTTTTATGTTTTAGGTGGAGTGAAAGATATATCGTTAAATATTTTAGATTCATATGTAAGCGCAGCAGCAAGCAATAAAGTAATATTTCTATAATTGTAATCTAAATAAACTTCGTTCTTATTGAGGTTATATCTTTTAATGAATTTATTTTTTGATTATATATTTTTGCCATTGGAAAATTCTATTGCATGCACTGTTCCAGCGAGTAAGATACATAAATCGCCTTTAGACAATCTAAGAGTATCATTTCCCGATGATATAACGGTCTCATCGTGTAAGACATATCTTATAAATAAAGAATTTCTATTGTTTGAATAAACACAATCACGTTTATTCAATCCTCATATACTGACGCAGCTATCCGTTTCCATAATGATGCTCCGCCATTGATAATGATGTCTTGACTTTCCAAATAGCCCGGACAAGTAGACAACCATAGACAAACTAATGAGACCTCACCAAGGTAATCAACCCGTTTTGATGGATTAGTGCTTGCCACACGGTTGTCACGTGCAGCTTGATCTTCGCCTGCCCCGTTAGATAGAGCTGTGTCTAGCAGTCCAAAACTGATAGTGTGAACTTTTACATTGAAGGTCAGCTACTCTAAGGTTGCTGTTTGCGTGAGCACAGCCAAGGCAGCTTTTGAAGCACCATACTCAGACATCATAGGCCTGATCTTATGCATACTTATATTGGCTGATATATTAATTAAGACGCCGCTTTTCTGTAGTTTCATCTGTTTTGATTCATGCTTCATACAATGCCAAATGCCAGTTAGATTTGTTTGTCGCATTAGCTCAAAATCATCGTCTAACATCTCATCAACCGCATCGGTTCGGACAACGCCAGCGCAATTAATTGCAACGTCAAGGGTAGGCGTTTTTGCTAAGATTTTCTGGATAGCATTTGCTAATTCTTGGCTATTGCGAATATCGGCACAAATAACTGACCCCGCACCTCCCGAAGATTGAATATTAAGCAATATTCCATTTATAGCAGATTCATTGCGTCCAAAGAGATGAACGTGATACCCGTTCTGACTGTAGTCTATGGCAATACACTTACCGAATCGTGAGCTTGCTCCCACAATTAATGCGCTTCGAAGCTCTATGCTATTTTTTCATTTCGCCCCCTATTAGTTTGAATTTTCGTAAACGTCATAGCATAACCTATTACTTTATTTATAAAAAGATATTATCATATTTATTAATTGATAGGTGTATACGTAATGGAATATATTATTATGTTTAATAATTTTTCTAAAATATGCGACATAATTTTTATTATAACGAATATTATTGACGAAAAAAAATGCATGAATGTATTGAATATTGTAAATAAGTTTTATGCTTTATTACCATATATTACATAAACTCTACCTAATATAAATGATGAAAATAATAACCAAAAGCCAAACGAAAATATGAATTAACCTAATACTAATATGGGAAAAGATTCTTTCAAAAGGAGGCACAATGCCGCGCCAAAAGCGGCGATTATTAAACCAATAGCGCAGAAGTTGAATGAGCCGTACAATTTAATTACATAATTATTAGAAATTAATGCAAACAATATTACCATTGCAAAAATGACAAACACTCACTGACAATTAACGATTCACCCACTACATTCTTTAAATTTAATGACATGAAAAAGAAAAAAACGACCATACATTCAGATATTGAAAGCAATACAATTGCATAACATATAATCTATTATTTATAAAACACTATTTTTATTTTATTTATTTTTTTAAAATATAAAAATAAAAAATAACCTAATATATAAGTATTATTGATAAATAATAAATCCCATAATGCATTTCCTTGTATGACATGAAACATAAACCAAGGGATAGTTGGAAAATCATTGTAAGGGTTATTGCATTCCAATTATTTTTATCCTTCGTGAAAGTTATATGCCCCTGTGTGTTTAAATAGTCTCTTGAGACAAAGACCTGCCAAAATAGCAAATAGAACTCCCGTTATAATGAAGCCAAGTCCTCAGTTTTCTATATGTGCAATTATGCCCGAGAGCATAAAACCTAGAACTTCCTCCATGCGGGCTAGAAGTCACCACATTCTAAGCAGTTTAGAATAGTGCGTGTCGTGCCCAAACTCTCGATGCAATAAGACGGAATAAGTGGGCGCGACAAAGTCCGCTCTAATACCTTGCAAAAACGGGTTAATACCAGATATTCAATCTTTGTGGCCGCAGCGCATAAGAATGAACAGATGCAAAGTGTGACTGATAATAACCTAAGAATTTTCTTGGACTTATGTATTGAACTAATTTTTAAGTAGGGAGTAAAAAGGCTCCAAATGCCAATCCATCCGATGCATTAAATATTTCCATATATTTATCGTTTATTTTATATTATGATGCTATCATATATATTATCGTAATATTTTACATTATTATTCTCTGTGATTATTATAATATAAAAATGTTAAAAAATTAATTTGTACGGCATATATGTTACAGATCAGAACTATATTGTTCAAGAATTTATCTTATACGAATGCTGAATAAATGATATTAATAAAATCGGATTATTTATTAAAAAAATAATAAATCGTATCGGTAGTAAGCTCGCTATCGTATCACTGCCACCCGTGCCTCTGAAAACGTACTGGACAAAGCTCTAAATGCCTTATCATTGTATAGTCACAAGTTTAGCCTGATCCCAATCTTCGTCCTGACTTGGCCTACACAAAAACAGCACACGCAAAGCCTGACACAATTTTTATAGTTAATAACCTCGTTTTCGTCCGGATAATAGACATGTCTAAAAGCAAGTCGATAGGTCAGCTAACTTCATTAAAAATCACAGATTTCAACGACATTATTCCTACTAGTGTTAGCGAATCCACAACTGCGTACGTCATTTAAATATATAATCCATTGAAGCACACGTGATTGGTCTTTCTTGATCGTATTTTCTGTTATATAAAAATGCCAAATGTGACTACTTTTTCTGTAACTATTGTATCATTTTATCTCCACAAAAAGCTTATCTAGAACAAGCATAGGCTTGAATAATAATAAGCTGATAGGATTAGCTTGATGCATTATTCGTGCTGTCTAGAATATCCGTCAGAAGAGAGGAAGAATTGTCCAACACGTTAGAACGCCGAGGATCTTTAATCCTTCTAATATCCAACGTGTAGACTGCTAGTAATGGTTTCGACTGTGTATACTTACGCCTTTCACAGGAGCAAATTTCGTGTGTGAAAGGCAAAAAATCGCCCCCATTCAGCACCAGTTGCACATAAAAACTATTTTGATTAAATATATAAGTCTATGGATGCTAATTTATAAAAATCATAATTGCCACAAATTTCATAAAAATGGATAGTTATGATGACAAGCCTCTTTGCTCGTCGGGACTCTGTTCAATCCCGCCGGTGGCTCTTTCAATTCCACTGATATACTGTCAAGTTTTTTCTGCATCGCCGACGCCGACAGCACAGGCTGGAAGCTGCGACCGTTGTCGAGCATGGCATAGCCCCCCAGAGGCAAACGCGTACTGCTGCCGATATATGCCATGGACGGCCTCTCCGACAACCACTGACTGATAAGGCAAGCCGGTCTTGTAACTGATTGTTTTACAAAGATCACTGATCTCTTTTTCTTTCAGTGTTGTAATGAGGTTACCGGTAGGTGCGATCTAGTTGCCCTATGTTCTCGTTATCCCCAGTTGTTCAAGTTATTCCATGCGTGAGTCGATCGCACCGGAATATCAAGCCGAAGTCCAGGCGCAAAGCAATCAAGGCTTCGACGGCTTCACCATCATCCCCGCAAAACACCTGCAACAGCGAAAACATTTCAAAAATGAGATATCTGGGGATCCGAATACTGGATAATAATGCTTTTAAAACAAGCCATTAAGAAAACAGTTATTTGACTTTTTAATTTTAAAAACTTTGGTAGTCACGGTAATGTTGCAAAGAAAAAGTCTTACAAGAAAATTTATGAGGCCGTTAAACCTCCTATTAAACCTTCTTTGATGGCGCATTGATTTTACTGAGGTCGATCGCAGTTGGCCTTTAGGAATGTCCATTTGAGTTTTTGACACGTCCCAGCACAAGCTAAATGCCCAAGGCGCCATTTTGTTGACTCTCCCCCACTACTTACTGCCAACAACACAAACGGTCACATTAGGATTACAGCCAACAACAAAGTAAGCATAACCTCAATATCATCAAATGACATCAACGTATTGCCCATAACCACATTCTTCCATATTCATATCTGATATGAATTGAAGGAAGATCACCGACCGCCTTGATCTTGCAAACTGAGGGTTTGCTGCCATGTTTTACGACGATGTACTGATTGGGGCAGAAATTTTAGCCGTTATTGTTGCTGTCCCGGAGACATCAACGAGTCCACATGTGGAGTGCAACATTTGATTTTTTTAAAGCTAATTGATGTCGGCTCCAATTTCTTTCATGAAGGTCCAAAAGAGCGTTTTGAAGCCAAGCATTTTCGCAGCGTTTTGTTGATATTTTATGAATATCAGAAAAATATATTTGTATTTTCTATCATTGCGTATTTTACGTTGGAAAATGATTCAATACTAAAGCATTTACGAATACTATGTGTCATAAACACGGACAGTTTCGCAAGGTCTTATTGGCCGAGTTCAGGATGTTGAGTACCATTGGGGAGTGGAAACTTGTTAAAAACATACCAAAAATACGGACTTTTCTTTTTTGCCAGTGCTATTTTATCTGTATCTGCTGCTAATGCTCAGTCACCAGCTGATGATTTTGCACGGCGTCAGGCCGAGCAACAAAAGAAACAGCAGATAGAAACTTTGCGCAAGTTTACACCTCAAGGTAACGAAACTCCAAGGTTGGAACAGGCCATCATGCCAAGCGATGGTACGTGTTTTGATATTGATCACGTAACGGTTGAAGGAGCAAAGAAAGTATCCGTTGGTGCGATTGATAAAATCACCAATCCCTATACCGGTCACTGTATTGGCATTGCTGATATACAAAAAATTATGAAGGATTTGACCAATCTTTATCTTGATAAAGGTTATGTCACAGCCAGACTTTATATTCCACCACAAGACATCAAAAAATCGCGGTTGCTCAAGTTCGTTGTCGAAGAAGGAATCCTCAGCGACATTTATTATAATGGAAAACCAGTTAGCCCGTATGACGGCGTGATCATGAGCTCCATGCCTCGTATGAAGGGTAAGGTCATGAATATGCGTGATGTCGAACAGGGTTTAGACCAGATGAACCGGTTGGCATCGAATAATGCCAAGTCAGATATATTACCTGGCAAAGAGCAAGGTGAGACTATCCTCAATGTGACCAACCAGCCGAACAAACGATGGCAAATCAACCTTTCTCATGACAATCTTGGACAAGATTCTACTGGCTTTGCGCGCTATAATGCCAATCTTACTCTCGACAACGTTCTGAAAATTAATGATCTTTGGAATTTTGGTTATCAACGTACACAAAGAGACTATTGGAATGACAATGATCTCGACGGCAACAGTAATAGCTATTCCGGCAGCGTCAGTATACCGAACGGATATTGGACTTTTAATGTCAGCGGCTACTACTATGAATATAAATCAACCGTGCCAGGCAATTTTGGTCCGATCAATACGTCAGGTGATTCAAGCGAATTGCGTGGATCCGTTGGCCGCTTACTCTATCGCGACAACAAATCTTTGACAACACTAAATGTTGGCTTGGCATACAAAGAAACAAACAACTTCTTGCTTGGTAATAAAATCGAAGTCGGCAGCCGTATGTATACGGTTGCCAATATTGATCTGTCACATTCCAGACAAATGTTGGATGGAACATGGACATTCGACTTAAATTATATGCAAGGCTTGGATTGGTTTGGTGCCGTAAAAAAACATGATCCGGGTGCCGGTGATGCTGACCCAGAATTTTCAAAATTCGTAGGAACAATTAGTGTTGCGACGCCTTTCAAGATCAAAAATCAGAATTTTATTGTCAATAACCTTCTGGTTGGTCAATATAGTCCCGATAATCTCTTTGCTGCAGAGCAGATATCCATTGGCAGCTATTCCAATGTCAGAGGTTCGCGTGATAGTCTCCTCTATGGCAATAATGGCTTTTTTACCCGCAATGAAATTGCATGGCGAACTGTTCCATGGGGCAACAATGCAACATTGGTGAGTGCATTGGGTGAATTCCGCCCTTATGTCGGTCTTGATTATGGTCAAGTCTTTGCCCAGGCCGATTGGGGCTTTGAAGATGAAAATCTGTCAAGTTGGACTGCCGGTGCGAAATTTGTCGGAGGTAGGATCAATCTGGACGCCGGTTATTCAGAGATTTTTTCTGGTACGGTCTTGAAGAACACCGGCATGGCTTTTGCCAGCGTGTCTTTAACCTTTTAGAGCGCTTTGAACTTCCCTTTATTTAATAGAGAGCTAAATTTTTATTTCGAAAATGCATGATGGCGAGAGTGGCAGCGTTACATTCATTATCTTCCTCCGCCATATGAATCAATGACGAATAGATAGATGGAATACAAACTGTTATTTGGAATTTTTGCTTACCTCATCAAGCGCAGCTGATATGCCTTTGAGTGTAAATTCTACCGTTACAGGTTGTCCGGTAATCATACGGAATTTTGCTTGTGCAATCTTGCCTTTTCTTAAAGCGTCGATTGTCTTTTGATCTAGTATTTGTTGTGACCAGCATCCGGCTTCATTGCATGTGTTGAAGGGTGCTTTTAAAGCAGATTTCCCATCAATCTTATATTCAAGTTGGTCAGGTAGATAAATGTTGAGTGGGCCGATATTTGTCATTGCGAGTTGTTGTTTTGCATTTTCATTGGATATCATTGTCAATGACAATGTGAGAATGGTAACGGCTATATCTGTTTCTTGTATTTGAGCAATACGAATGATTTCACATTGCTTCGACGAAGTAACATCGCTGACAGCTTCAGATTCGATACAGCGCAATCGCCAATCACCAAATTCTTTGGTCATTATCTTTTCTTGTGGTGTTTCTATCTCTTTTTGTTCTTGTGAGTTTGCAGTCCCTACTAGACAAATAGTAGTTATCAGAGAACCTAAAAACCTATTTATTATAGTCGTCATATGATATCTTTCATCACAATGTTTTCAAGATTTTTGTTGTTTTATAAATATTATTCTTATACTAATAGCTGTCACTTCATTCAATTAGGCGGACTATTTTACGCGTAACGTTTTATTGTTTATGCCACTTGTTACACTTTTGGGCGGCTGTTGGTTTTTAACCAATATCCCTGCTAAAATACAGGAAGCATGGCGAGGTCGGCCAATCAGTGATTTACAAAAAGCCATCGAGCCAGGTGGTGGTTTCAGCGTGGATGAAAAGGGCGAAAAATATTATTACCGACAAAAAGAAGGCAACTTCTTGGTAACTGGTTCAGGTAATCCGCTCGGGGGCTATGTTACTAAATCATGTGAATTGCGTGTATATGTTGATAATGAGGACAAGATCACAAGATTTGTCACTTATAATAAAGGACTGAATTGCGCCCATTATAGTTCGGATTTGAAATAGTGGGGTTATCTACATTTATAAGGGCTTTCACTCTTTAATTCTTTTCCGCTATGAATATCCGTAATGTGGACGGTGGCTCCGGGGTTGTTGGCGCAAATTGCATTTCTCATCGTATAAATCATGCGTCCTTCAGCATAAATTTCAGACTTTTCCATAATCGGCTTACCTGCTTGATCGACTGCGGTGACTTTGTAGTCACCGCTCATTGTCAAACAACCACTTATGAAGATAGTCGCCATAGATATTGATGCGATACCGATTGTCTTCATTTTCATCATGTTTTCTCCCGATTAGGGCTCACATACTTGCAGATGCTCGTCTTTCCATTCTTTGCAATAAGTACTATTCACTCTTCTCGAAACACTGCGGGAGGGAATAACCGCATTCGGTTTACAAGCAGGCAGGTTCTCCTCCCTGAATGTATTGCAGACAACCCTACTGGCGGCGTGTTCCAAGGTCTTGAAACCGGATTTTCCATGCATTTTGTGTACATTATGACTTCATTATCAGTTAAATCATACCCCTGCGATGTAACATAATAAGGTGCAGGATATCCGCATTCCATGAGAGCTTTTTTGACCTCTAATTCATCAGCACCTTTTTTTGACATAAAGTTCGTGGATTGGTACCCGTGGCTGATCCAAGTGGCCAAGACTACAACCTGGCAAAATAGATATCAGAAGAATAGTGGTCATTTTTCTATAAATCATAACCTATCTCCCTGCTCGCACGTATACACCATGTGATGAACCAAATGAGTTACGACATTCACCAGAAGAGTTACCATAACAACCATGTGCGCTGAATCTACCAAGTAAGACATTCAGGATTTCCATAGTGTTATTACTGCCGCCAGGAATCTGTGTCATTGTTGTTGGATTTCCACCGACAAATGATCCGACAAAATCAACTTTATGATTTTCTACATATACACTATTACTTTTTCCTCCACTCAATTTATTCAAGAGTTCGGCCGCTTGTTTTGCGTTTGCCGCCGGTCCATAAAACTTCAGCTCAGTATTGGCAAGTAGTTCATTTTGATTCTTACCTAATGATCTCATTGCATTGAGAATAGTCATGGACCCTCGACTGTGGCCATACAATATCAATCCGTCACTACCAAACTGTTGTTGTAGTTGACGTGCTGTTAATGCAGAATCAGTCATTCCCCAAAAATTATTTTCAAGAACTTTTTGATAACCAGCTACTAATAGTTCACCGATTTTGGTATCTGCTGGCGGGAACCATTTTATATAAATTGGCCCAGCGGTAGGATCGTTGATAAGTTCGATACCATATGATACGGCACGATCTTCTGGAGTATTAATACCATTGAAATAAACACGAACTTTATTGTTTTTACCTGCTTGCAATGATGCTTGCTGCTCTGGCGTTAAACGATAATAAATAGGATTACCACTTTTATCTCTCAGGACTCTGCCTTCAGCGTCTGTCAAAACGCCGTCCATTGGCTGTTCTGTTTTAAACAGAGTCTTATATGCATCATCAGTATATTGAACACCCAATTTAAACAAGTCTTGCATTAAAGCTTGTTCTTCAGCTGCTTTTTTAGCCAGCTTTTCGGAATCAATTTTTTCTGCCGGCGTGTTTGCATTGGCAACATCACGATTCAGCATTGCGATTGTGTCATTAGCGCCATGACCAGTTAAAGCTCGCTGCTTGTCTTCATCAGTTATGACAATTGTACCACTACTTATTACTGATTTTGTTTGACCAAAATTAGATTCTGATGCTTCACCTTTATTCATCAGACTGCCGACAATAGTTTTAGCAATACCGTATTTACCCTGATCCAATGCCCCTGCTGGGAGCATAATGCCGCCAGTTTCAGCTTTTGCTGACGCATGGTTTTCTATATCGCTCGTTGTTAATGAACCAGTTTCTAACCGATTTTTATTGGCATCAGCTGTACTAGTTATAGCGCCGCCCTTAAGACCAGTATTTTTCTTTACTTTTAGGTCAAATCCTCCATTGCCCGCAACGATTCCTGATTGCTCAACAACGCTGGCATAGTCACTTTGGGATTTTTTATATTGCCATTCACCGCCTATACCAGCTGATCCATTATTGACAGATATAGTGTCTAATTTGCTATGAGAAGACGCAGTGTCTTGCATGCTCTCTATGTTCAGATCTCCGCCAATATCCGCTTTAACACTTTCGCCCATAACGACAGCGCCTTTAAGATTGGTATCATTGCCGGATTTTAAACTAATATCACCTGTTCCAACGACATGACTATTCACATTGAAAATACCATCAGATTTTAAGTTGCCATGAGTAAAATTAGCATTGGCCGTTGGCGTACCATTAAGTTCTATCCCTATGCCTCCCCCATAAGATGATGATTTTCCCGAAGTGCTTTGAGTGCCTAATGCGCTGATAAGATTGATATCCTTGCCAGCAGTCAAGTTTATATCACCGGCTTTGTCATCACCCAAAAGGTTCCAGATAGTATTTCTGCCAGCACCAATCTGAACACCTACACCATTAATGTCTCCATTATCGGCATTAATGTTGACGGAACGACCACCTTCAATTGTAGTAACTACAGGAGAAGAGGTAGATTGATTCATCTCAGTTTTTGATTTCTGGAAACCAACTGTAAGAGAACCACTTATTAGGTTGCCCTTGTCAAGTATACTTGGGCCATCCTTTTTACCTGTTTTACCGATAGATTTATCGTTAAGGCCTGTCCCATGCGCCAACGCATTGATATCTTCAAAGGTACCACTAATTCGACCATTACCAGTTTGACCATTATAGATACCTGCAGCAATATTGAGAAGACCATTTTTGTCTGTTCCGGCATTCTTGAAATCCTCAACGGCTTTATTGATACTTTGAATGCCTTGCAGGGTGCCACTTTCAACCGACATTGTGATGCCAGCAAAAAGCTTTTCATGCATTTCTTTATAATTGGTCACATCGTTAGCTGCGAGAAGATTGACGTCATTAGTGGCATGGATGTTAACGTCACGCATAGCACTGACATCTGCTGCCTGTATATTAACATCATTACCTGCTTTCATATTCACATCATTGCCTGCTCGTAATCCGGATTTTGCATTGATTGCCGCATCACTCGATTTCGAATCTTTTGTAGAGTTATAACCTAACCCAATTGATGCTCCCGTATCTGAATGGGATAGTTGTACACCAATGCCTGATTTTGTTTTAGTTTCACTTTGTGCATAACTTTCCTTACCGGGAAGCACGTTGATGTCTCTTGCTGCATCAAGATTGATGTCATTTTGAGCAATCACATTGCTACCGACAATATTCACATCGCTATCGCGCGCTGTGATGTTGACATTGTTGCCAGCAGAAATGTTCGAACTGACATTGACTGTTGTCTCAGAAGTTTGGGTTTTGCCTTCCTTGCCCCATATTGAGTAGAACCCATCGCCAGAGCCGACACCGAAACCTGATTTTTTCTTAGTAGCGGAGGCATTGTGATCTTCCTGCGCTCCAATGATAGAAACACTACTACCTTCCATATTAACGTCGTTGACAGCATGAATATTTGATCCAGCAATCGCAATATGCTCACCAGCACCAAGGTTAATATTGCCTGATGCACCCAGGTTTGAACTTATCGCATATTCGTCGTAACTGGTTGTTTTTTTACTGCCACTACTCAAGAAGCCTTTATCGCTTTTACTATCGCTCATCGCCAGACTTGATGTCTCGGATGAGATGATAATGTTATTGCCAGCCTTAATATTGATATCAGCCTTATTATCTTCCGTTCCGGCGACGATAGCAGAACCCGCTATCGTGGTATTTTGTCCGGATTGGATATTAACGCCTTTATCCCCACTGATGAAAGAACCATTATAAATTACAGCATCTCTACTCTTATCGCTTGTGTGTTTGCCACCGCCGAACGTACCGCCGTCCTCTTCCATATGGAATCGAGATTGTTGGGTATCCTGTGAAGCCAGAATATTGATGTCACCTGTAGTTTTCAGACCAACTTTGCCATCGGCATCAACGCTGGAGCCGATAATATTAAGATTATGATCTTTACCATCCAACCCCGCTATAGCGGTGACATTACCCCCGGATGTAATAGAGGAACCGACTGCCGTCGTGCTATGACTTTCGCCCTGCGCTATCTCACCATTCACGCTGCTGTTATGGGAATCGGCCATAGCGACAACACTGATGTCGCCTTGAGCCTGCACGCCAATATTGCCACCGGCTTTCAGATCGGATGCACCGATAAGAATATTTTGACCTGCCTCAATGCCCATATCATTCTTAGCTGAGACAGATGAACTTACATTTTTCGTCGTATCATAAGCGACGGTACCATCTTTTGTGGCACTTGTTTCTTGTGTCGCAACAATCGCCACATTCTCACCGGCCTTGATACCAAGCGAGCCACTCGAATCAACATTTGATCCGGCTATGGTAATATTCTTGTCCGCTGACAGAGACATGGAACTGCCAGACGATACTTGTGAACTCTGTTGAACCGTTGTTTTGTCAGTGCCCGATTGAATCGTTCCATTTGACGATTGGATGGTCAAATTACCTCTATCGGCCAACATCGCAAGCTGGCCATCGGCACGAACGCGGCTGCCTTCAATATTAATATCCTGATTGGCCTTGACCTGAAGATCCATGCCTGCTTCAACATTTGAGCCTTGGACACTTTCCGAACCATTATTGGTTGTTTTGGCGGCGCCGACATTGACGTTTTCCCCATAAATACCGAGGCTGCCGCCAGCCTTGGCATCCACACCATTCAGATCAACATTCTTTTCAGCCTGAATAATAGCTGTACCGCCCGCATCAATCGCTTGTGTCCTGTTGATGACCGTTTGACCATTCCTGGTCGATGTCACCGCATCCAACTGGATATTACCAGTAGATGCTAACAATAGGTCACCCTTTGCAGCAAAACCACCGCCTTTGGATAAGATTTCCTTGCCTTCCAATTTCAAGCTGGTATTCGACGCAATCAGCCCCGAATGGGTCAGATTGTCAGCAGTGATGTTAACACTGCCGCCTTCAATTTTTGCACCCGATGAAACGACACTTGACCTGTCCTTGGCCGAGACATAGAGAACCGGAGCATAGACATCCACACCGTTTATATTCTGCTTGACGTAAACAACAACCGACTGATCAAGATTAGCGACCTGTTCGGGCGTCAAAGGTTCACCAAAGACAAGACCGTTCTTAACGCTGTAATCGGCACCGGCATCAAGAAGGGCTTTCATCTGGTCAATCACGTCATTACCCGGGACAAAAGACCCTTTGCCAAGCCCTTGCCCGACAAGATCACGCATCTGCTTGTCAATCAGCTGGTTCTCAAAATAGGCATCGCCCAAGAAAACAATTTGCTTATCGGGTTTGTAACCAACACGATCAAGATAATAACCGGATCCATAGAATTTACCGACATCCAGAAAGTCTGCTCGCGTTTCATAAATAAAACTCTGGTTGGGGAGCGTTCCTCCAAAACCGCCTGAATTCGGTTTAGGAGCTGGTAATTGCATGCCCGGATTAAAATTAGGTGCACTGATATTGGCGTTTGATTTAAATAATGCACCGCCTGCTGTCAAACCTTTCAAAGCGTCCAAGGGATTGCCTGATACTGGCTTGGCTTCAAAATGTGCACTGCCCGTAATAGAACCCTCTGCAGCCAAATTATTCAAGGTTCCGACATTCATTGTCAGTAAATCGCCGGCCTTAATGGTTGAATTGACTGAATCAACCACTTCAGAGCCTAGATAACCTACTTCACCATTGTTGATGTATTCGCCTGTCTTGTTGCCATTAGCATCATAGACGAAACATGTATCTCCCGCACCACAATACATGTACTTAGTGCGGTAGAGCGTCATGCCTATATTATTGACGGTATCAGCTATAATTGAGGCTTTGCGAGCTGCTTCTATGTTGCTGTAAGAATTATCAATCGTGGTGGCATCAATAGACATATCACCTTTGGATTGGATCATCCCCTGGATAGTAGGCTTATCGGTAAAAAATTGAACATCATTCTGCTGTTGCATGAAGGCATTGGTATTGAACCCATACCAGATCTTGCCTTTACCGGAATTTCTATCAATTTCGTTCCACGTAAAGGCTTTATAGATTTTTCCATCAACTTGGAGATCACCATAGGTTTGTTCCTTGGTCTTCCAAAGGGGAACTTGGAGCCAAGTTTTATCGCAACCATTACTACATCCACCTGCCCCCCATGGCAACTCATCCTCGTGTTCGGGTTGATAAAGAAGGAGTCCGCGCATGTCAGACACACCGTAATTGTATAGTTCATTATTTTTATCCGGGCGTGCAAATTTGATTCGCTCACCATATTCCTGATACTTTGACCAAGTCGGAGCTTTATCGGCTTCATTCTTTAAATACGATGTTAAAATAGCCAAGTTGTTGCCTGACTGGATAAGACCGGCTTTGTTGACGATGGTAGTTGTCCGCCCATTCCCTGCGCGATTGGCGAACGTCAAATTATTACCGGACATGATAGCACCGTAATCAATTGTTACAGTACCATCAACATAGATGTAACCATCACGGCCTGCGAAAATTAGACCGCTCTGATGATTTGTCAGAGTATTTGATACATAGAACTTCAAATCATTGCCTGAAGCGATAACACCGTTATTGTCAATATCGGCTATATTGATGGACAAATCATTTTCAGCGCGAATATCTGTGTATTCATCAGCCACAAGAGAAGGCAGATTTAGCGTGATATCACCAGAGCCGCCGTTTTTGGTAATCGCATTCAGTGAAGCGTTTCGTGCGTTGAGCTTGTTCTTCCCGTTGAGGTTTAAGCCGCCATAGATGAGTTTGCTGTTTAAAACATTGATATCATTGGCGTTGAGTGTGAGTGTACGTGCTGTCTGGATCTTGGCGCGGTTGTTGCTAAGATCCAGAGATAACGCCGTTAATGTGATATTGCCCGCTGCTGCTGTTGCATTCTGAATGCTGATAACCCCCTTGTCGGATGTAATATTCGCATTGCCATAGCTGGCCAAATTGCCATAGTTGAGATCATTGACCGCATGAAGCACCATATCACCGGCACTGAGCAACTGTTTGGCATTGATGGCATCGGCTGCATTGATCATCAGCTTGCCGTGATCTTTCAGGAAGATATCGCCTGTCGACGAGTTCTGCGAAGCGTCCATATCCATACCGCTCAGAACAAGCCCTGCATCAAGCCTATCAATATCCAAAGTAACATCACTGCCGGACAACAGAGAATTGAACGTCAAGCTTTTTGATCGGATAGTTGATACTCCATCTGCCATCAATCTATCAAAACTGACAGCATTGGACTGGCCACGTTCGGCCTTGATCGCAACACCACCTTGCGAAGACAATATAGTACTGCTAATGGCAACATCCTGGCCTGTATCCAACTCAATGTCATTATTGGCATAGATATTGCCGCTCTTGATGCTGCCGCTGCCGGTTTTGACTGTCAGACCTCCCTGCTTGCCCAAAGTCAGATTACCGCTCTTATCCGTTGCCGCCATATCCATACCAGCAATGAAATTAAGTGCAGCTACATTGTGCCCAATTGCAGCGTTAATATTGGCTTGTGCTATGACATTGCCAATGACATTGAGGTCTTGACCGGCTTGGAGTGTCATATTGTTGAAGCTGATCAGAGTACCGGCATTGATCGAGCCTTTATCAGCCCAGATCACCAGATCTCCACCACCAGCTTTGACGCCATTCTTGGCGTTAATATCACCACTTTCGGCATGAAGTCGCGCTTGACCATCAGCAATAGCAGCTAGAACGTCAATACCATTGGCTGCCACTAAATCCATAGCACCACCAGAGGCGACCTGATTGGCCTTGATCAAGTCACCTGACTTGAAGCCAAGCTTGCCATTAACGATTGCATCACCCTCAATCGAGAGCAAGCCTGCACCGGAATCCACCATCAAATCGCCATCGGCACCGATTGTTTCAAGCGTAATACCATCATTAGCCTTGATCTCGACATTCTTCTTTGATGTGATCTTCTTCGCTGCCACTGTTTTGCTGCGGCTTGCAACATCGACACCTTCGCGGCCAGAAGCATTATTGAGGCTGATCTTGCCATCAGCTGAAAGTATCAGTTGACCGACATTAGCAGCCATATCGTTACGCATCCGAACGCCAACGCCCTTTTCCGTGGCAATCACCTTGATGCGGTCACCTTGCAGCGCGCCAAGCGCAGAACCGTCAATCGCATATTCCGGCTTACCGGCAATATCATAGAGTTCTTTCATTTCGCGCGAGGCATAATCAAACTTGCCTGTTCCAGCAGTGATGCCAACATCATGACCGGCAACAGCACCATCAAGATGCACAGATCGCGATACAATATCGAATATATCTACCGAGCCTTTGCCGGATGCCAGATTGGCACCTTTCTCACCAATGGTGACATCACCGCCACGAACATCAAAGCCCGTCAGAGAACCATCGAGACCAATCTGCGGAATACCTGTCGTCAATGTCGCGCGCGGTGTATTGATAAAACCGCAGCCATTACAGGTAACACCATTAGGATTAGCAATAATCACATCGGCCTTGCGACCGAACACTTCTGCTGGCCCGTTCAGCGCAGAACGATTGCCGCTTGTCACTTCATTGAGGATGACCGAGGCCGAACCGGACTGACGAAGATTCGGGTTGCCAGGCATAACACCGCCAAGCTGCGACGTCCCGACCTCACCATTGAGGTTGTTGAGAATCAGGCCGGGATTATCAACATTAAATTCATGATACTTGTTATGGGAAAGCCCTGAGCCGTTCGGCGTCGCAATATCAATCGACGGCACTCCATTAGGAGCGGCATTGATATTCGGGCGATTATTGGCGCCGACATTGGGATCAACTGTCAAACCGCCGGCATGCACTAAAATCGGTTGAAAAATCAGCGATAGGCTCGCCGCACTGACTAGTAAGCTACGGCTGTATCTTCCCATATAATGCAATGTCGTCATCCAACTTTCACCTCGAAGTCCAATGATCGCCATAGTTTTTACCTTTCTGTCAGGTGGTCAGGCCTGATGCCTTTACTCCAAATATACAAATCCCCGATGGATCTGTGCTTAGATTGTCCAATAATAAAAATGCGGCAAAGACCAGTTTTACTAAAAAACCGGTTCTTTATTTCTATCTGCTAGCAATTAGTGCGTGTCATAACCATCACCCTTTTCGAGTGCAGCCAACGCTGCTGTCAAACCTTTGAGTGAAAATTTGATATTGACGTTGCGCCCATCGGCTAAGCGAAAATGGCCTTCACCTTCACCCCCTTTTTTCAAAACTGCTAGCGATTTTACATCCAGCTTCTGTTGCGCCCAGCAACCGGCTTGATTACAATTGCGATATTCAACCTTCAAGGTATCCTTACCATTGATGCTATAGCGGATACCGGCTGGTAGATTGACATTCAGCGGTGCAACACTTGTCATCAATAAATCAGGCTTGCCGCCTACTTTTGCAGGAGCAGTCATGGCAATCGCAATTGATAGCACCGTCACCGGCTGATCGCCCTGCATCACCTGTTGGATTTGCGCCACCTCGCACTGCTTGGTTGTTTTATTAGCCTCTCCGTTTGGTACTTCAATGCAACGATAGAACCAATCGTCAAATTTTTGAACGCTAGGTTCTGACACCACTTGTTGGGCTTGCTGTTGAGGCTGTGCGCTTTCCTGTCCATAAGATACGGAAAATGGTATCATGAGCAATAAAATACTCAATGTAGCGATTCTCATTCGCTTTGGCATTTACCAACCCCCACGTTGCAAAACTGTCTTTACATGATAATTTTAAGCTTATATAACATTTTTTAACGTTTAGAAAGTAGAAAATTTTGCATAACAATAACAATCAAATATGTTCAAAAATATATTTTTATCTCGACTCGGCTCTGGATCCAGAAATTGCCTGCATATTCAATTTCAACGGCAGTTATATTGACAAGCTCATCTTTTTCACAAATTTTAATCTCATTACTGGATACCCGGCAGCGTCTGAACCACCTGCACCAACGAAGAAGGCCGAGGATGATGCTTGATAAGAGTATCTGACATGCGTGTGGAATCTTCGCCCATCAGACCGGATTGTGCAGCAGCTTCTTTGATTATGCCGTTGATATGCGGCGCAATCAGCGTGCTGACAGCTGTAGATTCGATATAGCGCAATCGCCAATCACCAAATTCTTCGGTCATTATCTTTTCTTGTAGTGTCTCTAACTCTTTTTATTCTGATGAGTTTACAGCCCTACTAGAGTGATGAAGCTATCAGAGAACCTACAAACCTATTTGATAGGTGTCATTTGATATCTTTCATCACAATGCTTTTCACGATTGTTGTGTTTTATAAAACAGTTTAATTATATCTCGTAATAGCCTTTATAAAAATCTTTTGGCATTAAAGAGATTAATTCCGATGACCTTTCATGAAATTTATCAGGTTGGTTAACAATATCAAACATATCATTTGTAACAAAAATTGTTATATGATTTAGAGTTTCTTCTACTCTAAAACCGGCTTCTTTTATGATCGAAACGTCAATACTCTTATAGAGATCTTTTCTCAAAGACTGCGCCCAATAAGGAAAGGGAATATTAGGGTTATTCCACCTACCAAAAGAGGTTGTTTCATATTTAGGACGTTTCAATTCTCCCAAAGAATACATATGCAAACATGATAACTCGACATCATAAAACCAGTTTAATAGCTCCATATAAAAGTCCTGCCAATTAAAACTATCCAGGTTTTTATTTGTCAGCGGAAAATCAATCCTAAGACTACAAAGCCGCATAGGATGCGTTGGGTCAAAACTTCCAATTGAGAAATGACCACTATATTTAAATTGTTTACGTCTTCTGAAATAAAAACTATAAAATTTGGATAGTTTTGTTATTTCGTCGAATACTTCTTGTCTATTTGTCTTGAGCTTGTCATAAGAAAACGGATGACGAATGCGTTCAGGATCATCCGAAATAAATTCAACGCCAAGCCTTTCATCATATTGGCATAGCCATTCAATGAATTTTTCAAAAAAAACTTCCCTTTGTCCAGGCACTGTTGTGTTGGAAAAATACAACCTAATATGTGGTGGCTCTTCACCAAATTTCATAATTCCTCCAAATATAGTCAAGATTAAGGTAAAGGTATCTCTATCAGGCTCGGACCTCTACTATTGAAGATTCCGCCTTTTCCTCGATCAAAAGCATATACCTTACCGCCTACTTTCTTTATTGCATCTATAAGTTTAGTGTTTAATCTGTTCAGTGGATCAGTTCCGCGTTCTGCATCAATAATAAATTTATATTGAATGCCTTGATCTTTAGCAAGTTGGATTTTTGCTTAGAATTGCTTTTTATTTCTGAGGTAGCGAACATTTTTTAGTTCGGGAATAAAAATATTCACAGTAAAATCAGTTATTGTCCTGGCTGAGCCACCATCTTCCCATAAAGCCTATCTTCTGGCGTCTTAACCTCCTTCGCGATCTTGTCGGAGACATATTTGATGCCCTCGGCCGTATTCTCGGCAGCCTGCGCCGCGATGACAGAAACCTTGCTACCTTTCATGTTAATGTCGTTCACAACATGAATATTTGAACCGGCAAAGGCAATTATGCTCACCAGCATAAAGGTTGATACTGATTATTTAAATGCGAGCTTAATAGTTCAATACCCCTGCCTCCTATATGAGCGAATGACTTTCCGCCCGAAGGGGCTACCTGAAATAGCTATAAGGTGACGGCTCGATATGCGTCTCGCTATTGCGGGGACTAAAATTGCGCAAATAATCTATTATAACATATGGCAGTTTTCGCCCCCTCCTTGATGAAGGAAGACATTGATACTTAGCTCTTTTAAATTTTTATTTTTCAGTCAATTTCCACGGCGCAGCTTCGTTATGTTGCCAAACACCGCTCTTGTTTGATTGTGCCTGTTTTTCTGAAACGCCGTAAAAACCATTGGAATATTTCGGCCAATCAATAGCATAGCCGTTGCGAACCATCCAGCCTGCTATGTCATCCCCAGTTGAGGTATAGCAAATTGCAATCGTATTGCCTGAATTATCATTGCCACGCGGTTCGCAGCGCACAGGTTGCAATTCTGTCAGCCATTGCGAAAGTGCAGATGCGGCTTCTTTTCCGCAATCATAGCCGGCATCCTGACCATCTTTACATGTCTGGTTAAGTTCCGGAGCATCTACTCCCCACAATTTTATGCGTTGATTTTGAATTTCGAGTGTTTCCCCATCAATAACTTGGATAGCTCCGATTATTGCAGTACGGCTTTCAGCAAAGGCCGGCAATGTCATCACACAAAGCAAAATTGAAATGAGAAAGCGCATTATACACTCCATACCATCTTTCGAGACCTGAAACAGTCTAAGCGCATCCATTGTTAATTTAAATAATAAAATAAGGCCGAAAAAAGTTCCAATACCGTCTTTTATTGTAGAATTACGGATTGCCGAGTTGTCACGTTAAGGTGCATCAATCAGGATGACGAATATACCACGCACTTTCAGACTTATGTCCGTTTTTTTTGATTATTTTCAAGCCTCTGTCGGCAGATAAAAACAACTTTTATACAGTTTTAAAAAAAAGATTTTTGAATGATATACGGAAATACAATATTATAAAAATGCCTGATAGTTAGTCCATATTGCGAAAAATAAAAGTAAAGCTACAAAAATAAACATATAAAAAAACGGTTCAATATACATTTTATATTGAACCGTTATACAAATATAATAGTATATTTCTGTTAATAGACAACAGCAAAATGAATTGATCCGATAGCGCCTGCAAAAATTTGCTTGCCATCCTGTGCAACTTGTTGCACTGCCTTTTGGTCAATTGCATTGCGATCCCACATTGTTCCGCCAATGCTCCCCTGCTTCCAGTCAACCGGTTTACCAAGAAGATTTTCGGCATCCTTCTGGTTATAGATCTTTGCAGTGTCATTTTGCAGGGCTTTGAACAAAGCATCATCACCTTTTGTAAGGCCACCAAGCTGGGCGGTCGATTTAACAAGGTCTTTCAGCTTATCGTCACTGATTTGAGGAGGTGTAAACACCTGAAAATTGCCCGTTGGAACACCTTCGAACCCGGCATATTTAGCCGCATCGGCATCCTTCAAAGTGCCGGTAAAATATTGCGGATTTGTCATGTTCAAATTGACTTGTTGATTGATAATGCCGGATGCATTAATACCTTTTTCAACAAGTTCCTGAATACGCGATAACGCGTCGGAAATACGTGGCGACATCACATTACGATCATCGACACGCACGGTCTGTGTCGCATTCTTTTCCTGAACAATTTCCTGAATATTCTGGGCAGCCCGCAACCCCGGAACATCAAAACCATGATTGACCAAGTTCAAGTCGGTTGATGTGATTGATACCATTTTCGCCTCCGGTGTAATGCCAATTCAGTCCAGCATTATTCTTTGTTAATAATATAGTTCAATTAACTGAAATATGCAAATAAACCGACAAAAGCTATGAACCCGGATTAATTGCAAAGATAACACGCCTATCAAAAAAATGTTTTATTGGTCGAGGCAATTCCAACTGAACGAAGTTAGACAAAAACAACAGTTTAGAGAGGCGGTCTCATAACGCACAGGTTTAAACCGATCTGTTAAATGTAAGGAATTTCTACGCAATACATTCTTTGTATGAAATCCACGTCTTATAGTTTTCTATAAACGGATCATAGTAAGCTCACCATGTTTGCCATTTTTGAAAACAAGGATTTCCTACTATCCTAAACCATTGACGCGATTGGCGAACGACCAGCCGTGATCATAATCGGCTCGGATTGTTGCATTGACGGGAGTGTTGCATTGACGAGAGTATTAAATTGACCGGAGTATTACATTAATGCGAAATCAGGCGCGTTATCCCGAAATCAAATCGCTCCTCTTCAATTTTACTTTTCTTTCCTAATCGGTCGTTTTGAGCTAAGGTTGGAGAAGATAACTTCAGTCCTGCAATGCTGCCCATATCACTGAGCGAACTCCTAGAGATGTAAGGAATTATTCGATGAAACTTTATTATTACGACCATTGCCCATTCTGTGTCCGTGCCAAGATGATGGCCGGATATAAACAGGTTCCTGTTGAATATATTGTTTTACTGAATGATGATTCTGAAACATGTATGCGACTTGTTCACAAAAAACAGGTTCCTATTCTGGAATTCGACGATGGTTCAGCTATGGTGGAAAGCTTGGACATTGCGCATAAATTTGATGAAATTGGCGAAAAAAGTCGGGTTGTTTCTCCGTCAACAGACATACAAAAGAAAGTCACTGACGAGCTTTCCGAGGTCTCTTCGGATATTAATGCATTGCTTTTCCCGCGAAATGTAAAAGCGTCTCTTCCGGAATTTGCTACAAAATCAGCCATTGAATATTTTCAAGGCAAAAAAGAAAAAAACCTTGGCAAATCATTTGATCAGGCGATGGCTGAAACAGCCGAACATAAAAAGAAGGTCGAAGACAAACTCGCAACTTTGTCTTTTCATCCGGATAATACCAATGAAAACTTGAGCTGGGACGATGTCATGATCTTTCCCACATTACGCAATTTGACAATTGTGAAAGATATCAAAATGCCACAACGACTTCAGGATTATGTCAAACATATTTCTGCTCTGACCGGCATACAGCTTTATTACGATCGCGCTTTATAAACTTTTTTTAATTTACGACAAATGCAAATTTTACCCTATATCGCGCCTATCGGCTTGTTGTTGTTATCAAATGTTTTCATGACCTTTGCCTGGTATGGGCATTTGAAATTCACCAACAAACCGTTAATGATCGTCATTATTGCAAGTTGGGGAATTGCATTTTTTGAATATTGCCTTGCAGTTCCGGCAAACCGATTGGGACACACTGTGTATAGTGCGGCCCAACTCAAAACGATTCAGGAAGTGATCACGCTTCTGATATTTTCCGGTTTTTCCATTCTTTATCTTGGCGAAAAACTGACGATAAACCATTTTGTCGGCTTTGCGCTTATTGTAAGCGGCGCCTACTTCATCTTCAAAGGTCCGTTATAATCTCGGTTTAGGGCTTTCCAGTTCGTGTTTGCGAATGTTATAACGGCAAAAATACCAAAATTATGGAAGAGGATTATCATATGGCAAAGATCAAGGTCGCAAATCCCGTCGTCGAACTCGACGGCGATGAGATGACACGCATTATTTGGCAATATATCAAGGAAAAATTGATCCATCCCTATCTCGATGTAGATCTGAAATATTATGATCTTTCGATAGAAAATCGTGATGCGACCAACGATCAGGTAACAACCGACGCTGCAAATGCCATCAAGAAATATGGTGTTGGCGTTAAATGCGCGACAATCACACCCGACGAAGCGCGCGTTAAAGAGTTCAACCTGAAAAAAATGTGGAAGTCGCCGAATGGTACAATCCGTAACATTCTTGGCGGCGTTATTTTCCGTGAGCCAATTATTTGCAAAAACGTTCCGCGACTCGTTCCGCACTGGACAAAGCCGATCATTATCGGTCGTCATGCTTTTGGTGACCAATATAAAGCAACAGATTTCAAATTCCCCGGTAAAGGCAAGCTGACAATCAAATTTGTCGGTGAAGACGGAACCGTTATTGAACATGACGTTTATGATGCACCGGGGGCCGGCGTTGCATTGGCCATGTATAACCTTGATGCATCAATCCGCGATTTTGCCCGTGCATCGTTCAATTATGGTTTGCAACGCAAAGTTCCGGTCTATCTTTCCACAAAGAATACCATTTTGAAGGCTTATGATGGCCGTTTCAAAGATATCTTTCAGGAAGTTTTCGATAAAGAATTCAAGTCTGAATTCGATAAATACCATCTCACTTACGAGCACCGTCTGATCGACGATATGGTTGCCTCGTCACTTAAATGGTCCGGTGGTTATGTCTGGGCATGTAAGAACTATGATGGTGATGTCCAATCCGATACAGTGGCTCAGGGTTTCGGCTCTTTGGGGCTCATGACATCGGTTCTCATGACACCGGATGGCAAAACAGTTGAAGCCGAAGCTGCACATGGAACAGTAACCCGCCACTATCGCCAATATCAGCGCGGTGAAGAAACATCGACCAACTCGATTGCTTCAATTTTCGCATGGACACGCGGTTTGGCACACCGTGCAAAGCTCGACAACAATGACCAGTTGAAGCACTTTGCCGATACACTTGAAAAAGTGTGTGTCGACACGGTTGAATCCGGTTTCATGACCAAAGATCTTGCCTTGCTTATCGGACCGAACCAGAAATGGCTTTCAACAACAGGTTTCCTTGACAAGATTGCAGAAAATCTTGCCAAAGCACTTGCTTGAACGTTTCAAATTTGAAAAGCCGAAAGCCCCGTTTCAAACGGGGCTTTTTGTTTTGGCGGGAACAAAAATCTTCGATCAAAGTTTCGTTTCTTGGCTCCACGGTCTTATGACGTTATTTAGAAGACCGACACTGATTCTAAAAATACATAGGGATAACAATGAATGAACAAGGCTGGTCAACACTTCTTTCAGGTAGAAATGGTGTCCGCTCTGTAACACTTGCAGGCGGGGTTGCTCTGCATGCGGTCAATGTCTATATTGTTGTCACTATTCTCCCTTCCCTTGTTGCCGATATTCACGGTGAACAATATTATTCGTGGGCAGCAACAATTTTTGTGACAGCATCGCTTATCGGTGCGTCGCTCGCAGCAAAATTGCTAGCCCGTTTCGGGCCTAAAACAGCTTACGTTCTTTCTGCTCTCCTGTTTGCAGTTGGCACCCTTATCTGTAGTGTCGCTCCGACTATGGCGGCGTTCCTGTTTGGTCGGCTCATTCAAGGTTTCGGCGGCGGATTTTTGTTGTCACTGTCCTATTCCATGGTCAGAATTGTATTCGACCCTGCCTTATGGCCACGTGCCATGGGGCTCATTTCCGGCATGTGGGGCATTTCAACATTACTTGGCCCCGCTATTGGCGGCATTTTTGCCGAATACAGCACTTGGCGTGCTTCATTCTGGACGGTTGGTATTCTGGCACTTTTATTTTCCGGCGTTGCACTTAAAGTTTTGCCTGCCTCGGCAAAACTTAAGAATGCTTCGGAACGGCTTCCTGTTATCCAACTTGCTGTTTTGACCGTTATGGTTCTTGCCATTTCCGCAAGCAGTGCGGTTGCCGACAACAACATTAAAATTGCCGGTATTATTATCGGTGCTATCCTGCTTTTCATTCTTGGGATTATCGATAATCATTCTGAAAACAAAATGCTTCCCGAAGGTTCATTTTCTATTCAATCGATATTCCTGCCGCTTTACGGCCTGATGGTTATTATTTCGGTCGCTGTAAACGGTGCGGAGCTTTATCTTCCCCTGTTTCTTCAGGAACTTCACGGGCGTGGACCACTTGTTGCAGGCTATATTGCCGCGCTTATGAGCATCGGCTGGACTTGTGGTTCATTGCCAAGTGCCGGAGCCGCTCCAAAAATTGTGCGCAAAATCATCATTCTCGCGCCCGTGATTGATATGCTCGGAATGGTAACATTGTTTTATTTCATCCCCTCCGAAATGCAATCATCGGGATTTCTGATTTCGATTTGTATTGCCCTTTTTCTGATCGGTGTCGGGGCTGGAACATCGTGGCCGCATTTGCTTACCCGCGTATTACAATGTGCTTCCGATAAAGACGCCACGCGTGCCAGTGCATCTCTCACAACAATCCAATTGTTTTCAACAGCTTTAAGCGCAGCACTCGCCGGAAGCATTACCAATCTTGCCGGATTATTTGATCCGGGTGGTGTCAGCGGTATGATTGCGGCTTCCAAAGTGCTGTTTATCTTTCTGATTATTATATTGCTACTTGCTGTACCGCTCGCCTTTATTATTTCGCGCGATATGCTCAACCGTCCCGATGGAAAACATTCAAACAACCAAAGCGATCAGAAACAGCACCAGAATAATTAAAAATAACACATCCATCAAACGCTTGAAGAGCCGGATAGCACGATAAATATCGGCGGGACCGGCCATTTTCCCGCTATCATTCTGGAAAGGTTCATCAACGGCTTTGCCTGAATAGATTCTCGGTCCCAAAAGCTTGACATCAAGGGCGCCTGCAAAGGCGCATTCGGGAAAACCGGCATTGGGCGAATGATGGTGCCTCGCATCTTTTTTCACCACTTCGAGTGCTTTTGCTGCAGCTTTCCAATTGATAAAAAGTCCGGATGTCAGAATAACGATAAACGCTGTCAATCTTGCCGGTATAAAATTGACAACATCGTCAAGTCGTGCCGAAGCCCAGCCGAAATCCTTGAAGCGCTCATTCTTATAGCCGATCATCGAGTCGGCAGTGTTCACCAATTTATAACAAAAAAGGCCGGGAAGACCGAGAACAAGATACCAGAATACAGGTGCCACAACGCCATCAGAGCTATTTTCGGCGAGGCTTTCGATAGCTGCACGGCAAACCGCACTTTCATCCAGATTTTTTGTTTCCCGCCCGACGATGAGCGAAACAGCATCTCTCGCTTCAACAAGCGAACCTTGTTTGAACGCTTTTTCCACTTTACCAACGTGATCAACCAGGCTTTTTTGAGCAATAAATATGGAGGCAACCAGCGCCTCAATGACTATCCCTGCGAACCCCAATCCGAACAAAAATTTATGAATAAAAAGGCCAACAAAAAAGCTTGCGGTTAACAAGACGAGAAGAGCATCGAGGCCACACCATTTCCTGAGACGGGGCGACATCGACTTTCTGTTATATCTTGTTTCAAACCACTTTATCCCTGCCCCGAAAGCCGCTACCGGATGAGGGAGCTTGCGCCATATCCAGTCGGGGTCGCCGATTGAACGATCAATCAGGAGCGCCAATAAAAGGATAAAACAGAGACGCTCCACCGGTGTCACACCTGTTTTTGTGCTTTGGCCTGATCACGCTTATCGACGTACCACGATGCTGCAAAGATCAACACACCGCAAAATGTAAGACACCCGCCCAAAATCGCCGTATCCTGATAACCGAAGCCTAGGCGCAAAATTTCTGCACCCGATTCAGCACCCAAAGCATTGGCAACATTGTAGGCCGATTGCATCAGTGCTCCGGCGAGTGTCTGGGCGTTGGCTGCAACATCCATCACGCGCGCCTGAACTGACGGCATACTGGCAAAAGATGTACCAATCAAAAAACAACCGATCGCAGCCGTAATGCCGGAGTGACAGAGGAAGAAAAACAGAAAGAATGTAATTGTACTCCAAAGCATTGCATAAAATATCATCTTCATCGGACCAATTTTCACCGCTATTTTTGGTCCGAAGATGTTTCCTGTTACCATGCCAAGGCCGATAAGCGGCATGATAAACGGTACCCAGGCAATTGAAACACCGGAAACGACAGTCAAAGTCGATTTGATGTAGCTGAATACAGTAAAGAGACCTGCTGTGCCAATGGCTACCATTGCCAGCATGAACCAGACCTGCTTTTCTTTTAAAGCGCTAAGTTCGGTAAGCGGACTTGTACCCAATGCCGTTGGCAAACTGGGCAAAAACAAAAATACCAAAATAGCACAAAGAGCACCGATGCTGCCGACCAGCACAAAAGCCATTTGCCAACCAAGTTGCTGACCGAGCCAGGTTGCAAAAGGTGCGCCAACAACAGTCGCAATTGTAAGCCCCAGCATCACCGCACCGATCGCCTTGGGACGATTTTTCATCTCCACCATGGAAGAAGCGGCAATAGAGGCAACACCGAAATAGATGCCGTGCGGCAAACCGCTCATGAACCGTAAGCCAACCAGCGCGTGAAAGCTCGTCACACAGGCACTCGCAATATTGGCAAAAGCATAAAACAGCATCAGAGCAATCAGAACATATTTCCGCGGAAATTTTGCAGTTGCTACAGCCAGAACCGGTGCACCAACAACAACCCCCATTGCATAGGCCGAAATATATTGGCCGGCGGTCGGTATATCGACTCCCGAACTTTTGGCCATTTCCGGTTGCAGCCCCATTGAAACAAATTCTGATGTACCGATTGCGAAGGCGCCGACAGCAAGAGCAAGTATGCTGATACGGCGTGTTCTTGCGTTAACCGCGGAAGCAACATTGAGCTTATCAATTTCATATTTCATAATTAACGGACGAATCCCTGAATGCGGTAGTTTTTCAATTATCCGGTTTTGCCATTTCACATCATATTAGTGCAAGAAAATATCTTCCAATTTCAATATGTTCACGGCAGTTTGTATTGAAGTCTTTTGCTTTAACTGCTCTTCCGATAGAAAACTGAATAGCTTACCTTTTAGCGAAATTGCAATAAATGCATGTAGTTTTAACTGCATCCACAATTTCCGATTTTTTTCAACCTTCAATATCTATCAAATGAATAAACGAGCCGGCAACATTGTTTATTCTCATTCCCCTTGTACCTAAAGAATTGTCGAGCGCGTCATAGGCTTTAAAAAGCGGTGTAACAACTTTTTCATCGACAATGGAGGCATAATGGAATTCGTGACCTCGAAAGCGGGTTTTTCCGAAAAACTTTCCTTCCGGAACCAGACGGCGATAGCCTAAATGCAGTTTCTTCTGTTTGAAGCTGGTATTCAATGGCAAAAGACCAAGCATCAGGTGTTTAACCCCTTCGCTATCTTCCAATGTTTCCCCCAAGGTCATATAACCACCGCATTCGCCATAAATGGTTTTTCCGGCTTTTGCCATATCAACCATGGCTTTTTTGAATTTATCCGCTGCCGCCAGTTTTCCGGCAAAAAGCTCCGGATAGCCACCACATAAATAAATGCTGTCACACTCTTTATCCGGCGCCTCATTCGCCAAAGGCGAAAAGAATGTGATTTCGGCACCGGCTTTTCTCCAACCATCAAGCAGGTGTGGATAAGAAAAACGGAAAGCATCATCACGGCTCACCGCAATACGCTGTCCAAGTGGCGGAATATGATCAATCGTAGCACTAGTAACTTTCACCCGATTTGAAGTCGATAATGTGATCATCGCCTCGAGATCAACGCTTGCCTTAATGATTTCTGCTGCTTTTCCGATAAAGTGATAAAGATCGGTTCTTTCCGAAGCTTGAACCAAACCCAAATGACGTGAGGGGAGTGTCAGCGCTTCATTCCTGTAGACCGCACCAACCACCGGAATATCAAGCGGTCGCAAGGCCGCACGAAGCATAGCTTCATGTCGGGGACTTCCAATTTTATTCAGAATAATTCCGGCAAAGCGCAATTCCGGCATAAACTCGGCAAAGCCTTTGACAAGTGCCGCAACCGAATGTGATTGGCTTGTCACATCGACAACAAAAAATACCGGCAAATCCAACAATCGGGCAAGTTCGGCAGACGACCCCTTGCCGTTAATGGCGCCATCATAAAGCCCCATCATACCTTCGACCACAAAAAACTTCTGCTCCGAAGTGTCGGTAAAATTGATATTTCTTATGAGCGCGTCGCGCATTGCCCAACAATCGAGATTGTAACTATCCTCGCCTGTTGCCGCTTTATGAAACGCGGGATCAATAAAGTCGGGACCTGCTTTTCGCGGCGCCACGGCGACCCCCACTTCTTTCAAAGCGCGCATCAATGCCAGAGTGATAACAGTTTTACCGGCTCCCGAATTGGCAGCGCTCACCATAAAGCCATTCATAATGATCTGTTATCCAATTCGTCTGTAACAATATTTGGAGCAAGTTTTTCGGAAAGAGAAACAACTTTACCCACGACAACAATTGTCGGCGGTTCGATATTATGCTCTTTGATTGTTTGTTTTATATGGCCGAGTTCGGTTTTATAAATCCGCTGATTGTAGGTGGTCGCATGCGTGATAAACATAACCGGCTCGTCACTTTTGCGCCCGCCTTTCATAAGGTCATCGGCAATTTCATCAATATGTTTCATCGCCATATAAAACACAAGAACCGGTGCAGCGCGCGAAATTGCTTTCCAGTCAAAAGATTTGGGCACTGTTCCGTCAGCATCATGACCGGTTAAAAACAATACACTATGATTGACCGAACGATGCGTTACCGGAACACCTGCATAGGCAGGCCCTGCTATTCCTGCTGTTATTCCGGGAAAAACGCGAAAGGGAATATGCGCCTCTATCAAGGCAAGCGCTTCTTCACCACCACGCCCGAAAACAAAAGGATCGCCGCCTTTCAAACGCAAAACCCGCTTGCCTTCTCTGGCAAGGCAAATCATGCGGTCGGTAATTTCTTGCTGTTTAAGAGAAGGCTTACCACCACGTTTTCCGGCAAATTCTAAAATTGCGCCTTGTTTTGCAAGCTTGAGGCACGAATGATCGACCAGCGCATCATAAAGGATGTGGTCTGCCTGTTTGAGTGCATTGACACAATGGAGTGTGAGAAGTCCGGGATCACCCGGCCCAGCGCCCACCAACCACACATGCCCCGCAATGAACTGTGGCAATTCGAATGGCAAATCTGCCGTCATTTCGGGTCCTTTTGATGGTAAAATCTATAGAAATCAAGAATCAATGCATTATATGTGTTATCTATTGTGCAGTTTCCAACCACTGTAAACGTTTAATTTTCAAGAAATATTGTCAAAATGGCAGATCTGCAAAGCACATTGAAACGCAAACCGGAAAGTCCCCTTCGCTTGGGCTGGACAACAGGCGCCTGCGCTACCGCTGCAACCAAGGCAGCGCTCACTGCTCTCATAACCGGTGCTTTTCCCGATCCCGTGGAGATAAGATTGCCAAGGGGGCAAATGCCGCAATTTGCGCTTTCTCTCAAAAGTCTTGGAGAAAATCAGGCGACAGCAGGAATTATCAAAGATGCAGGTGATGATCCCGATGTGACAGACAAGGCGACCATTATTGCCACTCTCACCCCTGCCCGTCCAAACAGTGGAATTATATTCAAAGCAGGAAAAGGTGTTGGAACTGTTACAAGACCGGGTTTGCCGCTTGATGTCGGGGAAGCGGCCATCAACCCCGTTCCGCGCCGGATGATGAGCGAGGTTTGCAAGGAAATTTGTGACAAATATTCTTTTCCGCAAGATCTGGTCATTACAATTTCAGTGCCGGATGGCGAAAATATCGCGCTCAAAACATGGAATCCGCGCCTTGGTATTCTGGGCGGCATTTCCATTCTCGGCACTACCGGTATTGTTCATCCGTTCTCGTGCTCGGCATGGATTCATTCTATTCATAGCGGTATTGATGTTGCACGTGCGGAAGGGGCAAGCCATGTTCTAGGTGCAACCGGCGCAACTTCGGAAGATGCCGCACAGGCAATCTACCATCTTCCCGACTATGCCATATTGGATATGAGAGACTTTGTCGGTGCCGTGTTAAAATATTTGCGTCACCACCCGATTGATAAACTGACAATTGCAGGTGGTTTTGCAAAACTCACAAAACTCGCGCAAGGCGAAATGGACCTTCATTCTTCCCGCTCCCAAGTCGACAAGACATATTTGTGGACTATCGCAAAGAATGCCGGCTTGAACCAATCTTTCAAGCAATTCATCGAAAATGCGAACACTGCAAAAGAAGTGCTTGATGTTGCTACAAAAGAAGGAATTGATATTGCTACCCCTATTGCGCTTCAGGCAAAACATATTGCTGAAGAAACATTAAGGGATGCGCCGGTATCGGTCGAAATCATTGTGACCGACAGGAAGGGAAATATTCTTGCGAGAAAGTAGGACAGTTTTATTATTGGGTGGCACCAGCGAAGCCTATGCTCTCGCAGAAAAATTTGCTGAAAAGGACTATCCTGTTCTTTCGTCTCTCGCTGGCCGCACATCGCATCCGAAAATTCCCGCGGGGCGATACCGCATTGGCGGGTTTGGCGGCATTGACGGGCTTATCAATACAATCAAAAAGGAAAATATAGGGCTTATCGTTGACGCAACCCATCCTTTTGCCGAAACTATGACCGATCATGCCTGGCGGGCAGCGCGCGCAGAAAAAATCGACTATATCCGGTTCGAGCGTCCGCTCTGGCAAGCGGGTAAAGAAGACAAGTGGCTGACGGTGAATAATATTGCGGAAGCCGTTACTGCTATTCCTGCAAATAGCCGCTGCTTTCTTGCCATCGGGCGCCAACACGTCAATGAGTTTCTTGTGCGCAAAGATGTTTCATTTGTCGCGCGTATGGTCGAGAAGCCGGAAAATTTTGTTCCCGAAGCCAATATAGAAATTGTGCTTGGTAAACCGGAAAACGAACAAGAAGAATATGACTTTCTCGTCAAACATCATTTTGATTGTCTCGTGTGCAGAAATTCCGGTGGGACTGCCTCTTTTCCCAAGTTGGAGGCTGCGCGCAAACTCGGCCTGCCGGTGATTATGATTACCAGAAGGCCCCTGCCCGATGTCGTCACATTGAACACGGAAAAAGATGTTATCGACGTGGTGCGGACGTTTTGCCAAGCGGACCGTGCGGAAAAGCATAAAGAGACGAACGGCTAAGCTTTTCCGGCCGAAGCGCTTTCCCGACAAAGATGATGGCGGTTTTTTCTATTTTTTCTTGCGCTATCTTTTCATGAATATTGGCAAGCGTGCCTGATATGATTTTTTCGTCCGGCCAGCTTACGTGATAGGCAACAATGACGGGGCAATCGGCCCCGTAAATCGGCAATAATTCTTTCTGGATTGCGGCAATATTTTTTGCCGAAAGATGAATTGCCATTGTCGCTTTTGCTTGTCCGAGATTTGACAATGTCTCAAGTTCCGGCATGGGTGAAGAATTGACTGATGTCCGTGTCAAAATGACAGATTGGTTAAGCTTTGGAAGTGTCAATTCCTGCTTCATGGCTGCTGCTGCCGCCGCATAGGAAGCAACCCCCGGCACCACCTCGTAATTGATCGCAAGCTTGTCGAGCGCTGCCATCTGTTCGGCTATTGCACTATAGATAGAAGGGTCGCCGGAATGGAGCCTTGCAACATCCTTCCTCTCTTTTTCCGCTTTGACAAACTCTTCGACAATCGCATCAAGATCAAGATGACCGGTATTGACGCGCCGTGCTTTATAAGGAATTTCGGCAATCAATTCTTCCGAAAGAAGCGAGCCGGCGTAAAGGCAGACCGGACAACGTTTTATGAGATTAAGCCCACGCACTGTAATGAGATCATATGCCCCCGGACCTGCGCCAATAAAATATACTGTCATTCTTCCTTCTGTCCTGCCACCGCAATGGTAAGCCCACCAATTTTTGTCTTTTCAACGAGCAAAATACCACTTTTACCTGAAGCCGCCAAAGCCGCCGCTTCTGCAACACCGTGACAGCCCGTATGTTGAAAAACAATATCGGAAGGGTTCTTCAGAAAGCAAGTCATTGTCTCCAACTCTTCAGACGAAAATGTAACGAGAGGAACAGCAAAACGTTGCAAAGCGCTTAAAATAAGACCGTTGGATTCTTTACCTTCAAGTGTTGCAAAAGCCGCAATATTCCATTTTTCGAGAGTTTTGAGAGCTTCTTCCATATCGCCCGTCGTGGCAGATGATGAAATGCCTATGCCCACAAAAACCGGCATAGAACTTCTGTTGACCATATCCGGTTTTGCCTTCAAGCGCGTCCTTTGACAGTGTTATAAATCCGTTCCACCTCTTGTGAAGGGACACCGAGAATGGCTGCTATCCGATGAATGAGCGCGACTTCATCCGCATCGACATGATTATCGGCAGCAGCAATTGTCATCAAATTTTCGATAAGTGCAATACGCCGATCCGGCGCCAATTCGCCGAAGAGAGCCGCAGCCTGACCGGTTGTGGTTTCATAGCCGTAATCATAAAGATATTTGATGACATCCGGCAAAGCATCGGGAGATACGCCGAATTGTTGTTCGGCAATTTTTGAAAAAGCAGCGGTTTCGCTTGGCGTATGTTTGCCATCGGCAAAGCCCAAATGAATGAGCAAGAGAAGCTCGGCCGCTGTTGCCGGATTTTCGGCCACTTTACGAACCGAATTATGACGGGAAAAATAATTTGCGATGCTGTCAAACATGCGAAACTCCGCTTCTTGCCACGTTAGAAGAGCTGAACTAAAAGTAGAGCTTGCCAATATTGCACAAAAAACACAAGTGCATGAATGCAACGTTTGACGTTTCTTTATCGAAATTATTCTATTATTCCTTATTCTATTCTGTTCAGGTAATATTCGCCAATGCTGGAATTCCTTTTTGACCCGACTGTTCTGATTTTGATTTTTGCCGGTTTGTTTGCCGGTTTTATAGATTCGATTGCCGGTGGCGGTGGCCTTATCACCATCCCTGCCCTTATGCTTTCAGGCCTTCCGCCTGTCGAAACATTGGGCACAAACAAGTTGCAAGGACTTTTCGGCTCATTTTCTGCAATGGTGGCCTATGCCCGTGGTGGGCATGTCAATATAAGGAAACAAATCCTCCAAGCCACTATGGCCTTTATCGGAAGTGTTATCGGCGCATTGGTTGCGACCCTCATTCCTGTCAAATTATTTCAAGCGTTCCTGCCCGTTCTGCTCATTGTTGTTGCCTGTTATTTTGCATTCAAGCCGAACCTCAACGACATTGATAAACAGGAGCGGATGCAGCCAATCATCTTTTCGCTGACTATGGCGCCACTTGTCGGCTTTTATGATGGCATATTCGGTCCGGGTGCCGGTTCTTTCTATATGCTGGCCTTTGTTTCTTTGTCGGGGTTTGGAATCCTCAAAGCGACAGCCCATACGAAATTGTTGAATTTTTCATCCAATCTCGGCGGTTTTTTAACCTTTGCTGTCATGGGCTCGATCAATGTAAAAATCGGCATTGCTATGGGAATTGCCCAATTCATCGGTGCACAAATGGGTGCGCGCGTTGCCATGAAAACCGGTGCCAAGCTCATAAAACCGCTATTGGTCATTGTATGCGTTATTCTTGCCTATAAACTCTTGGAAGCTCATGACAATCCGCTACGGCAATGGCTGAACCTCTGAGAGTTAAAGCCTGCCCCTCAGGATGCATCGTAGAGCTAAAAAGAAAAACCGGTTTGCATAAACCTGCTGAACCGGTTTTAAAGGCAGAACAATTATGCTCTTCTAAAATTTTAATGCCAGCAAAATAACGCCTGCGCCGATCAGCACGACGCCGGTCCAATTGATGGCTGTCAGTTTTTCACCAAGAAAAGTAACGCCGAAAATGGCAACAAAAATAACCGACAATTTGTCTATCGGGGCAACATGGGAAGCATCTCCCAATTGCAGAGCGCGAAAATAGGCAAGCCATGAAGCACCCGTGGCAAGCCCTGATAAAACAAGGAAAACCCATGATTTTGCCGGAATAGCTCCCGGACGTTGCCATTGTCCGGTAATGCTTAAAAAGAGACACAATGCGGCGATGATAACGATTGTTCTTATCAAAGTGGCAAAATCGGAATTAATACCGCTTATACCTACTTTTGCAAAAATCGCTGTTAAAGCCGCAAAAATTGCTGAAAGAAATGCCCAGAACTGCCAGGTTGCGGTCATCAGAATTCTATCCCCTTCTGTCCTTTTATGCCGGAACGGAACGGGTGTTTGACCAATTCCATTTCTGTCACCAGATCGGCAGCCTCAATCAATTCATTTCGTGCATTGCGACCGGTAATGATAACATGCTTCATGAAAGGTCGCTTCGATAATACATCAAGCACTTCTTCCAAAGGTAAATAATCATAGCGCAATACGATATTCAACTCGTCACAAAGCACCATATCCGTGGTGTCGTCGAGGATCATATCCTTGGCAATGTTCCATGCTTTTCGCGCTTCGGCAATGTCTTTTTCACGATCCTGCGTTTCCCATGTAAAGCCTTCACCATGGGCATAAACGCGCACCTGATCGCCAAATTTTTCAAGTGCGATACGCTCGCCGGTTTGGCGTAATCCCTTGACAAACTGCACAACGCCAACCCTCATATTCTGGCCGAGAGCACGAAAAACCATACCGAAAGCAGCCGTTGTCTTGCCTTTGCCCTTGCCCGTATGAACAATGAGAAGACCTTTTTCTTTGGTTTTACCGGCTTCTATTTTTTTGCGCGCAGCCTCTTTCTTTTTCATTTTTTCGGCATGACGGGCATTTAATTCCGCTTCCGTCAGCTTTTCCTTGGCGTCCATCTTATCGAGCCTTTCTGTAGTTCTTCCAGTTCAAACAAAGCAGAATTGGAGCGCGGTTTCCATAACTCTCTCCGGATTGCCTGTTCAAGTTTATGTGCCATTTCTCTTAAAGCTGCAGGATTGTTTCCGATTAAAAAATTCCGCACAGTCTCGTCGTCGATATAGGCATTATAAATCGCTTCGAATTGTTCGTTGGATACGGCATTTGTTGTAGCCGAAAAAGCAAAGAGATAATCAACCGTTGCAGCCATTTCGACCGCACCTTTAAAGCCGTGTTGCATAACCCCTTTTATCCATTTGGGATTAACAGCCCGCCCGCGGAGTGTCCGCCCGATTTCTTCCTGCAATGTTTTTATCATTGGCCGTTCGGGGCGCGACATATCATTGTGATAGACTTTCGGAAAAGCCCCCTGCTTATCAGCAACCGCCGAAGCCATGCCCCCTTCAAAGGCATAATATTCACCGGAATCGAGAAGATCATGTTCGCGATTATCCTGATTTTGGACAACCGCATTGATATGATGAAGCCGGTTTTCAAGCATATTTTGGGCAGCCACCCCGTCTTCCTTACCGTAAGCAAAAGAAGAATGGGCAATCCACGCTTTGCCAAGATCGTTACGGTCATTCCATTCGCCCTTGTCGAGAAGCTCCTGAACGCCTGTTCCATAGACACCCGGTCGAGCGCCGAAAACACGAAAACCGGCTTCTCTTTCTGCCTCTTTTGCGGTTTTTCCGGCGGCCGTCAGCGTTTTTACGTCTTTCAAATAATGCGCATGGAGCGGATTATCCTCTTCCTCCTCGTCAAGCGAGGCAACGAGACGCACCGCCTGATCGAACAAGGCTATCTGTTCGGGAAATGCATCGCGGAAGAAGCCGGAAATCCTTAATGTCACGTCAACACGTGGCCGCCCGAGAATTGCTACAGGAATAACTTCGACACCGGTCACACGGCGGGATGCCGCATCCCACAAAGGTTTGACGCCGATAAGTGCCAGAGCCTGCGCAATATCGTCGCCACCGGTACGCATATTGGCGGTTCCCCAAGCGGTAAGGCCGAAAGCCTTCGGCCAATCACCGTGATCCTGCACATAGCGGATAATGAGAAGCTCGGCCGATTTTTTACCCAATTGCCAAGCCGACTGTGTGGGCACTGCCCTTGTATCGACCGAAAAAAAGTTGCGCCCTGTCGGAAATACATCCGGCCGCCCGCGTGTCGGGGCACCGGATGGACCCGGCTCGACAAAATGCCCGTCAAGAGCGGTTAAAAGCCCGTCAATTTCTGCCTTGCCGCAACTTAAAATCAATGGCCGCAATGTTTCTTCAATATTTTTAAGAATTGGCGCTGTTTTCATGAAGTTTTGCGGAAGAGTGATCTTTCCCGACACCAGCGCCAGCGCCAGAAGTTCAATCCGTTCAACCGTGTCACCATTTGTGCGCCATAGGCTGTCGGTCATGCCCTTCAATATTTCAGGCTTTTCACCTTGCCATTTTTCTGAAAAAACACAATCAAGCGGGTCGAAAGCAAGTCCGAGATCATCGGCGATAGCGCGGTGTAAACTGCCGTTTTCCCCCTCGCCGCGAGGCACACGAGCCGTTGCAACAAGGAGATTTTCCAATTGTTCTCCGGAAGGCGCTTTACCAAAAATATGTAGCCCGTCCCTGATTTGCAATTCTTTAAGATCACACAAAAAGGCATCAAGTTTCTCAAGTGCCAGATCATCGCTATCATGGTCTTCAATTCCGGCATCATGATTGAGACCGGTGAGCCGCACCAGATCAAGTATTTCGCCTTTGAGCTTTACGAGACGGCGCGGGTCAACGCCTGAGGCCTCATAATATTCATCAACAAGCCCTTCCAGATCTTTTAACGGGCCATAACTTTCCGCGCGTGTCAAAGGCGGGGTCAGATGGTCAATGATAACGGCAGAAGAGCGTCGTTTTGCCTGTGTCCCTTCACCGGGGTCGTTAACAATAAACGGATAGATATGCGGCATCGGTCCAAGAGCAACTTCAGGATAGCAATGGTTCGAGAGTGCCAAAGCTTTTCCCGGAAGCCATTCAAGATTGCCGTGTTTACCCATATGGATGATGGCATCGGCTTTATAAACAAAACGGAGCCAGAAATAGAATGCGAGATAATGATGGGTGGGAACAATGTCGGGTGCGTGGTAGACTTGCTTTGCATCCATTCCGAATGCGCGTTCCGGCTGTAATCCGACAACCGTTTCCCCCACCATTAAAACCGGCAAGGCCAATCCATTGTCAACCACATAGGCATCGTCTTCCGGCGCACCCCAGCGTGCAGTCACTTCATCTTGAATCTTTTTATCAAGCGATTGAAAGAACTTCTTGTAAAGACTCAAAGAAAGCGCTGTCCGGACTATCCTTCCCTTCACCCCTTCATTGGTTGGACCTTCAATCATCAACCGCATGAGCTCATTGCCATTTTCCGGAATATTTTCTATTTCGTAGCCTTGGTTTTTCATGGCTTTAAGCGTCACAATCATGGCGGCCGGTGTATCAAGCCCGACACCGTGCCCCAAGCGACCATCGCCTCCCGGATAATTGGCCATGACTATGGCAATATGGCGCTCATGTGGCTTCTTATTGCGCAGTCTTACCCAGTTTTTTGTGAGCTCTGCAACAAAATCGACCCTGTCTTTCAAAGGTTTATGGACGACAACATTACATTCTGTCTCGTCATCAAATTCCACTGCCGATTTGAAAGACACAGCGCGAGTGAATACGCGTCCATCAACTTCCGGAAGCGCAACATTCATGGCAAGGTCACGGGCGGTCAAGCCACGACCGTCTTTTTCCCATTGCTCTTTGCTGCTTCCGGCAAAAACCACCTGCAAAACCATTGCGCCGCGCTTTTCGAGCACGGTAGGTTTTCGTCCCGTATGCCCGTTTGAAACCGCAAAGCCTGTTGCATTCAACACAATATCGGGAGAAAGCCGGTCAAAAATTGAATCGACAATTGCGACACTCAATTCATCTTTGAGACTTGAAACAAAAATCGGCAGTGGGATTAAGCCGCGTTTTTGAAGAGCATCAATAAGTGCTTCGACGCTCGCTGTTTGCCCGCTCTGCACCAATGCACGATAAAAACAGATCGCCACAACCGGTTTATGGGTGGCATTGTGACGTTTTACGAGATCATCAACAGTTAACGGCGGGTCATCCGGAGACCAAAGGCCTGCCTTCATCAAGGGGATCGCCTCGACAGGCTTTTCGTGGCGACCCAGCAAATAATCGCAATATTCAAGAAAGGAGCGCATATTTTGCGCGCTCGCTTCAATGAGATAGTGCCAAAGATTGCGGCAATCCTCTTCGGCAACAGTAGAAAATTTTTGCAAATTTTCGTCTACTTTATCGTCACCGGGCAAGACCACCAGTTTGATATTCTTTTCCAGTGCCAGCGAGTGGAGGACTTGCAAGCCATAAGGCCAATAACTTTCGCCGCCTATCACGCGCAACACAATCAATTTCGCATATGACGCGGTTTTTTCGACATAGGTGTCGACCGACATGGGATGTGAAAGCGAAAGCAAATTGACAAGCCTCAGCGAAGACGTTGTTTTCTTCAATGCGGCTTTTGCAACCGAAAGGCTTGCCAATTCGGTGTCAGCCGCCGAAAGAAAAATAACATCGGCCGGCGACTGTCCAAGATCAATCGCTTTGTCCTGTTCGGCTATGGTTCCCTTCTGGGCAAGAAGCAAATGCATCAGACATCAAGCGCTTCAATAGTTTTGCGCACCTTCTCCTCGTCGATCTCGTGAAGGCCGATAACAACAAGATGGCTTTTATGCTCTTCGTTTTTTTGCCAGGGGCGATCAAAATAGGAATCAATCCGCTGACCGACGGCTTGAACAACAAGACGCATCGGCTTTCCAACCACATTGACAAAACCTTTGAGGCGCAAAATATCATTTTCTTCAATGATCGTTTTCAACCGTTCGATCAAAGCCTTCGGATCATGGATTGATGGTGCATTGACGACAAAGCTTTTGAATTCGTCGTGGTTATGGGGAACGCCTTTCGCATGGTTCATTTCATGGTGGGATTTGCGGTTTTCAATATCGCTCTCGGTACCGACGCCAAGCCCCAATATAAGATCGGTTCCGATACTGCCGAAACTCGATGTGACCATTTGGGGAACTCTGTCGCTATGGCTCGAAATGATATTGCGCACATTATCAAGCGTGTCCTCGTCGATAAGGTCGACCTTGTTGAGGACGATAAGATCAGCCGCATGAATTTGGTCTTCAAACAATTCTTCGAGCGGGCTTTCATGGGTGATCGAATTATCTTGGGCCCGTTCGGCATTGATTTTGTCAATATCATCGGCAAACCGGCCTTCGGCCACCGCCGGAGCGTCAATCACGGTAATCACTCCGTCAACGGTCACCTGCGTTTTGATTTCAGGCCAATTGAAGGCTGCAACAAGCGGCTGGGGAAGTGCCAAACCTGATGTTTCGATCACAATATGATCAGGTCTATCCTCGCGCTCGAGAAGTTTGGTCATAGTCGGAATAAATTCTTCGGCAACCGTGCAACAGATGCAGCCATTATTAAGTTCAATGAGATCATCATCATGGCAATTATCAAGGCCGCAACCTTTGAGCAAACCACCATCCACGCCAAGTTCACCGAATTCGTTAATGATGAGAGCAATGCGTTTGCCTTGCGCATTTTCCAATAAATGCCTGATCATTGTGGTTTTTCCGGAACCCAAAAATCCGGTTATGACGGTGGTTGGGATTTTGCTCTGTAAAAATTTTTGTTCCGACATCAAACTTAGCCTTTCAACTTAAGCGGCAGACCAGCCGCAACAAAAAACACCGTTTCTGCTATAGTTGCAATTTTCTGGTTCATGAGACCGGCATAATCACTGAATTCACGCGCAAGCTTGTTGTCCGGCACGATGCCGAGTCCTACCTCGCTCGAAACAAAAACCGTTTCTACTTCAAGCTTTGCAAGACCATCAACAAGCTTTGCTATTTCTGTTTCAACGTTCCTGTGATGCTCCAATAAATTGCCAAGCCAAACGCTGAGACAATCAATAAGGATGATCTTTTGTTCATTATTGTGTTTTTGGATCTCGCCTATAAGATCAATCGGTTCTTCAACATTGATCCAACCCGTCTCTCGGCGTGAGCGATGTATGTCGACCCGTTTTCCCATCTCTTCATTGAAAATTTCTGCCGTTGCGAGATAGACCGGTACTTTATTGGCAGACAACACATAATTTTCGGCAAAAACCGACTTTCCCGAACGCGTACCGCCAAGAATCAATGTTATCTTTGCCAAAAAACTCCTCCATTTACGGAATAGACATTCATCACTTTACAAAGAAAGCTGAAAACCGGCTTCATGCCTCTGATACAGAATCAGAGTTCTTGAATGATGAGAACACAAACCGAAACCGGATTTCTAGCCCATTCTTAAATACAATAATTTGACTGACCGGTTCGAATGAAATGCCCGAATTGGGTCCACTTCCTGAAAGTCCAGTTTATTTTTCGCAAATTCTTTTGCAAAAAACCGGCTATTTATAGAGATAGCTGCTTAAACTTTATCGTGCAAGCCGAAAAAGCGCGTTTATGTCGACAGCCTTTTCCAGTTCATCGGCAATCTTATCGAGCGCATTATCAATTTTTTCAAAATGTCCGGATGCATCCGGCTTTGCACCAAAATTTCCGATAAAATAATGACGGAAAGCATCTGCCGAAAATAAACCATGGAGATAGGTTCCCCAAATCTTTCCATCGGGCGAGGCTGCCCCGTCTTCGACATTGTTTATTTGCAAAGGGGCATGGCGACAATCGGGACCAAAGCTTTTGCCCATATGGATTTCATAACCTCTGAGCGGAAGGCCACTTGCAAGATGAACAGCATTACTATTGCGCGTGAGTTTTCGTTCCCCTATTTTTGTTACCATATCAAGCAGGCCAAGCGCGTCTATTTCGGTAACGTTTCCTTCCAGAGAATCGCGATCAAAAATTTTCCTGCCCAGAATCTGGAATCCACCGCAAATGCCGATAACCATTCCGCCTTTTTTAGCGTGTGCGATAATCTCCCCATCCCACTTATTTTCACGAAGAGCAATCATATCCGCTATGGTCGATTTGGAACCGGGAAGGATAATAATATCGCTATCGGTTGGAAAACGCTCACCCCTCCGGACAAAGACAATTTCAACATCCCTTTCGTGGGCCAACGGGTCGAGATCATCAAAATTGGCAATATGGGGTAAAACCGGTACAGCTATTTTTACTTTGCCGTGTTTTTTCGGCTCTCTATGTTCGAGTGCCATCGAATCTTCAGGAGGCAACAGGCTTGCCCCTTCAAGCCACGGGATTACACCGAGACAAGGCCAGCCGGTAAAATTCCGGATTGCTTTGATTCCATCATCAAAAAGGCTCAAATCCCCACGAAATTTATTAATGAGATAACCGCAGACCATTGCACGGTCTTCACGATCAAGAATTGTTGCGGTGCCGACAAGTGAAGCGATCACACCACCGCGGTCAATGTCACCAATCAATACGACCGGCACATCGGCGCTTCGGGCAAACCCCATATTGGCAATATCACCATGGCGCAAATTGATTTCTGCCGGTGAGCCCGCCCCCTCCACCAGCACCAAATCGCATCTCTCCTTCAATCGGGCATAAGATTCCATTACCCGATCAAGAAGTTCACCCTTCATTTTTTGATAATCGGCACCTTTTGCAAAACCCGAAAGCTTGCCCTGTACAATGATTTGGGAACCGGTCGAACTTTGCGGTTTCAATAAAACCGGATTCATATGAACGGACGGTTTTTCATGTGACGCAAAAGCTTGCAGCCATTGACCACGCCCAATCTCGCCGCCATCATCGGCAACCGCAGCGTTGTTCGACATATTTTGCGGTTTGAACGGCATTACCTTGATGCCCTTGCGGGAGGCCAAACGGCAAAAGCCGGCAACAAGAACTGTTTTTCCGACATCGGAACCTGTGCCCTGAAACATCAATGCACGTGCCAAATCAATCACCCTTTACCGATAAAAAAATCGCAATTTTTTTTCAAAAAAATAGCGATTTTCATACTTCATTAAGTGTTCGCTAACCCGTGATTAACATTGTTGATCTACAAAGGCTCCAGAAACAAAAACACTTTGTTTCTCTCTGGATCAGGTAGTGCGTACCAGAGGTGTAATTCCGGACACGTGTATGAGTATCGTCCGGAAAATGCGTAAGATAAAACTGCGTAAACGGGCCACCGCTTGCGCAGTTTTACGCATTTCTAGCCTGCTTTACGGGTTGAGAAAAGATGACTTTCCGGTTCTTCCACATCTTTTCAGAAAACGGCGCATTGATAGCTCTGTAAGACAGCTTCAACCCAAATAAAAACGCCGGCTGTGCATTTTGGAAATAAATGATTTTAACCCCACAAATCTGCGACCATTAGCGCTCGGTTATTAAGGGCTCTACCGCTTGCTCATAGAGTGATTAAAAATCATAAATCTTTAATGATTCGGGCAAGAAGCGTGAATGAATCCATGCGTTTTTTATTATCCCAAATCGGACTGGTAACAATCAACTCGTCTGCTTTCGTATCGGCTATCAGTTTTTTAAGCCCCTGCGCGACTGTTTCAGATGAACCGACCACAGAGCAGGACAAAGATTGTTCAAGCACCAAGCGGTGATTGAAAGGCAGATTATCAACATAATTCATAACCGGTTTTGGTAATGGACCGGCACGCCCTGTCCGTAAATTGACAAAGGATTGTTGTTGGGAAGAAAATAGAAACTTTGCTTCGTCATCCGTTTCAGCAACCACAACATTTGCCGCAACCATTGCAACGGGTTTATCAAGATATTCCGACGGTTGGAAATTATCGCGGTAAACTTTGAGCGCGCGATAAAGCTCGGCCGGTGCAAAATGCGAGGCAAATGAATAAGGCAAGCCCAGAACTGCCGCAAGCTGCGCCCCATAAAGGCTCGACCCCAAAATCCAGACTGGCACATGCAAACCTGCCCCCGGAACTGCGCGCAATTGTTGCTGAGGCTCGGCATCTTTAAAATAATCAAGCAATTCGACAACATCGCGGGGATAATCATTCGGGTTGCTATCAAGCGAGCGTCTCAAGGCTCTGGCTGTCATCTGGTCTGTGCCCGGAGCACGACCTAATCCGAGTTCAACCCTGTTCGGATAGAGTGCTTCAAGAGTGCCAAATTGTTCGGCAATGACGAGCGGAGAATGGTTGGGAAGCATAACGCCGCCCGCACCAACAACGATTTTATTGGTCGAGGCAAGAATCTGCCCCATTACAACCGCCGTTGCAGCGCTTGCAATGCCGGTCATGTTGTGATGTTCAGCGTACCAAATACGAGGAAACCCTAGCTCATCCACATGTTTGGCAAGAGCTATTGAATTTTTTAACGCCTGGGCAACCGAACTTCCCTCAGGCACGGGACATAGATCAAGGACAGATATTTTCATTTTTTAAATATAGGAACTCTGAAAATGAATACAACGAGAGAAATTCAATTGAGTAGAGCTTTTTAAATCAATCTGCTCTATCGCCCCTGTTCCACTCATCTGTCACTTCGGCTACAAAATCGGCATAACGATGTGCTTCGATCGCGTCTCTTATACCTTGCATCAATTGCTGATAAAAAGCGAGATTGTTCCACGTGATCACCATTCCGGCCAATGGTTCACCCGCTTTTACAAGATGGTGAAGATAAGCACGGCTATAATCCCGTGCTGCCGGACAGGGAGATTGGGGGTCTAACGGGCGCGGATCTTCGGCATGTTTTGCATTTCTCAAATTGATTTTACCAAATCTGGTAAATGCCAAACCATGTCGGCCTGCCCTTGTCGGCATGACACAATCAAACATATCAACGCCATGGGCCACACTTTTTAAAATATCATCAGGTGTACCAACACCCATCAAATAACGCGGTTTATCTTGCGGCAAAATCGAGCAGGTCACATCAAGCATATCCATCATGACATTTTGCGGCTCACCTACCGCCAGGCCACCAATGGAATAGCCTTTCAAATCAAGATCCTTCAAAGCATGAGCCGACCGTTCCCGCAAACTTGCATTATCCCCACCCTGAACGATACCGAACATGGCCTTGCCCGGCTGATCTCCAAAAGCCGTTTTGCAACGTTCTGCCCAGCGTAAAGACAATTCCATTGCCTTTTCCATTTCTTTGAATGAGGCAGGCAAGGCAACGCATTGGTCGAGTTGCATCTGGATGTCGGAATCAAGAAGGCACTGTATTTCGATCGACCGTTCCGGTGTCAGCTCATAACGCGCACCATCAATATGCGATTGGAAGGTCACGCCCTTTTCGGTCAATTTTCTAAGCCCTGCAAGCGACATAACCTGAAAACCGCCGGAGTCAGTTAAAATAGGTTTTGGCCAACGAGCAAAAACATGAAGGCCGCCCAATCTTGCAATACGTTCGGCACCAGGGCGCAACATCAGGTGATAAGTATTGCCGAGTATGATATCGGCACCAAGTTCTTCGACCTGCTCCATATACATTGCCTTCACCGAACCGGCGGTTCCTACCGGCATAAAAGCAGGTGTGCGGACTTTGCCGCGCGGCATTGTAATTTCGCCACGCCGCGCGTGACCATCTTCAGTAATTTTCTTGAAGGTGAAGGTTTCGCTCATTGTTCCTAATCTTTTCGTTCCAGAAAACTTGTATCGCCATAAGAATAAAAACGATAGCCTGTTTCGATAGCATGTTGATAGGCGTGTTTCATTTCATCAAGCCCGCTAAAAGCCGATACAAGCATGAATAATGTCGAGCGCGGCAAGTGGAAATTGGTCATCAGGCAATCGACAAAACGGAAATGATAACCTGGTGTTATAAAAATATCAGTTGAATCGGCCCACGCATCAAGTTGACCGTTTTCATCCGCAGCACTTTCCAGAAGTCGCATAGCCGTTGTGCCAACAGCAATCACCCTGTTACCGCGTTTTTTCACAGCCATTAATGCATCTGCCGTTTGTTGGTCTATATGACCAATTTCGGAATGCATTTTATGATCTTTTGTATCGTCAACTTTGACAGGTAAAAATGTGCCTGCGCCGACATGGAGCGTTACAAAGTATTCTTCAACACCCCGATCTTTGATCTGTTGCATCAAATCCTTGGTAAAATGAAGTCCAGCCGTTGGTGCCGCGACGGCCCCCTCTTCACGTGCATAAACGGTCTGGTAATCGGTTTCGTCACGCTTGTCCTCGCCCCGTTTCAAAGCAATATAAGGTGGCAATGGCATGTGGCCGATAAGCGCGATTTCACGATCAAGCTCTGCTCCCGATTTATCGAATTCCAACAGCATTTCGCCGTTTTCACCTTTTTCGCGAACTGTGGCAATAAGCTTGTCGTCATCGCCAAGGCTTCTATCCTGCTTGTTGAACACAATTGTTTCGCCAATTTTTAAACGTTTGGCCGGACGAACAAAAGCAAGCCACTCATTGGGGCTTACGCGTTTATGAAGTGTTGCGCCAATATGGGCAATGGCTGCACCGCGCCGCCGTTCTCCCTGTAGTTGGGCTTTTATAACCTTGGTGTCATTGAAAACCAGTGCGTCGCCTTTGTTGAGAAGTGAGGGTAAATCGCGCACATGTAGATCTTCAAGACACCCGCCTTTTCCGACGTGTAAAAGACGGGCACTTTCTCGCGGCACAGCAGGTCGCAAAGCGATTTGTTTTTCAGGTAACTCGAAATCAAAAAGATCAACTTGCATAAGAGCGCACGCACATTCATAAATCGGACAAGCGGATAAGGCTTGTCGCACTGTTATATCAGATTAAAAGACCAACCTTTATGGAGGCCTTGCCAAGGATACTTGGTAATGGCTTTTTACTAAAGCATTTTCCGAAAAGTGTGAAGCGGTTTTCGGAATCAAAAATGCGCAACTAAAAACCTATTTTCCGAAAAGTGTGAAGCGGTTTTCGGCGATTAATTCTGTCATTTGTCACAGAGTATCTTCAAAAAAGGAATGCGGATATAACGCGATTTTTCGGGCTAAAAATCGTGTTTTTATCAAGTGTTTCTGTCAAAACACTAAAAGGGCATTTCAACTTCCACAGGTAAGTTAGCGTCAAGTTCGGATTAAAATGAAAAATGGCGGAGGCTTTCGGAAAACATCAGGAAATGCATTGAAGCCGGATATATTCTAGTCAGGTTATTCGGGAGCTTTCCCTGCAATAAACCGAATGAATATCAGCATATTTTACATAAGAAAAATAATGAAAATCCGGTTTTTAGCGCCGCGCAAAATCACTTTTACATTTAAGCTTTTGGTTGTCCGTTATCCGTTCATTCCCGATGCCATTTATCTTAGACAACATAGTGCGGGACGATAGCGATAGATAAGAATCACAATCGTATTTTTTTCATAATAATCAAAGTTTTAAATATAATAAATGAATCATTTCATGAAGGTTATATCGCCCTTATTTTTAGAAAGAGCAACAACTTCCATGTGCCGGAATTTCACGTTTAAAAAAAACAAAAGGTGTTCCGAATTTTATCAGAACACCTTTTTTCAAGTTTTATAAATGAAAGCTTCCGAACAACTGTGTCGAGCCTTGAAAATTATTTTTTATCCGCAGCAATTGTTGCTTTAACAATGCTGTCAGGATCGCTAACAGGCTCGCCTTTTTTGAGCTTGTCGACATTTTCCATGCCTTCAATGACCTGTCCCCAAACCGTATATTGCCGATTGAGCCACGGAGCATCCTCAAAACAGATAAAAAACTGGGAATTTGCCGAATTCGGATTTTGACTGCGTGCCATAGAGGCAGTGCCGCGCTTGTGTGGAACATTGGAAAACTCGGCTTTAAGATCGGGCTTGTCGGATCCGCCCATACCTGCTCGCGCTGCATTGAATTTCTTGCCACCCTTTTTGCCAAATTCGACATCGCCGGTCTGTGCCATAAAGCCGTCTATCACGCGGTGAAAAACCACGTTGTCATAAGCACCTTCACAGGTTAATTCTTTAATTCTCTTGACATGTTCGGGTGCAACATCAGGCAATAATTCTATAACCACATCGCCCTTTGTCGTTTCCAATATCAGAGTATTTTCCGGATCTTTAATCTCAGCCATTTCTTTTCCTTTATTTTGTAGCCTCTATACGTGCTTTTATAATGACGTCGGGATCAGCAACCGAACCGTTATTATCTGCCCGCCCTTTTTTGATTTTATCAACGACATCCATGCCTTTTACCACTTCACCAACAACCGTGTATTGGCCATTGAGGAAAGACGCATCATCAAAACAGATGAAGAACTGGGAATTGGCCGAATTCGGGTCTTGCGAACGTGCCATTCCAACTGTGCCGCGTTTGAAGGGGACTTTGGAAAATTCTGCTGCAAGGTCGGGATATTGTGACCCACCCATGCCGGCACGACGAATATTGAATTCAGAGCTGCCTTTTTTGCCGAATTTTACATCGCCGGTCTGCGCCATAAAGCCCGGAATAACCCGATGGAAGACAACATTATCATAAGCACCTTCTTTGGTGAGCTTTTCAATTTGCGCAACATGTTTGGGAGCAAGATCAGGCCGCAACCGGATTGTTACATCACCATCTTTCAGTGTTAATATCAGATTTTCTCCACCTGCAGCAAAAGCCACGGGGGCAAGCGAAAAAAGTGCAAACAGAACGGCCATAATGCCCAAAAGTTTACGAACCAAGATCTTTCTCCATTTATGATTTGAATTTTTTTGTTAACGCCAATGCAACATTTTCGGGAACAAAGGGCGAAACATCCCCCCTCATCAACGCAATTTGACGAACAAGAGTAGCAGAAATTGAACGAACCGTATCGGCTGCCGGTAAGAATAATGTCTGTATTTCAGGTGCCAACGCCCTGTTCATGCCGGCAAGTTGCATTTCATAGTTGAAATCCGTGCCATCACGCAAACCGCGTATAATAAAATTTGCGCCGATCTCGCGTGCTTTATCAACCAGCAGATTGTCGAAGGAAATAACTTCCAAACGCTTTTCAGTGTCTTTCAAAATAGTCTTGGCAACGGTTTCGATCAATTTCTTACGTTCTTCAAACGTAAAAAGCGGGGCTTTGCTCGGGTGGATGCCAATAGCAACGACAACTTTGTCAGCCACTCTAAAGGCACCACGCAAAACGTCAAGATGGCCATTGGTAATCGGGTCAAACGAGCCAGCAAAAATTGCCACTTTCATCTTTCACCTCCCGTCAGCCATCTTGCTATGACTTGATTATTCAATCATCCGTTTGCGTATCAGAATTGCCTGACGAACTGTTGTCATCATTCGGCACAGTTTCGTCAACGTCGCTATCGTCCTCTTCCGATTCAGAGATACGTTCAACCGAAACAACTTTTTCGTTTTCGGCTGTATCGAAAATCGTGACACCTTTTGTCGAACGTCCTGCAATGCGAATTCCTGCCACCGGAACGCGGATGAGTTTACCGCCATCCGAAACAAGCATGATCTGGTCGTTTTCTTCAACTGGGAAAGCTGCAACCAGCTTGCCGATTTCAGCTGTCTTTGATGGATCAGTCGCTCTTATCCCCTTGCCGCCGCGACCGGAGATTCTGAACTCGTAGGATGAAGAACGTTTGCCATAACCGAACTGACTTACCGTCAACAGCATCTGTTCATGTTGAGAAAGTTCATTATAACGTGCGTCGCTAAGCTCGGCATCGCCTGTTGCTTCTTCCTCGTCACTGATTGTTACATCATCGCTATCGTTACCAGCCGCACGACGTTCGGCAACGGCGCGTTTGAGATAAGCCGACCGTTCGGCTGGCGTTGCTTCGACATGCTCCAGAATAGCCATTGAAATGACTTTATCACCTTCACCGAGATTGATACCGCGCACGCCAATGGAATTTCTACCGGCAAAGACACGAACATCGGAAACGGCAAAACGGATACATTGACCGTCAGCAGTGGTCAAAACCACATCGTCATTTTCTGTACAGGTATCGACAGACAGAATTTCATCTTCATCATCGTCGAATTTCATTGCAATTTTACCATTGCGGTTAACTTGTACAAAGTCGGAAAGCTTGTTTCGACGCACCGTGCCACGTGTTGTTGCAAACATGACATCAAGTTCGCTCCAGCTTTCCTCGTCCTCCGGCAATGGCATGATTGTGGTGATGCGTTCACCCTGCTGCAAAGGCAGAAGATTGATGAGCGCCTTGCCACGCGATTGAGGGGTTCCCACCGGCAAACGCCAAACTTTTTCCTTGTAAACAATGCCGCGTGAAGAGAAGAACAGAACCGGCGCATGCGTATTGGCAACAAACAGACGGGTTACAAAATCCTCGTCCTTTGTTGTCATGCCGGAGCGGCCTTTACCACCGCGATGTTGCGCCCGATAGGTGTTGAGCGGAACGCGCTTGATATAACCGCTATGGCTTACAGTGACGACCATTTCCTCACGTGCAATCAAGTCCTCATCATCCATTTCGGCACCACCGGAGCCAAATGAAGTAAGACGCGGCGTGGCAAATTCGTTGCGAACAGCCATCAATTCGTCTTTGACAATTGTCAAAACACGCAAACGGGAACCCAGAATATCAAGATAATCTGTAATTTCCGCGCCGATTTTATTGAGCTCGTCGGCAATCTCGTCACGTCCCAAAGCTGTCAGGCGTTGCAAGCGCAAATCAAGGATGGCACGTGCCTGCTCTTCCGAAAGATTATAGGTGTTATCCTCGTGAATAATGTGACGCGGGTCGTCAATCAATTCGATAAGGTGACGGACTTCTGCAGCCGGCCAACGGCGTGTCATCAACTGGTCACGCGCGGTTTGCGGGTCCGGTGCATTACGGATAAGCTGGATGACTTCGTCAATATTGGCAACAGCAATTGCCAGACCAACCAAAACATGGGCACGTTCACGTGCTTTGCGCAGTAAAAACTTGGTACGCCGTGTAACAACTTCTTCACGGAACAGAACAAAGGCCTTGAGCATATCAAGGAGAGTCATCTGTTCAGGCTTACCGCCATTCAATGCCACCATATTGCAGCCGAAAGAGGTTTGCAAAGGCGTGTAGCGATAAAGCTGGTTCAAAACGACATCGGCAACGGCATCGCGCTTCAGCTCGATCACAACGCGATAGCCTTCACGATCGGATTCATCGCGTAAATCCGAAATGCCCTCAATCCGTTTTTCACGAACAAGCTCGGCAATTTTTTCAACCATTGTCGCTTTATTCACCTGATAGGGAATTTCAGTAACAACGATGGCCTGCCGGTCATTGCGGATTTCTTCAATATCGACTTTGGCGCGCATGATGAGCGAGCCGCGTCCGGTTTCATAAGCCGAACGTATGCCCGCACGCCCGAGGATAATCCCGCCAGTCGGGAAATCCGGCCCCGGTATGATCTTGAGCATTTCGTCAAGTGTTATGGCAGGATTATCAATGAGAGCAACGCAACCATCGACAATTTCACCAAGATTGTGCGGCGGAATATTGGTGGCCATACCAACCGCAATACCGCCCGAACCATTCACAAGAAGGTTCGGGAAACGTGCCGGAAGAACAATCGGTTCCTGCTCGCGGCCATCATAATTATCCTGAAAATCGACAGTCTCTTTGTCGATGTCATAAAGCAGACTATCGGAAACTTTTTCCAGCCGACATTCGGTGTAACGCATAGCTGCCGGCGGATCACCATCAATCGACCCGAAGTTCCCCTGCCCGTCAATAAGCGGAACGCGCAGCGAAAAATCCTGTGCCATACGGACCAGCGCATCATAGATAGACGAATCGCCATGCGGGTGGAATTTACCCATCACCTCGCCGACAACACCGGCAGATTTACGATAAGGCTTATTGAAAGAAAGCCCCATCTGGTTCATCGCATAGAGAATGCGTCGATGCACCGGCTTCATACCGTCGCGAACATCAGGCAGCGCACGCGATACGATGACGCTCATCGCATAATCGAGGTAAGAGCGCTCCATTTCCTCTACAATATTGACCGGTTCAATACCGTTCGGATTTCCTGAATCTGGTGGTACAATTTGATCGTTCACGGCTACACAACTTCCTTAATAGAATCAGCCCTTCCTTTATAACGAAAAATGCCCCGAAAAGCCAATTTCTCTTGTCTTTGCATGTATTGATTTGGCTATTATTTTCAGTGTGTTAGTTAGCTACGAGAAAAATCGGTGGATGACTTTATGTTGAATTTGTGCCATGAGAGCAGAAATGAATGTTTTCAACAGCCCCGGATTTTGGCACATACCGAATGATGGCGCACCAAGGAGTGACAATCATGTTCGATGCAGGTTTGTTGCTAAATGCGTTTATCACATTACTGGTTACAATTGACCCTGTAGGTCTCGTGCCTATTTTCTTAGGCCTCACGCGTGACATGACGCATATGGAACGCAAGTCCACAGCCATTGCTGCGTCTGTCATTTCTTATGTTATCCTGCTTGCTTTCGCGCTTATCGGCGGTGCAATATTGGAAGGTTTGGGCATCTCGCTCGGTGCATTCCAGATTGCCGGTGGTATTCTATTATTTGCGATTGCTTTCGAGATGATTTTTGAAAAACGTTCGGCAAGAAAACAGAAATCTGTCAAAACCGCCGTCACCAAAGATCATATTCACAATATTGCAGCCTTCCCGCTTGCTATACCGATGATTGCCGGTCCCGGCGCGATCTCGGCCACCATTCTGATGGCCAGCAAAAACCCCGGATTCGTCGGCACTCTGGTTTCCTGTTTTGTTATTCTGATTTCGGTGATTGTCTGTTATGGCTTCATGCTTCTTGCCCACCCGATTGACCGACTTCTTGGTGAAACGGGTAGAACAATACTGACCCGCCTGTTCGGTGTCATCCTTGCAGCTCTTGCCGTGCAATTCGTCGCCAACGGGATTTTGGCTCTCTTCCATATTGTGTGAAACCGCATCGCCACCAAACGCCTTTTCGCGCATCATTTCAGGATTGTTGCGCATGTGGCTGGTTGCCGCTCCAATTTTCATGAAAAACTGCCGGACACGCCCGAAACAAAGACATGTTCAAAACACTTTGGAAAACACGAGTGACAATCCGGCAAGACAGTTTCGGAATAGGCTATACATCCAGCCAATCTTACATATTGGAATATCGGCTTTATTTTCTATGGCAAGACGTCTTAGAAATAAAAGTCGCAGCCTGATAAAAACTCCCTGCTTCACTTATTCCCAAAAGCTGCGATTCGCTTGAAAACAATGAAAACGGGGAGCTTTTTCAATTTTTTGAGTTAGGCAAATGAGGTTCAAGGAACATCACGACAATGCATTAAATGGCAATCGCAACTCAAGATGACCGTTCAAAAACCAGAGCCTCAAAACGGAACATCGTCATCAAGCTGACGCGAAAAATTGCTTCCAGATTGGTTGTTCCCGCCCTGATCGGAATTGCCGTAGCCACCGCCAAAACCGCCGGATTGATCGCTCACCTGCTGACGGCTGCCGCCACCTTCGCCGCGGCTATCAAGCATTTGCAATTCACCGCGATATTTTTGCAAAACAATCTCGGTTGTGTAACGGTCGTTACCGTTCTGATCCTGCCATTTGCGGGTTTGCAACTGCCCCTCAATATAAACTTTCGCGCCTTTTTTAAGATATTGCTCGACAACCTTGACCAGATTTTCGTTAAAAATGACAACGCTGTGCCATTCTGTCCGCTCGCGACGCTCGCCTGTATTACGGTCACGCCACGTATCCGACGTTGCAATGCGCAAACTTGCCACTTGATCGCCAGAATTCATCCTGCGAATTTCCGGATCTGCACCGAGATTACCAATCAGAATGACCTTGTTAACACTGCCTGCCATTATAAAAACTCCAAACCACGCGGCAAAAAGCCGAAAATTAAATGCTAAAGCTTAATTTGCCACCATATAATCTATTTTCACGCTTGGGGCAAAAAAGCCTGTTTTATTCGTCCGATTTCCACAGAACTTCTTTTTCTGTTATTTGGTTAGGCCAAATCTTACCATTGCAATTTTCGACCATCTCACCTATTTGAAAGCGAGTGTTCCATTTTTGTTCTTTCCCCGCAAGGCCAAATATGTCCGATCAGAAATATATTTCAATACGTGGTGCCCGCCAACACAATTTAAAGAACATTGATCTTGATTTGCCGAGAGACAAATTGATTGTCATGACTGGTCTTTCGGGATCGGGTAAATCCTCGCTTGCTTTCGATACGATCTATGCCGAAGGGCAAAGGCGATATGTTGAAAGCCTTTCAGCCTATGCCAGACAATTTCTGGAAATGATGCAAAAACCGGATGTTGACCAGATTGACGGTCTCTCTCCGGCGATTTCCATTGAACAAAAGACCACGAGTCGAAACCCGCGTTCAACTGTCGGCACGGTGACAGAAATTCACGATTATATGCGCTTGTTGTTTGCGCGGGTCGGTGTGCCCTATTCGCCCGTCACTGGGTTACCCATTGAAAGCCAGACTGTCAGCCAGATGGTTGATCGCATTCTGGCACTTTCTGAAGGAACACGACTTTATATTCTGGCTCCGCTCGTACGCGGGCGCAAAGGCGAATATAAAAAGGAAATGGCCGATCTCCTTAAAAAGGGCTTCCAGCGTGTCAAAATCGACGGTGTTTTTTACGAGATTGCCGATGTTCCGGAACTCGATAAAAAATACAAACACGACATTGATGTTGTCGTAGACCGCCTTGTCGTAAAACCCGACATTTCTGCCCGTCTTGCCGATAGTCTTGAAACCTGTCTTCATCTCGCTGATGGATTGGCCGTTGCCGAACTTGCCGATAAACCGCTCCCGAAAGAACAGACAGCCGGTGGTTCGGCCAATAAATCGAAAAATGATACGCATGAACGTTTACTCTTTTCCGAAAAGTTCGCCTGTCCTGTCTCGGGCTTTACAATTCCCGAAATAGAGCCACGGCTTTTTTCTTTTAACAATCCGTTCGGTGCTTGCCCTACCTGTGACGGCTTGGGGTCGCTACAGGCGATTGATCCGGCAATGGTGGTTCCTGACGAGAATTTGTCTTTGAAAGCAGGTGCTATTGCTCCGTGGTCGAAATCCTCTTCACCTTATTACAACCAAACACTTGAAGCGCTTGGAAAAGCTTATCATTTCAAGCTCACAGACAAATGGAAAAACCTTTCCGAAGAAGCCCGTCATGCTATCCTTTATGGCACCGGCAAGAAAGAAGTGACATTTACCTATCACGACGGTATGCGCTCCTATTCTGCGACAAAAAATTTTGAAGGCGTCATTCCGAATATGGAACGGCGCTGGAAGGAAACCGATTCAGCCTGGTCGCGCGAAGAGATTGAGCGTTATATGTCGTCTTCCCCTTGTCCGGCATGTAAAGGCTATCGGTTGAAGCCGGAAGCTCTGGCCGTAAAAATCAACAAGCTTCATATTGGCGAAGTGTCCGAAATGTCGATTTCCAAAGCCGATAAATGGTTTCAGGAAGTGGACAAGACCTTCAATGAAAAACAGAAGAATATTGCTTCACGCATTTTAAAAGAAATTCGTGACCGTTTGAAATTTCTGAATGATGTCGGGCTTGAATATCTCACACTAGCGCGCGCCTCCGGTACATTATCGGGTGGTGAAAGCCAGCGCATCCGGCTTGCTTCTCAAATCGGCTCAGGGCTAACCGGCGTTCTCTATGTTCTTGATGAACCCTCTATTGGATTGCACCAGCGCGATAACGCACGTCTTCTTGAAACGCTTAAACATCTACGTGATCTCGGCAATACGGTGATTGTTGTCGAACATGATGAAGACGCCATTCTGACTGCTGATTATGTTGTCGATATTGGTCCGGCTGCCGGTGTTAACGGCGGTAAAGTTGTTGCGCAAGGAACGCCAAAAGATATTATGGATGATCCGGCTTCCCTCACTGGCCAATATCTTTCAGGAAAAATGTTCGTTCCCGTACCTGCAGAGCGCCGCAAAATTTCCAAGACAAAGAAATTGCGTGTTGTGGGTGCGAGAGGCAACAATTTAAAGAATATTACAGCCGATATTCCATTGGGAACGTTTACCTGTGTCACTGGTGTTTCAGGTGGCGGGAAATCGACATTCCTCATCGAGACGCTTTTTAAAGCAGCCTCGCGGCGCATCATGGGAAGCCGTGAACATCCGGCCGAACATGATCGAATTGAGGGGCTCGAATATCTCGACAAGGTGATCGATATTGACCAGTCACCGATCGGGCGCACGCCGCGTTCGAATCCGGCAACCTATACCGGTGCATTTACCCCGATACGTGACTGGTTTGCCGGTTTGCCGGAAGCAAAAGCCCGTGGTTATCAAGCGGGGCGTTTTTCATTCAATGTCAAGGGCGGGCGCTGTGAAGCCTGTCAGGGCGACGGTGTCATAAAAATCGAAATGCACTTTTTGCCGGATGTTTATGTGACATGTGATGTCTGTCACGGCAAACGCTATAATCGGGAAACGTTGGAAGTCACCTATAAAGGTAAATCCATCGCCGATGTTCTTGATATGACAGTGGATGAAGCGGCGGAGTTTTTTCAAGCAGTGCCTGCCATTCGCGACAAGATGGATACATTGGTCAAGGTCGGGCTTGGCTATGTCAAGGTCGGGCAACAGGCGACCACCCTTTCCGGTGGTGAAGCGCAACGCGTAAAACTCGCCAAGGAACTGGCACGCAAGGCAACCGGCCGGACACTTTATATTCTGGATGAACCGACGACGGGCCTTCACTTCCATGATGTCGCAAAACTTCTTGAAGTGCTGCATGAACTTGTCGATCAGGGAAATACTGTTGCAGTTATCGAGCACAATCTTGAAGTGATCAAGACCGCCGACTGGATCATCGATCTTGGACCGGAAGGTGGCGATGGCGGCGGCGAAATCGTTGCTGTCGGCCGTCCTGAAGATATTGTGAAAGTCGAGCGCTCTTACACCGGACAGTTCCTGAAAGAACTTCTGGAGCGCAGGCCAACGAAAAAAGCAATGTCGTAACGACTTAGTCAAACAAAACGCATTCGGGAAAAATTATAAAAAAGGCGTGGCTTTTAAAGTTTCGCCTTTTTTGAAATTGTTGAGGCCAATAAATTTGAAAATTTTTGTCGTAGACAAATGACTGAACTTAAAGAACGATAGCCAAATACAAAAACCCAAATACAAAAACGATGCCGCGGAATGGCAACTCACATGTTTTGCAGGCTGCTCCTCATCTCAATCCCTCTCACGGGCTTTGCCTCTCCTACCCCTTCTCGCAGGTATGTTGTTGATCAAGGAGATATTTTTGTAGCTCAGTGTTCCGATAAGTTGCCCTATTTAGAGCTAATAATGAGATCACTTTAAAACACATCTCATTCATAAATATTTTGAATGCGTTTTACGCGGCAATTGCTTCAATTCCGGATAAGCGGGACCAACTTCCAAGAAGCCAAATGCTTCCTACCTTCGCTCGCAACCAATCTCTTTATCATAAAAATTCGAAGTCGCTACTTTTCCCTGTTCGCCTGCAATGTCTCGTCATATCGCGCATTCGCTATCTCTTTATTATAGCGAGGCAATCAATCTTATAAATCTGAAAGCCGGACAGAAAATCAAAAGCCAATCAAAATTTGTTAAAAAAAATGGCGGCCAAAGCCGCCATTTAAAAACATCAATGGATATGATTTTAGAAATTGCGCTGCATACGCAACATTCCCTGAACGGCATTATCACCGTGGAATGTAACGCGTGAACCATCATCCCACTTCTTGTCGTTACCGAAGTTCAGGTAAGAAACTTCAGGTGTAACAACGAGACCCGGAACAAGCTCATAAGCCATATTGACCGATGCACTGAAAACATCTGTATCGTCATAGGTCAACTGGGAATTGAAGGAAGCCTTCTTGGTGGCTTTATAGGTTGTACCACCCCAAACGGCCCAATCGCCACCCCAATCACCATATTGACTGGTGTGCATGCGATAATAATAATCATGCTTTCTGTTGGGGCGATCATTATTATAAACATCGTCATAGGCGTAATAGTCGTCATTGCTCTTGTAACCGCCCATAACCCAAACCGACAATTGATCGGTTACGTTCAAATTGACACGAAGTTTGGCAGCCCATTCTTCCCATTGTGCATCATAAGCACCAATAGCAGCAATAGACCCCCAGCCCTGTACGAATTTCGCACCGAGAAGAACATTCGGTGTGTAATCATCAATGCTGCTACCACTATAGAAATGGCGCGCATTGGGGTCATCGCGGTTGGCTTTTCCGGCACCGGTTGCAACCCGTTTACCCATGCCCTTTAGATAATAGTTGTCGCCAGCATTATCGCTGCCGTTATCAGTACCTTGTTCAACACCGATAATTGCCGAAAAGCCGTTATCTGCGGAGAATGTATAGCTTAAAACATTGGTACGCTGGAACATGCCGGGATCAACGACATCATCGTTCAGGACTTTACCGAGATAGCCCGTCCAATGCCAGAAAATCGATTCGTCAACACCAACACGCAAACCGCCCAATTCGATGTACGCAAAGTGGGCCTGACCGCTCAAAGTATCATTGCCATCGTCCCACTGATTACGTAGTTCGACCAAGGTGCGCAAAGTACCAAGTTCGGTTTCGCTTGCTGTCTGGAAGCGCAATTCACCGCGGGCACGCCATGCATAGGTGTCACGATCTTTTTTGCCCTTATATGCGTAAACATTATCGCCGCCTTTAATATCGGCACGCAAATAACCGCCAACGCGCATACATGTGTCGGTTCCGGGGATATAGAAATACCCTTGTCCATAAGCGTCGCAAACACGTACATATTCGACGGGTTCCGGCTCGGCTACAACAACATCGGCAGCGTAAGATGCACTCGATATAACCATGGCAGCAGCAGAACCTGCCAACAGTGCTTTAATTTTCATACGGATTTCTCCCTGTGCCCGATAGGCTATACTGAATAGAAATTTGTAATGATGTTATGTGACAGTCCCCCCGCAATGAAAAGCCAAAATTGGAAAAAAGTGCTATCTATAGTTAAGTAGTGATAAATTAGTCACATAATTGTCTCGGAAAGAACCAAGGGGATTGCTGAAACAATATCTTCTGCAATCATACCGTGTCCAAAATGGTCAGCACACTGCGCATGCAGAAAGACTCCGGCGCAAGCTGCTTCGAAAATCGGCATGTGTTGTGCACCCAAACCACCGATAATTCCCGAAAGCACGTCGCCGGAACCTGCTGTCGCAAGAAACGGTGTCCCATTTACATTAACCGCAAGGCGACCATCTGGAGATGCTATGACTGTATCCGCACCTTTATAGACGACCACCGCACCACTTTCGCTCGCAGCTATCCTCGCTTTTTCAATACGTGACAAATCCTTGCTTTCCGAAATAGAGTAAAAAACGCGTTGGAACTCCCCTTCATGTGGCGTCATAATAACCTTGACCGGTGATTGTTTGATAAGTGCAAATATTTTCCGACTTTCTTTGGCGATAGCAGTAAGCGCATCGGCATCAAGAACGAGTGTAAAAATTTTACTCTTCAAAAGAATTGCTTCTACAATCGAAAAAGCACGCTCCAATGAACCGAATGCGGGCCCCAGAACGACCGAACGCACTTTCCGGCTTTCGAGAAAGTCGAGAATTTCTGCGTCGCTCCCCATTTCTTTAAGCATGATACTGGTGAGATGCATTTCATGAACGAGAAGTGCGTCTTCCGGAGCAATTATTGTAACAAGCCCTGCTCCGCTTCTTGCGGCAGCATGGGCAGCAAGTCGTGCAGCACCGGTTGATGATTGAGGGCCGGAAAACACCACCGCATGTCCGCGACGATATTTATGTGTATCATAATCGAGTTCCGGCCAATTGTTGAGCCAGAGCGAAGGAAAATTGATAAAGCGCTCCGGTTTGATAATTTCCAGCACTTTTTCCGGAATACCGATATCGGCAAGTCTGATCTCGCCACATTGTAATCTGCCGGGGTAACATACATGTCCGGGCTTCAATCTGAAAAATGTGACTGTCTTTGCCGCCTTGACAGCCTCTCCTTTTATTATCCCGCTTTCTCCGAACACACCCGAAGGCAAGTCGACGGCAATAACCGGAACACCACTTTCATTCAATTTTTTCAATTTCTCCTGAAGCGTTTGTTCCAAAGGGCGATCGAGCCCTGCTCCATATAAGGCGTCAATAACGACATCAAAATCCTGTGGCGAAGAAAATTTATCAAAAGGCAAGCGCTTTTCGCCCCACAAAGCAGCCGCTTTTTCGGCATCGCTTCCCGCTCTTGGTTTCCCTAACGCAAATATAGTCGGTTCGAAACCATGGCTTTTAAGAATATGGGCCGCCATATAACCATCGCCGCCATTATTTCCCGGCCCGCATAAAACAGCGATTTTTCGGCAACACCGATAATCATTTAAAATAATATCGACGATAGCCTCACCGGCGCGTTCCATAAGTTTGAAACTGTCATGCCCGTTTAACGTGGCAGCCAGCCGATCGGCTTTCCCCATTTCTTTCGGTGTCAAAAGTTCAACAGGAAAATGTCTACTTAACTTTGGTGTTGCATATTTTTTCATCACGCCGCCCATTTTTTATTCATCCACGACACAAATTGTTAAGTCCAATATAATTGTTTGGTCAAAATTCGCTATGGTTAACAATCTATAAATTGCGCATTCCTGCAAAATATTGTTGAGTTATTGCGTTATTTTTCCAACTTGGCACAAAACATGCTTATAACTTAATAGATAATGGAAAAATCGACTTAAAGCGGTTACCGAAGCTAAAGTTTAACGTTGGAGGCGAAATCAATATGAAAAAAATCGAGGCTATCATTAAGCCATTCAAGCTTGATGAAGTGAAGGAAGCCCTTCAGGATGTCGGCTTGCAAGGTATAACCGTTACGGAAGCCAAAGGGTTTGGCCGACAAAAAGGCCATACAGAGCTTTACCGTGGTGCAGAATATGTTGTTGATTTTCTCCCCAAGGTAAAAGTCGAAATTGTTGTTGCCGATGAAACCGTGGAGCCGGCGATTGAAGCTATTCGCAAAGCTGCACAAACCGGTCGCATCGGTGACGGGAAAATTTTTGTTTCATCTGTCGAAGAGGTTATCCGCATCCGTACAGGTGAAACGGGCGTAGACGCTATCTAAGCCATAAGTTAACTCATGCCCCATATTTACGGGGCATGTCCGATCAACCCTTTATTACTTTTAAATAAGGAATGTAATATGACGACTGCATCTGATATCCTTAAGCAGATTAAGGATAATGACGTTCGCTTCGTAGATTTGCGTTTTAGTGACCCTAAAGGCAAATTACAGCATGTAACCATGGATATCGCTGAAATCAGTGAAGACACATTTGCTGATGGTGTCATGTTCGATGGATCTTCCATCAGCGGATGGAAAGCAATCAATGAGTCGGATATGGTCTTGATGCCCGATCCAACGACCGCCCATATGGATCCGTTTTTCGCCCAATCCACAATGGTTATCCTGTGCGACGTACTCGACCCGATCTCAGGTGAATCCTATAACCGCGATCCGCGCTCGACCGCCAAAAAAGCCGAGGCTTATCTCAAATCATTGGGTATTGGTGACACAGTCAATGTCGGCCCTGAAGCCGAATTTTTCTTGTTTGACGATGTTCGCTTCAAAAATGACCCTTATAATACCGGTTTCAAGCTCGACTCCAACGAGTTCCCCTCGAATGATGACACCGAATACGAGATGGGCAATCTCGGGCACCGTCCGCGCGTAAAAGGCGGCTATTTTCCGGTTCCTCCGATTGATTCCTGTCAGGACATCCGTTCGGAAATGTTGACCGCTCTGACCGATATGGGCGTTCGCGTTGAAAAGCACCACCACGAAGTTGCAGCCGCCCAGCACGAGTTGGGTATCCGCTTTGACACATTGGTGCGCGAAGCCGACAAAATGCAGATATTCAAATATGTCGTGCATCAGGTAGCCAATACTTATGGCAAATCGGCAACCTTCATGCCGAAGCCGATTTTTGGCGATAATGGTTCGGGTATGCACGTCCATATGTCGATCTGGAAAGACGGCAAACCGACTTTTGCCGGCAATGAATATGCCGGTCTTTCGGAAACCTGCCTGTTCTTCATCGGTGGTATTATCAAACACGCAAAAGCTATCAACGCTTTCACCAACCCGTCGACCAACTCCTATAAGCGTCTTGTTCCGGGTTATGAAGCTCCGGTTCTGCTTGCCTATTCGGCACGTAACCGTTCAGCCTCCTGCCGTATTCCGTTCGGTTCGTCGCCAAATGCAAAACGTGTAGAAATCCGTTTCCCTGACGCGACAGCCAATCCTTATCTGGCTTTCTCGGCAATTCTGATGGCCGGTCTTGATGGCATCAAGAACAAGCTCCATCCCGGACAGGCAATGGATAAAGATCTTTATGACCTGCCTCCAAAAGAATTGAAAAAAATCCCGACTGTTTCCGGCAGCTTGCGTGAAGCATTGCAATGTCTTGATAAAGACCGTGCCTTCCTTAAAGCCGGTGACGTATTTGACGATGACCAGATTGATTCGTTCCTCGAATTGAAGATGGAAGAGGTTCTGCGTTTCGAGATGACACCTCATCCGATCGAATTCGACATGTATTATTCGGTCTGATTTTCGTTAACCAAGATCATTAAAAACGGGGGCTTCGGCCTCCGTTTTTGTAACATTTCCTGCCTTTTTCCTGTCACGCTTTGCCTTTAGACTCCGGATTCACTATAACAGACATATGAGTGAACAGTATCAAGGGTAAGTTATGCGACGCATCTCCAAAATCATCTTTGGTTTATCAATTGCTTTTTGTGGACTAAACTCGGCCAGTGCACGATCGGCGACGGACGCAGAAGTCAAGATGCTGAGCGATGCGACAAATAATTACGCAACTGCGCTCCAAACTTCCAATTTCGATGCTGTTTTGAATGCAATACCACCGCGTATCATCCAGACACTAGCTGCTCAATCGAAAGTTGATCAGGAGCAATTCCGCCAGATTATGGTGAACCAGATGAAACAATTGGCTCAAGCCTATAAGGTTGACAAAATAACCATAAGCCAATCGAAAAAAAGTGCGGGAGAATTCAAGGATGGAACGCCTTACTATATTATTCCCACCGATTTTGTGATCACAACAATCAACGGCAATAACAAAAATCAGATCAAAGGCGAACTTGTCGCCATTCTTGATAATAATCAGTGGTATTTTGTCCGTGGTGACGACGCAACAACAATTTCTACAATGAGCGAAGCATTTCCGGGATTTGAAGAAATAAAGCTCAGCGCGCCGGAAATCAAACCGATCAAATAGCGTTTGTGATCTAACTCTTCATTTGTTTGATTTCATAAAATCCAGATTTCTCTTTTCATAAATCCACGTGCGGTTCTAGAAAGTTTTCGACACGTTTCAAACTGAGCCGCATTTTTTTCAAACCGGTTTCCAACAATTTTTAGATGCTGTTCCGCAAAGTCGGTGGCTGACCGCTTGTTTTTGCGGCTCAAAACAGAATAACAATCTTCAAAATTTGAAATTTTGTCGCTTGTGATGAATTTCAATGCTGATATATCGCGACGGGAGAGTTAGAAATTGCACGACTGACCAAGTGATCTCGAACAAAAATTTTAGCTGGTAATGCGGCTTTACCATGCCGAACACGAAAAAACAGCCCCTTTATCAAAGCCATAACAAATTCGATTTTGAAGATAGGCTGACGGCCATTGCGTGGTGACCGAGCACTTGAAAATCGGGATGTGCGATCTTTCAGACTTATCTGTCTCTGCAAGTGCTCATTCGAGTTATCGACGATAGCCATGAAAATAAAAATCACTGCAGCATCAAACTGGTTTGACCGAATTTTGCGCCTAAGCCGAGAGAAAGCTTTTCATTTCAGAAAAAACTCTCCCTATCACTTCATAAGCATTAGATACCGCAGTGTTTTTTTGAGTTTCTGTTATCAGATAACTTTAATCTGCACGCTGATATTGTTGCGCGTCGCATGGGAATAAGGGCAAATTTCGTTATGCGCGGTGTGGGCGGCCATTTCAGCCTGTTGTTTGTCGAGCCCTTCCAGATGCACTGTCAAAACGACTGTAAGTTCAAAACCACCGCTTTTGCGTGGTCCAATTCCGACTTCGGCCTTTACATAACTTCCGTCCTGAACTTTAAATCCCGCTTTTTGTGCAGCAAAACGCGTTGCCGATTCAAAACATGCAGCATAACCGGCGGCAAAAAGCGTTTCAGGATTGGCACCGATAGTACCGTTACCACCCATCTCTTTAGGTTTTACCAAGTCGATGTCGAGTGCACCATCTTCTGAGTGCACATGGCCTTCCCGCCCGCCTTCAGCAATCGCTGTCGTTCTATAAATTATGTTCGATAACATTGAGCTTCACTCCTTGGTGATAAAAACTTGCTTCTTTAACCTAGCGTGTTTTTCCGGAGAAGCAATAAACCACCGGTCAAACTTTTGAAATTTACAGGTTTTCAATAGCCGCTATAACAGCTGCAGCCGCTTCATATTCAGCCTGATGATAGGCACGCTTTTTCTTGGCTTCGACATCTTCTCCCCAATGTTCGACTGTCCAGTCTTCGTCAAGATGGGCGATTTGCCAAGCCTCTGTCAGATTTATTTTACCTTTCCAGACCGCAAGTGCAATGAGCGCCGAACCACAAAGAGTGGTGATCGAATGCAATGCCGCCAGCACATAAGGAGACTCGATTGTTTGAAGAGCATCGCGTATAGCTGAAATCGAACCCTCGGGCTGTTTTACAAACATCACCCCTTCGGTCAGCATAAAACGGGCGCCATAATTGTTGCGAATCCAATCAAGGACGGGGTCCCAATGATGGTGTTGTCTTTCAACCAGCTCTTTGGGAGAATCCGCCCGATAAAACAACATATCATTGCCGACAAATTCCAGAATATCGTGCCGCACAACATCCACATTATCGATGACACCATCGATGATCGAGTTGACGAGGCGGGTTATCGGCATTTTCGCCGGATCAATTGTCTTTTGTTGCGAATTGAATTCGTGTGCGACCATCCCGGCCAACGCTCTATTGGGCAAAACAAGTTTATGGCGTGCCGGCGTTTTGACTGTTTTGTCATCAAGAACAACAGCAAATTCCCCGCCTTCTTCCTTAACGGAAGCTTCTTTGTAAAACCGCTTTGGTAATTCGCGTTTCGAGAGAATCTGAGCCTGTTTCACCGGATTAGCTTTTTCAGCATCGTCGTTCAGCTCTTGCAGCAATTCACGCATTGTTATCACTTTCAAAAATCGAAATTATGTCTTTTGGCTCTCTTACCAGTTTATTGGCACCTGCTTCTTTCAAAGCTTCCGGCGTATTATAGCCCCAGAAAACGCCGATCGCTTTGGCATGAGCAAGCTTCGCCATTTGCATATCGAAAATTGAATCCCCGATGACATAAGTATTTTCTGGAAACACGCCGGTTTGTTTACAACTTTCGATAACCATTGTGGGATCAGGCTTTGACGGGCATTCGTCTGCTGTTTTGATTGTAACAAAACAATGAAGTTTGTAGGCATCCAGTATTTTGTCAATTCCAAGCCTCGACTTGCCGGTGACAACGCCCAAAAGAACATCATCTTTATTTTCAAGCGCTGTCAACATTTCCGGAATTCCCGGAAAAAGCGGCTCGGTAAAAGAAATATCGCCTCTGTTTTTTGCGAAAATCTGTTTATAAGCTGTCACCATTTCGAGAATTTCATCATCAACAGGACGATCTAAAAGACGTGCAATCGCACGATCAAGCGATAGGCCGATGACAAGTTTTGTCTCGTCAAGGTCAGGTTCTTTATAAGAAAATTTTTCAAATACCTGAACCATTGCCCGTTGAATAGCAAAGACACTATCAACCAGCGTTCCATCACAATCAAAAAGTGCGAGGCGAAGCGGCTTGTCGGTCAATCTTGATCTCCGTCACTTTCATCGAATGCAAGAAGGTTGAAAGTTTGCACCATATGGGGCGGAAGAGGAGCAGTCACGTCCAATATTCCTCCGGAAGGATTGGGGATTCTTATCCGGCGGGCATGGAGATGAAGTCGATTCTGGATACCACCTGGCAGTTCCCAGTTCTGGTCTGCATAAAAATATTTGGGGTCGCCAATGATCGGATGACCAATATAGGCTGCATGAACACGCAATTGATGCGTGCGTCCTGTATAGGGTTCCATTTCAAGCCACGACAAAATCTGCCCGCGCGTGTCTATAACACGATAGTGCGAAACAGCATGATCGGAATCCGGTTCACCATGCCGGCATACCCGCATTTTATCGCCGTCAGGGGTCGATTCCTTAACAAGCCATGTCGAAATCTTGTCTTCGCGTTTTTTGGGAACACCTCTCACAATAGCCCAATAGGTCTTTTTGGTTTCACGGGCACGAAATGCTGCTGCCAAAGCCTGCGCTGCGGAGCGTGTTTTTGCAACAACCAGTACGCCTGACGTATCGCGATCAAGCCGATGGACAAGGCGTGGCTTTTCGCCTTTTTGATTACGCCAGGCTTCAAGCATGCCGTCGACATGACGGGTAACACCCGAACCACCCTGAACAGCAAGACCGGCGGGCTTGTTAAACACATAAAGCTTCTTATCTTCATAAAGAAGCATTTGCTTTAAAACGTCACCGTCATCCTGCCCGCGAATAGTTTTGCCTGTAAGCGGCACGGCACCTTTTTCATCAACAGGGAGAGGCGGCACGCGCACCGATTGCCCGATTTGCAGTCTCGTGTCAGACTTTACCCGGCCCCCTTCAACACGAATTTGCCCCGAACGCAAAAGTTTTTGCAGGTAGCCGAATCCCAGTCCCGGATAATGAGCCTTGAACCAGCGGTCAACGCGCATACCGTTTTCATCTTCATCAACTTTTTTTATTTCAACACCGGCCATCGTCATCTCCTTGGTGTTTTCTCTAGCATCATCGAACGACAATAGCGACATGATTTATCATTACGATCACACTCGGTTACATCCTGTTGTTAAAAGTGGTTTTGCTGATCGTAAATTGAACGGTAGCGCACATTAAATAAACATTATAAACAGTTGAACTGTTTTTCAAACGGACAACCACGGGGACAAGGTGTCATTGGAGGTATAAGCTTGTCGCTTTTTAAAACTTATACGCGCGCAGTCAGCTATTTGATGACAGAAAAGAAAACGGTCATCATCATTTGTGCAGCCAACATTGCCATGGCGGCAGTGCAGGTTTTCATACCAAAAATTTTCGGCTGGATTATTGATGAACTGTCTTTGACCGCGCAAGCAGTATCAAGCGGCACTGCCTTTTCGGCTGGTGATACATTCTCAGCCGTTATTCCTTATCTCGCATTGTGGACAGCTCTCGGTATGTTTTCCATTGTGGCAACCGTAATGGTCGACAGAGGGGCCGATCGTCTGGCACATCGCAGACGCTTGGGTGTATTGGCTGAATCCTACCAGCGCATTATCAATATGCCGCTCGCATGGCACCAGAAAATCGGTACCTCCAACGCACTTCATACAATGCTGAGGGCTTGCGAATCCATGTTCACGATGTGGCTTGAATTCATGCGCCAGCATCTCGCATCAATGATTCAGCTTATCATTCTGTTAAGCGTCGCAATCTGGACAGACTACCGGCTATCCATCGTTCTGGTTTCGCTTGGCGTGATTTATATTATGATTGCGCGTCTTGTCATGACCAAGACCAAGACAGGACAGGAGTCGGTTGAAAAATATCATCTTGCTTTATTCGAGCATGTGACAGATTCAATCTCCAACGTCTCCGTCGTTCAAAGCTACAACAGAGCAGACGAGGAAAGTGCGCGCGTTAAACAGAATGCGCAAAATGTCCTGAAAGCCCAATATCCGGTTTTGAACTGGTGGGCCTTGGCTGCCGGCCTTAACCGCATGGCCTCGACAATTACAGTGATTGTCGTCATTGTTCTCGGTGCTTATCTCGTTTCCAAAGGTATTCTTAATATTGGTGATGTTGTTGCCTTTGTCTTCTTTTCACAAATGATGATTGGACAACTTGACCAGATCAGCAATTTCATCAATCTCATTGGTTCCAATCGGGCAAAACTCGACGCGTTTTATGACATGATGGATTCGACTGTTGCGGCAGCCGAACCGGCTGGCCTTCCTTCATTGACAAACGTCAAAGGCGATATCCGTTTTGATCATGTCACGCACGAATTTTCGAACACTCTACAAGGTGTCTATGACATCTCTTTTGAAATCAAACCCGGCCAGACAGCCGCAATCGTCGGGCCTACCGGTGCGGGTAAAACAACACTGATCAATCTGTTACAACGTATCTACGATCCGGAAAGCGGCGTTATAACGATTGATGGTGTGGATACAAGAACAGTCAACCGTGCATCTCTTCGCCATGCCATGGCTACCGTGTTTCAGGATTCGGGTCTCTTTAACCGCACAATCAAAGAAAATATCAGCATTGGTCGTCCCGATGCCACTGATGAAGAGGTTTTCGAGGCTGCCAAGATTGCTGCAGCCAATGATTTCATTCGTGCAAAAACCAATGGCTATGACACACGGGTGGGCGAACGCGGGTCATTGCTTTCCGGTGGTGAACGGCAGAGGCTTGCAATTGCCAGAGCAGTGCTCAAAAACTCGCCTATTTTTGTACTTGATGAAGCAACAAGTGCACTGGATGTCGAAACGGAAGCACGTGTCAAAGAAGCAATTGACACTGTAAGCCGCAATCGGACAACGATCATCATCGCCCACCGGCTTTCGACTGTGCGCAATGCGGATCTGGTATTGTTTATGGATCGTGGGCATATTGTGGAACAAGGAAGTTTCGATGAACTTGCCGAAAAAGGCGGTCGTTTCACAGCCCTCCTGAAAGCGGGTGGTTTGACAATAGACCATTCACCCCATGCGCTTAATCGTGACAATGCTGTTCAGGCTCAACAACCATCTTAACCCGACCGATTTAATGAACCAGAGCCTCGACTATAAAATCATTGCCGATGGTAAAGCTCAATGTTATCAGATTGGCCGGTTTCACTGTAAGATCGGGTAAATAACCTCCATATTGGCAACTTGCGGGGCAAGAAAACACTTGGCGTTTTCGAATAAAAAGAAATGGGTTGAACCGGAATAGAATAAACGCATGAGCGAAAAAGGCAAATTTCTACAATAAATTTAATTCTGTCCGATTGTTCGCCAAAAACGAATTTGTAGGTCTTGCCGCGCTTAAAGTATTCCCTTGAATAGGCCTAAAACCTCCCGTAGCGCCCTGCTCTCGAAAAACACGTGGCATTTCAAGATCGGCGCGCTATTACCTTCCAAAGTGAGCTTCCCGCACTCTCGCAATTTCACTAAAATGGTATGAAGCCCAAAACCGGAAGCAGCGTCAAACTTCTCTACGGCCTTGATGGAATGACTGCAGAGAAGGACGGTAGAAACAATAAAATCATAAGCCCATAAGACAATAAAAAAGCGGGCTAAACCCGCTTTTTTAAATATTCATTTCTGTAATTTTTGCCTCAAGGCTTTCATGGCATCATCTGCTTTGTTGCCATCCGGTCCTCCGGCTTGGGCCATATCAGGACGGCCGCCACCGCCTTTGCCGCCCAGAACTTCGGACAATGCTTTGACGAGTTCGACAGCATTGAACCGTTTTGTCAAATCGTCGGTAACACCGACGACGGCACTCGCCTTGCCATCTTCCGAAACACCGATAAAGGCAACAACACCGCTACCGATCTTGTTTTTACCGGCATCGGCAAGTGGCTTCAAATCCTTGGGCGCGATACCGTGAACAACACGTCCCATAAAGGCCAGCCCGTCTATCTGTTCAATATCGGCTTCGCCGTGATCATTTGCACCACCGGACAAGGCCAATTGCTTTCTCGCTTCATTCAACTCTTTTTCGAGCTTGCGACGTTCTTCAACAAGCACATGAACACGTTCCAATGCTTCCTGAGGCGTTGTCTTCAATGCATTGGCAATTTCGTGGACACGTTGATCTTGTCCATCCAGATAATGGCGCGCGGCATCGCCTGTCAGCGCTTCAATACGGCGAACACCGGCAGCAACTGCGCTTTCGGAGACAATGCGGATAAGCCCGATATCACCTGTCCGTTTAACGTGGGTACCACCGCAAAGTTCAAGCGACCAGGCGCGGTTTCCAACTTTTGTCGGGTCAACCCGTTGCCCCATAGAAACAACACGAACTTCATCACCATATTTTTCGCCGAACAAGGCCATTGCACCTTCGGCAATAGCATCGTCAACGCTCATAAGACGGGTTGTAACAGGGCTGTTTTGCAAAACAATTTCATTTGCCAAATCTTCAACCTGTTTGATTTCTTCCGCTGTCATCGGTTTCGGATGCGAGAAGTCGAAACGCAAACGTTCCGGTGTTACCAACGACCCTTTCTGGGCAACATGGGTACCCAATGTTTCGCGTAAAGCCTCGTGTAAAAGGTGGGTTGCCGAGTGGTTGGCGCGGATTTTACGACGCCGTTTTTGGTCTACATCAAGCTCGACAACATCGCCGGTCTTGATCGAACCGTTTTTGGCAACACCGATATGGACAAAAACACCATTTGCCTTTTTCTGTGTGTCTGTGACGTTGAAGGAGAACTTTTCGCCGGCAATTACGCCGGTATCGCCCACCTGACCACCGGATTCACCGTAAAAAGGTGTCTGATTGACGATCAATGCGCCTTCTTCACCTTCCTTCAGACCATCGACAATTTTGCCATCTTTCACAATTGCAGTAATCACTGCTTCGGCTTTTTCTGTCTCATAGCCAAGAAATTCGGTGGAACCGACGCGATCGCGAACGGCAAACCAGACGGTTTCGGTTGCCTCTTCTCCGGAACCCGCCCAATTGGCACGGGCTTCGGCTTTCTGGCGTTCCATTGCCTTGTCAAAAGCTTCGACATCAACCGTTATATTGCGGCGACGAAGCGCATCCTGAGTAAGATCAAGCGGGAAACCATAGGTATCATAAAGTTTGAAGGCTGTTTCACCATCAAGATGATCGCCCGATTTCAGATTGTGGCTTGCCTCGTTCAAAAGGGTAAGACCACGTTCCAAAGTCTTGCGGAAGCGTGTTTCTTCCAGACGCAAGGTTTCCGAAATCAGCGCTTCTGCGCGGATAAGCTCGGGATAGGCTTGTCCCATTTCGCGTATCAAAGTCGGCAACAGGCGCCACATCAACGGTTCCTTGGCTCCAAGCAGCTCGGCATGACGCATGGCGCGACGCATAATGCGGCGCAATACATAACCACGTCCTTCATTGGAAGGCAAAACGCCATCGGCAATCAAAAAGGCAGATGAACGAAGGTGATCGGCTATCACACGGTGACTTGCAACAAATTCTCCCTCGGCCTTGACGCCGGTTGCCTCTTCGGAAGCGCGGATCAATGTCTTGAAGAGGTCGATGTCGTAATTATCATGAACACCTTGCAAAACAGCGGCAATACGTTCAAGCCCCATGCCCGTGTCAATAGATGGGCGCGGAAGATCATTACGCTGGTCCTTTGTAACCTGATCATATTGCATGAAAACAAGGTTCCAGATTTCAATGTAACGATCGCCATCTTCCTCGGCGCTTCCCGGCACGCCGCCCCAGATTTTATCGCCATGATCATAGAAAATTTCCGAACATGGCCCGCAAGGACCGGTGTCGCCCATCGCCCAGAAATTGTCGCTGGTTGAAATCCGGATAATTTTATCGTCAGTGAGACCGGCTATCTTTTTCCATAGCTCGGCTGCGGCATCATCCTCATGATAGACGGTGACAAGCAGCTTTTCTTTCGGCAGACCGAATTCTTTGGTCAGTAAATTCCAGGCAAAATAAATGGCCTGTTCTTTGAAATAATCACCAAAAGAGAAGTTGCCAAGCATCTCGAAAAAGGTGTGGTGGCGCGCTGTGTAGCCTACATTGTCAAGATCGTTGTGCTTCCCCCCGGCGCGAACACATTTTTGTGCTGTGGTTGCCCTTTTATAGGGGCGTTGTTCAAGGCCGGTAAACACATTCTTGAACTGTACCATTCCCGCATTGGTAAACATCAAGGTTGGGTCATTTCTCGGAACCAGAGGACTGGACGGGACAATTTCATGCCCGTTTCTATGGAAATAATCCAGAAATGTTGACCGGATCTCGTTAACACTATTCATCACTGACACCTGTATTCGCCGCAGAGCTTCATCTCGCCCGCCCGATTTTAAAAAATATATTGACTGCCTTTTAGAGCATATTCTCTAATCTGAAAACCACTTTTTCACGCCAATCCCGCATTGTGAATTCTATATCCGGTGCTTTTTGGCTTAAGCAAAGTAGATCAACAGAAAACATTTGAAACATATGCCGCGAGCTTAAAAAAATTGCGCTTATTCAAACATTATCACGAAGACTTTAATGGGCGATAGCGAAAGCAACTTCTGATGAACACATTTTATCCGCTTAAATTCAATGGCTATCCATTGTCCGGTTTTTGGTCAGGGCCGCTCTATCACAAATTCCCAAATTATATAAATCCTTGTGGGAATCTGTTACCCAAATATCCTCGATGAATTGCGTGAGAGGGAATTTTTTGAATTACGGCTACATTTCGTTGTGTTAAACCCGTTTTTCTTCAATTTTCTACCGCAAATCGGTTCTTCTTCCCCCGCATTATTTAATCCCGAAACCAACACTGACCCGCACCTGATAAACTTTCATCCGCGAATTTTTGAATTTGCCAGCAACAGTTGGTCAAATGCTTAACTCGGGGCACGACAATTCATAAAATTGGAACACGGCTCATTCATTCTGCGATAATTGCTTACGGAGCTAAGAGAAAGACAACCATTGGTAATAATGAATAATAAAGTTCATTAGACCGAACTTTTATCCGTTCAATTTGTTTTCCAGAAGCGCCCGATCAAAACGCTGTTAAAAAGCGAACACCTCGCGCTGATAACGACAAAACTCCGGACACTTCGTTCATGTTAAAGTACAATGCGCTGTACAAAATGCCGTAAATAGATTTTCAGGGAATTTTAAGGAATTTTACGAACACTATTGGAATGACGACAGAAGAATCTTCATGAAAAACTGTGTAGTCACGCACAACCACTGCAAAGCGAATATGATTTCGACAGAACAAAGCCGTTTCACTCCGACATAGCCACTTTTCCAGCCATTTTTTTCCGCATGTTTTTTCCGGCCTTTTTTCCCAGTCGGTTTTCCAGTCGGTTTTTCCAGCCTGCTTTATTAGCTAGCCCTTACAATTCAAGTTCTATCAAACAATGTTCATATTCAATGCTAACGGAATTATTCCTAATCGCTAACTTAATTATGTAAAATAAAAGGGCGGCAGCCTTCCGGCTAACGCCCCTTATTCAATCATGAACCGGATTTCGAAATCGTAATTCCTTAAACGTTTTCACGTTGGTATGGACAAAATTTCGAGCCGGAAATCTTCCTAACCTATCTTAGCCGGTTTCGATGAAACCGGATCACCCCGCTGCACTTTCATCATCGGCTTCCGGGCCACCGTTTTCCAGTAGTTCCGTTGCGATTAAACCTGCATTCTGGCGCAAGGCAGCCTCGATCTCTTCGGCAACTTCCTTATTGTCACGCAAAAACTGTTTGGCATTTTCGCGCCCCTGCCCCAAACGCTGGGAATTATAAGAAAACCATGCGCCGGATTTTTCAACAATGCCGACTTTTACACCAAGATCAATAAGTTCTCCTAACTTGGAAATTCCCTCGCCATACATAATATCAAATTCTACCTGCTTGAACGGAGGGGCAAGCTTGTTTTTGACGACTTTGACACGAGTCTGGTTTCCTACAACTTCATCACGATCTTTGATCGAACCGATACGACGAATGTCAAGACGAACCGAAGCATAAAACTTCAAAGCATTACCGCCAGTCGTCGTTTCCGGAGAACCAAACATGACGCCAATTTTCATTCGAATCTGATTGATAAAGATAACCATACAATTCGAACGGGAAATTGAAGCTGTTAATTTGCGAAGAGCCTGACTCATCAAACGAGCTTGCAGACCGGGAAGCGAATCTCCCATCTCGCCTTCGATTTCAGCGCGCGGCGTAAGAGCTGCAACAGAGTCAACAACCAGAACGTCAACAGCACCCGAGCGGACCAATGTGTCGGTAATTTCCAAAGCTTGTTCGCCTGTATCGGGCTGCGAAATGAGAAGATTTTCAACATCGACACCAAGTTTGCGGGCATAAACCGGATCAAGAGCATGTTCGGCGTCAATAAACGCACAAATACCACCGCGCTTTTGCGCTTCGGCAATTGTATGAAGCGCCAAAGTTGTTTTACCGGAACTTTCAGGCCCATAAATTTCTACGATACGCCCTTTGGGAAGGCCACCTACACCAAGCGCGATATCCAGCGATAAAGAACCTGTCGGAATTGTTTCGATCTCGACAATGTGCTTATTATCGCCAAGGCGCATAATAGAGCCTTTGCCAAATGAACGTTCAATCTGGGATAGTGCGGCATCCAGAGCTTTCGATTTATCCACTGTTTTGTCCTCAACGAGTCGCAATGTATTCTGTGACATCTTACACTAACCTTTTCTAATATATGAAGCCAGAGCATGCACTTGATTATAATGTTTTTGTACACTATTTGTTCTCTTTTGGCAAGTATCTTAATACATTGTTTTTATTGAATTAATTATTTTTGTTCTAATAATGTTCTCTTAAAGAAAATAAACTGGGTAAAAAGAAAACCGCCGTTTGTGCGGCGGTTTCAAAAAGTTAGCAGATCGGGAAAATCAATAACCGTCCTGACGCAAAGGAGCAATCTGGATTTCTACACGACGGTTTTGCGAGCGCCCTTCGACTGTATCATTTGAAGCAATCGGATTGGAAGGTCCGTATCCCTGAACAGCCAGACGCCGCCCATCAATGCCCTGACTATTAAGATAATTTGCGACCGAAAGTGCGCGTCGTTGCGACAAGTCCTGATTGTGCTGGAGACTGCCGGTCGAATCCGTAAAACCAAAAACATCAACCAGAGATTTGTTATATTTTTTCAATACAATGGCAACAGAATTCAACACCGGATAGAACTGCCCTTTGACTGAATCCTGATCGGTATTGAAAGTGATATTGCCCGGCATATTGAGCCGTATCTGATCACCAACACGGGTAACAGATACGCCGGTTCCCTGCAATTGTTGACGAAGTTCGGCTTCCTGCCGGTCCATATAATTTCCTATGAGTCCACCGCCAAGCGCACCAACGCCGGCACCGATCAGAACAGCATTTCTTTGCGCGTGGCTCGATCCGCCGACCATCAAACCACCAAGAGCACCAGCGACAGCACCAATTGTTGCGCCGGTTGCCGTCTTCGATACCTGACTTTCGCCGGTATAGGGATTTGTCGTTTCACATGCGGTCAAAAAACTGGCAGAGAGAAAAAGAATGCCCAACTTTTTCAACATAGTTTGTAATCTCCGTTTTGAGTAGATTCGCGTAAATCTCCTGTCGGAGATTATAGAGGTGGCTTACCGGATTTCACTAGATGAATTCAATTTTTATCCGTTAATACCATATTAATTTTCTTTTTTGCGTTCGTTACGTAGTCTTTCCCACCATTCCAAGCGCTTTTTTATTTCACGCTCGAACCCCCGTTCCGGCGGGTCATAATAATGTTGATGCCCCATTTTTTCAGGAAAATATTCCTGACCTGAAAATGCATCCGGCTCGTCATGATCATAACGATAGCCTTCACTGTAACCTTCCTGCTTCATTAATTTTGTAGGAGCATTAAGGATATATTTTGGCGGCATTAAGGAGCCGTTTTCGCGAGCTGACCGCATTGCCTTCTTAAAAGCGGTATAGCCGGCATTGGATTTCGGCGCCGTTGCAAGATAAATACAGGCCTGAGCAAACGCAAGTTCGCCTTCGGGAGATCCCAAATAGTCATAGGCATCTTTTGCAGCATTGGCGATGACCAATGCCTGCGGATCGGCAAGCCCGATATCTTCAATTGCCATCCGCACAAGCCGCCTGCCAATATAATGCGGATTTTCTCCTGCATCCAGCATACGCGAAAGATAATAAAGCGCCGCATCGGGATCGGAACCTCGAACCGATTTATGAAGAGCCGAAATCAGATTATAATGTCCGTCTTGGCCTTTGTCGTATATAGCAGCTCTTTGCTGGACGATATTTTGCAGTTCTTTCTCGTCAAAAACTTCATTCGACCGCGCTGCACGCCACAATTCTTCTGCCATGGTCAACACGGCACGCCCATCGCCATCTGCCATATGCACCAGCATTTCCCGTGCGCGCTCGTCAACGGGTAATGTTTTACCCTCGATTTTTTCGGCTCTTTTAAGAATTGTTGCCAGACTTTCTTCATCAAGCGGATGAAAAGTAAGAACGCGTGCACGCGAAAGCAAAGCAGCATTCAGTTCGAATGATGGATTTTCAGTCGTTGCACCGACAAGTATGACTGTCCCGTCTTCCATAACCGGCAAAAAACTGTCTTGTTGAGCACGATTGAAGCGATGGATTTCATCAACAAAAAGTAATGTTTGCCTGCCAGACATACGTCTTGCACGGGCACTCTCGAACACTTTTTTAAGTTCGCCAACGCCTGAAAAAATAGCCGAGATCTGTTCAAAAGCCAATTTTGTCTCGTTTGCGAGAAGACGTGCCACGGTTGTTTTTCCAGTCCCTGGAGGCCCCCAGAAAATCATTGACCCCATTGAACCCGATGCGATCATTCTGGTTAACACACCTTCCGGCCCTGTGAGATGGTCCTGACCAATAACTTCCGATAGGTGTTGCGGCCGCATTCTTTCCGCAAGCGGCCTGGTTTTATCCATGTCGGAATCAGTAGAGGATGTAAAAAGGTCGTTAGTCACCTGTCACCTCAACGCACAAATTGACGAACCAACATGCCATTGCGCTCGAATTCGAGTTGCCAGATACGCGGATTACCTTTTGAGAGGACCTTCTTCAGATCGTCAACTGTCTTGATGTCCTTGCCATTGAGACCATGGATAATGTCACCACGCTGAAAGATACCTGCCGCATTGCTATTGTCGTCGACATTATTGATTACAACGCCTACTGTGTCTGGCGCTACATGAAACCGGCGTGCATTCATTGGCGTCAAATTCATAACTTCGGCACCGGCAAAAGGAGTATTTCCTGTCAATTTTTCCGGACGTGAAACCTCGTTTTCGGGAACCGAAGTGAGAGAAATAGAGGTGTTTCCAGTCTCACCATTTCTCAGATACTCAATATCGAGCGTATGACCGATCCCCGTTGTCATCAGTCGATAACCAAGGCTGTCCGGATTATCAATACGCACATTTTGCGCCTTCAAAATAACATCGCCGATTTTAAGACCGGCTTGTTCAGCGGGGCTTCCTTTTGTAACATCGGTAATAATGGCGCCATAAGGCTGAGCCATTCCCAGCCCTTCGGCAACATCTGCTGTTACATTTTGAAAAGAGGCGCCAATATAGGGAGGTTCGAATGTCTGCTCTCCTCTTTTTACCGCATCAAGAACGGTTTTTACAAGATTTGCCGGAATGGCAAACCCGATTCCAACCGAACCACCCGACTGCGAATAGATGGCCGTGTTGATACCGATGAGCTCACCCCGCATATCAATCAATGCACCACCAGAATTGCCGGGATTGATCGGGGCATCTGTCTGGATAAAAAAGTCGAAATCGGAAATACCGACACGTGTACGGGCTTGTGCTGAAACAATACCGCTGGTAACGGTCTGCCCCACGCCGAACGGATCACCTATTGCAAGCACGAGATCGCCAACTTCGACTTCATCCGAGTCGCCCAAAGGCAAGACCGGAAAGGGAGTTCCCTTCGGAGTGATTTTCAGAACTGCTATATCTGTCGCCTCGTCTTTCAGCATCACTTTGCTTTCAAATTCACGTCCATCGGACAAAGCGACTTTGATTTCGTCGGCGTCACGAATAACATGATAATTCGTCACTATAAGCCCGCTTTGATCAACAATAACTCCGGAACCGAGCGACGATTGCTTGCGTGATGGTGCGTTTTGTAACGGTTGCCCGAAAAATTGTTCGAAAAATGGATCATTGGCAAAAGGTGAACGGGCACGAACGATTCTTGCCGCGTAAACGTTGACGACAGACGGTGCTGTCTTCTTAACCAGAGGTGCAAAGCTCAATTTGATTTCGGCTTGTGACTGCGGAACTTCTGCAAAGCTTGCTTGAGGTAAAAGGGCTGTCAATAAGCTGAAAAGAACAATGGCCTTGAAAATGGGTTTCATTCTTATTTCCTTACAAAAGACTTTATTCTTGTAATGGTTCGGGCAGTTTTCAATCTATAAGCGTTTCATCAAAAGAAACGATCCTTATTCGACAGCCTTCAACAGATTCTCATTCTATTTATGATTTTGTCAAAAGAACGAAATTGAATTGATTTTAGTATGTTGTTGTCAGTAGTTACGAGTCTCGGTGCACTCGCCAATCCCATTGATATTATCATCAATAGGCTCACCAACTCCGGCTTTCTTTTTTGTGCCATCTGACAATTATAAAAACTTCGCATAATATATGTAAAGCTCGCAAGATATTGAGTGCTCTATGACATTGTCCTTCCGAAGCTCTCATTCGCCCAATTATCATCTATTTATATCCGATTATCTCCCTCCGCCCGACCACATTCATGTCTTTCACGTAAAACGTTCCTATTGATAAGACATCTCAAGAAAAAATAGTAAAATAAGTGGCGAGCTGATCCGGATTTTCAGGCAATTTTTAATGGAATTAGCCATTCAACAGGAAGGCAATTTTATGAAACGAACGCCATTCATTTTCAATCCATTATAAATGGCTCAACAATGCGTGTCTCTTCTTCAATTATGAAGCAGGCTCATGGCAAGTCGATAGCCAATGTCCAATAATCATTCATCATCAAGCACTGCGGTAATTCAACTACCAAACGAGACCCGTTTTCGCCGAGCGACAATCCCGCGCACTGTCATCAACAAAAATTTTAAAACGCCAATGAATTTCCGGTTATAAGTCGAAACAACCGAAATCGGCCTCAAACGTGACATTTCCGATTTCAACGAATAAACTGCCAAAAAAACAAAAAACCCGCCAAACAAGCGGGTTTTTTAACATTAATCATTTTTTCAAATGATAGCCAATCAAGCGGCTTCTGATTCCTTGGCAGCAGCTTCTACACGTGCTTTATCTGCTGCACCTTTGGCATTGATGTCGCGTTCAACAAATTCCACAACAGCCAGAGGAGCATTGTCACCGGCACGGAAACCGGCTTTCATAATACGCAGATAACCGCCATTACGTGTAGCGTAGCGCGGTGCCAATGTATCAAACAATTTCGCTACCTGTTTTGCATCGCGAATCGCAGAAATGGCTTGCCGGCGTGCATGAAGACCTCCACGCTTGCCTAACGTTACCAACTTTTCAACGATTGGACGAATTTCTTTTGCCTTTGGAAGCGTCGTCACGATCTGCTCATGCTCGATCAGTGACGTTGCCATATTGGCAAACATCGCCTTACGGTGACTAGCAGTGCGGTTCAGCTTGCGGCCTGACTTACCATGGCGCATGAGCCTTCTCCTTAATTTTTAACTCAGTATTGATCTTCATAACGTTTTGCGAGGTCGTCGATATTTTCAGGCGGCCAAGCGGGGATTTCCATACCAAGATGAAGTCCCATAGATGCAAGAACTTCCTTGATTTCATTGAGCGACTTACGACCAAAATTAGGAGTACGCAGCATTTCTGCTTCCGTTTTCTGGATAAGGTCGCCAATATAAACGATATTGTCATTTTTAAGACAATTGGCAGAACGAACTGAAAGTTCCAGCTCATCCACCTTCTTGAGCAAGGCCGGATTGAATGCAAGTTCGGAGACCTGCTCTTGCGGAGCCTCTTTCTGGGGTTCTTCGAAATTGACGAATACCGAAAGTTGGTCCTGTAGAATACGAGCAGCAAAAGCAACAGCATCTTCTGCCGTGACCGCACCGTTCGTTTCAACCGTCAGGATCAATTTGTCGTAGTCAAGAACCTGACCTTCACGGGTATTCTCGATCTTATAAGAAACCTTGCGAATTGGCGAATAAAGGCTATCAACCGGAATAAGCCCGATTGGAGCATCTTCATTACGGTTGCGATCTGCCGGGACATAGCCCTTACCCGAATTCACTGTAAATTCCATACGGATTTCTGCGCCCTGATCGAGCGTGCAGATAACATGTTCCGGATTGAGGATTTCAACATCGCCTACCGTCTGGATATCACCGGCTGTGACGACACCCGGCCCTTCTTTACGGACGACCATGCGTTTTGGTCCCTCACCTTCCATGCGGATGGCAATCTCTTTGATATTCAAAATAATATCAGTGACATCTTCCCGCACGCCCGGTATTGACGAAAATTCATGCAACACACCGTCGATCTGTACAGCTGTGATAGCTGCACCCCGCAAGGAAGACAGCAACACGCGCCGTAAAGCGTTACCTAATGTTAAACCAAAGCCGCGTTCCAACGGTTCGGCAATTACAATAGCTTTATTTGAACCACCTTGCGTTTGAAACTCGACTTTATTAGGCTTAATCAGTTCCTGCCAGTTTTTCTGGATCATATTCCTATTCCTGTCCTTTACTTCCGTCACCATTCAGCCGTGACGGCCAGCTTGAACGCCAGAGCAGCGCCCTGACACCGAAAAACAACCGGATTAAACGCGGCGTTTCTTACGCGGACGGCAACCATTATGCGGAATGGGTGTCACATCACGAATAGATGTAATAATAAAACCTGCAGCTTGAAGAGCCCGTAAAGCTGATTCCCGACCTGAACCAGGACCGCAAACTTCTACTTCCAGCGACCGCATCCCGTGATCCTGTGCTTTTTTTGCACAATCCTCTGCAGCAACCTGAGCAGCAAAAGGTGTCGATTTACGCGAACCTTTGAACCCTTGAGCACCGGCAGACGACCAGGAAATCGTGTTTCCCTGAGCATCGGTGATCGTGATGAGCGTATTATTGAATGTCGAATTAACATGGGCTACGCCCGATGAAATGTTTTTACGTTCGCGACGGCGAATACGTGTAGGCTCTTTGGCCATAATTTTCCTTTCACTGATCTCTGCACCGCCGTAGTTCCAGCGGCTACACCTTATTTGCTACCACTTGCATTTTTGGTAACCTTTTACGACCAACCTGCAAGTGAAGCGAATTCATGTATTGCTAATTATTTCTTTTTACCGGCAATTGCCCGTGCCGGGCCTTTACGGGTACGTGCGTTGGTATGGGTACGTTGACCGCGAACCGGCAACGAACGGCGGTGACGCAAGCCACGATAGCAACCAAGATCCATAAGACGCTTGATATTCATCGAGACTTCACGACGAAGATCACCTTCCACCTGATAATCGTGATCGATAGCTTCACGGATTTGAAGAACTTCAGCATCCGAAAGTTCACTCACACGGCGCTCAGCAGGAATACCGACCTTATCAACGATTTCTTTAGCAAATTTCGGCCCAATCCCATGAATATACTGAAGAGCGATAATAACGCGTTTATTCGTAGGGATGTTGACGCCAGCAATACGAGCCACGCCTGTTCTCCTTAAATTAAATTTCAACCATTTGTGCAGTAGTCATGAAACAACTAAAGCACAAAACGACCAGAACCGCACACAAAGCCGATTCCAATCATCTCTCAAAAAAATGAAATTGTGCTGTCTTTGACGGATTTCACCGCAAAAGTCAACTCCCTTTCACATATATGATGAACTGTTTCAGTGAAGTATCTTTTCAATCGCTGATGTGACTTCTTTTACAGGAGCCATGCCGTCAATTTTCTTCAACAGTCCGGTCTTTGCATAAAACTGCGATAATGGTGCAGTTTTTTCGCTATATTCGACAAGCCGTTTGGCAAAAGCTTCGGGGTTATCGTCCGAACGGACTTTTCCACCTGCAGCAATGGTTTCCGCCACACGGGTTTTCATACGGTCAACGAGTGCAATCTGATCAACTACGAGTTCAATCACTGCATCAAGCTTTGTATGTTTGCTCGACAAAATTGTTTGTAATGCTTCCGCCTGCCCTACTGTGCGAGGATAGCCGTCGAGAATAAACCCCTTTTTGCAGTCGGGCTCGTCAATCCGGTCAGACACTATCTGGTTGACGATTTCATCAGAAACCAGTCCACCAGCATCCATAATCGACTTGGCTTTTTTGCCAATCTCGGTTCCGGCAGCAACAGCAGAGCGCAACATGTCACCTGTTGACAATTGCGGAATACCGTATTTCTCGGTTAGTATTTTTGCCTGAGTACCTTTACCGGCACCGGGCGGTCCTAAAAAAATCAGTTTCATCTATTTCTTTTCCCGCTCCTGAGTTTTGATTTCTTAAGTAACCCCTCATATTGATGGGCAACAAGGTGACCTTGAATCTGGGCAATCGTGTCGAGTGTTACAGTTACAACGATCAAAAGCGACGTACCACCAAGATAGAACGGAACATGTAGCGTCGACATTAAAAATTCCGGCAAAAGACAAACAAGGATAATATAAATCGCGCCGACCACTGTAATGCGTGTAAGCACATAATCGATATATTGCGCTGTCCGTTCACCCGGTCTTATTCCCGGGATAAATCCTGAATGCTTTTTCAACTGGTCAGCTGTGTCTTTCGGATTAAAGACAATAGCGGTATAGAAAAAGCAGAAGAAAGCCATAAGCCCCGCATAAACAATCATATAAAGCGGTTGCCCGTGACTTAACGAAAACGAAATCGTTTGCAGCCAATGCGGCATATTCTGTGAAAAATTATTGACCGTTGCAGGCAACATCAAAAGTGACGATGCAAAAATCGGAGGAATGACACCGGCTGTGTTAAGCTTCAGCGGCAAATTCGATGTATCGCCTTTGAACATCCGGTTACCCATCTGGCGATTGGGGTACTGAATAATGATCCGCCGTTGAGCGCGCTCCACAAAAACGATAACAGCAATAACTGCAATACAAATAACAATGATAAGAAGCAGCATAAATGTGGAAAGATCGGCTTGCGCATGCGCTGTCAAAAGCTGTGCAATCGCAGACGGGAGATTTGCAACAATACCTGCAAAAATAATGAGTGATATGCCATTACCAATTCCGCGAGAGGTTATCTGCTCACCCAGCCACATCAAAAATATTGTTCCACCGGTAAGCGTAATCACTGCGGTAATCCTGAACATCATCCCCGGATCGGATACAATCTGCAAGCCGGTACCCATACCACTTTCAAGTGCAATGGCAATTCCGTAGGCTTGAATGAGTGCCAGAAAAACAGTCCCGTAACGCGTATATTGATTGATGATCTTTCGTCCTGTCTCGCCTTCTTTCTTCAAGGCTTCGAGCGAAGGGATAACGGAGGTCATCAACTGCACGATAATAGATGCAGAGATATAGGGCATGATACCGAGAGCAAAAATTGCCATACGACCGACAGCACCACCGGCAAACATATTGAACAGACCCAAAACGCCAGAAGAATGTTGGGCGAATGTCTGTCTCAATGCATCAACATTGATTCCCGGCATAGGAATATAAGTACCAAAACGGTAGACAAGCAATGCACCCAAAGTAAACCAGATACGTTTCTTCAGTTCGGTAGCGCGTGAAAAGGCGCCAAAATTAAGATTGGAAGCCAGTTGTTCTGCGGCAGATGCCATAAAATCTCTCCGGTTTTAATTCACGGCAAAACACCATGAAAATCAACACATGCTTTACCCCCCTGCGCAAAAAAACGCAAAGAGAAACAATGTTCGTTAAACCTATTTTAACTCACAGACGTTTTGCCTGATAAAAATAGTTTTTGCAATAACAATCATACATATAAAAAAGGTCTGGAATGAATGCTTACCACATCACACCAGACCGACATATGTTTCAAGAAATTGCTTTATTCGGCGGCAGCTTGAATATTAACAACGCCACCGGCTTTGCTAACTTTCTCGATTGCTGCTTTTGAAGCACCAGCAATATCCAAGGTTACTTTGGCTTTCAATTCGCCATCCGACAAAAGACGGACACCATCTTTTTCACGACGAATGACACCGGCAGCCTTCAACACAGCCACATTTACAGGCTTTGATGCATCGATTTTACCGGCATCAATAGCGGCCTGCAAACGCCCAAGCGATATTTCATTGAAGCTTTTTGCAAACAGATTATTGAAACCACGCTTCGGCAAACGGCGATAAACAGGCATTTGCCCGCCTTCGAAACCGTTAATAGCAACACCCGAGCGTGCCTTCTGACCTTTTACACCGCGACCGGCCGTTTTTCCCATGCCGGAACCGATGCCGCGCCCAACTCTTTTACGATTCTTTGTAGCGCCTTCCTGATCGCGCAGTTGATTGAGTTTCATGTTCTTTACTCCTACAATCCTCAGCCTTCATCCACAATACGGACGAGATGCTCTACTTTTGCAATCATACCACGCACTGCAGGTGTATCGTTCAAAGTGCTGCGGCGATGCAACTTGTTAAGCCCTAGCCCTTTCAACGTGGCACGTTGAACTTGCGGGCGACGAATTGGACTGCCGATTTGTTCAACAGTTACCTTCTTGCCACTATGGGTTTTTTTCCCAACCATTTTCAAATTCCTCTATATCGCAAGTTCCACGAACTATTCTTCGTTGCCAATAAGATTTTGCCGACGAGCCTGCAACGTCGAATATTTTATTCCACGTTGTGCAGCAATATCTTTCGGATGAACCTGACGCTTCAATGCATCAAATGTCGCACGGATCATATTGTAAGGGTTGGACGAACCTAACGACTTTGCAACAACATCCTGCATACCAAGTGTTTCAAAAACAGCACGCATCGGACCACCTGCGATAATACCGGTACCGGCAGCAGCCGATCTCAACAATACACGACCGGCACCATGACGTCCTTCGACATCATGATGAAGAGTACGACCAGAACGAAGTGGAACATAAATCATCTCATGTTTGGCTGATTCGGTAGCTTTGCGAATTGCTTCCGGAACCTCGCGGGCTTTACCATGACCAAACCCGACACGCCCCTTCTGATCACCTACAACCACAAGAGCGGCAAAGCCGAAACGGCGTCCGCCTTTAACAACCTTGGCAACGCGGTTAATATGAACGAGTCTGTCAACAAACTCGCTGTCCCGCTCTTCATGACGCTCGTCACGATTATTACGTTCTTTTTGTGCCATTCCTAATTCCTTTTTCTTTTCCGGAAGCACGTATCAAAAAAGAATTCCCCCACAACAAGAGGAATTCTTCGGCGAAAAAGCCCGAAAAAATCGGGCAATCAGTTTAAAAGCTCAAACCACCTTCACGAGCTGCATCGGCCAAAGCCTTAATGCGACCATGATAAATATATGCACCGCGATCGAATACAACTTCTTTAACGCCGGCAGCCTTGGCTCTTTCAGCGATAAGTTTGCCGACAGCAGTTGCTGCCTCGACATTGGCACCACCCTTGAGCGAAGGACGAAGTTCCTTATCCAAGGTTGAAGCCGATGCGACTGTGCGACTATGCAAATCATCAATGATTTGAACATAAATATTCATATTTGAGCGATGAACACTCAATCTCAAGCGGCCGTTAGCAACCGCTTTGACCTGACGGCGAACACGCTGCGCGCGACGCTGAAGTATTTCTTTAGGCGAAGCCATGACGCAAGTTCCTTATTTCTTCTTGCCTTCTTTGCGCACGATACGCTCGTTCGCATATTTGACACCTTTACCTTTATAAGGTTCCGGCCCGCGATATTCGCGAATTTCGGCGGCAACCTGCCCAACCTTCTGCTTGTCAATTCCCGAAACCAGAATTTCAGTCGGCTTCGGAACTGCCACAGTGATACCTTCAGGAACATGATAAACCACATCATGACTAAATCCCAAAGAAAGTTGAACATTCTTACCCTGCATCGCTGCACGATAACCAACACCGTTGATCTCAAGCTTCTTTTCAAAGCCACTCTTAACACCTTCAATGATATTTTCAATCATCGAACGGGACATTCCCCATTTCGAGCGTGCTTCCTTGGTTTGATCGCGCGGCGTTACATGAACCACATTATCTTCCAATTTGAGATGGATTTCGTCATCAGCAACGAAACTCAATTCTCCCTTAGGTCCTTTGACCTTGATCGCTTGCCCATCAACTGAAGCAGTAATGCCAGCCGGGACATGAATCGGTTTTTTTCCAATACGTGACATTGTATTAACCTATCTTTCTAGCTTTTCCCGACATCTCTTAGAAGATGCGGCAAAGAAGCTCCCCACCAACATTCTGCTCACGAGCCTCATGATCAGCCATCACACCTTTCGGAGTTGAAAGGATAGAAATGCCAAGACCGTTTGCAACTTGTGGAATAGACTTCACAGAAACATAAACGCGTCTACCGGGTTTCGAAACACGCGAAATTTCACGAATAACCGGTGCACCATCAAAATATTTCAATTCGATTTCGAGCTCGGACTTACCGTTTTCAAAATCAATCTGACTATATCCGCGAATATAGCCTTCGGTCTGCAAAACATCGAGAACACGAGCGCGCAATCTTGATGCAGGCGTCGAAACCTTCGACTTCTTGCGTCCGAGTGCATTACGGATACGGGTAAGCATATCTCCAAGAGGATCTGACATAGACATTTACGAAACTCCTCTTACCAGCTTGATTTGACAACGCCGGGGATATGCCCGAACGAACCGAGATCACGCAATGCAATACGTGACATTTTCAATTTACGATAATAACCGCGCGGACGCCCTGTAACTTCACAACGGTTACGGATGCGAACCTTTGCCGAGTTACGAGGCAACTCGGCAAGCTGAATGGATGCGCGAAAGCGCTCTTCCAACGGCACCTTCTGATCCATGACAATTGCTTTCAGACGCGCACGGCGCGCTGCAAACTGCTTAGCCATCGCACGGCGATGCTTATTCTTCTCAACGGCACTTGTTTTGGCCATAACTTTACCTCGCTACGCTTGCCGTTACGCACGGAACGGAAAATTGAAACCGCGCAATAATTCACGCGCTTCATCATCCGTTTTCGCTGTCGTACAAACGATGATATCCATACCCCAGATTTGATCTACCTGATCGTAGTTGATTTCCGGGAACACAATGTGTTCTTTGATACCCATGGCAAAATTGCCACGACCGTCAAAACTTTTCGGATTAAGACCACGAAAATCGCGAACGCGTGGCAAAGCAATTGTTACCAGACGATCAAGAAATTCATACATACGGTCTCTACGCAATGTAACTTTAGCACCGAGAGGCATTCCCTCGCGAACCTTGAATGTCGCAACGGAATTACGTGCGTGCGTTACAATTGCTTTCTGCCCGGCAATAAGACTCAAATCTTCAGCAGCTCTGGCAGGTTTTTTGGAATCTGCAGTTGCTTCGCCAACACCCATATTGAGAACAACTTTCTCGACATAGGGAACCTGCATATTGTTTTCGTAATGAAACTTGTCTTGCAGTGCTTTGCGAACAACATTGACATAGTGCGTCTTCAAACGCGGCTCTTGAATCTTATCAGCCATTGATCAGATCTCCCGAACGCTTGGCAACGCGAACCTTCTTGCCATCCTTCTCGATACGAAATCCTACACGGGTAGGTTTTCCATCCTTAGGATCGGCGATCGCCAATTTGGAAATATGAAGAGGAGCTTCTTTGGAAATAATGCCTGCCTCCTGAGTTTGCGTTTGCCGCTGATGGCGCTTCACCATATTGATACCGCGTACAATAGCAGTGTTTTCCTCAGGATTAACCTTGATCACTTCCCCGTTGCGCCCTTTATCCTTACCTGAAAGGATGACGACTTTGTCGCCTTTACGAATCTTGTTCATCGCAACGGCTCCCTATAGTACTTCTGGCGCGAGCGAGATGATCTTCATGTGATTCTTACCGCGAAGTTCACGGGGAACCGGTCCGAAGATACGAGTACCGATCGGCTCTTTCTTGTTATCAACCAAGACAGCAGCATTTTTATCAAAACGAATAACGCTACCATCAGCGCGACGAATATCCTTGGCAGTACGAACCACCACGGCTTTCATCACATCACCTTTTTTTACGCGGCCACGCGGAATTGCTTCTTTGACCGAGACAACAATAATGTCTCCGACAGAAGCGTATTTCCGCTTCGAGCCGCCCAGCACCTTGATGCACATGACACGACGGGCGCCGGAATTATCCGCGACGTCGAGGTTTGTTTGCATCTGAATCATGACTGGCCGCCTTCTCTAAATGTTTACGTCCGGCAGTGCATTTGACACATTCGGACTTGCCTGTCAAATTATGATTAAGACTTTTTCAAACAAAATGTTGGGCACAATAATACCCAACCTTTTGTTTATCAAAAATCCGATTTATTAAGCAGCGCCGTTTTTAACAACGACCCAGCGCTTGTCTTTCGAAATTGGCTTCGATTCTTGAATAAAGACCTGATCACCAACTTTGAATTCGTTGTTTTCGTCATGCGCTTTGTACTTCTTGGACTGGCTGACAGTCTTCTGTAACAGCGGATGCGAATAGCGCCGCTCTACTTTGACTACAACAGTCTTGTCGTTCTTATCGCTGACGACAACGCCTTGCAGAATGCGTTTAGGCATGTCTTAACTTCCTTAAGCCTTGCTTTCGGCCGCCTTCTGGCGGGCGATTGTTTTTATGCGTGCGATATCACGGCGAACCTGTTTAACGCGCGCTGTTTTTTCCAACTGACCAGTTGCTTTCTGGAAACGCAGATTGAACTGCTCTTTCTTGAGCTTGGCCAACTCTTCATTCATCTGATCGAGCGTCTGGGCCCGTACTTCTGAGGCTTTCATCGCTTAGTCCCTTTATTCAGCTATACGCTGGACGAAACGTGTTTTAATTGGAAGCTTTGATGCGCCCAACCGTAACGCTTCACGTGCCACATCTTCAGGTACGCCGTCAAGCTCAAACATGATACGTCCTGGTGCAACACGCGTTGCCCAAAATTCGACAGCGCCTTTACCTTTACCCATACGAACTTCGGTAGGCTTCGATGATACCGGAACATCCGGAAAAACGCGGATCCACACACGGCCGGCACGCTTCATCTGACGCGTGATAGCACGACGGGCCGCCTCGAGCTGACGTGCAGTAACACGTTCCGGCTCCATAGCCTTAAGACCGTAGGCACCAAAATTAAGTTCCGTACCACCCTTCGAAACACCGTGAATACGGCCTTTGAATTGCTTGCGGAACTTTGTGCGTTTTGGCTGCAACATTGTTCTCTACTCCAAATCCTTTTTTGCCCGTCTAAAAATCAGGCGTTTTCACGACGGCGGTTCGAATTCGAACCTTGATTATCGCCTTCAGTAGCACGACGTTCTGAAGCCATCGGGTCATGTTCAAGAATTTCGCCCTTGAATACCCAAACTTTCACGCCACAAATACCATAGGCAGTATTGGCTTCCGCTGTGCCGTAATCAATATCCGCACGCAAGGTATGAAGCGGAACGCGGCCTTCGCGGTACCATTCCATACGGGCAATTTCAGCACCACCAAGACGGCCGGCGCAATTGATACGGATACCTTCAGCACCAAGACGCATTGCCGACTGGACGGCACGCTTCATAGCGCGACGGAAAGCCACACGACGTTCCAATTGCTGGGCAATTGACTGGGCAATCAACTCGGCGTCGATTTCCGGTTTGCGGACTTCAACGATATTCAAAGCAGTGTCGGCATGTGTCATTTCAGACAATTTGCGACGCAACTTCTCGATGTCGGCACCCTTCTTACCAATGATCAGGCCCGGACGAGCCGAATGAATGGTAACACGGCACTTTTTATGCGGACGCTCAATAACGACTTCCGAAATAGCTGCCTGCTTTAACTCGTTCATCACATATTTGCGGATTTTCAAATCCTCATGCAATAAACGACCATATTCACCGGTATCGGCATACCAACGAGAATCCCATGTACGATTGATACCGAGACGAAGCCCGATTGGATTGATCTTCTGACCCATTATGCGGCCTCCTCTTTATCGGACACTTCACGAACAACAATTGTAAGATGAGAGAACGGACGCAAAATTCTGCTGGCGCGGCCACGACCACGCACATGAAACCGCTTCATAACAATCGACTTACCGACTGAAGCTTCCGCCACGATAAGCGAATCGACATCCAAATCGTGATTGTTTTCTGCATTGGCAATCGCAGATTCCAACGTCTTTTTCACCGTATCGGCAATGCGTTTACGAGAAAAAGTCAAATCTGCAAGAGCTGTATTAACCTTTTTACCGCGAATCATTGCCGCTACAAGATTAAGCTTCTGCGGGCTGACACGAATTGTGCGAGCGACTGCCTTTGCTTCATTATCTTTAAGCTGGCGCGGAGCCTTAGCTTTGCCCATTATTACTTCCTCTTCGCTTTCTTGTCCGCACCGTGACCATAATAGCTGCGGGTTGGAGCGAACTCACCGAACTTATGTCCGACCATTTCTTCCGAAACAGAAACAGGAACATGCTTGTTTCCGTTATAGACACCAAAGGTCAGGCCAACAAATTGCGGCAAAATCGTGGAGCGACGGCTCCACATTTTAATAACCTCGTTACGACCGCCGGCACGTACCTTCTCAGCTTTCTTGAGAAGATAGCCGTCAACAAACGGTCCTTTCCATACTGAACGAGCCACTTCAGACTACCTCTCTTATTTCTTGCGTTGATGACGTGAGCGCATGATGAATTTATCAGTCGCCTTATTCGAACGTGTACGCTTGCCTTTTGTAGGCTTACCCCACGGAGAAACCGGATGACGACCGCCTGATGTACGACCTTCACCACCACCATGAGGGTGATCGACAGGGTTCATTGCAACACCACGAACATGCGGACGCTTGCCACGCCAACGGGCACGACCAGCTTTACCATCGTTTGTGTTACCATGATCCGAATTCGAAACGGCGCCAACAGTTGCATAACAGCCACTGGAAACCAGACGTTGCTCACCCGAATTCAAACGAAGAATAGCCATTCCCTGATCACGACCAACAAGCTGGGCGTAAGTACCGGCCGAACGGGCAATCTGCCCGCCTTTACCTGGCTTCATTTCAACATTGTGGATGATCGTACCGACAGGCATATTACCAAGAGGCATCGAGTTGCCGGGCTTGACGTCAACATTAACGCCAGCAACAACCGTATCACCGACACCCAAACGTTGCGGAGCCAAAATGTAGCTCAGATGACCATCTTCATAACGAATGAGCGCAATAAACGCTGTCCGGTTCGGATCATATTCCAAACGTTCGACTTTTGCAGGCATATCACGTTTCAAACGCTTGAAGTCCACAAAGCGATAAGTTCTTTTATGACCGCCGCCCTGATAACGGGCAGTTACACGGCCGCGATTATTACGACCGCCTTTCGACGACAGCCCTTCGGTCAGCGCTTTTACTGGCTTGCCTTTGTAAAGACCTGAACGATCTACAATAACAAGCTGACGCTGCCCTGGCGTGGTCGGATTAAAGTGCTTGAGTGCCATTATTCCTAACTCCGAGCCTCTTAAAGACCAGTCGAAACGTCGATTGACTGACCTTCAGCCAGCGTCACGATCGCTTTTTTGACATCACTCTGTCGACCGACAACGCCTTTAAAACGTTTCACCTTACCCTTACGGGTTGTTGTATTCACTGCTGTAACTTTGACACCAAATAAAGCTTCAACAGCCGCTTTGATTTCAGATTTTGTCGCCTTGGGGGTAACCTTGAACACGACCTGATTGTTTTCCGATAGCATCGTCGATTTTTCGGTAATAACCGGACTTACGACGACATCATAGTGGCGAAGATCTGTCATTTGAACCGCTCCTCAAGGGCTTCGACAGCTGCTTTGGACAAAACAAGTTTGCCACGACGCAGAATGTCATAAACATTAATCCCCTGAACCGGCAAAACATCTACATTTGGAATGTTCGATGCGGCACGGGAAAACTTCAAATCAATTTCCTTACCACCGATAAGCAGTGCATCAGAAAAACCGAGTTTTGCGAAATCCTTGGCTAAAACTTTCGTTTTTGCTTCTTTGACATTCAACTCGTCCACAATGATCAGATCATTGGCTTTGACTTTTGCCGACAATGCATGGCGCAAACCCAAAGCACGAACCTTTTTCGGTAGTTCATGTGCATGGCTGCGGACAACTGGCCCGTGAGCCTTACCACCACCACGGAATTGCGGAACACGAGCAGATGAATGACGGGCGCGGCCTGTCCCCTTCTGCTTGTACATTTTTGCGCCCGAACGCGATACATCGGCGCGTGTCTGGCTTTGATGTGTACCTTGCTGACGACGGGCGAGCTGCCAACGGACAACACGTTGTAGAATATCTTCACGAGGATCTAAACCGAAGACATCTTCCGATACCTTCAATTTGCCAGCATCCTTGCCGTCAAGAGTAGTTACGATGAGATCCATTATCAGGCTCCCTCAGCGACTGTAGCTTCCGCCTTAGGGGCAGCAGCATCTGTTTTAGCATTCTTTGGCTGACGCAAAGCGGCTGGCTTCGGTGCATTCTCCGGAACGCTCTTCTTGACAGCATCCCTTACCAAAATCCAGGCACCTTTCGAACCGGGAACAGCACCGCGAACTAAAATCAACCCGCGATCAGCGTCGGTTGAAACAACTTCGATATTCAAAGTTGTAATTCTCGTCTGCCCCATATGGCCAGCCATTTTCTTACCCTTAAACACTTTGCCCGGATCCTGACGTTGACCCGTCGAACCATGGGCACGGTGCGTAATGGAGTTACCGTGCGAAGCACGATGTCCGCCAAAATTATGACGTTTCATAACGCCGGCGAAACCTTTACCGATTGATGTACCGGTGACATCAACCAATTGACCGGGAACAAAATGTTCCGCAGTAATCTCGGCCCCAACCTCCAGAAGATTGTCGGGACTTACACGAAATTCCGCAATTTTTGCCTTCGGCTCTACCGAAGCTTTTGCAAAATGACCACGCAACGCTTGAGAAGTGTTTTTCACCTTTGCAAGCCCTACGCCTAACTGAACAGCTGTGTAGCCATTCTTCTCAACTGTACGCTGAGCAACAACCTGACAATTCTCCAAACGAAGAACTGTAACAGGTACATGTTCTCCGGCATCATTATAGACGCGGGTCATGCCCAGCTTTTGTGCTATTACACCTGAACGCATCGGGTTCGTTCCTTCCGTCCCCAAGCCTTAAAGCTTGATCTCGACATCAACACCAGCAGAAAGGTCGAGCTTCATAAGCGCGTCCACAGTCTGCGGCGTCGGATCAACAATATCAAGAAGACGCTTATGTGTACGCATCTCAAACTGCTCACGGCTCTTCTTGTCGATGTGCGGCCCACGATTAACCGTGAACTTCTCGATTCGCGTCGGAAGCGGAATCGGTCCACGGATATTGGCGCCAGTACGCTTGGCGGTCGACACAATCTCACGTGTCGATGCGTCAAGAATCCGGTGATCAAACGCTTTTAAGCGAATGCGGATGTTCTGACCGTTCATACTTTTCTTATCCCTGTCAATTGGAACGTCTTTTTTCAAAGACGCTCCTTAACAATTAAAATTCAACTATTCAATGATTTTAGAAACGATACCGGCACCAACAGTGTGGCCACCTTCACGGATAGCGAAGCGGAGCTTCTCTTCCATAGCAACCGGAACAATCAGTGTGACATCCATCGTAACATTATCACCCGGCATAACCATTTCTGTACCTTCCGGCAGTGTTACAATACCGGTAACGTCTGTCGTACGGAAATAGAACTGCGGACGATAATTGGTGAAAAATGGTGTGTGACGACCACCTTCATCCTTTGTCAAAATATAGGCTTCTGCCTTGAACTTGGTGTGCGGTGTAACTGTACCGGGCTTCGCCAATACCTGACCACGTTCAACACCTTCACGTTCAATACCACGAAGAAGTGCACCAATGTTGTCGCCTGCTTCACCTTCATCAAGAAGCTTGCGGAACATTTCAACGCCGGTTACCGTCGTCTTTGTTGTCGGACGAATACCAACGATTTCAACTTCATCACCAACCTTGACAACACCGCGTTCAACACGGCCGGTAACAACTGTACCACGACCGGAAATCGAGAACACGTCTTCAATCGGCATCAAGAAAGGCTGATCAATCGGACGCTTCGGAGTCGGGATATATTCATCAACTTCGTGCATCAAAAGACGAACAGCATCTTCACCGATTTCCTTGTTGGTGCCTTCAAGAGCAGCCAATGCAGAACCCTTAACAATCGGAATCTCGTCGCCAGGGAAATCATATTTCGAAAGAAGTTCACGAACCTCAAGCTCGACAAGCTCAAGAAGTTCTTCATCATCTACCTGATCAACCTTGTTCAAGAAAACAACAATTGCAGGAACTCCAACCTGACGAGCAAGAAGAATGTGTTCACGTGTCTGAGGCATCGGGCCATCAGCAGCAGAAACAACAAGAATTGCACCGTCCATCTGGGCAGCACCGGTGATCATGTTCTTGACATAGTCAGCGTGTCCCGGGCAATCAACGTGAGCGTAGTGACGCTTCTCTGTCTCGTATTCAACGTGCGCTGTAGAAATCGTGATACCACGAGCACGTTCTTCCGGCGCAGCATCAATCTGGTCATACGCCTTGAACTCACCAAAATATTTTGTAATCGCTGCCGTCAGCGTTGTCTTACCATGGTCAACGTGACCAATCGTGCCGATATTTACATGCGGCTTCGTACGTTCATATTTGGACTTTGCCATCTGAGCTCTCTCCATTTCCTGCCCTATTCAGGGCTGAGTTGAAAGTTAATACGTAACCGCCTGATTACGCGAATTTTTTCTGAATTTCTTGAGCCACTGCCGTAGGCACTGGTTCATAATGATCAAATTGCATTGTGTATTGGGCACGCCCCTGGCTCATCGAACGCAAGCTATTGACATAACCAAACATGTTTGCGAGCGGAACCATAGCGTCAACCACGGTTGCAATACCTCTCGGCTCTGTACCGGAAATTTGTCCGCGACGAGAATTCAAATCACCAATAACATCACCAACATAATCTTCCGGTGTAACAACCTCGACCTTCATAATTGGTTCAAGAAGCTGAGCACCGGCTTTCTGGGCACCCTCACGGAATGCAGCTCTACCGGCAATTTCGAAGGCAAGAACCGAAGAGTCAACATCGTGGTAGGCACCATCAAGCAAAGTGGCTTTAACACCCTGCATTGGGAAGCCGGCAAGAGGACCTGAACCCATAACACTTTCGAGCCCTTTTTGAACGCCCGGAATATATTCCTTAGGAACGGCACCACCAACAATCTTGGATTCAAACAGCAAACCTTCACCGTCATAGGGTTCGAAAAGAATCTTGACGCGAGCGAACTGACCCGAACCACCAGATTGCTTCTTATGGGTATAGTCAACTTCGGCAGGTTTCGTAATCGTTTCACGATAAGCAACCTGCGGCTGGCCAACATTAGCTTCAACCTTGAATTCGCGACGCATACGGTCAACGATGATATCCAGATGAAGTTCACCCATACCTGCAATAATAGTCTGACCGGATTCCTCATCCGATTTAACACGGAATGACGGATCTTCAGCAGCCAAACGATTGAGCGCAATACCCATCTTTTCTTGATCGGCTTTCGTCTTTGGCTCGATTGCAATTTCAATAACCGGATCAGGAAATTCCATGCGTTCGAGAATGACCGGATGAAGCGGATCGCAAAGGGTATCGCCTGTTGTTGTTTCTTTCAAACCTGCCAATGCTACAATATCACCGGCAAAAGCTTCATCAATATCTGTGCGTGCATTCGAATGCATCAACAGCATACGACCGATACGTTCTTTCTTACCTTTTACAGTGTTTTCAAGAGAGACGCCTTTATGCAACTCGCCCGAATAGATACGGCAGAAAGTCAATGAGCCAACAAACGGGTCGTTCATAATCTTGAATGCCAGCATTGAAAGAGGAGCAGCATCGGAAGATTCACGCGTTGTTTCTTCACCTGTCTTAACATCGACGCCCTGAATGGCAGGAACATCAACCGGAGACGGAAGATAAGAGACAACTGCATCCAGCAAAGGTTGAACACCCTTATTCTTAAAAGCAGAACCACAAAGAACCGGATGGAAGAGTACTTCACAAGTACCCTTACGGATCAATGCAATCAGCTCTTCATTGGTCGGCATTTTACCTTCGAGATAGGCTTCGGTAGCTGCTTCATCAACTTCAACAGCAGACTCAACCAGTTTCTCACGATATTCTTCAGCTTTTTCCTTCATATTAGCAGGAATTTCGCTGGTAACTGTATGACCGCCAATCGAACCATCCCACGTAAGGGCTTTCATATCGATAAGATCAATAACGCCTTCGAAATCATTCTCTGCACCGATTGGCAATTGAAGAACAAGTGCCTTTGCACCAAGACGTGAACCGACCATTTCAACACTGCGATAAAAGTCAGCGCCGATCTTGTCCATCTTGTTGACAAAAACCATCCTCGGTACATGATATTTTTCAGCCTGACGCCATACAGTTTCAGTCTGGGGCTCAACACCGGCATTCGCATCCAGAAGTGCAATAGCACCATCAAGAACACGCAAAGAACGTTCGACTTCAATCGTAAAATCGACGTGCCCCGGGGTGTCAATAATATTGAACCGGCACTTCTCGCCGTTACGACCTCTCCAGAAGGTGGTTGTTGCAGCAGAGGTAATGGTAATACCACGTTCCTGCTCCTGCTCCATCCAATCCATCGTAGAAGCGCCATCGTGCGTTTCGCCGATTTTATGATTCTTACCGGTATAGTAAAGAATACGCTCGGTCATTGTGGTCTTACCGGCATCAATATGCGCCATAATACCAAAATTGCGATAATCTTCGATTTTATACTCGCGAGCCATATTTTTTGCTTTCGATTAAAAAGAGTTCTCTTACCAACGATAATGCGAGAATGCGCGGTTGGCTTCCGCCATACGGTGCGTATCTTCGCGTTTCTTGACAGCCGAACCACGATTATTCGCTGCATCCATCAATTCGCCCGACAAACGATCAACCATAGTTGTTTCGTTACGATTACGGGCCGCAGCAATGAGCCAACGAATGGCCAATGCCTGACGACGATCAGGACGAACATCCACCGGAACCTGATAGGTTGCACCACCAACGCGGCGAGAACGAACTTCAACATGAGGAGCAACATTCTCTAATGCTTGATGAAACAGAGCAACAGGTTCTGTTTTTGCTTTATCTCCAACTGCATCAAGCGCACCATAAACGATGCGTTCTGCAACTGACTTTTTACCATCAAACATGATGGCATTCATAAATTTTGTAATCACAAGATCACCGAATTTCGGATCTGGATTAATCTCACGTTTTTCTGCTCTATGGCGACGGGACATTGGCTTCGTCTCTCAAACTTATTTAGGACGCTTGGCACCGTATTTGGAACGGCGCTGCTTACGATTCTTAACACCCTGTGTATCAAGCACACCACGAATGATGTGATAACGAACACCAGGCAAATCCTTAACACGTCCGCCACGAATCATGACAACGGAGTGTTCCTGAAGGTTATGACCTTCACCAGGAATATAACCAATAACTTCAAAACCATTGGTCAAACGAACCTTGGCAACCTTACGGAGAGCCGAATTAGGTTTCTTTGGTGTCGTTGTATAAACACGCGTGCACACACCACGCTTTTGCGGGTTTGCCTGCAAGGCAGGAACCTTATTACGCTTGACCGGCGCTGTACGCGGCTTGCGGATCAACTGGTTTACGGTAGGCATTCAACCTTCCTCTTTTCAATCTCTTTTTCGTCTCGCCCAATTTGGGCCGCTTCACTTTATTTAGTTCCCAATCAACCGGATTTAGCTCCGAACCAACTGGTAACGACAGTAAACACATGCACAAAAAACCGGGCCTCACCGCTATCGTGCAGATCACCCGACTATAAGCAGAGGAGACCTTTCAAAGCCTCATGCATCCGGCATTTGCGTTTCAAAACCGTAAAACGAACCCTGTTTGAGGCGAACTCCAAAACGTGTCGTTTTGAAAATGTAGCTAACCTCACATCGGCTCCGATGGCGGTTTATTAACGATAAACGGTTGTTGCGTCAAGTCCTATAGCCGAGAAAAACTATGAAATCGCGAATTTTACAGCGATTAGATGAACAATTGGCGGTTTATCGACATAGAAGCGACAATGTTGACCTGATTTTAACAGCCTATTCCCTTTTTGAACCCCTTTTCAGAGAGTGTCGGACGCTTTCCTATTTCGGTTTTAATGTCCATTATCAGGTCATTCGAGGAATCAACCAGACTGAAAACAAGAATCGGCTATAAGTTATTCCGTTAAAATATGATGAACATTTCGGTATATTGTCATCACTGATGATGATAAACTCTGCCGAGAAAGCCATATCAGAATATTGTCATTCATTTTTTTGCTACAGGCCGCGTAAAATTGTTTAAATTTTAGGTCTCTACAGCGTAGCTACGGAATTTATTTTTACCAGCCAACGTGTTCATATCGGATTATGATCTATCGGTTTATATGAACTGTCGACAAAGTCCGAAATGAAATTATGCGGTTTGGGGGCTGCACTTGGCAAAATTTCGCGAAAGTCAATTTTTTTATACGTGTGACAGGTTACTTTTTTCAAGCCCGTGCAATTCAAAGGTTGCCCGCACAGTTAGGAAGTTAATTGTCTTTATTGTAAGGACTGTGATTGAAGATTTTCTTGTCCCCATTATTCATTATAATAAAACAAACACTTGAAGCTTTAGAAAAACATTGATTAAAGTGTTCATCATGAAAATAGCAACCTGGAATGTGGCCGGTATCAGGGCCAGACATGATACTCTTATAAAGTGGCTTAAGCAGTCTCAAGTCGACGTGGTGTGTCTGCAGGAAACAAAGACAATCGATGCTAATTTTCCGCGAGCCGAAATTGAAGCGCTGGGTTACAACATCAATACCCATGGACAAAAAGGCTTCAACGGTGTTGCGCTTCTTTCAAAGATAAATCCTGACGAGGTAATCTGTGGTCTGCCTGGCGATGACAGCGATGAACAGGCCCGCTATATCGAAGCTGTTTATTCGACCAAAACCGGTGTTATACGTATTGTCTCGCTTTATGTACCGAACGGTAATCCGGTTGATAGCGAAAAATATCCTTATAAACTACGTTGGTATGAACGCTTTTACGACCGCGCAGTTTCCCTTCTTGCTTTGGAAGAACCTTTGATTTTTGCCGGCGATTATAATGTCATCGATTCTGCTCTTGATGCCAAAAATCCTCAGGAGTGGGAAGGAGATGCATTGTATCTGCCAAAAAGTCGCGAAGCTTTGTGGAAGATAAAAAATCTCGGCTTCTATGATGCCACCCGCGCCACTTCGGATAATCCCGATTATAGTTTCTGGGATTTCAAATCTGGCGCATGGCAGAAAAATGATGGAATAAGAATTGATCATTTTTTCATTTCTCCCGAAGCCGCGGACAAACTTGAAGCTAGCTTTGTAGAACGGGCTGTTCGCGGCTGGGATAAACCGTCCGATCATGTTCCTGTCGTTATTGAGTTACGTTAGGTCAGTTTGTCTTTTTCACCCGTCAAATGCAAAGAATGCGTCTAAAAATAAAGAATGCGTTTAAAAATACAGAAATGTTATATTCATGAAAAAAATGTGCTAAACTTGCGTTTGGCAGAAATTTTCTTGCAAAAATAACCGATTAAGGAGAACATTCATGAAAAGAGCCCTGATGGCTTTTGCCGCTATGGCAATCTTGGGACTGACTGGAACAGCATTGGGCCAGCAAAAGGACACACTTGAAAAAATTAAAGATAGCGGCTCGATAACGTTGGGCGTGCGCGAATCGTCAGGTTTGGCTTATGCACTCGGCAACGGCAAATATGTCGGTTTTCATACCGAGATGGCTGAACGTATTATTGACGATATTTCTAAAAAGATAGGTAAACCGATCAAGATCAATTATTTACCGATCACGTCCCAAAATCGCATTCCGCTTTTGCAAAACGGAACCTATGATTTCGAATGTGGCTCGACAACCAACAATGCTGCGAGAGGTAAAGAAGCAGCTTTTGCCTATACAACTTATGTCGAAGAAGTACGCATTGCCACCAAAAAAGATTCCGGCATTAAATCGATTGCCGATCTCAACGGAAAAACAGTTGCAACGACGACAGGAACAACATCTGTACAGCTTATTCGCAAAAACAAACGCGCGCAAAATATCGATTTCAAGGAAGTAAACGGCAAAGATCATGCCGATAGTTTCTTGCTTCTGGAATCGGGAAGAGCTGATGCTTTTGTGATGGACAGATCAATTCTGGCCGGAAATATTTCAAAATCGAAGAATCCGTCCGATTATGTTATTTTGAATGACGTTCTCTCGGTTGAACCGATTGCCTGTATGTTGCGTCTTGATGACAAAAACTTGGAACAGGCCATTGATGACAGTATTGTTCGCCAAGTAAAAGACGGCTCACTGGAAACACTTTATAACAAGTGGTTCATGCAGCCGGTTCCGCCGTCAAATACAGTTGTCGGGTTACCTCTTTCGGATATTACCAAAGATGCATGGGAACATCCCAACAACAAGCCAATGGAAGAATATAAAGAAAACAAATAATAAAACTGTGCGTAAAGGCTGCATGTATTTGAAATTATATGCAGCCAATTTTATTCCGTATCGGAACGATTGGCTCGTCTAGTTTAGGTGTGCGGGTACTCGCATAAGTTTGTCGGGAATAGTCTACAATGGATTTTTCATTCCTCTGTATGGATGATATTGATCACACCCACATTGCCGGTTGTTTCGGTAAAGCAGGTGTGAGCCATACTTATCTTGATACTTTACTCAACGCTTTTTTGAATACGGCTCTACTTTCAATTTCGAGTTTGATATTAGCCATTATTGTCGGTGTCATTATCGGCACAATGAGAACGCTGCCACGCACGACAATATTGAACCGGATATTGCGGATAATTGCACGGATTTGGGTGGAAATAACCCGCAACATTCCACTCCTTGTCCAGATTTTCCTTTGGTACTTCGTAGTCCCGAAGATATATCCGCCAGCAATGAACTTTCCGCCGATGATATTGATCATTTGCGCACTGGGATTTTTTACCTCTGCCCGTATCGCCGAACAGGTTCGTTCCGGAATTGAAGCCATTCCGACAGGACAGCGTTATGCTGCTATGGGAATGGGATTTACGACTTATCAGACTTATCGATATGTTATTTTGCCCCGGGCAATGCGTACCATCCTGCCACCACTCATATCGGAATCCATGGGGATTGTGAAAAATTCGGCTGTCGCTTTTGCCGTATCAATCCACGAACTGATGCAATTCCAGTTTCAGGCTATTGAAGAAGTCAGTCATGTTTACGAGAACTACATGGTTGTGACAGTTCTTTACGTCATTATTTCTCTGGCTATTTTTATTGTCATGTCAATTATTGAACGGATGGTCAAAATTCCCGGTTTCCAGACGGAGGGTAGATAATCATGTCAAACCTCGGGTCTACCCTTTCCTATTACCTGACATTCGACTTTTCGTGGATGGATTTTTCTTTTTTCACCTTCGATGTTTTCAAAACCTATATTTTGTCGGGACTTGTTTTCAGTGTTGTTTTGACGGTCGTCGCTACAATATTGGGGATCATTTTCGGAACACTTCTCGCAATGATGAGGTTGTCCTCGATAAAACCGTTATCATGGCTTGCAACCTTCTATGTCACCGCTATGCGCGCAATTCCGCTGGTTATGGTTATTTTGTGGTTTTTTGTTCTATTGCCTTTTGTCACCGGTCATTCGATCGGAGCAAACAATTCAGCCTTTATAACATTCACTGCTTTTGAAGCGGCATATTTTGCAGAAATCATGCGGGCGGGGATACGTTCAGTTCCACAGGGACAGAAATTTGCCAGTGAAGCTCTCGGCATGACCTATTGGCAATCCATGCTGATTGTTATCTTGCCACAAGCACTGCGCAACATGCTTCCCGTGCTTCTGACGCAGGTTATCATCCTCTTTCAGGATACATCACTGGTTTATGCAATTAGCGGTAATGACCTTCTTAAAGGTTTCGACATTGTGGCAAACAATTTCGGTGTTAAACAGGAAGCTTATATACTGGCCGCCTTGTTCTATTTTGTGATCTGTTTTACGCTGTCGCAGGCCGTTATGTACCTGCAGAAAAAAGTCTCGATTATTCGCTGATAGGAAAGTTTCATGTCCGAACACATGATTGAAGTCAAAAACGTTTCCAAATGGTATGGAAAATTCAACGTTTTGAAAAATTGCTCGACCAATATAAGCAAGGGCGAAGTGGTCGTTGTATGTGGGCCTTCCGGTTCAGGAAAATCGACCTTTATAAAAACCATCAATGCTCTTGAGCCTTTTCAGGAGGGGCAAATCTGGGTTGACGGTGTTCCGGTTCATTCTCCGAAGACCAATTTGCCGAAACTGAGAAGCCGTGTCGGAATGGTTTTTCAACATTTCGAGCTGTTTCCCCATTTGTCCGTGATGGAGAATTTGACCATTGCACAAATTAAAGTTCTTCATCGTTCCAAAAAAGAAGCCGTCGAGAGCGGATTAAAGTATCTCAAACGTGTCGGCTTGATTGATCACAAAGATAAATATCCCGGTCAACTATCGGGTGGTCAACAACAACGCGTAGCAATAGCGCGCGCTTTGACTATGGATCCGATTGTCATGTTGTTCGACGAACCGACATCGGCTCTCGACCCCGAAATGGTGGGTGAAGTTCTTGATGTCATGGTCGGGCTTGCTCAAGATGGAATGACCATGATCTGCGTTACCCATGAAATGGGCTTTGCTCATAAAGTTTCCGACAGAGTAATCTTTATGGATGACGGGAAAATATTGGAAGACTGCACATCGGAAGAATTTTTTGCTTCGCCGGAATTGAGAACGCCGCGTGCCCGTGATTTTCTGTCAAAGATATTAAGCCATTAATTCGTGAAACCCGATGAATGATAATGTGTGCGATTTAGATCGTGTGGCATTGGTCGGGCAAATATCCCGCTTTTGCTGCTTCAATTCTCATGGCCCGAAGGCCGTTAAGTCTTTGTGACTGTTTAGCCATTTTGTTTTCTTGAATTAACAGAAAGAGTGAACACTTCTTCTCTAAGAGCCTGAAAGGAACAATTTCGCCATTGTTTTTTTCCGGCAATTTCCACTACCATCAAACCGATCATCCGGTGTCCCCTGCTTAAAAATTATATGCGTGCGTAGTAACCACACCGGAAGGCGCCAAAACATATTATTATATTTTTTTGAAAACTGAAATTTTTAAAACGTAAGAAATGGATATTTCACAGTCTCTCAGGACAAAGCCAAGAAACGTTTAGAGGATATTAAGTCCGGAATAATGTTTACTCTATAATAGTTTTAGAAAAATATCCACTTTCACTATATCCGGTAATTAAATATCGTTGTTTTACTTGACATCAGCCTAATAACCGGCCGTTTTTATTGACTGTAGTCAGATCTCAAAGCCTCTTGATAAGGGATGGCGGTAATATAGATTTAAATTATAACGGAAGAAAACCGGTATCAGAAACCATTATCATTTTTGATAATATCGCTCGCAAGAGAAATAGCTGTGCGGCGATCGGCCTCTCCGGAAACCGCAAAAGCACGTTCTTGTAACTGTCTTATCCATGTCTGATCATGCGGAGCAGCTTTTTCATAGGCCGCAGTCATCATCGCCAGTCCCCGTACGGTCTTTCCCGCTTGGAATAACATGTTCCCCAACATTGCCTGTGCTGCAGGATTGCCTTTTCGTGCCGAAAGCTGAAACCAGCGAGCTGCCTGAACCGGATTTTTTTCGCCGCCATCGCCATTCAACAACATTTTCCCCAAGCGATATTGTGCTTCGGGATTGCCGAAATTGGTAGCCGCTTGCAAATAAAGACTGCGCGCTTGAGGCATATCCTGTTTGACAGGTGAATTCGGAATGCCGGTTACGAGATAACTTGCAATTTCCACCAGTGCATCGGAAAGATAACTTTCATCTTCCGACCCCGGATCAGCGCCTTCCTGAACGATGCGAACATAAAATTGATAAGCCTCATAATCATTTTCGACCACACCATCGCCATCGGCATACATGCGGGCAAGTTTCCAGTTAGCTCCCGGGTGCCCCCTGTCAGCCGCATATTTCAGTGCTTTGACCGCTTGATCTTTATCACCGTTTTTATAGGCAGAAATACCGCTTTTGAAAAATTCGAATGGACTATTCGACTCGTTTTTGCTGTGATTGATATCCAAAGCCGATGCGGTAGAAAGGCAGATTCCCAATGTGAGTGCTGTCACACTGGTCAACCAACCTTCTTTGCATCTTTTCATTTGAATTTTTCCTGTCTCGCCACAGATACGCAACAAAATTACTTTGCATTGTTAAAAATGCACTGGCTTTGTGGTGGGAATGAGGCACCAACTATGTTGCTGACGATAGCACATAAACAATGAAAATTGTGTTGCCTGAAAGCAACATATAAAATTGAGTTTGCTATGGTTAATCCGTTATAATGCGATGTTTTTTAAAATTGCATCCGGCCAGCCAGTTATGTAAAATTAATGAAGGTCAGTCTTGTTTGACAATGAGATGCTCATAATTATGAGATAGTCGCATTTTCGAGATGGCCGTAGTTTTGAGCCACTTTTATTTATCTAATCCGTATCAACCTTTTCTATGAGTTGAAATGATGACGAGTAAATCGAGTATCGTAGCGTTCGCGTTTTTTATGGCAGTTCTGTCGGGCTGCACGACAACGCAAAAGCCTTCTGTAAACGAAGCAACCGACACTTCCGGAACAACCGGTTATTGGTATCTTGGTGACAATGGCGAACGCCAGTGGCGGACACTCAATCCTGCCAACATTCCTGCTCCTGCTCCAGCGGTGCGTAAAAACTATGCATCATCTGTCGGTAATGGTAGCGGAAGAGGTTGAATTTGCTTTAGCAAAAACGGTTTAATTTCAAGAAAACCGCCCGAAAAAATTTCCGGGCGGTATTTTTACTTTGACGTTATTCGAAAGAAATTCATCCCAACCGTTTGATTGCAATAACCAGTTTTTCTTTGGCCGCATTGAGTTCGTCCAAACGTTCCCGGTCGGCTTCGACAATATCCGGCTTGGCATTTGCAACAAATTTGGGGTTATTGAGCTTCTTTTCAACCTTCTCTATATCAAGGTCGATTTTCCCCATTTCCTTTGAAAGTCTTGCACGCTCCGCTTCGAAATCGATCAATTTTCCAAGTGGCATGCAAAATGTTGCTTCGCCTAGTATAATCTGGGCCGACGCTTCGGGAACCTTGTTTGCAAATTCGATTGTTTCGATGCGGGCAAGCCGTTTAATTGCCGCTTCATGGCGCTCCACACGTTCTTTTGTTGTCTGTCCTGCCTCGACGATCACCAAAGGTGCCATAGCTCCCGCAGGGACATTCATTTCAGCGCGAGCCGAACGGATTCCGCCGACAACATCAATAAGCCAATTGATGTCCTCTGCCGCTTTTTCGTCACGGAAATTGATATCCGGCCACGATGCCAGCGCCAACATGGTATCTCTTTTATGTTTATCTGTTGCCGTCAAAGCCCATAATTCTTCTGTCATATAAGGCATAAACGGGTGGAGAATTTTATAGACTTGCTCAAGAACCCAGGCAACACAAGCTTGCGCTTCCTTTTTCTCGTTCTCATCTTCTCCCTGAAAAATCGGCTTTAACAATTCGAGATACCAATCACAGAGAGTATTCCAGATAAACCGATAAACCGCCGCTGCCGCTTCATTGAACTTGTAGGTTTCAATTCCGGAGGTAACCGCTTCAATCGTTTTCGAAAGTTCTGTCAAAATCCAGCGGTTAAGCGAAAGTTTGACCGATTCCGGCTTGAATGCCGGATCATAGGCAACGCCGTTCATTTCGGCAAAACGCGTAGCATTCCAGAGTTTCGTTCCAAAATTACGATATCCGGCAATGCGCGCGGGATCGAGTTTCACATCACGCCCCTGTGCCGCCATAATAGCCAGAGTAAAGCGCAATGCATCAGCACCGTATTCATCCATCAAATCGAGAGGATCAATAACATTTCCCTTCGATTTCGACATTTTGGCGCCGTGTTTGTCCCGAACCAGCGCATGCATATAAATGTTATGGAACGGCACATCATGCATGAAGTGCAGCCCCATCATCATCATGCGGGCAACCCAGAAAAACAAAATATCGAAACCGGTAACGACAACACTCGTCGGATAATAGATTTCGAGTTCTTTTGTCTTGTCAGGCCAGCCGAGTGTCGAGAATGGCCACAAAGCAGATGAAAACCAGGTGTCAAGCACATCTTCGTCCCGCCGCAATTCAACCGCTTTGCCGTAATGCGCGTCAGCAGCCTTTTGTGCTTCCTCGGCCGATTTTTCGACAAATACCTTGCCATCAGGCCCGTACCACGCCGGAATTTGGTGCCCCCACCATAATTGGCGGGAAATGCACCACGGTTCGATATTTTCCATCCAGTTGAAATAGGTTTTTTCCCAATTTTTGGGAATAATTGTGGTCTTGCCGTTCTTGACAGCATCAATGGCCGGTTTGGCAAGCTCTGCCGCATTGACATACCATTGATCGGTCAATAATGGCTCAATCGGTACGCCACCGCGATCTCCATGAGGAACCATGTGAGTGTGGTCTTCAATGCCTGCGAGATAGCCACCCTCTTCCATCATCTCGACAATCTTTTGCCGTGCGACAAAGCGGTCCACCTGATCGAATGCGTCAACGAGCTTGTTGAGCTCTTCGGTCTTGTCCAGATCTTTCAGAAAATCCTCGTTGTCACGCAGAAAAATTTTGGCATTTTCTGTCATGATGTTGATGATTCTCAGGTTGTGACGACGCCCTACTTCGAAGTCATTGAAGTCGTGCGCCGGTGTAATTTTAACAGCACCTGTGCCCGCCTCGGGATCAGCATAATCATCACCGACAATTTCAATTTTGCGGCCGACAAACGGCAATATTGCATGGTGGCCGATGAGTGCCTTATATCTTTTGTCTTTCGGATTAACGGCAATACCGGTATCGCCAAGCATAGTCTCCGGCCGTGTTGTCGCCACGACAATGAAGGTGCTCGGATCATCCGGATTGAAGACTTTACCTTCCAGAGGATAACGGAAATGCCAGAGATGGCCCTTTACTTCCTTCTGCTCGACCTCAAGATCGGAAATCGCGGTCAACAATTTCGGATCCCAATTGACAAGACGTTTGTCTTTATAAATCAACCCTTCTTTATAAAGGGTAACAAAAACCTCGAGCACCGCACGCGAAAGCCCTTCATCCATCGTGAAACGCTCGCGCGACCAGTCGCAAGAAGCACCCAGACGCCGCAATTGGTGTGCGATTTTGCCGCCCGATTCTTCGCGCCATTGCCAAACACGTTCGACAAATTTTTCCCGCCCCATTTCCTGACGGGTTGGTTCTTTTCTTTGCGCGAGCTGCCGTTCGACGACCATTTGTGTGGCAATACCGGCATGATCCATACCAGGTTGCCACAAAACATTCTTGCCCCTCATACGCTCGAAACGAACCATAATATCCTGAATGGTATTATTGAGCGCATGTCCCATATGGAGAGAGCCGGTAACATTGGGCGGCGGAATGACGATACTGAACGCTTCCGCACCGGGCTTCGAACCGGCGCCGGCTTTGAACACGCCGTTGTCTTCCCATTGTTTTTCTATACGGGGCTCGGTCGAGCCGGCATCATATGTCTTGTCTAACATTCTCTTTTCCAATTATTACCGGTACGCGATTGCACTCATTGCCCATTTCAAAAAATGGCCGAGTTTAATCTGGACAACACTATTTTTACGGTTGTAGCCGACTTCATGTCAGGATTCAAAAAATAATGGAATAATTCTGCACAATTTGTCGAAAAAATAAAACCGCCTGCCAACACAAAAACAATTTGCATTTATGAGACGGCTTTATAACCTCAATTGGCTTTCAATGACTATATTTGCCCGCAATCAAAATTGGATGAGCAGAAAAATCCCCTTCCCTTATCATCCTTGATCAGACGGAAAATTTCTCTTGAATGCACCACTAATTTCTTCACGCAAGATTTTCTCGACAAGAGCTGGCCAACGTTTTTGCAACCATTGTACAAGAATCGGCCTCAGAGTTTCTTCGGCCAAGGCATTAACATGGTTCCAAAATTCAGGGCTGAAATGAATATCGGAATAAATATCCTCATTATTCACTTCCGTATTTGTAGCGTTATCGGCAGCCGTTTCAACATCCTGCCGAGCTGACAAATCTGCGCTTTCAATCGATTGATAATTCGTGTTGTCAGGTGCAATCTGTTGCCCACCGGCTAAGTCGGTATTACCGGCTAAGCCAGCAGGCTGGTTATTAAAATCTTGCGGAGTCTCATTGACAGTATTTTGCTGTTGGAAAGAGGATTGTAATGGCTCATCAACCGGTTTTTGACGAAGAGTCGATGGTGCCGATACATCATTTGAAAAAGCATCTTTAGTACCAGCATCAGCCACGCTTTGATTGCTGTCTTTTTTTAGCCCTATCCGTGCGGCCAATACTTTCATAGCCTCATCAACCGACAAATCATCAAGTCCTGTCTGAGCATTATTTTGCGCATTATTTAATGTCTGTTGTCCTGTGGCTTTAGCAGCGCTACGATTATTCACAGAAGTTTTTGCAGCAGTACGATCATTTACACGACCGGTATTTTCCTCAATTATTTCTCGTATAGACGCGAGTATCTCATCCGTTGTCGGTTGTTCCCTCAACGCATTTGAACTTTGTGCCATACCATTAACCTCATAAATGCAATCTGAATCTGCGTTGAACTTAGCAAATCGTTAACCCTACTAAAATAATGGAGCGCATCTTCCAACCACCTACGCACAGATTTCTTCGCTTCGCCCTGCTCCGATTTTTGCCAAGCTTGATGTTTAAGCAATATCCAACAGCCGAAATTTGCATTTTCAGATTAATTCCCGACCTGTAACCGCGCTCTAAATTTTTCGAGTCTCTTCCGTTTCCCGTTTTTTTTGACCGAGCAATTTACAAAAGAAATCACGCAATTCGTGACGCCGGTTTTTGCATTCTCTCAGCCTTGATCGGGAATATGAAATTCCGTCCGGAAAAATGTCTTGCTACATCTCCATCCGCAACAGAATGGGCGATTCGTTTTTATTTTTCGTATTTCAATAATAATCAAGTGTTCTTATCGATCTCATTCAACACCATATATATATTATATCCGGAATATTCCCGTATAGTCTCAATAAAAACCATTCATTTAAATTAGTTTTTCAATATTTTTCTTCTCAAAAATAATATTGATTATATCTAAAAGAAATTTCTATTTTAAATTAATGTGAAAAAATCATGCGTTATTTATGCGTTTTCTATTCGGAAATAAAAAATCTGAAATTTTTAAAAATAAAAGGGCGCATGGATTACCATTGCACCCTCATTTTGTTCTTTTGAACGACAATGAAAAAAACGTCTTGTCAGCTAAACTTAGCGACCATCCGGTGTGCGCACACCAATCCATTTATCCTTCACTGCCTTGTTGTGTTCTTCCGGATCATATTTAACGACATGCAATCCCAATTGAGCGGCTGTCATTTTACCAATTGCGGACTGGACATTATAGCTTGCTACCACAACATTCCGTTCGGCTGTAACCAGAGAAATCTGTGCATCAATAAGTTGGGTGCGTGAATTCAAAACGTCCAGAGTTGTCGCTTGACCAACGCGATTTTCCTGTACCCGACCATCAAGAGCAATTTCAGCAGCACGAACACTGTCACGATAAGCGATTACCGAAGCACGAGCACCTTCCAGTTGGGACCAGGAAGAGGACATATTTTCGCGAACACTATCCTGAGCAAGATCCAACTGGATTCTTGCTTGCCCGAGCTGTTCTTTTGACTGCCGGATCTGGGCCGAAGTACGCCCGCCCTGATAGATAGGAACATTAATGGAAACGCCAACAGAGTTGGACCGGCCACCATCACCGGGGCCATTATAAATCTGGTTATAGGAAGTGCTTGCCGATAAATCGACTTGCGGAAGCAAAGCACCTTCCTTTGCTTTCACATTATAGGAGCTCGCATCAATCAGATATTTCGAATAGAGAATCGCAGGGTGAGTCGCTGCTCCGATTTTGTATCCTGCATCCGGCGAGGCCGGCAGAGCTTTAGAAACCGGAGGCCGCTCCAACTTGTCCGGATCAGCCCCGATAACCTGCCGATAAACTGCTTCGGCCGATTTGACATCGGCACGTGCGAGACTAAGCTCGGATACTGCAACCGAACGCGCTGCTTCCGATTGTGCCAGATCGGTTCTCGTTCCTTCACCAACATCAAGTTTTGCTTTGTCAGCGCGAACCTGTTCTTCAAGCGCTGCAAGGTTCTGACGGCGCAATTCTGCAATTTGGCGATATTGGAAAACATTGGCATAGGCAGTTGCTGCATTTACCAGCATATTCTGTTCGGTATTTCGAAGATATTCCCGTTGCGCCTGTGCCTTGACCTCTGCCGAAGCAACCGTGTTCTTGGTAACAAAGCCATCAAAGACTTTCTGGCTTAATTGCACACCCAGTGAACCGGTGGTTGTATAGTAAGTTGTAGCGGCGCTGCGCCCACGCGCATAGGAGCCAAACCCTTCGATCTGTGGGCGGAAATTCGATTTAGCGATAGCTATATCCTCGTCAAGAATACGTGCACTTGCTCTTTCACTGTTCAAATTGCCATTATTCGTGTAAGCTTTGGCGAGAGCCCCCATGAGCGTTTCGGCATGCACCGATTGCGTTGCAAAAACAACGCCTGATAGCAACAAAGCCGACAAAAGAGCTTTTTTTGTTTTCACCACAGCTACACCTCTATTCAAAAACTTTTCGTAACTCGTCTTACCCCGACGAGTTGTTACTATTTACTCGACCGTCGCAAAAAAGCAATGGATCAAGGCATTAAAAATCAAAACGTTGCACAAGCGCAACCCTTAAGAGGAACATTTAGAATACGAATTCCGGTGTTTTTACAAACCCTTCCAAAGGATTGATTGCTAGGTTGAACAAGCGGCGAGCCGAAACAACGCCGTCTTCTTTCATATAAAGGCGCGCAACCGCAGAATTTCCTTGCCCCTCTGCAACGAGAAGTCTTCCGCCTTCCCTAAGCTGTGCAAAAAGGCCTTCGGGTATAAAATCCACAGCCCCTTCCAGCAAAATCACGTCGAACGGACCTTCTTCCGCGTAACCTTTTGTCAACGGCCCCTTCACAACAACGACATTGTCATAACTGCCATTTTGCAAATTTTCATTGGCATAAGCTGCCAATTTTTCATCTTCTTCCAAAGCAATGACCGAGCTTGCCAATTTGGACAAAAGTGCGGCGCTATATCCCGTACCTGCACCGATATCGAGCACAACATCTTCAGACTTGATATCGGCCGCCTGCAACAGTTTTGCCAAAGCGGCAGGTTTCATAAGGTAACGTCCACGCCCTCCGGCGCGTGAAGCCGTCAACGGAATCGCCTCGTCTGTATAGCTTAATTCCCTCAGGTTTTCTGGCACGAACTTTTCGCGGGGAACGGTCAAAAATGCTGCCAGAACTCCCAGCTTCGTGACATCCACGGTCCGAATCTGCCCGTCTACCATTCTCTGTCTGAGCATTGAAAAATCTGCTGCCATAACCGAACTTCCTTTTTAATCCACCACGTAAAATGCTGTAACGGAAATATATACCCTGTGAGGTGTCGCAAAAAACACGGCTACAGTCAATCACAAGATTTTCCGGGCCTGTTTTCCGCTCAAGAAATCAGCAAATAGGGTTTTTCCCACTTAATAGTTCCGTTTGCGAGTCCATATACCACAGAAAATGAATTTGATCACAAAAAACTCGGTGATCACAAAAAACCCGGGCTTTTGGTGAGCCTGGAGTTCAAAATCAGGGTGGAAGTACCTCTGACCTACCGGCATTTTGTCCTCATTGTCCGAAATCGGCATTTAGCCGCCAAGTTCGTGATAACAACCATTTCCTATCGTTAAAAACTTTATGGGCAAAATCGATAAAATAAACAGAATCTGAACAAATGTTTTTGCCCTCACATCAATTTTCCGGAATTATGAAAAACAGTGCCCCCGGGAAGAACCTCGCTCACGCTCTGAAAGAACAGATAAATTTCTCCCCTCATCAAAAATACTTTTATGAAATAATATGGGGAAAAACGGGAAGACGTAAGCGATTAAGTGGAGGCCTCGCCCGGAATCGAACCGGGTTACAAGGATTTGCAGTCCTCTGCGTAACCGTTCCGCCACGAGGCCTCAAAAATGTACGTAGGTCATTAAGTTAAGCGAACGCTTCCGTCAAGATACCCGATTATGATTATGTGTATTTTTTGATAAATCTTTTCCAATGATTGCGCTTCGGAGTTTTGTATGGTGTGTAGTGAAAAATAATTTGATGCCTTTTCCTGACATATCTAAAAAAAATTTACCGGCTACGATCATGTTGTGGTGAAATATGATGACCCTTTTGTCCGGAAGTTAAAAATCGGAACCGGTTTTATGTGCAAACATCAAAAATAACCGGAATGGCAACAAAAACTTCTAAGAACAATCCTCTTTTCAAAAAGTGAGTCTTGGAAAAATCCCTTCTTGCGTAGAGCTGCGGCTTTATTGCGTTAAAAAAATAATGGTTTCATCCTTTTTGTCGGCTCGGACGAAGGCCGTGTCTTTCATCAATAGCTTGCCAAAAAGGCCAATTTTACGGATAATTTGTTGAAATTGATGCTTCTATTAAAGTCGTCACGAGATTTTTTTAAAAAAATATCATTTCCCTATTTGCAAAACATAAATTCATTTGCTATAGCCCTGCTGCATCACACAAGTGAGCGCCATTCCCCGGTAGCTCAGTGGTAGAGCAACCGGCTGTTAACCGGTTGGTCGCTGGTTCGAATCCGGCCCGGGGAGCCACTTAATTCTTGTCTGTTCTGGTGATGAAGTTTTCCGAAATAGCTTATTTAGACCAAACGTTCGCTGTTATGGCTTGTATAGGAATTATATGTAATAGCGGTCAGGACATTTTTTTGAGCTTTAAGAAATATCTTTCAAATTATTCGTTGTTATAAAGTTTCTGGAAGTCCGTTCGTTCTTTCTTTGCAACGCGTTACAAACATTTTTGCGCTGTTCTATTGGCATATTTCAATATGCCATGTTCATCAGTTTCATCTGAATTAAACATCTGAACGAACATCGGCCCTTTTAGCCATATGTTCTTGCCGGTCTTTCTCATAAAACTACGCCAACCACATTCAAAACGGGAAACTTTTTCTATCCATAGAAAGGTTTTGTAACTGGAAGGATTATTTTTTTCGAATTCCTGATTAAGGCGAGCGAAGAGGTTGAAACAGTTGCTATAGAAAAGATGCAACCTCTCATGTCGCTGCGGCATCCTGAGCGCTATAAAGCAGTTTGCAGAAGTGATGTGGAAAGACAATTTTCTACGCTAAAAATATTTCCATAGAACTTTAGAAACACCATTGAATGATTTATCAATTTCTTCTGTGATCCTCTTCACGATTGGCATAGCGATCAAGCTCCGCTTCTTGCCTAAGATCTCTTTCTGGCTCTTCCAAAGCCCGCTCTTCCCATTCCTGCATTGCGGGAAGTGCAAGCAATTTTTCCACATAGTCTAATGATTTCCTATTTAACAAAAGATTGTAGTTTTTAACCCGAAAAGCCACCGGACAGAAAAAAGCATCAACCGCTGTAAACTTGTCCCCCGCCAGAAACGGACCGGAGAATTCTTCAAGGCCTGACAGAAATAATTCATCCAATCTGCGAATGTCTTTTTCCAAATCCACTGTCATTTGTTTCAACTTTGCGACAACACCAACAGACATCGGGCAGCAGGTACGCAACGCTTGAAATGAAGAGTGCATTTCCGCTGCGGCCGAACGCGCCCACGCCCGGGCAATACGTTGTTCCGGCCAAACGGAAGCATGGCTTTCAAACAAATATTCCGTTATTGCCAGACTATCCCATATTGTCACATTTCCATTGATCAGAACCGGAACTTTTGCAGATGGCGAAAACACCTTGAACCGATCAAAATTATCCGGCTTGAAGCTATGGCTTATTTCCTCGAATTTTATACCGAGAGTTTTCATAAGCACCCATGGCCGTAGTGACCATGAGGAGTAATTTTTGTTAGCAATATGAAGTTGGTACATTCGGAAAGACCCTGACATTTTTAAAATAGGTTTTACAATTTTCTTGCCCGATAGAAATCCGGATAATTTTCTAACTGTGCAACATCTTATTCGAGATTGCAGCAACACCTATTGAAGTATACAAAATTTTCTAAATTCACGTCTTATAATATTTCTTTTATATCAAAAGCTGCCGCTTAATCATATTCTCCTGATAAGTTAAATGAATTCAACAAAATAAAACCTCTCCTTTTTTAAAAGGAGAGGTTTTATCTGTCGTATTTCTTGATAATTTAGAAAAACAAATTTTTACAGTTCGTCAATCGCGGCTGATCAGAACTGGTATTTGATCTTGAGGCCGCCACCACCGCCTTCACGTCTACCAATGAAGCCCTGACCGGTTACATCAACACTCAAAGCATCAATCGTGCTGACAGGCTTCATCGAAATACCTGCTTCCACAATGCCTGTGTCACCTTCAAGCGACGGCTTGTCCAGTTTAAATCCATAAGCACGGGCTGCAACTTCACCATCAAATTCATGATCGTAAGCAATACCGACATATGGCTTGAGCTGTTGGTTATAAATCATTGTATATCGGGTGCCGATGCGTAAACGCGAGCTATCAGCTTCATCAAAGTGCAAACGGTCACGACCGACATCAACGGTTTCGCTATCGACTCTCATCCAGAAATAGCGGCCATAGACGTCAACCGAATTACGTTCGTCGAAATTCATGACATAACCGACACCACCATGCAGGCCGTAATAGTCCGCACCACTGTCGTAATCACTCCCCACGCCGAATTCGCCCAACAAGTCATCTGTGTCGAAATCGGTATCTATATGACCGGCACGGAACGATGCTTCCGCATAAAGCCCGTCTGCCTGACCTGCGTCAAGCTTGTTGACAAGACCCAAACCTGTACCGGCAAAATCGATCCGACCAAGAACACCACCACCTGTATAGTGTGTGTCACCGTCACCATGAACCGATGCATAATTGGCAAAGCTATTAGAAGTGTCATAGGTACCACGGCCATATTCGAAGAATGCACCGAGTGTTACCGGATGTTTGTCTGCAAGTTCAAAACCGGTTGCCAAGCCGACAGCCATATTGAAACCGTCAACATCTGCATGACTTCCTGTCTTGTAACGGTTCGAGCTACCGTCAATAACAAAGAACGGCATCAAATTCATCTGCCATGGATTATTGCCACCCTCTGCAACAGAACTTCTGGCTGCACGAATGCCGGCATTGGCTATCAAGTCTGCGCCCTGATTCAACATGTTATTGATAACCGATTTGACGACCATGATTGAACGCGTTTTCAGAAACGCGCGATCCGTCGGCAGCAATGTTCAAGCTTGTTTTAACCGGACGAAAATCCGATTACTCGCCACCACATCAAAACGAGCTGAATTTTTTAAAAAAATCCCGATTGATTGAAGTTTATCACTCATAAATTGCCGGCGTCGGAAACCGGATGAAAATCACATAAACTATCGCTCTTGTGCTTCACAAAAGCAGTTTGCAATCAGGGGCGACGCGTTTTTTGGTAATGCGGTTAAAAATTATACTTTTCTCAGACTTTATAAAACCGACATGTGGAGGTGATGATAGAAGCTGAAATAGACTGCGTTAATAAATACTCCATCTATAAAGGAGCCGATATAAAGGAGCCGACAAAAAAGCCTGTAAAAACATATGGGTCATGAAAATTTCCGGCAAAACCACCAAAAAGCATCCTTTCCGGCATTATCACTTAGTGGGGTGCATAGGGGTAAATAACGCCCTCACCATTATCAAAGTTTTGCAATTTGAAAAACCGGATAATAATATGAGAGGAATTTTTATAATTTTAATTTGATTATATATTAATATATTTTAATCATAAAAAATAATAATATTCAATTTAAGCTGTTTTTCTTAATATATATTATATAATTTATTCAAGTTTATTTACTTGAATTGATAGCCATTCACATAATGATATTTGTTTCTTGAAATTATTTTACCTCTTCAAAAAGCTGTTACAGAGCCGGAAAATGGGTTTTTAAATCAAGCTTTATGTTATTATTAATCGCCTCTTTTCAAGAGATACCAAACATTAATCAAAAAGCTCATCGTGTTCTTGATATTCCTAAGTCCGGACACGTTTGATCTGCTTTGATACGTTGGCATGTTTTTGAAAAGGGATTGCAGTATTTCTTCAGTGCAATTTCGATGTCAATTTTCGGGATATAATTTCGGGAGAAGAATTTTTGTCAGCTATAGCTTGTTCACGTTTCAGAAAAGCCGGGATTAAACGTGTAAACACATCCGATATAGCAAGGCTGACGGGGATGAGCCGGAGCACGGTCGATCGTGTTTTGAATGAACGTGGAAGTGTATCGGAAACGACCCGCAAAAAAATTATTGCGGCTGCGCGGGAACTCGGTATGAAACGCGTCCTGCCGGATCTCTGGCATGGCACATACCGTATCGAACTTATTATTCCCAAAAATGCGCCCCGCAACCACTCCCCTTTATGGGGAGAAATTGACGCGTTAGCGCAAATTCATGCCCGCAATTTACCGTCATATATTTCATTACATCGCACACTCATTCCCGAAGGCGACCACGATAACCTTTATAAAGCGATTTTAACGCCTCCTTTCCAGCGCAATGCGCTCATCATAGCAGCCGGATCGGATGAAGCTGCAATCCCCGCACTTCGTGAAGTGGCAAAACGTGGCGAGCAGATTGTCACGATTGTCAATGACGTACCGATTGATGTCGACCATCTTTATGGTGGCGTTGACAATTTTGTTCAGGGTGAAACTGCCGGACAATTAATGAATGGATTATTGCGCAATGACGGAGAGGTTCTTGTTATTCAAGGTTCGAACAAACGGCGTGAACATCGCGATCGTGTTGTGGGCTTTCTGAAAATAATCGATCAACACTGTCCGGTTATCATTCACGAAACCAGTGAAGATGACGATATGACGAGCACGATTGTGCTCCAGACATTAAAAAAACATCATATCGTCGGAATATATTCGGCAGTTCATGCACCGGACGCTATCGGCGATATTCTGAAAAAAATGCCTGACCGGCCAAAGTGGATCAGCCATGAATTGAGCGTTCAGCACAAATTGCTTCTTCAACAAGACGTGATTGACTTCGTTCTCGATCAGGATGTCGACACACAAGTCGCGTGGGCAATAGCCAATGCAGCAGCCCCGATTCTGGCGGGAAATCACGGTACTCATCTGAGACAGCCAGAGTTTAAAATTTTTTGCAAAACAAATATCTGAAAAGGCAAGTTTTTAATTGCGTCAATTGCGTCATTTTAGTGACGCCCCAAGCCTTGCTGCTTTGCTATTGTCAGACTAGACAAAATTGGAGACAAAATGTCGCAGGTTAAACCGGAAATGAGAATTTCCCGACATCTGCATATTTTGAAAGGCTTCTAACCTTTGTTTTCTCGAAAAATTGCTAATTGATCAAGCTGAAACGGAATTTATTGAAGCGGTGCATCGAAAATTTGTCGGTCTCTTGATTGATGGGCGAGGTAATCCAATAGATTGGGAGTATAAATGACAAATTGGAAAATATGGACGCTACGCGTCCTTGGGATCATTGCCCTCTTATTGGGGCTAGCACTCACCATTGGCGGTATCTGGCTCATAGCACTAGGCGGTTCCTGGTTTTATGCCATTGCCGGTATAGCCATGATGGTGATCGGCATCGACGTTTTCAGACGTCGTGCTTCGGCTTTATGGGTTGCCTATGGGCTGCTCATTGTTGATCTTTTATGGGCATTTTGGGAAGTCGGCTTCGATTTTTGGCAGCTTGTGCCAAGAATTATGGTATTTCTCGTTTTTGCTTTGGTCGTTTCTATCATTTCGCCGGCATTGCTCAAGAAAAATGGCGTAAAGTCGTTTTCCGCAATGTTCGCAACGGTCAGCTCTGTGGTCCTTGCCATCGCTGTTATTGCGGTTCTCGCCAATATGCCGCGTCCGCATGCATTGGTAACAGCAAGTGGCGAAAAGTCGCCTGTTGTCTATGAAGATGCAGGAAAGGACAGCGGAAATGATTGGCCTGCATGGGGGCGCAACACCAAAGGCAACCGTTATGCCCAGTTCGACCAGATCAACAAATCCAACGTAAAGGATTTGAAAGTTGCCTGGACTTATCATACAGGTGATCTTGCAATCGACGGTGCAGAATATCAGGTTACGCCACTCAAAGTGGATGACACGGTTTACCTTTGCACACCGCTCAATAAAATTATCGCACTTGATGCAACAACCGGTACTGAAAAATGGAAATATGATCCGAAGCCGAAAATCTTCCAGAGTACAAAAGGCTGGAAGAGATGCCGTGGCGTTGGCTATACGGACCTCACAGAGCAGTATCAACAGGCTGCTGCCAATTATTCAGCATCAAACGGTGATAACGAAAACAGCAGCAATACCGAGGCTGCCCTTCCGACGGTTTGTCGCAAACGTATTGTTGTAACCACAATTGACGCACGTCTCTTCACACTTGACGCTGAAACCGGCAAGCTTTGTGACGGCTTTGGCGACAATGGTTTTGTTGACCTGACTGTTGGTCTTACAAAAGAACCTCCAACAAGCGATCAGGGCTCATACAATATCACCTCCGCTCCGCTTGTTGCCGAAGGCGTGATTGTCGTTGGTGGACGGTTGAACGATAACCTGACAGTTGGCGAACCTTCCGGTGTTGTCCGTGGTTTTGATGCCATTACCGGTAAAATTCTCTGGGCATGGGATGCAGCACGCGGTGCAAAAGACAGCACTCCGCTTCCAGCCGGTCAAACCTATGCGCCTGAAACACCGAATTTCTGGGGCACAGCCGCCTATGATCCGAAGCTTCACCTTGTCTATTTCCCGACAGGTAACCAGACACCGGACTTCTGGACAGGCAATCGCCACCCTTATTCGGATGAATATAATGACTCTATCGTCGCGGTAGACATAAAAACAGGTAAGGAAGCCTGGCATTTCAGGACTGCCAATATCGACCAGTTCGACTATGACGTTTCGTCCCAGCCTATACTTTATGACCTTCCAAGACCTGATGGTTCCGTTGTACCGGTTGTTATCCAGTTGACAAAACGTGGCGAGATTTTTGTTCTTGACCGCCGCAATGGTCAACCAGTCTATCCGGTCCAGCAACGCGCTGTCGCCACAGATGCGATGCCGGGCATGAATGTTGCACCGACACAACCCTTCTCGGCTCTTTCAGTCGGCACAGAAAGACTTAAAGAATCCGATATGTGGGGTGGCACAATCTTCGATCAACTCGTTTGCCGTATCGCATTCAAATCGATGCGTTGGGAAGGCGAATGGACACCATTGTCGGATAAGAAACGCACTCTTATTTTCCCCGGCTATTATGGCGGCATGAACTGGGGTGGCGGCGCAATCGATGCTGCAACCGGTACGCTTATCGTCAATGATATACGCATGGCACAATGGGGCCGTTTCATAAAACAGGATGTCGCCAAGGAAATCGGTTTGAAGCCAACCACTGAAGGCGAATATTCAACGCAAACCGGTACTCCATGGGGTGTTGAACGCTCAATGTTTGTTTCTCCGCTCGGTGTACCGTGCTTTAAACCGCCATTCGGTTCATTGACGGCTATCGACCTTGTTACCGGAAAAACAAAATGGCAGGTTCCGCTTGGCTCTATTCAGGATGCACCGGTTCACGGATTTGTCCCCGGCGTTTATATCCCGATTGGAATGCCAACAATGGGCGGGCCGCTTGTTACCGGCGGTGGATTGACATTCTTCCATGGTTCGCTTGATTATTACATCCGTGCATTTGATAGCGACACCGGTAAAGAACTCTGGCGCGGTCGTCTGCCCGTTGGCGGACAAGGTGCACCAATGTCATATATCGGCAAAGATGGAAAACAATATATCGTAGCCGTTGTGGGTGGTGCCACACGCACAGGAACCAACAAAAACCGTTCCGATCTGGTAATCGCCTACAGTTTGCCGGATAAAAAATAAAAGGGACATTCTGCCCTTTTTGAAAAAGCTTCTTCCGGTCTATCCGGCAGAAGCAATAAACCCGAATATTGAAGGAGAAAAACCGTGAAAAAAACATGGAAAAAACCGTCTATGTGTCAAGTCGCTGCAGGAATGGAAATTTCCCGTTACTTGCCAGCGGAAGTAAAGAACAAACGTTGATTTGAACATGACGCCTGCAGTTTTTTCTGCAGGCGTTGCGTTAAAAAACGGCTTCATGCCGGTTGACATATCGTTCCGCAATCAACCCCGCAAAGTTTTGAAAAAATTTCACCGGATATTTATCCGTTCATATTAGTGCAGAAAATTTGTCATGCCGGTTATTCAAGAGTTTTAGCACTATCGCCAAGTCAATAAAAAACGTCAAATCAGACAGTTCGTTATGTATATTAAAGTTTTAGGATCAGCAGCAGGCGGCGGCTTTCCGCAATGGAATTGCAATTACTATCTTAGCCGCAATGCGCGCAACCATCAATCGGGTTTCCTACCCCGCACCCAATCAAGTATCATTGCCTCGGCAGACAAAAAACATTGGATACTCTTTAACGCTTCGCCCGATTTACGCCAGCAAATCAATTCCACTCCGGAACTTTTTCCAGACCCGAATGGACTATTGCGTTCAACCCCGATTTCTGCAGTTGTTCTCACCAATGCCGATATTGACCATATTGCCGGTCTTTTGACCATGCGCGAAAGACAACCCTTTGTCATTTACGCAACGGAACGTGTTATCAATGTGCTTAATAGTAATCCCGTTTTCAACATTCTGGATCCAGCAATAGTCAAGAAAATAGTATTGCCACTCAACAGGTTAACCAAGATTTCTGATGTGAATAATGAACCTTTGGGCATTGAGATCAAGGCTTTTCCGGTTCCCGGAAAAATTGCTCTTTTTCTGGAAGACAAAAAGAAAAAGGATTTCGGTTCCGAAACTGAAGATACAATTGGCGTCAGAATTTTTGACAAGGAAAACAATCACTCGGTTTCCTATATTCCGGGTTGTGCAAAAGTGAGTTCTTTTGTCAAAAATCAGACAGAAAATAGTGATTGCCTGTTTTTTGACGGCACCTTGTTTCGCGATGACGAAATGATAACAGCCGGCCTTGGTCCCAAAACCGGACAACGCATGGGACATATGTCGATATCGGGTGCCGATGGCGCTATCGAAGCCTGGTGCAACGCAAAAGTTTCAAGAAAGATATTTATTCATATCAACAATAGTAACCCGGTCCTTGATGATCATTCGGCTGAACGTCATGAAGTCGAACAATCCGGCTGGGAAGTTGCATTTGACGGAATGGAGATCAATTTTGACTGATTATCACAATATCGCCCGCAATGGCCTGACACCTGACGAACTTGAAAAAATACTACGTCAGATCGGGAAAGAACGTTACCATATCAACCACCCCCACCATAAAATGATGATGGCTGGCAAAATGACGAAATTGCAACTTCAAGCCTGGGCATTGAACCGCTATTGTTATCAGGCAGCCATTCCACGAAAAGATGCGGCAATTCTGATGAATTCCAAAGATCCGGTTTTCCGTGCCGAATGGCGCCGCAGGATTAGCGATCATGATGGCACAAACGGGCTGGATGGCGGCGTTGCGCGCTGGTTGAAACTTGCCACCGGTTTGGGACTTGATGAAGAGATGGTCAAAAGCGAAAGACAAGCTCTTTGGTCAACGCGTTTTGCTGTCGAAGCTTATGTTAACTTCTGCCGCCAAAGGCCGCTTCTCGAAGGTGTTGCTTCTTCATTGACGGAATTGTTTTCACCGACAATCATTGCCGAACGTGTTCCGGGTATTTTGGCAAAATATCCTTATGTGAGCGAAGAGACATTGGCCTATTTCAAACCGAGATTGACACAGGCACCGAAGGATTCAAGTTTTTCATTGGCCTATGTGCGCGAACATGCCGACACGCCCGAAAAACAGCAGGCCGTCATAGATGCTTTGATATTCAAAACCGGTGTGCTCTGGTCAATGCTTGATGCGCTGGATTATGCTTACGGAGAAGCCGGACGTATTCCCCCTGGCGCTTTTCGCGGTACCTCGAACGAATGATGGCAGACCGTTTGACAAAACAAAGAAAAATTCTGAGCGACGAAAGTCGCCCGGAATTGTTTCATCACGTCAGAATCCAATATGAACCCGTGAGGAAGGCTTACGCGCTGCTTTCACCGGAAAAGGTGTTTTGGCCGAATGAAATCGGACTTGATATATTGCGGCTTTGTGACGGAACGAAAACTGCCCGCGAGATTGCTCTTTCTTTATCCGAAACCTATGATGCTCCGGTTCACGAAATCATTGACGATGTTTACTCCTTTTTACAAGATTGGGCCGACCAACTTGTCGTAAAAATATGACTGTAGAAATCTTCCCTCCCATCAGTATGCTGGCAGAACTCACTTATCGATGCCCGCTTCAATGCCCCTATTGTTCCAACCCGCTGGAACTCATGAAAGCCGATCAGGAACAGGATAAGAGTTTTTGGGAAAAACTTTTCAAAGAAGCAGCAAAGCTCGGCGTGTTACAAGCGCATTTGTCCGGTGGCGAACCAACATTGCGAAAAGATCTTGTAGAAATTGTTGCTGCCGTTCATGATAGCGCCATTTACTCGAACCTTATTACCGCTGGAGTTGCTTTATCGGAAGCAACATTGGAAGCTCTAAAAGAAGCAGGCCTTGATCACGTACAACTATCGTTACAGGGCACAACACCGCAAACAACAGAATTGATAGGCCATTATAAAGGCGCATATGAGAAGAAAATAACAACAGCAAAACTTGTCCGTAAACTCGGCCTGCCACTTACTTTGAATGCACCGATCCATCGTTACAATATCGACGAGCTTGACGCCTATTTCGATCTTGCGCTTAAGCTTGATGCCGAACGCATAGAAATCGCCAATGTTCAATATTCCGGTTGGGCATTGCTTAATCGCAATGCCTTGATGCCCAAACGTGAAGACTTTGAAAAACAGATGGAAAAAGTCGAAAAATATCGCGAGGAGCTACGGGGTATCATCAATATAGACTATGTCATTCCAGACTATTTTGCCGATTACCCGAAGCCATGCATGGGCGGCTGGGCTCGCGATGCCTTTGTCGTCATCCCTGACGGTACAGTTCTGCCCTGTCATGCGGCGAGAACCATTAAAACGTTACAGTTCGATAAATTCGGAGAAAAAACACTTTCCGAAATCTGGCATAATTCGAGTGCGTTCAACGCCTTCCGCGGATTTGACTGGATGCCGGAACCTTGCCGGTCCTGCAAAAGACGCGATATTGATTTTGGTGGCTGCCGTTGTCAGGCATTGGCATTGGTAGGTGATGCATCAGCAACAGACCCCGCTTGCATCAAGTCACCTTTTCACCAGAAAATCAGAGAGTTGGGAGAGCAAGCAAGCCATGCCAATGCACCTCTTCAATACCGTCGTATCGGCGTTTTCTGATCAAATATTGCTTCCGTTTCAAATCGGATTTTAATTGCCGTTATTGAACTTAAAGGTGCGAACCGACAAAATTCGATATCGTGAATTTCCGAGTCTTTTTTTCAAATCAATCCGGAAAATCGAAATTCACGAAAATGAAATAGTTGATTTAACAAAACATCAGCGTTTTTTGATCAAGGTCTATAACTTCACGCGTCTTCCATTGCTCGGCTGCCGAGATTTCTTACCCTGAAATTCAAATTGAATTTTATACGGTCATCATAGATTGAAGTCATCGCTGCCGCTGCAAACTATATAAGTGACCGAGAATAACGACAAGTTTTCTGAAATATAATGGCAATCATCCAATGCCCGCATTACTTTTCATCAAACAAGGGGAAAAGCACGCTATTGATGTCCATTATTAACGCGATTAGCGATTAGACCGCGTTGTCCCCTTGACGAATGACAATGAGATAAGGTCAGCTTCTTTCGCGAGATATGTAAATTGGATGCCCGTACCGAGCTAACAATTAAACCTTTATCTTTATGCAAATAACCTTCTCAGAAGATAAAGTTTTTCCAAGTACCTACTCAATCCCAACGCTCGATCATAACATCATTGTAGCTTACCGGTGTGAAACCACATTTTTGATAAAGCTGCAAAGCGCGCGGACTATCCAATGTATTGGTTTGAATAATGACTTTATCGGGATTGGATTCCCATACTGAATGCAATATCTCGTTAAAAAAGAAATATGACAGCCCCCTGCCCTGATAATCCGGTACAAGACCAAAATAGACAATTTCGGCAGATTTAGGTAGCTCTTTGAGATTTATTTCAGCAAAACCGGCGGGGCAACCGTCGACATAAAGGATATGGATAACTGTATTTTCCGATTGTATCAGATCTTTCAAAGCTCTGTCCGTCATTTTCCGACGGACATTCCAATGGTGTGCCTTGCCAATCTGCTCATAAAGATAGCGATAAAAATGGACGGGCATATGATAGGCGCGCATAATCGCAATTTGCAGATTAATCGGAGAAGGCACGGTCATCGCAGGCCGCTTATACATTTCCAGATGCGTGACACGGGCATTGAGAAAATGTGGCATATTATTCATCCCCATCAGTGCCAGTAACAACCGGCGTATCTTTTTTAGACCCCCATTCACTCCATGACCCATCATAAAGCCTTACATTATGGTTACCTAATGACTCGAGCGCCAAAGCAAGCACCGCAGCCGTGACACCGGAACCACAAGTGGTTACAACCGGAGCCGCGACATTAATACCCGCATCCTTAAAAATAGTTTTAATCTTGTTCAGATCTTTAAAATTACCATCGGTAGATAAAGTCGAAAACGGGATATTATGAGCGCCCGGCATATGGCCTGAACGCATTCCCGGTCTCGGCTCCGCTTCCTCACCTAAAAATCTTTTATGTCCACGAGCATCGGCTATTTGAGTTGTTTCGCCGTCCACGAGTTGCCGCATCTCGTCAATGAGCACAACCTTGTCTTGTTCAAATTTTACCTGAAAAGACGCCTTTTTAATCTTTGTCGGTTCATTGGTGACCGGATAATGTTTTTTTTGCCAGCCCACAAAGCCACCATCCAGAACATAAACATGTTTTGCGCCCATAACACGAAACATCCACCATGCCCGTGGCGCCGAGAAAAACCCGATGCCGTCATAGATCACAATCGTATCATCAGCATTGACACCCATCTCGCTTGCAAATTGTGCGAACTTTTCAGGGCTCGGAAGCGTGTGGGGAAGACCGGATGTCTCATCACAAACTTTATCATGATCAAAAAATACAGCACCCGGTATATGGGATTTTTCATATTCATCCCGACCATTGCGTTTGGCGGCGGGCAAATACCAGGAAGCATCAAGCACCGAGAGATTGGAATCACCCAATCGCGCTTTCAACCAATCATCTGAAACAATAAATTCACTGTGCGTTTCCATGATATTATCCCGATTTCCTTAATCCTTGCAACTATATGAGAACATTAGGTGATTTCAACAAGGATTCAAAGCGGAATAGTAGCGGACTTATAGAGCAATGCAAGTTTAATATAGGACATAATCAAATCGGATGGGCGGCGATGAGTTGGAAATCGTTGCCATAGTCCAAAGGAGATTTTCCGATCATTTTCGATTTTTGAAAACTTCAAAAGCAACTCATATCCCGAGTAATCAAGATTCCCGCCCAAACCGACATCTCTACCTTGGAGATCAAATCGGAAAAAGCCCGAAAAGCAATCAAAATGCTATCGGGCTTCATTCATAACGGTTGGAAAGCTGAAATGCCTTCGAATTATAATTCCGTTTAGAAAATTATCAGGAAGTTATTCCTCTTCCAAAACTTAGGCCGCGCGTCTTACCGACTTTCTTAATCTTACCGGTTTTTTACGATTATTCGGCTTCTTTCTTTTTGTGCTTACCGGTTTCTCGTTTCGTGCTTCGAGCGTTTCACGATTTTTTCTGGCATCGTTATTTCTGTTTCTCCGCTTGAAGCTTTTTTGACGATCACCCGACAAAGCCTGTTCGTCATCTCTGGTCATAGTCCCGCTGGACTTTCCGGAAACAGGTTTACGGCGGTGCGTTCTATTCTTTTCGTAAAAAGTCCCGTCCTTTTTGTGTTTCTGAGAGCGAGCCTGATCCGAGGAATCGGTTTTGTCTTTACCTTGTTTATTTTCCACTTTTTCCGGCAAAGGACCAAATTGCGGCGGAACGTCTTCACGTGGCAACTTCATGCGAATAACGCGTTCAACAGCCTTAAGCCGCGCACTCTCGATACTCTCGTCATAAAGCGTAATGGCTTCACCATGCGCGCCGTTGCGTCCGGTACGTCCAATCCTGTGCACATAGCTTTCAGCCTCGTCAGGAAGTTCGTAATTGATAACGTGGCTAATTCCCGGAACGTCGATGCCCCGTGCAGCAATATCGGTTGCAACGAGAATGCGCACTGTTCCGTCACGAAAACCTTTCAAGGCTTTTTGACGTGCATTCTGCGATTTGTTGCCATGAATTGCGGCAACAGAATAGCCCGTTTTGGAAAGATTGCGCGTTACCGCATCCGCGCCATGTTTGGTGCGCGTAAAAACAATCACCGAGCTTAAAGCCGGATTGGTCAAAAGCTTGTTGAGAACATCCTTTTTGTTACGACGATCGACTTTATGAACAACCTGATTGATTTCAGCAGCCGTTGTCCCCTGTTTTGCAACTTCGACATGAACCGGATCATGAAGAAGCGTCTCTGCAAGCTTTTCGATTTCCCTCGGCATAGTCGCCGAGAACAAGGCTGTCTGGCGACCTTTCGCCACAAGATCGGCAATCCGGCGCACATCCTTGATAAATCCCATATCGAGCATACGGTCTGCTTCATCAAGAACGAGATAGTCTGTACGGGATAGATCTACGCTCTTGTCACGCACCAGATCCATCAACCGTCCGGGCGTTGCAATGAGCACATCAACACCTTGCGCCATGCGCTTGATCTGCGAATTTTTCGAAACGCCCCCGAGAATGAGACAAGTGGAAAGATGCGTATTTTTCGAGACCATATGAATAGCCTCTTCAATCTGTACGGCAAGTTCACGTGTGGGAGCGAGAATTAAGGCGCGAGCTGTTTTCGGGCGCCGCTTATCGCCCATTGAAAGGATTTTTGTTAAAACCGGCAGACCGAACGCCAATGTTTTTCCCGAACCGGTTTGCGCAATACCTAAAATGTCACAATCGGCAAGCATTGAAGGAATAGCTTCTTCCTGAATAGGCTTAGGCTCGGTCATGCCGGCTTTCAGAAGATTTTTAGCGAGAATAGGCGATACACCCAATGCCTCGAAGGCATTCAAATTTTGTGTTTTCAAAATAAAATCTTTCCCTGCCACTTCCGGACAGGCTTTTTACTCCTGATCTCCCGCGCAACCGGAACATCGGATTAATCAATATAAGGACGAAACGCTCGAGGTTAGCCCTTGAAGCGACTTGCGCGACCAATGAACACCTTTGGCAAGGTGAATGATGCTACAAAGTCCCTTTATAGAAAGTTGGCTCACCAACCCAAGCATCACAACCAGCCTTATCGTTCAATGTGATATAAAAAGCAACTGCTTTCATCCAAAATAAGTAAACTATGACCGCTCGTTGCAACTTCGTCGTTTACCGGAAGAGCGACTGTTTTTTCTTCAACAAAAATATCCGAACATCACCAAATGAAAATTCATTTTGTCGGATATTGCCGCTGCGATCTAATATTCATTCTACCGGATAAAAGCGTGAACGATGATGCATCACGCGAGGTTCAGCAATTATCACCTTCAAGGAAAAGCTTTTTTCCTCAATCAAAATAGTGCCAATCGTCACACAAAACTTAAGCGGAATGCTGCCCGAACTTTATAAAATGATAAAGCCATGAACCTCATATTTCAGGAACAAACAGGATAAATTATTTGCGGGTTATTTTTTCTTGCGGAATATTTACATCCTGAAAATCCGGATAAATTTCCAGAAATACCGGATTTTGAATAGTCTTCTGCCCGCCATAAATGAGATGCCACTTTGTGTTATCAATAATTGCCAGCGTTGGATATTCGATAATGGCATCTTTTGTTTCTACCCGCGTCGGTATCAGCGCATAAGGAATACCATTGGTGGTTTGCCGATATTCGATCTTCCCCGTATCCAGACGATAAGCTCCGGCTGGAAGATTGGAGAACTGGCTTTCCAATTGATTGATAAAATTCTTTTTGAGAGTCTCTTCGTCTGTCTTCAGCCTGAGCGCCATCTCCTTGAAAAGGCGCTCGGGCATATTATTGGCAATGAAGCTCAGATCCTTTTTCTGCGCTGCGTTATTGATTTGTGCAACAAGACCGTCGAGTTCGGCTTTCTGGATAGAGTCCGGCTCGGCCGCATTCGACACTCCGATTCCGGAAATAAATAACGCCAAAGCAAAAAACAGCGAGGTGAGAAACTTCATTGATAACGACCTTTTGGTTCAATATAACTATTTGATTTAATTATATAATATAATCAAATAATACTCTGTCATTGGTTATATCGCGATATGCCCAACCAAGCTCTTTGAACTTTGTTTCAAGAACTGCGAAATTCTCGAAACGTTTTGTCTCGATTGCGATAAGAACGGAACCGAAATTGCGTGCCGATTTTTTCAGATATTCAAAGCGCGCAACATCATCATCCGGTCCGAGCTGGTCGAGAAAACCACGCAATGCGCCGGGACGTTGCGGAAAACGGAAAATGAAATATTTTTTCAATCCTTGATAGCGCAAGGCGCGTTCTTTTACTTCCGGCAAACGTTCGAAGTCGAAATTGCCACCAGAAATGATAAGGAGAACTTTTTTGCCTTTCACATCCTGCGGAGAAATGCTCTTCAATGCATCAATTGAAAGGCCACCGGCCGGCTCCACCACAATGCCTTCCACATTCAGCATTTCAATCATCGTTGCGCTCAAACGGTTTTCCGGAACGATCAACACATCATAGGGCGAAAACCCTTTCAGCATCTTGAAGTTCAGTTCTCCAATCTGGGCAACTGCCGCACCATCGACAAATGTATCAACATCTTCCAGTTTGACGCGTTTGCCTTCTTTCAAACTCGTATAGAGACTTGCAGCCCCTTCCGGTTCGGCGAAGCGGATGTGGGTTTTTGTCCAACCACTTTCGCGGATAAAATGGCTGATGCCACTGGCAAGCCCGCCACCACCAACAGGAATGATAACCAGATCGGGTTTTTCATCTCCGACCAGCTCTTGCCACTGCTTTGCAGCCTCGTACATAACCGTTGCTTGTCCGGTCACAATCCGCATATCATCGAAAGGCGGTGCCATTACCCCGCCGCCTTCAGCAACGAAAGCTCTTGCGGCTGCATAGCATTGATCAAAAGTATCGCCGATCATACGAATTTCAATAAATTCGCCTCCGAATGAACGGGTCTTGTCAATCTTCTGCTGCGGTGTTGTCACCGGCATGAAGATAACACCCTTACGCTTGAAATGATGACAGGCAAAAGCCAAACCCTGAGCATGATTACCGGCTGAAGCGCAGACGAAAGCCGCTTCCGGAGCTACCTTGTCGAGCATTTGCGAAATGAAATTGAAAGCACCACGAATTTTATAGGAGCGAACCGGAGTCAGATCCTCACGCTTGAGGTAAATTTCTGCATCATATTTCTGACTTAAATACTCATTCCGCTGAAGCGGGGTCTCATCAAAAAGACTGCGCAAAGCTTTGGCAGCTTTCGCCACGTCTTGAACAAACTCACTCATGATATAAAATGCTTTCTATTCCATAAAATTCGAGCTGGCTTTCTTCTGGAAAGTCAATCCCGGCTAGATTAAATCAAACAAGATTATATTCAACAAAAATTCGCAGTCGAATGGCGCGAGACACAAAAAATTCAACTTTCATATCAATCGCACCAATCGCGTTCAATTGCACGAAATGCTGCTTCCATTGAAACGACTTTCGGCCCCTCCACCCTTTTCATATATTGAAAACACCATATCCGGAAAATAAACCCCGCAAAGAAAATTATCGGTAGATAGCAGAATGAAACGTATTTACTAAAACCCGATCTCCTCGGATTGATGAAGTCATATCGGTAGACCTTCCAATTTAATAATCAATATCCAGATGCCCGCATGGTTCGCTCATTAAAAGGCGAAATAAAAACTATCATCTTTCCCATTCTGATAAATTCCGGCGAGCAACAGGAGAAAACATCGGCGACTATTTTCACTGCTTTTTAACGTCTCGTTTTTCAGCGCACTAATTTACGGTGCTAAAAAACTACCGTGCAAAAATAGACAGAAACGTTCGATATTTAAAAATATTGTGGCTATTTCCCCGAGCCGATTTTAAATTAATTTTTTGGCTTCACTTTTTGATATTCGTTCCCTATAAGGGCAAAAGCTGCGGACGTGGCGAAATTGGTATACGCTAGGGACTTAAAATCCCTCGATCTTTAGATCATGCGGGTTCAAGTCCCGCCGTCCGCACCACAACCTTGTTTTAAGCTTCCCCCCTGCGTTTCTGGCATCTGGTTCAAAGAAAACGGTTGCATGCTCAACCCGATAATGTGGCTTTCATCTTTCAATTCGCAACATATTGGAGAAAAGTTCGAAACGAACATTTTTGACGGGATATTGCTCTGCGTTCAGCTTATTGCCCACCCTCTTAACTAAAGCCTCTTAATCAAAGGCTCTTAATCAAGTTAAAGCAGGCTCTCGATCAAATTCATTAAGTCAATTGCAAGGCCTTTGGTGCAACCAACGCGAACATAAACATTCAAGAACAACTACACTTTGATGCGCAACCGATCGAAATGGAGACTATTTTTTGGATATAAAAGCACGCTCTTCGTCACAAAAAGAGCTGCCGCTAATTTATCATGCGTTCCTTAAAACCACAGGAAACAAAACGCCAAAGGGATAGAGCGTTATCATCCGACATCAAATCCGACACAGTTTTTTAAGGCAGGAATACCGACCTCTCTATTGGTCACTCTCTATTCGTCAAACTAGTGCCGTTCTACTTTCGGCTTTTTATTTGAAACTTGCACGACTCCCGTTAATTTCTATTGTATCTGTCGCCTTGATTGCAAAGCGATCGCCATTCGGGAAGGTAACGAAACATCCCTTTGGACAGATGTCGACTGTCTGATCCGCCTTCAAAGACACATCCCGTCTGGAACTCCCTTCAGCGACCACGAGAGACTGTGTTTTTTGGTCGGTATTTTTTATTGTTGCAGCTTCTACTCCTTCCGAAAAGAAACATGTCAAAGCAACAGCTACAAGAAACCATTTTGTCATATCAGGTAATTCCTTCGTCAGAAAACCGCTTATAAGCCTGAAATCGTACTTTGTTTGTGACCGCAATTGTCGCGGTAATATCGGGCACGTAAATTGCCAGAGTAAAATTGAAATTATTGCTGTCAAAGCTTGAAAAACTGACCCATGGACTCGGATTTTTCAAAACTCCTTCGGTATTATTGGCGGTTTCCATCAATACCTCGACGATATGTTCCGGATCGGACATGGCCGGAACAGTAAACGTCACGTCAACACGCCCGATTTTATTACGATGTGTCCAGTTACCAACATTGTTATTAATGAGACTTGAATTCGGCACGATAATCGTTTGCCGTTTCAACGTCTCGACTTCGGTTGCACGGACACTGATGCGTTTGACAATTCCGACAATTGTACCGGTTTCGACATAATCGCCAACTTTGAAGGGACGTTCTGCCAACAGAATAAGACCGGAGACAAAATTCTGGACAATATTTTGAAGTCCAAAGCCGATACCAAGTGAAAGACCACCGGCGATCAATGCAAGGCTACTCAAATTGAAACCGGCGGCCGACAGGCCTATCAGCGCGGAAAGCGCAATACCGCCATAACCGACGACCGTACGGATGGAATTTCTGACACCTGAATCGACCTTTCCGCGGGCAAGCACTGTGCCATCCAGCCAGCCGATAAACCAGCGGATTAAAAACCAGCTTATCAAAAAGAAGACAATGCCGATTGAAATACCGACAAGCGAGATGGATACATTTCCAATTTCGAAGCCGGTCATTATGTGAATGAAGGCTGATAAAATATCGGATGCCGAAAAGCCGAGTTGCATGATGATCGGCGGCACACAAACAATAATCACAATAATGTTGAGGAGAATACCGGCAACAAGGCCAAGCTGGTCCATTGTGCTATCGTCGATATTAAATCTTTGTACCAGACGACGACCGATGAATGTCTTGGCGAAAGCTCCCTCTTCAGCCGTTGCACGCGCTGTTTGTATGCCAAGATACATCAACACAAGAAATGCACCGCTAACAACGATTTGTTGAGAAATAAAACGGGCCATGCCGACATAACCGGCAAGTGCTGTCAAAATAGGCAATAACCCGACAACAATAAGCGGAATACGGATATAGAGCGGCCAGGACGTTACCTTTTTATCGTCCTCGCTGCTCGTTCTCGCCCGAACAAAGGAAATCGCCAGAATAATAATACCAACAAGAATAACCGAAATGAAGCTCTTGGCGATAGCAAGTGAAAGAGGCGCTGATACGGCGCGATAAACAGCATTCAGGAAATAATCCAGTGCCATTACCAACGCCAATAAGGTCAATAGCACAATCAACAGACGCGCCGGTTTCGGTGCTATATTCATCAACCGCAGCTCTGGCAGTTTTGGCGAGAGAATGACAAAAGACATACGGGCGATAAAAAACACCAGCATAATGACGTCTGCCGCCGAGCGGAATACCGGTTCCAGATTTGGCCAACTAATTCCGAGATAGTTGAAAAATATAAGTATGAGAATGACAAAAACCGCGCAAATCATTGTCGGAACAAGCGTTGCGACAAAAGCAAATGACAAGCGCTTCAAATAGGATGCGTCTTCTTCTTCCTTCGTCGCCTCATGTTTGACACGACCGATCAATTTATGCGTCGAAACAACAAGAACACCAGCGATAAAAAGTGGAATCAAAATGCTAGCACATAGCGCTAACAACTTGAATTGATATACAAATTGCCACCAGGAAAACATCAACGAGAAAAAGTCCGCCGCTGCATCTTTTGCAGATTGGGCAATTTGTGTACCAAGAGGTGAAGAAAACTCCACCTTGTGCGTCAATGTTCTTGCAAACAATTCCCGCGATTGCGCTATCGTTCTTTCGACAAGACGATTGGCATCAATCGAACAATCTTCGAGCTGTCCGACCAAAGTATTGATCTTCACTTTGAGCTGGCGAAGATTATTTCTCTCGTCGGTAACTGTTTTTGCTTCCTGAACCCCGTCTTGAGGCTCGCCCAATTGATCCAGACGTAAATTGATATCATTCAACGGTGAACGGAAAAGCAGAGCCGTGTTAATGACCTTGCCGCTGACATCCTGTGCTTTGTTACGGATATCGGTCAAGGCTGCATCGTCATCCTGTCCGGCGTCATAGCTCTTCAATAGCTCTTTTAGCTGATCTTTATAGCCATTCACGACCGCTTGTTGTTGTTTGACAAGATCTGCGGGGCTTAAAACCGTATTATCACTGGTTGAAGGCGTTTGCGCCTCCGCAACATTCCCGACCGCCGATAGACATGATAAGGTCATTCCTGTCGAAGAGATTGCCAGAGCAATGATAAAACAGAAATTGCGAATGAGATTTTTAAAATTCAAGGGACCAACCATTCCAGATAAAGATAACGAATCGCGCATATAGGCCTTAAAAACCAAAAAGCAATTTTAGGGAATGTTACCGGACACCCCCCAATATCAACTATTGTTTTTTGTTTTCCTATAAAATTTTTACAAAACTATGACAAGCCAAGGCCTGTTTTCTCCGATTATTAAAAAAATCGTTCTTCTTCAAATAAGTGCACAAAGACTAAAACATAATCGATCGAATTTTACGCACCTAACGCACTTTCAAGGAAAGTTCACAAGGAAAGTAAAAGCAAGGTCGAAACAAACACCGGATTTTCTTCATAGGCCTTCATAACCAGCCTGAAGGTCTTGTTGTAAATGACAATATAGCGACTTTTAAAATCAACAAAAAGCCGCATCAACCAAATTAGATCGCGAAAAATTGGCACTACATTCTAACACCATAAAACCAAATAATTTCAATTCATTACTCAATCAACATGAATCAAATTCTCTAAACACCCCGTCGTGATTTCGAGATATTTGATATTGGCAGGCAGAAATTTTCGATGGTTTCTGTAGAATTCAAAATCTCGCCAATTTGACCGGAACAATGCCGGTTATACTCTATCCGTTACCGTCATCAGGAAAGCCGGTTAATAAAGCTTTAAAGACGTTTTTATTCAATCAATTGGATGAAATTCCTGAATCAAAAAACGAAATCGGTTCACATGAATTTACCGGAAACATAATGAGCCAAAAGTTACGCACTGCAATTACGGCAACCATTCTGACCAATCGGCTTTGCACTTTTGTTTCTTGTTAGCAAATACTCCCTCCCCGATTGATCCGGAATTGATTGCCCGTGTAAAAGTTGCGGATTGGTTCACAATATAACTCTTAGATGACTTGATTAACTTTAGAAATGCAGCTTGTTTCAATTTTGAAATTAATCGTCTATCTGCTTAAAGCGGCATGACATCGCCATTTCAGGTGCATAACCCGCTTCGACCAAAGTTTCAAAACCGGTGCCGATAAGGTTGACAAGTCCACCGCAAAGTGTTGATCAAAGTTTATTGCCGACAATGTGTCTCATCGTCATAATGACGCTCGATATTCTTTTTTTGATGATTTTTTGAACAAACCGGATTTCGAGGAAGATTTTCCGCATTATTGTTTTGAAATATTAGGCATTAGCACTAAAATCGATAGTGCAAACAGGAGCTTAGCAAAACTCCGGCATCGGTCCTTGTTGCCGCTTGATCTTTCCATTAGTCTGAAAAGAGGACTTTGTGCGAACATTTAATGGCAAGCGGACGGGAAATCATATTTTCGACACGAAATTAAGGCGTTGCTACTGCCTAAATGTTGAAAACTTCAAAAAGAAGGTTCTTATCTGAACCAAATCGTAATATAGAACCTATTTTTTAGGTGCCAATTATTGGATGGATCTTATGCGAACACCACGCTGGCTAACAACTTTATATTTTGTCGTTCTTCTCTTGGGAGTTCTGGTTGCACTACCTAACCTGTTGACGGAAAAGCAGCTCGAATATTTACCATCATTCATGAGGGATACAAAAGTTGTTCTGGGCCTTGACCTCAGAGGTGGTTCTTCGCTCGTTCTCGAAGTCGATGCCAAGTCGCTCAAGCGCGATCAGTTACGTACCGCACTTGATAATGTCCGTGGCAAACTTCGCGAAAAGCAAATCCAGTCAACCAGTGTCCGTATGATCGGCGATTCGATTGTCGCCGTCATTCCCGATGCGGGTCAGCGCCAAACCGCATTGACTGCGCTTCAAGAATTGGCGACCCCTATTTCGGCAGGCGCATTCCGCGCATCTTCGTCTGATATTGATGTAAGCGAGCAGAATGACGCAATCCGCGTCACGCTGACAGAAGCCGGCATCAAATATCGGGTAAACAATGCTGTTGACCAAAGCCTTGAAATTATCCGTCGACGCGTCGATCAGGTCGGTGTAGCCGAACCGAGCATTCAAAAAGTCGGACTTGATCGCATTGAAGTCCAATTGCCAGGATTACAGGATCCGAAGCAATTACGTGATCTTCTCGGAACTACGGCGAAAATGACATTCCACCTTGTTCCTACCAATGTCGATATGGAAAATCCGCCTGCAGGTGTTTCGATATTGCCGGGTTATACCGACGAGAATCAGCGTTTTCCTATTTATGATCAGGTTTCGCTTGACGGTAGTGTGTTAACCGATGCTTCGGCCGGTTTTGATCCGCAAATTCCCGGCAAGTCGCTTATTTCCTTCAAGCTCAACACAATCGGTGCGAAAGCATTTGCCGAAATTACACGAGAAAACATCGGCAAGCCGTTTGCTATTGTCCTTGATAATAAAGTTCTGACAGCTCCAGTCATTCAAGGCGTCATACCTGGCGGTAGCGGACAAATTACCGGCAATTTCACTCCCAAAGAAGCATCCACCCTCGCCGCCTTGTTGCGTGCCGGCGCATTGCCTGCTCCTTTAACAGTGATAGAAGAACGCACTGTCGGTCCGGATCTCGGTGCGGATGCGATCAAAATGGGGCTTTATACCGGTATTGCCGGTTTCTTCCTTGTTGCCCTTTTTATCTTCCTTCTTTATGGACTTTGGGGCATTATCGCCGATATAGCCCTTGCCCTTCATACTGTTCTTACTTTCGCGGCGCTCAGTCTCATTGGTGCAACGCTCACGCTTCCCGGTATCGCCGGTATCATTCTCGGAATTGGTATCGCGGTTGATGCGAACATTCTTATTAATGAACGTATCCGTGAAGAAAGTGAAAAAGGCATGGGGTCTATGGCCGCGCTTGACCGTGGCTTCAAACATGCGTTTTCAACCATTATCGACGCGAATGTGACGGCCGCTATAGCCACAGTTTTACTGTTGTGGTTCGGTACCGGTCAGATACGCGGCTTTGCTGTCACAATGCTTCTTGGCATCATCATTTCATTGTTTACCGATGTCACCATCGTGCGTATCATTATGTCGTGGGTTGTGCGTGAATGGAAAATTAACAAATTGCACATCCACTCATTTTTCAAATTCATTCCTCAACACACCAATTTTCACTTCATGAACGCACGCTTCATCGGCATTGGTGTTTCCATTTTCCTGTCAATTGCGTCAATCGTGCTGTTCTTCAAGCCGGGGCTTAATTTCGGTATTGATTTTATGGGCGGCAGCCAGATGGCTATTACCACCAAGGCCCCTGCCGATCTCGCGACATTGCGCTCGACATTAGGACAATTAGGATTGGGCGAAATTGCCCTGCAAAATGTTTCCAACCAGAACACAGTGCTCATCAGAGTTCAGCAACAGGATGGTGGTGAAGCCCAACAAACTGCAGCCATTGAAAAACTGAAAACTGCCGTCAAGACAATCTACCCCGATGTCACTTTTGACCAGATCGAAGTTGTCGGTCCGAAAGTTTCCGGTGAACTTGCTACAGCCGGCTTTACTGCTGTCGTCCTCGCAGCCATTGCCATGATGTTTTATATCTGGTGGCGTTTCGAGTGGTTCTTTGCTGTCGGTGCCATTGTCACCATTGTCCTCGACACCACAAAAATGGTCGGCTTCTTTGCATTGTTCCAGCTAGACTTCAATTTGACGGCTATTGCCGCGCTTCTCACAATTGTCGGCTACTCGGTCAACGATAAAGTGGTGGTTTATGACCGTATGCGTGAAAATATGAGGCTCTATAAAAAGATGGCCTTGCGACAATTGGTCGACATGTCGATCAATCAGGTGCTTATCCGTTGTATTTTCACCTCAACGACCACTGTTCTTGCTATGCTCCCGATGGCGATCTGGGGCGGTAGTGCTGTTCATAATTTTGCCGTTCCAATGGTTGTCGGTGTGATTATTGCGACATCGTCGTCAATTTTCATTGCTGCACCAATTCTGCTCTTCCTTGGCAATTGGTGGCATCATCACCATGAGGGGCGCGATCTCATTGAAGACAAACCGCACCCGAATTCAGTGAGCGCAAAATAATTTTTTCCAAAAGCCGGTGTGACGAGGTCATGTCATACCGGCTTTTTTTGGGGGGGTAATCGCCCGATTTTAACAAAACAAATCGGAAAATTTTGTCATAAGCTTAACACAAATGATGTTTAGGTTCGTGGCATATTGAGGGGGTCTAATTAAAAACAGGGAGGAAATTCCAGCCGCAGATGATACAGGATACACCATTGGTAACAACTATTGTTGTGGGATTGTGCCTTGCATTTCTGTTCGGTGTCCTCGCCAATCGTTTACGAATCTCGCCACTTGTCGGTTATCTTCTGGCCGGTGTCATTGTAGGGCCCCACACTGGTGGATTCCGTGTCGATTCGGTTTTGATCAATCAGCTTGCCGAAATCGGTATTATCCTGTTGATGTTCGGTGTCGGCCTGCATTTTTCTTTTAAAGATCTTCTTTCGGTCAAAGCAATCGCTATCCCCGGTGCTATTGTCCAAATGACTGTTGCCACAGCATTGGGGCTAGGTTTCGGTCTTATCATGGGATGGGGAATGGGTGGCGGCTTGGTCTTTGGGCTTGCGCTTTCTACAGCCAGTACCGTTGTGCTTTTGCGCTCGTTGCAAGAGCGCAATCTCATTGAAACAGACCGTGGACGCATTGCTGTCGGATGGCTTATTGTCGAAGATCTGGCAATGGTTCTGGCCCTGGTGCTCATCCCTGCCCTGTCAACATCACTGGGAGGAAGAATAACCGGCGAAGCCGATCCTCTTGCCCAATGGATGCAATTGGGACTCTTCGGGACAATCCTTCTGACAATTGCAAAAGTTGTACTGTTTGTCATTTTGATGGTGATCGTTGGCCAACGTGTTATCCCCTGGCTTTTGAAAATTTCTGCCCAATCCGGTTCGAGAGAACTTTTTCGCTTGAGTGTTCTTGCAATTGCTCTTGGTGTCGCATTTTTTTCAGCTCATCTTTTTGGCGTTTCTATTGCATTGGGTGCTTTTTTTGCCGGTATGATTATGAGTGGTTCGGAGCTCAGCCAAAGAGCAACAGAAGAAACATTGCCACTTCGTGATGCTTTTGCCGTTCTGTTTTTCGTTTCCGTCGGAATGCTTTTTGACCCATCCAAATTGTTGACAGCTTTTTTGCCTCTGATTGTAACACTCGTCATTATTATTGGCGGCAAATCTCTTGCTGCTTACGCAATCGTCCGGCTCTTTCATCGTCCTTATGCAACTGCTCTCACAATTGGTGCCGGCCTTGCCCAGATAGGTGAATTTTCTTTTATTCTTGCAGGGCTTGGAACTTCGTTGGGAATTATCAATGACGAAGCGCGGGATCTTATTGTGGGAGGCGCCATTCTTTCCATTCTTTTAAATCCTCTGGTCTGTTTTGCCGCCGAAAAAATTCGTTCCCGTCTTGAGACGAAAAATGGCGAAACCACGATTATAGATGTCGGCGCCGATGACGATAGTGATTTGGCAAAAACCGATAAAACCAACCACACAATTCTGGTCGGCTTTGGCGATATCGGTGAAAAAATTGCCGATTCTCTCCAACGCTCTCACACAGATTTCATCGTCATTGATCATAACGGGCAGGCTGTCAAAAGCGCCGAGGACAAAAAAAATGAAGCAATTCTAGGCAATGCAGCCAATATCACTATACTTGAGCGAGCCAATATCGGAAAGGCCCGTCAACTGGTTATATCAACAAAAAGCGCAATTGACGCGGCTAAAATTGTTGCCGAGGCTCGCAAATCGAATGACCGGATCCATATTATTGCCCACGCTGTCACAGGCGTGGAAACCGCTTATCTAAAAGATATGGGGGCGAATACGATAGTGACGGATGACGAAGAAATCGCTAAAGGTATGTTAAAACATTTGAGTTATCCCGAAGAGGATGAACAGGCATGTTCGGATGACAAAACTTCCCCGTCGAATAATGGGGGAACGCCGGAAAATGTGAGTGGATACGTATGAAACTGAAGAAATATATTTGGCCGCTTATCGGCATCGTCGCAATGGTGGTGTCCATCTATATTCTTTACCACAAATTATCGGCGATTTCATTTAGTGACGTTACCGGCAGGCTTGGCGCATTAAGCCCGCATCACTGGGTACTTGCCGCATTTTTTGCATTGCTTGCTTATGCTGCTCTTGCCGGTTACGACCGTATTGCGTTGCAACATTTAGGCAAAAAAATACCGCTTCATTATATTGCCATTTGTTCGTTCACAACATATGCGCTTTCCCATAATATCGGTGCATCGGTTTTTTCAGGCGCCTTAGTGCGTTATCGTGCCTATAGCAAAAAGGGCTTGAGTGGTGTGGAAATTGCCGTTCTCGTCGCTTTTTGTTCCTTTACCTTTGCTCTTGGTACAATCCTGCTTTCCGGACTGGTACTCGTGATACGACCGGATCTCATTACGCTTGTCCATGAAGGTATTCCCACATGGCTTGCCGTTACCATCGGTATAGGAATGTTGACATTTGTTGCGCTTTATATTTTGGGCAGCCTTTTGCAATTGCGCCCGTTAAAAATCGGCAAGTCATTCCAGATTTCCTATCCGCATTTCAGTATTGTCGTTCAACAATTGATTATTGGACCTTTGGAATTGATTGGCGCGGCAGGCGTTATTTATGCCACCCTGCCCGATATCGGAAACCCCGGTTTTATTGCGGTTTTGGGTGTATTCCTTGCGTCCTTTACTGTAACGCTTTTATCGAATGCGCCTGCTGGCGGTGTCGGAGTATTGGAAGCCCTGTTTATGGCCGGTATGCCGAATATGAATGCGGCAGATGTCATTTCGGCTCTCATTGTCTTCCGCCTGCTTTATCTCATTATACCGCTTGTTATCTCGCTATTCTTCGTTGCCGCTTTTGAAATAAGCCAATACCGCCAGCGCAATGCAAATATTGCCAATAACGCAGCGAAAAAACCGGATACGAAATAAAATTCAAAGAAGCTTGAAGAGACGACGTTATTCAAGCTTTCTTTTTTTGTCGCTCGATTTCCACACCAACTGCGGCAGGCCCCAACTCGAGCTTATCCACCCGGACGATAACTTTTTGAACCCTCGGGTAAGCAAGAATGAGTGCAGCTATCCGTTCGGCCAATGTTTCAACAAGTTCGACATGACCCAGCGAAACGAGATTTTTGATACCATCAAGAATAAGATCATAGGAAAAAATATGACGCATATCTTCCGGATTGGAAGACAAACGTTCAACATCGGCCTTGATGTTGAAGCGGACCTTTTGTTTATGCCCGTATTCACGTTTATAGGCACCGATTTCCATCGGCAAAATAAAATCTTCAATAATAATGCGATCCGTACCGAGCCCCGAACCTTCGGGAAGTTGTTCCTGCCCACTATCTACGGGTAAAAGAGCGCGCATCAATAAATTGGTTGCATTATCGCCAAACTGGCCCGATTTGACCGGATGTTTAATAATAAATCCCAGCCAATCAGGTGAATAAGGTAGCAAACGTGGAATGTCAGGTGCCTCGATCATCCCGATAACACCCGCTTCCAAATTATTGGCACGGGATTTTGTCATGAATTGACCGATATTTCCTACCTTTATCTGGCTCAAAATTGTCTGGTCAAGATTACGTGGCTGAAGCAGAATACCACTAAAGCCCAAAGCGCCGATAATCGTGATCAAAGAATTATCTGGCGAATTTTCCGCTTCTATCAATGCCACCAGAGGATAATCATTACATTGATTTACCAGCGTTTTCACAAAAGCCGGAAGCTCTTCCGGCAAAGCCGAAACAACAATCCTTTGCGCGCCGCACCGCTCCATCACTCTGGAAGTCAACAAATGGGGATCGGAAGTCAGCAACCATATTTGCGGCGAATAGCTCGCCATATTTTTCAGTGCCGAACATAGTTTTTGCATTTTTTGCAATGTGCCGGACACTAAAACAATGTCAGCGCGGACGCTATAAGCGACCCGCGCATCGTCCTGATCTTCAAGAACGACTAATAATTTAGTCATCACCTTGTCCGAAGGCTAAAACATGTCAAAATTTCGGGCGGATATTTTTCAAACCGTTATTCATTTTGAACAATTCATCAAAAACTGCCTGTGCCCCACCTTCAATAGCGGCGCTTGGTCTGAAATTACCATTCTCGTCTATATACTGGGTATATTGGGGAATTGGCAAAGTTTCAAGAATCGGTACCATTCTTACGGCGTTAACCATCAACCGTGCCGTTTCTACAGCTCTCAAGCCTCCGGAAATGCCGCCATAGCTCAAAAATGATACTGCTTTATAACTCCATTCATGTGCAAGATAAGTCACAGCATTGACAAAAGATGAGGGTGGCAGATGGTCATATTCGGGAATGACGAAAATATAACAATCTCCCTTGGCGATGAGCTTGCTCCACTCTTTTGTATGGGAATGTTCATATTGATGAAGACGCGGATGCTTCGGCTCATCGAATAATGGCAGATTGATTGTTGCCAGATCGATCAATTCAACATCAAAGTTCGAGTGACTGTCCGCATATGAACACAGCCAATCGCCAAGCTTTTTACCGACACGGCCAGCGCGCGTAGGCGTAACGATGATCTGCAAACGTGGTTCCATATCCAATTCCCTCCAAATGAGAACTATTCTTTATCTTACAAATTCTCGTAGATAAGTTAAGCGTCTTTAACAAATAACTGACTATTTTTTTATTGACAAATTATTGATCTTGCTTTTTTACCGGCGATATCAACACTTTTGCTATGTTCCGTCGGTCCATTTCAACGACCTTGAAATTAAAGCCTTCGGCTTCAAAACTCTCGCCCGTCACCGGCAAATGTCCGAAATGCCATAACATAAAACCGGCAAGAGTTGTATAACGATCATTCTCATCCACCAAATCTTTATCAAGATAACCGCTCAATCGACGAATATCGGCATAGCCTTCAACCATAAAGCTGCCATCTTTCAACTGTTCTGCAATAACCGGTTCGTCATCTTCATCCGGAAAATCGCCGGCAATAGCTTCCAATATATCCGTCGGGGTTGCGACACCTTCAAACGAGCCATGTTCATCAACCACTATGGCAAGTTGAATTGCTGAACGACGCAATTTTTCCATGAGACGCAAAACACTGGTATTTTCATGAACGACGAGGGGCTGACGCATGGCTTTCTGCCAGTCGATATTCTTGCCTTCGGCGAGATCAAGCAGCAAATCTTTAGTCAATGCAACGCCGACAAATTCGTCAACTTTCTCGCGGGCAAGCACAAGACGGCTGTGTTTGAATTGCTCGAGTTCGTTGCGCATTTCCTCTTCATCAGTATCAAGGTCAAGCCATTCTATCTCGTTTCGCGGGGACATGATCGACCGGACAGGCCGGTCAGCGAGATCAAGTACACCACGAATCATCTGCTTTTCTTCCGGCCTGAATATTTCCGAGGCGGCAGCCTGTTCAGCAATAAGATCAACTGTTTCACCGAGACTCCCTTCTTTTTTACCGCCGCCCAGAAGACGCAGCACTGCACCGGCTGTCCTTTCGCGCAAATCATTGGTTGAAATAAGTTTCTCTCTGTTATGCCGGCCGATCTGGTTGAACGCTTCGATAAGAACAGAAAAGCCGATAGCTGCATAAAGATAGCCCTTCGGAATATGGAAACCGAAGCCTTCAACAATGAGGCTAAAGCCGATCATCATCAAAAATCCGAGACACAGGATGACAACTGTTGGATGGCGGTTAACAAATACCATCAGGGGGCCAGAGCCCCACATCATCACACCCATAGCGATAATGACGGCAAGATACATCACCATCATCTGATCTTTTGGGATCATACCCGTCGCCGTAATGATACTATCCAGAGAAAAGACTGCATCGAGCACAACAATCTGGACAATAACTTGCCAAAACACCGCATGGACAACCGAAGTCGAGTTTTCCTGAACCTCGCCCTCCAACCTTTCATGAAGCTCGAGTGTCCCTTTTGCAAGAAGAAAAGCTCCGCCTATTATCAGGATGATGCTGTGCCAACTGAAATTGAAACTCCCCACTGAAAAAAGAGGTTGGTCAAGTGTCATGACCCACCCCATCGCCGTCAGCAGTATCAAGCGCATGACCAATGCACAGCTCAAGCCTGTCAAACGGGCACGGTTCCTTACTTTAGGAGGCAATTTTGTAGCCAAAATTGCGATAAAGACAAGGTTATCAATGCCTAGTACAATTTCCAGAAATATAAGTGTTACAAGCCCCATCCATGCATGGGGATTTGCTATCCATTCCATAATCCGTCAATTCCGAGAAAAGTGCCAAACAAAGGAAAATAGTCGAGGAAAAATATAGTCAACCATTTTTAATCCTCGAGGTCGCCATTTGCAAAACAGCGAACACAACCGATCCTGTTATTCCGGCTCTAAAAGCACGCCGGAACGCCAAATCAACATGATGGTAATGAAAAAATCCCCGAAACGGCCTATACCGCTCGCTACTACAAGAAGGGTCTTCTGATGAATTTTGGTCGGGCATTACGCTCGATCGTCCTCTCTTTACCGGTAACAATCAAAGTCACACGCGTTAATGAAAGTGATATAATGAGGCTATTTCGTATGAAGATCAAGATATTTTCGCAATCTTTATACTTCCCGCTTCAACAATGAATGAAATGACAAAAAAACGAAAATTTTCTATGGACATCAATCCTTAGGAACGCTATAGAACCGCTATCGTTGATCAACAACGCCGTTGGGTGATTAGCTCAGTTGGTAGAGCAGCTGACTCTTAATCAGCGGGTCACAGGTTCGATCCCTGTATCACCCACCATTTAAGTCTCTGATTTATAAGTGTTTTTTTAGACCAGAAAATTTTCCGATAACAAAGTTTGACACTTTTTTCGAAGAGTTTGACAATTTATGTACTCTTTTTGTTCATTCTAGCACCTAGTCTGACAACAGCCGCTTCGACCTTTTTGCTCTTGTCAGCACGTTGAGAATAGTGTCTTGCGATTTCAATTGTCTTTTGTCCCAACGCATTGCCATGCCTATATTTTCGGACAATGTTTGAAAATAGTTAAACGGATCTCGCTTGTTTTTCTAAAATAATTGCAGCAGAACCAAAACACAAACTTAATCTGCAATGCCTTTCAGACAAACTGTCTTTCTTTTGAATAGTGTTTGTTGATGCATTCTGCAAAAAAATTCAATGTCATACAGAGCACGAAGTAAACAATCCCGACGAATAGATAGATTTCTGTTGAATAAGCGCCTGTCAAGCGACCGTCAATTTGCCGCGCCAAGGTCAGAAATTCTTGTGTACCAATGATATATGCCAACGACGTATCTTTCGTAAGCGAGATACATTGGTTGATAAATGATGGTGCCATGCGTGGCAGTGCTTGTGGCAAAATCAAAAACCATAGAACTTTCCACCTATTAAATCCTAGTGCTAGTCCGGCTGCCCATTGGTCGTCGCCAACGCTGCGCAGACCTGCTGCAACAGAATGACCAAGATAAGCCCCGCCAACCAAGGATAACGCCAAAACAATAGTCTGTACTTTTGGCGCAGATATGCCAAGCATCATGGGAAGCAAAAAATAGATCCAGAAAATTAACATCAAAATCGGGATGGCCCGGAAAAACCCGAGAATAGCAACCAGAACCAACTGCCATTTCTGTCTCGACATAACAAGCAGGATACCGGATAAAAGACCGAACAAAGCTGATAAGACAGCTGAAAAAACACACAATAGCAATGTTAAAGCCAAGCCGCCTACCGGCCCGTTTGGCCAAGCACCAATCATCAAATATTCGAAATTATCGAAAATGAACGAAAAGTTCATGCCTGAACCCTCCGACCAGTGCTTTTAAGCCGACGTGTTTCGATAATGCGCCCGATTATCTCGATAAGCGCAATGGTTATTAAATATAACACTGTCAAAATAAGATAGACAGGAAAAGCCAAAAGTGAACGCGTTTCAATTTGGCTTGCGACATAGAAAAGTTCGGCAACGCCTATTGAGGCTGTTAGAGAAGAGTTTTTTAAAGCCATCATATATTGGCCGAGCAGTGGTGAAAGCGCGTTGCGTACCGCTTGCGGTAAAATTATAAAACGGAATGCCTGGCTTCGCGTAAAACCAAGGGCATAAGCAGCAGATTCCTGATTTATCGGTACAGTCTTTATACCAGCCCGCAATTCTTCTGCGATATAGGCGGCTGTATAGAGTGCCAAACCAATAAATCCGTATATAAACTCGTATGACGGCCAATTTAAAGTAACTGGGCCGAAAACCCATTGATGTGCATCCAGTAACCAAAATCTGATGTTGTCCGGTACAAAACGGCTGACCCCGAAGTACCAAAAGAACAGTTGAACCAACAATGGTGTATTTCGGAAAATCGCTATGTAAGCTTTGGAAAAAATATTGAGGGGCCAAAACGGGCTTATGCGCATGCTGCATAAGACGGCACCAAGTAATGAGGCGGCGATACATGAAAGAATAGTAAGGACAATGGTTACCTGATAACCGTTCCATATCCAACCTAAATACTCGTGTGACAGCATGTGCTTTACTCAAAAGTCTTGCGTATAAATTTTTGTTCCTGGAACAGACAAAAGAGCCGGTTGTGCCGGCTCCTTTGCACAAGTTTCATGTTGGATGACGAGAATTATTGTTTATCTCCAATCTTGAACAATCTGGGGAGCGGAGTTTTGCTATCGGGGCCGAACCATTTATTGTAAATTTTTTCCGCTTTCCCTGTCTTTTCCAAATCCAGCAGAGTTTCATTGACAACAGTAACAAGTGCAGTTTCACCCTTGGGTGCTGCTGCTGCCATGTAATCATTGGAAATGGTAAACGCTGGCACCTCATATTGATCTTTGTCCGGGACATTTGCCAATAAACCAACAAGCTTCGGACCATCTTGTGTGATGGCTTGCACATTGCCGTTTCGCAACGCGGCAAAAGCAAATGGCGTGTCATCGTAAGTAATAACTTTTGCTGTCGGGTACAAATTTTTCAGATTGATTTCATTGGTTGTGCCTTTATCTGCTCCTATGCGCAAATTTGCCAGTTGGTCAGCTGATTTTAAAAACCCTTTTTTGGCAATAAATTGTTGACCTGAAGCAAAATAGGGAATGGAAAAATCAACCTGCTCGGCGCGCTCTGGTGTGACCGTAAAATTCGCCACAACCAAATCCACCTGACCTGAAGTCAAAAGAGGTATGCGGTTTGCCGGATTGGTTGGATGAACTTCCAATTTAACGCCAATTTTGTCAGCAACAGCTTGAGCAAAATCAACATCAAGCCCGGTGATCTGTTTTGTTTTTTCATCAACAAAACCAAATGGCGGATTGCTATCAAAAGATGCAACTTTTAGAACGCCAGCTTTTTTTATGTCGTCAAGACGATCAGCATATGCGGCGCTGGCAAAAAGCACAAGAACTGCAGCCAATAATGTGGAAAAATAACGCTTCATGATGATCCTCTTCATGATAGTTGGAATGAGGTTTTCATTTTCTCCATTTTTAGCGGTGAGATAAGAAACATATTGCTAAAATCGTTATTACAATTAGAAAAAAATTTTAGAAAATGAATGTTTTTAGGTTATGCAAACCTGACCGGATTGCTACTGTTATTTTTGCAAAATCTGGAAGCGATTGAAAAGCACTTTGCAACCGCAAGGGCGCCACACCTCATTGAGCATTTACCAGACAATGCTCATGCTACACTGCATTGGAAACGAGGCAGTTTGCAGTAGCGCTTAATCTCAAGCCCTGCTTTACGCCGGTCAAAAGCCCGCAATCAAACGGTATTTCGGAAGCTTTTGTCAAAACGCTTAAACGCGATTATATCAAAATATCCAATTTTCCGGATTCCAAATCAGCTCTTCGGCAGATCAATGGATGGATCAAGGATTATAATGTAATCCATCCACATTCCGCGCTCAATATAAACTCTCCAAGGATGTTCAGAAGGGCGTTAAATCAATAGATCATGTGTCCGCTCAAACGGGAGAAAGTACATCAATTGATCTATAACCAATTATATTATATAATAATCTTGTATTCATGAAGAATAATGTATTTTAGGTGTATTAAGACATGACGGCTTAAGTTGCCTTCAATTTATGGAGGACAGTTATGATTAATTCTGTATTTAATAATGGCCGTATGTCAGGTGCAGAAACGGCTCTACATTTTCTGAAGTCCAACGAGACCAATCAATTCAATAGCGACACTAAAGGTTCAAGAGGTATATCACCGACCGTTGCCGCTTCTGGCAACACTCCTCTTTCTGCGTCTTCATCTGATGCAATATCCAGAATTCAAGAACTTATCGCAGGCAAAATCGATGTTAATGCTGTTCAGACTGGTTCTGTTTATCATGACACCATGACAAGCATTGCTGAATCTTTAAGGAATGGATCGTCTGTTTCAGCTGATGGAACAATTACAGCAAATCCCAACATGACCGATGATGAATTGAAGGAATTATTCACTCAAGTTATGAAAAGCCATATTGCTCAAGGTAAAATTACTGAGTCCGGGTTAGCCGAAGCTATCCAATCCGGTAAATTTGAAATTGTCCTTGAAGGCGATATGACTGGTAACCCGATATTTAAACAAGGTAGTTTTAAAGTTGTCGGGGATGGATATGGCTTTATTAGTGATAAAGCTTGGAGATCAGAGGCTGATAATGAGGCAATCAATGCTTTTCATGCTTCTGGTAAACGCGTCATCGAATCTGGAATTGGACCAATGCGCTTCGGGATTATTTTTTAAATAATCTATTCTGACCTAACATATTATCGAAGGAAATAAGAAAAAATACTTATCGCTTTTGGTGCATTAACTGCTGTTTGTGCTTTTTCAGATGCGTTATATCGGGCGATTGGTCCTCTGCGGTTTCACTGTGAAAGGCGACTTCCATAGTGATTGCCCGCCGGGAGGAGCGACCTTCTGGATTAAATTGCTTGAATTAAGTCTTTGCGCCGCGGGGTGTTAAACTTCATATACCGCTGATCATCTGAGATTCAACGCGGTTTACTTTTAGAGAAAAATACGCCGCGCGGCTTAGTTGACCGCATTGCTGCCAATGCTGGCTGAAACCAACTTGTGTTTTTTACCTTCCCTTCAAGCTCGAGTTGGAATGAGGGTCTTTTTCATCACTTGTTCATGATCAGCTTTTCAAGGTACTTATTAAGTTGCCAAACATGCTTTTCTACAAAATTCTGGCAGAATACTTCTTGAATTTTGCGAAGGTCAGAAAACATTGGTTTATCATTTCATGGTTTTCGAGATAAATTTACAAGATAGTTCACCAACAGTGTGGTGAGATATTATATTTTTTTATGATTATTCTATCATCGTAACCAAAGCGGGATATTAAAACCATACATTGCTAAGGATTTTCGGTAACTGAAAATAATGGTTTTTGAAAACAGCTTTTCGAAAATCATAAAAGCTGAAAGCAATCTCAAGTAAAAGAATGTTTCCTCGCCCCCTATGATCACGGCAGGACAGCCAAAAAATATTCAAGGGAAGATATGTCCTTCGGAATATTTGATAGCTGTTCCGCCAATGCGTGCAGAAACGAGTTTTCCGTTTTCGACATACCATTCGAGACGGATTTTCGACACACGATTCATCTCCATTCCCTGCTCGAGCCAAATGTCTTTCTTGCCATCCAATGGATGATCAAAATGCTGGACAACACCGCAAAATGCAGATGCTGCCGAGCCGGTTGCGGCATCTTCCGAACCATCCGGACGAAACATACGAACATGAAAAGCACTCTGGAACAACTGCGTTTCCCGGCTATAGAGGTAAAATGACGGTGTCTTTACGTTAAGCTTGTCGAAGTTCTCCATAATATAAACGGGATCAGGCGATGCACTGGCAACAGTTTTGAGATTACGCAAGGGCACAAAAAAGAATGGAACACCCGCTGTCCAAAGCGAGGGAACATGATTTTCAAAGCCTATTTCCTTACTTTCAAGCCCGAATACTGCTGCAAAAATTTCTTTCGGTGTATCCATCGGAAGTTGTTCGGGGAGTTTTGGCAGATCGAATTCGGCAAAAGCGACTTTTTCACTCAAATCAACCACCGCACGGATAATTCCGACTTTCTCCTCAAGAATAATAAGTGAATCATTACGGCAATTGTTTTTTATATTTTTCCGTGCGAGGGATATGGCGGCGCCAACAGTCGGATGACCGGCAAATGACATTTCTCCATCCGGTTTGAAAATTCGCAAATTGGCGACATGTTTTTCATCTTTCGGAGGATTGACGAAAACAGTTTCCGACAAATTGAATTCACGCGCGATAGACTGCATTTGCTGATCGGTCAAACCGTCTGACTCATGCACAATTGCTACAGGATTGCCCGAGAGAACCATGTCACTGAATACGTCGTAAACTTCAAAAAAACGGCCATGATACGCCACGGTAGCAATTCCCCTTTTGCGACAAAGTTCATTTAATATAAAACTTTTCCTCTCTATGCTTATGATGAAACAAACCGATATGTAAAGTTTCATTATGCTAAAAATAAAAGGACACAGCCTTGAGGCTGCATCCTTTCTGTTAAAACGTCTCGTCTCTCAACAAACAATTGCGTCGAAAAGTTTTATTCTTTTCGCCAGATATGACGTTTTCAAAAATTATTTGTTATCGGCGCTCAAAGTCAATTTCGAAACGCCAATAGCAATATTGGCTCCCTCATGAGCTTGTACACTCACTGGTTGCAAAGAAAACGCTTTGTTATCGCCAACAAGTATGTTGGCTCCACCACCAACACCGGCAGCAGCGTCGACACTGACCCCCTCATATTTACCCACGAGAATTCCGGACTTGTATGCGTCTTTACTTGCCGCCATGACCATCCACGACAATTGTCCGGCACCTGCTTTACCAATATCGATGCCGAGCTGTTCGATTTTGCCGACATATTTGTCTGTCTCGGCGCCTTTATCATTCGGCTGGAAAACACAGGTGAGCTTTTCTGTCGCTTTGAAGATATGTCCCTCGGCGCCCTGCCCGGTACAGACAAGCACCCCGATTGTGACTTTGTCATCTGCAAATGCTCCGGAGGCGCTCAAACAAGCGCTCCCGACCACGATCCCGGCAATAACAATATTTCTCAAAAAATGTGACATTATATTTGATCCTTCTCTACTAACCATTCCAAATTTGGCGTATATTAAAAAAATTACAAGTTGCCTGAAGAGAAGTTTTGAAGAGTATCATTGAATTCTTATAACTTACGATACGAAACGTGATCGTTATGATTCAATTTATTCAGAATTCTTTAAGGTTTTAACGAGGAAGGCCATGATTTTCCGGTTAGCTAAATTATTTGTTATACCTTTGTTCTTATCCACAACGCTCGCAATAAACGCCGGTGCAGTAGAATTAAACAGTCCATTGGCTCCCATAACCCGCCCGCAAAATGCCCCGCTTCCTCACTCGAATTATGGAGTTCCAAAACCTAACCGTAATTATAAACCGGAGCTGACGCATCCTTCCGGCCCCACATATAAACTGGATACCGGCCCTGATATAAATCATCAGCAATGGTGTAGCGACCGTTATAAAAGCTATCGTTCGTCGGACGATACTTATATAGATCGGGGCGGCGTTCGCCAGACCTGCAAGTCACCTTTTCCGAAATAAATCATTTTTATAATCGGGACACGCTTTGATGTGCGATCGATCTGGTGGTCGGTCGTTCATCTACCGGCCGGACAAGATGATCGTTATTATAATCAATGATATTTTTGTTCGTCTGCCGATTTTGACTAAACGGTAATTGCAAATGATGTTTGCTACGTTGTCTGCACTTACCCGTCTTTTAAAGAGGTATCAGGTATTGTCACAGTCAACCGCGCTTTTCGGGGTTTTGCTCCAACCATTGGCTTGTCGGTTATATCGAGTAAAAAAAGGCCGTTAAACATTATTGAAGGTTTTTATGTGATCAAACCGGATAATCTTTTTCCTGCCTTACAAAATTATAACCGGAGGTTTCTTGAAGCCGATAATGAAACACGGAACGGTTCGAAAATAAATATGACGCTGCAGCGCTTCAGCCCTGCGCGTTGATCGTAAGTTGCAAGCCGATTATCACAATTGGTAATTTTCTATATGATATTAAAAGAAAAAGGGCTGACATCCTCAGCCCTTCTTCAGAATTTGGACTACAAAAACGCGCGATTAGTTGCGTGTTTTATCAACCAATGCGTTTGCTTTGATCCACGGCATCATCTCGCGCAATTTGCCACCGATTTGTTCAAGCTGATGTCCGTCATTAATGCGACGGATTGCTTTGAAGCGAACAGCACCGGATTTATATTCCTGCATCCAGTTGGAGCAGAATGTACCGTCCTGAATGTCCTTCAAAACACGCTTCATATTCGCCTTGACTTCATCGTTGATGATACGCGGACCACTGACATATTCACCCCATTCGGCGGTGTTGGAAATTGAATAGTTCATATTGGCAATGCCACCTTCATAGATGAGGTCAACAATGAGCTTCATCTCGTGGCAGCATTCAAAGTAAGCCATTTCCGGAGCATAACCGGCTTCAACCAGAGTTTCGAAACCCGAACGGATAAGGTTGACAAGACCACCGCAAAGAACAACCTGTTCACCAAAAAGATCGGTTTCGGTTTCTTCCTTGAATGTTGTTTCAATAACGCCAGAGCGACCGGCACCAATTCCGCAAGCGTAAGAGAGCGCCAGATCATGCGCATTGCCTGTAGCGTCGTGACCAACAGCAATAAGGCTCGGAACACCGCCGCCGCGCTGATATTCGCTGCGCACTGTATGACCGGGACCTTTAGGAGCAATCATAATGACATCCACTGTCTTTTTCGGTTCGATCAAACCGAAGTGAATGTTCAGACCATGAGCAAATGCAATTGCTGCGCCGTCGCGCAAATTGTTGGCAATCTGTTCTTTAAAAATGTCGGCCTGCAATTCGTCGGGGGTAACCATCATAATGAGGTCAGCCCACTTGGCTGCTTCGGCAACGGTCACAACTTCGAATCCATCTGCCTGAGCTTTTTTAGCTGTTGCAGAGCCCGGACGAAGAGCAATTTTGATTTCCTTCACACCGGAATCTTTCAGGTTTAATGCATGGGCGCGGCCTTGCGAGCCATAGCCGATAACACCGACTTTTTTGGATTTTATCAGGTTTACATCTGCATCACGATCATAATAAACACGCATAGAAAACTCCCTTAAATTTGCGTTTCATCTGTTTTATTCATATTTTTATGCCCGAAAAGAGCAAAAAATTGCCTTGTCGCTGTGCGCGCTTCGCGAATGATTTCTTCATCATCCATGTGAAAATCGTCACCCAGCAATTTACGTATCTGGACATCACGAACAACAAGTCCGAAAAAGGTCCGGAATGCATTATCGAGGTTGTCCACTTGCAAAAGTCCGCAATCGCGACCGATTTCCAAAATCGGTTTCAGGCGACGCGCCATTGCGTAAGGCCCACGATAAAGCACAATATTACCGAGATTGTTTTTGTCCGTACCGGCCTGACTGACTGCAAGCCGGTTAAGCGCAATCGAAGTTGGCGAGGTCAAAACCATTAACCAATCGCGCGCAAAATGTTCAAGACTGTTAAAAAGTGTTTGTTCATCAACCGCTTCGCGGCTGATCGGTACTGCGCGAACCCTTGACGCCTGCCACTCGACCATTGCTTCAAGAAATGTATTGCGATCGCCGAACCACTTGTAAAGCGTTTCTTTCGAGCAACTCGCCGCCTTTGCGACTTTCGACATTGTCAATGCCAGATGGTCTTTGACAAGCAATTGTAATGCCGCGTCCAGAACGTCTTTCTGACGATCTGTCAAATTATTGACCAGAGCATTTGTCGACTGTTGCATGTTCGCTATTTTCATTTCGTTTGCGTACCGTACCGTACGGTTCGTAACCATGCTACGAGAAAGTTGCATGTTCGCTATTTTCATTTCGTTTGCGTACCGTACCGTACGGTTCGTAACCATGCTACGAGAAATCGGCAATATCAAGTATTATTTTCAGTAAAAATTTCTTTTTTGTTTTGAATGAGATTTGTCAGGATAATTTTACCGGCCTTGTCACGTTTCGGGTCGTGAACAAAGCCGGCAGAAAACAGCAAATTTTGTCTTTCAAACGGTAATCTGGGTGCCGATTTCTACAACCCGACCGGTAGGAATCTGGAAATATTCGGTTGCATCGGCGGCGGTTCTGGCAAGGAAAATATAGAATTTATCCTGCCACATTGGCATATCGGATTTGGCTGCAGGCTTAATCGAACGACGGGACACAAAGAAGGATGTCGTCATAATATCGAATTTCCAGCCGAGTTTGCGACATATTGCCAAAGCCTTCGGAATGTTTGGTTGTTCCATATAACCGAATGTTAAAGTAACTTGCATGAAACGCTCATTAAACTGGGAAACACGGGCCCGATCTACTGAAGGTACACGTGGCGTTGAAGCCGTATTCACCGTCAATATCACATTGTTTTCATGCAAAACTTTATAATGTTTGAGGCTGTGCATCAAAGCACTGGGTGCGCTTTTCGGATCGCTTGTCAAAAAGACCGCTGTGCCCGGTACAATAATTGGCGGCTTTTCCGCCATTTTATTAACAATCAGATCAAGCGGTACCTCGGCCTTGCGGGTTTTCTTGAACAAATGACGGCTGCCTCGAACCCATGTCCACATAACGAGCACAACACTAAAGGCAAGCCCCACCGATACCCAGCCGCCATCATGGATTTTAATGAGATTGGCACTGAAGAAAAGAAGATCAAGACACAGAAACGCCAGTGTCGGCACGAGACATAAAGCAAGGCTCCACTTCCAGATGCGTTTCATAACAATGAAAAGCAAAGATGTTGTCACAATCATGTTGCCGGTAACCGAAATGCCGTAAGCGGCTGCCAGATTGGACGATTTTTCAAAGCCGATCACAAGACAAATAACAATCACCGCAAGAAGCAGATTAACCCGCGGCATATAGATTTGTCCGAGATTCTTTTCCGAAGTGTGCAAAATTTCAAGTCGCGGCAAAATGTTAAGCTGGACGGCCTGACGTGCCATGGAAAAAGCACCTGTTATAACAGCTTGGGAAGCGATCACTGTTGCCATAGTTGCAAGCACAATCATCGGAATGAGCGACCATTCCGGCAACATTTGATAAAACGGATTAATTGTGTTGCGCCCGTGAGAAAGAATAAAGGCCCCCTGCCCCAAATAATTGAGGACAAGGCATGGGAATACTATCCACAGCCAGGCTGCGACGATTGGCCGGCGTCCGAAATGTCCAAGATCGGCATAAAGTGCTTCAGCGCCGGTCACCGCCAAAAATACCGCTCCAACTGCCGCAAAGGATGTCGCCGGATTGCTGATAATATAGGAAACGGCATACCAGGGAAATAATGATTTCAGAATCGTCAGATCATCAAATATATGGAAAAGTCCGAAACCGCCTAAAGCCAGAAACCAGACCAGCGTTATCGGCCCGAAAACAATTGCGACCTTGCCCGTGCCAAATCGTTGCACGGCAAAAAGTGCCACCAGAATAATAAGTGTGAGCGGCACAATAAAAGGCTCAAGATCGGGAGCGACAACCTCCATACCTTCAACTGCAGACAACACTGAGACAGCGGGTGTAATAACGGCATCACCGAAAAACAGAGATGCGCCGAGAATCCCGATTCCCAATGCCCAACCACCTTTTCTACGAAAGGTCGAGCGCGCGAGCGCCATAAGGGAGAGAATGCCGCCTTCCCCGTTATTGTCGGCGCGCAAAACAAACACAACATATTTGATTGTAACAATAAGCAATAAAGCCCAGAATATCAGGGAAATTACGCCATAAACGTCATATTTCAAAATGTCATGGTTTCCTGCACCGGCGCGTAAGGCTTCGCGGAAAGCATAAATCGGACTGGTACCGATATCGCCATAGACAACACCGATAGCGCCAATCAAAAGGAGTAAAAAACTCTCTTTCGAATGGTCATTATTTTCATCAGCTGTCGTGAGATCGTCGCTCACAGCGTCAATATCTTGAGGCTCCGCCATAGCGCAATCCTTTCAGCCGAAATTTTAATTGTGTTAAAGAGATCAAAAACGGGCAAAAGGTTACCCGAACTATTTATTTCAGTTGACACCCGATCGGGCAGTTAAATGGCCAACGCCCTTTTGAACCTTAGAACGGTTTCCCTCATTCCATGTTCCAAAGCATCTGCAATAAGTCCATGGCCGATCGAAACTTCATAAAGCCATGGCACGTTTTTGACAAGAGGGGCGAGGTTGGGCACTGTCAAATCATGCCCCGCATTGACAAGAAGCCCCAATTGTTTTGCCTTTTCAGCAACAAGTGTCACCGCTTCGAGTGCGAGCAACTGTTTTTTATCACTGTCATAGGCATCACCATAAGGACCGGTATAAATCTCGATACCGTCGGCACCGAGCGCTTTTGCTTGATCAAGGCCGTCGATCACCGGATTTACAAATAAAATGACGCGGATCGAGCGATCTTTCAGCCGTTTGACAATCGGCTCCAAAAACGCACTATCCTTTGCAAAATTCCAGCCGTGATCGGAAGTCGACTGGTCGGGAGAGTCGGGCACCAATGTTATCTGGTTGGCATAAGTTTCAGCCAAATCGAGAAAGGCTTCGTCAGGATATCCTTCAATATTGAATTCCCGATTTGGAAATTCATCGTCAATCAAACGACGTATATCAGGAAGATCGGTAAACCTTATATGGCGCTGGTCAGGACGGGGATGGACAGTAATGCCGTCAGCACCGGCATCAAGCGCTATGCGTCCCATCCCGACAACATTTGGCCAAGGCAAATTCCTGCGGTTGCGCAACACCGCGATGGCGTTAAGATTAACCGAAAGTTTTATTGTCATCGACAGCACCTATCAAGTCCGCTTAAAATCTGTAGTATTGAAAACTTCAAACGTTATACAAAGTTCTACATATAACTTAATTCAGCCACAAGAAAGGGCAAAAGCATGTTACCCGAAGATACAATACCGGTGATCTCCAAGATCAAAACCAACCGCGCCGGTGCAATCGGTTTTTCCGTTAACGGTGTGCTTGCTTCTTCCGATGTGGAAAATCTCTATGGACTTTTTGAAGCGGAAGCGGAAGGGCAAAATCATATTGATATGATTGTCATTTTTAAAGAATATGACGGAATTGATTGGGAAAGTCTCTTTAACGAAGACACAGCCAAAATCAGAGCCGAAGCTTTCAAAAAACTGAGGCGTTATGCCATTGTCGGCGGCCCCTCCTGGCTCAATCTTGCGATTGAGTTTTTCCGGCCTTTCGGACGTATCGAAACAAAATGGTTTGCTTCCGAAAATATTGATAAAGCCTGGGACTATATCGGGGCAAAACCTGTTTGATCATATCAACTATTCAACTTTCACATTGTTTTTAACGGGCAGTATAAAAAGCTTTGTCCATGACAAAATGCAACCGCAACATGCTTTCCCAAACCGGATTTCTAATATTATCAGCAAGAAACACGGCAAAAGACTCAACCGGATCAATATCAATAGCCAACCGGATATAGCTTCAAAAGAACCGGCATTTGTCTAAAGACAACAGATGACAGAATTGTTATTCTCACCGTTTGTTTATAGCCGAAGCAAAGCTGTCTCATCATTTAAAATAACCGGTGGTTCCTGTTTTTTTACAAACCCGGCTTTAACGGAGTTGGATAGCGTCGTTTTATAACCATGTTTGCCGATATTCGAATCCGGTTAAAACCGGAGCTTGAAGTCTTCCGTCCGATTGAAACTTTTGCCGCTACAAAGAATGGCCAAATAGAATAGCTGCGCTACGGCACGCCCCGTTTTCTAAATCGGTTGTTGATAAGCTCAAAAAAAAGAACGGTTTTTTCTGACAATTTCTGTGCGTTTTTATCAAAATTATCAATATTTAAGGTTATTTTCCGTTCAAATAAACTTGCAGACCAATAGTCTCTTGGCATATGACTTGCGAGACTTTATTGTAGAAGTCGACCGGGCGGTGGCCGAGGAGCCGCCGATGCAACATGAGTAATAGCACGGTCGATCAGAGGGAGGCTTCATGGCTTACAAAATTGAACAAATGAAACAACCACGACCCCATCGTGCGCTCTATAAAGTACTTTATGTACAAGTGATATTCGCGATCATCTGTGGTATTTTGCTCGGATATTTTTATCCTGATGTCGGTGCATCATTGAAGCCGCTTGGCGATGCCTTCATCAAATTGGTCAAGATGATTATCGCACCGGTTATCTTTTTGACCATTGTAAGCGGTATTGCCGGTATGAGCGACTTGAAAAAAGTCGGACGGGTCGCCGGTAAATGCATGCTTTATTTTATCACCTTTTCAACTCTGGCTTTGATTGTCGGTTTGATCATCGGAAATGTGTTGGAACCGGGTGCCGGAATGCACATCGATCCGGCTTCACTCGACACCGCTGCGGTCAAAGTTTACGCCGAAAAAGCCCATGATGCATCAATCGTCAAATTCTTGATGAACATCATTCCTTCCACTGTGGTTTCGGCTTTTGCAGAAGGTGACATTCTTCAGGTACTGTTCTTTTCGATATTGTTCGGTATTGCTTTGGGATCAGTTGGTGAACGTGGCCGTCCTATTCTGGATTTCATCCATGCTCTTTCCACACCGATTTTCAAATTGGTAGCCATTCTCATGAAAGCAGCTCCTATCGGCGCTTTCGGTGCTATGGCTTTCACAATCGGCAAATACGGTATTCATTCGGTCATCAACCTGTTCTTCCTTGTCGCAACCTTCTACCTCACCTCGTTTTTGTTTGTTGTCGTCATTCTCGGGGCTGTCTGCCGCTATAACGGCATTTCGATTTTCAGAGTGATTCGCTACATCAAGGATGAATTACTACTGGTTCTCGGTACTTCCTCTTCCGAAGCAGCTTTACCGACCTTGATGGAAAAGATGGAAAATGCGGGAGCAAAAAAATCGGTCGTTGGTCTGGTTATTCCGACAGGCTATTCATTCAACCTCGACGGTACCAACATTTATATGACATTGGCTACTTTGTTCATCGCACAAGCTTTGGATATTAATCTCACCCTCGAGCATCAAATCCTTATTCTTGTTGTGGCGATGATCTCCTCAAAAGGTGCTGCCGGTGTGACCGGTGCCGGTTTTATTACGCTCGCTGCTACACTTGGCGCCGTTCCGGCTATTCCTGTTGCCGGTATGGCAATTATTCTCGGTATCGACCGTTTCATGTCGGAATGTCGTGCATTGACCAATCTCGTTGGTAATGCGGTTGCCTGTATTGTGGTTGCCCGTTGGGAAAACGAGCTAGACACAGTCCAACTTCACAAGGTTCTAGGCGGACATGAACATCAACATGGTCATCATCATGTTGAAGAACAGAAAAGTGGAGAAGCCAAATAATAATATTTGGTTTACTAGATTAGACACTATGCCGATTAAAAGCCCCTCTTTAGGGGCTTTTATTTTTGGGTAATCTCCAATAAACCCACGCCAAGATTACGCCGCGAACGAGCTACCCCAAGCGCCGATCAAGCCACATCCCGATCAAACCACACAAAGCGCCCGATCAAACCAAATAAAGCATATGTGCTTCTCTATTCTGAAAAATTCTATAAACGCTCGGGCAAGCGGGCTATCTATTCGACCTAACCGGACTTTCTCACTCCGACTTTTTGGCTAAGGCTTGTCCAGTTTTAGCTCGCGTTTGTCAGATCTTGCCCAAAAGCCCCAATTCTTTGGCAACAAAATAATAAAATGTCACCCGATTCTTCATATGTTCCGTTTTCAGTAATTCGGCGGTCTTTTTCACTGCACGTTTACTCTGTTCGACATCTGCACCGAGCTTTTCTTCGGCCCATTTTTCTACCCGTTGAAGCTCTTTCTGATCGCTTACAGCGACCTCGGCAGCATCGCGTTTTTGCAAAGTAAGTGACAAACGGTTCTCTAGCCGTTTAACCGCATCCTCGTCGGGATTTGCGTCATATTTTTTTATTTGCTCCAAATGGTTTTTCATTGCTTTCAGTCTCCTATCGGAAAAATTGGTGATATTTTTTAAAACGACCGGTTAATGATCTTCCGTTAAACCCGTTTCGGACTTTATGCCCCCGAGAAAATCAGTGTCAGAGCCGGACAGGTCCGGTATTTTTTTGATCTCTACCAAGTAGAAAATAGGGCGCGAAAAAGTTAGACAACCCCCTTTCCTCTTTCCCTCGATTTACCTATATTGGGTTTGCTGGCTTGCCAGCTATGGTAATAAATGGACAGTGTAATAAACCCATTGGACCCGGGGGCGGTACCCGGCGCCTCCACCACAACCAAAACGGCTCACGCTTTGTAGCTGTTTTTGTTATGAAGGGGGCGAAACAGGATCGACAAGGGCGTAAAGATTGCTCTTTTACCCGGCATTGTACCACCGTTATCGGGCTACTTAAGTAGTTGCAAATGACAACTATGCGGAAGCTCGTCTCGCTGCTTAATTGCGGCGCGAACGCTTCAAATTAAGTCTTGGACCTTCGCCGGTCCAAGCGGGGTTCGGAGGCACCTGGCAACAGAAGCCTTCACTATCTGTCTGTAAGCGTTCTCTCTATTGGTTTTATTGGTAAAAATTTACTGCTCTTTTTTCTCTTAGGGGTCCTTGAATTGGTGCGGGAAGCCATTCCTGAAGTTTCTTTTTTTGGGTCAAAAACAAAGCCGGAACACCCGAAAGACCCAAAAGACATTGTCATACAGAAATTCAATAAAATTTTTGAAGAGATTTTGATTGCCTCATTGCATAAAGACCGTCTACATTGCATTAGAGATGATTGCCAAGTTTGGATAAAATACATCGGAGAAGGAACAGGTTTTCAATGGTTCATGATCAGATCCGTTATGACATTCTCGTTCAGGACGCTTTACGGAGTGTTATTCGCAAAGTTTTGTCTGAAGTAGCAAAAGCCGGCCTTCCGGGTGACCATCATTTTTTCATTACGTTTCTGACGAACGCTCCGGGCGTGAAAATCTCCTCACGTCTCAAAGAACGTTATCCCGATCAAATGACAATTGTTTTGCAACACCAGTTTTGGGATTTGAACGTTTCCGAAAGCGGCTTTGAAGTCAGTCTTTCTTTCGGCGATGTTCCCGAACGTCTGGTTATACCGTTTTCTGCTGTTCAGGTATTCTATGATCCTACGGCTGCTTTCGAAGCGGCTTTCGATCTCGCCTCCGATCTTCCCAAAAGCGATAATGACAGTCCGGACGTGAAGACACTTGCAAAAGAGACCGAGGGTGGCGAGCTTACCATTCTTGCAGACAAGAAAGACAAGAAAAAATCTGCTGTAAAATTGAAGTCACATTCAAAGACAGAAAATGAAAAAGACGGTCAACAAACGCCAAAAGAAAAGAAACCGTCGGCAGATGTTGTCTCGCTTGATGCTTTTCGCAAGAAATAAGGCGTTTTTTCATGGCTGATCTGGTCAATTTAAGGCAATTTCGCAAACAGAAAAAACGTCAGAATGACGAAACAAAAGCAAGCGAAAACCGAGTCATTTTCGGCCGCACCAAAGTCGAGCGCAATTTCGAAGAGAAGCAAAAGAAAAAAACCGTAAGTTTTCTTGATTTGAGAAAAATTCGGCACGACGAAGATGAAGGATGAAATTCTGTCTTCAATCGCTGCACTAGACTGGCAAAAAGCACAATCGAAAAAGATTTCGGTACGCATTGACGGTCATGCAACAAGTATTTCGCTCGAAGAAGCCTATATCAACATTTTGTTGCGCGAAGCGGAAGCTCAGGGTCTATCCTTTGCCAGCCTTGTTACATGTGTTGATGAGGCAAGACCGGCGGGAGTCAACCTTTCAGCCTCCTTACGCCTTTTTGCACTCGAATTGGCGCAACATTCCAAAACATGACAAAGCAGCCTCGTATCAGGCTATGATTACTGGAAATAGCAAACCGGATCACGCCTTTATGTGCCAGTAATGCTCGTCAATAAAAGAAGGTCAATCGGGATATTATCTTTGTCCATCTTTGGATAATCTGCCTCCGATTTGACACAAGTGTCTCATGAACAAATGGCAAAGAATGCAATTTTCTGTAAAAAATTGAAAATAATAGTTATTTCCTCTCTTTTCTCCTTTATAATTTTACCCGATTTGAACAAACCGACTTGATAGAAGAGAGCCAACCGTCTAACTCAACACTATGGAACATTTTGCCGATTCAGACAGTAATTTGCCGCCTTTGAAAGACCCACAATTTTTAACAGAATTTGTGGCCTTGATGGTTTTGAAACGCGATGTTTTTTCGGAAACGCGGGTTGGCTATTTTGCTGATGATCCACATAAACGCGTTATCCGCCGCATTGTTACGGCTGCGCCAAAATGGTCTCGCCCGCTTGCCTGGATATTGGCAAGAAGAGAAATACGGGCATTAAAGAAGGTGCGCGGGCTTGACGGTGTGCCACAGCTTATTGCTGTTGATAAAGACGGGCTTTATCGCTCGTGGAGTGAAGGAACACCATTACATCTGGCGCGCCCGAACAAACCCGAATTTTATTTGAGTGCATTCAAAATACTTCGTAATTTACGCCGCATGGGCATTACCCATAACGATCTTGCAAAGCCGCAAAACTGGCTGATGACAAGTGACGGGAAAGCTTCGATCATTGATTTCCAGTTGGCAAGTGTGCATAAATGCCGAGGTGCTCTCTATCGCTATTTTGCTTATGAAGATTTCCGCCATCTCATAAAACAAAAAAGAAGTTTTGCACCCGAATTACTGACACCGACAGAAAAGCGGATATTGAAAAACCGCTCCTGGCCGTCACGTCTATGGTTAGCGACCGGAAAACGTGTCTATAATTTTATTACCAAAGACATGTTCAAATGGTCGGATGGAGATGGAACAGGTGACCGCGTCCAACATCAGGGACCGGTCATTCGCAATCTTTTGAAAGACAATCCCGATATTGGCGATATTGCCATCGCAACCTATTCGCTTCCGGCGAAGGGTGTAGGGCTTTATGTTTTTGTCGAATCCGACAAACTTGACGAAAAAGCCGTTCGCGACCTTCTGAAAGGACAGAAAATCGAGTCTCTACAAGTTGTGCATCAACTGCCCAAGCGCGAAGACGGCTCCATTCGTGATGACATTATAAAACTCGTTGCCATGAACGAACTCAATGATCTTGTCGCCTTGATCAGACGCGAGCCGAATTTGAAACCGGTTGTTGCGCCAATCATAGACAACCGGAAAAATTTGACTGACCGGCGTGTCTATCAATATGAAGCACAGCGCAAAAAAAAGTGATTTTCCGTTCATTTTCGTGTAAAAGCGTCAAGTCTAGCCTAGCAGAAAATATCTTGAACCATTAGATTGGTGATGATGACCGATTTTCCTGACGATATACCGTTTTTTGATGATGAGCCGAAAAAGCCGACGCCGCAATCTTCTGCGCGCGATGAAGCTCGTAATGGTCAAACTGGTTTGGCAGAACGCGCCATGGCTGCGCGCCGTAATGCCGATGCTGACGCCGATTATCTTAAAAAACTCAACCCCGAACAACGCCTTGCTGTAACAACAACGGAAGGTCCGGTTCTGGTTCTGGCCGGTGCAGGCACGGGAAAGACGCGGGTTTTGACCACACGCATTGCCCATATTTTGCGGCTTGGCCTTGCTTATCCGAGCCAGATTCTGGCAGTCACATTCACCAATAAAGCCGCGCGTGAAATGAAAAACCGTATCGGTGAACTGGTCGGCGGCGCGGTTGAAGGTATGCCGTGGCTTGGCACTTTCCACGCGATCGGTGTCAAGATTCTTCGTCGTCACGCGGAGCTTGTGGGGCTCAACAGCAATTTCACAATTCTTGATACAGATGATGTAATAAGGCTTATCAAACAGCTTATTCAGGCTGAAGGGCTTGACGACAAAAGATGGCCGGCGCGCACTTTTGCCAATATGATTGACGGGTGGAAAAACCATGGCCTTGCACCCGACCAGATACCGGAAGGTGATGCCCGCTCATTTGGCAATGGCAAAGGGCGCGAGCTTTATCGTGCCTATCAGGAACGTTTACAAACGCTGAATGCCTGTGATTTTGGCGATTTGTTGATGCATCCCATCCATATTTTTCAGAAAAACGCCGATGTTTTGCGCGAATATCATAAAAAATTCCGCTATATTCTGGTCGACGAATATCAGGATACCAATACAGCACAATATTTATGGCTGAGGCTATTGGCACAGCGCCCTGCCGGACAAACTGTCAATCTTTGTTGCGTGGGTGATGACGACCAGTCAATTTACGGCTGGCGCGGTGCCGAAATTGATAATATTTTGCGTTTTGAAAAAGATTTTCCCGGTGCCACTGTCATTCGTCTTGAACGCAATTACCGCTCGACTTCGCATATTCTGGGGGCTGCATCCTATCTCATTGCCCATAATGAAGGCCGGTTAGGTAAAACGCTTTTTACCGATAGCAAAACGGAAAATGACCAGAAGGTCAAAGTCCATGCTGCCTGGGATTCGGAAGAAGAAGCGCGCGCTATTGGTGAAGAAATCGAGCAATTACAACATCATGGCCTAGCTTTGAACGACATTGCCATTCTTGTTCGCGCCTCCTTCCAGATGCGTGAATTTGAAGACCGGTTTGTCACATTAGGGCTTAATTATCGCGTTATCGGTGGCCCGCGTTTTTATGAGCGGCAAGAAATTCGCGACGCGCTCGCCTATTTCCGTGTTGTTACACAACCCGCCGATGATCTTGCATTCGAGCGTATTATCAACACGCCCAAACGTGGCCTTGGTGAAGCAACCGTTCGTCAAATTCATGATACAGCTCGTGCCCGCAATGAGCCTATGCTCAAAGCCTCTCAGGAAATGGTAGAAACCGACGAATTGAAGCCCAAGGCCAGAAGTTCTTTGAGAAAACTCGTCGAAGATTTCCGCCGTTGGCAGAATATGCTTGATAATACTCCCCATACCGAACTTGCAGAAATTATTCTGGATGAATCCGGCTATACCGCCATGTGGCAGGCTGATCGTTCTGCCGAAGCTCCGGGGCGTCTTGAAAACCTGAAAGAACTTATCCATTCCATGGAAGATTTCGAGAGTTTGAGAAGTTTTCTTGAACATGTTTCGCTGGTTATGGATACAGAAAAGAACGAAGATATGGATGCGGTCAATATCATGACGCTGCATTCGGCCAAGGGGCTGGAATTCAACACCGTATTCTTGCCCGGTTGGGAAGAAGGGCTGTTTCCCCATCAACGTTCACTTGATGAAGGCGGGCGTGCGGGGCTTGAAGAAGAGCGGCGCCTCGCTTATGTCGGGCTTACCCGTGCAAAGGAAAACCTGCATATCTGGTTTGTTTCGAACCGGCGCATTCACGGGTTGTGGCAAACGACAATACCATCCCGTTTTCTTGATGAACTGCCTAATGAACATGTTGAAGTTGCAGAAGTAGAAACATCCTATGGCGGTTATGGGCAATCGCGCTTTGATCGGCAGGAACCGTTCCAGAACAATTATTCGACACCTGGCTGGCAGAGAGCCAAAAAAAATGCAACCGACGCGACACGCACCAATTGGGGTAACCGCTCGGGCGCCAATGTGGAACGCATCGGTTATGGGGAAGTCGATTCCGGCTATGGTGCAGGACGGGCAGCGCGTTCAAAGACTATAGAAGGCGAACTTGTCGCCAAATCCGTTTCCGACAAACCGTCCGAATTCAGCGTGGGTGACAGGGTTTTTCACATCAAATTCGGAAATGGCAATGTGGCAGCGATTGACGGAAACAAACTCACCATCGCTTTTGATAAAGCAGGCGAAAAACGCGTGCTCGACAGTTTTGTCAAAAAAGTCTGAGCATCTTTTGTCCACCGGCTTTCATCCGGTTTTATCGCTGCTTCCCTAAAATTTAAAAAAGGCAGAAAATAAATCAATTTTCTGCCTTTTATTTTATCAAATCGTTCAAGCGATTATTTGATGAAATTGTGAATAAGCAGATCGGTTACATCTTTCACACGTCCCTGCATAATCGCCTTGGTACCATAAAGTGCCATTCCGGAAACTTCACCGGCCGTTACCTTTGGCGGCATAACCAGTTCATATCCGCTGGTTTTGACATCAAGAAGTGCCGGACCTTTGGCACTCAAAAAGGCTTTGACAGCGCCTTCGAGTTCTTCCGGCTTGTCAACCTTCCAACCTTTAATGCCAATCGATTCGGCGAGTTTTGCAAAATCGGGATTTTGCAAATCGGTGTAGTGATCAACCAGTCCTTCGACCTTTTGTTCAAGTTCAACAAAGTTGAGTGAAGAATTGTTGAAAACCACAATCTTGATGTCAACCTTCTCCTGAACAACAGTCAAAAGCTCACCCATCAACATGGCAAGGCCACCATCACCCGAAAGCGATATAACTTGTCTGTCTTTATAGGCTTTTTTGAAGCCGATAGCCTGCGGCAAAGCATTTGCCATGGTTCCATGGGAAAGACTGGCAAGGGTTCTTCTCTTGCCATTTGTTTTGAAATGGCGGAGCAACCAGACCATTGGCGAACCGCAGTCACCTGTAACCAGCGCATCGTCGTCGGCATATTGATTGATAAGCGAAACGAGATATTGCGGATGAATAATCGATTTTGAAACAGCGGTTTCCTTCGCTTCGGCTTTTTCTGCCTCGGCTTTGGTTTTCAGACACTGGTCGAGAAAAGCGGTATCGGTCTTTTCGTCAACATATTTCAAAAGTGCTGCCGCTGTCGATTTGACATCCCCGATCAACCCCATATTGACGGGATGACGGCGCCCCAGATGGGTTCCATCCTCATCCACCTGAATAATCGTCGCTTTATCAGGATAAAATTGCGTATAAGCGAAATCGGTACCAAGCAGAAGCAAAGTATCGCAATGTTCAACCATGTCAAAACCGGGCTTTCCACCCAACATACCATTCATTCCCATATTATACGGGTTGTCATATTCGATGAAATCTTTCGATTTTGATGAATGCCCGATTGGTGCTTTCAATTTGGCAGCCAAAGCGACCACCTCGTCATGAGCCCCCTTGACACCCGAACCGACATAGATTGCAACTTTTTTGCCCTTGTTCAAATGGGATGCAACTTGTTCAAGTTCGCTATCGGAAGGACGAATAACCGGATTCGGCCGATGAACGCTATATTGCGTGACATGGCTTACCGTTTGCATGGAAACATTAACCGGCAGAACAATGACAGCAACACCTCTTTTTGTCAGTGCTGCCTGACATGCTTCGACGGTTATGCGTTGGGCTTCCTCCGGGTTCAAAATTTGCTCGCAAAATACCGAGCAATGTGAATAAAGTGCGGGAAAATCAACTTCCTGCGGCCATTCACTGCCTATAACTTCGGTTGAAAGCTGGCTTGCTATAGCCACAACCGGAGCGCGATTGCGATTTGATTCATAAATTCCGTTGATAAGATGCAAGCTCCCCGGCCCGCACGAGCCTGCGCATGCACTCAATTCGCCAGTCAAATAAGCTTCTCCTCCTGCTGCCAAAGCAGCAGCTTCTTCGTGGCGTGTATGGACCCACTCGATTTTCGAGCGATATATCGCATCGGTGATATAGTTGAGTGTATCACCGACAATGCCGTAACAATGTTTCACACCTGCGTTTTGCAGTGTTTCCACGATAATCTCGCCAACACGTTTAGAAGACATTCACAATTTCCTTTCAAAATTGAGATACGTTGTAATTAATGAAATAAACAACGAGAAATTGAAAATAAATTCCTTGTCAATCACGCGTCTTTGATGATTTTCTACTCTCAGACCAGCTTTTTCCACTTTGCAATAAATTCTTCAGCCGAGAGTTGTTGCATATCGGGTATAGCTTCATAAAGTGTGTTTAGCGGCCAATTCCACCAGCAAAGGTCGAGAAGCGCCTGAATGATGTAGTCGGGAAATCTCATTCTTATTCGCTTTGCCGGAACGCCGCCGACAATCTCGTAAGGAATGACATCTTTGGTTACAACAGCATTGGCACCGATCACCGCACCATGACCAATGGTAATCCCCGGCATCACCACTGCTCCGTGCCCGATCCAGACATCATGACCCAATGTCACGCGTTTATTATGTCTCCGCTCGCGAAAAGCACTATCCAGTGTCATGAAACGAAAATATTCATTCGGACGGTAAGTCATTTTATGCATGCTTACCCGTTCCATCGGATGTTCAAGAGCATTGAGCCGCACATTCGAAGCAATCGAACAAAAACGGCCGACATCGGTATATATTGCTTCACCATTGCGCTCGAAATAGCTGAAATCTCCAACCGTCACATCACGTAAGAGAACCCGTTCGCCGATTTCGGAAAAACGGCCAAGTTTACAACCGTGGAGTTTGGCTGTTGAATGGATGCGCGGTTCACTATCCTGAAAGCGTTGATCTGTTGGCGATATGCTCATGATAATCTGGTATATTGAATACTGCGTTACCATAAAACGCATAGACTAGAAGTGCAATCCCGACTATTCTCCCTAAGCTTGTCGACAATTATTATTTAAATTCCGCTTTTCATTGCAGTATCGTTTTCATACCGATATATTTTGAAATATCATCTTCAGGGGTCACGCGAGTGGCTTTTATGACGATGCTTCAAGCTCAAGGGATTTTGGCAATGACGAGTGAAACCAAAAGTACTGTTTCAAGTGTTTTTTACATTGTTTTATTGGTTGCGGTTTTTATGGCCTTCATATTTGGTTGGCAAACCTTCGTCAGTCCGCCACTGGGTGAGGATTTTAGCCTGACCGATTCCAATGGAAAAACCGTTACGCAGGTTGAACTTCGCGAAAAGCCGTCTGCGATATTTTTCGGTTATACAATGTGTCCGGATATTTGCCCGACAACATTGATGAGTATGACAAATTGGATCAAGGAACTCGGACCGGATGCGGATAAAATCAATATCTGGTTCATCACGGTGGATCCCGAACGGGATACTCCGGAAGTTCTCCATGATTATTTATCGAATTTTACCGATAAGGTTATCGGCATAAGTGGTGATCCTGCAAAAGTTCACAAACTGGTATCATCTTTCAACATTGCAGCCGAAAAGGTTCCGGGTGAGAATGGCGATTATACTTACGACCACACAGCGGCAATTCTTCTTACCAAAAAAGGCGGCCAATTTGCCGGCGTCATCCCTTATAGCGTGGAAGAAAACAGAAATGAATTGAAAGACCAGATTGCTATAGAGCGTCTCAAGAGTCTGGCAAAACAATAAAAGACATAAGGACAAAAATTTTGGGACAGATCCGCCTACATTATAAATCGCCGAAACGCGAAGCCGAAAAACAATATGAACTTCTCGATCACGCCTTCGAGGATGATGCTTTCCCCCTTGCGATAACCGAAATAGACGAAGCCAATGGAATCTATGAAGTTTCCCTCTATCTGGATGAAACTGAAAAGAATTCGGTACTTCCCCGCTTTGCGCAAGTTCTGGGCGTCAATGAAAACAAGATAGAAATAGAAATACTTCCGGATATTGACTGGGTAAGCCATAGTCTTGAAGGACTTAATCCTGTCCGCGCAGGACGCTTCTTTGTTCACGGCAGTCATGACCGCGACAAGGTTAAACCGGGTGATCTTGCAATCGAAATCGATGCCGGTCAGGCTTTCGGTACCGGCCATCATGGAACGACAGTCGGCTGCCTTGAACTTATCGCCGACGTTATGGAACATGAAAAACCACAAAATGCACTTGATCTTGGAACAGGGAGCGGAATTCTGGCAATCGGCATCGCTTTGATCAAGCCGATTAGAATTCTGGCAACAGATATTGACCCGATTGCGATCAAAGTTGCGAAGGAAAATTTTGCTCTGAACGGTGTGGCCAAAACGATTACTGCCATTACGGCTACCGGCCTTGACGATGAAGAAATTAAAAAGCGCACCCCCTTTGATCTGATCGTGGCAAATATTCTGGCCAATCCCCTGATAGAACTTGCACCACAAATGGTTCCTGCACTTAAAAAAGGCGGTTCCATCGTGCTTTCCGGCATTCTGGAAGAACAGCACGACCGCTTGGTCAAGGCCTTCGAGGCGGCAGGCGCAAAATACATCAAAACCTTGCATCATGAAGGCTGGGTTGCCATTCATTTGAAATAGGGTGACGATCAAATAAAATAGGTGGCCAATAAAGGATCGGACATTTGGCCATTTCACAAAAATAACAGGTGATCGAATTGCCCGATCATAGCGATCATAATTCTTTCACCGATTAGACAATCAGAGGCGATTTTATGTTTCAATCATTTGAAATTGCAACAAATCCCGATAACGCAAAGGCTCGTGTTGCGGCGTTACGCAAGGAAATGGAAAAACTCGGGCTTGATGGCTATCTGGTGCCAAGAGCGGACGAACATCAGGGGGAATATGTACCTCCCCACGCCCAGCGGCTGCAATGGCTCACAGGTTTTACCGGCTCGGCCGGCGTTGCACTGATTTTGAAAGATAAAGCGGTTATTTTCGTTGACGGGCGCTACACTTTGCAGGTGCGCAACCAGACAGACGGAAAAATATTCACTTATGCCGATCTCATTTCCTGCCCGCCTTCGCTTTGGCTTGAACAATACACCAAAGGTTTGAATATCGGTTTTGATCCATGGCTTCATACCGTTAATGGCGTCAAAGCACTGAAAAAAGCCGTTGAGGAAAAGGCACATGGCAAACTTGTAGGTACGGAAAAAAATCTCGTCGATCTCATCTGGCATGACCAACCGGAACCGCCGCTGACGCCGGTTACAATCCAGCCTCTCGACTATGCCGGTGTTCCTGCCGATAAAAAGCTTGAATTGATGGCAGAGAGCTTGAAAAAAGACGGGTGCGATCTCGTTCTATTGACAGACCCCTCGTCGATCGCATGGGTTTTCAATATTCGCGGCAATGACGTTTCCAATACACCTTTTTCCTTGTCTTTTGCTATTCTTCGGGCTGAAAGCCGGCCATCTTTATTTATCGACCAGCGCAAACTTGGAGAAAACGAAAAGAAATATCTTGCCCGTTATGTCGACATTTTCGAACCTTCCGCATTGATACCGGAAGTTATCAAAGAAGCGGGGGAAAAATGCTGTTTTTCACTTGATGGGCAACTTTCGGCCGAGAAATTGCGTCAGGTGATTGTCGATCATGGCGGTACAATTAAAGATTTGCGCGATCCGGCACGTTTGCCGCGTGCAATCAAGAACGAGGCGGAACTTAAAGGAAGCCGTCAGGCCCATGCGCGTGACGGCGTGGCTCTCTGCCGCTTTTTCTCTTGGCTTTCACGGCAAAAACCCGGCACTGTGGATGAAATCTCGGCAGCCACGAAACTTGAAAGCTTCCGTGCCGACACTGCCTTGAAGATGGGTTCAAAACTCGAAGATTTGTCATTTGATACGATTTCGGGAAGTGGCAGCGATGGAGCCATTATCCATTATCGCGTCAATACAGCAACCAATCGGCCTCTTAACGAAGGCGAGCTTTATCTCGTCGATTCCGGTGCGCAATATCGTGATGGCACAACCGATGTCACCCGTACTGTTGCAATCGGCCACGCAGGTGGGCAAGAAAAACGGTGTTTCACACTCGTTCTTAAAGGAATGATCGATCTTGCCTCGGCGCGTTTTCCGAAAGGTACACGCGGGCAGGACCTTGATGTTCTGGCGCGCATCGCTTTATGGAAGGCAGGGTTGGATTTTGCCCATGGCACGGGCCACGGCGTCGGTTCCTATCTTGCTGTTCATGAAGGGCCGCAAACTATTTCGAAACGTGGTGGACAAGAACTTTTATCCGGAATGATTGTTTCCAACGAACCGGGCTATTATCGCGAAGGCGCATTCGGCATCCGCATTGAAAACCTGCTGGTTGTCAAAGCGGCCGAACCGGTCAAAGGTGGCGATAGTGATATGCTCGGTTTCGAGACTCTCACTCTCTGCCCGATCGACCGCAACCTTATTGCAGTTGATATGCTGACAAATGAGGAACGCGAATGGCTAAACACCTATCATGCCCGCGTCATGAAAGAAAATGCACCGCACCTTGATGAGGTTGATCGCAAATGGCTTGAGGCAGTAACGCAACCGCTTTAAACAAAAAGAAAAAGAAAAACGCGAAAGAAAAATCTTTCGCGTTTTTCATTCCGCAAGTTTGGTCACTTGTCACTGCACGATAACCTTTCAGCAACTAACGCAGCCTTTGAAGACTAAAGGTCGTCTTCAGAGACGGGCTATGCTTACAAGACCAAAACGCAAGAACGAGTGAGGCAAAACGCTTGGCCTCCTCGCAAAAGCGGCGCCAACGAACGTAAATCTAAACCACATATCATAAATGATTTTGAGTACGGGTATAAATCGCTATATCCTTGCAAGAGAATTGAACGCTTTCACCAATCCGACGTGGCAAAGGCTCCAATGCGGCACTCAGCAGGGCGCAGACGATAAAGGTGGAATATAGAGCGATGAATATCCCGAAATTGCGGCTCGTTTTTGCCTTATAACCGCCAGTCCGGTTCATAATTCGACGCGGGGAGACAAACTTTCGTGTGTACAAAGCTTCGTTAGCGCTACTTCACAACGATTTTTGCAGCCTTTACCTGTTCGCGGAAGAACACAAACAAACCGCTTCCCACCACCAGAGCAGCTCCAACCAGCGTCAATATATCCGGCATATCACCGAAGACAATATAGCCGATGATCACCGACCATACGAGCTGCAAATAGTTGAACGGCTGAACCACTGTAAGAGGTGCAAGGCTTAACGCTTTGATCATTAAAAAATGGCCGATAACCGAGGTAAAGCACAAAGCCACGAGTATCCATACATAGTGGCTATCCATATGAACCCAGAAAAACGGAAGTCCAAGATTCATAACCACAAGGCCGACAAGCCCGACATAGAAAAACGAGGTTTGTGGCTTGTCAATGCCGCCAACAAGGCGGGTCAAAGCCATGTAAAGGGCGAAAAACAACGCCGCAACGAGTGCCCAGATTGCTCCCACCGATAATACACCACTTCCCGGTCGCAGCATAATCAGAATACCGATAAAGCCGATAACTAGCGCACTCACTCTTCTCCAGCCAACTTTTTCCTTCAATAGAAATACCGCTATGATCGTACCGAAAAGCGGATAGGACTGGAAAATGGATGTCGCTTCGGCAAGTCCCATGACACGAAAAGCCAAAGCAATGGCAATGAGTTCCAGAAGAAGCAACAGACCGCGCAAACACTGGACAATCGGGCGTTTACTTTTGATATTGGCAACAAGACCGCCACTTGCCGTTTTTGCCATATAGACACCGGCAAGGAAAAACACCCAATAGCGCACCATAACAATGAAAGTAGCCGGATAGTTATGAACCAGCGTTTTGGTCATCGCATCCTGACAGGCAAAAATAACCGTGGCAGCAAGTGCAAGGCCAATACCCAAAAAGTAACGTGGCTCTGCCGATGGCGGCATTTTTGCATGAAATTCCGGTGGCGCCGCTTTACGCATTTTCCTCACCAATCAGTTTGAACCACTGATCTTCGTCAATAATTTGCACTCCCAACTCCTGTGCTTTCGTCAATTTTGATCCTGCTCCGGGGCCAGCCACAACAAGATCTGTCTTTTTCGAGACAGATGCCGCAGTTTTTGCCCCCAATCTTTCTGCCATTGCCTTTGCTTCGTCACGGGACATGCGCTCCAGCGAACCGGTAAACACAATTGTTTTGCCCTGTACCGGCGACCCGTCTGTAACTGGCAAGACTTCATCCAAAGGTGTTACCTCGGCAAGTAAGGCTCGCAAAATATTGCGATTATGCTCCTCACCATAAAAATCGACAACAGCTTCGGCAACAATAAAACCTATGCCTTCAATATTGGTGAGCTCATTCCATGCATCATTTCCGCTTTCACCGCTATTTTCTTCCGGATAACGTGCCGCCAAAGCTACCTCTTCGAAAGCTTTATAGTTTTTGTAAGCGCGCGCAAGTCTTCTTGCATTGACTTCGCCAACATGGCGAATACCGAGCGCAAATAAAAACCGGCTTAGCGGTATTTGCCTGCGGGCATTGATTGCATCATAAAGTTTATGAACCGACGTACGCCCGAAACCTTCAATATTTTCGAGCTTGCTTAAAGCTCCCTTCTGGCGTGCTTCAAGAGTAAATATGTCAACGGGGCTGCGGATTGCCAAATTTTCGTCTTTGGCATTGAAGAAAAATTCCACCTGTTTTTCACCAAGTCCCTCTATGTCAAAGGCATTGCGGGAAACAAAATGGCGGATACGTTCCATTGCTTGCGCCGGACAGATGAGACCACCCGTGCAGCGACGAACCGCTTCCCCCTCTTCCCGCACTGCATGGCTTCCGCAAGCCGGACAAATATGGGGAAAAATAAAAGGCTCGGCCGTCTTCGGACGGCGTTCCTCGACAATGTCGACAATTTGCGGAATAACGTCACCGGCGCGCTGGATGACAACCGTGTCACCAACACGAATATCCTTGCCGTCACGAATGGTTTCCCCTTTATTGCCAATGCCTTTGATATAGTCCTCATTATGGAGTGTAGCATTGGTAATGACCACACCGCCGACGGTAATCGGTTCAAGACGGGCAACCGGTGTCAAGGCACCTGTGCGCCCCACCTGAATATCGATTGCTCTAAGAATGGTCATAGCGCGCTCGGCCGGAAATTTATGGGCAATTGCCCATCTTGGCGAACGCGAGATAAAGCCGAGCCGTTGCTGGAGCGCAAGATCGTTAACCTTATAGACAACGCCATCAATATCATAATCAAGATCGGCGCGTTGTTCTTCAATTGCATGAAAATGTTTAAGCAGGCCGTCGGCCGAATGAAAGAGCTTTGTCAGCGGATTGACCGTAAAGCCATAAGAGCGGAAAACATCCATCATACCCAATTGCGTATCGGCTGGCATGCGGCTGACTTCGCCCCAGGCATAGGCAAAATATTTGAGCTTGCGCCGTGCGGTAATGCTGGCATCAAGTTGGCGGAGCGACCCCGCAGCAGCATTTCTGGGATTGGCAAAAACCTGCTTGTGTTCAGCTTCATGGCGCTCGTTCAGCGCCTGAAAATCCGCATGCGCCATATAACACTCGCCCCTAATCTCGATAAGATCAGGATAATTGCCTTTCAAAACATGTGGAATATCGGAAATTGTCAACGCATTGGCGGTAACATTTTCACCCACTGTTCCATCCCCGCGGGTTGCTGCTGTTACGAGTTTCCCGTTTTCATATCGTAAAGACAGTGACAAGCCGTCAATCTTCGGTTCGGCGCTGATATCAAGCTCGTCATTATCTTTGAGGCGCAAAAAACGCCGGATGCGGTCAACAAAATCATAGACATCCTGATCGGAAAAAGCATTATCAAGAGAAAGCATCGGGATGCGATGACGCACTTTTTCAAATTTTTCGGAAACTGTGGCGCCAACTTTGCGGGAAGGCGAATCCGGCCTGATCAATTCCGGAAAACGCTGTTCAATGGCATTGTTGCGCCGGCGGAGCGCATCATATTCGCCATCCGGTATTTCCGGCTGATCTTTGGTATTATAGAGATAGTCATGGTGGGCAATTTCTTTTGCCAGCCGTTCCAATTCCTGTTTTGCCTGTTCGGCCGTGAGATCATCAACTGAAATATCTTGCATCATCGGTTTCCAGAATTCTTAAAAGTGAGCCTGACAATATAATCGCTATCTGTTTTCTATTCCGTGAAAACAAACATTGAATATGGCTCATTTTTAACAAGTGACCATATGTTTAGCTGATAAAACACGAAAGAACCACAACCAAGCGCCGGTCAGACACTTTTATTTTATAATTCACAACTCTGCTTCACGTTTTCTACACAATAGCTATTTTTTCCGATTTATTTCACTTCAATCCGGCTGGGTGAATATCCCGCTTTGCTGTTTAAAATAAAACAACTTCAGGACATAAAATTGTCTCCGGAAACAATTCCTTTTTATTCATATCCTGAATTGAAGTGTTTCATAAAATCACACGTCCCACAAAAGCGATTATTCTTAACAAGGGCGAATATTGTCGAATAATCAACGGAGATCCCATCTCTTGAATGGCATTGCGGTTTTCCCGGTTTTCATCAGCACACACGATCTTGCCAATCGATATTCCGGCTTTTCCGAACCGATGCTGCAACTTTATTTTTCAAGAGGATATAGCCGCTTGATTGCGACTGATTGAACGGTTTTTCGAAAAATAGTTTTCGAGATTTTTCAGGCTTGTTACGCCGTTGCTTTTAGATCCCATTTCACTATTTTGCGTTAAGCAGTTTTAATGCCGCAGCACGAGCCTCGTCAGTAATATGTTCGCCTGCAAGCATACGTGCAATTTCTTCCGCGCGTTCATTGATGTCGAGTTTATGGACACGGGTAATCAGGCGGTCACCATCCCCGTGTTCAGATTTGGAAATCAGGAAGTGGCTGTCGGCACGGGCAGCCACTTGTGGTGCGTGCGTTACAGAAAGCACTTGTACACCTTTGGCAAGTCTGGATAGCCTCTGCCCGATAGCGTCGGCAACTGCACCGCCAACACCTGTATCGATTTCATCAAAAACCAGTGTCGGAGCAGAACCGCGATCGGCAAGAGCCACTTTCAAAGCCAGAAGAAAACGCGACAATTCACCGCCAGAGGCCACTTTCATCATCGGACCCGCACGTGTTCCGGGATTTGTGCGCACCCAATATTCAACCCTGTCTATTCCTTCCGGCGTACGTTCTTCTTTGTTGCTTTCGATATTGACGATAAATTCCGCTCGTTCAAGCTTCAGGGCTGGTAATTCGGCCATGACCGCTTTCGTCAATTCTTTCGCCCGTTCATGCCGTTTTTGCGAAAGTTGTTCGGCCGCCTTATCATAATCTTCAAGGGCTGCAGCAACTTCTTTTTCAAGTTTTCCGACGGTTTCCTCGCTCTCATCAAGATCTTTCAAATCCTGATCCATCTTGTCGCGCAACTCCGACAGGTTGTCAGCAGGAACATTATATTTCCGCGCGGCGGCACGCAAAGCAAACAGGCGTTCTTCCACATTGCTTAATTCTTGCGGGTCAAAATCGAGAGCACGCATGGCCGCATCAACGCTATCCTGTGCAAGTTCCAAAGCTTCAAGCGCATTATCAATTGAATCGACGATCGGTTTGACAAGCTCTTCCGCTTCAGGAATTTTTCGTTCGAGCCGCCGGACGAGATTTGCCAAAACCGGAACCGGTGATTGCGCCCCGTTCAACATGTCACCGGCCTCATTGATGTCGCCTGCAATTTTTTCGGCTTTCATCATATCGGTACGCCGGATTGCGAGGCTCTCTTCTTCCCCAGCCTCGGGGCCAAGCTTATCCAATTCTTCAACAGAGGAACGCAAATAGTCCGCCTCACGCAAAGCTTCTGCAACTTTTTCGCGATGTTTCTTCAAAGTCGTTTGGAGGTTATGCCAGTGGCGATAACGCTCGCTCACCGCCTTGATATCTTCATCCACACGCCCATAAGCATCAAGAAGATCGCGATGGGAGGCAATATCGACAAGCGCCCGATCAGCATGTTGTCCATGAATTTCTACAAGCTCGTGACCGACGTCACGCATCAAAGCAACGCTTGCCGCCTGATCATTAATGAAGACTCGCGAACGACCATCGGAGGACTGGATGCGACGAAGGATGATATCGCCTTCGTCATCAAGGCCATTTTCTTTGATAAGTTTTCTGGCCGGATGGTCGATCGGCACATCAAAAACGGCCGTCACCTGCCCGCTTTCGGCCCCATGACGCACGAGGGAAGCGTCTCCACGCCCCCCAAGTGCCAAAGACAAAGAGTCAAGCAGAATAGACTTGCCAGCACCGGTTTCACCGGTAAGTACCGACAGGCCCGCGTCAAAGTTGATATCGAGCCTTTCGATCAGAACTATGTCGCGGATCGAAAGCTGTACAAGCATCTATGATCAGGAACCTTTTTTCAGCCCGGTTTTGTTCAACGCACGGGATATCCACGAGGCTTTGTTTTCCTGTGGAGCTACCCCACCCTTTTGCAGCAGGTTGAAAGCGTCCTTATACCATTTGCTTTCCGGATAGTTCTGTCCAAGAACAGCAGCAGCCGTTTGCGCTTCCGAGGTTAGACCCAAAGCATAGTTTGCTTCTGTCAAACGATAGAGTGCTTCCTCGATCTGGTTCGTATTGGAATATTCTTCAACAACGGTGCGATAACGCTTGATAGCCGAAAGATATTGTTTGCGTTCCTGATAATAACGGCCGATCTGCATTTCTTTACCGGCAAGTTGCTCACGCCCGAAACGTATCTTGGTTTTGGCATCATCGACATATTCCGAATTAGGATAGCGGTCGACAACTTCCTGCATGGCAGCAATTGCGCGTTTGGTATCTTTCTGGTCGCGCGTAATATCGGGAATCTGCCGGAAATATGACAGACCGATAATATAATAAGCGTAAGCGGCTTCCTCGGATGTCGGATAAAGAGCAATATAGCGCTTGGCCATATTGACCGCTTCGTCGTAATTGCCCTTGCGGTAATTGGTAAAAGCCCCCATAACAAGAGACTTGCGTGCCCATTCGGTGTAAGGATGCTGACGATCAACCGCCTCGAATTTTTTTGCAGCTTCGCTTAAACGGCCGGCATCCAGATTAGCCAGAGCCTGATTATAAAGAACATCCGGCGGGTCGATTTTATCGACATAGGATGTCAGATCGATATCCTTGTCTTTTTTCGAACAACCGGCTGTCAGGCATACGCTGCCAAGCATCAGCCCGATAATGACTTTACGCAAGATAGTGGATTTGTTTGCTCCAGCATCCATAAAACACGAATTCAACTTCGTCATGCTCTCTCCGGCCTTCCGGCATACCCTTGTTTATCGAAACCCTAAAGACATCACCCAGCGCTTGATCAAGACCGAATAGAAGTCATGGGAGGTTATTATCGGCATTATCAACCTATAACATTAATATTGAATTAGCCGATTTTTACTCAATCGGTCAATCATTCCTTATAGACTGAATTATGACAAATCCCTGAAAAGAACAGTTATTACAATCGAATTTATTAAAATTCTTTTGTATCGAATGCAGTTTTGTCTTCAAGAAGTGCTTTTACAAGCCTTGCATTCAAGGCATGTCCACCACGAAATGACCTGAAAAGGCCGATAACGGGCGAACCGGTCATTGCTGTATCACCAATCGCATCCAATAATTTATGGCGGACAAATTCATTTTCATAATGAAGACCGTCCGGATTAACGACATTGTCATCAAAACCGATCACAATCGAATTTTCCAAAGACGAGCCGAGAGCCATACCTGCAGCCCAAAGTGTTTCAACATCCTTCAGGAAGCCAAAGGTGCGCGCTCTGGAAATTTCTTTTTTGAATTCTTCCGGTTTGCAATCAAAAACAATGGAGCTTTTGCCGATAATCGGGCTTGAAAATTCTATCGAAACGTCAAATCGTCTGCCATCAAACGGCTCGAACTCGGCAAAACCGTTTTTCGATTCGACCCTGACCTTTTTCTTGATGAGGATAAATTTGCGTTTAACGTTTTGATTAACAATTCCCGCTTTATCGAACGCCTCGCAATATGTCCATGAACCGCCATCAAGTATGGGTAACTCGTTATTTGAAACTTCAATGACAAGGTTATCAAGATTATAAGCATTGATTGCAGCCATCAAATGTTCGATAGTCTCGACACGGACTGCCCCCGTACCCAAAGTTGTCGAAAGGTCGGTTTTACCGGTTTCTTCAGAAACAGCACGGAAGCGCTTTTTTTCGCCCGAGGGTAAAACTCTTACAAATACGATCCCCGTTCCTGCTTCGGCAGGGTTGATCGTGAGGGTTGAAGGGAGACCACTGTGAACACCATACCCGCTTAATGTGACCGCTTTTGCCAATGTTGATTGGAAATGATGGTCAGGACCGGACTTTGAATGTTTACCAACCATAGTTGAAAGAATTTCCCTTCCTCGATTTTTAAAAAACTTTTCTTCACATAGCACTAATAACGATAATCTTCGACAAGGAATTTTATCAATTCCGTTGAAGCAAACCACCATTGCTCACCAATTCGAACTTTGACGGCTAATTTCCCAAATGTCATACACGATTTTCTTTAACATCATAACCGTCTTCACGTCTCGTCTTCGATCAAATTTTGCTTGTCACTCACTCCTGCCCGAAGAAGCCTCCGGAATTTATTTCCCGTTCAATATTGTTCATTCCCTACATTTTCACAAAGATGGTTTTGCGGGGCCTCTATTTCGCTGTTCCTCAATTTCGTGTCATGCCGTGATTTTGGTGTTCGCGTTTTTGAAACCGACATGCGGAAGTGGCTGCAAGTTGAAGAACCTCTTTTTCTTTTCAATATTTTTATCAAAGGGCGCCTTGAACATTGTTTTTCACTAAAAACACAAGCCGCTTTTTCAAACGTGCTCAGATTTATATAACAGATCAGAAAAATTCAGTCTTGGTTTTAAGTTTTTACCGCGGACCATAACGGGAATAGCAATTGTTTTAGCCATATGCAGCGCCAATTACCCAGATTTCTGCAACGCCAATTGCCCACTCTTCTTTAAAAGCCGATTGCACAAACTTCTTCAACGCCGATCACTCACTCTCCTTGAGCGCAAATTGCCCACAGCTCGTTCATAGGCTTTTGACGTTCGTCGAATCAAATAACAGGCTGGTTACGCCACTTTCGCCGTTTTCATTTCCGCAAAGCCGGATTGTGGTGCACGAAAAAAATTTGCAAACCGCATATACAAAAAAGCCGCTGTTTTAAAAAACAGCGGCAGTTTTGAGAAGGTTTTTGGGGCTTTTATAGTGTCGACCTCTCGAACAGGAGCCGACTTATTGTTACCTTCGTATTCAGTTTGCCTGACGGCGAAGGAAAGCCGGAATCTCCAACTGGTCTTCTTCGCTGACCGGCTGGCGTTGTTGTGGTTGCTGACGCGGTTGAGGTTCAGCAGACGGTTGCCGCCGAGGTGCGTAAACTGCAGCATCGGATGACAATTGACGGCGTGGTTCCTGATTTGGCAGAACCGGCTCGCGATTTTGTTTATGGGCAGGTTCCAAACGGGCTGTCGGCTCCTCATCGCGGTGAATCAAACTCTGCGTCAATTTTTGCCAAAGACTGCGTGGTCCCTGCTGAGCTTGTTGATGATGAGCGGCTGCATTGGCCTTTTCGCGGGCGACAGACGGAAAATCACGCAGTTCAGGCATTCTGACCGGTGCCGGACGCTGTTGGGGTGCTGCCTGTTTTTCGCGCATTGCCGGTACTTCGGTCATCTCATCAAGTACGCGGGCTGTTGCTTCCATATTTACCGGAGCTTGCTCACGCGGTTGAGACATACGAGGAGCCTGCATACGCGGTGTCTGCGGCATTTGCTGTGCCTGTGCATGAACCGTTGGCGAAGCTTGAATTTGCGGATTGGCGCGTTGCGGAATAACACCTGCGCTTGAGGAAGGAACTTTAAAAATTTCGCTCTGAGGCCGGAAAGGTTCCTCGACAGGCCTGTTCATTTCCAGTTCCAAAGCTTCCATGACCTCGACCATCGGCTGCGGTTTTGCTTCCGAAAGTTGAGCTTTCGGGCCAGCCTGTGGAATTGCATTATTCTCGAGCTTGCGTGCAGGGCCTGACACCTGATTTCCCTGCCCGTCTGTATCAGCGCCTTCGACGCTTGCACGGTCGATACCGGTTGCAACAACCGAAACACGGATGACACCTTCAAGCGATTCGTCATCAATCGCACCGAAGATCACATTTGCATCGGCATCGACTTCTTCACGAATACGATTGGCTGCTTCATCAACCTCGAACAAAGTAAGGTCACGTCCACCGGTGATCGAAATCAACAAGCCGCGAGCACCGCGCATTGACGTTTCGTCAAGTAGCGGATTGGCAATCGCTGCTTCTGCGGCTGCAAGAGCACGGTTTTCACCGGAAGCTTCGCCGGTTCCCATCATGGCGCGGCCCATTTCATGCATAACCGAACGCACATCGGCAAAATCAAGATTGATAAGGCCTTCTTTGATCATCAGATCGGTAATCGAGGCAACGCCGGAATAAAGCACCTGATCGGCCATCATGAACGCATCGGCAAAAGTGGTTTGTTCATTGGCAATGCGGAACAGGTTCTGGTTTGGAATAACAATCAGCGTATCAACGCATTTTTGCAATTCTTCAATACCGGCTTCGGCTGTTTTCATGCGGCGTGCACCCTCGAAATGGAAGGGCTTGGTAACAACACCGACAGTCAAAATACCTTTTTCTCTGGCTGCACGGGCAACCACTGGTGCAGCACCGGTACCAGTACCGCCCCCCATACCACAGGTAATGAAAACCATGTGGGAGTTACCGAGATGATCCACAATTTCATCAAGGCATTCTTCTGCTGCAGCCTGCCCGACTTCGGGAAGTGCGCCGGCACCAAGACCTTCGGTCACGGCCGCACCAAGCTGGATAACACGATCTGCCTTCGACATAGTCAATGCCTGGGCGTCCGTATTCGCGACAACAAAATCAACGCCCTGTAAGCCGGCATTGATCATATTATTGACAGCGTTACCGCCGCCACCGCCCACACCGAAAACAGTGATGCGTGGCTTCAATTCTGTAATATCTGGCCCGTGCAGATTGATTGTCATTGTCTTTTCCTTCTCAATAAGTACACCGCAAAGCCCTTAGCGGTAGAATTAGAAATATCACTCAACAACTCAAAAACTCTCGCGCAGCCATTGGCCTACGCGTTGAAAACGTCCCCCCGTACCAGTCTTGAGTTGACCGATCGTATGAACGATTTTCTCTTCGAAACTCGCCGTCTGCGGATAGATCATCAAACCGACAACCGCAGAAAACGCCGCTCCCTTAGCCAGAGTTGGCAACCCCGAAACTCCAAGCGGGCGACCGACCCTTACATTACGTCCCAATATCTTGCGTGCTGTCTCGGGCAAGCCGGTAAGCTGGCTCCCTCCACCCGTCAGCACAATACGTTTTCCGATAACATGGCCAAATCCGGAACGATTGAGCCTGTCACGTACCATTTCAAGAATTTCTTCCACACGTGCCTGAATAATGCGTGTCAAAACAGCACGTGGATATTGCATTTCGCTTCGTTCGTCCGCGATCGGCGAAATGCTGATCATATGTCTATCATCGACGCCACCGGGGAGTGTTGACCCATGCATAACTTTCAGTCTTTCGGCATCTTCCAGAGGCATCGAAAAACCACGTGCTATATCAAGCGTGACATGGTTGCCACCAACAGGAATAGCATCGGCATGAACAAAATGATTATCGGAAAAAACCGAAAATGTAGTTGTGCCGCCACCTATGTCGATACATGCAGCCCCCAAACGGGCCTCATCATCAACGAGCACTGCAAGACCGCTTGCAAATGGTGTTGCAACCATAGCTTCCACACTGATGTGGGCGCGATTGATACAGGCTTCAAGATTGCGCAATGGTACAGTTTCTGCCGTTAAAACATGAACATCCACACCAAGGAGATTACCTGTCATTCCTATTGGATCCGAAATCCCCTTTTCACTATCAAGCGAATAGCTGAGCGGAACCGAATGGACAATGTGACGATCAAGTGCAAATGCTTTTCTTGATGCACTGGCAAGAACCGAGCGAACATCACGTGAAGAGACTTCACGTCCGCTCACATCATATTCGCCATGAACAACAACACTTCTCAAGCGGGCAGATGAAAAATTGACGATTAATGAATCGACAATCAAACCTGCCATTTTTTCCGCGGCATCAACTGCGAGGCGAACAGATTGTTCTGCCGCCGCCATATCCATAACAACGCCGGATTTGATCCCGCGGGAACGTTGCACGCCAAAGCCCAAAATTTCAATATGGTGCGTACGGCCGGGCAAATATTGCATATGATCAAAAGGACGCAAACGCGCAATGACGCAAACAACTTTGCTTGAGCCCATATCAAGCACTGTCAACAGACGGGTCTTACGCAATCCGTTATGTCCTGAGCCGAGCAGATTCATGCGTGACCTGCCTTCCGAGCCTTCAAATGACGCTCTTCTTCTTTAACAACGTTATTACGCCGCTCCAATGCCTCATCCGACAATGCAACAGTAATACGATCAGGAAGCCGTAAATCAACACTCAAAACGTCGCGACTAAAAAGCCCTTGTTCTTTATCGGCCTTGACTGCATCCGCAAGTCTCGCAATAGCATCCGTTTCCGGCAATTTGATACGAACGCCATTATCAAGCAGAACATCCCAACGCCGGTCACCCACACGTACATAAGCCCGTACATGTTCTTTAATTTCCGGAAAAGCGGCTACTTCATGCACAAAATCGGATGCCTTTTTATCGGCACCAATACCGACAACAAGCGGCAAATCACCCGCAAGGCCCGGTTTGAACGGCACGATCACCCGCCCTGCGTCATCAATAATATCAAGATTATCGCCATGCTGCCAAACTGCATAAGGCTGCCGCTCGACAAGCGAAACACGAACACGATCCGGATAGATCTTTTGAACGTCGACCGATTGTATCCATGGAAGTTGTGCAAGCGCCTCACGCGCTTTGACTGCATCAAAACCGATCATCGAGGTTTCGCCATCAAGACCGAGAGCCGAAAGAACATCAAGTTCCGACATGCGGTTATTACCGGCAATTTCTACATCTTCGACTGCAAAACCGAATGTCGATGTTGTGGCTTTTACAACATCATCGGTGTGGCCACCTGCCGAAATACCATAGCAAGCTGTTGCACCAAAAAAGAGGACGACTGCAAACGCACCAAAATGGCGTGGCAGCTCGATGTCAGCCTGAACAATTTGAGAGACAGTACGCCGCAACCGCCGGTAAAGGCGGGGCAATATCGACATCGCAAGTGTCGAAAAACCGTCCTCTTGTTGACCGTTCAACGCATACACGACGCGTCCTCCAACATCCATTTTACAAGATCGCCAAACGAGCGACCCGCCACTTTCGCCATGTCCGGTACAAGAGAGGTGGGTGTCATACCCGGTTGTGTATTGATTTCCAACCAGACCAACTCACCTTTCTCCTCGTCAAAACGAAAATCCGAGCGGCTAACACCTCTGCACCCGAGTGCCTGATGTGCTGCCACAGACATCCTTTGCACATTTTGGTAAATATTTGGTGAAAGTGGCGCAGGACAAACGTGTTTTGATCCGCCTGGCTTATATTTTGATTGAAAATCGTAAAATTGAAACTCTTTATCCGGCACAATCTCGCAAACTTCCAACGCTTCTCCACCCAGAACAGCGCAGGTCAGCTCCCTTCCCGCAACATATTTTTCTACGATGACATCATCGCCATAGTGCCAGGATGATCCGGTAATTTCGGATGGCGGTGTATTTTGACCGGCCTTGACGATAACCACGCCAAAGCTCGACCCCTCATAAACCGGCTTGATGACATAAGGAGGCTCGATCGGATGGATTTTTCCAATCTCGAAACGGTTCATCACGCGCGAAGGCGCAACCTTTACACCATTTGCTGCCGCAACGATTTTTGCCCGCCCCTTATCCATAGCAAGAGCGGACGCCAAAACACCCGAATGGGTGTAAGGAATTTGCAAAAATTCCAATATGCCCTGAATACGGCCATCTTCACCAAAAATACCGTGTAAAGCATTGAACGCAATATCAGGCTTTAATTCCGACAGTCTGGACGCAACATCGCGCCCGACATCAACTTTTGTGACTTTATAACCGAGATTTTCAATGGCCTCTGCACATGCCGTTCCCGAAGACAGACTTATCGGGCGCTCGGAAGAAAAACCACCCATCAATACGGCAACATGCTTTTTCGCCATTACGAAAAAACTCCCTCAGAAACCACTAAATATAGACCCCATCTAAACAACCGATACTATCGGTCGTCTGAAAATCCAAATCATCCTTGCGAATCAATGGACTAGCATTAACCATAATGAATCAGAATCGTCCCATTCTGACAACCCCCGCATCATGCAAGATGCTGATTCGAAAGGCGAAATTCCTTTCATCCCTTTGAAATGACTCATAGATTTTTTTCAGTTTTTTTTCATTATCTGTCATTTTATCCGTCGGCATAATCCGTTCTTTCGAAAAACGGCAATTGCAGGCCCCCCCTCGCATCCGAGTGGTTTTGCTAATTCCTGTCTTACAATTTTGAAAAACGAACAAAAATACGCGATACACAGACTGACTTTTAACGGCTTTGATGAAAGCTCCGGTCAGAAGCCCGAGTTTTACGCAAAACAACGTAATCACTAAAAAAGATAACCGGCTTTATAACCTGACAGATTCCCGTTCCGGAAATATAAGTATTTTCCGGAAATCATCCGTAAGTTTTTCCATTGTTCAAAAAATCGGACAATGCATAAAATTTATTAGATCATAAACCAGCTAAATTTTATTTTATATTTATTACAGTGTAATTATACACAAGATTATAAATAATCAAATTCATTTTTATAAATGTTTTTATCTTTCAGGGTATTAAAATTATAAAATTACAAGTCTTTGAAATGGGCCTGAATTGAAAAGGCGCAAAGATTTGCTTGCGCCTCTTTATTTTTTACCCGTTTCAATGGGGAGCTATAAAAGGTTCTACAATTCTATCGGGCAAAAATTGGCCTATACGTTTAATTTCCCAATGAAGCACAATTCCGGTTTTTTCAAACACCCGCTTCCTTACTGTTTCGCCTAAAAGCTCGAGATCATAGGCGGTTGCATTACCTTTATTGATCATGAAATTACAATGCATGGTGCTCATCTCGGCTCCACCAATTGTCAAGCCGCGACAGCCTGCTTCATCAATAACTTTCCATGCCGATGTACCCTCGGGATTACGGAAGGTTGAACCGCCGGTTTTTTCGCGAATGGGCTGAACTTCTTCGCGGTGGCGAATGGCCTCGTCCATGGCTTTTTTAATGTCTTCCTTGTTGCCTTTTGGCCCTTCAAGCAAAGCACCGACAAAGATCAAACCATCATCGACTTTTGATTGGCGATAGGAATAGTGCATATCCGAAAGATTGAGAATATGGCGTTTTCCCTCACGGTCGAATGCATAGACTTCAACAACATGTTGTGCTGTCTCGCCGCCATTGGCTCCGCCATTCATCTTCAATGCGCCGCCGAGACCTCCCGGTATTCCGCAATAAAAATGAAAACCTGAAATTCCGGCTTCCAGTGCGACAGAAGCAAGCCTTTTATCGGTAGTTGCGGCACCCGCAAAAATGCGCGTCTGCGAAACTTGCTGGGTTTCACCAAAACCTTTGGCCGAAAGGCGGATTGTTACACCGGCAATGCCGCCATCACGTATCAGCAAATTGGAACCGATACCGACAATTGTTATCGGTATATCACGCGGCAATTTTTGTAAAAAAGCTGCAAGATCGGCTTCATCTGCCGGTTGATAGAAGACTTCGGCAAGGCCACCGGAGCGAAACCAGGTGACTTTGCTCATATCCACATTAGGGTGAATTCGTCCTCTTATGCCTTCAAGAGAAGGTTGCAACCGCTTTAAAAGTGCTTCGCCATCTATCATCTGACCAAAACTTATTTTTTATCGAGATCTGCCAATTCATTGGGTAGAGCATAAGCCCATTGGGTAATATTGCCAGCCCCGAGGAAGACAACATAATCACCGGGCTTGGCAATTTTTCTCACAATCGGGGCGATTTCCTTCGGGTCGGCAATATATCGCGCATCACGATGGCCGGCAGTTTTAATCCGGTCAACCAGAGCTTTCGAGTTGACACCTTCAATCGGGTCTTCTCCGGCCGGATAAACCGGAGCGACAAGAATTGTGTCGGCATCATTGAAACAGGTTGCAAATTCATCAAAAAGGTTATGAAGGCGCGTATAACGGTGCGGCTGGGCAATAGCAATGACACGACCTTTTACACTCTCACGAGCAGCTTTCAGCACAGCTTTGATTTCAACCGGATGGTGTCCATAGTCATCAAAAATTTCGACACCGTTCCAGCTACCGGTATGGGTAAAGCGGCGTTTGACACCGCCAAAGCCTGCCAATCCTTTGATAATGGCATCATCGGGAACGCCAAGTTCGTGAGCAACTGCAATGGCTGCCGTGGCATTCAGCACATTATGACGACCAGGCATTGGCAAAACCAGATTTTTCATCTCGATAACTGCTCCGGTTTTACGCGAGCGGATAACAACATCAAAATGCGATTTCGGCCCTTCCATATGGTGGTTCAGAAAGCGCACATCTGCCTGCGGGTTGGAGCCGTAAGTGATGACGCGACGGTCATCAATGCGGCTCACCAATGCTTGCACTTCCGGATGATCAAGACACATGACGCCAAAGCCGTAGAAAGGAACATTCTCGACAAATTGCAAGTAAGCTTCGCGTTCTGCTTCGAAAGTCCCGTAATGATCAAGATGTTCAGGATCAATATTGGTAACAACTGCGACATCGGCGGGAAGTTTTAAAAATGTACCATCGCTTTCGTCGGCTTCGACCACCATCCAATCGCCTTCACCCATACGTGCATTGGTACCATAAGCGTTGACAATACCGCCATTGATCACAGTCGGGTCCAGATTACCGGCTTCAAGAAGCGTGCCGATCAATGAAGTGGTTGTGGTTTTTCCGTGCGTACCGCCAATAGCGACAGCCTGTTTGAAACGCATCAATTCGGCAAGCATTTCAGCCCGTCTCACAATCGGTAGATGACGTTCTTTGGCTGCAATATATTCCGGATTATTTTTATGAATAGCCGTTGAAACAACGACAACTTCGGCCTGCCCCAGATTATCGGCACTGTGACCGACATGAATTTTTATTCCGTGGGAGCGCAAACGCTCGACATTGGCATTGTCCGCCTGATCGGAACCTTGAACTTTATAGCCCAGATTATGGAGCACTTCGGCAATACCGCTCATGCCTATACCCCCAATTCCCACAAAGTGGATTAGGCCAATACTCAAGGGCATTTTCATGAAGTTTCTCCTTCTTTAAATTCTTTTACTGTTTTGCCCGCAACCAATGCTTCTGCAAGATCTGCCAATTTTTTTGTGGCATCTCTATGACCTGCAGTTTTGGCAACTTTTGCCTGTGTAATAAGAAGAGCGCTGTTTTTGGCAACCGCATCAATCATTTTTGCAAGCTCGTGACTATCAAGTTCTTTCTGCTGCATCACTTTAACGGCACCGGTCGCAGCGAGCCTTGCTGCATTGGCTGCCTGATCGTGATCGAGTGCATAAGGGTATGGAACGAGCAAAGCGGGTCTGCCGATTGCTGCAATTTCAGACACTGTAGAAGCGCCCGATCGTGCAATAATGAATTGGGCATCGGCAATACGCTTCGGCATATCCTCGAAAAATTCTTTAACGTCGGCTTCGACTTGAAGATTCCGATAGGTTTCGACGAGTTCGTTTTGGTCACCCCTGACCTGCTGGACAATATGCAACCGTTTTTTTACATCATCGCCAAGCAGCTTTACCGCTGCCGGTACAATTTCATTGAAAAATGAAGCTCCCTGACTGCCTCCGAAAATCAAAAGATTGAAAGCATCAGTTCCATCAGACGGGCGATAGGGTTGTTCCGAGGCTTCGATCACCGCATCACGAACCGGATTGCCGGTTACAACAATTTTGTCTTTATATGGACCTTCATCCTCAAGAAAGCCGCCGGCAATGGCATCAACCCGTTCAGCCAAAGCCTTATTGGCACGCCCCATCACCGCATTCTGCTCGTGAATAAAGGCGCGCAAACCAATCGACTTTGCCGCATAAAGCGGCGGCAATGTGGGATAGCCGCCAAATCCTGCAACAAGTACGGGTCGCAATTTTTTAAATAACCGTCGTGATGCCCGAACACCTTTCAAAAGCTGCCAGAGAGTTTTCGCCACCGCAAAAGGATTTTTGCTCGTTATGGTTGCCGAGGGAATAACATGCACATGATCATCGTCAAATGTGCGCACAAAGCGTCTTGCCCTATCATCGGTAATCAAATGGACATCATAGCCTCGCCGGACAAGTTCGCCTCTTAAAGCTTCGGCAGGAAAAAGATGGCCACCGGTGCCACCCGCAACCAGAACAATTATTTTTTTATCAGTCATCTCACACCGCTGGCAGAATAGTCGGTAACGACGCTGAAAGCCTTGCTTCGGGGCGTCTGCGCGTCAAGCTCAACAAGATTCCCATGGAAATTGCAATTGCCACCATAGACGAACCACCATAAGAGATAAATGGCAAAGTCATGCCTTTTGGCGGCATTAAATGCAGGTTAACTGCCATATTGATCATGGATTGGCAACCGAACAGAATAGCCATGCCTGCAATAGCAAAGCGGGTAAAAGAATCCCGTTCGTTCATGGCAATTTTCATGGATCTGATAACGATGAAGGCGAAAAGTGCAACAATCAGCAAGCAAAGAACAATGCCATATTCTTCCGCCGCAACCGAAAATACAAAGTCTGTGTGACTGTCTGGAACAATCCGTTTGACTGTGCCCTCGCCCGGCCCCTGCCCGAACCAGCCGCCATGCAAAATAGCCTCACGCCCGACATCCACCTGAAATGTATCGCCTTCGCCGGTCAAAAACCCGTTGACGCGTTCCTGAACGTGGTGAACGAAAAGATAGGCGCCAAAACCGCCAACAATCGCAAGCCCGATGAACAGAATGATGATGAAAATCGGCACACCGGCAAGGAAGAACAGGCCGCCCCAAGTGGCGCTGATAAGCATTGTCTGCCCGATATCGGGCTCAAGCACCAGAAGGCACGCACATGTTCCATAAAGAATAATGGCAAGCAAAAAGCCCGGAATGCCGTTTTTTCTGGTCTGATCGGAAAAAAGCCATGCCGACATAACGACGAAAGCCGGTTTCATGAATTCGGATGCCTGAACGGATACGCCGAGCACAGAAATCCACCGTCTCGACCCCTTGACTTCAGCGCCAAACAACAAGGTTGCGACCAATAGAACAAGCGTTACAAGCAGTAGCAGTGCGCAAAACCGGCGAATATTGCGCGGGGTAAAGAAGGAAACGAAAATCATCGTAAAAAGCGCGGGGAAGCTGAAAATAATGTGCCAACGCACAAAATAGAAACTGTCGGCAATACCGATTTTGCTTGCAACGGTAGGACTTGCAGCAAAGGAAAGCATAATACCAAGCCCCATTAACATGAGACAGGCTGCCAGAATTGGCCGGTCTATTGTCCACCACCAATTGGCTATCGGTCCACGGTCTGCACGAGAAACCATTTCAACCCCTTTGTCACTATCATACAGTCAAGAACAATTTTTGCTCATTTATCAGTAGAAATTACGCCGAAAAGGATTCCGGTTGGTTAACGCGCACCCAACTTTTTAATAATGGACGAAAAAATGGCTTCGACCGTCTCAAGCCGAAGCCATGAAATATAGGAGAAACAAAAATGGAGATTACAACGCTTTTACAAAAGCTTTGAAGGCATCACCACGAGCGCCGTAATTTTTAAACTGGTCATAGCTTGCACAAGCAGGCGAAAGCAGAACGGCCACTTCTTCGGCTTTGTCTGCCCCAGCATCCTGATGGGCTTCCTGAACAGCTTTTTCCAGCGTTCCCGACATTGAAATCGGAAATGCGCCATTGATGGTGCGGGCAAAATCTTCCGCAGCATCACCAATGAGATAGGCTTTGCGGATTTTCGGGAAATAATCTTTCAAAGCGGTAATGCCGCCTTCTTTTGCAAGACCGCCGATAATCCAGTAAATATGATCAAAGGTGGCAAGTGCCGGTGCGCTTGCCTCGGCATTGGTTGCCTTGCTATCATCGACATAAAGAGCATTGCCGATTTTTCTGACCTGCTGCATACGGTGCGGCAGCCCGACATAGGAGGCAAAAATCCGCTGCAATTCAACAGGTTTTATTTTTAAAATATCAAGGGTGCCGAGTGCCATTAAAGCATTCTGGGCATTGTGGCTGCCACGAAGCGAGGAAATTCCGGAAAGTGACAAACGTGCTTCCGCTTTGCCATTTTCCACACTGAAAAGCTCGTCTTTGACAGCATAATATCCGCTCTTCAAAACCTTGTCTTTTGAAACGGGATAAACTTTATGATGGTCATGTAAAAGCTCTTCATAGATTTTTGTCGAGTTTTCATCATCAACCGCAACGAGTGCCGTTTTTGCGCCATTTACCAGCCGCTTTTTGATTTCGCAATAATGGGCAAATGTCCCGTGCCGGTCGATATGATCGGGCGAAATATTAAGAAGAATGCCAACCGTCGGATTGATGGACGGCGTCAGATCAATCTGGAAAGACGAGCATTCGATCACATAAAAACGATTTTTTTCAAACGGCTCGAGCGACAAAATAGCGGTACCGATATTGCCCCCCATTTCCGACAATTTTCCGCTCTCGTTCAGAAGATGATTGATGAGCGCTGTTGTGGTGGATTTGCCATTGGTGCCGGTAATTGCAATGAAGGGCATATCCGCGTCGGCAAGTTTATTGTGTTTGAGATAAGCATTGCGCTCGCGAATGAACAATTCAATGTCGCCGATAATTTCAACACCGGCAGCTTTTGCAAGTTTGACTGTCCAGTGGGGTTCGGGATTGGTGAGCGGCACACCGGGAGCTAGAACGAGAGCCGAGATTGTTGACCAATCGACATTATGAAGATCGCTCACCGGAATATTCTCAGCACGCGTTTTTTCGACGGTCTCCATCTTGTCGTCCCATGCGACAACTTCCGCGCCACCGGCGAGAAGTGATTTTGCTGTGGCAACACCCGAACCACCAAGGCCAAAGAGTGCAACTTTTTTATTCTTGAAAGAATTGACTATAATCATTTTGCTTATCTTAATTTAAGAGTTGAAAGACCGATCAGGGCAAGCACAATCGAGATAATCCAGAAACGTATAACGACCTGACTTTCTGTCCAGCCTTTTTTCTCGAAATGGTGGTGGATCGGCGCCATGAGGAAAACGCGTTTTCCTGTCAATTTGAACCAGAAAACCTGAATAATAACGGAGAGTGCTTCCATAACGAACAGCCCACCAATGACAGCAAGAACGATTTCATGTTTTGTTGCAACCGCAACAGCACCCAACATACCGCCAAGTGCAAGCGAGCCGGTGTCGCCCATAAAAATTGCGGCAGGCGGCGCATTAAACCACAAAAAGCCAAGTCCCGCTCCGACAACAGCGCCGAGAAGCACTGTCAGTTCGCCTGAACCCGCGACATAGTGGATCTGAAGATAATCGGCAAAATTGATATTGCCGGACAAATAGGCAATGAGCGCGAATGACGAAGCGGCCACCATGACCGGAACAATGGCAAGGCCGTCAAGACCATCAGTAAAATTGACCGCGTTACCCGCTCCCACCATGACAAAAGCAGCAAAGGGAATAAAAAACCAGCCGAGATTGAGCAAATAATCTTTTACAAAAGGAAGTGCGAGGCCCGTTGATTCGCTATGCATAATGACGCCGGATGCGACAATGGCAATGATAAATTCCAATGTCAGACGAGCCTTTCCGGAAAAGCCTTTTTCGCTTTGTTTGGTGACTTTGAGATAATCATCATAAAAGCCGATTGCGCCGAAGGCCAACATAACGAGAAGCACAACCCAAAAATAGATATTGGAAAGATTACACCATAGAAGTGCAGAAACCACCGTACCGCTTAAAATCATCAAACCGCCCATTGTCGGCGTACCGGCTTTTTTGAAGTGGGTTTGCGGGCCGTCGGCACGGATTGGCTGGCCTTTGCCCTGACGCACTTTCAACGAAGCGATAATGCTTGGTCCGAACAGAAAGACAATAAGTCCCGACGTTAGCAAAGCCGCACCGGTGCGGAATGTGATATAGCGGAACACACCGACACCGGGCAGAATATCGGTCAGCGATGAAAAATACATCAACATGGAAGCTTGGCCTTTTTAACTTTCAATCGGCTTTCTTATAACGTTCAAGCAAAGCCGACACAACACGCGAAGAGCGAATAGAATTCGATGATTTGACCATGATGACATCACCATCATGAATGTCTTTGAGAACGAGAGGGATAATCTCTTCCACATTTTCTTTCAAATAAACTTTGAGCTTTTTTGCAAGCTCCTGTTCCAAAGGTCTGATTTCGCGTCCAATGAGATAAACCGGATTGGCACCCGAGGTAAAAACCGGTTCGGCAAGTTCGCGGTGAAGTTTTTCGCTATATTTGCCAAGTTCGAGCATATCGCCAAGCACCGCAATGCGCCGCCCGCGTGCGCCGGTTTTGGCTTGTTTCAAAAGTTCAAGACTTGCCCGCATGGAAGCTGGATTGGCATTATAACTTTCGTCAATCAGCGTGAATGTCCCGCCCGATGGCAATTCCAGATGATAACGTGCGCCGCGCCCGTTTTCGGCGCTAAATGTTGCCATTGCCATAACAATATGTGCCATATCGGCACCAACACAATCACACGCGCCGAGCACTGCCAGACAGTCCTGCACGATATGGCGCCCGGGAGCGGCTACTTTCACCATGGCTTCAGTGTCGCCGATCTTCACACTCATACTTGAACAGTCGGCCAACATATGGAGTTTTTCCAATCGGTAATCAGCAGAATCGGCTTCGCCGAAACTCAATATATTTTCAATCCCGCACGCTTTGGCCTTATCGGAAAGAAAGTGGAAAAAATCATCATCGGCATTAAGAAGAGCTGTCCCGCCTTTTACGACACCTTCGAAAATTTCAGCTTTCGCTGTGGCAATTTCCTCGACACTCGAGAAGAACCCCAGATGCACCGCCGCAACCTTGGTAATAATGGCTAAGTGAGGCCGCACCATTTTTACCAATGGACGGATTTCACCAGAATGGTTCATGCCGATTTCAAACACTCCGTAATCTGTATCGGCTGGCATACGGGCAAGGGTTAGCGGCACTCCCCATAGATTATTGAAGGAGGCCGGATTGGCGTGAACTTTTCCGACAGCTCCAAGACAGTGGCGCAGTGCTTCTTTCGTCGTCGTTTTGCCGACAGATCCGGTCACAGCAATAATTTTTGCGCTTGATCTTGCCCGCGCTGCCACTGCAAGCTCATCCAATGCCTTCAGCGCATCATTAACCGCTATCATCGCTACGCCAAGCTTTTGGAGATCCGCTTTGTGGGCTTTTTCGATAATCAACAAGCCTGCACCAGCCTCGGCAGCTTTCGCCGCAAAATCATGGCCGTCGAGTTTTTCGCCCTTGATACAGAAAAAGATTTCGCCCCGCTTTACGGTGCGGCTGTCTATCGAAACGCCTGATAATTCATCCGGCAAATTGCCGATGATCTCGCCATCAATTGCTTTTTCAAGCTCGGCTTTCGTCCATAATGGCTTCATTTATGCTGTCCTTCCAAGGCCTCCGTTATTTCCTGATGGTCAGAAAAAGGATGAACTTCGGTTCCGATAATCTGCCCTTTTTCATGCCCTTTTCCGGCAACAACCAATGTATCGCCGCTTTGAAGCAGGGAAATGGCATAACGGATGGCTTCTCTTCTATCCCCGATTTCTTTGGCGCCGCTTGCCGCTGCCATAATTTCTTTGCGGATTTCGGCGGCATTTTCGGTGCGCGGATTATCATCGGTCACAATAACAATATCGGCATATTTGGTAGCGATTTTCCCCATAATCGGGCGTTTACCCTTGTCACGGTCACCACCACAGCCGAACACCACAACCACTCTTCCGGTGGTAAAAGCTTTGACAGCAAGCAAAACCTGTTCCAGCGCTTCCGGTTTATGGGCATAATCAACATAGATTGCCGCTTTGTCTTTTGTTGTCCCCACAAGTTCAAGACGCCCCGGTGCTCCTTGCAAACGTTCAAGTGCACGAAAAACAGCAGCAGCCGACACACCTGTTGCAAGTGTGAGACCTGCTGCAACAAGCGCATTGGAAACCTGAAAGTCTCCTGCCAGCGGTAGCGTGAACTCGAAAACCTCGTTATCGACAATGCAATCAACAAATTGGCGCGAGCGTTGGTGCTCGATATGGCGCAATTTGATAAAATCACCCTTACGCCCGACCGTTAAAACCTGCCGTTTTGAACGTTTGACATGTTCGATTGCCGCTTCCGAAAACTTGTCATCGGCAAAAATGACGGCAGGAGCATCTTTCGGCAAAAGTGTGTCGAAGAGACGCATTTTGGCTCTGAAATAATCCTCAACAGTGGGATGATAATCCATATGGTCGCGCCCGAGATTGGTAAAAGCGGCGGCAGCAAGATGGACACCATCGAGGCGGCGCTGATCTATACCGTGAGAGGAAGCTTCCATGGCAACATGGGTCACACCTTCATCAACAAGTTCGGCCATTATCTGTTGTAACCTCACCGGATCAGGCGTGGTCAAAGAACCATATTCATTTTTCACTGGCGTAATTACGCCGATTGTTCCAATTGTCGCGGCAGCAAAACCGGCATCTTTCCATATCTGACGCGTAAATGAAGCGACAGATGTTTTACCGCTTGTGCCGGTAACAGCCACAACAGTCTCGGGTTGTTTTCCGAAGAAACGTGCTGCAATGAGTGCCAATTGATGACGTGCATCCGCTACACGTAAAATTGGAACATTGCTGTTCGTCAATTTAAAATCATGGTCGGTGAGAATAGCAACGGCGCCCCGTTTTGCTGCGTCTTCGGCATAAACGCCGCCATCGCCTTTATTCCCTTTGAGAGCGACAAAAAGGAAACCGGGCATAACTTTTCTGGAATCGGCGGTCACGCCCTTAATTTCAACAGAGGGCACGATCGTTTTCTGGTGAACACCGCTTATCAGTTGATCAAGTTTCATGCGCTATCCCCTTTTCCACTAGTCATTAAACGACGTTTCAGGCAATTTCTGATTGCCGGAAGACGCAAGTACAGGAGCATATTCTTCTTTAAAGTCCGGTCTTACACCCAAAAACGTTGCAGACCTGCGAATAATTTCTGCGACCATCGGAGCAGCGTTGAAACCGGCTGTTGCCCCGAATTTTCCTTCTTCTGCCTTAGGTTCGTCAATAATTGTCAAAACAACATATTGCGGGTCATCAATCGGGAATGACGCAAGGAAGGCGTTGAACCTTTTGTTTTTCGAATATTTGCCGTTTTCGACTTTTTCGGCAGTACCGGTTTTTCCGCCAACGCGATAACCTTCAACCTTGGCTCTGCGCCCCGAACCTATATCGCCATTCAATTTATAAAGATAACGCATATCGCGGCTCGTTTCCGGTGCAACAACCTGTTTGGAATGTTCTTCTGCCTCTTCGGCCGTGCGTTTCAAAAATGTCGGTTCGATAAGCCTGCCGCCATTCATCAAGGCACTGGCACCGACCGCTGTTTGCAATGGCGTTGTCATCATACCATGGCCGAAGGCAATGGTCATGGAATTGACGGTCTTCCAGCGTCTCGGCTCGACCGGGCGGGCAACTTCCGGAAGTTCTGTCGTCATACGGTCAAGAAGTCCCATTCTTTTTAAAAATTCGCGGTGCCCGTCAATGCCGATTGTCAGCGCTTCTTTTGCCGAACCGATATTGGAAGAAAAGATGAAAATTTCCCAAGCTGTTAACGGGCGATATTTACCGTGGAAGTCACGGATGAAATGTCCGCGTCCTGCGGCGAGCGGCTTTGACGCGTCAACAACGCTATTCAACTGGAATTTTCCCGAATCAAGCGCCATTGCGGTGGTAAAACTTTTAATCGTCGACCCCATTTCAAATGTACCGGCTGTCATCCGGTTAAGGCGGTCTTTCTTAAGTGCATCGACCGGATTGTTGGGGTCGAAATCGGGCATGGAAGCCATAGCAAGCACTTCACCGGTGTGGATATTGATAACCACCGCACCGGCGGCAATTGCCTGATATCTTTGCATGGCGTCCGCCAATACATCACGCATAATGGCCTGAACACGGATATCAATTGAAAGTTTTACCGGTTCAAGTGACGTTTCGTCGGCAAGTCCGGCTGCACGCAAATCGCTTAAACCGGCATTGTCGATATATTTTTCCATTCCCGCCGTACCCTGATTGTCGACATTGACCATGCCGAGAATATGGGAAGCTGTTGGCCCGCCGGGATAGAAGCGGCGCACTTCTGTGCGAAACCCGACACCGGGAATACCAAGTGCCATAATCTGCTCTTTCTGGCTTGGCGTGAGCCCGCGTTGAATCCAGGCAAAACCGGTTTTCTTTTTAAGTTTTTTATAGGTTTCCTGCCAATCAAGATTGGGGAGAACCGTTGAAATCAATTCGATTGTTTCATCCACATCAATGATGCGGCGCGGTTCGGCAAAAAGCGAATAAGTTTTCAAATCGGTTGCAAGAAGCCGCCCGTTACGGTCAAGAATATCGGGACGGGCTGCAGATTGCTCGACTGCAGGGCCGGAGGCTTCTTCAATCTCGCCGCCTTTGATACCAAAATAGATAAGCCGGGCAAAAATCACCGCATAAACGCACAGGAAACAGCTCACCACCACCATGAGGCGGCGGCGGGTTCTGCGCGAACGATATTCGGCCTTTTGCAACTCTTCATAACGATTGAGAGGTGCCTTTGGTTTACGCTTCAAAAACGGAATAAACTTCATGGCCGAACGCTTCCTGTTGCGATATTGTCGATATTCGCGTTGCCGTTGCGGGCAAGCAGCGAATTCTTTTCTTCAAGCTCGTCATCCTTGATGAGATTTTCGATCTGGTCTGGCAGACGTTCCGGTATATCCTGCAATTTGATAATCTGGCGGGCGTCGGTTACCTGCAATCCGAGTTGATCCTGATAACGGGTGACCAAAACCTGCATACGTTCCGGCTCGATCATCATTGCCCATTCGGCATGCAGCAGGTTGATGGTGTTTTTTTCGGCAACAATTTGTCGTTCGATACGCTGGACTTCGCCAATGCGTTTCAGTGCGTCGTATTTCACTTTGTATGTGATACCGGCTGCACAAATCATAATGGCCACCAAAATCATATCAAATGTACGAAAAACTGTCATTTTCTATTACCATCATTTCGGGCATCAAATCGGGCTAGTTCAGGAAGACCGAATATTGATTTATCAAGAGGTGCTATGTCGGCATCCGTGCGGATGCCAAAACGGAAACGCGCAGAGCGTGAACGGGGATTGGTTTCAAGCTCCGCTTTATCTGCGGTAATTCCACTTTTGACTTTAAGAGTGAATGTTGGCTTTTCTGTTTCTTGAACCGGCAGATAGCGCGATTGCGCGCGCGCTTTTGACCGGAGAGCGAAAAACTTTTTGACCATGCGATCTTCAAGTGAATGGAAGGTTACAACACCAAGCCGCCCGCCGGGTTTCAAAACCGCTTCGCCAGCTTCAAGCGCTTTGGCCAATTCCTGAAGCTCGTCATTAACGTAAATGCGCAAGGCCTGAAAAATTCTTGTTGCCGGATGGATATGATCGCCGGGTTTGCGCCCAACCAATGTTTCAACAGCATCTGCAAGGTCGGAGGTACGCAAAAACGGTTTTTTCTCGCGCCGTTCGACAATCATTCGGGCAATGCTTGCTGCATGGCGCTCTTCCCCGAGAAGACCGAAAATACGCGTAAGGTCATTCACCTTCATGGTGTTCACAACATCGGCTGCGCTGAAACCTTTTTCCGACATACGCATGTCAAGCGGCCCGTCTTTCTGGAACGAGAAACCGCGCTCTGCCTCGTCAATCTGCATGGACGAAACGCCGATATCAAGAATAACACCGTCAACTTTATCTTCCGTCACGTGGCCGAGATTGGAAAATTCTGTATGAACGAGCTTCAATCGTGGGCGATATTCTTCAACCAAAGCTTCGCCGTCACGGATCGCTTCCGGATCGCGATCAAGTGCAATGACATTGGCACCTTTATCAAGGAGCGCGCGCGAATAGCCACCTGCGCCAAAAGTACCGTCGATAATTGTTTTACCGGCGCAAGCATCCATTCCCGCAAGAACAGGTTCAAGTAAAACAGGGATATGACGTTTAAAACCGGTATCCTTAACAGTTGGCATCGTTATCTTTTAACAGCACGTTTAAAAATTGATTGGCGCATCCTGACCTTTCAATCGGTCAAAATGCGTCAATCTTCTTTATCGCACAGTTATGCTTAACGAAGTGTTAGGATTGAACCCCTCATTCACGAAATTTCCGGTATTAAACCGAATGTCATGAAGAGCAGGACAAAATTCAGTATCAAAACAACAATTGCCGAAAGAATGGCAACAATCTGGGTAACAATTCCGTTGGAAAATTGCCCCATAATGGATTTGCGACCACTAAAATAGAGAAGCGCAATCATAGGGACAGGTAGTGATATTGAAAGAATAACCTGACTGACAACCAGTGCTTCTGTCGAGTTGACACCGAGTGCCACAACGATAAAGGCAGGTATCATCGTAACCAAACGGCGAACCCATATCGGTATGTAGAAGCCGACAAATCCTTGCATAACCATTTGTCCGGCCATAGTGCCGACAACCGAACTTGAAATACCCGAAACAATCAACGAAACAAGGAAAACGCCTGCCGCACCGATACCGAGAAGCGGTGTCAATGTGTAATAGGCCTGATCGATTTCGGCAATGTCGTTATGCGCACCATGAAACGTACTTGCCGCCATAATAACCATGGCCATATTGACCATGCCGGCTATAGCAAGAGCAACTATAACTTCGCGGTTTGAGTAACGAACAAGCTGGCGGCGATCCTTGTCACTCTGGACCTTGGCACGTGCCTGTGTCAGGCCGGAGTGGAGGTAAAGCGCATGCGGCATAACGGTAGCACCGATAATACCGACGGAAATAAGCAAGGCGTTGGCATCAGGCATTTCCGGTGTAAAAAGATGCAAACCTGCAGCTTCCCAATCAACCGGCGCGATCACCATTTCAATCAGATAACAAAGGCCGATAATCGAAACCAGAATACCGATCAGAATTTCTGTCGGGCGGAAACCGCGGCTATCAATCATCAGAAGCGCATAAGTAACAATCGCGGTAATAATCATACCGACGATAAGCGGCAAATTGAACAGCAAGGCAAGACCGATAGCACCACCGAGGAATTCGGCAAGGTCGGTTGCCATTGCAGCGATTTCGCTGATAATCCACATTGCCACAACAACAGGTTTTGACAGATTGTCGCGGCAGAGTTCAGCAAGGTTGCGGCCGGTTACAATGCCGACTTTAGCCGACAGTGCCTGAAACAGCATGGCAATAAGATTGGCGAGCAACACAACCCACAACAACGTATAGCCATAGCCCGATCCGGCCTGAATATTGGTCGCAAAATTACCGGGATCCATATAGGCGATTGAGGCGATAACGGCAGGCCCAACCATGAGAAGAAATGTACGTCCGCCCTTTCGCTTGCCGGCAAGCATTGCAGAAATGCCTTCCGACGTCCGTTCGGTGAGCGAGGACTTACGGGAGAATTTATCATCTTGAAGAGACATGCAACAAAACTTTCTAATTGCGAATGCTTTGCATTAGCTCTAACGATCTATCCCGTCAATCGGGGTCATATAAAAATATTTGTGAATTTTATATTTGTGAATTCTATAAAGGTAAAAAATGCAAAGGAAAATGTCAGTTGGTCTATAAGCCGGGTTCTGTATGACGAAATTTGATTAAAAATTCCGCGTGACAGCCATTCATCTGGTACGGATGTTACCACCCGTCTCGTGCAACCTACCCGAATGACAGGCCCGGAAATCGGCTGCAAGCAAAGCTTGCGTGTCATTCCTATTCGGTCTTGCTCCCGGTGGGGTTTACCTTGCCACATCCATTACTGGATGCGCGGTGGGCTCTTACCCCGCCTTTTCACCCTTACCTGCATGAACAGGCGGTATATTTCTGTGGCACTTTCCCTGAGGTTACCCTCGCCGGACGTTATCCGGCACCGTTATTCCATGGAGCCCGGACTTTCCTCACCTTTCACCTTTCGGTATTGAGAAGGCGCGGCTGCCCGACCAACTGACGGGCTGCTTATAAAACAAAAACAAACGCCTGCAAACCATTAAAAATTGCTTCATTGACGCCCCCTTCCCCGAGCCGCTCCGGAAAGGAACAACGCTCTATTTTGAAGAAAGCCTGAAAAAACAAAATCCGAAAAACCGAAAGCAATAAAAGTCGTTCCGGTCACTCGATTGCATAACGGGCAAATGCCATAACACAGGATTCCAACGCAAAATCATAATTTATGACATTACAAAATCCAACCGTGCCGCCCCTTGAATGTCCATTACATATTTTAAAATTAGGCCTGAATATCGGTTAAGCTGTTTTTTAAATCCACCAAGAAAGATTGGCTGAAAGCAAACAAACCATTGATCGTTTATCGGGCAATTGCGCAACCAAGATAAAGTTCCGAAAAGCCGTTGCCCGACGATTCTTGCCCATATAAAAATCTTGGAAGTACAAAACTTTAAAAATTTTCCGTAAATGGCGCCTTTCCGGAATAATCAGGACAAATTTATTTTCTATCAGAAAAAAGACCTGCAATTTGAACAGCCAAGATCATAAACAAATTAAAAAACACACGAGCAAAAAGCGCTCCATTTTTAAAAAATATAGTCAGGCTACCTCCCTTGAAGCATAGCCATTCAATTGTTTCGATTATATTTTTAAAAACTTTACGTTTCAGGTGAGGCTTTTCAACGTGCCAAGCAGGCGATGAAGTGTGTCGATGGTTGAGACATCCGCAACACCATCAACCTTTTGCGGTCTGAAATGGCGTTGAAAGGCTTTGGTCACCAGTTGCGTGCGTTCGTCAAAAGAGCCTGTAATATCAATGCCATAGCCATAAAGAGCCAGCATTGACTGATAGGCTTCAACCGGTCTGCCGCTTTCGCCATTGGTCATGAATCGCCCACCGGAAATTGCGGCCGGACGCACGAAATGGCCAATACCGGCCTTAAAAAGTGTCTCCCAAGGAAATTTTTCACCCGGGTCGGTTTTGCGATGGGGAGCAATATCGGAATGGGCAAGCACATTCCTCTGCTCAATCGAATATTTTTCAATGATCGACTTGCAAAGTTTGATGACCGACTCAATCTGCTTTTCCGGATAATCGGGAAAGTTCAATAAAGGTCCGCCATTGACAATTTCAATGCCGATCGAATGGGAATTAACATCCGTAATACCGCGCCAGAAACTCTCACCGGCGTGCCACGCGCGATAAGCCTCTTGAACCAGTTGAACAACTTTCCCGTCTTCTTCCACAACATAATGGGCTGAAACTTTTGCTTCCGGCGAACATAAAAGTTGTTCGGCACTTTCTGCGTTTTCCATGCCTGTGTAATGGAGAATAAGAAATTGCGGTTTGGCGCCGTCTTTACGCTCCTCAAAGTTGGGTGAAGGGCGCACAATTGCTCCCTGATAATCAGCTTTGAACTGTTGCATTGTCATGCCGTAACAAACTCCTCACGCACGATAGCCCATGCGTTATTAATAGCCGCCAGACGCTCATTGGCAATAGCCAGAAATTCCTTCGGTAATCCTCGTGCCATAACCCTATCGGGGTGGTGTTCGCGCACAAGATCATGGTAGCGTTTACGTGCTTCCTCGAAGCTTATACCTTTTTTGAGGCCCAAAACCAGCCACGGATCACTATCACCGATAACAGCGTGGCGTGCGCTGATTACTCTGAACTGCTCTTGAGAAAAACCGAAAATATCGGAGACTTCACGCAAAAAAACGAGTTCGTCCTGATGGATTACGCCATCCGATTTTGCAATATAAAAAAGCCCTTCCAGAACATCTTCCAATAATTGTCCCTGACAATCGGATTCCTGACAAAGCCGGAACAGCCGCCGCGCATAAACATCAAAGCCGGCAATGTCCTGTTTGGCGAGATTATACAGGCGTTCGACATTATGAAACTCGTGGTCTGGAACCGAAAAAATTTCATAAAATGCTTTGACTTCAGCATCGCTTACAACGCCATCGGCTTTTGCCATTTTTGCCGATAAGGCAATCATGGCAACAGAAAAGGCCACTTGTCTGCGTGTTTCAGGATCACCTTCAAAGAAGCTACGCACACGTTCGACAATAGCATTCAACACGTCGCCAGCAACGTTGTTAATAAGCTCGCCAATGCGTGTCCATAATGAAGGCATCCGGTTTTCCTGAATTTGAATTTAATAAGCCTGTTCTATTTGATCGGTCACATTAACAGATAATTTGCCAAGGTCGATTACTGTTATCGCAAAACGATAAGAATGAAATTGATCGTTACTGTGCTTTATCCCCGTCAACTGTGGAAGGACGATTCATCGCCTGACGCGCAACCTCCCCCGCTTCACGCGCAAAATTTTCTGCCTGTTCTTCACTCTGGCCACTTTGCAATGCAGATGCTTTTGCGTCTTCCATCAATTTATTGATGACATCCTGTTTTTGTGCCTCCGTCATATCCGATGGTGTAAGCGGCACTTTTGGCAAACTTATGGCTGAACCTTCAGGAAGGCTCTTTTCCCCGTTTATTTCACCGGAATCCCTGAAAAAATATGAATATCCCCACCACAAACCGGCAATGACGAGAATGAGGAGAATAAAAAGACCAATGATGCGACGCCAACGAAGTTTTTTCATATTTTTTCCAAAAGTTTTTATTTATATGCCATTCTTTTACTATTTTTAGCAATGGTGAACAGTGATTTTAGAGCCCGATAGGTGTTGAATTGTTGTTCAAAGATAATTTTAAAAAAATGGCGCGCACTTTATTCACGTCAATTGCTTCGGCTCTGTTGCTTACAAGCTGCACCACCTTGTCCTATGACCTTGGTGATATTGTGCCACCATCCGGCACAGCGCCCAAGGGACCAATCAATGCCCCCCGCTTTGATGATCGCAAGCCTCATGACTGGACCGAGCTTACCCCGTGGCATTATCCGATTCACGGAACCGATGTTTCGAAATATCAACAGGCTGTTGACTGGGCAGCGGTCAAACATAGCGGCATTTCTTTTGCATTTATCAAAGCAACAGAGGGTGGCGACCGTGTAGACGACAATTTTCTCCACAACTGGGATGGGACAAAAGAAATCGGCATGCCACGCGGCGCCTATCACTTCTTCTATTATTGTCGTCCGGCTTCCGAACAAGCCAAATGGTATATCAGAAATGTACCGAAGGACCCGACAGCCCTGCCGCCGGTTCTTGATATGGAGTGGAATGATTCTTCTCCGACATGCAAAATCCGGCCGCCGGCAGAGACTGTTCGTAGTGAAATGAAGGTCTTCCTTTCCATTGTTGAAAAATATTATGGCAAGAAACCCATTATTTATACGACAGTTGATTTCTTCGATCGGAACGGCCTGTCGCAAATCAAAGGTTATTCATTCTGGCTGAGGTCAGTCGCCGGTCATCCGCAAGAAAAATATGGCACCCATCCGTGGACATTCTGGCAATATACCGGAACGGGGCGTGTTCCCGGTATTAAGGGTGATGCCGACATCAACGTCTTTTACGGCAGCCGCGACGAATGGCAAAAATATGTTTCCGGAAAATAAAAAAACAGTCAGACAATAGGCAATTATTGTTTTGACTTACAAATGAGATGCGCATGCCTCTTTATTTCTGTTAAAAAATGGTACAAGACATTTTAAACATCATAAAGTGCAGGAATGAGAATAAATGTTCAAGACAAGACAGGCAATTCTGGCAGCTTCGACATTCTTGTTTGCGACAGTTTTCTGCCCGCTTTCACAAGCAGAAGAACCCGATACGGCACCACAAACAGATGATGTCGCAACCAAAGTAGCACGCGAGGCCTGCAGCACGCCAATCGAAACATTCAGAGAGAATGTGGCCGATGAAGCCCGCAAAGCGGGTGTGAGCGAACACGCTATCGACGAACTCAAAAAAGCAACGATAGACCAAAAGGTTATTGAGCGTGATAACAAGCAGGCCATTTTCAATCTCACATTTGCGGAATTTTCAAAACGCGTCATCCCTGAAGCGCGTTTGAAAAAGGGTAAGGAAAACTTGCAGAAATATTCCGATGTTTTTGCAAAAGCGGAAGAAAAATACGGGGTTCCGGGACCGGTTATCGCAGCCTTTTGGGGGCTTGAAACCGATTATGGTGCAGTGCAAGGCAATTTCGATACGTTGAATGCCCTTTTCACCCTCTCCCATGATTGCAGACGGCCGGAATTGTTCCGCCCGCAATTGATTGCGCTTTTGAAACTGTTCGATCAGGGCGTCGTCAATGCCGAAACGACCGGCGCATGGGCTGGCGAAATCGGTCAAATGCAACTTTTGCCGAAGGATTATCTCGAACGCGGTGTTGATGGCGATGGCGATGGTAAAATCGACCTTAAGGGGTCTGTTGCCGATGCTGTCATGACAGCTGCCCATATGTTAAGCGATCTCGGATGGCGGCGCGGTGAACCGTGGCTTGAAGAGGTGCGCCTAACGCGCGATGATCTGCCGTGGCAAGAAGCCATCAGGCAAAATCGCAAACCCCATTCACAATGGACCAGTTGGGGTGTTACCGGCCTCAATGGCCCGTTAGGACCCGATAACGGGGATGCTTCGCTTATGTTGCCAATGGGCCGAAAGGGACCGGCATTTTTAGCCTATGACAATTTCGATATTTTTGTCGAATGGAATAAATCGATTGTCTATGCAACAACCGTTGCCTATTTCGCTTCACGTCTTGCCGGTGCTCCGGCTTTTGATTTAGGTCATCCCGAACCGGGATTGAACACCGAAGAGATGAAGCAATTGCAACAAAAGCTCACAACCCGTGGTTATGATATGGGCAAAGTGGATGGCGTTTACGGTATATTGACACGCGACGCCGTGCGAACCGAACAACTCCGTTTGGGACTTCCTGCCGATTCATGGCCGACAAAAGAATTGCTTGACCGGCTTTGAAGCCATATTCCACATGGCCAAACAAATAGCGCATTCACCCCATAGCAAAACGGGCATTTCTGCCCGTTTTTGTTATGTCGTTCGCTTTTTAAGGAATAACATTTTCCAGATGAGACCGGATTTGTTCGATCACCAGTTGAAGGTTTCATCTCTTCATTTCCGGAATTATGTGCCCCCTTTTCGCTTCATCATGCAAACATTTTCGCCCAGACACATCATTTCTATCATTCTTGAAGAGATACATTAAGCGGTTGGCCGGTTGCACGACAATTTACACGAAATTTACTTATGACCTTTTATTTTTTTAAACGTCATTTGTCCGCTTTGACAAAAGCATTTATCCATTGTCCTAGCATAAAGACTTTAACAAAGTCGCATTTACAACGGGTCATGATTCCGGCACTTCAAAAAAACCTTTTAAAATCAATTTTTGAAATAGACGTGATTGAAGCCCATAAAACATCAAATGCCATGCTTAAAAAAGCACAAGAAAAGAAAAAACGTCGTTCTATCTCAAGAACCTTGGCGACAATAATGGAACGCAACAAAATATTGCAAAAGCAAATTCCAAGAAGCGGGAGAAGTTTTCAAAGCGTCAAAGGATAATCCAAAAAGCCAAAAGGATAAATTTATCCAAGCGGAGTTCAAAAAATAAAACCCGACTGGAGCAAGCTCCAGTCGGGCCTCAACCAAGGGAAATCCGTTGCGGGGGGTCTCGGTCTCCCTGGTTGTTAACCAATTTGTTGCACCTCGATAACGATGCCTCTCTGATATGAACGATCTTCGCGATGATCTCAATACAAGGGTTGGAAAACCGGCTTAAAATCTGGAAATTTTTGCTATAATTTTACTCAATATGATAAAAACGTGTCAGTTTTGTCTTATATTGGAGCATATAATAACGAAAAATAGATATTGCATGGAAAATTAACCCTGCATTTCGGGCAATTCGAATCGCTGCCGCAAAACTTGCTTGGTTACCGGAGGGAGATGGAGTTTCGCTCGTGGGTGACCCCACCTCCACCTTTGTTCTTCTTGGTCTTTGCCCTTCCTTCGCCATTGCCCTCTTTTGTCTTTACAATGACAGAAAAACACAAAATGCGAAGAATCGGCGCCCGAAGAACCTGATGTTTTCCGCCCTACAAGCCTTACCGGACAAGATCATGCTTGCCGCTCACGGAAATATTGTGAACATCTTCATCAAAAAAGAAGTGGGCTAAGGAAAACGGGCACAATCGGTCTTTCGCCCATTGTGACTATTTCTCAACGAGCAAGCCTTTGACCCCTGTCACTCTATGTCTAGTCACCAGTCGACAATTCTGCCGTTTCTTTTTTAGGTCTGATACCAATAAGGTAACATATGGCATAGACGAGATCGGCCCGATTAAGTGTATAGAAGTGAAAATCTTCAACACCATGTTCGACAAGATCAAGCACCTGTTCGGCAGCAACTGCGGCCGCTACAAGATCATGCGTTTTCTGGTCTTCTTCCAATCCTTCAAAACGTTGTGCCAGCCAATCGGGAATATGGGTGCCGTTGCGTGCACAGAAGTTTTTAACCTGCCAAAAATTATGAATTGGCAAAATGCCAGGCAAAATCGGAATATAAATGCCGGCTTTGCGCACCCTTTCTATATAATCTTCATAAAAATGGTTATCGAAAAAACATTGGGTAATGGCTTTTGTTGCACCATTGTCTATTTTGCGTTTCAAAAGATCAATATCGGTTGCAAAATCGGGACTTTCGGGATGTTTTTCCGGATAAGCCGAAACAGTGATTTCAAAATCCGGATTAATTGCTTTCAAGCCGGCAACGAGCTCAACCGCATTGGCATAACCTCCCGGAGTGGGATGATAACGCCCGCCTGCTCCGTTGCTTGGATCACCGCGCAACGCAACAAAATGATGAATGCCCATAGAGGCGAATTGACGTGCCACACCGTCGACTTCTTCACGTGTTGCATCAACACATGTCAAATGGGCGGCCGCATTAAGGTGCGTTTCCTTGATGATACGTTCAACCGTCCGTCCGGTTCTCTCGCGCGTCGAGCCGCCTGCCCCGTAAGTTACTGAAACAAATTCAGGCTTTAACGGTGCAAGACGCTTGACCGTTTGCCAAAGCATTTCTTCCATTTTCTCCGTTTTTGGCGGGAAAAATTCGAATGAAACCTTCAGGTTGTCGCCCAGATCGGGGCGGCGGGACAGTGATGGGGCAGACATTAAGCGGTCTCCGTTAAGCTATTGTTTTTCAGGCAATCAACAAACGCGGGTCACGGGCCAGCCAAAGCTTGATCGTGAGGCCTTTTGTATTGCCATTTTGTCGGGGTTGAAAACTCAAAGTTTTTTCGAATGTCAAACCGGCTTTATCAAGCCAGTCTGCCATTTGGGAATCAGAAAATCCCATACGTATATGGGCATATTTTTCACGTAAATATTCAAGTTCATGCGGAGCATAGTCGACAATAATGAGCCGCGCACCGGGGCGCATGACACGCGCGGCTTCAAAAATTGCACTTTCAGGATCCGACAGGAAATGAAGTACCTGATAAATCGTGACGAGATTGAACGTTTCGTTCTCGACCGGCAAGTTAGCCACATCACCTAGTCTAACCTGCGCATTCGAGATACCGGCTTTATCCAGATTTACGCGTGCCACAGCCAACATATCACGATTGTTATCAATTCCGATGGCGCGCGTATAAAGGGGAGAAAATAATTTCAATAACGAACCCGTACCGGTGCCGATATCAAGCATGGATTGGAATGGCGTTGTTCCCACCAGTTCAACCATGGTTTGTTCGACAGTGTTGTCGGGTACATGAAGCAATCTGAGTTTATCCCAGTCATGCGCATTTTTGGAAAAATAGGCAGCCGCAGCGCGGCTTCTTTCTTTTTTGACTTCATCAAGTCTTGCCATATCGCCTTCGATAAAATTGTCCCGACGATCAATATGCTCAAGCACCGTGTTTAACATTTCCCGCCGTAACGAACATGAAGACAACGAAAAATAGGCCCATGCGCCTTCCTGATAACGCTCGATCAGGCGAGCCTCCGTTAACAGACGCAAATTTCGGGAAACGCGTGGCTGGGATTGCCCGAGAATTTTGGTAAGATCGGAAACTGTCAAATCGCCCTTGTCCAATAAAAACAAAATGCGCAAACGCGTTGTTTCAGCAACCGCCTTCAATACGTCTACCATTTCGTTCAATGCCAATTGGCGCACCATAACTGTGTCTCCACTCCTATAGATATAAAGATATCTTTATATATTTTGCAAATGTCAAGCAGAGAGATGACTTATGCCCACAAACACCAAAAATTTCCCCCTTCACGCATATATTCAAGCGTTTGGACATGTCTGATGTCGAACCGGACCTTGGCCTATAACCGGAATATCTCTCTGTGACGTGAACGGAGCCGGATGGGCAGGAAAAACTGTACCCGACGAAAAATGAAGTTCTCGAGTGTTTGCGATAATAAATTTTCTTGTCTGATTTCAAGAACCGCCCGCCGATCTAACCGGAGACTTTAATGTGGCAAATTCCGTTTGACAGCCGTAAGGGCGGTTGCCGTTTCATCATAGATTTTTAAATGAGCGGACTATTATTTCAAGGAAAAGAATTTGCTGTTGAACCAATATGCAGAAGCGCAAATCTCTCCATTCCATTGATGAAAAACCGCAATTGTCTTTGATTTTTCCGCTGTTTTTACATCCAAGCTCATAAACTTGAGAACAATAAAAATCTGTTTGACAAAAAAACGAGTTCAATTTTTTATTTGTCTATGACAACAAAGAGACAACGCGCTGTTTTAAAGGAATTGACCCTGCTGATACCGCAAGCTCCCTATGCTGATAGCGAACCTATCCGGTCTGCCGCTTTAAGCGCACATTTGAGACATCTTCCTCCCTCCATTGCTGTGTGGCTCTCGATCGTTGCCTATATCCGCCATACCTATACCGATTATGATAAATTGCGTGATGAAGGTTATGACAAGGATTCGGCGCGTTTTTTTGTCATTGACGATATTAACGAAAAACTGACCGAGTGGCGGGCAACGCGTTTTGTCGACGTGGATGACAAATCATAAGAACCGCCTAAACGATTTAAGCGATATGAGCAACTTTCATTGGGGATACGTGTATCACACGATAATGCGGGTTCATCGCTCCTTTCCTGATCGCATCGTGATTTTTCAATTCCCCTGTCAAAGATAATAAGCGAGGCTATTAAAGCTTGAGAATCCGCCCTCATGGTTTCACCGGTCAAAAATATCAGCTTTCCGACCGATTGCGCGCGTTTCAAAAAACAACTGAGGCCGGTAAAGAAAAGGGCGGTAAAGCCGCCCTTTCGAATGAAACATTTGTCGTTAAAAATTAACGGACAATCACTTTCGAACCAACATCGACGCGCTCAAAAAGATCGACAACATCTTTATTCAGCATGCGGATACATCCTGCCGAAACATTTTTGCCAATGCTTGATGGTTGCGTCGTCCCATGTATACGGAAATAGGTGTCGTTGTTTCCTTGGAAAAGATAGAGCGCGCGGGCACCCAACGGGCTGTGTAATCCTCCTGGTACCCCGTCAGCGAAGCGTTTATATTGCTGCGGTTTACGCTGCACCATATCGGCTGTAGGAATCCAGCGCGGCCATTTACGCTTGAAACGTATTTTAGCTTCACCTTGAAAACCGAGACCGGCAGCACCGACACCAACGCCATAACGGATCGCCTGTCCGTTACCGGTAATAAGATAGAGATAATGGTTTTCCGGTTCTACGATAATCGTACCCGGTATCTCGTCACTCGGATAAGACACAACTGTGCGTTCGAACTGTTCCGGTATCTTGACTGTGACCGGCGGAATCTTGAATGGTTCGTCAGGAGTTTGCTCATACCGGTCATAAACCGATTGTGTACCAAGCAAAGTTGATGTCACGACCGGTTTTGAAGGCGCGGCTTTGACACTGTTATCTGACGAAACCGTCGGTGGTGGCGTTGTCGCACATCCGACAAGACCTACTCCCAAAACACCCAGAATTGCTGCAAGCCCTAATTTTTGCTGCCAGAAATATTTCATTTTCAGTCTAGAAACCTCGTGATTGCGAAACGCCATAATGTGCGTATTTTTTCGTACAACGTGGTTAATAGATAGTTAACATAATAAAAAGTATTTTCAGATTATAACCACCATTTTTAAAGCTATTTAAGCTCTTTAAAGACAACTTTTCCGCGTAGAAAGACAATTATGCAACAGTAAATGAAGTGGTGCGCCGCTTTTAGTGAGCAAATTTCAACCCCGAAAACTTCAAAAACACTAACGCGGTCAAGACGAATCAATTGGTGGTTAAAAACACCGTTAAAAATCGTCTTCCCGTTTATTATGGCAATTGCTTCCACGTCCGCCCCAAATCCGATTTTTGATTTGCTATTTCATTATTTCATAGTTCGATTTATCAAATTAATTCCATTAAAATGTATAAAAAATTATATTATATTAATAGGTAAATTACGTTTATATAAAACTATTAATTATTATATTATAATATTAATAACATAAAATATTATTTAATTGATATATATTTAAAAATAAAATATTTTTTAGAATATAAAAAACTATTAAGCTATAAAAGATAAGCGCTCTTTGTTGATAAAGCGTGTTAACGGTCGAGATTAAAAGAAATTTTCCATTGATTGCATCTTTAATCGGGCATTGTGTTCTCCTATTAGATTAAGGTGACACAATTGGAATATAATTGAGCATAGTTGTTTTTAACTGGTTTTCGCCGATGAATAGCGAGCCTCTTCACTATCATCTATATTGATTTGAACAGATGTGGCAGACGCCATTGGGAAATCTTCGCGACAAATCTCGTGAAACGGTTTTAATCCGAAAAATTATTTAATCCCATCCCGATGTGAGCTTGTCCGGAAAACTGGAAAATAAAAAGAGCCATAACATATATGGCTCTTTCAATTCGCTTCATGATAGCAACACGCAGATTTTGATCTTGACCTTTATTTCACCAAAACCAAAAACAGGCGGGGAAAGCGTAACAGCACTTTGCCGTCATATTGCGTCGGATAGAGTTTTTTGATGCGTTCCAGATAAAGTGCCAGATAATCCTGTTTTTCTTGCTCGTTAAGTGGTGCCAAAAATGGCCGTAAAGCTGCACCTTTAACCCAGTCAACAATTGCTTCGTGATTTTCCATAATCGGGTTATAGATTGTCTGCCAGAGATCGATATAATGGACAAGCGGTTTTAATGCGTCATAATAGACCGAGACATTCGGCAATTTTTCGCGTGCCACCGAACCGATGCGATCATTCCACCTTTTGTCTTCCGCCACGTGAATCATTGCACGGTGAAGCGGCTCGAACAAATTGTCCGGCATTTGTACGGCAAGCGCCGCACCGTTTTTCATAGATGATACGAGGCGCTTCATCTGTTCGATATGATCAGGCAACCATTGGAAGACTGCATTCGAAAACAACAGGTCAACATCTGCATCCGGCGACCATTTTTCGATATCTTGAACTGTAAATTCAATCTTTGGCAAACGTTTCTTGGCATTGGCAATCATATCTGGAGAAGAGTCAAAACCGGTTATTTTTGCCTTTGGCCAGTGTTCACACAAAACTTCGGTAGAGGTACCAGGACCACAACCGAGATCGACAATGTTTTTAACCTCTTTCAGAGGGACAGCATTAGCGAGGTCATGTACCGGCCTCAAACGTTCATCCTCGAATTTCAAATATTGTTTTGCTGACCAATCTTGCATCGGTATTCTCCATTGTCTCATCTGTGCAGTGAGATAAGTTTATCACTTTTCGGGTTCAAGACACCCATAAAGTCAAAAATTCTTTCTATCCTGCCATCCCGCTTATATGATTTTTCACATAGTCTTCTCATGTCGTCAATCTTTGTAAGGCTATAAGGCCTATCCGGTTTGAGCGCTATGCCATCGCGGCTGAATATGCTACCCTGCTTAAAAAATACCGCTTTCCGGTCATTGCCATGGACGTTATTTGACCAATTGCCTAATAGACTTGCCGCTCGAACGATGTGCTCCGTCTGTTCTTTGAAGATTTTTGCGCCTTCTCATCCATCTGACAAAGCAAGGATATTACAATCAGACAAGCTCGCTGGTTAAGTGCGGTGCTCATTACCAGTGGCTTTTCTCTGTCATATCTGACGGTTATTTCCCCTTCCCATGACCATTGTCGTGAATACGGCCTGAAGCAATGCGCCCTCTTAAGCAATCATCAGATGATATTTTATAAAAAATTTTAACTTCATAAAAAAGCGGAGGTCAGCTCCGCTTTTTAGTAATTTCAAATTGGAAAACAGGTTTCTCGCCACGGTATTGACCGGAACGATCAAGTTAACGCGTTAAACGTTTATAGGTAACCCGTTTCGGATTGACCGATTCAGGTCCAAGACGGCGTATCTTATCGGCCTCGTAATCTTCAAAATTGCCTTCAAACCATTCAACATGGCTATCTCCCTCGAAAGCCAGCATATGCGTTGCCAGACGGTCAAGAAACATACGATCGTGACTGATAACAACTGCGCAACCGGCAAAATTTTCGAGTGCCTCTTCAAGTGCTGCCAACGTTTCGGTGTCCAGATCATTGGTTGGCTCGTCAAGCAATAGCACATTGCCGCCTTCTTTCAGAAGTTTTGCAAGATGCACGCGATTTCTCTGACCGCCCGAAAGATTGCCAACCTTTTGTTGCTGGTCGCTTCCCTTGAAGTTGAACGCACCGCAATAGGCACGGCTGTTCATCTCGTATTTGCCGAGTTTGATGATGTCGTTACCGCCGGAAATTTCTTCCCAGACTGTTTTATCCGGATCAAGTGCGTCACGGCTTTGGTCAACATAGCTCATTTTCACTGTGTCACCGATACGAATTGTTCCCGAATCCGGTTTTTCCTGACCGGTCAGCATTTTGAACAAAGTTGTTTTACCGGCACCGTTGGGGCCGATCACCCCGACAATACCACCAGCCGGCAATTTGAAAGAAAGATCGTCAATCAAGACATGTTCGCCGAACCCTTTGGTCAAATGTTCTACTTCAATAACAACCTGCCCCAGTCTCTCGCCAACCGGAATAATAATTTGCGCTTCACCGGGGCGACGATCATTGGCCGCCTTGACCAATTCATCATAAGCCTTGATACGCGCTTTCGACTTTGCCTGACGGGCCTTCGGGCTTGATGCAATCCATTCCTGTTCACGCGTCAAAGCTTTCTGGCGGGCAGCTTCTTCACGGCCTTCCTGTGCAAGGCGCTTGGCTTTGGCTTCCAGATAAGCCGAATAGTTGCCCTCGTAAGGTATGCCATGTCCACGATCAAGCTCCAGAATCCAGCCGGTGACGTGATCTAGGAAATAACGGTCGTGGGTGATGATGAGAACAGCCCCCGGATATTCGCGCAAATGCTTTTCAAGCCATGCTGTCGTTTCGGCATCAAGATGGTTGGTCGGCTCGTCAAGCAAAAGTAGATCAGGCTGTTGCAGCAGCAATTTACATAAAGCGACACGGCGTTTTTCACCACCCGACAATTTTGAAACATCGGCATCTGCAGGCGGGCAGCGCAATGCATCCATTGCCATTTCTACCTGCGAATCGAGATCCCAAAGGTTTTGACTATCGATGATGTCCTGAAGTTTTGCACCTTCATCAGCGGTTTCATCAGAATAATTCATCATCAATTCATTATAGCGGTCAAGAATTGCCTTTTTATCGGCAACACCTTCCATCACATTGCCGCGCACATCTTTTGACAGATCAAGCGCCGGCTCTTGCGGCAAATATCCGCAGGTTGCTCCCTCTGCAAGCCAGGCTTCACCGGTGAATTCCTTGTCAATGCCTGCCATAATCCGCAAAATTGTCGACTTACCGGCACCATTCGGCCCCAGAATACCTATTTTTGCATCCGGATAAAAAGACAGATTGATATTGTCCAAAATCTTTTTATTGCCGTAGGATTTGCTCAGACCAGCCATGTGATAGATAAATTGCCGCGCCATATATTTTCCATTCCTTGATTACTGCGCTTCATGAAACGCCTTCATCGACATTTCCTGCGGAAATGCGTTCAAAACAAATTCTTTTCTGATCTTTTAACCGAAAGAGTTGGTCTCGGCAATCTTTAGCCGCTGCAATGTTTAGCAGCAGCAATCTTTAGCCCCGGCAGAACGAAATTAAAAAAGCAAAACAAAATTAAAGAAGCAAACAATTTTAAAAGCCAAAACTTGTTTCCAAGTTCTGTTTAATAACTAAGGTCATCAAATTATGTGCAATCTGTTTACTTGATAAGCCCATGATGCACGGCTTCAAATTGGCAAACAGAGCTTTTGAACTGGGGTGGCGATGATCTCGCATTCCGGAATGATTAAAGCCGAGTGCGAATTTTTTCGTCACTCGGCTTCCCCTCTGGCAATAAGCAAAACACTTTTCAAGTGTTTGCTCCCCGTATTGATTTAAAAGTTGAAAAATTCTACCAACTTTTCATATTTTTGATATTAACATGAAACAATACTGCTTTATTTCACTCACTGACGCAAGTAAAAATACCAAGCAACGGGAGACCCTTCCAGTTTTAAACCAATGACTGAAAAATCCTTACAGAAAAGCCAGTCACAGCCCCGAAAAAAACCGGTCATTTTTGACCGGAACGGTAACGCAGACGTTTTTTTCGAAGCAAAAAACACCTTGCTTGTACCCGATTGTTTGTTTGAAATGTCCGCTTCACTCGCCACAGTAGATAAAACAGTTTATCGGATTAACCGTAAATTGAAGCTGCAAAATGCTCCGGATGACAGAAACATAGTTATATACGCCCCCTTCCCATTGGGCTTATGGGCAATTCACACATTCACTCGCGGACATTCGATAAGACTCGTTCTTGATAAACAGAAGAGTTATAGTTACTGGCGTTTGTTGCTATTGCGACTAATGTTAAAGAATGAAAAGCGACGCATGGGGTCAGATGTTTTCAGCCCGCTTATGATGCGACGCTTACGTGACATTTTATCGGTTGCCGATTACTACGCTCTCACAATCGGTGATTGGCTGTCTTTTCCGGATAAGTTACCGCCGCAACTTTTCGGATTGTCGAAGAATATTTTTTGGCTCACCGACAAAACGTCCCCTCGCGAAATTAGTGATTTTGTCAACTCGCCCTCCCTTTTAAACTCGGACAAGTTTTAAAATCGGGCAGCTTTTAATTGTCAACTTTGTGTTGGACGAGCGGGCTTTATTGCGGTATCGCAAATGTTAAGCTCGCTAGATATAAATGAGGAGAATTTGATGCGCTTTATTGCTGCACTCATCATAATTGTTTTTTTTCAAACAAATCTGTTCGCTCAGGAAACGAACGTAAAATGTAGCGATTTGGCGGGATTAGGTCGTACGGTCATGATGGTTCGCCAAAGCGGTGTTCCTATTGATAAAGCAACAACTCTTGTTCTTAACGGATTAAAGGAAAGATCGGCCGAAGATCAGAAGATTCTTGATCCGGTTTTCAGAAAGATCGTCGAACTTGCCTATGAGGAAAAGCAGTTTTCGACCAATCGTGAACGGATTGATGCCGCCGGAAATTTCGAGCAAACGATCTTGAAGCGTTGTGAAAGGAGACTTCCGAGAAGTTAAGAAAACTGCAAGATCATTGTCTGAATGAACGGAAATATCTAAGCTCGTCACCGTTATCTTCATTTCGCTCTTTTCCTGAGATGAAAACAAACATACTTGAAGCCAAGGACATTTCACAGGACAAGGCAAGCGATAAAACGTACCAACCGTTGTTTTCATGAACGGTCGTTCCAGTCAGTGTTCAGGCCGCATTTCTTCCGCCGATTCTGATTGAACGGACAATTTCAGCGCAGATATGACCTACAGTTTGAATTGATAACCGGAAACGGGGTTAGACTTTAAAGGAAAACCCCGTTTTCATTTCTGACTCATACTGTTTTCTAATTGATAGATAGTCATGATCTTCAAGATAGTTCGGGAAGTCTTTGCCATTCGTGTATGCCAGTCGTGATTCCTCGTTGATCCGGTCATGGACATTTTTAAGCAAATTATAGAGTTCACTATCAATATCGAAATTCTTTGCCGCAACTCCGTTGCGTCTGGCTGAAGCTTCATAATCAGACACGATATGCGCTCGTTTATCATTCCAAAGAAATGTCTGCTTTTCCTTCACCCCTGCCTTATCCAATGACTTTATACTGGCTTCTTGTGCAGCAGCATAATCACCTGATTTATTGTATTCAGCCCAAAAAGCATCAAGCGTTTGCTTCTCAAGAAAGAAGGTAGCATTGGCTTTATCTTCCTCATTATACAATCCATCTTCATTGAGAAGAATAGAGGCTAAATCCTCTCGTGAAAGACCTTCAAACGACTTCGGATCAGAGGTCAAATTAAATTTTACGGGTTTAGCTTCTTCTTTTTGCCCGGACGCATCAGCTTTCGTAAAAGTTGACGTTCGAGAATTTGCCTCGGTCATCTGTCGGGGTGAAATATTTGTATATTTTGTATATGAAGTATTTATCATGTTACAAACCTTGAAATGGCATGTACTGTCATCATGTCAGCCGACTACCCGATAGCATTTTTCATAAATGCATTTATTATTATATTATAAATTATGATTATTAGCAATTTTATGGCATTCGTCTTTTTATAATTTCAATAAATGTAAGAAATACATACATTTATCATAAATTTTCTTTGTTTTTTAAGACCTTTAGACCCGAATATTGCCAAAGAACTAGACCACATGCATCAAGTACCTTATTGCAACGAGGTGAATTTTTTAAACCTTATAGATGATTTGAAAATCATATGTGAAGCCACATTGTGTAGCTCACCAGTAAAATTGCGCCTAAACGATAACTTGTTTCAGAGCAAAAACATTTCTATTTTACCCTGACCGAAACGAACCCTAAAATGGAATAAAGGCCGGAAGAATTTATCCGGAATTTTTTCTTAAAGAGCGCCCATTAACAGTTTGACACCGGAATCATTCATGGTTTTCAGCATAAGATCAAGCGAGCCGTTGAGATCAATACCGGCACAGGCAGCAAGCGCTACTGACACTTCAAAGCCACAATTTTTGGCGTCCAGCGCTGAATAAGCCACACAAAAATCGGTTGCAAGGCCGCAGAATGTAAGTTTGTTAATGCCACGTTCCTTCAGATAGCCGCGCAACCCTGTCGGGGTTTTACGATCATTTTCAAAAAAAGCCGAATAACTGTCAATTTCCGGATTCATCCCCTTGCGAATAATCATTTCTGCCTTATCCACAGGCAAAGACCCGTGAAGCGCTGCACCATCCGACCCTTGGACGCAATGATCCGGCCAAAGTGTTTGCGGGCCATAATCGACTGTTATTGTGTCATAGGCAGAAAAACCCGAATGGTTCGACGCAAAACTTTGATGGTTTTGCGGATGCCAATCCTGAGTAAGGATAACATGGTCGAAGCGCACCATCAGCGCTTGAACAGTTGGAAGAATAAGATCACCTTCGGGAACAGCGAGTGCACCACCGGGTAAAAAATCATTCTGTACATCAACAACAATAAGTGCCTCTGTAGCCATTTTTTCTCCCCTTAATTCCCCAAGTGACAGTTGCAGTCACAGGAAAACAGTCATATCAAACAAGAACAATATTTTGCAAGGAAGACTTTGATGAAAATTACCATGATCGGTAGCGGTTATGTCGGGCTGGTTTCAGGTGTTTGTTTCGCCGAATTCGGATTTGATGTGACCTGTGTTGACGCCAATCCTGATATTATTGCCCGATTGAACAAAGGGGAAGCGACTATTTTTGAACCCGGACTGGACGAGATGATGGTCAGAAACATCAAAGAACAACGTCTGTCTTTTTCAATCGATCTTGAAAATAGCGTCAAAGAAGCTGATGTCATTTTTCTGGCCGTTGGCACGCCATCGCGTCGCGGCGATGGTGAAGCAGATTTACACTTTATAGAACAGGCTGCCGATCAGGTAGCTCATGCTATGAAGGATGGTGCAGTTATTGTCATTAAATCGACTGTTGTTGTCGGCACCAATTCGCGCATTCGTAAACGTATAGAAAAATTGCGTCCGGATATCCATTTTTCAATGGTCTCCAACCCCGAGTTTTTACGTGAAGGTTCGGCTATTGAAGACTTTATGCGCCCTGACCGGGTTGTTGTGGGCGTCGAAGATGAACGCGGACGCGAAACAATGCGCAGGCTTTATCGGCCGCTTTACTTAAGGGAAACGCCACTGGTCATTACCTCGCTCGAAAATGCCGAACTGATAAAATATGCGGCCAATGCCTTCCTTGCAATGAAGGTCACTTTTATCAATCAGGTTGCCGATTTATGCGAAAAAACCGGCGGCAATATTCAGGAAGTCGCTCAGGCAATCGGCATGGATAAACGTATCGGTTCCAAATTTTTACATGCTGGTCCCGGTTTTGGTGGCTCGTGTTTTCCAAAAGATACGCGCGCCTTTGCAGCAACCGGCCTTCATTACAATGCCCCCCAACAATTGATTGAAACAGTTATTTCAATCAACGAAGAACGTAAGATAAAAATGGGTGAACGCATTATCAAAGCCGCTAAAGAAAAAAACACCGATACAGTCGCCGTCCTTGGTGTAACATTCAAACCCAATACCGATGACATACGGGAATCCCCTGCTTTGAGCATTATCAAAGTTTTGCAGGAGGCCGGCTTGACGATACGTGCCCATGATCCGGAAGGTGAAGAACAGGCCAAAAAAGTTCTGGATAATATTGTCTGGTGTTCCTCTCCCTATGAAGCTGCAAAAGGCGCCGGCGTACTCACAATTATTACAGAATGGAATGCCTATCGCGCACTTAACCTGAAAAAACTCGCCGAACTTATGCCTCAGGGGAAAATTATAGATTTGCGCAATATCTATAAAAAGGAAGAATTTCAAGATATAGATCTGGACTATATATCCATTGGCCGTTGATCAGGTTTCTGTTGTTATCCATAACCGGCCCTATTGCGCGTTCGGTTAGGCAATTATATTTGAAGTTTTATAACAAAACTCACTGTTGAATTGTGAAATGTAAGGATGGGGCTAATGGCAAAATATAAACCGGATTACGGCAGTGCGGCCGTTTGCTTCATCATACTCTATTTTGCGTTCGAAACTTTCTTTGTAACTGTTTTTTCACAAGGCGCCGGCCTTGATGATGCCGAGCTTGCCTCCAATATCAGTTACTGGAATTGGGGCTATGGCGGCTCCCAACCACCACTCTATACATGGATTGCTTATGGGGTGGAGCAAGTCTTCGGACTTCATTTCTACTTGTTACAAGTGATCAAATTCGGTCTGCTTGCCACAACTTTTCTTGGTGTTTATCTTGGCCTCAGACTCCTTGATGTCCGCCCAGTTGTTGCCGGAGCATCCATGCTTGCAATGTTTCTGCTTCCGCAGATTGGATGGGAATCACAACGCGCTCTCACCCACTCCATCATGGGCACGGCAGGATCTGCCTATTCATTTGCCGCATTTTGTTTTTTCATACGTAAACCGTCTTTTTCCCGCGCGATCATTCTTGGACTTGCCTCTGCTACTGCAATTTTAGGGAAATACAATGGCACACTTTTTCTCGTAGCACTTTTCTGCGGCACGGTTCTAACGCGCGAATTTCGTTACGCTTTGAAAAATCGCTATTTTCCTTTAGCTATTCTGACGACTTGTGTGGCAATCGCGCCTGCCTTCATCTATATGTTTGCTCATCCCGCCAGTGTGGTTGCACGCGCCAATAAGCTTGCTATGGGAAAAACAGGAAACTTTTTTTCCGATCGTCTGAGCGGATTGGCCGACTTCTTTGTTGCCTCATTGGGATTTGTGTCCGTTGCCCTTATTCTTGCCCTCATCCTTGCCGGCTTACACAGCTTCTCCAATTCAAAAGTATCACAATTGACAACCAGAGAAGAAAACAGGGCCGAGCATCTTGTTTATCATATCCTGCTTTTCGGAATTTTGCTCGTTCTTGCACTTGTTCTCGTGCTCGGTATTACCAATGTTAAAGATCGTTGGCTGCAACCTCTGCTTTTCCTCGCGCCTGCCTATTTCACACTCGTCCTCTCGCGACTGTGTTATTCTTTAAAATATGTGCGCGCTTTCGGTCTGATAGGAGCGATCGCAGCATTGGTTGTACCTTTTATTCTCTATATCAACATAGCGACTGCCTATAATCGTTTTGACCCGCCCGAACAGCTCTTTGATTATAAAAAACTTGATCGGGCACTTCGCACGGAAGGCCCGTTCAAAATGGTCTTCGCGCGCCATCCCCAATTACCGGGAAACCTACGTTTGATTGACCCGACGCTCAAAACTCTTCACGTCGGTTCTCCATTTATTAGCGAAAAACTCGTAACGCCACTTATGGTTTTGTGGCCCGGCAATGGAAAATTGCCTGAAGATTTGCGCGATGCTCTCATTGAAGCCGGTTTACCTGTCGTCGGCAAAACCGGCGAAGTGAAAGTTGGTTTTATTGGCGGAAGCGACGTCAAACGTATCGTTTCCTACCTCTATCTCCCCTGACTTATATTTCGCTTGTCTTGTCTTACTTGACTTGCGCCCGACACCACAAACAGTGTTGTCCACTCTAGAAGGGGCTGCTGTCCGCTCTTTGTAAAAAGAATAAAGGGCAAAAAGAATAAAGGCCGCTTGCCCGCTTATCATAAGAAGTTTTTTTACGTTTCACGGAAAAGGCGCATTAAAAACTTTCAGCTTTTGGTACTGAAGTTCAAATCATTCCGTCATATGTTTGTGTTTCTTTTCCCGATAGATCAAGGAAAGATTGCGGATATAAACAATCAGGCCCAACCCCTGACCGGCAATAAATACCGGATCCTTCTGCCGAATTGCATAGATGAATAAAAGAACTCCCCCACCGAGCGAGAAAAACCAGAAAGCAACCGGCATAACGCTTTTCTTTGCTTTTTCCGAGGCAAGCCACTGCACAACGAAACGCATCATAAAAAGCGCCTGCGCGACAAAACCCAGCACAATCCAGCCATCCCACTGGGCAACAAAGACATCATGGAGCCATTGGGCAAATTGTGAGAATAAATCGCTCATTTTTCGCTCCGAGCACTAATTTCTGTTACCTTGGGAACAACTTTGCGTCTACGGCGCAGCCACCAGACACCATAAAGATCCAATATTCCCCGAAGCCCGCGATCAAGAATGCCGTAATTGGAATGCCCATGGGCACGCTGGCGATCAATCACATCAATATGCGCGGTTTTGTAACCTTCCCGCAGAACCAGCGCCGGAAGATAACGATGCCAACCATCAAAGAATGGCAATTGTCGAAATAGATCGGTGCGAATTGCTTTCAACCCGCATCCTGAATCACGCGTATTGTCTTTCAAAATTGCCTGCCGCAATTTATTGGCAAGTTTCGAGGAAAGCTGTTTCAATTTTGTATCGGTACGTTTCAAACGTTGCCCCGCTGCAAGACCATATTCCGGCCCTGCTGCAATAAGCGCGTCGGCAAGCTTCGGTAAATAGACCGGATTGTTCTGTCCATCTCCATCAATCGTCAGAACAATATCGCCGGTGGCGGCAAAAACACCCGAACGCACCGCCGCACTTTGTCCGGCAGAACGGTCATGCCGGATATGGCGCAAGGGCTTACCTTCACTCATGCGCTTATATAAAACCTGAGGTGTATCATCACTCGAACCATCGTCCACAACCAGAATCTCGTAATCGCGGCCTTGCATGGCATTATCGACTTCATCAAGCAAAAAGGCCAGATTTTCAGCTTCATTACGACAGGGAATAACGACAGATAGTTTCATTTATATAACTTTGTTCCGATACTACGCGCAACTGAATAGCATTGAAAACCGCAAGTGTCCATGAAGCGCATGGTTACATGTGGCTGAAACTGTTAAAAACCTTATCGAGCTTACCTTTCGCATTTCCATAGCAATCACTGTTTTCGAGTTTTTCCGGAGCCAAACATCTTTTTACCATTTTGGAATTGAAACAACCTGCTTTTTTGTTTTTTTGATTTTCTTTCATGGTGAAGTTCTGAAAGCCACTTGATCAATCCTATCAATCAAAAAGTTTCATTTGGAACGCCGTACAAAAGCTAAATTCGCATAATTCGGAGAAAAATTCGAATAGAGAAATTTGAATTCGGAGAAGTTAAAAGCTTGAAAAACAAAGAGGCTCATTGCCTTTCTTTCGGCTCTCTTAGCTCTTGTTCAATTCGCCATGAATTTTTGCTAACGTCGCATGTTGGGAGTAATCTATCAGGTTATTTTTCTGCTTTTCCGTGATCCCGGTTTTGTATGGAAATCTTGAGAAAACAAATTCTTCTAAAGCCATTATAGTCTCACCCGCGATAATATTGGATTTCCCGATGCATGATTTTAACAACGCAACATTGTTCTTATAACTGTCATTTTAGAGCTCTTGATTGGCGGTTTTCAAATTTGCTAAAGCCTGCTTGCCAACAGAGTTTTCGCTTGTTGAAACCTAACTCCGGTTTTGGCTATGTGATAGAATACAAAAACCTGTGCCCCCCCTTATCGCCAATTTGCATGTTTACCAATTTTATTTATCGATATTCTACGGTTATCTGGACATAATCAAAAAGTATAATATATCTTGTTCTATAAAGCTTTTTAGGGAAAATTCGAAGTGTTTCCAATACATTTTCTGGTTTTTTTCTTCCTGTTAGTATTCATCGGTTATCTTGTTTATTTAATTTATATATTTTTAACCCGTTCACCTTCGAAAAAACATAATCGGTATAAAGTTGAAATGTACAAGCTGACTGGAACATTGATACGGCAAAAATTTACTGTTTTAGGAGGAATCGGCGTTATTATGGTGCTTTTAGCGCCTGTTGCAGGTTCATTCGTTATTACTGGCAGTTCAGAGGCCCTTGCAGAGGCGCTGTTTTTTGATAGGCACATCCCCCGATTTCACGTGGATTTATATGATTTTAGGATTTCTGCTATTTACCGGCCTGATATTCATCATTATTGGTCGTGAATTTTATTGTTTTGCGTCGGCAGACACCATCACACCATCATCTCGGGATACGCATTTACCCGATAATAAGCCTTTGCCCACTGCCCCTCGTAATCCCGCTCCCGCTCAACATCCCGCGCCGCTACCAGAGGTTCCCCCTTCTTTCATACCGGAAAATCCCTCTCCGGCACCTGAAGCCGAGCCCGTTCCACAAAGAGAGTTTGTTACAAAAATGAAGGATGATATGCCGCCGACAAACAAGCTATGAAAGTGCAATAATTTTGAAATTAATTTTTATAGTTATGACAAGACGTTTTCTCTACTTTTAAATATAAAACGGGAAAAATGATAATTTTGCCGATTTATCAAACGTCGTTTGAATAAGCATATTCTTTCTATTTTTTGAGTAATCGAATGAAATAACCTTCAATTTATTCGATTGGCTTTATTCTTTGAATGATACTGAATTTTCTTTTTTCGAATTTTTATTCTCCCACTCTTCCGTTTTGTTATTTGAGCGTAGGAAACTGCTCATAAACAATATTGTTCTTTAAGGCGAAAATTCATTTCATGTAGTTATAGGACAAGCAAAAAATAAATTATCCGCTTTTGGGCAAAAACCGATCTAAAACGAACACCCTAATGTCGAGGTTAGAATACTCTCTCATTGAATTTATTTTATTTTTTAAATGTTCAATTGATCTTTCTCTTTAAACTTTTCGAAATATCATTTTTAAGGAAATTTAAAAATTGTCATTATTTCCTTCATTTCTATAAATATAAATATTATTTTAATATTGAATATAACTATTATTATTTTTTTAAATAATAATCAAATATAGAAACAATTTTGTTATTAATTATAAATATTATATTTTACTTCATTGGCAACTATATGAGAAATGGTCCCGCCTGCTTGTTCATAAAGTTCGGGCGAAAAGCCGCAATATCCCATAATCAGGCCGTTCTCGCGACTATTCCGGCAATAGTGCGAGATTGCGCGAACGGCAAAACCGGCTTTATGCAATTTGGGCTCCAATGCTACATCGTTGATATTTTTATCAAGTATGAGAGCTAAATGAAGTCCTTGTCGTGGCGGGTTGAGATGCATGAGATTTGCCGCTTCTCCGCTTTCCACCCTTTTTTTCTGAGCATTCCTGTTCTTTTTGACGATCTTGTTTGAATGGCGGAAATGCTGCCCGTTGGAACCTCACGATAACGAGGAAGATTATGCCACCCGGATTTGGGCCGGTGTTATTCCGGTCACGACAATTGTCGGCAGCTTTCGACCTGACGACCGCCTTGAAGACGGGTTAACTCCGCCGGAATCATTAAATGTCTGGATGAGTGGAAAAAGACTGGACGATGTCTTGAACGAAACGCAACAGATTTATATGAAGCGCTTGCCCCAAACGAAAGCCAAATGACCTCTCTTTGATTGTCAAAAGCAGTTTGGCAGTGGTACAAATGCGCACAAACTTTCCGGCGCGTCTAATCTTTCGGAATATTCAGATGCCAATCGGGATGATTACGATTGAACCGGATAGAAGAATAAAGAGCGGTCAGAATGAACACCATTCCGATAACGCCCGTAACGACTTCCGGTATGTGAATAATCGTCTGCAAATACATGATAAAAGCCAGTACCAGAATGGCATAAAAAGCGCCGTGTTCCAGATAGCGATATTGTGCAAGTGTCCCTTTATCGACAAGAAGAATTGTCATTGAACGAACATAGAAGGCACCAATCCCGAGACCGATTGCAATAACAAAAAGATTGGTGGAAAGCGCAAAAGCGCCGATTACACCATCAAACGAAAAGCTCGCATCCAACACTTCAAGATAGACAAAGGCACCGACACCTCCCTTGTACACATTTTCCATCGTGTGTTTTCGTGCATCCATCAAAACGCCCAAGCCTTCAACTGCGATGAATGCAAGCAAGCCATAAATTGCCGAAACCAGAAATGTATGGTCATCTTCCGGTTTTACGAGGCTGGAAAAAATGAGCACAAGAACAAGTGTAATAGCAATCTGGATACCGTGGATTGACGCATATTTTTTGGCGCGCCCTTCAAGAAATAAAATCCAGTGCGTATCCTTTTCCGGATCAAAAAAATATTTAAGCCCCACCATAAAAAGAAAAGTACCACCAAATGCGGCTATACCGACATGCGCGTCTGTCATGATTTCAGCGTAATGTTGCGGCTCCCATATGGCGAGTTTCAGTGCCTGCAAGGGGCTGATCCACGCGGCAAAAGCCACCACAGTCAATGGAAAGATCACCCGCATTCCGAAAACCGCAATAACAATGCCCCAGGTAAGAAAGCGATGTTCCCAAACCGGGCTCATATCACGCAAGATACGCGCATTGATAATGGAATTGTCGAATGAAAGCGAAATTTCCAAAACGCCAAGCACACAACAAATAAACAGATATTCGAATATGCCACTTGTCGAACCTGTTTCGACATAGCCGAGCCACATGCCGAGGCTCAGACCGACAACTGTAAAAATAAAAGCGCCGGTAAAATAGCGTAAAACGCTCATCCTATTTCCTCTTTTAAGCAGCCTTGAAAGGCTCTTGGCGTTTACCGGTTCAGGACTAATAGTCCTCAAACAAATCCTATATGGAAACATAAGAGTGAAAACGCAAGGGGCTTTTACCGACAATCGGAAAAAGGTTAACAGCTTCTCTTGAAAAGATAATTTCCTTTATCTGTTAAATTCCCTGAAGAATAAAACGATAGCCTCAATGACGCTAGCATAATTTGCTTCATCTCTGATGCGGAGCAAATAGTTTTCTAAAAAATCGCTTCCTCGAATGGTATGACCTTCTCATGCTTATAGACCCCGTCAAGCGCGGTATTTTCTTGAACACAAGATCACTGTTACAAATGATATCCGGAAGCGGATTCAAACTAAAATATAGATTGAAATTGAATTTTTCTGTTAAATGAAACCGAATTTCAAAAAATAGTGTTCCATATTTCACGTTATAATAATGTTTAAAATAAAAAAATTTCATTTTAATTTTTAAATAAATTTATTACTGTAATTTATTTTTAAAAATTATTTTCAACATTCAAAACATAAATTTATTTACATGATTATATTATTCTTAAAAATATAATTTAACAGAAATATAAATTGCTACGTTATTTTTTCTTGGATTACTACGTTATTTTTCAGATGTGTGAATATAATCCTAAGCTAAAATAAATATGCTGATATGGTATTCATGTTGTCAATGATCTGTTAACATTCTGTCTTTGTTGTCGGCACTTCCCACTTATTTCAAAAACGCTAGAATATCTGAATATTTGAATATCTGGAATAAGACATTTCACATTTACGGAGACGAGACTATGTTTATCAAGAAAACAATCATTGCTGTTATGATGACAGTTCCAAGTGTTTTTTTCGGAACTTTTGCAGCCGAGGCAGCAAAGCTCGATATTCCGACGGGTGCTTATGTATCGGATGATGCCCACACAAATCTGTTGTGGAGCATCAAACATTTCGGCCTTTCCAATTATTATGGTCGTTTTGACAAAATCGAAGCAAAACTCGATCTTGATGCCAACGATGTCGAAAAATCGGTTTTGCATGTTACGATCGATCCGAAATCGGTTGATACAAATTATCCCAAAACGCCTAACGAATTTAACGAAGAGATTGCTGGCGAGATGTTTTTTGATGCAGAAAAATTCTCCACTATTACTTTCCAATCTACAGCAATCAAATTGACAGGCGAAAAAACCGGTCAGGTTACCGGCAATCTGACGTTTCACGGTGTGACCAAGCCCGTTGTACTTGATGTCACGTTAAACGGTACCATCGCTTCCCATCCGATAACAAAAAAACCGGCCCTCGGCTTTTCGGCAAAAACAGTCATCAAGCGTAGCGAATTCGGCGTAAGCGAGCTTGAAGGACCGTTGAGCGACGACGTCAATCTGATTATTGAAGCAGAATTCAAGCCTGCCGAATAAACTGTTTATCTGTTAACGAATAACGAAAGACCGAATAGATAATATTCGTCATTCAAAACCGGCAAGAGGTGCTATGCCTTGAAGCCGGTTTTGTTTTTCGACTTTTCTTTGTGTTATTAAGATAAGAACAAATGCCTTTGTCTATTTCTTTCCCATCAACATCAGGCAAGTCAGGCCGGACAGCAGCCAAGAGGATTGATAGTGATACGGTTGTTTTTTTGAGAAAGCCTATAGCTCAATCCGGTTGGAATTCCTATCTATGCATCATTACCGACAAGCGAAATTGAAGGACCACACAATGACAATCCGCTCCCGCGCTATTATCGAAACCGAGAATGCCAGCAAATATCTCCAACAACTTGCAAAACATTGGAGTCATAAATTTCCCGATACGACATTTTCGGAAAAGGAAGCCCATATTCCTTTTTCGGATGATGTGAGTGTTGATATGTTTGCTGAAAAAGCATCGCTGGTCGTGCAGATTACGACTCCTAACGAATTTGAAGCAATCAAGATCGAGGGGATTTTTGACCAACATATTTTACGTTTTGCATTCAAAGAGCAACTATCAATCGATTGGCATCGTGAAACCTTGCCCTGATATTTGATAGACAGATTGAATTTAAAAGGGGTAGCGATTTCTTAGCCGCTCCTTTTTTGCTGCCCTGCACGGGTTTCTGTGTCCGGATTTCCACTTTTCTTTCGCCGACATAGTGACTTTCACGTTTTTTCCGACGTCATTTTTGAGTTTCGCATAGCGGCGTTTTTGCACTTTGAAAGAGCATCCTTCCGGTCGATAATCTTGCCACCGGTTAAAAACCTACCCTATCCGATATTTTCGAATTCAAGCAATTTCGAATTGAAGCAGTCTTCGTGAACCGGAATAGAGATTTGGGTGGTCGGCAAAAAGCAATCGCCTTTGGCATTGCAAAAGTCGACAACAATTTTCGGACTTTTTGTCCTGAATAGAAACGCCACCAATCTTCAGCTTGTATTTTAGGTGACTTTCATATTTGCTATTTTTTTTGGTCACGCCCCGATAAACGCCGCTCTTCATAGGCTTTGACATTGGTATAAGCCAGAGAAAGAAGAGGATGTGGAATACCGAAACGTTTTGCGCGATTTAACAAATCGCCCAAAATGTGATCACCTTCTGTCGGGTGGCCTCCTTCAATATCGCGCAACATGGATGCGGTTGCCAAAGAATGGGTATCTTTGAAAAAAATACCAATATTGTTGCTTGCCCCCTCGTGAAGAGGAAAGCCGGCAGCCTTTGCTATCTGGCTATTTTTGTTCAGAAAATCCATCATAGCTTCTTGTCCGCCCGGAGCACGATTGATTTCACCGACATTGGCTCGCATCAAACACGTCATTCCGGCAAGCGTAGCAAGACGGACCCACTTGTCCCACATGCGCTGCATGGCGTTCGGTACCGCGCGCACGTCCACCCCTTTGGCTTTGTCGAACAGGCTTGCAAAAAGCGCCGCACGCTGGTCTTCTCCACCTTGTTGAGGACCGAAAACACCAAATGCATCCTCATTCAAGTGCAACACAACTCCATCTGCTGTGAGTGTTGATTGAATGATAACCGAACCCGCCATGACATTATTATGATCGAATTCATTATTCAGACGATCAATATGGGCCATGCCATTCAAGGCTGGTATAAGAACGGTGTTTTTGCCCATTGCAGGGCGTATCGAGTTGATTGCACTCTCAAGATCATAGGCTTTTGCCGTGAGAAAGACATAGTCATAAACTTTGCCTTGTGCAATTTGAACGGAAAGTTCTCCATCCGTAACAGTATTGACTTGCTCGGTTACGTTACCGGCTGGACTTTCAATACGCAAGCCATGCTCGGCAAGTATATGTTGCCTTTTCGGGCGAACCAGAAAAGTAACGTCTTTTCCCGCCTCTACCAGACGACCACCAAAATAGCCGCCGATACCACCTGCACCCAATATCAGAACTTTCGGCATTTTGTAGATCTCCCGTTCGTTTTTCAATAATTTGGTATGTTGTAACGGCCAAATGACAAAATCGCAAACAAAAACCCGGAGGGGTTCCCTCCGGGTTTTCAAAAATCGTAACGATGATGAAATTACATATTATGATTTACTGGCGAACCATCACCAAAGTTATGCATTTCCTGATCACTCACACCATGCCGGGAAACAGGAGAGTTCAGATGACGCCCCGGATAGTAGGAGTCCTCAACCGAACCATCGCCACGATAGAAGTAGGCTTTTTCTTTACTATTACCTTTGAATTGATCACTCGGAACATTGCCAGACTGACCGATGACATAGTGGTTAACCCGGCTACCATCGCCAAAACCGTTACCAGCGAAAGCACTGCTAGCACCCAATAACAAAGCAGCAGCAACAAGCATTAATCTTTTCATAATAAACTCTCCTTCTTCTTTTTTTCGGAAAACTGCCATCTGAAAACAGGTTTTCCGATTTCGGGATTGTTTCGACCATCTTTTCGAAATCCCTTTTATGAAATGGAGTTAAGAACGCTTGGACAATGATGCCAGTCACATCTCTGTGGGGTGCTCACGAAACCGTGATAGAGAATTAAAAACCCTTATTTTTCAAACTGTTAAATATAAAAACATAGCATTATAATAATCGTCCGACATTTCTTTCGCTTATGTTTTTTCTCTCACGCTTTTTCCCTTTCAGGTTTTTTCCCCTGTTAAAAAAAATCGGGACTCATTTCAAAACATTTTCCAATCTTTCGGTTTTTTAATCTCAAGCCGGATAACCCATAGGCGCTTCGTCACCTTCAAGTTTTAAGCGCAGTTTTCGCTTGAAAAATTCTTTTTCTCACGCAAGCAACGTCTGTCAATTTGGTGAAACTCGTTCGACAAGGATTGTATCAAGATCTCTCATGTGAAGGCGTGAATGATCATAGCATTTCATTGTAAACACATGGAAAAATAAAAGAACGAAATTAAGAAAAATATCGATTTGGTCGCATTTATTATAATCGGAAAGCAAAAGGCTTATGAAACTCATGTGCTCTGGCAGGATTTAATAGCAAAAGCTGAAATCAATAATTCAACACCTCTTTATCGATATTCAACCCATTCATGAAAAAAGGAATCTGATTTGGAGTCATAGCCTCAAATTGTTGTTTTCATAAGTCTACAAGCAAACGATAAGCTGTATGAATCCGTCTATAATTATTATAAATTGTTAATTACGAGCCATAAACAACAAATACCATAATAAAACCTGTTTTATCGTCTTTTAATTTAAGAAAATTGGATGCATAATACAGAGATTGGCAATGTAGTATTTCAGAAGACCCAACGTTCGGGGGGCGCGTCAATGGGTAAACTACAAATTACACCGGGTGAGATTATTTCCTTTTGGCTTGATGCCGGAAAAGATAAATGGTTTGGTCAGGACGAACAATTTGACGCGCTCATACGCGAGAATTTTCTGACACTTTGGCGTGCTGCTCTTTCGGGACGCCTGAAACATTGGCTGGAAAGCGATGAAGGTCTTCTGGCTCTAACGATCATATTGGATCAATTTCCCCGCTACATGTTCCGTGATGACCCCAGAGCATATTGCAGCGATAATGATGCCCGTAAAATCGCACAGCTTGCTCTTGAAAAACAGACCGATCAAAGAATTGCTCCCGAATTACGCGGCTTTCTTTACATGCCTTTTGAACATTCGGAAAAAATTGCCGATCAGGAAAAAAGTATAGAACTGTTTACCGCACTAAAAAATGAAACCTTGTTGCAGAGTGCCGAAATTCATTGCGACATCATCAGGCAATTCGGTCGCTTTCCTCAACGCAACAAAATTGTTGGCCGCAAGACCAGCCCTGACGAACAGATTTTTCTTGATAAAAACAATAATAATGACCGGAATTAGCAGCTTTCGGCCAAAACGTAAAAGACTACCAATCAGAAAATGAATGAACTATTTTCATGGCAGTCAAAGACCTTTGCCCATTGTCACACGGCATCTCCCGTCGGTCTATTCGGCGCATCACACACTTGTCTGTTGCAGCTTTGCCGTAATAAATCCCTTGAGCCTTGAAAGACTTTGCCGACTTTTCCGATAAAAACATGACCAATCATTGCAATTGGCATTTCAAAATAACATTTGTCGACAGAATATTTAGATGAGAATCTGCCGATATGATGCCATCGTTTTCAACATTGGCTGCCATAAATTTCGAACATGGTTGTGATGGTTCTGTTGTCTTTAAATCTACTGTCTCTAAATTTGTCAGATTTTTCATGCATTACCCTGTTTCAAACCGGAGTTCGGCTCACTGCACAAAAATTCCAAAACTTGATTATGTATGGTGAAGACTAATACGTAAAAATATTTACCGGCCGATTGATCGAATTCACCGGAACGATAACCGGCAAAATCCACGTCCTTTACGAAAAGTGTTCGGATATAAACCCCCTTCAATCAGAGCAGATACAAAATCCCGCCCATATCGGAAAGACAAGATCCGGCTGTTTTTCACTACCAAATGTGGTCAGCTTTTACGGGGAATATTTTCAATAGATCAGCGTTCTTTTCCGAAATTCCGGCAATCAACGCTTGAGCATAAATTTACGTGTTTAAACAAAGAGAAGCGCTTTATTGTTGAATCATTTTGTCAACTCATTGTTTATTTTATATTAACTTTAAAATACCTTTTAATTTCAATTAGTTAAAAATGATTTTTGTTTCAATACCATATCATGTGTAGAGTAATGAAAAACCTTTCACTTTAGCTATCGCTTGTTAGTGCCTTGATATCTTACGGGGAAAAAGGAATAAAAACATTGAGCAATGGCTCTTTGAAAGATTGTGGATGATAGAAAGGCTGAAGGTCTCGACTGACCTTCAGCCTTGTTTTCCGACCGTATTTCGAACCGGAAATATCAAGTTGTTAAAGTGCTTCTCCGGAAGATGATCCGGAAAAAGTAATTTTGTGAACCGACAGCACCTTATCATGAGGGAAAACCAGTTTTTGTGGCGGATTGAACTGTTCGAGAACCAACTCTTTATCGTTGTGATGGGAAAACATTTTGACAAATGCTTTCGGCGCCTTTGAATTGTCGTCTTCAAGCACTTGTGCAACAACAAAGTCACCCTTTTTGACACGCCGCAACGGATCACAAAAGACAATTTCTCCATCTTGATAACGTGGCCACATGGTTTCGCCTGATACTTCCAGCGCATAAGCATTGATCGATTGATTGAGTTGTGGCGGACAACCGACTTCAAACAATATGTTTCCATCAAGGTCGAATTCACCATGCTCACCGGCAACCTCTTGCCCATAAACCGGTAGCAGCCGATTTTGTTCGAAATCTACGAGACTATCTTCCACACTGGCGAAACGATTTTCCTCATATGCTTCAAATGGTTCATCTATAAGAACCGGTTGATATTGTGTTTTCATGGCATTTTCTCTTGAATGTTTTATAGAGTGTTCCTCATTTTTATCTATCGCTTCAACTTTTTCGCAACGGACCCTGTTATCAGCTTTTTTTGCAGCCTGCTCTGGCGATTGTTTCACTGGCTCGGCTTTGCTCTTTTCTGTTTTTCCGTGTTCCGCCATCTGCATGATATTGGCCGCCAATTGGCCTGTGACCATTTCCGGCGGTATCCGTACCGTGACGCTTTCATTATGGGCTTCCCTGCGATTTACAAGAAGTCTTGTACGCGCATCAGGCAATGCCAATGCCCAAACCTCGTCCGAGCGAATTGACGGCTTGCCCAAACCGATCAATATACGGGCCAATTTTTCTGTGAGGGCGATCGGGAAATAATCTCGTGAAAATTTTTCTTCATCTTCATAAAGTTCAATCGTAGCTTTGCCATCAACGCCCAGACTTTTTGCCATTTCTTCCATGGACAAGCCGGCACGTTCACGCAATTCACGCATTTGCGTGGACGCAGAAAATAAGTCACGTCCCATGTAAACGCCCATCGTTTTCCTTTCTTTTTTCGAAAATAACTGTTCTCGTTGAGGCTTTGTTGTCTGCCAAAGCTTTAAGTGCCCAGTCCCGCATTATTCGAGCCCTTCCGGTTTTCTTTTCGATTGCTGTATTAAACGGGATGAGCGCAACTATGTTCCAAAAGAGTTTATTATAAAGCTCCTCTCTCTAAGCCTTATTCGAAAGCAAATCATTTGAAAGCTTCACGGAAATTGAGCTAGAAAGCCGATACAATTTGTACGATAGGCTGGTGCGTTCATGCCCTATGAGAATAGGAGACACCGGTTCGTCAACAGTCATTTACCGAATGGGCATAAAAGCCTTTTGAAGAAAACCCGCATGGATTTGCGGAAGAAATGTAAAAAACACGTATTTTTAATGTCTATGCCTGTTTTCAGGATTACCACTACATAATTTCTTTCACATAGATAGAAACAACCGGCTAAAAGAGCTCATCCTGCCGATGCAAAGAGTAAAAGTGAAAAGAGTAAGAGCGCAAAAAACCACTGATTGAAAAAACTCATTATTAATAGAGCCGGATCGGTCATGTTAAGCCGGTTCGCTCAGGCAATATCCGATAGAGCCGAATTCATTATTCAGTTGTTCCGTTAAACGACCAATAAAAAAGGCTCCCTCATTTCGGAGCCTTTCTTTTAAAGAGCTAATTTAACGGATAACGCCACAACCGAAGCGTGCTCCACCGCCGCCAAACGGTTCCGGATGATCGGAGTAATTGTCATGTCCGGCATGAACCATAATCGAATGCCCACGCACGTCGGAAAGCTTTTTCAATTTCGGTGCCAGAACCGGAAGTGTGGCATTGCCATTTTCGTCTACATAAAGAGGCGGCAAGTCACCGAGATGCCCTTTGTCATCCCATGGTGTGGAATGTTGGTTTGTCTCCTTGGGGTCAAGATGTCCACCGGCACGACCGGCAATCTCGAATTTGCCATTTCTACTGATCAAGCCACAGTCAGGATTTGTGTGGATATGAAATCCGTAAAGACCCGGCTTCAATTCTTTTAAATCCGGCGTAAAGACGAGACCGTACGGACTTTCGGTAATAGTAACATTCCCCATTTGATGTCCCAGCCCATTCTCTGTTGCCCGATATATCTCGACCGACAAAGATTGAGGAGATTGCGAAGAGGTCTTTTCACCACTTGCAGCAAACGCAGCAGGTGATAGCGCGAAGGCCGTCAGTGGCAGAGAAAGAGCCAAGACAGACATACATCTTTTCATTGAAAAACTTCCTTAGACAACTAGATACCCGAAGGTAATGAAAATTTTGCAAAATACCTTCAACGCGGCAAAGGGTGCGCGACCAAACCACCCCCGGCGCAGCAATTTTACACAGCGTTTTAGCTATATTACTTTCTATCCGCATAACGGATAACGCATTATGCCCATGCCGTTTGCAGACGATTTGTTATAGCGCCTTACCTTTCATGTTTCAAATAGGGGATCGTTCACATCTGCGAATTTTTAACAAAAATTTTAAATTTTTATTCTAAAAAGGAGAAAAATAATTATCTCAAGCACGCATTTTACGGGATTTCTTGAAATAAAAATCTTAATATTTCGGTAAAAATCCTGGCAAAACGAACCTTTTCCTGTTCTCCATTTTTACAGAAAATTACATAAAAATCAGTATTTTAGGTAATTGTCTTATTTGTTTTTTCGATTTTTCTTCCGGCCCATTCGGGCGACAGGCTTTCACAAAAACGTTAGAATGGCGAAAATTTCATACAAAAATATGAAATATTTATCTTGTTTTTGTAAAAAGCGTTGAAGCAAAAATGATCATGAGGACATCAGGTTCAGCTTTGGCGACTCTATAATAACTCCGACAATTCGTTATTTTCAGCAACTTTCAATAGAAATATGCTTTGTTACCTTTCGCGTTACAGGCTAACGGCTAAATTCTTATGCGGTGATTTAATTTCTTAAAGTTTCATCGATGGAAAATGCTTTTTTCGGGCAGCGAAATTTCCTGTTTCAAAAGCCCCTCAAAAAAACACATTGCAACCTGACAAGATTTGATAAGGACGTTTTTTTGAAAGTCCGTTTTCTATTTCCCGATCACATTTTTAATCAATTGCCGGTTTAATCAATCGCAAGTTTAATCAATTTCGAGTTTAATCTTTTACCAAAACGGAAAACATCTATTCGTTGGACCAAATTATAATTGTGCTCCCAAAAGCGATTGGTGAAGTGCATTTTTCTTACCCGGAATAGCTGCAATCAGTTCTCTTGTATAAGTTTCGCGCGGATGAGTGAATATTTCTTCAACCTCTCCGCTTTCCACCTCGTGACCATGTTTGAGCACTGTTACACTATCGGATATCTGGCGAACGACAGACAAATCGTGGCTGACAAAAATATAGGTAAGATTATAGTCGTTTTGTAAACGTTCGAGCAGCGCCAATATTTGTGCCTGGACAGTGACATCGAGTGCCGAGACTGCTTCGTCCAGAACAACAATATCGGGATTGAGAACCAAAGCACGGGCAATAGCCACACGTTGGCGTTGACCACCTGAAAGCCCTCGCGGCAGCCGGTCAAATACGCTTTTTGGCAATTCCACCTGATCGAGAAGCTCCATAACGCGGGCGCGCCTCTTCGACTTATCCTCATGGGGATAGTTCAGCAAAGGTTCTTCAATAATTTTACCAATCGTATAATGGGGGTCAAGCGAGCCGAACGGGTTTTGCGAGACAAGCTGGATACGGCGGCGGAAATTGCGCAATTCCTCGCCCTTGAGATGCATCATATCGCTACCGTCTATCGTAATTGTTCCACCACCAGGTCTGATAAAACCGCAAAGTGCGCGGATAGTGCTTGTTTTTCCGGAGCCGGATTCTCCCACAATTGCATGGGTTGTTCCACGATTGACCTTGAAGGAAAGGTTCTCAACGGCACGGAATGATTGTTTCCCCGCATAATCAATGACAAGGTTTTTCACCTCGACAATTGTTTTTCCGTCACCCGATCTCTTGGGGCGTGGCGAAACAAGTGTCAAAGACGGATCATTGGCGACCAGTTTTTTGGTATAATCCTGCCTCGGAGATGAGAGAACAATCTGGCTTTCTCCCGCCTCTTCAACACGCCCCTCATTCATGACAATAATCTTGTCAGCCCTGTCGGATGCGACTCCAAGATCATGCGTGACCATGAGGAGCGACGCTCCGGAATTCAATCGGATATCGTCAATAAGATCGAGAATGCGCTTCTGCACTGTTACATCAAGTGCGGAAGTAGGCTCATCAGCAATAATGAGTTGGGGTTTTAGTGCAATTGCTATGGCAATCAGAACACGTTGGCGCATTCCGCCCGACAATTCATGCGGATATTGTTCGGCTCGCAATTCCGGTTCATCAAGCCCTACTTCGCGTAAAAGTTCGACCACTCGCGATTTGATTTGACGCGGCGGACAAGCTTTATGAATCCGAAAAATTTCGCCGATCTGGTTACCGATTTTCATAAGCGGATCAAGAGAAGAAGACGGGTCTTGCGGAATAAGACTCATGACTTTACCGCGCAAAGCCTCAAGGCGCGATTTTGAAAAACGCCCGAGATCTTCTCCATTCAGGAAAATTTTTCCATTCTCGATACGTGCATTTTGTTGCAGAAGTCCGAGTATTGCTTGCGCGGTTGTCGTTTTTCCGGAACCGGACTCGCCAACAAGAGCCAACGCCTCGCCACTTTCGAGCTTGAAAGAGACATTATGCGTGACTTCGTTCCAGCGTCCATTATCAAAATAGGAAACAGACAGATTTTGAACATCAAGAAGTGACATTTTTACCACCTGCCCTTCGCACTGAACAAGCGGCTGATGCGGTTGAAACTCAAAACCAGAGCAATGGTGACAAGCCCGGGAATTGTCGTCAACCACCAACCGGTTGCAATATAATTGCGCCCTTCGGCGATAATAAGTCCCCATTCGGGAGTGGGCGGCTCGACCCCGTAGCCGAGAAATCCCAATGTAGCAATTTGTAATATGGCATGACCAAACTGTAATGCAGCGTAACTGACAACAGTATAAAAAGCATTGGGCAGAATATGCCGGCGGATAACGGCAGAAAATGTAGCCCCTGAACCATAAGCCGCCTCAATATAATCAAGGCTCTTGATGCGCGACACCTCGGCTCGCATAAGCCTTGCAAATCCAGCCACCGATGTGACCCCGACAGCCACAGCAACTTGTAAACTCCCGAAACCTGTAAGGGTAATGACGCTCAACGATAAAAGGAGAGATGGTATGGATAAGAGCACGTCGACAACACGCATGATAATCGTGTCAACAAGGCCACCGATACTTCCCGAAACAAGCCCAAGAAAACCACCGATAACAAAACCGAAAAGCACCGCAGCCAGAGCCCCGCTTAATGAATGGACGGCACCATAAACAACGCGTGCATAAAGATCGCGTCCCAGTTCATCCGTCCCGAAAATATGAGCAAAACTCGGGGCGCTCAGATGGTCACCCACCTCTTCGATCGGACTATAGGAGGTAAAGACCGAAGGCATGATGACAAACAGAAACGCGATAATAAGTATAGCGAAAGCGATAACAAGTCCGGGCTTTATCGATGCCATTTTAAGCCTCCCCGACTTTTCCGGAAAATGCGACACGCCGGTCAATGTGTTATTGCTCATCTATCGCCTCCGGTTCTTTGTCTCAGTCGCGGGTCGATCAGCGGAAAAAACAGATCAATGACAAGATTTATAAATACGAAAGCGGCCGACGAGACCACAACAATGGCCTGAAGAACGCTGACATCCTGCGAACGGACAGCCTGTTCGGTTATTTTGCCGATGCCATTCAAACCGAAGACTGTTTCAGTCACCACCGCTCCGCTTATCAATTCTCCGAACAGCAATCCCGCTATTGTCAAAACCGGAAGTGCACTATTGCGCAGGCAATGACAAACCAGAATACGGAAATGCGAAGCACCTTTGGATTTCAATACCATAATAAACGGGCTCAACTCGATTTCATCAAGCGAGCGCATCAGAATTTGTGCAAGTGGCGCTGAAATCGGAATGGCTAAAGCCACAACCGGCAATATCATCGCTTCAATGGGACCAGGAACAATGACAGAGATCCACCCCAGATAAAAAGAAAATATTTGCACAAATACAATGCCAAGCCAGAACAATGGAATAGCAAGGAAAAGACCAGGAAGCGCGAAAAACAAATTTCTTAAGCCTTGGAACGGTGAGAAACTGAACAATAAAGCAATCAAAAAAGCCAGAATAAGTGCCACCAAAAATCCCAAGCCGGCTAGTTTCAGCGTGGCAGGAAGATTTGTTTTAATGAGATCGGAAACCGGAACACCCGCTTGTACCGAAAAGCCCAGATCACCGGTTAGAAAGTTGCCTATCGTTTTGAAATATTGAATAATTTTTGGTTCATCAATACCGTAATTCGTGCGCAGATTGGCGATTTCGCTGGCATTCAACCCATATTCCGGATTGAGAAACTTGATTAGAATTGCGTCACCGGGAAGAATTTGCAACAAAATAAAAGTCGCAGTAAATGCCGCCCAGAGCACGACAAAGGCTTGTAACAGACGATAAAAACCGATTTTGAGCATTATCAAACCCTTCAGGTTTTTCTGATCCCGTGCTTTCGCCTTTTTATTCTCAGCGAAAGTCTTTTGAAAAAACACACCCGACTTTTAAAAAGAACAGAATGAACAATAGATTTCCGACCAAAGATGCCGACATTGCCATTTTACCGAAAGTTTTGTTTGAAACTGCGCCTTCGGCAAAATGATCAACGAGCGCGTTGCGTTTCCATTAGAAAAACTATCCGGAAATGCCCTATTGTTCATTATTCCGCTATTTTTCTATCCAGGTGTTATAGAAGCTCGGACGACCAACAGATTCAAAACCGACACCCTTGACTTTCGACGAGCCACCATAAACTTGCGGTTCTTCAAAAATCGGAATGGCATAAGCCTGATCAAGAATATAATCGGTTGCTGCAATGAGTTCCGCATTGCGTTTGACCGGATCGGTCTCTGCCGAAATATCTTCCAGTTGCTTGTTCAGCTTATCATCAACGAAGCTAACCACTTTGTCGCTCAAGCCACCTTTTTGTAAGAGTGCATCACGATTTTTAGGGTAAAACAGGCTTTTCAACACGTCCGGATCGGCGCGTCCGACCATATGCGGTATAACCGGTGTTTTTTGCGGGTCGAGATTGTCAATCACAGCATTGGTTCCGTCATAGGCTTTGACATTCAAAATAACGCCGACGCGCTTCCATTGCTGGGCAATCAATTGCAGCATAGCTTTACTTTGTGGCTGCTGGACGGCTTCATAAGCTCCAAGAACAAGCTTCTTGCCGTCTTTTTCACGAATGCCGTCCGGCCCCTTTTTGAAACCGGCTTCGTCAAGAAGCGCCTCGGCTTTTGACTGATCGAATTGAAGTTTTGCGCTTTGGTCCGAGTAACCAAAAGCGTTATGCGCCATAATCGACGTTGCTAAAGGATAATTCGAAGAATAAAGCGTTTTGAGAATTTCCGGCCTGTTGGTGGCATAACGGAGTGCCTGTCTTACCTTCAAATCGCTGACAAGCTCGTTATCGGGGCGGAACATAATAGAATTGTTGATGCCGCGCGTGCCCACTGAATAGACGATGTTTCCCGACTTTTTCACACGCTCTTCGTCATAGGCCTGCAACTGCCGGATAAAATTGGCTTGTCCGGCAATCAAAGCACCGATACGCACACTGTCTTCCGGAACAGTGAGATATTTCAATTCGTCAAGATAAGCGCGCCCCTGATGCGCCGATTTTTCCGGTGCCCAGTTATAATCCTTGCGAACTTTCAGAATGATTTCTTTGCCGAGTGTTTCACTTTCAACATAGTATGGACCCGTGCCGATAATTTTGGTTGCATTTCCCATAGCATCAAAGGAAAGAGCCAATGTTTTCGGTGAGACAATTCCGGAATTGATTGTTGAAGTTGCCTGTAGAAATCCCGGTGAAGGACGCTTGAAATAAAACCGCACAGTCAAAGGATCAACAACTTCACTATGATCGTAATTGTTGACCACTTCCGAAACCGGTTGATGCAAATCTTTATTGCCTAGGCCATAGGTATCGAAGTTTTTGGCAACAATTGCAGCATCAAGCGGAGTACCGTCAGAAAAAGTGACACCTTCGCGCAACTTGAATTCATAAACCGTTTTGTCGTCATTGAACGACCATGATTTGGCAAGCCATGGTTCGATTTCAAGCGTTTGCGGGTTCTGATAGGTCAACCGATCGGTGATCTGGTTTAAAATTCCGCCATTTGTGTAGGTACCGGCAAGAGGTGAATAAAGATTGGTATGGACCTGCTTGTCGAGATAAATCAGTGTTCCGCCTTTTACCGGTTCTTCTGCTTTAAGCGCCGACATGCAGACAGAAAGGACAGAAACAACAGATGAAGCAATAAGCAATTTTTTTATCAAATTTTTCATTTCGGTGCAGTCCTTCGGTTTGTTGCGCCTTTTATATTCCCGACTTCCGCAATCAGTAATTTTCGACTTTGCTCGTCATCACTCATTGCTGGTTTTCTTGTCGTTTGTTTTCTTCTAGCCGGTCAGCTTACCCTTTCACCTGAAAAATCGGTTTCACATAAACCGAATTTGTCCTTTTCAGGCGCTTGTTCACGCAGCCAGATAGCGAAAATTCACTTCCCGCAAGAATAAAGCTTCAATTGATTTTTTGAACGGATGCGACTTTTGAACTTTTCAAAAACTTAAAAAATAATTCTTATTTTCAGTAACTGATTGGAAATTAATACTCGTAAAAATTCACGCTTATGAAAATTTAAAAATTCCATTTCCAATTGTTCTGTCTGAATAATTTTCCTGCCTTTTTTAAAAATCAGTCAGTACTTGCAAATTAAAAGCCGTTAACGGTGGCAAGCCGATTTTTCTCTATATTTTTTTGACGTTTATCGGACGGATAGGTCTTTATTACCGGCAATCCAAGTTTTAAAAAATTGATCGCTTGATTTGTCGCCCCTCATAATCTCGCATTGTTTTTTAAGTTCATGTGCTTTGCCGTTTTTTTGAAGCTCCGGAGCCTTACGTTGTTTTCGAAGTTTCAATCCGATAACGCCGAAAGATCAGCCAATATTTTTTTAAAAACCCTTTAAGAGTGAGGAAATTTTATCCAAAAATAACAGAATTCAGTGTAAACTTGGCTCGGCGTCGCAGGCGGCAATATGCTAGTTTTTCAAAAAAACAACACAGGGTAAATTTATGTCTCATTCCGCCAAAGCTCAAAAAACCGGCATCGCTGAAAAAAAGACCAAGTTTGAAAAAAACGGGAAACAGGCCGAAGCGCCATTAGCTGGCGAAAGAGCATCGCGGGGTAAGGTTGTTCACCCCGTAAAAGGGATCGACCATGTTTTTATTCTGGTAAATAATCTTGGAAAAAGCGCGGATAGTTTTCGCCAATTGGGCTTTACGTTGTCGCCACGTGGTCTGCACAGTAAAGCACAAGGAACAGCAAATTATACAGTTATGTTCCAAAATGATTATTTCGAACTTTTGGGAATTGTTGAAGAAACTGCGGCCAATCGGCGGAAAAAACAGGACCTCGAAAATTATGGCGAAGGCCTTTATGCCATTGCCGGACGCATCGACAATGCACTACAGGCTGCTCAAAACCTCACCGAATTGGGGTTTGGTGTCACAGAGGTCCAGAATTTTTCAAGACCGGTTAATCTTGTGGGCGGAAAACAGGGCGTAGCAGCATTTTCAACTGTCGCATTCAAGAAAAATGAAGTTCCGAACGGACAGGTTTTTATGTGTGAACAGAAAACCCGCGATATGGTTTGGCGCTCTGAATTGATGACCCACGAAAATGGTGCCATTGCGCTTCAATCTGTTATTCTTCTATCATCCGAGCCGGAAAAAACTGCAAAACGCTATGCACGTCTTTTCAAAGACGGGAAAATAGCTGAAAATGACGGAGAGATCGTTGTATCGACAGGACAGAATTCGGCAATCATCCGTATCGTGCCGAAAGAGGCCAACAGCCGCCTCTCTTCCGGTTTCGAAATTGGAAAAATAGCAAACCATGCTTATGCAGGTCTTGGCATTTTTGTGAAAAATCTGGATGAGACAAAGACTGTTCTCAAGAAAAATGGCGTTACATTTGCAGATCGAAACGAAAAAACGATTGTCATTCCTCCCCGATTTGCTTCGGGGGCAATCATTGAATTTACTGAAAAATAATAACTTCTCAAGCTCGTCAAACACATATCGCGTTCGGAACGCCTTGCTTTATCAATAAAAATCCGTTCCGTACGATGATTTGTTTTCAATACCGAATTTTTTATCACTTTTAAACAAGCTCGGATGAATATCGCTTTTTTTCAAATCCGGTTCTCCGGTCACCGGTTGTGCTTGCTCAAATCTGCATGCGATATGTTTGACACTTGCCGGCATTACCGGAGCGGTTTTCAAGGTGTAAGCGGGAGGCTCGCACCACCACGCCACAATTTACTGGGAAAAATTGCCGATTTTTCATATCAATGCAGGAAAAATCAAACTGGTCGCGCTTTTTCCCCCCTCCCCGCTTTCTCCCCCGTGCTTTTTCCCCGTATTTTTTTCCCCGTGCTTTTTCCTATGAACACACAAAGCATCGAAGACAAAGTCTCTTGACAAGGGTTACAAAATATTTAAGTTGATAAAAAATATCATGTATTTTTGCATTTTTTCCAAATGTCCGGTTTTTTGAACTATCGGCAGATGGGAAAATGGAAAAATCAGGAATGAGCATGACTTCTCTTCAACTGTCTGAAGCAAACTCGGAAAATGAAACTGCTTGAAGCAAAGCAAGATCAATGTCTGGAACCATCCGGAGCCGTTTTTTGAGTTCGTTTCAAAAGAGTAAGAGGCGAGCATGAGTGTGTGGATCAAGCCGGACTGCGGGTCATGTCGAAAACAGGTTGTTGAACTGTGGCGAGGTTATAAAAATGATGAAAAATCGGGCAACTTGGCAATTCGAGAATGACAATATTCAAATTGTCGAATAACGATTTTGTTGTTCGGGTTACATAAGATTTGGGCTGGAAGCGGTTTGACTTCAAGCTTTCGGGTAAAGCGTATAGTTTCAGGCACAGCATTTAAATGATGAATTATGATACACATGAATCGAATAACTTTCTGCTTTGGACAGGAGTTACTATTATCGTTCTCGCTATCTATGCGGGGTTGATCTCTTGGGCCATGGCCATGCGCGGAGACCCCAATGTTGTAAGAGGCGGACAGGAAGCGATTATGCTCGACTTTGCCGAGGAACCTATGGCTCCCGATGTGGAAAACATTTCCGAGGTTATCAAAGAAGAAACGGTGCAGGAAAAGGAAGAGGAAAAAGAAGAACCTAAGGAAGAAGCGGAAAAGCCTGAACCTGAACCACAAAAATCCGAAATGGTGGAAGAAGTCAAAAAGCCCGAGCCGAAAAAGGAAGTAAAAAAACCGAAGCCAGAAACGCGTAAAGCCGAACCGAAAAAAGACGTTAAAAAAGCCGATGTAACGCAAAAAGCATCCGGTCCCGAAATTGTTGCAAAGAAAGGGCCAACCTATGCGGCTCCCACGACCAATCGTGTGTTTGGTGGTGACGGGCGACTTGTTTCATCGTGGCAGAATAAAGTTCAGCGTCGCATCGCGCTCATTGCTTCACGTACTACAAAGCCAAGAACATCAAGCCGTTCGACAACCTATGTCACTTTCAATTTTGACCAGAAAGGCAACATAACCAGCGCGCGAACCTCACGATCATCAGGCGACGCTGCAATTGATAATCTGGCCTTGCAAATCGTCAAAAAATCAAGCCCTATTCCTACCCCTCCGGAAGGCTGGAATAGCGCGCTCACTGTACCGGTCGAGGTGCGTTAGCATTTAATCTTTCCTTGATCTTTCTCGCCTTGCCTTTTGATATGTTTTTGGAAGTGTCACATTGAAAACGGAACGTTTCCAAAGCCGCTCTGTCATTTTTCACTATCAAAATTTGTTTCTCTATAACGGGTACCTTTTCCCCCGTCACAATTTTTCAGTGCCTGTTTTTCAGGGCTGACTAATTTTCGGTAACGAGGCTAATGCCCCTATGGACATTCTTGTTGCTTCCCCTCCACTATAGGCCCCTTCCAACTCTTCGCACATAAAACGGAAGAGTGCCGTTTTTATCAGTTTCAATATATCCCTGCTGCCACTGCGCCTCACCACAAAAATTGTCGCTTGATCATATCAATTCGAAGACAAACATGCTTCTGATGCCGATCAATATCCGGCAACAATGGTCATTTCATATATTTTTCGATTGGCTTAAAAGACTCAACTAGCTTTCCACCAAGCTTTTGTCTTTTTCTTAAGTCGTGCTCACGGCGAATTCCGGATTTGATTATTTGTTTTTTCCCAACGTTTTTAATTTTATTTTTTCTGTTGCTTCAAATCTGATATTTTTCCCCGCGCTTTTTTGCTTTTTCTTCTCTTCTTCAACAATCGTCTTGATACTATTCACCTGATTTTGACTTAATAATCCGGAGTTTTCATCGAATTTTCTTTTCGGTCTAATTATTTTCAATTATAGTACAACGTCGTTTTCCGGGGCGGGCCGGGTTAGCGTCTCCCGTTTTAACAACTGGCGATGGGGCGTTACATTTGCTTGTCTTTCAGGTAACGAAATGTGTATAGTCATCAAAAAATTGAGATGTAGTAAAAATATTTTAATTTTATAATTATTATAATTTTAGATTATATAGTATTTAATATGTTTAAATATTTTTTATATTTGAAAATTATTTGATAATTATATTAAAATGTTTCTCCATTCATAAAATCACCATGAGTTTTCAATTTGGGAAGAGGGTATAATGGATCTGATTTCGCGCGTTCAACGACTGCCGCTCGGAAAGTTTCACTATCGCTTATTGCTGGTAACCGGTTTAGGCTGGATGTTCGATGCTATGGACACCGGCCTTATCGCTTTTATCATGCCGCGTTTGTCAGAAAGTTGGCATCTGGCGGCTGCGGAAAAGGCCTCGGTTGTCAGTATCGGATTTGTCGGAATGGCTATCGGAGCCGTATTGGCCGGCGGCATTGCCGACAGAATTGGCAGAAAGACAGTTTTTGCGGCAACACTTGTCGTTTATAGTATTGCCACCGCCTTATGCGGTATTGCCCCCGATCTTAAATGGTTATTGGCGTTCCGTTTCATTGTCGGCTTCGGTCTCGGCGGACAATTACCGGTTGCTGTCAGTCTTGTCAGCGAATATGTACCGGCTCGGGTACGCGGTCGTTTCATTGTTTTGTTAGAAAGTTTCTGGGGAGTGGGCTGGCTTCTTGCTGCGCTTATCGCCTTTTTTGTCATTCCTGCTTACAATTGGCAGATAGCCTTCATCATTTGCGGCATACCGGCACTCTATGTATTCCATATCTGGCGTAAAATTCCCGAATCTATTCCCTATCTGATTAATCGCGGACGCATTGAAGAAGCTCATAAAATCGTTTGCCAACTTGAAAAAGAAGCTGGTGTTCCGGTTGTGGAAAAAATCGAAGTTGCCCCTGTTGCCGAAAAGCACAACGTTTCTTTCACACAATTATGGTCAAGCGGTCTTGCTAGACGCACAATCATGCTTTGGCTCATATGGTTCGGCATTGTCTATTCCTATTACGGTATTTTCACTTGGCTTCCGAGCCTATTGGAGCAACACGGCTTCAGCATTGTCAAATCATCAAAATACACGTTGATCCTTATTTTGGCACAGCTTCCCGGCTATATGGCCGCAGCCTGGTTGATTGAAATACTCGGTCGCAAGGCTACTTTGTCCGGCTTTATCGCTACTTGTGCAATATGCGCTTATTTCTTCGGACAAGCGTCATCGGATGGCATGATCATTTTATGGGGCTGCCTGTTGTCGTTTTTCAATCTCGGCGCATGGGGTGTTCTTTATTCATATACGCCCGAACAATATCCGGCCAATATTCGCGCTTTCGGCTCCGGTTGGGCTTCCGCTATCGGCCGGGTCGGCGGTATTGTTGCCCCGATGGTCGTTACCCATATGATGGCTGTAGATAAAGAAGCGTTTTCCAGTGTATTCATAATGTTCACCGGAGTACTTCTGGCGGTTGCAATCGTCATCATTGTGTTGGGTGAAGAAACGCGAGGCCGCACACTTGAATCCATCAGCCGGTAATCCGGCTGATGCTTAAGCCGGTTGTCCGGCTTTTATCGGCTGATAAAGATATTTTGTAATTCGGTTCAGGAAACAGGCAATCATATAAGCGGAACAACAAGCTTCCGCTTTTTTGCCTGTTTTTTCTTGTCGTTTTTCTGTCCAATTTTTGCTTGCCCGCTCTTTCTGGCTCGTTTTTTTGGCCTGCCTATTTTCCGGAAATTTATGTTTCTTCCGTAGAAGACATCAATGTCGTTTCAATTTCTCTATCGCCCTCTCGCCTCAACGTGTGTTTCCCCCTCCCATTCTCTTCATCATTTACAAGCTTTTTATCTATTTCTTTGAAGTTATTTCAGGCCTACATTTCATTCGCTGCCAATTTTTTTGCTTCACCCATTCATTTATTTATTCCCACCTCATCCGTTTATTCCGGCCTCTCTTTATCGCCATTGGCTCTCTCCAAGCGCGGGCTTTCCTGTTCGCATCACCTTGAAAGCTTATTTTTCTCGTTCCATTTTCCAATCGCCCATCGTATTTCCTCTGGCCCATCATATTTCCCCTTCCCCATCATATTTTCCTTATCCGAAGCACGATATTTCGCTTTTCCAAAGAAGTTTTATTTGCCTTTGCCTCAGACCTTGTATTTTCTTTTTCGCCCAAGAAAATTGAATCAATAAAGGACAACAAAGAAAGCAATGAATGTTCAGGAGAAACTGCGAGCCGAGACGTAAAACCGGCGTTTCAAACAGGTCTTTTCAATCGTTAAACTTGAAATGCGTTTTAGATATTTAATGCTGGTGAAGCTAAATTCTCATGATTTTGAGTTTAATTTGGAATGCCCGCTTCAAAAAGATCAAAACGAAACGTCCATTTCCGGTTCAACGTCCACGACGATCCGAGGGGTAAAAAAATCCCATAATCCGCCTTTGACGGATTACGAGATCATTTCAATGTAATTCATGAAAAAGCGTTCATCAGAACGCCTGTCGATAAAGTTCAAGAGCATCCGCTTCTGTTACTTCAACCGGATTGTTGACAAGCAATCTTGTCTGCTTCATTGCATCGCTCGCAAGCAGTGCCAAACTGTTATCTGTAACACCGACTTCCTTCAAATGGCGTGGTGCGCCGGTTTCCCTCATCAATTTTTCCATAAACTCGACAAAGGCTTTTGAACGCTCTATCTCGCTGCCTTTTGTGTGCGTCCCAACAACATCACCCAGTTCGGCATAAAGGTGAGCGGCTGCTTTCATATTGAACCTTAAAACCGGACTGAGCATGAGCGCATTGGTAAGACCATGTGGCAAATGATAATGACCGCCCAAAGGATAAGCCAAAGCGTGAACCGCACCAACCGGCGAATTTGCAAAAGCTTGACCCGCCAAATTTGCGCCCAATAGCATTGCCTCACGAGCTTCTTTATTATGCCCGTCATTGCAAGCAGTCACAATATTTGCCGACAATAACCTCAGTGCTTCACGAGCAAAGGCGTCCGATAACGGGTTCTTTTTCAATTTTCCGGTATAGGCTTCAATGGCATGGACCATCGCGTCGATACCCGTTGCAGCCGTTTGCAACTTCGGCAAACCGACAGTTAATTCACCATCAAGGAGAACCTTATCCGCATAAAGTTGATTGGCAACAACGCCCATCTTCGTGGTTTCACCTGTGGTCAGAATGGTGATGTTGGTAGACTCGGAACCGGTGCCGGCTGTCGTCGGTATCTGGATAAGAGGCAGACGCTTGCCCTTTACTTTTCCAATACCATAAAGATCTTGCAATTTTTGTTCCGACCGTATCAGCACTGCTGAAAGTTTGGCGACATCCATAGAGGAGCCACCGCCAAAGCCGACGACGATATTAATACCGGCCGCTTTGGCTTTTTCCACACATTCAAGAACAATATTTTCTGGCGGGTCAGCAACAACTTTGTCGAAAACTGCAACTTTGAAGCCGGCTTGTTCCAATGACAATTTTGGCTGTTCAAGAACACCCGCCTTATGAAGACTACCATCAGTAACAATCAGTACTTTGCGTTCTTCGTAATAGTGTTCAACAAATTCTCCGAGCTTCTTTGCACCACCCCACTTCACAGTAATTGACGGCACAGCCTCGAAACAAAATTCCTGCATATTTTCCTCCTCCATTTCCGGAATGCAAATTCAACCATTTTTTAAACGAGCCACATAAGAACAAATGCAGCCCGTTTCATATGCTTGAATTATGTGCCGGGCAGAACAACTTTTACAGAGCACTGCATATATATTTGATTTCCATATATTCTTCTATTCCATATTTGGAACCTTCGCGCCCGAGGCCGGATTGTTTAACGCCACCAAACGGCGCAACTTCATTTGAAATCAAACCGGTATTGTGGCCGACCATGCCATATTCGAGCGCTTCACTCACTCTGACAGCACGGCTGAAATCGCGCGTATAGAAATAAGCTGCAAGTCCGAAAATCGTATCATTCGCCATGCGAATTGCTTCATCTTCTGTTTTGAATTTAAACAATGGTGCAACCGGTCCGAAGGTTTCTTCATGGGCAAAGCGCATATCCTGTGTGACACCCGTTACAATCGCCGGTTCTATAAAAAGACCACCTAGTCTTTTACCGCCATAAACAAGCTTTCCGCCTTTCTTCACGGCGTCGGCAATGTGTTCCTCAACCTTGTCCAAGGCACTTTCTTCGATCATTGGCCCGATATCTGTTTCGGGTTTCCGTCCATCGCCAATTTTCAAAGCTTTGACTGCCTGTTCCAGTTTTTTGGTAAAAGCGTCATAAACCCCTTCCTGAACGAGAAGGCGGTTGGCGCAAACGCAGGTTTGACCGGCATTACGATATTTCGATGCAATAGCACCTTTAACGGCTTCATCAAGATCTGCATCATCAAACACGATAAAAGGTGCATTCCCGCCAAGTTCGAGCGAAATACGTTTGATCGTCGGTGCACATTCGGCCATAAGCGTGCGACCAACTTCTGTTGAACCTGTGAATGACAGTTTCCGTACAATATGGCTATCAGTAAGCACTTTACCGATTATCGACGACTTACCCGTAATAACCTGTAAAACACCAGCCGGAATTCCTGCGCGGTTAGCAAGTTCGCCCAAGGCAAGAGCGGTGAGCGGTGTTAGACTGGCTGGCCTTACAATCATCGTACAGCCTGCTGCAAGTGCAGGTGCGGCTTTGCGCGTGATCATTGCAGCAGGAAAATTCCACGGTGTAATCGCTGCCGTCACCCCGACAGGTTGTTTGATAACCGTAATACGTTGTTTTTGCTGAGGCGAAGGAATGGTATCTCCATAAGTCCTCTTGGCTTCTTCAGCAAACCATTCGACAAAGGAGGCAGCGTAAACAATTTCGCCGCGTGCTTCTTTCAAAGGTTTACCTTGCTCGCTTGTCATAATCATAGCCAGATCATCGGCGTTAGCAATGATGAGGTCAAACCACTTGCGTAAGATTTTTGACCGCTCGGAAGCTGTTTTTATTCGCCATTTTTCGAGTGCTGCATTTGAAGCCTCGATGACTTTTTCAACTTCGCCAGCAGAAAGTGAAGGCACATGACCAACCACCGCGCCATCTGCCGGATTGGTAACGGCGATTGTTTCATTGCTTTTTGCAGAAAGCCATTTGCCGTCAATCAGGCACTTGTCTTTCAACAGCTTTTTATCTGAAAGTTTCATTTATCTATTCCTCCTGAACCCAACACGCTTCCGGTTTTCTCGGGCCTTAAGCTTCCACGGGAAAACAAGCTATTTCGTAATTAACGTAGGTGTATTCTTTATAAAGAGCAAGGACAGGACCGTTCAATAGATTGTTTACATATTAATAAATTACTCGTCTTGTCACCGCTCCTTCTATCAAGGAACAACCGGATTTTTCCGCCCCCTCAAGAGGAACGGAAGAACAAATTATCCGCACAACCGATATACTTAAAAAAGATTTTTTCCTTGTATTTTCGAGCTACCGGATGTCCTGTGAAAACGACACCCAACGGCTCCACTTCTGAAATAAACTCCACCACACAGAGTTTCCTCAACATTACTACCGGAACGAATATCGAATTAAAAGATAACCTTCTATTGAGAGCATAAAACTTGCCTTGACCGGTTTTTGGCTAACTACCCCTTTTTCAGGTTTTCCAGCATTTACTTTGATTTTTCAGTCGTTCGTCGCCGTTTTCGGTTTTTCATAAAACTTGCCGAATAACGAAATAAATACGAAACTGCACAAGTATTTCTATTTATTAAAAATGATAAATATTATAACGTCGAGTTTGACCAACTTAATCAGCATTGAACCCCATTGGCAAATTGGCAGACAGGCGAACATAATTGAAAATATCCGGCATTGTCGAACTGAGAAATACCACGCCCTTGTTTGACAATGGTCGCCACCGGGTTATCTTTCAGCATCCGCAAAATCCCGATCTGATTATCAAAATTGTTCGACACAGATGGGCCGAAAAATACGAAAAATACAACGCATTTAAAAAACGTTTCAAACCGTTACGCGAAAACGTCTATAACATCTTCGAATTTCTCGAAACTATGCGGCTGAACTTCGATACCAATCTCAGAACTCCGCATATTTTGACAACATCGGGAATCGTGCGAACCGATCTTGGTTGGGGAATGGTTTGCGAAATCGAAAAAGACAAAGATGGTTCACCGGCAAAAACCATTCATGAAATTGGTGACAAGATCAACAATTATATAGCCGAGTTGAAAGATCTAAACCAATGGGCAGAAACTTCGCCTGTTGTTCTCACGAGCTTTCACACCGACAATCTGGTTCTATCCTGGCGTGACGACCATTATGAATTTGTCATGATTGACGGTATAGGCGAACGAAATATTTTACACTTGCGAAGCTATATCCGCTCTTTGAACCGGAGAGAGAACAGAAAACGCCTTCATAAAATGCTCAATGAGCTCAATCTTTATGATGCAGTTGTCGGAAAATAATAGCGCAAGAAGCAAATTCCCGACATTTTTCATCCTGTTCGAATGTTCTTTCATGGTGTTTACCAGAATTTGGTATCTGCCTATTTTCTCCGGCGGTTTTTTGAGCAACCATTTCAGGCAAATTCTGGAAATAATCCATAACTATGAGCAGCCAAGTGGGATTGTTTATTGTTAGAACCAACTTACGAAACCGACGACCAAAACGCTTTCATCAGGCAGAGATTACGCAGTCATTATTTTGTAGATGTGATATGCTTTTCCAATCAAAATCACGTCGCAATGACCACATGGCCAATCACGAAAAATAGAAAAGAGCGCGCGCCCGATATTGGCGGGCACTGCGCTCTATAAAAACTGACCCCTAAATTTTAACCGGATTTTGCGGTTTTGAATAAAACACAACGCAACAAAAAAGGGGGAAATACAAAAGACTCATTTTACAGGAATTTTCGGTTTCCAACCGCGCCCGTAACCGAATGACATAGCACAGGCAGCAACTTCAACTTGGCGGATGAGCATTTGACGCTCGTCCAGAAGCCTTGAAATCAAGGTTTTTACATCACCATTATAATCAGCAATCAGATGGTCGATTTCGTCTTGTTGATAGTTTCTTTGTCTAACTTCACTCACTTCTTCTCACTCCTTTTGCACGTTTGTGATGTTCCCATCAAGAACGAGAGTCAAGGATTTCATAATCAAATATGAAGAGAGTCACCGGCTTTTAAAATCGGAGTTTTTAAGACCGGTTTTTGAATGCTTATAGTTAGAGATTTTTCCATCAAAACAAGTTATATCCGTTGTTGTTGTCTGCTTATTTTCTTCTTGTTTTTATTGCCAATGCGCTCCAATACCGATTAACGCCTATTCCCAATCCCCGACGAGAAACTGCTAGAATCCAGCCGATTCCAAAAATCACTTTAAGCAAACTTTGCTTACCAGCTTTTCGCACATAATTTCGTTTCAAAAGATGGGCGAACAAATCGATTTTTTATGACTGTTTAGAATTTAAAGGAAAAACTAGTCTATTTTTCTTCATCATGTGAACTTCCAAGTTCAGAGTTGAGACCCGGCTCCGAATTGTCAGGCTTTTTTAACCGGTATTTTTCGCCAAGCTGCATACCAACTTGTTCGGCGATTTGTTTGATGATTGCTAAACCAGCTTCATCATTTTTTTCTTTCAAATCAACGTAAGCATTGTCTATCCGCTGCTTAAACTCGTCGAAAGTATCTTTATCTAATTTCGAAACGAATTCGTCCAAATGTTCACATAGAGTTTCTACGAGCTGTTTTCTGTCTATGAATGAACTTGTAATGATCGTACCTATTAAGCGACGAACAATAGTTTTTTTATCATGACCCCAGTTTAGTTTTTCGAGAATTTGCGGACAATTCTCCCAAAGTTTAACAATCCCGCCTGCAGTTGTCGTTTTTTCTTTCAGGCCTTCAAGAAAGTTCATACCTACAGTCGCCTTATCCCCACTCGTAAGTTCACCATACAAATCATTGAAATTAACGGTCGAATGATTGTCAACTACACAAATATCAACACAATGAGAAACGACAGCATTTGTTAAATGAGCAAAACTATTGCCAATTTTATTCTTTGAACGCCGTTTAGAAGTACATGAAAAAATATCTATTACATCTTGTTGGTTCGAGAGATATTTCGCCCACTCCTCCTGTTGAGTATCTTTGAGCTGCATATCCAGCCAATCCAGAAATTCCTTCCAGCCTTTTTCTTTAGACGCCAAAATATCTTTGACAAGATCAGGTGAAATGTCTTGCAAACCGAGACTTTGAAATATTGAAGAATCTAAATTTTGTCCAACGACTGCCAAAAACCGTTCTATAACATTCTCAGGCAATTTTTCTTTGAGTTTCGCATAATTTAATATAAACATCCGAGTGTCTGGCGGGGTAATTTCATCGCTTGAGGCAACGGCAGTTAGTACTTTAACGTTAAAGATCTCCTTATCGGTGCCATCTATCAACTCTTTCAATAAAGTTGTGTTTAACAACTGGCTGTTAACAAATTTGCCCAATTTTTGGATAATTTCAGGCAAAAATTCTTTATCGTTTTTAACTTCTTTTATCCATTGTTTTTCATTTATCAATCCGCCATACTGTGTGCCAACCGTACTGATTTGATTAACCGACAAATCAGGATGAACTTTGATATATATATCTAAGGCAGCAGCAACATAATCAGGATGAACATTGTCTTTTTGATAATTGGTGTATGCCACTAAAAGAGGAAGACCACTGTTTACCATCCTAATAAATTCCTGAGGTAAACTTTCGTTTTTTATAAACCTGTTTTCCAATATAAATGCAATGATATTTATATTATTTATAACATCATCTGCCTTTTTTCCGGTAATAAACTTGCTTGCAGAACGTATGATTGTAATTAGCTCGTCATCCTTAAAATAAGGAAACAATTGGTGGAGAGCTTTCGACATATCTTCACTCGCGACGTCAAGCATTTCAACAAATCTACGACATATCTCTTCATTCGGCTTAAAGCCTAAATCAGCTAAATTAAGATTAGTCTCTTCACACGAAACAGCCACACCAATATCAAGCTCAGGAAGCACACCTAACCATTCAAATTTTTTGATGAGATCATCAGCTTTATCGTTATTCTCCAGCGTCTCAAACTTATTTTGCAATTTATTATGCAATTCACCAATAAGATCCCCAAATGCTTTTCCCGATTTCATTACTTCAAGTGACGATTTATTCCCATGGCCTTCTCTATTTGAATTTATGTAACCAGCGATGCTATTTTTTAGCCAAATATTTATCTTCTGAACTACATCTTCAACCTTTTTGTTTTCAACTAAGGAAACCGTCGATAGAATCTTCTTAACAGGCTCTATGTCCTCCAAATGAAAATTGCTCAGCAATCCAAGATTATTTATTAAATACGGGTTACAAATTTTTCGTACTTCATCTGAAATTTCTTTTAGCATTAGGTTTTCAACAGCATTTCCAAATTCTTCGAACTTGTTGAATCCTATCCAGTTATTTACTTCTTCTTCAATGAACTTCCGTAACATTTCAGGAATGCCAGGTGATTTTAAAAGCTCTTCAAGTTTATCACATTTCGGTTTTGTAAATAGATTTTCAAGATCTTTGTATAACAACACTTGGAATGCTAACTCGGGATCAACATTATAAGCTAATGCTGCTAAATTTCTGAATAGATCATTTGAATCTGCTAAGACTCTATACTGAAGTTTAATATTATCGAAATTTTGCAGAAGCAGCGGATTTTTATATAATTTCTCCGCATTTGCGACGAATACGGCCACATCAAGTACTGGGATTTTCTCCCACTGATCTGTCAATATCATTACTTCATTTATGAAATGAATAATTTGTCGTGGTGTTGGTGCAAAAGTTTGCTCAGCAATAGATAATGAAAATATTTCGTGCAAATGATCTGCAAGATAGTCATACCGAGCATCACCCGCTTCGTGGAGTTTTTCTTTGAAAAATTTTGCTTCATCAGATAACACCGGCGGTGATACGTGAAAGACACAATCAAAAGATTTTCTTATAATATCGTCGTTGGGTAATGTACTCTGTTTTTCTTTAGATGTATTATTGCTCGCAAATGCTGATAGGACATGATCTTTATCATATGGTACTACAACCATTATGTTCTGTATTTGTGTCCCTTGTTTGGAATTATCATTTAATACAGTCCGTATTTCCGACCATGCATCAATTAAACGGGATTTTGTTAAACGATCTATGTTATCAAAAACAATAACTATCCTTCTATTTTCTTTTTGATATATATCTAATAGGTTTTGGAATGTTTCATAAAACTCGGCTTGTGAAGGGTCTTGTTCTCTTATAGTCTTTTCTTCATGAGTCGTTTCCGCATCTCGTGAGAAGATTGTTATTGCTTCAGAAATTGTTGTAATCCAGCTTTTAGTTTTCTCATTAAAACGTTTGTAGAGGACTCGGCAAACAAATATTACCCCAATTGCCACAATACTAGTCATACATAATATTGGGATGACGTGATTAGCTTCATCCTTTAGAGCCGTTGGTCCGAGCCACTGATAAATAAGCGGCAAAAACAATGCAAAAATGATAAAAACTATGCCAAATGGATTGAAAATTTTATGATTTGTCGTTCGGGTATTGATGGTTTTTCCGCGAATTGAATCATAAATTTTATTAATTTTGGTTTCTTCACTGTTAGGGAGACCATTCGATGGTTCTTTAATCCAGTTTAACAATGCCTCCAAGAAAGAACGCTTAAAATTGGATGTTTGATTGGACCAAAGGTCGAAAGTGAAAACCCGGTATTTTTTTTCATTTTTGTCGCCATTGAGTTCCTGTCGAGCTAATTCAATAATCGTTGATTTTCCTGCCCCCCATTTCCCCTCCAATCCGATTGCACAGGTGTCGTTGCCAAATTCCTTTATTGTCTTAGCTAAAGCCGAAGCTGTTCGCTTGTGCCCATGTCCAGAGAACAAATCTTCTGAAACAGGAACATCGCGCAATATTTTCTGGGACATAATCTAACTCAAATAAAAAGTGAAAAATATAAACAATGCTAATTCTTTTCTAAAAAAAGAATTCTAGCCACTGTAGTGGCGTCGTCAATTGTTAATTTCAACTTATCCGTTTTAAATAGGAACTAGGAAACGGAATATTTTTCAGTTTCAATTGAAATTATTTTTCACATTTTCCACGAAACAGTGCCGCCAAAATCTAAGCTGATTGACAACCTTGTAACTTAACAAGCAAAATTAAATGCTCATAATCACATAATAAGAAATTTAGTCAATCTCAACAAAGAGCAAGCGAATTCCAGCTCGGGATTACTCTATCTATAATTACAAAAATGGAGATGCCCGTGGTGGTGGGCCCGGAGGGACTCGAACCCCCAACCAAGCGGTTATGAGCCGCCGGCTCTAACCAATTGAGCTACAGGCCCCACGGAAGCCCCGCAATAACCTAAAAATTTCGTCAACACAAGTGCCCCCGTGTCAACTTATTCACCTTTTTGAAAATTTTAGCGCTTGAAGCTTTTATCTCGCCCGCGAAACTCTATCTAAAAGATAGAGACTTATTAAAAATGAGGAGTAAATGACAGTGTCCCGTATTTTCCCCCGCAACGCCGAAATGATTTCTGCATGTGCCGCCTTTTTGTGTGTCACTTCGCCGCTTGCTCTTCATGCGCAAAATGTGAATAAAACGGAACCTGTCATTGTGGTTCAGGCAACAGGAGACGAACAGGCGAAACCCGATATTGCCATTATCAACCTTGCTGTCGAGACCGAAGGGGGAACTGCCGATTCTGCACTGAATACCAATAATGCAACAATGAACAAGGTTCTTGATGCCTTTAAGAAAGATGGTATCGAAAATGCCGATCTGATGACTTCGGGACTTGCTATTTACCGTGTCGAGGAAAACGAAAAAAACAAAAAGGCAAATACGCCTCTTTATCGTGTTTCCAATAGTTTGAGCGTGCGTGTGCGCGATATAAACAAAGCCGGCAAGATTTTTGATGAAGCGATGAAGTTGGGCGTCAATTCTGTGAACGGCATTACGTTTACAAATGCCGATACTAAGCCTTACCTTATAAATGCAAGGAAAAAAGCCGTCGCAGAGGCCATAGCCAAGGCCAAAACTTTGGCTGAAAGCGCAAATGTAAAACTTGGAAACGTCATTACCATTGCTGAAGATAACTCAGGCAATATGATGATGCCCCGTCTTATGAGTGCAAGTGCCACAGCATATCGGAACGAAACCAATTTTTCTTCCGGCGAACTTGATTACAAGGTCAATGTGACGATGACATTTGCGATCGAACAATAATTGGAACCGCTTCTGACGCTGTTCTTTACTGTTTATTTCTCGACATAGCATCTCATCGGGAAGCCAAAACGGCCATAGGGTCAATCTGTGGCTAGGTCTCACCGGTCAATTTGGTAGAACGTTTGCAAGCGAGAGACTATGAAGCGTGAGACTATGACATCAACCTTACCGGACAGGGACACGCGTCACTTGTGAAGCGCACCATAAAGACGAGTGGCATTCGAGACGAGATTGGTCTTCGAAAATTTTTCGTGCCCGAGAACTTCACAAACGTTCGCAGACAAAGGGGTTCGTCTTCTTACAGGTTTTGAAAGGGTAGGCCTCGGAACGCTTCCGGTTCGCGCATGAAAATTTCGGCAGGTATGTTACGGCTTCAAGAAATCCTCGTTTTAACGGCCAATTGTTGCCGTTATTATCCGCGATCACGATTTTATGTCGTATCTCTGGCGTTTCTTTAAAGGCCTGTCCTGACGAGCAAATGGAAAAATAAGCGCCTGCGAATTCCCAAACCTCAGCCGTTAATCGGGCCGATGATGTAATCAAGATAATCTTCGTCCGAAATAAGATCATCTTCATAGGCGAGAATTTTATCGCGAGCGGAAATATGGGCTTTGTGCACGCTTTCCTTGTCATGCGAAACAAGGTGATGCCAAGAAGGCAGGTTTTTTCCTTCATCAACCAACTTATAGGCACAAGTTTCCGGTAACCAGCGCACCGCGCGCACCATTTCGATATCAAGATAGAGGCAATCGGGAACAATGGACTTGCGATTCTGATAATCACTACATTGGCAGCTTTTCGCGTCAAGCAACCGGCAGCCAACGGCCGTGACAAAAATTTCGCCGCTATCTTCATCTTCCAGCTTTTGTAAACAGCACAGCCCGCAACCATCGCAAAGACTTTCCCATTCTTCGGGAGTCATTTGCTCCAGCAGCTTTGTTTTATAGAATGGAAGCTTGTCCATGCTCATTTCTTTCATACGGCTTTTATTTGAAGCTTGTTGCCCTGACAGGCCGGAAACAGTGGGGACTTTTCGGTTCACAAAAATGCGTGTCGAAGCAGGCACCCGAAAACAGGCTATTATTCGAAAATCCGCTCGCCCTGCTCGTCGATAATCTGGCGGCCTTTGATGTGAATCATGGCAACAGCATCATCGAGATTGGTAAAACGGTCCGCACGGATGAACCGGTAGCTCTTGGTCTCGCCATTGACGGTTTTTGAAATAACGCCGCAACTCTGGAGCTGGCCTTCATTTTTGTAAGGCGTCGCAGAAATGATAAAGCCTTTATATTCTGTTTGGCCGCCGTCAATTTCTGATTTTTCACTCGAAGTGCTTGGAGATTTACCAAAAAGTCTCTGCAAAAATGACATGCTTTGTCCTTGCTTGAAAAACGGAAAGGCACGAAACCGCAAGATTTCGTGCCTTTTGCATAAATTTTAAGAATCGAGAAAACTTCTCAACTTGCGTGAACGGCTCGGATGTTTGAGCTTGCGCAATGCTTTTGCCTCGATCTGGCGGATACGTTCACGGGTAACCGAAAACTGTTGGCCGACCTCTTCCAAAGTATGATCTGTATTCATGCCGATACCGAAACGCATACGCAATACGCGTTCCTCACGTGGGGTGAGAGAGGCAAGAACACGTGTGGTCGTATCGCGCAAATTCGCCTGAATAGCGGCATCGATTGGCAATAGCGCATTCTTGTCTTCGATAAAATCGCCCAAATGTGAATCTTCCTCATCACCAACAGGTGTTTCAAGAGAAATCGGCTCTTTGGCAATTTTCAGAACCTTGCGCACTTTTTCAAGCGGCATTGCAAGTTTTTCCGACAATTCTTCCGGTGTCGGCTCACGCCCGATTTCATGCAACATCTGGCGTGAAGTACGCACGATTTTGTTGATGGTCTCGATCATATGAACCGGAATACGGATTGTACGAGCCTGATCGGCAATCGAACGGGTAATGGCCTGACGTATCCACCATGTTGCATAAGTGGAAAATTTGTAACCACGACGATATTCGAATTTATCGACAGCCTTCATCAGGCCGATATTGCCTTCCTGAATAAGATCAAGAAATTGCAAACCGCGATTGGTATATTTCTTGGCAATCGAAATAACGAGACGCAGATTGGCTTCCACCATTTCCTTTTTGGCAATGGCTGCTTCGCGTTCGCCCTTCTGGACCTGATTGACGATACGGCGGAATTCGCCGATCGAAATCGCCGTTTCTTGCGCCAGCATCTGGATTTCACTGCGCAATTCCTGAATGGTTTTGGCTTCTCTGGTGGCAAATTCCTTCCAGCCATGACCGGGCAATGTGGAAATGTAATTGACCCAATCGGAGTCCATTTCGCGACCCTGATACTGTTTCAGGAATTCCTCATGTCCAACACCATAGGAATCGGCAAGACGTTTCAACTTGCCTTCGCTTTTTACCAGACGTTTATTAATGTCATAGAGTTGTTCGACCAGCGCTTCGATACGGTTCTGGTTAAGTGACAATGATTTGACAGCTTTGACCAGATCATCCTTGAGCTGTTTGTATTTTTTCTTTTGCGCAGGAGACAGCGCGCCTTCGTCGTGGTCGGCGAGGCTGCTTTCTACATGCTGATCCTGCAATTTACGCAATTTTGCGTAAGTATCCGCGATGAAGTCCAAAGTTTCCATGACTTGCGGACGAAGCTCGTTTTCCATCGCTGCAAGCGACAGATTGTTTTCATCGTCATCTTCGTCATCTTCATCCGGCTCAATGGTTTCGCCGCCGACATCGGTTATGTCATCATCATCGTGAACCACACGTTTGGGAGCTTCCTCCTTGGGCTTCAAATCCTCGATATGTTCGATGACCGGAGCCTGTTTGGCTTCAGGTCCTGCATAAGTGGTTTCAAGATCGATAATTTCACGTAGCAAAATGCGTTGTTCATTGAGTTCTTCACGCCAGATAATGAGCGCCTGAAATGTGAGCGGGCTTTCACACAAGCCTGCAATCATTGTCTCGCGACCGGCTTCAATACGCTTGGCAATGGCTATTTCGCCTTCGCGTGATAACAGCTCGACAGCACCCATTTCACGCAAATACATACGCACCGGATCATCTGTCCGGTCGTTCTGATCGCGCTTTGATGTGGTTGCAAGGGCACGACCGCCAGATTCTACCAGTTCGCCACCTTCGGAAGTTTCTTCTTCCTCGGTTTCAGCTTCTGCTTCAGCCTCTTCGTCATCTTCCACAACATTGATGCCCATGTCCGACAACATGGCCATTGTGTCTTCGATCTGCTCGGAAGTCACCTCTTCTGAAGGAAGAACAGCGTTCAATTCGTCCATCGTAACAAAACCGCGCTTCTTCGCAGTCTTGATCAGTTTTTTTACGACATCATCGGACAGATCCAAAAGAGGACCATCGCCGCTAACCTCGCGCTCGGTCTCTGCATTTTCTGTCTGTTTTACCTTTGTTGCCATTCCGTGTTAACTCCGCTCAGCCACATCGCACATTTATTCATTGTGTTTTGCAACTTTCTACTCATTCTGCACTTACAGCCATTCCATCTGGCTTGAATTTCCGCCAATACTTACGGCTTATTGGATTGCAAATCTTGTAAAGCCGTTAATTTTTAAAAAAGATTAATGTTGGCTATTTTCTTTGCAAGATAACGTCCTTGCTCCATATGATTGTTCTTCAACACCACTCTTTCAAAAATGTTCCATTGCGCCATAGCTCTTGCACTGCCGCCTTTTCATCGCTAAAAGAAAACCCCCGCCCGCTAAATCTCACTCTTTCTTTAACCTGATTGTTTCTTTAACCCGATTATCCAAGCCAATTCTAGCACAACTGGGCTTTCGTGGCTGATTCGCAGACAAAAAGCGAATCATTTATTGATTTTCCGACTCATTCCGGTCTGATTCGTCTTCTTTCCACCGTCCAAAACCATCGATCAAAGCCTCAACAGCCTCAGTTTTTTCAAGTTCTGCCTTGACATCGCCCAAAAGGGTAAACATCCCGCTATCCGATTTTTCCAAAAGCTCGGCTTCAATGTCACGCAACCTCTTATGTAGGTTATGTGCACGCAGATGCAAGTAGACAGCCTGTTTTAAAGCTTCTCTTGCGTCTTCAATCGGCGCTTCCGCAAAAGCACAGCGAAAGCCGAGATTTTTCAGCATGCTGTGGATCCGGTTGAGGATTTGCTCCTGCCCCTTTTGTTTCAACAGCTTCATCATGGCATCGGCATCATTCGGTTGCCATTCACCCATAATTTCAAGCATAGCACGATGGAGGCCGATAAGTGCCGGATTTTGCAATTCCAGCTTTGCCAAAGTTTCAAAATCCTCGTACCAGAGCTCGGGATGGGAAGCCAAGGTCATCAATATTGCCGCTTCACGCAAGGGAATGAAACTCGCCGAATTTTTGACCAGATTGGAATTGGCCAAACTTGGGCTGGGACCGCCGCCAATAGTGTTCGCATTCCGGTTACCACGATAATTCTTGCTGTTATTCTTGAAAAAAGCCGGACGAAACAGATTGCGCAACCGGTCGCGCAAATCCTGTAAATAATAATGCCGTAAACTTTCATCCTTGATTGTGAAAATAACCGACTTAATCTCGCGCTCGAGAGCCGCACGCGCTTCCGGCGTTTCGAATTGCTGGCCGAATGTGTATTTGCGCCACAAAAGTTCGGCAAGGGGAATTGATTTTGATAGTTCGACTTTCAAACTATCCGATCCCCCTGTTTTCACAATATCATCAGGGTCTTTACCATCGGGCAATAGAATAAAACGGGCAGAAACACCAGCTTTCAAAATTGGCAAAATGCGCTCTGCTGCCCGAAATGCTGCATGAACTCCCGCCTCGTCACCATCAAAACAGAAAACCGGATCAGGTGTCATGCGCCATAAAAGCCCAATCTGGTCTTCGGTCAAAGCTGTGCCAAGGGGTGCAACAGCAGTGTCGACACCGGCTTTGGCCATAGCAATCACATCCATATAACCTTCAACAACATAGATCGGCTTGGCGTCTTCTTGCGCTTTCGGCTGTGCGGCTTTTCTGGCCGTAGCGGCATTATAAAGCATTTTGCCTTTATGGAAGAGCACTGTTTCCGGACTGTTCAGATATTTTGCCCGCACATTCTTGTCCATGGCGCGCCCGCCAAAGGCAACAATGCGCCCGCGCAAATCGGCAATCGGAAACATGATGCGGTTTCTGAACCGGTCATATGGTGCCGAGCCATCTTCTGCAGCAACAACCAGCCCGCAATCTTCCATCTGTTTTAATGAAATATCCTTAGCAATCAGTGCATCCTTCAAAACATTGCGCGCATCCGGCGCAAAACCGATCTGAAAGCGGTCCATCATTGCTTTGGGCATTTGCCGCCCTTCAAGATAGCTGCGGGCAAGGTTTCCCTCCTGTGATTTCAACTTGCTTTGGAAAAAGCTCGCCGCAAGGGCCATGACATCATAAAGGTCTTTTTTGATCTTTTCCTGTCTCTCGGCATCCTTGTCACGTGCCGGCATCCTGACACCGGCCTGATTTGCCAAACGCTCGACAGCTTCAGGAAAAGGAATACCGTCAATCTCGGTCACAAAAGTAAATATATCGCCGCTTGCCCCACAACCGAAGCAATGGTAACGGCCTTTCCGGTCTTCGCAATGGAAGCTTGGCGTTTTTTCGCCATGAAAAGGACAACAGCCCCAGAAATCACCGCGCGAAACATTGCTTTTTTTGGGATCAAAATTCACCCTTTGGCCTACCACGGTTGAAATTGGCAGGCGTGCACGAATTTCGTCAAGAAAATCGGGTGAAAAACGCATTACTTTTCGTCGTCTCCGGTTCCAGTCCTATTAACTTAAACATTGTTGCAATTAAATTAAACACCCCGACTTTAAAGACGGTTAAGCATTTGTTTTAAAATGAAATCAAAAGGCAGAGAATGAAAATTCGCCCGCTCTTTTAGGAAATACCCATTTCATTATAACTTTTATGCCTTTCAGCTTTCAGAAAAATGTTTGCTTTATCCTGCTGCTCCAGAAGAAAAATAAAATCAGCGTGACCAGTCAAAACTGCATCAACCTGTTTTTTTTTAATTCTCTTCTCTGATTTTTTCATTTGCCACTGCACTTTTGCCAAAACGGGCTTGACGGCAAGAAGAAAGATTCAAGACACTTGAAGAAGAAAACCCCCGCCCTACCCTTTTTCATTAAATTTCATTCCGATTAAAGGAGATATTTATGCAGGACGCAAGTGTAGGTTGGATTGCCGCTATCATTATTGGCGGATTGGCTGGCTGGGCAGCAAAAACATTTATGAAAAGCAACACCGGCCTTATTGTGAATATCATTCTTGGTATTGTCGGCGCATCGCTCGCCAGTTTTATATTCAGTCTTTTCGGCGTTACTTTCGCCGGCGGTTTTGGCTATCTGATTTCCGGCTTTATCGGCGCCTGCATTCTTATCTGGCTTGGCCGGCTGATACGCTCGTAAAATTTTATTCTGTTTACCCCCATTTGGAATGGGCTGATTGTTCCGTTCCGATCATTCGGGATTTTTAGGGAAACATGAAAAAAGGCACCTTGAAAAAGGCGCCTTTTATAAAGTGCGTTCTAAACTCCGGCTGATTTTATAACCGGCTTGAAAGCGCTCGAACTATTTCAGTTTTTCGCGAATGGTGCTGCCAACTTTTGCAAAGTCCATCTGGCCGTTATAGCGTTCTTTCAGCCATGCCATAACCTTGCCCATATCACGCAAGCTTTCTGCACCGGTTGCTTCAAGCCCCTCGGCAATTGCCTTTTGAACCTCGTTTTCATCAAGCTGACGCGGCAAAAACTCGCGGATAACCGCAATTTCGTCGCTTTCGGCTTTTGCAAGTTCGGGCCGTCCACCCTCATTATAGAGCTTGACCGACTCCTCGCGCTGTTTGATCATTTTCGCGAGAATGGATTGTAATTCGGTGTCGTCAACGGCGGGTTTGCCTTCTCCCCGATTGGCAATATCGCGGTCTTTGACGGCTGCATTGATAAGACGAAGGGTTGAAAGCCGGGCTTTATCATGTTCCTTCATAGCAGTTTTCAACGCATTATTAATGTCATCACGCAACATGGTTCTGTTCCCTCCTGTGGAAATTTGTCTTGGTCTACAAAATCGCCGCCCCTCATGCAATGGAAAGCATTAAAAATAATGGAAAAAGCCATGAAAAAGACTTCCATTGCTCTTTACCTTGCCGATCAAAGCTCCTATATCACAAACCTTAGCCGAAGATTGGAAAACTCGAACGCCCAGCAGATGCCATTTGCTTGCGGCTTTTTAGTGCGAACAATAAACGCGCCGTTTTAAACCAACGTTTAATTGAGAGTGAGCGATGACTAATACAACAAAAACGACTTTACCTTGGGGCACCACGAAACCCACTGCGCTTTTGGTATTAGCAGACGGAACCGTCATTGAAGGTAAAGGTTTGGGTAGAACAGGTTCCATTGAAGCTGAAGTCTGCTTCAATACTGCTATGACCGGATATGAGGAAATCCTCACCGATCCTTCCTATACCGGCCAGATTGTAACATTTACTTTCCCGCATATTGGCAATGTCGGCGCCAATGCCGAAGATATAGAAGATCTGACACCGGCTCAACGCCATGGTGCTGTGGGGGCAATTTTCAAAGCAGATATTACCCACCCATCGAATTATCGTGCCGCAGAAGGTCTGGACAAATGGCTGTCTCAACGCGGCATTATTGCCCTTTGCGGCATTGATACACGTGCCTTGACCTCGCTTATTCGTGAAAAAGGCCTTTCCAATGCGGTGATTGCCCATGACAAGAACGGTGTTTTTGATGTCGAGGCTTTGAAAGAGCGCGCCCGCAAATGGAGCGGCTTGGTCGGGCTTGACCTTGCTAAAGATGTAACCGAAGGCCAGTCATCCGAATGGGATGAAACGCCATGGGTATGGAATGAAGGCTATGGCCATGAAAAGACGAAAGACATTCATATTGTTGCCGTCGATTATGGCGTAAAGCGCAATATTCTGCGGCTTCTTGCCGGACTTGAAGCCCGCGTCACCGTCGTTCCTGCAAAAACCACAGCCGAAGAAATTTTGGCTTTGAATCCTGATGGTATTTTCCTGTCGAATGGCCCGGGTGACCCTGCTGCAACAGCCGAATATGCTGTTCCGATGATTAGAAAACTCGTCGAGACAGGCATTCCGATGTTCGGCATTTGCCTTGGTCACCAATTGCTTGCTTTGGCAATGGGTGCAAAAACTGTCAAAATGCATCAGGGGCATCACGGTGCCAACCATCCGGTACAGGATAAAGAAACCGGCAAGGTGGAAATTGTCTCCATGAACCATGGTTTTGCAGTTGACGCAAAAACCCTTCCTGAAGGGGTAGAAGAAACGCAAATCTCGCTGTTTGACGGTTCAAACTGTGGTATCAGGCTTGTCGGCAAGCCGGTCTTTTCGGTGCAACAGCACCCCGAAGCTTCGCCGGGACCACAAGATAGCCATTATCTCTTCCAGCAATTTGCAAAGATGATCCGCGAACATAAAAAAGCGGCATAATTGGCCGCTTGCCGTTTGGCTTTTCAACAGATTTAAAATGATTAAAAACCCGCTAAAAAGCGGGTTTTTTCGTATTCAATAATGTTGTTTTGCCGATTTTATCGGAAAAGTCGGGAAGAGGAGCATGCACAGACTGTTCTTCCCATTCCAATGGTTCCGTTCATTTTTAGCAGCCATTTAAATCCGCTTTCCGATGCGATGAACGGTTGTTTTACATAGCGCTACCCTTGAATTTAGAATAAGTCAGTCATGTTCAAGACACTTTCTGTTAGAACCGAATTCAATTCCGGACAGAAATTCTCCTGAAACGTAAAGCGTTTCGATTGAACTCCAGAGCAGCACAGTGCACTTTCCGTTCCGCATTTTGCCGTGTTTTCGGGCGTTTCACCGTGTTTGTTTTTTTAAATCCGGCGCTCCCGCCGTAGTCAACAAACTTGCCCGCATTAACAAAACAGGCAAGAGCTGCTCCTAGCTTTTCCAGAGATTAAGACTATTGCCTGTTTTTTAATCGTGGATAAAAGCTTTTGAAACTTCCGGAAATTCAACATTTCTAACGGGAGGGAAAATTTCTAAGCCTGTTTTTAACCAGATTAGCTGTCTTCCGCTTTCTCGTTACCGCGATCTCGCACAAGTTCATATGTCGTTAGACGCGGGCTTTTGTCTTCGCGAACGAAAAAGCCGAAAACCAGTGTTGTTGCGAGCAACACGAAAAATGCGGTTGCACAAGGGGCACCGGCAAATTTGAACGGCGCACTATCGCTCGTGAAATAGCTGAAAATCGACGTATAGAATACCGGCCCGATCATCGACGTGATGGAGGTTATCGATGTCAAAGCGCCTTGGAGAGCACCTTGCGCGTTGGCTGGAACTTGGGAGGAAGCAATAGAGCGCATTGGCACATGGGCGATATATTCCGGCATAGTAAAAAGGTAAACGACATAAAGCATATAACCTTCAAAGGCGAAGGTATAGCCGACCATGCCAACGAGCGCGAAAATAAGCCCGATCATCGAGATTTTCCAATTGCTTAAATGCCTTGTCATATAAGGCAAGAGCAATCCCATTATGATGCACTGGCCGATGCCAAAAACGCCATAAGCAAAACCGATGGAAAATTCACTCCAGCCATAACGTTCTTTGGCCATAAAAGCCAAAGTTGAAGGCCAAACCGCCTCGGCAAGCCAATAGAGGAAGAAGGCGAGTGCCACCCAAAGCACAGTGGGATAATGGCGCAATTCCAGCAGAGCGCCAACCGGATTTGCCCGTCTGATCTCGAAGGGGCGGCGCAATGACATTGGTAGAGTTTCCGGCAGCATATACATGGCAAAAACAAAATTGACGAGCGAAAGTCCGGCTGAAAAATAAAACGGCATGCGCGGGCCGATTTCGCCTAAAACGCCGCCAATCAGCGGCCCTAAAAAGAAACCGACACCAAAGGCAATGCCGATGAGCCCGAAATTGCGTGTTCTGGTGTCATCGTCGGAAATATCGGCAAGATAAGCCGAACAGGTAGAAAAACTGGCGCCGCTGACACCGGCAAGAATTCTTCCTATAAAGAGCATGGAATAGCTCCACGCAATGGCGCAGATAAAATTATCGATCGCAAAAGTGATAATGGATAACAATAAAATCGGCCGGCGTCCGAACCGGTCGGAAAGATTGCCGATAAAGGGGGCAAAAAGAAACTGCATGGTTGAATAGACCATGAGCAGAATGCCGCCATCAACCGAAGCCCTGCTGATACTGTCGCCGGTCAATTGGCTTAGATATTCCGGCATAACCGGCACGATGATCGCAATGCCGATAATATCCAGTAACAGCGTGATGAAGACCAGAACAAGTCCCTTGTGAACAAATTTTGCATCGAGACTTTGCGACATGACGAATTTCCATGCTTATACAAGAAATTGCTAATAGGACTATTGTGAAAAATAGAAAAGGGGAAAAACGCGGCTTACTGAACTCTCTATACTATTTTGGGAGCGATCAAGACTTTTGAAATGCTTGAACCGGCAAAATTTGCCTGAATATTTTTGGTCTTGTTAAACAGCCATTTTGCGGGAGACAAAATAGGCGTACACGGCAAAATTTTAAAGCCTCCCTTCCGGTGAAGATGGTTGCCTGCAATTTTCGTCATCCTTATGATTTATGCTGGTCACTTTATGAAAGACAGCCGATACTCATGAACCACAGATGCGAAACTTGAATGATAACAACCACCTCTAGAAGACAGCGTAAAAATGTTGAACAGAAAGTCTTTCAACGTCACGAAATCTTCCAGGTGTGGATTTTTTAAAATCCGTCACATGATTCCATTTTGCCCAGTTGATAACCGGTTTTGAAAGCATTGACGCGTTGTGCGGACGTTCCATGAGTGAAACTATCAGGCACAACATATCCGTGCGTCCGTTTTTGTAATGTATCATCACCGATTTTTGCTGCTGCATTCAATGCATAGCCGATATCACCTTCTTCAAGCAGTCCGTCATCCTCGGTTGAATGCGCCCACACGCCGGCATAACAATCGGCCTGCAATTCGATTTTTACCGAAAGTGCATTGGCAGTCGACGTATCGGCGCTTGCCCTTCTCTTATTCATCCGGTCGAGAACACCGGTCAAATTTTGCACATGATGGCCGACTTCATGGGCAATGACATAGGCTTGGGCAAATTCTCCCGGTGCTTTAAAATGGGTTGCCAATTTGTCGAAAAATTCGTCATCAAGATAAAGCTTTTGATCGGCAGGACAATAGAAAGGGCCGGCGGCCGCGGTTGCAAGCCCGCATGGCGAATCGATAGCGCCGGTAAAACGCACAAGGATCGGTGGCTTATATTTGGCATTGTGGTGGAAGAAAATCTCGCCCCACGTATCTTCTGTTTCGGCAAGAACCGTTGCAATAAAAAGGCTGCGCCGGTCATTGGTTTGAAGCGGCGCTTTTGCTGCGCCAAATGGCGCTCTATGTTCATTCACCAGCGCTCCATCGCCGAATAGAAAACGTGTCGGACTATAGCCGAAGAAGCTGAGCCCTAGAAAAATAACAACAAGAATGAGAATTCCCGTGAAACCGCCACGCGACAACAAGGCAAAACCGACGCCACTCAAACCTGTTCGAAAAACCGGACTTGCACCGTTATTTTCTTCACCGCGACGATCTTCAATATTGTCGCTTTGTCTGCCACCTTCCCACCGCATAAGCCTCACTCCCAGTGCTTATTTTATTCGAGAGCATATAGCTTCTTCCTCCAAGAAGAGAAGGCTCTCATCCATAGTAAAGCAAAAAAAATTAGGAAAAGCAAAATTTAGGGGGTTACTTTCACGCTGACTTTACCTATAAGGCAGGCTTAGCCTTAAAAAAAGAAATGTTGAACCTGCCAGTTTTCCCTGTGCGGGTGTTTGCGATAGGATGCTGCCATGCCAAAACGCACAGATATAAAATCCATTCTCATCATCGGTGCGGGACCTATTGTCATCGGTCAAGCCTGCGAATTCGACTATTCCGGAACGCAAGCTTGTAAAGCCTTGAAGGAAGAAGGCTACCGGATCATTCTGGTCAATTCCAATCCGGCAACAATCATGACAGACCCTGATCTTGCCGATGCAACCTATATCGAGCCTATAACGCCGGAAGTTGTTGCAAAAATTATAGCGCGCGAAAAGCCGGATGCGCTGCTTCCCACCATGGGCGGGCAGACTGCCCTGAATACGGCTTTGTCGTTAAAACGCATGGGCGTTCTTGAACGCTATCATGTCGAGATGATCGGGGCCGATGCCAAGGCGATTGACAAAGCCGAAGACCGTGCATTGTTCCGTGAAGCCATGGCAAAAATCGGACTTGAAACGCCCAAATCCATGCTTGCCAATGCCACCGAAATCAAGGAAGAAGATCGCAAACGCCACGACGCAATGTGCGACAAGCTCAAGGCCGAACTTGAAGGTGACGAGCTTGATAAAGCACTCGAAAAACTCGAACATGATTGGCATTTGGGCGAAGGCGACAGAAAACAGCGTTATATTTCCCATGCAACCGGTAAAGCCGGTCAAGCTCTTGATGTTGTCGGACTTCCGGCAATTATCCGCCCGTCTTTTACGCTCGGTGGAACCGGTGGCGGCATTGCCTATAACCGTTCGGAATTTTACGAAATCATCGAACGCGGGCTTGAAGCTTCACCAACCACAGAAGTTCTCATTGAAGAAAGTGTTCTGGGCTGGAAAGAATTCGAGATGGAAGTTGTCCGCGACAAAAAGGACAACTGCATCATCGTCTGTTCGATTGAAAATCTTGACCCTATGGGCGTTCACACCGGTGACTCTATTACAGTCGCACCGGCTTTGACTTTGACCGACAAAGAATACCAGATGATGCGCAATGCCTCGATTGCGGTTTTGCGTGAAATCGGTGTCGAAACTGGCGGTTCCAACGTGCAATTTGCCGTCAATCCGGAAAATGGCCGTTTGATTGTCATCGAAATGAATCCGCGTGTTTCGCGTTCTTCCGCCCTTGCCTCGAAAGCAACGGGTTTTCCGATTGCCAAAGTTGCAGCAAAACTTGCTGTCGGCTACACATTGGACGAATTGGAAAACGACATTACCGGCGGAGCAACACCGGCTTCGTTTGAACCATCAATCGACTATATCGTTACCAAAATACCGCGTTTTGCCTTTGAAAAATTTCCGGGTGCCTCGCATACTTTGACCACAGCAATGAAATCGGTCGGCGAAGTTATGGCAATCGGCCGCACTTTTCAGGAATCTTTGCAAAAAGCCTTGTGCGGGCTTGAAACCGGCTTGACCGGCCTTGACGACATTACTATTCCCGAACACGCCGAAGGCGACGAGAAAAATGCTATCCGTGCCGCTATCGGCACACCAACGCCTGATCGTTTGCGTTATGTTGCGCAGGCCATGCGCATGGGGATGCCATTAAACGAAATCCACCAGATCAGCAAAATCGACCCTTGGTTTCTTGAGCAGATTGCCTCGATTGTCGATATGGAACAACGTGTGCGCGAGCAAGGCCTACCGAAAGATGCGGAGAATTTCCGTATGCTCAAATCCATGGGCTTTTCCGACGCGCGGCTTGGCAGCCTTACCGGTCTTGAAACCGAAGAAGTTACAAAAGCGCGTCATGAACTTAATGTAAAACCGGTATTCAAGCGTGTTGATACCTGTGCTGCCGAATTTGCTTCACCGACTGCTTATATGTATTCAACCTATGAAGTGCCTTTTGCCGGTAAAATGCGTTCGGAAGCCAATGTTTCCGACAGGAAAAAAGTGGTTATCCTTGGTGGCGGACCAAACCGTATCGGACAGGGTATCGAGTTCGATTATTGCTGTTGTCACGCAGCTTTTGCACTCCATGATGCAGGCTATGAAGCCATTATGGTCAATTGCAATCCGGAAACCGTTTCGACAGATTATGACACGTCCGACCGGCTTTATTTCGAGCCTTTGACTGCCGAAGATGTGCTTTCAATTCTCGAAGCGGAAAAGGAAAAAGGCGAACTCGTCGGCGTTATCGTCCAATTTGGTGGCCAGACGCCGCTGAAACTTGCCGCCTCGCTTGAAAAATCCGGCATTCCGATACTTGGAACCTCGCCGGATGCAATCGATCTAGCAGAAGACCGCGACCGCTTCCAGAAATTGCTCATCAAGCTTGATCTGACACAGCCGAAAAACGGCATTGCCTATTCGGTTGAACAGGCGCGCCTTGTTGCCAATGATCTGGGCTTTCCGCTTGTTGTACGCCCGTCTTATGTGCTTGGCGGCCGCGCCATGCAAATCATTCATGACGAACGCAACTTGCAATCCTATCTTCTGGACACTGTTCCCGAACTGGTGCCGGAAGAAATCAAGGCCCATTACCCGAATGACAAAACCGGACAGATCAATACACTGCTCGGCAAAAATCCTCTTCTTTTCGATACCTACCTCACCAATGCAATCGAGGTTGATGTCGACTGCCTGTGCGACGGCGAAGACACATTCGTAGCCGGCATTATGGAACATATCGAGGAAGCCGGTATCCACTCGGGCGACTCGGCCTGTTCGCTCCCCGTTCACACATTGTCACCTGAAATCGTTGAAGAGTTGAAACGCCAGACGATCGAGCTTGCCAAAGCGCTTCATGTTGGCGGTTTGATGAATGTTCAATATGCCGTCAAAGAAGGTGTTATCTATATTCTCGAGGTCAACCCGCGCGCTTCCCGTACCGTTCCGTTTGTTGCCAAAACAATCGGACGGCCGATTGCCAAGGTTGCCGCCCGTGTCATGGCCGGTGAAAAGCTTGAAAAAACAATCAATTGCTATGGCGGAAGACCCAAGCCACAGAAAAAGCCGCATATTGCTGTGAAAGAGGCTGTTTTCCCGTTTGCCCGCTTTCAGGGCGTTGACACCTTGCTCGGACCAGAAATGCGCTCGACTGGCGAAGTGATGGGGCTTGATTACAGCTTTGCCCTTGCTTACGCCAAAGCGCAGCTTGGTGCGGGAAATGATCTGCCACGCGAAGGAACACTTTTTGTGTCAGTCAAGGATGATGACAAAAAACGCGTGCTCGGCGCCGTCAAGCGCATGGCAAAACTCGGTTTTTCAATCCTTGCAACAACAGGAACACAGAAATTTCTTGAAGAACACGGCGTGAAGGCCAAGAAAATCAACAAGGTTCTCGAAGGCCGCCCGCATATCGAAGATGCTATTCGCAACCGTCAGGTACAGATTGTTTTCAATACAACAGATACGGCAAGTGCAATTTCCGATTCAAAGTCGCTGCGTCGGGCTGCCTTGATGCAAAAGGTTCCCTATTACACGACAATGTCGGGAGCTATATCGGTTGTTGATGCGATAGAAGCTTTGCAGAATGACACAATTCAAGTGCGTTCCTTACAAGAATATACCGAATAATTGTCTCGCCCACGGCTAAAGCATAACTTGCCGTGGGCTTATTTTAATCTCCTGTTCCATGGCGCTTACCCTCAAGCCATTAAGTCCGAAAGCCTCACCGGTTTCACTACCACAGAGTGATAAAACTTTTGGCTTGAACTCATTTATCCATCCGCTAATTCCAAGCGCTTAGTTTTATGCCGTTAAGCCCGAAACATTTTGCAAATTTTATCGGATCGGACATTTCCTCCGACTCATTCTGCCCGATAGAATACCTTATTCTGCGATATAATCGATTTCGCGAAGTTTTATAATATTTGGCCGGATTGCCTCACTCCCACGGAATGACAAGGGCTGGCTGGGCCACGTAAACACAGAATATCCCTCCCCGCCAGTCATTATCGAAATTCCGATTCTTGCAACGAATGGCTTTTCAACCTTTTAACCGACTCATTTGTGAACGGGCCTTTTATTATCCACTCTAAATCTCATGCGCTATGAAATGCGGGAAAATGGAAATGAGGGAAAGTGCTGCTTGTCGCATTGCTCGACTTATCACTTTTGCATATCAATCACTTTTCTATGTGCCGACCGGTTGCAAGGTGTCGTTCACTTGCGACAAGTCGATCACTTGCGGAGTGGTCATAATTTTCATTCCGGATTAAAGCGATGATAAAATCTGCTTCTTTTGAAAACCGTTTTGACTGAATCTGACCCGACTTGTCCCGTGCCTTCATAATCTTGCCTTAAACAGGCTCGCCTTGCTCAAAATAGCGTGTCTCATGACCGATATTGTCACGTTTTATGTGTCATTGATTCAATATTTTTTAAAATTTTTTACTAAAGTTAAATTTTATAAAATAAAAAAATAACAAGTCCGTTTGAATACAAAATTTTATTTTATAATGAAATTAATTTTTTGCCAACATTTTTTTGAATAATAATCCCGTTATTATCATATCATGAATAGTATAATTTTTATATTTTTACTATTTTTTATCCGGCTAATATTCAATTATTTATTATAAATTCAACTGTTTTTTTGCAATAAACAACATCATAATCCGGCCGCTTTTATAATTTTTATAAATGAACTTGATAATTTTGGTAAATTTTAAATTTGCGCTTTTGATAAAAGATGATATATATAGTCATGTTTTATTCTGAGGGAAATATCATGCGTTTAAACAAACTAATTTTGGCTGCTTCCTGCACACTATTTGCAACACCGGCTCTGGCCGTGGAATACCCGATTGGCGAACCACAGCATTGTGGCGGTTTGGAAATTGCGGCTGTCTACCTGCAACCGATTGAAATGGAACCGGAAGGCATTATGCTTGCGGCTGCTAAATCGGATATCCATCTGGAAGCTGATATTCATGCGACCGAAGACAATAAAAACGGTCTTCCGGAAGGCGAATGGGCACCTTATTTGCAAGTTTCTTACGAATTGACCAAGGAAGGTGCAAAAGAACCTTTGAGCGGTCATTTCCACCCGATGGTTGCCAATGATGGCCCGCACTATGGCGAAAACATCAAGCTTGATGGTGCTGGCAAATATCACCTGAAATACACCATTTTGCCGCCTTCAAAAGAATCCATGTTCGGCCGCCATGTCGATAAAGAAACCGGCGTTGGCCCATGGTTTGACAAATGCGTTGTCGAATATGATTTCACCTATGCCGGCACTGGCAAAAAAGGTGGCTATTGATTGTTGTGACCGGCAGTCGAATTCTGCCAGAAACATTTAAGGGATAAGTTTCCAGTCAATCTTATCCCCAAAGATCGAGACCTGTTTGTAAAGTCGGGGTTTACTTTCGATCATCCACCATTAGAAGTAAGCCCTCCGAGCAGACCGGCCGTTGTGACCTCCACAGCCGGTCTTGCTTTTTGGCGGGGATTATTGGTTTTCTTGAACGTAAACCATTCATTCCGGAAAGCTCTCTTTGGTTAAAAAGGGTTTTATTATGCGCGCAATATTGGTTTTGCTGTTTTGTCTGTTTCCCCTCTTTGCCGGAGCCGACGAACTTTCACTTTATAATGTAACCATCAAGGATGGTGTATTTGAACCGCAATCAATTGAAGTTCCGGCGGGGCAACGCTTCAAAATCTCGGTTAAAAATATCGGTTCGGGGCCAGCCGAATTTGAAAACCTGTCTATGCGGGTTGAAAAAGTTCTCGGCGCAGGCGTTGAATCATTTGTTGTCATTCACCCGCTCAAACCCGGCAGCTACCATTTTGTTGACGAATTTCACATGGATATGGCCGGTTTCGACATTAACGTAAAATAGGAGAGCAGACAAATGGGTGCACCTCTTTTCATCGTTTGGCGTGAAAGTATTGAAGCGCTGCTCGTTATCGGCATCCTCTATACGTGGCTGCGGCGAGAAAATCTTTTAACGCTTAAAAACCGTTTATGGGCGGGAACCGCATTAGGGCTTGTTCTTGCCGGAATTCTCGCCATCCTGTTTTATGTCGCGGGCACATGGTTTGCAGGCCCCGGCGGGGAATGGTTCTTCACCGCTATGATGGCGGTTGCCGCCCTTCTCATTATGCAGATGATCGTCTGGATGCACCATCACGGTGCTTCAATGAAACATACTTTGGAACGTGAAGCGGCCGAAAGCCTGCAATCTTCCGGCGGTTTCGGCATTATGCTCCTTGCGATGATTGCGGTTGCCCGTGAAGGCTCCGAAACAGTGGTGTTTCTTGCCGGTGTCGGAGCGCAACAAAATGGTGCGTCGCTCGGCATGTTCATTCTGGGTGGTGTGCTCGGCTTTATTCTGGCACTTTTGACTTTCTGGTTGTTACAGAAATTTTCCAAAATCATCCCGTGGAGATGGTTCTTTCTGGGAAGCGAATTTGTCCTTCTGCTCATTGGCGGGGGATTGCTGATTACTGCCTTCGACAAAGCGGCGGCCCAGATTTCGGCTTATGATTTACCCGAATGGCTATATAGCTTTATGGATGATCCGCTATGGAGTACAAGCTGGCTTATTCCCGATAACAGCACATTGACTGGCCTTACAGGTTACCATGCGGAACCGTCTTTGATGCAAGTTGTTGTGTTGGCAGTTTACTGGATTACAGCCATTGTTCTTTGTAATAGAAAGCCTGCCAAAACGGTGGTTCGCCCGCCATTGAAAGTTACCTGAAACCCGTTTTTTAAAGAAACCATGTCACATATCATCACCACTGCGGTCTCTAATCTGGGCACTGTCATGCAACGTCATAGAACAGTGATCCAGACGATACAGTGGTGTGTTGTCGCCATTTATCTGTTTCTCCTTATCGTGCCGTCATTTTTGCCATTGCCGCCACGGCAGGAACATATTCTTGGCAATCTTGTTCTTTTTGCCCAATTTGTTTTCTGGGGAATCTGGTGGCCCTTTGTCATTCTTTCTATGCTGTTTATAGGCCGCATCTGGTGCGGCGTTTTCTGCCCCGAAGGTGCTTTGGCCGAATATACCAGCCGCACTGTCGGGCGTAACAGGAATATCCCGCGCTGGCTCAAATGGCGGGGCTGGCCAACGGTCGCCTTTATTCTCACAACCCTTTATGGACAGTTGATCAGCGTTTATGATTATGCGGAAGCAGCACTTCTCATTTTGGGCGGCTCGACACTGGCAGCAATGGTCATCGGCTTCTTTTTCGGTAAAGGAACGCGTGTCTGGTGCCGTTATCTTTGCCCCGTTAATGGCGTTTTCAACCTGCTTTCCCGCCTTGCCCCTATTTCGTTCAAGACTGATCAGGAAAAATGGGCGCATTATTGTGGAGCCCGTCAGGAAAACCCCAATTGCCCTCCAATGATCAATATTCATCAGCTTCATGGCGTCAATGCCTGCCATATGTGCGCGCGCTGTGCCGGTTTTCGTGATGCAGTGGCGCTCAAACCACGCTCGGTTATGGAAGAAGTTGTCGTTTACGGAGAAGACAAAAACGCCAATCCATGGGAAACAAGGCTACTGCTTTTCGGCATGATCGGCGTTGCCATCGGTGCCTTTACATGGACGGTAAGCCCGTGGTTTGTGACTTTTAAACAGAGAATTGCCGAATGGCTTGTCGATCACAATATTTTCTGGCCGCTCGACCCGACCGCCCCTTGGTGGATCTTGACAAACCACCCTGCCAATAATGACAGTTTCAACTGGGTAGACGGTTTTTGTGTTGCAAGTTACATTCTGGGAAGCGGCGTGCTTTTTGGCACATTTTTAACGCTCATGCTGTGGGCTATTGCCTCGCTTATGCGTTCGTCAACGCTCTATCATCATTTGGCACAAGCGTTTTTGCCATTGGCAGCAGCGGGTCTGTTTCTGGGGCTTACTGCAACGACAATCAAACTTTTGATGTATGACGGTGTGACCTTCTGGTGGTTGCCATATGCCCGTGCCTTTATTCTTGCTTTAACCGCGCTCTGGAGCCTTTATCTTGCGGCAAGAATTTTGCAAAGAACACCTGCAAGCCTCATCTGCAAATTAGTTAGCTTCGCTCTTTTTGCTCTTTGTTGCGTTCCAATTGTCTACGCCTGGTGGCTGATGTTCTGGGGCTGGTGAGTTTTAAAACCGGAAATCCCGGATATTATCCGGCACTTCAAAAACTCTGCTCACGACCACCTTCCTCTTTTCCCGAAAGCCGACATCCGTAACGCTGCGCAGGATTCATCAGGCTCTTCAATTTTCTTAATGCACTTCAAGATTTATAGAGATTTCAGGAAAATGGCTGCTCATCGGGAAAATGCTGCTATTAGAGGAAGACCCTGCTTATCCAAAAATTTCCCTTTCGCTGCTTTACTTTGAAACCTGTTCCGTTTTGTGCTCTTTGGCCTTTATTCCTTTTCCGACAGCTCTCATGGAAAAACTTAGGCGATGGTGCTCATTTATAATTTTAAAAAAAACAAAACTGTTTCTGATAAAACCGATTTTTAAAAGCCTGTGGCAATTTTTAAGAACACGTATTTGAAGTTCATCCGGTTTTGATTCTATTTTTATGAACTTTAAAAATGCATCTTGCCCGAGCGGAGTTTTGCATCTTCCTCTTTTTCATGTTTGTTTGCGGTTCCTGAAAACCGACCAGCGCGGCCTTAAAACCTCGAGAATTTATGAAACGCTAAAGGCATTTTTCTTTCAAAAATATCTTTGGAGTGCGAATCTTTTTTGGAGGAAATTTCATTAAAAGCTTTTTTCAAAAGCCGTTTTCGAACGCGAATTGCTGCAATCTTGCCGCTACGCCATTTTTCTTGGAACTGGAGAGGTTGATCTTCGACGAAAGAAATTGGCTCTGCTTAAAACCGCTGTCCAAAATCACTAAACATAAAAGCTTGTCGGTCACAAAAATCCACCGCACATAAAACAACGCCCGAAAAGAAAGAAGTCATTTGTGCGTTTTGCTGATCACTGCAACTTGCTGTTTGATAGTGGAGCAGCCAATTCTTCGCGCTTATTTTTTTGGCTTTCTATTCTTCTCTTTTACAGGCGAAGTTTCTGAAGCCTTTGTGGTCTCACTAGCCGCTGTTTCGGTGTCTGCCGTTTGGGCTTCCGGAATGCTATCAGACGGTTCGCTTTTTGGTGTCGTTTTTTCTCCCTTTGACAAAGCCTGTTCGGACGGCTCGAATTTTACTTCTACAATCACGTCGTACAGATAGCTTTCGTCATTGCGACGGCTGATATAGACAAAAGTCGTATTTTTCAAATGTTGGAAAACAACCGAGGCAATGCGTTTGCGCACTGTTTCGTCAATACCGTCCATCACCTGATTGGCAACAATCCATTCCGGATTTGTAAGAAGCACACGGGCAAAAGCGATTGACCGGCGTTCAACATCGTTCAATCGTCTTTCCCAATCGACGTTTTCTTCATCAAGCGCGGAAAAATAATCACTCAAACCGGTGATTTCGAGAGCGCGTTCGATTTCATCGTCAGTCGGGTTTTTATCCGTTGCCGGATAGAGAAGAACCGTGCGCAATGTGCCCGGCGGAATATAAGGGGCATCGGGAATATAATTTGGCAGACCTGAATTGGGAAGCCCTACAGTGCCCTGCCCCCAAGGCCAAAGCCCTGCAAGCGCATGGTATAGAATGGTTTTATCAACATCTTGCGGTGCATAGATCAGCGTGTTGTGCCCGCGCTTGATAGCTAAATCCGGCGGTGTCAAAGTCAATTTGCCATTGGCCGTGCGGATCAACAGATTGTCGAAGGTCATAATATCGGAATCATTGGTTTTGACCGTGATATGTTCGCCCTTCAGACGATCGACACCGTCCATTTGAACAACAGCTTGTCTGAATGTTGCAACACGCAGCATCGTCGCGCGCCAATCGGCCAGAGCACCATAATTGTCGACAAACCAGCGCAATGACTGGTGTGCCTGATTGAAGGCCTGAACAGCCGCCTGTAGACCACCAAGATCAATGCCGCCACCAAAATAGATCGGCGAAGCAATAATATAGGGAGCAACATTCGAAACCCAGCCATAACCGGCGGTGATACCTGTCAATTTGGTGGTTGCGACAACAATATGCCAGATGGCATTCAAAACGTTTTGCACACGCCCGTCAAGATAACGCTTCTCGTCCTTTTCCGCCCCCATCAAGGTGATCGAATCAATCGAACGGTTGGTGTGCATCAAGGCAGCACGCAAATCTGCTTCGCGTGCATAACGGTTGGCGTTGATAGTCACCAGATTACGCGCAACAAACCATGTGAGAAAGGATGCCGCCCCGACATAAAGGAGCACCGCCCAGATCATGTAACCGGGAAGCGGAAAACTATAGCCGGAAAAGCTGAAAACAAAGCCCGCCGTTGTTGCCCATAATGTCGGAATGAAGATGATTAATGTTACACTGGCCTGCAACAGATTGATGCCGAGATCGGCCGTTGATTCGGCGAGATGTCGCGCATCTTCATGAAGTTTCTGGTCAGGGTTGACGCCCACCTCGCCAGCCATTGTCAGACGGAAAGCACGCTTTGGCTGCATCCATTGGCTGATAAGGTCATCGGTCAAGCCTTCGCGCAATTTCATCTTCAAATATTGGTTCAAAAAAGTCTGGACAATGTTGAAGATCAATAAAACCGAGGCAATAACAAAGAACACACCGAGCTGGAAAACAAATTCGTGCAAATCTTTGCGGCTGATCGCGTTCCAGAAATCCTTTGTCCACTCATTGATTTGCAATTGCCCGCGGCCAATCAGAATAATCAGCACAAGTATGCCAAGAAATGTCGCAATCAGCGTGTTGCGCGTATGCGAATGCCAGAAAGCAATATAAAGGATCTTTGCCTGATGCGAAAAACGGGTATTTTTGACAATGCCTTCACGCAATGAACCAGGAGCTGCATCAACCGGATTATCAGGCATATTGTCGTCTATATCGCTGCCTTTTCTGGCCATTCACTCAAATCCCCTCATATAATCGCGACATTCTGACGACAATTAAAAATAATGATTGCCCCTGTATACACCAGATAGTGTAGGCAATCAAAATAGCAAAAGCGACAACGCTTTCAAATTTAATATTAATTCAACTTGCTTTCTTTTTCGAGAGGGTCTAATGAAACGCCAATCGATTTTTCGGTTGTGCGACTTTCTTAACCGTGCAGCAAGCACTATTTAACGAAACTCCCCTTTCTAAATTTCGATCTACCAGAAGCATCAACGCATGACGTGTTGGTGCACTCATTTTTATTACAGGAGTTTCCTATGGCTACAGGAACAGTTAAGTGGTTCAACACAACAAAAGGCTTCGGCTTCATTCAACCTGATGATGGTGGTGCAGATGTATTTGTACACATTTCAGCTGTTGAACGCTCAGGCATGAGCGGTCTTAATGAAGGCCAGAAAGTGTCTTATGAAGTTGTGCAGGACCGTCGTTCCGGCAAATCTGCTGCAGGCAATCTTTCAGCTCTTTAATATCTGGAAGTGAAATGCCCGACTAAAACGGCAAAACGTTTGATGAGCATTTCAAAACCGGATATAAAAGAAACAGATTTTTAAAAAGCTCCACCTTTTTTCGAGTGGGGCTTTTTTATTTATCCGATAATTTTTTCAATTTTGTCTGCAAGGCCCCGTTCCTTCGTTTTCATATTTTCCCGTTGTTTCCGCAATCTTTTCCCGATCTTTCCTTGAGTAGAGTGACAATCATTAGCCCTCGAAGGCAAACTGACAGAATATCGTTTTTCTATTTCAACAATAACGTCAATAACATGCTTGCACTTATATTTAGATAAGTTATAAATTTTATTGACGGTTCCCCTTCAGGATGTCTTCAAAAGGGGAATAATAGGGAACACGGAAAAATCGACCTCACTCAAGGGATTTCAGCCGTGGCTGCCCCCGCAACTGTAAACGGCAGCACCTTTTTTAAGGGTTTTACCCGGCCACTGCGAAAGCGGGAAGGCTAAAGGTGCATAAAAATGCCGCGAGCCAGGAGACCTGCCGTCAATCATGGGCTTTTTATAAGCCCGTTATAAAATGCCCTAACGCACGGTGGGTGCAAAGGAAAGGTCATCATGGCAATCCAATCAGGCGTCATTTTTGTCGCCTCTCATACGCTTATCCGGATAATCTTTTCCGGTTTGATTGCGCGAGCAAAACATTTGTTCCGACAGAGTTTTTTCTTTTATCTCTTGCGGCTTTTTTCAAAACAAAAAAGTTTGACAATGTTTTGCTCTCATTTGTCAAAGCGGAGAGAAGATAAAAATAGCCTATTGAAACAAAAATATTCCGATTGTGAAAAGACCCGAAGTAACAAGTCCAAAACTGAAAAGACCGGAACCGAAAACATTTGTAACTTTAAAAAAATGGTTGCAAATGTGGTTTTTAACCGGACTTTCTTTAAGGCTTTTTCTTCAAGTCTTTTTCGTCCGAGAGTGCTTTTTTCGTTTTGCAAGTGCGGCTTTTCAGGCTTGAAAACTTTCCGAAACCCCGCCGTCAATCACTTCAATTCCGTGACACGGCAAAGCCCTCATAAAACGGCTTTGCACCGGCTTTAAACGAGAAGAGTATACTCATGAAAACCATCCATTTGAAGACGATCATTCTGGCTCTGGCAATAAGCTGTTTTTCCATTGCTTTTCATAGCAATGCTTTTGCCGACAAAACGCATTATCCGTTAACGCTTAAAAATTGCGGCCGCACACTGGTTTTTAACAAAGCACCGGAACGCGTTGTTTCGGTCGGACAAAATACGACAGAGATCCTTTATGCTTTGGGGTTATCCGACAAAGTCAAAGGCACAGCGCTCTGGTATTCACCTGTTTTGCCGCAATTTACCGAAGTCAACAAAAACGTTAAAATGCTTTCCCATGATGTTCCAAGTTTCGAGAGCATCATTGCCGAAAAGCCAGATCTTGTGGCAAGTCATCAGGAATGGGTTATAGGGCCTGCGGGAAGTGCTGCAACCTATGACCAGTTCAAGGATTTTGAAATTCCGGTTTATACAGCACCTGCCGATTGCGTTGGAAAAGACAATCTTGCCGGTAGCGACGGTTTGCGCACAGCCCCTTTCACAATGGACATGATCTATCAGGAAATTTCCGAACTGGCATTGATTTTCAATGTTCAGGATAAAGGAGAGAAACTTGTTCATGACTTGAAGGAGCGCGAACAGGCTGCAATCGACAAGGTCAAAAACTTGCCCAAGGGCAAAATCAGCGCGGTTTTCTGGTATTCCAGTGCTGATCTTGATATTGACCCCTATGTTGCCGGAGACCTTGGTGCACCCGGTTATATTATGAAAATTCTCGGCATTAAAAATGTTATCAAATCAAACTATGAATGGCCGACTGTCGGGTGGGAAACCATTGTCAAAGCAAACCCGACCATTATTGTTCTTGCCGAAATGGATCGTCGCCGTTTTCCTGCCGATGATGTTGTCGTGAAACGCGATTTTTTGAAGAAAGACCCCGTTACAAAACTGCTACCGGCTGTCGAAAATAATCGCCTTGTCAATATGGACGTGCAATCCATGAATACAACCATGCGCACCATTGACGGTATTGAAAAACTGGCAAATGCCATTGTCGAACTTGGTCTTCTAAAAGAGTGACGCAAAAGAGTGACACATTTGCCCCGCACGATTATCATCTGGCTTTTCTGCATCTTCATATTGCTATGCGCAATTGTGACAGGTGCAGCAATTGGCGAGATTGCCATTCCGTTTTCAACTTTTTTGAAAACCATTGCCAATCATCTGTTTGATAGCGGTTACGAGGTGGATATATTCCACAGTCGGGTGATCTGGCTGTGGCGTCTGCCGCGCGCGGTCGTGGGCGCCTGTTGCGGTGCCGGTCTTGCCATGTGCGGGGTTATTTTACAGGCCTTGTTACGAAATCCCCTTGCCGAACCCTATCTTCTCGGCATTTCTTCGGGGGCGGGAACAGGTGCGGCACTGGTTACCGCTTTCGGCATGAATTTGAGTATTCTGTCACTTTCAACCGGAGCATTGATCGGCGGTCTGTTATCGTTTTTCTTTGTTGTGTTCCTCGCCTATCATTCCGGCCGCAATGCAACCGCCATTATTCTCGCCGGTATTGCGAGCGCCATGCTGTTCAATGCTTTGACGGCGCTCATATTGATGATCTTTACACCCCTTGAAGGACGCTCGAATATTTTTGCCTGGATGATCGGCAATCTTTCCGGTGCAAGGTGGAATGACGCAGCGCTCGCTTTTCCTTTGACACTTGGCGCATTTTTAATCTTTTTTGCCTTTTGCCGTATTCTTGATGCCTTTGTTTTCGGCTCGCGTGCTGCAAAATCGCTCGGTATTTCTGTCCATTATGTAAGCATGCTGCTCATTACTGTCGTGGCTCTGGTGACGGCCGTTATGGTTTCGATTATGGGTACAATCAGCTTTGTGGGGCTCGTGGTGCCGCACGCTGCCCGTCTTATTGTCGGTGTGCGCCACCGGTTGCTGATACCGGCTTCGGCTTTTATCGGTGCGCTTTTTATGATTGCCGCCGATGTTATTTCGCGCATTATCGTGCCCGGTCTTGCTTTTCCTGTCGGTATTGTCACCGCATTGATCGGCGCACCGCTTTTTGCCCTGTTGCTTTTGCGGCAGAAAGGAAATTGATATGCTTGTCGGAGAACACATATCACTTGAAATCGACCGTCACACCATTCTTGATGATGTAACGCTCACATTGAAAGATCAGGAAATTTTAGGCATTATCGGCCCGAATGGCGCAGGCAAAAGTTCGCTTCTATCGGTTTTTGCGGGCCTTGTTCGGCCAACAGAAGGCGAGGTAAGCCTTGATGACATTGCTTTTTCCAACTGGAAAAGACAAAAACTTGCCAAAACAATTGCCTTTGTCGAACAGCACGCCGAACCGCATGAACGCATCGACGTGCGCCATGCCATAGAAATCGGCCGCACACCACACAAACGCCTACTTTCACCATGGCTTCCGGAAGATGAAGATGCGTTGCAGGATGCTCTTTTGAAAGTCAATATGAAAGGCTTTGAAAAGCGCCTTCTGAACAGCCTTTCAGGCGGCGAAAAACAGCGCATCCATATCGCGCGCGCATTGGCACAAAAACCGCGTATTCTCATTCTTGACGAGCCGACAAATCATCTTGATATCGGTTGCCAACTGGAAATCCTTTCCCTCATCCGGAAACTCGGCCTTTCTGTGCTGATTGCCCTTCACGACCTCAATCATGCCGCCATGTTTTGCGACCGTATTGCTTTGCTTCAACACGGGCGATTGATAAATTCGGGAAAGCCGGAAGAGGTTTTGACGAAGGAAACAATATTGACCAATTTCCACGCCAATGCTGAAATAGAAATGCTTGAAAACGGTAGGCCCCATATACGCTACCTGCTTTAATTTTCCTTGAAAGGATGAAAAATGAAAAAACTGTTTGCCTTTGTTGCACTGCTCGCCTTCATCTCGACTGCCAATGCCGAAACCTATGAGGTGAAAATGCTCAATCGGGGAGCAAGTGGCGCCATGGTTTTCGAGCCGGATTACCTTAAACTCAAACCGGGTGATTCCGTAAAATTTATTGCCACCCAAAAAAGTCATAATGCTGCAACGATTGATGATATGATACCGGAAGGGGCAACACCTTTCAAAGGCAAGATCGACGAAGAACTGCAAGTGACTTTCGATAAGCCCGGCTTTTATGGCATTAAATGTATTCCCCATTATGCCATGGGAATGATTATGCTCATTAAAGTGGGTGACGATCAGGCATTGCCGCAATCCTATCGCGACCATAAGCAGCCGGGCATTGCCAAAAAACGTTTTGATGACATTTTTTCCCGCGTCGATAAAGGGGAATAGCGGGGTAGCGGGGCGCACGGGGAACAATAATCACTGGTAACAATACTATGTGTTGCACTATTCCCTTTAAAGCCGCTACAATAAATTGATGAAGACAATTCTTGCACTTTTAAAGCGCTTGGGACATAAATTTATTATACTGATTTATTGCACTTCAAGGCAAGAATCAGTGCATTGCTTATTCAATCTGAGGAGATAATAGAATGGCATTCATTGGCGATACGCTATCCCGTATCAAGCCCTCTGCAACGATTGCGGTTGCACAAAAAGCCCGTGACCTCAAGGCCACCGGTCGTGATGTAATTTCACTCGGTGCGGGAGAACCCGATTTTGATACACCCGATAACATTAAAAATGCTGCTATCGAGGCAATCCGTCAGGGCAAAACAAAATATACTCCTGTTGCCGGTATACCGGAGCTTCGCCAAGCCATTGCCAAAAAACTCAAACGCGAAAACAATCTTGATTACAAGCCGCAGCAGATTATTGTCGGCACAGGTGGCAAACAGGTTCTTTTCAATGCTTTCATGGCAACACTGAACAAGGGCGACGAGGTAATTATCCCTGCCCCCTATTGGGTAAGCTATCCGGAAATGGTCGCCGTCAATAATGGCACACCGGTTTTTGTCGATGCCAAAAAAGAATTCAATTACAAGCTTCAGCCGGAAGATCTCGAAGCAGCCATTACCGACAAAACAAAATGGTTTGTTTTCAATTCTCCGTGCAATCCGTCAGGTGCTGCCTATACACATGACGAGTTGAAAAAACTGACCGATGTTCTTTTGAAATATCCGCACGTCCATGTCATGAGCGATGATATGTACGAGCACCTCACTTACAACAATTTCAAATTCGCTACGCCGGCAGCCGTCGAGCCAAAGCTTTACGAGCGCACATTGACGGTAAACGGTGTTTCAAAAGCCTATGCAATGACCGGTTGGCGTATCGGCTATGCAGCAGGTCAGGTCGAGCTTATCAAGGCGATGGAAACCATCCAGAGCCAGCAGACATCCGGCACAAGTTCGATTTCGCAATGGGCTGCGGTTGAAGCTTTGAACGGACCGCAAGATTTTATTGCAAAAAACAAAGCAATCTTTCAGGCAAGACGCGATCTCGTTGTTTCCATGCTCAATCAGGCAAACGGCCTTGAATGCCCGACACCGGAAGGCGCATTCTATGTTTATCCTTCCTGCGCAAAACTGATTGGCAAGAAAACACCGGAAGGCAAAGTCATCAAAACTGATGAAGATTTTGTCACGGCTCTTCTTGAAACAGAAGCTGTAGCAGTTGTTCACGGAGCCGCTTTCGGTCTCGGACCGGCTTTCCGTATTTCCTATGCAACTTCAGAAAAACTTCTGGAAGAAGCTTGCCGGCGCATTCAGCGTTTCTGTGCAAGCCTGCGCTAATAGGTTCCGTCACTAAACCATTCAAAAACCGCCTTTTTTGAGGGCGGTTTTTTTTCAAATTCAATGACAGGTTTTTCCGAAAAAGCCAAAAAACTTCGCCGGTTCAAACATTAAAGATCGGGAACAAGACGGAATAGACAAATAAGATCGTGAAAATACTATCCTCACATAACACGCTGTCGGATTATCTCGACACAATGCCCCTTCCCGAAGGGCGTGTTGATCTCTGCCACCGGCTCAAAACAAGCAGACTAAATGCGCGAACTTCTGTTTTCGTTAGCATTGCTCTTTAATGTGCCGTCTCTTCGACGAAGTCGGTAGTGCGTCTTTCCGCTTTTTAACGGGAATGAAAAGCCGCAAAAGTTTCGTCAACACTATTGGGGCATAAAAATGGGCATACCCCTCTCATATGGCTTTCACGAAAACATCAATGCCGCTTTCATTCTTATGACGGAAAACACCAATGCTGCTTTGCCTGATTGAACCGGCACCTATTCAAGAATAATCCGAAGCAACAAAGCTTTCCGCTTTTTGTTTCCCGCAGGTGAAGGACATTCGCGTAACAAGTTTTTGCTTTGAAACTTTGACTAGAAATGTTCGCTCCCATTATCGCTCATCGGAAATCCCAAAAAACCGATTGGGACCTGTCAAAGGAATAAGCCGGAAAAAGCAAAAAAAAAGCCGGACAAATGTCCGGCCAAAGTTTTGAAGGTTTCAGAGACTAAAGTCAATCTGACAAAACCTCCAGAGGGGAACACTCAAGAAACGCAATGGGAGGAGACGTGTTCTTGAGATGTGTGCAATATGCTCTTTTTTTAGGCAATCAACAACCAGATATTAAGCACGCCAGCTATGCACTCAGTGCATAGCTCATGTAAAAAAACTGCTTCATTTCTGCACATAAACACATTTTTTATTAAAAAACATGATGTTATAGTGAAATCCAAATCATAATTCCAACATTTTCCGGCAATGTTCCTTTTCCGCGTAATTTATAGGCATTGTCATAATGTGCCCAATGAACTGGCAATATGACCGGCAATCATGCCTATCCATCAAAAAACAACGATTAACCTTTATATAAAGCAAGCCTGCAATCAGGCAAACTTATTGAATGTCGATCTCGATCAATCCAAAGCTACAGGCAAAAGCTCTTGAAGATCTGTCTCACCGGCGAAAAACTGGGGCTTACACAAGGCCTAACCTAAAATATGTCGTTTATCCGGTAAAAAATATGACTTTGAGAATTATCGGTCCTAACAATCAGGAATTTTTCAAAAAGACCGTCATTCTTCTTATCCGGTCAAAATGACCAATTGCGGCTTTTGGCGAAAATATAATCGCGAAAGGCATGAAGCTTGGCGGAGTTTTTCAATGCCTCCGGATAACAGAAAAAGGTATCGAAAGAAGGAATTTCCGTGAGATCGGGGAAGAGCTTGATCAGCCCGTCATTGGGGGCGATGATGTAATCGGGCAAAACCGCGATGCCAAGATTTTTTATAGTTGCGTTTTTGATGGAAATCACATTGTTGATTTGTAAAGAGGGAATGCGTTGCGACCCGTCATTACGTCCGGCACTTTCGAGCCAGTTCAAGCCGGCAAGATAGCTCGGTGCCGATTCACCGAATGAAATAATGCGATGATTATCGAGTTCTTCCAACTGGGTCGGCTTACCATGATTGGCAAGATAATTGGCCGAAGCATAAACATGCATATGCACGGTAAAGAGCCGCCGCTGGATGAGGTCGGGCTGCTGGGGCTGACGCAAACGCAAAGCACAATCGGCATGGCGCATTGTCAAATCGAGTTCTTCGTCATCAAGGAGAAGCTGGATTTGAATATCAGGATAAAGGTTCACAAATTCCGGTATCCGCTGCACAAGCCAACCGGAGCCAAGACCGAAGGTCGTTGTAACACACAAATGACCGGTCGGTTTTTCACGGCTCTCACTCAATTTGGAGCGGACATTTTCGAGTTTCATCAATACATCATGAGCCGTGCGATAAAGAATTTCGCCCTGCTCGGTCATGATAAGTCCGCGTGCATGGCGTTGGAAAAGTGGTACACCGACATCCTGTTCAAGAGCCGAAACCTGACGTGAAATTGCCGATTGCGACATGTGTAACGTCTGCGCGGCATGCGTAAACGAGCCGGCTTCAGCGGCGGCGTGGAAAATTCTCAATTTGTCCCAATCCAACGGCGCAGCCACTCGTTTTCTCCTTAAATGTTAAAAACCGCTTCCTGCTTCAAAAACGGTACCCATTCTTAATTTCCGGCGCAATTTTTATCTAAAAAGCACCGGATAAAATCTACTTTTCAACAGCCTTTGAATCAGCCTGACTATCCAGAAAACGTTCAACTTCAATAGCTGCCATCGAGCCACGCCCGGCGGCTGTCACCGCCTGACGGAACGTATCGTCGGCTACGTCACCTGCTGCAAAAACCCCTTCGACATCGGTTGCTGTAGAATCCGGCGCTGTCCATAAATAGCCACCCGGTTTCTGGCGCAATTGCCCTTCAAACAACTCGACAGCCGGCGCATGACCAATAGCAATGAAGACGCCCTGCGCTTCGACTTCGCTCAATTTTCCCGTCAAAGTGTCTTTAAGACGCACACCGGTCACCGTTGCGCCCATGGGCGGTTTTGGCGGATTACCGACAATTTCATCGACCACATGATTCCAGATCACACGTACATTATCACGTTTCAATAAACGCTCCTGCATAATTTTTTCGGCACGGAAAAAATCCCGCCTGTGCACAACAGTTACAGTTTTGGCGAGATTTGCGAGATATAGCGCTTCTTCAACGGCTGTGTTGCCGCCACCAACCACAACAACATCTTTACCGCGATAGAAGAAACCATCGCATGTCGCACAGGCCGAAACACCACCGCCCATAAAGGTTTTTTCGCTCTCAAGCCCCAACCAACGGGCTTGCGCACCGGTCGCAATGATCAGCGCATCACAGGTATAGACAGTGCCTGAATCACCATGAAGCGTGAAAGGCCGTTTTGACAGATCTGCCTTGGTGATGATGTCATAAACGAGCTCGGTTCCCATTTTCACCGCTTGATCGGCCATTTTTTGGACGAGTTCGGGCCCGCCAATCGGATCGACAAAACCGGGATAGTTTTCAACCTCGTCGGTAATGGTCAATTGGCCGCCCTGTTGTAGTCCGGTAACAATCACAGGCTTCAACATGGCCCGCGCTGCATAGATCGCGGCTGTATAGCCGGCAGGGCCTGAACCGATGATTAAAACAGGAATATGGCGCGCTGACATAAAACTCCACTTTCATAAATCGATTTAGGAAAAAGCCAAGAGCAAGCGTTTCTCCGAGGGTTGTTCTTAGTCATTGATTTATGGTTTAAACTCGGCTTTTGCAAGACAGTCGAAAAGATTGACCGATTAAATCACAACCCATGACATTTTGTGAAACTTAGCGATTGTCAGTTGGTGGAAAGTTTATATAAAATAGCAATTGATTGCCTAACACGCGTATTTAAGTTTCTTTTCAATCCCGAGGTTTACCATTTTTCGATTTGTCAGCAATGTCTGCGCGCGTTTTTCCCTCATAATGGGAATAACCATGTTGCTTCCTGCCCTTGCAGATTTGCGGGCAGGAAATGGCGACTGGGTTGTTTTTATTCGCTCGGCTGCGACAACGATTGCTTTTGCCACTCTGATACTGCTTGCAACCAATGGCGCGAATTGTCGCTTTTCTGCCCGACTCGGATTTCTATTGACTGTCTGCCTATGGGTCACCGGCTGCCTGCTCGGTGCCATGCCGCTTTATTTTTCACGCCTGCCTTTGTCACTCGCAGCCGCCATTTTTGAAGGTGTTTCCGGCATTACCACAACCGGCGCCACAGTTCTGACCGGTCTCGACCGGCTACCGCGCGGCATTCTTTTATGGCGATCGCTTTTATGCTGGATTGGCGGCATCGGGTTTATCGCCTTGGCATTATTGCTTTTGCCCTCGCTCAGAGTGGGCGGCATCCAACTTTTCAATATGGAATCGTCAGATCGCGCAGAAAAAGTTCTGCCGCGTGTGAACCAGATTGCCAATGGCATTATCATCGCCTATCTGGGGCTCACACTTTTATGCATGTTGTCCTATTTTGCCGTTGGCATGACAATGTTTGATGCCGTCAATCATGCCATGACGACAATTGCAACGGCCGGTTTTTCAACCCATGATGCCTCGCTCGGCTATTTTTCAAAGACACCTTCGGTGCTGGTCATTGCAACAATTTTCATGTTGCTCGCCTCGCTCCCCTTTATTCTTTATGTCAAACTTGTTCTGCCGGAACGTTCAAGGCGCTTGGCCGACCCGCAAGTGATTGTTTTTCTGGCCATCGTTCTCGTTGCAAGTTTTGCACTTGCCATATGGCTGCGCTTCCATTTCGGATTTACGTTCCATCATGCATTTCTTGACGCGATTTTCCATTTTGTATCTGTCATAACAACAACCGGCTATGCTGCAGAAGACTATTTGCTATGGGGGCCTTTCGCGCTTGGATTATTTTTCATCGCCTCTTTCATAGGCGGTTGTGCCGGATCGACTTCCGGTGGCATAAAGATCAACCGGCTTATTATCCTCTGGCGCTTCACGCGGGTAGCCCTGACGCGGCTTCTATCCCCGAACACAGTCGTCAAAGTGCGCTATGGCGGAACCGATATTTCCGGTGACCTTGCCCAGACTGTGTTGCTTTTTTTGAGTCTTTACATGACCTCGCTTGTGATTGGCGCAATGTTGCTTTCCTTCACCGGCCTTGATTTTGTTTCTGCTTTTACCGGCGCATTAACGGCTCTTTCCAATGTCGGACCCGGTTTTGGCGACCGAATTGGGCCGGATGGCAATTTTTCCACAGTCGGAGATGCCGCATTGTGGATTTTGAGCGCTCTTATGTTTGCAGGACGGCTGGAAATTGTTACCGTTATTATTCTATTTACGCCAGCATTCTGGAGAAAATGATTTTATCGCGTGACGTTTTTCCTAACCGGTGATAGACAATCACTCAATCCAACAATAGTGAAGTAAAGCCCAATGCAGATTAAAGCCGATCTTGATTCAATCGATTGGAAAATACTGAAAGAACTCCAAAGCAATGGACGCATGACAAATGTCGAACTTGCTTCGAAAGTTGGTATTTCTGCACCGCCATGTCTGCGTCGCGTGAGACGCCTTGAGCAGGATGGCATTATCAAAGGCTATCAGGCTATACTGAATGGTGCCATGATCGGGCAAGATCTCGTAGCCTTCTGCTTTGTCGGTTTGCACCGCCAGTCCGATGCGGATTTACGCGGGTTTGCAGCCATGGTCTATCAATGGCCGCTTGTCAGAAAAGCTTGGATGGTGTCAGGAGAATCCGACTTTCTGCTTCACTGTGTGGCACCCGATCTCAAAAGCTTCCAGACTTTTGTCATTGAACAACTGACCGCCGCCTCCAATGTCGGGTCGGTGCGCACTGCTCTCACCATTCGCGTCATCAAAGACGAACCACCTCTCATTCTCTAAAAAACACCAATTGGAACGCTGAAAACTTCACTTTCCTTTTTATGAAGCGCTTGATGCTATTCTTCAGAAGATTACCCCGTGAAACTCAGCGCAACCAAAGAAATGTCGTTCTATTTTGCGGCGAAAAGTTCATGATAAACTTCGTCTATCGAGCTTGCTTCTTTATCGAGAGGAAAGTCTTTTTGCACATGCTCCAAGGCTTTTTCGCCCATAGCAATGGTCTTTTCAGGGGCTTCCAGATAAGGCTTTATCGCTTCTGTCAAAGCTTTGCCGTCACCAGCGGGTACCACTGTTCCCGCGCCTTCTGTGACAAGCTCCTTGTAAGCACCTGCATCACTTGCCACAACAGCGGTTTTGGAAGCCTGAGCGTCAAGCGGTGTAAGCCCGAAACCTTCGTTTCTCGATGGGGCAACGTAAAGCGTTACGCGCCGGAGCGAGACGCGTTCCAAATTCTCCTAGTTCGATTGCTCTTAAGGTCTTCCATTTGAATGTGTTTTACGCGTTTTTCAAAAGTTTACTTGTGTGCCTCCTCGTCAATCAAACTATTAAATGAAGAGTTGATAAATTCTTTTTACTTAACACCATAAAGTTGTGACTTTCGATGGATTTAAATTGTCTGCTGATCCATCGTAAATTATATTTTTTTATCAATATAAGTCTGGAAATAGTTGCAGCCCCTAAAATGTCGAATTTTCTGGTTTATTTGATATAAGTGAAATTATTATGGATCAAAAAAATTATCTATGGCCGCGTTTTTTTGCAAGAATTTTTGATGCATTATTATACATAATTATATTTTTTATGGTTGTTTTGAATATAATTTTTCATACCATAGATATAACTGTTTTTTTACAATTTCTTCCTCATAATTTACCTTTTGCGATGGGATTTTTTATTACTTGTTTTATAGTTATATTTTATTTATTTGTTTTTATTATTGATTGTTGTATTTATTCTCTATTTGGAAACAATATCGGAAAATCGATTGTAGGATTAAAAATTGTAAATGCTGATACCGGAAATAAATTAACATTAGCTCAATATTCAATCAGGACATTGCGACAAATGTTCTCTGGATTTGGATTAGGTATCCCAATTTTATCTCTTATTACATTCTTTATACAATACAATATTGTATTCAAAAAAGGGCGTGCAAGTTATGATTCCAAATCAAAACTGAATTCTTCTACAGAAAGCGATATATTGAATAAATTTATTCAAAAACCAACTCCAATTTTTAATACTGTCGTATTAGCGATATTAGATTTTTTAGTTCTAAGTTGGTTATTTATACTATTTATATTAGCCACTTATAATTAAAAAACGAATAAATGCATTTCGTTTTTCAAGCAAACGCTTCGGCTTAATGCTATCTAGGATTGTTATATTATGAGGGTTTTGAGATTCCACAAAATAAAAACGAAGCCATAAAACTTTTCGATCTTGCTGCCCAGCAAGGTCATATTGATGCTAAAAATTTCCTCAAACAGGCATATTGATAAACTTTATAACATTATCAAACGACTGATTTTTCCTATTCGCAAATGTTGCATTGAAGCTTTAACTTTTTCACCCTTTAAACAATCAATCGTTTTCAGGTTTATGCTGAAAAATATCGGAACATATACGATCATCCGTGTACCCGTTATATATTCATCAAATACCGAATATTTATCAATCTAACGCGTCAAACGTGGTGCGTTTACTGTACCGATACTCTTCAACAGGAATGACGTGGTCATTGCGCCTGATCTGTTTGCTTTTAAGATGTCATATCTTTCAATTAAAAACCGTTTCCGTCTGGCAATCGGATTTGCTGGCTTCAATCTTAAAATTTTATAAGTGAATTGCGGTGACAAACAATCTGATCAGGCTATTTCACTTAACTGTTCTTTCGGGTATCCCAAAACTCATGGAATAAAGTTTCCTGCCGTTCTACAGCATAGGAAAATCGCCATAGTCCGCGCGAACTAGAGAACTATTGCACTATTTTTTTGTGAAAAGTTCCTGATAAACTTCGTCTATCGAGCTTGCTTCTTTATCGAGAGGAAAGTCTTTTTGCACATGCTCCAAGGCTTTTTCGCCCATGGCAATGGTCTTCTCAGGGTTTGCAAGATAAGGCTTTATCGCTTCTGTCAATGCTCTGCCATCGCCAGCCGGAACGACTGTTCCTGTGCCTTCTGTGACAAGTTCCTTGTAAGCACCCGCATCACTTGCCACAACAGCGGTTTTGGAAGCCATAGCTTCAAGCGGTGTCAGCCCGAAACCTTCGTTTCTCGATGGTGCAACGTAAAGCGTTACGCGACGATACCAGACGCGTATATCATCAACCTCACCCAGTATAAGAATGCGCTTTTGAAGACCGGCAGCGGCAATTTTACGTTCCAGCTCTTTTTCAAAATCTTTGTGTTCGGCAGTGGTGCGGCCGGTAATAATGGCTGTCCAGTCAGGATAATGGGGCAATAATTCAATCATCGCATCGACAAAAAGATCGGTTCCCTTCTGGTGGCGAACCCGCCCGAAACAACCGACCGCATATTTGCCGGGAAGTTTTGTCGATTGGAATGTATCTTCAAATGTTGCAGGCGGGGTAAAACGGTCAAGATCTATGCCATGCATAATAACCCGATAGGGCACTTCAAGAAACGAGCCGGAACGGGCACTTGTTGCAATAACCCTGTCCATTCTTCTGATAAGCCAATTGGTAAAAGGCTTATGATGGCGTTGGGCAGCAGACGTAAAAATAAGCTTCAACTTCATGCGCAAGAGGTCACGCAGAAGAATACCCGCCACCATTTCGACATTGCGCCGCGCATGCCAGATACGAAACGGTTTGCCCTCTGGCCGTTTCCAGAGTTTCAACAAGCTTGGATAGCCGAGCGAGGGCAAATTATCCGGTAATCCCGGTCCGATGGTGGATATGCGTATGCCTTTTTTACGTTGCAACGGAATGAGTTGCACAATTGTCGATGTCACACCCGACAAACGTTTTTTGAAATTGGGCGCAATAACGTCCGTTTCATCAATCGACACACGCATAGAACAACCGATCAGATAAACTCGATGGATAAAATCTCGTAAGAGCGCGAACCGCCCGGCGCATTCACTTCGATAGAGTCGCCCTTTTCCTTGCCGATCAAAGCACGGGCAATCGGCGAAGATATAGAGATTTTGCCCAATTTTACTTCGGCTTCCTGTTCACCGACAATCTGATAGGTTTTTTCCTCTTCGGTGTCTTCGTCAATCAACTTGACGGTAGCACCGAATTTGACTTTGTCTCCGGTGAGTTTGGAAACGTCGATCACTTCGGCACAGGTAACATAGTCTTCAAGTTCGGCAATACGACCTTCATTATGACTTTGGGCTTCTTTCGCAGCATGATATTCGGCGTTTTCCGAAAGATCGCCATGACCCCTCGCTTCGGCGATTGCTTCAATGATACGGGGGCGTTCTTCGTGTTGACGCCAGTGAAGCTCTTTTTTCAATTTTTCATAGCTTCCGGTCGTCATCGGATATTTTTCCATAATCGTATCCTTTCCTTCCCGCGTTTTTGCGTCGAAAACAAAAAGAAACGGCCTCCGGAACTCCTCCCGGAACCCGTCTCTAAACTTTTAGCTTTCTATTATATAGCATAGGAAAAAGATTTTTCATCCAAAAATTTGTTTTGCTGCCACCTGTAAAAATTTGCTTTTCCTACCCAAATTAAAAATAGGTAACGAAAGTATCGGAAATATAATTTTCTTAACAAAACTTGATTGTGAATTAATTTGTAACACTTCCGCTCTGCTGCAATTTAGCTTAATTTGTCAATCAATAGTCGGTGAAGATAACTCCAAGACAAATATTCCCCCTAAACTTGAGGGCAAAATGAAGAAAACACTCGGTTCCTTGCTGTTTGGTACATTTTTATTGACGACACAGTCAGCATTGGCATTGGACGCTCTGGTAACTGCTCCATTAAATTTCAGAGATGGTCCGAGCGTAGCCTTTGCCATTCGCGGCACTATTCCCTCCGGTTCGATAGTCGGTGTGCGAGGGTGTTCCGGCAATTGGTGCCAAATCAATTATGGCCCTCGTATCGGTTGGGCTTCGGCTACCTATCTTGCTTTTCGCGATGGTAGATCTGTTTATGACAGCTATAATCGCCCTTCTTATCCGTCATATTCTTCTCCGACATATAATGTGATTATCGGTGACGGTTATTATTATGATGATGACTGGTATTATCGTCGTTATCATCGTCGTCGTCATTGGCATAATGGCCATCGGCCACCTCCGCCGCCGCCATTCAGGCCGGGCCCGGGTTATCCCCCACCGCCTCCTCCGCATGGAAGACCGGGGCTGCCGCCGCCATTGAGGCCGGGACCCGGCTATCCTCCACCTTCCCATGGAAGACCGGATAGGCCACCGTCACATGCCAGTGAGGGATTGCCTCCGCCATATAGACCGGGACCGGACACTCCACCGTCACATGCCAGTGAGGGATTGCCGCCCCCATATAGGCCGGGACCGGACACGCCCCCTTCTCATGAAAGACCGGCCGAACGACCATCTCATGGTAATGAGGGACTGCCACCACCATATAGACCGGAGCCAAGCGCTCCTCCGTCACCTCCTCCTGCGCCTGAAAGACCGGCTGAACCTCCGTCTCATGCGGGTGGCGGACTGCCGCCTCCTTATACCGGTCCGGATAAGTGACCGCGCGAGCGTGTTTTCCAAGAAATATCCTTCCGGTCGCGTAACCGATACGCGGCCGGTTTTTATATGTTTTAACAATAGTTTCCGCTATTTTCAGAAATATCGGCCGCATTTTTTTGCGTTCGGGACTGCCCGCTTTTCACTCTTCGCACCGACAATTTTTTAAATCTCAATCAGCGCATGAAAAAGAAGTTTGAAAGAAAACCAAATGTACAATCCCGTTTGAACCGGAACATCATTCTATGAACTGAGCTCAAAAATTTTTATCATAACTGACATATCGGCTTTCATGTCTGATCAGTGGCATTTGCATAGCATTCCGTCAGTTTTAACGCTTTAATCCGGCGGGAAATTCTTGCCTTTATGAATAGGGTTTATGAATATCGGTGATGATTACTTTTGTCTAATTATTGGATAGTCATACACCTTGTCCGAGCCATAGTTCAGTTCCGGACAAAAGTGAACTCCTGTCAAAAATTCTTGAAAAGCAATTTCCAAGATCATTTTCAGGCAATAATCTGGCAGCTCTCGCGCATCGGACATGACAAAAGCCCGACCAAAAACGTTAATCCCGACTAAAGACGATAATATTGTACAAATTGACAACAAACGATAGTGTATAAACTGCCAACAAACTTCGCCTCATCTCTTTCATTTTTTTGTTGAATTACCATATTGACTTATCATGACGTCATCAGCCAAAAATCAACAGTCCAAGGAAGTAAAAAAACCGGCCAGAAAAACTCGGCAAACAACCGGCAAATCTGCCGAAGCCGGGTCGATTGCCGATTGGGCTGCAGATATTGAAAAATCAGCCGTAAAGCCTGTCAAAAAACCGGTAAAAGTCAAAAAAGCCTCGACAAAGGGAGCGCGGACAGCGCGCGGCACATCCATTGGCGGCAAGGCAACAGCCAAACAGCGTGCTGCGGCCGGTCTTAATCCTGTGGCGGGACTTGATGTCGGGCTTGAAGACGCGTCAAAAATTTCCACCGGTGGCGCAACTGCGACCGTAGAGGCATTATCCAAGCTCATTTCTTCGGGCAATCCGCTGTTTAAAAATGGCAAATTGTGGACACCACATCGTCCTGTCCGTCCGGAAAAGTCGGAAGGCGGAATTCCGTTCAAAATGGAAACGCCATTTCTTCCCTCCGGTGACCAACCGACTGCAATCAAAGACCTTGTGGAAGGTATCAAAAATGGCGACCGCACACAGGTTCTCCTCGGCGTGACCGGCTCGGGTAAAACTTATACAATGGCGAAAGTCATCGAGGAAACACAACGCCCTGCCCTTATTCTTGCACCGAACAAAACTTTGGCGGCACAGCTTTATGGCGAGTTCAAGAATTTCTTTCCGCATAATGCGGTCGAATATTTCGTTTCCTATTATGATTATTATCAGCCGGAAGCCTATGTGCCGCGCTCCGACACCTATATAGAAAAAGAATCGTCGATCAATGAACAGATCGACCGGATGCGCCATGCTGCAACCCGTGCAGTTCTTGAACGGGATGATGTTATTATCGTCGCTTCTGTTTCCTGCATTTACGGTATCGGTTCGGTCGAAACCTATACGGCAATGACATTCCAGATGCAGGTAGGCGACCATCTCGACCAGCGCCAGCTTCTTGCCGATCTTGTTGCACAACAATATCGCCGGCAGGACATCAATTTCGTGCGCGGCTCGTTTCGCGTAAGAGGCGACACAATCGAAATATTCCCTGCCCACCTTGAAGATCGTGCATGGAGGATTTCCCTGTTCGGTGACGAGATTGACGCAATTACCGAATTCGATCCCCTGACGGGGCAAAAAACCGGTGATCTGAAATCGGTTAAAATTTACGCCAATTCACACTATGTTACGCCGCGCCCAACACTTAATCAGGCGATCAAATCCATAAAAGTAGAGCTTCGTGACCGTTTGGCGGAATTGAACAAGGCCGGACGGCTTCTTGAAGCCCAAAGACTGGAGCAGCGCACCACATTCGATCTTGAAATGTTGGAAGCAACCGGAAGCTGTGCCGGCATTGAAAATTATTCGCGTTATCTCACAGGTCGCCAACCGGGTGAACCGCCGCCGACCATGTTTGAATATATTCCTGATAATGCCATTATCTTTACCGATGAAAGCCATGTCACCATTCCGCAAATCGGCGGTATGTATCGTGGCGACTTCCGTCGTAAAGCAACATTGGCAGAATATGGTTTCAGGCTTCCTTCCTGCATGGATAACCGTCCTTTGCGATTCGAGGAATGGGACGCCATGCGCCCGCAAACCATTGCGGTATCGGCAACGCCGGGAGCTTGGGAAATGGAACAGGCCGGCGGTGTTTTTGCAGAACAGGTCATTCGCCCGACAGGCTTGATAGACCCGCCGGTTGAAGTGCGCCCTGCCCGCAATCAGGTTGACGATGTGCTTGGTGAAATCCGCAAAACCACCGAACAAGGCTATCGCAGTCTCGTGACAGTTCTCACCAAACGTATGGCCGAAGATTTGACCGAATATCTCCATGAACAGGGTATCCGTGTTCGTTATATGCATTCCGACATTGATACATTGGAAAGAATCGAGATTATCCGCGATTTGCGCTTGGGCGCATTCGATGTGCTTGTGGGCATCAACCTTCTGCGCGAAGGGCTTGATATTCCCGAATGCGGATTTGTTGCCATTCTTGACGCCGACAAGGAAGGATTTTTGCGTTCGGAAACGTCGCTTATCCAGACAATCGGTCGTGCTGCAAGAAATGTCGATGGTCGTGTTATCCTTTATGCCGATAATAAAACCGGCTCAATGGAAAGAGCATTGGCTGAAACCGAACGCCGCCGCGAGAAACAGCAGGCTTATAATATCGAGCATCACATTACGCCATCAAGTGTGAAGAAGAATATCGCCGATATTCTCGACTCGGTTTACGAGCGCGACCATGTTCGTGCCGATATTTCCGAATTTGCCGAGGCTGGCAATATGGTTGGTAACAACCTTGCTGCCCATATCGAACATCTGGAAAAATTGATGCGCGACGCGGCCGCCGATCTCGATTTCGAGGAAGCGGCAAAATTGCGCGACGAGATCAAGCGCTTGCAGCAGACAGAGCTTGCCATTTCCGATGACCCACTCACACGCAATGTCGAAAAGACCATTGAAAGTGGCGAACTGGCACGCAACAAAGCCAGCCAAAAGGGGCTCTTTGCCAAACCCGACCTTGACCATATGGGACCGAATATGGACGTAGGCATTCTCCAAACGAACCCGAAAAGCGGAAAATTCAGAAAAAATACACTTGATGAAATGACGGTGAAACGCACTGAAGTACCATTGGGCGAAAGTGTAAAGCCGATCAAACGCGAGCGTATCGGACTGGGGTCTTTTGAAGACCCTGTAGAAGTCGCACGCAAACGCCGCCGTCCCGGAAAAACCGGAAGACCCGGTCGTTAAAGCATATCTACAGCATGTGATCGGGGCTTCATGCAATACGGGCAATATGTGATAAAGACATCATATGATACGGTGGCATAAGTGCATCATGTGATACGCTGTGAGAGTGCCATCTTGCGAAGTCCGTTCCCCCGTTTCAATTTGCTATGAAACGGGGATGCTATCTCAACCACATGCGATTTTATCGGTCCCGCTGCCGCAGGGGGAGATTCTCCCACATTTTTAGCAATATTTATTCGGCTGCCAATCGGCATTATTGCAATCTAGCCCCATCATTCAAATGCTTCCTCAACCTTCCGATGTGGCCTGCATTATTGCGATGCAGTTCACTTTATTGCGATACGGGCCGCGCCGGATAAAATGAATAGCGAGCTATTTTCATAACAAAATTCAAAACAAACCGATAAAACGTGTTTTATAGAAAGAAAGAGAGGTTTTTTGGAATAAAAAAGTCCTTTTTAAAAAATTCAAGACGAATACTTATTCCGACAAGATGATATTCAAAAAAAATTGTCCCCGAAGACCGGAAAGCGCATAATCTTTTTATATATCATTGTTTTTGTTGTGTTTTTCTTCTCTATATAAAATGCCATCGTCGTACCTATATTGATCAAGGCCTCCCGTTAAAGCAATTTTTGTCTGACCCAAAAAATACGATATGACATTTTTTTTCATAAAAAATAACAACCCTTTATAACTTCAAAAAACAGCAATTTTCCGGCGCTCCCTCAAGAAAAAGAGGGCGTAAAAAGGTTATTCCGTGGCAGGATTCTGCTCTTGTCGGCCATGTTATTGAACATGTTCCACAAAAAACTTTCAATCGGTTTATACAACAGTTACACTTTCAATTTTCAACATTTAAAAGAATAAATTTATAAAAACACTTGCAAAATTCAAGAATTTAATCCAATCTATATAGGTTCGGGCATTTTACGAACATTGGAAGACTATTAACAGGCGTGCCAAGACCGCTATAAGTTTTGGGCTGGTAACAATGCGACATCCGGTTTTAACCGGTGCCGTGAGCCATTGAAAAATGGAATTTATTGGCTGATGCTGTGTTGTAACCGGTAAATAGAGTGCTTTCCAGACTTCAAGAACTGCCTGCATGGTGCCGTTTGCGCATGGTGCGTGGAGCGGTGTTTATTATGAAACCTGTTGTTACAGGTAACTGAATGAGGAAACATTCTATGGCACAGACCGGGGAAGTAAAGTTTTTTAACAACGACAAAGGTTTCGGTTTTATCAAGCCGGATGATGGTGGCGCAGACATTTTTGTGCACATCTCTGCTGTTCAGGCTTCAGGCCTGACAGGGCTTACCGATGCTCAGAAAGTATCTTTTGATACCGAACCTGACCGTCGTGGCAAGGGCCCTAAGGCCGTGAATATCACAATCATCGGCTAAGTTTTATTGGCCAAGTTTTATCAGCCGGATTTAAGCCGGTTGGTTTTTTGAAGCCGGGTTTTATAACCCGGTTTTTTTTGCTCATGACTTGTAACAAAAAAATATAAATTGTGATGGAAAAAAAGAATGAATATTTTATTTACCATAACAAAGTCATAAGCTTCGTTCAGGCTGTGTTCAGAAAATCAGCGATAGAATTGTTTTCATGAAACGAATTCAAAGGAGTTCAACCATGAAGAATTTTGCAAAATTGGCAATGCTTTCTGCCGTTTCGGCAGTGATGGTTGTGGCCCCGCTTGCCGGTGCATCGGCTCACGATCATTATTGGCATGGTCCGGGATATTGGGATGGCCCGCGTTATTGGGATCATCACCATCATCATCACGGCCATGGAGATGCTGTCGCTGCCGGTGTCGTCGGCCTTGCAGCCGGTGCGCTAATTGGCAGCGCCTTGTCACAACCCTCACAGCCTCAGGTCATTTATCAGGCTCCGCCGCCACCGGCCTATTATCCGGCTGCTCCGAGATATTATCAGCCAGCTCGTCCTTACTATCCGCCGGCACCGACTGCCTATAAGCCGGTCTATCAGCCATGGACTCCCGGTTGGCGTAGTTATTGTGCCTCGAAATACCGGTCATTCAATCCGCGTACCGGTACCTATCGTGGCATTGATGGCCTCAACCATTTTTGCAATGCCAACTGATTTGAAGGCATTCATCATTTGAAAAATACCCGGCCGTGTGTCGGGTATTTTTTTAAAACCGATATAGCTTAAAAAAAGCGTTACCTTGCTTCTCTTCGTACATTGACTTCTCTTCGCACATAGAAAAAAGCAATTGATCGAGACACAGCACTCGTTTCTGGGGTTATATCATTTAAAGCGCAGAAGATGATCTACATAGAAAATTATCCGCTTCCCTCAGTCTTCCCACTGCCGGCCCATTATCCGGCTGGCCTCAAGCTTTTATTCGCCAGCTCGTCTTTACTATCCGCCCGCTCCTCTTCATTGTCGGTCGGCATGGGCTGCCTATAAGCCGGTCTATCAGCCGTGAACTGCCGGTTGTCGTCGTTACTCAGCCTCGAAATTCCGCTTATTCAATCCGCATGACCGTAACTCACGGGGTGCGCGCGCACGAGGGTGCGCGTTATGGCTTCAAGCGTTTTTGCAATGTCAACCGATTTGAAGGCATTCGTCATTTAAATTATATCCGGTGTTGGACAGTTTATTTTGACGATTTTAAAAATCCGGAAACACTCTCGGTCTTGAAACTCTAAGGATTAACAATATTGGTATTCCCAAAGAACCATTAAGCAAGATAGCAAGCTTTGGCCGGTGAAAGCTGCGATCGAAAATATGTCAAAAGAAATTATCGTCAATTGGACGTGGAAAAGGAAAGGCCATTTGGTCTACCAAATTGACCAACCTTTTATTGGTACCGACAAAACTGTTTCTTTTGCCAATCCGGATTATCAATGAACCGGTTTCCTCTGCTTCTTAAGAGGAATAGAACTGAGGCTTTCGAATTTGCCTGTTACCGATTTGATGTGGCGCGATAGTCTTTCATGCACATAGACTTAAAAGGGCAAAAGCACTGATCGGCAGAAGCTGTTTCAAGACTTTTGGTCACCACCGCCACCCTTCTCACTTTTTCTCGCTCAAATATCTTGCAAAAACGGATTATGGCGCTTTTCTTCTCCGATTGTGCTCATATCGCCGTGGCCGCTGATGAAAGTTACGTCAACGCCCAATGGCAAAACCTTTTCTTTTAGCGAACGGATAAGATCCGGATATGAACAGAAAGGAAAATCTGTCCTTCCGATCGAATTGTGGAAAAGCACATCGCCAACAAGCGCCAATTTTACTTCCGCATTGAAATAGATAACGTGACCGGGTGCATGACCGGGCGTGTGAAAGACTTCGAATTTATGGCCGCCACAATCGAGAATTTCGCCTTCTTCAAGCCAATGGTCGGGAGTGCAATTTCGAATGCCTGTCATCCGGTAAGAACGGGCTTTTTCAACCAGATTTTCCATAAGCGGTTTATCGGCAATATTGGAGCCGATGATAGGAACATTCAAATTTTCCTTTGCTTCCATTGCTCCACCCGCATGATCAACATGGCCATGGGTGATCCAGATCGCGCCAACTTTCACGCCGGTCTTTTTGATCGCTTCGGCGACAAGCGGCCAATCACCGCCCGGATCGACAAGCACGCCTTCTTTGGTTTCATCATCATAAAGAAGTGTGCAATTTTGCTGGAAAACCGTTACCGGTATGATTGTTGCTTTCAAGTTTCCCATTGGTTTTCCTTCGCTTTTTGTTAAAAAATTTTGGAGAATATATCGACTTTCGATTTATCAATATCAAGAGAGCCAAATCAATAAGCAAAACATCTCGGTTTCACAAAGGCTTGCGGCTTCAAATTTTATTAAAGTCTATTCTTGTTTCGCGTTCATGCTGAAAACAACCGCTTATTTGATCTATTTTTTAAATAAATAACCTTTTTTATTGATTATTTTATAATTGAGACTTTTAAAAATAATGAGACGTTTTTTTAAAGAACATCGGTGATCTTTACGAAATATCCGTTTTTTCTGAAAATATTACTGAAATATCGTTATAAAAAATGGGTAAACCGTTTCACTGCCAACGATTATTTTTCAAATATTATCCGGTAAGATTGGCAAGCTTGTCATGGTATTGCCTAAAATGAGGCGCAACAAGAAACCGGTTCTCTCGACAGAGGTGGATTCTTCCGATAAACTTGCTTCAATCCGGACATGAGAAAATGACAGAACAGAATACAAAATTATCTGATGATGCTCCCCATCTACTTGTTATAGACGATGACACGCGCATACGCAGTCTTTTGTCACAATATCTTGTCCAGAACGGCTTCCGTGTGTCTGTCGCCGCCAGTGCCGATGAAGCACGCCGCAAATTGGCCGGGCTTGATTTTGATCTCTTGATTGTCGACGTTATGATGCCGGGCGAAAACGGCATTTCGCTCACACGTTCGCTGCGCGAAACAAAAACGGTTCCGATATTGATGCTGACAGCCTTGTCAGAAACCGATAGCCGCATTGACGGGCTTGAAGCGGGAGCCGACGATTATCTGCCCAAACCATTTGATCCACGCGAGCTTTTATTGCGGGTCAACGCTATTTTGCGCCGTGGCAGTGCCAATGGTCAGCCGAAGATCGAACAACTGGTCTTTGGCCCCTATACATTTTCGATTGCCAAGAAAGAGCTGAAAAAATCCGGTGAAGTCATCAAGCTCACAGATCGCGAACAGGATATAATGGTTATCTTTGCCGAACATGCAGGCACAACCATTCCCCGCCATAAACTTGCAACTGGTGAAGGCGAAGTTGGTGAACGCACAATTGATGTCCAGATCAACCGGTTACGCCGGAAGATCGAAAATGATCCGGCCAATCCGGTTTATTTGCAGACAGTCCGTGGCATCGGCTACAAGCTTTCAATCGAATAGGATAATCGGATGGCCGGGCCTATCAACAGTTTTGGCCGTTGGCTGGCAAAGAAAATGCCAAAGCGCCTCTATGCGCGCTCGCTCATTATCATCATTGCCCCGATGGTTCTGTTACAATCGGTTATTGCCTATGTGTTTATGGAACGCCATTGGCAAATGGTGACAGAGCGTCTGTCAACCGCAGTTGTTCGTGATATTTCGGCCATTATCGACATTATCGAAACCTATCCGCAAGATGATAATTACAACAATATTACGCGTATTGCCCAGCAGCGTATGGGGCTCAATATTTCCATTCTTCCACCGGACCCTTTACCTCCTCCGGGACCAAAGCCTTTCTTTGCCATTCTTGATTATTTCCTGAGTGAAGAAATTACCCGCCAGATCAACCGTCCGTTCTGGATTGATACGGTCGGCGATTCAGATCTTGTCGAAATCCGCATCCGGCTTGATAACCATGTCTTGCGTGTCTTTGCCATGCGCTCGCAAGCTTATGCGTCCAATACAGGTATTTTTCTAAGCTGGATGATTGGCACGGCACTTGTTTTGCTGATCATTGCCATTTTCTTTTTGAGAAACCAGATCAAACCGATCCAGCAGCTCGCCGCAGCGGCCGACAGTTTCGGGCGCGGTCTGCCTTTGCCGGAAGGCTTCGAGCCGAGAGGTGCCGAAGAAGTGCGCCGTGCCGGAACTGCATTTTTGCGAATGCGCAAAAGAATCGAACGGCAGATCGAACAGCGCACCATGATGCTTTCAGGCGTAAGCCATGATTTGCGCACAATTCTGACCCGCTTCAAATTACAATTGGCTTTGGCAAAAGGAAGTTTCGATACCGCACCTCTCGAACAGGATATTGCCGACATGCAGAATATGCTGGAAGGCTATCTTGCCTTTGCCCGTGGCGAGGGAACCGAAAATGTCGGCGAGCTCGATTTGAGCGAATTGATGAAGACCCTTCAAAAGGATGCGGCATTACGCGAGCGCGGTTTTGTTTATCACATAGAGGGGTCTCCTCTCGTACAATTGAAACCGAAAGCCTTTTCAAGGCTTGTCAGCAATCTGGTTTCAAACAGCTTCCGTTATGCCAAAAATGTCGATGTCGCCATTGTTCATGACGACAATGACCTTGTCATCATTATTGACGATGATGGGCCGGGTATCCCCGCCAATATGCGCGAGGAAGTGTTCAAACCTTTCTTCCGGCTTGACGAGGCGCGCAATCAGGATGCGAGCGGCACCGGCCTTGGCCTTTCGATCGCTCAGGATATTGCCCGCAGCCATGGCGGCAATATTGTGCTTGATGATAGCCCGACAGGTGGCTTGCGCGTCATTGTTGAAATTCCACTCTAGCGCCCGATATGAAAAGGAATAGGCATTTGTTTTGACCATATTCCCGAGAACCGCCAAAGCACGGGACTGTCAGGGATTTGTTCTTTCCTTATGCCGTTCTTTTCAGAAAGGAAATCATCATGCCAGCTCGTTCCAAAGTCCAGCAGGAAGCAGCCGGAGCAGCCCTTGCAGCCAAACGCGGTAAAAGACCGGTAAGCTCGCTACAAGGCGCTTCCAAAAAAATGGAACAATCCATGACAGAAGAACAACTTGAGGATTTTGCCTCAACCAAGCGCAAGGATTTACCCGACAATATCGGCAAAAAATCAAAAAAATAAAAAACGCTATTTCGCGGTCGCGCCCTCGATATGGGTGACCAGCCTTGTTTTCATCTTAAGCGTCTCAAAAAGGCTGTTTGCACTGTTATCATCATATTGCTTGGTAATAGTATGGCTTATGACCGGTTGTGATCGGAGCATCGGGAATAATCCGTTGCTCTTGCTTTTCTTGCCGGTCTTGCAAGTCTACGTTTTTCCGCAGGCTTATTTATTATCATTTGCGGTCAAACGAGTCGCCTCCCCCTATCATTCAGAATGACGTGCCGATAACGAATCCCTTATCGGCGCGTTGCAAAAAGCGGTTTGCGACACCGTTTGTCAGTGTTTCCAGAGGAACAACATTTTTTGGGGAAAACAAAAGCCGCCTTTCCTTACGCATAACGGTTATTCCCGATTGCGAAAGCCATCATTTTTCCGGCGTTGACAAAGAAAAGATCGAGCGACCGGTTTTTTAAATCAAGTACCGACTGGCCTTTTTGGGTAACATACAGTGAATGGTTTTGAGCCATATTGCCATTCATTATCCGATGAAAATCATTAAAAAAGCGGGGCTCATTCGCCTTACCCGAACAAGCGTACTGTCGATTTCATCTTTTCGCAGCCAGTCGAGCAATACCGTCGTCAAAGTTCAGTCATTTCTCCCGCGACAGCCGGAGCTTCGATATTCTTTAGAATATACGACCGCCGACAGGAACTTCTTTTGACGGCTCAAGAAGCACGACATCACCGTTTTCATCCGGCAGACCAAGCGTAAGAACTTCCGACATGAACGGGCCGATCTGGCGCGGTGGAAAATTGACAACACATAGAACTTCGCGGCCGACGAGCTCATCGAGTTTATAATGCACGGTTATCTGGGCTGATGAAAGTTTGACACCGATCTCTTTGCCAAAATCGATTTTGAGCTTATAGGCGGGTTTGCGCGCTTCAGGGAAAGCTTTTGCCTCGATAATTTTACCGACACGGATATCGACTTTTAAAAAATCATCAAAATTAATTTCTGCCACCGCAAATACCCCTTTTTATTGTCGGCCCCTTTTTATCGCCGGTCTTTTTTATCGCTGGCACTTTTTGACCAACAGTCAAAAAACCTATCCGATCAGGCATTTCCCTTTGTTTCGAATAAAGCAAATTGTAGTGCATTTTCTGCCGAAAGCGAAGACCACGCCACCATCTGGAAAGCGCTATAATGCGTTTCACAAACATCAAGAGCATTGACAAGCAGGTTTTCCACTTGTGCGTTCGACGGATGCAAGCCACCCGAAAGCAACAATGCCTGCCGGAAAATGACCGACGAAGAATCTTCCCAGAAATCGAAATGCCCCATGAGCAATTTTTCATTGATTGCCAGAACCAATTTGCGCAGTTCTTTCTGTCTTTGTTTTGACACGGCAATATCGAATGCACATGCAAGATGCAGTGCTTCCTGATTTTCTATCCACGAAAAAGCAATATGATAATTTGTCCAATGTCCTTCGACACTGATTGTAATTTCATCCTCGGCTGTTCTCTCGAACGACCAATCATGTCCATTGGCCACCTGTTCAACCAAATCAACAGGATGAAGATCACGTTCCAAGTTGCCTACGGCAAGCCTCATTTCATTCCTCAATTCCAATGCGTTTTCGCATAAAAAACAGCAAAAGCCGCCATCACAGTGTTACCACTGTGTTCCAGTTGCCCGCACGATCCTTTAAATCCTACAAACGCATAAAACACTGACCCATTTGCGTACATAAATCGCGAACTAATCATAACCCCCGATTTCGATCTGTTCGCGAATCATCTTTTGTTTTCAGTGTATTGATCTAAATTGAGAGTGCTAGTCCCCCTGATTCAAAAAGCTGTTCAAGAATAAAAAAACAGGTCGGGAATAAAGTTCCGACCTGTCCTAAGAGACTCTGGATTAAGCATTTTTCTGACTTATTCACAGCCAAGAAAAACTGGGGATTATTTTTTCTTTTCGCTCTCTTTCGGTGAAGACGAAGCTGTTTTTGCCTTCGAAGCGGTCTTATTTTCTTCGTTATCAAGACGCTTTTTCAATTCTTCGACTTCTTGACGTGCTTTGGCTGCCATTTCTTTGACAACCTCGAACTCGTCACGATGAACAAAATCGAATTTATTAAGGACACGTTCCAACTGGGCACGAAAAGCTGTTTCGGCTTCCTTGCGTACACCTTGTGCAGCACCGGCTGCATCGGTCATCATTTTTGCAAGATCATCAAGAACGCGATTGGGTCCATTACTCATTTAGCCTATCCTTTTTTAAAACTGTTTCGAAGCCCATTAGAAATCTAACTCAAGCTAACATATAGAACATTTTTTTAAAATGAGGATAGCCGTTTTCTCCTGCCCCACCATCAAGATAAAAAATACACGTAGAAAAAGCTCTTTTTACAATGTCGAAGCTCTCTATCCGCTTCTTATTTTGCTAGCCGAACGCAACGTAAAACAGCCTTCCCGATAAAACAGCTTCCCGCGCTCGAAGGAGCCGCCAAGCGCCGAAAAAGTCCGATAGTTTAAAATTTTCAGCAAAGCTGATACACTTTCATAATCGGAATTGAGACTTGACCGGAACAGGTTCCTCGGTCATCTTCCCTTCTAAAATTTCAGGATATAGTAGTTTGCCATGAATGATCTTCCCCCTTGCCCTGCCATTGCCTTTCCCGATTTTTTGAACCCGATCATTGTTCAAATCGGACCGGTTGCACTGCATTGGTACGGGCTTGGCTATGTCATCGGAATTTTGTTCGCCTGGTGGTATGGTGGATTTCTTCTCCGGAAAAAATCACTCTGGTATAACGACACTCCTCCGATGACCCCGCAATTATTGGGTGATTTCGTGGTTTGGGCAGCGATCGGTGTTGTTGTCGGCGGGCGTCTCGGGCAAGTTTTATTTTGGGACCCGCACTATTATTTCAGCCATCCGGCCGAAATCATCGCCGTCTGGGACGGTGGCATGGCCTTTCATGGCGGGCTTATCGGAACCATTATTGCGATGATCTGGTTTGCCCTAAAACACAAGATCGGTATCTGGACCATGTTTGACACCATTGCTGCCGGCGTGCCTGTTGGTCTCGGTGTGGTGCGCATTTGTAATTTTATCAATCAGGAATTATGGGGCAATGTGACAAGTGTTCAATGGGCAGTCTGTTTTCCGCGCGATCCCGATTATCTTCCCCGCCACCCGAGCCAGCTTTACGAAGCGCTAATGGAAGGCCTCATATTGTTCATCGTGCTTGCCATTCTGGTTTTTGCATTCAAAGCCTTGCGGAAACCCGGAATTGTTTCAGGCACCTTCATTTTCGGTTATGGCATTGCCCGCATGATTTCGGAAATATTCCGTGTCCCCGGTGAAGATCCTGAATGGTTCAGTAATATTTTTTCCGGTACCGGTTTCACCTATGGTATGGCCCTGTCGCTTCCCATGGTGCTCTTCGGCCTTTACGCTATTTGGCGGGCTTTCAAACACTCTCCGGAAAACAAAACCGGACTTCATTCGATAAAAAACGATGGATGATCTTAAGACAAAAATTTGCGAATTGATCGCGCTTCAGGGACCCATGCGGGTGAGCACCTTCATGACATTGGCCTTGGGAGACGAACAAAACGGCTATTACAAAAACGCTTCCCCCTTCGGTAAAGAAGGTGATTTCATCACCGCACCGGAAATAAGCCAGATGTTTGGCGAGCTTATCGGCATCTGGGTGATTGAAACTTTCAACACGTTGAATAAACCCTCTTCTTTCAGCCTTTGTGAGTTGGGGCCGGGACGCGGCACATTGATGCAGGATTTGTTACGCACAATCAAAAAGCTCTCGGTCGAATGTTTTGAAGCTGCAAATGTTTTGATGGTCGAAACATCGGACAAGCTTATTCAACAACAAAAACAGGCTCTTTCTGCTTATGGTGACAACATCCATTGGCTCAAGAATTTCAATAAACTCGCCTGCGCCCCGCTCATTCTCGTTGCAAACGAATTTCTTGATGCTTTGCCGATTGACCAGTTCATCAAAATTGACGGTCAATGGCATGAACGACTTATTGCGACAGATGACAATGATCAGCTCGGATTTGCTGTCGGCAACAATGTGCTTGATCAAACAGGCTTGCCGAAGAAATATCAGGATTTGCCCGAAGGCTCGGTTCTGGAGCTTTCACCCGCAAGACTGCAATTTGTGGAACAGGTTTTAAAACATCTCTCCCGCTATCACGGCTCTGCACTTTTTATCGATTACGGCAGCACCGGTCTTCCCTATGGTGATACATTGCAGGCAATTTCCCGTCACGCATTCAGCAATATTTTTGCAAATCCCGGAAAAGATGATCTGACAAGCCACGTCGATTTTTCTTCACTTGAGGTTATTGCCGAACGCCAAGGGATTTCATCGGGTGTCATAACACAAGGCGCCTTTCTAACCGGCATGGGGCTCATTGAACGAGCCGGTCAATTGGGCGCAAACAAAAGTCCCGCTGTTCAGGAAAAAATACGCTCGGTAGTGGAAAGATTGGCCGCACCAAACGAAATGGGAACGCTTTTTAAAGTGCTTTGTCTGAGTGACAAAAAAACCGGCCTTCACCGGTTGTTTACTGCCGGCAATATATCCCATAATTGACAAGCGGTTTTGAAAACGCCACGATAAGACAACCAGATATAACGGTCATTCACATGTCACAATTGCCATCGCCGGTTTTTTCACCTTCCCTTAAAGTTTTAGAAAAAGCAGGCATAAACCATGCTTTTTTTACCCGTCAGGGTGGCGTGTCCCACGGGATTTACGAAAGCTTGAACCTTGGTCGCGGCTCCAATGACGACAAAGAAAATGTCGAAAAAAATCGTGAAATTGTTGCTGCCTATATGGGGATAAAACCGGAAAACCTGATTAATCTTTATCAGATCCACTCTCCCCATGCATTGATCATCAACGAGCCGATTAAAGGTGAACGACCACATGCCGATGCCTTGGTCACTAATAAAAAGGGACTCGCTTTGGGGATTTTGACAGCCGATTGCGGACCTGTTCTTTTTGCCGACCCGAAAGCCCACGTCATTGGTGCTGCACACGCCGGTTGGAGAGGTGCTTTGGCAGGTGTTGTCGAAAATACTGTTGCAGCGATGGAAACACTGGGCGCAAAACGGGCAGATATTGTTGCAACATTGGGACCGTCAATTGGCCCCGAACATTACGAGGTTGGCAAAGAATTTTACGAAACTTTCGTCAATAGTCGTGCCTCATTTAAAAATTTCTTTGTTCCGTCAGAACGCTTCGAACATTTCTTCTTCAACCTTTGGGATTTTGTGTTAGCCCGCCTTGATGAGGCCGGTGTCCATGGCGATTGCCTGAAGCTTTGTACCTATGCTGATGAAAAACGTTTTTTTTCCTATCGTCGCAAGACACATTTGAACGAACCCGATTATGGACGGCAGATTTCTGTTATTACCATTTCGTGAATATGTTCGATGTTCTGACAAGGATTTTTGTGAGTGCCAACTGATTTGGCTTTGTTTCATGCTGTTTCTTTAATGTTGTCTTTGCCCGTTTCAATTTCATAAGAATGTTGAAACCGGCTTGTGACCAATCCGTGAACAAGCTTGATGGCGAAATGATAAGGAAAGTTCCCTTTCACATTAAACCTTGAAGCGGAGTTTCATTTTTGAACCTGATAAGAAAGACAAACTGCGCCCGCGATAAAACCACAAACAAGCGGGAATCACATTGAGTGAAGAAAAACCGGTACCGGTTTTCGTAAAGTCTTGTGTTTTTTGCAAAGAGAAACACACTTTTTAATCAAGCAAACGCCATGGAGTGTATTAACACACAGTGCATTAAAAAAGCGCTCATTAAAACATGGCGCATAAAAAAAGCCGGTTTGAAAGGATGAAGCAAAACCTGCGGAATTTGCAGTTGGTCAATAATCTGACAGTTATGCACTGAAACTCCGCTTTTTTTCGAAATATTATTTTTTTACCGGTGCAAAAACAAAACATTCAAATAAAAATGGACCGAGTGACAATATGAACTCTTGCAATCTGATAACAAAAAGTTAAAACCGCTCCCAGAAAGTCTGTTTTCTTTAGAGCCAGGGACCAAGCCATGAAACTTTTCTGCGGCAATTCCAACCCACGCCTTGCCGAAGACGTAACCAAATATCTCAACATTCCTATGGGTAAAGCAACGGTAAGACGCTTTGCCGATCAGGAAATTTTTGTTGAACTCCATGAAAATGTTCGCGGTGAGGATGTTTTCCTTATCCAGTCGACATCCTATCCGGCCAATGACCATTTAATGGAACTGCTCATTATGATTGATGCGGTTCGTCGCGCTTCTGCACGCCGCATTACTGCTGTTATTCCTTATTTCGGTTATGCAAGACAAGACCGCAAACCCGGCCCCAGAACACCGATTTCAGCCAAACTTGTTGCCAATCTATTGACTGAAGCCGGCGCAAACCGCGTTTTGACGCTTGATCTTCATGCAGGCCAAATTCAAGGCTTTTTCGATATTCCGACCGATAATCTTTATGCGGTTCCGGTCATTGCACGCGATGTCAAAAACAACTATTCGCTCAAAAATGTCATGGTGGTTTCACCGGATGTCGGCGGTGTTGTTCGCGCCCGCTCACTTGCAAAACGCCTTGATTGCCTGCTAGCCATCGTCGACAAACGCCGCGAGCGCCCTGGTGAATCGGAAGTTATGAATGTGATTGGCGATGTTTCGGGAAAAGATTGTCTTTTGCTTGATGACATTGTCGATTCCGGTGGCACACTTTGCAACGCTGCCGAAGCCCTTTTGAAAAAAGGTGCGAAGAGTGTAACCGCCTATATTACCCACGGTGTTCTTTCAGGCGGCGCTATTGCCCGCATCGCCGGTTCCAAGCTGAAAGAGCTTGTTATCACCAATTCCATCATGCCGACACCGGCTGTTGAACAGGCTCCCAATATTCGCGTTTTGCCTATTTCCGACCTTATCGGCGAGGCTATTTCGCGCACAGCAGCCGAACAATCGGTTTCAAGCCTGTTTGATTAAAAGTTTCATTTGTTAGCGAAAGAAGGCCGCAGAGATTTTGTTTCTGCGGTCTTTTATTATGTAATCGAAGCTTTTATCGAACCGGAGCTGCTGCTGAACCGGATGTTTTGTCGGTCATAAGTTTTTTATGAAACTCGATCTTTCCATGTGAACGTAGATCTTTCGTCACTTTTTGGGCAAATGCGCTTTTATTCGGCTGCATCCCTTTTGTTCTGAAAATCGTCCGGTGCATCGGGGTCGCCCGGCAATGTCTCGAGGCCGAGATCGGGAAAAGCGGCAATGCGTTTGCCGCCGAAATCGGTTCTTACCACCAGAAGCCCGCGTTCTTCAAAATAGGTTAGAAGGTGACGTGCGCGACTCATAGAATGCGTACCATAAAGGCGGGCAAGCGTTGCATCGGAAGGGCATGGTTTGCCACTCACGGCAGCTTCGGCGACATTCAAAAACACACCTTGAATATCATCGGTCAAAGTTTCGGAAAGCGCTAAAGCTTTTTGCCACGTTTCGCTTGAAGCTGTTTCCTCGTCAATAGCGGCTTGTGCTAGTGCAAGTTTGCGCCTGAACTGGGCAAGATCAAGCGGTTCTCCCGGAACACGGTGAATGCGGCAGCGCACCAGAAAATCCTGATAAAGCACTGCAACCGAACGGAAAGAAGCATCTTTATCATCAACAATTTCGCGTAATACCGCATCAAGTTCGGCTTCGCGTTCCTGTTCGTCAATTTCAGGAAAGAGGCTTTGAGCTTCTTGTGGTTCTTCCTGCTTCTGGCGCACCAGCTCTTCCAATATTTCATTGGTCGGTTTGGGCGGTGGCGGAGGTGCGGCGCGCCTTATCGGCATAATCATTTCTTCAGGCGATGGTGTGAAGATCAGGTCTTCCGCATCGACTGGCGCTTCTGGCAAAGGAAGAAGTTTGGGGCTTGTCGAACGGGCAGCTGTTTCCACGGGGCCAATGACCACATGAAGCGGGCGGCGCGACAAAGCCGGACCGAGCGCTACAAAATGCCCGCGTTCAAGATCGCGGAACATTTCCGCCTGACGGCGCTCCATGCCTAAAAGATCGGCAGCACGCGCCATATCAATATCAAGAAATGTGCGCCCCATTAAGAAGTTCGAAGCTTCGGCGGCAACATTTTTTGCAAGTTTCGCAAGACGCTGGGTGGCAATCACACCGGCAAGTCCACGTTTTCTACCACGACACATGAGATTGGTCATGGCTCCAAGCGAAAGCTTGCGCGCTTCGTCGGAAACATCGCCTGCGGCAGCGGGAGCAAATAATTGTGCTTCGTCCACCACCACCAGAAGCGGATACCAATAATCGCGCTCGGCATCAAAAAGACCGCCCAGAAAGGCGGCTGCGGCACGCATTTGTTGTTCGGTATCAAGCCCTTCAAGGTTCAAAATAGCAGAAACACGATGCTGGCGCACACGCGCGGCAATACGTGTCAATTCGACTTCGGTGCGTTGTGCTTCGACAACCACATGGCCGAATTTGTCGGCAAGCGTAACAAAATCCCCTTCCGGATCAATCACACATTGCTGCACCCAATGGGCGCTTTGTTCAAGCAGCCTGCGCAACAAATGCGATTTTCCCGAACCGGAATTGCCTTGCACCAGCAAACGCGTTGCCAATAATTCTTCAAGATCAAGGCTCGCCACTTTCGAGCCGGTCAAGGCACCACGTTCAAAAATAGTTCCAAGATTGATGTCGACAGTCATTGCCAAGCCATCAATTGCCGAACCGTGAAAAGGCTCCGAGAATAGTAAAATAAAAATATGGTTGATTCTTTTTCCATGATTCCTTTTAGCATTTCCTTGTCAAAAGGTGAAAAAAACGTCATTTTTTCCCACAACTCTTGCAAGCTCGCAATCTTTCCATTATAGCATCCCAATCCACGTCGACACCCTTGGAGGCAGCGTGGAATGGAACGGGGACAGTCTTTGCCCTTATTCCATATTCATGTCCGGAGCTGTTGAACATTCCCCGCATGGATCTCCAATTTTTGAAAAGGACTTAAGCCATGAGCAAAGTTTATACACTCAAGGCCGAAGCACGCGAACGGGTTGGTAAGGGGTCCTCTCGTCACCTTCGCCGCAACGGTCTTGTTCCAGCAGTTATTTACGGCGATAAAAAGCCTGCACTTTCCATTGCCCTTCCCTATAAGGACATTTTTTACAAGATTCACGGTGGTGCATTCTTCACAACTATTGCCTCGATTGAAGTCGGCAACGAGAAGATTGAAGTTTTGCCAACCGATTACCAGCTTGATCCGGTACGTGACTTCCCGATGCATGTCGATTTCTTGCGTGTTACAGAAAAATCGGTTGTTCACGTCAATGTTCCTGTCCACTTCCTCAATGAAGAAGAAGCTCCTGGTATCAAGACCGGCGGCGTTTTGAACATTGTTCGCCACGAAGTCGAACTTGCTGTTCCGGCTCACCATATTCCGGAAGCTATCAAGGTTGACCTTACCGGTTTGGAAGTTGGTGATTCCGTCCACATTTCCGACATCAAATTGCCGGAAGGCGTTACGCCGCTCATCAAGGACCGCGATTTCACCATTGCAACCATTGCAGCTCCTGTTGCATTGCCTGTTGAAGATGAAACACCGGCAACTGATGAAGCCACAGCAGCAACAGAGGAAACACCTGCTGAGACAACTGAAGAAAAAGCTGAATAATTTTTTTAAAAAAGGCGGGAAAAATTTTTCCGCCTTTTCTTTCCAAGTGAGGTTTATCCATGTTGCTCATTGCCGGTCTCGGCAATCCCGGTTTCGAATATCAGGATAACCGCCACAATATCGGTTTCATGGCGGTTGATGAGATCAATCGCAAATACAAGTTCTCATCGTGGAATAAAAAGTTTAACGCACTTATTTCCAGCGGAACGATAGAAGGTGAAAAAGTCCTTCTTCTTAAACCTCAAACCTATATGAATCTTTCCGGTCAGGCTGTTGGCGAAGCGATGCGCTTTTACAAGCTGCAACCGGAAAACATCATTGTCATTCATGACGAGCTTGATCTTGTCCCCGGAAAATTGCGGGTCAAAACCGGCGGCTCGAGCGGCGGCCATAACGGCATCAAATCCATTGACGCCCATTGTGGAAACAATTATCGCCGCATCCGTATCGGCATCGGCCATCCCCCATCAAAGGAACAAGTAACAAACCATGTGCTCGGCAATTTTTCCAAAGCCGATCATGAATGGCTTGATCCTCTTCTTCAATTATTGGCCGACAATCTCGGCTTGCTTATTAATGGTAAAGACAGCCTGTTCATGAACCGGATTTCACTGGCACATGAGAAAGAGACCGAAAGCGACCATAAAACCGGTGGCGACAAGCCCAAAAAGCAAAGCCACATCAGACAGGCTCGCCCCGCCCAAGCAAAAGAACTTCCAGCCACCGGACCGATGGCCGACATGTTGAAAAAGCTTTTCAAAAATAACGAGTAAAAAACCCGCTTTGCTTTTTATAAAGGGAATCGCTGCGATAAAATCGTGCGGCTTGGCTTTATCCAAAAACTAAGCCCCGTGACACGGTCGAAGCGGATAGCCCGCAAACACGAAAAGATTATATCCGGCCTCACGGTAATCTTCACCTACCAACGCTGACAATGGAATTTTTCTTAACTTGGCGGAAAATAGAATAATGTATTGCGCCAGGTTTTTGACTTTCAAAATCCTTAAATTGTCGGGCCTTGACTTGTCGGGGCTTTACCCGTTCCAATTTCTATTTTGATACGGCGAGTTATGTTGGCAGTCACGATGATTCATCAATCACCGACTAACGCTTTGACATGACAGAAGCCGGAAATTGGACATGAAAGCCCGCTGGAATTTACTTTTTCTGCCATTTTTAAGAAAAGAGGCAAAAAGCGAGCTAACCAAGGCAATAGACAATCCCTTTTGTTTAATTCGCAGAAAATAATAGGTTACAAAAATAATAAGCCGCAAAAAACAAATTTTTGAACAGTGCCTTCACAATATCACCGCAAAACGCCTGTAACCAAGTCGATAAGAGGCGAAAGTGATATGACTTAACGACTCTGATAAATCGCTATACCCCAATTTTAAAATGCGGGCTTTCTGGCAAATAACGCGTTCCAGCTATTATCAGAAAAACCCCGAAGCATTGCTTTTCAAACTCTTGGCCTATCTGAAACCGCGCCCTATCGGCGTTTAGGAGCTATCGTGAACGAGCTTAATAAAGCCGCAACGGGATAGCGACGACAGTTTTGATTATCAAAATCAAACCCGTTTCAGACAAGAAAAACTTTTATATCAGCCGACGGGTTATCTTTTGTTTGAGATGATCAGGAAAGCCCCTGCTCGTTGTGTTGTAGAACGATAACATGGGTTCCTTCGGGAACACGGCCGTAAAGGTCGATGATATCCTGATTGAGCAAGCGTATGCACCCGCTCGACACCGCCTTACCGATTGACCATTCTTCATGGGAGCCATGAATCCGGAACAATGTGTCTCGCCCATCCTTGAAAAGGTAAAGTGCGCGTGCACCCAGCGGATTATCCGGTCCTGCCGGCATACCATCACCCAGATGTCCGTAACGGTCGGGTTCGCGCTCCATCATATCCTGTGTCGGATGCCATATCGGCCACATGCGTTTATATTGTACGATAGCTTCCCCTTCAAGCGCCAGACCGGCTTTGCCGACGCCAACGCCGTAGCGTAGCGCGCGACCGTTTTCCTGAACGAGATAGAGAAAACGTGCTTGCGTGTCGACAACCAGAGTACCGGGGTGATAAGGACCGTTGAACGCCACTTCCTGACGCCAGTATTTCGGGTTGATCTTGCTCATATCGACAGCCGGAAGCGGATAAGGTTCGTTCATCACCGGACCATAAAGCGCTTTGATATCGGCCGGAACCGGCCATGACTGTTCTACTTGTGGTTGATTGCTTACGCAGGCGGCGAGCGCCAAAGGTGCGGCAATGATGAATGTACGCCGAGACAGGTGCCTCATGATAACTCCATACAAAATATCGGATTGTTGCTAACACTGAAAGCTTAGCCAATCGTTAAAATAGGCAAGTTTTTGGCAAAAACGAGAATGAAGATAAAAATCGGAACAACTGTATCTTTTTCGCATCAAAATTGGCTCTTTAACTGGTTTCTGTTAAAAAACGTGCTATAGAACCAGTCATATTGACAAGCTTACCGGATTAGGATTGAGAGAATTTCCATGGGTTTTAAATGTGGTATTGTCGGATTACCCAATGTGGGCAAATCCACACTCTTTAACGCTTTGACAAAAACTGCGGCGGCTCAGGCTGCCAATTATCCGTTTTGTACAATCGAACCGAATACCGGTGAAGTTGCTGTCCCTGATCCGCGGTTAAAAAAGCTTGCTGCCATTGCCGGTTCGAAAGAAATCATCCCCACACGCATCAGCTTTGTCGATATTGCCGGTCTTGTTCGTGGTGCTTCGAAAGGCGAAGGATTGGGAAACCAGTTTTTGGCCAATATTCGCGAAGTCGATGCCATTGTCCATGTGCTGCGTTGTTTTATTGATGACGATATCACCCATGTCGAAGGCCGGATTGATCCGGTGTCAGACGCTGCGACTGTTGAAACAGAATTGATGCTGTCCGATCTTGAAAGTCTCGAGCGGCGCATTGTGCAAATGAGAAAACGCGCAACCGGCAAAGACAAGGAAGCTTTGACTGTTCTTCCCATGATGGAAGAAGCTTTGAAGCTTTTACAAAATGGCAAGCCGGTACGCCTCCTCATCAAAGATATTTCCGCCGATGATCGGCAAATTCTCGATTCCTTTAATTTGTTGACCTCGAAGCCTGTGCTTTACGTTTGCAATGTTGCCGAAAGCGATGCGGCAACCGGCAATGATTTTTCAAAAGCAGTCGAAAAAATGGCTGCTGAACAAGGTGCCGAAAGCGTTATTATTTCAGCCGAAATCGAGGCGGAAGTTGCGCAATTGCCGGAAGCGGAAGCCAAAGAATATCTTGAGGAGCTCGGGCTTCATGAGCCGGGGCTCGACCGTTTGATTCGCGCGGGCTATCACCTGCTTGACCTCATTACCTATTTTACCTGCGGCCCGAAAGAAACGCGCGCCTGGACCATCAAGCGCGGTACCAAAGCCCCGCAGGCGGCAGGCGTTATCCATTCCGATTTTGAACGCGGTTTTATCCGTGCCCAAACAATTGCCTATCAGGATTATGTCGATCTTGGTGGTGAAGTTGCGGCAAAAGAAGCGGGCAAAGCGCGCGACGAAGGCAAGGATTATGTTGTTGAAGATGGCGATGTCATGCTTTTCAAGCATAATTCCTGATCTCCTTACAACCTATCGCACCGGTTTTGCTCATTTTCCGGCCGTTTTTTGATAAACAAACCGGTTTTAATATTTTCGGGAGGATCTCGAAAACTGATAATATAAAAGCCGTCCGGAAAAATTCCGGACGGCTTTTTTCAAATAGATTCTATAGAAAACCATAGGCTTTCGATAGAAAAATAACCTTTCGATGAAGATAGCGTTCTCGCCTATCGAACTGTTATTTGTAATCAGAGCTTCTTATGCTCTTCATATTTGAATTCAGGAGCAGCCATCAGGCTCTCTTTGGTAACGTTCACGACAACCTTCCATGCTCCGTTCTCGTGGCGCATGTAAATGCTTGTCGGGTCAACAACCACATAACGCTCGCCAACACCAAGAAAACCGCCGACGCCCACAACAATGCCCGCTACATTATTCTGGCGAATGATAATGTCCTTGATCTGGCCGATTGCCTGATCCTGCTTGTTCAATACTTTTGTATCAATCAAGCTCGAAGCAATAAAATCTGTTTCGGTCGGTGTGACATAACGAACAACGACATCACCATTCGGCAGCTTGACTTCCGAAGCCGGTTCTTTTGGTGCTTCGATTGTAATTTTTGGAGATTGTGCAAATGCAGTTCCAGCGAGTGTTGCTGCCAAAACAGTGATAAGTGCCAGTCTTTTCATTTAATACGCCTCATAATAATGTTAATTACTTAGGCAAAACGTATAAAAATTCGAATGGTTCCAATTTTTATTTAATTTTTCGATTTATTTTTCATTATAATAATTCTTTTAATGAGTATTTCATTGTATCTTCAAGTATATTTTATGGATTTATAATAATGTTCTACTCAAATTAAGTTTTAGTCTTTTTCTTGATTTATTTTTCCGTATCTTTGGATAATCCGTATCTTTGGATAATTTGTGTTTTAAAAAAACAAGCTCCGCAAACGTTTTCTGTTTTGAACGTTATCTCTTTTTAAGACCGTCCGGCTTGAAACGTCCGGTTCTCTCACCGTTTGATTTTTTTAAATCCCACCGGTAAACATTACAAAAAAGCTTCAAAGCGAAGCCAAAAACATATTGAATGTGCGGAGGGAATGAAAAACCGGCATTATTTGATTGCTCTATTGGATTTGATTGTTCTGTTGGTGACCGGCCGTTAGCCACCCACGAATAGAAATTCAAAACCGGTTGGGAAGAAAGAAAATCAAAACCAATCAGGCGTTTTAAAAAACGCCTGCTCTATCAACAACAATTTGCCTGAAAAGATTGAAACGAAAAACAGCTTTCGTTGAAAACATCTTTGGTTACTTTTAAACGCGCTGCTACATTTTAAAAGAGAACCACCTATTCAAGGCTTCAAGCTTCAATCGCCTTCATAAGAAACGAGTGTATGGACATCAACCCCCAATTGGCGAAGCTTGTCGGCGCCACCATGGTCGGGCAGATTGATGACAAAACAGGCAGCAACGATTTCCGCATCAATCTGGTGCAACAGCTCGGCTGCGGCAATGGCTGTTCCGCCGGTGGCGATAAGATCATCCACCAGAACCACGCGTTCACCCGGTTTCACCGCATCGCGGTGCATTTCCATTTCATCAATGCCATATTCAAGGCTATAGGCAATGCGCACCGTATCATAAGGTAATTTGCCTTTTTTCCTGATGGGCACGAAGCCTGCCGAAAGCTGGTGGGCAACAGCCCCGCCCAGAATGAAACCGCGGGCTTCCACACCGGCAATTTTATCGACTTTAAGTCCTATATAGGGGTAAACCAGCGCGTCAATGGTGCGCCGGAAAGCACCGGCATTGCCCATCAACGTTGTAATATCGCGGAATTTCACCCCCGGTTTCGGATAGTCCGAGATCGTGCGGATCGCTTTTTTCAGTGTTTCTTCAAGAGTTTCATTTGTCATCAATTTTCAATCCAATTCATTCCATATGCGTCTTTTCACGGCATAGGTCAGGCCGGCAAAAACTATCAAGAACAAGATGACACGAAAACCGGTCTTCTTGCGTGTTTCCATATGCGGATCGGCAGTCCACATCAAAAAGGCCGATACGTCACGGGCGTAATTTTCAGTTGTTTCTTCTGTACCATCATTATACGCCACCATGCCATCACTTAAAGGGGGCGGCATGGCAAGCGCATTTCCCGAATTGAAATAAGGGTTATACCAATTATTTTCCGCAACTTCTGCTCCCTCCGGCGGGTCGCTATAACCGGTGAGAAGTGCCGTGATATAATCAGGTCCTGCTTCGTTATAGTTGGTAAGAATATCGGCAATGAGGGCCGGAAACGGCGAAGACACTGCACGGGCTTTGGCCATGAGCGAAAGGTCGCCCGGATTGGCACCATTATTGGCAAATTTTGCCGCCTCGACATTTGGAAATGGTGAAGGAAAATAATCGGTCGGCAAACCTTTTCGAACAAACATTTCCCCTTCACTGTTCGGCCCGTCCTGAATGTCATAGGTTTTGGCAAAAGCTTTTATTTGTTCGTCACTATAGCCAAGTGCCTTGAGATCGCGAAAAGAAACATATTTCAAGGAATGGCAGGTCGAGCAAATCTCTTTATAAACCTTGAGGCCGCGCTGCAATTGCTGAAGATCGTAAGTGCCAAAGGGGCCGGAAAAGCTCCAGCTCTGTTTTTCGGGAAGCTTCAACGGGTAATGCGCCTCTCCACCCTCTTCAGCAAAAACAGCAAGAGGCACAAGGACAACGGCTAAAACACCAAGCCAAAGGAGAGTGAGTATTCTTACCATAGCCGCCACCCCCCTTTGGCCTTTGCTTCTTTTTTTGCGAGATCTTCGCTAATGGAAGAAGGAACAGGCAAAGTTTTTTCAAACTTCGGCAAGAACGGCATGATGACAAGGAAAAATACAAAATAATAAAGTGTGGCAATTTGCGACCAGAATACGCTACTTTCTGTAATGGGTGCTGCCCCCAAGGTACCAAGCGCCACCACATCGACAATGAAGAGCCAATAAAACAGTTTGAAAGCGGGACGATAGCGCGCAGAACGCACTTTCGAGCGGTCAAGCCATGGCACGAATAACCAGATCAACACCGCCGCCATCAATACTAGCACACCGCCGAATGTCGAGCTGATCGGCCCGAAATCGAATGTAATTGCGCGCAGCATCGCATAAAAGGGCAGAAAATACCATTCCGGCACAATATGCGGTGAGGTGGTCATGGTGTCACCGGCGATATAATTATCGGGGTGTCCCATATAATCGGGCATAAAGAACAAAAACCACGCAAAGAAAATCAGAAACACGCTGATTGCAAAAATATCTTTGATCGTCGCATAGGGTGTAAAAGGTACCGTTTCCGACGGAGACTGCACTTCCACACCTGTCGGGTTGTTCTGTCCGACATGGTGGACAGCCCAGATATGCAGACCTACAAGGAAAACCAGAATGAAAGGAAAAAGATAATGCAGAGAATAAAAGCGGTTGAGTGTCGGCTGGCCGACATTGAAACCGCCCAATAATGTTTCGTGAAGCCATGGGCCGATAACCGGAATAGCCTTGAAAAGGCCGGAAATGACCGAAGCTGCCGATGTCGACATCATGCCCCAGACGAGTGTATAGCCCAGAAATGCGGTTGCCATCATCACCAGATAGATCAGCACACCGATTATCCAGATGAGTTCGCGCGGTCGCTTGTGTGAACCATAATAAAGACCACGGGCAAGATGGATATAGGCTGCAATGAAAAAAAATGACGAGCCGACAGCATGCCATGGTTCGAAGAGCCAACCGAACTGGCCGTCGCGCATAAACCGTTCGCGCGCATCGAAAGCCAATGTCACATCGGGTATATAATGCATCGACATGACAATGCCGGTCAAAATCTGCGATACCAGCATCAGCGTGAGGATGCCGCCGAAGGTATAGAAATAATTGAGATTTCTCGGTACCGGAAACGATACACCAAGATTATAGAGAAAACGCAAAATCGGTAGCCTTGCGTCAAGCCAGCGTGTCAGAGCATATTTCGGATTATAGGATGAAGGTTTGGTCATCATATCTATCCGATCTGCAACAGGCTGTCAGACAAAAAACGGTAAGGCGGTATTTCAAGATTGCGATTGGCAGGGCCGGAACGCACCCTTCCGGCTGTGTCATAAACCGAGCCATGACAGGGACAGAACCAGCCGCCAAAAGCACCCGATTGCCCGAGCGGCACACAACCAAGATGTGTGCAGATATTGATGAGAACAAGCCATTGTTCGCGCCCCTCACCGGCCGAGCGGGCAAGATCGGTGGCGGGTTGGTGTCCTTCAAGATTGGGATTTGCCGCATCCTTATCCTTGAGCTTTTCCAAGTCGACATTTCGGGCATCGGCAATTTCTTTTTCGGTACGGTGGCGAATGACCACCGGCTGCCCGCGCCATTTGACCGTAACCGACATTCCCTCTTCAATGCCGGAAATATCAACCTCGATTGTGGCACTTGCCAGAACCTTTTGATCAGGCCGCAATTGGTCGATAAAAGGCCAGGCTACCGAACCGACGCCGAGCGCACCGGCAACGCCGGTTGCAAGAAAAAGAAAATCGCGTCGTGTCTTTTCGCTGCTCATTGTAAAAGGTTTTTAACCTGTCGGAAAAAGGTTGGTGCCTGTTGGTCAAACGTATGTTGTTTAACACACAGCACCAATTTGTCCACGCTTTAAAAATGATGATAACCGGAACGAGACTGTTTTTGCAACTTTCACGGCCAATTGCTGCACGATTATGAGGAACTTTTCTTCATTTGTTTCAAATAACGGCAGCTTGTTGTTTGTCACCCATAAAAACAGTGACAAGTTTTTAAAAATATGGGTTTTTAAAAATATGGAGCACGCATTAAAAACAAGCAGCATGTTTCGGCTTTCTTGTTTTTCATTGCTTTTGCAGCTCTCTTCACTATTTCCGGCAATGAAAAGGTTTTGTTAGAGCGGGTTTTTTTAAGGTGGAGTAAGCTTCCCCCCAAAAAGCCCATGCGGATAAGCTCAACCGAAAATACCATATAAAAAACGACATAAGAAGCGTAAATTTTAAATGCGTTTTGACAAAACTTCATTGACAAAACCGTAAGCAAAAAGCGAGATCTGCTCTCTTGCCACCCGCAACGAAAAGCTAGGTTTATTGCGGATGGCTAATTTCAGCGTGATTTAAGCCTTTTTGAAAAAGCCGATCTCATTTTTCAAGCCTCTTCATCAAGATCGAGATGGCCGCCAACCTGCCGGTTCCACAAATGGGCATAGATACCGTTTTTCAAAAGCAATTCTTCATGCGTGCCATCTTCGACAATTTTTCCCTTATCCATAACGATGAGGCGATCCATCTCCGCAATTGTCGACAAGCGGTGGGCAATAGCAAGAACAGTTTTTCCTTCCATCAGGCGGGCGAGATTTTCCTGAATAGCAGCTTCAACTTCCGAATCGAGTGCCGAGGTTGCCTCATCGAGAATAAGGATCGGCGCATCTTTGAGCATGACCCGCGAAATGGCGATGCGCTGGCGCTGGCCACCGGAAAGGCGCGCGCCCCGTTCGCCGACAAAGGCATCATATCCTGTCTTGCCATTCTGGTCGCGCAGACTGTCGATAAAATCGGCAGCTTCGGCATCCCGCACCGCTTCAAGCAATTCACGATTGCTGGCATCAGGGCGGCCATAGAGAATGTTGTCTTTAAGCGAACGGTGTAACAGCGAAGTATCCTGTGTCACCACGCCGATTGCCGCGCGCAAGCTTTCCTGTGTGACATCGGCGATATTTTGCCCGTCAATCAGGATAGCGCCCTCTTCGACATCGTGAAAACGCAAGAGAAGATTGACAAGTGTCGATTTACCGGCGCCAGAGCGCCCGACGACGCCGACCTTTTGCCCCGGCTCGATATGAAGGTTGAAATCTTTCAAGATTCCCTTGCCCTTGCCATAGTGGAAGCCGACATTTTGAAACCGGATGTCGCCTTTTTTGACGACAAGTTTTTTGGCATCTTTCTTGTCTTCGACGATTCTGTCCTGTGCAATGGAATGCATTCCATCTTCGACAATGCCGATATTTTCAAAAAGTGCGGCCATTTCCCACATAATCCATTGCGCCATGCCATTAAGCCGCAAGACAAGGCCGATGCTGACCGCAACAGCGCCGACAAGGATGGCATCCCTTTGCCATAGCCAGATGCCGAGCGCGCCCACAACAAACAATAAAATACAGTTCGACACATAAACGCTGATCGAAAATTTCGAGATGAGCCGCATCTGTTTGTAAACCGTGCCCTGAAAATGCTCGAACCCTTCACGTGCGAAGCTTTCCTCCCTTGCATGATGGGAAAACAGTTTGACGGTTGCAATATTGGTATAAGAATCAACAACCCGCCCTGTCATGAGAGAACGCGCATCGGCTTGCGCTTCGGAAGCATCGCGCAATTTCGGGATAAAATATTTGAGTAACCCGATATAGCTGATAATCCACAAGAGAAACGGTACCATCAACCGCCAGTCGGATGAGGCGGCAATCACCAGTGTGCCAAGGAAATAGACAATCACATAATTTAAAACATCAAAAAGCTTCATCACCGTTTCGCGCACAGACAAAGCTGTTTGCATGACCTTTGCCGATATGCGACCGGAAAATTCGTTCTGGAAAAAGCTCATGGATTGGCCAAGGAGATAACGATGCACAAGCCAGCGTATCCGCATCGGATAATTGCCAAGCAATGTCTGATGCATCACCATACTGTGCATAGTGACAAAAAATGGCAGGATGAGAACGACCAGCACACCGATGAGTGCAAGTTTTACGCCCTGCGTTTCAAAAAATGTTGCGCGCGAATTGGCATTGAGCCAGTCGACAATACTACCCAGAAACCCGAAAAGCGAAACTTCTGTCACCGCAATCAGAGCGGTAAAAATTGCCATGAAGATCAACCACGGCCAAACGCCTTCCGTATAATAAAGGCAGAAACCCAACAGATTTTGCGGTGGGCGTTTCAGCTCTTTTTCGGGAAAAGCGTTCAGTCTTCGTTCAAACCATCCAAACATGGTCGAGCTCCTTGTTTCTGCTTTATTTTAGCTGTCTCAAAATGGTGTTCGACCCCTGCCCGAACACAAAACCTGAACACACAACCTGTGGAACGATCCGGCCCCTTGGAACGACCCGATTGGCGAAGTGTTTCATGGCTTCAAGTGTTATACGTCTTTTTGTCACAAACCGGCGGATTTTTCAAAGCGGGAAACTTTTTTGCTCCCGACTTCTCCCGAGTTTTATTGACAGGAAAATTCCGCAAGCGGGTTTGATGACGACAATAAAACGGTTTTTGCGCCTCCTTGAAGATAAGTCAAAAATGCCCGCTTACAAGACGTTTCCCGCAACAAACAGGGCTTTCATTATTGCAAATGAAGATTGTGACAATGAATCAAGGGAAAAATAAAACGTTGATAAAGACGGACTTTATAAAGACAGGCAAATCAAAAAAGCCGGTGGCAGACTTTACGTGTTTCGGTAGCCTGAACAGAAAATTTGACCAGAAAATTCGAACAGAAAAGCATGTTTGCCAAAAAAGTACATTCCGGAAGAGAAAAACACGTTTGCCAAGAATTGTGAATTTCATGTGTTTCCTTGCTTTCCCTCCTCTTTACAATGGCGGGGTCAAAAGCCTATTCAACACGCATGACAGTTCGTATTGCACTTTTTCAGCCTGATATTGCCGGAAATACCGGTACGATTTTGCGTTTGGGCGCCTGTTTCGGTGTGCCTGTCGACATTATCGAACCGGCAGGTTTTGACCTTTCCGACCGCCATTTGAAACGCGCGGGCATGGATTATCTCGAAATTGCAACATTGAAGCGGCACATTGATTGGCAACATTTTCTGGCCGAACAGAAGGCTGAAAACCGCCGTCTTATCCTGTTTACCACCAAAACAGATGCGCCCTATACCGGCTTTTCTTTTGAAGACAATGATGTGCTTTTGTTCGGGCGGGAATCAGCAGGTGCTCCCGATTATGTCCATCAAGCTGTCGACGCTGAAGTGACCATCCCCATGGTCAAAATTGCGCGTTCTCTCAACCTTGCGGTCAGTGTCGCCATCGGCGTCAGCGAAGCGCTACGCCAGATCAACAAACAGACCTCATTCAATTAGTTGGCTAACTAATAATGAGTGGACAAAGCTGTTTTCAACCCTTATCTCTTTTCTAGAGTTATTCTAAACGATTTGACAGATTTAAGACGGATTATGACGAATAGAGACATTCCCGATGACATGCCTTCCGATCTCGAAGACAAGAAAAAGCGGGCTGAAGAGTGGTTCCAATCATTACGCGATAGAATTTGTAATTCACTTGAAAAACTGGAACGGGAACTGACAGGGCAATTTTCCAATTTTTCTGCCGGTTCATTTGTCAGAACCCCGTGGGAAAAACCCGGCGGCATGAATGGCGGCGGTGTTATGTCGGTCATGAAGGGACGCGTTTTTGAAAAAGCGGCTGTCCAGACATCGACTATTTATGGTGAATTTTCACCGGAATTCAGACGAGAAATTCCCGGAGCAGAAGATGATCCGCGCTTCTGGGCAAGTGGCATTTCGCTTATTGTGCATCCGCAAAGCCCGCATGTGCCGACCGTCCATTTCAACACCCGTATGATCGTTACAACCCGCCAATGGTTTGGCGGCGGTGCGGATTTGACACCGATGCTTGCCGAGCGGCGCACCCAGTCGGATGTTGATACTCAAACTTTTCATAAGGCGTTCCAATATGTCTGCGAACGCCACCCGACTGTTGCCGATTATCCGAAATTCAAGAGATGGTGCGACGACTATTTTTATTTGAAACACCGCAAAGAACCGCGTGGCGTAGGCGGCATATTTTACGACTGGCTCCATAGCAGCAAGGAAGCTGGCGGTTGGGAAGCCGATTTCAGCTTTACGCAGGATGTTGGCCGCGCTTTCGACATTGTTTACCCTTCGATTGTGCGTGAAAACTTCAATAAGCCATGGACAGAAAAACAAAGAAATGCCCAGCTTGTCCAGCGTGGCCGCTATGTTGAATTCAACCTTATTTACGACAGAGGCACTATTTTCGGACTCAAAACCGGCGGAAATATCAACAGTATTCTCTCTTCTCTTCCGCCGACCGTTAAATGGCTTTAGCCATTTAACCAAACAAAAACACTAAATGGCTTTAGCCATTTAATTAAATAAAAACACTAAATGGCTTTAGCCATTTAATTTGGCGAAAGCCCTGAAAACAGCTTTTACAGTTTTAAAAGATAAAAACCGGAATGGCGCCAAGGTTTTAAGAAAATGACAAGCTTGAAACGGCTTGTCATCTGTTACGCATGAAAGCAAGCAGGTGGCAAGGGCGCAATAGCCGGTTACGCCATTGCCATATCAAGGAGCGCATTCCGGTCCAATAAAAAGCCGCTTTCTACCCAGAGTTTTTCCAATGCTTTAAGTTTGTGACCGACTGCCGGCCCCTCGGTAATGCCGAGTGGAAAAAGATCCTTTCCGGTCAAGGGAAAAACCGGAACCTCATAAAGCTCGGCCAATTTTCTGAGCCGTGTATAATGGCTTGCTTCAACAAGCGCATTGTCATTGCTTAAAGCATGGGCCCGTGCTTTCGAAAGTGCCAATGTCAATTCGTCGAGAATGGCCTGTTTGCCGTGATGGTAGACAAGCTTTTTGATTTCGATATCGGAACAATCATATCTGATCGGGAACATACGGGCGAAATCCATCAACCGCGTTTTTTCCAACTTGGAAAAGCGCAAGCGCTCGGCCATTTTTTTCAACCGCACTTCATCACGCGGAACAATGGAAAAAAGCCGCAATAACGGGTCGGCCGGAAGCCTCAAAACATGTTCGGTTTCAACAAGCGGACGGAATGCATCAATCCCCCATTTTTCAGTTTCCGGCAGGATAATTCCTAAAATTCCGGCTTGCCGCATCCACAAAAGCGCCCGCGTCGGGTCGGGAGCGGAAAGCATTTTTTTAACTTCCGACCATATCCGTTCGGCCGATAATTGCAAAAGTCCGTCTTTAAGGCGAACACAGGCTTTGAGAGCCTCCGCATCCGGACGCCCTTTGCCAACCCACGCATAAAGACGAAAAAATCTTAAAATGCGCAAGTAATCCTCGCGAATACGCTCCTCGGCTGTACCGATAAAACGCAATGTCTCGGTTTCGATGTCGTCAAGGCCGTTGACATCATCATAAATTTTTCCCTCGGCATCAGCATAAATGGCATTGATTGTGAAATCGCGCCTTTGAGCATCGGTTTTCCAATCGCGACCGAAGACCACTTTTGCGCGACGACCGTCCGGTTCGATATCGGCTCGAAGGGCCGTCACCTCATAGGAGTGGCCCTTGACCACCACCGTGATTGTGCCGTGTTCATAGCCGGTTGGCACCGCTTTGAAGCCTTTTTCGCTTGTCCGTTTGATGATTTCGTCCGGCAAACAGGTTGTTGCAATATCAATATCGTTCACCGGATATCCTAAAAGCTGGTTGCGCACAGCACCGCCCACAACACGCGCTTCCTCGCCATTTTCCGAAAGACAATGAAGAAGTTGTTGCAGCCCCTCATCGTGAAGCCACAAGGCTTTTTTAGCGATATTAAGCGTAGTCACCGGGATAACCTTTCTGCGAGCGAACGAATCATAGCCGCCGTTGCCCCCCATATATAATAATTCTTATAGGAAATTGCATAAAAGCTCAGTTTTTCCGAGCCAAACGGCTTTGAAATGATTACATAATTTTTTGGGTCGAGCACAAAAGATAACGGAACGGTAAATATTTCATCAACCTCGTTATCGTTTTTGGTAAATTCTACGCCTTCATGAATAAGGCCGACCACCGGTCGAATCTCGAAACCTGTCGCGGTATAGTGGAATTGCAGCTCTCCCAATTTGGTGAAATCATCCGGTTTCAGTCCTATTTCCTCGTAAGCTTCCCGAATTGCTGTTTCCTCGTCACTTTTGTCATGCGTTTCCCTTTTTCCGCCCGGAAAAGCAATCTGTCCGGAATGTTTATGAAGTTTTGCCGTTCGCTTCGTTAAAACGAGATTGGGGAACCCCGACACTTCAATAATTCCGACAAGCACTGCCGAGCGCTGCCATGAAGGACGGTCTTTTTTTTGTCTTGATTTGAAAAGGGGCGAAGAAGAACCTTGCGAATCCTGACAATTTTTCGAAAAATTTATTGGCTCGCCAAACTTCTTTATAACATCGTCGATAAGTAAAGGGGCATTTGTTGCATTCAATTTTTTAGAACCTTTTTGGCAAATTGTTGCTCGAAACTCTTTACACGCTTCATTTCTGTTATTTTTCTGTTACAAGCCTTGAAATAGTCATTGTTCAGAGATGAAGGTGGTGACAAATTTTATCACCGTCAATTCCAAACGGTTATGCAAGAGAAAAGTTCTGGGGAAAAGCCATGCGAAGCGCTTCTAAAAAACCATCCGAGCCCAAAAAAACAACAACCGGCGCATCCACCCGCAAGTCGCCCAGTAAATCGGCTCCCGAAAAAGCAGCCAAAAATGACCCCGCTGAAATTATTGCCGATTTTGACACAATCAAAAAAACGTTCGACACTTTGCGCACGACAATCGACAAAGTTGTCTTTGGCCAAAGCAATGTGGTTGAAAACAGCATTATCACCATTCTATCCGGCGGACATGCACTGCTTGTCGGCGTTCCGGGACTTGCCAAAACCCGCCTTGTCGAAACATTGGGAACAGTTCTCGGGCTTAACCAAAAACGCATCCAGTTCACCCCCGATTTGATGCCGTCCGATATTATCGGTTCGGAAGTTATGGATACCGACAAAAACGGCAAGCGCGCTTTCCGCTACATCAAAGGACCGGTTTTTACCCAGCTTCTGATGGCTGACGAAATCAACCGTGCCTCGCCCAGAACCCAATCGGCACTTTTGCAGGCGATGCAGGAATACCATGTCACTGTTGCCGGCGAAGAATATGATTTGCCGAGTCCTTTTCATGTGCTTGCAACGCAAAACCCGCTTGAACAGGAAGGGACATACCCGCTTCCGGAGGCCCAGCTTGACCGCTTTCTCATGCAAATCAATGTCGATTATCCGGATGTTGACACCGAACGGCGTATTATTATTGAGACAACAGGAAATAAGGAAGAAACCATAAAACCGGTTCTCGACGGGGAAAAACTCAAGGCCATTCAGGAAATGGTGCGCCAAATGCCGATTTCCGAAAAAGTCGTCGATGCCATTTTAAAACTGGTGCGCTCTGCCCGTCCCGATGCCGACAACGAGCATGCCAAAAAACATATTGCCTGGGGGCCGGGACCGCGTGCTTCGCAAGCGCTCTCCTTATGTACAAGAGCACGTGCTCTCTATCAGGGGCGGCTTGCACCCTCGGTTGATGATGTCAAAGCTTTGGCAGTTCCCGTTTTACAGCACCGCATGGCATTAAACTTCACAGCCCGAGCAGACGGGATTACGATTTTTGAAGTCATCAATCATCTTGTCGACAAGATTGACTAACCGGAAAAGAGAGACGGCGAAAACAGATAATGGCGATTGCTCGTGACATAGTTGCAGAAACACCGAATGACCTTGCGGCGAAAGCGCGCATCCAGTCGGCCAAATTGCCTGACCTTCTTGTCGAAGCGCGGCATATTGCCAATACACTTGTCAGTGGTTTTCACGGCCGTCGCAAACGCGGAACCGGCGACAATTTCTGGCAATTCCGTCCCTATGTGGAAGGCGAGCCGGTTTCGCGTATTGATTGGCGCCGCTCTGCTCGCGATGACCATATCTATCTTCGTGATCGTGAATGGGCTGCGGCCCAGACTGTCTGGATACTCCCCGACCAATCGGCATCCATGCACTATCAATCGCGGTTTTCCCCTATTGCCAAAGATAGCTATGCCATGCTCATGGCGCTCACACTTTGTGACTTGTTTGCCCGTTCGGGAGAGCGTGTTGCTGTACCGGGGCTTATGGCACCAACAAGTTCACGCAATGCCGCCGAAGAAATGGCTTTGAATTTTAGAGCTCTTAAAGAGCCTTATGAATATGGTCATTTTCTGGATATAAATCACCATTCCCATATGATTATATTGAGTGATTTTCTTGATGATCCGGAAGAAATCCGCAAAAAATTTGCGTCCCTGACAAGCGCCAATGTTACTCAACATTTTGTTGAAATTTGTGACCCTGCAGAGGAACGTTTTCCCTATCATGGACGGGTGGAATTTTTTGATCCGGAAACCCGTCAACATTATCTTGCCGGACGCTCCGAAACATTTCACGATGCTTATCTGCGCCTTTATCAAGCACGCCGCCAAAGCCTTACGGATTTTGCCAAAATTTCCGGTTCAAGCTACCATATCGCGCCGACAGACAAGAAAATGAGTACAGTTATACTGGCACTTGCCTCAATGGTCGGTCAGGCGTCTGGCTACAGGAGAGGATGAGTTATGGGGTTTGCTGCACCTTTTCTCCTGTTTTTTCTGATTGCGCTACCGGCTATCTGGTGGCTTTTGCATGTCACGCCACCTGCTCCGACACGTGAAATTTTCCCGCCTTTGCGGCTTTTGTTGAAAATTGCCAATCATGAGGAAACGCCGAACCGGACACCATGGTGGTTGCTGCTTTTGCGCCTTCTTATGGTCGCACTGGTCATTTTCGCTTTGGCTGACCCGATTTGGCGCCCTGCCACAACCGTGTTGTCAGGCAATGCTCCCCTTGCTCTTGTCATTGATAATGGCTGGGCTTCGGTTCATGACTGGGACAAGCGGATTGATATTGCGCTTGATCTCGTCAATCAGGCAGAAAAGGCGAAGAAAACAATCTATATTGCGGCAACAGCCGACAATGACAATCAGGACATCCGTGCATTAAACAGTAACGAGGCAGAAAAGCTCGTTCATACAATGCGCCCGCTTTCTTTGCCCACGCATCGCCGTTCTGTCATTCATAAACTGGCGGCTGCGCTGAAAGGCGAAAAAGCCGATATTGTCTATCTGTCCGACGGCTTGCAAATGGTCGAAGATGATGAAGCCTTCAGCCCGCTCATGAACCTCGCCGATCGCGATATTCTGGTTTATGATCGCGATATATCCGATCTTGTTGGCATCACTTCAACCAAAAACGATAATGGTGCACTTGCCGTTGATCTTATCCGTGCCAAAGGAGACGGTGAAAAAATTCTGTCTCTGGGAGCCTATGATGGTGAGGGACGGATGATTGCCGAAACCGAAACACGTTTCGAAGACGGGGAAACCTCTACCGTATCGGCTTTCAATTTACCCATTCAAATGAAGAATGATATTGCGGCTGTCAAAGTAAACGGCCAGCATGACGTTGCAGCCACATGTCTTTCGGACGCAAGAAATCATATTTATCGGGTGGGGTTGGTTTCGCCTTCTGCGCGCGAATTGGCTGAACCCCTGCTTTCCCCCTTCTATTATATTGAAAAGGCCCTTTATGGCCGGGCCGATGTTTTAACCACAAAAGGTCAGTCATTCGAACAGGCAATTGAAACATTGATAAGCTTCGGTCATCCTTCGACGATCATTCTGGATGATGTCGTCAATATGCCCGAGGTTTCACAGCAACAACTCAACCATTTTGTCGAACAGGGTGGTACGCTTATCCGCTTTGCCGGCCCCAATCTTGCCAGTAACGATAACGAAGACATACTTCTACCGGTTAAATTGCGTCACGGGGAACGCCAATTAGGCGGCGTCATGTCTTGGGCAACACCGCAAAAACTTGCGCCTTTACCGAAAACAGGCATTTTTTCCGATCTTGCCTATCCGGAAGATGTCACTGTTTCACGGCAAATTCTTGCCGAGCCGAGCCCCGAACTTTTTGATCATACATGGTTAAGCCTTGCTGATGGTACACCGCTTGTTACTGCGCGGGCACGTGGTAAAGGCATGTTGGTCTTCATCCACACCTCGGCCGGTCCGACATGGTCAACCTTGCCGCTTTCAGGTTTTTTTGTCGAGATGATGCAAAAACTGGTTGAAACAGGAGAGCTCGCACAAAATGTACAATTCCTCTCCAAGGGCAAGGAAAATATTGTTCGCGAACCATGGCAGGTTATCGATAGTGATGGCTCTCTCGTTCCTGCTCCTTCGACAGTTGCACCACTCAGCTTGAATGAAAAAACCGAAGCTCTTCCTTCGTTTAATCATCCACCAGGATTTTATGGCCAGAAAAATAATCTTTATGCGGTTAATCTCCTTGATAAAGAAGACAGTTTTGCACCTTTAAATAGCGAAATTTTTTCCGGTAAAGTTCATCTCATGGACTATTCGGGCGATGTTGAAAAGCATCTGGGCGGGCTTTTTCTGGCATTTGCCATCATGCTTTTTGCACTTGATACATTTATCACGCTTTATTCCGGCGGATTATTCAGCAGTCAAAAGCGGTTTTTCCGGAAAACCTCATTTTTAATGTTGGGCTTATGTTTTACCGGTGCCTTCATTCTCGGGCAAATGGGCACATCAAACTCTGCTTTTGGCGAAAAACTTTCCGCAAATGACGCCGCAATGGTGCAATCGGCAGGGAAAACCCGTTTGGCTTATGTAATAACCGGCCTTGATGATATTGACGATACGAGCAAAAACGGGCTTGAAGCCTTGAGCCAATTTTTGCTGACCCGCACCACAATCGACCCCGGTCCGGTCGCGGGACTTGATCTCGAGCAAGACGAACTCGCCTTTTATCCTTGGATCTATTGGCCGATCGACGCAAAATCGCCGATGCCTTCCAAAGCCGCGATTGACAAAATCAGCGCTTATATGAGTGAAGGCGGGACTGTTCTTTTCGACACCCGTGACCAGATTGAAACGGGTATGGATTTGAATGGTAAAACCACCGCCAATAACCAGCGCTTGCGCGATATTCTCTCCGGCCTCAATATTCCTGCACTCGAAGAGGTGCCGCCTGACCATGTGATTGCACGATCATTTTACATTATGCCCGATTTTCCCGGCCGTTACAGGGGCTCGCCATTGTGGATTTTATCATCGGCTCTGGGCGGCAATGACAAGCGCCCGATCCATGCAGGCGATGGTGTAAGCTCTATTCTTATCACCGCCAATGATTTTGCCGGTGCATGGGCGCATGATGGCAAAGGTTCATGGAAATATCCCCTTGTTCCCGATGATGATATGCAACGGGTCTGGGCTTTTCGTGGTGGTCTCAATATTGTTATGTATATTCTCACCGGAAATTACAAAGCCGATCAGGTACACGTACCGGCACTTCTTGAACGTTTGGGGCAGGAGAAATCACGATGAAGCAGTCTCTTGCATTCGAACCTCTTCTTTCCTGGCCAATCAGCCTGACTTTGATCGGCCTTGCATTTTTGTTGGTTGCTGCCGCACTTATTCTGCGTAAAAGAGGTGCGGCTTTACGGGCTTGTGCTTTGGCAGCCCTGTCACTTGCCCTTCTCAACCCTGTTATGATCGAGGAACAAACAGAGCCGCTAAAAAGCATTGTCGGTATTGTTTTAGACAAAAGCCAGAGCCAGAATTTCGGTACCCGTTCAAAAGACAGTCAGGATGCGATAGCCGCATTAAAAACCGAGCTTTCCAAACATCCCGAATTCGAACCCCGTTTCATTGATGCCAAAGCCGTATCCAATTCGAATAATGGCAGCGAAACAAAATTATTCACACCCTTGAATGAAGCCATTTCCGATGTTCCGCCTGCCCGTTATGCCGGCACAATTCTGGTGACAGACGGTCAGGTTCATGATGTCGATCTGGCCTCTTCCAATACAGCCGGAGAAAAACCTGTCAATACATTGCTGACCGGTGAACCGGACGAATATGACCGTCAAATAAAATTTGTTGATCCGCCACGTTTCGGAATTACCAACAAGCCTTTTAAAATACGGTTTGAAATAGCTGACAAAGGCAAAGTACCCGCTTCTGCCGATAAAGCGCTTGTTGACCTCAAGGTCAACGGTCATGTTGTCTATCATGAGAGCGAAGAGACAAATCGGGAAATCGAAACGGAAATCACCCTTCCCCATGCGGGTAAAAACATTATCGAAGTGACAACCTCTCCTCTTGATGGGGAGTTGACCGCTGTCAATAACACTGCTGTCACCATTATCGAGGGTATACGTGAAAATTTGCGCGTTCTCCTCGTATCAGGCGAACCGCACAACGGGGAACGGACGTGGCGTGACCTTTTGAAAAGCGATCCCGGTATCGACCTTGTCCACTTTACAATTCTTCGCCCTCCCGAGAAAGCCGACAATACACCGCTCAGCCAGCTTTCACTGATTGTCTTTCCGACGACCGATCTTTTCGTCAACAAGATTAACGACTTTGATCTCGTCATTTTCGATCGCTATCAGCACTATAATGTATTGCCATTGATCTATTACGACTATGTAGCGCAATATGTGAAGAATGGTGGTGCATTATTGATGGCAACGGGGCCTGAATTTGCTGGTGAAAATACACTTGCTGAAACACCCCTTATAAGTGTTCTGCCGGCTTTGCCAAGTGGTGAGGTCATTGAAAAACCTTTCACGCCGTCAATTACCAAAGCCGGAATGCGCCACCCTGTGACCCGTGGGTTGACCCATGTGACGGAAAAAGATGAAGAAAATACAAAGCGGGAAACGGTAGCGGGAAATTGGGGAAAATGGCTCCGTCAGATAGCTGTTCAGGATACCTCGAATAGCACTGTCGTCATGAATGGCGCTGATAACCGCCCACTTATGTTGTTATCCCATATGGATAAAGGCCGCGTTGGTATGTTGCTTTCTGACGAAGGCTGGCTATGGGCGCGCGGTTTTGAAGGTGGTGGCCCCTATGCGGCTCTCTATCGCCGCATGGCCCATTGGCTCATGAAAGAACCGGAGCTTGAAGAAGAAGCATTGACCGCCTCCGGTGAAGGTAATCGTCTTACCATTCGCCGCCAGACCATGGCTGATCAACCCGACATTGCCACTGTTCATTTTCCGTCAGGGAAAACAAGCGATGTCACTTTGCAAAAACAGGAACCGGGTGTCTTTGAAGCGAGTCTCGATACCGACGAAATCGGCCTTTTTAAAGTAACGAACGGGGATAAGGAAGCTCTCACACATATCGGCCCCATCAATTCGCCCGAATATGCGGAATTGATTTCGACGGATGAGAAACTTCGCCCGCTTGCCAATAAAACAGGCGGAGCAATTATCCGCTTGCATCAAAAGCAGGGTGATAAAATCGGGCTACCTTCGATCGACGTTCAAAAAGGGCAAAACAGTGATAGCGTCAAAAACCGGAACCACATTGTCCTTAACGAAGCTACTGAAACAAGACTGGTCAACACATTTGCCCTTCCTCTTTTCAATGGTGTTCTGGCACTTGTCGTTTCACTCTTTCTACTCGCGAGCCTTTGGTATAGAGAAGGTCGTTAAATTAAAAAACGACCTTCCGTGACTTGCCTTATGATAAGTTTTTACACGTCAGACGCTTACTTGTTGATTGATAAATATCAATCGTATTGTTTATAAATATTGCCTGATTGTTCGATCAATTTGTTTACGATACCGATTTTCTGTAACTCTGCCCAATCCGGTAAAGTGAAAACGATTGCAGTTTCTCGATAAAATTTGAAAACCGCAAAATCACGGCAAAGGTGTTCCGAAGAAAAAGTCCGGCCTTATAACAGGAAAACAGAGAGACCAGAATGTTCCTCGCCAATAGACCACAATAGGTCCCGATAGCTCCTAATGGCGCACTCGCCCCCGTATAAAAGAAATTTTTAAACTGTATTTTTTCTTTGCTTGTTTCAGACGCTTTGCTGCGCCGGAGGCAAAAACTCGACAGAAATGCTGGGAGATGCAATTCTCACAACCGCAAGTTAAAGGCATTTGTCAAAAAACTTTTCGAAACCTGCATTGGTTCATTCAATCGAATAGGCAATGATAATTTATCGGAAATCAATGACAATTTGTCCGATATAAAATGCCTGTCCAATATAAAATGATTGAAAATCCGGAAGTCGCCCGCCTCTCTTCAATCATATGAAAATACGACACAAGCATATAAAAAATGACTGTTCAGGTAAGCTGAATGCAATCGGTTAATTGCCTGTCGGGGATCAAGCGAAAAACAACGGGGTGCCGAACCATTCCACCCCGATTTTTCAAATATTAAATCAAGCTTGCTTTTTTGCCTGATTTTTGTTGAGAACAAGACCTTTTGCTTCCTCCATTGCTCCCTCGGACAGTTCCAATGCCAAGAGCCGTTCCGGATTAACCGGCGCAGGCATTATTATTTTCCCGTAAGCTACTTTAAAAAATCCGAAACGGCGATAATAAGGTTCATCTCCGACAAGAAGAATAAAGGAAACATGCTTTTCTTTTGCCTGCTCTATTGCGTGCCGCATTAACAAGCTTCCAAGTCCAAGACTTTTTGTCTTGGGCGATATAACAATCGGCCCGAGGAGATAGCCATTGGCATTGCCCACGACAATCGGCGTCATGCGGACTGTACCGACAAGATTGCCATCCAATAAAAGAACAAAAGAAAGACTTTTGTCGTGGCCGCCTTTTTCGCGAATAAGATGAGCGGCACGCGTAAAACGGGCGGGACCAAAAGCCTCTCTGTTCAACTCTTCGATGAATTTTTCATGTTCCGATGTCTCTGCCATTATGGTGACATCGCTTTTCGACAATTCAGGAGCTTTTGCGTCGTCAGAATGAGACAACAATTCTTTTGCAGCAGAATTTTTTTCCATGAGATGACCCGAAAGAAAAATAAGACAAACAAAATCAACGGTTAAAAATACCAAAACTCCGGCAGTTCATCGTCGTTGATTTGCATAACACATGTTCGTCTACTTTTCCGATGGGCATTCTTATGAATGGCTGTGAATGGCGCTTCTCTTGACCCGAGCTTTCGAGCCTCTGGCCATTGTCAAAAAAGTTCGAAACAATCTTCGATCCCTTTTCAACATTGAAATAGTTAGCGAGAAAAAAACATGAAATCAATCTCATTTATAGGCATCTATATTTCGGATTGACAGTTTTGTCGCTTATAGAAAATTCCAACCGGCAATTTTAACAGGAATTACATGAGATATTCGATTGTAACAATAACAAGATTGTCTAGAAATGATTCGATCTTAGTTAATGATGAGTTAATATTTCCAGTTGGATTCATTGATATTTTTCCACAGCCCCGAATTTTTGTTGCAATAATGATACAGTGGGCCTTCAAACAAGGCGATAAAGCGGCAAAAAGGCGATTGTTTGATTCAAATCAATGGATATTTCCGCTTAAATAGGTTTGAACAGATACAAATTACAGTTGTGAAACATGCACCGCTTTTTAGGAGACATAGATATGAAGAAATTGATCGGTAGCAGTATCGTTGCCATCGCAGCAGCACTCAGCTTCTCAGGTTCAGCTTCGGCTGCCGATGTTCAGAGTGCCAAGCCTGTTGTTCAGGAAGCCCAGAGCCCATGGCAGATCCGCGTTCGCGCTCTCGGCGTTGTACCGCGTGACAAAGGCCATGTTAATGGTGTTCCTGGTTCGGAATTGAACTTCTCGAGCACAGTTATCCCTGAACTCGACATCACCTACTACTTCACCAACAACATCGCTGCCGAATTGATTTTGGGTACAACCTATTCGTCAATAGATGGCCGTGGTTCAATCGGTAGCATCGGTAAAGTTGGTAAAACATGGATTTTGCCTCCGACCCTTACTCTTCAATACCACTTCACCAATTTCGGTGCATTCAAGCCATATATCGGTGGTGGTGTTAACTACACAATCTTCTACAACGAAGACGGCAACGACGCTGGTCGTAACAGCGGCAGACGCATCACCGGCCTCGACATCGACAACACATGGGGTGGCGCTGTTCAAGTTGGTTTCGACTACATGCTCGACCAACACTGGGGCTTCAACATGGACGTGAAGAAACTTTACCTTCGTCCAGACTTTGACGCCAAGCTCAATGGCACGAAGATCAGTGGTAAAGCCGATCTTGATCCTTGGCTGATCGGCGCTGGTGTAACCTATCGCTTCTAACAAAGGCGGGGGCTTGATAAAGTAAATTGAGGGGGCTTGGTTTACTTTTCACAAAAAAGGACGCTATTGAGCGTCCTTTTTTTGTGCCTGCTTTATTTTTGATCACGCTTTCCGAAAAATCGACCTCTGTGACGAAACCGATCGCTGTGGAACAATCAACCTCAGTGGCGAAATCGACCTCCGTGGAGAAATCGTTCTCTTCTGCGAAATCGGCGACAATTTCCGACTAACTTTTCTCTTAAACGTTACAAAAAAGCTGCTTTGCCAAAGGGAGACGTTTTATTTGCAAGCTTTGGCAAGCTTCACTTTGTTCGATAAAATTTCCCGTTGAAAATCTCGGTATCCGCTTTTTTGGAAATCGGGAAATTGGAATGGCTGATATTTCATGGAGGGCGTTTAGAACAGCTTTCACTGAAAACTATTTCCTCCGTCAACAAACAATCTCCGCTTAATTGCCCTCCCCCTGAAGACACAGCAATTACGCTTCCGGTTAAATAGAATAAGTACATTTTTCTTGGGAAAGAATTCAATTTTTCCGTAAAAAATGTGCAACCGGCTTTTTCCTGAATGCGTTATTTTTTAAAAAATGCCGGTTATTTAATAGAACTGTTCGCTCTATTGCCGATGTCATGCTCTTCCCCAAATAATTTATGCGTTTTTCCGAGAAACAAGTTTGTCCATTCATCAACAAGCTGATGAATTTTGTTGATACTGCTTTTTATTGGCTGGTTTTTAATGAGCTGGATTTTTTTATAAGCAGACTTTTTTAATAGGCTGGCTTTTTTATACGTTGCTTTTTATCAGGCTTGCTCTTTCGCTAGCATATCCTATTATCGTCGTTCATTCTCATCTCTTCTGCCAAATCAGTAATGCATTTATTTACACAAATGTATTTTACCTCATCTTTCCGGTTATCGCATCAATTTGGCCTTCAAGGAAGTTGATCATGCTCCGGTTCAAAAATTCAAATGAAAACGCACAATATTGCAATGCATTATCAAAGCCTAAAGGGCATTTTTAATCTTTTGAAGGACGGTATCCCTTTTAACAGTGAATATCTATTGACGTGGAGTTAAATCGCCGCGCCATTAAACACGACGATAAAATGAACCGTCTTTCGCCAAAAAATTCAGTGACCAAAACCTGAACCGGCCACAGCCTTTATAAAACAAGTCTATTTTCGATAAAATTTTTTGTCTGCAAAACCGGATGTCTTTCGCCATGCCGGTTTTTCGACATGATTATGAAAATTGATATAATTGTTTACAAAACCTTCGAGGCTCTTTCAAAAGTGTTGAAAGTTTCCCCATTCCCACTGCCGCCGTTAAGTTCAAAAACCGGTTGTTTCAAAAATAAAATCCGGTTCAATTTCGTTTGTTCTCCTCTTTTGAAAGGCAATGGGACTGGCTCGCTTAGCTTTCCGGAAAAGCGCTTATGGTTTCGAACACAGAAAGTCGAGAGCTTAAAAAAGTTCAGGGCTTTACGGTTTCATCAATCGCATTGAAACTGGTTTCCCCATTTTTATTGCCGCCCGATATGTTCAAAAACCGGTTGTTTTTAAAAAACTCAAATCCGGTTGCAGTTTGGTATTTTGTTATCTTTCAAGGATTTCAGGTAAATAACTGTCTCTTTTTGCTGCTATTTATAGCTTTACAAGCTATTCTCCACCTTTATTTGCCATCTTTGTCTTTATAATCTTTTCTTTCCGGACCGTTGTTGTTTTTTTGTTGCCTATTTTTATTGTCTCGCTATGTTCAGTGGAATGTTTCACTTGGCTCATATATCCGACATTCATTTGTCGCCGCTTCCAGACCCTCGTTTTTTCGAGCTCATAGGAAAGCGTTTAACCGGTTATATTAACTGGAAGAAAAACCGTACCGGTGAAATGGGACGGCAAACACTTGATGCTTTGATGGAAAGTATCAAAGAAAAACAGGCTGACCACCTCGTTATTTCCGGAGATCTCGTCAATCTCTCTTTGCCGAAAGAATTTGCTGCTGCAAAAGATTGGCTTGTGGCGCAAGGCCCTGCAAGCGATATTTCACTGACCTTCGGCAATCACGATGCCTATGTGGGGGGTGCTTTCAGAAAAGCTTGCAAAACCTTTCGCCCGTGGATTACCAGCGAAGAAGCCCATGCATGGAGTGCCGTTTTCCCCTATATGCGCATTCGTGATCAGGTGGCTATTATCGCGGTTTCTTCAGCCATTGCCACACCGCCTTTTTTCGCAACCGGACGTTTTGATAGCGCTCAGGCCTATCATCTGGCTGATCTTTTACGTGAAGCAAAAGAACGCAATCTTTTCAGAATGGTGATGATTCACCACCCGCCCTATAAAAATGCAACTTATTGGCATAAAAAATTATGGGGCATTGAACGTTTCCAGCGCGTCATCAAACAATATGGTGCCGAACTTATTCTCCATGGACATACCCATGTTCCCTCTCTTGAACATATTGAAGGGAAAGAACGTGACGTTCCGGTTGTCGGCGTTGCTTCGGCTTCACAAGCTTTTGGCGGCAAAAAGCCTCCTGCCAATTACAACTGGTTTACAATTGATGGTGATTGCGAAAGTTGGCATTGCGGTCTTGAACGCTATACTATCGTCAATAAAGAGAACGAAATCCACTGCACCGAAAAAGTTCCGCTTTTTTAGTGCATTCGATTTAGTGCATTCGGGCAAAAGGCCTGACAGCAATTTTCCTGTAACGAGCTGGCACCGAGCGGGTTTAAAATAATTCCGCGTCAAAATAATGATAACGCGGTATGAAACGGCGTTGCTTGACCGTGAATATATCCTATTGTGAGTTGGATTTCATATGCTCACAAAACTCATGAAAAATAGACGGAACACCGATATTTTGAAGCAAAATTTTTGCCCAAGAAAAGACGAAAAATCCATATAAAGCAAAGCGTTGGCCTTGATTATAATTATCGCTTGGCTTTCATGTCTATCGATTGCCATGTTGTTAATAGATATTTCGCGTGGCTCACTGAAATCCCCTATTTTTCCGGACTTTTTGTGGCGATTGCTTTGTCACTCTGGTGAGGCGCAATTGCTCCCGATCGTTTTTTCGTTATCTTCCCTTTTTCGACCGCTCTGTTTTTCGTAGCGAATAATAAGCGTGGTTTGTCCCCCCTATTCAGAGGGCTACATAAGGTGAATTAAGTGTTTTGAAGTGGTGAGAAAGGCTACAGGCTGAATAAGCGTTCTGGAACGGCTTTTTGACGAGACTATTCAACCGTCCGCTGGCGATTTCAAACTTCCGCTGGCAATTTGTCAAAGGCCGGTTACTATTCTCGCGTTATCACGATTTTCGAGAATTTAGTGGGGTTCGAGAACTTAACGGGCGGCAAGGTCAAGACATGATGTCTTTATTGCCGCCCGTAAAACATTAAAGTTTCAACCGGTTAACCGCCGAAACGATAGCATCGAGCGAGGCTGTTGTAATGTTTTCATCAATAGCAACGCCGAATATTTTGCCTTCCGGATAGGCTATTTCCATATAACAAATGGCTTTTGCATCCGAACCGCGTTGCAAAGAATGTTCCGAATAGTCAACGACCGAAAGCTTTTTATCAAGATATTTGGAAAAAGCATTGATAAAGCCGTCCACCAGACCGGTACCGCTTCCCTTGATGGTTTTTTCTTTTCCATGATCGGTAATTGTTGCCGTCACATCAATGCGACCTTTTTCCTTCGGGTCTGCTTTGGTTTTATAGTCGACAAAACCGAAACGGCCATGGTTCTGCTTGACATAAGTCTTGACGAATTCGTCATAAATCCGCTTCGACGGCAATTCTTTGCCTTCTTCATCGGTAATATGTTGGATAACATCGCGAAATTCGATTTGCAAAGCGCGCGGCAGGTTCAGACCGTAATCCGATTGCAGAATATAGGCAATGCCACCTTTGCCCGATTGCGAATTGATGCGGATAATGGCTTCATAGCTTCTGCCGACATCTTGCGGATCAATCGGCAGATAAGGCACTTCCCACAAAGTCTTATTGGACTTTTTCATTGCCTTCATGCCTTTATTGATCGCATCCTGATGCGAACCCGAAAAAGCAGTATAAACCAATTCACCAACATAAGGGTGGCGTTCCGGAATTCTGAGCTGGTTACAATATTCATAGACTTCCTTGATTTTCTCGATATTCGAGCAATCAAGTTCCGGATCAACCCCTTGGGTAAACATATTCAACGCCAGAGCGACAACGTCCACATTGCCGGTGCGTTCACCATTTCCAAACAGTGTCCCTTCAACACGGTCGGCACCGGCGAGCAGGCCCAATTCGGTGGCCGCAATGCCGCAACCACGGTCATTATGCGGGTGCAGAGAAATCAGAACACTGTCACGCCGGTCAATATTTCTTCCCATCCACTCGATTTCATCGGCATAGATATTGGGAGTGGACATTTCAACCGTAGAAGGCAAATTCAAAATCATTTTATTGTCGGGCGTCGGATTGACAATTTCGATGACGGCATTCGAAATTTCCAGTGCAACTTCAAGCTCGGTACCGGTGAAACTTTCAGGCGAATACTCGAAACGATAATGTTTACCGGCTTTGGCGGCCATATCCATGACCATTTTTGCAGCATCGGTCGCAATTTTTTTAACGCCTTGAACATCTTTTCCGAACACAACCCGCCGTTGCAATTCACTCGTTGAATTGTAAAAATGCACAATCGGGTGGTTGGCTCCTTCCAGCGCCTCGAATGTGCGGGTAATCAATTCCGGACGGCATTGCACCAGAACCTGCAAGCTCACATTTTCAGGAACATTGCCATGTTCGATACACCAGCGCGCGAAGTCGAAATCGGTTTGCGAAGCCGATGGAAAACCGATTTCGATTTCCGGAAAGCCCATTTCCAAAAGCAAGCGGAACATGCGTTCTTTACGGTCTTGCCCCATAGGGTCGATCAAAGCCTGATTGCCATCACGCAGATCGACAGAACACCAGATTGGCGCTTTTTCGATGCGTTTGTCAGGCCATTGGCGATTTTCCAATGTCACTTGCGGGTAAGGTTGATATTTTTGCGATGCTGTCGGCATGCCTTTTTGTGAAAAATTCGGGGAAATACTCATGATCTATGCTCGTCTGAAACACCGGTAACCGGTTGATATTTTAAAATGAAGATTGTTGAAGAGGAGCATTTACGCCGGCAGGTAACGACCGCCGGGCGCCCCTCACCGGCCCCGGCAGTCGCTCATAAGCCCGAGAAGAAGCAAATTTGAAGGCAAAGCACAAAAGCCCGCATCGCTAATGCGGTCAAAATCCAATAATTTTTGTGCGCCATAATTTTTCATGAGCGAAAATATGACATAGCTTTTTTTCAAGTGCAACCCGTTTTATCAAAGCTTCACCGGTTCGTGTTCAAAATTGCGCTTCTTGCCACTCAAGGCCATGCTTTTCGTGATTGAGACCTAAAATTCAAGTTTTGCAATTCAATAGGCACGGTTCACAATTTCAATCGGTGACTGAGCTCGTTAATCAACAGAGCTGTCTTCATGTCATTGATTTGTCCTTTTTCGTTAAGCTTGATTGCCTCTTCAACACTCATTTCAACAATATCGAGATTTTCTCCTTCATTGGCGAGCCCTCCGCCCGAAAAACGGTGGTCTTGCGGGCGATAGCGGGCAAGATAAAGCCAAAGCTGCTCGGTTGAAAATCCTGGGGTTGTAAAGCCTTTAAAAACCAGTTCGAGATTATGGATCTGGTAGCCTAATTCCTCTTTTGCCTCGCGCAGCATGGTTTCATCGGCCGATTCGTCTTTTTCTATGTGGCCGGCACAAGCTTCCAGCACATACATGGAACCGGATGCAAGATAAACAGGTGCACGAAACTGCTTGACAAAAAGCACTGTTTTTCTTTCCTCGTCATAAGGCAAAACGGCAGCTCCATTGCGATTATGGTAGGTTTCACGCTTTACTGTTCTCCATTCGCCGGCAGCATCTTGCTGCTCATAGGAAACGGCTGTCAGTTTTGTCCAATGGTCGGATAATACAGTTTCTTTCAAATTTCTGATTTTTAACATAATGCTCCTCATGCAATGGGAACGGCAGTGGTTCCCTTTGGCAGTTTTGCTTCCTCTTCCGGTTCGATATGAATGACAATACGTGCCTTTTCGATTTCTTGTTTCAGAGCATCTTCTATTCTGTTGCATATATCATGGGCATCTCCTACCGTCATTTTGGAAGGAACCACCAGATGGAATTCGATAAAGGTGATCTGACCGGCCACACGTGTGCGCAAATCATGCGCTTCAATAGCACCGGCTGCATGGCTTGAAATAATGTCCCTTATGCGCATTGTCTCTTCAAGCTCGACACCGACATCCATCAAGCCTTGTACCGAATTGTTGATAACCTTCCAGCCTTGCCAGAGAATGTTCAAGGCCACAATAATGGCAAGCACAGGGTCGAGAATGGCCCAACCGCTCAAGATTGCGGCAAGAAGACCGGCAAGCACACCAAAAGAGGTAAAAACGTCGGTCATCAAATGCATACCGTCGGCTTTCAATGCCGGAGAATGGGAAATCCTGCCCTGTTTTATTAAAACCAAGGCCCAGATTGCATTAATGACACTGGCAAGGAGGTTGATTGCGAGCCCGTAGCCCGGTTGTTCAGGCAAATGGGTCGAAGTAAGCAATGGCCATGATTCATGCAAGATCATAATGGCGGCGACAAAAATCATCGCCCCTTCAAGAATTGCCGAAAAATATTCTGCCTTGGTATGGCCGAAGGGGTGATCGTTATCGGCCGGTTTCATGCTGATAAGGATGGCAACATAAGCAGCAATTGCCGCAATGACATTGACAATCGACTCCAGTGCATCGGAATAAAGAGCCACCGAGCCGGTGATATAATAAGCGAAATATTTGAGCGCAAAAACAACAATGGCAACAGGGATAGACCATATTGCCAATTGTTTCAGCCTTGAATTCGCATCTATCATTGCCATGCTTTCTTAATTAGTCTTGAAACAACATTTTCAATGATTGCCATTCCGACATTTCCACCAAGGCTCATAATTGATTCGGGATGGAATTGGACAGCAGCAATCGGCTGGCTTTTATGTTCGATTGCCATAATAACACCATCTGCGGTTTCTGCTGTTACGTTAAATTCGGAAGGCAAGCGGCTCGGGTCGGCAAAAATCGAATGATAGCGGCCAACCGTTATTTCTTTCGGCAAATCCTTAAACAGCAGGGTTTTGCCGGTAATATGAATGCGTGACGGTTTGCCATGCATCGGTTGATCAAGCACCCGAAGGCTGCCGCCGAAAGCTTCTGTCAATGCTTGCAGCCCCAGACAAACGCCGAAAATCGGAATTTTACGCGCCCTTGCTTTATTGATTGTGTCTTCACAGTTGAAATCTTTCGGTGTTCCCGGTCCCGGTGACAAAACAACAAGATCGGGATTGACCGTTTCAAACACTTTTTCATCCACCGGACTTCTCACCGTTGTCACTTTCGCGCCCGTTTCACGGAAATAATTGGCAAGCGTGTGCACAAATGAATCTTCATGGTCGACAAGCAGGATATTGATACCCGTGCCGGGTTTTTCTTTCTCCTCCCTGACCGCCTTTGGCAAAGGTTTGGCACTGTCACGGATAGCGGCAATCATGGCTGAGGCTTTCAGTTCTGTCTCTTTTTCTTCCTCTTCCGGAATGGAATCATAAAGTAATGTTGCGCCTGCTCTGACCGATGCCACACCATCCTTGATGCGCACGGTGCGAAGAGTGAGCCCCGTATTCATGTCGCCATTAAAGAAAATCATGCCGATAGCACCCGCATACCATGCACGCGCACTTCTTTCATGGTTTTCGATAAAACGCATAGCCCACAATTTCGGTGCACCGGTTACAGTCACAGCCCATGCATGGGACAAAAAAGCATCGAACGCATCAAGCCCGTTTCGCAAGCGCCCCTCAATGTGATCGACCGTGTGAATAAGGCGCGAATACATTTCAATTTGCCGGCGCCCGATGACCCTCACCGAACCCGGTTCGCAAACACGGCTTTTGTCATTACGGTCAACATCCGAGCACATGGTCAATTCCGACTCATCCTTTTTGGAATTGAGCAAAGCCAATATCTGTTCGGAATCGGCAATGGCATCCTGCCCACGTTTGATTGTTCCGGAAATCGGGCAGGTTTCAACCCGCCTTCCCGTCACCCGAACATACATTTCAGGCGAAGCGCCAACGAGATATTCCTGTTCTCCGAGATTTATAAAGAAAGAATAGGGAGATGGATTGGTAAGTTTCAATCTTCTGCTGATTGCCGAAGGACTTGCCGGACAAGGCTCGTAAAATGTCTGCCCCGGCACCACCTCGAAGAGGTCGCCGCGCTTGAAACTTTCTTTGGCTTCCCTCACCAAAGCGGCATATTCGCCCTTTTCATGATCGCCTTTTTGCGGAACCGCTTTGGCTGCTTTAAACGGCTTTTCTTCGGTATGACGAATTAAACCTTTAGTTGTTTTTTTCTCTTCGGAAAATTCGTAATTCTCTATCCATGCGCGTGCCGAATAATGGTCGACAATGAGAATGGAATCCGGCAGATAAAGCACCATATCCCGCTGGTCGTCAGGACGTTTTATTTTAAACTCGATGGGCTCGAACTGGAACGCAAGGTCATAGCCGAAAGCACCGTAAAGGCCGAGACTCTGGTCTTCTGTCGAATGGAAAATATCGCAAATAGCCCGCAACAGAGAAAAAACCGATGGCATACGGGAGCGTTCTTCCTCGCTGAAGACACGACCCGGTTTTTTGACCGTAATTGCCAATTTGTTGGAGGTGCGCTCTGTTGCTTCCACCGCGTCAAGAATTTCAAGGCGTGGCTCGATCATATCAAGGATGATTTGACCGCGCTCGTTGAGCGCCTCGATTTTCATCACCCGCCCGCGCGAAGTAATGGCAATTGGCGGGTCGATAATGCCGGAATCCCACCGCGTATAGCGCCCTGGATATTCATAGTTTGAAGAAAAAATTGCCCCACGGTGGCTATCAAGTGCATCAACCATTTTGTCAATTGCACTTTCATAGGCAATATTCTCGCAAGAACGGCTAACTTTTATGTTCCCTTTCGTGCGGTATTCAAAAGCTTTTTCACCAGCCATGTTCTTTTCCATATTTAAAACTCCGTCCTGTTTTGAAGGTCACCACCGGAACGGAGTATATAAAAAAGGCCGCCCGGTTTTCCGTCGCGACCTTGTCCTGAATTTTGTGCACAAACAAGCTGAGGCCGCTAAAAGCAACCCCACCACCAGATCATGAATGTACGTTTATTGTTCATGGAAATCCTTTTAACCTGTCCGATATTCTATAGCAACAGAAAACAGCAATAATGAAAAAGAGATGAGCTTTAACCTCTTTTTGTCAAGAATAGAGGATGAGCCAATTTTTGACCGATAGCACTCATCCCGATAATGAAATTATTAAAATTGCCTTGAACTGCCACTGTTTGTCCGACACTATCGGGTTTATTCACCCGCCTTTTGAACAATCATTTTTTTGGCTAAACGTCTCAGCCTTTTCTTCTGTGCTGACGGAAATGCTTTTTCCTGAAAATCCGGCTTTTTTCGCCCGTCAATCGTCAACCTGAACCGGATTTTGAACCAACAAAACCACTCATAGATCGGGATAGGCTTCGGTGAGAAGACTTGCTCCCAACAATCAGGTCAAAGCCCACCTTTTTAAGTTATTGGTTCTCTCTTGCCGATTTCTGGAATGAAGAAGAAAAACCGCTCTTGAAATATTTCTTCACAAAAATCGAGGCTTTTTAGCAAATATAGATTGGATAAATACATAGCGGTCGAAGCAATAAAGTGCAAAGTCTATTTACAAAAAAAGAAAAGTCCGGGCATTGGGAACCCGGACTTTTCTCCCCCTCTTAAGAAAGGGGGGACACAGGCGTAGGAAATAGCGGGGGACCTAAACACCTGTAACCAACACAACCAGAACGTGGGTTCTTTAGTGCGGTGATTTCAAATATAGAGGAGGGGCTAAAATAGTCAACAATTTTTTACAACCTAAGGTTTTATATTTTCAAATCTGGATCCCCATTCCACACGCCTCATCAGGCTATATAATTTCTTGTTCTTTTTCGTTGAGATTTCAGTGTTTTTTTCGCCATTTGGCAAGCAAAGCGAAATATTTATTCTTCCGCTTGAACGTTGTGGACGCGAAAGGATGCGACAATATTGCACATCCGGCTTTTTTTCTGACACGGCAAGATAACAATACTTCTCGTCTTCAAAGGGAACAACTGCCTGTTTGGCTAGCTTGTGCATGCGCGAACGTTCAACCCTGACAGAGAAATGGCACCAGTCGGGAGATTGAACCGGACAGGTCAATTCATGCGGACAGGGAGCGAGGATATGGGCAGATTGTTCGAGTAATCTTTGGCGTTGACGCATCAGCCTTTTAAAACCGGCAGGCGTTCCGGGTTCGACCAGCAAAAGCACACCAATAGTTTTTTCCCAAAGTCTGTCGACAAGAAAATCCTGTGTTTTTTCTTGAAGCTCGTCGAGTACGTAACTTGCCGTGACAAGATCGGCTTTCGGCAATTTTTCACCGGAAAGCGTGGAAATATCGGCTTTTTGCCAATTGGTTGAAAAGGTGGTTTGACAATCGTTTTCAGAAGAAGCTCCGCGGGACAATTCGTCGGATTGTCCGGCGGAAATATCGGGTTCTTCTTCGTCATTCAAACGGGAAAACAATTCTTTGCCAATAGCGATAATGTCATTGCTTTGCTCGACAAGCGTTGCCTTTTTAAGAGACGGAAAAATTCGGCTTGCGGCAAAAACGGCAGTCCCCGGCCCCGCTCCGACATCAAGCTGGCTAGACGGCAAAAAGGAAGGGCATATATCAGCCACTTCATCAAGTGCGGAATAAACCGCGCCATAGGTTGCCGGAAAGCGCGCTGCAATATAGCCGAGAGCCGCATTTTTATCGCTTATATGCATTTTCCCGTCCAGCACTTCATCGCGATAGCGTCGGGTGAGCCGGTTTGACGCTTTTTCGAGTTCGGACGGATTTGTCTGTTCGAAAAGCTCGTCGAGTGCGCTTCTCAAATTGGCAGGAAGTTGCATGATAGGATTCCGTAAATAAAAGGCTTTTCTTGTGAACCTTATTTCATTCTTTGTTGAAATAGTCTAACCCCATCCTTAAGCTGTATGCTGCGTAATCATGGAGTAGCCCGAAACTTTGTCAGGCATTTTAAAACAGATAGCTGTATTTTTCGTAAGCTTGTTTCTGATTGTAGACGCAGGATATGCAGCCGCGCCTTCGAGCGATCCGCAAACATGTAAAATGGTGCGCTTTGCCGATACCGGTTGGACCGATATTTCCGCGACAACAGCGATTGCCACGACACTACTTGAAGCACTGGGTTATAACACCGAAACAAGGATTTTATCGGTTCCGGTTACCTATGCTTCGCTTTCAAACGGCGATCTCGACGTATTTCTCGGCTATTGGAACCCGTCCATGACGCCCGATTTCAAACCTTATCGGGATGACGGCAGTGTCGAACTTCTTCGTTACAATCTTGAAGGCGCCAAATATACCTTGGCTGTGCCGCAATTTGTCTACAACAAAGGCTTGAAAACTTTTCAGGATATAAAACGCTTTGGCCCCGAACTCGGCTATGCCATTTACGGGGTCGAACCCGGCAATGACGGTAACCGGCTCATTCTTTCTTTACTTGCTGATTCCACCTTCGGACTTTCCGATTTTCACATTGTTGAAACATCCGAACAGGCGATGCTCGCCGAAGTCGAGGCGCGCATTGAGGAACAACGGCCTATCGTTTTTTTAGGCTGGGAACCGCACCCGATGAATATGCGCTTCAAAATGGCCTATCTTTCAGGGGGCGACAAATTTTTCGGGGAAAATTTCGGCAATGCCAAAGTGGGCACGAATATCCGCCGGAATTATCGTACAGACTGCCCGAATGTCGCGCATTTTCTCGGCAATCTCACCTTTGATGTCGATATGGAAAACCGCTTGATGGATAAAATCCTCAATAGCGGAGAGGCTCCCGAACAGGCCGCCCGTTCCTTTCTCGTCGACAATCCGGAAAGAGTGAAAGTCTGGCTCTCCGGCGTTACCGCTTTTGACGGAAGCAATGCTAATCGCGCCGTCGAGAAAGCATTGAAATCACCAGCCAACGAAACACATTTTGCCTATAAAATTCCGGTCGGGGAAACAGCAAATATCGTTGTCGAATTTTTGAAAGAGCATGGCGGGCTCTTTTTTACCGCCCTTCGTGTCGGACTGGGGAGCTTGTTGAAAGCCACATTGGCACTGTTATTGTGGCCAAATCCTTTATTGTTGATTGCTTTTTTATGTGTCCTTGCCTTTGCCATACAGAGAAACTGGCGGGTCGTGCTGCTTACCGGACTGGGGTTCCTGTTCGTCATCAATCAGGGTTACTGGGTTGACACCATGGAAACCATAACCCTGCTCTTCTGGTCATGCATTCTTTGTATGGGAATAGGTGTTCCCGTTGGCATAGCCTGCGCCCATCGGCCCAAAGTCTATCGTGTGATACAGCCCATTCTCGACCTTATGCAGACATTGCCAACCTTTGTCTATCTGATACCGGCTATCATATTTTTCCGCATCGGCATGGTACCGGGATTGATCGCAACAATTATCTTCGTGCTCCCCGCCCCCATAAGGCTCACCCAGCAGGGTATTGTCTCGACGCCGAAAGCCTTGATTGAGGCAGGCAAAGCATTCGGTTCAAACCGTCGTCAAATTTTATGGAAAATCGAATTTCCCCATGCAATGCCGGAAATACGCGCCGGAATGACACAAACCATTATGCTTTCGCTTTCCATGGTGGTGATTGCCGCAACTGTTGGCGGTAATGGGCTGGGTGTCAAAGTTTACCGTGCCCTCCAGCAACATGATGCTGCCATGGGCTTTGAAGCGGGCTGCGTGATTGTGGTGGTGGCCATTGTCCTTGACCGCTTGTTCCGTCCGGGAAAGGTACGCTAATGGCCAGAGTGATTATCGATCATGTGAGTGTGGTTTTCGGCAATCGCCGCAAGCAGGCGCTTGATCTTGCAGATCAGGGTGCTTCACGGGCAGAAATAAAAGATTTAACCAATACCGTGCTTGGTGTCCATGAATGTTCACTCGACATTGCCGAAGGTGAAACGCTGGTTCTAATGGGGCTTTCCGGTTCGGGAAAATCGACTTTGCTGCGCACCATCAACCGTTTGATAAAGCCGGTTGAAGGCAATATCTATGTTGGTAACGCGGGAAAAGAAATTAATGTCACCACCGCGTCGAGTGATGAACTGCGTTATGTGCGCACGCGCCTTGTTTCTATGGTATTCCAACAATTCGGCCTTTTTCCATGGCGCACCGTTGCCGATAATATCGGCTTCGGCCTTGAAGTGGCGGGGGTGCCAAAGAAGCAACGTCAGGCCATTATTGCCGAACAGCTTGATCTCGTCGGGTTGAATGAATGGGCAAACCGCATGGTGACCGAGCTTTCCGGCGGTATGCAACAAAGAATCGGCCTTGCCCGTGCTTTTGCAACCGGCGCACCGGTGCTACTAATGGACGAGCCGTTTTCAGCCCTTGACCCGCTTATACGCAACCATTTGCAGGACGAGCTTCTGGAACTGCAAAAGCGGCTCAATAAAACATTGATCTTTGTGAGCCACGACCTTGATGAAGCCATCAAAATGGGCAACCGCATCGCCATTATGGAAGACGGGCGAATCTTACAATGCGGAACAGCACAAGAAATCGTGCTAACGCCCGCTAATGAACATGTCGCCAATTTTGTACGCCACATTAATCCGTTGAGCTTTTTAACAGCCCGACAGGTCATGCGCCCCTATAATTTCCAAAATGGTGATATTTCAGTTGCAGCCATGGCAAAACCTGATACGAGTTTACCTGATCTCATCAGTGTTTGTGACCGGAAAAATGGAGCAATCGGTGTGGCTGAAGACGGACGTGTCATCGGCGTAATTACCGAAGAAGACATCATCCATCATCTGGCAGAACACCAGAAACGGTGATAGGTGTGTTTTATGAGTTTGGATATTACGACAATAAGCGATGTTGATGATCCTCGTCTTGCTCCCTATCGGGATATCAAGGAGCGGGATCTTGTCGGTCGTGAACATCATTTTATTGCCGAAGGCAAAGTTGTTTTGTCTGTTCTTTTGCGCTCCAAACGCTTTGAAGCACAGTCACTGCTTGTTGCAGCAGCCAAGCTTCTGGGATTAATGCCGGTCTTGGATGCAACAAAACCCACCTGCCCGATCTATTGTGTCCCACAAAAAATCATGGACGATATTGCAGGCTTCAACGTGCATCGCGGCATTCTCGGCATTGGAGAACGTGTAAGCACCCCGACACTTGATGAATTTCTGGCGGGGTTACCGGAAAAAGCACTGGTTCCGGTTTTATGCGGCATTTCCAATCATGATAATATGGGCTCGATCTTCCGGAATGCTGCGGCATTTGCAGCCGACGGCATCATCATCGATAAAACCTGTTGCGATCCGCTCTACCGCAAAGCCATTCGCGTCTCGGTGGGGGCGGCACTAAAAGTACCCTATACACAAGGCGAAGATATTAAGACTATTCTTGCAGCTCTTGAAAAGGCCGATTTCCGTATCTATTCGCTTTCTCCGGCCGCTTCAAACTATTTGAAAGATGCCGAAGTTGCAAAAAGAACCGCGCTTGTTTTCGGGACAGAAGGCGAAGGCTTGCCGGGTTTTGTGTTGAAAGATACCGAAACCTTGCGCATTCCCATTGCCTATGATTTTGACAGTCTGAACGTTGCCACTGCAACCGGACTGGCACTTGAACATTTTGCCGATTTCGACAAACTGAATTGAAAACAAACACAAAAAAGCTTTTTTACTGATAAACGAAAACATCGGTGCAAAAGCGCTAAAAACACCCGTGTAACAGTGTTACAGTGTATTCGTTTTGCCGGATTTTTATCGGGAAATTCCCGTTAGTGGGCAATCTTATATCCGGATCATTTTTTCAAACAAGAAGATAATAGCAGAGACATGATTGCCTCTGCTTTTATTGTTGTTTTTGCTTTTCAATATTGGACGCTGATCAGGCAGCCGTGTTTTCACGCGATTGATCGAGCAAATTTTTAAGCATCGCTTCGGCACGGGCGTCCCGCTCCGAACGGGTAATGAAACCGCCGCCCAGAACACGGGCATCATTGCTTTCATTATCATAAAGAACGCAAGCCTGCCCCGGAGCAACGCCGGTTTCACCTTCCAATAGTTCAACCGTCAGAGCGCCGTCCTCATATTTGAGTATAGCGGGTCTTGGCGGGCGTGTGGAGCGCACTTTGGCGGCAACTTCAATTCCCTCTTCGGGGAATTCATCAAGATTTTCATCGCCAAGCCAATTGGTATCACGCAAAAACAGTTTACGCGTTTCAAGTGCTTCTCTCGGCCCAACAATGACACGGGAATTTTCCGCATCAAGATAGACAACATAAAGCGCTTCACCGGTTGCAATGCCAATGCCGCGACGTTGACCAATGGTATAATTGACAATACCCGCATGGCGACCAAGAATGCGCCCGTCAATATGGACAATCTCTCCCGGATTGGCAGCCTCTGGACGCAATTTGGCAATCACATCCGAATAGCGCCCCTGGGGCACAAAACAAATATCCTGACTGTCATGCTTGGATGCAACAGAAAGTCCCATTTCGGCAGCAATTTCGCGAACATGGGGTTTTGCCAGATCACCCAAAGGAAAACGCAAATAGTCAATCTGTTCCTGCGTTGTGGCAAAAAGGAAATAGCTCTGGTCACGATTGGCGTCAACCGGCCGATATAATGCACGGTGCGCACCATTAGGGCGACTTCTTATATAGTGGCCCGTTGCCAGAGCATCAGCACCAAGATTTTTTGCCGTCACAAGAAGATCGGCAAATTTCACTGTCTGGTTGCAGGCAACACAGGGAATTGGCGTTTCGCCATGGGCATAGCTATCGGCAAAAGGATTGATCACCGCTTCACGGAAGCGGGCTTCATAATCCAGCACATAATGGGGAATACCCAAAGTTTCCGAAACACGCCGCGCATCCTCGATATCCTGACCGGCACAGCAGGAGCCGACACGGTGGGTCGCAGCACCATGATCATAAAGTTGAAGAGTGACGCCGACAACATCATAGCCTTCTTTTTTCAACAATCCCGCAACAACGGACGAATCGACACCACCCGACATGGCAACAACCACACGTGTATCCTCGGGACGTTTTGGAAGATCAAGACTGTTGAGAGACATAAACTCACCTTCTAACTCATAGGACGGTTCGTTAAACTATATCGTGTTTTTAACGACACAACACAACCGTCGTCTCGAAAAAGAGATTATAAATCGAGCATTTTTTAAAAAACTCACAACCCCAGTTTATAAAAAAACAAAAAAAAATAAAGTAGCGTTTTTTGTTCAAGTTTGTTTGATTGCAGTAAAATTTATCTAACATTATGATTTTTCTATCATTTTACAAACGAACACAATTTTGCGCCTGTGTATTTGTTAAATTTTCCTTTCCGGCGGTTTAGCTCTTTTTTAAAGCTCGGCGGTTATTGTCGCTTCAGGTCCTTGAATAAGAGTAGAGAGTACAATGACCGAGTTAGTAAGAACACGAGTAAAATACGTTATTGGCCCAGATGGGAGTCCACTTACGATCACCGACCTGCCGCCAAGCAACACACGGCGCTGGGTTATCCGTCGCAAAGCCGAAGTAGTAGCCGCTGTCAGAGGTGGACTGCTCAGTCTGGATGAAGCCTGCCAACGTTATACATTGACGGTGGAAGAATTTTTGTCCTGGCAATGCTCGATTGATGAACATGGTCTTGCCGGTTTACGTACAACGCGTATCCAGCAATACCGCCATTGATAAGCATGACCCATTTTGCCTTCAAGCGTAAATAAAACAACCGTTTCTTGAATTTCAGGAAACGGTTGTTTTATATTCCGGCAAATTCATGAATTGTCGGGCGACATGTTTCCTGAAACCGGACAGCCCACTTGCTAACGAAAATGGCAAGCCGCAAAACGAATCTTCCGTGCTTAACGGTTCACTCTGTTTATCCGTCATGTTGGCAAATAAAGTAACGAGCCCTCACCATCATTTGCCATCACTTGCTATCGCTATCGCTTGCCCATCACTTGCTTGCGCCGCTCCGGTTTGGCAGAAATTTTCTTCATTGCGGTTGTTTTCCGCGCTTTGTCAGGCAGCAACTCCCCAACAATTCCGTATTTTCGTTTTCTTGATATTTATAACGGGAAAATAATCCTTCCGGCTTTTTGTTGATCAAAAAGACAAACGGGCGAACGATAAAAATAAATGGCGAGAGACACGCAAAACCACGCGTCAAGTGAAGCTTCGGGAAACACAATTCTGCGCACGCAAATACACGCCGATGCACGGTTCAATCAATACACCAATCCAAGATTGAACGGTGGGATAAAACGGTGATTGGCCTGAAACAAGAATAGTCAACACAATGCGCTATCTTTTCCCGTTTATGCGTGTCTATCGGCTTGATCAGCGTATAGCGTGTATTCACAGTGTCAGCCTATATCGACTCAGCCTATATTGACACCGAGGGCTTCAACCGGCACTCTTGGCGTCTATTGTTTTCATAAACGGAGTTTTGAGCTTTTATGTGATGAGAACGCCTTTCGAGACCGCAAGCACTGTCCCGATGGCGTTTGACTATTTTAATGACAAAAAGCCGGAGTCCGCTTTAAAAACTTCCGTCTTGCCGGATTCCGCTTTGCCAGATTCGGTTTTGCCAAATTCTGCTTTTTGAGGGGAAGACCTCAACCGATCATTGATCGACTTTGGACAAATACCACGTCTTCACTGGGAAGAGATTTGCCATCACGTTCTTCCAAAGCTTGAGCGCGTTCAAGTTCCGCCTCAAGCTCATGCAGCTTCATTTCACCGGAAGCCTTCTGGATTTGCAAATCACGAATGGAATTGATGAGATTTTCACGTCGTTGACGGGCGGCACGTGCAAAGGTGGGATAGGCAAAATGGTTGACATCGGTGATGCCCGATTTGCGTTCTTCATTGGCAATTTGCGTTTCGAGTTCACTTGCCATACGGTCGAATTCACTCATCATCATATCGAGTTGAGAAATCTGGCGGCGTTTTTCGCGCACCTGAAACATTTTCAACCGAACCACACTTTCACGCGGTTTCATACGCAATACTCCCTGACTACCGTGAACAAACACTGTTCACGCCTTTATACTCTTACACACGACCGGAAACCGGTTTCTCCCTTCGTGTCCCACAAAGAGACCATGGAAAACTCCATGGAAGCTCATGCTCCTTAAAAACCCGTATGGAGCTGCGATAACAAGCTTTCTTAACCAATTGTTTACGGTCTTTGAGCACTATAGCGGAAGTCCCTTAAAGCTCGGTAAACAAAAGACCTTTTTTCGAATTCGAAAAGAGTGAATCGAAAGAGTCAGTTAGAGCGATTTCTTAAAGTAAAAATTAAGCATAAATCTTTAGCTTTTATATCCATGAATCAACGGACTACAACGTTTTTTTCAGAAAAATTTATTAACTTCTTGCCAACAAGAATCATATTTTGTTAACCATTTTGGTGCAAATTGGTTAATGAAGGCAACGAATTGTTCTGACGCTGCCGAAGTAAAAAATCGTGTTTGAGTTAATGCCATGATTTTATGGTGTTTTTTAAATTAACTGCACAATAGTCGGTGCAGAAATTTGTACGGACTCTGATAACGCCTGATTCGGCAAGTGGAAAGGGGATATAGGATATGCGCGTATTATTGATTGAAGATGACCACGCGACAGCGACAAGCATCGAGCTTATGCTCAAATCGGAAAGTTTCAATGTCTACACGACAGACCTTGGAGAGGAAGGTGTAGATCTTGGAAAACTTTATGATTACGACATCATATTGTTGGACCTTAATTTGCCGGATATGTCCGGTTACGAGGTTTTGCGCACATTGCGCCTTTCCAAAGTGAAAACACCAATCCTTATCCTTTCCGGTATGGGTGGTATTGAAGACAAGGTACGCGGTTTGGGCTTCGGTGCCGACGATTATATGACAAAGCCATTTCATAAAGACGAACTGGTCGCTCGTATTCATGCTATTGTTCGCCGCTCGAAAGGTCACGCCCAATCGGTAATTGCAACCGGAGATCTGGTTGTCAATCTTGATGCCAAAACAGTTGAAATCGGTGGCCATCCGGTTCATCTGACCGGCAAAGAATACCAGATGCTCGAACTTCTTTCATTGCGTAAAGGAACCACTTTAACCAAGGAAATGTTCTTGAACCACCTCTATGGCGGCATGGACGAACCGGAACTCAAAATTATCGACGTTTTCATTTGCAAATTGCGCAAAAAGCTGGATGCCGTTTCAGGCGGTGTCAATTATATCGAAACGGTTTGGGGACGCGGTTATGTGCTGCGTGAACCAAATGAAGAACCGATGCGCGAAACTGCTTGATTTTTCAACACTTTCATCTCTTCAAAATTGAATCATCATGCCGGAGTTTTTTCCATTCGGGAAAAGTTCCGGCATTTTTTTGCCAGTAATTTTTTTGGCACCAATTTTTTAGGCAGAAATCGTTTGTGGGCGGCAATTTCTGTCTTTTTGCCAGAATTTTCAGTCTTTTTATTTGTGCTTTAAAAAAATTGCCGTCCCGATTTTTAAAAACCGGTACCGGCTCGCCCCCTGAGCTTTAAAAGCTGTTCCGACCTTAAAAAGCAATTTTAACCGGATAAATTTTGTCGCTGTTCAATTTTGTAAGCGGCAAAATTTTTTTAAGATCAGACGGCTTTTTCCAACTAAAAACCGGCATTAACCGCTTTTTCGGTCAATACCGGTATTTTGTGCGTGGTTTATCGCCGAGTTTCAGCTTCTTTGACCGGACTGGCTTTCCGGTCAGAAATTTGGTCGGCTCAGCCTGCTACAATGGTAATAATTTCTGGCTGTACCTGAACTTTGATCGGCATATTCGACATTTGCGACAATAAAAGAGCGTAATAGAACTGGACACTATGGGCATCAATCGGTTCTTCCGGTACCTGCCCATTATATAATTCGAGGAATTTTGGCGGCACACGCAACATTTTTCCACTTACCTTCAACTGGAAAAGGCGTTTTCCGCTGTTCTCGCCAATCTCGACAACAATATCACCACCGCGCGGAATGGAAAGATTTGCAATCAGAACGAGATTGAGCAAAAGCTTGACTTCGTTCTTCGGCAAAAGCAGGCGTGGCGCTTTCCAGTCAAGATTGCCTTTTTCATTTTCCATGTAATTTTTTGCCACTGTCTCGGCATCGCCACTGTCAATTTCGCTTCCTGCCGAACCGGCGGCTCCGAAAGCAATACGGGCAAATTGCAATTTGGACGATGCATTGACCGCCGACATGCGGATAAGTTCAATCGCGTCTTCCTGTGCATCGGCTTCGTCATAAAGTTCAATCCCATTATTGATTGCCCCGACCGGCGAAATAAGATCATGACAAATGCGGCTGCATAACAATGCGGCAAGATCGGCAGGGCTTAATGTAACGGCTAGTGGCATAATAATTGGAACTCCAGAATACTCTTTTTCCCGTTCCTTAAATCAAAACCCTTAAGATTCCATGGACAATTTTTCGTTTTTGATTGTCCGGAAAACACACAAACTTCCTTAAAACATGCCTTTTTGGCCAAATCTTCCGGTCCTTTTTCAGTGTTTTTATGGTTTTTAAGAATTTAAACAACTTTGCCCGCTAGAATCAGAAGAAACCGGATCTTTGCTTACGTCAAGATTCAAACCATTGAGTGACCAGAAGAGGTGAAACAATATGTTCCGTTCCATCCAAATTCAGTGGCGTAAAGTCGTTCTTCTCTTTGCGTTGGCTTTATTTACAAATATCGGATTGATACCGGCGCAGGCTCAAACCCAGCAGCAAAACGGGCGCTATTCGGCACAGGAAATTATTGATTCCGGCCACCGTTTTTTTGGTGATGCAGCAGGTAGCATGGCAACCGGAATTGAAAAAGTATTTGCGAAATACGGTTTGCCGAATGGCTATATTCTGGGTGAAGAAGGCTCCGGCGCCATTATCGGCGGCCTTACCTATGGAGAGGGAACGCTTTACACAAAAAACGCCGGTGACCATAAGGTTTTCTGGCAAGGCCCGACAGTCGGCTGGGATATTGGTGGTCAAGGGTCGCGACTGATGATTCTGGTTTACGAGCTTGATAACGTCAATAATCTTTGGGGACGCTATGCAGGTATCTCTGGTTCAGCTTATTTTGTTGCAGGCGTAGGCTTTCATGTGCTTAAGAAAGGAAACATCCTTTTGGTACCGGTCAGAACCGGTGTTGGCGCACGTTTGGGGGTCAATATCGGTTATCTGAAATTGACACCGGCTGCCACCTGGAATCCGTTTTAAACTTTTGTCCGGCTCCCGAGGCATTTTATGCTTATCCAATCGGTACTGTTTTTCATTCTTGGCGTTGCAGCCACAACCTTTGTTCTTATTCTTTTATCGCCGACAATCTGGCGACGTGTGCTTTATCTAGCCCGTCAGGCAATTGCCGCCGAGGTACCGCTTTCCCTCACCGAAGTCGAGGCAGACAGGGATTTTCTACGTGCAAAACAGGCGGTTGAGCTCGTAACGCGCGATGAAAAATTCGAACATCTCAGCGAAAAATTTGCCACTCAGAAACGTGAACTCGACCACGCCAAAGAGGAGCTTTTCCGTCTTGGTGATGCCGAACACCGTGCCGGACTGCTTGCCGAACAATTGGCAGACCAGACCGAAGAACTCGAAACCGAGCGGCAGCTTACCGCCACACTTTCCGCCAATAAAGGCAAGGAACTTGCCGAAATCCGTGATCTGTTGCAACAGGAAAAGCAGGCGAGCCACGCTGAGGCGGACCGGACTAACCAGTTAAAAGCACTGGAAAAAGAAGTCGCAACTTTGAAAGAAGAAGTCGCGGCCGCAAAAAAGGAAGCCTTGGCAAATAAAACCACCAAAACCGATATGGAAAATCTCAGGCAGGAAATTTTGAACACTGCTGCAAAATTCACCGCAGAAGTAGCAATTTCCGAAGGTCAATCCTCCCCCATACCGGAGCTTGTTGAAAAAGTTCGCGATAGAAAAAGTCTGGCAGCACGCATAAAAAAAGAACTGAACAACCACAAAAAACAATCCGGTGAAAGCACTGCAAAAGTTGCAAAACCCGCTTCCCGTAAGAAAACGTCAACACGTAAAAAAACAACCAAATCGGCACAAAATTGAAGTCTCTCCCGCTCAAACGGCAAAGTGCCGGACGCTGTGAAAATATTGTTGAATGACAATTTTACTGGAAAGTTTTTCGTAAAAGAGCATAAGCTCACCGAAAGAGCTTTGATGAAACCTTTCTTTTCAGACCAGTGCTGAAACCCAACAGCCGGTCTTTGAAAACGGATGCATGATAAACCGCTAATACGAATCGGATAGGGAAAAGAAAGTTATCCGTCATATTTTCCGGTTTTTATTTTTTCTTCGGAGAGTTCGAAAATATCGTTTCTTTACTGAAAGCCTCCTGAAGAGAGGCTCATTCAACAGCCCGCCACACGCCAAAATGGGTTGCTTGATCTTTTGGCTTCAGCGCTTTCGCCCCTCTACACACAAAAAGAAATTTTCCGACAAAAGAGAAAGCTGTGAATCAAAGGCGATAACTGTGCTTTGAAGACTTCTCCCCTTATAGCCTAATGCCGACAAAATGTTATAAAAGGCTAACTGGTTCAGCACCCGCAACAGGGTTTTGAGTGGCGGTAACAAAATAGCAAAGCCACCTTGAAAAACAGTTTTAACAGGGATCGGTAGGATGCTCGAAAAACTATTTCACTTGAAAGCGAACAATACGCGTACCGGAATTGAAATTGGTGCCGGTCTTACAACTTTTTTGACCATGTCCTACATCCTTGCTGTCAATCCCACTATTCTTGGCGCTGCCGGAATGGATAAGGGGGCGGTTTTTGTTGCGACCTGTATTGCTGCCGCGGTCGGCTCTTTCATCATGGGGTTGCTTGCCAATTGGCCGATCGGCATGGCGCCGGGTATGGGGCTCAATGCATTTTTTGCCTATTCGGTTGTCATTACTATGGGCTATAGCTGGCAACAGGCTTTGGGAGCGGTTTTCCTTTCGGGCATTGTCTTTCTGATATTGACAGCAACCGGTGTCAGACAATGGCTGATTGCCGGTGTGCCAAAGTCTTTGCGCAGTGCTATCGGTGCCGGTATCGGCATGTTTCTTTCCATTGTGGCATTCCAGAGTGCGGGCATTGTTATTAATAATGATGCCACTCTGGTGGGGCTTGGCGATGTAACCAAAGCGGGACCTGTTCTTGCCGGTATCGGGCTTTTTATTATTGTTGCCCTTGATGCTTTCAAGATACGCGGCGGCATTCTGATTGGTATTATTGCTGTAACCATTCTCTCTTTCATCTTTACCGATGACGGCTATAAGAGTTTTCAAACTCTGGTTAGTTCAGGCGGAATTGCGCTTCCTCCTTCTGTTGCACCGACCTTTCTTAAGCTTGATATTCTGGGTGTACTGCATACCGGCATTTTCCATGTGCTTCTGGTTTTCGTGCTGGTCGAAATATTCGACGCCACCGGCACACTTGTCGGCGTTGGCAAACGCGCCGGTCTTATTCCCGACGACAAACCCAATAATCTCGGCCGCGCACTTTTTGCCGATAGCACGGCCATTCTTGCCGGCTCCCTTATCGGAACCAGTTCGACCACCGCATTTGTTGAAAGTGCCTCGGGCGTTGCTGCTGGCGGGCGCACAGGACTTACCGCCATCACCGTAGGTGTGTTTTTCCTGCTCGCTCTGTTTTTTGCTCCTGTTGCGCTTGCTATTCCCGCCTATGCCACCGCACCGGCATTGATTTTTGTTGCCTGTCTGATGATGCGTGAATTTGCCGAAATCAACTGGGACGACATTGTCGAAGCGGTGCCGGCAGCACTTACCGCGCTTTTGATGCCGTTTACCTATTCCGTCGCCAATGGACTTGCCATCGGCTTCATAAGCTATGCTATTTTGAAAACAATTACCGGCAAATGGCGTGATGTTCACCCCGCAACGTGGATTATCGCTCTCCTCTTCATCATACGTTTTCTGATGGAAGGCGGAGTGTTCTAAAACGGCTATTCCGTTCTTCCGCCCTTAAAGCAGGGTTCCTAGAATGGATAAACGTTCTCCCCCTTATTGAGGCGGGGATTGCGGAGGGCTGATGCCCTCTCGCGCTTGTCTGCAATAGAGCACTCGCCAATTTTTGGCCTCTAAAATCTTTCCGGTTGTCAGGCACATAGCGCAGGTTTTTATTCGAGTGCTTGGTCTTTTCCAAGCTTTTGCTTTTCATCCATTCATTGAACAGCCTGCCCGAATTCTGAAATCAATAAAGCTGAACGAGTTTTTTTGGGGGACCAAAAGCGGGCCTCAAAATTTGCGGCCAATCTTTTGTTGAATGAGCGATCTCATCCGCTGTCTTTTCACATGTGATAAATGACAAGGGTGACGAGAAGTTCATCAAGAGGAATGGAAAAGCTAAGCCCAATGAAAAAGACGTTTTTGAGACGAATAAATTCATTACGCGATAAATTTATTATCCGATCAATTTGCTACGTTATAAATTTGCTATGTTTTAAATTTACAGCCCGATAAATTTTTTGGAAATAAAAAAGACCGGTATGAAACCGGTCTTCTTCTTTTATTCTCAATCGCTATTCCCGATCGTTCGGTCGGTGATAGCAAAGCTATTCTCACTTGCCACAAAATTCCCGGATCAAGCCGATAATTTTGTCCTGATCGCTTTCCGGCAAATAAGGATGCATCGGCAAGCTCAAAACGTGATCGGCTGCATGTTCGGAAACCGGAAGGCCACCTTTGGCTTGCGGGAAATGACGGTAAGCAGTCTGTAAATGCAACGGCTTGATGTAATAGATCATGGATGGAATACCGGCATTTTTGAGGTGCGCCTGAAGCCCGTTACGGTCTTCTACAACGATTGTGTATTGGGCAAAAGCCGAGCGCGACCCTTTTTCGATTTTTGGGGTTTTGACAACATCTTTCAAACCGTCGCTATAACGTTTGCCGATAACAGCGCGTTTTTCCATCTCGTCTTCAAGAATATCAAGCTTCTGCAACAAAATGGCAGCCTGAATGGTATCAAGACGCGAGTTCAAGCCGATGCGGACATTGTCATATTGGGATGAACCTTTGCCGTGGAAATAGATTGAACGCAGACGTTCGGCAAGGTCATCATCATCGGTAAACATTGCCCCGCCATCACCATAGCAGCCGAGCGGTTTTGCCGGATAGAAGCTTGTTGCGCCAACATTGCCGAAAGCCCCACACATGGCATTTTCATGTTTTCCGCCAATGGCTTGTGCGGCATCTTCAATGATAAACAGGTTTTCTTTGGCAGCAATTGCCGAAATTCTATTAAAGTCGGCAGGAAGACCGAAGAGATCAACAGGAATGATCGCCCGTGGTGTGAGGCGGCCTTCTTTTTTGATCATTGCAATGGCTTCTTCAAGTTTTGCCGGATCCATATTGAAAGTATCGGGCAGAATATCGACAAAAACCGGTTCTGCGCCGGTTAATGCAACAACTTCGGCGGTTGCGGCAAATGTAAAGCTTGGGCAGAAAACAGCATCTCCCGGTCCGATGTTTTCAGCCATAAGCGGCATCAACAATGCGTCAGTGCCGTTTGAGCAGCCGATCACATGTTTAACGCCGATATAATCGGCCATACGTTTTTCGAATTCTTCGACTTCCGGCCCGAGAATATATTTGCCACTTTCAATCACATGGGCAATAGCCGTATTGATTTTATCTTTAATACGCGCCCTTTGCGCTCCAAGATCTATAAATTGCATATTCACTCCGTTGCTATAATTGTTTAGCTGGCCGAATCATTCATTGGCGCGGCTTGCCTAACATAACGCCTTAGACGAACAATATGTAATCAAAGTTCTATGACGCATGTAACAGCTTTTTACATTATTTCTTTGCCGTTTCTTTATTTTTTGCCTGCGTTTTACCAGAAATTTCCTTTGCTTTATGATGGACACTGCCGGCCGTCAGAATACGCAAAACGGCAATGGCTTCATCGCCATTGGTGCGCGGTTCCTCACGGGTTTCGATACAGTGCAGGAAGTGCTGCAATTCGCGGGTAAGCGGCATTGCTTCTTCAACCGGAATATATTCCGGCTCGTCGGCGGTAAATGCCCATTGATTATTATCCTGCCAAACCTCGAAACGATAAATGGCAAGCTTTCTTCCCCAAGGTTCGACATCATCAAACACGGCCATGGCTTTGGTGCCAACCACCGTCAAACGCCGTTCACGATAGGGATTAAGGCGGGACGCAAAAAGGTGGCTGCGCATGCCATTGGGAAATTTCATATGGACATGGGCAAAATCGGACAAGTTGTCGATAATCGCCGCGCCCTCGCCGTGAATTTCCGACGGTTCGCATTTTGTTATAGCCAAAATCATTGAAAGGTCGTGGGGCGCGAGATCCCACAATGCATCACTTTCAGTGTGGAACTTGCCAAGCCCCAAACGGTGTGCATGAATATAGCGCACTTCGCCCAATGCGCCTTGATTGACAAGTTCAAGCAATTTTTCAAATGCCGGATGGTAGCGCAAAACATGCCCCACCATGAAGATGCGCTTGTGTTCGCGTGCAATGCGCACTTCGCGCTCTGCATCCTCGACATTAAGCGCAATCGGTTTTTCAACCAGCACATCCTTACCGCCTTCAATCGCCCTGATGGCGTTTTCCGCATGAAATTGCGGCGGCAGTGCCAGAACCATAGCGTCTATATCTTTACGGGTGAAAATCTCTTCAACGGGGATTGCCTCGACATCGTGTTCTGCTGCAAACCCTTCCGCACGATGAACGTTCACGTCGGAAACGGCTGCGAGCGCTCCCAGACTTTTCAAAGTACGTATGTGATTGCTCCCCCAATAACCACATCCCAAAACTGCTACGCGTGGAGCCATTGTCTATGCCTTATCCTTATTGCTGAACTGAAAAGCAATATCTTATCTGTTCAATATCGGTCATGAACGCCATTGACAAGAGAAAAGCTCAAAAACGATGCTTGACAGAGTGGGATTGAACCCCTTATATCGCCGCCACGGCTAAATGTTTTTTTAAAAAGACATTTTTTGTGGCGGAGTAGCTCAGTAGGTCAGAGCAGAGGAATCATAATCCTTGTGTCGGGGGTTCAAATCCCTCCTCCGCTACCAAAGCCGCCGTTTCTCCCCTTTTTGATTGCTTCCCGCTTGATCGCTTTTAATAGCTTTCCGCTTGATCGCTTGCTTCATAACGATAAAGTCTTTCATAATGGCTTTCGTCTCGGGAAATCGGGAGCCTTGATTTTTTAAAAAACTTGTTCCCGAGGTGCCGCGCCCCAAGTCTTGCTGTTTCAAGTTAAAAACGCCGCATCGCCGGTCTTTTTGCCGCACTTTTTGCTGGTTAAAAGCACAAAACCGGTAGCCGAGGCGCATCAAGATTTCATTCGCTTTATGGGAAACGCAGCGCGTTTAGCAAAAAAGTGGCGCGGTAATTGAAGAAGTAGCGTGTTAAACGAAAAATCTGAACATTAAGCGAAAAAGCAGCGCGATTATTGGTCTGCCGCACGAGAAAGTCTATAAAATCCGGATAAAACGTATCTTAAAAAATGCGCCCTAAAAACCGTCCCTTAAAAAATCCGTTCAATTATTTAAAAAAGCGTTTTTCTTTTTTGAATAGAAAAATTTCCGATTTTTCTTTCCTCATCAATTTTAAGTAATCTTTGTATCATTATGGGGCAAATCAACCGGTTTTGATATTTCCCGCTTGAAGCTTTCAACCATTTGCGTATTGCGGCGCTATTCACCGCTTGTCTTGCGATTATCAGATTTCCGGCTTGTTTCTCCTCTTCCCCCATCATTTTTGTTACTTTGCCAAGTCGGGCTTATCCGGTTTTATTGAAACCTTTGATCTCGTGTTTTGGAGACTAAAAACACCGGCAAATGAACGAACCAATCCGGATGGATTTGTTGTTTTGTTTCTGCTGCTCGCTTTTTTTGGCAAGCCACCCATGTGGCGCTTTGTGATTCGTTTTGCTTTTCTCGTCTCTGGTCAAAAACATGAGCGTCGGAGGAAAAGCGTTTAAATATTACAACTGCTCCCCAATCCCTTTATTTTCCCGATTTTTCCTGTCCACCGGTTTCCGGCTATTTTTCGACTGTCTCGCTTAACCTATGAGTCTTCGTGCGAGAGTTTTCCTTCAAAAAATAAAATGTCAGGGAAGAATTGAGCAGCGGCGGGATTAAATTTTCAACAGCCCGAAATATTAAAGCGGTTTCGCGCCATTTGGCCGTTTTCTTTTAGGCTTTTTTCAAAATTATTTCCGTTCACTAACTTTACGGAGTTTATGCTGTTTCCAGCCGGCTACGCGCGCCGCAAAGGCAATTGGCCTTGGTTGAAAGCTTAAAAGAAAAGACAATTTTATGGTACGGTCATTGTTTATTGCCGGTTAAAAATGGCATTATTGTTAAATGTGGGGTAAGAAACCCCCATTGATTGACAAAATGGCAATCATTTTGCCAAATCGAAGAAATGACCGCAATTTTTACCTGTTGCGCCTGATAATAGAGAATATTGATGAATCTTTCAGATATTGAAATAGCCCGTCAAGCAACCAAACTGCCTATCCGTGACATTGCCGCCAAGCTTGATATTCCTTACGAAGATATTGTTCCTTACGGCCATGACAAGGCAAAAATCAGCGCGAAATATATCGAAACGCTCAAAAACAATAAAAACGGCAAACTTATTCTAGTGACCGCCATTAACCCGACACCGGCGGGCGAAGGAAAAACCACGACAACAATCGGCCTTACCGATGCGCTCAATCATATTGGAAAAAAAGCTGTCGCATCATTACGCGAACCATCCTTAGGGCCAAATTTCGGCCAGAAAGGTGGTGCAGCCGGTGGCGGACGTTCGCAAGTCATTCCGATGGAAGACATCAATTTGCATTTTACCGGCGATTTTCACGCCATCACATCGGCCAATAATCTTCTTGCCGCCATGGTGGATAACCACATTTATTGGGGCAATGAACAGAATATCGACTCCCGCCGGATTACATGGAAACGCGTGGTCGACATGAATGACCGTGCGCTTCGTGACGTTGTGCTTTCCCTTGGCGGGGTCAAAAACGGTTTTTGCCGCCAAAGCGGTTTCGATATTACGGTGGCCTCCGAAATCATGGCAATTTTCTGCCTTTCCGAAAACCTTGCCGATCTCACAAAGCGCTTGGGCAAAATCATTATTGGTTACCGTTACGATAAAACACCTGTCACCGCTTCCGACATTCATGCAGAAGGGGCAATGGCGGTTTTGTTGCGCGATGCTTTGGCGCCCAATCTGGTGCAGACAATCGAACATAATCCGGCTTTTATCCATGGCGGGCCTTTTGCCAATATTGCCCATGGCTGCAACTCGGTCATTGCCACAAAAACCGCGTTGAAGCTTGCCGATTATGTGGTCACCGAAGCGGGTTTCGGTGCTGATCTTGGAGCCGAGAAGTTTTTCGACATCAAATGCCGCAAAGCCGGATTGAAACCTGATGCAACCGTCATTGTTGCAACAATCCGTGCGCTGAAAATGAATGGCGGCGTTGCAAAAGGCGATCTTGCCCATGAAAATGTTGGGGCATTGAAAAAAGGCACAGCCAATTTGTTGCGCCATATTTCGAATATGGAAAAATATGGTGTGCCGGTCATTGTGGCGGTCAATTATTTTAATTCCGACACCGATGCGGAAATAGAGGCTTTACAGAAAATCGTTGCGGAGACCCACCATCAGGCCATTATTTGCCGCCATTGGGAAAAAGGTGGTGAAGGTGCCGAGGAACTCGCCCGTGCTGTCGTGCAGATGATTTCCGAAAACAAAAGCAACTTTCACCCACTCTATGCCGACAACTTGCCGCTGGAAGAGAAGATCAACACCATTGTGCGCGAGATTTATGGCGGGCGTGGTGCCGATATTCCGGCCAATATTCTGAACCAATTAAAGGCTTGGGACGAGGAAGGTTACGGGAACTTGCCGGTCTGCATGGCAAAAACGCAATATTCATTTTCGGCCGACCCGAAACTCTTAGGCGCGCCGGAAAATTTCACCATTCCTGTACGCGAGGTCAAATTGAGTGCCGGTGCCGGATTTGTTGTGGTGATTTGCGGTGATATCATGACCATGCCGGGGCTTCCCCGCCACCCGATGGCTGAAAAAATCCACCTTGATGAAAACGGGGAAATCGAAGGCCTTTCGTAATCTTCAGTCCGTTTTCATGAATAAGATCGGCTAACGGGCAATATATCCTGTTACCTGCCATTTCACGCGTTCTATAAGGTCGAGGTGCATGAAACATCCGTTTTCGTGACTGTTTTTGTCAGGCTTAATAACATTCGAGCGGCCAATTTCATGCGGCTTTTACGTCCTTCCCGTGAACTTTGCTGGATAGAACTTCGTAAGATTTATCTTGCGGTCGAGTGAAATCTTTTTACTCTGGTTCTGACCTTCATTAGATTTATTACTGCTATGGGGTAGCGCATCCCCTCTCTGTTCCTCAAACGCGGGGAATTTTTCTTGCTGGTGGACAGCTACTTATCATCCCAATCGCTGGCTTCAATGATTTAAAAGGTGTTGCGGCATCGCATCCTCGCCCTTTTTAGCGACTTTGGTAAATTTATTTTTGTTGCCGAGCGCTAACTTGCTAACCTATTTTCAAGCCTCCGGAGATCTACTCTTGCAGGTCAGCTGCGTTTTGCTGCTCTGCTCCCCTATTCAGAGGAATTTTTCTCGCTGGTGAGCACCAGCTTCTCATCCCATTCGCAGGCTTCAATGGATTTATTGGTGCCGCCGTATATCGCATCCCCGCCCTTTTCCCCGACTTTGGTAAATTTATTTTTGTTGCCGAGCGCTAACTTGCTAACCTGTTTTCAAGCCTTCGGAGATCTACTCTTGCAGGTCAGCTGCGTTTTGCTGCTCTATTCCTCAATTCAAAGGAAGTTTTCTCGCTGCCGAGCACCATCTTCTCGTTCTGCTCCTAAGCTTCAATAGATTTATTGGTTTTACAAAGTAGCGCATCCCCGCCCTTTTCCTCGACTTTGGTAAATTTATTTTTGTTGCCGAGCGCTAACTTGCTAACCTGTTTTCAAGCCTCCGGAGATCTACTCTTGCAGGTCAGCTGCGTTTTGCTGCTCTGTTCCTCAATTCAAAGGAATTTTCTCGCTGCCGAGCACCATCTTCTCGTTCTGCTCCTAAGCTTCAATAGATTTATTGGTTTTACAAAGTAGCGCATCCCCGCCCGTTTCCCCGAGTTTGATGATTGTTCCTGCCAGCGGCAATCCTTCTTTTATCCTCCCCCTATCCTTTTTCCGCCGGCAGTCTGGCTTTTCTGCCTGCATCTTGCCCCTTTCCGTTTTCCATTCGTCGTCGGGCTATCATTTTCTTGAAATCCTTAAAATTACATCGCTCCCCCAATCCTTTGGCTTGTACCGTGTGCCGCTGTGGGACCCGAAAGGATGACCGCGAGATTCAAGTCATTGAAATTCAAGTTATGGAACAATCGGGGCAATAAAAAACCCCGGTGGAGACCGGGGTTTTGTTTTTGGCTTTGTCAACAAGCAATCAGGCTTGTTGAACATTATTGCCTGACTGTTTGTCGGGTGCGGATTGCGCTTCCGGTGCATTGCCGCCATTTGTCGGCTCTCCACCAGCAGTTCTTCCGGCACGGTTTCCGCTAAACAGCCTGTAGAACATCGGGATAAAGAAGGTTGCAATACATGTTGCAGCCAACATACCGCCGATAACACCGGTACCAATTGCGTGACGGCTAGCGGAACCGGCACCGGTAGATCTTGCCAAGGGGACAACACCAAGGATAAACGCCAGAGATGTCATCACAATCGGGCGGAAGCGAAGACGTGCTGCAGAAATCGCCGCATCAATAGCCGATTTGCCGTTTTCACGCTCGAGCACAGCAAATTCGACAATCAGAATAGCGTTTTTCGCAGCCAGCCCCACAAGTGTAACGAGGCCGATCTGGAAATAAACGTCGTTGCTCAGCCCCCTTAGGTAAGTGAATGTCAAGGCGCCGGCAATTGCGAACGGCACAGCAGTGACAACCGCAAAAGGCAGGCTCCAGCGTTCATATTGCGCAGCCAGAATGAGGAACACCATAATGATACCAAAGATCATAGCGGTTGAACCGGCACCACCGGCCACAACTTCCTGATAGGCGGAACCTGTCCAGGCGATCTGGTAGGTATTGGGCAAAACCTTACCGGCAACTTCGGTCATGGCCTTGATCGCATCACCGGAGGTAAAGCCGGTTCCCGGATCACCCATGATCTTGGTGGCATAGAAAGCATTGAAGCGTTCAAGCTGGTCGGAACCGGTAATACGCGTTGTTTGGACAAGCGCATTCAACGGTATCATGCTGCCGGAATTCGACCGCACAAAGACCTGCTTGATGTCTTCCGCACTTTTACGGAACTCGCCTTCGGACTGGATTTTAACCTGATAGTTACGTCCGTAAAGGGTGAAGTCGTTGATATAGATGTTACCGAATGTTGCCGAAAGGGCATCATAAATCGAATTGATCGGCACATCCATAGCACGGGCTTTGACACGATCGACATGGAAGTCGTACTTCGGAACGTTCGGGTCAAAAGTGGTGCGGACATTCTTCAATTCCGGACGCTGGTTGGCAGCTTTGACGAGTTTCATTGTCATATTAAAGAGTTCATCAATCGAGCCACCGGCGCGGTCCTGCAGATACACTTCAAAGCCGCCTGTTGTCGAAAGGCCGGTAATGGGCGGCGGGTTGAAAGCAATGGTGACACCGTCCTTGATGCCTGACGTCATGCCGATGACTTGTGGGGCAATCACACGTGCATCATCCTTTGGATCGGGTCTTTCTTTCCAATCCTTGAACATGACGAACATGGCGCCCGAACTTGTCTTTAAACCGCCCGAAAGCAGGTCATAACCGGCAAGTTCGGCAATATTCTCAACCGCAGGGTTCTGCTTGAGAATTTTATAGGCCTTGTCGACAACACCTTGTGTTCTTTCAAGGGAGGAAGCCGAAGGCAGGAACGAAACCGCAAGCACATAGCCCTGATCTTCATCCGGAACGAGAGAGGAAGGAACCTTCTCGAACATAAAGACAGCAAAGACACAAACCAGCACAAAACCGATAATGCCATACCAGAATTTATGGACGAAGAAGCCGACACCGGAAACATAAAGATTGGTGATCTTCTGGAATGTTTCGTTAAACCAGCGGAACGGTGCAATCGGTTCGCTATGGCGCGGTTTCAACAAGAGCGAGCACAAAGCCGGTGTCAATGTCAAAGCCACAGTACCGGAGATCACAACCGAAATGGCGATTGTTACAGCAAATTGCTGATACATAACACCGGCCATACCGCCCATGAACGACACCGGAATGAACACGGCGCACAGAACCAGCACAATAGCGACAACCGGCCCTGTAACCTCGCTCATCGACTTGATTGCAGCATCATGCGGCGAAAGCTTTTCTTCCGACATAACGCGTTCGACGTTTTCCAACACCACAATCGCGTCATCAACCACAATACCGATGGCAAGCACCAGCCCGAACAGTGTCAACATATTGATCGAAAAGCCGAGCACGTAAATACCCGCAAACGTCCCGATAATGGATATTGGCACCGCGATAATCGGTATAAGCGTCGCTCGCCAGTTCTGCAGGAAGATAAACACAACCACAATAACAAGCAGAATAGCTTCGATGAAGGTGTGGACAACTTCCTCGACGGAAACCTGAATGAACTTGGTGGTATCGTAAGGTACCGAATATTCAATCCCCGGAGGGAAGGCAACTTTCAATTCATCCATACGTTGCTTGATCGCCTGCATGGTAGCAAGGGCGTTGGCACCCGGTTGCAGGAAGATCAGGATCGGCACCATCGGATTGCCGTTCAAATTGGATTCAATGAAATATTGTTGGGTACCGAGTTCGATACGCGCAACATCTTTCAAACGCAGAGAAGCACCGGTATCATCCGACCGCAGAATAATGTTACCGAATTCTTCTGTTGTAACAAGGCGGCCTTGCGTCGTTGCCGAATAGGTGAAAGCGCCATTAATATCTGGCTGTTCACCGATACGACCGACAGGATACTGATTGTTCTGTTCCTTGACCGCATTGATAACGTCGGTCGGTGTCATATTATATTGGGCAAGCTTGTCAGGCCGCAACCAGATACGCATCGAATAATCGACATGTCCAAGGACCTGCGCATCACCGACACCGGGAATACGTTTCAAATCGTCAACAACGTTAAGCAATGCATAGTTGCCGACATAAATACGGTCATAGGCATTGGTTGTCGAACGCATGGCAACAAGACCGAGAATGGAAGAGGAGCGTTTATCGGCAACAACACCGAGACGCTGCACTTCCTGCGGCAAAGTTGTCAAAGCACGTTGAACGCGGTTATTGACGTTAATGGTTGCCTGATCAGGGTCTGTTCCAAGCGCAAAAGTAACAGTGATCTGCAATGTACCGGACGCGTTGCTGGTCGATTGCATATAGATCATGTCTTCAACGCCGTTGATCTGCTGCTCAAGTGGCACAGCCACAGTCTGCGCCACTGTTTCGGCACTGGCACCCGGGTACTGCGCCGAAACCACCACTTGCGGTGGCAGCAAATCAGGATATTGGGCAATCGGCAATATGCGCATACACATAAAGCCGGCCAATACGATGATAATGGATATAACCGACGCGAAAACCGGTCGGTTAATAAAGAAACTATAGCTCATTGTGCAGGTCCCGAAGCTTTTGCATTGCCCCCGTTAGGTGCCTGTTGCGGCGCATCGTCGGTGACATTAACCATCAGGCTCTTGCCCTCGGGAACACGCATCAGCCCCTGTTCAATATAAACCTGGCCTTCGGTGACAACTTCATCTCCGTCACGAAGCCCCTGAACGATCTTGTTTTTGTCTTTTGAATCAAATTCGGCACTGTCAATCAGCCAGTCGCCATTTTGCATCTTGCGCACGGCCTTGACCGGACGTTGCTCGACAACCATCAACCGACCGGCCCGCTTTTGTGGCTGACCCTTGCCAGCATCGCCACCATTGGTGGCAGCCGGAGCTTGAGCCTCAGCACCTTTCGGAGCGTTCGGGTCGGCCTTTGGCGGCTCGGGCTTTTTCAACAAATAGACAAACTGGCCACTGCTGTTTTGGATGAGAGCCGATTCCGGAATGGTCATGGCATTCGCTAATTTGATACCGGTGACCGTTACGCGTACAAACATACCCGGAACCAGACGACGATCGGGGTTGGCAATAACAGCACGTGCACCCAAGGTTCCTGTCTGCTTGTCAATTGTCGGCGAGGTAAAATCGACCGTACCCTGTTCGGGGTAATCAACCCCTTCACCAAGGCGGACAGTGACTTTCAGATTGTCGATCTTTTCGCCGCGCTTCTGCATCTCGTCCATTAAATGGCGAATCTGGTCATATTCACCATCAGCAAAGGAGAAGTTGACATAGATCGGGTCAAGCTGGGTGATTGTAGTGAGCAGGCTCGACGTCGGGTCGGTTCCGATAAGCGAACCTTCCGAAACAGCCTCGCGACTGGTCAACCCGCTAATCGGGGCGGCAACTTTCGTATATTCGAGATTGAGTTCGGCAGTGCGCAATTCGGCTTTTGCCTGCATCAATGTTGCTTCATCGGCATCGCGTTTGGCAAAAGCCTGATCACGCAATGAAGTTGACTGGACTTTTTGCTTGACCAGTTCTTCGGCACGGTCGGCATCACGAACCGACTGGTCGTAATTGGCTTGTGCCTGCGCAACCTGTGCGCGCGCCGATGCAACAGCAGCCTCGTATTTGTCCGGATCAATCTCGAACAATATGTCGCCCTGCTTGACTTCCGAGCCTTCAACAAAATTGCGGTGCAACAAAATACCGCCGACACGGGCACGAACTTCGGTTTCACGATAGGCAACAACACGGGCTGCATATTCGTAATTTAACGGAACTTCTGCCTGATGGATAACCTTGCCGCTGGCTTGTGATGGCGGCGGCATATGTTTTTCCTGTTTGCCACAGGCAACGAGTCCAAAAGACAGCACGCCAACAAAAAGAGCGGCCGATATTTTCCTTAATAGTGTCATAGGATGTCAGACCTTGATATTTTTTTCGTGTCCGGTAAAATATACATACATGGATGTTTGTAAATAGCTAATTCGCTAATAACCACTTAATAACAGCAATAATAAGGCGTCACAACCGGCATGAAAGACTCAATCGAACTTTTTTAATCAGGATTTTGCTTTTTCAGGACAAGATGTGGTGTTTGCGGGGACTATGACGGGACAAAAAGGGGTAACAAGATGCGCCGGACAAAAGCCGCGGCAAGCGAGACACGTGAAGCCATTCTTGACGCTGCAGAAACGGCTTTTCTAACCAAAGGTGTTTCCAAAACGTCATTGAACGAAATTGCCGAACGGGCCGGCGTTACACGCGGAGCAATCTATTTCCATTTCCGCGACAAACCGGCCATTTATAATGCCATTATCGACCGCATCAAATTTCCGCAAGAAGACCTTATTGATGAAGTAAGCCGCAATGATTCTGTCAATCCGATTGATGTTTTAGAAAAATCGGCCTGTGCTTCGCTCAGCCGTTTTGCCGAGGACGAGCACCAGCAGCGGGTCATGACAATCATCACTTTGCGTTGCGAATATGTCGATGATTTTTCGCAAATGATATTACGCCTGAGGGAAGCCCATGACAGCATGCTCGATCTTTTTACACGCATGCTCTATGTGGCGCGAAGCCGCGATATGCTTTCCGATGAATGGGAACCCGAAGATGGCGCGCGCGTGCTTGTGTGTGTGGTGGGCGGCATTCTCCACGAGTGGCTGAATTCGGCAAAGAATTTCGACCTCTATGCGCTCGGTACACGATTGATTCTAAGCCAAACCCGCTCTTTCCGAAAAAATTCCCGCCAACTTATGGGATGAAGCGCCTTTAACCCTTGCACCCCCCGCCCTTAAAAACAAATGTGCCGCGCCATCAAAATTTTCAACTTCAAAACAATCCCCCTGCTCTATAGATAAATTACTGCGCCTTTTAAAAATCATACTGGCTTATAAAAATCGTCGCGCTTTTAAAAAGCAAAGCAATCGCCCCATTTCCCGTTTTTGCCATCCCCCCGTTTTCTGCTATTTCACTCGACATTTTTTTCGAGTGCCCCATAGTATTCGGCTTTGCCTTCAAAAAAGAGATTATCGGAAAAACACGTTTCTATTTTTTCTTTTACTTAAGCCCTGCTGCATCGAAATGTGCCAAACAAAAATACCGCTTTTCGGGCGAGATTTGTTCACATGGCTTTCAAGTTTCCATGAACCGGAGTTTTTCAAAACCGGAATTTTAAAAATATACGCCGATAACGACCGTCAGCCATTTGCAGACCATTTTTTGCGAGACCAAAAAACGGGAAAAAGCCCTCGCCGGAAACAGCTTTGGCAAAAGTCACTCTTGTTCATTGCACTATCACGTGACTCTTTCAAAGGCAGAATGAGTTAATTTTTTAAAGCATGATTGCAAATTCGCGAAACGCAACCGGAAAGCCGATCTGTCAGATAGGCCGACATATCGACAAAATGAAATATCGCAAAAGGCTTATCGGACAAAACGGGATGTAGGCGTGAGCGGGATGTCACAAATGAAAGTAAAATGTGACGGAAAAGAAAAATAGGATTTATAGACAGATATAAAAGCAGCGCCTTCTTAGATACGCTGCCTTCTATCGTTTCAGATTCGCGTTTTCAGTGCGTGCGGCGCTCTTTGACATAAGCGATCAAACCGCTTGTCGAACTATCGTGGCCGTCAGTACTTTCTTGACCTGAAACCATGGGCAATAGTTCATTGGCAAGTTCCTTGCCCAATTCCACGCCCCATTGGTCGAAGGAGTTGATATTCATGAGCGTGCCTTCAACAAAAACCCTGTGTTCATAAAGTGCAATCAGCCGCCCCAATGTGAAGGGGGTAAGTTTGTCATGAACAAGCGTCAATGTCGGACGGTTGCCGACAAAGCTTTTATGCGGGGCCAGTTTTTCTGCTTCCGCTTCGCTCATACCACCTTTCATCAACATGGCTTTGGCAGCTTCTTGACTTCTACCGCGCATCAGTGCTTCCGATTGGGCAAAACAATTGGCAAGAAGCATGTCGTGCTGATGACGCAAGTTTTCTTCATGCCCGTTCACAGCAACAATGAATTCAACCGGTATAATATCGGTTCCCTGATGCAAAAGCTGGAAGAAAGCATGTTGTCCGTTGGTTCCCGGTTCCCCCCAGACAACAGGGCCTGTTGGCATTGTAACCGGCTTGCCATCAATGGTTACATGTTTGCCGTTTGATTCCATGTCGAGTTGCTGGAGATAGGCGGGAAGACGCGACAGCCGTTCTTCATAAGGGATGACAGCGCGTGTCGGATAGCCGCAGATGACGCGGTTATAAAAGCCAATCAACCCCAGCCGGACGGCAAGGTTTCGAGAATAAGGTGCGGTGCGGAAATGTTCATCCATTGCATGACCACCAGCCAGAAACTTTCTGAAATTTTCCGGCCCGATTGCCATCATCACCGAAAGGCCGATTGCCGACCAGACGGAATAACGCCCGCCGACCCAGTTCCAGAAGCCGAAAACACGCGAGGGGTCAATGCCGAAATCGGCCACTTTGCCAAGTGCTGTCGAAACCGCCGCAAAATGTTTTGAAACCGCCATTTCACCCAGTTTTTCTGCAATCCATTGGCGCGCAACACGCGCATTGGTCATGGTTTCGGCGGTTGTGAAGGTTTTGGAAGAAATAATAATCAATGTCGTTGCCGGATCAAGCCGCGACAATGTATCGGCAATATCGGCGCCATCGACATTGGAGACAAAATGGCTATTCGGCCCGTCATGATAAGGTTTCAAAGCAAGCGTTGCCATTTTCGGCCCGAGATCGGAACCGCCGATGCCGATATTGACAACATCGGTAATCTTGCCTCCATGTTCACCTTTCAAGGCACCGGAGCGCACCCCTTCACAGAATTTTTCCATATGCGAGAGAACCGACTGCACATCCTCGACAATATTTTTGTCGCCAAGCATAATTGTGCTCCCCTCCGGTGCACGCAATGCAACGTGAAGAACCGCACGATTTTCGGTCAAATTGATCGCCTCGCCGTTAAACATGGCCTCGCGCCGCTCTTTCAAACCGGCAGCATCGGCAAGATTATCAAGAAGCTCCAAGGTTTTCGCTGTCACCCCGCATTTGGAAAAATCGAACAGCAAATCATCAAGCCGCAATGAAAAATGTTCGAAACGCTGCGGGTCATTTTTAAATAGTGAGCGAATATCGCCAAGCTCCGGATCTTTTGCATGGGTTTTTAATGCATTGAAAGCGGCGCGAAATTTTTCTTCGTTGCGGAACATGGCAAGCTACCCTCCATTGTGTAAATAGAATTTAAGATGAAACATAGTGAAGTAAAAGAGGTAAAATTGCCTTTATCCATTTCGCTTGAAAGAAAGTTCAACTTCACTGAAAAATAAACTCGACGGGGCTTTAACCAGAGCCCTTTATCGCGCCATTAAAGGCCGGTTTTCTTGAGGCTCCCGATATACGACCGGCAAGGCCGCCAACAAACCGGCAAAATAGCTTATCTCTTATCTCTATTATCCTGCCCGCGCTTTTTGTGTTTATCGTTTGCTTTTATCATCGCCGCTTGAGCCGAGTAAGACGATTTTAAAATTGCTCCCCTTTAAATGCGGGTGCATCACCGCACTTTTTTGTTTGTCTCCTGTTTCGCTCGTCATTCAGCCGGTTGTTTTGGCATTTTGCGCGGCATCGAGTTCCTCCTCAAGCTCGAAATCCTCTTCGGCTTTCGGGCGGATAAAGCGGCCAAGCAAGAGATAGGTGACCGGTGTGACATAAAGCGTTGCAATGGTTGCAAGGCCAAGCCCGCCCACAATCACAAAGCCCAAAGAAATTCTCGCTTCCGCACCCGCACCGCTTGCAAGGATCAGCGGTACACCGCCAAGAATGGCGCAAATCATTGTCATTGATACCGGCCGCAAACGTATATTGGCAGCATTTTCCACTGCCTCGCGCAAACTCTGGTTGCGGTTTCTGAGCTGGTCGGCAAATTCGACAATCAGAATGCCGTTTTTGGCCATAATGCCGACAAGCAGCACCAGCCCGATTTCGCTATAGACATTAAGGCTCACCCCGCTCACCATCATGGCAAAAACCGCGCTGCCAAGGCCAAGCGGCACTGTTGCCATAACAATGAGGCCGGAAATGAAACTTTCAAATTGTGCGGCAAGAACAAGAAGAATAATGACCAAGGCAAAGCCGAAGACGATAATAAGACCGGAAGAGGTTTCACTCAACGTGGCAGCCTCGGCAAGCGGAATGATATAGCTTCCCGCAGGCAATATGGGTTTTGCAAGTTCAAGCGCCTGCTGATACGCTTCGCCGAGAGCAAAACCCGGTGCAAGACTTGCCGTCAAGGCGATAGAGCGCATGCGCGATTCCCGCCCGAGTTCCGGCGGAACGGGCTTTTCTTTAACCGTTGTCACCACCGACATCGGCACGAAACGGTCATCTGCCGTTTTCATGAAAATATTTTCAAGATCGGTCGGGTCATTGACCGGTGTGCTATTCGACACAAGCTTCACATCATAGGAGCGGTCGCCAATATAGACCGAGCCGATTTTGCGCCCGTCAAGCATGGATTGCACGGCATTGGCAAGGCCGGTAATGTCAATACCGAGATCGGTTGCCCTTTCGCGATTAATGTCGATAAACAATTGCGGCTGCGTTGCTTCAACACTTAAGCGCGGCTGCACAAAACGCGGGTCCTCCTGCATTTTCCTGACAAGTTGATCGGCAACCGGCTGGAGTTTGGCGTAATCGGTGCCGAGAATTGCAAATTGCAAGCCCTGACCCGCCCCCCTGATGCCGAGCGAATTACCTTCCGCCGCAATGACACGCACAGCCGGAAAACCCTTCATTATTTGATTGATTTCCTGAACAATTTCCTGCTGGCTGCGGTGACGCTCGCCCCAGGGAGCAAGATTGAGCATGAGAAAACCGTTATTGGACGAGCCGAAAGTGCCTGATACCGAATAGGTATTGATGATTTCGCCCCTTTCTTTGAACGGTAAAAGCGCATCTTCTATCTTGCGCATTTCATCATTGAGATAATCGACAGAAATTCCTTGTGGCCCGTTGATGCGCAAAAACACCTGTGCGCGGTCTTCCGACGGGGTCAATTCCTGCCGCAAAGTGAGGTAGCCACCAGCGCTTAAAACAACAAAGCCGATCGAAAGCAAAACCACAATCCACGGATGGTCAAGAGCACGGTGCAAGCTGCGGGCATAGAAGTTCTGTAATGCATGGGCAAATTTCAAAAGCAATGCCGGTTTGGAATGCCCGCCGCTTAAGGCCTCCTGCCCGTTATTTTCCCGAACGCTCTGGTTTTCCTGAACGCGCCGGTTTTCCTCACCGTTTAAATTTTCCTCGTTATCGGCACTGTCTCCGGCAGGCTTTTTGACATCTTTCAGAAATCTTGAAGCAAGCATCGGGCAAAGTGTCAAAGCCACAATTGCCGAAAGCAGAATGGCAATTGCCAGCACAAAACCGAATTCACGGAAAAGCCCGCCTGCCTGACCCGGCAAAAAGGAAATCGGCACAAAGACGGCAACGAGGGTCAGTGTTGTTGCAATCACGGCAAAAAACACTTCTCTTGTGCCAATGACCGCCGCAGCCCTCGGCCCTGCGCCAAGATTGCGGTGACGCACAATATTTTCCAGAACGACAATCGCATCGTCAACCACCAGACCAGTCGCAAGAACAAGCGCAAGGAGGGTTAAAATATTGACCGAAAAACCGGCAAGATAAATGGCGGCAAATGTGCCGATCAAGGCGACGGGAATAGAAAGGGCGGGAATGAAAGTGGCGCGCAAATCCCACAAAAACAGAAAAATGATGACTACAACGCTTAAAACCGCAACAATAAGCGCAACCTCGACTTCATGAATAGCGCCTTTGATGAAGCTTGCATCATCGCTTGTAATGGTAATCTGCACGCCTTCAGGAAGTGTTTTGTTGAGATTGTCAACAGCCGCTCTTATCCCTTCGGAAATATCGAGTGTATTTGATTGGGCCTGCCGCACAATACCAAGCCCGACACCGGGTTTGCCATTGACCCGTACAATCGAGGTTTCTACATCCGGCCCCAGAGTGACATTGGCAATATCGCCGATACGGACGCGATTGTTGAGATAGACATTTTCGAATTCTTCCGGCGTGGAGATATTGGCGGTTGCTCTCACCACCAGCGCCTGACTGGAACTTCTGAGCGAACCGGCCGGCGCATCAAGTGCCATATCGGAAAGTGTTTTCGTAACGTCGGCAATGGTCAGGCCATAACTTGCAAGTTTCGCCGGATTAATGTCTATTCTGAAAATCTTGTCACGGTCGCCATTGACCTGCACATCCGCAACACCGGAAACGGCCGAAAGTGTGTCGACAATCTGGTCTTCAGTCAAAACCGTCAAATCATCGACACTCATTGTTGTTGACGTTACGGCAAGGCGCATCACCGCATCGGCATTGGAATCGGCCTTGATAATGCGGGATGAATCGGCATCATCGGGTAAATCATTGGTAACACGCGAAATGGCATCGCGAATATCGGCTGCCGCCACATTAAGATCGACACCGTCATTAAATTCGACCGTTACCCGCGAGCGGGCAAAAGAAGAACGCGAGGAAATGGTTTTGACACCGGAAACACGCGCCACCGCATCTTCAAGTTTCTGGGTGATTTCACGGTCGATTGTTTCAGCCGCCGCGCCATCGAAATCGGTTGAAACGGTTACCACCGGACGGTCGACATCCGGCAATTCGCGCACATCAATGCCCTGAAGTGCGGCAAGCCCCGCCACCATGATGAGCACATTGAGCACAAAAGCCGAAACCGGTCGGCGGATGAAAAGCGCAACCAGCCCGCCTTTATCCTTTTCGCGTTTCTTTTCGCCTTCACCGGATTTCTGAGAAGCGCCCGCCATTACCGGTTTGCTCCCTCAGGGGCTTTCTTTTCGTTTCCCTTCACTTCTTGAGGTTCAACGGCTGCTTTCTTGGCTTCATCCGAAGTCGCTTCTGCTGCTTTTTCATGGTGTCCACTATTGCCGCCGGATTGAGCAGAACGATTATTCTGATTGCCAAGAGAAACGCTTTTCCCCGCCTCTTTTACGCCCTCATCCGGCAAAATATCGACGGTACTTTTATCTTGCAGATTTTGCACGCCCTTGGTGACAACAAGATCTCCTTCATGAAGTGCACCGGTGACCAGCACCGAATCCGCATTGCGCTGGACAATGCCCACCCGCACATGCTCCACAACTCCATTTTTCACCCGCCAGACATAGGCTCCCTCGGCGTTCCACTGGATTGCAAGCGGGTCTACTGCCGGATAAGGGTCACCCGGAAAAGCAAGAGACACAGAAAAGGACATGCCCGACTGGAGCACACCGGAGGCATTATCGACTTCCGCACGAATGCGCAAAGTGCGGCTTTGCTCGTCAATCATATTGTCAATGGCGCTGATGCGGCCGACAAATTCTTCACCGGGACGGGCAATTGAGGTCGCTTTCACTTGTTGGCCGATTTTGATGAGCGGGGCAAAACGTTCCGGCACCCAAACGTCAATCAGAATATGGTCGCGATTATCAATGCGGGCGATTGTTGTATCGGATGTTACGTAATTTCCTGCGTCAACCGGTAAAATACCAACGATGCCGCTTACCGGCGCGCGGATTGTGCGCCGATCAGCTGCAAGCTCGGCATCGCGCAGTGCGAGCCTTGCCTTGTCGAGAGCAAGTTTTGCCGACAATTCCTGCACTTCGGTAGCCGTATTGGAGGCACGCAACTTGACCGTTCTTGCCATGGTCAATTCCGCATCATTGACTTCCACTTTGGCGCGCTCGACGGCGATTTCTTCATTATCGGAATCAAGCTTTGCAACCGGATCGCCGACATTAACGTGCATTCCTGCACTCACATAAATCTTGTCCATCACACCGCTAGACCAGGGGGTGACGGCAACCGTTGCAAGGGCCCTTCCCGTGCCGATGGCGCTTAAACGGTCATTGATCAGCTTTTGGCTTACCGGTTTTACAACCACCTCGTTTGTTTTCGGGGCCGATGCGGAAGTGTGCCCGGCATTTTTTCCGTTCTTTAAACCCTGCCAGACAAACAAGCCGACGATAATGAGACCAATAATGACGATGATGGTAATTTTCGACGGGCGTTTCATCGCGCTGCTTTCATCAAAGGATGAGAAAACCGGACAGATTATTATCCGATACTGTTTTTTGTCACTCTGTTTTTAAAGTCTTCTACAAATTTTAACATTCCTCGGAGTCTTGTGAAACGGAGTTTAGATTATTGCCCCGATTTCAATAAAGTTAATTCATGCAAAATCCGCAATTTTTAGTCCAGTTAATTTTCGGTAATATTAGAACGATCACAAATAGCGAACGCATAGTGCAAAAAACAATTTGTTCTTAATCAAGGATTTTTATAGACTGGATTTAAAATGCGGGTTTTATGAGGCAAAATTGACTCGTTATAGGTCAAACCGACGCGACATTTTGCCGTGAGGACGGTCGTCAAAAGAGGTTGAATGGCTAAAGAAGAAACAAGCGGTAAACAAGCGCCGACATCGGCAGGCCTGTCGCTTCAACATGAGCATGAACAAATACCGTTCCACCGGCGTATGCGTGTGCGCCTCATATTGCTCATTACACTTTCGGTCTTCATCACTGAAATTATGGTTTTCATGCCCTCTATTGCCAGCATGCAACAAAGCTGGCTTGAAGACCACCACCAGTCGACCAAAGCCATCAGCATGATTCTGGCTTCAAGCCCCGAAATCACCTTAAGCCCGAGCTTGCAAAAAAATGTTCTGACAGCCACCGACGCATTGGCTATCAGTATTGTTAAAAATAACCAAAGAATTAATTTTGCCACCTCGCCGGATTTGACAAAGGTCAATGAAACAATCAACCTTCCCGATTATAGCGAAACCAAGGCGCTGCTTGACTCTCTCTCGACGCTCTATTTTGGCGGCAATAATATCCTGCTCCTGCGCGGTCCCATTGAAGGGACAGATATTACACTTGAAGTAACGGTTGCAGACGCGAAATTGCGTGAGGCAATGATTGACTTTTCGTGGCATTTTATTGTCATTTCGCTCACCATTGCGATTGTTGCGGCAACAACGATTTACTTGATTGTGCATGAACTTCTGGTGCGCCCTTTACAGAATATCTACACCAATATGCTGGATTTTGTGATGGAACCGCATAATCCGAGCAAAATCCTTGTTCCGGAAGCGCGGCGCGATGAACTCGGTATCACGCAGAAACGTATTTCGGTTATCGAAAGCGAATTGCAAAAAAGCTATGCCCACCAGAAACATCTTGCCAATCTCGGGCTTGCGGTTTCAAAAATCAATCATGATATGAGGAATATTCTGGCTTCCGCACAATTGATGTCGGATCACCTTGCCGATGCAAAAGACCCTATGGTGAAGAAGATTGCGCCCAAACTTATCCGTGCTATCGACCGCGCCGTCACTTATAGCCAGACCGTCATCACTTACGGGCGCACACAGGAAGAAGCCCCAAAGCGCAAAACGCTTCTCCTTCACGATCTTGTCGAAGATGTATTTGAATCGCTCACTCTTCCCGGTTCCGATCAGGTCGAATTTATTGATTCCGTCCCCTTTGATATGACCATTGATGCGGATGAAGAACAGCTCCACCGTGTCATCACCAATTTATGCCGCAATGCCGTTCAGGCAATGGTGGAGCGGGAAGACAGCGAAAAGTTCCAGAAAAAACTCACCATTAGCGGGCACCGAATCGACAATGTAGCCGTTATCGACGTCGTGGACACCGGCCCCGGTTTGCCGGCAAAGGCAAAAGAACATCTGTTTTCACCCTTTCAGGGGTCAACCCGCCGCAATGGTTCGGGTTTGGGGCTGACGATATGCGAAGAGCTTATCCACGCTCTTGGTGGCACAATTACACTCATCGAGGACGAACAGGAGGGCGCGCATTTTGAAATCCGCGTTCCCGATCTCCCCTCACATAGCGAAGAATGAGAAAGAAAGCGAAAAATGACAGGGGGAGCGAAAAATGACAGGGGAGCGAAAAACTAAGCCGGAACAGTGATTTATTGCGTTTATGACAACAAATCATCATGGCTTTCACGAAGCATTCGGGTGTTCAAAGCTTCACTCTACCGTTTTGCCAATATGAAACGCCAATAACGAATTTTTTCTTTCAACGTGTAAAAGGCTGGAATTTCGCGCTTATATAGGCAAATGAACGACAAGAATGAACAAAAAAATAAAATCTTCTCTTGCATTTCTTTCGCGAACCAATTAGGAAACCGCTTGTCAGTCGATTGAAGATATTCGAAACCCGATGTCGACGAGGAGACTGGCTGGAAACATCATTTCGGTGGTTTTCAAAAGTGCACCCGTAGCTCAGCTGGATAGAGCACCAGACTACGAATCTGGGGGTCAGGAGTTCGAATCTCTTCGGGTGCGCCATTTAAATTTTGGCATTTCACTATAGCTTCCAAACACCAAACTTTTCCATTTTTAAAAAATAAAAACCAGTCTCTACTATTTTTTTAAAATATGTGAGGGGAATTGCTTTTGATTGATAATGCTTTCAATCAATCATGATTTGAAACTATCCTCCCCATTTCCTTCGAAATGATTGCCGTCCGAAATCCTCTTGTCTTTCCGAGCCAGAGTGGAAAAACAGCATTTTGTTTATTGTATTTAAAAACAAGCGAGACTGATCAATCACACTCATCATGAGCGCTTTTAAGTGGATGTTCCCTCTTCCTTTTTATGACGGCTCATGGTCGTGATGGGCACCTTTTCCTTGCCTTACTCCCCTGATCAATGTGAAATGATTTCAAAAACTGCTCATATTACTCTCTGCCAAGCGACGTACGAAGAAGCCATTATGAAATAGGCTCTAACCGCCTTTTTCAAAATGGATAAACTTCTTTTCCTTTTCCATAACGTCTCGCCAGCGTTTCTGAGGATAGCGCTTTTATGCCAGCCGTTTTTTCCATCTGTGGCGCTTATAACTATTGATGAAATACGGTCGACGATGCGCCCTTTCTCGTCTGACCCCAAGAAGAAAATCCCCCATTATTCAGGTTCCTTAAAATTCAGGTTCCTTAAAGCAAACCCGCAATCGCTGTTAAAAATATAGATGACCGGCTGTTCAGCGAGAATGGCTGTCCTTTACGTATGCGGAGAAATGAAGGTCGGTGATAAATTTGCGGGGACATCAATCATTGAGACCAAATTCCCTTGCAGAACTGATAGTGTTGGAGAGAACAACGGTAAACCGACAATAAACCCGATCATATCCGGCGGGAATTGGGTTGTCGGAATAGATTATCTTATTTGGTTGCAGCCCGACTGGTTTATAGTTCTGCAACAAAACGGTAGAAAAAACGGACGAAACCTAGTTTTGTCTTCCCAAAGCAATTTAATTTATTCTTTTGTTACACAAAGATGTTTCTTGAATAAATTTTTGTGCAATAAATTGTTGTTTGACTATGTTACACTCTATAAAGATTAAACTTATCAACCCAACGGAGAGAAAAGCCAATGCGTAAGTTGCTTATACTGGCACCGCTTTTCGTGCTTTTGGGCGGCTGTTGGTTTTCAACCAATATCCCTGCTAACATACAGGAAACATGGCGAGGTCGGCCAATCAGTGATTTATAAAAAGCCATCGGGTCAGGGGGAGGTTTCAGCGTGGATGAAAAGGGTGAAAAGTAGTATTATCGACAAAAGGAAGGCAACTTCTTGGTAACTGGTTCAGGTAATCCGCTCGGGGGGTATGCTACTAAATCATGTGAATTGCGTGTGTATGTTGATAATGAGGACAAGATCACAAGATTTGTCACTTATAATAAAGGACTGAATTGCGCTCATTATAGTTCGGATTTGAAGTAGTGGGTTTATCTACATTTATAAGGGCTTTCGCGTAGCAACATGCAGTCACGTGACTTCATCGCGCTAAAGTCACCACCATGAATGTATCTCGTCTTTAAAGGGTTAAGTCTTTGCCCAAGTACAACTTTATTCTGACAACGCCTCTAAAGGCCATGAAAATAATTCAGAATTATGGGTGATATGTCACATGACACCCTAGTCGTTCACAAAGCTTTTCGCTTTTTTTTACCATAGCCGGTTTTTCTTGAGACGACGTCGCGGTGGTTTGTTGACAAGCGGTGAGGAAGAGACCCGAAACGATGAAAACAAATATAGTTATTGCACGTTTTTTCATTTTAACAACAGCCCTAATAAAGACAATTTTTCTACATGCTGAATAAATTAAAAACCAACCGATAACAACTGTTTTACTTTAACGAGTTTCTAAAACTAAGAGCGCAATTAGCTCCTCTCGAATAAGTATCCAGCCTTGTAATTTTGCCGTGGTCGTCATAGAACGCGCGGGTTTCACAATAAGCTAACTCAGATCCTGTAGGTGTACTTTTTTGAAAAGATTGTTCCCAGTATATATATTTTTCTCCCTTTTTATTTTGTGCAACATGGAATGGGCCTAACCGGTTGATGATATTTTCAATAGGTTGCCCACGCCATTTATCTTGAATTTCCTGACTAAAGTTCAGAGAAAGCCAACAGCCACTTAGCATAAAGACGACACATAAAAGAGAGAGAAATTTTCTCATTGAAACCTCACCTTGAATTATTTTTGATAATATCATTTTCATGCATGGACGCCACTTGTAAGAACTTTCACTTTTTATCTCATTGCCCTTATCGGCATCAGTAATGCGCAAAGCCTCACTTTTAAGGCTCGAACAAAATGCATTGCGCACTCGACAAATACCATAACCGTGGGAAGAATACTGAATTCTACTTGTTATTTCTTGTTAATTGGCGTCATAAGCTTCAAAATAGTAATTAACGCTCAATGCCAAACAACCGCCAACCTTTATCCCTAACCGAATGATCAGCGGTTGTTTTGTTTTTCATTTCAATTTCCTCAAAAAATATACGAATTGTAAAATACAATTTATACTTTTTTAATAAGCGCCCCTTGCCTCACAAATGGGAACTTTTGGATTATGAAAGTTTCTACAAGACTTTATCGCTCTGGTTCCATCCTTAGGCAAATATCCTTGATCTTCCATACAAAACAATTTTTGAAAGACGATATTCTCTCTAACATGTATGTCAAGTTTTGGATCATCTGGGTAGCGTTTTTCACATTTGTCATATGCTTCAGATATTTCTTCCGGTGTTGCGCCTGGCTTTTGAAACCATTGACCAGCAGATGGTGGAGCGTCAGCTACATAACCATCCTCAAACACAGTACCACAACCACTAAAAACACTTAATGAAGACAAGCACAGTAATAGAACAATTTTTTTCTTCATCTTTGTTTCCACATTTAAAAACTAGCGTCCTTGAGCTTTGATAATTTTAGATTGTGCAGGACCATAAGTACTTCCACACTCAAGCTTTCCTGAACCATAACAACTATGAACAGAGTAGTCTTTGCCATCAAGATCAAACATACCGCCAATCGCTTTTAATTGGTTATAACCTTCGGGTGCCTCATACATCGTGGCCGAATTGCCACCAATGAGCCCACCGACAAAATCATCTCGTCTTTTTTACCAGCACTCAATTTGTTCAATAAATTGACAGTTTATTGTGCATGAGCTTCTGGGCCAGAGCTCAATAATTACTCCATTATTTTAATTATAAGCGCCTCTCGCCTCACAAATGGGAACTTTTGGATTATGAAAGTTTCTACAAGACTTTATCGCTCTGGTTCCATCCTTAGGCAAATATCCTTGATCTTCCATACAAAACAATGTTTGAAAGGCGATATTCTGTCTAACATTTGGGTCGAGCTTTATATCATCTGGATAGCGTTTTTCACATTTGTCATATGCTTCAGCTATTTCTTTCGGTGTTGCACCTGGCTTTTGATACCATTGACTAGCAGATGGTGGGCCGTGATCTATATAACCAGGCTTAAACACACCACAACCACTAAAAACACTTAATGAAGACAAGCATAGTAATAGAACAATTTTTCTATTCATTTTTGTTTCCACATTTTAAAACGAGCGTCCTTGAGCTTTGATAATTTTAGATTTTGCAGAACCATACATATCACCACAACCTCGCTTCCCAAGACCATAACAACTATGAACAGAAAAGTCTTTGCCATCAAAACCAAACATACCGCCAATTGCTTTTAATTGGTTATAACCTTCGGGTGCCTCATACATTGTTGCAGGATTGCCACCAATGAGCAGACCAACAAAATCATCCCGTTTTTTTACCAGCACTCAATTTGTTCAATAAATTGACAGTTTATTGTGCATGAGCTTCTGGGCCAGAGCTCAATAATTACTCCATTATTTTAATTATAAGCGCCCCTCGCCTCACAAATGGGAACTTTTGGATTACGAAAATTTTTACAAGACTTTATCGCTCTGGTTCCACTCTTTGGAAAATATCCTTGATCTTCCATACAAAACCTTTGTTTAAAGTAGATATTCAGTCTAACATTTTGGTCGAGTTTCATATCATCTGGATAACGTTCGTCACATTTGTCATATGCTTCAGATATTTCTTTTGGTGTTGCGCCTGGCTTTTGATACCATGAGGCACCAGATAGTGGGGGGCCGGGATCTACATAACCATCCTCAAATACAGTACCACAACCACTAAAAACACTTAATGACGACAAGCATAATAATAGAACAATTTTTCTATTCATATTGGTTTCCACATTTTTAAACGAGCGTCCTTGAGCTTTGATAATTTTAGATTTTGCATTCCCATAAGTCATCCCACAATCACTCTTCCCAAGACCATAACAACTATGAACAGAAAAGTCTTTGCCATCAAAACCAAACATACCGCCAATTGCTTTTAATTGGTTATAACCTTCGGGTGCCTCATACATTGTTGCAGGATTGCCACCAATGAGCAGACCAACAAAATCATACTTATGACGTTGCAGCTCAACACTATATTTGTTTCCTTTACTTAATTTATTTAATAGATCAGCTGTTTTTTCACGCATTGGAGAGAGGTCCATAATAATGAACATCAGTATTGGATAGAACGCCTGTCTCTCCACGTTTATCAAGTGCTGCCGTTGCATTAAACCAAGTCATTGAACCACGGCTATGCGCATAATTTTTCCAGACCTTGCAAGTCCTATTGTTCACCACAACCTATCAAAGCGGTACTAGAATTTGTCATAGACCGAAATTCATTTTCGGGTATTTCCTGATAATCAGAAACCATTATTTCAGGGCTAAACGAATTGGTTTTTTGGAAAAAACGGAAATATATAGAAGCATCAACAGCACCAGTACGCTGATGAGCATATTTGGCTGACAAATGAAGTTACAATTATTTTGATTCCGAAGGCTGATTGCAGCATCTCCGCTCAGCTATGAAACGCAATTGATGGTAAAGGAAATTAATTGAATATGTTAAACGTGAGTGAGGCCAACTAAAACCCGCCTGACTAAAAAACTCAATGAGGTTTCCCATCAGTTAGGTATCCAGTAATTATCTCTTTTTATCCCATGTTTCTTATCATATTCATACAACGCAGGATTTACTATATATGTAAGTTTGTTCAAATTTTCTATAGTCGGGCATCTAACGCTTCCTGATTCAAGAATATCTTCCTCATAATAAATGCTTTGAATGATATCTTGTTCATTCGTCTTTGCTACAACCCTACATGTATCTCTATTAGATCTTTTCATATCAGTTGATCCTATATTGCTCTGATTAACTGATGCATAAACCCATTTTTCTTCTCCCCATACCCAAATACCTAAACGTTGGTCATCCGGGCTACCCAAGTAGCGGTTTAAGGTTGAGGCAGGTTTACCCACAAAAGTTTGCAATATATCACGTTCGCTATCTGGTCTAGGACGATCCGGGTATTGAGACTCAAACCTGCTGTGGTGAGCTCCACATCCATACAGCACAACAATTGCCAGTAGGTTCATAAATAAGTTTTTATAATACATTATAGCCTCAATCTATTCTGAAGATCCTTATATAGGGGCTTCGAGATTATTGACCATTCAATTTCTGGCATTTTCATAAACGTATTTCAGATGAATTTTTCAGCATTTATTTCCTTATGCTTTTCAAGTGCCTCTGAAAAACTCAGGTCATTTTGAATAATTTCCTTAGCCAGTTGTGCAGCCTTTTCATAGCCTATTTGTTGTGACATGGCCGTGACCATTGCCGTGCTGGATTCCAAAAATTCAAGGCAGACATTTTTGTTCGCCGTTATCCCTGCAACGCATTTTTCAGCAAGTATATGAATGGCATTAGACATGAATTCCATTGATTCCAGAATTTTGAACGCAATGACCGGCTCCATTGCATTGAGCTGCAATTGTCCGGCTTCAGCGGCAAGTGTGATGGTCTGGTCATTGCCCATGACCAGAAAAGCCGTCTGATTGACGACCTCCGGAATAACGGGATTGATTTTACCGGGCATGATTGACGATCCGGGTTGCATTGCCGGAAGGTTGATTTCATGGAGACCGCCGCGTGGACCGCTTGAAAGCAAACGCAGGTCATTGCATATTTTCGATAAATTGATTGCAGTCCGTTTCAAAGCACCTGAAATCGAAACAAAAGCGCCCATGTCCCAACTTGCCGCGATCTTATCGGGTGTCTGCTCGAGTGATAGCCCTGTTGCTTCAGACAGTTCTTCCACAATTGATTTTTGATATTCGGGCTTCGCATTGATGCCGGTTCCAATGGCTGTTCCGCCAAGATTGACTTTTTGAACGAGTAAAACGGCTTGTTTGATGAGGTTGATGTCTTGCTCGAGTGTAGAAGCGAAAGCCTGAAACTCTTCACCCAGCGTCATAGGAACGGCGTCCTGCAATTGTGTGCGTCCAACCTTCTTTATGTCTTTGAACTCGACGCCTTTTTCCTTGAACTTCGCACATAAAACAGAAATGGATTTCACCAGTCTTTCATGAGTGAACAAGATGGCCAGACGCACGGCTGTCGGATAAACGTCGTTTGTCGACTGTGACATGTTGACATCATCATTGGGATGAAGTGCCTGATAATGTCCCCTCTTTTTGCCCATGATCTCAAGGCCGCGATTGGCGATGACCTCATTCATATTCATGTTGGTGGATGTGCCGGCTCCCCCTTGGATAAGGTCAATAGGAAACTGGTCGAGATGATCGCCCTTGATGATTTCGTCACAAACCTGACAAATAATTTCTCCCTTTTTTCGATCAAGCAGTCCAAGACGCATATTCACTTTCGCTGCCGACCACTTGATATAGGCGAGACTTTTAATCAAATCAGGGAAACGGCTAATGGGTTGTCCTGAAATCGGGAAATTGTTTATCGCTCTCGTTGTCTGAGCCCCGTAATAGGCTGTGGCAGGTACAGTTACAGTTCCCAATGTATCCGTTTCAGTTCGTAATTGTAGTGTCATGATAATAGCTCTTTTTAATGAACGATCTGGCTTAAAAACTCGCGCGCACGGTCGGTTTTCGGTGATTTAAAAAATGTTTCAGCTATGTTTTTTTCAATGATTTCGGCGTAATCCGTAAATACAATATGGTCGGCAACCTTTCGGCGAGCAAAGCCCGTTTCGAGATCAAGAACCGGACCGATAACTCTCTGTCTTACGTCTTCTACACAGCGTAAAATTTCTTGTGCTACGAGGTTGGCAACAATTCGGTTAGTTTTATCCAGTGGCCGTTCCGGTTCTTCTGAAATTTCAGTGGTAGAGACAGCTCTGAGAGAACTGGCAACATAATCCAAAACAGCAAACACAGGTTCGAATGGTTTGTCTGTATTTTTAACCACTGAATTGCTCCTCCACCCAAATAAATCCGAATTAGCACATTTCGAAGAGAAATACGACTTCTGAATCTTCTATTGGTCGTCGTCTGTTTATAAGGTGCGAGACGATCTTGCTATCTTCACTTATCAACCCGATCTTCGCTTTTCATCCCGCTCCTTGGCAAAAGTCCGAGACAGATTTTCTCATGCACATTCACCCGCTTACCTCAGCCATCAAGTTCGAACAGATCAACACTTCTGCACAATCCTTGCGCGGCACCAAAGCCTATTTTGAACAGATACTACCAAAAGATCTTAAGCGTTTGTCGGGGCGCATGGCGGTTAAGTTTAATCAAATCTGTTTCCGAACAAGCCCGAGCACGTGTTCACACTTACCATCAAAAAATTGTTTATGTTGACATGTTACAGCGTGAGGAATCCCGATCGCTCCCGAACAATAGCAAGTCATTCCTATATCATCGCCCGAAAACCAGTAAGTCCAAGATACGATCGGACAACTTCCATCTTCAAATGAGAAATGAAGTTTGCGTCGACAATTCTGATATTTTCACGTCTTTCAATGTTTGTTAGATCAAGTCTGGCTATCCGCAATACTTGAAGAAAACGCAAATTTCTCGGCTGATTCACCAAGTATATCAAAATGTATTTTTCTATTAATCGGAACGGGTCTTAAAAATAAATTATCGAGTGCTAAAAATGAATAATTCGTGCAAAACAAAATTCAACAAAATAAAAACAACGTATTTTTTATAAATATTATCGTCTCAATACCATTCCACAATGCTTTTAAAGTCTTCATGGAAAGAATTTAATCAAAAGCTTTTATAGACCTTTTGCTCAAACGCTGGTCATTTCTGTTTCAAGATAGATCTCGTCTCTATCCTGATTAAGCGCTTAAAGCTTTAGAAAAGAGATGACCAGCGCCTCAACTAAAATCCGTAAAATGACTTATGAGTTCCTTTACACAACTGTTCGACATTGTCCTTAATAGAGGTCACTGCCGCATAGAAATGGCAAGTCTGTTCATTCCATTCATAAGCGATATTGCAAATGTAAGGTCTGATATTTCTTTGTCACTAAAGACCTTTTTTAATGCCTCGTAGGACTCGTCATCGGCGTGGCTTGTCGATATGTTTGTTAACTGCTCGGCCCAGTTCAGTGCTGCTTGTTCTTTTTCAGAATATTGGTCACTCACACGCCAACCGGCCACTTCCGCTATGCGGCGCTGTGTTTCACCATCTTTTAGCAGGGAATTTGTATGGAGATTGAGGCAATATGCGCATCCATTGATTTGAGAAACTCTAAGATAGACCAGTTCAATCAATTTTTGTCCGACAACGCTATTTTCAAGGCCGACTTTCACGGCTCTAAAACCACTCATGAGCTCCGGTGATAGTTCAAAATATTTCAGCCTAAGATTTTTCATATTCTCTTCTCCTTATTCTCATTATTGTCTGCAAAATATATTAATAACGAAAGTGCAAAACAAACTATAACATTAAAATTAATCATCATTTTTATACTTTGAAAAAATGACATACTTATAATAAATAATATTAATATAAATATATTCGCAATGTTAATGAATTTGTTATTTGCGTTGATAATATATGATAAAGCGATGACTGCCTCTAAAACTGTGACCACCCAGCCAATAACAGGAATCATGTTTTCCGGAGCCCAGGGACACAGGATTGAGACATGTTTGAAAAATTGGGTCATCGAGCCCCATGAAACACCTGTTTCACCGAAATGACCCCAAAAACCGAAACGGTCAAATACAGCCGAAAGATAGCTGATAGCTAAACTGACTTTAGCAAAATATATTCCCCCTTTAGCAAAAAAAATGCCCCGCCTTTGCGTAGACGATTTGCCAAAGTCAAACATGCGTCACCATTCTCAAATTCTGTGAATGAGACAATGTCGCAAACTCTTTGACTGCGATAGGGACATATCGGGACAATTTGATAGTGACATTCGATTTTCGGTTTCGAACACAAAAAATGCATTGTAGGGATATGTCTTCAGAACAAACGTAAAGATCTGTTTCTTGTCTTTTTGACCTCGAGCGCTGTCATGGAAATTATGAATCCACATGCCTACAGATTTTATTCAGTGCTCGTCCTTCTCTATTTTTCCGATATGGTGCTGTTACTCGCCAATATCTGGAATTCTCTTCGGGTTACAAATTCACCATTATTCCTTGGCTGCATACTCTCGATAGGGGTGATATTTCCATTAATCTTAAAAAAATTGGCACGTGGTTACGAGCAGAAATCGATAAGTTTAGCCGGCCTTTATCTTCGAAGAATAATTGTATTCGCGGTGATATTGGTGGAAAGCCTATTTTCTATTGCCGACACGTGGATAGGTTTTATCATCACATCGCTTTGCATTGGTTATCTTTCCCTACTCACACTGACAGTACTGGAAGCGGCAAACACAAAGCTTGTTCTTCAGGGATACATCAGCTCGCAAATGGCATCGAGAACGATGCAGACAATCGTTCAGCTCGGTTCCTTTTTCGGAGCGATGGCGAGTGGATATCTGTTATTGTTTCTAAATTATAATAAGCTGATCGCGCTGATATGTATTTTCGACATCATCGTCAGCGCAACGGCACGGTTTATTTTTTCCGAAAAATCCGGACCAACAATTGAGGAAGCAAATCGACCAGCTCATTTTTCAGGAAAGCCTCTCCCCAGAAGTTTGATTTATCTTTGTATCGTCATTGCCTTGGTGGGGCTTCATATTAGCGCATTCAACGTACTTACACCGATCATTTTTCAAAAAGTAAAAAATTTGAACAGCGAATATTTTGGCTTATGCTGTGCCGTAGCTGGCCTTGGCGCTTTCTCGGCAGCATTTGTAAACCTTGGCTGGTTCCGGTTTTTGATACCGGCAATAACGCTCCTTCTTGCGGATTTGATTTTTACCCTTTCCTGGCATCCCTATATGGCGATCGTCGCATGTTTATTTATCGGCTTTTCAATAAACACCATACGCATTCACGCACGTAAAACAGTCATCGATAAGACCAGCAGTGACAACGAGGCCGATCAGGTAAGTAGCGTTAGTGCGCTTATGTATACTTTAGCGCAGTCCATCGGGCCGATGGTTTTTGGAATTCTAACGGGTAAGGCCGTTCTTGGGGCTTATTCGGCAATTTATCTTTTCCCCGCTGTCGCCCTGATCATGTTTGTTTGGATAGTCTTAGTCAGAAGTTCATCGGGAGCAACGGAATGAATAAAAATTGCGTTATTATTGTTGATCCAATGTCAACCGGCGCTCTCTATGCCCCTTTAATATCGAAACTTGGATATTTGTGTTATTGTATACAGTCTGACCCAAATCTTCCCCCCAAATTTGCGAATAGTTTTACCGGTGAAGGTTTTTTCGACAAAAATTTATATTCGGCTGACGAAATTAAAGAAAAGCTCGGTTCTAACGATGTGTTTGCGGTCTTATGCGGCGCTGAAACGGGTGTCTACTGCACAGAAGCGCTTGCCGATTATTTCGGCGTTCCAGGCAATGACGTGCATCATACAAATTGGCGCCGTAGCAAGATTGACATGCAGAAGCGCCTCAAAATCAATGGATTAAAACATATCAAGACAATCGAGATCACTCGGGAAATGAAGGATTTCCCTATATTTTCGTCTCCAGCCGGATATGTATTGAAACCGAACGAATCCTGTTTAACCGATGATGTTCTGTTTTTTGAAAACCCTGATGAAGTGAAGCAGCACATCAAAGAAATCGACTGGGATAGAACAAATGCCGTTGGCCAGAAAAACACGTCATTTCTCCTGCAAGAAAGACTGACGGGCGATGAATATGTCGTTGATCTCGTTTCCTTCAAAGGAGTGACAAAAGTTTGTAGTTTATGCCGGTACAGAAAAGGAACGCATAATAACAGCCATTTTGTTTATGAAGCGCTGGAGGTTCTGGACCTGACAATCAAGGACTATGCACCGTTATTGTCCTATGCTGTTGAGTGCATCAAAGCTGTTGCTATCGAATATGGGCCGGCTCATTTGGAACTCATATGGACAAAGACAGGTCCGGTGATGGTTGAAGTCGGAGCGAGATTACACGGCGGCATTGCCCCGCTTTTGTTCAACGAGTGCTATAGTAACGGATTGCTCGAGACAGCCGTTTCTGTATGCTCGGATAACTTCAATTCAAAACCCGCAATTCTTGGAACAAACGGGCGTATCATCTTTTTGATAAATGAAAAAGCGGATAGACATGTCACCGATACGTCACGCTTGATCAGAGATTTCCAATCTATTCCGGGTGTTTCCACTGTAAAACTTTTTTTCGGTGACAATAGTCCAATCCCTTTGACCACCGACTTGGCCAACTGTCCCGGTATTATTACAGCCGTTGCAAAAGATGCGGAGACGTTGGATGTGATCGAGAATAAAATAAGAGCGCTCTTTGCTGCATGAACCACTTCTTTGGTCCAAAAACCTATGGTCCAAGAATGATCGCTTGAATAAGAAAGTTCACTCTGGCACGCGGTAGGCTGTGCTCTTGATGGCGTCTACTACCGTATTAATAATTCTGCTACCGCATGAAAAATAGAAAACGGCTTTTTCTACGCTTTTTCGGGCGTCACTTCTTCGGGCGCGTCCGGGTATCAATCAGACATGTTTTGTTTTTCTTTTTTGCAAAAACATATGCGAAAAATATCAAACATGCGTTCATTTTTCTTATGAAAACGACATTGTCCCGCCAACCCCTCTGCCATTCGTTAAACTCATGATGCCGACCTCTTGAAGAATGTCTTTACTTTCAACCGATGACGGGAAACCGGATTGTGATGAGCCGTGGGTCGCCTCGTCATGATTATAATTCGTTTAAGTCAGTAAAATCAAAGTCGGGCAGAAAAATCCGCTCTCGCTCATGTTTAAAATTTTCGCGCTACTCTTCACCGGTTTGACCCATTCAATGCGAATATATATTCTTTCTAAAATCGATTGTTATGAATGTTTCTGACGGCGAGGAAACGAATGTCAAACGGGCTTAAAGACGTAAAATTGACGGGCACAAGCTATTCGCCCAAGTCGTCCCGCGCAGGAATTGGTGATAGGCTCTACCAAAAGATCATTGCATTAATCGATAGCGGTACTTTTCAAATAGGACAGCGCGTACCCTCGATCAGGGCTCTTTCGCGTGAACTGGGGATTGGAAAAAACACCGTCGAAAGCGTATATAGTCGCCTCATTGGAGATGGTTATCTCGTCTCCAGAGGGCCTGCCGGCACATATGTTGCAAGCCATTCCCTCGCCCCTGAAAGCTCGTCAAAAAAGACTAAGACCAATTCGGTAAAACATCGGTCCATTTATGCGGAAGGAACGGCCTTCAAAAAGCTCCAGATCGGTTTACCGGCCATTGATTTATTTCCCGCAAAATATTGGAGTGGTCTTTTAAAGCGAAAGATTGCTGAAACGCATAATTCACTGTTTTATCCGCATTCAACAGGGCTTAAAAAGTTAAAAGAAAGCATCACCCGTTACGTCGGGCTGTCCCGTGGAATCGTTTGTGAACCCGATCAGGTCTTCATCAGTAGCGGCTTTCGCGGAGCTTTAAATTTGCTCATGCAAGCGCTTGGTGAACCGGAAGACACAGTCTTTTTAGAAGACCCGTGTTTTCCTCCCACTTTGGATATTGTTAAAAGCTCGGATGCATATATTGTACCCGTTCCTGTCGATCATAACGGAATGCAAATTTCTGATGCTTTAAAAAACCATCCTGATGTTAAATTTATTATCGTCACAGCCAATCATCAAAGCCCCCTCGGCTACGTCCTTGGAGATGATAACCGAAACACCTTATTAGATTGGTCGGAGAAAAACGGTACATTTATAATAGAAGACGATTACGATAGTGAATTCAGATATGATAATAAACCACTACCGGCTCTTGCTAGTCTTAATAATCATAGAAACGCCAATATGATCTATATCGGTAGTTTCAGTAAATTAATTAATCCTGACCTAAGACTAGGCTATTTTATTGTTCCAAAATATATGGTTCCAAAAATAACCGATTTTTATCAAAGATGGATAGATGGATTTCCAATATTAAATCAATCTGTATTATCAGAATTTATGGATTCTGGTAATTTTGCCAAACATTTGAACAAAATGAGGCTTAATTATAAAAAACGACAAATATTTTTACAAAATGCATTGAATAGATATGTTTCCGATATATTTCATGTAAAAAATTTCAATCACGGACTTAATACATTATTACTATGCAAAAATCGCGTTGAGTGTAACGATCTGGAATTAATGAAAATTGCACAAAAAGAAAATTTTGGAATTGGCTGCATTTCAAACCGGCAAATAGAAAGAAAAGATTTGAGTGGATTAATATTATCCTTTTCTAATTTGAAAACTCAGGAAGAGGCATATAAAATAATCTCGGATTTTAATCAGGTCATCAGACCATATGTTTCTTTCAAATAAATATTTTTATATTTCAACATATGCTACATTTTTGATTTATTTAAAAAAGTTATTCTGATTATTGTTTGCTCTGATTGCCGCTGCAATTAAACAGAATTTCGAGACTTTCATCTGTCGAAGTGGCTTATTTTCGAGAACCTTGTGACCTCATGAGAAGCTTTTCAGCCTCTAAAGCGTGGCTTGATAAAAATTCTGTTTCGAGCGCGTTCATTCATGATTTTCATTCATCGTTCAAATGAACAATAATATCTTTTTCGTTTTTGAAAGCTCGATTATACTTGCACTCATTAAAAACAGGAAAGGCGCTAGAATGGACATAACACGTCGACAATTTGCTATCGCCTGTGGTGCAGCTTTCATGGTTAGCCCGACAATTTCGGCAAATACACAAGCCACAGCTATAAAAAACCCTTTAATCCGTCTTAAAACCGGCCGGATGATCCCGACGCTTGGCATGGGAACATGGACACTTGCAGCCGGTCAACGCCCTCTCGAACAGGAAGAGGAAGCGCTTACAACCGGTCTTGATCTTGGCTTGAACCTCATTGACACTGCCGAACTTTATAGCTCCGGTAAAGCTGAAGAAATGGTTGGCCGTGTGATCAAAAAGGCCGGAACAAAGCCTTATATCGTTTCAAAAGTCATGCCTTCGCACGCAACAAAAGCCGAAGACATTCGCAATGCCTGCAAAAACAGCCTTCAACGCTTGGGATTAAAGCAGATGGATCTTTATCTTTTGCATTGGCGTGGCGGAATTTCAAACCTCAAAACCGTGGTTGATACGTTTGAAGAATTAAAAAGCGAAGGTTCCATTGTCGATTGGGGCGTTTCCAATTTTTCCGTTAACGACATGAATGATCTTTTCAGCCTTGAAAAGGGCGACCAATGCGCAACCAATCAGGTTGAATATTCGCTTGTTGACCGCACTATTGAAGGAGGCCTTCTCGATTGGTCAAAAAATAACGCTATGCCGATTATGGCCTATTCACCGCTTGGTTCGGGTAAAACCCCGCTTTTGCAAAACGCGGTGTTAAAAGACATTGCGCAAAAACATCAAATGACTGCTGCGGCCGTCGCAATTGGCTGGACAATCCGAAACAATTTTACCATTTCCATTCCCCAATCAGGTTCGCCCGCCCATTGCCGTGAAAACAGCGCCGCACTTTCTCTTCATCTTGATGAAGACGATCTTGCAAAACTTGATAAGGCTTTCCCGATTTGAGCAAGAAAGTTTTCCCGTTCTGGACGAGAAGATTCGAGGCAGGAAGGTTCAACATGTCTCTTGATCGTCGTTTTATATTAAAATCCGCTTTGGCTCTGTCTCTTGCCGAGATTTTTTCCCTGTCGCAGGCTTTTTCACAAAATACCGAAAATTCGGCGGGTAAAGCTTCAAATTCATCCAAAGCGGATGCAGTCAACGATAGCCCCGCAACAAAAACGGAAGCTGATGTCAAAAATCTTAAAATCGGGGTCATTGGCGCCGGCTCGCTTGGCGGAACCGTTGCAACCCTCCTTGTGAAATCCGGCCATTCGGTGATGTTTTCTTCGCGCCATCCGGATGAGTTGCGACGCTTGACAAACCCGCTTGGCGAAAAAGCTTCAATTGGCACTCCGCGTCAGGCGGCACAATTTGGTGATGTTATTCTTGTTGCAGTGCCGTTTTCAGCCTGGCCAGAAATCGGCAAAGATTTTACCACCGAAATGAAGGGGAAAATTGTTATTGATGCGACAAACCCGCCTTTGTGGGGAGGAGATTTAGAGCCTCTTTCAATCGAAGCAAAGAAAAATGGTATTGCCGAAACAGTAAAATATGTGCCGGATGTGCGCCTTGTCCGTGCTTTTTCGGCGGTTGACGCCACAGTCATTGAAGATTGTTTCAATAAAAGGATAAAAGCTGTTGGCATGCCAATCGCAAGTGACGATGAAAAAGCGTTGGACATTGCGGCGGAACTTGTGCGCGAAACCGGTTGCGAACCTGTCATGACCGGCAAACTTGAAACAGCGCATATTTTTGCCCCCGGCGAGCCGGGTTTTCGTGCCCACCTTCCGGCAGATAAATTGCGAAAACGCCTTGGCCTATAATGATAAACAAGCTGCAACATATATTTGAACGTCTGTTCGCGCTAAAAGCGCATGAAACAGTTGCTTTTCTAGGTGGCTTTTTCACACTTTTTCTTGTCTTTTGCAGCTATTTCATGTTGCGGCCGGTGCGGGAAACATTCGGCATTGCCGGTGGTGTCGATCATCTCTCATGGCTTTTTACCGCCACGTTTTGCGCCATGTTTCTCGTTGTGCCCGTTTTCGGCTTTATCAGCCAGAAAGTAAAAAAGACCAATCTCTTTATCTATTCGACGCTTCTTTGTAGCCTTGTGATGCTCGGCTTTACGATAAGCCTTTATTATAATAGCGGCAATGTCTGGGTGGGGCGCGCATTCTTTGTCTGGGTTTCGGTTTATAACCTGTTTGTTATTTCGCTGACATGGAGCTTTTTGGCCGAGGTTTTTACCAAAGAACAGGCACAGCGCCTGTTTGGCCCCCTATCGGCAGGAGCAAGCCTTGGTGGCATAACCGGCCCGCTGATAAGTGCATTTATGGTTGAAAAAGTGGGCTATGCAGGACTGCTTTTAATTTCGACAGCGCTGTTTTTATCAACGCTTTTTCTCTGGTTTTTGCTTGTGAACTGGCGAAACAATTTTGGCCGCGGCAAAGACATGAAACAAAATATTCCCAGAGTGACCGCGTCGGAAACAGAAAACAGTGAAACCTATTCCGGCATATGGATTGGCTTGAAACTCATTGTGCAATCGCCTTACCTCCGCCAAATTGCCGTTTATGCCATTTTCACTTCGGCCGGAACCACTTTTCTTTATTACGCGCAGGCGCGCCTTGTTCAGGCTACCTTTACCAATCCTGCTGAACAGACACAGTTTTTTTCCATTATGGATACAGTTGTGCAAACCTCGTCCATTCTTATCCAGATGTTCGTTACCGCCCGCATTGCAAGAAAATTCGGCGTGACATTCTTGCTTGTGAGCCTGCCTGTCATGATGGTGATCCTGTTTGGCCTGCTCGGCATATTCTATTGTTTTCCGATTGTTGCAATTGCGATGATATTGCGGCGTGTGGGAGAATATGCACTTGCCCGCCCTGCCCGTGAAATGCTCTTTTCGGCAGTTGATGAAAATTCGCGTTTCAGTGCCAAAAACGCTATTGATACTTTTGTCTATCGCGGGTCGGATGCATTCTGGGGCTGGGTTGATACGCTTATCCGAAACCTTGTCCAGCCGCCGGTCATTATGCTGCTTGCACTTGTTTTATCCTGTCTCTGGGCAATTTCCGGAAAGAAAATCGGCAAGCGTTACGACGAACTTTAAACCCAAGAGCGCTAAAAAAACTCAGCAAGCCTGAAACAAGTGCGCACAAACTTGTGCCTGAAAGTGGCGGCGAGAATGATGTGCGCGTCTCATAATATCCGGTCATAATATCCGGCCTCATTTTAATATTCGGCCCCGTTTTTTAACTGCATATCCGGCCTCATTTTTCAACTGCCGCGATAGGTCGAATAGCTCCACGGGCTGACAAGGAGCGGAACATGATAATGGGCGGTGTTATCGGCTATTGAAAAGCGGATGATGATTTCATCAAGAAAAGGCGGGTTATCAAGTTTTGCGCCTTGGTTTAAAAAATAGGCAGCAGTGAAAAAATGCAACTCATATTGCCCTTTTTCCATTGCCTTTTCATCAAGAAGCGGCTTTTCCGTTCGCCCGTCCTGATTGCTCTTTGTTTCAACAAGTAATTTTTTGACGACGGATTGCGTTTCTTCCCCCGCCAAATGCGTTTTTTCATCCATCCCATGAGGTTTGTTTATTGTCCCGTTATTTTCATTTTCCGGAACATTTTTTTTGCAAAGCTTGTAGAGCTGAATTTTGATGCCGGAAGCCGGTTTACCGGATGCTGTATCAAGAATATGGGTTGTCAAACCGGTCATGATTTATCCCTCGCTATCGATGAGATCTTCAAGCCGCAAGCGCGCAATGCGGAAGATTTCCGTTAATGCTGTGGCTTTTTCTTCATCTTTATCATTGTTCAGCCGCTTTTTCATATTGGCGAGAATGGAATATTTGTCATGGGCTTTGCCACCATGCCCCCGCACGGCAATAATAAAGGGGAAGGAAAATTTTGCCCGATAGGCTTCATTCAATTTCTGAAATTGATCGAATTCATCTTCGCTTAAACGATCAAGCCCAGCCCCTTTTTGTTCTTTTTCCGATTGCGCCGTCAATTTTGATGAACGGGCAAGTTTACCCGCAAGATCGGGGTGAGCCAAAATCAACCTGTCTTTCAACTCTTCCGGAGCTTGCCGAACCGCCTCGACCATAGCTTCATAAAGCGCATCGAGATTTTCAAATGGCCGTTTTCCTGCAACACTTTCTCCCACCCAAGGGGAATGCTCGAAAATGCTGCTTAAACAATCAATAAAAGCGGTGGTTCTAAGAGTGTTCAATTGTTCAATTTTCACGGGGCCTATTTCCCTCTATTTGTTTGCCTGTATTTTTATGTCTTCTGATATTCCACTTATTAAAGTTCTTTAAAACGCAAGTTCGCGAAGTCTTTCCGTCATTTGGCAAAATCCGGCAACCGGCTTATTTGCCAAGCCTCGTCTTTATAAAAATATTCTTCCAGATTGTTTTCGACACCACCGCGATCAACCACATAGAAATCGCTCGTCTTGAAAAGTGCAAGAAGCGGAAAATGCCAGACATTTTTATGATAATTAACGCCAACACCTGAAGGGCAATAAAAGGCTTGAGGGGCGGAAGGTTTGCCCCCGTCATCCTTTGCCACAACAACGAGAAACGGATTGTCGCCCGCTGGCAGAAATGCCTGCGAGCCATAAGGGTGACGCTCCATCATGTCGATGATTAAGGGAAAACTGATCGGCAGAGACCGGAAGACATTGATGAGGACGCGGGACTTTTCCCCCTCTGCTTCAACCTTTGCAAGATCATGGAAGCGGATTGCCCGCCCCTGATTGATCGGGATCATAACCGGATTTTTTTGGTAAGCCGAGCCTCTATTATTTTCTTTACCCATTTGGTCGGGCGCAATTGTTTCTTCCCTCACGTCGATTACATCGCCAAAAGGAGAAAATTCGGCTTTTCCGATTTTTAAAACGGCAAGCTCGTGCAATTGGTTTTTATGATTTTCCTGCTCGACCATTGTTTTGTGTTCTCCGGTTTTTCTTATTCTGTTTGAGGCTTATTTGGCCGGATGCACTTTTTGCCAATGGCGGGCAATATCTATTCGCCGCGCAATGTAAACCGACTTTTTGGCTGCCACATAATCAAGAAATTTTTCAAGCGCTTTTGCCCGCCCCGGATGGCCGACCAGGCGGCAATGTAAGCCGATAGAAAGCATTTTCGGCGCGCCTTTTTCGCCCTCTTCATAAAGAACATCGAAACTGTCTTTCAGATAATTGAAAAATTGTTCGCCACTGTTGAAGCCTTGCGCGGTTGCAAAGCGCATATCATTGACATCCAATGTGTAAGGAATCATCAGAAAAGGCTTATCAATGCCTTCCACCCAATAGGGAAGTTCATCGGCATAAGTGTCTGACGAATAGATAAAGCCGCCCTCTTCCATGGTAAGCCGCAAAGTATTGATTGACGGTTTCCCCTGATAGATTCCGTATGGACGTTCACCCGTTAGTTGTTTCTGGATGCGTACCGCTTCGCGAATGTGAAAACGCTCTTCCTCTTCGTCAACATCCTTATACTCAAGCCAACGAAAGCCATGGGTGGCAATTTCCCAATCGGCTTCGACCATGGCTTTTGCAACCGCCGGATTGAGCTCCAAAGCTTTGGCTACGGCAAATACTGTAAGCTTCATATTTCTTTCGGTAAAAAGCCTGTAAAGCCGCCAGAAGCCGACACGTGCGCCATATTCATACAAGGATTCAATATTGAGGTTGCGCTGCCCTTCCCAAGGGACTGCGCCGACAATTTCGGATAATAAATGCTCGGAGGCTTTGTCACCATGAAGAATATTGCTTTCCCCGCCTTCTTCATAATTGATGACAAATTGTACCGCAATTTTTGCCCCGTCCGGCCATTCGGGGTCTGGCGGGTTCGCCCCATAGCCATAAAATTCGCGGGTGCGGTAGTCTTTCTTGGATTGCATGGTTCTTCTTCCCCAAAGAACAAAATTGAAAACACTGTCCAGAAGTCGAATGGAATTTCCGCATCTGAACAGTTGCTGAAAATATGAAAAGCAAGAGCCATGCCACTTGACTTTCGGGGCATAATCGCGCCGATATTTCAGGAAAAATTTTTGTGCGTGTTTTTCCTTTCCGGCAGTGCTTTTTATCTGTCCGCTTTCATCCATTCCGCCAGTGCTCTTTATGGGGAGTTATGGCCTTTCCGGTGTTTCACCGGATTATCAGAGCCTCTCTTAATTGCGGCGCAGCAGACCGCACCGGTTGTTTCCGTTCTTTTATTTACCCACAAGTAAAATGAATAATATTGAACGAGTGATGAACTGGCGAAAAAATACAAACCAAAACGGAAAACAAGCAAAATAAAAACCTATTTAAACGTGCCAACCAGTGAGTTTTGCTTGAAATAACAGCAAATTATATTTGATTTTGCCTAATTTTTAATCTTGACAACTTTCTGCCTTATATTTAGCCTTTCAACCACCGGCATAAAGCGTATTGCGGGTCGATCGGGTCGATCCGGACAGAAAGTGTCATCCCCGTTTTAAACCGGCAGCCAAGGTTCTTTTAAAAGCCGGAGCTTGTTCCTTGGCCTGCCAATAATGGGGAATAGACATGCCAGAAAATAGCGAAATAAATCTTGCCAAGCTTGAACGGCAGGCAAAATACGATCTTGAATGTTTGAACTATCCTGCCCGTCAATGGGTAAAACCGAAGACATATCACGGCAATCCGGTGAAGGATGTTGTGATTATTGGCGGCGGACAAAGCGGTTTGACATTGGCGCTACAATTGCGGCGGGAAAGCGTTACAAACATTGCCATTCTGGATAAAAATGAAGCCGGCTTTGAAGGGCCATGGCGCACTTACGCCCGTATGCACACATTGCGCACACCGAAATATGTGACAGGACCTGATCTCGACATTGGCAGTTTGACAGTGCGTGCCTGGTGGGAAGCGCGTTTTGGGCATAAATCATGGGAAGAGCTTTATAAAATCCCGACTAATCTTTGGGCAGAATATCTCGACTGGTTGAAAAAAGTTACCCATATAGAGGTGACAAACCGGACAATTGTCACCGATATAGAGCCGGTGCAAGATGATGTTTTTGCAGTTCATATCGAAAGAAACGGCAAAGCCGATATAATCTATACGCGCCTTGTGGTTTTAGCGACCGGTATTGAGGGAAGCGGCCAATGGGTTGTGCCGGACATGTTCAAGGATAATCTTGACAAGAAAGTTTATGCTCACACGGCCGAAGCAATCAATTTTGACAAACTTGCCGGCAAGCGTGTTGCCGTTGTCGGTGGTGGTTCATCCTCTTTCGACAATAGTGCCACAGCCTTGGAACATGGGGCAAAATCGGTAACGCATTTTGTCAGACGTTCCATTTTGCCAACAGTCAACCCTTACCGTTTTATGGAATATAGCGGGTTTTTGCGCCATTTTGCCGATCTTGATGACGACAAGAAATGGCAGTTCATGAAATATCTCTTCGATGTCAACCAGCCGCCAACACAGGATTCCTATTTACGGTGCACAAAATTCGACAATTATGAACTGAAACTTGCAAGCCCCATTAAAAGCTGCCGGATGGATGGTGAAAAGCTTGTTCTTGTCACACCGCATGAAAGTGATAAATTCGATTTTCTGATTGTCGGCACAGGCTTGATTATCGACCTTAAAACGCGGCCGGAAATTGCCCGTTTTGCCGATAAAATCGAAACCTGGGGCGACCATTTTACCCCGCCAGCGGGTGAAGAACATGCGGTGATTGCAAGCTGCCCTTATCTTGGGAAAAACTTCCAATTTCAGGAAAAGGTGAAAGGTGAAGCGCCTTATCTCAAACGCATTTTCACTTATACTTTTGCCGGTATGCCAAGCCTTGCCGCATCGGCGGGAATTTCGGCTTTGAAATTCGGTGTTCGCAGACTTGCCTATGGGGTGAGCAGTGAATTGTTCTGCGAAGATGCCGATTATCATTATGACCTTCTGAGATCATTTGACGAGAAGGAATTGACAGCACCCCAACCGGTCGCCATGGGAAAAGCCGGTTAAAAGCCATTCGGGTGAACGGATAATTGGCAATTGCCAAAACCGGCTTTTCCGAAAAACAACAGAATTTTTCATTTTTCTTTGAATATCATTGAGAATCGCGCCCTTTGTGGCGCGATTTTTATTGTTCTTATGTTTGATTTTTTAAGCCCTGAATTCACTCTTCCCCCGCTCGAAAGTCGAAAGCAGTATTAAGAGAATTTAGATCAACCCGTGCGAATTTTAAGAACGCTTAATAAAAGCGCAGAGGCTGCACCGGAGCCGGTCAATAGTGTTTTTTCAAATCATTGATTTTATTTGATCTTTTTATTCTTTCATTTTCTTATTTGTAAAATTGCATAAAATTTAATCAATAACTAAAAACGCCTATTTTTTAAGTTTTTTCTCTTGTTTTCAAAGGTTGTTCGTGCAAATCTTGGGGTGTCGGAAATAAAACCGGTTTTCTTTTTTAAAAGAAGAAAAAAACATCTTCAAAGAGAGAGAATAAGGTTTTCCGGCAAATACAGGATGACACTATAGGTTAAAAAATACGCTTGGTTTCGTAAGTTGAATGTCTATACGCCGCCTTTCTTGTGCTGATTATCCGGTTTTTTGAAAACGGATAATACCCGACAGCACAAATGGCATAACTCAAAATTGTTCATAATGCCCGTTCGGTTTTTCGGGTTTTTTAAAAAAACCGCAATGCTTTTTTAAGCGGGAGAGGAAAAGTCCATGCAGGCAAAATGCCGAAACAATAGCGACAGTGCTTTTCATTCCCTTCCTCGCACCGGCTCTTCAATGAGCCTCACTTCTTGCCTCGAAGGCAAAATGAAAATTGCAACTTCAAAAATACTGCGCCTCGAAAGGGCGGATATAAAAAGCTTTATCCCGAAAACGCTCAGACAAGGTTTTTCAACTTTTAAACAAGCTTTTCCGATTGCTAGTTTTCAGGCCATGAAATTTGCTTTGAAAAGTCTTTTTCCAAGAAGACTTTTTTCGGCCAGTTTTCTTTCATCAAGTCTTCTTTGTGGGAGTTTGGCGCTTCTTTTGTTTTCCCAAACGATTGAGGCCAAAGAGATTCAAAAAGCCCCTGACAAAGTGCGTTTTCAACTCGACTGGTTACCCGGTGGCGATAAAACCGCGATTTATGTTTGTGTGAACAGAGGCTTTTGCAAATCCGAAGGGCTTGATGTTGCCATTGAACCCGGGCGTGGCGGCAATGACGCGATTACCCGCATTGCTGCCGGAGTGAGCGATGTGGGGGCAGCCGACATCACCGCGCTTATGGCTGCGCGTGTAAGCGCAAATGTGAAGGTGAGCGCGGTTATGGCAATTTTCAACAAAACGCCACATGCGTTTTATGTCCTTTCCGACAGTCCCATTCACTCGATAGCCGACATAAAGGGCAAAGCCGTTGCCACCTCGCCTTTTACCGCTTCCAACCTTTTCTTGCCGCCTTTCCTGAAAACGCAGAATTTATCCATGGATGATATTGCGCTTACACGGGTAGACTCCGGTGCTTTGGGGCCGATGTTGATAACAGGAAAGACCGATGTGATTATTGCGTGGCTCACCGATTATACGCGCTATGAAGAGCAGGCGAGAATTGCGCATAAAGAAATCAGAGCCTTTCCGTGGGTGGAAAGCGGCCTTGATCTTTATGGAAGTTCGCTGATTGCCTCAGACAAATTCATTTCCGAACGGCCCGAGGTTCTCACCCGCTTTATCAAGGCCTATCGCCAGTCGATCATATTCATGCATGAACATCCGGATGAGGCGGTGGATGCGGTGATGGAAAGTGTTCCCGAACTTGATCGGCAGAGTGTTAAAGGGTCGCTTCAGGATACATTGAAGCTCATTTACAATGACGAGACAGATCAATACGGCCTTGGCACTTACCGTCGCGACAAGCTTCAACGCACATGGCAAAAGACTGCCGAAGCTTTAAACCTCGACCCGAATGCGGTGACTGCTGAAAGTGCCGTTAAAACCGGTTTTTCCGAAAATCTGGAGGGCTTCAAATGACACCAAGCCAATTGCAATCCATGGAAATGAAATCCGGCAATGCGATTTCTCCCCCCTCTATCCGTTTTGAAGGGCTAAGCCAGTTTTTCACAACATCAACAGGGCGGACAGAAGCGCTTCACAATATTAGTTTCGATGTTCGCTATCACGAATTTCTTGCGGTATTGGGTCCTTCCGGTTGTGGCAAATCCACGCTTTTGCGGTTGATCGCCGGTCTTCTCAAGCCGACACAAGGCAAGGTGGAAGTTTTCGGGATGCCGGTTACGGAACCACGCGAAGATGTCGGCATTGTTTTTCAGCGTCCGACACTGCTGCCATGGCTCAATATTGTGGACAATATTACTTTTCCGATCAAACACAAATTCGGCAAGGTCAATTCCGCCGATATTGATAAAGCCCACGAACTTGTGCGCATGATCGGTCTTACCGGTTTTGAAAAACGTATGCCGGACGAATTGTCGGGCGGTATGCAGCAGCGTGTCGGCATTGCCCGTGCGCTTCATCTCGACCCCGATATTTTGTTGATGGATGAACCGTTTTCCGCCCTTGATGCATTAACCCGCGATGAAATGGGTTTTGAACTTTTAAGAATTTTTGCCGACCGGCCTAAAACCGTGTTGTTCATTACCCATTCTGTCAATGAAGCTGCCATTCTTGCCGACCGTGTACTCGTTCTCGCCGGTCGGCCGGGAACTGTTTTAACCGAACTCGACGTGCCGCTCGGACGGCCACGCAACGCCGAAACTGCAAACCAAAAGGTGGTCCATGACTTCGCTCACACCCTCAGAAACCTCCTCATCAAGCCAAAGCTCGCTTAAAATGAGGAAGATAAAGCTGTTTCACCTCTCCTCGCTCTTGTCGGCTTTACCGTCAGTGTTGCTGATTGTGGCTATTCTTGTGATCTGGCAAATAGCGGTGACGGTATTTGCCGTTCCCTCTTTCATTCTGCCGGCGCCGGTTGAAATTTTTAAAGCTTTCCATGTGATTGATGGATCGCGTTGGGCTGTTCATATATTTGCAACTTTGCGGGTGGCACTTCTCGGCTTTTTTGTATCCATTCTGATTGCCTTGCCGCTTGCTGTCTGTCTTATCCGCTCGCCGCTTTTATCAAAAACGGTTTATCCGTTATTGGTCATTATCCAGTCGACACCGGTTGTTGCCATTGCACCGATTGTCATTGTTGCCTTCGGTTCGGGTGACTTTCCGCGCATTCTCATCACCTTTCTTATTTCGTTTTTTCCGCTGGTTATTGCCACCTCGACAGGGCTTCTTTCTACACCGCCCGAACTTATCGAATTGTCAAAATCGCTCCGCGCACCGGTTCGCCGTGAAATATTGCAAATCCGCCTGCCCTATGCCGTGCCCTATATTTTCTCGGCCTTGAAAATTTCCATTACTTTATGTGTTATCGGTGCGGTTGTTGCCGAATTTGTTTCGGCCGACAAGGGCATCGGTTTCTTCCTCCAGCTTTCCACCTCGATTTATAAAATACCACAAGCCTGGGCGGGGCTTTTTGTGTTGGCTGCCATATCGCTTATCTTGTTCCAACTTGTTATTTTTACCCAGAAACTTCTCTTCCCGTGGAGTATCAAAAAGGGTTGAAAATAGAAAAGCTCCAAAACATAAAAAACGGACAAGGGGGGATTAAACATTTTGCAACACCGTTTGATGAAATATCTTGACGAGGTGGCACGTTCCGGCTCGATACGGAGTGCCGCACAAAAGCTTCATGTTGCCGCTTCTGCCATCCAGCGGCAAATAAAGCTCTTTGAAGAAGAAATCGGCACACCGGTTTTTTCCCGCAGCCATAAGGGGCTGGAACTCACCGCCACCGGCGAACTGGTGCTTGGACATATCCGCGAAACAATGCGCAATGAAGAGCGGATGTTGAGCGAGATTAAAGCTCTCAAAGGTGTTATCCGCCAGAATTTGACAATTGTGTGCGAGGAAAATCTCGTTGCTACTCTTCTTTTTTCAGCAATTGTCGACTTCCAGCAAAACCATAAATCTACAAAAATCAACGTATTGACCGCGCAAAATGAAGATGTACAAAATGTGCTTCTTGATGGCAAAGCCGATCTTGCTTTGGCCTATGACATTGAAAAGCAGCCCCGTTTTGCAATTGATAAAGAGGTGAAATGCCCGCTTGGGCTTTTTCTTCGCAAAGGTCATAGTCTCGAAAAACGCTTGCAAGGAAAAACCAAAGTCAATCTTGCCGAAATTATCGGCGAAGCTTTGGTGCTTCCCGAAAAAGGCACAAAATTGAAATCGCTCATCGAAACGCTTGGGCCCCCGCTTGTGACCGCCGTTCCGATTGTCGAAACATCATCCATTCCATTGATCGTTCAACTCGTTGCAACGGGAAACTATGTTTCCATTTTAAGCCGCACAGAATTGCCGGAAGGGTTTAACGATGAATTTCTCTTCATTCCCGTGATTACCCATCCGGCCTACCGCATTTTGACATTGTTTCACCAGACAAGCCGCGTGTTAAAACCGGTTGAACAACAGTTTCAACATGTATTGATGGAACAAATGAAAGAAAGTCTTGGACCACGCAATCCAAACTTTTCCGGAGAAGAAAAAGAGGCAGAGTAAATATTATAACATCTGTTTGCGACAGCGCGAAACTGGTTCAAAGATTGTCAGATGAAATATTTTTTAAAAATCTTGACGAACAAGACGAGTAAACACGAAAAATTGGAGCAAATTTTTGAAGGGGTTTTAAAAGCTTTTTGACGAGCCGGGCTTGCGACGAAAGAGACTTTTTAACAAGTGAGACTTTTTGAAAAAGCGCTCACAAAAGAGGAGATAACAATTCCATGAATGAGAAAGACTATTATTTTCCGCTTGGCGGATTACAACCACGTTCCGAACTTTTAAGCAGCAAAGCCACCTTTAAAGACGCCTATATGGTGATGCCCGCTTCTGTCATGACGGATATTGTCACAAGCCAATTGCCGTTTTTTACAAAATCCCGCTTCTGGGTGTTGGCGCGCCCGATGACCGGCTTTTCAGAAACATTTTCCCAATATATCGGCGAGATCGAACCTTCAGGTGGCTCCACACATCCGGAAAACGACAAGCGTGCGGAAGCGGTCTTTTTTGTGACCGATGGTGCACTCACCATTGTGCTTGAAGGCGAAAAACATGTTCTTCACAAAGGTGGCTTTGCCTATCTTCCAGCGGGGCAAGATTATCAATTATGGAATGAAGCAAAAACCACCGCGCGCTTTCACTGGATCCGCAAAGCTTATGAAAAAGTGGATGGGCTTGATAAACCTGATGCGATTTTTTCTTCCGACCAGCAAATAACGCCTGCCGAAATGAAAGGCCATGAGGGTGTATGGTTGACAAGCCGTTTCATGGATATGAACGACATGCGCCATGACATGAATGTTGCCATTGTCACCTTTATGCCGGGCGCTCATATTCCTTTCATGGAAACCCACGTTATGGAACACGGGCTTTATGTCTTGCAAGGCAAAGGCGTTTATCGGCTGAATGATGATTGGGTGGAAGTCGAAAAAGGCGATTTTATGTGGTTGCGCGCATTTTGTCCGCAAGCCTGCTATGCGGGCGGGCCGGAACCATTCCGTTATCTCCTCTATAAAGATATAAACCGGCACGCAAAACTCTGGTAAGGCGAAACTACGGGCTGTCGAGGCGAGACTTTGCGAAGGCAAAATTTTGGCGGGCAAAACTTTAGCAAAGCGAAAATTTTCGAAGCCAAAACTCTACTCATGTTTTGAAACCGTGAGTTTTGAATGGCAAACAACCGTTAAAGCTAACCATGCTTTAAAAGGCTCATCGTCGTGAGGAGCCTGCCGCATTTGTTCGTCAAGCTTTTGGCCTATTCTGCCGCCCTTCTTGCGGCCGGACTAAGCCCGCTCCATTCAGGTTTTCTTCGCGTTTTCCTTAATGTTAAACGCACCTCTCCCGACACAGGGAAAACTTTGTTCGGGGGCGAGCAGAAAATAGACATGAAAATTCCCCCACAATCAAACTTTTGTCAGTTGCTGTTTTAAAGCTCAATAGTGGCGTATAAGAATAATGATTTGAAAACACATTCTGATAAGGCAATTTTTATGGCTGAAACACTCATCCAATGTTTTGACGGGCACAATGACATTCTCTCCAAAATCCGCGACGAGAAAAACCTTGACCCTTCGGCTTTCATCAATGGTTTTGAAAGTGCAGAACTTGACCTGCCAAAGGCTGAAAAAGGCGGCCTTATTGGCGGGCTTTGTGCGGTTTATCCGCCATCGGTTGATCTTCAGCCGGATGAAAACGGTGTCTATCCCGAATTATTGTTAAAAGACGCTACAAAGCCCACCATGGAAATGGCAAAGCTTCTCCATGATATTGAAAAGCTGAAACCCGAACGTTTCAAAATTTGCAAAACCGCGCGTGATATTAAAGAAGCAATCAAGGCGCACCAATTTGCTGCGGTTTTTCATATTGAAGGTGCGGAAGCTATTGGCGAAAATCTGGAAGAGCTTGCCCGCCTTTATCAGGATGGATTGCGCAGCCTCGGTCCCGTCTGGAGCAGACCCAATATATTCGGTTTCGGAGTGCCGTTCAAATTTGGTTCGACCGGCGACATTGGACCGGGCTTGACAGATACAGGCAAAAAACTTGTTCGCGAGTGTAACAAGCTCGGCATTATGGTTGATCTTTCGCATATGAATGAAAAAGGCTTCTGGGACATTGCAAAATTGAGCGATGCGCCGCTTGTTGCCTCCCATTCCAACGCCTATCACTTGAGCCATCAAAGCCGTAACCTCACCGATGAGCAATTGCGCGCAATCGGAAAAAGCAAGGGGCTGGTCGGCATCAATTTCGGTGTCAAATTCCTGCGCGAAGATGGCGAACGCAACCGCGACACACCGCTTAAAACCATTATCAACCACATGCGCTATATCGTCGATATTGTCGGTGTGGAACATGTCGGCCTCGGTTCGGATTTCGATGGCACAACAATTCCGAATGAATTGCATGATTGTTCACAATTGCCGAAGCTTGTGGCCGAAATGGAAAAATCCGGTTTCAACCATGACGAGATCGAGAAAATCACCTCGAAAAACTGGATCTCCGTTCTGGAACGCACTTGGGGCGAATAAGTTACTTGTAGTAGTTTCAGCATTATAACTTGTAATTCGTTTAATCGGTAACTGAGACTTCCGGCATGAGATAACCGACGATTAAAAATAATTGAATGGGCAGCATACGAAAATCAAAATATCGTAAGCGCTTTTATTTATTTTTACTCTGTTAGACTATGGATTTGATTTTTCCTATTTTTGAATATATTATTTCTAAACCTCACATCGGAAAAATCTAATTTAGCTTTTTTCGCAAAAGCGAAGTTGCTTCGTTTAACACTTCTTTTTGTGTAATAAAATTATTTTGTTCTTGTTTTGTTCTCTTTTTTTTGCTATCATAAATTTTAAGATTTTGCTACCCCTAAAGCTGGAGAGAATACAATAAATTTCGTTATTAATATTTATCTAATATAGCCTTAAGGGGAAAAAATGAAAAACACATCCAAGGTGAAATTACGTGCCTTTATTATTACGTTAAAGGATATGAATAAAACTAGCTTATTAGATGATCTTAGCACTAAGTTAGATAATACTAACAATTCGTTAGACCGAATGATGCCAATGAACCCATCTAGTTCAGATGAAGAATTTGATTTATGTTGCAATTATGATAAAAGTAACGAATTCGGAGCAGAACACTTATTTGGAACTATGCTTAGAATAAAACGTTCCAACGAAGTTGGTAACATTTCGGATGATTTGCTATCAAAGAAAAAATTTAGTGTTCAAGATTTTATCAATGGTAACGATCATAAATCTTCTTACGTTAACGTCAACAGATTTTATTTTCTCATCCAAGATGAATATCTTATCTGTAACCTTTCAGGTAACAGAAATATAAAGAGCAGTTTCGAAACTTATGTCAACTGGTTACTTAATACACAGTTTTACATATTTACTCCAAAACTTATTCTACCTAAAGAAATAAAACTCACAGATCTCAAGGAAATAAGTCTCAATTCAGGTATAGAACGTAGCTCCGAAAAGGGAGTGTACCACGATGAGAAATTAAAATTAATTTCTTTAGGAAACAAATTATTATCTTTGATATTGTCCGACCATGCTGAACTTAAGGACATTGAAGAAAATGACATCATCACTGCGAAACTCATTTTGCGAATTAAAAAACCACGCGGCATGAGTAAAGAGGATTTCCAGAAGGAATATGGAACGTTTTTAAAGAATATAAACGATTCAGATGCTATCACTTTTACCGACAAAAAAGGGAGAAAATTTAATGGAAGTAAAATTGAACGTACAAAAACAATTGATATAAGTATAACAGACGATGGTAGTCTAGATGAAAAACAGATGCGACTCGATATGTTAAGATTCATTGATGAAATAAAAAATGATGATACAGATTAAACGGCTAATTTCTATTTTTTTACTTTCGTTGTTTATCTACGGATGCTTTGGGGCTTCTTTGGATAACAATGTTTTATCTACTATTTACAATGTGTCTGGTATAATTTTTTCGGTCGGTATGGGGTTGATAATAACGTTTGATTTAAATAATATTAAAAATGTACAGTATATCAGAGCTATTAGAAGACGGTTAAATGTTATCAGAAATGCGTATATATTGTTTTTTTCAATTTCAACTGTATTGTATATTTCTGTATTTTTTACAAGTGAATTTAACTTATCTATTTATATATATTTGTATAAAAATATAACAATATTATTTAATACGAATATTTTTATTCAATATTTAAATTTGATATTTTGTTTGTTTTCTATTGCATATTTTATAGTTAACTTTATTCAAGCTCAAAAATTAAAAGATGATATATGTGACAAGATACATTCAAAATAATTTTAATATGTTTATTTTTTTAAGTTAAGAGTAAACTTTTAAAATTTTAAAATTGTATATTTTAAACATGATATACTAACATAAATTGTCCAGACTAACGTATTTGAAATGATTTTTGTGTAACGCCGGAACGTGAACCGGCGTTGTCTGCATTGAAAAACCAACGCGCATCAAAACGCTACAGTTTCAACGGGAATATCTTTTGTCTCACTAAAGTTCTGGCAAAGATACATTTTCCTTTAACAATCTTGAGGCTCATGGCATCCGCCCCGTTCAAGAAAAAAATTTTTCAGCTATAGCTTTCAAAGCCCATAGCGGCAAATCTTTGCGGATGAATTCAACGCCTCGCTTTTATCTATGCAACACAAGCGAGTAAGCGCATTGTGTTTACATTTTTCCAATAAAACGAATGGGACTCGCGCGCTTCTTTTTTCTTCCCACCGATAGTCTTGGCAAAATGGTCAGGATTTTAATCCATCAACCGCATTCCTGAAAAAAACAATCAGAATGCTTTGAACAGAATTGATCACGCGTTTCAGTCGAGCAATACACGCTTGAGTTTCTGCCATGTTTTTTGAGATAATTTTGCTTTTCCCCTGCCAATCAGGCAAAATGGGTAAATAGTTTTTCAAGCAGCTATTCATCCCACAATAAACGGTATTCATTTAAAGGCTGCAGAAATTGACATAAGCACGTGATGTCAATAGATGAAGGAAACGCCTTTGAAGGGCGCTTGAGGACATTTGTCATGGCCAATATATATCGCGAATTATTCAAAAAACCCGGCACTGTTGCCTTTTCGGTAACGGGGGTATTTGCACGTATTCCGATATCGATGATTTCCATCGGCATTATGACGATGTTTGCCATTGAAGGCTTGGACTATGCCACTGCCGGTCTCGTTTCGGCAAGTTATGTTCTCTCCAATGCCATTATTACGCCGCAAATATCAAAACTTGCCGATGAATACGGGCAAGCCCGTGTGGCGCGTCCGGCACTTTTTATTTCTTTTCTGTCGCTTTGCGGCTTGTTGATTGCCGCACAATATAAAGCGCCGCTTTTCATCTTGATTATTGCCGCAATTCTCATCGGTTTTATGCCGAGTTTCGGTTCTTTCGTGCGCACACGTTGGTCGCAACTCTATCATGGTTCGCCGCTTTTGCGTTCGGCCTTTGCCTATGAATCGATTGTTGATGAATTGATCTTCATGGTCGGCCCCATTATTGCGATCGAGCTTACAAACCATCTGTTTCCGGCTGCCGGACCGCTTGCTGCCGGTCTTATCATGCTTATTGCCGGCCTAGTCTTTACCTTACAAAAATCGACCGAGCCGGTCGCCCATGGCAAGCGGCAAAAAGGCTCCACTTCGGTTATCCGGCTTTTTTCGATTGCGCTACTCACAGTTATTATGTTTTGCGTCGGCACCATTTTCGGCACTGCGGAAATTTCGGCCGTGGCGATCGGCAAATCGCTACAACAGACAAATTACACTGCTCTGCCACTTGTGCTTTATGCGGCAGGCTCTTTCATTGCCGGCATTGTTTATGGTGCACTGCCTGCCCGCATAACATTGTCAAAACAGCTTCTCGTTGCCACAGCCATTGCAGCGGTTACAACATTGCCACTCTTGCTTGTTACAAACTTATGGAATTTGAGCATTGTGCTTCTTATTGCAGGTGCCGCCTGTTCACCCACAATCATCATCGCCATGTCATTGATCGACACAATTGTACCGCCTGAAAAACTCACCGAAGGCATGTCGTGGGGAATAACCGGAATGGCAATGGGGGTCGCTGCAGGAGCTGCCATTTCGGGAAAACTGATTGATGCTTTTAACCCCGAAAGCGGCTTTTATGTTTCCATTGTCGGCGGCTTTCTTGCGCTAATTTTAACGGTGTTCGGGCAAAAATATCTCAAACCCAAAACACCAAAGCCAAAAACCATTCTTGAAAATTCCTGAACGGTGCACGCTTCCGGCCTTTCGCTGTTTCGTCACTTTCTTCAAAGTCCACCAGCTTTGGCAGATTTTGCCTTAAGCCGCTTATTCTTGGGCCTCCCTTCAAGCAGCTTTTTATCCCTTGCCACAAAAGAGCTTTTCTCCCTCTTTTTTGCTCTCTTTTGAAGCAAGCTTTTCCTGTTAAATTTGCTTGAAGAGCCAAGCGCGATCAAGCTGTCGCTGCTTCACACCTTATAGAAACCTAAAGCACTTTTTGTTTTTTCCATGTGCCCGAAAGATAATAGCAAAGCGCCAGAATGAGCGAGGCAAAAGCACCGACGGTGAAGCTCCACCAAATGGCATCGGCCTTCATGGAACCATAAAACATGTAGTAGAAGCCAAGCCGCACCGGATAGACGGCAATGAACAGGCAAATGAGCGGCACAAGAACCGCGCCATTGGCACGAACTGTTGAAAAGAGCACCATTGCAAGGCCGAAAAACAGAAAGCTCCAGCTTGCAATTGCCTGAATATGCTGCGCCATTGGTACGGCCGCGCTGTCATTGCCCAAAAACAGGATAATGACCGGCCGATCGAAAATGAGCAATAACCCAAGCAGAATGGCTGTCATGACAAATGTTGCAGCGCAGCCGATCAATGTGGTTTTGGAAATCCTGTTCCAGTGACCGGCGCCGATATTTTGTGCAACCATTGCGCTTACCGCCGCTCCCACCGCCATGGAAGGCATTTGCAGATAGGTCCATAATTGCTGCATGATGTTATAGGCGGCAATGGTGGTCACACCTTCCTGATTGACAAGGCCAATCATGACAAGGCCGGATGTCGCAATGATGACCATTTGCAGACTCATCGGGAAGCCTTTCAGCACGATAAAGCGCATCAGGCTAAAATCCGGCCAGATATAGGTGAGTTCCCGCCCTTTAAGCCGCAAAGGCAATTTCTTCACATAGATATAGATACTCATGGCAAAAAGCGCGAGATAGCCCGAAACCGATGTCGAGGCGGCAGCCCCCGCAATGCCCATTTCCGGAAAAATCCACAAGCCCAAGATGAGCACGGGGTTAAAAATAATATCGAGCACAACATTGACGCACATGAAAATGAGCGGCGTCATGGAATCTCCTGCCCCGCGAAGCCCCATCATAATCATGACCATCAAAAGATCGGGGGGTGCAGCAAGGAAGATAACCCGCAAATAATCTTCAGCCAGCGTAAAAGCATCTGCCGGTGTTTCAAGAAAGCGCAGGATTTCAGGCGAAAAAAACCAGCCCAAAACCGCAAGAACCACCGAGAGAAACAGACAAAAGCCGATAGATGCGCCAAAAGCCTGTCGCGCACGGTGCAAATCTTTGCGCCCGATGGATTGGCCAACCATAATGGTTGCCGCCATACCGAAACCGAAAACAAGGGCAAACAAAAGAAAGGTGATGATATTGGCATTGGCCGTTGCCGCAAGTGCACTTTCGCCCAAAAACCGCCCCACCCAGATTGTGTTGATCGAACCGTTGAGCGATTGCAAAACATTGGAAAGCAATGTCGGAATGGCAAAGAGAAGCAACGTTCTGGTGATCGGGCCTTCAGTCAGATTAGTGAGAACAATTGTTTTTTTATGCGGCAAGTGGACGCTCCATCAGCGCTTTTTTGAAAATGATTGACCCGAAGCGGATAAAACTTCGTTTTTAAAGAATGATATAAAACATATAGGTGTCGTAAATGTTATGTGTAGCCCTTTCGGACTTTCCATGAACACATGTGATGAAGAATTTATTTTTCTCTCAAGGTCAAGAATGAAATGAAAAACCACGATAAAGTGAAGCCGGTTTTTGTCGCTCTCACTGTTCTTCACAGTTGAAACCGGTCAAGATAATGTCGGTCTAAATGATGGTATCGGGATTGTCGCGATTTTCTGTCACAAACAGTTTTCAGGTTCTATCGGTTTAGGCCATATCAGTTTTTTCATCTATAAAGGTTTTAGAGTCATAAAGGTTTTTCAGTCTATATAGGCACACTGGTTATAAAGGTTCCATCGTTCAAAAATCGGGTTCGGGTTATTTAATGCATATTCTTCCTATGGTTCTGGCTGTCGCTTTGTTTATGGAACATGTGGATTCCAATGTGATTTCCACATCCCTTCCCGCCATTGCCGCCGATTTGAACACAAGCCCCATCGCGCTCAAACTCGCTATGACATCCTATCTCGTGGCACTTTCGGTTTTCATTCCCATAAGCGGGTGGATCTCCGACCGTTTCACCGCGCGCATTATCTTCCGTGTTGCCATTGTGGTTTTTCTTGCAGGCTCTGTTTGCTGCGCTTTTTCCTTTTCGCTCCATTCCTTTGTTTTGTCGCGTTTTTTGCAAGGCATAGGCGGCGCAATGATGACACCTGTCGGCCGGCTACTTCTCGTCAAATCCACGCCGAAAAACCAGCTTGTCATTGCCTTTCAATGGTTTTCCATTCCCGCCCTTGTCGGCCCGCTTGTAGGTCCGCCGCTTGGCGGCTTCATTACCACCTTTTTTTCATGGCATTGGATTTTCCTCATCAACATCCCGATCGGTTTTATCGGGCTTGTGCTGTCATCAATCTATCTGCCAAAAAATGAAAAGAGATATATCCGCCCGCTTGATTGGACAGGCTTTTTCCTTTCGGCAATCAGCCTTTCCGGCTTCATTTTCGGGCTTTCGATTGTGAGCCTTCCCGCCTTGCCGCAAAGTGTCGGCATAAGTGTCACCATTTTGGGCGTGATTTTCGGCGCCATCTACATCAAACACGCCAAAAACCGCACAGCTCCGCTTCTTGACCTTAAGCTTTTTTCCGATCCGGTTTTTGCACGTGCCATTATCGGCGGCAGCGTTTTCCGGCTCGGCATTGGAGCCGTGCCTTTCCTGCTTCCCATGATGCTGCAACTTGCCTTTGGCCTTTCGCCGATTGAATCCGGCCTTATGGTTCTTGCTGCGGCCATCGGCTCGCTTGGCATGAAGTTCGGCGCAAAAGAAGTTTATGCCCATTTCGGCTTTCGGAAGGTGTTGATGGCGGGTTCTCTCGTCTCGGCAATGTTTACCGCTTCCAATGGCCTGTTTTACCCCACCACACCCTATTTACTGATGATTGTCGTGCTTTTGTTCGGCGGCTTTTTGCGCTCGCTTTTCTTCTCCGGTGTCAATGCCCTTGCCTTTTCCGATATCGCCAAAGAAGACATCAGTCAGGCAACGCCGATTGCAGCCGTTGCCCAACAGGCTTCAATGGCGCTCGGCATTGCAATTGCTGGCGCGGTTCTGGAAATTGCGAGCTCCTTTCACGACAATATATTGAAACTTGGCGATTTTCATACGGGCTTTTTCGTCGTCGGCTTCATCTCGGCACTTGCTTTCTTCATCTTCCGCACATTGCCCTGTGATGCAGGCCATGCCTTGAACGAAAAAAGCAAACAATCCACTGCACAACACTGATGAAACCAAAACATATTCTACAGTCGCTTGACCACATTTTCTAATCTGTTACAACGCGTTCGATTGTGTCTACATAACCGCGATAGTTGCGGCTTGACCCCATTTTCTAATCTGTTACAACTTAGCGTTGAAGAAGTTAATTCGATTTTTAGTTGCGGCTTGACCGCATTTTCTAATCTGTTACAACAAAATGAAAGCGATTGTGCCGGTCGACACTGTTGCGGCTTGACCGCATTTTCTAACCTTTTACAACTTTTGAAAAGCAAAAGGATTTCCCCATGACAGTTGCGGCTTGACCCCATTTTCTAATCTGTTACAACTCGAGGCCGCACTGCTCAATCATTCGTTTAGTTGCGGCTTGACCGCATTTTCTAATCTGTTACAACCCTTTAAAGTGTATTTCGCCGCTGCCTTTTGTTGCGGCTTGACCGCATTTTCTAATCTGTTACAACTGTATGGAGTTTATTAAGCAATGCCAGCAGTTGCGGCTTGACCGCATTTTCTAATCTGTTACAACCTCTATGGCCCGTCTGTCGATCAGGTGTTTAATTGCGGCTTGACCGCATTTTCTAATCTGTTACAACCACTTTATTGTTTAACGTCGTCCATGTGTCGTTGCGGCTTGACCGCATTTTCTAATCTGTTACAACCGATATCCACTTAACCCTTTGTTTTATAAGATTTAATTGGATATTTTTTTAAAAAAAATGCTGTTTTTCATTAAAATAACACCGGTAAATTTCGATTTTTTTGACGTGTCGTCCACGTTTTACCTGAAAATCTAATCATATTTTCACATAAGCGCACGATCAATTTGCTTGCCCCTTAAGGCAAAAAAATATCGTAATTTCATCGTTCAGGCAAAGGTGTTTTAATCCGTAAACGTAAGCATCATATCAAAGCGACATCGGAAATTTATTCCTCAATCACCGAACACGAAATTTTGGAAAACGAATTTAAAAAAGTCAAAATGGCTATATTTCCGCATTCAATTATTATGGCAGTAAACATTCGCTAAGCGATCTGCAAAAGACACGCTCGGAAGAAATATTTATAACGACTTTACTTCAAACGATGCCGGAAATTTTGAGAAAGCGGAAAAAGCAAAATTTGACGACACCGTTGGGTCGCCCCCCCCCAACACCAAAAAGGTGGCGCTCCGGATGGCTCGGTGTCCAAGAAAAATATACTGGAATTGAAAAATAAATTCAACAAACAGTATCAAGAAGTAAGTAAAGATTGATTATGACGAAGTTTTACCGGCGTTCCGTCGCAACTTGACCGCGTTTTCTACTCTGTTACAACATTGGTTTCGCTATCTTGGAGCAACGACTAGTTGCTGCTTGACCCCATTTTCTAATCTGTTACAACACGATGGCGTTGGCGCCGGACGCGGTACACATAGTTGCGGCTTGACCGCATTTTCTAATCTGTTACAACAAGCAGCCGTTCAACGGCGCGGATGTAAAGTTGCGGCTTGACCGCATTTTCTAATCTGTTACAACACAGAGATCAGGTTTGACGATCGTAGTTCCTGTTGCGGCTTGACCGCATTTTCTAATCTGTTACAACAAGCATATTTTGAGCTCGCCGAAAATATGGTTGCGGCTTGACCGCATTTTCTAATCTGTTACAACATGGTTCCGATAAAAACAGACAACGTAACTGTTGCGGCTTGACCGCATTTTCTAATCTGTTACAACCGATGTCCACTTAACCCTTTGTTTTATTAGGTTTAAGTGGATATTTTTTTTAAAAAAAATGCCGTTTTTCATTAAAATAACACCGGCAATTTTCGATTTTTTTGACGTGTCTTCCAAGCTTTTCCGTAAAAATCCAACCATTTTCAAATGGGTTGCCAATTCAGAAAAGTGGTTAAATCTCTCACCGCTTGGAACACCTTCTAAATTAGCATTTGCTAACAACGAGCAACCTATAATCAGACCTTATCGTCTCTGCTGTTTCGGAAATCACTCACCTACACCATAAAATCGGAAAATTGATAATGATGAGTGAGTATCAAAGCAAAAAACGGATACCCGACATTCGATAGAGAAGAAACCTGCCGCAAGCCTCGACAGTTCCTGAAGTATAAAACAAACAAATTGCGATAAAAACCAGAAAAAGAAGTATATCACAGAAAGGAAAGTAACACGCCGGGGGGCCGGAAATGCAATCCCCACATCGCTAAAAGCCATGGCGTTCCTTACTCGGCGCATCTTAAATATAACAGAATAAGAGGAACAAATCAATGAATAACATAATTAAGTAAGTAAAGATTGAGTATAGCGACGTTTTACCAGCGTTCTATTGCGGCTTGACCGCATTTTCTAATCTGTTACAATTCTTTTGCAACTTTGGGAGCAGTGTCAGCCGTTGCGGCTTGACCGCATTTTCTAATCTGTTATAACCCCATGAAAGAGTTAGTCGCTCACATCAATGTTGCGGCTTGACCGCATTTTCTAATCTGTTACAACCGGCCATTCTTGGCGGTACGATATTTACCCGTTGCGGCTTGACCGCATTTTCTAATCTGTTACAACCGATCGCGTTTTGATTTCTCTTGGGTTGTTGTTGCGGCTTGACCGCATTT